>CAVZST010000001.1:0-1830603 GCA_963778015.1 Vulcanimicrobiota bacterium
AAACCGCAGAACGTGATGAACGTTTCGTGGGTTCGAATCCCACCCTCTCCTTGGCGCGGCTGCAGAAACACAGGAGGATCCTAAGAAAAATGCATAAGATGGAAAGTGGCGTTGCAGTTCAACCGATTGAGCCTACTCTGCGCGCGCTTGAAGAAGCCTGGGCTCGAGGTGATGGTGCGTCCTGGGCGCAAAAGTGTACGGCCGATGTGGACTTCATCAATCTGCTCGGAATG
Source organism: Vulcanimicrobiota bacterium (assembly GCA_963778015.1). Taxonomy (GTDB): domain Bacteria; phylum Vulcanimicrobiota; class Vulcanimicrobiia; order Vulcanimicrobiales; family Vulcanimicrobiaceae; genus Cybelea. The sequence goes on from CAVZST010000001.1 coordinate 234, forward strand.
TACGTCAAAGGGCGCGACGCCGTCGCGGGCATTCATGAAAAAATTTTAGAGGCCCTTACGCGGGGAGCACGCTAAAGTTCGTTGTCGAGCACGTCAGGGTATTATCCGACGATAAGCTGCTCGCCATCGTTGCAGGTGAGCTGCAAATTCCGGAAGGCCCAGTCAAAGGAATCGTTCGCACGATTGCGACCATGCTGATCGTGCGTGATGAAGATCGTTGGCTGCTCGCAAGCTTTCACAACACCAAACGCGAGGCGACTCAACCCGATCATACGGCCGTCATGCTTGACGCTGTCTCGAAATAGCTGTTGCTAAAATCATACGCGTAGGCAACGAGCGCCGGCGAACAGGCCGGCATCGCGCGGCGTGCGAACCGTGGCGGCAGAGGGCATCGCAATTGCACGATCTTTCGCATCGCTTCGTCCACGGTATCGTTGCGCTCGCCGCCTTGGTGGCCTTATCGAGCTTTGCGCAGGCACGCGCCGCCGACAGGAACTCCGTTTCTCAACTCGAGCGCGTCGTGCGCAGTTCGATGACGGAAAACTACCTGAAGGCGGTCATCCTGCAGGTGCGGTCGAACGGAGCCGACGTCTACACCGGCGCTTTCGGCGACTCGATGACCGGCGTGCCGGCGACGCCGGAGATGCACTTTCGCAATGGAGCGCTTGCGTTCACATACATGGCGACGCTGCTGCTCGAGTTCGTCGATCGCAACAAGGTGACGCTCGACACGAAGCTCTCCACGTACTTTCCCACTCTCCCCAACGCAAACCGCATCACCCTGAGGAACTTGGCACAAATGACCTCGGGCTACGCCGATTACGTGTATCAGCCCGAAACGACGCAGGGCGTCGACCTCGACCCCTTTCGCCAGTGGACGCCCGCGGAACTCATACAGATCGGCGTATCGAAGCCGATGGAGTTCGTGCCCGGCGCGAACTGGGGCTACTCGCACACGAACTACGTCATCCTTGGCCAGGTTCTCGAGAAGATTGCCGGCATGCCGCTCGCGGATGCGATACGCCAAGACGTCTTAGATCCGATGGGCCTCAAGCAAACGCAGGCATCGACCACGCCTGAAATTCCCACGCCCGTCTTGCATTCGTTCAGCTCCGAGCGCCGACAGGCACTCGGTATCAAATCCGGCCTCCCATTTTATGAGGAGGCGACGTTTTGGAACCCATCATGGACGACGGTCGAGGGCGCCGTCGAGACGACCGACATATCCGACCTGAGCCTTTCCATGGAGGCCGTCGCATCGGGAAAACTCCTCTCGCCAACGTCGTCGGCCGCGCAGATCCGGCCAAGTCTCATCGGCTTCGGCCATGCCCAAGCGAACTGTCCTGCCTGCCGCGAAAACACGAGCGCATTCAACTACGGTCTCGGCGTGATCGACAGCGGGGGGTGGATCTCGCAGACGCTCGGCTTTGCCGGCGCCTCCGGCATTGTCGGATATCTGCCCGCACAGAAGCTCACGATCGCCGTCGAAGCGACGAATAGGCCAGAGGCGTATGACGATAAGGGCAACGCGGGGCTGGGCGCAATCGCCGTTTTCCGCGCGCTCGCAGATGCGCTCGCGCCGCACACGCTGCCCATGCCGGCACGCTGACAAAAGGGAGAGGACTATAGCTCACCCCAGCGGTACGGTCACCTTCCTGTTTTCGGACATCGAAGGCAGCACGGCGCGCTGGGAACGCGACCGCGATGCAATGGCGGCAGCGCTCGCGCGACACGATGCCCTCATGCGAGCAGCGCTCGAAGCGCGAGACGCCTATGTCTTTAAGACGATGGGCGATTCGTTTTGCGCAGCCTTCGCGCAGCCGCAGCAGGCGACGGCTGCGGCATTCGACGCGCAGCGTGCGCTTGGCGCTGAAGATTTCTCAGCGGTCGAAGGAGTGGCAGTGCGCATGGCGGTGCACACGGGGACGGCCGACGAGCGCGATGGAGATTATCTCGGTCCCGTCTTGAACCGCGTGGCGCGATTGCTCGCAATCGGTCACGGCGGTCAGGTGCTGGTTTCCGGCACGACGGCCGAGTTGCTGCAGGCGCAGATGCCGCCGCACTTGAGCTTGCGCGATCTTGGCGCGCACCGGCTCAAGGACTTAACGCAACCCGAGCGTGTCTACCAACTGGTGGCGCCGCAGCTGCCCGAGGAATTTCCGGCGCTGCGCTCCGTGGATTCGTTCGCCAACAATCTTCCGCTGCAGCTCACGTCGTTCGTTGGGCGCGAGCACGAGGTTGGCGAGATCAAGCGACTGCTGCAGAACAACCGGCTGGTTACGCTGGTGGGGGCCGGCGGGGCGGGCAAGACCCGATGCGCGATCCATGTCGGCGCCGAGGTGCTCGAAGGCTTTGGCGATGGCGTGTGGCTGGTGGACCTGGCTCCGATTTCGGATGCATCGGTGCTGACGGCAGAGGTTGCGCAGACCCTCGGCGTTCGCGAAGAGCGCAATCGTCCGCTACTCGAGAGCGTCGCAGCCTATCTCAAAAACCAACGCCTTCTTTTGATTCTCGACAACTGCGAGCACGTCATCGACGAGGCCCGCAACGTGCTGACCACGATCTTGCGCGCTTGTCCCGACGTGCGCGTGCTGACAACGAGTCGCGAGAGCCTGGGCATCGGGGGCGAACAGGTCTTTCGATTACCGTCGCTCGCGGTACCGCCGGCCGGCGAGGCCGTGACGGCCCAGTCGGCACTGAGGTATGACGCGGTCGCTCTCTTCTCCGAGCGCGCGCGGGCTGCAGATATCCGGTTTGAGATCGGCGATGAGAACGCGGCCTACGTAAGCGAGATCGCTCGGCGCTTGGACGGCATACCGCTGGCAATCGAACTGGGGGCCGCGCGAATCAAAGTGCTCTCACCGCAGCAGCTCGCGCAAAAACTCAACGCACGTTTTCGCGTGCTGACCGGCGGCGACCGGTCCGCGCTGCCCCGTCACCAAACGCTGCGCGCTACGATTGATTGGAGTTTCGATCTGCTCACCGAGCGCGAGCGCGCTCTTTTCCGGAAGCTTTCGATCTTTGCGGGGGGCTGCACACTGCCGGCCGCCGCCGAGATCTGCGGCGGCGACGGAATGATCGACGAATTGGACGTTCTCGACTCGATCTCTTCGCTGGTCGACAAATCCCTGGTCGTCGTCGAGTCGTTCGGCGATCACCGGCGGTACCGGATGCTCGTTTCCATGCGCGAATACGGGCTCGAGCGCTTAGCTGAGGTAAATGAGGCGGAAGTAACGGCCGCAAGGCACGCGCGCTTTTTCGCCACGCTCTTGAAGGAGCTTGCGCCGCGGGTGGATGCGTTGGACGACGCCGAGTGGAGGCGAGTGCTGCTTCCCGAGATCGATAATCTTCGAGCCGCAATCGAGTGGACGATTTTCAAGCGGCACGAGCCCGAGATCGGGCTTCGGCTGCTTGCCGCGATGGCTTGGCCGGAGTTGATTACGACCTCGCAGGAAGCGCTGACGTGGTTCGAAGCGGCGGCGCAGCTCGTTGACGCCATGCCCGATCCGCTCGTTCACGCGTGCATTCTTCGTCAGCGCGTCGCGCTCGAGTCTCAGGTCGGACGGCCGTTAGCAGGGCGCGAGCAAACGGCTCAGCAAGCGGTTCAACTCGCGCGAGCGGCGAGCGACGCGGACGAAATTGCGCGCGCGCTCACGACGCTGGGATCTTGCCTGCGGTCGGCCGGGCGTTTCGACGAAGCCGACCGTATACTAACTGAGGCGTATCAAACGCCCCAGTTGCTCTCGCCGATCACGACGAATATGGTCTTGCGGGCGTGGGCCGTAACGGACCTCCAGCGCGGCGAGGTTGAGATCGCGCGCCGGCGTTTCTCGGAGGTCGCACGCTTGGAACGCCCCGGCAGCGAGGCGCATGCGAGCGCGCTGCTCAATCTCGGTGAACTCGAGTTCGCAACGGGAAACGTCCAAGCCGCTCGCGAGGCCGCGGCGCAGGCCAAGGAGACCTACGGCCGCCTCAATTCCGTGTATCTGCTGCTCGTGCTGTCGAATCTTTCGGCCTACGCGATTGCCGCCGGCGAGATCGACGATGCCAGGACGCATTTGCGCGAGGCGCTGCACGTGCTCAAACGTTCGGTCTCGCGCTGGTCGGTGCCGGTGCTCGAACACCACGCGCACTTCGCCGCACTGATCGGAGACCACGAGCGTGCCGTTGTCTTGCTGGGCTTCACCGATGCGCAGTATCTTTCCCGAGGTGAGGTTCGAGAGGCCACGGAGCGTCGCGGCTACGAGCGCCTCATGGGTCTGCTCGCCGAGGTCTACGCGGCCGACGAACTTACGCGACGTATTGGCGAAGGGGCCCGCTTGACGGAAGAACAGGCGCTCGCGCACGCGGCGGCGATACACTACTCTACCACGAGCCAGGCGGCAATGCCGCAGAAAGAAGCGTAGACGCACGATGTCGGACGTGAAGGCAGATGTCACGCGCGCTCTCGAGGCGCATAATCGCTCGATCGACGAGCTCCATCAGAAGCTCGCCGCAACGCCAGGATGCGACAAGGAGCGGCTCGCGCGCGCCGTCACCAAATACAAGGCCGCGCATCAGGCGTTCCAGGACGATGCGCTCGAATGCGTGCATTAGTCGTTTAAACGGGGTGGCGCAGCGCCCGCTCGATCGCATCTCCGCGCGGAGCGCCTAGCCCCGTGCACGGATTCCAACCCGCCGCACCGCGAAAGAAACCGTTGCTTCCGGACGTGATCGCGCGAAAGAGACTTCCGGCTGCCGCATCGTAGAGAAGCGGCGCAAAGAATCCGATCGGACTTCCGAGCCGCTCGTTGAGGCGTGCCGCCAGCGCCGACCACACCGGCGCGACGGCACTCGTTCCGCCTCCCGCGAACATGGCGCCTTCCAGGCAGACCGCGTAACCCGGCACGACTTGCGCGGCGAAATCCGGAACGCCGCGCCCCGGTTTGATGCCGTAGGCGGCGGCCGTCGAGGTTGCGACTTTCTGCCAACGCGGTGCGTCGAATCGGCCGCTGAATCCGCCGCCGGTGTTCTCCCACGCAATCTCGGGTGCGCTTGCGTCGGAGGCAACCTTGGTTCCACCGCAAGCTTGGGCGAAGGCGCTCGACGCGGGAGCCAGCACCTGCGGCCTGCCGCTGGAATCAAGTTCCGCGCCGTTGTCGCCGGACGCGCAAAAAACGCTGACGCCGATTAAGGCGGCAACCGTGAAGAGCTCGTCGAGAATCGTCAGGGCGAGCGGCGTCCATAGGCGTTCGGGAAAACCAAAGCTGATCGAAAGGATCGAGGGCCGCTTTTCGTCGTCGAAGAGAGCGGTGCGGATGGCGTCGAGTACGCCGCGTTCGTCATCGGGTGCGGCATAAACGACGATATCCGCGCCCGGCGCGAGCCCGGCGACAATTTGCGTGTCGATGGCGGACTCGACGTCCTTCGCCGTTTCGATCCCGTGCGTGAGCTCGGCATTGTCGACGCGTTTGACGGTCGGAAGCGCCGCCTTGATGCCTTGGACTTGCATGCACTTTGTGAAATCATCGGCTTTGAACGTTCCGCGCAGCTGTAAGATGCCGACGGTTTGCCCATCGCCGTCCGAGTCGGGAAACCGGTAACGGGCCTCGATTTCGCTCTTGGACAACGGCGTACTTTCTGCGTGCGGCTTTGCGATCGCGTGGGAACGCGGCCACTGATGGATGCCAAAAGGACCCCGCAGGATGGCCGCGATTTCCGAGGGCGCGTGTAACGCTTGGCAGCGATGGCGAAAGCGCCGCTTGTCGGGGGTTTCGTAAATCGCAGCCGTCGCTCCAAAGGCCTTGACCGATTTTTGCAGCGGCCCACGGAGAACGACCGATCGCCAGTGCGTTTCGACGACGTCGATTCCAAATTTCTCGCAATAACGGCGCAGCAGATCGACGTCATGAGGATCGGCCGTCGTTTGCTGCTCGACGTCCGAGCGCTTCAGGTACGCGCGGCGCGCCGGCATCGTCGCGCCAAGGGTTTGCGCTCGTTCGACGTCGAGCTCGCCGCCGCGGCGCGGCCGCAACCATGCGGTGAGCAGAACGTCGGCGTCGGAATCTAGCTCGGCGGCCGGAGTCGTCTCCGGCCAGACGTTGCGATGCGTCCCGGGAATCGGCTCGAAATCCGTGCTCAACGAATCAGTCCGTGATTTCTTTCCAAAGTGTCGGTCAAGAACTGATAGACCATCACGAAATCCCCGCACAGCGAGAGAGCGGGATGTTCCAGCGTCTTTGGTTGATTCTTTTCGAAAACCCAATGCGAGACAAACGCCGGAAGGTAGCCGAGCGCCAAACCCGCGAGCGCCAATGCCGGTCGGCGCAAGGCGAGCGCGCTCATGCCGACGGCCAAACCGCTCAGCAGCCCGATCGAGTGGACGATCTTCGTGCGCGGATCGCGATGCGCGGCCAGATACTCGGGGTAAAACTCTTGAAACGTCACGTAACGCCTCCTAGCCCCCGTTCATGTCGAGAAAGAGTTCGGTCGCGAGCGCGATGAGAAAGCCTGCGCACATCGTTGCGGTGACGAATCCGGTAAGCCCGGTGCGCCGGAGCACGCTCCACAGCTCGCCGATTACGAAGACGAGAGCGCCGACCGCAATCGCGAGGAAAAAGACCGAGAGCGTCGGTGAGTAGAAGCTGTAACCCAGGATCGTTCCGACGAAAGTGGGCCCGCCGGCGATGAGCCCGGCGAGTCCAATCTGCGCCCACGTCGGAACGACGCGTCCGACCAACGGAGCGGCGACCCCAAAGCCTTCCGTGGCGTTATGCAAGCCGAAGCCGACGATGAGCGCGAGCGCGACAGCCGTCGCTCCCGACGCCGCCGATGCGCCGATCGCCAAACCTTCGCCGAAGTTATGAGCGCCGATCCCAATCGCGATCAACGCCGCAAGCACGATCGGGTTTTCAGCATGCATTGCGGCTTGGCGCGTGAAGTGCGTCGCCATGCTTCCTAGCCCGACGAGACCAATCAGCAATCCAACGACGAAGACGGCGGCCGGAGCAATCGGAAAGGCACCCGCACCGGCGTGCCAGCCGCGCAGGCCTTGCGAGATGGGAACGATCGCATTTTGCGCGATCTCTACGACAAGGTAAAGGAGAATGCCGATCGCGAGCGCGTTGAGCAGCGCGACCGTCTCCGGCGAAAGCCGCCGAGCGCGAGCGATCGGCAAACCCAGAAAGATCGTGAAACCGGCGATTGCGCCCAGCAGCACCGTCGTCCAAAAGCTCAGCGCGCGCGTACTCGGGGACGCGGCGGGCTTCATCGCGTGGTACATCGCAATCAGCGTATTTGGCGTTCCGATGTAGTGAATCGCGGTAATGAGCCCGCTCGGCATCCCGCTTGCATCTTCGATGTGGTCCATAACGTGACAGTGGATCAACCACGTTCCGGGCTTTGCGTTCGCGTCGATTGCAACGTCGACGCGCTGCCCGGGCGCGACCAAAACGGTATCTTCCACGTCCTTATAGCCGACCGGCGCCGCGTCGCGCGCGATGATCTGCTGGTAGTGGCCGTGCGTGTGCATCGTGTGGAACTCTTCGCCCGAGATGTTGATCCACCGAACGCGAAAGCGCTCGCCGGCGCGCACGTTCAGCGTACGCGTCGCCGGATACTCCTTACCGTTGAGCGTGAACTCGTTTTCGGCCGCGTTTTGCACCTGCCACGACGAAATCATCTCGAGAAAATCGTGCGAGAAGCCGCGCTCGGCCGGCCCTGGATTGCTCGGCTCGACGATGATTGCGCCGTAGAGGCCCGAATCGAGCATCGCTTCGTTGTCGTGCGTGTGATAGATGAACGTGCCGGGTTGGTCGGCGACGAATCGATAGACGAAGTGGCCGCCGGGCGGAACGAGCGGCTGCGAAATCCCGCCGACGCCGTCCATCGCTACCGCGATGTCGTGTACGCCGTGCAAATGAATCGAGTCGGGCGTCGCGCCGTCATTCGTGTAGTCGATCGTAATGGCGTCGCCTTGCCGCGCGACGAGAGCGGGGCCGGGCACGACGCCGTTGTACGTGTTCGCCATTACCGTCAAACCGGGTTTGAGCGTCCAGGGCGCGGCGCGCTCGACGATGTGAAAAGTTTTTGCACGCGTCTGCACCGTCGGAATAGCTTGGTATGCGCCGTCGGAGCGTTGGAAGACCGCAGACTCGCCGGGCGCCGGCGTCCCGTGCGGGATCGGCCCGGTGATCGGCTGCAATCCAAGCGTCGTCGAGTTGGGCGACGCGGGCTCGTCGGCGTCGGCCAGCGCCCGGGCGGGCAGCAGAACCAAAAAGAGCAGCGCGATGGCAGCCAACCCGTGCGCGGACCGAAGGGGCAGACGCATTTAGGTGCGCCTAAGGTTGTCGATAGGCGTGCCTTTCTCCTCGCCCGAGGCGCCGGGGCGGCCGTGGAGCCTGCCGAAGGAAGCGCTGAGGAGATAGCAAGTGCCGGAAGTACGGCTTGAGCGCACGTTGCGAGTTCCGGCGGATTCCGCATTCGAAGCGCTCGGCAAGACACTGCACGCCATTGCAGATCAGGAAGGTCCATGGCGCGGCTTCGCGCTGCGCGTCGGCTTGGGAGAGCTGCATCTGCCCGACGTCGGCTATGTGGCCGTGCCGATTCACTTAAACGTAACGAAGAATCCTGAGGCGTCGCGATCCTTCGCAATCGCCTTCACTTCGTCAAATCTTCCGGCCGCATTTCCCGAGTTCAAAGGCACCATAGGGATAGAGCCGGGCGCTCTCGGCGAGTCCGCACTTTATTTCCGAGGCGTCTACGAGTTGCCGATGCAGCTCTTCGGAAAGCTGCTCGACGCCGCGCTCACGCCCGGCGTGGCGGATTGCTCGCTCGAGAATTTCGTCGAGGAAATCGCGGCTGCGTGCGAAGCTCAGGTGAACCAGCGGGAAGCCGACTTTGCCCGCTACCATTTTTACTCGAGGAACCTTCGGTGAGCGGCACGCGCGCGGGGTGCTGCATCGTGGGCGGTGGGCCGGCCGGAATGATGGCCGCGATGCTCTTCGCTCGCGCCGGCGTTCGCACCGTTTTGCTCGAGAAGCACGCCGATTTCTTGCGCGATTTCCGGGGCGATACGATCCACCCTTCGACGCTCGACGTGATGGACGAGCTGGGACTGCTCGAATCGTTTCTCGAGCGCCCGCACGAAGAAGTGACGATGCTGGCGGGCAACCTCGCCGACACGCTCGTCACCGTCGCGGACTTTACTCATCTCCCTACGCGGTGCAAATTCGTCGCGTTCATGCCGCAGTGGGAGTTTCTAAATTTCTTGGCGGAAGAGGCGAAGCGATTTCCGTGTTTCGATCTGCGCATGCAGGCGCGCGCTGAGGAGCTGCTCTGGGAGAACGGCCGCGTCGCCGGCGTGCGCGCGCAAACGCCGTCGGGACCGCTCGAGATACGCGCCGACCTCACGATCGGCGCCGATGGCCGTGAATCGGTCGTGCGCCGCTACGCGGCACTTGACGTCAACGAGCTCGGCGCGCCGATGGACGTTCTTTGGCTGCGGTTGACAAAGCGCAGCGACGATCCGCACCAAACGTTCGGTTACGTTCGAGGCGGCCGCATCATGGCGCTGATCGACCGCGGAGCATATTGGCAATGCGCCTACGTGATCCCCAAAGGCGCCCTCGCGCAACTGCATAGGCGCGGCTTGGAAGAGTTTCGCCGGCAAGTCAGCGCGCTGGTGCCGTTCCTCGGCGATCGCGTCGGCGAGATCGAGGACTGGGACGACGTCAAGTTGCTGGCGGTGCGCGTAAATCGCTTACGGCAATGGTACCGGGCCGGTCTGCTCTGCATCGGCGATGCGGCGCACGCAATGTCCCCCATCGGCGGCGTCGGAATCAATCTCGCGATTCAGGACGCCGTTGCTGCGGCAAACATGCTCGCCCCCAAGCTCTTACGCGGCGGCGTCTCGCCGCAAGACCTTCGGGGTGTGCAGCGGCGGCGCGAAGCGGCCGCGCGGCTGACGCAAGCGCTGCAGCTCTTCATTCAGCGCAACATCATCGGCCGAGTTCTCGCAGACGGGCGGGCGTCGATCCTGCACCGGTTGCCGGCGCTGGTTCGATGGTTTCCGTTTTTGCCGCGCATTCCCGGACGGTTGGTGGGCATTGGCTTACGCCCCGAGCACCTTAAACGTACCCGCGCTTGAAAAAAGCGCGATTATTTGAAGACGACGCCCGCGTCTTGAACCTCTTGATACGGTAACAGCCAGACGAGCGATTCGTCGTGCAAATCCACGACCTGCACGCGGTTTCCAAACGGATCGATGAAATCGCAGCGAAACCTCGGCAGCAGCTTGATTCCGTACGTTTTCGTCAGCTTCTCCCGAACCTCGGCGAGCTGCGCTTCGTCGCGAACGATGAGCCCGAAGTGACGCGTCCTGTCCGGCTGAACCTTCTCGACCTCAAACATCGCGAGAAACTGATGCTCGCCGATCTTGAAGAATGCATCGCCTTCGCCCTCGTCGAGCTTTTCGAGATCGAAGACGTCCCGATAGAACGCGACCGCCTTGTCGATGTCGTCGACCTCGATCGCGACGTGATTGATTCCGTAAACTTTGACGCTCATGGTGGCCTCTACCCGCGCGCGAGCGAGATAGTTACCTGCGTGCCCGAGCCGAGGCGGCTCTCGATAGCGATCGAGCCGCCGACGCGTTCGACGGCCCGCTTTGCGATCGCGAGGCCGAGGCCCGAACCCTCGACGCTGCGGTTGCCTCCGCGATAGAAACGGTCGAACGCATGCTCGACGTCCTGCGCCTCCATACCGGGGCCGCGGTCGCCGACGGTCACCGTTACGCGGTCGTCGTCGCTCGATACGTCGACGGCGATCGGCGAGTCCGGCGCGTAGCGAACCGCGTTCTCAATCACATTTTTGGCCGCTTCGTAGAGCTCGCCTTCGTCGGCTTCCGCGATGCAGGGCGACGGCGGCGCGGTAACGCTGATGCGCCGATCACCGGCAAGCGGCTGCAGCGCCGTGGCGGCAGCCCTTGCGACCGCGGCCACGTCGACGCGCTCGGTGCGCGGTGGTACCGGCCGCTCGAGGCGTGCGAGCAGAATGAGTTGCTCGATGGCGCCTCGCATGCGACGGCTTTCGGCCAACATCGTTTCGTACACGTGTCCGATGCCGGCGGCGTCGCCGATAACGCCCCGTTGCAGGATCTCGAGATATCCCATGACGATCGTGAGCGGCGTCCGCAACTCGTGACCCGCATCGGCTATGAATTGCCGCATCTGTAACTCGTTGCGCTCGCGCTCCACCGTGGCTGTCGTTAGGCGATGCGCGACGTCGTTATAGGCCGCAGTGAGTTCTCGTAGGCTGCTGTCGCCACTATGCAGCGGCTGCGGTGAGAAGTCGCCGCCGGCAATACCGCGAAGGGCGCAAGCCACCTCTTCCAAGGGTGCGATCGCGTGGCGCGTGATCGTGCGTCCGATCAGCCACGCGGCTAGAACCGCGAGCGCGCCGATCGGCAAGACGAACGCTAAATACCGGCCGAGTAGATGAGCGAAGCCTTCCAAGTCCGGGGCAACGACGACCGTTCCCGTGCCGACGGTTATGATTGTCGGGCGAAGCCCCAGCGCGGCTGCGACGGCGCGCGTGAAGCGGCCGGCCGCGACTGGGCTGCCAGGGCCGCTATTCGCGAGGAGCCGGCGCTGCTCGTCATAAACGCGTACCGCGACGCGCGGACCGCCGATCCCATTCACGAGCTCGCGCGCGTAGGAATTTATCGGGCGTTGTAAGCGTTCGTAAGGGCTTGCGCGCTGCGTTATGCGTTGCGCATCGGCAGCGATTGCATCGTTCAACGTCCCAACGTAGAGGAGAAAAGCTAACACGCTCGTCGTAGCGACCACCAAGACGATCAGTGCGACGGCGAGCAGGACGTAGCCGGTAGTCAGCCGCCGCCCGAAAGGCGCAAACGGCTCAGGCACGCAACGTGTATCCGGCGCCCCGGATCGTCTGAATCAGAGGACGGGCGAAACCTTCGTCGATTTTACCGCGAAGATATGAGATGTATCGTTCGACCGCTCCCGTTCCTACGTCGGCCTCGCCCCACACTTCGTCGAGTAGCTCCTCTCGGGTGAAGACTCGGCGGGGGCGCCGCAAAAGCGTAACGAGCAGCTGGTATTCAAGGGGCGAGAGATCCAGACGGCGCCCCTCGCGTTCGACGATGTGCTCCTCGAGATCGACGGTGAGCCCTTCGTACTCCAGCGTCGACCGTGTCTCCATATGTGGACGACGCAGCTTGGCTTCGATGCGCGCAAGCAATTCCGAAATCTCGAACGGCTTGCTCAGGTAATCGTCGGCGCCGTGTGCCAGGCCGGCGACTTTATCGTCGACCTCGCCGCGCGCGCTCAGCATGAGGATCGGTGCCTCAGTGATGCGCCGAAGCGCCGGTAAGAGGTCGATGCCACTCGTCTTGGGCAACATCACGTCAAGGACGATCAGGTCGGGCGACCATTCTCGCACGAGCGCAAGCCCGGCGGCACCGTCCGCGGCGCAGCGCACCACGTAGCCGCCATGCGTGAGCGCCAGGGAGAGCAGATCCCGAATATGCGGCTCATCGTCAATGACGGCGATACGGGCATTCACTCGAATCGCAGCGCCTCGATGGGATTGAGTTGTGCGGCTTGGCGCGCGGGATAGTAGCCGAAAAAGATTCCGACCATTGCCGAAAACGCGACCGAAGCGAAAATCCATTGCAGCGGTATTGCCGTCGGCCAGTGTGCCAGCAACGCGACCGCGACCGTCCCGATTGCTCCGGCCACGACGCCGATGAGGCCCCCGACCGTCGATAGCACGACGGACTCGGCCAGAAACTGTCGCAGAATCGTTGCGCCACGCGCGCCGACCGACATACGCAGGCCGATCTCGCGGGTGCGCTCGGTCACCGAGACGAGCATGATGTTCATGATTCCGATTCCCCCCACGATCAGCGAGACCGCCGCGACACCGGCGAGCAGCAGCTCCATGACGGTTCCGGTTTGCGAAGCCGTCTGCGCGATCGCCTGTAAGTTGCGAACTTGGAAGTCGTCGGTCTGCGGCGGTACGATGCGGTGGCGCTGTTCGAGCAGCTGGGTGACGCTCTGCGTCACTGGATCGATCTGCGCCGCACTAGCGGCGGAGACCATCAGCGTGTTCACGGTCGTCAGGCCGGTGAGCCGCTCCATCGCCGAGCTGTAAGGAATCAGCACGATATCGTCCTGGTCTTGACCGAGCCCGCTCTGCCCCAGCGCAGCCAGCGTTCCAATGACGGTGAACGGAGCCCCTTTGACGATGACGGTTTGGCCGACGGGCGAGCCGCCATTGGGGAAGAGCTGGCCGACGACGGTCTGCCCAAGCACGGCTACCTTCGCCGCCGACAAGACCTCGTTCTCGTTGAAAAAACGCCCGCTCGCAAGCGGCCAGGAACGTATAAACGTGTAGGTCGGGGCAACACCGCTAATCGTCGTCTGCCAATTGTTCTCGCCCGCCACGACCTGCGTGCGGACCGAAACCGTCGGTGAGACCGCGGCGACTCCGGGCAGCTTTGCAACAGCGAGGCCGTCGCCGGGCGTGAGCGTCGAGGCACCGCCGAAGCCCGTGCGCGCACCCGTCTGCGTCACGCTGCCGGGCTGTACGACGATCAAATTTGAGCCGAGGCTGGCGATGCTCTGCTGCACGGACGTGCGCGCCCCGACGCCGATGGCGACGGTGACGATCACCGCGGCGACGCCGATGACGATGCCGAGCATCGTGAGCATCGAGCGAGCCTTGTTTCGAACGAGAGGCGCAAGAGCGAGACGAAGTGTAAGTTTGAGCGTCATGCGGCGCGCCTTTCGTTGACCGTGTCGCTCGTGATGAGACCGTCCCGAAACGTGACGATTCGGCGCGCGTATGCCGCGACGTCGGGCTCGTGCGTCACGAGCATGATCGTCATCCCTTGCTCTTGGTTCAACCGCGCAAACAAGCTCATCACGTCTTGCGAGCTCTTGGTGTCTAAGGCGCCGGTTGGTTCGTCGGCTAAAATGAGCCCAGGATCGTTGACCAGCGACCGTGCGATCGCAACGCGCTGCTGCTGGCCGCCCGACATTTGGTTGGGATGATGGCTCGCGAGCGACAGAATGCCTACCATCTCGAGCTTCGCACGCGCGATTTGGTCGCGCTGCAACTCAGGAACGCCCGCATAGACCATCGGCAGCTCGACGTTTTCGAGTGCGCTGGTGCGCGGTAGCAGGTTGTAAGCCTGAAAGACGAAGCCGAGCCGGCGGCCGCGAATATCCGCGCGCTCGTCGGAGCTCAAATGGGAGACCTCCTCGCCTTCGAAGCGATACCTGCCCTCCGTCGGCGTATCGAGCAATCCAACCACGTGCATGAAGGTCGACTTGCCCGAGCCCGACGGTCCCATCACCGCAACGAATTCACCCGGCTCGACGGTCAGGTCGACGCCGCGCAATGCGTAGACGCGATCGTTGCCCATAACGTATTCTTTGCGCAAGTTCGCGACTTCGAGGACCGCAGTCATTAGTGGAGCCCCCGCACCGCGCCCATGGGAGTTGCGTTGATCGGTGGGCGAGCGTTATTGCTCGCACCGGCGTTGTGACGTGCGCCGCTCGTGCCAATGACGATCCGGTCGCCCGCTGCGAGCGCGCCGTTTTGCAGCGGCTCGACCGCGGCCTGCGTCCCGTTGGTCAGCCGAACCTCAACCCGGACCGGAACCGGTTTGCGGTCACGTTCGACCAACAGAGATGCGGTCGAGCCGGCCGTGATACCGGAGGCGGCCGCCGGACCGGTGGTCTGGCCCCACGGCGTTGTTGCGGCCGTGCGAGTCTGCAGTGCGGTGAGCGGAACGGTCAGCGCGTTGCGCACGGTCGCGACGTCGATGGTCGCGTTTGCCGTCATGCCCGGCAGGAGCTTGCCGCCGCTATTTTCGGCAAAGACCACGACGTCATACGTCACGACGTTGTTCAGCGTTTGTGGATTGATGCGTACTTGCGCGACGGTCCCGCGGAAAACTTCGTTCGGATAGGCAAGGACCGAAAATGCGACCGGATCGCCGGCCTTGATGTTACCGATGTCCGGCTCGCCGACGTTGATGTCGATTTCCATCTTTGCGAGATTCTGCGCTATCGAGA
This sequence comes from Vulcanimicrobiota bacterium, assembly GCA_963778015.1. GTDB lineage: Bacteria > Vulcanimicrobiota > Vulcanimicrobiia > Vulcanimicrobiales > Vulcanimicrobiaceae > Cybelea. Next base: position 15,320 of record CAVZST010000001.1, read on the forward strand.
AGAGCGTGGGCGTTTGTAGCGATGCGGCAACCGTTTGCCCGACGGAGACGTCGCGAGCAACGACGGTACCGTCGACCGGCGAGGTGATGATCGTATGTTCCAAATTGAGTTCGTCCTGCCGCACGACGGCTTGCGCCGCTTCGACGTTCGCTTGCGCCGCCTGGGTGCCGGCGACTTGGCTCTGCGCGGTCGATGAGCTTTGCCCAACGGTCGCGTTGCTCGCAAGGTCCGCAGCCTGGGCTTGCGCGACGGCAGCTTGCGCTGCCGCAACGTCGCTCTCGTCTTGCGCCACGCTCGAGCGATCCGTGTCGACCGTGCTCTGCGCGACATAGCCTTGCGCGAGCAGCGCGGCGTCGCGCGATTCGGTTTTCTGGGCCAGCACCAACGCTGCTTGCGTTTTCGATACATTCGTCTTGGCCGACGCAACCGCGGCAGATTCGGCGGCGGCGTTGGCACTCGCAACGGTGATGCCCGATGCCGCACCATTTGCGCTTGCGGCCGCCTGGGTTACCTGAGCGCGCGCTTGAGCGAGCGCGGCCTGCGCTTGCTCAAGCTGCGCTTCAAATGTGCTCGGATCGAGGCGTGCCAGCACCTCTCCTCGTTTGACCTTGCTGTTATAATCCACGGCGATCGAGGCGATGGTCCCCGAGACTTGCGTGCCGACCGAGATGAGATTCTGCGGGTTGACCGTTCCTGACGCGGTGACCGAGGCAACGAGAGTCGTCTGTGTTACCGGAGTGGTCGACAGTACGACGTTCGAACGCGTGCGTAACAAGAGTCCGGCGAGGATCCCGCCGGCAATCAGCAACGCAGCCGCGGCCCAAAACCAGCGCGGAAACTTCGCAAGAATGGAGCCGGCTGCACCGGCGGGGTCGTGTGAGGCGGGAATCGTGATGGTCGACATGACGTTCTCACGATATCCGATAGACCTGACAAACGGTGGAGAGTCCGGCGGCGCCGGTTAACTGGAGATTAGCGTTGACGCGCGAGGCCTATGGTTGCGACGTCGGCTCCGGTTGCGTCGTCGGCATCGCCGTGAAGACATACTGGTCGTTCTGACCGTTCTGGTTCGGTGGCGTACTTCCGAAACCGTATTGCATCGAGAGACCGGAGAGGACCGCCGCCGTCTCGGGATAGACCTGACCTCGGAAGGAACCATCGTTACTAACCGTCGCTACGACGTGGAGCCTGCCCTGGGGGCCCGCGCCGAGACCGAGATCGATGCTCGTTGGCCCGATGTCGAACCAGATGTAGTTGCCGTCGCGGCCGCCCGCGACTGGGATGTAGAGCTTGTAGTACGAGGTGTGATAGTAACCGCGCAGCGTGCCGTCGGGAAAGAGCTGGAGGTCGAGGCGTCCGGTAAGCGGATACGGCGATCCGTAGACCTCGGTTATCGCCGTCGTGTAATGCGTTGAGTCGGCCGATTGGCCCGACGCCACGGTCGGCATCATCACAAATGGGATGCTTACGAGCGCAATGCCGCTAAAAAACCGCCAAATTGATGACCTTACCATTCTGACTCCTCTCGATTGACCTTTCCTAAGGGAGTAGAGCGCTCGACCTGCCGAGAACGTGACGAGAGTGATACAGCCAGCCGAAATCGATTTGCGAGGCCTTCCGGCCTGGGAACGTCCCGACCTCGTGCGCAAGGCTCTCGACCGTCTTCCATCAGGAGCTTCGCTTACCCTGATAACCGAGAACGAACCGCGGGCGCTCTCCTCGCGCATCACTCAAGACCGGCCGGAGCGCTTTGTGGTCGAAACGCGTCGCGTTGCGAGCCGCGTTTGGCAGTTGCGCTTGACTCACCGTCCCGGCGAGGCGGCAGAGCGCAATTCGGCGATGCAGTATTTGAGCCGTTGTCCCGCTTTCGCCGGGCTCGATGCCGGCGTGCGGGCAGAACTCGCCGCCGCAGCGCTCTGGCAGACGGGCCGTCGCGGACAAACGCTCGTGGCAGAAAACGTCGATTGGCCGTTCATGGGAATGGTGACGGAAGGAATCGTCGCCCGCGCTAACGGCGGCGGTCGCGAGCGCGAGCGCATTCTGTATGAAATTTTTCCTTATGAGCTTTTCGGCGTCGCCGAATACTTCGATCGCGGTCTAAAGATGGCGCGCATCGCCGTCTTTTCAAAAACCGCGCACGTGCTCAAACTGCCGTGGGACGTCGTTTCCCGCGTCACGGCGCGTTATCCAGAGCTGACCAATGCGCTTGGAATCGTGATGGCTCAACGCGTGCGACTCTTGGCCGACGCATTGAGCGTTCAGGGTTCGCTGCCGATACTCGGGCGCATCGCCCGCGTGCTGCTGCCATACGCGATGCCGGAACGCGGCCTCGTGCCGGCCTCGGCAGCGTTGTCGACGATTACCCAATCACAAATCGCCGCTGCGGGCGGGACGGTCAAAGAAGTAGCGGCGCGCGCGATTGCCGAGCTCGAATCGCGCAACGCGTTGCGGCGCGAACATGGCCACATACGCTTCCTCGACCGGGAAGTGCTGCTCGAGCTCATTCAAGACGTTTCCTAAGAAAAGCCCTTGGCGCCACGCCTTACTTTGCGTGAGTTATTTTCTTATCGTGGAGAAGCCGGCGTAGGGATGCAGCACGGGCGGCAGCGCGACCGAGCCGTCCGGCTTTTGAAAGTTTTCGAGGATCGCAATGACGGTGCGACCGATCGCGAGCCCGGAGCCGTTGAGCGTATGAACGAACTCCGGCTTACTTCCCGGTTCGCGCCGAAAGCGGATCGATGCTCGCCGCGCCTGGAAGTCGGTGCAATTCGAACAGGAGCTGATTTCGCGGTAGGTGTCGCTACTGGGGACCCACACTTCGATGTCGTACTGCTTCGCGGGATTGAATCCCATCTCGCCCGCGCAAACGGCGACGACGCGATACGGAAGCTCTAGCTCCACAAGGAGCGACTCTGCGTCCCGCGTGAGCGTTTCGTGGGCATCGAAAGAAGCCTCGGGTGCCGTGAGCCATACGAGTTCCACCTTGTCGAACTGATGCTGACGCATCAGCCCGCGCGTATCTTTGCCCGCCGCACCCGCCTCTTTCCGAAAACAGGGCGTACCGGCGACGTATTTGCGCGGCAGTTCGTCGAGTGCGAGAATTTCGCCGCCGCGTAGCGCCGTAAGCGGAACCTCGGAAGTCGGGATCATGAAGAGGTCGGCCTCGCCATCGATAAACATCGCGTCGGAAAACTTGCTCAACTGCCCCGTCGACCACATGGTCTCGCGCGAAACGAGGAGCGGCGGCGCAATCTCGAGGTATCCGCGGCTCGCGGCGCGATCGAGGAAGAACGCGGTAAGCGCGCGGGCGAGGCGGGCACCCGCACCCACGAGCACCGAGAATCGGCTCCCCGAAAGGTTCGCGGCGCGCGCGAAATCCAGAATACCTAGCTCTTCGCCGATCTCCCAATGCGGTTTCGGGGTAAAATTGGAGATGCGCGGCTCACTCCAGCGGCGCAGCTCGACGTTGGCGGCTTCGCCGGCGCCATCGGGAACGGACCCGTCGGGTACGTTTGGCATGTTATCGAGCAGCGCGCGAAGCGGAGAAGCCTCGCCGGAGAGGGAGCGCGCGCGCGCGGCTTCTTCCAAGCCTTCAAGGCGTTGCGCGAGCTCGCTGAGCTTCGGACGGAGCTCGCGTGCGGCAGCCGCTCTATCCTGCGCCTCGCCGATAACGAGCGAAAGCCGGTTCTTCTCCGCTTTGGCTCGCTCGACTGCATTGAGCGCGGAGCGGTACTCTTCATCGTAGCGCAGAATCTCGCCGACCGGCGATGGATCGAGCCCGCGTCGAAGGAGAGCATGTCGCACGCGCTCGGGATCGCGCCGAATCAGATTGATGTCGAGCATGGAGAAACGCGCCTTATGCGATCCGTAAATCCAGTCCTACCGAGAACCGGATTTGTGGCAGAGCGATTGCTTCCGCCACGTCAGGCCATTGTGGCATTCTTTGCGCGAGTAACGATCTCGCCGCCGCAAACCGAACTCATCGCGCTCGACGAGGCGCCGGGCCGAGTCCTTGCCGAACCGATCGCTGCCGATCAGGACTATCCGAACGCCTATCGCTCGGCGATGGACGGCTTCGCATTGCGCGCGTGCGAAACGCCCGGTGCGTTCGACATTGTCCAAGAGGTGCGTATGGGCACTGCTCCCGCCGCCTCGATCGCGCCGAGCTGCGCCTGCCGGATTCCGACCGGCGGTGTGCTTGCGCAGGGCACCGATTCCGTCGTACCGGTCGAAGAGACGCGCGTCGTGCAAAATCGCCTCGTCGTCGATACGACCGTGACAACGGGCGCGAACGTCGTGGAGCGCGGCGCGGACATGCAACGCGGCGACATCGTTCTTCAAGCGAGCCGGCGCATTCGCGCGCCACAGATGGGTCTGCTCGCGACGCTTGGCGTCACCGCGGTTCCGGTCTATCGACGACCGGTCGTCGCGGTCTTCTCGAGCGGCGACGAGCTTGTAGATCCCGGTCGTACTCCGTCGCTCGGTCAGATTCGCGATTCGAATCGTTATGCGGTCGCGGCCTCGCTTCGCGCAATGGGCGCCGAGCCGAGGCATTATCCGACGTTGCGCGATGAGCAATCCGACTTTGAATCGGCGCTCGCGGCTGCTTTGGCGGAGTGTGACGCCGTCGTCGTCACGGGGGGCTCTTCGGTCGGAGAACGTGACCGCTTGCCGCACGCGGTCGCCGCGATCGCCGATCCAGGTATCGTCGTGCACGGCCTTCGCGTGAAGCCCGGTAAGCCAACGCTCTTCGGCGCCAACGCCGGAAAGCCGATTATCGGATTACCGGGCAATCCAATGTCGGCATTGCTAATGCTCGAGGCAGTCGCCGCACCGATTATCGCCGCGCTCGTCGGAGCGCCCATCGTCGCGCCGACGCTTCAAGCCCGCCTGGCGGCGCCGGCTCGCAGTCGCGCCGACTGGACATGGTATATCCCCGTGAGGTTGCGTCACGAAGGGGGAGCGCCTTTCGCGGATCCACTTCCCGTGCGATCGTTTTCGGTGAGCTTGGCGGCGCGTGCCGACGGGTTCGTCGTTATGGAAGAGCGCGACGAAGAATGGCCGGCCGGAACTCTCGTCTCCGTCCTGTCGTTTTTGGGAGGCTGACTTCGGCGGTGATTCGTCCCACGCGGGCCGTGGAAGAGATTCCGTTGACGACGCCTTTCATCGGCCCCGAGCAGTTGATGCGCGAAAGGGGTCAGCGTGATCTGGTGCGCCTCGGTGCGAACGAAAGCGCGTTCGGTCCGTCGCCAAAGGCCGTGTCGGCGATGGCAAACGAACTCGCCCGCCTCTCTTGGTATGGCGATCCGGAATCGCTCGACTTGCGCGACGCGCTCGCCGAGAAGCACGATTGCCGCCCGCAACAGATCGTCGTTGGAGCGGGCATTGACGAGCTCATGGGTTTGGCGGTGCGCGCCTTCCTGGCGCCCGGCGATGCGGCGCTCGCCACGCGCGGCACCTATCCTACTTTTGCCTACCACGTCGCTGGTTATGGAGGCCGCCTGATCGAAGTCGCCTATTGCGCTGACGGCACGCCTGACTGCGACGCGTTGGTCGAGGCGGCGCGACGGGAGCAGCCATCGATCGTCTACCTTGCGAATCCCGACAATCCCAGCGGACGCTTCGTCAGAGCCCCCGAGTTCACGGCGTTCTATGAAGCGCTGCCTCACCACAGCCTTTTGTTGCTCGACGAGGCGTATGCCGATTTCGTAAACGAAGACGATTTGTTGGCTCGAAGGTTCGAAGATCGTCTCATTCGATTGCGCACGTTCTCGAAGGCGTACGGCATGGCGGGCGCTCGCATCGGCTACGCACTTTCGACCGAGAGCAACGTGCAGACGTTTCAAAAGATTCGGCTGCACTATGGCATTAATCGCAACGCCCAGATCGGCGCGTTGGCGTCGCTCCATGACGATGAGTTTCGTCGGTACGTCGTTGAGGAGACCGCGGAGGCCCGCGACGACTACTATCGGCTGGCGCGGGCGCTGGGCCGCGGATATATAGAGTCGCATGCGAACTTCGTCTGCATCGAGATGGAAACGGCCCAACGCGCCACCCGCGTGATGGACGAGCTGCTGGTGCGGGGCGTTTGGATACGTAAGCCCGCCGCGCCGCCCCTTGATTCTTATATAAGGGTCAGTGCGGGGACTCCGGCGATGCGCGCCGCCTTCGGCGCCGCGCTGCGCTTGGTCTTGTCCCAGGTCCTCGCATAAGATGGCGAATTCGCGGTACGCGATCGTTTCGGACGTGCACGGGAATTTGGAGTCGCTCGAGCGCGTCTTTTCGACGATTTGCGACGAGGATACGGTAGTCTCGCTCGGCGATGTCGTCGGATATGGCCCAAATCCAAACGAGTGCGTCGCCGCGCTGCAGGCGCGCTGCCGCCACGCCGTCTTGGGCAATCACGATCTGGCTGCCACCGAGAACTTCGGCGTGGAGAACTTCAACCACGCCGCGCGAGCGGCAATCGCGTGGACGCAGCGCGCGCTCGATCAGACGAGCCGCGAATGGCTGAACGCGCTTCCATACGAGATGCGCTTGCCTGAATTTCTGCTCGTGCACGGCGCGCCCGTGAACTACTTCGAATATATCCTCGATAAGGGCACCGCCGCGCGGGCGTTCGACTCGACCGATGCACGGATCGTGTTCGTTGGACACACGCATATCGCCGAATACTGGACGCTCGAGGCTGACGGCACCATCGGACACAAGCACATGCAGCACGGAGGCGAGCTGAAGCTCGAAGCGGAGAAGCGGTACATCGTCGACGTCGGCAGCGTCGGTCAACCGCGGGACCTCAATCCAAAGGCAAGCTTCGTTCTTTACGATGCGGTCGCGCAATGCGTGACCTGGATTCGTTACGAGTATCCAATCGGCGAGGTTCAGCGCAAGATGCGCGAGGCGAGCTTGCCGGCATATCTCGTCGAGCGGTTGGAGGTGGGACGATAAGCGGCATACCCTTCGACGATGGTAACTGCTTCGCATGTGGCCCGACCAATCCCATCGGCTTGCGCGTGCACTTCGATCGCGCCGACGATGCGCAAGGCGTCCTCGCCCGTCTCACCTTGGCGTCGGAGTATCAAGGCTGGCGTGGAATTGCCCACGGCGGCATCGTCATGGCATTGCTCGACGAGGCGATGGCGCATGCCGCCGGTTTTGCCGGTCATCGCGGGGTCACCGCAACGGTCAGCGTGCGTTTTCGCAGACCCGTGCCGCTCGAGCAGCCGATCGAAGTGCGGGGGCAGCTAACGTGGCAGCGTCGCAACGTCCTGGGCGTCGAGGCCGTTGTCTCCGACTCTAATGGTCGAGAGCTGGCGCGCGCCAAAGGGAGTTTCGTTTCGCGCGGAAGCCTTGAAGCTGCGGATGACCGGCGCAATCCCCTCTTAGCGCAATGAGCAACTCACCCTCGATCGATAATCGCCGGGCGCGCCACGAGTATCATATTATCGAATCGCTCGAGGCGGGCCTCGTGTTGACGGGGACCGAGGTCAAGGCGATCCGCGGCGGTGGCGCCAGCTTGGCGGAGGCCTACGCTCGCTTTCGCGACGGCGAAGGGTGGCTGCTTGGCATGCACATCCCCCCCTATCGGCATGGAAGCTTTTCGAACGCCGAGCCGACGCGGCCCCGCAAGCTGCTGCTGCGCAAAGAAGAGATCCTGCGACTTCAGGGCCGAGTCGCCGAAAAAGGCTTGACGGTCGTGCCGCTGCGTCTCTATTTCACGCGAGGACTTGTAAAGGTTCAACTGGGGCTGGTGCGCGGGAAAAAGCTCTGGGATAAGCGAGCCGACGTTGCAAAGCGCGACGTCGAGCGCGAGATCGCCGCGCACGTGCGCCGGTAGCGGCAGGTCAACGGTGAGAGGCGCTCATCCGGAACGCGATGTCGAGGGAGCGGTCGAGCGAAGCGGCGTCTTTCGCCGAGGCGAGCACGTGCTCGTCGCGTGCAGCGGCGGCCCGGACTCAATTGCGCTCGCAGCGGCGATGCATGCCGTCGCCGGGCGGGCCGAGCTTACGATCCGCGCCGCCTTGGTCAATCACGGCGTGCGCGCGTCGGGATGGCAGGACGAGTGCATCGTGATGCAGCTTGCTGTTCGATTAGAGATGCCGCTCGACTTGGTGACGCTCCCGCCCGGCGCCGCGAGCGAGCAACGGCTGAGGAGTGCGCGCTACGAGGCACTGGTCGACGTGGCAAAGCGTGCAGGGTGTAGCGTCGTTGCAACGGGACACCATGCCGACGATCAGAGTGAGACGGTGCTCCTCGCCTTGCTGCGTGGCACCGGACCGGCCGGATTGCACGGCATGCGCGGCCGCCGCCGACTGGCGCCCGGGATCGAGCTGGCGCGCCCTCTCCTTAGAATTCCCTCGGAGGCGCTGCGTGCGTACTGCCATACTCGCGCGCTGCCCTACGCGGTCGACCCGACGAACTCCGACGCCGGCCACCGTCGCAACGCCGTACGCGAGGCGCTGTCGGCACTGCGCCCGCTCTTTCCCGGGCTAGACTCGGCAGTAGCCCGAGCGGCCGACTTGGCCTCGGAGGAACGCCACGCCTCGCCTCGAGCCGAGCTTCGCCGGGTGGTGCGGGACAGGCTGCGCAGGGAAGAATCATTACGTGACATCGATTTCCTCCACGTGGAGGCGGCGGTACGAGCGCTCGAAAGCGGCTCGAGCGGAACCTTCCTTATGAAGCCTGGGCTTGCACTGAGAATCGACCGAGGCGTCGTAACGAATGTCAGCCGAGAGTGACATGCCATTGCAGCGTAGACAGGCGGTCGAGCGCTTAGCGGCTAAAGTAGTCACGGTGTGCCTTCGGCAACCGCTCCTTCACGTGGGCGTGTTGAAAGGAGGGCTCCGATACATTTTTCCCTGCAGCACCTTAATCACCGACGATGGTGGCGACGGCAACCTTGAGCTTCGAAGGTTTTCGCGTCAGGGTTTGAAGCTTCGAGAGGATAAAACGGTCTAACGAAAAGGTGAGCAAACATCTCAAGTCTATCGTCCTCATCATCTGTGCGGTCGTTATCGTGTTTATCGCCGTGGAGCGCTTCGTCCAGCCGGGCGAAGGCGAGACGCGGCTCGATTACGGAGCCTTTTATCAAAAACTCGAGGCGGGTCAGGTTCAATCGTTCCACGCAACCGGGCTCAATGCGATTGGCGATCTTTCGAACGGAACGAAATACTCCGTCGCGGTTCCCAATGTTGACCAGACTTTCGTCGACAAGGTTTACAAGCGGGTAAAGAGCGGAGCGATAAGCTTCGACCAGCAATCGAATACTGGGTTCCTCTCAACGATTGTGACGGTGGGGCCGCTCCTGCTGATGTTCGCCTTGCTCTTCTTCATTCTGCGTCAAGCACAAAGCGGTGGAAGCCAAGCACTCTCCTTTGGGCGCTCTCGCGCAAAGATGCTCTCGGAGAATCGTCCGAAGGTGACCTTTACCGACGTCGCTGGAGTCGATGAAGCCAAAGAAGAGCTGGCTGAAATCGTCGATTTCTTGAAATATCCGAAGAAATACCAGTCGCTGGGTGCGCGCATTCCAAAGGGCGTCCTGCTGCTCGGCCCGCCGGGAACCGGCAAGACGTTGCTCGCGCGCGCGATCGCGGGGGAGGCCGGAGTTCCATTCCTGTCGATTTCCGGCTCCGACTTCGTCGAGATGTTCGTCGGCGTCGGGGCGTCGCGCGTGCGCGATCTCTTCGATCAAGCGAAGAAATCGGCACCCTGCATCGTCTTCATCGACGAGATCGACGCCGTGGGACGCCAGCGCGGAGCCGGCTTGGGCGGCGGACACGACGAGCGCGAGCAAACCCTCAATCAGCTGTTGGTCGAGATGGACGGCTTCGACCAAAATACCGGCGTCATCCTGATCGCGGCGACGAATCGTTCCGACGTGCTCGACCCGGCGTTGCTGCGGCCGGGCCGTTTCGACCGGCAGATCGTCGTTGGGCGCGCAGATTTCAAAGGACGCGAGAAGATCCTCGAAGTTCACGCCCGCAACAAACCGCTCGGCAAGGAAGTTTCGCTCGAAACGCTCGCAAAGCGTACCCCCGGCTTCTCCGGTGCCGATCTCGAAAACTTACTCAACGAAGCCGCGCTGCTCGCTGCCCGCAAGAACAAGAACTTCATCGAGATGAACGACTGCGACGAAGCGATCGACCGCGTGATGGTGGGTCCCGAGCGCAAATCGCTGGTGATGTCGCACAAAGAGAAAGAGGTCACGGCCTTCCACGAATCGGGTCACGCGATCATCGGCGGGTTGCTTGAAAAAGCCGACCCGGTCCATAAGGTAACGATCATCCCACGCGGGATGGCGATGGGCATCACGTGGTCGTTGCCGGAGGACGATCGCCACAGCCAGACTCGCGAGGAGCTTCTTGCGGCGATCACGATGGCGATGGGCGGGCGTCTTGCGGAAGAGATTAAGTTCGGCGACGTTACGACCGGCGCGAGCAACGATTTCGAAAAGGCCACGGAGCTCGCGCGCCGGATGGTCACCCAATATGGAATGAGCGAACTGGGGCCAATTCAGTTCGGCCGCGGCGCCCACCAAGTCTTTCTCGGCCGCGACTTCGGCGAAGAGCGCAACTACTCCGAGGAAGTGGCGAGCAAGATCGACTCCCAGGTCCGCAAGATCATCGAAGCCTGCTACGGCAACGGAAAACAGCTCCTCGAAGAGAATTGGGATAAGGTCGAGCGAATGGTCGCCTCCCTCATGGAGTATGAAACGGTGGAAGCCGAAGAAGTGCGCGCAATACTTGCGGGCCGTCCGTTTGACCGCGCAACCGGCGTTGGCACGCCGGCCGCGGACGCGCAAGCCGAGCGCCCAATCGTTGAGGAGCCCAAACGCGTCGAGAAACCCTCGCGTCTTCCGCCCAAGATATCGCCGGAACCCGCATGATCCTTCGCGCGGTGGTCGCGGCGGCGGCGCTCGGCGCAGCCTCCCTCTTCGTTGCTGCCCCGGCGACGGCGGCGATGTCGCAACGCCTGGGTTCATTACCTCGCGGCGGGTCATACGTGCTCGATCCCGATCCTACCGTCGGCTCGGCGGCGATTGGGCTATGGTTTCGCGCGCCCGGCGCCGGTTACGATAATTCGACGCCCGGCATCTCCAACTTAGCCGCGACGGCTGCGGCGGTCGCGCCTCTCGCGAGCGGAAAGTCGCTCTACGCGCTGGTGCACACCGTCGGTGGTGAACTCAACGTTGAAGTCTATCCCGACATCGTCGGCATCGGGGCAATCGTTCCAGCGACGTACGTTCGACGCGTCGTTGCCGCGATGACGGCAGCATATTTTGCGCCGGCGGTCGACGATGCCGCCGTGAAGACTGCGCGGGCAAATGCTGCAGTGCTCGGCGTGCAGCAACGTTATGAAAGTGACACGACGCTCCACGACCTGCTCTTTCGACAAATCTTCGCGGGCGGGCCGGCGCACTATCCGCCGCTGCCGACCTCCGTCTCGGCACTGACCAGCATCACGGCGTCTGAAGTGAGCGCCTTCGCCAGGCGTGCCTTTCGCGCGGAGAATGCGGTATTGACGCTCAGCGGCAACGTTGACCCGTCGAACATCAGCGCGGTCACCGACGGGAGCGCGGGCGCTATGGATGCGCCGTACGACTCGAAGCTCGCGCAGGTGCCCACGTCAGCCACGGCGACCGGCGCCGTGGACGGCATCGGGCTTGCGTGGACCGGTCCACCGATCTCCGACGAAAAGGCCGCGACGGCGTTGGACTTCGTCGCCGACTATCTTTTTCGAGAACAGACCGGCGTCGTTTCCAAGCAACTCGATCACTCGCGGAGCGATGCCCTTGTCGTCGGTCAGTTCATTACGCTGCACGACCCGGGCGTGATGGTCGTAACGATCGGCGGCGATCATGGCAAGCAGGCCGAGCAGAGGGTGCTCGAGGCCCTGACGGCGTTGCAGCAGCCGCTAAACCGCCAGACGTTCGACGCCGCGCGGGAAGCATTTCTTTACCACGTCGCTGCCGATACGCAGACGCCGCAAGAACGTGCCGACAATTTCGGCTGGTACACGGTCGAGGGCAATCTCGATTACGCTCCGGGGATCGTCAACGGTGCTTACGAGCGCGCGGCACGCGAGCTCGATCCACAATACGTCGCGGACGTGGTACGCCGCTACCTTGGCAAGCCCGTGGTCGTCGATCTGGTAGCGACCGCGCCACAAAAGGGAGCCTCTCCGTGAGGCCGCTTTCGCTACTTTGCATTGCGGCCGCTTTTGCAATTTCGCTGAGTCCTCGCCCCGCACCGGCGGCCGCGGTCGTGGGTGCGGGGCCAAGCTTGGAGAGCGCCGGCGGCGTCACGATCGTCCGTCAACCCGATAACGCCGCGTCACTCGTCGGCGTTGCCTTCGTCGTGCGCGCCGGTCTCGATCGCCAAACGATGAAAGAGAACGGCTTGGCGGCGCTCGTTGCGGAAACGATCCTACGCACGCCGGTCGTGCTTCCCTCAAGCTCCGCTGGCGACAAGCCGCTTGCGGGTGCCGGGGCTGCGCTTGCGCTCGAAGACGCGGTCGCTGCACATGGGGGTTCGATTCACTTTACGGTCGATTCCGGTGACGTGCGGTTTTACGTTGAGGCGCTGGCTGAAGACGCGCCCGCCGTTCTCGATCTTTTTCGTACTGCAATCGCCGCGCCTGACTTTTCGCCCGCAACGGTGCGCGAGGCCCGCTCAGCGCTCGTGAGACAAATCGCCCAGACTCAACAAGTCGCGCTGCAAGTCGGCCTCGATATGCTCAATGAGGCATCGTCGAGACAGGCCAACGCCGGGCTGCCCGAGCTCGGCACGCCCGCCTCTCTCGCGGAATTCTTCTCCAGCGACGCGCGGAGGTTCTATCGCGGCTACTATCGTAGTGGCGGCGCGCTCGTCAGTGCCGCAGGACGGCTCGACGCACTCCCCCAGAGCGCGCTCACTGCGCTTGCAACTGCCCTGCCGGCGGGAGCGACGACGCCCGTGTCCGTGCGCGTCCCGGCGTTGAGCGGTGCGACGCACGAAATAGTCGCGCATCGGGATATTTCCTCGCCGTGGTTGATCGCTCAATATCCGGCGCCGAATGTCAACAGCAACGATTTTGGCCCGATGCTCGTCTTGGCGGCGTTTGTTCGGCGCACGCTCTCGGACATTGCGCAAGTTCCCGGCGTTGTTTCGCCGACCTTTGCGTCGCACTCCGTCGGAGCCGTTTACGCTTACGATCGTGCACCCGCCGCTTTGGTGCTCTACGTCAACGGCGGCTTGAATGGTAACCCGAGCCGTGCCTTCGCAACGGCACTCTCCGTCGTCAACGTCCTAGCCGCGACGCGGCTCCAAGGCTCAATCGAAGAGTTCAAGGCAGAAGCAGCCGGCGATTTCGCAAACGACGCGACGACGCTCGAGACACGCACGTGGCTCGCGGCCGTTTTTTCTCGAGAGAGCGCATCGCCCGATTTTATCAACCGCGCCCTGGCTGCGATCTCTGCGACGACCCCCGAAGATTTGCAGCGCGTAGCCAGGATGTATTTAGGCAATCCGACGATTGCGTTGGTGCTGCCTCGCGGCACCAACTTGCAAGACTAAAAGAGGCTTGAAGGTTGCGCTCGTTCACGACTACCTGAACCAGCGCGGCGGCGCGGAGCGGGTCTTCGCGAGGATCTCCCAGGCGTGGCCCGACTCGCCGATCTTTACGGCGCTCTACGACGAGCGCGTCGTCGGCGATCTCTTCCCAAAACGCCGGGTTCGCTCGTCGTACGTGGGAAGGATTCCTTTCGCAAATCGATATTTTCGTGCCCTCGCACCGCTCTATCCGCGAGCGTTCGAAGCCTTCGATTTCGGCGAGTTCGATGCAATCGTCAGCTCGACGACGGCATGGGCAAAAGGCGTGCACGTCCCGCCCAACGCGGTCCACGTTTGCTATATCAACACGGTCAGCCGTTTTGCTTTTGCCCGCGACGAGTATGTCCCCCGCCCCGCACGTCCCTTCGTCGACCGGTTGATTGCGTGGGACCGCGAGGCCGCAAAGCGTCCAACGCGTTTCGTCGCGAACTCGCAGAACGTTGCGGATCGAATTCGACGATACTACGCGCGCGACTCGGACGTGCTCCATTGTCCGGTCGACCTCGAGCGTTTCACGATCGGACGGGGGGACGGCGATTACTTCATCGCCGCCTCTCGTCTTCTGCCATATAAGCGCATCGATCTGGCCATCCGCGCTGCCTCACTCGCCGGCGTTGAGCTTTTGATCGCGGGCACCGGCCCCGCCGAGCAATCGCTGCGCCGACGTGCGCAGGGCACGACGACGACGTTGCTTGGTTATGTGTCGGACGCGCGACTCAACGAGCTGATGGGAAACGCGCGCGCGGCGATCCTTCCGGGAGAAGAAGACTTTGGCCTCGTGCCCCTCGAGGCGGCCGCCGCCGGCCGCCCAACGATCGCCTATCGCGGCGGCGGCGCGCTTGAAACCGTCGTCGAAGGCGAGACCGGCACGTTCTTCGACGAACCCACCGCCGAATCGCTCGCAGCCTCCATGCACGCCTTCGAGGGACGTCGATTCGACGCGCACCGCTTGCGCGCGCACGCGGAAAAATTCTCCCCAACAAACTTCATCGATCGCCTTCGCGGTATCGTTGACCGGGTCTACCGGGAGAAGTTCGAGCGGCGAGGCGAACCGCGGGGCTGATGAGAAGCGAGCTCGCAGCGGTTTAGGAATGCGAGCGACGTACGTTGCGGCGGCGATTTTCTCCACAGTCTACATTGCGCTGGATCTGAACAAGCTCTTTGCGTTGCGGTACGGCGCCGATCTCGGCACCTATCTGCAGACGTTTGTGAATCTGCAGCACGGCTCGTCGTGGAACTACGGCGAGTGGAAACATCACTTCCAAGTGCACGATTCATGGATCTTGACGTTGCTCGTTCCGATCGTCGCGCTGTTTCCGAGAGCACAGACGCTGATCGTCGTGCAAGTGCTCGCCGTCGCGTGCGCCGGGATTCCGCTGGCTCTGCTCGCGCGCGACCTCGGCATGAATGCGAGAGCGGCAAATCTCCTTGGCATCGCATATCTGCTTTCACCGGCGTCCCAGGGCTTGAGCTATGACAACTTCTCGGAGAACGTCTTCGTGCCGTTGCTGGCCTGCTGCGGCGGGCTGGCCGCACGTCGACGCTCGTTATGGTGGACGCTCGTCGTTGGGCAGCTGCTGATGGGGCTCAAAGAAGATCAGATTCTCTCCGTGCTCTGGTTCGCCTCGGCGTGCGCCCTTTGGTGGGACCGGCGCATCGGTCTGGCGCTGGCCGGGCTGGCCATGGCCAACGGCATTGGTTTTTGGGGCTTCGAGCGCGCGCTTGGCACGCATCCGAACGATGCCGGGTATTCGTTGCTGATTTTCGCTTGGCAAAGCAAAGCGAGCATGTTTCTTCTGTTGCTCGTGCCGTTTGCGTTCGCGCCGCTGGGGATCTCGCGTTGGCTGTTACTCGGTCTGCCGCTCGCTGCCGAGATCGTCTTCATGAAGCCATGGAACTACGAACCAAGCCGGATCGGCTCGCATTACGTCGCGCCGCTCTTTGTGGCCACCGCTATTGCGGCGGCATTCGGCGCGGCGCGCTATCCGCGTTTTCTGCAATACATGGTCCCGTCGGCACTGCTCGCGATGCTGCTTTTCAACGATACGGTCCTGCGGCCGGGCCGCTGGCCGTACGTCGTCGATTGGAATGCCTACGCGCGTGCCGTTGCACTGCGAGACGGAGGTCGAACGGCGCTGCTTTTGCGCCGCGATGAAGGCGTCTGGGCAGTCGCGGCCGCGAATCACAATGTCCGCCTCAATCCGCACCCCGATCCGCATTTTCCGCGATGTCCCGCATACGATACAAACGCCGCGGCGTTTTTTTCAAGCCTCGCCGGACGGGCGCCGGCTTACGCGTGCGGCGGCGTGCCCGCGTCTCATTGATGGAGCTCATGAAGCTGGTCTTGCCGGCAATTCGTGAAGATCGCGGCCGGTTTGCCGCCCTGCGCG
This sequence comes from Vulcanimicrobiota bacterium, assembly GCA_963778015.1. Lineage (GTDB taxonomy): Bacteria > Vulcanimicrobiota > Vulcanimicrobiia > Vulcanimicrobiales > Vulcanimicrobiaceae > Cybelea. The sequence continues at coordinate 31,299 of CAVZST010000001.1, forward strand.
ACGTGCGCGTGCTGATCTATTGGCCCCATGGCTTGGGTGACTGGGTTCATTTTGGCGGCGTAGCACCGTTGCTCGAGCCATCGAACGCGTACGCGATTACCCGCTTCGGTGACGACTACGTCAGCGTCATGGAAGGAAGCGCCGGAGTCGAGCCGCTTTTCAGCGGCGTGCGCTCGCCGAGCGACGGTGCCTCGCGCGGCGCTCGTCATTTGGGAATGCGCCTGAGTCAGTGCGACGGACGCAAGATGAGCGTGCTCTTTCCGCCCGGTCTGGATGCCGCGGTCACGCGCTTCGCGCCGGATATCGTGCTCTGGACCGATTATCCCGAGACGGAAGGCGGCACGCCATTTCCGTTTCACACCAAAGCCCGGAATCTCGTGCGAATCTTGGCGCCGGTCGAGCAGCTCGAGCGTGTCGACTTGGCCCTGCCGCTGAGAAATATAATCGACTTCAGCGCGCCGTCGCAGACCCAGCGTCGCGTCGACGAACGGTTGGCTCGATTCACGCAGGCGGCGGGGCGCCTCGCCGTGGTCTCACGAAGCGGCGTAACGGCTGCGCGGAAGAATTGGGGGGACGGCTCGGAAGCGCGCGCGTTCGTTGCTGCGCTGCGTCGGGAGTCGCCCGGCTGGCGCTTCATCTCGATGGATGACGAAGATCTCGGCGAAGGCGTCGTCGGATTTCGTACGCTCTTCGGAGATCTCGAAGAGCCGTTTGCCCGAGCATACAAGGCGCTCGCAAAACGCATCGACCTGTTCGTCGGTATCCCGGCCGGTCCACTCCACTTCACGCTCGCTCGAGGAGGCGTCCCCACGATCGGGATCTGGATGGCGCATCATCCCGACTGGTACGACGAGCCCAATCCGGACGCGATCCATCTCGTCGGTCGGTACGTGCGCGATCGAGCGTTCGAGCGGCGTCCGGCAACGACGACGAAGCCGCCTTCCCTCCAACACCGTTTGATCTACGTCGACGAGCATACGATCGGTGCGGACATCGTGGTCGATGCGGCGCGGCGCCTTATGTAATTTGCGGAGCGACCAACAGCGCGACGATCGACAATGCGTTGAATAACGCGTGCGAGATCATCGAGGCGTAGGCATTTCGTGTCCGGTAATAGACGGCGCAGAGAACGACGCCGCCGAACGCCAAGGGCAGCGCGGCGTAGATATCGCCGTGCGCGATTCCGAATAGAACGCCGCTGAGAACCGCGCCCGCCCAGAAGCCGCCGTAGCGCAGGCCCAAATTGAAAAAGAAGACTCGAAAGAACGTCTCTTCGGCAAAGGGAGCGAAGATTATGGCAAAGGCCGCGAACAGAGCGATCGTCGCGCGGTCGTGTAGCCCTTTGAATATCTGCACGATGTCTTGCTGATGCTGGCTGTGCGCAAGATAGTCGATGAGCGACGCGCCGCCGTTGGCAACGATCACCATGGCAATGGCGCCGAGAATCGCCGTGCCCATGGCCGCCGCGCTCGGGCGGCGAAAGCCCAGCTCGCGCCAGCTGAACTTTGAGAGTGCGGGCAGCGCGGCGAGTACGAGGATCAGAAGGACTCCCTCGATCACAAACTGCAGCAGGATCAAGGCGTCGAACTCGAGCGGCGTCAACGCCGGCACCCGGCTCGTTTTCAGCCCGGCGACGAACGCGAATATGAAAAGCGCCGCGACGAAGCCGGCCAGCAGCCACGTCCCAATGCCCGTGAAGCTATTCTTCGGCCAGCGCGTCGGCCAAACGGGCAAAATCGCCGATGTCGAGTCGTTCACCGCGAAGCTCCGGGGAGAGATTGCTCGACTTGAGCGCTCGCGCGATCCTCGCCCGATCGAGATCGAGCGCGAGCGAGAGACTGTTGGCGAGCGTCTTGCGCCGGTACGCGAACGCCCCGCGCACGACCTTCCAGAACATAGCGCAATCGCGTGGACGTACTGTGGGATCGGCGCGCCGCACGAGCCGGACGACGCTCGAATGCACCTTTGGCGTCGGGAAAAACGATTCGGGAGGAAGCGTAAAAATGGGCTGCGCATGCATCGCGTACTGTACGGCGACGGAAAGACTTCCGTAAGCCGGCGTGGCCGGCGCCGCGATGAAACGCTCGGCGACGTCCTTTTGCACCATGACCGTGAGCGAATCGGGACCGTGTTCCATCTCGATAAAGCGTAGTATCAGCGCGGTGGCGACGTTGTATGGCAGGTTCCCGGTGACATGCCATCGTCGTCCCGAAGACCAGCTGCCATAATCGAACTCCATCGCGTCGGCTTGGACGATCTCTGCCTTAGCCAAATCGTTGCGCGAACGAAGCAATGCAACGAGATCCGGGTCGATCTCGATCGCGGTAAGCTCTGCTCCTTCTTCGAGAAGCGCCAGCGTGAGCGCACCCGTGCCGGCTCCGATCTCGACGATTCGCGATCCGTGCGACCCGTCGAGGGCCAGCCGCGCAATCTCGTGCGTAGCGGGAGCGCTTTGCAGGAACGTCTGCCCGTAGCGCTTCTTTGGCCGTATGCCGGCGCGGGCGAGCAGTTCGCGGGGGGTCGCTATTTGAGTCGGTAAACGGTCACGTCACGCCGGCCGAAAAGCATGGCGTCGTGCAGAGAGTCGAAGCCGAGATCGATGCGCCGACCGACGATGTCGCCGCCGGTATCGCCGGCAATCGCCAAACCGTAGCCCGTTATGTAGAGATGCGTTCCGATCGGAATGACTCTTGGATCGACCGCAACGATTCCGTGACCGGCGCGCCGTCCGATTGCCGTCCTCCCGCCGCAGCCCGCGCAGTCCGCGGTATAGGCGGTGGCGAGCATCTCGATGGCGCTATGCGCCATATGTGCCATCGCCGCGATACCGTGGGCCTCGAAGAGAGCCAGCGGCATGGCGCCGATCTCCTCGGCAACGATGCGCGGCTTCGCCGCGCGAATGACTCTCGCGACGAGCCCCCAATGGCGAACGGGCCCTCCATCGCGCTGAGCATATCGCATGCGGACCTCGAGTAGGCCGGGGCTGCCGGCAGCAATCACTTTCGAGCGTGAGCCCATCCGGAGGGCGACGCGGTGAATCGTCGGGGGGGCGATCGTGCGATCCTCGACGCGATCCCACGTTAAGAGGCCGTCCCGGTGCCATGTCACCGAGGTCGCCGGCGTCGCGGAGATTGCGACAGCCCGACAGAGCCATAGGCTCGCTATGACGAGGGCGGCGCAGAGGAAAGTTCCTTTCAACCCGATGTTCCTTTCTGCTCTCGACTCTCGTCATGGTCTCGACTGGGGACATCACACAACGGCAAACCAAGAACGAGGGGTCGCGTGTTTCGGGAAGCGGCGCAAGTCGGCCGCGGGCGATTGGATCGATGGAGATCCCGAATGACGTGGGCCTTGGCCGCACTCCTTGTCGGCAGGCTTCGTCTGACCCGGGCACTATAGCATATCCGGCTCGACGCGGGAATATGCTGAAAGTCACAGCGCGGCAGGAGACTCCTCTGGCGGGGCGCTCGCGCCTTCTGGGGCGAAGGAATCTAAAGATGGAGTCGTTGCGTCTGGGATTTTTCACCGAAATTTACCTTCCCGTCGTCAACGGCGTCGTCACGTCCGTCGAAGCGCTTGCCGAAGGCTTACGCGATCGCGGGCACCAGGTCTATTGCTTCGCACCGCGGATGCCCGGCTATGCCGAGGACGACGGCCCGGTTTTTCGCATGCCCTCTCTGCCGCTGCCGATGCGTACGCCGTATCGCCTCACGCTGCCGCTCGTGAGCCGGCGCAATTTGAACGGCGTGATCAAGCGGCTATCCCTCGTCCACGTACACTCGCCGTTCGTTACCGGATGGATGGGCATGCGCTACGCGCGACGATACGGCATGCCGCTCGTCTACACGTATCACACCCAGCTCGAAGCCTACGCGCATTACGTCCCCTTCGAACCGAATGCCACGCGTTTCGCGGCCTCCCAGTTGACGCGGGCATTCGCAAATCATGCCGACGCCGTCGTCGTTCCCACTCCTGCCATGGCGGCGCGGCTGCGCGAGCTGCGCGTCACGGTGCGAATCGAAATCGTGCCGAGCGGCATCGACGTCGGCCGCTTCGGGGCCGGACGCCGTGACGAAGACCTTCGCTTGCGCCTGGGCGTCGGGCGGGGCGAACGGCTGCTCTTATACGTCGGCCGTTTGGCTAAAGAGAAGAACGTAGAGTTGCTCGTTGAAGCGCTGGCCCGCGCGCAAGACGACTCGCTCAAACTCGTCATCGCCGGTGACGGACCCCACCGGGACGAGTTGGAGCGGCAAGTTCGCGAATCCGGCGTCATAGCAGCGACCCGCTTCCTGGGAGTCGTTTCACGCGACGACCTCCCAAATCTCTATGCGAGCGCCGACCTCTTCCTCATGCCAAGCACCACCGAAACGCAGGGTCTCGTTCTAGCCGAAGCTCTTGCAGCGGGGGCCTCCGTCATCGCAGCCGATGCCCCTCAAAACCGAGATGTTCTCGGCAGCGCGGGTCACATCGTCGCTCCGACCGCGCAAGCTTTTGCCGACGCTTTCCACAACACGATGGCGGCAAACCGCCCCGATATCCGCGAGACCCGCCGCGCGGCACTTCGATTCTCGATCGAACGTCAGGTCGACCGCATGGAAGCACTCTACGAAAGCCTGGTCAGGCCCGCTCGGATCGCTTGACTGCGAACATACGTTCGCATAAAATAGATCTGTGATGGACGTAGCGGTCGGGTACGGGGCGGAAGAGGGCGGAAAGGGGCTGGCGTATGCGCGACTCATCAGCACGCCATCGAAACGGCTGCTTCGAGTAGATTTTCGTGTAACGGCGCGCAGACCGTGGTCTGACCGAGCGATTGGTTACGCAGCACTCACGGCGGTATCGCGCGCCTTGCACAAACGTCGCGTCCGAGAGGTATGCTTCTTACTCGGCGACGCCGGGTTCGTCGAGGAGATCGCAACGGGACGCGGCGTCGCGGAGACGCTCGCTCTGCCTTACGTTCGTCTGCGATGCGTGCTCAACTCCCTGGAGAAGTTCGACGTCCGAGCAGGCGACACCGACGATCTGACGCACAGGGCGCGAGCCGAACTGGCGCTGAACGTTGCCGCATGACGCTTCGCCGGCTTGGGCCGGCACGCTTACCCGTCGAAACTCGTGCGCTGGCGCGCGCGTTGCTCGGCTGCGTTCTCGTACGCGATAGCGCGGAAGGGATAACCTCCGGGCGAATCATCGAGACGGAAGCCTATCTTCCGGAAGATCCGGCGTGCCACGCGTATCGAGGTAAAAGCTTACGTAACGCGACCCTATTCGGCCCCCCGCATCGTGCTTACGTCTATCAGATCTACGGCACTTCATACTGCTTCAATTTGTCAAGCGAGCGCCACGGAAAAGGTGCCGGCGTGCTCGTACGCGCGCTCGAGCCCATCGAAGGCGTTGCGCTGATGCGAAAACGGCGTGCGACTGAGAGCATACGCGATCTTTGCCGCGGTCCGGGACGGCTCTGCCGCGCGCTTGCCATCGACCGTTCTTTCGATGGCATCGACGTCTTCACGGATCGGTGCCTTTGGCTAGGCGAAGTCGACGCCCAGCCGGTGCGCGTACGGCGCAGCCCCCGCATCGGAGTAAGCCGAGCGGCAGAACGCCGGCTGCGCTTCTATGCAGCCGGAAACCCCTACGTGAGCGGAGCCGCACGCCTGAGCCCTGCTTGAATGCAGGTTGCAGCTGTGTTATAGTGTGGGCGTCGCGTTGCGGTCATATGGTGACAGCCGCGACACCAATTGATACCTCCACGTTCATGCCAACGATCTGATCGCGACGGCAGCCCCGCCTCGCCCTCGGTCGTCCGAGCTTGGCTCGAACGGTTCTAGAGAGAGATACTTTTCTGCAAACCGAACATCGGCCCAATATCGAGCACCGCCCCAACAACGATATGCGTCCCCAACAAGCAGGCGGAGGACGCCGCCGGCGATCGCGTCGCCGGCATCACTTCCCGCAACATCCTGCGGTCTATCACGATCAGCTTCCACAGGTTGAAGCGCCGCCGATACAGACCGCGGCTCAGCTCGCCGAGAAGACGAAGACCGAGCTCATCGACATAGCAAAAGAGCTCGAAGTCGAGATCCCCACTCCTGCGAAAGTAAAGAAAGACGAGATCGTCACGCTTCTCGTGCAAGCGCAGATAGCGCGCTCCGGGATCGAGGTTGGCAGCGGCATTCTCGACGTACTTCCCGAAGGCTATGGCTTCTTGCGCCGTGCCGGCTACTACATCGGCAACGACGATATCTATGTCAGCCAATCGCAAATACGCCGCTTCGAGTTACGGCGCGGCGACATGGTAGAAGGCCAAGCACGTCGCCCGAAGGAGAGCGAGAAATACTACGGGCTAATCCGCGTCGACAAAGTAAACGGCTTCGACCCCGAGGCGATCAAAGGCAGGCGAGTCTTTGAAAAAGGCACGCCGATCTACCCCCAAGAGCGTTTTAAGCTCGAGGTGCGCTCCACCCAGCTCTCGACGCGCGTGATCGACCTGTTCTCGCCGATCGGCAAAGGCCAGCGCTCCCTAATCGTCTCGCCGCCCAAAGCCGGCAAGACGACTCTTCTGAAGAATATTGCAAACTCTATCTCGATCAATCATCCCGACGCACACATCATCGCGCTGCTCGTCGACGAGCGTCCCGAAGAAGTCACCGACATGCAGCGCACGATTGACGGAGAAGTCGTCGCGTCGACGTTCGACGAGCATCCGGAGAACCACACGACCGTTGCCGAGCTCGCAATGGAGCGCGCGAAGCGTCTCGTCGAGCTGGGCAAAGACGTCGTGATTCTTCTCGACTCGATCACGCGTCTCGCTCGAGCGTACAATCAAGTCGTCGCAAGTTCCGGGCGTACGCTTTCGGGCGGTCTCGATACCGCGTCCCTTCACAAGCCCAAGCGGTTCTTCGGCGCGGCACGCAAGATCGAAGAAGGCGGCTCCCTGACCATCATCGCGACGGCGCTGATCGAAACCGGCTCCAAGATGGACGACGTCATCTTCGAAGAGTTCAAAGGCACGGGCAACATGGAGATCGACCTCACCCGCAAGCTCGCGGAATCGCGCGTCTTTCCGGCGATCGATATCAAACGCTCTGGAACTCGTCACGAAGAGCTGCTTCTGGCGCCCGACGAAATGCGTAAGCTCTGGATGCTTCGTCGTGCCACCGCCGTCTTGAATACCGGCGACATCACCGAGATCATCCTCGACAAGATGGCGCAAACCCGCACCAACGAAGAGTTCCTGCAGTCGGTCACCAAGGAAGCGCTTTCGATGTCGCGCGGCTCCGAGGACGGCGGTAACGGAAGGTACTAACCTCAGAAGAGCGGGCTACATGCCGCCGCGGGTCGCTCGTCGCCCGCGTCCTGCGGGCTCCTGCTACACCGCGCTCGCGCCACCTGCTGAGGAAAATTATCACATCCTGTGAATGGCGCTCGCGTCGGAGTCCCCGCAGCAGCATGTAGCCCGCTCTTCCAACGTACTTCCGTAAGGTTGTGTTAAAAGGCACTCGGCTTAATAGATATTTAGCGAAGGCGGGGGTCGCGTCGCGGCGGCGCGCCGACGAGTTGATCGCGTCAGGATCCGTTCGCGTCAACGGGCGGCCCGTGACCAAGCTCGCAACGCTCGTCGAGCCGCGAGACCACATCGAAGTGAACGGCACCGCGGTGGCGCCCCCGCCGGAGCCGACGTACCTTCTGTTGCACAAGCCGAGCGGAGTCGTCACGACGATGCGCGATCCGCAAGGCCGGCCGACGGTTGCCGAACTGATTCCAAAGGGTCGCCGCGTCGTTCCGGTAGGACGGCTGGACTACGCGACGAGCGGCGTGCTGCTGCTGACCGACGACGGCGAGCTCGCGCACCGCTTGCTTCATCCACGGTTTGGAGTCGAGAAAACCTATCGGGCAGCGATTGCAGGACGTCTCTGCGCACTCGACCTGGCACGATTACGTCACGGCGTTCTGCTCGACGAGTTTCAGACGGGCGAAGCGAAGGTTCGGATCGTGGCGACGCGCGCTGACCGTTGCATTGTCGATATAACGATTCACGAAGGGCACAACCGGCAGGTTCGCCGGATGTTCGAAGCGTTGGGGCATTCGGTGCTCGGCCTGACGAGGACGCGCTTTGGCCCGCTCCGGCTTAACGGGCTTCGTTCAGGCGGTATCCGGCGGCTCACGGCAAGTGAGCGAGCTGCGTTGCGCGCCATCGCAGGCCGCCGGACGAACTGCCTCGTACCAAGCCGAACACCAGGACTCGCAGTCAAGTAACTCGAGGTACGCCATGAACGCTCATCTCCGACTCGTCGCACCGGTCGTCGCCGCGCTGCTCTGCTTTGCAGAATTGCCGGCAGTAGCGCAGTACGCCAATGAATTCGTCCCGGCAAAGCTCCTCAAACAGGGGAAGACGACCCACTCGATCGCCGGCAGCGGCACGGTCGTCGTACAAGTTCAGGTCAATAGCGACGGCACGCATAAAGCCATCAAGGTCATCCACTCGAGCAATTCCGGCGACAACGCCGCTGCCATGGACATTGCGCAGAACTCCAGCTATCGCCCGGCGCACCGCGGCTCAACGCCGACCACGTCTTTCTACGACTTCACTTTGAAATTCAACGGCAAGTCGGTCGCAAGCACGCCAAGCGAAAGCACCGGCCTTCCGGCCGGCGGCGCGCTCAGCCCAGCGGCGAGCCAGGTCGCGGCCCTCATTCGGCAGAGTAAGTACGATCAAGCCAAGTCAAAGGCCGAAGCAGAACTCCTCGCTACGCCCAGCGACGAATCGCTACGACAGATGCTCGGCATTGCGGCATACGATGCCGGCGATTTCGCGACGGCGGCGTCGGCGTTCGATAAGGTTAGCGCTATCGGCACGCAGTTTCGGCCGATTGCTGCCCGCAGCTTCGCTGCAGCGGCCACAAGGGAAGCGCAGAGCAATCCGGCCCAGGCGCTCGCTTATGCGCGCAAGGCGATGGCTCTCGATTCCGGTCCGAATTCGCGCTTTGCCCTCGGCGTCGCACAGCTCGCCAACAACGACAATGCGGCGGCGCTCGAGTCGTTAAAAGCTGCGCGCGAGGCGACGATCTCCGACCCGAAAGTTCCCGTCGCCTCGAAGGTGAACGTCGACGCGCAGCTCTTGCAGGCGTACCTGGCGAACCACGACATGGCGAACGCGCAGTCGATCGCGACCCAGATCAAGCAACTCGATCCCAACAGCACGGCGGGAGCCCAAGCGATGGCGGCAAGCCTCATCAAGTCAGGGAGCGCCGCAGTCGAAGCGAAGGATACGACCACGGCGCTTTCCGACTTCGACCAGGCCGCAGGTCAAGGCGATCCGAGTATTGCGGTCACGGCGAACACCCTTGCTGCGTTTGCTATAGCACGCAGCGCGAAACCGGACTACAAGCGGATGCAAGCTTACGCGGAAAAGGCCCTGGCCATCAAGCCAAACGACGCCGCGGCGAATTTCGCCGAAGGAATCGCGCTAACGGCGCAGTGGACGTCGAGTCACGACGAAACCATGAAGAAAAACGCCGGTGCGGCGCTCCAAAAAGCCGATCAGCAGGCTAAAGCGGAGGGCAACGAAGCACTATCACTTCAGATCGAGACGTTCGAAAAAAAGAATCTCAACGCAGCACCCGCCCAATCGGGAGGCGGTAGCTAACGTAACCAGGACTTTAGCCGGAGGTAGGCCAATGGCTCGCCCTCACGGGGCGAGTGGTCGCCGCCGAAACTTCGTCTAGCGGAGGGTCGTAGAAGCGTGTTTTCGGGATTTATGGGTCTCATGCAGCAGGGCGGCTGGGATATGTGGCTGCTCTTGCTCATTTCGATCGTCGGTCTCGCCGTGGTCATCGAGCGGCTCGTCTTCTTCCAGATGCAGCATGCCGACACGAAAGGTTTGCTGCGTCAGATCGGAACGAAGGTTTCAGCCGACGACCTCGACGGCGCGATTGACGTCTGCAAGAAAAATCGTGGAATGCTCCCGCGGATTCTCGAGTTCGGGCTTCGCCGCGGCGAAAAGAACCGAGCCGACATCACCGACGCTCTTTCGATCGCCTTGATGGAACACCTTAACTCGCTCGAGCGGAACTTGGCGATCATCGGCACGATAGCAGTAATCGCGCCCTTCGTCGGTCTCTTCGGGACGGTGCTGGGCATCATTAGGGCCTTCCAGGACATCGCCCTGAAAGGGAACTCGACGCCGGCTGTCGTCGCCGCGGGCGTCTCGGAAGCGCTCATTACTACCGCGACCGGTTTGATCATTGCGGTCATCGCGGTAGTCTTCTTCAACTTCTTCAGGTCGCGCATCAAGAACTACAATCAGGAGATGATCGTCGCCGCCAATCAGCTCGCCGAGATGCTGCATTTCCACAACACGGGCGCGCCGATTCCGACCGAGCTGTACCAGCCCTCGAGGGCGGCTAAGTAGGAGGCCGTAGAGCACCAACGTGGGACTGCTATCGGCACAGCAGGATCAAGAGGTGATGGCGGAGATCAACATCACGCCGTTTACGGACGTGCTCTTGGTTCTGCTCATCATCTTCATGATTCTCGCCGCGCTCGTGGCACCGCCCGGCTTCGAAAAAGAGCTGCCGAACAAGAATCCGAACAGCGCGACCCAAAACAAGAATAAGAACGATATCGAAGTCGACGTCAACAACAAGGGTGTAATCTTCGTAGACGGTGTCAAGACGGATCAGGTCGGCATCTATCGCGTGATGTACGATGCGTCGAAAAAGAAGCCGCACCATCACGTCGCGGTCATCGCCGATGCGAAGGCGCCGTACGGGATTATCATTCGGATCCTAGACGCCGCGAAGAATGCCGGGCTCGAAGACGTAGGCTTCGTAACGTCGTAAGCTGCTAGCGGCCTTTGGCCGAGCGCGTAAAGGGAGGTTAGAGAGACGTGGCCGTTTCCACCGGAGCAGGCGAAGATGAGGTAATGTCGACGATCAACATCACGCCGTTCACCGACGTGTTGCTGGTCTTGCTCATTATCTTCATCATTCTGGCATCGGTCACGAAGGAGCCTAGACTTCCCGACGCTTACAACAAGGAGAAGGTTCAACCGTCGCAGATCGTCGTGATGATTGACGAAAACGACCACATTCAGATCGGTTCGAACCAGGTAACGCTCGGCGACGCCAAGGCGGCGTTTGCGCAACTTCAGGACGCAACGGATCACAAGTTCAAAAGCGTCATCATCAAGGCAAATCCCAAAGCCACCTACGGACTCATCCTACAGCTGATGGACGCGGCGAAGTCGGTCGATTTAACCGATTTTGGCCTGGCCAATCACGTTGAAAACACGCCCGAGGGTGTGAACCAGTAGCCCATGGCGAAGCGCGGCTCTCCCTACATCACGACCGGCGAGCGCATCCGCAGCTACCTCGGATGGGCGTTCGTGATCTCGCTCGTCGCACATTTGGCGATCGGCTCGATCCTCCCAAACTTCGCGCAGCATCACGAACAGCAAGAAGTCGAAAAAGTAACGATGGCCAAGAAGACCCGCGTGCGGGTGCCGACGCCTCCGCCTCCCACGCCCACGCCGCGGCCGACCCCGACTCCCAAAGCCGAGACGACGCCGCCTCCCAAACAGCAGCACGTCGTTCAGCCCAAGCTGAAGGTCAATCTCGTTCATACCACGAGCAAATCTGCGAGCGGATCGACGGAGAACACGGTCGCCCAGCCGAAGACCGGCAGTGAGAATGGCGCGCCGCAAGGTCAGGGCACGGGTCCTCCCGCTCCGGCAACCGCTCCGCCCGGGACGCCGAAGCCCGCGTGCGCGAATCCGAACGTCGAAGCGACGGTAACCAATCCGGTACAGCCCGATTATCCGGAATCGGCACGCGATCTCGGTCTCGGTGCCGTGACGGTGGAAGTGGAAGTCACCGTCGCTCCCAGCGGAAATCTCGTGGATGCGAAGATCTATAAGAGCTCGAGCAATATGTCGATCGATCAGGCGGCTCTGCGCGCGGCGCGCCAGTCTACGTACTCGCCGAAGCTCGTCGACTGTCAGCCGACGCAGGGCGACTATCTTTTCCGCGCCGACTTCCAACCCGACTAGGGCTACCAGCCTACTCGTCACCAATGAGCCATGAAACGCGTCCCGCGTCTGTTGCTCGTCGCGTTCGCGCTTTCGCTGCTGTTGCACGTTATCGTCGCGCTGGTTCTTCGCCCTACCTCGCCGGGTCAGGAAAATCAGGCTGAAGTCGTTTCGATCGAGCACCGGCCGGCGACGATTGCGGTGAGGAAGGCGCCGACACCGCCGCCTCCTCCGCAACCGACCGCGCCCCCACACGCGCGAAGCTCTGCGCCCCGCCCGCGGAAAGGACCCGGAACGGCCGTCAGCTCGGGCGGTAATGCCGCCACTGCGCGGCCGGTCGTCGTAGCGACTGCCACGCCGCAGCCGGTTGCGACGGCCAACGCGGGATGCGCGCAGCCGAATATCGCCGCGGCCGTCGTGGCGACGCCTCCGCCGCCGGATATCGCGCCGCAAGCGCGAGCCTCCGGAACGAGCGGTACCGCGCTGGTAAGCGTGCAGCTCGACCCCGGCGGCCAGGTGACCAACGCCAGCGTTACGCAGAGCACCGGGAACTCGTCGCTCGATCTCGTCGCGGTATCGATGGCTCGCGACGCACGCTATGCGCCGGCCCTACGCGACTGCAAGCCCATCGCGAGCGCCTACACGTTTAGCGTCAAGTTCGTTGCCTGGTGAATGGAATGACCTTCTGGCAAGCTCTCGTTCTGGCGCTGTTGCAGGGCGTCAGCGAGCTCTTCCCGGTATCGAGCCTCGGTCACACGATCCTCGTTCCCGCGCTACTTCACTGGCAGAACGTCAGTCGATCGAGTCCTTCGTTTCTTGCGTTCGTCGTGGTCTTGCATTTGGGAACCGCGCTTGCATTGATCGTCTTCTATCGCGCCCAATGGTACGCGATCGTGCGCGCGCTCTGCTCGAGCGTCGTGCGAGGGCGCTTGAGCCGGGATCGTGACGAACGAATCGGATGGCGTCTGGTGGTAGGAACGATACCCGTGGGGATTCTCGGCGTCATCTTTGAAGTGCCGGTCCGGCGGCTTTTTGGAACGCCTGGGCCGGCCGCGCTTTTTTTGCTCGTCAACGGCCTGGTGATGTTTGCCGGCGAAGCGCTGCGCCGTCGTCAGCACGACGCGATCGGCAGCAAGCAGAGGCCGATCGAAGACTTGAGTTATTCGGCGAGCCTGTTCATCGGCGTCGCACAGTCATTCGCGTTGCTGCCGGGCATCTCGCGGTCGGGCATCTCGATGGTCGCGGGCCTCCTTTGCGATCTCGACCACGAAGATGCGGCTCATTTTTCGTTCATGCTCGCCACCCCCGTGATATTGGCGGCGGCGTTGCTCGAAACGCCAAAACTCTTCGGGCCGGGGACGCACGTCGTGCTGCTCGAAGCGATCTGCGGCGGATTTGCAGCGGGGATCGCCGCATATCTGTCGGTGGCGTTTCTGACGCGATATTTCCGGTCGAACGATTTGCGGCCGTTCGGCTGGTACTGCGTCGTGGTCGGAGGCATCTGCTTCTTTCTCGCACGAAGGGGAGTCATTACATGAGGGTCGTCGCCTATCTCTTGGCCGCCGTCTTTTTCGTTTTGGGCATTTTGTACGGATTGGGGATGGTAAATCTCTTCACCGAGTCGGGCGCCGCCCACGCCCATCACGTGACCCATCTCATAATCCTGTGGGTTCTCGCGCTGCTTTGCCTCATTTGGGCGCGGTTCCAGAGCGCGCCGCGATGAAGCCCTCGCACATCGCGCGCGACGGCAGCGTCGCTATGGTCGACGTCTCGTCCAAAGCCCCTTCGTCGAGGTACGCTCGCGCCGAGGCACTCGTTCGCATGAGCGCCGCGGCGCGAACCGCCCTCCAAGCGGCTACGCTTCCCAAGGGCGACGCGCTGGTTGCCGCACAAATCGCCGGTATTCTGGCGGCGAAGCAAACCGCGACGCTCATTCCTCTGACGCATTCGTTACCGTTGAGCAGCGTCGACGTCCGCTTCGATTGGCGTCGCGACGGGGCTTTGCGAGTAGAAGCGCGGGCGCGCACGACGGCTCAAACCGGGGTAGAAATGGAAGCCATGGTCGCCGTTTCCATCGCAGCCTTGACCGTTTACGATATGTCGAAGTCGCTCGACAAAGGGATCACGATCGAAACCGTTCGGCTCCTTCACAAGAGCGGGGGCAAAAGCGGCTCGTGGAAAAGGGAGAGCCGCACGACGTGAGTTTTCGAGTTGCGCTGATCGTGCTCTCCGATCGCGCCGCTTCCGGAGAGCGTGCCGACGAGTGCATTCCGGTCATGAAAGAGCGCCTTGCCGGCGTTTATTCAATCGTACGCGAAAAAATCATGAACGACGACCCTGCGGCGCTGCAGGCCGAGATCATCGAGCTCGCGGATACGCGCGCGGCCGATCTCGTGCTCACGAGCGGCGGTACGGGGCTCTCGCCGCGCGATCGCACGCCTCAAGCGACGGCGGGCGCGCTCGACTATGAGGTGCCAGGCATTGCGGAGGCGATGCGCGCCAGCTCGATCGTAAAAACGAAAACCGCGATGCTCTCGCGAGCGGTCGCCGGGGTTCGCGATCGAACGCTGATCGTGAATCTTCCGGGAAGCCCGCGTGCCGTGGCGGAGACTCTCGACGTCGTGCTGCCCGCGCTACCGCACGCCTTGGAACTTCTCGCCGATCGCGTCGCAGACGGATGAGCGCAGCGTTCAGAGTCCTTAGCTACGAGTCGGCGCGAAGCTATCTGCTCGGCACGATCGACGAAACCGCATCGCGTCGCACATCCTATAAGCTGGACCGAATGCGCGTCTTTCTGCACGAACTTGGTGATCCGCACCGAGGCTATCCTACGATTCACGTTGGAGGCACGAGCGGCAAGGGATCTACCTCGACGATGATCGCGTGCGCGCTACAGGCTGCGGGCCGGCGGACGGGATTGCATACCAAGCCGCACTTACACTCTATGGTCGAGCGCGCGCGCATCGACGGCCGCTCGATATCGCGCGAGCGTTTCGCGTCATTGCTCGACGCGATGATGCCGGCAATCGAGCGCACCGCGTCGCAGCACGGACGCCCGACATATTACGAAACGCTCCTCGCTCTGGCTTTTTCCTACTTCGCGCAGGAGCGGGTCGACGTGGCCGTGATTGAGGTGGGCGTGGGAGGCCGGCTCGACGGCACGAATGTCGTTCACCCGCTAGTCGCCGCAATTACCTCCGTCGCTCACGACCATACGGACCTGCTCGGCAGCACCATTGAGGAAATCGCTTTCGAGAAGGCCGGCATCGCAAAGGCCGGTGTGCCGCTGGTTCTGGCCTCCAGCCTAACTTCGTCGGCTCGAGCGGTGATCGAGCGATATGCTGCGGAGGTAGGCGCGCGGGTCATTCACGTTGCCGACGTGCTGCAAGTCGAGCTCGTCGAAAGAGGCGATTTGCGCGGTCAAGTGCTGATGGTAACTTCCGCTCGGGACTCTTACCGCGTTAGAGTCCCGGTGCTCGGTATTTTCCAGCGTACGAACGTCGCAACCGCGATTGCGGCTCTCGAACAGCTCCGCGAAGATTTGCGGCCCTCCCGCGAGGACCTCGTCCGGGGTTTCGCCGAGCTGGCAATTCCGGGGCGCATGGAGCTCATTTCCGGAAACCCCGACGTCCTGTTCGATATCGCTCACAATGCCGAGAAGGCGGAATCGTTAGTCGCGTCACTGCGCGAGAGCTTTGCGGATCGTCGAGTTCACTACGTGGTAGCGATCGGTGAAACGAAGGACGCCGGCCGTATCATCGAAACCCTCTCGGCATTGCCCTCGAGCTTTACCTTTACGTCGTTCGCGGTCCCTGGGCGTCGCGCGGTGCCGCCGGCGCGCCTCGCGACGATCGCCGAGTCGCTCGGCAAATGGGGGCGCGCGATTACCGATCCGATCGAGGCGCTGACCGTAGCGCGCCGCTGGGCGGAGTTCGACGACGTCGTCGTCGTAACGGGGTCGACGTTCCTCGTCGCTGGCTTGCGCGAGTGGTACGCCCCGTCGACGGTTTGATAGAGCGCGGTTCGCTGCTGTTACGAGGGGCGCCGCTTCGATGGGGCGCGCGTACCTACGTGATGGCAATCGTCAACTCGACTCCCGACTCGTTCTCCGGCGACGGCTTAGAGAAAGCAACGCAGTCAACCTCGCGTGCGGTGGACCAGCGGAACGCCGGCGCGGACGTTCTCGACGTTGGTGGCGAGTCGACCCGGCCGGGGCATCAACCGGTGGACGCATCGATTGAAATAGCGCGCGTCGTGCCCGTGATCGGCGCAGTTCGTTCGGAATTGCCCGGCGCGCCGATTTCGGTCGATACGTACAAGCCGCCCGTCTTGCGGGCCGCGCACGCTGCCGGTGCCGACCTCGTCAATTCGGTCAGGGGCGCGTCCGACGAGCTCTTGGATGTCGTCGCCGAGTTGGGGATCCCGATCGTCGCAACGCACAATCAAAAAGGTACGGCATACGAAGGCTGCGTCGTGGAGAACGTACTGCGCTATCTGGACGACTGCGCCGCTCGAGCGGCCGCTCGAGGCATCCCCCGCGAAGCGATAATTTTGGATCCCGGTATCGGCTTTGGAAAGACGGCAGACCAAAACATCGCTCTCCTACAAGCGCTCGATCGGATCGTCGCGCTCGGATTTCCGACGATGATCGGTACCTCGCGCAAATCGACTATCGGCAAACTCACGGGACGTAAGGTCACCGAGCGCGTGTACGGCACGGTAGCGACGACTGCGCTGGCGGTGAAGGCAGGCATCGACATGGTGCGCGTGCACGACGTTGCGGCGGCCCGCGATGCAATCGCCGTCGCGGACGCGATCGTGCGCGGCTGGAGGCCGGCGGAATGGACGGAATAAGCCTGCGCGGCGTTCGCGCGTACGGCCGCCACGGATGCGATCCCGGCGAGCGCGAGCGCCGTCAGCTCATCGAGATCGACGTCGCGGCCGAGATCGACCTTAGCGCAGCGGAGCGAAGCGACGACATCGCGCAAACGATGGACTACGCCTCCCTGCACGAACGTCTCGTGCGAGTGGTTGCCACGACCTCTCATGCATTACTCGAGCGCTTGGCCGGCGATCTGCTCGTGGAGGTCTTCGTCGACCCTCGAGTCAGCCGCGCGAAGGTGACCGTTTCCAAGCCAAAAATCCTCGAGGGCGCGACCCCTTGCGTCACGCTGGAGCGCGAGAATCCGCGATACGACCCCGCTTGACGTCGCATCGGGCCTTCCTCGGGATCGGTTCGAATCTGGGCGACCGCGTTCTCAACGTCCAACGCGCGCTCGATGCGTTAGAAACGCTTGGAAACGTTCTTGAGCGGTCGTCGCTCTACCGCACGGCGCCCTGGGGAAACCCTTCGCAGCCTTGGTTTCTCAACGCCGTAGTTTTACTCGAGACGCAATTAGCGCCACGCGTCTTGCTCGGCAAGTTGCGCGCGGTCGAAGACGAACTGGGGCGCCTTCGCAGCCAACGCTGGGGGCCGCGAACGCTCGATCTCGACCTGCTGCTATACGACGATCTCGAGATCGACGAACCGGACCTGCGACTTCCGCACCGGCACATGCACGAGCGCGCTTTTGTGTTGGTCCCATTGACTGAGATCGACGACCGCTTCAAAACGCTGCGCGATGCGTTGCCTGCTCGGGAGCTCGCGGGGGTCGTGCGAGTCGAGCGCGAAAGCGTTACGCCGATGGCCGAAGAGCGAACGTTCCCTGCGAGCGCGCACGTGCGCGAGCTCGCGCGATTCCTTACCTTCGGCGATCTCTTGCGCGTACGCGTTGCGCGCAGGGACGTCGATATCGAAGTCGTCGCACAACCACACGGCGCCGGCGCTCCGGGTCGATCCGCCGACCGAACAGCAGCCGATTCGCCGGTTGCGCGAATCGACACCATCAAGGCAGACCTCGTCGGCATCTTTCACGTCGGCCGTCCCGCGCCGATCGAAGGCGAGGCTTTCGACGGCGATCGGGAGCTCGGCTATATCGAGGCGCTTGGCATCCGCACTTCCGTTCACAGCATGGGCGGTGGCCGCCTCGTTTCGGTAGGAATAGCCGACGGAGCGCCCGTCGAGTACGGTCAGCCGCTCTTCCTCGTCGCGAGAGGAAAGTAACATTTTTCGGAAGGTCCTAATTGCAAATCGCGGCGAGATCGCGCTACGAATCAACCGCGCTTGCCAAGAGCTCGGCGTTCTGACCGTCGCCATTTACTCCGAAGCCGATCGCGAGTCGCTGCACGTGCGGCAGGCCGACGAAGCCTTTTGCGTCGGTCCGGGACCGGCGGCCCGTTCCTATCTCAATATTCCCAATATTATTTCGACGGCGCTGATCACGAGTTGCGATGCGATTCATCCGGGCTACGGCTTTTTGGCCGAGAACGCCCGCTTTGCGGAGATCTGCAACGATCACGGGCTCACGTTCATCGGCCCCAAGCCGAGCGTGATCGCGCTGATGGGCGATAAGGCGACGGCAAAGCGCGTCGTACGCGAAGCCGGAGTGGCGACTACGCCCGGAAGCGACGTACTGGCTTCCGTCGACGAAGCGCGGGAGGCCGCCGTTTCAATCGGTTATCCGCTGCTCCTCAAAGCGACGGCGGGTGGCGGGGGAAGGGGAATGCGCGTCGTCCGCGACGCAAGCGAATTGCCGCGCGCGTACGCCGGCGCCACGCTCGAAGCCGAGGCGAGCTTCAAAGACGGGCGCGTCTACGCGGAACGATTGATTCGCAGCCCGCGACATATCGAAGTCCAAGTGCTTGCCGACGAGTTCGGAAATCTCGTCCACTTGGGCGAACGCGACTGCTCCGTGCAGAAACCCGCGCACCAAAAGATCATAGAAGAGGCTCCGGCTCCCACCCTTTCGACTCGCAGCCGCAACGCATTGCACGAGATGGCGCTGAGGGCGGCGCGCTACGTCGGCTACACGAACGCGGGCACTCTGGAGTTTCTCGTGATCGGGAACGACGCCTATTTCATGGAGATGAACACGCGCATTCAAGTCGAGCATCCGGTAACCGAGATGGTTTACAATATCGATCTCGTGAAAGAGCAAATTAGAATAGCCTCCGGCGAGCCGCTCGGTTACGCGCAGCGCGATCTGGCGGAGCGTGGGCACGCCATCGAGTGCCGCATCAATGCGGAGGATCCGCGCAACAACTTTGCCCCGGCGGCGGGCACCGTTTCGAACCTTGTTTTCCCGGGAGGTCCTGGAATTCGCGTCGACACCTACCTCTATGCCGGCGCCTCCATCTCGCCGTTCTACGATTCGATGATCGCAAAGGTCGTCGCGTTCGGCGACACGCGCGAGGTTGCGATCGCGCGCATGGAGCGTGCCTTGCGCGAAACGGTGATCGACGGCGTCAACACGACGATAGACCTGTGCCTGGAAATCCTCGGGACGCCGGCGTTTCGTCAGGGCAAATACGACGTCGAGTTCATTCCCAAGCAGATCTTGTCGAACGGACAGGTTAGGAGCGGTGGGTGACATCCAGGCGCGTCGCCCGCGAGCAGGCACTACAGGCGTTGTACTCGATCGTCATCGGCGACCGCGAACCGCGAGACGCGGTGAGTGAAATCGTCGGCGAGGACGCCGACAACGAGCAGCGAGCCTTTGTCGAGGAGCTCGCGCTGGGCACGCTCGAATATGCGGAGTGCGCCGATCGCATCGTGAGTCCGCTTTTGGAAGGCTGGGCGATCGAACGCCTGCCTACCATCGATCGGCTGCTGTTAGAAATGGCGACCTTCGAGCTTCATTGCCGCCCGGAAGTTCCCAAAGCCGTCGCGATCAACGAAGCAGTCGCTCTGGCGAAGCGATTCTCCACCGAAGAGTCCGGACGCTTCGTCAATGGGGTTCTCAGCGCGGTTGCCAATGCCAAGTCGTAAGCGGCGCGACCGCCGCGTGTGGCGCGGCGTGCTCGTGGCATTTTCGATGCTGGTCCTCTTCGCGATTGGAGCCCTTGCCGGCATGATCGCGGCGTACGGCCGAAACCTTCCAGACATCAGCCGAATGGCCGACTACCAGCCGGAGAGCTCTACTCGAATCTTTGCACGTGACGGAACGCAGCTTGCATCGGTCTACAAGGAAAATCGCGTTTGGGTGCCGCTTTCGCGGGTGCCCATTCTCGTTCGCGAAGCGTTCATCGCAAATGAAGACCACAACTTTTATTACCATCATGGCGTGGACCTCGAAAGCATCATGCGGGCGGCATTTGCCGACCTCACGCACCAGCAGTTCCAAGGCGCTTCGACGATCACGCAGCAGCTCGCGCGACGGCTCTTCCTCAACGACGAAGTTTCGTTCTCTCGCAAGATCCAGGAAGCCCTGCTCGCGATCGAAATCGAACGTTATTACACAAAAGAAGAAATTCTCGAGCGTTATCTCAACATCATCTACCTAGGCGCAGGCGCCTACGGCGTCGACGCGGCCGCTCACACGTACTTCGGTCGAAGCGTAGACAAGTTGACGCTGGCACAAGCGGCGATGCTCGCCGGCATCGTTGCCGCTCCTTCCGACTACTCGCCGTTTTCGAATTTGAGCTTGGCGCGAGAGCGCCAGCGCCACGTATTGGATCGCATGGTCGAAAGCGGTTACGTTACGCCGGACGAAGCGGACGTCGCCTACGAAGGCCCGCTCGACTTGGTGACGCAGCAGCCTTCCGGCCTGCAAGGTTACCGCTTTCCCTACTTTACGACGTACGCCATCGCGCAGCTAGAACGGGTCTTCGGCAAGAACACCGTCGAAGAAGGCGGCCTCAGCGTGTACACGACCCTCGACGAGCGGATGCAGCGTCTCGCGCAGGAAGCGGTGACATGGGGGGTACGCGAGGCGATCTCGGAAGGCATCGGCGCACACCAGGCCGCATTGGTTGCGCTGCGTCCTTCAACCGGCGAAATACTTGCCATAGTTGGCGGCTCGGGCTTTTCTCTGCGCAATCAATTCAATCGCGCCTGGCAGGCTCACCGCCAGCCCGGCTCCTCGTTCAAGATCTACGACTACACGGCTGCGATCGACGATGGAATCCCGGCCTCCACGATCATCGACGATTCCCCGGTCAGTTATCCGATGGGTGACGGTACCCAGTGGTCGCCGATGGACGATGACAACAGCTACATGGGGGCGATTACCCTGCGTCAGGCGCTCGTCTTTTCGCGCAACATCGTTGCGGTGAAGCTTGCAGAGCGCATCGGGTTGGATCGAATTATCGATTACGCGCACCGCATGGGCGTGACCTCGCCGCTCGAAGCAAACCTCTCGCTCGCGCTTGGCTCCTCGGGCCTTACCGTGCTTGATCAAGCCAGTGGATACTCCACGCTGGCAAACCAGGGTCTGCACGTCGATCCTACGCCATTTCGTATCGTGAAGGATTCGCTAGGCAGCACGATTCTCGACGACCGCTTTCCTGCGCCATCCGACGTCGTGAGTGCGGGAACGGCCTATATCATGACGTCGATCTTCGAAGACGTAATCGCGCACGGGACCGGCTACCCTAACGCAGTCATCGGACGTCCGGCCGCCGGGAAGACTGGGACGACCTCAAATTTTCGCGACGCATGGTTCGTCGGCTACACGCCCGATCTCGTCGCCGCGGTATGGCTCGGCAACGACGATTACTCGCCGATGGTCGAGTCGTATGGCGGAAACGTTCCCGCGCGAATTTGGGCGCGCTTTATGAAAGCGGCACTCGTCGGCACGCCCAAACACGAATTTCCATTTCCGGCCGAAGAGGTCGCAAAAGTCGCCGGTTGCGGCAGCGGCGGCTACGAATACTATTTGAAGGGAACCGAACCGCAATCGGGGTGCGGCGGCTCGATCGACGCGTACGATGAGGAAGAAAAGGCGGCCGAGTCGGCCGCGGCGGCAGAGCTGCCCCAGCCGACCGTTCCTCCACCCGATGCCACGCCGCCGCCATTCGCCTCACCTCCGCCGACCGAATCGCCGTCCGCGTCCGCGTCGCCGCTCCGATCCCAATCGCCGATGCCTCAAAATCGCAGGTGAGGCTCTTCGAAGAACCACGCCAGGCTCCGCAGCTCACGGTTTCGCAGTTCTGCGAACGGCTTGCGCAGTGGATGAAGAAGCGTCCGGAGCTGCAGCGCATCGCCATAGTCGGAGAAATCACCGGCTGGAAGCCTCAGGCTAGCGGCAACGTATTTTTTGGCTTAAAGGACGACCGCGCATTATTAAAATGCTTCGCAGGCTGGAAAGAAGCAAAAAACTTTCCGCCTCTCGACGACGGCATTGCCGTCGTAGCGACCGGGATGATTGCGATTTGGGAACGCACCAGCGAGTACCAGCTGCGGGTTGCGGAGATCGCACCAGTCGGAGTTGGAGCCATCGCCGCGAAAGTCGAAGCCCTACGAAAACGATTACAGGCCGAGGGTCTCTTCGACGCGGCGCGCAAGCGCGAGTTCGCGCGCTTTCCACGCCGCGTGGCGCTCGTCTCCGCGCGTGGGAAAGGGGCCGGCGATTTTGAGACGACGCTTCGCGAGAAGTCGCCGAACGTTGCGGTGACCTTCATCGAGACGCGGGTGCAGGGCGACGGAGCCGAGATCGATATCGCCGACGCAATCGATCGCGCCTCGCGCGAGAACGTGGATGCGATCATCGTACTGCGCGGCGGTGGATCGTACGAAGACCGGTATCCTTTCAACACCGAAGCGATCGTTCGCGCGATCGTGCGCTCCCGACATCCGGTGGTGACGGCCATCGGCCACACCGGCGACCGTCATCTAGCGGATGAAGTTGCCGACGCAGTCTTCAAAACGCCGACTGCGGCCGCCGAGTGTATCGCCGGTTCTTGGTCCGAAGTCACGGGACGAATGGTGCGCCAGCGGCACGCACTTGCGCGCGCGATCGAACATATCGGACTGCGTTGCGGCCAGCGGCGCGACGCCGCCGATCAAGCGCTGAGCCATGCAATCGACCGACATCTCTCGCGATGGCGTCAGCGCCTTTTGCAGTTGCAGAATCGCGTCGAACGGCAGAATCCGCGGCATCGGCTCGCCGCGCGCGAAACGCGCCTCATGGCGGTCGCTTCAAGGCTCGAGAGAGCGCGCGACCGCATTTTGTCGACGCGTGCAAACGCGCTTGCGCTCGCGAAGAGCGGCCTGCTTTCAGCCGATCCAAAGCGTCCGCTCGAGCGCGGGTACGCGATCGTCACGCTGGGGGGGCGCCCACTTCGCGATGCACGAGAAGTTTCGACCGGCGAGACGATCGAGGCCCGTCTTTTCCACGGGAGGCTTGCCGCACGCGTCGAACGAGTGACGCACGATGAGTGACGCCGCAAGCAATTTCGAAGCGAAGCTCGATCGTATCGATGCGATCGTCAAAGAACTCGAGGGCGGCGACACGAAACTCGAGCGCGCGATCGTGCTTTTCAAGGAAGGAAAAACGCTCGCGCGCGAGTGCGAAGCATTGCTCAAAAGCGCGCAAGTTCAGATCGACGAAGCTATGTCAGAGCCGCAGACCGCGAGCGCAAACAAGCGCGCCAGGAGCGACGAGCTCAACGATCAGATACCCTTTTAAGTGAAGGTTCGGCTCGATACGGCAGTCGCGGATCGGGAAGGAATGACGCGCTCGCAAGCGCGGAGTTTGATCATGGAGGGGCGCGTCAGCGTCGAGGGCACGGTCGCCACCAAGGCGGGACAGAGCGTTGCGCTCGAGGCACGAATCGACGTCGAGCGGCCGCGCCGCTTCGTCAGTCGCGGCGGTGAGAAGCTGGACCACGCGTTGACGGTTTTTGCAATCGACGTCGGCGGCGCTGCGGCGCTCGACGTCGGCGCCTCGACCGGAGGGTTCACCGACTGCCTCTTGCAGCGGGGAGCGGCGCACGTTACCGCCGTCGACGTTGGGTACGGCCAGCTCGACTGGCGGCTCCGCAACGATCCGCGCGTGCGCGTCGTGGAACGCGTTAACTTTCGGCGCCTCCCCGACGATGCGTTCGTCGGAGGTTTCGATGTCATAACCGTGGACGCATCGTTCATCTCTTCACGCACGATATTGACGCGGGCGGTCGCGTATCTACGCGTGGATGGCGTCATCGTTGCTCTGGTGAAGCCGCAATTCGAAGTCGGACGAGGACGCGTGGGCACGGGCGGCGTCGTTCGCGATTCTCGGACGCATCGCGAAGTGCTGCGCGCGTTGCGCGATGCAGTTGGCGCGCTCGGGCTCGTGCCGATTGCGCTCGCCGCCTCCCCTTTGTTGGGACCGGCGGGAAATCGCGAGTTTTTCGTAGAGCTGCGCCGCGCGGGGGAACCGTTCGACGACGCACGACTCGAGAATGTCATCGGCGAAGGAAGCCTGGGATGACGACGATGCTCGCGATCGAGCGCAGAGTGGTCGCGCTCTTTGTCGATACGGCACGCGAGCACGCCCGTTCGATCTCGGCGCGCATCGCCTCCGACTTTCGCGCGAGCGGTTTCGACGTCGTCGACGGAAGCAGCGCGGGCACCGCTTCGCTGCTCATCACGGTGGGCGGCGACGGCACCTTGCTGCGAGCAGCTCGCACCGCCGTCGAGAGCGACGTTCCGCTCCTGGGCATCAACACCGGCCGGCTCGGCTTCTTGACCGAGCTGGACGAAGATGATGCCCGCCTCGGCGACCTCCCCGGTTTGGTGGCGCGTGGACTCTTCATGGACGAGCGAACCGCCTTGCAGGCCGAGTATGACGACCGGCGCTTCTTCGCGCTCAACGACGTGGTCGTGCGAAAGGGGGAAGTCTCGCGCCTCGTTCCGTTCGGCCTTCGCGTGGACGAAGGGGAGCCGACGCAAATCGCCGCCGATGGCATTTGCGTTGCGACGCCAACCGGCTCGACCGCCTACTTTCTATCGGCCGGCGGTTCGCTGATCGCGCCGAGCGTCGACGCCTTCGGCGTGGTTCCGCTGCTCCCCCATACGCTCTTCTCGCGACCGCTGATCGTTCCGACCGGATCGCGAATCGAAATCACCTCCGATTTAGAGTCGGCGCACGCTCATCTGGAGTGCGACGGCGACGTGCTGAGTCAAGTTGCCCCAAGCGGGAGCGTCGTCATACGGCGTCACCCCAAGCGGGTGCACTTTGCGAGAACCGCGCCATTGCATTTCCTCGAACGGTTGGAGTCAAAGATGCTGTGGGGCGTTTCGATTAAGGATCCTCGTCGGTAAATCCTCATACGGGATGTTGCGCCAACTGCAGATCGAGGGCTACGGCCTAATCGATCGCGCCGAGGTAACGTTCGCCGATGGTGCGACGATCTTCACCGGCGAAACCGGATCGGGCAAGACGATGCTCGTCGGCGCGCTCGACTTCGCGCTCGGGGCGAGAGCCGGCCCCGACGTCGTTGCGGGGGGCGCCCGCAAGGCGCTGGTAACACTCGCGTTCGATCCCGACGACGCGCTGCGCGCGCGGCTCGCCGCCGACGGCTTCGAGCTCGACTCGGACGAGGAAGCGACGATCTCGCGTGAGATTACCGATTCGGGGCGCTCCGCCATTCGAGTTAATGGCCGGTCCTCGACGGCTGCATATGTGCGTGAACTTCGCGACGGGATCGCCGAGATCGTGGGTCAGCACGAGGCGCAGCGATTGCTCTCGCCCGCCTATCATCTCGAGCTGCTCGACCGTTTTGCCGGTCAATCGGCGCTTCGATTGCGCGACGCGGTGGCGGCCGCCTACGCGCGGGCGGAGGAGTCGGCCGAGGCGCTTACCATGCTCACGCAGGATGAGCGTCGGGCGCGCGAGCGGTACGACGATGCCTGTTTTACCGTGCGCGAACTCGAAGAGGCGCGCCTGGAGCCGGGCGAGGTCGAGCGACTGAATGAACGACGCACCTTTCTCGATAACATCGAGCGCATTGCACTGGCGCTCCACGCCGCTCGCGAGGCGCTCGCGGCTGAAGAGGGCGGCGCCACCGGCGCCTTGGCAGCTGCTGCGGCCGCGCTTTCCGGCGTTGGAAAATTCGAGACGACACTGCGTGCAACGGCGGAGCGCGCAGCGACAATCAAGGAGGACGCCGTCGAGCTTGCCGCCGACGTCGCTCGCGAGCTCGAGGCCGCGCAGTACGATCCGGCCGAACTCGACGCAATCAATGCTCGTCTCGACCGTGTCGACCGGTTAATGCGAAAATACGGCGGCACCGTCGACGAGGTCATGGCCGCCGCGCGACGCGCACGCGACGTCGTCGACGAATACGAAGGACGAGATCGCCAGGCCGCGCAGCTTCAGGCTAAAGCCGCCGCAGCCAAATCCGAACTTCGCGAGGCCGCGACCTCACTGCGCGCGTTGCGCGCTCGAGCGGCTGAGGCGCTCCGTAAGCAAGTCGTCGCGCAGTTCAGCGAAATCGCGCTTGCCTCGGGCCGCTTCGAAGCGGCGCTCGAGCCGCTCGAGCGCATCGGCGCGCGCGGCTCGGAGCGCGTCGAGTTTCACTTTGCAGCCAACGCGGGCGAGCCGGTGCGGCCGCTCGCACGGGTTGCTTCGGGAGGTGAGCTCTCGCGCGTGTTGCTCGCGCTCGTGGTCGTTCTCGCCGGTGCGCGCGATGCGCGCAGCGCGCTGGTCTTCGACGAGATCGATGCCGGCATCGGCGGCGCGACGGCGGCGGCAGTCGGGGCTTCAATCGGCGAGTTGGCACGCCGCGGGCAGGTCGTTTGCGTGACCCATCTGGCGCAGCTCGCGACTTGGGCCGACCGCCACTACGTGCTCGACAAGATCGAAGGAAAGCAGACGACGATCGTCGTGCGACCGATCGCCGGAGCAAAGGAACGTGAGGCTGAGATCGCCCGAATGCTCTCCGGCGAGTCGCACGACGTGGCGCTGCGCCACGCGCGCGCGCTGCTGCAGAATACGAAAAGATCGCCCGGTCAACGATTGCGGACCTACGGGATCTGATGGATCTTGAGCACGTTGGTTCCACCCGATCCCACCGGCATGCCGGTCGTGAACGCGATCAAGTCGCCGGAACGCACGAGACCCTCTCGCACCATATGGCGCTCGGTCATATAGAGTAAGACGTCGATCGAGCTATAGGAGTCGATCAGCAGCGATTCCGTTCCCCAGAGCAGCGCCAGGCGACGTGCCACGGGCGATTCGGACGTCAGCGCGACGATACGCGCCTGGGGCCGGAAAGCGGCGATGTGGTGTGCCGTGTTTCCGGTAGTCGTCCCGGTGACGATGTAAGGAATCTTCAGCTGAGCGCTGGAACGCGTCGCCGCTTCGGCGATCGACGAGGCGATCGTGGGCTCAAAGTTTTCCAACCGGCGGTCTCGCAGCGAAGCGTGGGGATATTGCTTTTCGACCTCGCGAGCGATCTCCGCCATCGTGCGAACGGCTTCGGTTGGATAGGCGCCGATCGCGGTTTCCGCCGAAAGCATGACGGCGTCGGTACCATCGAGAATCGCGTTGGCGACATCGGTCGCCTCGGCCCGCGTGGGACGCGGGGAAGCAATCATCGACTCCAGCATTTGAGTCGCCGTAACGACCGGTTTGCTGGCTCGGTTACACTTGGCGATGATCTGTTTCTGGATAATGGGGACCGTCTCGATGGGAACCTCGATGCCGAGATCGCCGCGCGCTACCATGATGCCGTCGGCGGCCGCGATAATCGAATCGAGCTCGGCGAGCGCCTCGTGCTTCTCTATTTTTGCAATGATCGGCACGCGCTTGTTCCGTTCGGCAATAAACGCTTTGGCACGCTCGACGTCTTCAGCCGAACGCACGAACGAAAGCGCGACGTAATCCACGCCTCGTTCGAGGCCGAACTCCAAAAACTCAAAGTCCCGCTCGGTAACCGACGCGATGTTCAGAGAGCCGTCGGAATAGTTGATGCCGACCGCTGCGCGCAAATTGCCGCCGAACTCAACCGTCGTATCGATCTCGCTCCCGCTCTTCCCGACGATGAGGAGCGCGATTTGTCCGTCTTGCAGATAAAGGCGCCTGCCGATCGCGACGTCTGCGGGCAGATCGCGGTAACTCGTGCTGACTCGTTGCGAAGTTCCCGCAACCGGATCGGCGGTGATGACGAAACGCGCTCCGCGCTCGAGCCGAACGGAAGAGCATCCGTTCGCGAGCGGACCGGTGCGCACTTTGGGGCCCGGCAGATCCTGCAAGATGGCGGTGAATATTCCGAGTTGTGCAGAAACCTCGCGCGCGGACGCGATGACTTCGGCGTGCTCTTGGAGTGTGCCGTGCGAGAAGTTCAAGCGCAAAACGTTGGCGCCGGACATGAAAAGCGAGCGCAGAATCGCCGGATCGCGCGAGGCCGGGCCGACGGTCGCAACGATCTTCGTGCGCTTTTGCAGAATCGGTTCCATGAGGCGGTTGCCTTGTGCGTCACCGACGGCAGGCTCCTGCGCTCGGTGGAGCGCACTTAAGCACTCGCGTGACATTCAAGCGCGATCCGCGCGACCGCCGGTACCGCGAGCGACTGACGGCGAGCTTCTTGGCCTCGCTCCTCATACATGCGCTCCTTGCTCTGCTGCTCTTTTCCGTGCTCTCAAGCTCGTCTCAAGAAGGTGCGACGGAGAGCGTTGCCGGCGGAGAACTCGTCACCATTACGCGCACCTCGCCAATCGCGGTCGCGAATCAGCCCGCAGCCGCGCGCGCGGTCGTGCCGGTCCCCCACGTTCCGGTCATCGCGCCGGCGCGTCACGCGCCGTTGGCGCAACCGCAGACTCAACGGTTTCCCATAAATCGGCACGAGTTGGCAAAGTCGGCGCCGACTGCGCCACCAAATCCTCGCCCAATCCCTCAGCAAACCCCGCAACCCAATCCACAGCCGACGCAAAACGTCTTTGAGACAAACCCTCATAACGAAATGCCGGCTGCGCCGGTGAGCGTGCCGACTGCCGGACCGGTCGCCGTGGCGGTGAAGCCGCCACCGACGGCGGCGCCGTCGCCAATTCCTACGACCGCACGCGTTGCGCCGCCCTCACCAAAGCCTGCACCACCTATCGTGCGGGCGAGCCCACGAGCGGCGACGCCCGCGCCGGCCGTTCCCCAGGCGTCGCCGACCACGGCTGCCGTTGCGCGTGCCACTTCCGCACCGAATGCGACCGCCGCTCCGGCAGTGCGCGCTTCGCTGGCGCCGGCGAACCGCACGGGCGTGCCGAGCCCGAGTCCGACGAGCACCGCAGCGGCGGTGGCGCGCACCCCCGGGACGGCGCCCAAACCAGGTCCGAGCGGTGGAGCGTCGCCGGGTCCTCGGCCCGGCGTTGCGCCCAAGAGCGCGCCGGCTCCGGCACGCCCAGTCCAGATTCGTCCCACTGCGCCTCCAGCAGCTCGCGTTACGCCGGCCCCCAAGGCGAAGAGCGCGCCGAACATCAATGCCAAGCTGCGCGCGATGCTTCCGAATAATCCGGTCAATCCGACGAGCAAGTCGTATACTCCGACGCTTTCGCTACGAGGGCGGCTCGAGCCGACGCCGCCGCCCGACGTGCTCGCCAAAACGAAGTACATTTACGACGTCCGCGGCACCGGCGGCGAGGCACGCGTCAAGATGTGGGTTACGGTCGCACGCAAAGAGGGACCAACCACGATCTGCACCGGATGGCTCGTTCGTTATCCACAGCCGGTCCGCGGCGGCTATGCCGACGCTCCGGGCCCGAGCAACGTCCAAAACAACGTGCATGCCGGTCCCGCGAACGGCACGCAGATTGCAATCGGTGGCGCGGGCCCCGCGGCGGCGCCGCTATCGCCGTTCGACGCCGGCATCGCACCGATCGTCGACGGAATCGTCTCCGCGCCTTGCGACGGACGACGCTTGGTGCCGTATGCACCGTCGGCCGAGGCGTCGCCGTGAGCCGAGCCGTTTCCCCCTTGAAATTCGAAAATGCGAGCACTAAAATTACAACGTACCGGAAAAGCCGGCACACTTCGTCAGATACGAAGGAGGGCGGTTGGAACCGCAAGATCCGCCGGGCGAACGAGCCCGCGAAGTACGCGCCGAATAGAGGGCGCCAAGAGCGCGCCCACGCAGCCGGACGATTCCCGGCGGCGCGCCGATTCGCAAGATAGAACAGAGCGAGGGGTCGCACCCACGTGGGGTCGCGGCCCGTCGCAATTATTGAGTCGCAGCCCAAGCGGTGTCGGAAATGAATGGAGCGCCCGAATCGCGAAGCGATGAGGGGAGCGTGGGCGTCGTCCCGCGCTTTGCTGCTTGAAAGACCGGGCAAAGGGAAGGTGAAAACGCGTGTCGAGGGTCGGTGCGACGATTGCGGCGGCCTTTGAACGGGAACTCGACGCGATGGCGCACGACCAGACGTTCGCCGGCCTCGAAATCGTCGCGCATCGCGTCCATCCGAATCGAGGTTCGACGGCATTGAGCGTTACGATCGATCGGCCGGGCGGTGCCGACTTGACGCTTTGCGAGCGCGTTGCGACGCGGCTCAACGCCAACCTCGCGGGACTCGACGGGGCATATACGCTGGAAGTAGAGTCGGCCGGGCTCGATCGGCCGCTGCGCCGCGGACCGGATTACGAGCGCTTTGCCGGCGAGCGCGTCCGAATCGTCACATCGCTGACGGTGCAGGGCGGAAAAACGCACCGCGGGATTCTCCGTGGGATGCGCGGAGAAACCGTCGTCATAGAGACCGAGCGGGGCGAGCTCCTTTTACCGATCGCGGCGATCAAAAGCGCGAATTTGGAATACGATCCGCGGGCGGATCTTAAACGCGACAAACTTCAACGGAAACAAGGTCATGGCAACGATAGAAAATACGGCAACTGAAGAGAAGCTCATCGACGTTCTGCAATACATTGCTAGGGAGAGAAACATCTCTTTCGAGATGTTGCTGGAAGCGCTCGAAGCGGCGCTGCTCACCGCGTACAAGCGGCATTTTGGAAGCGAATCGAATGCGATCGTCATCGTGGACCGGCAGAGCGGAGCGTACCGCGTCTTTCATCGCCGTGCCGTCGTGGAAGAGGTGGAGGACCCGAAGCTCGAGATCTCCCTGAAAGAGGCCGGCAAGCCGTATCAAATCGGCGACTACTTCGATCAGGAGGTTACGCCGAAAGATTTTGGCCGAATCGCCGCGCAGACCGCCAAGCAAGTCATCGTGCAACGCATTCGCGAAGCCGAGCGCGACACGGTCTATAACAAATACGTCCGCAAGCTAAACGATTTGGTTACCGGCACGGTGCAGCGGTACGAACAGCGCAACATGTTTATCACGCTCGAGGGCCGCGACGAAGCCGTCATGTATGTCGACGAACAAGTGCCGGGCGAAGCCTATCGCATCAACGACTTCATTCGTGCGTACGTGCTCGACGTGAGAAAGTCGCCGAAAGGCCCCCAAGTGATTCTCTCCCGCACGGCGGAGGGACTGGTACAACGCTTGTTGGAGCTCGAGGTTCCCGAAATCGCCGACGGAACGGTCGAAATCATGGCGATCGCTCGAGACCCCGGCAGCCGGTCGAAGGTAGCGGTGAAGAGCAATCGGGCGGAAGTCGATCCGATCGGCGCCTGCCTGGGGCCCAAGTCGAGCCGAATAGCGAACGTGACCGATAATTTGCGCGGCGAAAAAGTCGACATCATACGCTACGATCCGGCGCCCGCAACGTTCATCTCCAATGCATTGGCTCCGGCGAAGGTCATCGGAGTCGAGCTCTTCGAGGACGACGGCGTGGCGCTGGTCATCGTCCCGGACTATCAGCTCTCCCTCGCCATCGGTCGCGAAGGCCAAAACGTGCGCCTTGCGGCGCGGCTAACCGGGTGGCGTCTCGACATCGCGACGGAAACGGAATCGGCTCAAGCGCGCGAACGCTATCTCGCGGAGCGAGAAGAGCGCGCAGCGAGCGAAGAGCCGGCCGACGAAGCGGCGGAAACCGCCGTCGCGGCGACGGGTGAGGAGATCGATGCGGAGCTCGTCAGAAAGCTTGAAGAGTTCAGGCGCGAGCGGCTCGGGACGCAAGGCTCATAGTTCCCCTACGCACCTGTGTGGGCTGCCGCCGACGATTGGCGCAGACCGAGCTGTGTCGCTTGGTCCGCACGAGCGTGGGCTGGCAACCCGACGACTCATCACGACGCAAGCGACCCGGCCGGGGCGCCTACCTCTGCTCGAGCCAATGCGCGGAGCGCGCCCGCAAGAACAAGCGCTACCCGGGGCTTGGCACCGCGGCGGCAGAATATGGTTTAATAAAGAGCTCGTGCAAAAAGTGAATGCAATGAATATTACTGGCGACCATTCCCTCCGATGAGGGCGAACCTTTGATTACCTAGCGGAGCCAAACCGTTGGTTGGGGCTCCGCGCACTCCAACTGATGGGACTCGAGCGTCCGCGCGCTCGAGAGTGAACTTGGCCGGAAAAGTAAGGATCTTCGAGCTCGCCAAAGAAGTCGGGCTCACCTCAAAAGAGCTGACAGCGCTCTTCAACGACCGCCTCGGTGGCGTCTTTGAGGCGAAAAACCAGTTGAGCGTGGTGCCGGATCAGATCGCCGATCTGGTGCGGGCCGTGCTCTTGAAGCCAACCGAGAAGCCCTCCGCCAAGCCGACCGCGAGCGTTACGGCCCCGCCGGCTCCTGCGGCAAAACCTCAACCGAAGGCCGGGCCGCCCGCTGCCGTTGCTCGACTCCGCCCCGTGACCGGGGCCTCCCCTCGCGGCGCGAGCCAAGCCCCCGCGCGCACCTCGCAACCGCCGCCAACCGCAGAGGCGACGCGAGAAGCGACGCCGAGCCGACCAGAACCGACGCCGAGTCCGCCGGCGCCAGCGCCGGCAGAGGCGCCGGCCCGTCAGCGGCGCTCGCCACCAGGTACTCAGCCCCAGCCGATTCCTCAGCTCCGGCCGGTGCCCGCAGGTCAACCGTCCGTGGTTCGGCGGCAAGCACCGCCGCCCGCGCCCACAACCGCGGCATCGGCATCACCGGGACCGCGTAGCGGCATGCCCGGCCGTCCCGGCGTCGCGCCGCGGCCAGGTGAAGTCTTGCCCGGTCAGGGAGGCAAAGTCTCTCCTCCCGTGAGAGCGGCCGCTCCCAGCGTCGCTTCGCCCGTGAGGCGCCCCTCCGGAAACGGGCCCTTCCGCCCGATGACTCCCGGCATCCGCCCGGCCCCCGGCCGGCCCGGCACCATCCCGACGGATCTTCCCGCACCTTCCGCCGGCGGGCGTCCGGGAGACCGCACGCGGACCCATGAGGAGAAAGCTACCGCCAAAAAAGATCGGGAGAAGGAGCTGTTGCTCGAAAAAGAACGACAGCGAAAAAAGAAGGGCGAGTCGCCCGCAGCGGCGCCATCGCGAGCGCTGGAAACGATCGAGATCCCGGATTTGCTTACGGTCCAAGAGCTGGCGACTTCCATGATCGTGCCGGTTAGGGATGTCATCACCGAGCTGATCAAGATCGGAACGATGGCGACGATCAATCAAAACATCTCGAGCGACGTCGCGATCCAGGTCGCGAAGCGCTTCGGTTTCAACGCAGTCGTCAAAGAAGCCGGCGAAGAAGTGACCGTCGAGCAAGAAGAGGACAAGCCGGAGATGCTGACG
The DNA here is from genome assembly GCA_963778015.1 of Vulcanimicrobiota bacterium. Lineage (GTDB taxonomy): Bacteria > Vulcanimicrobiota > Vulcanimicrobiia > Vulcanimicrobiales > Vulcanimicrobiaceae > Cybelea. The sequence continues at coordinate 64,748 of CAVZST010000001.1, forward strand.
GCCCGTCCACCGGTGGTCACGGTGCTCGGCCACGTCGACCACGGCAAGACGTCGCTTTTAGACAAGATTCGGCAAGCGAACGTCGCTGCGGGCGAGGCAGGCGGCATAACCCAGAAGATCGGCGCCTACACCGTCGACCGAAACGATCGCAAGATCACTTTCGTCGACACTCCGGGTCACGAAGCGTTTACGGCAATGCGTGCACGCGGTGCGAAGGTAACGGACGTCGCGATACTCGTCGTTGCTGCCGATGACGGCGTCATGCCGCAAACGAAAGAGGCGATCGCGCATGTCAAAGCCGCCACCGTGCCGATCGTCGTCGCAATCAACAAGATCGACAAGCCCGACGCGCAGCCCGATCGCGTCAAACAGCAGCTCGTCGAACAGGGACTGCAGCCGGTCGACTGGGGCGGCAGCATCGAAATGGTGCCGGTTTCCGCGAAAACCGGGGACGGCATCGACGGTCTTCTCGATACCGTATTGCTCGAAGCCGATATTCGCGAACTGCGTGCGAACAAGAACCGACGTGCCAGCGGCGTCGTCATCGAATCAGCGCTTCATCGCGGCCGCGGTGCGGTCGCAACGGTGCTCGTGCAAAATGGAACGCTGCGCGTCGGAGACATCGTCGTCGCGGGAGGAACGTTTGGAAAAGTGCGGGCATTGATCGACGACAAGGGCAAACAAGTCAAGAAGGCCGGCCCGTCGATCCCCGTCGAGGTGATGGGCCTTTCCGACGTTCCGGCGGCGGGCGACACGCTTACCGTCGTGAGCGACGAACGCGTTGCGCGCGAAACCGCCGAGAAACGTGCGACGCGCCGGCGCGACGTGCGCATGGCGGCGGCCGGGACGCAGCGAGTTTCGCTCGAGACGTTCATGTCAATGCCGGCTGAAGGCGGGAAGGTCCTGAATCTGATCATCAAAGCCGACGGACAGGGCTCGCTCGAAGCGTTGCGCGCGCGCATGGAATCGCTCTCGACCGACGACGTGGAGATTCGCGTCATTCACGGCGGCGTCGGAGCGATTTCGCCCAACGACGTCAATCTGGCCAGCGCGTCGAACGCCGTGCTGATCGGTTTCAACATCCGCCCCGACGAAACGGCGCGGCGGCTGGCAGAGAACGAAGGCGTCGACTTGCGTTTCTACCAAGTCATTTACGAAATCGAAGACGATCTCAAGAAAGCGATGCGCGGCATGCTCTCGCCGGTGGAGCGAGAGGTCGTGTTGGGACGCGCGGAGGTGCGCCAGGTCTTCAAGGTTAGTCGCGTCGGCACTATCGTTGGGTGTTACGTCACAGGGGGCAAGATTGCGCGCAACGCCAAGGTGCGCGTCATTCGCGACGCGGCGGTGGTCTTTGACGGCGAGATCGAAAGCTTGCGGCGCTTCAAAGACGACGTGCGGGAAGTAGCCGAAGGATTCGAATGCGGCATTCAAGTTGCGAGATTCCAGGATCTCAAAGAGGGCGACGTCATCGAAGCTTACTCGCTCGAGCGCGTCGCCGCGGAACTCGTGCGGGCATGAAACCACAGCGCTTAGCGAAGATCGACCACGAGGTCCAGCGGATTCTCGGCACTCTGGTTTCCCAGGAGTTGCAAGATCCTAGGCTGGCCTTCGTTACGGTGACGCGCGCCGAGGTGAGCGACGATCTCCGGCATTGCAAGGTGTTCGTGTCGGTGATCGGAGACCGGCATCAAGCCCGTCAGTCGCTCGACGCGCTCAAGCATGCGGGCCGATTCCTGCGTGGCGAATTGGGACGCAAGATCGATTTGCGTCACACGCCGGAGCTGATTTTCGTTGAAGATCGGTCGGCCGAGCGGGCGATCGCGCTCGCGAAGACGCTACGCGAGGCGTCGTTGCGCGCCGTCCCCGAGGAGGGAGGGAACCGATGATCGAGAGCACGCCGCGCATTTCATCGGCTCGGGAAGTCGTCGCAGAACTGCGCCGCCGTAACGCGTTCGTGATGGTCAGCCACGTAAAGCCGGACGGCGACACCTTGGGCGCCGGGTTGGCGCTTGGGCTGGCGCTCAAACGCCTGGGGAAACGAGTCGTCTATTTCCAACAAGATAGCGTACCCCGAAATCTTCGTTTCTTGCCCGACGCCGAGCTCGTAGTACAAACGCTGCCGGCCGATCTTCCCGGCGATACGCTTTACGTTTTTTGCGATATGAGCGATTGCAGCCGCGCCGGCGACCGACTGCCGCCGGTGGACCGCGAAAACATGCTTGACATCGACCATCATCTTGGGAATTCGCTCTTCGGAAAGCTGAACTTCGTGCTGGAAAACGAGTGCTCGACTGGGAGCGTGGTGATGCATCTCTTGCGCGAGCTTGGCGCGCCCGTCGATCGGCGGATCGCGACCTGCATTCTTGCGACCGTTATGACCGATACCGGCGGCTTCATGCACTCGAATACCACCCCTGAGGCGCTCGAGCTCGCGGCGGAGTTGATGCGATTCGGCGCCGACAAGGAAGAGATCACCCAGCAAATTTTCCTCTGCAAGCGCGTGGCGGCGACGAGGCTTTTGGGGCGCATCATTGACGAAATGCGCTTGGAGCACGACGGCCGCTATTGTTACTCGCACGTCGACGATGCGATGCTTGCGCAAACGGGCGCCGACGGCGAAGATACCGAAGATACCGTCAACACGCTGCTCGGACAAGACGGAGTGGACGTCGCGGCGCTCTTCAAGGCGATCGAAGGCGAGATCCGCGTGAGCCTGCGCTCGAGCGGCCTGCTCAACGTGCAAGCCGCCGCGCAACGACTGGGCGGAGGCGGTCATTTTCGCGCTTCGGGCCTGACCTATCATGGATCGTTGCAGGATGCGTTTGTGGTGGTCGAAGCGGCTCTCGTCGCGGAAGGTCTGTAGCGGAACCGCATCCGCGTTAGCGTGTGATCGGCTTCGTCAACCTCTTCAAAGCCGCCGGTCCAAGCTCGGCCGGCGCCCTCGCACGCGTGCGGAGGATCTACGCGCTTCATGCGGGCGACCGGCACCTGCCTGCCGGCCATTTAGGAACACTGGACCCTCAAGCTTCCGGGGTATTGCCCGTTGCCATTGGAAAGGCGACCCGATTGATTCCGCTACTCGCGGACCAGCGCAAGAGTTACGCGTGCACGCTGGTGCTCGGACGCTCCACCACGACGCAAGACTCGCACGGCGAAACGGTCGACTGCGGTCCCGTACCGATGAATTGGCCCGTGCTCTTAGAAGAAACGCTTGCGTCCTTCGCCGGCCGGATCACACAAACGCCGCCAATGTACTCAGCGGCGCGTCATCATGGAAAACGGCTCTACGAGCTGGCGCGCCAGGGAAAGAGCGTCGATCGAAAGACGCGCAGCGTCACGATCTACGCACTCACGCTGGCAGGCGTCGAGCTTCCAAACAGGGCCCGGCTGCGCGTCGCATGCAGCGAGGGAACGTATATCAGAACGCTCTGCCACGACATCGGATCGGCGATGGGCGTTCCTGCGCATATGGGAGCGCTGTTGCGCGAAGGATCGGGACCGTTCGTGCTCTATGAGGCGCGCACCATCGACGAGATCGCGCAAGAGCCGGAGCGAGCGTTGATCGCGCCGGAGAATATCATTCCGTTTCCTACGATCGTGCTCGACCTGCGCGAGTCTGCTGATTTTCGCGCCGGGAGAGCCGTTCCGCTGCCGCAGGGCGCGGCCGAGCGGCACGTGTTCGTCCGCGACGAGTCGCGAACGCTCGTCGGCGTCGGCGAAGCGCTGGGCGCGTTGCTCGCCCCGCGTAAGGTTTTCGTATAATGAAAATCGCTCACTCGCTCGTACGCGAGAGCGCGCGGCCGCTCGTACTGGCGATCGGCTTCTTCGACGGGTTTCATCGTGGACACCGCGAGATCGCTCGCCGGACGTTACAGTTGCGCAAGCCGGGCTGGCGCTCTGGTCTTCTGACGTTTGCGAATCACCCCGCAGCACACTTGCGGCCCGGGACGGAACCGCCACTACTATGCACGGCCGAAGAACGTCTCACGCTTTTTGCGCAGGCGGGCTTCGAGGAGTGTTTTTTGGTCACGTTCGACGAGGCGATCGCCACGCTATCACCGCAAAATTTTCTGGAAATTCTGGTCGAGCGGCTTGGCGTACGAGCCATCGTCGTGGGGGCGACATTTCGGTTTGGCCACCGGCGTGCCGGCGACGTCGCTCTCATGCGCGAGTTTCTCGAAGAGCGTCGAGTAACGGTCGTGCCGGTCGATCCGGTCAGCGATGGCGGCGAGCGCATTTCGAGCACGAGGATTCGAGCGCTGATCCGTGAGGGTGATCTGGCGCGAGCCGATCGCTTGTTGGGCGGCATCGGGTACGAGATACGCGGCTCGGTCGAAATCGGAGCGGGGCGCGGCCATTCGCTGGGCTTCCCGACCACAAACCTAAGAGTTCCCGCGAAGCTGCTTCCCAAGGAAGGGATCTATTCGGCCCTGGCGCGTTACGACGGTCGCGATTATCCGGCGCTAGTTTCGATCGGTACGAATCCCCAATTCGATGGCGCGGCGCGTACCGTCGAGGCCTGGCTTCGCGATTTCCAGCAGACCATTTATGGCCGCGAGCTTGCGCTGCGCGATCTGCGCTTCGTGCGAGAGCAGCGGCTTTTTGCCGAGGTGGGCGAACTCGTGGAACAGATGCATCACGATGTCGAGGCAATTGGTTATCCGAGCTATGGATAGGAAGATTGCGTACCTTGCAATCGCCGTCGCGTGTTCGACGGCGGGCTGCGGGCGAGCGAACGGGGGCGCCTCGACGTCGCTCTCGTCCCAAACGGCTGAGGTTGGATCGCCGGCACCGAGCTGGTCGCAGCGAAGTCTTTCGGGCCCAAGGCTCTCACTTGCGTCGCTGCGCGGCAAAGCGATTTATCTCAACTTTTTCGCGACGTGGTGCCCGCCGTGCAACGAAGAGGCTCCAACGATCGAAGCGCTTGCTCGAACGTACGCATCTCGCGGACTGCAGGTCGTCGGCGTCGACGTGCTTGAGAACCGGAGCAAAGCTGAAAAATTCCGCAGCCAGCATCGGCTGACGTATCCAGTCGTCGTTGACCAAGGCACCTTACGCGATCAGTATCGAGTGAACGGGCTTCCCGTGCACGTCTTTATCGACCGAAGCGGAATCGTACGCAAGATCGTCGTGGGCGAGCTCTCGCCGGCAGCGATGCGCGCCGACATCGAACGCATGCTGCGTTAGTCTGATACGCATGCGCGGGAAAACACTCATCCGGCTCTCGCGTACGGCGATCCCATTCGCGGCAGTGCTCGCGTCGAGCTGCGCGGGAAGCGGGGGTCAGGGAAACGTGCTGATGCCCGGCGGCAATGGCAGTGTGACGAGCGGCTTCGCTGGGGTCGGCAGCACCGTCGTCCGGATCTTCGTCCCAGCGGGCAGTCAATTGAACTCGTCGACGGCAAAAACGGCGACGTTTCCGTCGCCGCCACTTCCGGGCGCGGTTTCCGGATTCGCGCCGAACGTGCAAACGACTGCTACGCCCGTCGTCTCGACTCCGCCACCTCCAGCCGGCTCGCAAGAGCTCGCCATAAACGTCAGCGGCCCGACCACGATTAGTCAAACGCTGGCGGTTGGTCCCAACGCCGGAGGATGCGTTCCATCGCAGGGCGGCTCGACGTGCCAGCTTTCGCTCTCGCTTCCGGCCGGAACCTACACCGGCACGGCCGGCGGTTCCGCGATCGCATTCACAGTCGCCGCCTCCTCAAACAACGTTCTGAACCTTACTTTAGGCGGCGTACCGTCCCAGGTCACCGTTGTTTCCGGCTCTTCGCTGAGTGCACAGAATCCCCAGGGCGGAATCGATCTCTACGGCGCGGGCAAGCATTTGCTGCTCGTCGAGATGCTCGACGCCAATCAGAACGTGATGATCGGTAGCGGCGGCGCAAGCTTTGGCTTGAGTCAAGCGGGAGGGTCGATCCCAATTTCGGTTGCGCAAGCCTCGACGATCGCCTCGAACGTGTTTTACGTGAGCGCGGCAACCGCTGCCGGCGGTGGCTCGGCGATCCTCCGCGCGACCGCGACCTACGGCGGCCCTACCAATCCGTGTCTTCAGCCCCGTGCCGTTTGCAGCGGCACCGCTCGGGTCGACGTGCGGCAGATACTGGCCGTCGCAAACTCGGGTGCAAACAGCGTAACGCTCTACACGAGCGGTCAAACCGTTCCTCTTGCGACGATTTTAAACGGCGTGAGCGATCCGCAAGCAGTCGTATTCGACGCCGCGGGTGATCTCTTCGTTGCAAACCAGCCGGGCAGCGTGACGGAATACGTTCCTCCATACAACCAGGCACCGATTGCCATCGCCAACGGCGTCAATCATCCCCAGTCGCTCGTTGTAGACGCTCGGGGAAATCTCTTCGTAGCAAACGGCAGCGGCAGCAACACCGTCACGATCTACTCGCCTCCCTACGGTGGTGCGCCGTCTGCGACGATTTCCTCGAACGTGAACGACCCCGTGAGCCTCGCGCTCGATTCGAGCGCGAACCTCTTCATCGTCAACGCCGGGTCCAATACGGTTACCGAATACGCGCCACCGTACGCCGGGGCGCCGACGATTATTTCAAAAGGGCTCAACACGCCAAGCTCGTTGACCCTCGACGCGCACGGGGATCTTTTTGTAGCGAACCTCAACTCGACCCCGAACTCCGTGGTCGAGTACGCCCCGCCTTTCACGAACGCCAGCACGCCGATAGCAACGATAACCAACGGAATCAACGAACAGGGAGCGATCGCTGCATTGTCGACCAACCTTTTCGTTCCCAACCAAGGCGCGAACACGGTGACGGAATACGCCGCACCGTATACGGGCTCGCCGGCGACGATCGTCGGCGGCCAGAGCCAGCCGATGGCGCTGGCGATCGACGCCGCAGGCAACCTTTACGTCGCCAATTACGGGAACAACACCGTCACCGTATATTCGACGCCCTACGCCCCCGGCTCGTGGACGACGATCTCGACCGGCGTAGCGGCTCCCCTCTCACTCGCGCTCTCACCGGCCAGCAACAGCGGCGCTGCGCTACTTCCTTAGAAGCCTTTTGGTTCAGGCAGCCCGAACGCGTAAGGCGTCGCCCTCGAGCGTTACGTCCGCCTCGCATCCGTCCCGCAGCTCGCCGCGTAACAACGCGGTCGAAAGCGGCGTCGAGACATAGTGCGAAACGGTCCGCTGTACGTATCGCGCGCCGCTGCCCGCGGCCATCGATACGCGCGCCAGATAGAGCTTCGCTTCGTCCGACAAGTTGAGGCTGACGTTGCGCGCGCCAAGACGCTGGGCCAGCTGGTCAACGTGGATCGTCACGATGGTTTCGATCTGTTCCAGGCCCAACTCCCGGAAGGGAACGATCTCGTCGATCCGGTCGAGAAGCTCCAATCGGAACGCAACCGCGAGCTCGTCGTCCTGCAAGTTCGTCGTGAGAATTATCAGCGCGTGGCGAAAATCGATCGCGCGCCCTTTCGAATCGGTGACGCGTCCATCGTCGAGAATTTGGAGAAGAACCGACGCGACGTCCGGGTGCGCTTTTTCTACCTCGTCAAACAGGACGACGCAGTAAGGGCGTCGCCGCACCGGCTCGGTGAGCTGGCCCGGCTCGTCGTGCCCGGCATAGCCGGGCGGCGCACCGAGCAGTCTCGAGACGGTATGCGGTTCGGTGAACTCGGAAAGATCGATGCGAACCAATGCCGCCTCGCTGCCGAATAGCGCTTCGGCGAGTGCTTTTGCAAGCTCGGTCTTTCCGACGCCGCTTGGCCCGCGAAAGAGAAAAGTGCCCAGCGGTTTGCGGGGATCGTGCAAACCCGTCCGTGCGCGGCGGATCGCTTCCGAGACGGCGGCGATTGCGCGGTCCTGACCGATAACGCGTTTCGCGAGTAGCCGCTCGAAATCGAGGAGCCGTTCGGCCTGAGACTCGGTCAGTGATGATTGCGGAATGCCGGTCCATCGCGTGACCACCGCCGCGACGTCGCTGCTGTGAACGCGGGGACACTCGACCGCGCCCTTGTTGGCGAGCGCCACCGATGCCGCCGCTTCGTCGACGAGATCGATCGCCTTATCCGGCAAGAAGCGATCGGCTATAAAGCGAGCGGAGAGCTGCGCCGCGGCTTCGATCGCCGTTTCGTCGATCGTCACACGGTGATGCTGCGCATACCGCTCGCGCAAGCCGCGCAGGATTTCGATCGTTGCTTCAATGCTCGGCTCCTCGACCATAACCGGCTGGAAGCGGCGTTCCAGCGCGGCGTCCGACTCGACGTACTTGCGGTACTCGTCAAACGTCGTTGCGCCGATGCATTGCAGGTCCCCGCGAGCCAGTTCGGGTTTGATCATCGCGCTCAAGTCGAGCGGTGCGCCTTCTGCGCTTCCGGCGCCAACCAACGTGTGCATCTCGTCGATAAACAGCACGATATCGCGCGCGCTGCGCTTGACCTCGTCGAGAATGCGCTTGACGCGGCCTTCGAACTCGCCGCGATACTTCGTTCCTGCGACGAGCGGCCCCAGCGAAAGGGCCAAAACGCGTTTACCGTGCAGCGCGGCCGGCGCATTGCCCGCGGCGATGCGCTGGGCGAGGCCTTCGACGATCGCGGTCTTTCCAACGCCGGGCTCGCCGACGAGGCAGGGATTGTTCTTGCTGCGCCGCGCGAGGATCGAGACGATGCGATCGATTTCGATCTCGCGCCCAATCACGGGATCGAGCTTTCCCTCCCGCGCCAGTTCGGTGAGGTCCCGAGAGAAGGCGGCGAGCGTCGGCGTGCCGCCGCGAAAGCGCTTGCCGATCTCGTCGAGCGGCGAGATACGGCCTTCGCCCTGCAATTTCTCGGCGAGCAGCGCGCTGCCCGCAATGAGGCCGGCGGCGGCAAGCGCCGCTCCGACAAACGGCAGAGCGCTGGCTACCGTGCGCTTCTGAGCGCAGGACACGCAAAGGCGCCCGCCGCCAAACGACGTTGCAGCGGGAAGCGCCCCGCAGGACTCGCAGGTCCGGTTCATCAGGTTCGTCTACCGCAAAGTGAGCCGCGGGGTTTCGTGGTGCGATGGCCTAGGGCTTGGCCAGGAAGACGACGCTGACGGAAAGCGTCACCGTGACGTTCGATTGGTCGTATTGCGTCGGAGCGCTCGATCTCGCCATGAGGAGCGGCTGGGGGCCCGTTGACTCGCCGCCGGCGAGTTCAATGCTCTTCATGGCAACGATTCGCAACGCGGCCGCTTGGGCTAGCGCTTGAGCATTGGTTCGAGCCTCGGCCACCGCCTTCGCTATCGCCTGCGCGCGTGCCGGCCACGAATCGGCAAGCCCGAATGTGATTCCGTTGATCGAGGTAGAACCGGCAGCAATGCACGCGTCGCTGACGCTGCCTGCCGAGCCGATCCGGCGCACCTTTACCGAGAAGCTTCGAGCGACGGTATACCCATACCGCTCGCCCGACGAACTTGCAGGTAAGACGGCCGGGCGCGGATTGTAGCTCACGTTGTAATAAGCAAGGGCGATATCCGTGCGCACGATTCGAAGCTTCGTAAGCGCCGCAACGATGCGATCGTAACGCGCGTTATTTTGCGAGATGGCATCCTCCGCGTTCTCCGAGTTCGTCTCGACGGTAGCGCTGACCGTCGCGAGGTCGGGCGGCATCGCCACGCTTCCGGTCCCGTAAGCCGTTATCTCGGTCATGCCTGTCGGCGCCGCCGCAGCGGTGGAGGTATTTAGCCCTAGTGCCGCCAGCAGGCAGATGAAAGTATGCTTCATAATGGGTAAAGCTGCACCGCAGGGACTGAGCGTCCCTCTCGCTCGAACGAGGAGACAAAGCTTATGTGGATTCTATGGGTGATCATCTTCGGTCTGATCGTGGGACTGGTTGCCCGCTGGATTGTACCGGGCGCGGCGCCCGGCGGCATCATCGCCGATATCATCGTTGGTATCATCGGCGCCGTGATCGGCGGCTGGCTCTACCGGCTGTTCGGACACGTCGGCGTCACGGGATTCAACCTTCCGAGCTTCGTCTGCGCCTTAATCGGTGCGATCATATTGCTGTGGATTTTGCGCGCGCTCGGCGGAAGGGCTACGGCGGTCTGAAGGGCAGCGCTGCCCATCGCGGGAAGCTGAAACGTCATGGCGTACATCATCACCGAGCCGTGCATCGGAACCAAGGACAAGTCGTGCGTCGACGTCTGTCCGGTCGATTGCATTCACGGCACGGATGAAGACCAGATGCTCTATATCGATCCGGAGGTTTGCATCGACTGCGGCGCTTGCGTTTCGGCGTGCCCGGTCGAAGCGATTTTCGCCGATTCGGACGTGCCCGAGAAGTGGCAGAACTACACGGACATTAACGCCGAATACTTCAAGAAGTGATCGCAGCCGCAGTCCAGTCCACTAAGACGGTCCGGGTACCGCACCTCGTCGGGTCGCTCGTCGCGCCCCATCCTGCGGCGCTCCTGCTACACCGCGCTCGCGCCACCTGCTGAAGACAATTATCACATCCTGTGAATGGCGCTCGCGTCGGAGTCCCCGCCGCGGTGCTGTACCCGGGCCGTCTTACGCCTATTGTTGTTGGCCGTAGTCTGTCATGACGTCGTGAATGCGCGATGCCATCGAAAGCGAATCGTCCCACTTGCGCTGCCACATGTTACGTCCGAAAATCAGTCCGACGCAGCCCGCGGCCATTGCGACGTGCGCCTTGTGAATCGCCGCCTCGTCGCCCATCCTGCTTCCGCCTGAAACGAGCACGAGGCAGCGCCCGGCCGATTTAACGACCTTGCGCAGTCCGTCGACGTCGTCGAATTGCAGGGTGTCGTAGGGTTTGGGGAGCTTTGCGGCGTCGTCGGCTTTCCAGACGGGTTCGTTAAGCTTGATGACGTCGGCGCCCATCTCGCAAGCGACGCGCGCCGCGTAGTCGACCGCATAGAGCGAATCGATTCCGCCTTTCGCCTTCACGGCGGAGCCGCGCGGATAAGCCCAGATTACCAACGGCATGCCGTAGCGATCGCATTCGCGGCGCACCTCATTGCATTGTGCAATATCGAGCTCTTGCGATGGACTTCCGACGTAGAGCGTATAGCCGACCGCGTCGGCGCCCAATCGCACAGCGTCCTCGACCGACGACGTGAGCGGGCTAAAAGCCTCATCGTCGGGCGGAACGTTCGTCTTCCCGTTGACTTTTAGCAAGAGGGGAACGCGCCCGGCGTAATTCCTTTGGTATTTTTCGGCAAGGCCCACGTGCAGGGCTATGCCTGAAAAGTTGCCTTCGACCGCCAGACGGTAGATCCAATCGGTGTCGATCGCTGCAGGGTTATCGAAAAAGTCGATCGGCCCGTGCTCGAGCCCCTGATCGATCGGAAGCATCATGAGCGTACCATTGGCCGGCCCGTGCTCGTACATTAATCGGTGCAGGCGCGTGCGCTTACCAATGGAGAGGTTCATCGCATCGTACGTCGGACGAGCGATCGTAGGAGTGGCGGTTGCTGTCATATGTCAGCGCCTTCGCCGGATCCCGAAGGTTATCCTGAGGCCGCGCCCAAATGGCCGCTCGTGATTGCCCGCGTCGGCTTCGTCGGATTGGGTGCGATGGGTGAACCGATGGCTGGTGCGTTGCGTCGAGCCGGTCTCGAAGTGGCCGCGAGCGTACACCGGCGGCGTGAGGCGCTGGAGCGCTTGCGCCTCCAAGGCGTGGAGGAGGCGCCCGATCCTGCAGCTCTCGCCGGCGAAGCCGACGCCATCATCGTGTGCGTTCCCGACGCGCCGCAAGTAGAGGACGTGCTCTTCGGGTCGCACGGCGTAATTCAGGGTGCCAAGCCGGGCTTGCTCGTGATCGACATGTCGACGATTTCACCGTTGGCGTCACGGCATTTTGCCGAGCGGCTCGGCGAACGCGGCATCGATTTCATCGACGCTCCGGTAAGCGGCGGGCCGGCGCGCGCGCGCTCGGGCTCGCTGACCATCATGGTTGGAGCATCTCCTACGGCGTTCGGGATCGCCGAGCCGCTGCTGCGCGCGATGGGCGAGCCATACCACCTAGGCCCGGTCGGCATGGGCGAAACGGTCAAGCTGGTCAATCAAATCATTATCGCCAACGTGATGATCGCCAACGTCGAAGCCCTCGTTTTTGCTAAACGAGCCGGCGCCGACCTCGATGCGGTGCTCGCCGTGCTGGCCACCGCAACCGCATCGAACTACCTCCTCGCGCAATGGTTGCCCAAAACTTGGCTGGCGGGTACGTTCGAGGGCGGCTTTGCGCTCGATCTGCTTCGCAAAGACATCGCGGCCGCACTCGACGCCGCGCGCGTTCTAAAACATCCGATGCCGGCTACGGGTCTGGCATATCAGTTCTACACTAATCGCTCCGCAAGAGGGGACGGCGCGCTGGACTACAGCGCAATAGTGAAATCTTATGAACGTAACGCCGGAGGCGAAGCCACCGAGGTTAGCCCTCGTCAAAAATCCGGAGTTCAATAAAAAGATTCTGGTCGTGGACGACGAGTCCGCGATCCTCCAAACTCTGCGGTTCAATCTGGAGCGCAGCGGATATGCGGTCGTTACCGCTGGAGACGGACGAAGCGCGGTCGCGATTGCGCAGCGCGAGCAGCCCGACCTGATCGTACTCGACATTATGCTGCCCGTTCTCGACGGCGTGGAGGCGTGCAAGGAAATTCGAAAGTTCAGTCCCGTGCCGATCATCATGCTGACGGCCAAAGATCAAGAGATAGACAAAGTCCTAGCCCTCGAACTGGGCGCCGACGATTACGTCACAAAACCGTTCGCGTTGCACGAGTTCCTGGCACGCGTCAAGGCGCGGCTGCGTCGCCAGAGCTCCCTGCAAGCCGGTCATGACGAAGCGATCGCGCTTGGTGCCATCGTGCTCGATCCGTCGCGCCAGCAGCTTACCGTGCGCGGCAAGGAGGTCGCCCTCGCTCCCAAAGAGTTCGGGCTGCTGCGTGTCCTCATGGAAAACCATGGCCGCGTCGTTACCCGGCAAGCGCTGCTCGACAAAGTCTGGGGATACGACTTTGAAGGCGAACAACAAACGGTTAGCGTCCACATTCGATGGCTACGAGAGAAGATCGAAGAGGATTCCCGCGCGCCTCGCCACATTCTGACCGTGCGTAGCCGGGGCTATATGTTTAAAGCTTGACGCCGCTGGAGTGGGCGCTTCTCGCTTTCGCGGCCGGTGCAGCGGGCGGCTTCACGATAGCGGGCCTGCCGTGGAAGCGTGAAACGCAGGATCCTGCGCAGGAGACGCGGTCCTCGCAGCAGCCCTCGGCGCACTCGATTTCAGTCGACAGCGCGTTCGCGCGGCTGGTGGGGGCGTTGCCGGTCGGAGTGGTGCTCGTCGACCGCTCGTCCCACGTGGAATTCGCCAACGCCGCCGCTGGAACGGCCTTTGGGTTCGATCCCAACCGCGCGCTGAAGCTCCACGTTATCAAGGCTATACCGAACGTCGAGCTGGAGCGGCGAATTTCCGACGCCTTGCAGGGCGAAGCGTCGGTCGCCCCGCTCATGCTTACCGGAGCGTCGGGTCAGCGAATCTATCGAGTTTCCGTCTATCCACTGACGGAGGAGAGCGACGATTTACAGCGCGTCGTCATCTTCTCCGACGACCAGACCGGTTTCGTGCGCCTCGACCGGGCGCGCAAAGAGTTTCTATCGAACGTGTCGCACGAGTTGCGAACGCCGCTCTCTTCGATCAAGCTTATGCTCGAAACGGTGGTGGAGGCTCCCGAACAGGAAGCCCGCGACCTTTTCGTGCCGCAAGCGCTCGCGCAAGTAGACCGGCTGACCGCACTCGTCGGACAACTGCTGGAGCAGGCGCGCGCGGAATCGGGTGCGCTAAAGCTCGACCTGAGCGACGTCGATCTGGAAGAGGTTGCGCGGCCCATCGTGGCGTCTTTCGAGCAACAAGCTTCCAATAAAGGCGTCTCGCTCGTACTGGCGGCGCTGCGGCCCGTGCGAGTCGAGGCCGATCCAAACCGACTGGCGCAAGTTTTCGTCAATTTGATCGACAACGCGCTACGTCACACTTCCGGCGGGGGCACGATACGAGTAGAGCTCGACGCGCGCGATAGCGATGCCGTCTTGCGCGTGCGCGATACCGGCGAGGGAATTCCATATCGGGACCTCCCCCACATCTTCGAGCGATTTTACGTCGTCGATCGCTCTCGCACGCGCGGCAGCGGCGGCGCAGGCCTTGGCTTGGCAATCGTCAAGGGCATCGTCGACGCGCACGGCGGCGCCATCTCGGCCGAATCAATGCTCGGTCGAGGTACAGCGTTTACGATTCGCCTTCCGATCGTGCGTATCAAGCGGGAAGCCGGCGCCTTATGAAGGCCAAGGTTCTCAAGAGCGAACGGGCACCGGCCGCCCGGCCACGAAGACGCCGATAAGGATGTTTGCGAGCACGACAGATCCCTCGGCGCTCTCGACGCAGACGAAGCTCGACGTCGCCAATCTCGACGTCTACTACGGCGCCTTTCACGCCATTCGGAATGCCTCTCTCAAGGTGCCCGCGCACCGTGTTATGGCGCTGATCGGGCCTTCGGGTTGCGGAAAGTCGACCTTCATTCGCGCGCTCAATCGGATGCACGACTTGACGCCCGGCGCGCGCGTCGAGGGAAAGGTTCTGCTCGACGATCGAAACATTTACGCACCCGAGGTCGATCCGGTAACGATCCGTTACCGGATCGGAATGGTCTTCCAGCGGCCCAATCCGTTCCCCAAATCCATTTTCGACAACGTGATCTACGGCCCGCGAATTCAAGGGGAGCGAAGTTCGGCGAAGCTGATGGAAATCTGCGAACGCAGCTTAGTCCACGCGGCGCTCTGGGACGAAGTCAAAGACCGTCTCGACCGCTCCGCGCTTGCGCTCTCGGGGGGCCAGCAGCAGCGGCTCTGCATCGCACGTTGCCTCGCGATCGATCCGGAGGTAATTCTGATGGATGAGCCCGCATCGGCGCTCGATCCCATCGCAACGGCAAAAATCGAAGATCTCATCGAAGAACTGAAAAGACTGTACACGGTCGTCATCGTGACGCACTCCATGCAGCAGGCAGCGCGCATCAGCGACAACACAGCCTTCTTCCTGCTCGGCGAGCTGGTCGAAAAGGACACGACGGCCGCGATCTTCACCAAACCGAGAGACAAGCGCACCGAAGATTACATAAGCGGCCGGTTCGGATGAAAGGCTTGGCCGCATGTTCCGTACGGTTCCGCAGTGGTTCCGGTGTGGAATAGATTTTAAAAGGGTTCATCTTAAACATAGGACGAAGAGGTGGCTCAAGTCGCTTTCCAATGACAGGAGGCACCCTCTCAATGAAAACGTTTTTCGTTCGAGCCGGGCTCCTCGTCGTGGCCCTGGCGCTCGGCAGCACGTCCTTCGCACTGGCGGAAACGCAGGGAACACCAGTGGCGCAGGCAAGCCCGCCACCGGCCAACTTCGGAGCTCCCCCCTCAGGCCAAATTCCGATTCTCTATAACGATCGTCACGTGTACGCCAACCCCGACATTTTGAAGCAGGGGCGCGTTTTGGCCGCGCTCGTGCGCGGCGGGACGATCTTCATACCGTTGCGCTCGATGTTCGAGCAGATGGGCGCGACGGTTTCTTACGATGCGGGGTCAAAGACCGCAACGGTCAGTAAAGCCGGCGCGCAAGTCGTGGTGACGGTCGGCAAACCGGAAGTCGTGATCAACGGCGAATCGCGTCCGCTGGACGTGCCGCCGATCATTTACCGCGGTGTGGTGCTCGTTCCCGTTCGCGTGATTTCCGAAAGCATGGGCGCGTACGTGCAATGGGTTCCCGACCGCCGTCTGGTGGTCGTTCGTTACATCCCGGCGACGCCGCCGCCGACCGAGGCTCCGCCGCCGCCGGCTCCCGAAGAGACGGTCGCTCCGCCGCTACCTCCGTCGCCGACGCCGAACCCGCTCGTGCTGGGCGGCTTCGTTCGATCGTACTACTTCACGCGCCAGAACGCGTCGAATGATCCCGGCGCCCAGTTCGACTTCACACCGGGCGCTAAATACAGTTCCACCGGCGTCAATCAGGCGAGTTGGAACACCGGGATCGCGGTCCACGGCGAGTACGACTTTCCTTCGGGTTGGGACGTCGGCGCGACGTACCTTTATGCCAATCCGATCGACGGTCCGTGCGTCGTACCGGCTAACCACGCCAAGGGGGCGGTCTGCGTAACGCAGGTTCCGCCAAACACCAATCCGGACGACACGCTCCCCGGCTTTACGATGAGCACGTTTTATCAAGCCTACTTAGGCTACAAGGCGCACGGCTTCGACGGACAGCTCGGGAACATACTCTTCAATTCTCCTTGGGCCAGTCCGTCCGATGGACGTATCAAGCCGGCCGCTTTTGAAGGTGCGTACTTGAATTACACGGCGCCCTCCTATTGGACCGTCGAAGCCGCCGACATGCTCGCGTTCGAAAACCGGACGAGCTCGGCGTTCAGCCAACAAACTTTGCTGACGAGCTACCCGTCCGGCAATCCGGGTCTGCCCTCCAACATCTTTGTTCCCAACGGCAACGGCATCAACACTGATGGCTTTACGATGGGCAAGGTCGGTTATGACAATCCCGCCGGTATTGCGGTGAACGGTTATTTCTACGGTGTCTACGACCTCATGAACATCTGGTGGGGGGACGCAAAATACACGTTCAGCCAGAGCTCGTGGGCGCCGTTCATCGCGCTGCAGGGCGGCGCCGAGAGCAATGCGGGACTCTCATACTTAGGAAAGATCAACAGCCAGCTCATCGGCGCGCAGATCGGCGTCAACGTCACCAAGAACATCCTGATTACCGGCGGCTACGATGAAATTCCATGGCATACCGACACCGTGTTCCTCCCCAAGAACGTGACCTGCGGCCCGAACTTTCAGATCGCTACGAAGGGCACGACCTTGGCGTATTTCTTGCCGCTGAACGCGGCGCAGTGCATCACCAATCCCAACGGCACGACGAATATCTATTACGGCGGCTGGGCGAGTCCCTATACCGACGGTTACGCGACCGATCCGATCTTTACGTCGAGCATATCTCAGGGAATGGCGGATCGCCGTGCACCGGGAACGTCGTGGAAAGTCACCGCCACGTTCACTTCCACGAATAAGAAATTGATCTTTATTGCGAGCGACGCATGGTACAACTACGGCAACGCGCTGGCACCCGAGAACACCAACGAATGGGATCTCGACGGTCAATATCGCTTTAGTCATGTTGGAAAGGGGCCGTATCATGGCTTACTTTTGCGGGATCGCTACATGCAGCGAACGCTTACCAACGCGTTCTGCGGAGACCCGACCACCAGCTGTCCCGCCAACGCTACCATCGGTACAAGCGAGCTCGGCGGCCTGCCGCTCTTCAAGTACAATCGCCTCCAACTGGAGTACGACTTCTAGCGCCTAGAAAGGTCACAGCCGAAAGGCCTCGCTCTCTGGAGCGAGGCCTTTCTCGTACCAAAAAAAGGGGCTAGATATTGACCGGGGTCACTTAATGCCCTAAGGTGAAGTGACTTTGGTCATTTTCGTTAAGAGGAGGACCCTTTTGCATATGACGAGCGTGCACGTCCGCATTGCGTTTATTGCGGCGGCGGTGGTTCTAAGCGGCCCGTCGCTGGCGTTGGCGGAAACGCAGGGAACACCAGTGGCGCAGGCAAGCCCGCCACCGGCCAACTTCGGAGCTCCCCCCTCAGGCCAAATTCCGATTCTCTATAACGATCGTCACGTGTACGCCAACCCCGACATTTTGAAGCAGGGGCGCGTTTTGGCCGCGCTCGTGCGCGGCGGGACGATCTTCATACCGTTGCGCTCGATGTTCGAGCAGATGGGCGCGACGGTTTCTTACGATGCGGGGTCAAAGACCGCAACGGTCAGTAAAGCCGGCGCGCAAGTCGTGGTGACGGTCGGCAAACCGGAAGTCGTGATCAACGGCGAATCGCGTCCGCTGGACGTGCCGCCGATCATTTACCGCGGTGTGGTGCTCGTTCCCGTTCGCGTGATTTCCGAAAGCATGGGCGCGTACGTGCAATGGGTTCCCGACCGCCGTCTGGTGGTCGTTCGTTACATCGCGGCGACGCCGCCGCCGACCGAAGCTCCGCCGCCGCCGGCTCCCGAAGAGACGGTCGCTCCGCCGACACCTCCGCCGCCCACGCCGAACCCATTGAAGATCGGCGGTTACTTCCGGTCGTACTACTTCACGCGTCAGAACGCGTCGAACAATCCGGGCACGCAGTTCGACTTCACGCCCGGCGCCAAGTACAACTCAAACGGCGTCAATCAAGCCAGTTGGAATAGTGCGATCGCTCCGCACCTCGAATACGACTTCCCGAGCGGCTGGATCGTCGGAGGCACCTATATTTATGCCAATCCAATTGACGGTCCGTGCGTCGTACCGGCGAACCACGCCAAGGGCGCACTCTGTGTAACGCAGGTCCCGCCGAGTACTAATCCCGACGACACGCTGCCCGGCTTTACACTCAGTACTTTTTATGAAGCGTACTTAGCGTATAAGGCGCACGGCTGGGACGGCTCGATGGGCAATATCGTCCTGAACACGCCGTGGGCTGGTCCGGCCGATACGCGGCTGAAGCCGGAGGCGTTCGAAGGCGGCGACGTCAACTACACGGCGCCCCAAGGCTGGACCGTCGGCGGCGGTGACATGCTGGCGTTCGAAGGACGGACCAGCTCCGCATTTAGCCGCCAGACGCTGCTGACGAGCTACCCCGCGGGTTCGAGCGGCATGCCTTCCAACATCGTCGTTCCGGGCGGAAACGGAATCCAGACCAACGGCTTCACGTACGCCAGAGCCGGTTACAGCAACCCGTCCGGAGCCGGATTCTCGGCGAACGGCTGGTTCTACAACATCGCCGATCTCGTCAACATGGACTGGTTCGACGGAAAATATACGTTTAACGGAAAGGCGGCGCCGTTCATCGCACTGCAAGGCGGTTGGGAGAACAATAGCGGACAGTCTTATATCGGCAAAGTCAACAGCCAGGTGATCGGCGCGCAAGTCGGAGCGAACATCACCAAGAACTTTCTGCTCACGGTCGCCTACGATGAGATTCCATGGCATACCGACACGGTATTTCTCCCTTCGGGCGTCACCTGCAGCAATTCGAATTATCAGATCTCCGCAAAGGCAACGCTCGCATATTTCCTGCCGCTGAACGCCGGCCAATGTTTTACTAACCCAAACGGCACGACTCAAATCTACTACGGCGGTTGGGCGAGCCCGTATACCGATAACACGACGAGCGATCCGTTGTACACGACGAACTTCGTGCAAGGGCAAATCGATCGGCGGGCCCCCGGGTCGTCGTGGCAAGCGCAACTGCAGTTCACTTCAACCAATCAGAAGTGGATCGTCCTTGGGGCCGATGCCTGGTACAATTACGGCAATGCGCTAGTACCGGAAAATACCAAGATCTGGTGGCTCGACGGACGCTATCGCTTCAGCCACGTCGGTAAAGGACCGTACCACGGATTACTTTTGCGCTATCGATATGGCGAACGCTATCAGTCAAATAGCTATTGTGGGGCGGCGGCGACGAATTGCCCGCCGGGCTCTTCAATCGGCTCGACGTTCCTGGGCGGGCTGCCGATCTTCAAGTACAACCGGGCCATGCTGGAATACGATTTCTAAGGATAAGCTGTAGCCTGCTAGGTTGGCTCACGGATAAATGACCAGGGTCATTTAACGAAAACGGCGAATAGATGACCTAAGGCAACTTTTTCCACCCATTTCTCTCTTAAAGGAGTCCTGCAAGGACATGCTTCCATCTGATCTTAGACGTTGTCGCAGTACCTGGGCTTCCAAGGCGGCGCTGGTACTATGTATCGCGCTCGCTTTTGGCGCGGGTGGCTTGGCCGCTGCCCAGCCGCCTGCATCCGCGCCCATTCTCAACGTCTCCTACGATCCGACGCGGGAGCTTTACGACGACTACAACGCGGTCTTTGCCCGGTATTGGAAGGCAAAGACCGGCCAAATGGTGACGGTGGAACAGTCGAACGGTGGTTCCGGAAAACAGGCTCGGGCGGTCATCGACGGCCTGCAGGCCGACGTGGTCACACTCGCGTTGGCGTACGACATCGACGCCATCGCCGAGAAGGCGAAACTGCTGCCGGAGAATTGGCAGACTCGCCTCCCGTATCGGAGTACGCCCTATACGTCTACGATCGTTTTGTTGGTCCGCCAAGGCAACCCAAAGCACATTCGGGACTGGGACGACTTAGTCAAGCCCGGCATCTCCGTCATCACGCCGAATCCCAAGACGTCGGGCGGTGCGCGCTGGAACTTTCTTGCCGCGTGGGCATACGCGGCAAGTCAGCGACGCGGCAGCGACGCTAGAGCGTTCGTCGCCAAGCTCTACAAAAACGTCCCGGTCTTGGATTCGGGCGCGCGCGGCTCGACGACGACCTTCGTCGAGCGCGGAATCGGCGACGTCGAGATCGCTTGGGAGAACGATGCGCTGCTGGCGATAAACAAACTGGGCCGCGGCCGCTTCGCGATCGTGCGGCCCTCCCTCAGCATCCTTGCAGAGCCGCCCGTTGCATTGGTGGACGCCGTCGTCGCCAAGAAAGGAACCCGGCGCGTCGCTCAGGCCTACCTTGACTATCTTTTTTCGCCGCAAGGGCAAGAGATTATCGCGCGGCATTACTTCAGGCCACGGCTCGCATCGGTTGCCAAGCGGTATGCCTCAGAGTTTCCCGCGATGAAGCTGGTCGACATCGATAAGTTCGGCGGATGGAGGAAAGCTCAGCAAGCATACTTTGCCGACGGCGGCATCTTCGATCAAATCTACCAGTCGAATCAGTAACGATCGTGGCAAAGCTCCCTCAGCTACGGCGGCCCAGCATCATTCCAGGATTCGGATTGACGCTCGGCTTCACAATCTTCTACTTGTCGTTGATCGTGCTAATCCCGCTTTCGGCGACCTTCATCGAAACTTCGAAGATCGGCTGGCACGAGTTTTGGCGCATCGTCACAACCGCGCGCGCGTTGGCTTCCTACGAGCTGAGTTTTGGGGCGTCGTTGATCGGTGCTCTCGTTAACTTCGTTCTCGGCACGCTCGTCGCTTGGGTCTTGGTGCGGTACCAGTTCGCGGGAAAGCGCATCCTGGATTCGCTGGTGGACCTCCCTTTCGCACTTCCTACCGCGGTGGCGGGAATTGCACTGACGACGCTCTACGCCACGACCGGCTGGTTCGGTAAGCCGCTTGCGGCTCTCGGCCTCCACGTGGCCTTTACCCGCCTCGGCGTCGTCGTAGCGCTGACCTTTATCGGCCTTCCGTTCGTGGTGCGAACCGTCCAGCCGGTACTGGAGGATCTCGACAAAGAGCTCGAAGAGGTCGCCGCTAGTTTGGGGGCCGGTCGCCTGCAAACGTTCGTGCGAGTCCTTTACCCGGCAATTTTTCCAGCGGCCCTTACGGGATTCGCATTAGCGTTTGCTCGCGGCGTCGGGGAATACGGGTCGGTGATCTTCATTGCCGGCAATATGCCGATGCGCACGGAAATCACGCCGCTCCTGATCGTCACGAAGCTCGAAGAGTACGACTACGCGGGGGCGACGGCGATTGCGGTCGTGATGCTAGTGCTCTCGTTCGTCATGCTCGTCGGAATCAATACGCTGCAGCGCTGGAGCGGCCGCCGTGAGGGCCGCGAGTCAGCTCAATCCGTCCCGTTGATTCCCGCAGTGGCACTCGATGGTTAGCGCGTTCCCCGCGCGCATCGCGCCGGCCATCACAGAAACAGCGCTCGTTCGCGGGGTGCTCATCGGTACGACAGTGCTCTTTCTCACGGTGTTCCTGTTGGCGCCGCTTGCGCTGATCTTTGCGATTGCCTGCGGGCAGGGCGTCGTCGCGTACTTCCACAGTTTTACAGACCACGATACATTGTCGGCGATCCGATTGACGCTCATTGCTGCTGCGATTGCGGTCCCGGCGAATCTAGTCTTCGGTGTCGCGGCCGCGTGGGCAATCGGCAAGTTCGAGTTCGTAGGAAAGAGCTTCTTGATATCGTTGATCGACTTGCCGTTCTCCGTCTCCCCGGTCGTCGCTGGTCTGACCTACGTGCTGCTCTTCGGCGCGCAGGGGTTGCTCGGCCCGTGGCTGGCGGCGCATAACGTTCAGCTCATTTTTGCCGTACCGGGAATCGTGCTCGCAACGATCTTCGTGACCTTTCCTTTTATCGCACGCGAGCTGCTCCCGCTGATAGCCGTACAAGGCAACGATGAGGAAGAAGCGGCGATAACGCTGGGCGCCAACGGCTGGCAAACCTTCTTGCGAGTCACGCTTCCCAACGTCAAGTGGGCGCTGCTGTACGGCGTCATTCTTTGTAATGCGCGCGCGATGGGAGAGTTTGGGGCAGTGTCGGTCGTCTCGGGCCACATCCGCGGCCTAACCGACACGATGCCGCTGCAGATCGAGGTGCTCTATAACGAATATCAATACGTCCCCGCCTTTGCGGTCGCATCGCTTCTAGCGCTGTTGGCACTGGCGACGCTCGTCGTCAAGAGCCTCGTGGAGTGGAGGGTCGGAACGCTTAGGAGAAGGCTCGCATGAGTATCGCCGTTCGCCAAATCACCAAGACCTTTGGGCGTTTCATCGCGCTCGATAACGTCGATCTCGACATCCCGCGCGGCCGCCTCGTGGCGCTGCTCGGGCCGTCAGGCTCGGGTAAAACGACGCTCCTGCGCATCATCGCCGGTCTGGAGATCGCCGATTCGGGAACCGTCCAATTCGACGGTGAGGACATCAGCGATCGCAGCCCACGCGAGCGGCGAGTGGGTTTCGTCTTTCAGCATTACGCGCTCTTTCGGCATATGACGGTCTTCGAAAACATTGCGTTCGGCCTGCGGGTTCGGCCTCGCTCGACGCGTCCGACGACACCGCGCATTCAACAGCGCGTCGGCGAGTTGCTGGATTTGATCCAGTTGGGCAACCAGGCCGGCCGCTATCCGTCGCAGCTTTCAGGCGGCCAGCGGCAGCGGGTCGCACTCGCGCGTGCCCTCGCGGTCGAGCCGAGCGTCCTGCTCTTAGACGAGCCTTTCGGCGCCCTCGATGCAAAAGTTCGCTTGGAGCTGCGGCGGTGGCTGCGCCAGCTTCACGACGAGGTCGGCGTTACAAGCGTCTTCGTGACGCACGATCAGGATGAAGCTCTGGAAGTCGCCGACCAGGTCGCGGTCATGAATGGCGGGCGGATCGAACAGGTTGGCACGCCCGACGAAGTCTATAATCGCCCCGCGACTTCATTTGTCTATAACTTCTTGGGAAACGTCAATCTGTTCCACGGACGAGTCGAAAACGGAATGGCCCATATCGATCGGGAGGATACGGGTCACATCGTTTTCGTACGGCCCCACGCTTTAGAGATCACGCGCCACCCGAACGGAGCCAACCACTTCCGCGCCACGACGAAGCACATCCATGCAGCCGGCCCGCTCGTCAAGGTTGAGGCGATTGCCGAATGGGGCGCGACGGTTCACGTCGAGATGCCGCAGGAGAAGTTTCACCGGCTCGCACTGCATAAGGGCGAAGAGGTTTTCATTACTCCTCGCGATATGGCGGTCTTCGCGGACGACCAGCGTGCGGGCTAGCTCGTAGCTGGCAGCTTGCGGGGGTTTGGCCCCATGTCCTGAAATTACCGCGCCCTCATGTCTTCGACGATGAGGGCGCTCGTCAAATCGCGTTCGGGTCCGGGCTTTTTGTTGGCGGACGTCCCGCTGCCGCAGATTCGTCCTACCGAGGTATTGATCCGCGTCGAAAAAGCGGGCGTTTGCGGGACCGACCAACACATTTACCGATGGAATGCCTGGGCGCAACA
This sequence comes from Vulcanimicrobiota bacterium, assembly GCA_963778015.1. Lineage (GTDB taxonomy): Bacteria > Vulcanimicrobiota > Vulcanimicrobiia > Vulcanimicrobiales > Vulcanimicrobiaceae > Cybelea. The sequence goes on from CAVZST010000001.1 coordinate 88,537, forward strand.
ACGGATCAAGCCTCCGCTCGTGGTGGGTCACGAATTCATGGGAACGGTGGCGGCAATCGGCGACGCCGTTTGTGCCGTCCGGGTGGGCGAGCGCGTTTCGGCAGAAGGGCACATCGCGGACCTCACGTGTCTTCTTTGCCGCACCGGGCAGGCGCACATCTGCGAACGGGTTGAGATTATCGGCGTCGACCGGGCCGGCGCATTTGCAGAATACGTCGCGGTGCCGGAGTATAACGTATGGCGGCTCGATCCTGCGATACCCGACGAATGCGCCGCGATATTCGATCCCCTGGGGAACGCCGTGCATACGGTGATGTCCGCCGGCGTCAGCGTGAAAAGCGTCGCCATTACCGGAGTCGGCTCGATCGGCCTGATGGCGATTCCGGTGGCGCGCGCAGCCGGCGCGACCGCGGTCTACGCGATCGACCTGAATCCGGCCAAACTCGAGTTGGCACAACGGCTCGGGGCCGACGCCACGTTTCTCTCCTCGCAAGGCGATCTGATCGACGAAATCAAGCGGCGTACGCGCGGCGACGGCGCCGACGTGTTGCTGGAGATGTCCGGAAGCGCGGCGGCGATCGACCTCGGACTGCAGCTCTTGCGCAATGGCGCGACCGCGGCATTACTGGGTATACCTGCCGGTACGGTCGATTTGAATTTGGCCGAGCGCATCATCTTTAAGGGGCTCACCGTACTCGGCATTAATGGCCGGCGCATGTTTGAGACGTGGTACCAGACCGAAGCGCTGGTCAAGAGCGGCCGTGTCGATCCCGGCGCAATCATTACGCACGTGCTGCCTTACACGGAGTTCGACCGTGCCTTCGACCTGATGGAAAAAGGAAAAGCGGTCAAGATCGTTCTCGATTTCAAAGGAGACATTGCGAAGCCATGAATCAAGCCTTCGAAGAGAAGCTCCAAACGGATCTCGAGGCGCTCAAGAAAGCGGGAACCTACAAGCGACTTCGTCACTTGACGACGCCGATGGCGCCGGAAGTCCACATGGAAGAGGCCGGCGACGTCATCGTTCTCTCCAGCAACAACTACTTGGGTTTGGCGGATCGTCCGGAAGTCATCGAAGCCGGAAAGCGCGGCCTCGACAAGTACGGAGCCGGCACGGCATCGGTGCGTTTCATCTGCGGCACGTTTGACATTCATCGGGTCCTCGAAGAGCGAATCGCAGAATTCTTGGGTACCGAGGCGGCGCTCTCGTACGTATCATGCTGGAACGCGAACACCGGCTTATTTCCGACGATCTGCGACGAAGGTTCGGCGATCGTTTCCGATGAGCTCAATCATGCGTCGATCATCGACGGAGTGCGCCTCGCCTCGAAGGCGCGCCGCGAACGGTTCAAACACGCGAACATGGGCCAGCTCGAAGAGAAGCTCCAGAGCGTTGCGGGATGCTTTCCGATCCTCATCGTGACCGACGGGGTCTTCTCGATGGAGGGCGATCTTGCAAAGCTTCCGGAAATCGTCGAGCTCGCCAAGCGGCACGGGGCAATCGTCGTCGTCGACGATTCTCACGGCACGGGCGTGATGGGCGAGACCGGACGCGGCACGGTCGAGCATTACGGGCTCACGGGTGAAGTCGACGTGATCACGGGCACGCTCGGAAAAGCACTGGGCGGCGCGGCCGGCGGGTTCGTGGCCGGCAGCAGCGCTTTGATCGATACGCTGATCCAACGCTCACGGCCGCAGCTCTTTTCGAACGCTCTGCCGGCGACGGTAGCGTGCAGCTCGCTGGCGGCGATCGATTACCTCGCCGCGCACCCGCAGCTCGTGGGGGACCTGCGGGAGAAGACCCGATACTTTCGCGCCGGCCTCGAGCGCATCGGCTACAAGCCGCTGATCAGTGAAAGCGCGATCGTGCCGATCATCGTTGGTGAGACGGCTTTTGCGATTACGATCAGCGACAAGCTGCTCAAGGCCGGCGTCTTCGTTACCGGCTTCGGCTATCCGGTCGTGCCCGAGGGGACTGCGCGCATTCGCGTGCAGATCAGCGCCGCGCTCACGAAGGACGAGATGGATCGGGCGCTGGCGGCCTTCGAGCGAGTTGGTAAAGAGACGGGCTTGCTTTGAAGTTTTCCCGTTCGGGCATCGTCCTGAAGCCGAGCGCGACGCTCGGGCGCATGGGGATCTTGAATCCCGCCTGCGCCCGCCTTCGAGACAACGCATTGCAGCTCTATCCGCGCATGGTGGCGCCGGGAAACGTTTCGCGCATCGGCTCGTTTCGCGCGCTAGAACGAAGCGACGGCTCGTTGGAAGTCGAATTTTGTGGATTCGCTCTCGAACCGGAGGCGCCGTACGAGGTGCGGGAAGGCCCCGAGGGTTACGGCTGTGAAGATCCGCGCGTCAGTTTTGTCCGGACCATCGATCGCTACGTCATGGCGTACGTTGCGTTTGGACCGCGCGGCCCCGAAGTTGCCGTCGCCATCTCGGAAGACGGTCTGCGCTGGAAGCGGTTAGGACTGTTGCAATTTGAAGGCAGCGACGAACCATTTGCCGATAAGGATGCGGCGTTTTTTCCTGAGCCGGTTACTTCACCCTCCGGCGTTGAGTCGCTTGCGTTCTATCACCGCCCAACTTTGCAACTTGCCGTACGCGACGCTAAGGAGGCGCTTTTGGCGATTGAAGCGCTTCCGCCGAGCCAACATGAAGGAATTGCTATTGGGTACGTTCCGCTCGATGCCGTCCAAGCCGACATCAACGCGCTCTGCGTAGCGACCGAAACGCACCGACTCACTTTACCGCCGGCTACGTGGGGAACGATCAAGGTAGGTGCCGGAGCGCCGCCCGTTCGCATCGCTGAGGGCTGGCTCTCCGTCATCCATGGTGTCGACGAGCTTTCGCACCCCGAGGACGAGGCATTGTTACGATACTGCGCCGGGGTGATCATCCACGATGCGCAAAGGCTCGACCGCATCGTCTTTCGGTCGCCGCAGCCTCTCTTCGTTCCGCAAGCGGGCGCCGAGCTTCACGGGGCCGTCGGTCACGTCGTTTTTCCAACTGGAATCGACCGGCGCGGCGAACGGGAATTCGACATCTATTACGGCATGGCCGATTACGAGATCGGCCGAGGAAGATTGACGCTCGACGAGCGGGATTGAGACAATCGGAGAACGAGAAGTCCGCTCGTGCTTCACGAGCGGACTTCGATTGGTTGCGGGGGGTGGATTTGAACCACCGTCCTTCGGGTTATGAGCCCGACGAGCTACCGGACTGCTCCACCCCGCGATAGGGACGACTACAATACGACGGCTCGGGTTTCGCCCCCCTGCCCGGCGCGGCTCGGCGCGGTGCCTGCTGGGGCGATGCCGAAAGCGGCGGGATGGCAATCGGCTCGCTGGCGGCGTGGCTTCCTAAGGTTCAATTGCACTGCCACCTCGAGGGAAGCTTGCGGACGTCCACGTTTGTCGAGCTCGCCGAAAAGCACGGCGTGCCGCTACGGTACCGTCCCTCGGGAACCGGCACGAATGCCTTTGCCGGCGAGCCGGCCGAATCCGTCGATCGATCCGATCCCTATCGGTTCAAAGACTTCGATGAGTTTTTGCTCATCTTCGCCGCAGTCAGCCGGTGTTTGCAGGAGCCGGAAGATTACGGGCGGCTCGCACGCGAGTTCCTAGAAGATGCGCTCCGGCAGCGAGTGATCTACGGCGAGCTTTTCGTTTCCCCGTCGGTCTGGACGTTCTTCAATCCGGCGCTCGACGTCCGCTCGGCGATTGAGGCTATCGTCGGAGAGCTTCGTGCGGCGCGGCCGCGCGCGACCTTCAGACTCTTGGCAGACCTCACTCGCAACTTCGGCGCAGGGAACGCCATGAAGACCGTACGCGCCGTGGCCGGCATGACGGATTTGGACGTGATCGGTATTGGCCTCGGGGGCGACGAAGCGCGATTTCCGGCGAAGCTTTTTGTCGAGCCCTTTGCGTACGCGCGCGCGAACGGACTGCACCGCGTCGTGCATGCCGGCGAGGCCGTTGGGCCCGCAAGCGTGCGCGACGCGATTGAACTGCTGCATGCACAGAGGATCGGGCATGGCATTCGCGCGCTGGAGGACGCGAGCACCGTCGAACTTTTGGCGGAACGCCGGATTCCGCTCGAGATTTGCCCCACGTCGAACCGGCTGACCGGCGCAACGCTCTCCGCTCATCCCCATCCGTATCTCGATTTTGACCGCCGCGGCTGCATCGTGACCATCGATTGCGACGATCCGGCGCTGTTCCGCACCTCGATCGAGCAGGAGTATGCAATCGTCGAGGAGGTTGCCGGGGGCGCCGCTCTCGAGCGTTACGCCCGCAACGCCGTCGACGCGTCGTTCGCGGGCGAGCAAAAAAAACGGGCGATGCAGGCGCAGCTTGCGGCGGCGATTGCGGAACTGCCCGTCGTTCCTAGAAGTTAGGATTGGTATGCCGGGCCACTCGCATTCTCACTTCGCAGAATCATTCGAAATGTACATGAAGGCCATCTACCGTCTGGAGCGCGAAGGGCCGGGCGTTACCACGTCTGCACTAGCCACCGAGCTCGGGGTCGCGCCGGCATCCGTCTCGGGCATGCTCAAGAAGCTCGTCAACGACGGGTACGTGGAACACGAAGTCCGCGGCGATATCAAGCTGACGCGAAAGGGCCTCGAGATCGCGGTAGGCGTCGTACGCCGCAATCGATTGGCGGAGCGGCTGCTTACCGACGTGTTGGGCATGCCGTGGGACGAAGTCTACGCTGAAGCGTGCATTCTCGAGCACGCGATCACGCCGCGCGTCGAGGAGCGCCTGGTCGCAGCGCTCGGGGATCCGCAGACGTGCCCGCACGGACATCCGATTCCTCCGACGGATCTCACGGAGCCGGTGCGCATCGGCATCCCGCTGGCTCAGGTTGAAACCGGCGAGCGAGTAACGGTTTCAGGTGTCACCGAGCAAATGCCCGAGATCTTACGGTATCTCGGCCACGTCGGCGTTCGCCCCGGAGTCCGTCTCTGCGTCGTTGACAAGGCGCCGCTCGGGGGACCGGTCACTATTGACGTCGATGGCGAACGCCACGCCATCTCGCTCGAGCTGGCGCGCACGGTGATGATCGCGTGACCACCCGGTTCCTGATCGTCGTCAACATCATCGCATACCTCTGGGAAGTATTCGTGGGCGGCCCGGGGATGCTCTCCGCCTTCGGAGCCCCGAGCGGCGGAATGGAGCGAGTGCTGATCGCCGGCGCGCTGATTCCGGCTGCCGTGCTGCAGAACGGCCAATGGTGGCGCATCTTGACGGGCGCATTTCTGCACGGCGGCTTGCTCCATATCGGCGTCAACATGATGTCGCTCTGGTTTCTCGGACGGTTTATCGAGCTGGCACTGGGATCGTGGCGCATGTTCGTCGTCTACATGGTCTCGCTGGTCGTCTCCGGATTGGGCGTCGTCTATTTTAGCGACCCGATGGTTCCGACGGTTGGCGCGAGCGGCGCGATCTTCGGGCTCTTCGGTGCGCTCTTTGCGATCGGATTCAAGCTTGGAAAGCCCGGGATGAATTTGGTGCGCGCCAATATCGGCATCCTCGTATTGAACCTCATCATTACGTTTACGGTGCCGCAAATCTCTTGGCAAGCGCACGTCGCTGGATTGCTGGGTGGCTTTGCCCTGACGTACGCGCTTTACTTTCCGCCGCGGCGCGTTGCACCGCTCGTCGTCGATGCCAATAGCGGCCGAGAGCTCGAAACGGAGTACGAGACGCCTAACGATCCACAGCATCGAGCCCAGTGACCGATACTCTCGAGCGGCTTTTCGGCGGCACGGGTCCATTCGCGCAGACGTTGAGCGGCTTTGAGCCCCGCTCGGGGCAGCTTGCAATGGCGCAGCTCGTCGAGCGCGGCATCATGGAAGAAACGCACACGATCGTCGAGGCCGGCACCGGAGTTGGAAAATCGCTGGCATATCTGGTCCCGGCGATTCGCAGCCGAAAGAAGGTGGTGCTCTCGACGGGAACGATCGCGCTCCAAGAGCAGCTCGTACGCAAAGATATTCCGCTCGTGCAGGCGGCACTCGGAATATCCCTTCGCGTGACGCTGCTGAAAGGAAGAGCGCATTATCTTTGCCGTCAAAAGCTCGAACGCATCCGCGCGGACCGGTTGCTGGCCCCGTCGCGTTCGATGCAGCGAATATGGGATTGGGCGGAACGCACGCAAAGCGGCGATCGAGCCGAATTGGGCTTCATACCGCTGCCGGCGGAGTGGGAGCAGCTCGACGCCGACGCCGACGAGTGCGTCGGCGAACTCTGCGAGCGTTTTCGCGACTGCTTTTTCTTCGCCAAACGCGACGAGGCAAAGTATGCCGATCTCGTCGTCGTCAATCACGCGCTCTTTTTCCTAGACCTTGCCGTCGGCGGCGGCCTCTTGCCTCCGTACGACGTCGTCGTCCTCGACGAAGCGCATCAATGCGAACGCTGGGCGACCGACGCGCTGACCGCCGTACTATCGGGCGCCACGATTGGGCGCATGCTGCGAAAGCTTCGGCGCGTCTACGAGCTTCCGCCGATCTTCGAAACGGCGTTTGACGGCTGCGTCGCGCGGCTCGAGTCGGCGCTCGGGGTAGTCGCGGGCGATCGCTATCCGCTTTCGGCGAACGAAGACGCCTGGCCGGCGCTGGAAGCGTTGCGCACCGAGCTCTATCGCTTGGAGAACTGGCTCTTTGCAAACTCACCGTCAGCTTTGAAGAGACGCGTTGAGGATCCGGCCGAAGGCGAGCGCCGGCGGGACCTTGCGTTGCGTCTGGTGCTGGCGCAACAATCGGTCATCGATCGCGCGCAAGCCGGGGTTCCGGAAACCATTTCATGGGTTGAACGCAGCGATGCCGACGGGCGGTACTGTGTGAATAGCGCGCCTCACGAGGTGGCCGACTTTTTGCGAGCTACGCTCTTTTCGCGCACGCAGAGCGTCGTGCTCACGAGCGCCACGCTGACGACCGATGGCTCGTTCGATTTTCTGCGGCGCACGCTCGGCATCGACGATACGGAAGAGCTCATCGCGCGATCTCCTTTTGACTATGCACGGCAGGCGCGGCTTTTCATCGCACCCGCCGAGGTGAATCCGAAATCTTCGGAGTTTGCGCGGCGCGCCGCGCCGCTCGTGGAGGAGTGCCTCGATCGAACGGGCGGCCGCGCGTTCGTCCTGTTCACTTCATACGCGCGGCTGCGCGAGGTCCACCGTCTCGTGTCCGAGCGCCTCGCCTTCCCCGTACGACTTCAAGGCGAGTTGCCCCGTGCGCATTTGCTCGACTGGTTCCGGCGGACGCCGGGTGCGGTGCTCTTTGCTACGGCGACGTTCTGGGAAGGGATCGACGTTGTGGGCGATGCGCTCTCCTGCGTGATCATCGACCGGCTGCCGTTTCCCTCACCCAGCGATCCGCTCGTCATGGCTCGCGTACGCGCGCTGGAGGCGCGCGGTCTCGACGGTTTCGAGCACTATATGATTCCGGCCGCCACCGTGCGTCTCAAACAAGGCTTTGGACGACTCATTCGCAGCAGCAGCGACCGCGGTCTCGTCGCATTGCTCGACGGTCGCGCATCGTCGACCCGTTACGGGACGACGATTCTCGCCGCGTTGCCTCCGGCTACCCGGATCGAGCGCCTTGACGACTTGGAATCGTTCTTTGCCAGGAAAGAGTCGCCTGAGCGACGATCCGATTGCCATCCATGAGCGCGAGCCGGTCCATGCGATGGCTTTTCGGAAGATAGAGTGTAGCGACGTTTCCGCGCGGCACCGCGCTGCCGAGCATCGTGCGCTCGTCGTCGTGCATCCAGGCCACCGCAAGGGTCCGAGATGTATCCCGAACCACGACAAGGTACCAGGAGCCGTCGGGCGCGTAGATGACTTCGGCGGGCGAGCCACCGTGGCCGGCCCGAAACGCGGCGGTTCGGTGAGCAGCGCTCGCGAGGCGCTCCATCGCCGCGTCCTGAACGAGCATGGCACCGTGGAGCGCGCGGTATTCCGACCAGAAGTACGCCGACGGCAGCAGACCAATCAGCAGAGCTGCAGCGAGCGCTGCGGCCAGCGTCCACGGTTGACGGCGGGCGGCGGCAGAGCGACTTACCTGGTTTGCTAGGAGCGTGCGGTCGATGCGCGCAGTCAGTTCGGGCGGCGCTTTTTGATGCGGTTCCATCGAAGCGATCAACGCGACGTCTCGCTCGGCGGCGCCGACGATTTGCTCGCACGTCGGACACTCCCTCAGATGCGTTTCGACTCTCGCGTGCTCGCGGGGGTCGAGCGCGCCGAGCGCATATAGGTCCGCAACGTCTGCGATATGGTCGTCGGTCATGAACGGTCGTTCCCAGCATCGCGGAATGGCTCGAGGGCCGACGCAAGCTTGCCAAGGCCAAGCTTTATGCGGCTTTTAATGGTGCCCAACGGCTCTTTGAGTTCTGCGGCGATCTCGGTGTGAGTCATTCCTTGGTAGTACGCAAGCGTGAGGGGCGCGCGCTGCTCGGGCGCAAGCTCGAGCAGCGCCAGACGAACGCGATTGCGTTCGACCGGATCGGCGAGCCGAATCTCGTCGTGCTCCGGTGACATGACGGCAAGACGGCGCTCCAGGCGCAACCTGCGATCCTGCCGCCGCCGTCGCGAGATTGCTTCGTTGCGAACGCAGACGACGAGAAAACTTTGCAAACTGCCTCGCGCTGACGAATACGCGTGCGGCGCGCGCCAGAGCCTGGCGACGGCGTCTCCAACGCAATCTTGGGCCTCTTCGCCGTTGCGGAGCACGTTATACGCGGCTGAATAGAGCAGCGACGCATATTGGCGGTACGCTTGCGCGAAAGCCCAGCGCTCGTGCGCGGCAAACGCTACGGCTAGATCTTCGTCGCTATGGTCGGCCGAGGGCATACCCGCGTCGAGCCTTCGACGCTGCCGCTGGACCGCGCCTGGACGCGCTACCGTGTGGCCGGCCGCCAGAGCTGTCACGAGAAGAGAACGTCGCGGCCCCGGCGCGCGGATGAACGGCGTCCTTCGACGACCGATCCTACTGGAGCTTAATGGCGGTGATCAGGCAGTCGACTTCATAGTTTGGGCCATGATCTTCTTCGACGATGCCCCAACCCTTCGCGTAACCGTAGTCGTGCGTGCTATGGCTTTCGAAATACGGAGCTACCTCGAAGGTTCCAAACTTCGTTTTGTTGCTTTGCTCGAGGCCAAAAAATATTCGATCGATGATTTTCCCGCGAGGCCCCCGGTAGTTGAAGGCTTTATGCGTCTCGCCCGGAGGATGCGCCGTCACGAACACGGTCGGTGCGATGGGAACGACCTTTCCGTGGATCAAGTATCCGTAGATCCGGACGTTGCCGGACCGGTCGTTGGCTAAGAGCTCAATGACCGTATCGACGCGTAACCGCTTACTGGGTACTTTGGGAATCGCAAGCGAAAACTCGTATACCGCCTTCCCGCCTACAATCGTTTTGCCGACCACTCTGTTTTCGACGTCGAAAGGATGGTTGCCGTTTTCCCCGCCGCCCTTTATGTCGCGACAAACGTACTTCCACCTATCCTTTTCGGCTAACGGCTGGTAGAAGTCGGACCGATGTGCGCCGCTCGCGTAAGCAACGGCAGACTGGCTTATGAGATGCTCTGACTCGCCGCAAGCTGCCAGTGCCAAGGGAAGCAGAATGAAGAAAACGCGCACGTGAACCGTTTGCATCGCACCCTCCGCAGAAGACCGAGACTTAGCCGGCGCACGGCCGAGCCCCTGGAGCACTGAGACGGCATAGGAGAGGAAGCGCATTTTATCGGAAAGAGGCTGGTCCGAATCTTCGAGGTGCGTCCGTGCTAGAAGCGCTCAGTATTCCAAATGCGTACCTTTGGTCGCAGCGGCAAGAGGGCCATTCGCTGTTCTCAAACAGTTACTTCTTTTCGGCCGAAGCCGGAAATACCGTCATCGATCCGCTACCGCTCGACGAGCCGGCGCACGCGCACATCGAGAAGCTCGGCGGTGTCGCAAAGATTGTCGTGACGACGCCCCGCCACGAACGCGACGCGCAAGCGTTCGCGAGCCGTTACGGCGCCGCGATTCTGAGGGAACCGATCCATAGAGAAGAAATCTCGCCGGGCCTGTTCGCGGTTAGGCTGCGGTATCAAAGTAGCGCAGAAGAGTTCGCCGTCAGCATCCCAGCCCACCGCACGGTAGTGGTTGGTGACTCGATCCTTGGAACTCCCGCCGGCGCGCTCTCGCTGCTGCCCGACGCGGAATACGCCGATGTGCGCAAAGCTGCGCTTGGATTGCGGTGGATTCTGCGGTTGAATCCCGAGAGGCTGCTGGTAGGCCGTGGCCACTCGATTTTTAGCGGGGCATACGACGCGCTCTACCGGCTTCTGTATGCGCGCGCGAGCGCAAGCCTGCACCGCATCAATCTCGACGAACTGGAATTTCGCGATCAGCGAGACGAGCGCGATGCGCAGCCGGAGCCGTTTCGGTTAGTTGATTCCGAAGTGGGGTTCGTGATCGGCGCACGCAAGTTGGGATATCGGGTGAGCACGTTGGCACCCGGTCACCGCTTTTGTCCGCTTCACGCTCACGCGCGCGAAGAGGAAATGTTCTTCGTCCTAGACGGTGAGCCGAGCGTCCGTGCGTTGTCGGAGACCGTGCGCTGCCGGAAAGGGGATTTCATTGCGTTGCCCGTCGGAGAGAGCGGAACTCACCAACTGCTCAATGAAAGCGACTCGCCGGCGACGGTGCTTCTCTTGGGCCGCACGGAAGCGGCCGAGGCTTGCTACTATCCCGATTCCGACAAGCTGCTGGTCGACTTTGAGACGCCGATCGTCCGAGATCGCGAGAGCATCATCGTTCGCGCGAGCCCCGAGCTGGACTATTTCGACGGCGAGTAACGCCTAGCGGTCATTCTTCCTGGGTGACCTCGACCTTTGCGCGCTCTTGAAGCTCCTTGACGATCGACGAATCCGCGAGGGTCGTCGTGTCGCCGAGCGTGCGTCCCTCGGCGATATCGCGCAAGAGACGGCGCATGATTTTCCCGCTGCGCGTCTTGGGCAGTTCTTGCGTAAACGTGATGTACTTGGGACGCGTGAATTTGCCCAGCTTTTCCGCGACGTGATCGCGCAGCTCGTCGGCGAACTCCGGCGATCCGCTCTCTATACCCTTGAGCGAAACGAAGGCGTAGACGGCCTGGCCCGTCGTTTCGTCGAGTTTTCCGCAGACTGCAGCTTCGGCGACGGCCGGATGGTCGACGAGCGCACTTTCGACCTCGGTGGTGGAGATGCGATGTCCGCTGACGTTCATGACGTCGTCGATGCGCCCCATAAACCAGTAGTTGCCCTCCGCATCCCGGCGGGCACCGTCGCCGGCAAAATAAACGTGCGGGAACCTCGTCCAGTAGGTTTGCACGTAACGCTCGTCGTCGCCCCAGATTCCGCGCATCATCCCGGGCCATGGCCGCGTCAGCACGACATAACCGCCGCCGCCCAGCGGCACCGATTCCCCGCGATCGTTGACGATATCGGCGCCAATACCCGGCAACGGTTTGGTCGCGCTGCCCGGAAGCAGCGTCGTCACCCCGGGTAAGGGCGCAATCATGATGCCGCCCGTTTCGGTCTGCCACCACGTGTCGACGACCGGCACGCGGTTTTCGCCAATCCATTCGCGATACCAGATCCATGCTTCGGGATTGATTGGCTCACCGACGGTGCCGAGCAGTCGCAGCGATGAGAGATCGTGCCGTGCGGGGTACTCTGTGCCCCATTTCATGAAGGTTCGAATCGCGGTCGGTGCGGTGTAGAGTATCGTCACGCCGTAGCGCTCGACGATTTCCCAAAAGCGGTCCTTGTCGGGGAAATCGGGCGTGCCTTCGTAGATGACGCTCGTCGCGCCGTTGGCCAGCGGCCCATAGACGATGTACGAGTGTCCGGTGACCCATCCGATGTCGGCAGTGCACCAATAGATGTCGCCATCTTCCTTCAAGTCGAAGACGAGCTTGTGGGTCATCGCCACCTGAGTCAAGTATCCCGCGGTCGTGTGCTTCACGCCCTTCGGCTTGGCGGTCGTCCCGCTCGTATAAAGAAGAAAGAGCAGATCTTCGGCGTCCATCGGCTCGGGCTCGCACTGCGTGGATCGACCGGCGACCACCTCGTCCCACCAGTAGTCGCGCCCTTCGTGCATGAAAACTTCGTCGCCGATGCGCCGAGCGACGATGCAGTGCGCGATGGAGGGCGTCCGCTCCATGGCGATATCGCAGTTTCGTTTTAGGGGCACCTTGTTTCCGCGCCGCCAACCGAAATCGGCGGTGATCAGCGCCACGCATTGTGCGTCGTTGACTCGGTCGACGATCGATTCAGGAGAAAAGCCGCCGAAAATTACCGAGTGAGCGGCGCCGATTCGCGCGCAGGCAAGCATCGCGACCGGAAGCTCCGGGATCATCGGCATGTAAATCGCAACGCGATCGCCTCGACGAATTCCGAGCTTACGCAAGCCGTTGGCGAAGCGGTTGACGTCTTCGAGCAGCTCGCGATACGTGATCGTTCTGCGGTCACCCGTTTCGCCCTCAAAGTAGTACGCGATTTTCTCGCCGCGGCCCGAGCGGACGTGGCGATCCAGGCAGTTAACCGATGCGTTGAGTTGTCCGTCGGCAAACCAGCGCGCGAACGGTTCGTTCCATTCCAACGCCAGCGTGAAAGGTTTGATCCATTCGAGCCGGCGGGCCCATGATGCCCAAAAAGCTGCATAGTCGCGTTCGGCTTCCGCATAGACATCGGCGGTTGCGTTTGCCTGAGCGGCGAACTCCGCGGAAGGCGGGAAACGCCGGCTCTCGTCAAGCAGGGCTTCGATCGCAAAGCGCGTCATGCGCGACAAGTTCCGAGGCGGCAGAGCCATGCCTGCCGAATGTTGGACGCGTCTGAGATGTTGGCTGCACTCGTCCTCGCGGCGCTGACCGCTCCGTCAACGGGGCTCGCGACAATCCATTACGACGCGCCACCGCCCAACTTTGCATTTCCCACCGCGCGCGGCAACCAGTATCTCTCGGATCTTCGCGGCCGAGTGGTTATCATCGACTTCTGGGCAACCTGGTGTCACGCATGCACCGAAGAGCTCAAAGAGTTCGTGCGCGCTCGCGAGACGTTCGGCAATCGCGTCGCCGTCGTTACCATTTCGGACGAGCAACCCGACGTAGCGGCGACCTACTTACGTCATTGGAAAATCCCCTTGCCGCTGGTAGAAGACTTGGAGGGCGCCGTCTTCCACATCTATTCGGTGTCGGCGATTCCGGTCACGCTGGTGCTCGACCCCGGCGGCAATGTCTCCTACGTGTCGGTCGGCGGCTTAAGCTGGGCCGAGCTGGCGGAGGCAATCGAGCGGGCGCTTCCCGACCCGTCTGCTAGCACTCCCGCGGCGGGAGTGCTACAGTAAGGGCGTGATAGAGAGCAGCGGCCTCGGGAAGCGGAAGGCCTACATCCTTGCAACGGTGGTTTATGAGTATATCGCCACCGCCGAGCCGGTCGGCTCCCATTCCTTAACGCAGAAATACAATCTCGGCATCAGCTCGGCGACGGTCCGCAACGAAATGGCCGAGCTCGAAGCGGGAGGCTATCTGGTCCAGCCGCACACCTCGGCCGGGCGGATCCCTTCCGATGCCGGCTACCGCACCTACGTGGACCGTTTGATGCAGCACGAGGAACTGACCGAGGACGATCGCCGCCGGATACGCGACGAGCTTGGCGACGCCTCTCGCGAGCTCGACGAGATCATCGATCACACCACCCGTTTGCTTGGGCGGCTCTCAAACAACTTGGCGTTCGTTACCAAGCCGCAACAAGAGGCGCAGCTCTTCAAGCACATCCAGCTGATCTGGCTTTCGCCGCACACGGGCGTCGCGATCGTCGTGACGTCGCTGGGCGTCGCTGCACAGAGCCTCTTCGAGCTCGGCGCCGAAGTGCATCCCGACGATCTTACGCGCTTTTCCAACGCGCTCAACGCCCGCCTCGCCAACTGCTCCCTCAGCTACGTTACGGAAAGCGAAATCTCGCAGGCAGCGCAAGAAGCAGGCGTCTCCGACGACCTGCGCAGCGCCGTCGTGGCAGCCGCCTTGACGGCGCGCTCGAGCGAACAGCCGACGATCGCCGCCGCCGGCGCGCAGAACTTGCTCGATCAGCCGGAGTTTCAAGACCTTCGTAAGCTTCGTTCTATCTTGCGCATCGTCGAGGAGCAGAAGACCCTGTACGAAGTGGTTGCCGATGCCATGAATGCCGATGCGGCGAGCGTGAAGATCGGACACGAGCTCGGTAGCGAAGAGCTCTCCGATCTCTCCGTCGTGACGGTGCCCTACCGTTTTGGCTCGCACGCACTGGGAATGCTCTCCATCCTTGGGCCGCGGCGAATGCCGTACGCGCGCCTGCTCGCACTTGCCTCAGGTACCGCTGAAACGTTGAGCCAGCGACTCTCCGACGTCGAAGATATACCAAACGCATAAGATGCCCACGAGGGACTATTACGAGATCCTCGGCGTTGCCCGGGGCGCTTCGGCGGAGGATATCAAGCGAGCCTATCGCGCGCTGGCACGCGAGCACCACCCCGACGTCGCGCATGACAAATCGAAAGCCGAGCACCGTTTCAAAGAGATCAACGAAGCGTATGAGGTGCTCTCCGATCCGAAAAAGCGCGGGCAGTACGACCGTTTTGGCTACGTCGGCAACGGTGCCGGAGCAGACCAGGGGGATTTTGGCTTCGGCCAGGGCTCATTCGGCGACATTTTCGATATGTTCTTTGGGAACGTGCGCGGCACGGCCCAGCCGCGCCGCGCGGGACCGGAACGCGGGTCGGATCTTCGCTACGACGTGGAAATTACGCTCGAAGAGGCCTTCCACGGAACCACGAAGGAGATCGTCTTTGACCGCTTGACGCAGTGCGAGACATGCAAAGGAACCGGCGCTACGCCCGGAACGATGATTGTGCCGTGCGAGCGCTGTGGCGGCAGCGGCATCGTGCGAACGGCGCGGCAAAGTCCGCTCGGTCAGATCGTGACGCAGAGCGAGTGCGCCCGCTGCGGCGGAGAAGGCCACGTGATTGCGCAGCCGTGCGAATCTTGTGCCGGACTCGGGCGCCGGGAAACGGAGGCGCGGCTGACGGTCAAGGTGCCGCCGGGCGTCGACGACGGTTCACGAATAAGAATTGGCGGAAACGGCGAAGCCGGTACCCGCGGCGGGCCTTCCGGCGACCTCTACGTGTACTTGACGATTACGCCTCATTCGCTCTTCAAGCGCAATGGACGCGACACGTTTGCCGACGTGCCCGTAACTTTTACCGAAGCGACGCTGGGAGCAACGATAGAAGTACCGTCATTGGCGGGCGAGGTCGAGCTGACGCTTCCCGCCGGAACCCAATCTGGAACGACGGTGCGCTTACGCGGGTATGGCATGCCGAGCGTACGCGGCGCGCAGCGCGGCGATCATCACGTCACGGTGCACGTCGTCGTTCCGACGAAGTTGAACAAACGCCAGCGTGAACTGCTTGAGGAATACGCGATCGCCGCGGGCGATGAAATTGAAGACCGCACTTTCTTCGAGCGTGTGAAGGACGCGTTCCGTCCGCAATGAGTTGAGCGCGGCCCGCCGCTTCTTCGTCGAGGGAGTGCGGACGCTCGGCAGCGCCGTCGAGATCGGCGGGAGCGACGCGCGCAAAATCGAGCGAGTGCTACGCCTGCACGAGGGCGACCGCATCCAGATCGTCGATTCCGCCGGAACGGCTTTTGCGGCATCGATCGACGGCACCGGAAGAACCATTCGCGCTACGTTGCGCGAAATTCTCGGCGACGGCGGCCGGAATGCGAAGCCGCTGCTCGACGTAGCGCAGGCCGTCCCGAAGGGACGCCGGATGGAGTTCGTCGTCGAGAAGGGCACAGAACTCGGCGCGAACGCCTTCCTTCCGTTCTATTGCGAGCGAAGCGTCGCACGAGCGATCGGCGTGGAAAAGCTCGACCGTTGGCGCCGTCTGGCACGCAGCGCCGCCCAGCAGAGCGGTCGGCGTGACGTTCCGCAGATACGAGCGCCCTTATCGTTCGACGCGCTGCTCGAACGATTCGAAGAATACGGCGCCGTGCTGTTTGCGTGGGAGCTGGCTGCGTCGGTTCCCTTGTGCGAACGACTGCGTGGCGCGCTTCCTGCGCACGGCCGCGTGCTCGTCGTCGTCGGGCCGGAAGGTGGTTTCACGCACGAAGAAGCGGAGCGTGCCGCGCGGCGCGGAGCCGCATTACTTTCACTTGGCCAACGCATTCTGCGGACGGATACCGCCGCTATGGCGCTTTTGGCGGTGATAGGCGCCTTGGCGTCGTAGAACCAGCGATTCGTCATGGCGCTTCCATTCTCGATAGTCATTCCGACGTACAACGAGGCTGCCGGTATTCGAACGCTGCTCGCTTCGCTGGATGCGACGTTCCGCGCGCACGCACTCGACGGCGAGATCATCGTCGTCGACGACAATTCTCCCGATGGTACCGGCGCGATCGTCGACGAGCTCTCCGCACGCCTGCCGGTTCGTTGCCTTCACCGTCGCGGCAAGCTTGGCTTGTCGAGTGCGGTCATCGAAGGTTGGGAAATCGCGCGGCCCGAGTCGGTCGCGCTCGGTGCGATGGACGCCGACCTCAGTCACGACCCGACCGTCCTGCCCCATATGGTTGCAGCCTTGGAGACGGGCAAATACGGGCTGGCCGTCGGAAGCCGCTACGTTCGCGGCGGCGCCATCGTGAATTGGCCGGCCAGCCGTGTGATTACCTCTCGCGTCGCCTGCTGGCTCGCGAGGCCGCTCACTCGCGTGAAAGACGTCACCAGCGGATACTTCCTCGTCCGGCGCGATGCGCTCGCCGGCGTGGCACTCGATCCGATCGGCTTCAAAATCGGCCTCGAGGTGATCGCGAAGGCGCGATACGGCGAGGCGATCGAGATCCCGTATATCTTCACCGATCGGGTCGCAGGCGTATCGAAGCTCAATCAGAGGGAGGTTTTCAACTACCTCAAGCAGCTCACGCGGCTCTACGCGGCGCTGGTTCTGCCGCAGCCGGCCAAGGCGCGCAAAGTCTGATGCCGATGCCCGAGTGGCTTCCGAGCCGCCGTGCGAAAGAGGCGCAGCGCAATGACGCCGCCATGTGGAGCAAGTGCCCAAAATGCGGCGAGGTGCTTTACCGGCGGGACTTAGCGGCATACCTCGACGTCTGTCCGCGATGCGAATATCATTTTCGGATGAGCGCGTACGATCGCATCGCCTCGATCGCAGACGGAGCGTTTGCGGAAATCGGTCATGACGTGATGGCGAGCGATCCGCTGGGCTGGTCCGACAAAAAGGCTTATCAGGCGAAGCTACAAACGGATCGAGAGCAAAGCGGCCTGTCGGAATCGGTCGTGTGCGGCTTTGCGACGATGGGGGGCTTCCCGGTCGCATTGGGAGTCATGGATTTTCATTTCCGCGGCGGTACGATGGGGCGCGTAACGGGTGAACGAATTACCCTGCTGCTCGAAGAGGCGCGCCGCCGAAAGATACCTTGCCTAATCTTCGCGGCATCGGGGGGCGCGCGCATGGAGGAGGGCATGCTCGCCCTCATGCAGATGGCGAAGACGACGGCCGCGGTCGCTCGATTCATGGAGGACGGCAACTTCTTCGTCGTCGTCCTCACCGATCCGACTACCGGCGGTGTGGCAGCATCCTTTGCGTTTCAAGCTGACGTCGTCGTGGCCGAGTCGAAAGCGATGATTGGTTTTGCCGGACGGCGCGTGATCGAGCAGACGATTCGGCAGCGCTTGCCCGACCAGTTCCAAACGGCCGAGTTTTTGCTGGAAAAAGGCGCCATCGACATGGTCGTCGATCGCCGCAAACTGAAAGAGACGCTGGTTCGATTGTTCGAATACGGATGTCATCCTGAGCGGAGCCGCGCAGCGGCGGAGTCGAAGGGCGAAGGGCGTGAGCAATAACATCATCGTCGAGCGCGAGAAGGGCTTGCTCGAGCTGGAGCGGCGCATCGCCGAGCTGCGCGAAGCTTCGGCAGCTCAGCCGCGCGACATGTCTGCCGAGATTGCCGCGCTCCAAGAGAAGTACCAAGCCATACTGCAGGAGCTCTTCGGTACGCTCTCCCCCTGGGAAAAGGTGCACATGGCGCGCCATCCGCGTCGTCCGACCTC
The DNA here is from genome assembly GCA_963778015.1 of Vulcanimicrobiota bacterium. Taxonomy (GTDB): domain Bacteria; phylum Vulcanimicrobiota; class Vulcanimicrobiia; order Vulcanimicrobiales; family Vulcanimicrobiaceae; genus Cybelea. Next base: position 106,666 of record CAVZST010000001.1, read on the forward strand.
CCTCGACTACATCTCGAGTTTCGACCGGTTCGACGAACTGCACGGCGATCGGCACTTCCGCGACGATCCGTCGATCGTCGGCGGTTTTGCGTTCCTGCGCTCGCGCGCGGTTATGGTCGTGGGTCAGCAGCGCGGCCGGGATACTCGAGAGAATTTGCGGCGCAACTTCGGCATGCCCACACCGGAAGGCTATCGTAAGACGAGCAGGCTCGCGCGACTCGCGGCTCGCTTAAACCTGCCGATCGTCACGTTCGTCGATACCAAAGGCGCCGACCCCGGAATAAGCTCCGAAGAGCACGCGCAGTCCGAAGCGATCGCGACCTGCCTGCAGACGTTTACGACGGCGCGCGTTCCAATCGTTGCTGCCGTCGTCGGTGAAGGCGGCTCAGGCGGAGCGCTGGCGCTGGCGATCGCCGATCGCGTCCTCATGCTCGAATACAGCACCTACTCGGTGGCGTCGCCAGAAGGCTGCGCCGCCATCCTCTGGTCCGACGCGGGCAAGGCGGAAGAAGCGGCGGCTCGGTTGAAGTTGACTGCCGATGACTTGCACCGCTTCGGTGTCGTTGACGAAATCATCGCCGAGCCGGTCGGTGGTGCCCACCGAAACCCACAAGACGTTGTGACGCGAACGCTCGACTCTATTGAAGCGGCTTTAACGCGTCTGTCGGCGCTCTCAGTCGAAAGACTCCTCGACGAGCGGTATGGAAAATATCGCCGATTAGGGGAATGGCGGGCGGAGAGTTTGGAACCGACCGGAACGGTGCAGTGACGCGACGCATGCGACCCGCGCTTCGCCTGGCCGGCCGCATGATCGTGGTCTTTTTCGCTCTGCTCGTCGTGACGCTCGTTACAATCCAGTTTGCGCGGGCGATCGGCCAGAATCTGGTTGCCGCGCGCGAGCTGTCGGCGATTCGCTCCGACATCTCGGCGCTGGAACGGCGTCGCGAAGAACAGCAGCGGGAGTTGCGGCGCCTTCGCGATCCGCAGGGAACGATTCCGGAGATTCACGATCGTTTGCGGCTGGTGCGACCCAACGAGGCGCTCATTTTCGTTTCGCCCCAACCAGCGCCGTCTGCGGTACCGTCGGACGGTCCGTGAGCGACACCGCCGGAGGTATCGTTATCAACCTGAACGCGTACGGTGCGACGGTACGCCTCGACGACGGCGATCTCGCCAGCGCGAGCGCGTCCGACGTCGAAACACACCGCGACCAATACCAGCAGTCCCTGAATCGTCACAAACGCCTCGCATTCGAGGTGCGTCGCGAAGGGCGGCGCTGTGCCGTCTCCCTCGCGCCACAGCTTCACGACGATGCTTTTGAAGAACAAATTTCGTCGTTCCTCAAAAGCACCGAAGAATGGGAGGTGCCCGACGGTCTCCCGGCGGCCGAACGGCATTTCTTGAGAAAGAAACGACGAGCCGCGCTCTTCGAAGCAAGGCATCAGGGCCAGTAGGCCGCGCTTCCTGGAGTGCGCCGCTGAGCAAGCGATTCGCGATCATCTCGATCGGCACCAATTCGACACGGTTGCTGCTTGCGGACGTGGCGCCGGAGAATCCGCGCATCGAGGTGACGCGCTCGACCGGCACGCGCATCGGCGAAGGCTTAGGCGAGCGAGGCCGGCTCGGCGACGAGCCGATGAAACGAACGCTCGATGCGACCGCGCAGTTGGCCCGTGCGGTCAGGGGCCATTACGTGCGCCTCTTTGCCGTCGCGACGAGCGCGCTGCGACGGGCCGAGAATCAGGAAGAGTTCGCGGAGCGCGTTGCGGAATTGCTCGGCGTTCCTTTGCGAATCTTGTCAGGCGAAGAGGAAGCGGCGGCATCGTATCGCGGCGCGTTGACCGCATTCGGTATGTTGCGCGGCGAGCGGGTCGGCGTGCTCGACATGGGCGGCGGAAGCACCGAGTATGCCGCCGGCGATTCTCTGCAGCCGCAAACCGTCGTTTCGTGCGAAATCGGCGCCGTGCGTTTGACCGAAGCGGTGCCCCTGCTTACAGGCCGCGATGGCACGATCGACGACGCGGACGTCAGCAACGCGAGGGACATTGCACGCCAAGCGCTCAAACCGCTGGCGCAGTGCGCCGCCGTCGAACGGCTCGCCTTCGTCGGCGGAAGCGCGACGACAACGGCGGCGATCGTGAAGGCACGCCGTGTGCCCGTTTCGTCGGTTCCCCTTACGCGCGCCGATCTGCAGCGCACGCTCGAACGGCTGTTGGCAATGAAACTCGACAAGCGCAAGGCGGTAACCGGAATGAGGCCGCAGCGCGCGGACATTCTCCCGGCCGGGATCATCGTGCTCGACGCCGCGCTCGAGACGTTAGGCCGGGACCAGGCCATAGCGACGACCGCGGATTTGCTTCTCGGCATTCTTCTTCAGGAACGGGATGCTGCGGGAGGAGCGGCTCAGACCATGCGCGCAGGTCCCGAGATACGAAGGGGATTTCGTCCATGAACGATACGGAACTACGCAACCACATCGAGAGTCTTGTCGAACAAGAGCACCGCTTGCTCGAGCACGGCGAGCGTGGCAAGCTGACGGCGGAAGATCGCGAGCGCCTCGATACGATCTCGGTGCAGCTCGATCGATATTGGGACCTCTTGCGCCAACGCCGCGCGCGACGCAACGCCGGCCAAGATCCGAGCGTCGCACACATACGCAGTGAGGACGTCGTCGAGCATTATCGGCAGTAGCCGGCTCGGGATGGTGGTGGAATAGGCAGACACGACGGACTTAAAATTCGTTGCTCGAAGGAGCATCCGGGTTCGACTCCCGGCCATCCCATAAAAACCAGCCTTATTGTATAGGCTTTTTAGCACAAGAAAAGGGTCGCGGTTGCCAAACGGTTGCCCTCCCGATTTAAACGAGGCTCTTTTCAGGGAGAGAGCAGGCGTATGGGGCCCCGACAGCGGCAAGGGCAAAAGCCGCACTAAGAGCGCTAAGACCGCCAATAGCAGTTCTGGGGTTCATAGCGCTCTTAGTGGCGCACGAGTAAGGGGCACCTATGCAGATGCCCCCTTGATCTTGGTCTGGATGACAGCTTCGGCCGCGTTGCTACCGACCGCTCGAGGCTTCGTCTATGCCTTTGCGAGCGGCATCGAGCAACCGTCGACGCTCCTTAGCGTTGTGCTCGACACGGTATTCGTGGCACCGGACTCGCCATCGTTTAATCGCGTCGTACAGGTCCTGGCCGGTTGCCTCAGCATTCGGCGCAAGGTCTTGCAGCGAAAGCAGACCGTAGTACGACGGCTGACCCCAGAATGCTGTTTGCTCGGATTCAATCCGGCGAATGATCGCTAGTCGAAGCTCTGCTTCGCGATCGGAGGCGGGATTGTCAGTCCAATCGATTTCTACTGAGGCATCTTGGGCCTCGCGCGCGATGCGCAGCGCTTCTGTGAGAGCCATGTCGGCGGAGGGCGCAGGTGTCACGCCCTTGGACGCTGGTCGCGCTTTCGCCGGCTGCGCTTTTTGTGTGGTCAGATCGCCGGGACGACTGCGCGGCGGATCGTCGTCCCAATCGAAAATGACGCTCATAACGCGGTTGCGCCACTGGAGCAACGTTTCGCCATCGCGCGGAGAGCGCGCGATACCGACCATCTCCGCGATCGTAGAGGACACCAGACTTATGTAATCCTGATGCGGGCCGTAGGGGTCCGTATCCAGGTCGAAGACGTCCGCGAGGGCTCTACGAACTTCGCGGAGTGGCCGCGCCTTGATGGCCTCCAGATCGGACTTAAAGAACTCGTGGAGACCGCTGGCCTTGCGAATCGTGCGCTCGCACTCGTGGCGCAGTCTGTCAAGGTAAACCACGATCTCTTTACGGCGCCTCTTGATTGCGGGCAGTGCCGGCAAGCTGCAAGCGTCCCTTGCGCCGCTTTGACGGGCGCTGCGATGTGCCGTTTGGTATATCTCCGTTTTCCACGCGAAACTAGTCCTTTCGTTTGACGTGGCCGGCGCGATCGCACTCGGTCGCCCGGCCTCTTTCATCGCGACGGCTTTCTCGCCGCGCGATTCATGCGACGCAGTGTACATGATGGCGCGTTAGGGAATCAACGAACAAGCATGGGCGCAGTCATGCAAGAGTCGTGAATGATCGACGTCAGTCTGCGCGCACGCAGGGTGGGCGCCGGCCCGCTTGCAGACCCGCCGGCGGGAACCTCACGGTCGGCCCCCACGCCCGTCCCCAGGGGGCATGACCCTCGCGCATAGCGTTGATAATTTTCGTTTTCCATTTTCCACAATGGGTCAATTGCGGCGTGTTGGCTTCGGCGACGTTTTTTTGAACGGGCTATAGAGAAGCTCTATAAGGGCTTCGGTAGTTCCGGCTTGCGCCGGTGAGGTGATGCGTCATCCGCTCGAAGCGGTAACCATGACGATGGGATAGGAGCTAAGCCCCCGCGAAACGAGGCCCCCAAAGCGCTGTGATGGAGGACAAGCCTATCAGGCTGCGATGCTGACCCGGAGGCCGCGCAAAACGAGGCCCCTCTGCCGAACAGGCCTTCAGATCGGACCCAACTACTTGGCGGCGGGGGGGGGGCTTTGCCGATCGTCGTGGCGCAAACCGGTTTCATCACGCTGGAAGCCCTGCGCTGGCTGCACGATCTGATAAGCGGCATTCATCCAGCTAGACCGTGACGCATCAATCTTGAGCGCCTCGGTGGTCCGGTAACTTGGATGGAATATGAGCGGGAAGGCCGAAACCGGCCACCCGCGCCGTTGCCGAAACGCGTCGACAGTCGAACACACGAGCTTCGAGAGGCCCTCAATCATGGAACCGGTACAACCACCCGCAGCGACGAAGCGAAGCAAGCCCAACATTTTGGTCATCATGACCGACGATGTCGGTGTGTGGAACGTCAGCGCGTACCATCGCGGTATGATGGGCAGCCGAACTCCGAATATCGACCGCATCGCCGCTGAGGGTGCGCTATTTACCGATTATTACGCGCAGCAGAGCTGTACCGCAGGACGCGCGGCGTTCATCACTGGCCAGACCCCCTTCCGAACAGGGTTGTTGAAGGTTGGCTTGCCCGCTGCCAAGGTCGGAATACAAGACTCCGATCCAACGATCGCGGAGCTACTCAAGCCAATGGGCTACGCGACCGCTCAAATCGGCAAGAACCACCTGGGTGATCGCAACGAGTACCTTCCCACAGTCCACGGCTTTGATGAGTTCTGTGGGATCCTGTACCACCTCAACGCTTTGGAAGAGCCGTACGATCCCGACTATCCGAAGGACCCCCAGTTCTTCGAAATGTTTGGTCCACGGGACGTGCTCGAAACGACGGCGACGGACGTCGACGATCAGACGGTGCATCCGCGTTGGGGCAAAGTCGGCAAGCAGAAGATCGCAAGCGCTGGACCCTTGCCGCCACACCCGGATATGGACCCGAAGGCGAAGTTCAACATGGAGAACGTCGATGAGGAGCTCGTTCGGCGTTCTGGCGACTTCATGGAACGTTCCGTGAAGGCCGGTAAGCCCTTTTTCCTCTGGCACAACACCACGCGCGTCCACGTCTGGACCCATCTTGCCCCGAAATGGCAAGGCAAGAGCGGTTTTGGCCTATATGCCGATGCCATGATGGAGCTGGACTCGCTCGTCGGCGACCTTCTGAAAAAGGTGGACGAGCTTGGCATTGCCGACAACACGATCGTTCTCTTTACGAGCGACAACGGGGCCGAGATCGCGTCTTGGCCCGATGGAGGCAATACACCGTTCAGGGGCGAGAAGGGCACCACGTACGAAGGCGGTTTTCGCGTGCCGATGTTAGTGAAGTGGCCTAGCACCATCAAACCCGGAACCATCGTCAACGATATCATGGCGAGTGAGGATTGGATGCCGACCTTGCTAGCTGCCGCGGGCGATCCCGACATAAACGAAAAGCTCCTAGCAGGCCTGAAAGTCGACGGCAAGACGTTTAGAAACCATCTTGACGGCTACAACTTCCTGCCATTCTTCAGAGGAGAGGTCGCTGAAAGCCCACGTCGTGAGTTTTTCTATTTCACTGATAACGGCGACCTCACTGCCGTCCGATACGGACCGTGGAAAGTCAGTTTCAAAACCATTAAAGGGAACCTGTTTACCGGCTCGGAGGAGTCGACCAACGTTCCGCTGGTAACAAACCTGCGCCAAGATCCATGGGAGCGGTACCAGGACGAGTCCGGTATGTATTTGCACTGGTGGGGCGAGAAACTTTGGTCAATGATTCCAGCCCAAGCTATCGTCGGCAAATTCTTGGCGACGTTCAAAGACTACCCGCCAAGCCAGGTTTCCATGACCACGAGCGTTGAACGCGCGCTTCAGATGCTCCAGTCCGGAAGCCGCGGCAGCGGCGCGTAAGACTCGGGAGCAAATATCGCGGCCTGGAAATCGGGCGATGAGCTTGACGTACAGGCGCTTAAAGCCAGCCGATTGGTCCCGCAAAAGCCCATAGAACTGAAGCTACCAGCGAAGCAGCTACGCCGATGGCGAAGTCAGAAAATGGACCAGCGTGTACGGGTGCCCGCATCGGTTCCGGTGCACGTTCAAGGATGAAGTGCGAACGTCCAAGGAACTCCGCGAATATGGCGACAGCCTCGTCGGCCCTGGCCTTTTCGAATGTTGCTGGTACAGCAATTTTTGTCTTTACCGTTTATCATTAACTGCATTAGCTAAGACTTAATCGGACAGTTAGCGAAGATCGTATCGAATCCTGCCGAGTCACGAGGTGACGTCGGCTATAAAGGAGACGATCTTGACCACCGAACGTAAAGTCATCCGTGCCAAAGTCGGGCTGCTGAACCTCGCCAAGCAGTTGGGAAACGTGCAGCAGGCCTGCAAGATGATGGGCTTTAGCCGCGATAGCTTCTATCGCTTTCAGGAGCTCTATGAAAGCGGCGGCGAGGCCGCGCTCGCGGAGATATCGCGCCGCAAGCCCATCCTGAAGAACCGCGTTGATCCAGCGATCGAGGATGCGATCGTGGCGCTGGCCATTGAACAACCGGCCTACGGTCAAGTGCGCGTTGCTAATGAGCTCAAGAAGCGCGCGATGACGATTTCGCCCGCCGGCGTCCGCTGCGTGTGGCAACGGCATGATCTCGAGACGATGAAAAAGCGCCTCAAGGCGCTAGAGGCCAAGAGTGCACAGGAAGGCCTCGTTCTCACTGAATCGCAGCTCGCGGCGCTGGAGAAGGCGCAAAACGAGAAAGATGCCCACGGCGAGTTTGAGAGCGAATGCCCTGGCTATTGCGGTGCTCAGGACACGTTCTATGTTGGTACGATCAAGGGCGTCGGGCGCGTGTATCAGCAGACCTTCGTCGACACCTACAGTAAGGTCGCGTTCGCGAAGCTGTATGAGCAGAAGACGCCGATCACCGCTGCCGACCTGCTCAATGATCGTGTTCTTCCGTTCTTTGAAGACCACGACATCCGCGTGCTTCGGGTCCTCACCGATCGCGGCACGGAGTACTGCGGTGACGCTCAGAAGCACCCCTATGAGCTCTACCTCGCGATCGAAGACATCGATCATACGCGAACGAAAGCTAAGAGCCCGCAGACCAACGGCATCGTGGAGCGGCTGCACAAAACGATGCTCAACGAGTTCTACCGGATCGCTTTCCGCAAAAAGATCTACCACTCCATCGACGAGCTGCAGGCTGATCTCGACGCATGGATCCAAACGTACAACGCAGAACGCTCACATCAGGGCCGTTGGTGCTACGGAAAGACTCCGCTGCAGACGTTCTTAGATAGTCTGGACTTAGCCAAGGAGAAGTTATTTGCGGCCTGATTCAGCGGCCGCGGAATCATCTGACACTCTTCGACGCGATCATGCGGCGACTGTCAGACCAAGTCTCGGCTTATACACATTAACTCGCAATCCATGCATCAAACGCGCTTTGGAAACTTGGCATACTACGGTTCTTAGCGCAATCCTATTTCTCAGGTGTGGCCTCCGCCCCGCCCGTATTGCCTGGAGCGTCGATCGCGGCAAACCGCTGCGTTCCATAAGCTCGCGCAGCGGCATCGCTTTGAGCCTCGGCAGAATGTTCGTCGCCCACTCGTCGCGCCGCGGATCGGAGTACTCGGTGTAAACGCTGCTAGGATCGAAGAGACTTTGCTCTTCGACCTCTTCCATGCGATTGGACTCCTTGCCGATGTACGTGATCGAATCAATCGCGACGTGGCGACGGCCCAGCAGCCCAACGGTTTGCTTCGTACACGGAGCGCCGCTTGGATCGGCGCACTTGGCCTCGGGATGAAACTCATACTCGCGCAGCACGTCGCCGTAGCTCTTCACGCGAGTAACGAACCGCGAGCCGTGCGGCCCTGACGCCGTGATCCGATAACGCTTGCCGGAATACTGATCGATCCATTGCACCTTTTCCCATTGTCGCGGGTTGGTCTCATACGGTGCGATTAGGTGGAAGCGCTCCGGATCAACGGCTATTGGATGGCCAAGCTTCGCCACGTGGCAGCTCAGGATGAAGTTGAAAGGCTTGATCTTCTTGTTATAAGGCTTTCCGTCATTGAGTATCTCGAAGGGCTGCATCACTGCCGGACTGCTGACCGTGGTACGCCCTACGGCGGCGCGTTTCTCGAAGCCAAGGGGCTTCGTGGGTAGCCCGAGCGACCGGCGCACGATGTTCAACCAGGCGTGAGCGATCCAGCTGCGATCGTCGCTTCCGGGATCGGTGGGATTGAGCAGATGCCCAAGGCCGTGTTCGGAGTATCGATCCTCTTTATTGTTGACTCCGGCTCGTAGCAGCTCCGGTTCCCCGATTGGATCGCGAACGAAGAGGGCATACCGCTTGGCCGAAATCGCCAGGCAGCACAGCTGGCGCTGGTGTCCGGTCTTCGGATCGAAATTGTCGTCCTCGATCTTCAAGATCGAACCGGGGATAGCGCTGCTATCATAAGGATTGAGTTGGGCGAAGCGCTGGGCGATGGCATTGACCTGCGCCCAGGATAAGGGCCGAATCGCGGGCTTGCCGTTCCTGCGATATGGGCCGCCCGGGCACTCAATAAGGCCGCCGCGCTGCGTTGCGACGATTGCCATGGAATCGGTATCCTCCATCGCGTACGTGCCGCCCAGATCGGTGACGCAGCGTTCCAGCAGCGCCAACATAAGCCGCGCAGCAGCCGTAATCAGTGAGGCCAGCGGTGGAAAGCAATATTCGCCAGGGTATTCGGGTTTGGGCACCCGACATGGAAACGGCTTGGGATCGATACCGTAGCACGTCACCGGAACCTTTCTGCGCCGTTTCCTCACGGATCATTTCTGCAAATATCCCATAGCTGGTCGCGTTGGCCAGGACTTTGAGGGCCTTCAAGCCGTTGCCGCTCCTCGATCGGTATCGGCGCGTTGGAAGCCAGGCGCTTGCGTTCTTCGATGACTTTGCGGAAGAAGTCGTCGCGGCGCGGATCGATCAAAGTCGCCGTCGATCGCCGCCACTTAGCCGTGGCCGATGGGATCGGCCGGCAGCGCCGCGAGAGCCGCTTCGACAAAGCAACGAGCCGGATCAAGCGCCTTGCCGTGATAGCGCAGACGGGCTTCGTGACGCTCGAAGCCCTGCGTTGGCTGAATGACGCCAAGGCGGCCTTCATTCAGCTTCACGACGATGCTTCGATTTTGACCGCTTCGATCGGCAGCTTAGACGACGGGAGGCTGCGCCGAGCACAGGCAATGATTCCAAGTACCGAGCATCACCTCGATCGCACGCGAGCTTCTCGAAGCCAAGCTGAAAAGGCAGCTGGCCGTTATCGATTCGTTTGGCCTAAAAGGCGTTGATGCCGTGCGCGAGGCGCTCGCACTCCTCGATCGCGCCGATCGCCTTGATGTTGCGCTGATTACCGAAGGTAAAGCCGCCGGAGCGTATTGGGACGCGTGGGCACTGCCGATGGAATTCGCTCGACGCGATCGGGTTCCTGATCATTGGTGCAACTTCGGCATGCGTCGATCACCGCTCACACTAGCGCCTCGCAACGGGGCCAATCCCCTCAACACGATCCTGAACTACCTTTATACGCTGCTCGAAGTCGAAACTCGAATCGCTCTGATCAGCCCCTGCCTCGATCCCGGCCTCGCGCTCTTCCACGCGGACGAGGCAAATCGGCAGAGCCTCGCAGCCGATGTGATGGAGCCAGTTATGCCTCACGTCGATGCGTTTGTGCTGAATCTTGCACGGACCCGAACATTCTCCGCAAAGGACGTTGCTGAAACCCGCGAGGGCGCATGCCGTCTCGCATCGTCTTTCGCGCAAGAGCTCGCACCGACCATGGCTACGTGGGCGAAGCTCGTCGCGCCATACGCCGAGGCGGTTGCGAGGCACGTCGCACGCCTCGCGAAGAGTGGATTGGGCATGACTGCTCCGATCGGGCCGAAGCCGACCCTTGATCGCAGCCGAGTCACCGTGCGGCTTCGACCAATCGCGAGGCCGGACGAGCCGAAAGCGAGACGATCGGTGCCGATCTCCACCGCTTCGAACTCCTGCGGCAGCTGCGGTGCGAAGCTCGCAGTTCGCGAGCGCTTATTCTGCGATAAATGCCTTCCCGATCGGCGCCAAGAGGTGCGGCGCTCCAGAGCAGGCGTGTTCGCTGCTAGGGGACCAGCCAAGATCGAGGTCATGCGCGTTGCCGGCTACGATCCGACACAGACGCCCGAAGTGCGGCGCCGTCGTGCCACTTCAGCCTCGCGGCAGCGCAAATCTGCGGTTGCGTGGCGTGATGATGGATCGCTCGATGGTGTGGACTTCCGGCGTGACATTCTGCCGAAGCTGCAAAGCCTGACCGTGCGCGTGATTGCTCAAGCCATGGGTGCGAGCATCTCGCATGGGTCGAAGGTGCGCAGCGGCAAGCTTTTGCCGCACAGACGGCATTGGGAAGCTTTACGCTTAATTACTTCTTAGAACAGCCAAGATAATTCTCGGCGTGTAAGATCGTCAGATTCAAAATTACCGTTTACTTCCCAGACTGAGCCAATATGGATTTCGCGCAAGAAAGTGGCGAGATCTATGGGCACCCCTGCGTCGAAAACGGCGTACAGGTTAACCCATGTTCGAATCGCGGAGCCATCCGGTGCATGAAACGGTAATGGTAAAGCTGAGCGATAGCGGCTCTCATCTGCTTAATTATATCGGCACCATCGCGGCGGACGGTTTTCATCTCAAAGATTGCGCCAAAAGTGGGCGTACGAACTAACGCGTCAGCGTATCTCGTGCGACTCACTTGAATATCTGCAGCTAATGCCAGTCTTTTAACTGCTAAAACCAGCTCATGATGTGCTGCGTTGCGGCGTTCCCAAGCCTGACGTCGCGCATCGGGATCTGAGGCATACTCTCCAGCCCTGGGAGCGCGAGGCGGCAGATCAGGGATATCAGATTCGGCGGGCACAGAGTCGGCGTTATATACTTCATCCATCGAGGCGATATCAGAGCTCAATATCGACTCGCGCACGAAGTTCCGCGCCGCGACTCGGGCCGCAGGTTCTAGCGTAAAAACAAACGCATTCGTTTCGAAATCATTGCCTGTAAGCCTAAGCGATCTGCGACTGTAGTTCACGACCTGGTAGTCACCCAAAGGAGTGTAACGCTTATCCCCTCGTGGACCTGTGGCTTGAAAAACAGGAATTGCATAGCTCTGCGAAAGCGCATCTAGCATCCCAGCGTTGCCGCCGGTCTCTTCTTGCTCTCGCTCTCTGCCTTCGCCGATATGCGATATGCGACCATCGGATAGCAGCTCATCTGGATACGGGGAATCTGGAGCAAAGGAAACCTGGATCGCATGGACGATGCCATCGCGGTAAGCAATGCCCCGAACGTTAAATAGAGGAGTCTCCTGACGCGATAAAAGCCTCGTGTAAGCTTGGTTTAAGCCGGCAATTGGATACTGATCCGGCATCTGCACCGAGAAGCCGCGCAAGCCCCAGAATCCTTCCCGAGCATTTACACCGTAGACAGAGTAGAACAGATCATGCAAGGGTGGTGGGCGATCAGGTCGTGACGAGTTTGTTTCAACGACGCGACGAATCGAAGGCGCAGGTTGCCGTTGCCCGATCTTCTCGCATTGTTTCGTGATTTCTGATAGATGGCCAATCCCGCCGAGGTCCCGAAGCGCTTGAACGACGACACCAACTTGTGGGGTGATGTTTTCATTCGCCCAGCGCGTCACTGCCCACTTTCAGTTGCGCGATATCGTCGGCCTTAATAGCTTCTTTCTCGCAAGCGTAGGCGCCATGCTTCGTGCACCCATACCAACGCTCGCCCTTGTAGTGGTAGATGCCGCTCGGGATATTGAGCCACACCACAACGTCCTTTGGGCAGTGCGCCTGGGCCGCGCTCTCGGTTGAAAATAGCGGCGGAGAGAGGCCTGGGCAACGACTCCAGCCTGGATAGGTAAGGGCGGGCGTCGCGGCCGCTTATGTTGGCAATAGGCCAGCGAAGGTGAAAAGCGCCGCGGCCAATGCAAAGCGTTTGAACATAGCGCACTCCTTTGGCCCAAGGTAGAGGCCTAGATCCTGGTGGGCACCCCGATTTTTACTCCAGCGGGACCACAATTTCGGAGCCGCGTAATCGGCTCCTAAACGGAGGTCCCCATGGCCCGCAAACGTCAGTCTCCCGAGTCGATTGCCGCGGTGCTGCGCCGCGTAGAAGCCGGCATTCCGATCGCCGAACTTGCGCGTAAAGCCGGCGTTCACGAGAACACGATTCACCTTTGGAAAAAGAAGTACGGTCAGCTCGGAACCGCCGAGATTCGCGAAATCAACGCGCTACGCGATGAAAATTCTCGGCTCAAGCGGCTGGTCGCCGAGCTCACGCTAGACAAAGTGATGCTGCAGGATGTGCTCTCAAAAAAGCTCTAAAGCCGGCCAAGCAGCGCGTCTTAGCCGGCGAGCTGCGCGTGCGCTACGGTGCAAGTCAACGCCACATCTGCGCGGCGCTGCGATGCAACCGCAAATCGATCCGCTACCAGCCCAAGCGCAATCCGTTCAACGAAGCTCTGCTCCTGCGCATCAAAGAACTATCCGCTGCACGCGTGCGCTACGGCCAACGCCGGATCCATGTCCTGTTGCAACGCGAAGGATGGGCGGTCAACCACAAAAGGGTAGCGCGATTATACCGGCGGGAGGGCTTGAGTCTACGGGCCAAAGCGCCAAAGCGTCGCCGCAGCTGCACCGCTCGGAGCGTGCGGCTCGCTGCAACTCAGCCCAATCACGTTTGGAGTATGGACTTTATGCATGATCGTTTGATGGATGATAGTCGTCGACCGTTTCGGCTGCTGACCGTGGTCGACATCTTTACACGGGAATGTCTTGCGCTCGAGGTCGCCACGGGCTTTCGAGCACGCTCGGTTGTTGAGATCCTCGCGCGCCCCGTCTCGGCACGGGGAACGCCCACTGCCATTCGCTGCGATCAAGGCACGGAGTTTACTGCCGAGGCGCTCGATCAATGGGCATACAACAATCACATTGAGCTCGACTTCTCCCGACCCGGGAAGCCGACTGACAACGCGTTTATCGAAGCCTTTAACGCAAGCGTGCGCAAAGAGTTGCTCAATACGTCATGGTTTGATACCCTAGAATCGGTTCGCCGAGCTACGCGTGCGTGGCGACGCGAATACAACGAAGTTCGCCCACATCGATCACTGGCCAACAAAACGCCGGAAGCCTTTGCCAGGGCGGCAAAAATGGCGAGCTGATCGATCGAAGTCACAGCGCCCGCTGGACTACGAACAGGGGCAAGCCCAATGGCGAGCTGATCGATCGAAGTCACAGCGCCCGCTGGACTACGAACAGGGGCAAGCCCAATCCCATATTAGGCCTTTGAGGCGCTCCCTACAATCGGCCTCGTCCCATTTTGCCAGGCGGTGGGGCACCTAGCCAGGATGGAGCATCAATGCGGCTTCGGTCGGAGCCAGCTGTACAGCGACGAGGGGCCGCACAATCGCCGGCGTCGATTACGAATTCGCCGTCACCCTGAGCGCCGTCGAACAAGAGGGATGGTGCGCACTCCCCACGCCAGCCCTGCCATCACGATCAACGTTACGACCACAATTTGATCGTAGTGAATCAGGCGCACACGATAGAGAATAGTCGTCGGCGCTTGCACACCGAGGTCCCATCGAACGAAACCGCGCGGCGTTTACAACTATGGGAAGGTAACCCAAATGGCAGAAGGTCCGCTCGAGATAAGCATCAAGGGCATTTCCGCAAAAAGCGCATCTGGAACGCTGAGGCTCAAAGACCCTGCAGGAAAGACCGTCTCAACCGGCTCCGTTAGGATTATAGGTAGCAAAATAATTCAATAGCGCCCATGCCGCCTGAGCATGTCGCGGCGTCGGGTTGATCTTGAAGCGACTCACAGCATATATCAATCTGTATGAATGAGCGCCTTGCTTGCGCCGGCTAAAGGCCCGGATTTGGATGGCGCTCGCGCGATATCGGCGGCTGGTTAGCGGTCGCTTCCAAGGTATCCCGCATGCATTATGCGATGGAACTGAGCGGAAACCCCTAGCGTTTATAGCCCGCCGTTGCTGAGGAGGAGCAAAGCAGATGAAAAGCGTTGTTCTACACCGTTGCCCGCTCAGTGCTTACATAGCTGCAGCGATACTTGTAGGCTGTGGAGGATCGCAGTCGTCTATTGCACCGTCAGGCTGGATTCCACAAAGCGTGGCGACGGCGACGCAGACGGTCCCACATCGCTTGGAATCTTCGTTCGGGCAGCAAAAGCTTGTTGACAATAGGTACAAAGTACTTCACAGCTTTGGCAAGGGCATTGATGGTGTGGGTCCTGAGGCCAGTTTGCTCGACGTGAACAGTACGCTCTACGGAACGACGTCGGAGGGCGGTGTATACGGCGCCGGAACCGTTTTCAGCATCAGTACTAAGGGTTCGGAGAAGGTGCTGCACAGCTTTGGTAGCAATCCCGATGGCGCGAACGATCCCATTGCAAGCTTAATCTACGTCAATGGTATGCTTTACGGCACAACAGCTGGAGGCGGCGTCTATGGCTACGGAACGGTTTTTAGCTCAACTCTAACCGGCAAGATAAACGTGCTGCACTACTTCGGGAATGGCACCGATGGCCGCGCGCCCTACGCCGGCTTGACCAACGTGAACGGCATCCTCTATGGCACGACGAATGGAGGCGGCGCGAACGGTGACGGAACCGTGTTCAGCATCACGACGAGCGGCACCGAGAAGGTACTGCACGACTTCGGCAAAGGTACCGACGGCAGCGCGCCCTACGCCGGCTTGACCAATGTGAACGGCACCCTCTATGGCACCACACTGTCGGGCGGCACAAGCAGTGGCTCGACGAGCGAGGAAGGTACGGTGTTCAGTATCACTACCAGCGGTACCGAGAAGGTGCTGCACAACTTCGGCGAAACCGGCTTTGATGGCGCTTTCCCTAGGGCGCGCCTGATCGACATCAACAATACACTCTATGGTACGACGCAATTGGGCGGCGGTACGGCGTCAAACGGCGACGGCGAAGGAACCGTCTTCTCCATCACTACGAGCGGCACGGAAAAAGTACTGTACCCGTTCTTGTGTTGTAGCAGTGGCATACAGCCCTTGGCGGGCTTAGTCGACGTAAAGGGTACGCTTTACGGAACAACATACGCTGGTGGTGCTGATGATTGCTATGAGGCAACCTTCTATGGGTGCGGGGCCGTCTTCAGCGTCAACACCAGCGGTAAGGAAAAAGTACTGCACGCGTTCTTATATGGCCCCTCGGATGGTGCATATCCCCGTGGGAGTTTGATCGACGTGAAGGGTACGCTTTACGGAACAACGTCCGCTGGTGGCGAATACGGTAAACACGGTGACGGAACGGTCTTCGCATTGACACCCTAGCATCGTCGGGTAAACTAACCGGCAGCGGGTACATCGCCGTATTGCTCGATGCTTTTGTGGAGGTTAAAGAACATGCGCGCATCAATTACCGCGGCCTCCCTGAGGCGCTCGCCGCGCTCGCAGCGTGCAACAGCAGCCCCCAAGGGCAGGCCCTGCCAATTAGCCCCGCAATCATGCGCAAACCGAGCCCGTCAGAAAGCATCATCCATAACTTTGGTGCTAGCAATGACGGTGCGATCGCAGAAGCGAAGTTACTTAACTTCGGTGCGAAGCTTTACGGGACCACTGTTGGCGGCGGTGCATACGGCAAGGGCACAGTGTTCGCGATCACACCAGCTGGCAACGAAACGGTGCTTTACAATTTTGGCGCTACGAGCGGGAACGGGATTGTGTCCGTCGACAAAGTAATTAACGTCAAGGGCACGCTCTACGGCGCTACGCAAGAAGGTGGCAAAGGGGCTGGCAATGGGTTTGGGACCGTCTTTGCGTCACAACCACAGGCAAGCTAAAGCTACTTCACAAATTTGGCGGACCGCCCAGCGACGGCGCGCTACCTGATGCTGGCCTAATCGACGTTAATGGCACGCTCTACGGCACAACCGTTTTGGGTGGCAGTAGAGGTCCCGGCAGCCCTCAGCCCAGCAAGGGATGCGGCACCGTCTACAGCATAACCACGACTGGCAAAGAAACGGTGCTATACAGCTTCGGCAGAAATTCCGAAGTTGACGGTTGGCAGCCGCAAGCCGAACTGATCAACGTCAACGGTATGCTCTATGGCACTACCTTCTTCGGTGGCCCAAAGGGGACGTGGAGTAGTGGCTGTCATCCGCACGGCTGCGGTACCGTCTACAGCATAACGCTAAGCGGAGTGGAGAAGGTGCTGCACATGTTTCCTGGTTCGCCTGACGGTGCATCCCCAGATGCAGCGTTACTCAACATCAATGGCACGATGTACGGCACCACTTACGAAGGCGGCAGTAGTTCGGGATGCCAGTATGGCTGCGGAACGGTCTTCTCGATCGATTCTTCCGGCAACGAGAATGTGCTGCACAGCTTTCAGGGTAACTCCGCGGACGGTTACGGGCCAGTGGCCCGCTGCTTAACGTCAATGGCACGATGTATGGGACCACTACCGGAGGCGGGAGCTGCGGATGCGGCACCGTCTTTTCAATAACCCCGTCCGGGAGCGAAGCGCTTATTTACAGCTTCGCGGTTACGCCCGACGCGCAGAATCCTGATGCAGCTGTAATAAACGTCAACGGCGCACTCTACGGTACCACGGTCGCGGTTGGCGTCAATAACGAAGGGACAGTCTACAAATTAACTCTGTAGCCACGCTTGGTGAGGCACAACCTGGGTCGAGAGGTTTCATGAAGTCAGCGGCGACAAACGGGGCGGTCGTTGGCAGTCTACGAAAAGCGCCGCAGCCAATGCAAAGCGAACTCCTCTAGCACTCCAAGGTAGAGGCAGAGTAGCATATTAGGCCTTCCAGGCGCTCAGTACAATCGCCACGTCTTATTACGCCACGCTGTTGGAGCCCTACCCCGCATGGTGCATCTCTGCGGCTTGGATCCGAGCGAACTGTACAGCGACGAGGGACCGCCGAGCGGTGAGTGGCGAAGGAGCCGTGCCGAAGCGGCTTCAAGGATTGTGGCTTGGGTGATAAGGTGGAATTGGCTTTCTACGCTCCGGACTAAGGAGGTTGACCTTGCGATCCGCAGTCTCCCTTTGTCTTGCTCTCATCGGTTCAATCTCCGCAACGATTGGAGCCGCTTTCGCGACAAGCGGCAATACTGAGCCATTTAAAACTAGATCCTATGTCATCGCTTGGGATGACTCATACAATGCCACAATAATTACATTCGCACACGGTTGGCTTACAGTGATTGATGATCAGTGCCATCATCACACGCTTTGGGCATCTTTAACAAACAGACCGTCGCTTTCGGCTGGCGCTCTCAGAAACTGGGGATGGCAACATACTTACGCAAACGTTCGTATATACTCACACATGGAAGGCGTGCCTCCAGACCTCCTTGAGGTTCCGGAGCAGATCGTCTTGCGCCAAGGCGACAGCGACATTGAGAAGTGCGACAAAGAGACACGCTCTTTTGAGGCTCATGTTGATGGAAAAGTTATAAAGTGGGACGAGGGAAATGCCTTTGGAGGTTTTACTCTTCGTCTATCCAGCGGCGCGACACGAGATTTCGCGTTTACAGCCGGCCGAGAACCATTGGTCAATGGCCACCGAGTGTTCTGCGAGGCACTAAACCACAATTGTCCGGCGCTACTCTTTAAAAATGCGCTTGTGCGCGTGTATTATAAAATTGTAGACTCACCCGACGGACCAACTGTAATGCCACTTCGTATTGAATCGGTAAAATAAATCATAACAATAAGTATCCAGCAGCCGTGCTGTGCGCTTAGCACACCTTCTTTAGAAAGCGCTTCCGATCGCTAGGCATGGCACCTCGATCGACGGCACCTCAGGCCAAAGGGCGCTGCCAGCTGGGGCGTTGAACGGCTCCAGCCGCCTCGCAGCCCTCGCGCCGGGGAGCGAGGCCGCCCTCCCTCGGCGGTCGGGTGGCGAGGCTAATCCAGTCGCAGTCTTCCAAAAGACATCGTGAATGCGACTATCGTTGAATCACGGCTTCTAGGTTACCAGACCAATAAACACTACCGCGTTGACGAGTTCGGCCCATGATTCTAAAGCTTTAGTGATCCTCACTGGCAAAAAAAGAGTCAAAATCTTTACTGAGGCCAGTGAAGTGGTCGCCCGCAGCTCGTCGCATCCCCGGTTCTGCGAAGTAAGTCCAGCACTTGCTGACGAGAGTTCCCCAGTCTTCACCGCGCTCGTCGCGGTAGAAGCCGAAGCCGTCTTCGTTCGGTTGACACGTCTGTGTCTGAATTAGTAGCGCGTTAAGTAATGGCAAACCACGCTCCAGGCAATAGTCACCAATAGTCCCAGCGTACCATCCAATTTGCGCTCGCGTTACACCGAGTACGCTCTGAGCCTCGATGTAAGGGACGCAGCGCTTATCGATTGCGGCTTTGACCAGATACGCACATAGAATTTTGACCTTTGTCTTGAATCGATCGTCTTTATTTATGGTTTTCATCGAGCTCCAATCGTAAAGAACCGCGGTCGTGTTAGTCGTTACAAATTTTTTACTACGTAAGGTCCCGCCATCTTGCTAGCCGCATCGGGCACCCAAGCCTCGATCTCGAAAGCCGCCTCGGCCCACGGCTGCGTAGCCGCGCCGCCGATCGGTGGCCCGTCGTCGCTGTAGATCTGGCTGCGTCCAAGCCGCAAATATGTTCCATGCTTGCTAAGTGCCGCAAGCGGGGCCAATAGGACCTGCCGGATTGTGAATCGGCGCATTACGTAAAGACGCCGGCCGAGCCGATCGCGGCACCTTCGTTTTGGGCTCGCTACCCGCCGGGCACGCGTTGCAGCACCTTGTTGAACATTGGCTGACCGCCACTATTGGGAGGGATGAAGCAATAGATTTCTTGCCCGTAGTGGTCTGAATCCGTCGACACAACACGTACATCGACATCCGAGCGGAAGATGTCGACGTTCAATATTCTAACGTGCGTCCCGGATGGAACATCCACGCCGTGGGCGGAGAAAACCTGCGAGGCGCCTTCATCGTCGTGCTTAACCTCTGCATTCGTCAATTCGTCGAACGCGTGGTAATCGTCAAGACATAACGGCCTCGTTTTGAGCCAGTAGACATCGCCGGTGGTCGGGATCGAGTCGGCCAAAGTTGGGATGGGAAAGAGGAAACCACTAGCAAGCAAAACTGCCAAGAAGCGCAGGTTACGCATCGCAAGGTCCTTTCTCAAAAAGCTGGTCATAAAAGACTTCGCGCGTGCGCGATCGTCGCCCTCGATGGGCCGGGTGCATAGAAAAAGAGATCGTCATGCTTTCAAAACGAGGCCCCCCTCTCGCAGCGCCGGGCGGCGAGGCGAATTGGCGGCCCCGCAAAACGAGGCCCCCTTGCGCGGGGCCTGCCGAGCGGCAAGGCTGATCGGCTTGGCTGCGCGCCTCAACGTTGCACGATAGTCGTGGCCGGGACTGCGGACAAGGACGTTCTAGCCGCATGCTGACAAATCTACCTGTAGCTGATAACGGGGAAAACTAACCTCCCCGGGAGAGCCGACAGCCCTGAACGAGGAGCTAGGGGATGTACTGCAAAGTTCGGAAACACGTCACCAACCAAACAACGTTTCGACTTAAGAATAGCCTCTTGCACGAAAGATCACATAACACTAGCATTACCATTTCTCGTCTACGGAGTGTGAGGCTCAAAATGACAATACGTATTCTACTCGCGGCGACGTGCCTCGTAACGGTCGTGTTATTAGGACGTAACGGAGCTGCTTTTGCGCAAGCCGGTCAGGCTACGTCAAGCCAGCTTAGCGGCCGCGCGGCTGTAGACCCGAGCTCCCCAGTAACCTTAGATTCATGTTCCGGTTCAAAATCCCACACTACTAGCGCTTCTAACATTGTGTTAGCGTCTACGATCACGTTCACCAACAATAGCTCAAAGACGATCTCCGGCGCAAAGTTTGCGTATTACCCCGTTGATAGCACTGGCGGCGGAATGGAGATTTTCGGTGTTGGCGGTGTGAGTCTTGTGGCGAACACAAGAATTTACACGGGCATGGTACGTGCCGGCGACTCGGCAACAACGACCGGTCACGGCGCACTCGATCCCTGGATGGACAACGCCGCGCACTTCAAAACAATTGGCTCTATCGTTTGCACTGTCGAGAGGGTAGGTTTCCAAGACGGCTCTACGTGGGATAATCCACACAGACTTTCGATCTTCACGCCTTACGAAAACTTGAGTGCGACGATTGGAGCAGACCGCACGACGAGCGCTAAAATTAGCTCTCTCATCCTTGACATTGCATGGCAGCCTAAGCAATTCGTGAACTATTACCGCGCTAAGCTCTCCCTCGACAATGTAGGCAGCCAAAACATCATTGGCCTTTCTTACAAGATTACGTTTTTTGACGCGGGTAACGTTGAAGTCGTTGATTCATCTAATTTGGTCGCGGTATCGGCGCCACCTGGCAGTACCCAATCGCTCGATGTTCTCGATTCTATCCGTCGCCCTTACTATATGAGGAAGCCTGATCACGCGGTACTAACGCTGCAACAGATTTCTTTGGCCGACGGCTCCAATGAAAGCATCCACTGAGTTGCTGGCGAGAGGAACGACGTCAAGCTGTGTTGCGCTGAATATCCCGTACACGTAAATAGATAGAAACGTCATGCGGGCCGTTGGCTATCTCTTTGACCCGTTGTATTTTGCACTGTAGAGGCAATGTCGAAGTCAGCTTCTGGATTTCCACATCCTGTTTTGGTACTTAACCGAGCAGCTGAGTATCTTCCGTGGGCTACTCGGCGATTTTGCGGCGAGGCTTGCATCAGCGCGCAGAAATGAACGAGAATCGTTATCACACCCGGCAAGCGCAGCCGTCACGCGGTCGAACGCCAGTGTCGAATAACCGTCGCACGGCGCGGAACTACGACCCGAGTTAATAAAGCTTCTGGGAAGGTTCAATCTGCGTAACGTTAGCGCTTCATACCTCTGTCAACTAGATTTACGTGTAAGCTTCTGCTATACGTCGGACTTTATGGCTTGCGATAAAACATGATCATCTTGGGAACCATTTCTCGAGTAAATCCACTAGACATGGGAATTGCGGAATCGACGCCCGTGGTCACTACGCCAAGGTTTGCCGCAGTTGGGTCCGCCTGGCCCGCTTGTGCAACATAGGGCACCTGGGCGCCCCAATTCCTAGACCACTTCGTTCCATCTAAACTGCTCGGCATGACGACCGCAGCATGTCCGCTATCGGAAGGTGTGGGTGCGGGGTTTAACCAATATAGCAATACGACGTAGCCCTGATTTGCGAAAGACGTTGCGCGTGAAACTATTTGTGTCGCGCTTGCGTCATTTCCGGGCGCGTATTGAAGCCAGCCTGATCCAAAGCTCAGCTTCTGGATCTGTACCGATATCCTGGGTGTAGATAATGCTGGATCGGGTTGGCCAAAGAACATTGCTACGAAGTCGCGCACAAATGCGCTGCACTGCGTTTGCTTGCCATTTGGCAAATAGAGCGACTTACTCGCAAGGATGTTAGCGACGTCGACCAGCCTCTGCACAGGATGATTGAGCGTAGCGGGGCTGTACTGAGGTTGCGATGTCGTGGCCAGCACTGAAGGCTCGCCCTCGCAGGTCGTCGGCACTATATCCCAAGATCCGGGGTCCTGACTGACCTTCCCAGGCGTAACCGTCTGAGGCACCCAGTATTTCGTTGATGGGTCTAGCTTGTACCAGATATGTACTTGCTCCGGTAGTTTTTCACTACCCTCAAACCGAATATACCACTGGCGATAGCCTCTTCCGTAATCAAATGCTAAGCAATCGACGGAATACTGAACTCCTTCTATGTTTGGCAGACTCTTCCAAGCCGACCATTCTGGGTCGCTTAACGCAGCGCTCCTCCCCCCTAGAAGTAACAGGATACTTGCGTAGGCTATACTGCGACGAAACAATGCGCATCTCACTAACAGGTGCATTGAGCCACCACTCCTTATAGAATAGGCACGTTGTGATTTCCCTAGTTCCACCGTAACATTCGAGCCTAAATCTCGGAAGCCGACTCGACCCACGGCTCAGTGCCCACTGCGCCGATCGGCGGCCCCTCGTCGCTGTAAAGCTGGCTCCGGTCGAAGCCGCAGGCATATTCCATGCCAAGGCTGGTGCCCGGAGATTCTCGCAATGAGACACAGCAGTTGTCGATCGGCGCCTGACCGCGGTAATATAGGTTCCTGGCCCCCGAAGCTTGGGGCGCTGCAGGAGTGTGCTATGTTCAAACGCCTTGCATTGGTCGCGGCGCTCTTTGCCTTCGCCGGTCTGTTGCCAACCCACGGCGCATCATCTCCCGTTCTGGCCGCTCAGGCCGCGGTCGTCGCTCAAGCGTCTTTGCCGCCGACATTTTCAACCGAGAGCGCGGCCCAGGCGTACTGCCCAAAGGACGTTGTAGTGTGGCTCAACATTCCAAGTGGCATCTACCATTACAAGGGCGAGCGTTGGTACGGGCGCACGAAACACGGCGCGTACGCCTGCGAGAAACAGGCGATCAAAGCCGGCGATCGCGCGAGTGAAAACGGGCAGTAGACGTTGAGCCATTGTCGCTAGCGGTGAAAAAGCCGATGTTTTCTAAGCACATTTAAAATGTCTTTAGCGAAATAAGCCTAGCCGGGTCTTATGACAACCACGCTTCCTGACATACGAAGCGTCCTCTGGGACGTCTTCCGTAACTATCCGAGAGAGAAACAGCAACCCTTTGCGAAGAATCATTGGCGCGAGGGGTTTCAGAAGAGTGTCATCGAGGTTTTTGGGCGACTTGAATTTTGCTTACCTTTCAAAGCTCACGGCAGCGCTGGACAAGGAAACTGGGCAGAGATTCCTTGGATCGGCTTTCGCGATGATTCGATCACAGATTCATTCCAAGATGGGGTTTACGTCGTTTATCTCTATCCAAGTAACCTCTCTGGTGTGTATCTGAGTCTGAACCAGGGAGTAACCGCGGTAAGAGAAGCAAGTGGGTTTCGAGCTGCAGATGGCATACTGCGAAAAAGGGCCGAGCAACTTCGAACAACCTTAACCATACCACGTTCGCTGGCAGATGATACCATAGCGCTTAGAGCTCGGGGTGAGAATGGATTGCTATACGAAGCCGGACACATTTGCGGGCTGTACTACCCGGCCAGCGCCAGGATAACGACGAAACTTGGCCACAACCTCGAAGCTATGCTGAACCTGTACCGTCAGGTTATCGGCATCCTCCGCCCCGCTGTTGCAGAGGATGCAGTATCCATCCACAAGAGTTCGCTCGAACGCGAAACCGACGAGTTTCTCGAACGAGCGGCCCTAGACACAACGACGGATGTGCAAAGTGGGACAGAAACGTCACCCACTTTGGTGCGCCGACGGAAGCGCCAGCAAGCGTTGAGAAGGGCCCTGCTCCGCGCTTATGAGGCAGAGTGCGCTGCCTGCGGCCTTTCCTTCAGTATCGGCGATGCGCACATGCTTCACGCTGCACATGTCATCGATGTAGAGGACCATGGCGCTTCGGTCGTCAAGAACGGCTTGCTTTTATGCCCGCATCACCATTGGGCATTCGATGCGGGGTGTTGGTTGATAACTGACGACTACCGCGTGGAAGTTCACCCTGCATACAAGAACCACGCCTTCCTGGCGGAAATTGATGGGCGCTTGATCGTATCTCCAAGAAACGAGATCTTCCGCGTGGATTCGAAAGCGATCGCTATTAGAAGACAAAAGTGGGCATCAGGTTTTGGGAGTAAAGTTGCGGCAAAGGAAGACGACATAGTACTGCTTGAGCTGCCGTAAAGATGGTGCCGTGTAAATCTAGCATAGGGGTCAGGGATCCAATGGCAGCAGCAATGGCGGAACGAAAGGGAGCCCCCGGCGGCGAACGCATCGTGAATGACGTCCGCTGAGGCAGATGCACAGATCGCGCAGCCTTTGGCACGGAGCTCTCGAGCAGCGTTCGGATCGGCACTGCGCTGCACGCGCTCTGCACGATACTTCTGGCCAAGGGAACCCTAACGTACGACGACGTCGTTGCGATGGCGTGGTTCTGCCACGCTGCAGAATGATCAGCTCGATTTTCCCAGGTTCTGTCAGGACAAAGCTCGTTGTATTATGATGTGCAGACTACCGGTTCGACGTTGCATCGAACAGGATTCCACATGCTTTTGTCTGTTTACGCACTAAAAATCGTTACTGCGCCCACGCATCGTAGTCAGAGCGGAGCTAAAAAGGGAAAAGGTGCCCGGGAAAACTGATCCCAGCCTCAAAGCCGTGCGCACGGCCGCACTCTAGCGTCGTCGACGCGGCTTTCGGGGAGACTTCAGCATGAAACGCATCGACGTCATCAAGGCAGCGCCGCTGGCTGCTTTAGCCGCCTGCGCCGGCGGATCGTCACCGCTTGGGCGCATCCTTACGCCGCAATCGCCACAGAGTCGCGGCATCGAACTCCCGCAAACCCATGGCGGTATAGCGCCGCTGGCTAAGGAGTATAACTGCGGCTCGCGAAGGCTCATCGGCCCGTTTACGGGCACGCGCCAGCCGACCGTCTACTTCGAGATTTGGGACAGCGCGACGAACAAGATCGTCGGCACGCTCGATGCGCTCTTTGGCTCAACCGACGCCAAGCCGTACATGAGCCTCGTGCTGACCATTGACGGCAAGAGTGTGAGCGAAACCTTCTACAACGACGAGAGCCACATCCTCAAGTGGACCGAGAAGCATCCGGTCAAAGCGTTTAACAAGCTGTTTCGGATTTGGGAGGCCGAGTACGGCAAAATGAAAATCTCGCTGCTCAACAGCGACGGGTCAAGGGCGACGGATATAAGCATCATCGACAACACCTGGCGCATAACCGATTACGGCATCCTCGTCAAAGGCAAACCGCTTACCGGGCAGTATCATCCCTGGAGCACAACGAGCGCGCCGCTGATAAGCGGAGCGTGCGCGGTTGCGTGTATTTTGCTGTTGGGCGCGTTCATGGCGCTCATCAACGCATCGGCGCTGGCCTTAGACCCTGAAACCGCCCCGATCTACGGCGCCGCGATGGCGGCATTTACAGCCCAAGCCACGATGACGCAAAATATATGCGCTCAGTAACGCTACGGGCCTGGCTTTCACTCGCCGTTGTGGTCGCGCTATGGTTCGGGACCGTTGTGCTGCTCGCGAGCGTCGAGCATATCTCGCTTGGCACGGCGCTAGGCCGTAACGCCTGGCTTATCGTCGTGGCTCCGGCGTTTGCGTTCCTCATGTGGCGCATCGCACGGACGCGGACGCCGCGCTAGCTCCGTCGCAGCTTCCCAAAAAACGCATCAAGCTTCGCGGCGACGGCACCCATCCATAGCGACCTCCGCAGCCAGGCTCAACGCGCACGCCTTGCGATGAGTTCTGATTCCAAACTGCGCCGGGAGCTCATCGCTGACGGTTACGCGACCGTGCAGCAGACCGCACAGTTTTTAGCCTGCTCGAAGTCGCGCGTCTATCAGCTCGTGCAAGGCAACGTTCTAAGCCACGGCAAGCATGGTGGCCGGATTGCGATTCCGTGGGTGGCAGTTCGCGCCTATGCTGAGCAACGCTTAGTCATTGGTTCGGTCGCATGAGCGATGCGGTTATAGCGAGCCCGGTGAAAAAAAACTATCCCTAGCGATCGTCGTCACTTTTACGACGCGGCAAATACTACCTGACTTCCACAATAATGGTCAAAAGGACCATGGCTTTCAAAAAACGCGTCAGCAGCTCGGTAAACTAGAGGCTTGGCGGAATGATTTGCTCGAGGCTTAGAGCGATCTTCGCGCTCAGCTTTTTTCGCATAAGCTTTGGTGGAATCGAGGGGCTTCTATTCAAAAGACTGTACACATTGCAATGAGCGAAACAGCTTTCTTCGGGCTCGTGTTTTGGCATCACGACGTAAGTCTCTTCACCGACAACGTCGCTCGGAAGATCGCGAATTGCAATGCCAAAGACACCCTGATTGTTACGGCGATGACCGCCGCAACAATCGGGGTTGAGAACGTGCCGCGGTTTTGAATAACGGGACCTGAGCACTGAAATCGGTTCGCTCAACTTGATAGAGGCAGCTGCCACCTTGCCATCAACAATAGCCGCTGCGTGAAAGCGCCTGTAGAGTATCTCGCTAGCCTTAAAAATCTCATTCGACCGTCGCCCGCGTCGATGCAGCGGCCGCGTAAGTCCCTCACCGCGTAAGGAAGCTATGAATCTGGCTAAAAGCGTCAGAAATAGCTTCACGCGGCGTCTCCCAGGCTTTCGGCTCTTCGGTTGGCGAGTATACTAGTGCAACAATTTCTTCGCCGTTGTTAGGGAAGTCAATCTCAGCGGCTTTATCACCGCGATGCAGATGAATGGCGACGCCACCTTCGGCTGATGGGATCAACCGAACAGGAAAGTCTCGAAGAAGAGGTGTCGCTTGAAGAGCCATGCCTATCGCAGATGGAGTAGGGGCAGCAGATCCATGGCCGTCCCAGTCGTCCTGCAGTTGCAGTAGATTGTCCACTTGTCTAAAAATAGAGGCTGTTACATACCGTACGATAATGTCCTGACTATCGAGCTGCGTTGGCATCTCACGATGCGACGTAATTACCGTTTGAGGCGGTTCATACGGTTGCAATACGACGATCATTCAGGTTTTCTCAGCTGCGCCGGCACTTCCGTAGCGGCAACGACGATTTGGCTCTTTAGGAGGTACTGCGGGTTGCCTTCCTGGTCATACTGACCGTCGACTCGCAAGACCGCGGCGACGACCGTGCGTGCGGAAAGCCGCGTTCCGTCCTCAAGGTCGTACGTGCTGACGCTTTCAGACATCGTCTTAATCGGAACCTCAGTGACATCGATCGTGTTGCCTTGATGGAAATATTTGAAGTGGCGCTCAGCCACGCTTTCAATCCCCTTTCGAATCTACCCGGGAGCGAGAAACTCGGTTTCTCCTGCCACAATATGGCTGCCTACCGAGGTGGGCAAGGACCGTGGCAGGAGCTACCCCAATGCGTTCGAGCCGCGTCGGGATTGCGCTTTCTTAGAGGCAATCTCTTAGGATCCGCCCACGTCTAGGCGAACGGGCGTTCGTCTTATGGCCCGCCTCCTATGTCATCGCGGGGGCTGCGATGCACTCGTCTCACTAAATCCGCTTTAATCGCTCAGCTCGCGTCCTCGGGGGCAACGCTCAGCACTCGAGCTTCCATCGCCGGCAGCGACTCGCGCGCCTCCGGGCTCGCGCTCGCATGCACCGTCACCACCCGCGCATCGGTCTGCTTCGCCGGCTTGGGCAACACCATGTCGAAATACGCCTTAAGCGCCGGCCAACTCGGTTTAGCGCGCACCACGATCGGCTTGCCATCCCCATCAAAGATCGGCTTCCCGTCCTTGTCCGTCGCCGCCATTGGCACGCCCCTGATGTGCTCGACGTGCTTGGCCACCGCATCGATGATCGTGAAGCCGCGCGTCTCGTATACCGACTCCAGCTGCTTCTGAATGTCAGGCCGCCGCAACAGGCTATGCGCCTTGTCGAGTGCCGCCGTTCGCTCCGTATCAGGTTCGCGCCGGCCCAGATTCTTAAAGACGTCTTGAGCCGCTTCTATCAGCACGTCGTCGGTCAGCCGTCCTTCCTCGGCGCTCCTGACGACCACCCGCTCGCAAAACCACTTGTAGCGTTTACGCACGCAGGTCACCTCTCCGGCCGCACACAAGCGGCTTGACGTCGCAAGCCCTATCGGCTTCACTCCTAGGGAGGGGACCGGGGCGGTGCGTCCTCACAAAGCCAGGTCGTGCTCAGCGAGACTCACGACGGGCGCGTGGTCTGCGGCCTCGTGAACGCGCTGGTATAGTTTGCTCGAGCTTCGAAGCCTCGCCGAGAAGCGGCGTGGATTACATTGCCTCATGGCCGGCTCTCATTGTGCTCGGAAAACGGCGCACTGCACCGGCGGCAGCGCTCGATCGGGTGCCCGCAATAAAAGACGCAGGGCGCTGGCTCGGGCGAGAAGCGCCCTTGGCGCAAGAGCGTCTGTGCGAACAGCACGGCGTCGGTAGCGCAGCCGCCGTCACGCTCGCGAAGAAAGGCGATGATCTCACCCTTCTGCCGCCCGATTGCATCGTGGAGGTCCCGATCGCCAATCCTTGGCGTCGCCTCCAGCCGCTCCCCGACAACGCGAAACCGCGCACCCCGCCGCTCCGCCTCTGCCAGGACGTCGCGAGCGCTCACCATACGTCGATCACCTCAGCCGCCGCGCCGACGTTCGGCTCGACATCGACCCTAAGGCCGCTATCAACCCCAGGAGTAATAATGGCGTTCTTAGCGGCATTGGCGCCCTTAGAGTTGCTAAGAACCCATTTGCCGTCTTCTCCAATACCGCCAACCCGACGCGATTTGATGCCTAGCTTCTTACGGGCCCGCTCCTGCGTTTTTCTCGAGATACCGGCGGCCTCAGCCTCCGCTGCCACTTCGCTGACGTCTCTGTCGCCGTTTGTGAGAGCTTGCTCGAAGAACTCGATCGCCTCGCGCAGAGCACTACCGCGCTCACGCCGCACGCACAGGAGGTGTTCGGCGCTAAGATCGTCATTGAGCGTGCCCCACCACCAGCGGCCTTCGTCGTCGATGCGAAATTCCACGGGTCGCGGCGCGGCGCAGAGATTCGACTTCACCGGGGCGATCGCTCGTCTTCCGTCTTCGTCGGCGGCAACAAGGAGCACCGAGCGCGCAAGTGCCACGAATCCTATCGAGCCGCCGATGCGATAAACGATGCGCTCCGCCTCGCCTTTTTTGAGGTGAAGAACGACGACCACCGCCACGCGCGCATCGCGCGCAAGCTCGACGAGGGGTTGCAACGTCGAGCGCACCTCCGCATCCACGTGGGTGTCGACGCCGGCGAGCAAGACAGACACAGGGTCAATCACGACCATGCGAACGTCGCCGAGCCTTTGGATCTCGAAGTGCAGACGTCCGACGTCGGCAAGTGAAAATGGCCGCCGCCGGCCCGCCTCATCCAAGCCACCCCGAATGACATGCATTCGACTAAGATCAACGTCGAGAGCCTCAGCACGAACGCGAATGGTATCCTCGATACCGTCCTCGCCGTTCCACATAAGGACGTTGCTCGGCGTGCGCGGCGCCTCGTCGCCCGGAAGCGCTGTTCCGTTCGTCTCCGCCGACGAGATAGCTAGTGAAGCAAACGACTTGCCGGCACCGGGATCTCCGACAAGGAGCGTCACTTTGCTGCGGGGGATTCGTGAGGGCCAAATCCATTCCACTTGCTCGGGGATAACGTCGACAAGGCGAACGATATCGAGCCTGTCGGGATGGATGCTCGGTTCTGTTGACGAGAGGCGCGTCGCGCCGGCGGCTAACATTACAAGCTCGTCGCAGGTGTGCTTCTCGCCGAGCCAATCCGAAACGTCGTAGCCGTTGGTCCGGCCCGGCGCAAGGTCGAGGATGCAAACGTCCTCACAAACCGTTGCGACGATCGAGGCTCGCTGCCGGGCGGCCTTGCGACCGGCGTCGTCGCAATCAGGCAAAACTACGACGCGTTTTGCGCCTTTAAAGAACGCCGCCCATGTCGCCGGCCATTTCCAGGCAGCGCCTTGTGCGCCCGTTGTCGTGCACAGGCCGCGCGCTGCGAGCGCTTCGGCGTCCTTCTCGCCTTCAACGACGAAGATCGTTTCGCCGTTCGCTATAGCTTCGCGCAGCTCAGGCAGCCGATAAGGCACGCGGCGAACGCCGTCGAGCCTGTAGATCCAGCCGCCTTTTCCGTCGGGGACCTTCTGAGTGAATCGCTTTGGCTTGTAACGCTCGACGACACTGAGGAGCTCTCGGTTCTCGGCGCGGTATTCGTACTCGGCGACGACGTGAGTCTTTCCGTTCGCGGACGCACGCGGACTCTCGAGCTTTTCTTCTAGCCAGCGAGCGGCCTCGGCGTGACCCCGAGCTTTGCCGGCGGCGACAACCATGTCGAAGACGCCTCCGCCTGCGCTACACGTCCGACACTGCCAAACGTTCTCGAACAAGCGTAGGTCGCACGACGGGTGTTTATCCTCATGCGCGCTGCTCGGGCAACGGACACGCGCGCTTGTAAGGTGCGACGGCCCCTCGATGCTTCGCCCGGTCGTGAGCTGATAAGCTCGCCGAATGCCGATCCGGTTGAGGAGCGAATCGCTCATGTAACACCTGCATCGAGTTCCTCGAATGCGGCGTCGAAGCGCCGTTCGCTTTCAAGAAGTACCTCGCTGGGCTCGACGGCTTGAGGCTTTTGACCGGCGGACTTCTTGTCTGCGGCGGTCGCAGGACCACGCAGCGCATCAAGAACGCGCGCTGCAAACGTCCGATCAAGGGCAATCGTGCGCCGCCATTGACCGGTAAACTTGTCGCGCACGCTGCGAGCGCTAACGAGCGGCTCGCGCCCTTCGGGCGTGAATAGGTCCGCCT
Organism: Vulcanimicrobiota bacterium; assembly: GCA_963778015.1. GTDB lineage: Bacteria > Vulcanimicrobiota > Vulcanimicrobiia > Vulcanimicrobiales > Vulcanimicrobiaceae > Cybelea. The sequence continues at coordinate 137,569 of CAVZST010000001.1, forward strand.
GTATGACGCCGATTGGCGTTTCGATCGAAAACTCGGCGGTTTTGGAGCCGTAGGCAATGCGCTGAAGCGTGATCACGCGGAAGGGTAAAACGGCGGCTGCGCTAAGTGCTCGTTCGTCAGCATCGGCCGCCGCGGCTTCAACGCGGCGGCTTTTCATTGACCCGCTTCCATTTGCCGCGAGATGTATGCGTCCAGCGACGTGCGCGGAAAGAGAACGCGGCGATTTACGTTGATGGCCTGGACATCTCCGCGGGCCTTGAGAAGCTTAAGCGTCGATCGCGAGATGTTTCCGAGGTACCGCTGCGCCTCAGAAAAGCTTAAAAGGGCCGGCGCGAGCGTCGTGGAGGGTTCAACAGTGCCTAACATGAGCTAGATAATAGCGCTAGGGCCTTTACAAGTCAGTCCTTAAAATGTAACAATGTCGGAATATGAACGAGCCTGGTCGCCCCCGTCGCGGAGATGACCACCTCGCGGAAATAGCCGCCGCCGCGACTTCGGATGTCATGCGGCTCCTCGGCGCGTACGCGGTTCGTTATCGCTTCACGCTAGCCGGGCTGGCAATCAAGCTCGACTGTACGCCGCTCGCGGTTCGGCATTTTTTTGAAACGCGGACACCGCGCGCTGCCACGGTCAGCCGCGTGGCACGGGCGCTCGGCTTGTCGCCCCTGATCGAACGCGCCCTGACCGACAGGCTCGATAAGCGCGACGCCTTCAACCTACGGCAATGCGTGCAGCGCGCGGTTCTCGATCGGAGAGCGATTTTCGGCGACGAATTCGCCGTGCAAGATGCGATTGTCGCTGCACTTGACGCGGCATCGCTGGAAAAGCGATACGCGGCGCTTACCGCTTTTGCGCTCGCGGAGGCCGAACTTAAGGTACCGACGGGACCAGGTTTCGATCTCGCGCCGGAGCTTTTTGCCCTAGCTGGCATGCTCAGTTTCGACCTGGGGGCGTACGTCGTGGGAGAAGCGCGCCTCGAGGGACGCGAGGCCGAAATGCTTGCCGCTCGGGATTGGACGTTAGGGGCTTTTGCGTTTTCGGCAGACGATCGGCAAGCGATCGAAACGATCTTTGCTCGCTACGTCAAACCGTCTCTCCGTGCACCGCGTCACGCGCTCGCCGGTGCCATCGCAGAATACCATCGCCAGCGCCAGGAACCTGCGACGCTTGCCGGCGTCCTCCAAGGCTTTACTCCGAACATGAAAGGGACGAAACCATGAGCGTTTACAAACGCAAGAGCGGCCGTTACGCTGTTCTTGTCGATCTAGAATCCAGTGCTTCCGGCCTGCGGCGTCGCAAGAGTAAAGGGACATATCGCACACGCAAAGAGGCCGAAGCGGCGGAACGAAAGGCGCTCGAAGCCCGCGACCGCGGTTGCGATTTGAGCCCGCAAACTGTCACCGTGCAAGAGCTCCTCGAAAAGTACGCTGAACGGTGCCGCAACAAGGCGCTAGCAACCAAGACGTTGGAACGATACGAGGAGCTAGCAAAGTGCCATCTTTTGCCAGTCATCGGTGGCCACACTCTCGCACGACTAAAACCGACGCACGTTGCCAGTGTCTATGCGAAAGCAGCGGAGAAGGGTCTTAGCCCGAAAAGCGTTCGGCACGTGCATAGTCTTTTGCACGCCGCGCTGGAATGGGCGGTCGAGCAGAACCTTTGCTTCCGAAACGTGGCGGACGTTGCCAAGGGGGATCTTCCTAAGGCGCAGCGCTCGCCGGCCAAAGCGCTCACCGAAGATGAGGCGCGTCGCTTGCTCGATGCTGCAGTCGAAACTCCATGGCACGCCTTTCTTACGCTCGCGTTCTGCACGGGCGCGCGCCGAGCTGAGCTCGCAGCGCTTCGCTGGTCGAACGTTGACCTCGAGCGCGGCACGATTGCGATTAGCGAAAGCGTGGTGCGGACGAAGGCTGGGCTCGAATTTAAAGGCACCAAGACGGGCGCCGTGAGGTCCGTGCCGCTTAATGGGCTCGCGATCGCCGCACTTCGCTCGCATCGAGCGGCACAGAACGCGGAGCGCCTTCAGCGAGGCGAAGGATACAACACGCGCGGCCTCGTCTTTGCAGACCCCTTCGGGAAGCCGTGGAATCCAGGATCGATCAGCAACGCTTTCGATCGGCTTGCCCGTGACGCGAAGCTTTCCACGACGAGGCTCCACGACGTCCGGCATAGCGCGGCGACCTGGCTTTTACAAAGTGGCGTCGACGTTCGGACGGTAGCCGCCGTTCTCGGGCATAGCACTCCGGTCACGACGTTGAACACCTACGCCCACGTTATGCCGGGTGCCGAAGCGAAAGCCGTAGAGGCGATCGCTGAACGCCTTGAAAAACGCGAACCCGCGTGAGCTGAGGAATTCCTCAGTTGCGTCGCGGTTGCCGAACGGTTGCCCTCGACGGCAACCGTTCTCGGCCATCGACGACCGTCGCCCCCTTAAAAAGCCTTATCGCGCGCTGAGTTTAAGCCGTTCAAAGCCGTGCACAACCACGCTCGGAAGAGTTCGACTCCCGGCCATCCCAAATCGTGTCATCCTGAGCGAAGCATCGCGAAGCGATGCGAAGTCGAAGGACGAGTTTGGTCGTCGCCGCCTGGCTGCGTTTCCATGTGTCACCCTGAGCGCGCGCGGCGACCGAGAACGAAATCGCTTCCCTACAGCGAGAGCTGCGCGAGGGCGATGGGCACCTCGGAGCGTGAGCTCAGGATAGCAACAAAAAAGTGGTCAACTGACCACATTTTTGATAATATGGCAAGCATGGTGTCTATGAAGCTCTTCGGCAGTACCTCCCGCAGCAAGGTCCTAACACTCGTCGCTCTCCTCGGTGAAACATATCCAAGGCAGCTAGCCCGCCTCAGCAACGCACCGCTGCCAAGTGTACAGCGCATGGTGAATGACCTTGAACGCGAAGGTGTCGTCATTAGCCGAATCGTTGGTGCTAATCGGGAGGTGCGCCTCAACCCGCGATTCTACGGTGCCGACGAGCTTCGCTCGCTTCTCCTGAAATATGCAAAGCGCGACCCCGGCCTGGAGCGCCGCGTTTCGGAGTTGCGACGGCGGCCACGGCGCGCTGGAAAGGCGCTCTAGAATGTCGCTGATAACCAAGGAGTCCTCGCTTGAGGACGTCTGCTTCGCGGTTTGCACCGCGTTGGCACATGCTGGAACCGTCGCCGTCCTTACAGGTGGCAGCGCCGCCACGTATTACGCACCTCATTCCTATCAATCCGGAGACGCCGACTTCATCATTACGTTTTCCAGCGATACGGCCCGTGCCGGCAATGCATTGCGCGAGCTAGGCTACCGCGAAATTGGCGGCACTTATCATCACGATAAGAATATCTTCACAGTCGAGTTTCCACCCGGCCCGCTTGCAATCGGCAACGATCTCGTTAGCTCCTACGACAAGTTCCAACGCGGCAGTGAAATTCTCCATGTACTGTCCCGTGCGGATTGCGTACGAGACCGCTTGGCTTCGTTCTATTTCTTTGGCGACCGGAGCGCGTTGGTCGCCGCGATAGCTGTGGCGCAGAGCGGCCGGGTGACCCTATCAAGTATTAGGCGTTGGAGCGAGAAGGAAGGGGAGGGTTCGCGCTTCGCTGAGTTTTACGAATCTTTGCGGGCCGCGAAGGCCGCACGGAAGTCACGATGAAGTCGGCTCGCGACGCGAGCGGTTCAAGACAAGACTTGGGGACCCGAAAGCCAAGCAGGATCTCATGCCCGTCGTTCTCAGTCAGCGCACCTGGCACGACGATCCAAAGTATCTCGACCGTGAGGGCGTTATTTATCATTACCCTCGACAGTACCGTGGGCGAATCAATGATTTTGACCGCTTCATTTATTATCGTCCGGCGACAGGCGCTTCCGCAGAAGAACGGTCGACGTACATCGGTCATGGCGTACTCGGCACATCCTTCGAAGACTGGGCACGATCTGACCGTTACTTCATGAACATCGCTTGGTACGAGCCCTTCGAGCGGTCTGTGCCGTTGCGACAGGGCGACGTATTCGTCGAAACGGAGAGCGCAACGTCGCCGCAATTTCAGAGCGCAGCCCGGCCAATTCGTGAAACGGCATATTATCGAATCTTGATGCTCGGCGGCGTTTCAGCCGGCCGCGAGTTCGCGCCACCCATTACGACGGAATCCGTCCTTTCAGCCGGGTATTCGCCGTTGTTCGTCGACGCGCCGCGTGACGCATTTCGCGAGGCCGTCAGGATACCGGAAGGTACCGGATACGTACCATCGGGCAAGGCGCTGCCGAGCGTCTACGAGTCTGCGGCGTTGCAAGAGCGAGCCCGCAAAGATCACAATGCCACGCTGGACATGATTCGCCGGCACGCCGAGCGCCTTGGCGGGCGCTGCTGGTACAATAATAATATCGATCTTTTCGTGCGCTATGGCGATCGGTCGTTCTTGATCGAGGCTAAGAGCCTCAACGACGCGCGACAATCCGTGGACCGGATGCGTTACGGCATGGGGCAACTCTTCGACTATCGCGTCCGCTACAAAGCCGAGGTCACCGGCGCGGAGCCGGTTTTGGCTTTCGGTGCGCCTCCGGACCGTGCAAGCGGATGGATCACGACGATTCTGCAAGAGAACGGCATCGCATTCGTCGCTCGAGATCGGGAGCGGCTGGTGCCGCTCAACGAATGTGCCACTGCAATTCCTCTCTTTGCGGTGGAGTAAGCTCGAAACTCCTTGGCCAGGCCAACACTAACTCTGAATGCGTGTCACATTTTGTCACGGATGGGTCGGAAACGGTCGGAATCAGGCGGGAAGACTCGGGAACCAGTGGGACGAAAAAGCCTTACGGGATAACACTTTTCGGTAACAGACGGGAGCGGCTGGAATCACGAGCGTGGGTTCGACTCCGGCCATCCCACGAGTTTTTTGGGCGTTTTTCGAGGTAAGTCAGCGACGGTTGCCATTCGCTTGCCGTGCCGCGTTACGAGACCTTCGACGCGCCGCGGCCAAAGCGCTCAGCAATCGCCTCAATTGCGGCCGATCGTGCTCTCGGGCGGGAACAGCCGACCATGCTACGATGGTCCAGAGCGGTCTCGCGAGCGAAGCGGCCCGCTTTGACGGAATCTGGCGTCCAATCTGGAGTTGGGGATTTTCCTTCCGTCGCTACGTCGGCCGGTGTCAAGCACGGGGTTGCAACGAGCGTCTCCGCGGCATGGCCCCTGCAAGGAGCGGCGGCGCAGGCCGCTAACCCCGCCGCTATGGCTGCAGCTCGTTTTGATGTCGTCGGAATCGGCAATGCAATCGTCGACGTGATCGCAACCGCCGACGAAGCGTTTCTCACCGCGCACGGGATGACCAAGGGGGCCATGATGCTTGTCGACGAGGCCCGCGCTACCGCAATCTATGAGGCAATGGGCGCTACCGTCGCGACTTCGGGAGGCTCCGCTGGTAACACCATAGCCGGACTCGCCTCGTTCGGCGCCCGCGCGGCCTACATCGGAAAGGTCCGAGACGACGTGTTCGGACAGGCATTTCGCCACGATATCACCGCGCTGGGCGTTCACTTTCCCACGCCGCCTGCTGTTGATGGGGCAGCGACAGCGTGTTGCCTGATCCTGGTTACCCGCGACTCCGAGCGCACGATGAACACGTACCTCGGAGCGTGCGTCACGCTTGGGCCAGACGACGTCGACGAGGCGCTCGTGCGCGATGCACAGATCGTTTATCTCGAGGGCTATCTCTACGACGAACCGCTTGCCAAGCAAGCCTTCGCGCGTTCCGCTGAAATCGCCCACCGCGCTGGACGGCGCGTGGCGCTTACACTCTCGGACCCGTTTTGCGTCGAACGGCATCGCGCCGACTTTTTGAATCTCATCGAAGGCCACGTCGACATTCTGTTTGCCAACGAACGCGAAGCCGCCATGCTCTTTGAGAATGGCGAGCGCGAGCGGTGGTACGCGCGTTTGCGCGCCATGACGCAGCTCGCTATCGTCACCCGCAGCGCCGCTGGTTCCGTGATCGTCGCGCCCAACGAGGAGATCGAAATCGCGGCCGCGCCGGTTGGCCGGGTGGTTGACACGACCGGCGCGGGAGATCTTTACGCTGCGGGATTTTTGTACGGCTTGACGCGGGACGCGCCACTGCGAAAATGTGGGCAGTTGGGCAGTTTGGCCGCGGCCGAGATTATCAGTCACTTCGGGGGGCGTCCGCAACGCTCGCTCCGTGAGCTCGCCGCCGGGCAAGTGTTGCCGGGATCGGGCCTGCCTCAGTGATTCGCATAGCATGGGATCGCTCCACGCCTTCCGCGTAGGACCACGGCGGGGAGTCTAGGGGCCGACCGCGCGCAATCGGCCGCGCGTTCGCGGTCGCCAAACGTGCCGTCGATCGCGGCTGACCTCACCTAATGGCGACCTGTCGCATCCCGCAAAGGCTCTTATCGCACAAGCGTTTTCGACCATCACAACTGCGTAAGACCTACCGCGACCGGCCAGCGGCTCGACGCATGTCCTTACGGACCTCTCTTGAACATCCGCTCGCGGCTCATCGGCGGCTTCGGCGTCTCCCCACATGGAGCGTCGGGCTACGATGATCAGGAAATCGCTAACGTAAACGACACGATCGCATGGTTGTTGCGATCGGCCGTCCAAAACCGCTCGCCGTCGTAGGCGACGCTACGCGGTTTAAACGGAAACGATTGCAGCGTTTCGATCGATGACGCGGCGGCAGCGAGGCCGAGACGCTGGAGCTGACCGTCGACCCAATCTTCGTCAACAGTCGCCAAATAGAACGCACCGTCAACGATCGTCATACCGACAGGGCGCCTTTCGAGCCGCACTTCGCGTACAGGCGCACCGCCTTTGTTGAGCTCTATCAGCTTCTTGTCCCACGCTTGTGAGAGATACAACGTTCCGTTTGCATACGCTAGAAACGATCCGGAGAAATCCGGGCACGGGAAGCACGCGGTGAATCCCGCGTCGGGCGTAAACGAATAAACGTACCGCTGGTCGCGTTCCAGGTCGGGCTCGTCAATCGCTGGAGCGAGGATCACCCGAAAGTCCGAGCCGGTGTAGGTCACACCTAACGATTCATGCGGCGGAACGAATTCGCGCCGGATGTTCCATGTCTTCGGATCTAGCGAATATAAACGACCGTTCGCGGCGCTTGTCAGCCACATCGATTGACCATCCCAAGCTAGACCCTGCGGGCCTTGCAGCGGCGAGACGTAGCGGACGAGGCCGCTCATGCGGTTCCGCTTCCGTGCATCTTACGCTTCCTCATGGTCTAGTCGCTCGCGCCTCATTGCCTTTCTCGCGCTTCGAACTCATAACGTTCCTTTTGGTCGAGGCGACGCTTGAAACTTAGACGGGAGGTCCCATGTCACATTTTGTCATGCACGAGTCGGTAACGTTCGGTATCGTGAGGGATGGTTCGGAAACGAGCGCGACGGAAAGCTTATGGAGTACTTTTCGGTAACGGACGGAATCGGCCCGAATCCGCGGAGCGAGAGTTCGACTCGCGGCCGTCGGAAGAAATCGCGTCGGCGCTCTAGAGCAAAAAAAAGACGAGCCCGCCGAAGCAAGCTCGTCGGTTAGATTGCCGCTGGCCTATCGCGGAATTGTGCGCTTGCGCAAATCCCAGAACCCGCCACGGGGCTTCGGCATCCGCCGACTCGCTGATCGCGTTACCTCGTGCACGGACTCGCCATGACGCAAAGCGTCGCGCATACCGTCAGGCACCAATATGAACCCCCGTTCTAATCCCTGTTGGTTGACGGTTGCGCCGACGATCTCACCGAGGTCGTTAATGTTGGCGCCGAACAGCACATTGAGGTTCTTGCTCCGCGGAACGAGCGTGTTGAGATCGGTCATCGTGCCGTGCTGCCAGAGGTAGCCGCGGCAGTTTCCGCTCGCGTCGCACGACTGGCCGACGACCTGGCCCTCATCGTTGATCCCACCGGCGAAGCTGTCGACGTCGCCGGGCAATGTGCCGAGATCGCTCATCCGGCCATTCTGCCAGAGAAACGTATGAGTCACCGCGTTTCCGGCAAGATCTGAGTTGCCGATAACCTGGCCCCAGTCATTGACGTCCAGTGCCTGGTTGATCGTGCCTCCGAGGCCGCCGAGGTTGATAGGCGACGCTTTGTGCCAGAGCACGGCGTGAGCTGCTGGAGCGGCGCACGAGCCGGAATTTCCAACGACATCCTGCCCGGATTGGGTAATCGTGTACGCGTATGAGACGGTATCGCCCGAGTACGGCGGCAAAGTTGTGACCTTGCCGTTCGGCTGCCAAATGACGCCGAGGTAATCCAAGACGTGCGGCGGGCTGCAGTTCGGGTCTTTGTGGCTTGTCTCGGCGGCACCGGAGATTTGGCCGCGCCAGTTCACGTCATTCGCGTTGTCGTTATTTCCGCCAAGCGTCGGAAGCGACCGCATCTTACCGTGCTGCCAGCTAAACCCGAGGCAAATGTGCGACGTGCCGAAACCGCAAAAGTTTTCGTTATTCGGATCGGTTTTGGAAGTTTCGGACCATCCTACGAACTGACCCGGAAGACCGTGGTTATACTGGAAGATCGCGCTGTTCGGGCCGCCGAGCGTGCCGAGGTCATTCGTGCGTGGGGGATGCTCCCAGTTCTGGGCGTGTAAGAGTGTGTTTGAGCCTAGAAGCGATGTGCCGCTGGCTTGGCCAAAATCGTCGATGTTGATGGCGAAGCTAACGCTTCCACCGAGCGAATCGAGCGTGAGAAGATAGTAGTGGGTGCGGCCCTGTCTTGATCCTATGCGAGAGCCGAATTGTGTGGTGCTTTGCTGCATTGCTGCTGATGGGGCGAAGCTCGATGACGAGGCGCCGCCGCCACAGCCGGACAGCCCCGCAATAACCGCTAATGCGACCGCAGGATAAACGGCAGTGATCGAAATTCTCACAGACAGATGCTCCTTCTGCACCGAGAAGGTGCGATGACGCGTGCGGTGATGCGAGGAGTAACGTGTAGGTCGCTCACCTTGTGACGCACGAGCTGAAGGAAGCGCTTAGGAGCGCTTGCTCTCGAAAGGTGAGGCAGTCGGCTGGGTAACGCGCCAGGGTCACGGGGTCGCTGGTGAGCTAGTCATCGAGGTGCGCGAGTTTTCGCACGCCTAGATCTATACACTGCATAAAAAAAGAGGACCCGGCTTCGATGCCAGGCCCGCTTCATCTCTGGGCGATCAACTCAGGGGGCCGCTACGGCAGTCGTCGGGAGCCCCGCCGAATTTGAAGGGTCGATAGGAATATATTCATTCTTGCTGACGTGTCCTAAGTGAGCCTCAACAAAGTCTCTGACTTTTTCGACCGAAGGAGCTTCCCACAAGCAGATCGTTGTCGAACGGTCGTTGCCTGTCACATATTGCGGCAGCTTGCAATCGGGAGGAAGTTTCTCAGAAGCGCTCGCTGCGCTGGCCCAAAATGCGTCGGGATCGCTAACCCTATGAATTACCGAAATGAACATACACCATCCTTTGCGGCTATAGGGGCAGTTTCGTGATTCCGCGTCTTAGCCGCACAAACTGCCGGTACCTTTACTCGATGCATGCCGGCTTTACAAGCCGCCCGCACCGCCACTTCGCCGATGATCTAGCCGCGTCGGCGAACAACTCGACTCCAGTCGCCGCGGGGAATTCCGACGGGTTTCCGCGCCCCAGGGCTGGGTGCAAGGCACGCCCGGCGTTGATTTTGAACCGTTTCAGATGGCGCTAACGGCTCCGACCGGGACCGTAACGTTGCTCTTCACCGACATCGAGGGAAGCACGCAGCGTTGGGAAGAGCATCGCGACGCGATGGCGCAAGCGTTGCGCCGCCACGACGACCTGCTGCGCGCCGCGATCGAAAAGCACGGCGGTCACGTGTTCAAGACCTTCGGCGATGCCTTCTGCGCCGCGTTCTGGCGTGCACCGGACGCCGCGGCGGCCGCAATCGATGCACAGCGCGCATTCGCAGTCGAGGATTGGTGCGCAATCGGCGGCATGCAGGTTCGCATGGCCCTGCATAGCGGCACGACCGACGAGCGCGAAGGCGACTACTTTGGCCCGGCCGTGAATCGCGTCGCGCGGCTCTTAGCGGCGGCCCACGGCGGCCAAGTTGTCTTCTCCGGTGCAACCGCACTGCTGTTGCGCGGTCTGATGCCCGAGCACACAGAGCTGTGCGATTTGGGTGAGCACAGGCTTAGGGATCTTGCCGAGCCGGAGCACGTTTGGCAACTCGTCGCTCCAGGCTTGGCCCAAACATTTCCAGCGCTGCGTTCGCTCGAATCGATGCCGAACAACCTGCCGCGCCATCTTACGCCGCTCATCGGCCGCGACGATGTGCTGGCCGAGATCGAGCCGGTGATACATGAGCATGCGTTGGTGACGCTAGTAGGTACCGGCGGCGTCGGCAAGACGCGCGTCGCGCTGCAAGCCGGTGCGGACTTGCTCGACCGTTCGGGCGACGGCGTCTGGTTCGTGGAGCTGGCGCCGACAAACGATGCGAGTCTGGTTGCGAGTACGATTGCGTCGACGCTGGGTTTGCGCGAGCAGCCGGAGCGCCCTATCCTCGAGACGCTGCTGCGCTATCTCAAGCACAAGCGTTTGCTGCTGATACTCGACAACTGCGAGCACGTCATCGAGGAGGTCGCAAAGATCGCTGATACGATCCTGCGCGGCTCTCCCGACGTGCGGTTACTGGCGACCAGCCGTGAGCCGCTGCGCATCGGCGGCGAGTATGTTTATCGCATGCCGTCGCTGGCATTCCCGCTACAAAGCGATCCGCTCGCATTGGAAGATGCGTTGAGCTATGGCGCCGTCGCGCTCTTTGCGCAGCGCGCCGCGGCCTCGAATTCGTCGTTCAAGCTGACCGACGAAAGCGCGCCAATCGTTGCAGAGATCTGCCGCAGGCTCGACGGCATCGCGCTGGCGATCGAACTGGCGGCGGCGCGGATAAAGGTGTTGGCGCCGCGAGAGTTGGCGCAGAAGCTCGACGAGCGCTTCCGCGTGCTGATCGGTGGGAGCCGCACGGCGCTGCCGCGTCAGCAGACGATGCGGGCGCTGATCGACTGGAGCCACGACCTGCTCTCGCCGAAGGAGCAGAAGCTATTCCGGCGGCTGGCGATCTTCGTCGGTGGGTGGACGCTCGACACAGCTGAAGCCGTATGCGCGGACAACGAAGCGGGAGAGAAGGCATTCGAGTCGTGGGAAGTCCTCGACGTGCTCTCATCGCTCGTCGACAAGTCGTTAGCGCATGCGGAACAAATGGGAAACGGGATGCGCTACCGGCTCTTGGAGTCGACGCGTCAGTACGGGCGCGAACGCCTTGCCGAGGCGGGCGAGGAGGCTGCCGTGGCGCAAGCGCACGCCGTTGCATTTCTCGCGCTCGGCGAAGAACTCTATGCGGTCTTTGAAACGACGCCCGAACCCGTGTGGCTGGCCAGGGCCGAGCCGGAGATGGAGAACTTCCGTGCGGCGCTCACGTGGGCGTTCGGAGCGCATGGCGATGTGCGGCTCGGGCAACGGCTCGCGGCCGCGCTGCGACCGGCGTGGACGCGCTTCGCTGCGGCAGAGGGACAGCGGCGGATCCAGGCGGCACGCAATCTTCTCGCAACCGAGATGCCGGCCGTGGTCGAGGCGGGGCTCGACCTTGCGGAAGCGGCGATCGCTACCGCACTTGCTCAACGGAAGACGGCTCGCGAGCGGGCAGAACGCGCTTTGTCGCTCTACCTCAAGCTTCACGATCCCTTGCGCGTTGCGCAAGCGCGACATCTTCTCGGCCGGGCGTTCGTTGATCTCGGCAAGGTTGAAGCCGGCGAGACAATGCTGAACTTAGCCCTGAAGGAGGCTCGAGCACTTGGAGTGCGCAGCGTTATCGGAGACGTCTTGCAAAGCCTCGCGCTCTCGCGCAGCCACGTCGGCGACGTGGCAGGAGCGCGGCCGCTCTTTGCGGAGGCATTGGCGTTGCTCCGCTCGGTCGGCGCGGATCGCGTGTGTTCGCACATTGCCGGAAATCTAGCCGAAGCGGAGTTTCACGAGGGCAACGCCGTCGAGGCCCTGCAGCTGGAGAACGAGGCGCTCGCAACCTATCGCACGTTCAATCATAAGCTCGGCGCAGCGATTTCGCTCTGTAACGTTGCGGCCTATCTGATCGCGCTCGAACGCTACGAGGAGGCTCGCATTTCCGGTCAAGACGGACTCGCAGCCGCACGCGACGCGCAGTGGGAGGCCGGCGTGGCATGGGGACTGCAGCATCTCGCAGCCACCGCCGCACTACGACCGGGCGACGATGCCGAGCATGCGCGCGGCGATCGACTCCGCGCTGCGCGGCTTTTGGGTTACGTCGATGCGCGTTTGGATGCGATCGAAGCGTTGCGGCAGTACACCGAGGAGCAGGAGCACGACAAGATGCTCTCCGCACTGCGCGCCGCGCTCGGCGACGACGAGCTTGCGAAACTCAAGGCTGAAGGCGCTAGCTGGACCGAAGATCGCGCGTTCGCGGACGCCCTCGCGATCTAGGCGCGGTGTCCTACCGCTGCCAAATCGACTCGTATTTAAGGAAGCGAGGGTAAGCCTTTCCAGCAATCGGTTCGCACCAGCGTCTTTAGTTGTTGACTTCAGTCACTATTTGCGATAGCGTAGCTGGACCGCCGCGTCAGTGGTATCGGCAAGGTGATGTTCCTTTCGCTATCGGGGAGTGCGACTTGGATGAGTCTTGAGTTGATTCTGATCGGATTGATGGTGGGGATCGTCGTGGGCCTCACCGGCGTGGGCGGCGCGGCTATCATGACGCCTATGCTGGTGCTCGTGCTCAAAGTGAATCCGCTCGTCGCAGTGGGAAGCGACTTGCTCTATAGCGTTCCGACTAAGCTCTACGGCGCGTACCTTCATAACCGCCAAGGTACCGTGAACTGGGCCATCACGAGAGCGCTCCTGACGGGAGGTATACCCGCAGCTATCTTGGGGGTCGGGCTTTTATGCGTGCTTCGAACCCACTTCGATACCGCGGTAATTACCGCGTGGACGCGGCGAACGATCGGCGTCGCGCTCTTTATCGCTGCAGTGGTCATCATCGTCCGGCCATTTCTCAAGCGCATCGCTGTCCATTCGCTCCAGTCGGAAGAGCGCTTTGCCTGGACCGGCTCGCAGCATGTGCGGGTCATCGCCGTGGGCGCGGTAGTCGGTCTCGTCGTCACGATCACGTCGATCGGCAGTGGTTCGATTACGTTGCCGCTCTTGACGTTGCTGCTGCCGGGCGTCGGTCTCTCCGAGCTCGTCGGTTCCGATATCGCCTACGCTGCGTTTCTCATTCCTACGGCGGCGGTCGGCCGATGGACGATGGGCGACGTCAATCTGCACCTTGTCGTCAACCTTCTCATCGGCTCGTTGCCGGGTGTCTACATCGGCAGCAAACTCTGCGGGAAAATGCAAACGCGGTGGCTGCGCCCGGCGGTCGCGTTCACGCTCGTCTTTGTGGGCAGTCGCCTGATTTAGCCGGCTACTTCCAAACCTTCCGACACACGTCGATGGCCGCCGTGATGCCGCCGGAGATTTTGTCTGAATCGTTCGGCGTCTCGGTGCGTGATTCGAAGCCGCTGTCGTCCCATGCGTACCAGCCGATGTAGCGCGCGCCGAACTGGCAGAACGCTTTGGCTTGTTCGAGCATCTCCCCGGGGGTAAGGCCCGGCTGATAGTAGCGCTTATCGTACGAACCGCCCCAGGCTTGTCCGATCCCGTATAGCGGCGTGTGCGCGATCGTCCAGCCCTTCTTTTCGAGACTTCGCTGCATCGCGGGCAGCAGTGCTTTCATCGTCCAGTCGAGGCGCCTTCCTTTCGACGGATGCCGCCTGCCGAAGGGCGAGTAGTTATACCACCCGACGATGTCGCAGCCGCCGTTGGAGTAGTTTGCGGCCGTGCGCGGATCCCAATCGACTCTTCCGGGCGTGGCCACGCCCGCTCCGAATCCGCAAATCGCCGGCAGGCCGGGCGTCTCTTTTACGATGAGCGCGTGAACGCTTTGCAGTAATGCGTGCGCGCTGCCGGGATCCCACCATGCCCAGTCGTCGAGCACCCAATAACCGACGACGTACGGCCGCTGGGCATCGCGTTTGAGGATCTCTCCGACATCGCGCAACACGGTTTGTTGCGAGTTGATATGCGGGTCTTCGTCTGTCCGACAATACGGATTGTGCTTGTAGCTCATGGGAGGCGGTTTTATGGTGTGCGTACGGTGGCATTCCCAATAGAAGAGTATGCCGGAGATCCCGGCATCGACGACCGAAATGCGATGCGCGTTCAGTGCCTTTTCGAGCGCGCTTCCAGGCGCCGGCGAGCCGCCGTAGAGGATCGTCGTGGTGACGCCTTGGCCTGCGGCCGTTGCGGCTCGCTTTGGCGTGTCGACGCTGAATCCGATGATGGCGTGCGGTTGCAAGCCGACCAGGACTGCCGTGTCACCGGTCGGCATGGGCGGCGCCGTGGTATGCATGGCACTGCACCCGGAAATCGCAAGACACGCGGCGAGCAACGCGCAGCTGCGCGACAGTATGTTACTTAGCATGCGGGGCGGCGATAGCGGCGAGCATGTCGGTCGTGCCGGGAATTCGCTCGAGGTGAGGGTAGCGGATTCCCCGGTGATAATCGAGCGACAGCGTCTGATACCAGCCGGTTTGCGTGGCGATGAGCGAAATGGGCGCAGCTGAATGCTGCGCGCGTTTGAGCGCGTACTCTAAGACGTCGGCAGAAAACTGTTGACCGTCGACGGCCAAAACGTGCATGTCCGGCGCGAGGCCGGAACGCCACGCCGGCGAGTCCTCCCGAACGTCCTTCACGATGCCTCCCGCGGTGAGGTCTGCACCAAAACCGAACCAGCCTGAGATGCCGTGATCGTCGGCCTGCTCCGCGGTGAGGAACGTGTTGGGTTTCTCGGTATAGACGATTCTCCAGCCGGCACGCGCGAGCTCGTCGGTTGGCGGATGAACGTCGACGTGATAGACGTACTTGTCGAAGAAAGCGTGCCAATCGTAGGGTTCGACCTCGTTCAGTAGCGCCTCGATCTGCGCTCGCGTGTACGTTACGACGATCGGCCCGGTACTTGTCGGCTCGGTGAAGCGGTGCAGAAACGTATCGAGCGAGCGCGTTCCGTGCGAGCGCTCGCGGATGATCGTGTCGGCGTCGAGCCAGATCAACTCGCCTTCCGAGTAGAAATCGTCGGCATTGCGGCGAATCGCGCCATAGATCCCTCGGGCTTCATAGAAATATGGCGCGCCGGTCGTCAGATCGATCAGCGGTGTCGTCGTCCTCCCGGTCTCGTAGTCCATCTCAGCGTAGACGGTGGAAAGGTACTCTGGATACTCTTTCGGTTCACGAATGCCGGCCCGGAAGGAGAGCAGATCGCCGAGATATTGATTCATGCCCTCATAGACCCAGAGAAGATCGGTGAGCTGCGGCACTTGAAAATTAGACGTAGTGAGATCCGCCGGCCGGCGATACTTGCCGTTCCACGAATGCGAAAACTCGTGCGTGACCAAGTCGCCGCCGGCGAGCGACATTTGTGGATCGGTGAGGAAGTCGTTGGGTGCTCTATTGTCGCTCGATTGATGATGCTCGATTCCCTGGAACCCGATAGCTTCGCTGAGCGTCAGCAGCGCGTGGTAATCGTCAAAGTGACGCGAGCCGTACATAGTGAAGGCTTCCTCCGGAACGCGCCGGTACGCCTTGAGTAATCCCGTGGGGATGTCCAGATCTTGAGGATAATCGGCGAAGGCGTCGAGTTGCACGAATGCGGATCCTTCTCGCCACAGGTCCCACTTTCGAACGTACCGTCCCATGTCGAGGGGCGAATCGACCAGCATATTGAGCGGCGTGGTCGCAAAGTCTATGCGATTGCCCTCGCGCGTCGCTGCGCGCAATGCCGTCCCATAATCCCAGCCGGAGGGAAGCAGGATCGACGGCCTTACGAAGTAGCGATGGGAGTCGATGCCGTCTTGATAGAGCAGCGCGCGGTTCCAGTTGATGATGGCAACGGAATGCGTGGACATCACGTCGCGCGGCGCATTGAGCAGGACGTCGAACGCGATGTCGATCGAGCGCACGCCCGTCGGCACGTTCACGTGAAAGGCGTACAGATCGGTCGAGTCGCGGCGCCAGTCGAGCGGCGCGCCGTTGGCGGAAATTCGTAGCGCCGCCAGATCGTTGAGCGGTCCAGTTGGCCCGTGCTCGCCCGGAATCCACTTCGGATAGACGACTGTGAAGCGTCCGCCCGCTGCTGGAATGTGCTCCCGGACTTCGACGATGCCGTCCTGGGCGCGAGATGCGTCGAGCGCGAGCGTCGCCGGTTGAGTCTGCGTTGCGTAGGGTGCTGCCGCGACGAAGGTCGCTGCGGCCACGATTGGAACGAGCATCCAATCGGGTTCTCATCCGCGCGAAGTCGCCCTGTCGAGCGCCGGCAGGGTTGCCGGCGCCGGACCACCAAGAGCCCACCGTCCTTCACCATCCCCGCTTTCAGACGGAGGTCGCTATAACCACGTGAAGATCGTGGTGACGGTTAAGCTCGTTCCCGACCCCAACGCCGTAAAAAAAATCGATTCCGAGAGCAAACGGCTCGTGCGCTCGGGCGTCGAGACCGTGCTCAATCCGTACGATGAGTATGCACTCGAAGCGGGACTGCAGCTGAAGGAGCGTGTCGGCGGCGAGTCGCGCGTGACCGTCTTTTCGATGGCGCCCGAGTCGCTCAAGGAGACGCTGCGCAAAGCGCTGGCAATGGGCGCCGACGATGCGGTCGTGCTCTCGGACGCAGGCCTGGAGGGGAGTGACGTCTGGGCGACCGCATATGCGATCGCCGGCGCGCTACGCAAGCTCGAGTTCGATCTGCTCATCGTCGGCGGTCTCACCGACGACAGCAGCACCGGCGCCGTTCCGGGAGCGCTCGCGGAGCACCTGAGCTTGCCGTGCGTCACCAACGCGCGAAAGATCGATCTCGCCGACGGCGGTCTAGAGATCGAGCGGGAGACCGACGTCGGCTATCAGACCGTTCGCGTACCATTGCCAGCGCTGTTAACGACCGCTTTGACGTTCGGCGAGCCGCGGTACGCATCGCTCAAGGGCATCATGGGCGCGAAAAAAAAGACCATAACAACAACCTCGCTTGCGGATCTCGCCCTGGAGCTGCCGGTCGGCGGGGGCGGGTCGAAGACGGAGCTTCGCAGCTTCACGCCGCCCGCCGGGCGCGGCAAAGGCCGAACGCTGGAGGCCGGCGACGGGCTCGCAGGCGCGCAAGCGATCTTCGCGTTCCTTCAAGAGAAGAAGCTTCTTTAGGGTTCGCTGCCATGAAAAACGTCATGGTCTTCGCCGAACACCGGCAAGGGCAAACTCGTAAGGTCACCTTCGAGCTCGCGAGTGAAGCGCGTCGGCTCGCCGACCGGCTTGGCGGAAAGGCGTGCGCCGTCGTGCTCGGCTCCGGTGCGCAACGGTTGGCGGAGCAGCTGAAGGCCTATCCGCTCGACGCCGTTTATGTCAGTGACGACGGCGACGTCGATGCCTTCTTGCTCGATCCCGCCGTCGACTATCTACAAACGGCGGCCGAGCTCGTCGGACCCTCGCTGATTCTCATACCCAATACGCTCTCGGGTCGCGACGTGGCGGGACGCCTCATGGTACGCCTCTCCGCCGGCATCGTCGCGGACGTCGTCGAGATACGAATCGAAGAAGACGCCGCGGTCTGCGTCTCGCCGAAGCTCGGTGGAGCTCTGATCACGAGCTGCGCGTTGCGCAGCGCGCCCTACGGCATCGCGACGATTCGGCCGAGTGCCTTCGAAGCGGCCACGGGGGGCGCCGGCGCAGAGATCACCGCACTCCCCAAGCTCGAGAAAAAGCACGCCGCCGTCATCGAGCGCGATGTCGAAGAGGGGGCCGGAGAATTGGCGCTCGAGGAAGCGCCCGCCGTTATCGCGGGCGGGCGTGGGCTTGGCGGACCGGAGCCGTTCGACAGCCTGTTGAAACCTTTGGCCCGAGCGCTTGGCGGAGCTGTGGGCGCGTCGCGCGCGGCGGCCGACGCCGGCTGGGTGCCGTACAATCTTCAAATCGGTCAGACCGGAAAAACGGTGACGCCCAAGCTCTACATCGCGGTCGGAATCTCGGGTGCGATTCAGCACAAAGTCGGCATGCGGGCCTCGGGAACGATCGTCGCAATCAACAAAGATGCGGCGGCGCCGATTGCCGAGTTCTCCGATTTGCTCGTGATAGGCGACGCCTTCCGCATCGTTCCCGAACTGACGAAATTGATTGAAGCTGCTAAAGGACACAACTCTTGAAACGATTCGTACTCTTTCTGTTGATTGCCGTCGGTTGCGCGGTCGGCGTCGCGACGACGACTCCGGTAGCGCAAGCCGGACTCTTCGGCGGCAAGAAGGCTACGCCCAGTCCCTCGCCGTCGCCGTCGGCCTTGCCGACCGCAAGTCCCGAGCCGCCGAGCATCGCAATCCCGCGTTTGGTCGCAAAGCTCAAGGCAAATCCAACCGATCAGATTAGCATGGCACAACTCGCCTCCGAGTATTTGCAAGTGAGCCGTCCGGACATCGCATTGCAGTACACGCAGCATCTGCTGCAGATGGGCGATAAGACGGCGATGGTGTACTATTATGACGGTTTTGCTTACGAGCAACTCGGCAACCTCCAAGCCGCGACCTACGATTTAGAGCAAGCGTCAAATCTCGATCCTACCAACCTGAGCATCTTGTCGCAACTCGCCGACATTTACATTCGGGAAAACCGCTTCGCCGACGCCGAGCGGATTGCGCGCCGTGCGGTGACGTTCAACAAGAAGGAGCCGGCGGCGCTCGAGGCACTCGGCAGCGTCTACGCGGCCGAGCAGCACTACGACGACGCACGCGCGCAATTTGAAGAGGCTTTCGCGCTGAACGCCAAAGACGTGTCACCGCTTTTCCAGATTGCGACGACTTACGCGCAAGCCGATAACATTCCAATGGCATTACAGGCCGTCGGCCGCGTTCTCGCGATCGATCCGCGCAACATCCAAGCCCTGGTCTTCAAAGCCGACCTCTACGCCCGTCAACACGACGATGCGCGCGCGACCGAGGCCTACGACGATGCTATCGTGGCGGCCCCGACCGACGATCAGAAGGTCACGATCATGATTCGTAAGGCCGGCTACTTCATACAGGAAAAGAAAGACGCGCAGGGCGTCGCAGTCCTACAACAGATGACGACGCAGTTTCCGAAGATCCCCGCGGGATTCGTTGCGTACGGCGATTACTATGCCGGCCAGCGGCAGTTCAACCGGGCCATCGCCCAATGGCAAGCCGCATTGGCGCTCGACCCGAACAGCTCCGGCGCATTGCTCGGACTTGGCGAGGTCGCGATGCAGAGCGGCAGGCTGAACGACAGCATCACCTACCTGCGGCACTACACGCAAGTCCAACCCGATGCGCAGGGGTTCGCGCTCCTTGGGCAGGCCTACTCGCGCGTCCACGATTACTCCGGTGCCCGCGACGCCTGCGGCAAGAGTTTCGAGATCCAGCGCTCCCCCGCGACGTTGAGCTGCGTCGCGGGAGCCGACTTCGAGCTCAAGAATTATAAGGAGGCGGCACAGATCTTCGACGTCCTCGATCGCGCCGCTAAGGGCTTCCTCGACAGCAATCCGCAACTACTTTATATTGCCGCCAAATCGTACGCAGGTTCAAATCAATGTTCGAAGGCAGTCGCTGCCTACAAGCGGCTGCTGCCGATGATGAAGAAGGGCACGAAGGATTACGACAACGTCCGCAAAGCGGCGTCCGATTCGTGCCATCCGGTGGCGAAACACTCCGGCTGAAGTTCGTCACCGACCCGCTCTACGGCGAGCACTTACGCGGCGTCGTCCATCCCGAACGGCCCGAGCGTGTGGAAGCCGTAGCCGCTCTGCTGGGAGCGCAGGGACTCCTGACGCAAACGTTGGCGGCTCGTGATGCAAGCGACGAAGAGATCGAACGCGTGCACGATCGGGGCTATCGGGAACTCGTTGCGCGCGAAAGCGACGGGCGCAAGATAGCGGGCTATCTTTCGACGGGCGATGCGGTCGTCGACGCGACCTCGCATCGCGTCGCCCGCCGCGCCGCCGGCGGCGCAATCGTCGCGGTCGAGACGAGCGTTATGACGCGCAAGGCGGTCTTCGCTCTGGTGCGTCCGCCCGGTCATCACGCCGAGCGCGATCGCGGCATGGGATTTTGTCTCTTCAACAATGTCGCGATCGCCGCGCGAGCGTATCAGGCGGCCTGTGGCGGACGTATACTCGTCGTCGATTTCGACTATCACCATGGCAACGGCACCGAAGCCGTCGCCGGCGCCGGCCTCTCCTATTGCTCGACGCATGCCTATCCCGCCTATCCCGGTACCGGCACGCGCAGCTACCGGCGCGGCGAAGACTTCATCGTCAATGTGCCCCTACCGGCCGCCGGCGTTTCGACCGAAGCTTTCGTCGCGGTTTGGGAAGAGCTGCTGCCGACGGTGGCCCGAGCGGTTCGGCCGAGCCTGTTGATCGTGAGCGCCGGCTTCGATTACGTTGCCGGCGACAGCGTGGGCGACCTTGGCGTTGACGTTGAAGTGGCCGCGCCGCTGGCGGCCGCCATCCGCCGTACGGCTGACGAGTACTGCGGCGGATCCGTAGCCTACGTGCTCGAGGGAGGCTACGATATCAAAGCGCTTACCTTATCGATTGGCGCGATAGCGCGGGTTCACGACGCCGTGCAAGCGCCCGGTGTAACGGCAGAGCCAGCCGCCATACCGCAGGGCCTGCGTCAGACCGTGTTAGCGTCCTTAAGCCTTCCTCAAGGAAGTGAGTAGCCCGATACGAATTATTTTGCATAGACGAACGTCGCACCGCGCGCTGTCAAAACGGCTGACCCGGTGCGAGCGGACGTGCTTTAGGTCAATTTCGCACCCGGAACCCTCGTACGGGTTCCCTTGAAAACTTCAGGAGGTACGAAATGGTTCGGAGATCTCTCCGGCATCTCGGTACCGCGTTGGTGCTTCTCGTTGCGTTCGCTTGCCAGGAAACATGGGCACTGGCAGCAACGACGGGCGGCCTGGCCGGAACCGTTGTGGATGCCCAGACCTCGGCTCCCATCGCGGGAGCGCAAGTAACCGCCGTCAGTCCGTCGCAATCGGCAACGGTCACGACCGACGCAGGCGGGCATTTTACGTTCTTGACTCTGGCCCCCGACACGTATACGGTCACGGCCTCAAAAGGCGGCTACCAGTCGACGAGCGTCCCGGGACAAAGCGTCTTTGCCGATACCGTGCAACAGGTCGCTCTGCGCATGCCGAAGGCGCTGCGGACGATCGCGCACGTCACCGCGGCGGCCGCCGGTGCTCTGGTAAAGTCCGGCACGACCGCCGACGTCTATTCCATCAATTCCACGACGCAGCAGTCGACCTCGGCCCTGGGTGGCGGCGGTTTGATTAATCAAGCCTACTCCGCGATCTCGACCGTTCCCGGTGCGTACGTCATTCCGAACCAGACCGGATACTATGCCACGATCAATATCCGGGGCGGCGACTACGACCAGGTCGGATACGAGTTCGACGGCGTTCCGGTCAATCGTTCGTTCGATAACTACGCGTCGAGTTCGGCCTCGTCGCTGGGCAACGCTGAAGTCCAAGTCTATACCGGCGCGAACCCCGCGAGCTCCGAGGGTCAAGGCCTGTCGGGCTTCATCAATCAGGTCATCAAGACGGGAACCTATCCCGGCTATGCGACCGGTTCCCTCGGCATCGGAACCCCGGCGTTCTACCACCGTGCCGCGATAGAAGTCGGAGGCTCGACGCCCGATCGTATGTTCTCGTACTACGTCGGCATCGCCGGGTTGAATCAAAGTTTCCGGTACATCAACAATAATAACGGCTCGGAGTACGACAACTGGCTCGGTCCTGTGGACGGCATCGTGACTGGTCCTTATGGGACGCCGTTTGCTCCCGGCTGGTCGCTCTTTTACGGCGGTACCGGGAACACGTACTATCCGCTGGGACCGGTAAATTGGCCGAACAACGACGCGTCCGTCGGCTTGGCGACGATCTATGGGCGCGACGCCGTCGTGAACCTCCACATCGGCATCCCGCACCATAACGACGCAGGCCGCGACGACATCCAGCTCCTCTACGATGACGAGGCCCTGAAAAACCAGTTCTATTACTCCGCCAGCGACTTCGCCTCGTCATTCTGCACGGGGCCCGTCGCGCTCTCGGGAGCGGCGTGCATGTACCGCGTCAACGGCGAGACGCTCTCCACGCTGACCGGCGGCGCCGTTCCTTTCGGCACGTCGGTACCCGTGGCGTTCACGAACACCTACACGTGGGGATGCGGATCGTCCGTCGGCAAAACGTTCAGCGCTTCGGCGCTCAACGCCATGGCAAGCTGTGTACGGCCCTACGGCTATCCCAACGGCACCAACGTCGGCTCCCCGTCCAATCCCTCCGTGATAGCGCCCGCAGCTCGCGACAACTCGTACAACGACACGGCCATCACGAAGATCCAATACACAAAGAATTTCGGTTCGACCGCGTTCCTTCGTATCTACGGCTTCACGTTCTACAGCGACTGGTTCCTCAACGGACCCTACAACACGAGCTTCTGCTATTTCTTCTGCCCGCTCGCGCCGGACTATGAGCTCAGCGCCCACACGCGTGGCGTCAGCCTACAGTTTCAAGATCAGATCAACGAGCAGAACCTGCTCAGCGTGACCGGCGGTTATACGACCTCGCGAATCGTTCGCGATAACAACGGCTTCTACAACCTCGGCGGCGAGGGGAGCTTTGCCAACGTCGTCAATGCGGCCGATCCGTACGGCGGTTACTGTTACGCCCCGGGCGTCAGCGGGACGACCGTCGTGAACTGTAACGCAAACAAGACCGCCTTGGGACCCGGGTACAGCGTTCCGGCGGTCGGTAATTCATGCCCGGTCCCCGGCAAGCCGCAAGCCGGCAGCGCCTGCACTTACATGATCTCGGAGAACGGCCTCAACGGAACGTATAGCGGCACGATCCCGAACTTCTATTCGGCTTCGATCACGGATCAGTACCGGCCCACGGATAAATGGCTCATCAACGCCGGCGTACGGCTCGACAGCTTCGGCTTTATCGGCCAAGACACGCTGGTGCCGCCGCTGGGTGGGTCGGCCGCTGCTCGGCAATTCTGGTTTAACGCCTATAACCTCGACAACTGCATCAACAATACTACCGGCGCGCCGGGCCCGAACCCGTCACCAGGCTCGGTCTGTCCGTCCGGATCGCATGGAGCCGTTGTCTTAAACGATCCGTCGCAGCAGTTCACCTACAACATCTACCAGCCGCGTCTCGCGGGAACGTATACGTCCAATCCGAACGACGTGTTCCGGTTCTCCTACGGGCGTTACACCGAAGCACCGAACACCGCGTTCGAGCAATACAACACGCGGCAGGAGGACCTAGCGGACTACATCGGAGGGCACTTCCTGCAGTTCGGCCGGAATACCCCAGGATATCCGATACGGCCGCCAACGTCCATCAACTACGATATCTCGTGGGAGCATCGGGTGAAGAACACCGATTGGTCGTTCAAGCTGACGCCGTTCTTGCGGCAGACGCAAGACCAAATTCAGCAGTTCTTCCTGATTCCGCAAACCGGATTCGTCTCCGGCTTGAACGTCGGCAGCCAACGCAGCGAAGGCGCGGAGTTCCAGCTGCAAAAGGGCGACTTCTCGCGCGACGGCATCTCGGGGTTGCTCTCCTTCGCCTACACGAACTCCTACGTCCACTACGGACCGATCGCCGCCGGCGCGTCGGGAACGACGGTGCTCGCGCCGATCAACAACTCGATCGCGCAGTACAACGCGTACACCAAATACTGCACGACCCATCCGAGCGGCCTCAACACCATGTGCGGCGGCAGCACGACAAACGGCGCGACGGCCAATGCATGCTACACCGCGACGGGAACGCCGGTTGCGGCACTTCCGGGCGGCGGCTGCCCGCACGGCGACATTGCGAACCCATACTGGCTCGCGCCGCCGCAAGCGCTCGTCAACACGGGGCAGAACTTCCCAACCTACAGTACGTTCCCGGGCGCTCTCGGCTTGGCGGGGCAGGGCTTTGGCTCACCGTACGTTGGAACGCTGCTGCTTAACTATCGGCACCAGAAGTTCGCGATTACGCCGTCGCTGCAGTTCCAGGGCGGCGGCAAGTATGGCATCCCGCTTACCGAGGCCGGCATCGATCCCGCCAGCGGTTGCGGCAAGCCGCTTTTCGGCGATCGCTACAACGCATCGACCTGCCCCGGCGTCGTCGACATTCCGAATCCATTCACCGGCGGGTTCGACCCGATCGGCGCGTTCACCGAACCCAACGAGCTGATCGCCAACTTGCAGCTTTCCTACGATGTGAGCCCCAGGATTCAACTCGTGGGGCAGCTCACCAACATCGTGAACTACTGCTGGGGCGGATCGCAGATGCCGTGGACCTTCAGCGACGGCAACATCTGTTCGTACAGCAACCTGGAGGGGACGGTCTACCCGGTCGCACCCTACGGAACGCCGGGAGCCATCGTCAACCCGCCGGGCACTCCCGGCTCGCAAATCCAGCCGTTCAGGAAGTTCCCGTATGAGCCGCAATTGGGGCCGGCGATCATCACGGCGCTGAACGGCTCCTATAAAACGCCGATCCAGTTCTACCTCACCGCGAATATCAAAATCTAAGCGCGACTTCGCCGAAGCAGGAGGCCTCCGCCTAGCGGAGGCCTCTCGTTTATTAGCGCGTGATGGACGACGCGATTCACGATCGACTATGCCGACGTTGCCAACCCAGCGACCGAACGTCGCCGGAAGGAAGAACTTTTCAAGGAAGGTCAAAACGGGGTCCGAACTAGCCTGCTCTAATGCGGGATAAAGCTCGCAGTACCCCGTGTCTTTGAAAAACTTCAGGAGGTACGAAATGATTCGGAGGTCATTCCGGCATCTCGGTACCGCGTTGGCGCTGCTCGTCGCATTCGCTTGCCAGGAAACATCGGCACTGGGGAGCGTGACGGGCGGCCTCACCGGAACCGTCGTCGATGCCCAAACCTCAGCTCCCATCGCGGGAGCACAAGTAACGGCCGTCAGTCCCTCCCAATCCGCGACCGCAACGACTGACGCGGCGGGACACTTTTCGTTTTTGACGCTGGCCCCGGATACGTATACGGTTACGGCCTCCAAAGGAGGCTATCAATCGACGAGCGTTCCGGGACAGAGCGTCTTTGCCGATACCGTCCAGACGGTCGCACTTCGCATGCCCAAGGCGCTGCGAACGATCGCGCACGTCACCGCGGCGGCCGCCGGCGCTCTGGTAAAGTCCGGCACGACCGCTGACGTCTACTCGATTAACGCCAGCGCCCAGCAGGCTACTTCCGCGTTGGGCGGCGGTGGCCTCATCAATCAGGCCTACTCTGCAATCTCAACGGTGCCGGGCGCGTACGTCATCCCGAACCAAAGCGGCTATTATGCGACGATTAACATTCGGGGCGGCGACTACGACCAAGTCGGGTACGAGTTCGACGGCGTGCCGGTCAATCGCTCGTTCGATAACTACGCCTCAAGTTCGGCATCCTCGCTCGGGAATGCCGAAGTCCAGGTCTATACCGGCGCGAACCCTGCGACGTCCGAGGGCCAGGGCCTCGCTGGATTCGTCAATCAAGTCATCAAGAGCGGGACGTATCCGGGATATGCGACCGCTTCGCTTGGCATCGGTACCCCGGCGTTTTACCATCGCGCCGCGATCGAAGCCGGTGGCTCCACGCCCGACCGGCTGTTCTCGTATTACTTTGGCGTCGCCGGCTTGAACCAATCCTTCAACTACGTCAACAACAATAACGGCTCGGAGTACGATAACTGGCTCGGGCCGCCGCTTGGCCTGGTCGGTGGTCCGTACGGAGCGCCGTATGCTCCCGGGTGGTCGCTCTATTTCGGCGGCACGGGGAACACGTACTTTCCGCTTGGATCTGCCGGTAACTACACGAATTTTTCTACCATCTACGCGCGCAACGTCGTAGCGAACTTCCACATCGGCATTCCACATCATAACGACGCCGGGCGCGACGACATCCAGCTCCTCTACACCGATGAGGCGCTGAAAAACCAGTTCTATATTTCCGGAAACGACATCGCATCGCCGTTTTGTACCGGTGCGGCGGCAGTTTCCGGTACCGCCTGCATGAACTTGATTAACGGCGAGACGGCCTCGATCTTGACCGGAGGGGCCGTCCCTTACGGGACGTCGCTGCCGGTGACCTATTTGAATACCTACACGTGGGGGTGTCAGTCGTCGGTCGGGCATACGTTTAGCGGCCCAGCGCTCAACGGAATGACCAGTTGCGTGCGGCCCTACGGCTTCCCGAACAGCACCAACGTTGGATCTCCGACCAATCCGAACGCGCTGCCTTCGGCAGCTCGGGACAACTCCTACAACGATACAGCGATTTCGAAGATCCAGTACACGAAGAATTTCGGTTCGACCGCATACTTCCGAATTTACGGATTCACGTTCTACAGCGACTGGTTCATCAACGGGCCGTATAGCACCAGCTTCTGCAACTTCGTCTGCCCGGTGGCGCCCGATTACGAGTTGAGCACGCACACGCGCGGCTTGAGTGCCGAGTTTCAGGACCAGATCAACGAGCAGAACCTCATCAGCGCTCAGGGTTCCTATACAACGGCCAACATCGTGCGCGACAACAACGGTTTCTACGGAGTGGGCGGCAGCGAGGCCGCCGTCGTGAACTCCGCGGATCCCAATGGTGGTTACTGCTACGCTCCGACGGGGGGCCCGGTTGTCAACTGCCACGACAACACCGTAGGACTAGGTCCGGGCTATGCGGTGCCGTCCTTGACCGGCGCACATTGCGCGATTCCCGGAAAGCCGGCGGACGGCACGGCCTGCACGTACATGGTCGTCGAGAACGGTCTCGCCGGAACGTACAGCGGCACGGTGCCGAGCTTCTATTCGGCGTCACTGACGGATCAGTACCGACCCACTGACAAATGGCTCTTCAACCTCGGCGTCCGGCTCGATAGCTACGGGTTCGTCGGACAGGACACCCTCACGCCTCCTCTCGGCGGCGGATCGGCTGCCGCGCGGACGTTCTGGTTCAACGCCTACAATCTGGATAACTGCGTCAACAATACGACGGGCGCGCCCTTTGAGAATCCGAAGCCGGCCGGGACCTGCCCTGCCGGTTCGCATGGAGCGGTCGTCTTAAACGATCCGTCGCAGCAGTTCACCTACAACATCTACCAGCCTCGCATCAGCGGAACGTATACCTCAAATCCGAACAATGTTTTCCGATTCTCCTACGGCCGCTACACGGAAGCCCCGAATACGGCGTTCGAACAGTACAACACGCGCCAGGAAGATCTGGCGGATTATATCGGATCCCACTTTTTACAGTTTGGCCGCAACACTCCAGGCTATCCGATCATGCCTCCGACCTCGATCAACTACGACGCGTCCTGGGAACACCGCTTCACCGGAACGGACCTCTCGTTCAAGCTGACGCCGTTCCTGCGTCAAACGCAGGACCAGATTCAGCAGTTCTACCTCAATGCGATCCAGGGATTCGTTTCGGGCTTGAACGTCGGAAGCCAGCGCAGCGAGGGCGTGGAATTCCAAATGCAAAAGGGCGACTTTTCGCGTGACGGGATTTCCGGACTTCTCTCGTTCGCATACACCAACTCGTACATTCATTACGGACCGATAGCGGCGGGCGCTTCAGGCACCACCGTTCTGGCACCGATCAACAACTCGATCGCCCAGTACAACGCGTATACGAAGTTCTGCGCGACGCATCCGAGCGGTTTGAATACGATGTGCGGCGGAGCCACCACCAACGGCCTGGCCGCCAACGCGTGCTACACTGGTACCGGAACTCCCGTGGCAGCGCTTCCGGGAGGGGGATGTCCGCACGGCGACATCGCAAACCCATATTGGAATTCGCCGGCGCAAGCGTTGGTCAACACCCAACAGAACTTTCCCACCTTTGATACCTTCCCCGGCGCGCTGGGATTGAGTCCGCAGGGATTCGGTGCGCCGTACGTTGGGACGCTAGTTCTCAACTATAAGCACCAGAAATTCGCGGTGACGCCCTCGTTGCAATTCCAGGGCGGCGGCAAGTACGGCATTCCGATTTCCGAGCCCGGCATCGACCCAGCCAGCGGTTGCGGAACGCCGCTCATTGGCGACCGTTACAATGCTTCGACTTGCCCGGGCGTTGTGGCGATCCCGGATCCGTTCACGGGCTCATACGACGCCATAGGATCTTTCACGCAGCCTAACGAGCTGATTGCAAACTTACAGCTGTCCTACGACGTCAGCCCGCGCATCCAACTCGTCGGTATCCTGACAAACATCGTCAACTACTGTTGGGGTGGATCGCAGATGCCGTGGGCCTTCAACGATGGCAACGTCTGCGCGTATGGAAACGGCACGAGCGAGCTCGCCGGGACGGTCTACCCTGTCGCTCCGTACGGCACGCCGGGTGCGACCGTCAATCCGCCAGGCTACCCCGGGTCGATCATCCAGCCGTTCCGGAAGTTCCCATACGAGCCAAGTTTTGGTCCGCCACTTGTCGCGGCGGAAAACACCTCCACCAAGGAGCCGATCCAGTTCTACCTAACGGCGAACATCAAACTGTAGTCGCCTAACGCCTGAACGAAGAGGCCTCCGCCGTAGCGGAGGCCTCTTTTTAATCGCTCTGCTTAGCAACCGGTCAGATAGAGGTCGCAATCTGCGCAAGGTTGACGACACCGACCTCGCCGACCAGCGTGTAGTAGAGCTTGCCGTCACTCCACGCGAGCAGCGCCGTCGGCCCGTCCTCGGCATATTCGGCATCGTGTCCGCCTACGCGCAGCGATTGCGGCTTGAGCCGAGCAGCATCGAGCGTCGATGCTTTTGCACTTTCGAAGAGCGACAGAGTGCGAACTCCGTCGCAGTAGAGCAGATGCACGGTGCGAACGCCTCGCACCTCGACCAGGTTGGCTTCGACGGGAGAGAATCCGTCGGGCAGCGAGCGAGGTTCGCGTGCGTAGAAACCCGCGCTGCGCACGACGCGGTCGGGGCTCTCGACGGATCGTTGCGATGCGGCTCCCTGGTCCAGCGCGTATCCGGGAGGCAGCGCAAAGTCCGCGGCCGGAATTGAAGCCGTGTAGCTGACCTCTTCAAAACGCAGTTCGTCGGCGAGCACGCCG
This sequence comes from Vulcanimicrobiota bacterium, assembly GCA_963778015.1. Classification (GTDB taxonomy): domain Bacteria; phylum Vulcanimicrobiota; class Vulcanimicrobiia; order Vulcanimicrobiales; family Vulcanimicrobiaceae; genus Cybelea. The sequence goes on from CAVZST010000001.1 coordinate 166,754, forward strand.
TCGGGAGTGAACTCCTGCTTGTCGAGCACGAGCTTACTCGCCGCGTCGATGCGCACCCTCACCGTCGTTCGGCGGCTGAATTTGTTGACTAAGGCCAAATCGACGACGCTGCGGCCGTCGAAGCTTTCGCCGCCTTTGCGAACGACGGAATAATTTTCGCGCAACAGCGCGTAGTCGGTGTCGAGCGCTACGGGGTCGTCGACGGCAGCGTTGCGCGTTTCGACGATGCGATGGGCTCTGGCATCGATGGAAAAGACGAGGCCGCCCTTGGAAACGACCGAGTCTCCGGAGAGATCGGCCGGTGCAGTATACAAACGCCGCGTGAGATTGGGCGGCCGATGCTCGACCCGGTAGACCTCGACCTCGGCAGAATGGCTTCCCATGCGCACGACCTCGACCACGCCGGCATACGAAACCGCCGAGGGCGCAGCAATCGCCGCACGGAGCAGCGCGTCGAGGGGTTCGCTCGCCGGTTTGGCGGCGGCACCGGTTAGCGTTGCCGCTGCAAACGCGAGCGTCGCGACGTTAGCGCGTTTGGTCATAGGACGTAAGCGCTGCGGGCGCCGCGCCGTCGGCGAAGGGCGCGATCGTCGCCATCGCGGCGTGCTGATCGACGTAGTAGGCGGCCTCGATCGCAGTGGGACCGGTCTTAACGCGCCACGCAAAGCCGGCGTAGACGATAAGTGCGATTGCCGCCGCGGCCGGGAGGATCAAGATTGGGCGCAGCCCGCTGCGAAGCCATTCCACGGGATCCCACGTCCGGCGCGGTTCGAGCGCGTCACGTATCTTCGTCACGAGGCTTGGCGGCAAATCCCGTTCTCGAGCTACGGCGTACGCGCGCAACTGCTCCGTGAGAGCGAGTTCCTCGGCCCGCCGTTGCTCGCAGGAGCGGCATCCCGCCAGATGCGCGTGCATTGCCGCATCTTCGGCTGCGGGAAGCTCCCCGTGTAAATGATCGACGATTTGTTCTATGCTCGGGTGCGTTTCGTTCATGACGATGATTTCATATGTTGATTGAGAAGCTTGCGAAGTTGGCCACGTGCGCGGTGCAGGCGGGATCGAACCGTTCCAACCGAACATCCGACGATGAGGGAGATCTCCTGATAGCTGCACTGCTCGACGTCGGCGAGCAGCACGATTTGACGTTGTTCGAGCGGAAGGTCCGCGAGCGCTTTAGAAACCGGTTCGCTAAGATAGCCCTCGACATATTCCTCGATTGGTTGAGTTGCCGTTGGGGTCTCTTCATAATAACGTGTTTTGCGGCGCCGAAGTTCGTCACGGTGCAGATTGGTGACGATGCGATAGATCCACGACAGGAACGACGTGCCCGGCTTGAAGCTTTGCCACGCGCGATAGACGCGAATGTAGGCCTCCTGTGTAAGGTCGCTCGCGTCGGCGGGGTTGCCCGTCAAGCGATAAGCGAAATTATAGGTCGCCTTGCCGTATTGCTCCATCGCGCGCTCGAGGAACGCCTGTTGTTCCATGGCCTGAGCCGACGCTTCCTTGCTCCGGTTAACATTTCATCTCGCGGTCCGCGACCTTTCCGCCGGGCGTTATGCAAACAGCGCGATCATGAGGCCGGGATTATTTGGGCAAGCTCGCGCGCGAGCGTCCGGGCAGACTCGTCGTCGTCGTTGATCGCCGCGATGCGCCCGCGCGGATCGATCATAAAAATCACTGCCGAGTGCGCGATATCGTGAGGCGTGGGCTGCGACCAGATGTGATATGCCGTTTTGACGCGCTCGATCTCTGCCGAAGTTCCGGTAAGCCCGACGAGCCTGCCGCCACCAAGATGTGCGAAGCGAGCCAAGAACCGATGCATGACGCCAACGGTGTCGCGGGCCGGATCGATTGTGACGAAGGCGACCTCGACGTCGCGTGAGCGTTGCGGGGAGCCGGTGAGGCGGATTAGTTTGGCGACCGTTGCGGGGCACGTGTCGGCGCAGTGCGTGAATCCAAACGTCAATAGCACCACGTGACCGTGTTGCCTTGAAAGCGTCCAAGGATTTCCGCCATCGTCACGGAGGGTAAAGTCCGGCGCGCTAGCCGCCCCCGCGCATGCCGCTACGGTTAACGCGCAGATCAGCCAAATCATCCAACCGAGCCTTGCACGCATACGACTATTCTACGACGCTGTGTGGTCGCGCGCTTCCGAAATGGTATCGATTCTAACCGCGTCGCTCAGGACGAAGGGCGGGTTCCTGCCAGGGGTTGGCATAGCGGGAGCGCAACGAAGGAGCCGATGAAACCGGCGGTCTTTGTGGTCCGCGTTCTTTTGGGCGGGGTGCTGGTCGCTGCCGGCGCGCTCAAAGCCGGTCACCCGGCAGAGCTAGCGGCAAGCATTGCGAGCTTTCGGCTCTTACCTGCGGCAATCGTCGGGCCGCTCGCCTTGGCGTTGCCGTACGTCGAGCTGTTGCTAGGGGCATATCTCGTCGCCGGACTCTTTACGCGCGCGGCTGCGGCCTTCGCCGCACTGCAATTCGCCTGCTATGCCGGCGCGATTGCCTCTGCCCTTGCACGTCATGTTCCGGCGAACTGCGGATGCTTTGGGCCAAACGATGCGGCCGTCGCCGATTGGCCGCACGTCGCATTGGACTTGATGCTTGCGGGCGCGAGCGGCTTCGTTGCATTCGGCGCGCCGGGCGCCCTGGCGGTCGACCGCAAATTTCCCAGCGCATGACAAGGCGTCCGCTCGTTATCGCAACGACCGCCGCGCTCGCACTGATCGTAATCGGTGCCGTGCTCTACTACTTTTTGGGACCCGAACGCCGGCGCGTGCAGAGCGCGTCGGAATCGCCGATCGTCGGCAAGGCCCAGCTCGGCCAGCCGGCGCCGAACTTTGAAGTTGCGACGACTGCCGGCCTCTTCGACTTGAGCAAGACCACGAAGCCCGTCTTTCTCGAAATCTTCGCAACGTGGTGTCCGCACTGTCAGCGAGAAGCCGCTGTGATCGATAGAGTCTATCGAAAGTATCGTGGACGAGTCGATTTCGTTGCCGTGTCGGGTAGCGATACCGCGATGGACGGCACCTCGACCTCGTCGCAACTCGACGTTCTGGAATGGGCCCGCCGCTTTCACGTCGAGTATCCCGTCGCATACGATCCCCTGCTCAACGTGGCGAATCTCTATCTTCAAGGCGGCTTTCCCACGATCGCGACGATCGGCCGGGACAAGCGAGTCGCTTATCTCAACAGCGGCGAGCTCTCGTATCAAGATCTCGTCGGCGCCGTCGAAAAAACACTTCGCTAGAATTCCGTCGGGAATGCGTAGTTGGGAGGTGGAACGACGGGCGTTCCTACCTCGAGCACGATTTGTTGGTGGGCCCCCAACGGAATCGCGCGGACGTCGCCGTCGTACGTTGTGCCGTTTACGTACGCGGTGACCGGCCCAGTCAAACCCGCGACGTTGTCGCGGCTGAGCGGCTCGCCCCAAATATCGAAGAACATCCCAAGCGTATAGGGGCCGCCCTGGGGCGGGTTGATGTCCGGCGCCTCGATGTGAATGATGCCGGTGGGGTCGTGCGTATGAATCCAGTAGAGGCAGCCGCCGGCAATATTCGGCGCGAAGCCGACGTACTGTGGGACCTGCATCTGCTTGCCGTTGTAGAAAATTGCGAGATGCGTGTGGACGTGAAAGGTCGCGTACTCTTGGGTGGCGCAGCCGATTCCGTCGACGACCTGGCCCCGGCCGCCCTGTGCAGTATCGGGGTACTTGGATTTAATGAACTTTGAGCCGAGGCTCTGCCCGATCGTCAGTTGGATTAGCTTTGCGCTCGCGTTGGGACCGGGTGTCGGCGTTGCATTCGCTTGTTGCACCGTTCGGTTCTGCCACAAATTAAAGATGACGAAGGCGGCGATGAGTAGGACGATTGCCGCGCCGATGCCGATGTAGATCGGACGCATCGGGTCGCGGCGCGGTGGAGGAGCAGCGCCCCCGCGTTGTTGACGGCGGCGTTCTGGACGGCTGGGTTGTGGCATCGAATTCCTTTTAAGATGGGCCCTTCGACGGGGCTCAGGGTGACATTGCTTTCAAAGGAGCGGCGACCGGAGGGTCGGAGAGCTCGAGCGGCCGCTGAGGCACTAAGTAGTTCGTTACGTAGTCGGTGACTGCGTCGGCCAGAGGGGTGATCGGGTGCCGGTATCCGGTTGCGTACAGCCGCGACAAGCGCGCGCAGGTGTAGTACTGATACTTTCTGCGAAGGTGCGGCGGCATATCGACGAATTCGATGCGCCGGGGCAGCTCGAGCGCGTGAAAGATCGGTCCGACGATCTCCATCCATGTGTGCGGGCTGCCCGATCCGACGTTGAAGAGACCGGTCGCACCGGATTGGGCGAGGTGAAGCGTCATTTCGACCGCGTCCTTCACGTAGAGAAAATCGCGCTGCTGCTCTCCGTCGCGATACTCCGGCCGATAGCTCTTGAAGAGCCGCACGCGGCCGCCCTCGCGGATTTGCTCGTAGGCCTTTTGTACGATGCTGCGCATCTCGCCCTTGTGATCCTCGTTTGGCCCGAACACGTTGAAGTATTTCAGGCCGCACGTTCGCCGGTCGAGCCCGGTACGAGCCGCGTAGAGATCGAAGAGGTGCTTGGAATACGCATACGCATTGAGCGGCCGCAGCTCGTGAAGATCGGCTTCGTCCGAGAGTTCGGCCTCGAGCGCTCCGTAGGTCGCCGCAGAAGAGGCGTAGACGAAACGCGCTTGCTCCGCTACTGCCCAGTGCGCCAGACGCTTCGTGTAGTCGTAGTTGTTGCGAACGAGAAATTCGGCGTCGCTCTCCGTCGTCGAGGAGCACGCGCCGAGATGAAAGACCGTGTGAATCTCGCCGAAGTCGGTCCCGCTCTCGGCGCAGCGCTCGAAGTCGTCGGCATCGATGTAGTCCGCAAACTGCAGCGGAACGAGGTGCTTCCATTTTTCGGAGCGGTCCAAGCGGTCGACTACCAGGATGTCGTTGAGACCTAGGCGGTTGAGCGCCCATATAAGCGCGCTACCGATGAGACCGGCCCCCCCGGTCACGATGATTTTTCCGCGGCTGAGGTCGTGCATTGCTCCGGAAATTCTAATCCCCCGGCCTTAGGGCCGAGTCCTTTGGCTGAAGGGCTTACCTCCCTAACCAAAGAGAGCTTTCATTTATTCTTGCGAATGAATTGCAAATATGGGGAACGGCACGGTTTCCATAGGGATCCGTTAGTCAGAACGGAGCGGTCAACCGAAGCAAGACGGAGCGACTGTTAGCGATCTGCGTCGTGTTGAATCCGTTGGCCACTTTGATGACGTACTGGTGGTTGAGTAGGTTGAGCACTTGCAGCGAAACCCCCAAACCCCGATCCTCGCCCGTTCGACCTGCCGTGATGTTGCGGCCGGCCGACAAGTCGAAGGTCGTATGGGCCGGAAGCGTTCCGCTCAAATTGACGTTGGCATCCTCGAATTGCACGGGAAAGCCGCTGGCGTAGTTCGCTTGCAGCGTGGCGTACCAGAGCCTGTGACCTCCAAAGCGGTGCGTGTATCCCGCTGTGGAGTCGACGGTTTGGCTGTGGTCTTCGAGAGAGAGTTGCGCTTGGCAAGATATGCCCACTGGGTTCGGCGGAAAGAGAAACTCGGAACCCGAGATGCAGGCCGCGTACGATGCCGAAATGGTCCCGGTAAGGAACCATTGGTCGCCGCCTAATACCTGGTTTTGGAGGCGGAGCTCGAAGCCGTGATTGATGCCGATCGAATTGTTGTAGACGGCGAAGATCGGCGTATTCAAGAGCTGCGTCGTGTCTAAGACGTTGACCGCGCTCTTTTCGAAGAGGTTCGCCGCGAGTGAAAAGTGCGGATTGAACGAGAAGACGTCGCCCATCTCGAAGTAGGCGTCGCTCTCCGGCTTTAGGTCGTAGACGGGATGGGTCGTCGAGCACGCCTGCTGTGCCGAGAGAACGACGCATGCTTGGCGCACATCCTCCAGCAACGGCGCGGCATAGAACCGGCCGTAGTAAACATGAGCGACGTTCTTGCCGCCGTCCCAGAGGTTAACGCCGATGCGAGGGCTGAGCTGCCACCCACCGACGTAGCCGGTCGAGTGATCGTAGCGCAAGCCATAGCTCCACAGAATGTTGGGGGTTTCCTGCCATCGGTCTTCGCCGTAGAGGCCGATCTGTGAGCCCGCTTGACCTTGCGGCGTGGTGAATGCGGCATAATAGGGGCTGACAACCCTACCGCTCGGCTTACAATCGACGTAATAGCAGGCAAACTGTTGCGATGCCGTAGCGTTCTCGCGGTTGACATCGATGCCGATCTTCCAAGCGTGGTTTTTGGTGGCGCGAAAATCCGACGCGCGAAGGCCCAGGTAACTGGCGTACGAGCCTTGGTTTAACCCAACCAAATGTTCGGTTTTTGCGCACGTCGGCGGACAGATGTTAAAGTTGGGTTCGACCGCGAGAACGTCGAGCGGAAGATCACCGTAATAGTCGATGCGGGTCGAGCGCCACCACGGAATCAGTTGAAATATGCCGTTTCCGTCTTGCGAGACATGAGTCCAGTTGAGGTTCGAAAACCGCTCGTACTCGAGCTGTGTGTCGAGCGTCCCCGGCGAGCTCACGACCGGATCGAGCGGGTTGTTCGGGTCGGTGTTGATCGGAATCTGGAATTGCGAGAACTGATTCGAGTAATCGAAAGCCAGCGTGCTGCGCGGAGTGAGCTGCGTGATGGCGCGGAAAAACTGGTCGGTGTTGGAGCTAGCGTCGTTGATCGGCACGTAGGTCGGCGCGTCCAGCCCGCGATTGGTCGTATCGGTGTTGGCGCTCAAGAAAAATTCGCTGAGCCCGGAGCGCGATTCAACGTCGAATTCTCCGATGCCTTGGCCCTGACTGCCAAAACCGCCCGTCACGGTGCCGTACGTCCCCTGAGGAATGTCGGTCGGACGGGTGCTGATGATGTTGACGACGCCACCCATCCGGTCGCCGCCATATTCTGCAGGAATTGCGCCGGTGAGAAGTTCGAGCGAATCGATGAGCTTGGGGTCGATGATCTCAGCGAAGTTCGAAGTCGTCGCCAGCGGCAGCGGTGCGCCGTCGATATTGTAGCTGACTCCATGGAAGCCGTTGATGACCGGTTCGTTGTATGAGAACTGCACGACTCCGGGCAGCGTCTCGAGCAGACGGTCGAGGCTGTTATTCACCGGCGACGATTGGATCGACGTGCGCGTGAGCTGATTGACTGAAGGCGGATTGCTCTCCGTTCCGGCATGTGCGGTCACGGTGGTCTGCGCGATCTCTTTGAGCCGGGTCGAGAGAGGGACGTCGATCGTCGCGACTTGGCCGCTGGCGACGGTGACGAGCACTTGAACCTCATGCGCTCCCTTTGCCTGCGCTATCAGGCGGTAAGAGCCGAACGGCACTTGTGGAAAGACGTACTCTCCTTTGGCGTTAGACGTCGTCTTAAAGACCGAACCTTCGCCTTCCAGCACGACCGTCGCGCCGGCCGCGGGTTTACGGTCGATGGTGATGGTACCGCGAACGAGTCCGGTCGTCGCCGCGAAAGCCGGCGCGGTAATACTCAAAGCTAACAAAACAGGGACGAGCGCCGCAATGACGCGTAACATGGAATCCTCCGATGAAAGAGAGCGCGATGAGCGCGCTTAAGCGCGCAGTGCTACGATGCGATCGGAGGAGGACGTGCAAAGCGACGGCGCGAGGGAAGCAGTCGACGCGCGGCAGGTTGCGAGCGGGCGCGCCGTTTCCAAAGTGGCGCCCGCTCAGCGTACGGGGAACGTGGCGCGCGGATTATTGCGCCGGCAATCACGGCGACGATCCCGCGGGCAAGCAGCGCAATAAGCCATGCGGTCGTGACGAGGACGAGAAGAACCACGCTGGGGGATGCAGCCGCGTGGTGCGGTTCGACGGCCTCCGCGAGAGCGTACCAGAGCGTTGCCGCCGGCAAGATCCAGCTAACGGCGGGGAGGCGTTCGCGCAACCGGGCTGCCAGGACGCTGCCGTCGGAGAGGCGGCCGGCCTCGGTCCAAGCCAGGCCGCCAAAAAAAAGCAAAAGGCTCAAGCCGCCCGCGAGGGCGCACTGCGTGAGAAGCGCGTGGTAGGCTCCGCCCATGGCGTGCCCTCCACCAAAGAGGGCCGCATGGGCTGCCAGCGAGGCGAGCAAGCCCAAGGCCAGCGCTCCCGGAACCTTCCGCTGGGTCACGAGGGTCCTTTCTATGGCGCGGCAAGGGGAGACCTGGGGGCCGCGTCGTACGACTCCTCCCCCTTGGCGTACGTTGCCCTCGTGGGATAGGAGCCGCGAAAGCAAAGAACTGACGATCATGAGTACCCGAGCACTCGTAGAAAATGCCGACACGGTTAGTCTGGTCTGCGCACTCCTCGTGCGTTTTCCGGAGCTGGCCTCGATTCGCTCTGGGCCGACGGACCGCACCCTTCGGCTGACGTTTGCGGTCCGCCAGCGTCTCGACCGCGGTGCGCAGAGCGCGCTGGCGGAAGCGGTCGAAGAGCACGTCCGCAGCTTTCTTGCCCTCGCAAAAGAAGAGCCGGCCGTGCTGCGCGTCGAGTGCGAAGGAGACCGAACGCTGACCTTTGTCCACGTAACCCGAGATCTTGAGAGTTTCTCAAAGGAAGAGCTCGAGTTGCAGGTCGGATTCTTTAGCGATCGCTGCGGCGACGCACTCGTCCGCAACCCCCATCCGGACGATCATCTCGAGGACGATCCCGCCGCTGAAGATGAAGCGGCGCTCTATGCCATCGAGGCGCTGCGCGATCCCGCGCAATCCAAGAGTTTGGTCGGTTTTAGGGAAGAAAAACGCGTGCTCGTGTACTTTCTTAAATCCCAAAAGAAAGCGAAGGCGTCCGCTCGCCGATAGAAAGCCCCCTTAATCTCCTGATCGTTGGGGACGTGGTCGGTGCCCCCGGTCGAGAGGTGCTCAAGCGCTGTATTGCGCTGCTTCGAGAGCAGCATCACGTCCATGCTTGCGTCGTAAACGGTGAAAACGCCGCGGGCGGCTTCGGTTTGACCGCCCAAACCGCCGAGGAGATCTTCGAAAACGGCGTCGACCTTATCACCGGTGGCAACCACATCCTCGATAAGCGCGACTTCGGGGAGTATCTAGAGAGGAGTAACCGCGTGATTCGGCCGGCCAACTATCCACCCACGGTGCCTGGACGAGGCGCCGCAACCCTCGCCGTCAACGGCGTGACGGTCGGCGTACTCAATCTGATGGGGCGAACGTTCATGCCGCCGGTGGACGATCCGTTTCGATGCGCGGACGCGTACGTTGCCGACTTGCGCGCGCGCACGCCGATCATTCTCGTGGACGTGCATGCGGAAGCGACCTCGGAAAAAGTCGCACTCGGACGCTATCTCGACGGGCGGGTCTCGTGCGTCTTCGGCACGCATACCCACGTCCAGACGGCGGACGAACAAATCCTGCCCGGCGGCACCGCGTATATCAGCGATCTTGGCATGACGGGTCCAACCGAGGGGATCATCGGAATGGAAGCGGGCGCCGTGCTCGACCGGTTTCTCACCGGCTTCTCCGAACGTTTCAGCGTGCAGAAGAACGGAAGCAAGCAGTTTTGCGGCGCCATCGTCTCGATCGATTCTAGCTCGGGCAAAGCCAATGAGATTAAGCGCATCTTTTTGAAGGGTATCGCATGAGCGTAGCGGTGACCCTAAAGGTCTCGGCAAAGAGCAATCCCAATGCGGTCGCCGGAGCGCTCGCCGCCGCGCTGCGCGAGCGTGAGACCTCTGAGTTGCAGGCCGTCGGCGCCGGAGCCATCAACCAGGCTATCAAGGCCGTCGCGATCGCGCGAAGCTATCTACGCGCTGCGCATCTGGACCTCGTCTGCACCCCGTCGTTCGTCGTCGTCGCTATCGGCGAGAGCGAGCGTACCGCCATTTCGCTCTTCGTCGAGCGCCGAAAGCTCGAAGAGAAAGTCTCGCACATTGAAAGTTGATCTTCATTCACACACGCGCATGAGCGACGGCACGCTCGCGCCGCAAGAGCTCTCCGACTTCATGGGCGAGCGAGGCGTCGAGCTCTTCTCGATATCCGATCATGACACGCTTGCCGCCTACGGAGCATTCGAGCCGCCGTCCAAAGCGCGGCTCATCACCGGCATCGAAATCAATACGACGTGGCGGAAGAACGAAGTTCACGTGCTCGGATACGGCGTTCCACTAGGGCCGTCGCCGATCAACGAGCTCCTTGAATACAATCAGACGCAACGTCGGCTGAGAGCCGTTACGATGGTCGAGCGTCTGCGCGAGGCAGGTTACGCGCTGACGCTCGAGGACGTGCAGCGAGAATCGGGTGAAGCGCACGCCATGGGGCGGCCTCATGTGGCGAAGGCGCTGGTTCGTCTCGGCATCGTCGATACGGTAGACGCGGCTTTTCGCGAAGCGCTTAGCCCCGGCAAGCCTGGTTACGTCCCGCAAATTTACACCACACCCGAGCACGCAATCGAAACGATCGCTGCAGCCGGCGGCATTCCGGTCCTCGCTCATCCCGGTCGGCTCAAAGATCGCATCCTCATCGACGAACTCGTCGGGCACGGCCTTCGGGGGCTGGAAGTCTTCTATCCGCTGCACACGCCCGAGGACACGCGCGAGTTTCGCGAGACCGCAAAGCGGTACGGCTTGGTGATGACCGCCGGCATGGACTTTCACGACATTCGCTACCACACGAAAGGCGTAGGGATGGAGGTCGACACAGCCGACATCGCACCATTCCTCGCTCTGGTCGAAGTCTTCGCGTGATCGCCGCGCCGGCGGCGCTGGCGATCGCCATCAATGCGCCGACGCGTACACCGCGACTAAAAAACTCGATCGTCGCAGGCGAAGTTTACGATCTGGACGCGCATCGAGTGCTCTACGCACGCGACGCAAACATACTCATGGTTGCAGCGTCGACGACGAAACTCGTGACGGAAGGAACGAGCCTCGCGCTCTTCGGGCCGGGTTTTCGATGGACGACGCCCGTCTATCGCACCGGGCCGGTCGATGCCGCGGGCGCTCTGCACGGCGACTTGGTGCTCGTCGCGACCGGCGATCCAAATTTGTCTCAGCGCGTTCGACCAAACGGAACGCTCGCGTTTGAAAACGAGGATCACGCCTACGACGGCTCCCCTGAGACGAAAGCGGTGCCGGGCGATCCGCTAGCGGTGCTTCGGGACCTCGCGGCCCAGGTTGTGAAAGCGGGCGTCAAGCGCATCGACGGACGCGTGCTCGTCGACGCCTCGCTCTTTCCGGACCAGGGGCCGGATAGCGGAACGGGCGTTACGATTTCCCCGATCGTGGTCAACGATAATCTCGTCGACGTCACCGTTACGCCCGGCGCGCATCCGGGCGATCCGGTAACGATTGCGGCGTCGCCGCAGACGCCCTACGTTACGTTTATCAACCAGGCTAGGACGGGGGCGCGCAAGAGCGACGCCACCATTGACCTCAGCGCCGACGCGCGCGACGCGCGAAGCAGGCATATCGTCAAGATCACCGGTTCGCAACCTCTCGGCCCCGGCGTTCTTTACGCGTACCGTATCCCGGAGCCGGCAGCGTTTGCGCAAGCCGCATTCACCGTCGCGCTGGGCGACGCCGGCGTCACCGTGCCGAATCCGGCGCTTGCGGGATCGGTTGCCACGCCGTCGCCCGCTTCGTACGTGCCGGCGAATCTCGTTGCGCAGCACGTTTCGCCACCGCTCTCCGAAGACGCGTACATCACGCTCAAGGTCAGCGATAATCTGCATGCCGCCTTGATGCCATATCTTTGGGCGGTCTATCGCTCGCACGCAAAAAGCGATTACCTCAAGGTCGGGTTTGCGTTGGAGGCGCAAATCCTAAGCGCGGCCGGGCTCGACGTGTACCAGGCGGCGCAGCAGGACGGCGACGGCGGCAACGCCTTTTTTACCGCCGATTTTATGGTCCACTATCTCGCGTGGGCGCGCCGGCAATCGTGGTACGGCGTGCTGCTGCGCGGCCTGCCCATTATGGGAGTCGATGGAACCCTGGCCGACATTCAGCGCAGTTCACCCGCCCGCGGCAAAGTTTTTGCCAAGACCGGAACCGACGACAGCGACAATCATCTCAATGGGGGCGGAGTCTACGAAAAGGGCTTAGCCGGCTATATCACGACCCGCGGTGGCCGCCACGTTGCATTCGCCTTTTACATTGGCGCGATGAATGGTCGACACGATGAGGATACGGGCGAGGTCGCCGGACAAATCCTCGGGGCGATGGCCGCGGCGACGTACGAAAACCTTTGACCTCACTCCTCCTCGAGCGGCAGCTCTCCCGTTTCGGCAGTGCCCCAAATCCTTAGAAGCCAGTGCCCGCACCCTTCTTAGAGCCGCGGGATTTGCGAAGCGGCACGCTTGACCGCGTAGGCTCGCTCATGGTAACCAAAGCTTGTAAGATAAAGAGTTTATAAGTTACCTAATAAGGATTTAAGGATTTGGTCACTCAATCGGACCTGAAGCGCGTCGCCCGTGACTTAAAGAAACGTCTGGGAAACCGCGCTTTTCTCAGCATTCAACGCCTTGAAGCCACCGAGCTTTTGAGAACCCTGTCGGGGGATGACGGCACTCGCATCAAGAGGGTCATGGCGCAGAACTTGGAACAGGCGCTGTTGGAACAGGGCGTGCGAATCTTCCCGAGTCTCTCGGAAACGAATGGGACAGATAGCATTCGCTTATTTCATGCTGGAACGGTCATGAGCGATCTTGTCGATTTGCTTCGGCATCCGTCACCCAGCACGGATAAAGAGCTTGCTATCGCGATTTCGAAGTTCAAGGGGAAATACATTTGGAAACACGGCGAAATTAATTCGGAAAATCACTCAGAAGAGGAAGCTAAGGACTGGGGATTTAGACCTGTACGAATCCGCGGCAAGAGTCTTTCAAGTACCGTCCTGGCTGAGCGGCGGTAGTGTCGCTGTATTATCTCGATACGAGCGCGCTTGTAAAGTTACGTTCGCGAGGAGGGCACCGAGGCGATGCTTGCGCTCACTGATAGAGAACAAGGAAACGAGCTTGCTTTACTTTCGCTGAGCGCCGTTGAATTTCGTTCTGCCGTGCGGCGGCGGCAACGAGCGCGTGAAGTAATATACAAGGTGCCAGATCATACACACCATACAAGTACTACTGCATGACCCCCTCGGGAACTGGATACCTGATAATCGAAATGAAGGTGTTCAATGAGAAAGCGATCGCAACCAGTTCCGCCACCGGCTCCCGAGCCGGAAAAGTTCGAGCGATGGACTGCGCAGCGTAAGGCAGCGATCATCCTCGACGTTCTGAAAGGCAAAATCTCCGTGCCTGAAGCGGCGCGCAAGCATGGCTTCACGCAATCGGAGTTCCGCGAATGGACCGAAGAGTATCATCGTGCCGGCGTCGACGCGCTCAAGGTCAACAAGAAGGGCCTTGAAGCCGAGTACCGCGCCGAGGTGAAACGTTTGCAAGCCAAAATCGGCGAGCTGGTGATGGAGAACGAGATTCGAAAGGAGGCGATGCGTCCTTTCAGTTCAGTCGAGCCGATGTTTCCCGGCTCTCTGCTCGACGACGATGGCCAAAAGCCGTGATCTGTCGGATCCTTGATGTTGCGCGCAGCACCGCCTATTATTGCGAGCACAATCGTGTTCCGATCGTCGATGAGGTTATGGCTCAACGCATCAAGCACCTCATCGATTCCGAATCCTACCTAGGCTATCGGATGGTCTGGGCTCGGCTGCGCCGAAAGGGCTACACGATCAACCGCAAAGCCGTGCAGCGTATTATGCAGCTCAAAGGCTGGCAGTGTCACCGTCGGCTCAAGAAACGTTGCTCTCCGCGGGTCGAGTCAAGCCCAAGCATCGCTCTGGTATCAGACGTTCGCTGGGCCACCGATGCGACGTACGTCTGGACTCGTCTTGACGGTCTCGTCTACGTCAACGCGGTACTCGATTATGCCGATCGTCAGTGCATCGGCCTCAACGTCAGTCAGCGCAACGATGCTCGGGAGGCTGCCTGGGCACTCGAAGATGCACTGATCCGGCGATTCGGCGCTCTGCCCAAAGGCAACGCCGACGTTACTCTGAGAACTGACAATGCGCTGGTCTACGCTTCGGAACTCTATCGCGAGCTGGCCAAATCCTATGGCTTGCATCAGGAATTCATTCTCCCACACCCGCCCGAGCAGAATGGCGTCGCTGAGTCATTCATGGGGACGCTCAAACTCGAGTGCGTCTGGCAGCATCGTTTTGAAACCTACGAGGAAGCAAAGGCGGCGATCACGGCGTGGGTTAAGCATTACAACGAGACGCGACCGCACTCGCGCCTCGACTATCTACCGCCGGTCGAATGGCGCCGCCGGCAAGCCGAGATAAGCGCCTAATCTGTCCAGAAACCGGGGTGTCACTTCACGCGAGACATCGACGATAGTACGGCATCTGAAATTCTAGATATGTTTGAATCACACTTAGAGCACGATTGATCAGGCAGTCCCTTACCCGATCGCTGAGACGGGCTCGCTCTAAATTTTCGATCGGCGCACTGCCAGCGCGTCGCGGACGCGCGCCAAAAGTCGCGACGCTTCGCCTTCGTAGCGAACGAGCGCTGAGGCTTGGTCGCGAATCGTCGCTTCGTCGTGCATGTAGCGGTGATTGACGCGCACGTTGTAGGCCGATGCGGCGAGCGAGGCGGCGGCAAACTCGGCAGCGCATCCGACGTCACTCGCCAGTGCGCCCATGGGAGCGTCCAGCAAACGATCGACAAGCACGAGCACGTCGAGCGCGAGCTTCGCCGCGTGCAGGGGCGCGCGGGCGGCCTCGCCGAGCGCGACTTCGAGCGCGCGCCGCCGAGCCGAGCTCTCGGCTTCGTCGCGCTTGGGCAGCGCTTGCGCCGCAACCACGGCGGCGTAGGCGTCCTCATCGCAGCGGCGGGCTTCATTGAGCTCGCTGCGCAGGTTATCGGCCCGCGAAACGAAACCCTCAATCGGCGTCGTCAGGATGCGTCCGACCATCGCAACGAGTGCGGCCGCGAGCGCGCCTGCCAGCGCCGAGGCGCTGCCGCCTCCAGGCACGGCGTCGCTCGAGGCCAGTCGTTCGAGATATGCGTCGAGCGTTTCCACGCACCAGGGGTTAGCGGATAGCTTACGAAAAGCCCGCGAGCCTTCTCACCGCTTTAGGAGATTGAGAGTGACCCTTTTGGATCCGGCCCGTTCCCCAGCCGCTTCGCCGTCGGCATCGACCGAAGGCAGCGTGAAAGACCGTGGCCTCGCGCAAGCGGGTCGCTCGCGCATTGCCTGGGCTGCGGCCTATATGCCGGTTCTCACGCAGATTCGCGACCGCTTCGAGGCCGAGAAGCCGCTCCTGGACGTGCGCATCGGAGCGTGCCTCCACGTCACGACCGAAACGGCGAACTTGATGCTCGCCCTTCAGGCCGGCGGCGCGCGAATCGCGCTCTGCGCGAGTAATCCGCTTTCGACGCAGGACGACGTGGCGGCGGCGCTGTGCGAGTATGGCATCGCGACCTACGCCATCAAGGGTGAAGACAACGCGACCTACTATTCGCACATCGAATCGGTGATAGCGACCCACCCGCAGATCTCGATGGATGACGGCTGCGATCTCGTTACGACGATATTTACCAAGCACGAAGATCAGCTCGGCGAGCTCATCGGCGGATGCGAGGAGACGACGACCGGTGTCATTCGCTTGCGCGCGATGCAGCGCGACGGAGTGCTGCCCTATCCCATCGTCGCGGTAAACAACGCGCTGACCAAGTACATGTTCGACAACCGCTACGGCACGGGACAATCGACGCTCGACGGAATCATTCGCGCGACCAACGTCTTGCTGGCGGGCCGCACGCTCGTCGTGGTTGGATATGGCTGGTGCGGACGCGGCATCGCGTCGCGAGCCGCAGGCATGGGCGCGCACGTGATCGTCACGGAAGTCGATCCCCGCAAAGCCATCGAGGCAGTCATGGACGGCTACCGCGTCATGACGATGAACGACGCAGCGAAGATCGGGGATATCTTCGTGACGGTGACCGGCAACTTCCACGTCATTCGCGAAGAACACTTCCGGCTGATGAAGGACGGCGCGATCGTCTGCAATTCGGGGCACTTCAACGACGAGCTCGATCTCGACGCGATCCGGCGAATTTCCCGCGGTATGATCGAGCCGCGCCCCTTCGTCGAACAATACGAAATGCATGATGGGCGCAGGATTTGCATTCTGGCGGACGGGCGTCTGATAAATCTGGCCGCGGCCGAGGGACATCCGGCAGCCGTCATGGACATGTCGTTTTCGAACCAGGCGCTGGTTACGGCCTATCTGGTCAAGCATCACGACGGGCTCGACAAAGGACGAGTTTACGACGTACCGATCGAGATCGACGAAGAGGTCGCGCGGCTCAAGCTCTCATCGATGGACGTGGAGATCGACGTTCTCACACCCGAGCAGCGTAAATACATCGCTTCGTGGAGCGAAGGCACATAATGGCGTACAAGCGGCTCTTCACGAGTGAATCGGTTACCGAAGGGCATCCCGACAAACTCGCCGATCAAATCTCAGACGCCGTGCTCGATGCGCTGATCAAGGACGATCCGCAGTCGCGGGTTGCCGTCGAGACCTTTGCCATCACCGGCCAAATCCATATCGCGGGCGAAGTAACGACGAAGACCTACGTCGACATTCCGCGGATCGCTCGCGAGGTCGTTCGTCAAGTCGGCTATACTCGCTCGGCGATCGGCTTCGATGCGGAGACCTGCGGCGTGAGTGTTTCGATCGACGAGCAATCGCCCGACATCGCACTCGGCGTCGACAAATCGCAAGAAGCCCGAGCCGGCGACAACGACGCATTCGAGCTTCTCGGCGCCGGGGACCAGGGCATGATGTTCGGTTATGCGTGCCGCGAGACCGACGAGCTCATGCCGTTGCCGATTGTGCTCGCCCATAATCTGACGCGCCATCTTGCGGCCGTGCGCAACAACGGCGACATTCCGTACCTGCGCCCTGACGGGAAATCACAGGTCACGGTCGAGTATGAAGGCGATCGGCCGGTGCGAGTCGACGCGGTCGTCGTTTCGACCCAGCACGACCCCGAAATTCCGCTCGAGGAAATTCGCCGCGAAATAACCGAGAAGGTCGTCAATCACGTCATTCCAGGATCGATGCACGACAAGGCCACGCGCGTCTACGTGAATCCTACCGGCCGCTTCGTCATCGGCGGTCCCAAAGGCGACGCCGGCCTGACCGGGCGCAAAATCATCGCCGACACGTACGGCGGAATGGCGCGCCACGGCGGGGGTGCCTTTTCGGGAAAGGATCCGACCAAAGTGGATCGCTCCGGGGCCTATGCGGCTCGATGGGTCGCCAAGAACATCGTGGCGTCGGGGCTTGCGGATCGTTGCGAAGTGCAGGTCGCCTATGCGATCGGCGTCGCTCATCCGATGAGCGTCTTGGTCGAAACCTTCGGCACCGGTCGGCTTTCCGAAGAGCGGATTGCGCAAGCGGTGACCGAGATTTTCGATCTTCGCCCCGCAGCGATCATTCACCATCTCGACATGCGGCGCCCGATTTATCGACAGACGTCGACCTACGGACACTTCGGTCGTCCCGACCTCGATCTGCCGTGGGAGCGCGTCGACCGGGTGAAGGCCCTCCGTAAGGCGGCCGCGTTTAATGGAGAACAACTGCGTGTCCCAAACTTTGCCGGCTAAGGTCGCCGCCGCGCTCCTAGCGGCAATCGCCCTTCTTGCGCAAGCGCAAGCCGCGCCGTTCGTGCCTTCGCAGACGTTCAAAGCTGGAACAAAAATTGCGTGCGTTCTCGACGAGCACCTCGACTCGTCTAAGCTCTCCTACGGCGCTAACTTCAAGCTTCGTGTCGTTGACACGTCGCATCCCGCATTAGTCGGTTCGGAAATTCACGGGTACATTACCGACGTGAAGCAGCCGGCGGGCCTGAACCGTGCTCGAATCGGCTTCTTTCTGACCACGATACACCTGACCAACGGCACCAAGAAGAGCATCAGCGCCTACGTCGTCAACCGTCGCGTCGTGCAAATCAACCCTGTTGCGCAGCAGGCTTCCCGGCAGCAGCTATCACCGATGGCCGGCGTTCCGAACGGCACCGTCACGCCGGGGCCCATTGCGTGGCAGATGCGACTTGGGTCCGGTGGTCCTTCGACGGTCAGCCAAAGTCATTCAGCTTCCCTCGGCGGGTATATCTACGCCACGAGCGCGCACGAACCAATCGTCGTTCCCGCAGGCACGTCCGTCACCGTCGAGCTCGCCTCAGCTCTAACGATTCCGTAGGATTCAAGAGCTGCTCCATCGTGCACTGACGAGGCGCCTTGTCCGGACGCCACCGCAGCAGCCGCGTGGCGTGGCGAAAGCGGTGGCCGGTTACATGATCGAAGGCCACTTCAACGACGATCTTGGGTTGGACCGGAAACCACTGCGCGTCCTTCGCTCGACGCCAGCGGCTGGGACCGCCGGGGGCGGCGCCGGTGAAGCCGGGCGGCTCGACGATCGGTTGGAGCAGCTCACCCGCGCGACGGCGTTCGGGCGCGCTCATCGATCCGACGAAGCCCACGTGGTTTAGCTTCCCCTCGTCATCATACAAGCCGAGTAGGAGCGACGCAATCGAGCCATCCGCGGCGGTGCGGAAGCCGCCGATCACGCAGTCGGCGGCATAACTGCGCTTGATTTTCACCGCCGCATCGCGGCTGCCGAAAGCGTAGGGCTCATTGCGCTTGGCGATAACGCCGTCGAGCCGCGCTAGACTTCCTTCGAGCCATCGCTGGGCGAGCGCGGCGTCGGACGTCGCGGGCGAGAGCCGGACGGTGCCGCTCTCCTCGAAATTGCCTTCAACGAACGCTTCGAGTCGGACTCGGCGCGCACGAAGCATCTGCTCGAAGAGGGGGCTGCGCCCTTGAGCTAATAGGTCAAAGAGCACGTAGGAAGCCGGTGTTTCCACGGCGAGCCGGCGCACGCGGCTCTCGGCGGGATGTATGCGCTGCAGCAGCGCGTCGAAATCCGATGCGGCGCCGTCGGTGATGAGTAGCTCGCCGTCCGTAACGAACTTTGGCGTGCCCGAGGTTTTCAGCGCCTCGACGATCTCCGGAAAATAGCGCGTTAGTGATTCGCCGGATTTCGATTGCAGCTCGACGTCATCGCCGTCTCGAAACGCAAGGCAACGAAAGCCATCCCACTTCGGCTCGTACGTCCACTCTTCGCCTTGTGGAATTCGTGCGACCTGTCGCGTTTCCATCGGCTCGACCGGCGGACGCAGGGGCAGCGAATCAAACGGCGGCACGCTGTTTCTTGCCTCCGGAAGCGAGATCGAAGCGGCCGCGACTGCTCAAAAGCGGCCTCCACAAATCGCCGACGCGCGCGACGCGGTCGGGAACGTTGAATACCGTGAAATCGCCGGGCCCGCAACCGGCTTCCAGCTCCTCCCACGTGACCGGCGTCGAGACGGTGGCGGCTTCGTTCGGACGCACCGAATAGATCGACGCGAGCGTCTTACCGAAAGCGTTTTGGTTGTAGTCGACGAGCACTCGATTGTGAGGACGCTTGGCGATGCGATATTCCGCCGTGAGGACTTCGGCATGTGCGCGCGCAATCTGATGGCCGATCTCTTTGGCGATCTCCCAAACCTCGTGTTGCGTCGGGCCGCTGCGAATGGCGACGTAGATGTGGACGCCGCTGCTTCCGGTCGTTTTCACGAAAGGCGTCATTCCCATGCCCCGCAGAACGCCGCCGACGATGAGCGCGCCCTCACGCACCACCGAAAATGGCGTCTTCTCTGTCGGGTCCATGTCGAAGTGAATGTAGAGCGGGCGATCGGGATCCTCACAAAGCGAGTACCACGGATTGAGGTCGATGCATCCCAGATTGATCAGCCAGAGCAGCGATGGGAGATCGTCGATGACCGCGAAGTCGATGACGTTGCCCGAGCGATGACCGATCGAGCAGGTGCGTATCCACGGCGGCCGCGGCGACGGCGTCCGTTTCATATAGAAAAAGTCGCCGGTCACGCCGTGCGGATAGCGCTTCATCACCATCGCGCGGTTGGCAACGTGCGGAAGCAAAACGTCCGCGACGCTGACGTAGTAGCGAAGCAAATCGCCTTTCGTCAGCCCCAGCTTCGGAAAGTATATTTTTCGCAGATTGGTCAGGGCGACGCGGCGACCGCCCACCTCAACCGTAGCGTCGTCCGCGTCGGTCGGAATGGTAATCGCGGCGCCGCGCTTCGAACGCTCCGCCACGATCACCTTATACCCGAACGCTCATTGCCTCTCCGCTCCCGGCGTCACGGGGCGCGGGCTTTGAACGTTTTTTTGCTGAACCGTGCTGCGCTTCCGACTCCTCGGCGCGTCCACTTCGGCGGCGGTTGTGGGCCTCGTCGCGATTACCGTCTATCTGGTCGTCGAGCGCGCCGTGGCCGGCGGCCTTTCGGTCGTGCTTTGCTTGCAGCAGCTCTTGCAATGGGACGCTTCGAACGCCTATGGAGCTCGAGCATTGCGCGGCGGCTGGCGGATGGCGCTCGTGGGGCTTGCGATGGACTTCGTCGTGTCGTTCGCATGGGCGGCTTTATTCGGCGTGCTCTATGGTGCGATGCCGACGGTACGGCGTTACACCCTGCCTGCGGGGATTGTGTTCGGAGCCGTCGTGATGGTTGTGATGCTTTATGCCGTCGTTCCGATAGGTCATGCAGCACGCATGCAGAGCACGCCTTCGCACGTCGTCAACGTGCTCGTCGCGCACACGATTTTTTTCGGTTTGCCGCTGGCGGTAACGGTCCACTCGGTGCTGAGGCAGGAGCGGCTTGGCGGCTGAGCGTTGCGTTCGTCGACCGAGGCAACCTGGGAGGGGCTGCGAGACACCCGTGGAACCAGGGTCCGCCGGCCGTCCCTCCATTGTGGCGTTCCGGATTAGCTCAGTTGGTAGAGCAGCTGACTGTTAATCAGCGGGTCGTTGGTTCGAGTCCAACATCCGGAGTAAGTAACAAGAACCACCCCACGACGGGGTGGTTCTTGTTACTTCTGTTGGACGAGAACCGTCATCCTGAGCGAGCGCAGGACGCGAGAGTCGAAGGACGAGTCCAATATCCGGAGCTATTTGGAAAGCCCTTTGAGTTGTTGAGCATTCTATTCGTGGTCGGTGGAGCACTTTGGGATGCGGCTTCCCGGGGGCGGCTCGTAGGGGTCTTTCGGTGAGTAGATCTCATGGTACGGCCTCGAGCCATTGACGCGAACGTCGTACGTAGGTTCTTGACCGCACCACGTTTTGAAATCGAACGAATCTCCCGGCTTACTCAATTTGGTCACCCGGAGCGCTGCCGAAACGAACGGGACTTTCGGGCGAATTCGCTTCGCGGGGCCGCCGCGGATCAAGAATGCGGAGCCGCCTTTGCCTTGCAGCAGCAGCCTTCCGATGCCGTGCTTGTCGACGACTATTCCAGTGGCTTCATCCAACGCGACACCGAGAACCACGGGAGGATGACGACGCACCTTTCCGTCTGCAATCTGTCGAGCCATGAACACGGCGGTGCGGCCGAATCGGTTGCGCGTGACGAAGTGCTGATCGGTAATTGCATCGCGAAGCGCGGGAAAGCTTAGGAAACCGTACGTGAAGCTGATGAGCCGTTCGTAAGGGTTGCGAACGGCATTTTTTGTGGTCGTATCCTTATTCCCCTCGGCAACCGCGTCGAAGACGTACCGGCCAAGGATGGCCTCGCCTGCGCTCGTACCGCCAACGACGCCGCCGCGATCGTAAACGTCCTGCACGGCTGCCTGGATCGGCGTGCCTTTCCAAATGACGTAATCGGCTTGATTGCCGCCGGCGAAGAAGACGGCGGCAGATTTGGCGACGATCCTTGCGGCCTCGCGTAAAACGCTCGCAGAGGAGCAGGTGGGCAGCAGCAGCGTGCGCACGGAGTGAAAGGGTGCGAGCTTATAGATGTACTCGTCGTAGTCGTTATTTCCGGTCGCTCGAAGCACTACGAGATCGGCGCCGAGCTTGGAGCGCGATCCCACGATCGTATCGTGAATCCAGACGAACTCGGCGTTCACGTCGGTGCCGCCCCCACCGAGAACGAGACCAGGACCTTGCGGCACCAAGCGTTCGGGGCGCGCGGCGCCCTTCGGCTTGTAGAAAACCGGGCGACAGGCCCGACCCGCAACCGCCCGAGCTCCAGCGAGCGTTGTCGCGCTGCGAACGTCCGCCGTTTGCGGCAGCGATCCTCGCGAACATGCAATTGCGATCGTCGCTGCGACGATCGAGACGAGAGTACTCTGCAACAATGCTCGCCGCACTCTCTGGATGTACGATTCACTCCTGGTGCCCCCTGCCGGTTCTAGCTCGATTTCCGACCTTCGATGCTGCGCGAGAAAAGGGTCATATTACGTGCTAGCTAAGGATGCCGTATGTTTACGGTGATTTACCTACGCCGAGCCATCGCCGTCTTGTCGCTCGCCTTCGCCGGCTGCGCCGGTGGTGCAAAGCAGTCGGCCTCACAAAGCTCGCCTTCAAACGCTTACCGCGTCTTGCTCGAGACGAGCAAAGGACCGGTGGTGATCGACGTGAATAGCGGTCTCGCACCTAACGGCGCGCAACGCTTTTACGAGCTGGTTAAGGCAAGATACTTCGATGGCGCGCGCTTCTACCGCGTGGTGCCGGGCTTCGTCGTGCAGTGGGGCGCGGCAGCCGATCCCGCCGTCACCAAAAAGTGGGACGTCACCATTCCGGACGATCCCGTCAAAACGCCGAATACGCGGGGCACTGTGGCGTTTGCCGCGACGGGGCAGCCAAACAGCCGGACGACGCATCTTTTCATCAACCTGGCTGACAATGCTAACCTCAATGCGATGGGATTCGCCCCGATTGGCAGGGTTACGAGCGGCACGGAGATCGTCGACCGCATCTACTCCGGTTATGGCGAGCGGCCGGATCAGGCTCGGATCGCGGCGCAAGGCAACGCATACCTCGAGAAGGAATTTCCGCAATTAGATTACATCAAAACTGCCCGCGTGATCGGCAGATCACCGTAGCTACTTGTGAAAGGAGCATTCCCGTTGATAAAGACTCTCATCCTACTCGCCTTTACCGTCGCCTTCGCGGCACCGGCCGATGCGCAGCCGGTGACAGGCATGGCGGCGATGCAGTATTACGTCGGAACGTGGTCTTGCACGGCTGGACCGGTAGGAGCTCCGCCCAGCAAAGCGACGGCAACTTATACGATCGATTCCGGCCTTCTGCGAGAATGGGTCGTGGTGCCGGCGCAGGGAAGAATGACGACTCCCTACGTGATCGGCATTGCGACGACGTACGACGCAAAGAAAAACCAGTACGTTCAGACGGGACTCGACAGCGAGGCATCGTGGTGGGTCTCCGTTGCGCAGCCGTGGAGCGGAAATACCGAGCAATGGACCGATCAGTCAACTCATAATGGCCAACTAGGCCACGGCCAAACCGTGCGCACGGATCAGAATAGCTTTACCTTTACATCGTATCCCACCGCGACCGCTAAGCAACCGGATCTTCAGGGCACCTGTAACCGCTCGTCCTAAGCGCTCCGGGAGGAGCACACCCATGCCGCGATCGAGCATATGCAGCCGGGCTCGAGCGTTATGAACCTACGTCGGTTAAGGCCTACGATCCCTCGCCTTTAGTTTCTCCAGTGGAAAACTCTTTCGGGCGTCCGGAGCGAGCGGTATCCCTACCTGCAGCCCACGGTGGCTGCCGCGCAGGTTTCCAATCCCGCGAGGCGCGGTAGAAGCGCAATGGCAGGATGGACGCTCAAGCGGCTGCTCGCGAAGCCGGGCTACGATACATCGACGACCGCCAACCGGGGATCGCTCGGCGCCGGCGAGGGCGTCATTTCGCCTATTTTTATCCTGACGGTACTCAGGTCCGCGACCAGCGTGAGGTGGGCCGGATCCGCGCGCTCGCAATTCCCCCCGCTTACAGCCAAGTTTGGATCTCGCCGATCGCCAACGGTCACATGCAGGCGACCGCCCGCGACGCGCGGGGCCGCAAGCAGTACCGCTATCACAAACGTTGGCGCGAAGTCCGAGACGAAGCCAAGTACCACCGGCTCGTCGCTTTCGGACGCGCGCTTCCGGCGATCCGCGTCGCGGTTGCGAAGGATCTGAGCGAACCGGAGCTGTCGCGTCGAAAAGTCCTCGCAGCGATCGTCGCGATCTTGGACTCGACGGGAGTGCGAGTTGGCAACGAAGAGTACGCTCAGGCAAACGGCTCCTTTGGGCTCACCACGCTGCGGACGCGTCACGTGAGTTTGAATGGCTCGCAAGTGAGGTTACGCTTTCGCGGCAAGACCGGCCGCGAGCATCGGATTTTGCTCGACGATAAACGACTCGCGCGGATCATCAAGCGCTGCCGCGACCTTCCCGGCGAGGAGCTCTTCACCTATCTCGACGACGCGGGTTCCATCGCTACCGTCAGTTCCGACGATGTCAACGAATACATCCGCGAAATAGCGGGCGACGATTTCTCTGCAAAGGATTTTCGCACGTGGATCGGCACGGTCGAGTGCATCGCAGCGCTGGGCGAGCCATCGGCGCATCGGGCGGAAACAAAGCAGAGAATTACCGCCGCCCTCGTAAGCGTCGCCGGCCGGCTCGGCAATACGCCGGCGATTTGCCGCAAGGCTTACATCCATCCGGCGGTGATCGAAACGTATACGCGGCTGCGCCGCCTACCGCGCCAACAGGTGAGGGCGACCGTAAAAGAACGCCCCGGCACGCTGTCGCACCAGGAACGCCTTGCGCTACGTTTCGTGGAAAAGTGGGAGCGTCAGGAACGCGAACCGATCGAGCAAACGCTGAAGCGCTCCCTGCAAAAAACGCGCGGCTAAGTCGAGGGGATCTCGAAGTGAAGCGAGCTGCGGAATTTCTTTACGGACTCCGCCAGTATTTCGGTGTGGCGCGGGTCGGCATTTTCCTGTAAGCGTGGAAACGCCTTCTGCTCCTCCTCTTCGATGTGATGTGAAACGGCATTTGCAAACTTTTCCGCCTTCATGCTGAAGTCGGATTCGTCTCTTTCTTTTAACATCGAATCGAGCTCGAAGAGCAGCATATCGGCTTCTGCCGTCTCATGGTAGAGGTGTTGAGCCTCGAGCTTACTCCCGGCAACCTTGTCGATGGCCGGATAGACGAGATTTTCTTCGGTCGCATTGTGAATCGTGAGAACGCCCTTGAGCTTCTCGAGCACTTGTTGACGCTCGGCGCCCCTGGCCTCGGTCAGCTGGCGGAGGAGTGTCTTGATCACCTGGTGATCGTTCAGAAGGATTTCCACGGCGTCGTTTCCGCGCGTTGGCAGTAGTGTGGTGTCAATTTGCATTGAAGGCCTCTCTATGCAGAGCTATAGTGGTCTTCGGGTACCCGCCGGCGCGTCGCACAAAACCTTCACGAAGGCGCCTGACTACTCATGAAGCGCGAAAGCTTGGCGGTGGGCGCCATGATCGGCGTAGCGTTCATGGGCAGCGGGCTCGTCACACCGCTTTATGACGTGTACCAGAGAGCCTTCCGCTTTTCCGAAATCACGCTGACGCTCATCTATGCGGCCTACGTCGTTGGCAACCTCGCCGCGCTCCTGTTCTTGGGGCGGCTCTCCGACCATGTCGGCCGCCGGCGTGTCGCCTTGGCAAGCGTGCTCCTCGGCTTGTGGAGCGTACTGA
The DNA here is from genome assembly GCA_963778015.1 of Vulcanimicrobiota bacterium. Taxonomy (GTDB): domain Bacteria; phylum Vulcanimicrobiota; class Vulcanimicrobiia; order Vulcanimicrobiales; family Vulcanimicrobiaceae; genus Cybelea. The sequence goes on from CAVZST010000001.1 coordinate 192,415, forward strand.
TCTTTCTTTTGGCGCAGGGCACGGTTTGGCTCTATGCCGCGCGCGTGCTCAGCGGCGTGGCGGTCGGGCTCGCGTCGGGAACCGGAGCCGCCTGGTTGAGCGATCTCAACGACGACAAGCTGCGGGCAACGGTCATTGCGACGGCGGCAAACGGCTTTGGCTTCGCCCTCGGGCCGATTCTCGCAGCGGCACTCGCACAATATGCCGGCGCGCCGCTGCGAAATCCGTTCTTGGCATACATTCCGTTCCTCGCCGTCGTCGGCTTGTTCATCTTGCGCACTCGCGAAACGTTAAGCGTGGAAAATTTTCCCAAGATCACCGAACTCTTGACGCCGCGCGTCGGCGTTCCGCCCGAGATTCGCGCGCAGTTCCTCGCGCCCGCCGTTACCGTTTTCGGCACCTTTGCCGTGGTCGGCTTTTATGCGGCACTCATTCCCTCGATTCTGGCTCAAACGCTCGGCGAGTCGCAACCGATCGTCGGCGGCGCGATCGTGTTTGAGCTGGCATTTCTCGCCGGCATCGCAGCGATCGGCGCACGCGGTGTACCAAGCCGTGCGGCGATGCTGATTACGCTCGGTTTGTTGCTTCCCAGCGTCGCGGGCCTGGTGCTCGCGCAGACCGCGCACTCGATGCTTGCGCTCGTCCTGGCCACCGCCGTCGGCGCGCTCTGCTGGGCGCTTGGCTATCGAGGCTCCTTGCAGGTGGTCAACGAGATCGCACCGCCGGACCGACGGGCCGAGGTCGCCTCGAGCTATTACATCGTCGGTTTTATCGGGAATTCGGTTCCCGTGATCGGGGTCGGCCTTATCACGGCCGCGATGAATTCAACCATCGCAAGCGTGACGTTCGGATGCACGATCGCGGCCTTTGCCGTCGGGGCCCTCTTTCACGAGTTGCATCGTTCCAAAACCACTATTTCAACGTCACATCCAGCGTGATGTCGGCGGTGCCGCCTATCGTCGGGTCGAGGCGCGTCCTCGTCATGCCGAAGGCGTGGCGGTCGATCTGCCCGTTCGCATGATAGCTCGGATTAGTCGTACTACCGCTGATAGTGACGTTTAACTGCTCGGGCTGGGTAACGCCGTGAATCGTCAGGTTGCCGTCCATCTCGAAGGCACTGGGTCCTCGCGGCACGATCTTCGTACTGAGAAAAGTCCACGTCGGAAACTTCTTCGCATCGAAGAAGTCCGGCGACTCGAGCGCGCGGTCGCGATCCGGTTCGTCGGTAGCGATTCGCGTCGCATCGAGCACGGCGCTTGCGCTGATTGGGATCAGCGAACCCGGCCCGAGCACTACCGAACCTGTTACAATCGGAACCGTTCCCTTCACGCGTTCCACCCATATGTGCTGCACGCTGAATTGCGCGCTCGAGCGGGCGGTATCGATCGCGCGCGGCGCGGGTGCCGAGGCCGCCAGCGTGGAGACGAGAGCAAGCGTTGCGATCGCCGGATTCATGAACCTCAATAAGCGACGGTGAATTGCGCGTTCATCGTATTCATGGTCTGCGGCACGTGCCCGATGACGTCCTCGATCGTGACGCGGGTGTTTTCGGTCGGGCCGTATCCCATGAGCACGACCGCGTCGCGCGAGAAGCCGGCCGTCGGGTCATTCGTGCCCTCGTAACGCAGCTCGGCGAAGAGCCGCCGGTTGAACGCATACCGCAGCTGCTCGAATCCGCCGCTCGACGTGCAACCGACGAGCCGCGCTGTCGCGCAATTGGAATCCCAGCCGTCGATGAGCACCGTTTCACTCGAAAAGCGCGTCCATTGCCCGAAGGTAAAACCGAACCCGGTGCGCTCGAAGCGGTCGTCGGGCTGGCCCGCAATCGGCCGCAAGCCATCGTAGCGGAAAATGCTCAGCGTGAACGGCCCCATCGCATCTTGCGTGTAGACTTCGGTGTCGACGCCGGTCGGTGACAGACCGCTTTGGCGAGTGTAGCCCGGACCGCCGAAAAGTTGGAGGCTCAGGCCGCGCAGCGGATCGCCAACGCCGAGCCGCATTCCCATTGCCGGATCGAAGAAGTCGAACGGATTCTTGCCGACAGTTTGCGCGTATGGCGCGTACTCTTGGTAGGTGTCACGAAACGTTTCGGGGTCGACCGGCAGCGGAAGCGTGAACTGGCCGCCCTGCAGATAGACGGGGATTCGAGCCTCCCATGGATTGAGGCGGTCGCTTATCCACGCGTCGCGCAAAAGGCCCGGCTCGCCACCGTCTACGACGTACTGCTCGACGAAAAAGTTAGCGCGTGACCCGATGGTAGCCGACGTGAAGGCCTCAATCTCGTCAACGATCGCCTTGGGCAGGCCTTGGCCATCGGGCCCATCTCCCTGATACTCACTTGAGTCAACCAGATTGACCTTAGTCGAGAGCGGCAGTCCCGGTCCGGACGAGAGGCCCGGAAAGCGCTCGCCGTAGGCCAGGAACGCTGCTCCGAATTGATTGAGGTGCGGGATGACTGAGTGGCACTTGGCGCACGCGACCCCGTACTGATGAGCGAAAAGCGGGACGGCCGACGCCACGTCCGGCCGGAGGGCAACCATGAGCAGCCAGAGGAAGAGTGCCCACTTAACCATGCCTCACAAGGAAGTTAGGCACGCCTAAAGCATTCCCTTTGGCAGCCCACCGCAGCTGGAGGCCCCCCCCTTTGTCAGTTCCGGCGGAACGCTGTCACGTCCCGGCCGTCGTCGGTCCGCAGCGACGGGTCCGCGCCGGCGGCGAGAACCGCCGCTTCCATAGCTCGATCGCCATTATGAGCCAACTCGTGGAGCGGCGTATATCCACCGGCCTGCCGCGCGTTTGGATCTGTTCCCGCCGCCAGTAACAACTCCACGCAGGGCAGCGATCCTGAAGCGACCGCGCTGTGCAGCGGATGCACCGCCATCGCGTTTCGCGAGCAGGCGTGGGGTCGGCGCCCGCGTCGATCAGCATGCGCATGCATTGCGGGCGGGCGAAGAAGGCCGCAAGGTGGAGCGGCGTAAAGCCGTCATCGCTCCAAGCTCTAGCGCTCGCGGAATCAGCGCTAAGAACGTCGCGAATGCGGGCCGCATCGCCCATTGAGGCCGCTTCGAAGACATCTAGCCTAGGCAGACGAGAGGCCAGCGCGGCGCCTTCATCCGCACGTTGGTTGTAGAGCGCGGTGAGCAATTCGGAAGGCATATGCGACCTCGTTTTAAAATATTTAGTGGTGCTAAATATATGGCTGAAGAGACCGTAATGTCAAGCGAGCGTCGTAAAGCCGCCGATCGGCTCCACTCCTCGGCTATACACCTCTTACGCCTAGTGCGATCGGCGGACGTTCAAAGCGGGTTAACAGCACCGCGACTCTCCGTCCTCTCCGTTCTGGTTTTTGGCGGCGACCGAACGATCACGCAACTCGCGGATGCGGAACTGGTGCGTCCCCCGACGATGACGCGGCTTGTCGACGGGCTCGAGCGCGACGGGTTCGTCCGGCGCCGGGGAGATCCGCAGGATGCGCGCATCGCGCGCGTGAGCGCCACGGCAAAAGGACGCTCGACGCTGCAAGCTGCTCGAGAGCGGCGCGTCAGCGCAATCGAAAACTTACTGCGGAGATTGGCGCCTGCTCAACTGAGAACTTTAGCGGAAGCGGCCACGATCATCGAGCACTTAGCGTGACTCGGCGCTTTTCGCTTCCTCACCTTCGCGAACCAAAACGTCGCATTTTGCCGCGAAGATAAAGTCGCTTTCGGTCAGTCCGCCGATCTTATGGGTCCATATCTCGACGGCGAGCCGCCCCCACGAAACCTGTAGGTCTGGATGATGCCGCTGCTCTTCGGCCATCTCGCCGATCCGCTGGGCGGCGCGCATCGCGTCGCGAAAGTTACCGAACCGGTACGTGCTCGTCAGAATCTTGACGGTTCCGTGCTTGGCATCGGCGCGTTCGACCACGCGCCATTCGCGACCCAGTTGCGCGAGCAGCGGAACGATTTGCTCGTCTGTCAGCGTAGGCACTCCGCCGCGGCACGGAACGCAGGCGCGCTGTGCGAGGTCGCTCATTGTCACGTCCAAATCGTTCGGTGGCATGTTCCGGCGCGTCCTGCATCGAGGCCTGGGCCGTCATCCGGCCTTCACAAAATCGTGGATCAACGTTGCAATCTCCTGCGGCTTCTCGATGATCGCGTAGTGCGCGCAACCAGAAAGCTCGACATACCGCGCATGAGGCAGAAATGCCGCGACCTTGCGTTTCGACGCCTCAGGTGCGTCGTGCTCCGGTGCGATTACGAGGACGGGCGCTCGAATGTTCCTCGTTTCCTCTGCGAAGTCGGCGTGTGCCCACGATTCAAAAGACTCCAGAGCGGCATTGCGCTCGATTCTCTGCGCTGCATGGCAGAGCCGCTCGAGCGCAAATTCATCCGGCGAACCCGCCAACGTTCGCGTCAGCCAGCTTCTTGCAGCAACGGGATCGCCCGCGGTTGCTCGTAGATAGGCCTCCCCTTTTGGCGAGTAGCCGCCTCCACTCGCCGGAACCGGCGCGATGAGTACGAGGCCGCGCGTCGCTTGCGGTGCGTCGAGCGCAAACCGCAGCGCGATCGTCGCGCCCATCGAATGCCCGACCAGAACGACCGGATCTAAGTTGAGCTCCTCGATCATTCCGCGTAGGTCGGCGGCGAATCGTTCGAGCCGATACGGTCCTCCGGCGGCGCGCGATTCACCGCTTCCCCGCAGGTCGGCCGCAAGGGAATGCACGTGCGGGCCCAAAGCCTCGATCACGTCGCGCCAAACGGTGTGATCGCCTTGCCAGCCGTGGACGAAAACGAGCGCAGGCGTGCCCGAACCGCTCTCTGAAAATGTCAGCTCGGCACCGTCACTCGCCAGAAAGCGTCGCACTTACGAAAGTCCTACCAGCGCTTTGAGCGTGACGGCGTCCTTGGGCGCAGCCGCGAGGGTATCGTTGTTGAAATAGACGTAGACGTCGCGCGCTGCGTTCTCGAGCTCGCGAATCGTTTGAGACCACCGCGCCAGCACGCGGCGCGGATAGGAGCCGACGTAGAGACCGCCATGGCCGTGAAACCGAACGTACGCAAGATCGTCGCGGGTCACCCACCGGGGAACGCGCATGCCGGGATAGTCGTGGACGCAGAAAGCGACCCTTAGAGAGACCAGCAGGTCGCGGACGCTTGGCTCAAACCAAGTTCCGTTGCGAAACTCGACGACATACCGGTACTCGCGCGGCAGCTTCGCGACAAACGACGATAGGCGTACGTCGCCGCGTTCCAGGAAGGGTGGAAACTGAATCAAAATTTGCGCGACCTTTTCGCGATCGAAACAGGCAGTCCGCTCGAAATAATTCTTGATGAATTCGTCGACGCGGGCCGGAAGGTCTCGGCGGTGGGTAATGAGCCGGCTCAACTTGACGGTAAAGCGGAAATCGGCTGGAACCTTCGCGCACCAAGCCGTGGCTTGAGCGGCCGATGGAAGACGATACGTGGTCGCGTTGAGCTCGACGGTGTCGAACCGCTCCGAATAGAACTCCAGCCATCGCCGCTGCGCAACGCCCGGCGGATAGAATCGGCCTCTCCAGTCGCCGTAAACCCACCCGCTCGTGCCGATTCGAATCACGAGTTACGCGGCTCCTTACAGCCGGTAGCGCAGCCGAATTTGCGCCGTTCGGGCCATGGGATAGGATTCCGGAACGTAGCCCGCGCTTCCGTACTGCCATGGTGCGATTTGCGTGCGGCCGTCGTTCGTCGGAACGCCGTTGCCGAGCGTATAGAGACAGCCCTTGCAATACTGCGCGCCGTAAGCTTTCTCGTAGTACGCGTCGCCGCCGAGGTAACCCGGCGGACCGATCAGATAGGGGTTGCCTTGGAGCTGCGTCGGCGCGGCGGTCGCGAACAGATTGACGACGTCGAGAATTGCGGTTAGCCGCGGCGAGAGGTCCTGCTCGACGTGGAGCGACGCAAGCGTTTGCGGCGGTGTTCTCAGCGTGTTGGGATCGGCACCTTCGTTCGTCCCCTGCGTCGCGATATACGGATTCGTCACGGCGTTGTGGGGCAACGCAGGATTTTGCAAAAAGTAATAGTTATAGCCCGGGTTGACGTAATTGTCGTTGCGTACGAGCACTGGAGCGCCGGTCTTCGAATCGATTACCCATACCATCGTGCCGTTACCGTACGGATAACCGCTTTCATACGACAGAAGCGGCGTTATGCGCAGCCGGCGGTGCCCTAGATCGAGCTCGTATCCGAGCGTCGCGGTGAGATCCGGAACGTATCCGGCCGGATAGAGATGTCCGGCCAGAATCGCCGCGGGATTGAGATCGTTGTACGCAAATTGATCGACGCTGGAGGTAAACGTGCGCGCGTAGTTTGCATTGAACTGCAAGCCGCCGCGCTTTACGAATAGCTCCAGGCCGTGCGATCGCAGGAGTCCTGCGTTCGTGGGAACTCCGACGGCATTGGGGTTCTCGGAGTTGGCGCGAAAGTTGTACGGCAAAACGTCGATGCGGTTCTTTTCGAACTCCGCGTAATAGGTCAGCCGAACCTGCGTCGGACCGCCGCGCTCGTAGGAAATGCTATAGTCGTCGGCCGTTTCGGGCGCCAACACGACGGGTGGCGTGGGCGCGATCGAATCGGTTCGCTGCACTTCGAGCGGCAGCGGCGCGACCGACGTATGATCGAAAGTTGCACGCAGCGCACTTTCGCCCGGCAGTGAGTACGCGACGCCAAAGTGAGGATCGATCGCGCCGACCCCATAGGCGAGCCCCGTTCCGGAAAGGACGTGTTGTCCCGTGTAACGGAGGGTCCCGGTCGCGGTCAGGCGATCGTCGATCGACCACGTGTCTGCGGCATAGAGCAAGTATTGGTTTAGTCTAGGATCGGAAGTGACGAGTTCGTTAGCAGTCGGCACGACCTGGTCGAGCTCGCTCGAGTTTACCGAATATTGTGCGCCGGCCCGAAAGTCGTGGTTCGGTCCGGCCTGGTCGTCGAAGTCGTAGCCGATTCCGTCCTGTCGCTGGCTTTGCTGCGACCAAAGCGAGATCACGCCATCGGGAAAGGAGAGGTCGTCCCAGAACGGGCCATTCGCAGTTGCGCCCACCTGCGAGCGGTAGACGTAGATGCGTTCCAGTGAATGTCGCCAGTTGTGAAGCCACTGCAGCTTCCCAACGAAGTACGTCCCGCGTGCGCGGGAGGGAGTCTCTACCTGTGCGTACGGATCGGCCGGCTGGCCGGGAAACGATGTGGAGCTCGAATTAAATGTCGCCCAGCGTTCGCCGGAATAGGGCGTGTCGTATTGGTCGTACGTCGCAACGCCGGAGAGGAGCGTGACCGAAAAATCGTCGTGCGATTCCGGCTGGAAGTGAACGTTTCCGGACCACGAGGATTGCGCGCGCGTCTGCAGCGCGAGGCCGTAGGTTCCCATCTCGGCCGGATAGAACGCGGCGCCGTCACCGTAAGAAAAATACGTGGCACCCGAGGCTGTGGCGAGCGAGTAGCGCCACCGCAGATCGGGCGTTGCCCACTGCTCGCTCGCGCCGATCTGGCCGTACTGCGAGCCGATACCGCCGGCGATCGTAAACTCGCCGCGAGCCGGATAGGTCCCGATCGCGGGGATTTCGTTCACGACACCACCGAGCGCGTTCTGGCTGACGTCGGTAAACCCGCTTAGCGTGAGCGTTGTTGCTTCCACGCCGGTTGTGCCGAGCTGGGCGCCGACGATGTTGCCGCCGGGTTCGGCGATCAAACCCTGAGGAATTGGGACCGAGTCGTAGTCAAAGACCGTGTCTTGCACTTTGCCGCCGCGCACGATCGCGTTCGCGAACGTATCCAACTGCACGCCCGGTACACCGGCAATCGCGCCTTGAACCGAACCCTGGGTATAGCTCGCTAAGCCTGAAGAGGATTCGCTTGGATACGATGCGCGTGCCGCTTCGCCGGTGACGGTGAACGTGTCGCTCGTGCTGCCGACCGGAAACGATTCGCCTTTAGCTTCGACTCGCGCGATCTCTTTGAGCTGCTCCTGCAAGCTAAAGACGATCTCCTCGCGCTCACCGGGCAGAACGATCGCAATCCGACTTGCGGATTGGTATCCTTTCGCCTGCGCGGTGACGGCGTACGTGTCGGGAACGACGGCCAGGATGACAAAGCGTCCCGCGTTGTCCGTCGTCGTGGCATACCGCCCGGACGCCGCGCGAGCGGCGACTTGCGCATCGGCGATGGGCACGCCTCGAGTGGTTCGCACCGTGCCCAGAATCGAACCGGTCGTAAGCTCCGACCCGAGCGCCGTCTGATTGCTTATGAAGCTTGCGACGGCACAAGCTGCGAGCGTCCTGACGATTAGCGCGCTAATACGACGGGTGATCCTGACAGCGCTCGACTGACGGATCGTCGCTCGGAAAGAGCGTGAAGACGGTGCCACGCGCTACGACGATGTTCTTGCCTTTGCGAAAATGGTTGAAGACCCCGACGGCGGCGCCCACTCCTAAGACCGGAATCGCGCCGAGATAGCCGGGAATGCTGTCGCTCGCGCCCGACTTTGCCAATGAGTCGGTGTTGTGATTGAGCACGACGCCCAGATGTTTGCCGTCCGGCAAGACGAGATATCGAGGCTCGAGAACCAGCGTGCCGGGGCGCGCGTCCCGCCCGGCGGGCGAGGCGATGGCGACGACGCCGTATCCCATCGTGCGCGCCGGAATGACTACGCGAGCGCCGCTCGTTACCGCGTTGACGGTCTCGAATCGGAAGAAGTCTCCGGGACGCGCGTCCGATGAATCAACGCTCTCCATCATCTGGACCGCGACGACGGTGCAGCGGTCGACCGTCATTGCCCTCACTTGAGCTGCCTGCGCGCACGCCGCAACGACCGCACAGGTAACGAATCTCCGAACGCGCATCTTCGTCACGTCCTCGGAATGAGACGAAGCCAGCCCGCAGCGTAGTTCAACTGGACGACGAACTGCTGGAGAAACGCGGCACCAAGGTGGCCGAAGGCCGTTCCGTGCAGCGTTTGCGTCGTTCCGATACGCTCGGGCCCGGTGCGGTAATCGCCGATCGTCACCTGGGGAATCTCTCCAATCAGCTCGACGCTGCTTCCACCGATTCCGCTGACCGACCGCCGCTGAGTGGCGTTGAAGAGTCCGGGGTGCTTAGCATAAAATTCGTAGGTGAGGTTGATGTTCGACTCGTCACCCGTATCCACTGCAAGCATCGCATCGACGCTGCCCAATTCGACGTTGACGACCGGCACGAAGTTCTCGAAGGAAATGGGAACGTCAATGGGGCTTCGCCCCACCGGCGTAGCAAAGCGAATCGTGTGCGCACTCCAGTCGATTTCTACACCGGTTGCCGCTAGAATATCGGCGCCGATCACCGCGTCGTAACCATAGCGGCGAAGATCGGAGAGAACGGCGTAATACGCGTCGGGATACGTGGCGTTGCCGACACGTAGCGGCCCGGCGCGCACGACCTGCGTCGAGTAGCCGCCCAGTCCGCGCACCTGATACGTGCCGACGACCGGTGCCGCGAGCCGGCTCGCTAGCTCGGAGCTCACGGAAAGCCCGGAGTTGCCGGTGTCGACAAGACACCGTACCCCGATTCCACCTACGCTGCAATCGACGATGGGTGTTACCGCGTGTGGATCGGTCGGTACTGCTTCGGGTCCGCCGCTAAAGGTGGGCACGAGACCACGCGGAGGGTGGAACGTCGACGAAACGGCCGCGCGGTTGTCATAGCGTTCGAAGAGCTGGCCGTCGTGAAACACCTCAAAGGGCAGCGAGAAAACGCCGACGCGACGGTAAGCCCGATATTCGAACGTCTCGCTCCCCTGAGCGTCCCGAGCGAGCCGTATCAGTGCGCTTTGCGGATCCACGTAAAGCCGCATAGGAACCGCATTCACGTCGCCGACGACGAGCGTGCGGTAGAGCTTGCCTTCGAACGTACCGTTTCCGGCAGCGCCGATTCGCCCACCGTGCGAGAGGAACGACGGTGATAGGAATTCGAGCGATGAGACGAGACGGAGAGAACGCAGGAAGGGCTCCGGTTCGAGCGATCGGGCAAGCGTCGTTCCGTTCATGTTTACAGAATACAGATGTTCGCCGTCGAAATAGCTGCCGTTACAGAGTTCGCCCGTGCAGTGGCGCACCGTCATACGCAGGCCGTCGCTGTCGCTCGACACGACGTTCTGTTCGCGGCCCAGCGTCAATCGAGAGACGGAGATAAAGTGCGTCTGCCAAACGGGACCGGCGGCGGCGCGCATTCGCTCGAGCAGTCGGACGACGTCGCCTTCATTTCGGTTTGCTCCCACCGTGGCGAGCGCGATTGCGCAGAGCAAACCGATACGCGCGGCGAAACTCATCGACGATGGACTTCGAGTTGCTCGACGGCTATCTTCTCGACGGCGCTCCTTCGAAATCCGAGGTCGTGCGCGCGCTGCTCGAGACTCGGCCTCCGGCCGAAGGTGCGCCGGCTTTTTACCGAGGGATGGAGCGGCTGGGTGCGCGTACGCCGGACCTTGCGCTGATCGCCTTGCGCTTGGTTCTAGCGGGCCGTCCGGCCGACGATGCAAGCGTCGTTTGGCTGCGCGACGTCGTTGCGCGCGCTCGCGCCGGCGATGCAGGCGCGCGCAATGAGTACGGCACGCTCGGCCGGCGCGACTAGTGCTTTGGACCATGGGCGCCCGATGAATTTGTTCGACGTCGCGCGCGACGTCATCATGGTGGGTCAGAGCGGCACGAGCTTCGATCCGTCGCTGCCGCGCTTCGGCGGATACATCCTCTTTCCGGGCGAGCGCGCCGCCCTTCGAGACGTTCGCGCGCTGACCGATGCGCTGCGAGCGCGCGACGATCCGGCGCCGGTGCTTGCGATCGATCAGGAAGGTGGGATCGTTGCGCGGTTACGGGAAGGCGTCGAGCCGATACCGCCGATGATGGCGCTCGGTGCGGCGGACGACGTTGAGTTAGCGCAGCGGGCCGGCGAACAAGTGGCTTTCGATCTGCGCCGAGCCGGTTGTACGCTCGATTTCGCTCCGGTGCTCGATTTGGCGCTCGATCCGGACAACGCCGTCATCGGCAACCGTTCCTTCGGCGCGGACCCAAAGGGCGTCGCATCATTGGCCGCAGCCTTCGCGCGCGGATTGCTCGACGGCGGCATCCTTCCTTGTTACAAGCACTTTCCGGGACACGGTGCCTCTTGCGTTGATTCCCACCACGCGCTTCCCGTTATCGAGGCCGATGAAGCAACGCTGCGCGCTCGAGATGTCGCGCCGTTTGCAACGGTCGCAGGAGACGCCCCTGCCATGATGAGCGCTCACGTGCTCGTGCGAGCCTTCGATGCGTTACGTCCCGCGACGCTTTCCCGCCGAATCGCGCACGATCTGCTGCGGGAAGAGATTGGGTTTTCCGGCGCATTCGTCACCGATTGCCTTGAAATGGAAGCCGTCGCCGCTCGCGATTCGGTTGAAAGCGCCGTGGAAGCGCTCGCCGCCGGGGCCGACCTCTTGCTCTTTAGCCACAATCTCGCGCTCGGCCTCGACGCGGCGCAGGCGGTCGAGGCGGCGGTGATGGACGAACGTATTTCGCCGCAGCGGCTGCGGGAGGCGCGCGCACGCGTGGCACGACTGCGCGCAGCGGGAGCGCCGCCGCTGCCGCTCGACGCTTTGGCTCCCCATCCCGGCATTGGGCGCGAAATCGGCAGACGTGCCGTGACGCTGCTTCGCGGGTTCCCACACGCCGATCCGGTCGCGTCGATCGCCCTCTCGTTCGGCGGTAGCGGCGCCATGCTCCGCCGCGAGGCACCTGCGCTCGAGGAGTTGCTCGCGCCGCTCGACCCGGCGCCCGACGAAACGAGCGCAATCCTTGACCAACTTGCGCAACGCCAGCGTCGCCCGCTGGTGCTTGCGGAGCGTACGCACCGTTATCCGGCACAAGCCGAGGCTATCGCGCAGATTCTCGACCGCTATCCCGATGCGCTCGTCGTCTCGCTGCTCGATCCCTTCGGTCTGCACGTTTTCGCAAATGCACGACACCTGCTGGCCGCGTACGGCGACGACGAGGCATCCATCGGCGGAATTGCCGACGTCATCTTCGGCGGCAGCATGCCGACGGGGCGCCTTCCGGTATCGCCGGTCGATTCCGGCGGTGCGCGGCTCCCTTAGGATGACATTCGTTCGAGACCGCGCAGAGTTTCGTCTGGTCGAAGGATGAGACGGATCGGGCGAATCCTAGAGGAGGCCTGCGGGAGCGAATTCACCGCGGCGGTCGCACGCATCGAACATCGCGGTCGGCTTTGCTTCGAGCGCGCATACGGCACCACGCGAGCCGACGAACTCGGGCGGCCGATTTATGCCGACACTCGCTTCGATCTCGCCTCGCTCACCAAGCTCTTCGTCACTACGCTGTTCCTGCGGCTCGTCAGCGACGGCCGGATTGCTTTGGACGAGCCATTGTCGTTAGGTGTCCTTCCGGAGTGGCAGCGAACCGCGCATCGTGCCATCACCCCGCGCATGCTGCTCGCGCATACGTCGGGCATGAACTCGGGCGCCGATTACCGGTCGATCGTGGATGAGAACGTGCAAACATTCGCGCTTTGCTGCGAGCTGATTGCAAAGCCGGGCGAAAGAGTGATCTACAGCGACCTTGGATTCATCGCGCTTGGCGTCGTAATGGAACGCATTACCGGAGTTTCGCTGGGGGCGCTGGCCGCGCGATCCTTCGCCAACTCGCTGACCTTTCGGCCGCGCCACGCCGAGCGTCGCAAGATCCCGGCAACCGAAGAAGATTATTGGCGAGGGCGCGTTCAGGGATTCGTACACGACGAAAAGGCCTACCTCATGGGCGGCGTCGCCGGCCATGCCGGGCTTTTCGGAACCGCTGCCGACGTTGCGGCGCTCACGGAGACGTACCTCGGTCCGCTAAACGGGCGCCCTTCCGCGTTGCTTCCGCAAGCAATCGTTCGCGATGCGATCGCGGAGCAGGCGTACGATTCCATTTTGCGCCGGGGCCTGGGCTGGGCTCTCAAGACGAGCGACGAAAACTCGTGCGGCCGTTTCATGGATGGATCGTCCTTCGGTCATACCGGGTTTGTCGGTACCTGCGTCTGGGCGGATCCGTCGCGCGACCTCCAAGGCGTGCTTCTTACCAACACCGTTTATTTTGGCCGCACCGACAGTCGCGATCTCCGCGCTCGTTTCTATGAAGCAATGGTTATGTGTCGTCCTGAGGGCTCCACGTGTCATCCTGAGGCCCTCGAAGGATGACTCGGTGCTAGCCGTCGGGATGATGAGCGGAACGTCGCTCGATGGCGTCGATGCGGCATTGGTCAGCATCCGGCCGCGGCGCGATAGCTATGCCGTCGAGTTGCTTCGCTTCCAGAAAGAGTGCTTCGAACGCAGCCTATGCGATGCATTACTCGGCCTGCTGCCGCCGAACTCGGGGAGCGTCGCAGCCCTCGCGCGGCTCCACAACGCGCTCGGCCGCGTTTACGCGACGGCGGCGCGAAAGGTAGCGGGTTCGGAGCCGATTGGTTACGTCGCCTCACATGGTCAAACGGTCTGGCACGACGGCAGCGCCCACACGACGCTCCAGCTTGGCGATGCCTTCCTGATTCGCCAAGACGTCAACGCGACCGTTTGCTACGATTTTCGCAGCGCGGACTGCGCTGCGGACGGTCAGGGCGCACCGCTGGTCACACGAGTCGATGCGCTGCTCCTGGGCAGCGTCTCGGAAGATCGCGTCGCGCTTAACCTCGGCGGCATTGCGAACGTTACGCTGATGCGTGCGGGGGCGCCCCCTGAAGAAGCGGTCGCCTTCGACACGGGGCCGGCCAACATGCTGCTCGACGCGTTTGTGCGCGCTCGCACGGGGGGCGAACGAAATCTCGACAGGGGCGGCGAGCTGGCCCGTCGCGGCCGCATCGACGCGAAACTCCTCGCCGCAATGCTCGATGACCCATACTTCGCGGCTTCGCCGCCCAAGACGACCGGTCGAGAGCGCTTCGGCCAGCAGTTTCTCGAAGAGCACCACGAAGCGCTGGCGCCGCTTTCGCTCGAAGACGGCGCCGCGACGCTCACCGAACTAACCGCCGCATCGATCGCACGAGCGCTTGCGCGCTCGGGATTCACCGGCGCGCGCGTCATCGTAAGCGGAGGCGGTGCGCATAATCGTACGCTGCTCGGTCGGCTCACCCGGCGGCTCGAGCCGGCGCGCGTTGAAACATCCGACGCGATGGGGATCCCGGTCGATGCCAAAGAAGCGATGGCTTTTGCGGTGCTCGGTTATGAAACGCTGCGTGGGCGCGCTGCCAACGTACCGGGCGCAACCGGCGCACGTCGCTCCGTCGTGCTGGGAGCGATTGCGCCGCATAACTTGGAGAAACTCCTCGCGCAAGTCGCATGCGAGTGCCGCGACTCACCGTGAGTTCGGAGCTGCCGCCCACCGAAGGCGCGAACGCGCGCAGCGCGGGCCTCGATCGTCTCACGACTCCGGCGCTGGTAGAGTTGCTCATCGTCGATCAGCGCGATGCGGTCGACGCGGTGCTTGCATGCAAGGAGCGGATCGCGCAACTCGTTGACGAGATCGCAAACCGGCTTGCTCGAGGCGGCGTGCTGCACTATGTCGGCGCGGGGAGCAGCGGCCGGCTCGGCATGCTCGATGCCGCCGAGCTGCCGCCGACCTTTGGAACGGCGCCGGAGCTCGTACGCGCGCATCTTTGCGGCGGACCGGCCGCAATGGCAGCTTCCGTCGAGGGTGCGGAAGATGATGCCGCCGCGGGCGACGCGGCGATGCGCGAGAGCGTGAATCCCCTCGACGTCGTAATCGGCATCTCGGCGAGCGGCGGCGCCGCCTTTGTGTCGGCGGCGATCCTGCGCGCGAGAGCCTTAGGCGCCTACACCGTCGCGCTCACGAGCTTCGCCGCCTCGCCGCTTGCGCGCGCGGCCGATACGGCGATCGTTACGACTACCGGTGCGGAAATGCTGGCCGGCTCGACGCGCATGAAGGCTGGGACCGCCCAAAAGATCGCCCTCAACGCGATCTCGACGGCGGTGATGGTCCGCTTGGGGAAAGTGTACGACAACTTTATGGTCGACCTCGTTGCGTCGAATCAGAAGCTACGCGAGCGCGCGCTGCGATTGGTTTGTGAAATTGGCGCTGTGGACGAGAACCGCGCCCGCGAGCTGCTGAAATCCGCGAACGGCCGAGTAAAAGTTGCGATCGTGATGGAGCGTCGCGGCGTCGATGCAGCCCAGGCGCAGGCGTTGCTCGACGGACGGGGCGGATCGCTGCGAGCGCTGATCTGATGCACGCGCTCGCGCTGATTCTAGCCTCGATTGCGTTTCTGCCGATCGACGACCGCCCGGTCACATCCCAATTGCCCGTGATGCTGGGGCGCATCGCCGGCGTAGGCGTCGAGGCGCCGCCCCGTACGCTGCTCGGACGCTTCCTCGCAGCCGGGCGCTCCGACGCGCTGATCGCGTGGCTCAATGGCGAGGCCGCCGATTCGAAAACCGGCGCTTTCATCGTTTCGACGGATATGCTTGCCTACGGTGGGCTGACGGCGTCGCGCGTTCCCGGTCCATCCTATGCCGACGCGTACTTTCGTTTGCGCGAGCTCGCGCATTTGCGGGCGCGAGCCGCGCGCCCGTGGATTGGCGCCTTCGGGACGATCATGCGCCTGGCGCCGACCGGCATCCCTGCCGGCACCCCGTTCTTCGCGCCCTATCCGATCTGGTCGTACTTGCAGGAATACGCCAATCTTCATTATCCGCCGTTGCCGGCGGAAGCCGCGCGCGCGGCGCGCTTGCGAGATCTCATCGGTCAGCCGACGCTAAATGCGTATCTTGCCACCCGCGCTCGAAATCTGGCCGTAGACCGGCTCTTACTCAAAATGACGGCCGCCGGCATCATCGATCGGCTTGTTCTGGGACAAGACGATGCCGGTCCGGTTGGATTGCACGTGCCCGACGTGCAGCTGCTGCAGGGAGAGCTCGCCGCCGAGGGGCTGGAGCAACGTGCGTCGATCGAGCCTGGAGCCGACGAGCTCGGGATGGCGCTCGTCGCGCACGCGATCGCCCGCGAAGCAAAATGGACTCCCCGGGTAACGGTTCGATATTCAACGCCCGATGGAGCGCGCTACCAAGATCCGATCGAATACGCGCCGATTTCGACGGCGATCAACGCGCTCATACGGGTTTGCGGCGGGGTGCGCGACGACGCTCAGCCGGACATCGCGCTCTACGTGCGCGTTCCCGACACGAGCGCCTCGCAAGACGATGCGTTCGTCGCCGCGATGACGTCCGACGATTCCGTCGGCCGGTCGGTCGCGCTCGCCGACCTCTCCTATTTGCGCTCGTACCGCGATCAAGCGAATTTTGCTCGGCGTATTCTTGCGTCGGGCTTGGCGGCGCGTCTCGATGCCTACTCTTCCTGGAACACCAATGCCAACACGGTCGGAACCGCGCTTGGGGAAGCCATCGCGGCCGGTGCCGGACGCCGCATGCGCACCTACGATGCGCTCGCCCATCGAACGTTCACCTTCCTGCTCTTTCTCGACGATTATGCGTTCCACGATGAAGTTCGCCCGGACCTCAACGCAACGCTCGCCTCACAAGGCACCGCCGACCATTCGTTGCTCCCTCCCGAGGTGGCGGCAACGATCGCGCAGCGCGACCGCGCGCTGCTCTGGAACTACGCCGAGAAGATTCTCACGAAGCTCGATCCCGGCTATCACATCGCGGCCATGTCGATCGAGCTGCCGTGGAACCGCACTTTCGAAACCTCGATCGATGTCGGGCTGGCGCCCAATCTGTAGTCGGCTTCCCGGTGTCATCCTGAGCCGCGCGCGAAGCGCGCGTGTCGAAGGACGCCATGAAGAACGGCCAAAGCTTCCTGAACGTCGAGTGAAAGCGGCAGGGCGCCGTCTTCGAGAGCTTCGAGGTTGCCGGCCCACTGGGCTTCGTCGTCCGGGCCTTCGCGCGGCATGACGGCAAAGCGCGGGCGACCGAGCTCGCGAGCGAAGCGCATGGTATGCATGGCGCCGCCGCCGATTTCGCTGCAAACGAGCACGACGGCGCGCGCCTTTTCGGCTTGCTGGCGGTCTCGCTCGATGCGCGATTTCTCAGAAGCCGGCGTGCCGGCCGGCAGTAGTGTTGCGACGGCACCGCCGGCGCTCACGATGGCATCTTCAAGCGCGGCATGCTCCGGCGGATCGGTGCATCCCCAGCCGTAGCCGACGAACGCGACGGTCGGCACGCCGGCCGCAAGCGCGCCCCGATGGGCGGCGACGTCGATGCCGGGAGCGAGCCCGGAAACGACCGGCTCGCCGAGTCTAAACGCGAGTCCATACGCAAACCCGGCGGCTTCCGCCGGAGGGGTTCGGCTTCCGACGATCGCGATGCCGCCGTGGGGCAGGCACCCCCGTACGCTAAGGCTCATAATACGGTCCTGTCATCCTTGAGCGCGCCGCGCAGCGGAGCAGTCGAAGGACGGCAATACATTTCGTCGGAGGTAACTCATGAAAAAGGCGTTGCTGTTACTCATCATTGCGGCCGCGGTTATAGCCGGCGGCCTCTTTGCCGGCCGCGCGGGCGCACAGTCCGCCGACGACACGGCGCAAATCAACTCGCTCTATCGTCAGTTCGGTACGGCGTTCCGGCATAAGGACCTAAACGCCATGATGGCGCTCTACGTTCACGACGATACCCTATTCGTCTTTGACGTCACGACCCCGCGCGAGCACGTCGGGTGGGAGAGCTATCGCGATGACTGGAAAGGCACGTTCGCGTCGATTAAGGGGTCTCCAACGTTCTCGCTGAGCGAGCTCGCCATAACGGTCAGCGGCGACGTCGCATACACACATAGCATTCAATCGTTCACCGGAAATATGGGGAAACTCCATGCGGCTTCCGTTCGCGTTACCGACGTTCTACGAAAGATCAACGGCAAATGGCTGATTGTGCAAGAGCATGTCTCGGTACCAATCAATTTTGACACGCTGAGGCCCGATTTTATGTCGAGGCCTTAGGCTTCGACGTACGATCGCTCGAGTGCGCCGGTGTCGTGGCATCCAAGCAGCCGCAGCGTCCGGATGATGTCGCTGCGCAGTATCTCGATCGCCCGCGCGACGCCGGCGCCGCCTGCGGCTGCTAGGCCGTAGGCGTACGCCCGGCCCACCAGCACGGCACGCGCGCCTAAACAGAGCGCTTTGACGACGTCGGACCCACGGCGAATGCCGCTGTCCAAAAGAATTTCGGCGCGCTCACCGGCGACTGCGACGATCTCCGGCAGCGCGCGCAGCGTCGGCGCGACGCCGTCGAGCTGACGCCCGCCATGGTTCGATACGACGATTGCATCGGCGCCCGCATCGAGTGCGCGCCGCGCGTCTTCGGCCGTCAGCACTCCCTTGACGACGATGGGACCATTCCAGAGCTCACGTATCCATTTCAGATCCTGCCACGCGACGGTCGAGTGCTCGAGCGCCGCTGCAACGTCCGCGTAGGCCATTGGGCCAATCGTCGGCAAGACCACGTTGGGGAATTCCATCATTCCCCCGTCGCACAAGAAATCGTAGAGCCAACGCGGACGTGCGAGAAGTTGCGGAATGTACGGCAACAACTGCGCAGACGCGCCGGCGGTGAGCTCCTTGGCGCCGTTGCGAAGGTCGCGCTCGCGCTGTCCCGCAACGGCGGTGTCGATCGTTACGACGAGCGCAGAGAAGCCGGCATCACGTGCTCGCCGAATCGCCGCGGTCGCAACCTCGCGGCCCGCGATGAGATAGAGCTGATACCAGACCGGTCCGCTCGATGCCGCTCGCACGTCTTCGAGCCGGCATCCCGAGAGGGTCGATAAAACGTACGCCGTCCCCGCTGCACCGGCTTGGGCGGCCGCGACGCACTCGCCCCGCGGGAAGAAGAGGCGGCTGCTGCCGACCGGCGCGAGCAAGAACGGCAACTCGAGCGTGGTGCCAAGTACGCTCGTGCGTAAATTGCACGGTGCATTGGCAACCGCGTTGCGAGGCCGGAAGCGCACGCTCTCGAAAGCTCGACAGTTTTCGCGCAGCGTCGTCTCGCCGTCGGCGCCGCCGTCGATGTAGTCGAAGACGACTCGCGGCACGCGGCGCTTCGCGAGACGCCGCAGATCCTCGATGCTAACCGCGTTTCTCACTCGCCCTCATTGCGCTCGACTTCAAAAGCGAGCTCGACGTCGACGTTAACCGCGGTACCCATCGGGCCTTGACGTTTGCCTTCAATAGGCGATACCCTTGGTCGCACCATGGACGTGCGATTCGTCGCGACGGCGTTTGCGACCGCGTTTACGATCATCGACCCGATCGGCATGATTCCGATGACGCTCGGCGCGACGGCGCGCGTCTCGCCGCAACGCCGCAATCAGATCGTCGATCAGGCGGTGATCGTTGCGGCGGGCGTGATGCTCTTCATGGGGGTTGTCGGCCGGGTGCTTCTCGACTATCTGGGCATCACGCTTCCGGCCTTTCTGATCGCGGGCGGCATCTTGCTCTTTTTGATAGCGATCGACATGCTCTTTGCGCGCCCGACGCGCGCAAAACGTACGGAAGCCGAGGAACGCGAGGCGGCCGCGGGAGAAAACCCCGCCGTCTTCCCACTGGCGGTGCCGATGATCGCGGGTCCCGGCACGATTGCCACCGTCCTTCTGCTCGTGAATCTTTCGCGCGGCAATCGGCTCGACTTGATCGTGGTTGCAGTCGCGTATGCCGTCGCGCTGTTCGTGACGTGGCTCTGCATGCGAGGCTCCTCGCTGCTTTTGCGCGTGATCGGTACGACCGGCATTCACGTCGTCACTCGTTTGCTGGGAATAATTCTCGCCGCCCTCGCCGTGCAGTTCGTGCTTAACGGTCTGGCGCAGACGCCGTTGCTACGGCGTTGAAGCGGTCCCGTTGGCGGCGGCCCATTGCTGGTAGACGGCTTTTTCGATCGGCGGCAACTGCGCGTCGGGCGGCAGCTTGAATCCCACAAGTGGGAGTGGAAATGGGATCGGGTGCGGAGGCTCTTTGAACGGATCGGAGACGGGGTCGAAACAGAATGGCCAAACGATGTTTCCGCTTTCCATCGCGCCGTCGGGGTAAGTAAACTCGTAACGCCCGTAATAGCAGTCGCGTCCGTCCCGCCGCCAGCTCTCGATCGGCGTGATGATGCCGTTGCCATGTTCTTCGCCCCGCAACGAAGAGGGAATGTCGAACGAATACGTCTTTCTCGCCGATTCTTGCGACGCCGGATCGATCGTTGGGATTGAATGTGGATCGTTCTGCTCGTTGAGTTGGGCTACTTCCCGCGCGAACCCGGCTTCATCGCGCTCGATCTTCGAAGGTACCGTTTGCCTGCGCGGCGGCGGTTCGTGCGGAGCCGGAGCGGTCGTTTCTTTCACGAGCTCGTGGCGGGGCGTGATTGCGGGCGCCGATTCGCGTTGCCGAGTTTGAGGAACCGGTCGAACCACGCGCCGCGGCGCCGGCGTGGGCGCCGACTTCTCGATCGTCACGATCGTAGTCTGAGCGACGACCTCTTTCTCGCCACGCGGGACGAAAAGACGTGCGGCTGCATAAAAAAGCAACGTCAAAACGATGAAATGAACGACCGCGGAGGCGATCGTCGACCATAAAAGCGCCCGGCGGCGGGGCGTAGGATTTGCCGAGATCAACGCTGGCAGAGTTCGATGAGCACGCCGTCCGTTGCCTTCGGATGAAGGAAGGCAATCAGGCTGCCGCGCGCACCGCGGCGTGGCTGCTCGTCGATTAATCGCACGCCGGCGCGTTTAAGCTCGTTAAGCGTCGCTTCGATATCCGAAACTCGGTAAGCGGTGTGATGAAGCTTGGCGGCGGCGTCGCCGCGATAACGCGCGATCGGCGAACTTTCGTCGAGCGGCAATAAGAGCTCGATGAAAGAGCCGCCTGCTTCCAAGCCGACCGTCTCTACCCCTTGGTCGTATACGGTCTCGCGGAAGCTTTCTTCGAAGCCGAGCGTGTGCGTGTAGAAGCGCAGCGTGGCTTCGAGATCTTTGACGACGATTGCGACGTGATCGATTTCCACGAGACGGCGCAGTCTATCCTACGACTTCTTTGAACCGGTACGTTCCAAATACTTCGCGCAAAACGCGGCAGATTTCACCGAGCGTTACGTTGGAATCGACCGCGTCGATCAAACAGGGCATGAGGTTCTCGTCGGTTTGCGCCGCGCGCCGCAACCTGGTAAGTAGGCGTTCCACGGACTCAAGATCTCGCGCCGACCGAAAGGCGTTGAGTCGCTCGATCTGCTCCCGCTCGACTCGTTCGTCGACGCGAAGCAGCGCGATTTTTTCGCCGGCGTTCGTTTCGACGAATTGATTGACGCCGACGACGACGCGCTCGCCACGTTCTATGGCTTGTTGTGCGCGATAAGCGGAATCGGCGATTCGGGCCTGCATCCAACCGCTCTCGATCGCCGCGATGCTCCCGCCCATCGCGTCGATCTCCCCGATGATGCCGCGCGCGCGCCCGATCAACTCCGCCGTCAGCGCTTCGAGGTAGTAGGAGCCGGCCATCGGATCGACGACATCGGCAACGCCGGATTCGTAGCCGATGACCTGTTGCGTGCGCAACGCCACCAATGCACTGTCGGCAGTCGGAAGCGCGAGCGCTTCGTCCTTACCATTGGTGTGCAGCGACTGCGTTCCGCCAAGCACGGCTGCAAGTGCCTGCAGCGACACGCGCACGACGTTGTTCTCGGGTTCCTGGGCCGTCAGCGTCGAGCCGCCGGTCTGGGTGTGAAACCGCAGCATGTGCGAGCGAGGGTCGCGGCATCCGAACTCGTCGCGCGTGATGTGCGCCCACAAGTAACGGGCGGCCCGAAACTTGGCGATCTCCTCGAAGAAGTCGTTGTGCGCGTTCCAGAAGAACGAGATGTGCGGTGCAACCTCGTCGAGCGCGATGCCGGCTTCGAGCGCCGCTTGCAGATAGGCTTTGCCGTTAGAGAGCGTAAACGCAATCTCTTCGACCGCCGTCGAGCCGGCCTCGCGCATGTGATAGCCCGAAATGGAGATGGCGTTCCAGTGGGGCAACTCGCGCGCGCAGTAGGCCATCACGTCGGTCACGAGGCGAATGGACGGCTTCGGCGGGTAGATGTACGTCCCGCGTGCGACGTACTCTTTGAGGACGTCGTTTTGCACGGTTCCGCCCAGTCGCTCGAAAGGGATGCCGCGCCGGCGTGCAACTGCGAGCAGAAGCGCGAGCAGAATCGATGCCGGAGCGTTGATGGTCATCGAGACGGTGACCCGCTCGATCGGGACGCCGTCGAGAAGCATCTCCATGTCGGCAATCGAGTCTATGGCAACGCCGACTTTTCCGACCTCGCCGCGAGCCTGCGGCGCGTCCGAGTCAAAACCGAGTTGCGTCGGCAGATCGAACGCCACGGAAATCCCCGTCTGGCCGCGCTCGAGGAGATACCGATAACGAGCGTTCGACTCGGCCGCCGTTGCAAAGCCGGCGTACTGGCGCATCGTCCAAAGCCGTCCGCGGTACATGTCTTTGCGAATGCCGCGCCCGTACGGAAAGCTTCCCGGCTCGCCCAGATCGCACGGCGTGCCGTCGGCGTCGTAGACGGGTTGAATCGGAATTCCCGACTCGTTGAACTCTCGCGCCATCAGACCTCGATGGTCACGAGGGGCGAGCCGCTTTCGACGCTCGACCCCCTCCCGACGAGAACCGCACTCACGCGCCCGCTGCGATGCGCGCGGATCTCGTTCATCATTTTCATTGCCTCGATAATCGCCACGACCTGACCTTCCGTTACGCGATCGCCGCCGGCAACCCGCAGCTCGACGATCAGGCCATGCATCGGCGAGCGTACGGTATTTCCGCCCGCGCTAGCTCCGCCTCTTTGCAGCCAGCTCAGACGGGGTGCCGTTCGCCGCGCGCTCACCGGCGTTCTCATGGGGACGAAATGGCGCGGCTCGAGGCGGCCATTGCGTAGTGCCGGCCGGTGAGTGCGCGCGAACGCTTCCAGCGTGGCCGTCCCATAGGTTGCATCGATCACGCTGGGATCGTTGGAGAGCGCGCGCAACAGCGGTAGCGTGGTGGGTACGCCTTCGATCACGTACTCGTCGATCGCTCGGCGAAGTCGCGCAAGCGCGTCCTCTCGCGTCGGCGCCCAGACGACGAGCTTGGCGACGAGCGAATCGTATTGGGCCGGAATCGTCCACCCGCAGTACGCCGACGAATCGACGCGGACGCCCGGGCCGCCCGGCTCGCGATAGGCGCTTATCGTTCCGGGCGCGGGACGAAACTCGTCCGCCGCGTCCTCGGCATTGACCCTCCCCTCGATTGCGTGACCGCGAAACCGGATTTCGCTCTGACCGTAGCCGAGCGGCTCGCCCGCGGCAACGCGAATCTGTTCCCGCACGAGGTCGAGGCCCGAGATCATCTCGGTAACGGTGTGCTCGACCTGAATACGCGTGTTCATCTCGAGGAAATAGAACACATCGTGCGAGACGAGGCATTCGATCGTACCGACGGAATCGTACTCGATCGCCTTCGCTGCCCGCACTCCGGCCTCGCGCATCGCCGTTCGCACGGGCTGCGAAATCTCTGCCGGTGCTTCTTCCCAGAGCTTTTGATGTCGCCGCTGCAGCGAACAGTCGCGCTCTCCAACGTGTACTACGTTGCCGTGCTTGTCGGCTAGGAGCTGCAGCTCCACGTGCTTGGCGTTCTCGAGATAACGCTCTGCATAAATGGTTCCGTCTTTGAAATAGGCTTCGGCCTCGCGTCGCGCCGTTTCGAACGCCGAATCGATCTCGTCGACCGAGCGCGCGACCTTCAGCCCTTTCCCGCCGCCGCCGGCTGCGGCTTTGAGCGCGAGCGGCAGACCATACTCTCGTGCGGCTTCGCGCGCAGCGGCAACGTCCGCAATCGCATGCGTCGCACCGGGAACGAACGGCACGCCGGCTTCTTGCATCGCGCGGCGTGCTCGAAGCTTGTCACCCATTGCGTCGATGGCGTCGGCGTGAGGGCCGATCCAGACTAGGCCTTCTGCGACGATGCGTCGCGCGAATTCGCCATTCTCCGCGAGGAAGCCGTAGCCCGGGTGAACCGCATCGGCGGCAGAATGGTGCGCGCACTCGATTAATTTTTGGACGTTGAGATAACTCTCGGACGGGGCGGCAGGTCCGAGCCGGTACGATTCGTCGGCCAATTCGACGTGCACCGCCTCCCGGTCCGCGTCGGAATAGACCGCAACGGTAGCGATGCCCATCTCGCGCGCCGTCCGTATGATGCGCACCGCGATCTCGCCCCGATTGGCGATCAGGATCTTCTTCAGTGACACGGCCCTAGGGCGGGCTTTCGGACGGCGGATACATGCCCATCGCGTGGTATCCGGCGTCGACGAAGTGCACGTCGGCGGTCACGGCGCCGGCTAGATCCGAGGCAAGCAAGACCGCCATGTTTCCCACATCGTCCGGCGTCACGTTGCGGCGCAGCGGCGCGACCTTCGGCACGACGTCGAGGATGCGCGAGAATCCGCCTACTTGTCGCGAGCTCGCGGTTTTTATCGGCCCAGCGGAGATTGCGTTGACTCGAATGTTGCGATCGCCGAGATCGAAGGAAAGATATCGAACCGCCGCCTCGAGCGACGCCTTGGCGATCCCCATCAAGTTATAGTTGGGAACGATCTGACTCGCGCCGAGGTAGGTGAGCGCCATGATGGATGCGCCGTCGTTGAACGATTCGCGGAGTGCCCCGACGAGCGCGATCAACGAGTATGCGGAAACGTCGAGCGCAACGGCAAATCCCTGGCGCGATGTGTCGAAGACCTTTCCCGCCAAATCCTCTTTGTTGGCGTACGCGATCGAATGAACGAGCGCGTCGAGCTTCCCAAACTGAATTTCGAGCTGTTCCCGCATCGCCGTCAACGAGGCGTCGTTGGAGACGTCGCACTCGAGCGTCGGAGCGCCGTTCAATTCTGAAGCGAGCTTCTGTACCTCGTCGCGCACTCGTTCGCCCTGATAGGTTAGCGCGACGAGCGCGCCGTGTTCATGGAGCTTGCGGGCAATACCGGTCGCGATCGACCAGCGATTTGCCACCCCCGTCACGAGGGCGCGTTTCCCCTCCAAAAGTTTCACGTACGAATCCTCGACCGTCGTTTCACGAGAAGAAGCCTCTAAGGAACAAGACGATGCCGATAGCGCCCGCCGCTAGACTGACGTACCACGCCGGTTTTGAACGAGCGAGCGCCGCGACTGCGCCTAAGGCTATGCCGACCTGCAACAGCGCGACGGCATACTCGAAAGCATGATGCCGGCGCACTTCTGCGGCGGACTCCTCTTCCAGCTTGCGAGCGGACGCGCCCAGCGGTTTCTCCTTGGCTACCTCCTTGGCGACCTCCCCGCGATAGGCGCTCAGCCGCCGCGCGTTCGCCCGGCGATCCTCCAGGTTGTCCGCCGCAACCGCGTAGATATGCTCTTTCTCGCGCGAGGCTTGGTACTCGCTCCAAATGTCGGAGGCTTTCATCTGGTCGATGGTCGCTTCGTTTATAAGGTCGCCCGAGCGCAGTGCCGAGACCGCGGCCACGACCGCAAAGCTGGCGGCGCTCAAACCGACGTATCGCAACCATAGCGGACTACGCTCGCGCGCCAGCTCCTCGTGCGCCTCCGTGATCTGCTCCTGCAGCTTGTCGGTGTCGAGTTCGATGTCTTCGGGCATCGTCTCCGTTTTCTCGCTTCTTACAAGGGTATGTTGCCGTGCTTACGCTCCGGCCGAGGGGCGCGTTTCTCGCCAAGCATGTCGAGCGCCTTGGAGATCGCGCTGCGAGTTTGGCGTGCCTCGATCACGTCGTCGACGTAGCCTCGCTGGGCGGCGATATATGGGTTGGCGAATCGCTCGGTGTATTCGTCGATGAGCTCGCGCATCTTCGTTTCTTTGTCGTCGGCCGCCGCGATCTCTCGCCGAAAGATCGTCTTCACCGCGCTCTCGGCTCCCATCACGGCGATCTCTGCCGTGGGCCATGCGAGATTGAGGTCGGCGCGGATGTGTTTGCTCGCCATAACGTCGTAAGCGCCGCCGTATGCCTTGCGCGTGATGATCGTGATCTTGGGAACCGTCGCCTCGGCGAAGGCATAGAGCAGCTTCGCACCGTGCAGAATGATGCCGCCGTACTCTTGATCGGTGCCCGGCAAGAACCCGGGCACGTCCACGAAAGTCACCAGCGGAATGTTGAACGCATCGCAGAAGCGCACGAATCTCGCCGCCTTGGTCGAGGAGCGTGTGTCGAGGACGCCGGCGAGCACGTTGGGCTGATTGGCGACGATTCCGACGGCACGTCCGTCGACGCGCCCGAAGCCGCAGATGATGTTCTTGGCGTAGAGCGGCTGAATTTCGAGGAAGTCACCGTAGTCGACGACTCCGTCGATCGCTTCGCTCATGTCGTACGGCTTGTTCGGCGAATCCGGCACGAGCTCGTCGAGCGTATCGACCAGACGATGCGGATCGTCGTCGCAATCGTATTGCGGCGGCCGCTCGCGGTTGTTCTGCGGAACGAACGAAAAGAGCGCTCGCGTTAGGTCTAAAAGATTCGCTTCATCGGCCGCCACGAGGTGGGCCACACCGCTGCGCGTGGCGTGCGTCGTCGCTCCGCCCAGCTCTTCGAAGCTCACGTCTTCGCCGGTAACCGTCTTGATGATCTCGGGGCCCGTGATGAACATCTGCGAGATCTTCTCGGTCATCAGGATGAAGTCGGTGATGGCAGGCGAATAGACGGCGCCGCCGGCGCAAGGCCCGGCGATCAAGCTGATTTGCGGAATAACGCCGCTCGCCTGGACGTTGCGCCAAAAAATCTCGGCGTAACCGCCGAGCGAAACGACTCCCTCTTGGATGCGCGCCCCGCCCGAATCGTTGATGCCGATCAGCGGCGAGCCGGTGCTGATCGCCAAATCCATTACCTTGCAGATCTTCTCCGCAAAGGCTTCGCCGAGCGATCCACCCAGGACCGAAAAGTCCTGCGAGAAGAGGAAGACCTGCCGGCCGTCGATCGTCGCTCGACCCGTGATGACGCCGTCGCCGAGGAACTCTTTCTCGTCGAGACCGAACGCGTTCGTTCGATGCACCACGAACCGGTCGAATTCGACGAACGAGGCATCGTCGACGAGCGCCTCGACACGCTCGCGGGCGGAGCGTTTGCCGCGGTCGTGTTGTCTCGCGACGGCTTCGGAGCCCGCAGGCATGGCAGCCTGCCGACGTTTCCTTTGGAGCTCGTCGTATTTCTCGGCGCGGCTCTTCACGCAAACACCTTGCACGCCGCGCGCGACAGCTCCTCGGGCGGGATTCTACGCGCCGACGGGCTCCGGAATTTTCCAGCTCCTTATCAGCAGCCAAACCATGAAAATCAGCTCTCCGAAGAACGTGACGAAGATAAATCCAAGATTCGCATGAGGGTAAAGGTAGGCTTGCAGGCTATTAACGACCCAGCCCAATCCGTCCACGATCAAGAGGAGCCCGAGCCACCATGGGATGTAGTGGGACCGGAAAATCAAATATCCGACGAGCAGGAGGTGGATTCCGAAAAGCACGAGCCCCAATGAGAATTCGTAGCTAAACGTGTGGAGCATCGGGCTGACCTGAGCGTGGAGAGGACGGGCACCAAACGTCGTAAGGTACTCGGGCGTCGTCAACATTCGGTACACGATCGGGAGGTTGAACCAACCGGAGATTGCGATCGTCGCGTAGACCAATTGAAACAATGCCGCGAGTAATGACAACGCTCGGTTCACCGGCGCGAGCAGTATGTAGAGCGCCCAAGCAATGATAATGTCTTCGATGAAGTTAATCAAATAGCAGAAGATCGCGGCAAGAAAGAGTCCGTGATGTGAGGCGATGTTCGCAGCCGTCTGTTCGATATTGCCCGGGATGACGAGTTTTGGGTAGATGGAAAACTCAGCATGGCTGACGGGGTTGAGGAGGTACGCAAAACCAACGACCAGTCCGGCCTCCCGTAGGGTCAAGCCCTCAGTGAATGACCAGCGCCTCCCGGACGTTATCGTCGTTGCGTTGGAGCCTACCACATTCCGAGCATCGCTTTGACGTCATCGGAGGCCATGGTGGCGGGGTCCCACGGAGGGGTAAACGTGATCTCAACGTTGGCGTTCTTCACGCCCTCGATCGCCAGGACGCGATCCTCGACCGACTTCTTAAACATCGGTCCCACCGGGCACATCGGGGAGGTGAGCGTCATCATCACCGTGACGTTCTCGCGGTTCTCGCCTTCGGTCGTGATGTCGTAAACGAGCCCGAGCTCGAGGATTCCAAGGTTGAGCTCGGGATCTTTCACCTCGACCAGTGCTTCGCGAACTTGTTCCACGGTTGGCATGGCGGCGAGGTTCACTTGGCATGTATGGCAAACCTTTGCTTGACGTTCCCTCTGCGGCGCGGCGCTTGTCGTGGAACCCCTCGACTTCGGTTAGGGTAAACGGCGTCGAAGGGGCGAGCCGGCCGGGCGTGCGGCGAACGATCACGAAACTGCTCTGGGCCGGGTAGAGTCATAGGAAGAAGAAAGGAAGAGCCAGAGCATGTCGATGTGGGAGCCCTTCACCGAGCGAGCGCGGCGCAGCATCGTGCTGGCGCAAGAAGAAGCACAACGGCTTGGTAATAACTACATTGGAACCGAGCATATTCTTCTTGGGATCATCTCCGAGGGCGAGAGTCTAGCCGCGAAAGTCCTCGAATCGCTGGGCGTCAATCTGGCGAAAGTTCGTCAAGAAGTCGAAGCGATCGTCGGACGCGGGGGCCAGACCGTCCAACAGGAGATGGTCTTCACGCCACGCGCCAAGCGCGTGATCGAGCTTGCCTTTGAAGAAGCCCGTCAGCTCAATCATAACTACATCGGGACCGAGCACTTACTCCTCGGGTTAATACGCGAGGGTGAGGGCGTGGCCGCGCGCGTCCTGACCAATCTCGGCGTCGACCCTGCAAAGGTACGCGTGCAGACGACATCTCTGCTCGGGGCCGAGGGTCAGCCGACCGCACCCAAAGGAAAGAGTAAGACGCCGACGCTCGACGCGTACGGGCGAGATCTCACTCAGCTCGCGCGCGATAATAAGCTCGATCCAGTCATCGGACGAAACAGCGAGATCGAGCGGGTCATTCAAATCCTCTCACGTCGAACCAAGAACAATCCGGCCCTCATCGGCGAGCCCGGCGTCGGTAAGACGGCGATTGCCGAAGGCCTCGCGCAGCGGGTGATCAAAGGCGACATCCCCGAGCCGCTGCGCGACCGCCGCGTCATAACTCTCGATCTCGCGGGACTCGTTGCCGGGACGAAATACCGCGGCGAGTTCGAAGAGCGTATGAAGCGCGTGATGGACGAGATCCGCGGCGCCGCGGGTGAGATCATTCTCTTCATCGACGAGCTGCATACGCTCGTGGGCGCCGGAGCGGCCGAAGGCGCAATCGATGCCAGCAACATCATCAAGCCCGCCCTCGCGCGCGGCGAGCTCCAATGCATCGGTGCGACCACGCTCAACGAATTCCGAAAACACATCGAGAAAGATTCCGCACTCGAACGCCGTTTCCAACCCGTCATGGTCGGCGAACCAACGGTCGAGGAAACGATCGAGATTCTCAAGGGTCTGCGCGATCGCTACGAAGCGCACCATAAAGTCCAGATTACCGACGAGGCGTTGGCGAGCGCCGCGAGACTCGGTGACCGGTACATCACCGATCGTTTCCTTCCCGACAAGGCCGTCGACCTTATCGACGAAGCCAGCTCGCGCGTTCGGCTGCAAGCGACGCTGCCGCCGCCGGCGATTCGCGAGGCCGACGCGCAGCTTCGCAAACTCATCGCCGAGAAAGAGAGCGTCGTTAAGAACCAGGAGTTTGACAAAGCGGCTTCGATACGCGATCGCGAGGAGAAGCTTCGTCTCGAGAAGGCGAACCTGGAGCAAGAATGGCGCGACCGTAAGGCTTTGAGCGAGCGCATTTTGCGCGTGACCGCCGACAACATTGCCGAGATCGTCGCCTCCTGGACGAAGATTCCGGTCAGCCGCCTTGCGCAAGCCGAGACCGAGAAGCTGCTCAAAATGGGCGAGCTGCTCCATAAGCGCGTCGTCGGCCAAGAAGAGGCTATCCAAGTCATTACGCGCGCGATTCGCAGGTCGCGCGCCGGGCTGAAGAATCCGAGCCGCCCGATCGGATCCTTCATATTCCTTGGCCCGACCGGCGTCGGCAAGACCGAAGTCGCTCGCAGCGTCGCTGCCTTCCTGTTCGACGACGAGGACTCGATGATTCGCATCGACATGTCTGAGTACATGGAGAAGTACTCGGTGAGCCGCCTCGTCGGCGCACCGCCGGGATACGTCGGCTATGAAGAGGGCGGCCAGCTCACCGAAGCGGTGCGGCGTCGTCCCTATTCGGTCGTATTGCTCGACGAGATCGAGAAGGCGCATCCCGATGTCTTCAACCTGCTCCTTCAAGTGCTCGAAGACGGTCGCCTCACCGACTCTCAGGGACGTCAAGTCGACTTTAAAAACTCGGTTATCGTCATGACGAGCAACGTGGGTGCGATTGGAATGACCACGACGACCGACATCGGTTTCCGCCCGCAGAAGCTTTCAGCCGAAGATGAGGTCAAAGCCTACGACCGCATGAAGAATCGGGTGATGGAGGAGGTCAAGCAGACGTTCCGGCCCGAGTTCCTCAACCGAGTCGACGAAGTGATCGTTTTCCATCAGCTCACTCGCGAACAAATCGAGCAAATCGTCACGCTCGAGCTCGACAAGGTCGTTCGCGAAGTGCGCGCCCAGGAGATGGAGCTGAAGGTAACCGACGCGGCCAAATCACTCCTCGCCAAAAAGGGATGGGATCCGCAGTTCGGCGCGCGTCCGCTGCGCCGGGCCATTCAGCGCAACGTGGAAGACGAGCTTGCCGAGGAAATGCTCAAGGGCTCGTTCGGCTCGGGCGACCATATTCTCGCCGACGTCGATCCAGACGATACGGAGAAGCTCAAGTATTCGAAGATCCCATCGGTCGAACCGCCGGCAGCACCTCCGCCAGAGCCAGCCGTAACCTAGCCGACGATCAGTCTCGTTTTCGGCGTCGTCCTCGCGCAAGCCACGCCGGGCGCGCTGACGGTCTCCCCGAACCGCGTCGCACTCAATCCGGCGCAGCAGCAGATCGTCGGCGTGAGCGGCGCGCAGCCGCCGCTGCAGGCGACCCTCGAACGACCGCTCGTCAACGTTAGCGTCAGCGCCGACGGCACGAGCGTGACGATCACCGCCACGCAAGCGACCGGCAGCGCCACCCTCCAGCTCATCGACGCCGATGGGGCCCGCGCAGACTTGCCGATTCGCGTCGCCTTCAATGCGGGAACGATCGTGCCACAGACGACCCTTACGGTAACCGGCGATCCGGCGCAGCCGGATTGGCTTGCGGAGCGCGTCCAAAGCTGGGTGACGCGCTTAACGCGGGTGCTTCCCGGTGCGCAGGCAACGATCGGAACGGTGAGCGCGCCCGCGGCGCCTCTCGCACCAGGAGAGAGGACCCAGTTTATCGTGCCGGTACAGATCGCCGGGAACGGAGAGTACTTCGATCAGTCCGGTACGACGACGGTCAGCGTGGAGAATCTCGCACTTGCGCCGTTTTCACCGGGACTGCTTTTCTACGACGACGATCCCGAGCACGTGATGCAAGATGGTGTGCTCTTTCGCGCTACCGTGACCGCAAAGCAACCGGCTCGGCTCTATTACTATCATGACGACGCCGCAGATCCCCGGCTGCTCGCGGTCGCACTGAGCAGCAACTCGCAAGATCCCACGTCCGTGCAACTCGTCCAGGCGTCGGCCGGACCTAATATGGACGTCATGCACGTCGGGCAGACGTTGACGAAGAACTTTCTGCTGACGAAAGCGCTCGGCGAGGGAGTCGTCGTAAATCTGCCGCAGGATGACCCCTATCTGCTCGCCGATGTGCCGATGGCCACCCGTCAGCTCGTCAGCGGCACGGTCGATCTACGAGTGCTTTCGGGCGGTCCCATCGTTGTGACGGTACTTGCCGTCTCCGCGGGGATCGATCCGCGCAGCCTCCTCAACGCCCCGGTCCTTCCCGGTGACGGACACCATCGAACCGGGGTCTTTCGAATCGCCGGCTTTGGCTCTGATGCGCTCAGCTATTCGGCGGGCGGTGCGGACGCGACGCTGGTCGTCGGGGACACGGAGCCGACGCCGCCGAGCGTCGATCCGGTCGCGCCCGGACACGACTACGGCGATTACGGTGTCGTGCATACCGTCGACCTCGCGCTTACCAATCCGGGCACCGCCCCCGCGACCGCCTATCTTTTCTTTGAGCCACTCGCCGGGCCGGCTCGCGGTAGCTTTTTGATCGATGGAAGCCTTGTCGATATCGGCTGCGTGCGTCTTCGGATACCTTACCAAATAACGGCGTTCGAGTTAGCTCCCGGAGAGACATATCACACGGCCGTCAGAACGATGACCGACGGCGGTTCATTTTACCCCGCCGAGATCGGGCTCACTGCGACGCCGCCGCAACCGAAGGCACCGCCGATAAATGCGCCCGATGGCTGCTTTCCAAAACCGCAAGGGTCGCCCGAGTCGCCGTGACTGCGCCCGAAGGCGAATCGAAGGTCGTGCTTCTCGTACGATTGCTCAACGCGATCGACCAGGGGCGGCACTCATTCGAGGACCTCAAAGACCGCATCGCGGTCGGGGAAAAGCGCCCGAGCACACGCAGCCTGCGGCGTTACCTGGCGATCCTCGGCAACGCCGGCTTCCCGCTATATTTCGATCGTGCGGCCAACGCGTATCGCTTCGCCGATGGATACAACCTCAAGCGGCTCGACTTGAGCAGCGGCGAGCTCTTCGGTCTGGTCGCCCTGCGCTCGCTGGGCGCCAGCATCGGTGGCACGATCGGCGCTTCAATCGACGAGGTTGCCGAAAAGCTCGTCGACAGTGCGGGCCGAGGTGCACGAGCGCGCATCGAAGCCGGCTCTCCCGTGACGTTTCGGCTCTCCGAGATCCGTCTCGACGAAGATGGGGAACGCGCGTTCGCGCTCCTCTCGTCGGCCGAGCGGAACTCGCGCAGCGCCCGGTTCCTCTACCTCGATAAGGAGGGAAAATCGAGTACACGCAGCGTCAATCCGTACGGTTTCATTATCAACGCCGGCCGCGTCTACTGCCTCGCCTACGACCACTCGCGGCGCGACCTGCGTACGTTTGCCGTCGACAGCGTAAGCAATCCGGAAGTGCTCGCCCAAACCTTCGTCCGCCCGAGCGCCTTTGACATCGAAGCCTACACCGCCGCATCGATTAGCGGGGTCTTACACGCCGAGCAAACCACCGTCGTCGGAGTACGGTTCGCCCCGCGCGTCGCCAAGGCCGCGGTCGCGGCGCGCATCGTCGCCGAGCGGGAAGTCGCGTACCGCGACGACGGGTCTGCAGAGATCAGCTACAACGTCGCCGACGCCGACGAGCTCGTACGCTGGGTGCTTGGCTGGGGCACGCAAGCCGAAATAATTTCGCCTGCGGCCGCCCGCGTTCGCATCGCCGAAATCGCCCGAGAGATTGCCTGCAAGTATACCTAGCTTGCTTCAAGCGAGGCTGCGCCACGAGCGACAATTACGAAACCCGCCGAAACGATTGTTCCGACGGGCTCCGACGTATTCACTCACCTGCCTCGCCTGTTTGGCTTCTTTTCAGAGACCCCACCGACGCCGGCTGGCGGTTTGACCGTTGCCGCGGAAGGTTGCTCATTGCAACGTTTCCGGTTGCATTTGTCGCGAACGATACGTTCGTCGCACCTCGAAAATTCGAAGCTCGTGCATAATACCACGCGCGTTGTCGCATCGACAAGCAGCCTCACGACCAATTCACAATCTGTCCACAACTATTTTCCATTATGCACAATGCGGCGACCGTCATTGCAGGCCGAGGGTAGGCCCGCGCACTGCATCGAAGAGCGTCGGCGATGGCATTACCGGCCGTGCTC
The DNA here is from genome assembly GCA_963778015.1 of Vulcanimicrobiota bacterium. Taxonomy (GTDB): domain Bacteria; phylum Vulcanimicrobiota; class Vulcanimicrobiia; order Vulcanimicrobiales; family Vulcanimicrobiaceae; genus Cybelea. The sequence goes on from CAVZST010000001.1 coordinate 226,353, forward strand.
CTTGTGGCGCAGAGCTTCTTTGGTACGCTTCCGATCGACGGCATCCACTGCGATCGGGAAGAGGGTGCCGTGGAGCATATTCACGTTAGCCTGCAGCTTTACAATCGCGGTCGCGCGGTTGCCCTGCCCGCGGGAATCGGCATCCCGCAAGGGTCCGCGTGTTTGTACTGGGTGCACACACACACGGGCGACGGATTCATTCATATCGAGTCGCCGGTTAAGCGTAGGTTCGACCTAGGAGAATTTTTCGATATCTGGGGTCCGGACTTGAGCTGGTCCAAGGCCGCAAGCTTGACTGCATCGCGGGGTCACCGTCTTTCGATCTGGGTCGACGGCAAACCGTGGGATGGCAGGGACCCTCGCGAGATTGCCTTCCACGATCACGAAACGATCGTCATTCAGAACGGACCCCCGTTTGCAAAACCGGTGCGCCCCGACTGGTCGCAATTTTGAACGCCGTCGAGCTCGACGGTCACCATCTGACGCTCGAGGCGATTGAGGCGGTTGCCGCGGGTGCGCCGGTGCGTATCGCTGCGTCGGCGCGCGAGCGCGTTGCGCGGGCCCGAGACTTCGTCGATCGGCGATTCGCCAGCGGCGAAATAATCTATGGGGTCACGACCGGCTTCGGTCGGCTGGCGAGCATTTCGGTCGATGCCGCCGATGCCGTCGCGCTACAAGTCAACCTTGTACGCAGCCACGCCGCCGGAACGGGAGCGCCGCTCGAAGTTCCGCTCGTCCGCGCGGCCGGAGTTCTTCGCGCAAACTCACTCTCGGCCGGACACTCGGGCGTAAAGCTGGAGACGCTCGATCTTATCGCCGCGATGCTCGAACGCGGCGTTACGCCGGTCGTTCCGTGCCAAGGCTCGGTAGGTGCGAGCGGCGACCTCGCGCCGCTCGCGCATATGACGCTAACGCTGATCGGCGAAGGCGAGGCCTTCTATCGCGACGAGCGGCTTCCGAGCGCCGTTGCGCTCGAGCGCGCGGGGCTCGAACCGATTGCTCTCGGTCCCAAAGAAGGTTTGGCGCTGGTGAACGGGACGCAAGTCATGACGGGCATCGCCGCGCTGGGGGTTCTGCGCGCCAAACGGCTAGCGGCGGCGGCCGACGTGATCGGCGCGATGTCGCTCGAAGCCTACCTTGGCACCGAGCGCGTCTTCGATCGCCGCCTCAACGAGTTACGCCCGCATCCCGGTCAAGAGAACGTCGCCGCTAACCTGCGCGCTCTTCTCGCCGGCTCCGAGATCGTCCAGTCGCACGCCGAGTGCGATCGGGTGCAAGATCCGTACTCGTTCCGCTGTATCCCCGTCGTGCACGGCGCGGTGCGCGACTCCCTGGCTCACGTTCGCCGCGTGACCGAGATCGAGGCAAACTCAGTCACCGACAACCCGCTGGTCTTTCCGGAGGACGGCGAATTCATTTCCGGCGGCAATTTCCACGGCGAGCCGATCGCGCTCGCGCTCGACTTCTTGAAGATCGCAATCTCGGAGCTGGCCTCCATCGCTGAGCGCCGGCTCTATCTTTTGCTCAACGCGGAGGATCGGGGCTTACCGCTCTTTCTCGCCCAGCGTCTTGGACTGCAATCCGGCTTGATGATCGTGCAGTACACCGCCGCGGCGCTCGTCAACGACAACAAGGGCTTGGCCTGGCCTTCGAGCGTCGACTCAATCCCGACTTCGGCCGGGCAGGAGGACCATGTCAGCATGGGCATGACCTCGGCGAACAACCTACCGCGTGTCCTCGACAACGTTGAAGGCGCGCTGGCCTGCGAGCTTCTCGGGGCGCTCGCCGCGACCGACCTGCGCCGGCCGCTGCAGTCAGGCCGCGGAACGCAAGCCGCGCACGACGCCGCGCGCGAATCCATCGCGCGCTGGACCGACGACAGGCCGCCGGCTCCCGACATCGCCATTGCGCGGGAGCTCATTCGCTCCCAGCGTCTCGTCCGCGCCGCCGAAGCGGCGATCGGGCGTCAGCTCACAGCGTGATGTTGAACTGAAGGTAGGCGTTGAACGGGTTGGGCAGCACGAACGCGTTCGTGTCGGCGTAGCCCGGCGTGTACGATTGCTTGAATGCCGGATTGAGCGCAACGCCGTTGGCGCCGCGATCGTTGGGCGAAACGCCGTTGTAAAAGTTCGAGACGTAGTACTGATAGCCGAACGGCGCGTTACTGACGTAGCCGCACGTATAACTGTTCGGCGGAAATTGCTTGGTCCAAGGTTCCGACGAGCCCCCGAAGCACGCATTGATCAGGTTCGCCAGCAGCAGATTCGCTTTCACGCGCGGCGTCAGTTGATAGGATAGCTGCAAGCTCAAGTTGAGCTGATTGGGCTGCCGGAAGGCACCGAAGGCGTCGAAGACGCCGGTCTGGGGATTGGGAATGTAAAGGACTCCGGGGTAGGTTCCGCTTTGCGTTGCGGCCAGTCCGCAGGTCGTGTAGTCCGCTTTCAGCGGGTTCTTGACGTGAATTGGCGAGTTGATAAAACCCGCCGAGTTGCTCGTGCAAGTCCGGGGATCGAGTCCAATCACGTCGGCGGGATTGCCGTACAGCGAGCCCTCGTTGAACGTCACCGCCGGCGTCACCGCGAACTTGTTGTGCCGGTAGTTGACGATCGCGCTGAGGACGTTCGGCGACAAGTACGCAAAATCTAAGCCGACCGGGTACCAGCCGTCGCGATCGAGCAGCGGCTCGGGCGCCATCGCGTAGTATGGGTTCCAAATCGGCGGATTGTACTTTGGATTAAGTTGCTTGCACTTCGGATCGGGGAAGACCTGACCGTTATAGTTCTCGTAGCATTTGGAGCCGCCGCCGGCCTTGGTGAGCCCGTTGAAATTGGCGATGTCTTGATTGTAAGGATCGATAGGGTTGAGCGACGTGCCGGGGTAGTTATTCCACTTTTCGGCAGCATTCGTATATGTGTATGAGAGTAAAAAGGAGAGGCCGTTCTTGCTGAAGTCGCCTTTCGTAAACTCGGTTTCGAACCCGTCGACGCGCTCGACGCCGGAGTTGAGCCCGCCGGCCAGCCCAAACGGCAGCGAGATGCTGTAAACCTGGTTCGTCGCATACCGGTAGTACGGCGTGACTTTGATCGACATATCCGTGCCTTTGAATCGGCGCTCGTAGGACGCGTCGTAGTTGTCTGAATACTGTACCAAGGCGTTGTGGAGTGGGGTCGTATAGCCGTACTGCCAGAACGCCTGGAACAACTCGTACGCGAGATTGTTGTCTTTCGCATTGTATTGAACTTGGTACGTCTCGGGCTCTTGCGCGTACCGGCCGGCCGAGAACCGCAGCACGGTGTCAGGGTTTACCGTGTACGTCATTCCCAGGCTCGGCGTGAAGGCGTAATCCGCTACGGAAGGCGGATAGTTGTTGCTGAGCAGGAGGTGTCCGTCCTTGCCGTCGGGGTGCACCGTTTGCACGGGATGCGCCGGGATCGAACTATCGATTGGGCAGTTGAAGCCGACGAATGGAATCGGCGGTTTGCCGCTGGCGGGCGGGACCGGAATAAAATACGGTGCTAGCGTTAGGGGGTTGTAGCAAAACTCGCGCTGCCCCGCGAGGAACCAAAAATTCTGACCATCATTTGACGTGTTGGCGAGATTGTACTCGTAGATCTCGTCTCGGACTCCAAGATTGATGTTGAGTTTGTCGGTAGGATTCCACTGGTCTTGCAGCGCGACCGCGGTAAAGTTCGGCTCGATGGTGTTGACAAAGCCGGAATTACCGGTGTATGTGACCTGCCAGCTCGCTCCTGGGACGGTTGGACCAGGGTCGGGATTGACAAACGTGCCGCTCGTAAGAGTGCTGTTGCACGGCGCCGGGTCGCCCTGATTATAATTCACTCCGCCAATCCTCCCCGGCTTCCAGGCGAAGCATTCGGTTCCGTTCGTCAGGTTTGTCGCGTCCGTCTTGGGAGTGTTGTTGAAGTTATCGTTGTTATACCGATTCGTCGATGCCGTCACGTAGTTGGCATCGAGGGTAAGCAAATGCTGGGAACTGAACTGATCCGCGAACGTAAAAGCCAGGCCGCGCGTATGCGATTCGAGCTCGTAATCGTAGCTGAGCGCTCCGAATCCAAAGAGCGGCGTTCCATAGCTGAGGGCGCTGGTCTGAAGCCAATCGGAATAAAACGAGTACCCGTAAAGTCGCACGTAGGCATTTGATCCAATGTTGTGCTGGTATTGTAGCTTGAAGATCGACGCATTGTTCCAATACGAGTCCCGATTATCCGGCGTCACCGCTGAATACGTTCCGGGAGCACATTCGCCCGCGATTTGGGGGCTCTTGTTGTAGAAACCGTACGGGTTGATATTGGCGCACCGATTCCCCGGCGAGCTGGGCGCGAAATAGGCGACCGGCTTGATGTTGTTTGCGCTCTCGCCGAAATGCGTTCCGCTCGGCCAGGTCACGACATCGGGCCAGACCTCCGGAACCGTTACGCCGTAATTGAGCTGATCGAGCTGCGTGATGATGTTGGGGCCTAAATCGTTTTGCGAACTGTAGAACTGAGTCTGCAACGTAGTGACATTATAGAGCACCTGCACGTCGTCGCGCCCCGAGTCGTGCCGGTGCGGGATGCCGAAATGAAGGTTGATCACGTTCTCGCGGTCGGCGATGTTCGAGACGCCGAAGGCGTTGTAAGCCGGCGTGATTGTTTGGTAGCAGCCCGGATCGTTGCCAAGGCCGTTCTTGTTCAGCGTATTGACGGGCAGCCGTGCGTATCCCGGCTGCCCCGGTTTGAGTTGGAAAGGATCGTAAACCGGCGACGCGTTCGGTCCGGAGTAAAGTCCCATGCTGCCGCTCGGCGGCGTCGTGCCGCAGGTCGGGTAGACACCCGCGAAATAAAGGGGAATCGTATTGAAGGCGATTGCAGGGTAGCCCCAGACCAGACCGAGGTTCGATCCGTTGAACTGGTCGAGGTAGCGGTAATCTTGATTGTAGCCTCCGATGCCGACGTAATAGGAGAAGAGCCGATCCGGCGTTGCGCCGCCGGCTTCAACCTGCAAGCTGTGATAGTAGGTGGTCGAGCCGATCCCGCCGCTCACGGTCGCGTATCCCGGATATGTTCCGGTCTTGATGACTTGGTTGATGAATCCGGCAAGACCGGTTGCGCTCTCACCGGCCGTCCCGCCGCCCGTGTACACTTGCAGTTCTTGCTGACCCAGCGTGCCGGCCGTGCCGCCGGGATAGTTGTCGAACGAGCGGTTGACGGGAACGCCGTCAAACTCATATCCTATTTGATCGAAGCTGCCGCCGCGAATATAGACTATTTGATCCCAACCTTGTTGATTTGGCGGCACGAACGTTCCAGGGACGGCGGCGATCGCCGAATAGGCGTTGTTCAAGTTTCCGCCGCCTCCGATTCCGGTAGCGGCTTGCGTCACCGTCGAGTTGACCGAATAGACGTCGTTGGTCGTTCCCGATTTGACGAGATCCATCGAGGAGCGTGCCGTCACATGTGCAATCGTTTGCAGCGACGGCGCGAGCATAACGCGCAGCGTCTGCAGCTGATCGGCAAAGACCGAGATTCCGGTGAGCGACGACGTTTCAAAGCCGCGCTTGGAGACCGAAATCGTATACGTTTCCGGCGCAAGCGAGAGCAACGAGAAGCGTCCCGCGGCGTCGGTCGTGACCGTTGCCGTTTGGGATGGGCTTACGGCGACGACAAGCGCTCCCGCTATGGGCGCTCTGGTATTGGTGTTGACGACGAGACCGGTGATCGAGCCGGTCGTTCCGGCCCGCGCGCACAAAGAGCCGGCTGCGTATCCACAGGCCAACGCAAAGATAAAAATAGACCGCCGGACCGAGTGTAGCATTTAAAAATATTCTCGAACCGCAGCGCGCGGTCATGCCAACTTTTCCTTCTTAGACTCTGCCGCTGCGCGGCTTCGAGAAGCTCAGCCTGAGCATGATACCGCTCAGGATAAACGGTATCGAAGGACGAAGGCGGGCGCATGAACGTCGTTGCGGGACCGCGCACCGTCCGGGCGCCGCGCGGCACGGAACTCGCGTGCTTGGGTTGGCCGCAAGAAGCGGCCATGCGCATGTTGATGAACAACCTCGACCCCGATGTGGCCGAACGCCCGGACGATCTCGTCGTCTACGGCGGCAACGGACGAGCCGCACGCTCGTGGGAGGCCTTCGACGCCATCGTGCGGACGTTGCGGCGCTTGAGGGGCGATGAGACCCTGATCGTGCAGAGCGGAAAGCCGGTCGCCGTGTTCAAGACTCATGCACGCGCGCCGCGAGTTTTGATCGCCAACGCGAACCTCGTGCCAAAGTGGGCCGATTGGGACGTCTTTCGTCGGCTCGAAGCGCAAGGGCTCACGATGTACGGCCAAATGACGGCGGGCTCGTGGATCTACATCGGAACGCAGGGCATCGTTCAGGGAACCTACGAGACCTTTGCCGAGCTGGCACGACAGCACTTCGGCGGATCGCTGGTTGGGCGCATTACCTTGACCGCCGGCGTGGGGGGCATGGGCGGCGCGCAGCCGCTCGCGATCGTTATGAACGGCGGCATCTGCCTCGTTGTAGACGTAGATCGAGCTCGCTTGGAACGGCGACGCGAGTTGCGCTATCTCGATTGCGTGGTCGATTCGCGCGAAGACGCGCTGCGCGAGGTCGAGCGAGCGTGCGGCCTGGGGGAGGCTCTGTCAATCGGGTACGAAGGTAATGCGGCGCAAGAATTCGTGCGGCTTTATGAGCTCGGACTTCGGCCCGACGCCGTAACCGACCAAACGTCGGCCCACGACCTTCTCAACGGCTACGTTCCCGCAGGTCTCTCGCTCGCTGAGGCAACCGAGCTTCGTAATATCGACGCGCCGGAGTACGAGCGACGCGCGCTGGAAAGCTGCGCAACTCATGTTAAGGCGATGGTGCGCTATCTCGATTCGGGCGCCGTCGTCTTCGACTACGGCAACAACATTCGGGCGCAGGCGCAGCGCGCCGGGTATGCACGAGCCTTTGCCTTTGCGGGCTTTGTCCCGGCTTTTATTCGTCCGCTTTTTTGCCGCGGGGCAGGTCCGTTTCGTTTCGCCGCGCTTTCCGGGGATGAAAGCGACATCGATCGGTGCGACCAAACGCTGCTCGAGCTGTTCCCCGACGACGCCTCGCTGACGCGCTGGATTCGCCTCGCTCGCGAGCGGGTCTCGTTTCAAGGCTTGCCGGCGCGCATCTGCTGGCTCGGTTTCGGCGATCGCGCCAAGGCGGGCCTTGCGTTCAACGAGTTGGTGCGCACCGGCGCCGTGCGGGCTCCGATCGTAATCGGTCGCGATCATCTCGACGCCGGAAGCGTCGCGTCACCCTACCGCGAGACCGAAGCGATGCGCGACGGCAGCGACGCAATCGCGGATTGGCCGATCCTCAATGCCCTGCTCAATACGGCGGCCGGAGCACATTGGGTGAGTTTCCATCACGGCGGCGGAGTAGGAATCGGATATAGCGTGCATGCCGGAATGGTCGTCGTTGCGGACGGCAGTGACGACGCGCGTGAAAGGCTGCGCTGCGTGCTCGCGACCGATCCGGGCTTAGGCGTCGTGCGCCACGCCGACGCGGGTTACGAGCTTGCGATCGAAACGGCCGATGCAAAGGGCATTGATTGGCATCTTTGATCGTCCGCGCCAAGACGATCGTCACTTGCGACACCCAAGCTCCGCAATGCGGGATCGATTTCGACGCTCTCGGTCGCATCGACGACGCTGCGCTCGTCATTGAAAACGGCACGGTAACCGCGGTCGGATTCGGCCCGGTCGTCCTGCGCGAAGCGAGCCCAAGCGAGCGCCGTCGATCCATAGACTTGCGCGACTGCGTGATCGTCCCCGGTTTCGTCGACGCTCACGCCCATCCGCTCTACGCCGGCGATCGTGAAGCCGACTTCGCGGCTCGGCTACGCGGTGTGCCTGCGCCGCTTGGAATGCTCTACACCATCGAGCGTACCCGCGAGGCGCTGCTCGATCCGCCGCAGTTCTATGAAAAGACAATTCGCCCGCGCCTGCGTACGATGCTCGCTCACGGAACGACGACGCTGGAGACCAAGACCGGCTACGCGCTGCATAAGCCCGGCGAATCCGCCCTGCTCGATTTGATCGCGCAGCATCGTAACGACGACGACGTCCCCAACCTGATCGCAACTTTTCTTGGCGCCCACGCCCTCCCGCCGGAGTTCACCCTCCAGCGGGCCTTCGTCGATTACTTGATCGATCAAGTCATTCCGGCGGCTGCCTCACACGGCGCCGTCTATGCCGACGCCTTCTGCGAGCCTGGATTCTTTTCGCCGGAAGAGAGCCGCCGGTACCTCGACGCAGCGCGTTTGCACGGAATGCGGTTGCGCGTTCACTGCGACGAGATGTCCGCCGGCGGGGCGGCTTCAATGGCGGCGGCCCTCGGCGTGGATGCCGTCGATCACTGCAACTATATAGGGGATCGAGACGTGCGAGCGATTGCCGAGCGCGGCATCGTGACGGTCGCCTGCCCGGCAACGATCGAATATCTCCGGCTACTGCAGCGCGCTCCCGTGCGAGCGCTGCTCGAAGCCGGCGGCGTCGTTGCGCTGGCAAGCGATTACAATCCCGGAACCTCGCCCTGCTTCAATTTACAGACGGTTGCGTTTTACGGCCGTAAGCTCTTCGGGCTTTCGGCCGCCGAGGCGCTCTATGCCGTGACGCGCGCGGCGGCTCATTCTCTGCGGGTCGAGGCCGGTCGCCTTTGCGTTGGCGCCAAGGCCGACTTCGTCGCATTGCGGATCGAGTCGCCCGACGAGTTCGGCTGGCAGTTTGGCGGCAACCTCGCCGCCCTCGTCGTGAAGAACGGCCGGTCAGTGACGGCGTGACGAGCGAATTCGTGCGCTGCGCGCGCGCAATCGTTTCAGGCGAACTGCGTCGGAATTACGGTTTCATCGTGCGCGACGGAAAGATCGCCGATGCCGGGGATTTTGATCAGATGCGCGCGCATGCGCGCGACCTTGGAACGCGTTCCTTTCCGGCCGACCGGCTCGTCGTTCCGGGATTCATTAACGGGCACAGCCACGCGTACCAAATCCTGCTTCGTGGCTGGGCGGACGATTGGCCGTTCCTGAAGTGGCGCAGCGAGGCGCTCTATCGAGTCGTGCCGCGATTGACGCCGGACGACGTCTACTTGACGTTCGCAGCCGCCTTCTCCGAAATGCTCGCGGCCGGCATCACGACCGTCGCCGAATTCTTCTATCTCAACGGCGACGGCAACGAGCATGCGGAAGCTGCAATTCGGGCCGCGAGAGAGAGCGGCATACGGCTCGTTTTGGCACGCACCTGGATGGATGCGCCACACGCCCCGGCGCAGTTTCGCGAAACGATCGAAACCGCGGCCAAACGAACGCGCGAGTTGATGGGGCAATATCCTGAGGCGAACGTCTGCGTCGCCCCCCACTCGCTGCACGCGGCCTCACCCGATATGATACGCGCGGCAGCCGCCTTCGCTCGCGACGCTGGGTGCATGCTGCACGTCCACGTGGCCGAGGCACCGTACGAAGGCCAAGCAACGCTGCGCGATTTTGGCAGCACACCCGTCGCGCTGCTCGATCGGCTCGGCGCGCTCAGCGAGCGAACTATCGCGATCCACGCGATCCATCTCACCGATGACGACGCGAGGTTGCTCGGCGCAAGCGGGGCTCGCGTCGTATCGAATCCAATGACGAATCAATACCTTGGCGACGGGATCTGCGACGTCGCTCGCCTGCAGGCGCTGGGCGTTTCCATGGGACTGGGAACCGATGCCGACGTGCGGCCCTCGTTGATCGAGGAGATGCGGGCGACGGCGTTGCTGCAAAAGGTTCTGCACCTCGACGCCGCTGCGTTACGCGCGCCGCAGGCTTTTGCGCTTGCGACGAACCAAGGCGCGCGGGCCTTAGGAATTGCCGGAGGCGATCTCGTCGCCGGGTTTCCCGCCGATTACGTCGTGCTCGACGCCTCGAAGATCGACCCGTGGTCCTCGCCGGTCAACGCGATCGTCTATCGCGGCCAAGATGCCTGGGTGCAGGCGACGTTCGTCGATGGACGGCGGGTCTACATGGGCGAGCCTTCGCCGCTCGCGCGCCGCGCGCGGGAGGCGACCGCAGCCATTGCAGAACGCCTTTCTCTTTAGCGCTTGGTAGGTCACCGCCGAAGAGGCAAGTGCGTGCAAGTACTTGCATTCAGAAGCTTTCGATGCTAAACTCTGCGTGCAAGTACCCACTTGCGCCTGTGCTATATGAACGATTTGGCTCCATCTAAGCGCAGCTTCCTAGCGCTTGCCACTATCCCCGCGGTTCTTCCCATGCTCGGCATTCTGCCGGGCCCCGACGGCGTGCCCGCGGCACTCGGCGCGCGTGCCATCATCCAACGGATGGACGACCGCAATCCCGGTCTGAGATCGTATCGCGCACGCGTTCACGTGAACATCCGGATGTTCAGCTTTCCGTTCCTCGCGCCCAAGCTCGACGGCACGTCGTACTTTAAAAGGCCCGATTCTTACGTCGTGGTCTTCGACCGGATGCCGAGCTACGCGCGCGGATTCCAACGGATTTTCGACGACGTCGGCAATCCGAAAGCCTGGGAAAAGGACGAGAACATCACGGTCAATGGGGCGGCGTGGCTTAACGGGCGTCCGACCATCGTCCTGCGCATGACCAAGAAAATTCACAGCGACATTTTGGACCACACGCTGGCGTACGTCGATCCGTCCGACTACGCGCTCCTCCAGATGGAGTGGTACTACACCAACGGCGGAAAGATCAGCATGTCGCAGCAATACCGCCTGCAGGGCAGCTACTCCGTGTTGTCTAGCCAGCACGCGACGATCGATATCCCGCACGTGCGGGCCGTTGCCGATGCTTCGTACGGAGTCTATGAAACGAACGTTCTGATTCGAACGGGAAGCGGCGTCTTATGATCGAAACGCGCAAACCGCTCGAAGGCGGCCGATCCGCGTCTCCCGAGGAGACGCGCGAGCGGATTCTCACCGCCGCGCGCGAGGTCATCGGACGCAAAGGAAAACGTGGCGCCACGACGCGCGAGATTGCCGACGTTGCCGGTGTGAACGAAGCGACGCTCTTTCGGCATTTCGGCACGAAGGAAGCGCTCCTCGTAGCCTGCGCGCAGCATTTTTGCGGCTATCTCCAGCTCGCCGGCGTAGCGGCGCAACTCACCGGCGCGCTTGACGAGGACCTGCTCGTTCTGGCGCGCGTGATGTTCGCTCGCTTCGAATCCTTGCAGGATATGATTCGCTGGTCGCTGGTGGAGCAGGATTACGAAAAGGACATTTTTGCCGAGACCGCTTGGCAACCGCAACTCGCCATCCTCGCGGTCCTCACCGAGTTCATGAAGCGCCGGGTTTCATCGGGCGAGCTGGCCGGCGATCCGGAAAAACTGGCGATGGTCTTCCTGGGAGTGGTTTTTATGCACGCGCTCGGCCGCAAGAAGTTCCCCGGCTCGGTGCTTCATCGGGGTGATCCCGATGCGGCGCTTCGCTTTTATATCGACGTTTTTCTCAACGGAGTAAGGAAGCCGTAATGGACACGCGAGACGCAAATCAGCAAAAAACCATCGCAGAGCCCAAGGGGAATGGCCCAAGCCGACCTGCGTCAGATGGTTCCGGGCCGGTCGACGCGCAGGAGTCGCGCGCGCGGCCGCGCCGGCGCATCTTTTTCATTATCGCGGCGGCGATCGTTATCGTGGTGGCGCTGATTTGGGGTCTGCCGTGGCTGAACTTCATGCTCTCGCACGAAGGAACCGACGACGCGCACGTTGGCGCCGACGAAGTCGCCGTCACGAGCAAGATTCCCGAGCGCATCGATCGCATCTTGGTCGATACGAATCAGCCCGTGCGCCGGGGACAGCTGTTGATCGTGCTCGACAACAAAGACGAGCTAGCAAAACTGCGGCAGGCTCAGGCCCAATACGATCTTGCAGCTGCAAACCAGCGGGCGACCACCGAACAAGGCCAAGGCGGCATCTCGCAGGCCAGCGGCGCAATCGAGAACGTACAGGCGCAAGTGCCCGTCGCCCAGGATGCCGTCGCTCAGGCCAACGCCCAGCTGCACGCCGCTCAGGCGCAAGTTCCGGCCGCGCAACAAGCCTACGCTAAAGCGCAGGCCGACCTCAATCGTGCCTCATCCCTCGTGAGCACCGGCGACGTTGCCTCTCAACAGCTCGATGCGGCGCGGGCCCAAGCCGCTGGTGCGGCGGCCCAGCTGCGAGGGGCGCAAGACCAGGTGAGCGTCGCGAGGGCGAACGTCGCGGCGGCGCAAGGGCGCGTCGCGGCTGCGAACGCTGGAGTATCGGAAGCCTCGGGCGCGCTGACGACCGCTCAAGGGAAGCTCTCCCAGGCGGCTGATCCCAGCCAAGTCGAGGCCGCAGCCGCACAGCTCTATCTTGCCAAACAGAGTCTTGGCTACACGCGCATTTACTCGCCGACCAATGGTTACGTCGGGGAGAAGAGCGCCGAAGTGGGGCAAACGGTCGGAGCCGGGATGACGCTCATGACGATCGTCCCCCACCGCGTGTACATCACCGCAAACTACAAAGAGACGCAGATGGGCCGAATGCGCGTGGGTCAGCCGGTCGACGTTCACGTCGATGCGTATAAAGGCGTGACGTTCCACGGACACGTCGCCTCGATCAATCCGGCGTCGGAAAACACGTACGCGCTGGTACCCGCCCAGAACGCGAGCGGCAACTTCGTGAAGGTAACGCAGCGGATTCCCGTGCGGATCGACGTCGACGACCCGCGCACCGATATGCCGCTGCGGCCCGGAATGAGCGTCGAAACCTACGTCAGAGTGAAATAACTCACTCGTGTTGCAAGGCATATCGTCTTGTCATCCTGAGCGGTAGTCGAAGGGCGAAATATGTTCGGCACGTACGAAAGCGCGGTCGTCGAGCACGGCACGCGCAGGGTGATCATCAGCGTTGCGGTGATAACCGCGACGCTGCTCGAGATCATCGACGTAACGATCGTTAACGTCTCTTTGCCGAACATTCAAGGCAACTTCGGCGTCGGCGTGGATTTGGGTGCGTGGGTCGTTACGGCATATCTGATCGCCAACGTCGTCGTGATTCCGCTCAACCCGTGGTTCGCCGCGCGCTTCGGCCGGCGTCAATACTTCTTTACCTCGATCGTCATCTTCACCGTTGCGTCGCTGATGTGCGGGCTTTCGAACAGCTTGGGCCAGCTCGTTTTCTGGCGATTGATTCAGGGGTTGGGGGGCGGCGGCCTCATCGCGACCTCGCAGGCGATACTGCGCGATACCTACGGCATGAAAGAGCAAGGGAAGGCCCAGGGCGTCTTCGCGATGGGGGTGATCGTCGGCCCCGCGTTGGGTCCGGTGATCGGCGGCTGGATAACGGATAACTGGAACTGGCACTGGATCTTTTTCATCAATATCCCGATCGGCATCTTCGCCGCGACCTTAATCTGGAACTTTTTGCGTAATCCGGCTTTACCGCAATACCGCCGGCTCGATTGGATCGGCTTGATTTTGATGTGCATCGGGTTGGGCTCGATGCAGTTCGTGCTCGAGAACGGCCAGCAGTACGATTGGTATGACGATGCGCGGATTCGCTGGTTTACGTTCTTTTCGATCACCGGTCTGGCGGCATTCGTTTGGTGGACGCTTCGCTCGACGATCCCCGTCGTCGACCTGCGGGTCTTGCGCCTTCGTCAAGTGGCCGCCGGCAGCTTATTAGGCGCGGTGCTCGGCGTGAGCCTCTACGGGTCCATCATTATTCTGCCGCAGTATCTCATCAACTCGCTGGGATTTACGGCAACCCTTTCCGGAGCTACGGTCATGATTCGGGCGGGTGCCGTCATGCTCTTCACGCCGCTTACGGCGATTTTAACGCAGCGCGGGCTCGTCGACGCGCGCCTACAGGCGGCAATCGGCTTCGTCTTGCTGGCGCTCTCCAATTGGATTCTGGCAAACATAACGACGCCCGTGTCCGATTTTCACAGCTTGATTTTTCCCTTGGTGCTCAGCGGCATCGGGCTGGCGCAGATCTTCGTGCCGCTCTCGGTTGCCGTTATTGGGAGCGTGCCGGATAAGGAAGTGCCCTCGACCGCGGCCTTCTTTAATCTTTCGCGGCAGATCGGCGGTAGCGTTGCCGCCGCAGTTTTGATCACGCTTCTAGTGCGAGGCTTTACCGTCCATCAAACGGAGCTTGCCGGAACTCAAACGCTAGGGCACGCTCCGACTCAGCGGTATGTCATGGCGCAGGGCGGCCTGCAGAATCGCGGCGCGATGCAGCGCCTAGCAGTTCTGGTGGAAGCGCAATCGGCGGTGCAATCGTATGCCGATACGTCGCGATGGGTCGCCGTGATCACGCTGGGGCTAGCGCCGCTCGTTCTCTTGCTGCGCAGGCCGCGCATCGGCATGGCGCTCAGCGAATGAAAACACGGCGAGCCCGGATCCTCTCTGGGTTTGTTGGTCTCGCGGCGCTCGCGATGGCAGCTTTGCCATTGCAACGGACCTCGGCCCAGCTCGACGATCGTCCTGCCGGGAGTGCCGCGATCCCGACCATGATCCCAACCCTGATGCTACCGCCGGTCCCGAGCGTCGCGCCCGGTTATCGCGCGCCGCAAGCGGCACCGAGCGCGGCGCATATCATCGGCGTCACGCAGCAGCCGTTCGTCGGGATCTCGCTCCAGGACGCCATCGCCATGACGCTCGTAAAAAACCCGAATCTGGCCGTCTCCACGTCCAACATTCGCGTCGCTCGCTACGACATCGTCGCAGCAAAGGGTGCGTACGATCTGGCGCTTCACCTGCAGCCGTCCTCGAGCTTTTCGGTAAATCCACCGCAGAATTTCATCGATGCGGGTCCCGGCGTCGTAGGGAAGTACGGTTCTGGGCCCTCGGCAATCTTCACGAGCGGTCCGGGCAACATCGTTCAGAATAAATCCGCCTTTCAATACGGCTTGAGCGGTCAGACAGAGAACGGCACGAGCTATCAGGCCGGCATCCAACAGAGCAGAACCTATAACAACACGATTTTTGACGCGTTCAACCCCTACTATTTTGCTACGCTGAATCTCTCGGTCGCACAGCCGCTGCTCAAAAACGCCGGCAGCAACGCCGGCAAGCGCCAGTTGAAGTTAGCCCTCATCAACGCCGAGTCGGGCGTCGCTCAGACGCTCGTCGAGGCGTCGAACGCCATTTCGCAAGTCGACGACGCGTATTGGAACCTCGTCGCCGCATGGCGCAACGTCGCGATCCGAGAGGAAGCCTTGCGTGAAGCGATCGCGCAGCAGCAGAGCAACGTTCGTCTCGCCGCGCGCGGCGCGGCGGCGCCCATCGACGCCGTTCAATCGCAAACGCAAGTGGCGAACTTCCAAGACGACGTTTACATGGCGCTGCAGAACGTTTCACAACTCCAAAATCAGCTGAAAACCCTAGTCTCGAGCGATGCGGCGGATCCGATTTGGAACGCCAACTTGGTTCCGTCGACCTCCGTGCAGCAGCTCCCTGCCGCGAGGGATCTCTCGACGGTTACCGCGCAAGCGCAAAGAACTCGGCCCGAAGTCCGTCAGGCGGAGGAGAGGCGTCTGGCGGCCGATATCGATCGCGCCTTTGCTGCGAATCAGTCGCTGCCGCAAGCCGACGTTCAGACTCAATATGAAAGCAACGGATTCGCCGGCATACCGGCGCCGGTTCCCGTCTTTCTGACGAGCTATTGCAGCTCTATCAATCTCATCGCGTGCCCTACTCCGCCCCCGAACACGCAAGGCACGATGGCTTGGGCCTATCACAATATGTGGGCCGGCTATTTCCCAACGTTCAACATCGCGTTGATCGTCGGCTACCCGATCCAGGGCCACCTCGCTCGCGGACTCCGCGGCCTTGCGAGCGAAGAGACGACACAGGCAAAGATCCTCATGCAGGGCGTGCGGGAGCGCATCGCTGCCGAAGCTCGTAACGCGCTGCAAAGCTATCAATCCGCACTGTCAAAGCTGAACGCCGCGCGCCAAGCCCGTGTGGCGGCAGAGGCGGTCTATGCGAGCGAGCTGCGTAGGTTTGCGGGCGGCGCGTCAACGACGTTTTTGGTGCTACAGCGGCAGGTGCAGCTCGCGCAGGCGCGCGGAAGCGAGCTTACGGCTCAAACGCAGCTCAATCAATCGGTCGTGGAGCTGCAGCGTGTCGAGGGGACGATCCTGACGACGAACCGCGTCAACGTTCAAACTCTCGGAAGCCAAGCGCTCCAGCCATAGGCACCGAATCATGAGAGCAAAATTCTTACCGGCTATCATGGGATTCGCCGCCGTGGGGCTCGCGGTGCTGCCGGTCCAGAGAACGTCCGCTCAACTTGACGACACGCTCCCACGCCGCGCCACGCTCCCTACAGCGATGCCTTCGCCGCGTCTTCCGGTCGCGCCGAGCGTTGCGCCGGGTTATCGCGCGCCGCAAGCCGCGCCGAGCGCGGCGCAAATTATCGGCGTGACGCAGCGACCGCTCGTTGGAATCTCGCTCCAAGATGCAATTGCGATGGCATTGCTCAAAAATCCCAATCTCGCGGTCTCCGCTTCCAACGTCAGGATCGCGCGCTATACCATCGTGGAGATCAAAGGCGCGTACGACTTGCAGCTCCAGCTCAAGCCATCATCGGACTTCTTCGTCCAGGCGCCGCAGAACGCGTTCGAAGCCGGCCCGGGACAGGTGGGAAGGTATACGCCCAAGCCCGGCACGACGCCGCCCGGCCCCATTTTCACGGAAGGTCCCGGCAACATCATCAATCACGAGTCGGCGTTTCAGTACGGCGTCGGGGGGCAGACGGAAAACGGTATGACGTATCAGGCCGGCATCCAGCAGAGCCGCACGTATAACAATACCGTTTTCAACGCGTACAACCCATACTACATTGCCACGCTGAACCTTGCGGTCACGCAGCCGTTGCTCAAAACGGCGGGCATGAATGCGACGAAGCGTCAGTTGAAACTCGCCTTCGTCAACGCCGATGCCTCCGCCGCTCAAGCGATGATCGACGCTTCGACTACGATCTCACAGGTAGAAGATGCGTATTGGAATTTGGTCGCCGCCTGGCGGAACGTGGCGATCCAAGACGAGGCGCTGCAAGAAGCGATTACGCAGCAGCGGAGCAACGTGCGTCTGGCCCGGCGCGGTGCGGCGGCGCCGATCGACGCGATCGAGTCTCAAACACAGGTGGCGAGCTTCCAAGATAACGTCTACTCGGCGCTACAAACCGTCTCCCAGCTTCAGATCCAACTCAAGGGCCTAGTCGTCGCTGATCCGGGCGATCCAATATGGACTGCCAACCTCGTGCCCTCAACGTCGGTGCAGGAGCTTCCCGAAAGCGGCGACTTGGCGCAGATCGTCTGGGAAGCGCGGCAGAATCGTCCCGAAGTGCGCCAAGCTGAGGACAAGCGCCTGCAGGCAGATATCGATCGTGTCTTTGCGACGAATCAATCGCTCCCGCAAGCCGACTTAGCGGTGCAGTATCTCAGCAACGGCTTCGCCGGATTGCTCGCTCCCGTTCCCGGATTTCTGTTGCACGAATGCTCGCAAATCTCCGGTCTGACGACCTGTCCTACGCCGCCGCCCGAGACGCAAGGAAAGATGGCGTGGGCGTATCACAACCTATGGGCCGCCTATTTCCCGACGTTCAACGTTGCCTTGATCGTGGGATACTCCATTCAAGGGAATCTCGCTCGCGGCATGCGAGGCGTCGCAAGCGAGGAAACTGCGCAAGCAAAACTGTTGATGCAGGACGTGCGAGAGCGCATCGGCGCCGAAGCTCGCAACGCGCTGCAAAGCTATCAAACGGCACTCGCCAGCCTGGCCGCCGCGCGACGATCGCGCGAAGCCGCGCAAGCCGTCTATGCCAGCGAAGTTCGCAGGTTCCATAACGGTACCTCAACGACGTTTCTCGTATTGCAACGGCAGGTGCAGCTCGCTGGAGCCCGAGGACTCGAGCTGCGGGCGCAAACGCAGCTCAACGAGTCCGTCGTAGAATTGCAGCGCGTCGAAGGAACGATCCTTACGAGCAACGGCGTCAACCTGCAGACTCTCGGTAGCCAGGCGCTCGCGCGATAAGGTTCGCTGCTCGTGAAGGCTCGTGGACTTCCCGTCGTCATAGCCGCCGCGGCCGTCGTGCTCGCGACGATACCGTCCCTGCGTACGTCGGCTCAGTTGGACGAGGCGCTCCCACGGCGAGCAACGCTTCCTACCGAAATTCCGTCGCCAAGCATGGCCGTAGCCCCGAGCGCGGCGCCCGGCTACCTGGCGCCGAAAACGGCGCCAAGCCCTGCCGAACTTGTGGGCATCACTGCGAAGCCCTTCGTGGGGATCTCGCTGCAGGACGCCGTTGCAATGGCGCTGGTGAAGAATCCAAATGTGGCCCTATCCGCCTCGAACTTTCGGATCGCGCGATATCGGGTCGTCCAGGCGAAGGCGAACTTCGACCTGCAGCTTCGCCTCGAGCCGTCGTCGAGCTTCTCGGTCACTCCGCCGGAAAATGTCTTCTTTGCCGGGCCCGGTGTTGCCGGAAGCTATACTTGCTATAACAGCTTTACGGGGCTATTTTATCCATGCGCCACGACGGGACCGGGGAACATCGTCCAGCACCAGTATTCTTTCCAAGCCGGCGTCACGGGCCAAGGCGTCAACGGCACGACGTTCGGCGCAGGCATCACTCAGACACGGACGTACAACAACACCATCATCAACACGTTCAATCCTTACTATCAAGCATCGCTGAGCGTTTCGGTAACCCAGCCGCTCCTACGGAATCTCGGCATGAACGCGCTCAAGCGGCAGTTGAAGCTGTCGATCATCGATGCAGACTTTAGCGAGGCGCAGACGCTTCTCGACACATCGAATACGCTCGCTCAAGTCGAAGACGTCTATTGGGATCTGGTCGCCGCCTGGCGCAACGCCGCTATTGTAGAGGAGGGGCTCAACGAAGCGGTGGTACAGCAGCGCAGCGTCGTGCGCCTGGCCAACCGCGGCGCCGCTGCGCCGATTGCTGCGGTAGAATCTGAGACGCAAGTCGCCAATTTCCAGGCGCAGGTTTTTTCGGCGCTTCAAACCGTTTCTGCGCTGCAGAACCAGCTCAAAAGCCTTATCGCGTCCGACTCGCGTGACCCGATTTGGCAGGCAAATCTGGTGCCATCGTCGCCGGTGCAGCAGTTGCCCGGCGCGGCCGATCTCGGCTCGATCGTCGCCCAAGCGGAACGAAACCGCCCGGAGGTGAGACAGGTACACGATCAGCACCGGCAAGCCGATCTCGATCGCGTCTATGCCAAGAATCAAGCGTTGCCGCAAGCCGACGTAATTGCGCAGTATATGAGCAATGGTTTTGCGGGGCAGCTCGCACCAGTCCCCAATTTCGAAGCGCAAGCGTGCGGTCTTCAGGGTTTGCCCAGCGGATGTCCCACGCCGCCGCCCCAGACGCAGGGAAACGCGACCAAGGCGTTTCACAATCTGTGGGCGGGTGCCTATCCGACCTTCAACATCGCATTCGTCGTCAACGTTCCCCTCGAGAACAACGTCGCGCGTTCCCTCGAGAGCTCGGCGAACGAAGAAGAGCAGCAGGCGTCGCTTCAGATGCAGAGCCTCGGCCAGCGCATCGAAAGCGAGGCGCGAAACGCGCTACAGACGTATCAATCGGCCCTCTCGCGGCTTTCGGCGGCGACTCAGGCTCGCGCCGCCGCGGAGTCCGTCTATGCGAGTGAGGTACGACGATTTCACAACGGCGGGTCGACAACGTTCTTAGTGCTGCAGCGTCAAGTCGAGTTGGCGCAGGCGCGGGGGCGGGAGTTGCAGGCCCAGACCGATCTCAATAAGGCGGTCGTCGAGTTGCAGCGCGTTCAAGGCACGATTCTTACCGACAACGGTGTGAACGTGCAGACTCTTGGTTCTAAAGCGCTCGCGACCGCCAGGCCCTAACGGAATGTCATCTTGTCGAGGGACGGCCCGTCGAATAGATGCGGGTGCGCCATCGGACTCGTCGGCCAAAGAAACTAGCGGCCCAAACGAGCAGACTCAAGAAGTCGCGCAATGGGATGAGCCAGGCATTGCCGCGATGCGAGACGCGCAACGCCTCGCGCGTTAGGCGGTGCAGGATTATGCGCAGGAACAAGACGACGGCGACGAGCGGCAACCCCAAAGCGAGATTGCGCGAAACCACGAGATAGAGAACGGCAAGGGGCAGCGCGTAGATCAAGAACGAGAAAGCATAGCCGGCCGGCGCGAGCGCGAGATTGGTGCGCGCCCAGCGCAGCTCGTGCGACCAGAGCGAGCGCAGCGTCGTCTCCGTAACCAGCGTGCTCACGACGTAGCGCGAGAGCTCGACCCGATAGCCTCGATCGCAGACGAGCTCGCCCAGCGCGTGATCATCGGCTAGGAACCGGCCCAACGGCGCAAGGCCGCCGATCTCTTCGAGGACATTGCGGCGAACGGCCATCGTCGCGCCCAAGCAAAAGCGAAGCTCGCCCAACGCAATCGCAACCAGAACGGAGGGAATGAAGATTTCCTCGATTTGCATTGCGCCAACGCGCGAGATCAAACTCGAATTCGGGATTGCGCAATAGAGGCACGTCGTTGCGCCCACCCGCCGCGTTGCAAACGACGCCGCGAGCGCGCGCAAATAATCGCGGCCGACGCGTATGTCGCTGTCGGCGATAACGACGATCTCCCCATGGGGTTCGGCGCCGGACTTGGCGAGATTGGCGATCTTGGGGTTGGCAATGGAAGCGTCCTCACCCACTGCTATTCGCACTCGCGAAGGGAACTCCGCAGCGATGCGCTCGACGGTGCGCAGGGCTGGATCTCGATCCGAATGCAAACAAAAAATTACCTCGAACTCGTCGTACTCCTGCTCGCAAAAAGATCGCAGATTATCGTAGAGGTCGGGTTCGGTGCCTGCCATCGGCTTGAGAATCGTCATGCTCGGCAGGAATTCCGAAGCGAGCTCGAGCGGACGGCGGCCAAATGCCGCGATTCTCAAATTAGCGACGGCAAGATACAGCGCCGCCGCGAGCGCGACGATCAAGAGCGCAAAACTCAGAGGTTCGGTCAAACCGTTCGCGATCCGAGGCGTTCCGACGCAAGTTCGCCGTAAGTAACGCTCGAAATGCCGTTTTCCGCGATCGCGTCACGCACCCGGCCGCTGGTCAACGCGGCAAGTTCGTCCGCCCACCGAAAGTCCTCCGTTCCTTTGTCCGCACCGCTAAACGGCGCCGTCGCCGGATGGAAAAAAACCTCGGTCACGCCGTCCGGGAGCCGCTCGAGAATGCGCAGAACGCGTTCCTCCGTGAGTGCGCCGGCCTCGTTGACGCCGAACGCGTAGTCGTTATAGACGATCCCCGCACGGGCAGCGCGCGCGCGCATCAGGGCGAGCCACGGCTCGATCGTCCGCGTACCTCCAAAAGGTTCTCGCGGTATGCGTACGGCAGGCAAGCGATACTCACGTCCGATCTGAAGGATCAATCGAAAAACCGTCGGGTGCACGTGCATGTGCGACTGTGCGTCCGCATGGTCGAGCACGAGGCCGGTCTGCGAAAAGCGCTCGAACTGAGCTCGAATCTCGGCCGCAAGCTGCGCGCGCACGCCTCGGCCGAAGAAGAAGTGAAAGCCCGCGCGCACCAGGTCGGTCGCAAACTCGCCGCGCGCGTCGACCAAATCGGGCACTAATTCTCGCGGAAGCACGGGGCGGCCGTTGACGAGCACGACGTGTAATCCAACCGCGAGTTTCGGCAATCGGCGTGCGCGTTCGATAGCATCCGGCGCCGCAGCCGCGCCGACCATGAGGCTTGCGGCCCGTAAAACGCCCTCGCGATGCGCGCGTTCTACCGCTTGGTTAACTTCCGGCGCGGCTCCGAAATCGTCGGCGTTCAGAATGAGCCGCTTCAGCGCGCTTTCTCTTTGAGCATGCCGGCGGCGAGCTCGTCGACGAACCACAGCAGGCGCCCGGAGACCGGGTGGACGATCTGCGCGGGATATTTGATGGGATCGACGGGTCCTTGGTAGACGGCTGCAAGGATTTGCGCCTTCGCGCCGCCTCCGACGGCAAAGACGACCGTGCGCGCGAGGTTGATGACCTTCGGCGTCATCGTGACGCGCCACATCATTTGAGATTGTGCGTAGACGGCTCGCACGAGCGACTCATCGTCCGTCTGGGGCGGCGTTCCCGGAAAGAGCGAAGCGGTGTGGCCGTCCGGCCCCAGGCCAAGCATCATGAGATCGAGCTGCGGCGCGTTGCCGAGAGTCGACCGCAGAATCGACGCATATTCGTTGGCCGCCTGCGCGGGCTCGGCTTCGCCACGAATTCGGTGGACGTTGCCGTGCGGAATTCCGACGGCGTCTAAGAACGTGTGCTGCGCCATTCGGTAGTTCGACTGTTCGTCGGTCGGCGGGACGCATCGCTCGTCGCCGAAGTAAATGAAGACGTCGCTCCATGAAAGCTCGTCCCGCAACGCCTCCTGCCCCAAAAGTTGGTATGCAGCTCGTGGCGTGTTGCCGCCCGAGAGCGAAACGCGAAAAGCACCGCGCTCGGCCATCGCCATTCGGCCGGTGGCAATGAAAAGCTCGGCCAGCGCTCGTGCCAGCGCCTGCGAATCTCGATAGATGTGCAACTCCCCTCGAGCCGGCGTCATCATCCGTTCGTTTGGCCGAGTATTGCGCCGGCGGCGGCAAGCGCGGCTCGAAAGACTCCGTCGTTATGGCCCCACAGGATCGCGCGCTCGACGAGCGCGGCGATGCCGGGGTTGCTAATCGCACGATAGCGCGGACCATGCTTGATAGAGCCGCTGACGCTTAAGAGTATCGTTTCCTGCGTCTCGTCGACTTCGGCGACGAAATTTGAGCGCGACGACCGCAGCGCGATGCGCGCAATGCGCCGCGGCTCTCCCTCGCGCCGGATCTCGAAAGCGACGCGCTTTCCGAACTGATTGAGAAACGCATCCGCGGCGCACGGCGTCCATTGAAGACGGCTCGCCAGCCACCCCAAGAGATAAAAGGCCTCAGGCTCCGAACCGCACGCGATTTCGACCCTTTGCAGATCGCGAAGCTCCGCGGCAGCGGCACCGTCGAAGAAGATAGCGACGCACTCTTGCCAAGGCGCCAGCCGAAGATAGGCGATATCCGCGAGCGAACTCTCCGGATGCTGCTCGATATACTCGGCGAGTTCGCAGAGCGCCCCGTGACCGACGTCGAGCAGCGAGCTGTTATAGACGACCGTCTGCGCATTCTCGCAGAGCATTGCAAAGCGCGCGTCGCCGCCGATGCCCAGCGCGATCCAGAGCAGCACGACCGGCGCTTCCGCAAGGCGCAGTGTGCCGACTGCGGCTCGCAGCATCTCCGGCCCGCTCTCTTTGACGCCCAGCTCGATCCAGTCGCATCCCTCAACGTGATGCATGCTTTCCGTTGCAGCGCCGTCGAGCACGATGACACGCGAAGGATGCTTTGTTGCGAGCATCCGAATACGCTCGCGTGCCAGTTCCCCGATGGCGGGGTTCTCGAAGAAGACGACGACCGTCATGGTCGCGACGCTCGCGTCGCAGCCGCGCTTGCGATACGATTCGTTCAGCTCGTCGAGTATCGGGTCGAGGTTCACGCTCATAGGTGACGCCACTCGGCGAAAAGAGTCTTAGCACTCTCGGGCCCTTGGCTCCCGGCAGCGTAGTTTGGAAATGAAAAGTCTTTCGTGTTCTTCCACACGTCGAGAATCGGCGTCACGATCTCCCAGGCGCGCTCGACGGCATCCCAGCGGGTAAAAAGCGTCTGATCGCCGAGCATCGCATCGCCGATGAGCCGTTCGTAAGCGGGCGGCGATTGCACCCCGAAGCCGCTGCCGTAATTGAAATCCATGTAGACGCTGCGCACGTGATCTTTGGGCCCGGGAACCTTCGCTTCAAAACGCATCGAGATCCCTTCGTCCGGTTCGATTTTAATCACGAGTACGTTCGATTCAATTTGGTCGGTCGACTCACCATAGAAACGGTGTGGAATCGGCCTGAACGTGACCGCGATCTCGGAGAGCTTGCGCGGCAAACGCTTCCCCGAGCGCAGGTAGAAGGGAACGCCCGCCCAGCGCCAGTTTTCGATGTAGAGCTTCACCGCCGCGAAGGTTTCCGTGTTGGAATCGGGAGCGACGTCCTGTTCTTGCCGGTAGGCTTTGACAGCCTGCCCGCCGATCGTTCCCGCGCCGTATTGACCTCGCGCGGACATTGACCAGACGGCCGCATGTGTGGGAGGCTCGATCGCCGAGAGCACTTTGTACTTCTCGTTGCGAATGTCGTCGGCGCTGGAGCTGATCGGTGCCTCCATGGCCACGAGCGCCAGCAGGTTGATGTCGTGGTTCTGAATCATGTCTCGTAGCGCGCCGGCGTGATCGTAGTAACCACCGCGTTCTTCGACGCCGAGCGACTCAGCCGAAGTGATCTGCACGTGCTGCACGTAGTTGCGGTTCCAAATCGGCTCGAAGATGGTGTTGGCAAAGCGCAGCGCGATGATATCCTGGACCGGCTCTTTTCCGAGATAGTGATCGATGCGGTAGATCTCGCTCTCGGGAAAGACCGCCTCGATCGCACGCTGCAGCGTACGTGCCGACGCAAGGTCGGTGCCGAACGGCTTCTCGACGACGATCCGGGTCCAGCCTTCCGCGTCCTTGTCGAGGCCGGCTTTCTTGAGATGCTGGATGATCTCGGGAAAGACCGGCGGCGGGGTCGAGAGGTAGAAGAGATGGTTTCCGGACGTTCCGAAGTCGCGGTCGTTCTGCGCCAGCCGCTCCTTTAAAGCGACGAAGTGGCGGGTATCGTTGAAATCCGCGGTAATGTAACTGATGCGGCGCGAAAAATCTTCCCAAAGCGTACCCTGCGGTTTCGCATCGGCCGGCATAAAGAGCTCGAGCTGTTGGCGGCAGTATTCCCGAAAGCCGTCGTCGTCGTACGGCGAGCGCGCGAAACCGACGAGTGCGAAATCTGTGGGAAGCGTGCCGCGAAGGCGCATGGAGTAAATCGCCGGCAGCAGCATTCGCTTGAAGAGATCGCCGCTCGCACCAAAGAAAACGGCGCTGCAGGGGTTTGTAATGCGCTCCGCCGGTAGGCCGGCGCGGAGCGGATTGGTTGCCGCCCCATCCGTAGGCGCCGCCGGCGTCACGACCGTTTCGTCAGGCATGCGTCTCGCTTTTGACGGCGTGCCCCCCGAACTGATTCCGTAAGGCCGCGACCACTTTGGCACTGAACGATTCGTCTTGGCGCGATGCCATGCGCGCGAGCAGCGAAAGCGTGATGACTGGGGCCGGGACGTTCTCGTCGATCGCCGCCTCGACGGTCCAGCGGCCCTCGCCGGTGTCGTCCACGTAACCGCGAATATCTTTCAAGCCGGGATCGTCCTTAAAGGCGAGCACCAGAAGCTCGAGAAGCCAAGAGCGCACCACGCTCGCGTGGCACCAGAGTTCCGCGAGTTGCCCGAGGTCGTACTCATATTGCGAGCCTTTGAGGATTTCGAAGCCCTCACCGTACGCTTGGAGCAGTCCGTATTCTATCCCGTTGTGGACCATTTTGGAAAAGTGCCCCGCGCCCGCCGGTCCGACGTGGGCGTAGCCGTTTGGCGGTGCGAGGGTCGTGAAGATCGGTTCACAGTGACGCACCTGCGCGTCATCGCCGCCGACCATCAGGCAATAGCCCTCTTTTAAACCCCATACGCCTCCGCTCGTTCCGGCATCGATCAAAGAAACGCCCTTGGCTTTGCAATCGGCGTAGAGACGCAAGCCATCTTTATAATTGGTGTTTCCGCCGTCGACGATGATGCTGCCCGATCCCAGCGCGTCGGCGAGCTGATGGATGGTGTCGTCGGTCGGCGCTCCGGCCGGAACCATTACCCACGCGACTTTCGGCGATGCCGTCAACTTTGCAACCATATCCGCAAGGCTTGATGCCCCTACTGCGCCGTCTCCGGCGGCCGTTTGCACGGCGTGCGGATCACGGTCGTACGCGATCACCTGATGTCCGCCGGCGATCAAGCGTTGCGTCATATAGTTGCCCATTTTGCCGAGGCCGACCATTCCGAGTTGCATCGCTCCTAGGTCCTTTCAGTCTTAAGCTATCGAAAGCGTCACGCCGCGCGGGGCGCGCCGGACGTCGGCCATCCTCGCCGCGCCGGCACGCCGGGCGTCGGCCGTCCTCGCCGCGGGAGCGCACTTCGTCGCACCTCCTGTGCTCCTCGGCTTATGCGCTCGCGCGCGGGAACGAGTTCGGAACGAAGTGCGCATCCTGCGCTGCCGCGCGCTCGTCGCAAATCCCGCTTTGCGAGGACGGCCGACGCCCGGCTTTGACGTTCACGCTCGCACGGCCAACGCTTCATCGACGGCGGCAACGAGCGCGCGGAGCGCGGGTTCGACGGCGCCCTTAAGGTGCACGCGCACGCCACGGCGCTGGCGTTTGTCGAGCGACATCCAGTCGCCGAGCGCTTGCGCCGCCAACAGCGTGCGGAAACCGACGTTCATGCCGGGAATCATCGGGTCGTCCGGATCGTCGGCCGTAATCTGCAGCACGACGCACGTATCGGGGCCGCCCTTATGCAGTTGCCCGGTCGAGTGGAGGAAACGGGGGCCGAAGCCGACGGTCGTCGCAACGCGGTGTGCGTCTCGGATTTTCAACCGCACCTCTTGGAGCAGCGCGTCGTGCGTTTCGTTGCGCGCGATGTAGGCGGTGATCGCGTTATAGTCGTGCGGCCGCAGCTGCGCAAAGAGTCCGGCAAGCGCCTGCACGGGGTTTTGCGCCGAAATGTCGCGGCTGCCCGAGAGGTAGGTGACGCTAAACGACGAGCCGTCGGCGTCAGCTTGTGGTTCGTCGAACTTGCCGTTCTTTGCGTACTGGGCGAGGAGTGCGACGGTATTATCCTTCGATTCTTGTACGTTGGGCTGATCGAATGCGTTGATGCCGAGGATCACGCCGGCCGCGGCAACCGCAATCTCCCAGAGGTAGAACTGCTCGCCGAGGTCGTAGCGGTCGTTCATATCGAGTCGAATCACCGGATGGCCGGCAGCCTGCAGCGCCTCGAGTTTCTCGTCGATGCCGGCCTCCGGCTCCGGCAAGTTCGCACCCACGTAGACGAAGGTTCGGTCATCGGAATAATCCCCGGGATCGCCAAGTGCCTCGCCTTCTATAGGAACGATCCCCCGGCCGAGCTTCCCCGTCGATTCCGCGATCAGCTGTTCGGCCCAGGCACCGAACGCCTTGACCGCAGAGTGCGTGACGATCGTGAGCTTGTCGCGGCCGTTGACGGCGAGGCCGCCGATCGCCGCGCCGAAGCGCACGCCGGGCGCATTATGCGGATCGACGGTGCGATCGTTCGCGTGCATCGCGCCGAGCGCGCGGTCCAGCAAGAGATTGATGTCGTAGCCGGCGATCGCCGACGGCGCGATCCCCACAAAGGAGAGCGCGGAGTACCTACCGCCGATGTTCGGATCGTTCTCAAAATCGGCGACGAACGATTCGTTCTTTGCCTCTTTGTCCAGGGTCGTGCCGGGGTCGGTGATGGCAACGAAATTGCGCCCGGCTGCCGCCGCTCCGACCTCCTTGCAGACCTTCTCGTGAAAATACGCATAGAACGCGTTAGGCTCCGTCGTCGTGCCGCTCTTGCTCGAGATGATGAAGAGGCTGGTCGGAATATCGATCTCCTCTTCGAGTTCTTTGATCTGTTGCGGGCAGGTGGAATCGAGAACGTGCAGCCGCGGATAGGCATCGGTCGGTCCGAACGTGTCGGCGATAATGTCCGGTGCGAGCGAGCTTCCGCCCATGCCGCAGACCACGGCCGAGTCGAACTTCTCCTTCGCCTCGCTTGCGAACGATTTGAGCGCCGCGACTTCGTCGAGCATCTGCTGTTGGATGGCGAGCCACCCCAGCGCTTTCTTGATGATGGCCACGGCTTCGGGCTGGTCGGACCATAACGTAGCATCGTGCGCCCAGATGCGCTTGAGGAAATCGGCCGAAACCAGCTTCTCGAGCGCCGCATCGTATACCGGCTCGAATTTTCCAAGCGCGAGATTTACTCGTTGGGCGCCCCCCGATTCGAGAAGCTTTTGCTTGTAGACGATCGCGCCGAGAAGCGCGGCGAAGGAATCGGAAAAGAGCTGCACGCCTTCGGTTTGAAGGTCGTGCGTCACGTCGAAGAGCGAGATCTTTGCCTCTTGCAGGCCGCGCATCACGTCGGCGGCACCGCGCAGATCGCTTTCAACGGTATCCGCGACGATCTTTCCGTGATCCAGCAATGCGTCGAGCGTCGCCGGCGGCATCGTGTTGATCGTATCGGGGCCCACGACGGTCTCGACGTACATCAATTCTGGATAATGCGGATTCTTCGTCGACGTCGAAGCCCAGAGCGGCCGTTGGACGGCGGCGCCCTGTGCCTTGAGCGCGGCGAACTCGGGACCGTAAAAGATCTCTTTGAACTTCTGATAGGTGAGTTTGAGTCCGGCGATCCCGGCTTTTCCAAGTAAATGCTCGAGTTTCTCGCCCTTTGCGATGCGGTCTTGTAAGAGCTTGTCGATGGCCGTGTCGATCCGGCTGACGAAGACGGAATTGACCGAGCGGATCTTGTCGATCGGCTTACCGTCATCGAGGCGGCGCCGAAGACCTTTGACGTATGCCAAGGCCGCGCGCTCGTACATCTCGACGGAGAAGATGAGCGTGACGTTGATGTTGTACCCGCGGTAGATCGACTCTTCAATCGCCGGCAAGCCTTCCTTGGTGCCGGGGATTTTGATCATCACGTTGGGGCGGTTGACCCGCTCCCACAGTTCTTTCACCATTGCCGTCGTGCCGGCTGTGTCGTGGGCGAGCAGCGGCGACACCTCGAGGCTGACGAAGCCGTCGTTCCCATCCGACCTGCCATAGAGTGGCGCGAAAGCGTCGCAGGCGCTTTGAATATCTTGAATCGCCAGATCCCAAAAAAGTGCGTCCGCGTTCCGCTCTGAACCGACCAGCGATCCGAGCTGCTCGTCGTAGTCGGTGCCGGCGCCGATGGCCTTTTCAAAGATAGTCGGATTGCTCGTCATGCCGCGTAATCCGTTTTCGATCAAGCGCCCAAGCTCGCCGGAGGCGAACATGCTTCGGCGGACGTTGTCGAGCCAGACACTCTGCCCGGCATCGAGCAGTTGCTGAACTGGGTTCTTCATGGTGTCTCCTAACGAGCGGCTAAAGCGAACTTCTCAAGGGCCAGATCGGCGACGTTATCCGGAGTAAAGCCGTAAGCCTTGGCAATAGCGGCCGCCGGTGCCGACGTACCAAACTTGTCGACGCCGAACGCGAACCCGCGGTCGCCCACGTACTTGGCCCAGCCCAGGGTAGCGCCGGCCTCGATCGACATGCGCGCGCCGATAGACGGCGGGAGGATTTCGTCCCGATAGGCTTGCGGCTGCTCGTCGAAGAGTTCCCAACAGGGCATCGACACGACGCGCGTGCGCATCTCCTTGCCATCGAGAATTTTCTTCGCATCGACGGCGAGCGAGACTTCAGAGCCCGTCGCGATCAGAATTAGATCCGGACTTCCTCCTTCCGGATCGGCAAGTACGTATGCACCTTTGCTCACGGCGGCGTCGCGCGCGCCGAGGAACGGCACCTTTTGCCGCGTGAGCACGAGCACGTACGGCGCATGCTTGGCTGCGATCGCGAGCTTCCAGGCTTCGAGCGTTTCGAGTGCGTCGGCTGGTCGAACGACGTAACAATTCGGCGTCGCCCGCAGCGTCGCCAGCTGCTCGACCGGTTCGTGCGTCGGGCCGTCTTCACCCAGAAAGATCGAATCATGGGTGAAGACGTAGATCGAGTGGACCCCGCTCAGACACGCTAATCGCAGCGATGGCTTGAGATAGTCGAGAAAGTTGAAGAAGGTTGCTGCGAAGGGCAGCAGGCCGCCGTGCAATGCGATCCCGCTCGTGCAGGCCGCCATCGCGTGCTCCCGGACGCCGTAATGAATATTGCGGCCGGCATAGTTGTTCGGCTCGAAGTCGCCGCAATTCTTGAGGTAGGTCTTCGTTGATGGGTCGAGATCGGCCGATCCACCGACGAGTTCGGGAAGGGAGGTCGCAACGGCGTTCATCACCGCGCCGCCGGCGTCGCGCGTGGCCACGTTGCCGTTCTCGGCGGTAAACGTCGGCCACGGCAGATGGGCGGGCAACTCTCGGCGCAGCGCCCGCTCGAGCGCAGCGCTGAGATCGCTGTTCGCACGCTTCCACGCATCGTACGTCGCTTGCCATTCTTTTTCGAGCTCCGCACCCTTTGCACCGACCTCGCGATAGAACGAGAGCACGTCGTCGGGTACGTAGAAACTCGGCTCCAGCGGCCAGCCAAGCTCCTCCTTCGCCTTCTTGACGTTATCGGGGCCGAGAGCCTCGCCGTGAGCGAGATAGTTGTCCTGGCGCGGCGAGCCATAGCCGATGTGGGTTCGCACCGCAATGAACGACGGTCGATCGGTGACGTTCTTCGCAATGTTGATTGCCTGATCGATCGTCGCGACGTCGTTGCCTCGATCGACGTCGATAAACTGCGTGTGCCAACCGCTTGCATCGAAGCGTGCAACGGCGTCATCGGAAAATGCGACGTCCGTCGGCCCTGCGAGCGAGACCAGGTTGTCGTCGTAAAAGAGGACGAGCTTTCCCAGCTTGAGGTGTCCCGCCAGCGAGAGCGCCTCCTGACTTATTCCTTCCATGAGATCGCCGTCGCCGCAGATGCAGTAGGTGAAATGGTCGACGATCGGTTGGTCGTCGCGGTTGTAGACTGCACCCAAATGCGCCTGTGCGATCGCCATGCCGACGGCGTTTCCGACACCTTGACCGAGCGGTCCGGTCGTCGCCTCGACGCCCGGCGTCCGCTCGGCCTCCGGATGGCCGGGCGTTATGCTTCCGAGTTGACGAAAATTCTCGATGTCGCCGAGCGTTACATCGTAGCCGGTGAGATAGAGCAGTGCGTAGAGGAGCATCGAGCCGTGACCCGCGGATAGCACGAAGCGGTCGCGATTGAGCCAATGCGGGTCTTTTGGGTTGAACCGTAGATGACGCGTCCAAAGCGTGTATGCCATCGCCGCTGCGCCCATCGGCATCCCTGGATGGCCCGAGTTGGCCTTCTGAACCGCATCGACCGCGAGAAAGCGGATCGCATTGATACGTTGGTCTTCGTCTGGCGAGTTGGGCACGGCGGATCCTTTCACGGCGCGGGGGCAGGCTTACCTGGTGCCGTAGGTTCAGCGCGTGACGGTAGAAGAACTGCAGGCGAAGATCGCGGCGCTGGCGCGGGGCGACGGGGACGTGCTCGGACGAGACGGTCGCGCGATCGATCGGGTAATCGGTATGCTCGATACGGGCGAGTTGCGCGTAGCGGAGCCGCGCGATGGGCAATGGGTTACGAACGTCTGGATTAAAGAGGCGATCCTTCTCTATTTTACGCGTCGGAGACGTAAGATTCCGTTGAAGAGCAGTTACCGGAAACGCGGCGTCCGCTGCGTGCGGCCCGGCGTCGCACGCTACGGGAGCTTTCTCGCGCGCGGAGTGGTTTTGATGCCGGGCTTCGTCAATATCGGCGCCTATGTAGGTGAGGGCACGATGATCGACACGTGGGCGACGGTCGGATCCTGCGCGCAGATCGGTAAAGGCGTCCACCTTTCGGGCGGGGTGGGAATCGGCGGCGTGCTCGAGCCGCCGCAAGCTTCCCCGGTTATCGTTGAAGACGGCGCGTTTATCGGCTCGCGCTGCGTCATCGTCGAAGGCGTGCTCGTCGAGCGCGAAGCCGTGATGGGCGCAGGCGTCGTAATTACCGCGAGCACTCCGATTTTGGACGTGCGCGGGAGCGAACCGCTAACGATCAAGGGACGGATTCCGCCGCGTGCGGTCGTGATCCCGGGCGTGCAACCGAAGCGCTTCCCGGGCGGCGAGTTCGCAACTCCCTGCGCGCTGATCGTCGGGACGCGCGGCGCATCGACTGATCTCAAAACTTCGCTCAACGCCGCACTGCGCGAGCACGAGCTCGCTCTATGAACCCCCGCGTGCTTGAAGTCGAGCCGTCGCTGATTCGCCAGCTCTCCGGCAAAAAGAAGCACACGTCGATCGACCTCGGCTTGGGCGAGCCGTCGCTTCTCCCAACGTCCGGGCATTTCCAAGAGGCAATGCGCTCTATCGAGCAGCGCGGAATAAAGTACACGCCAAACGCCGGCGATTCGATGTTGCGTGAAGCGATCGCGCGGCATTACGCCTATCCGACGATGGACCGCGCGCAGAACGTCTGCGTCACGGTCGGTTCGCAAGAGGCGATGTACGTCGCGATCAAAACGCTGCTCGATTCCACGCGAGATGAGCTGCTGATCGTAGAACCCTGCTTTCCATCGTATCAGAAGATGGCCGCGCTCGAGGGCATCGCCGTTCGCCGGGTTGCCATGCGCGAAGAAGAAGACTTTGCCTTCGATGACGAGCGCATCGCGGCCGCCATCGGCGACGCAACGCGAGCCGTCGTACTCTGTTCGCCCTGCAATCCAACAGCCCGCGTCGTTTCAAATGCGGCGGCGGAACGCCTCGTTGCCAACCTCGAGCGACGCGCCGGAGAACCGGTCTGGTTGATTCACGACGAGATCTACCGCGAGCAAATCTTCGCCGGCGATGCCGCCGAGCTGGCACGGCGCTACCCGTACACGATCGTGACGAACTCCTTAAGCAAGAGCAACGCGCTGACCGGCTTGCGTCTCGGGTGGCTGCTCGGAGCGAGTTCCTTCATCGAGCAGGCGATCAAGGTCCACGCCTGGCTCGCATCCTGCGCCGACACCTTCGCTCAACGCGTCGCCTCGCAGCTCTTTCAAACCCCGGGGGCCTTGCAAGAGCACGCGGCTTGGTATCGCGAACGCCGCGTCGATCTTCTCACCGCGCTGCGCGCGAGCGGTCTGCGCTTCGTCGCACCGGAGGGAACGTTTTACGTCTGCGTGCGCCTCCCGCAAGGAATGCGCTCGCTCGAAGCGGCCAACGAGCTCATCGAAAAGTACGACGTGGTCACGATCCCCGGGATCGCGTTCGGTGCTTCAATGGAAGGCTGGCTGCGCCTAAGCTGGGTGGCCTCACCCGATCAGGTCGCCGCCGGTCTCCGACGCATCGCCCAATACTGCGCGGAGCACGTGCTTACATCGCCACCCACGTCGGCGTGACGGTTCTCTTGTCGTATCACGCTTCGCCGACACGATGACGGTTACGCGATCCAGACGGTTTGGATGTTCACGAACTCGTGGATGCCGAACGCCGAGAGCTCGCGTCCGTAGCCGCTCTTCTTCACGCCGCCGAAGGGTAAGCGGGGATCGCTTGCAACCATGCCGTTGATGAAAACGGCTCCCGCCTCAACGCTTTCCGCAATGCGTTCGGCGCCGGCAAGATCGCGCGTCCAAAGACTCGAGCCCAGCCCGAACGACGAGGTGTTTGCAAGCGCGAGCGCGTGCTCCTGATCGGTTGCTCGAACCACCGCCGCCGCCGGTCCGAAGACCTCCTCGTCGAACATGCGCGTGCCGGCAACGACCTCCGAGAGGATGGTCGGCTCGTAGAAGTAGCCGGCGCGATCCAGCGGCCTGCCACCCAGCGCCAGCCGCGCGCCGCCATCGAGCGTCGCCCTCACTTGCTCGTGCACCGTCTGGCGCAGATCCTCGCGCGCGCAGGGCCCGAGCGCAACGCGTTCCTCCATCGGATCCCCCACGATTTGCGCGGCGGACAGCTCGACGAAGCGGCGCAAGAATTCGTCGTAAACGCCATCCTCGACGATGAATCGCTTCGCCGCTATGCAGCTTTCGCCGTTGTTCTGAAAGCGTGCCGTGACCGCCGTTTTTGCGGCCGCCGCAACGTCGGCGTCGGCGAGAACGATAAAGGCATCCGAGCCGCCTAACTCGAGCACGCATTTCTTCAACGCTTCACCGGCGGCGCGAGCGACCGCGACTCCGGCCCGCTCGCTGCCGGTCAGCGTTACCGCGGCAATGCGCGGATCCGCGACGAGCTTGTCGATCTCTTCGCCGCGCGCGAGAAGCACGCCGAACAGACCTTCCGGCGCTCCGGCTTCGCTAAAAATGCGCTCGAGCTCCAGCGCGCAGCGCGTCGTGTTCGCCGCATGCTTGAGCAGCATAACGTTGCCCGCCACGAGAGCGGGAGCCGCGGCACGAACGACCTGCCAATAAGGAAAGTTCCACGGCATGATCGCGAGCAGCACGCCGAGCGGTCGAAACGCGACGTAGCTGCGCGCGGCAGACGAAGGCGCCTTCTGCGGCGCGAGCATTGCGCGCCCCTCATCCGCAAAGTACTCGAGCCCCCACGCACACTTCTCGACTTCGGCGCGGGCTTGTACGATCGGCTTTCCCATTTCACGGACTGCCGTCGCGGCGAGTGAGTTTTGCTGTGCGCGCAGCTTTGCCGCGATTTCTCTCAGAACACGCGAGCGCTCCTCGAACGAAGCGCGGCTCCATAGGCGCGCACAGCGGGTCGCGGCGTCGAGTTTCGCATCGATCTGACGCGCGTCCATCGGCGTTATGCGCTCGAGAACCCTTCCGGTCGTCGGGTCGATCGTCTCGATCATATCGTGTGTTGCGACCACGGTCCCGACGGTCCCGCGTAGACTTCTACGAGGCTGCTCGGATGCAGATATTCGCGGGCAACGCGCTGCACGTCGGCCGCGCTTATGCGAGAGAATCGCTCGTTGAGCGTGCCGTAATAATCGAGCGGGAGCCCGTTGGAAGCGATGTCCATGATCTGTTTGACTTGACCCGAGGAGGATGCTTCCTCGAGCAGTGCGTTGCTGACGAGGCGAATCTTGGCCTCCTGCAATTCGGTTGCCGAAACCGGCTCGTTCCGAAGGCGCTGCAACTCTTGCCGAACGAACTCAACGGCTTCTACGACGCGCTGCGGCGATGCGTTGAGTTCGACGCGGAAGTCTCCGCGGTCCACGTCGGCGTCGAGCGAGCTGCTGACGTTGTAAACGAGACCACGCTTTTGCCGGAGCTCTTGCCACAAGCGCGACTCGAAAGCTCCGTTGCCGCCGAGAATTTGGTTGAGTACCAGGAACGTGGCGTAATCGGGATTCGACCGCGAGAGCGCCGGCTGGCCCAACCGAATGTAGACTTGGTTAGCCGCCGTACCGATATAGTCGTGGCCGCTCGTTGCCGGCGGCATCGGCTTGAGATGCGGATCCGGTTTGGGACCGCTTACCTGCCACGTTCCAAACGCCGATTGGAGGTCCGCGCGAACGCGTTGTGGTGAAAGGTCGCCCACCACGGCGATCGTCGTAAGGTCGGCGCGCCAGTAGCGTTGAGTATACGCAACCAAATCTTCGCGAGAGAGGCCGACGACGCTCTCCGATGACGGCTGGCGCAGCGTTGGATCGTCGGTGGCAAGCAAGAGCCGGTCGTAGGCCCGATCGATCATCACGCCGGAGATGCTCGATTCCGAGTGCAGGCTGTTCGCGAGCTGCGATCGTTCTACGGTGAACCATGGATCGGCGAAAGTTGGATGCGCCTCTCCGTCGGCGACGATCCGAACGATCCGTTCGAAATCGTCGGCGAGGCCGCGCGCGGAGAAATCCTGCCCGGTTTCCACGAATGCGCCCATCTCGTCGGTTTCCTTACGGCGTTGCGCGAACGGATAGCCGGCGCTGCCGTAATCGCCAACCGCCGAAGCGAGACGCCCGACGCCTTCCTGGCCGGCCGGCTCGAATGCCGGCGACGACGCAATTTTCCCGCGCAGGACGAACGTGGGGCGATCGCTCTTCGTTTGAACGATGACGCGTATGCCGTTTGCCAGCGTGAACTCTGAGGGGGCCAACGCGCTGCGAGCCTTGGTCGGCGTTCGCACCGCCTTTGCGATCCAGTTCGGCTCGACGATCGGTCCGTTCGGAACGCGCTTTGAGAAATCGTCGCTGGCCGCGGCGCTGCTCTTTTGCGAGTTGCCGCGCGGCGGGCTCTCATTGGGCGTGAGATGTCCGACAACGGTTGGGCGGCTCAGATATTTGCGGGCTGCGGCGAGCAGATCGCGGCTCGTCAGAGCGGCAAGGCGCGTGTCTTCCTCGGAAATTTTCTCGCCGACGATGCCGTAGGTATATCCCGCCAAACTACCGATGCCGTCAATCGAGTCCGCCGCGTAGAGCCGCTCCGCCATCGTCAATCGCTTCGCCGCCAGGACGAGATCCGGGTCGAATCCATTTTGGAGCACCGAATCGAGCGTCGATTGAAATGCGGCCTGAGCCTCGCTCCCGGTTCTGCCGGGGTTGAGGATAATGAAAACGTCGAGCAAACCTCCACGCAGCTGCGTGTCTGCGTTCGCCTCGATGCCAAGAGCGATATTGCTTTGAACGAGCGCTCGATAGAAGGGCGAGCGTTGATTCTCCAAGAGTGTGGCCAGCGTGCTGATCGCCGGCTCGCCGCGCTGGGTGTCCCCGGGCACGGCGTAGGCGAGGTCGAGGATCTCGAAGGGAAAGGGAAACTGCGCTTCGACCGTCCGCCCAACGGCGGGCACGGGATTCACCGCAAGCCTGGTGGGCAGCTTCTTGGAAGCAACCGCGCCGAAATAGCGCGCCGCTTTCTGGAAGACGCTCGCGTGATTGACGTCGCCGGCAATGACGAGCGTGGCGTTGTTCGGTGCATACCACTCCCGATAGTAGCGGGCGATGTCGGCGACCGTGGCGCGAGCGACGTCGTTTCGGTCACCGAGCGGCGTCCGTCCGGCGGCCTGGCCGGGAAACGCGGCGGCGCGGACCCGCGCAAGTAAATTGAAGAACGGCGAGCTTGCGTCGCCGTCGATTTCGTTGAGCACGGCATTGCGCTCAATCGCCCAATCGGCGGCGCGAAGCGCGGCGTGCTGCATCCGATCGGCTTCTATGAACAGCGCAACGTCGAGTTTATCCGCCGGCATTTCGAAGTAAAATTGCGTGTAGTCGTAACTGGTCTCGCCGTTCATTTGGGCGCCCAGGCGGGCGGTAATGTCGTCGAGGCCTCCGGACGAGATCTCCGGCGTGCCTCGAAAGAGCATGTGTTCGAGGGCGTGCGCGAGCCCGGTCTTGCCCGGCGTTTCTTGTAGCGATCCAAAACCATACCAGACCGAAGTTTGGACGACCGGCGCGGCACGATCCTCGACGACCACCACTCGTAGGCCGTTTCGCAGCGTGGTAGCGAAGATTCCGGCGTCTCCGGGACCGTTCTGCGCTCGCGCCGCAAACGGTATGCAAATAAGTAACGCCACTGCCAGCGTCGTCATGAGCGCAGCGAGCGTCGTCGAAGGACGACTCAAGCGCAAGGGCGCTAATCGAGTTTGCAGGTGGGGGCTCATAGTTTGGTGACTCCCAAATAATATGCTGCCGCCGATTCGACCGCCGCCCAAGGAAGGCAGCCGACGAGCTCGCAGCCGAAGATTTTAATGCCGCGTGCCGCAGCAAGCCGGCGAATGAGCTCGACGACGCGATAGAGTGGCGTTGCAACATAATCCGTTACGTTGAGCGAAACCTGCACCCGATCGTCTGCCCGCGGAAGAGCGAGGGCACGAAGCGAGCGTAAGCCGCCGTTACGCTCGCGGATGGCAAGGGCGATCTCCCGAGCGGCGGCGAGATCCGCACTCGCGAGCTCGACGTTGAACGCGATTAAAATCTCCCGCGCGCCGATGGCGATAGCTCCCGCGCTCAAATGCCGCGCCACGTCACCCTCGTCGGGCAACCAGTCGGCGTTTCGTCGGATCTCCGCAAGAAGCTGGCGCTGCGAGTGCCGAGCGGCTGCGCCATAGTAAAACGACGGAATGCGGTAGCGTTCCCAAATCGCTGCGCCGGCTCGATGCGCGAGCGCCGCCGCGTCTTCAAGCGTCGCTCCTTGGAGTGGAACGAACGGTAAGACGTCGAGCGCGCCAATGCGCGGATGAACTCCCCGATGAGCTCGCAAATCGATGCGTTCGAGCGCGAAGCCGGCCAGCGCGATGCCGGCTTCGAGCACCTGCTCGGCTTCTCCCACGATCGTCAAGACGCTGCGGTGATGTACGGTGTCGCTGCTCCAATCGAGTAGCTGCGCGCCGGTCCCTTTTACCGCGGCGCACGCCGCCTCGATCGTAGCGGCATCGCGTCCCTCGGAGAGATTCGGAACGATCTCGAAGAGCACTATCCCAGCGCCGCTGCAATTGCCGCAACGACATCGGCGGCGTTGGCCGGCGAAATCAACTGCGTATAGCCCAGCTTGCGTGCTTCGGCGTCCCGCCGGTCCGCGGTGCCGACCCTACGCACTTCGCCCGATAATCCAAGCTCGCCGTAGACGGCGACCGATGCCGAGATCGCAACGTTGCGAAAGGACGACGCGATCGCCAGCGCGATCCCGAGATCGGCGGCCGGCTCGACGATCCGCAACCCTCCGGCAACCGATGCATACACGTCGTGGGTGCCGAGCGAGAACCCGGCGCGTCGCTCCAGCACCGCGATAATCATTGCCATGCGCTGCTGATCGAGATTGTTAGCCAGTCGGCGCGGCGTGCCGTACGCCGCCTCGCCGACGAGCGCCTGCACCTCAATCAAGACTGGACGCGATCCGACGATTGAGACGACCACGCACGAACCGCTGGAGCGTTGCGTGCGCTCGCCGAGGAAGAGCTCCGAGGGATTCGGGACTTCGCGAAGGCCCGCCTCGCGCATCGTGAAGACGCAGATCTCGTCGATGGAACCGAAACGATTCTTGTAAGCCCGAAGGATGCGATACTCAGCGCCTGTCTCTCCCTCGAAGTATAGAACCGTGTCGACGAGGTGCTCGAGCAACCGCGGCCCCGCGATCGCACCGTCTTTCGTGACGTGGCCGACGATGAAAACCGCGCAGCTCGTCCGCTTGGCGAATTCCATCAATGCTTGCGTGCAATCCCGGATTTGCGTCACGCTGCCGGCATAGGCTTCCGATTCCGGAAGCCATACGGTCTGAATCGAGTCTACGACCATTGCGAGCGGAGGATGCCGCTCGAGCCGATCAAGGACGGCGCGCAGGTTTGTCTCCGAATAAACCAACAAGTCCGACCCACCACCCAAGACGCGCTCGGCGCGCAATTTCACTTGCGCGGCCGATTCCTCGCCGCAGACGTAGACGACTTCACCTTGCGCAGCCAACAGCGCGGCAATCTGCAGCAGCAGCGTGGATTTACCGGCGCCCGGTGGACCGCCGACGAGGGTGAGGCTGCCGGGCACGACTCCGCCACCGAGCACCGCGTCGAACTCCGGCATGCCGACGCGGAGGCGTGAGAGGGCGGCCGAACCGATTTCCTGCAGCGCTTCGGGCGCGGTGGTTTGCGCGCCGCGTAGCGAAACGCCGCGGCCCTGGCGTGCCGCGACGTTCGTCGGCCGCTCGTCGAAAGAGTTCCAGGCTTCGCACTGGGGGCAACGCCCGAGCCATCGGGGCGATTCAAAACCGCAGGCGGAGCAAAAATAAATCGCGCGCGTCTTCGCCACGAGAAAGCGTTCTACGTGGCTTCTAAATCCCTCCGAGGACGTGCCGCCGGCGACTCCGTGGCGACGTGAAAGCCGCGGAGTACGATTTATTCGAAGTAGAGTGGCGCTTGCGCTGTCTGGGAGCCGGCCTTGCCACACGTCACCTTCCCCGTCAGCTGCGCGGCACCGGAATAGGACTTCCGCTTACGATCGAGTCCATAGAGGACGTAGCCGCCGGTTTGATCGATTTTTGCGTTCACCGCGAAGCTGTCGATCAGCTTTTTGCCCGCGGTAATGGCCCACGCAATCTTGCACGTCGCTTTGAGCTTCGCGACGCTAAACGACAGCGAGTATTGCCATTCTGTCTTCTTCGGGACGTAACTGACGGGACCGGTCAAGCCGATATTATCTTGCGTTGAAGCACCGTCAACGCAAGTAATGCACGGCACGCCGCCCTGGGCTAAGCCGGCCTCCACAAAGTCGATGAGGAAAGCCGGGCCCTTCGCGCTAGACTGAATCGGGAGCCGGCGAGTTACTTCGCGGCTTGGCCCGCTCACCAAGGGCGCCGCGTCGAGAGCTGCCATTGCGGTCCGAGTCGAGAGCGCGACGTCGTCGGATACCGAGGATGCCGCGCTCGAGACGTCGCTTTGCGCGGATGACGCCGACGGAGTGGAAGTTCCTCCCAGCCCTCCGGAACAGGCAGCGAGTAGCAAGGCAACCGCAGATAACGCAAAGCAGCGACGGGCATAAATGAGCATAGAGCCTCCAATCAAGCAGAAGGAAAGACTCAAAGCTATTCCCGAGACGCGTCGGTTCTCCGCCCGCCGGTTGCGGGTTCCTTTTCCCCGCTAGCCAATGAAGTCAGCAACGCTGCGATCTCGGAACGGAGGCTTTGCATGCGATGGCGAGGCTAGCCAACCCCGCTTCAATGGCAGGCGTTGGGCTGGCGCTTGTAGCGCTTTTGGTCGCTTGCGACGGCCGGTCGAACTCCGGTAGCGCGGGAGTGGTTCCTCAACCGCTTCACTTCGCCGCGGCCGGTGATAGTTCGAAGATCTCGATCAACGGCATTGGCGAGAATTCGGCGCTCGACAGGCTCGTTGTGCAATTCATGGTCGCGCAGCACGTGGGCAACGCTCAGCTTGCGGTCTCCGAAAAAGGGAAGACCATATTTTCGCACGGCTATACGTATCGTGGCCGCGCGCGGTCCGCTACGACGCCGGCCACGATCATGCGTCTGGCGAGCAACACGAAAGCGTGGGTCGACGCGGCGCTGTACGATCTGATCAAAGACCACAAAGTCAATCCCGAAGCGAAAGTTTTCGGCTACTTAGGGATAACCAAGCCGCTTCCGGTGCACGCCAAGGTCGACAAGCGTGTCTACGACATTACGATTGAGGACTTGATTGCGCACGAATCGGGCTGGGACGATTCTAAACCGCCGTACTACGATCCAACCTTTGCGATGCGCGCCATCGCCCGGGCCCTTCATTTGAAGCATGCCGTCGATGCGGTGGATTACGTCCGATATCAGCTGTCGCAGCCGCTGCAAGAGCCGCCGGGCAAGGTGTATGCATACTGCAACTTCTGCTACACGGTGCTTGGCTTGGTGATTGCCAAGGCGTCGGGCCGAAGCTTTGCCGATTACATCGCAAAGGAAGTCGCCGGCTCCCTCGGCCTCCAGAACGTGCTGATTTCGCCCACGGTCGGCAAGCGGCTTCCACACGAAGTTGCAAGGTACTATTCATCGTATCGAGGGTTGTCGGCGGTCTACGTGACGTCGAAGAAGTCGTATCCATATCCTTACGGTGGCGACGGCATGGTCTTGGAAGTCGCGGGCGGCGCTTCGGCAATTGCGACGAGTGCCGACTCCATGCTGGCCTTGATGAAGAAATACCTGATTTGGGGTGTCGGAACCCCGCAGCCGGGTGCCGATTGGGCGCGGGAGGGTTCGATGCCGGGTACCAACACCTGGGCCGAGCAGCTTCCCAATGGCAAGGCCTATGCGTTTCTCGTCAACAGCAGGCAATATATCTACGGCAGCGATCCGAGCGCATTCGAGCGCATGCAAACCCAGTTGGAAGGGCAAATCGACCCGAATCTATCGCAGCCCCAAGCTCACCGATTTCTCGACGCGTAGTGAGCGGTCGGCCGCGGCTGCAGGTTGCCATTGACGGCCCGGCGGCCTCCGGAAAAACGACGGTCGCCCGCGCGACCGCGCGGCGGCTGGGAGTACTCTATCTCGACACGGGAGCTATGTACCGTGCGCTCGCCTCACTCGCCTTACGCACCGGTACCGATGTTGACAACGGCGCAGCGCTCACGCGGCTGATGGCGGCCGCGCCGATTGAAGTGAAGCTCGACGATTGCGCTCCACTGGGCTTTCGCATCGTCGCCGGGGGGCGCGAACTGGACGAGGCCGAGCTGCTCGGCAACGAAGTTACCGCCATCGTTTCGGCGGTTTCCGCCCACGCCGAGGTGCGTCGGGAGATGGTGCGGGTTCAGCGTCGCATCGCGGAGCAAGGTTCCGTCGTGATGGCCGGGCGCGACATTGGCAGCGTCGTCTTGCCGGATGCGACCGTGAAAATCTACCTTACCGCCTCGGTTCCTGCACGCATCGCGCGACGTCGCATGCAGCTCGAAAGAGCCGGCGTGAACGTCGACGCGCACCGTTTGGCTGAAGAAATCGAGGAGCGCGATCGGCTCGATCGCACGCGAGCGATCTCCCCGCTTGCTCCGGCGCTCGACGCGCACATCATCGACTCGAGCGAGATCGATGCCGAGCATGTCGTCGGTGAGGTCTGTGCCATAGTCGCGCGCGGCTGCGGGGAGCGCAGATGAACTCCCGTTTCTACGACTTCTCGAAGATCGTCGTGCGGTCGATGGCGCGAACGCTTTGGCGCGCGCGCGTCGTCGGCAGCGAAAACGTGCCGCCCAGCGGGCCGCTCATCCTGGCTTGCAATCATCTTTCATATCTCGATCCGCCGCTTTTGGGGTGTCTCTGCCCGCGCCGCATTCGATATATGGCCAAGAAGGAGCTCTTTGCGGTTCCGATTCTTGGCGTCGTAATCCGCGCGCTCGGTGCCTATGCGGTCGATCGCCGAGGCAGCGCGGCCGCTGCGATCAAGCGCTCGCTTAAAGTGCTGGAATCGGACGGCGCAGTTGGCATCTTCCCCGAAGGGACTCGTAACCGCCGGGGTGTGGTCGCTCCGCAAACCGGCGTCGCCCTCCTTGCCTCGCTCTCACAGGCGCCGGTTGTCCCGGCGTATATCCGCGGCACCGACCGGGCGCTGCGCCTGGGTCCCGTCGAGGTGGCGTTTGGAGCGCCTCTGCGGCCTCCTCCCGATCGGAAAGCAACGCGCGATGAGTTGGCGAAGTTCACGACCAAGCTCATGATGGCGATCGAAGTGCTGGCGGAGAGTGTCCGTGGAGATACGTAAGGCGTCCGTTCAAGGTTTTTGCTTCGGCGTCGCCATTACGGTGAAAAAGGCGGAAGAGGCGATCGCTTCACGCGGTGACGTGACGACCCTTGGTCACGTCGTGCATAATCCGCAGATGGTCGAATCGCTCGCCGCGCGCGGTCTCAAGAACGCTCAAACGGTGGACGACGTCGACGCGGGTGCGCTCTTCGTTCGCGCTCACGGTTTGCCCGTGGACGTCTTCGAAAAGGCTAACGAAAAGAAACTCGAGATAATCGATGCCACCTGTCCCATGGTAACCAAGATTCACGTTCAGGCAGAAAAGCTCAAAGCCGACGGCTACAAGATCGTCGTCATCGGCGATCCGAATCATCCCGAGGTAAAAGGCACCCTTAGTCACGTGCCGGGTGCCTGGTGCATTCAATCCGTGCAAGACGTCGAGCGGCTTCCGCGCTCGAGCCGGGTTGGCGTCGTGGTTCAGTCGACGTGGTCCGGCGAAGGATTCACGGAGATCGTTCGCGCGCTCTCGGCAAAATACTATGAAGTACGCGCAGTCAACACGATTTGCACCGATACGCACAACCGCCAGAACGAAGCGCTGCGGCTGGCGAAGGACGTCCAAGTCATGGTCGTCGTGGGCGGAAAAACGTCGGCAAACACGAAGCATCTCGCCGATCTTTCCGAATCGCACGGTGCGCGCGCGTACCACATCGAGGGACCCGACGAGCTCGAGAAAGAGTGGTTTAGAGGCGTTGACGTCGCGGGTCTGATGTCGGGCGCATCGACTC
Source organism: Vulcanimicrobiota bacterium (assembly GCA_963778015.1). GTDB lineage: Bacteria > Vulcanimicrobiota > Vulcanimicrobiia > Vulcanimicrobiales > Vulcanimicrobiaceae > Cybelea. The sequence continues at coordinate 269,957 of CAVZST010000001.1, forward strand.
CCGGATGGCTCGTCGATAAGGTCGAGGCACGGATGGAGGAGTTGGCCGCTTCAGAGGTTGCTTAGGATGGCCGGCCTCACCGAGCGTTTCGAGAGCGCCCTCGAAGAACGGATTACGGGATATCGGGGATCGAAAGAGATCTCCGATAGTCTTTTGCGCCACTTCGGGTACGCTCCGTACGGACCCGCTCGACGCGGCAAGCGGCTGCGCCCGCAAATGGTGTTGCGTGTTGCGATCAGCGAGGGAGCACCGCTCGAGCACGCGCTGGATGCGGCCGTGGCGGTCGAAATCTTCCACAACTATTCCCTCGTCCACGACGACATCGAGGACCGCGACGAGCTCCGTCACGGGCGCCCAACGCTTTGGAGCGCCTACGGCGTCCCTCGTGCGATCAATGCCGGTGACGCGATGTGCGCGCTAAGCTTTCTCAGCCTCGAGCATGCCGCCGAGCATCTTGCCGCGCGTCGCGTCTTGCGGATGCTCGCGCTTTTGCACGAAGCCCATGCGGTGATGTGCGAGGGTCAGTCGCTCGATCTCTACTTCGAATCCGAGCGGTCCGTCGCCTTAGCCGATTATTATCGAATGATCGAGTGTAAGACCGCGCAACTTTTCGATGCCTCCTGCCGGCTCGGCGCGCACGCCGCCGGCTGTGACGATTCGACGATTGCGCAGTACGGCGCCGTCGGCCGCGCGTACGGCATGGCGTTCCAAATTCGGGACGACGTCGCCGGCATCTGGTCATCGGTGGACGAAACGGGCAAGACGGTTGCGAGCGATATTGCGCGTAGAAAGTGGACCTTCCCGGTCGTGTGGGCAATCGCACAGCCGCTCTCGCCGGCGCGGACGGTTGTCGCCGACGCGTACGCGCGCGGAGATTCGCTCGACGGTGCCACCGTCGAACGCACCGTCAACGCCCTCGACTCTCTGGGAGCGCGCGAAGCCGCCACACGGGCGGCCGGTGAGCATCTCGCGGTACTCGAGAGCCATCCGAATCGAGAGCTTCGCGAGTTTCTCTGCGGTACGCTGGGTCTTGCCGCCGCCGGCTGACGCAACGGGAAAGACGTGAACGTCAATGGTACGGCTCCCGCGGCGGCACGGCAGGGTTCGCTGACGTGGGCGCTGCCGGCGCTCCTGTTCGCCGGGCTCGTCGTACGGCTGCTCTTCATCAACAACGAAGGCTTTAAGACCGATGTCGACACGTATACAGCCTGGGCGGTGGGCTTAAGCCGGCACGGCTTTGCAACGTTTTACTCCACGATCGGCTTCGCCGATTATCCGCCCGGGTATTTTTACATCCTCGCCGCGGTCGGTCATTTCTGGCACCTTTTTTTTGCCGCGCACGATCACGGCTTCGCGGTGCTACGAAACTTCGTCAAGCTGCCTGCAATCCTCGCCGATCTCGGCGTCGGCGCGCTGCTCTATGCAATCGTCCGCCGGTTTTCCAACGCCGGTTTTGCGCTTGCTGCCGCGGCGCTCTATCTGCTCAATCCGGCGACGATCTACGTTTCGGCTCTCTGGGGACAGGTCGACTCCATTTCGGGTGGACTGGCTTTGGTCGCTATCTATGCATTGCTGCGCAGCGAAGACCATCCGTCCGATGCGGGGCTCGAACGGATGGCGTGGATTGTCGGTGCGTGGCTCGCGTTCGCATATTCGCTGCTGATAAAGCCTCAAGCCGCCGTGCTGTTGCCCCTGCTCGTGGCCTTCGCCTTCGTCGATCCGCAACGCCGCCGCGCGCGCGTCGTCGCGAGCGCGATTGGAGCCGGCGCAGCAATCCTCCTCGCGCTGATCCTAACCGAGCCGTTCCATCCGAGCAACCCAATTGCGGCATTGGTGTGGCTGTGGGAGCGCTATGCGTACGGTTCGAACGTCTATCCGTACAACAGCGTCAACGCTTTTAATCTTTGGGCGGTGCGCGGAACGCTCTGGGTACCGGATACTCAACCTATCTTGGGCCTAAAACAGTACGTTTGGGGCATTTTGCTCGTTCTCGCAGCGCTCGCCCTCATCGTCTGGCGCTACGTGCAAGAGCGGACGTCCCAATCGCTGCTCGAAGGCTGCGCGGTCGCAACGCTCGCATTCTTCGTGCTTGCCACGCGCATGCACGAACGCTATCTTTTCAACGGGCTGCTCTTTACCATCGCCTGCATCCCATTTGCGCGGCGCTACCTTTGGGGCACGATCGCGCTCTCCGTAGTGCTTTTCGCGAACCTCGTTTATAGCCTGGAATATTTGAACGTCGTCACCAACAACGTCGCCGGACTCAACGCGCAGAACCTGTGGGGCGTCTGGACGCCGGTTCTGTCTGCGCTTGGGATCGTTGCGTTCTTTGGTCTAGGCTATAAATACCTTGGAGCCGTGGAGACGGAGACGGCGCCGCGGGACGGTGGCCGCGCTCGGGCCGAGTCTTCGCGGGCGGCGCAGGACGGCGCTCGCAGCTGGTTCGATCCTCGCGAGGGCTTGGCGTCGATGCGCTTGCCCCTCGACTACGCGATCGTGACGGTGCTGGGCGTCGGGAACTTCATACTCTCGTTCGTCGGGTACTGGTGGCCGCCCGAAAAAGTGTTCGACGAAATCTACTTCGCGCGTGCCGGTGAAGAGTATCTGCAAAACCTGCGCATCTACGAAAACACGCACCCGCCGCTGAGCAAACTTTTGATCACATTCTCGATGATGCTCTTCGGCGGCATGCCGGCAGGGCACGGGCTCGGAGGATGGACCGCATTGAACGCCGTCGTCGGCCACCTAAGCAACGGCGATAACTCGTACGGCTGGCGCTTTCTCGACGTCGTGTTTGGGGCGCTCGTAGTCATGCTCCTGTACGTTTTTGCAAAACGAGTTACCGGCTCGACGATCTTTGCGTTGATTGCCGCGCTGCTGCTCACTTTCGACGGGATGCATTTCGTCCAATCGCGCATCGCTACTCCGGAAGGCTTCGTCGTTTTCTTTGCGACGCTCGCCGTCTATGCGTTCTATCGTTTCTGGATCAGCTCGCAGGTCGGTTTACGCGCCCACGTCGTTGTTCCGTTTTGGAAATTCGTTTCAGGTGCTGCGGCGGCGTTGGCCGTCGGCGCCGCGGTCGGACAAGCGTGTCGTGTCTTTTGGGGATTCGATGCCGCGGCAACCGTGGTGGTCACGCTCTACGTCGCATCTCTTTCCTACCTGCTCGTTCGGTATTTAGCGTTTCCGCGATTTTTGGGCGACGCTCGGCGGGAGCTTACTTACGCGGAAGGCTCCTACGCGTTACGGGACAGGGCGGGAACCGCGGTCTTTGCAGCGGATGGCGGTACGATCGATGCGCGGGGCCGAATTCAGCGCGGCGCAATGTCGCAGGCTAAGGGCGGCGCCTTGGTCTATCGTGACGATCCGCTAACGATCGAGTACCGGCGCGACGGGAGCGTGAGCTATGAGACGCCCGTGGGGGAAGCCATCTACGCCGACGACGAGATTCGCGCGGGCGGAGCCGTCGAACGTGGCCGCTCCTCAAAGCTTTGGCTGATTCTCTTTACGGTCGCATTGGGCTTGCTCGTCAGCACCAAATGGTACGGCGTCATGGGGTTTGGCGTCAGCTTTGTCGTGCTAATCTTGGTGTGGCTGCAGCGCTATCTCGCTCCTTTGCGGCCAACGCTATGGGGAAATCCGCGAGGATTTCGAATCGATGCCGCGCTCGCCACGATCGTCCTCGTGAGCGCGACGGTATACGCCCTGGTCTGGGTGCCGGATTTGGCGCGCCATTCCCCCGATCCCGGCGAGATCCATAACGCCAACGACCTCGTCTATCGCCAGTATTCGATGTTCGAATACCACGACACCCTCAAAGCGACGCATCCGTACTCCTCAAAATGGTGGGAGTGGCCGATCGATTACGTGCCGATCGCGTACTTCTATCAGGATCATCGCAAAGATCCGACCAATCCCAACGCGTGCTGCGTCTATGAGATCACGTCGCTGCCCAACCCCGTGATCCTTTGGTTCGGCTTGCTCTGCGTTCCATGGGTTGCCGTCTTGGCTTGGCGTGAACGCAACAAAGCCTACGCCCTGATCGTCATCACGTATTTACTTCAGTGGTTGCCGTGGATACGATCGCCGCGCATCACGTTCGCGTACCATTTTTACGTCGACATCCCGCTGATCTGTTTGTGCAACGTCGTGATACTCCAGCGCCTTTGGCACTGGGCGCAGCGCCGGGAGAGCGCGCGCTGGTTGGGCGGCCTCGGCGTCGGCGCCTACATGAGTGCGGCCGCCTTGAGCTTTTTCTTTTTCTATCCGATTTTGGCGGCCCATCCGATTAGCTGGAACGCTTGGCACGCGCGGATGTGGTTTCCGACCTGGATTATCGGGCCGGGTTAGCGAAGACCGTTCGCATGTCGGGACACTCGAAATGGCACAACATCAAACTGAAGAAGGGCAAAGTGGACGCCCAGCGTGGTGCCCTTTTTACCAAGCTGAGCAAGGAGATCATTCTCGCTGCAAAGGGCGGCTCGTCCGATCCGGAGGCCAACTACCGTCTCAAAATGGCGGTCGAAAAGGCGCGAGAGTTCAACATGCCGCACGAGAACATCAAGCGCGCTATCGCCCGCAGCTCCGCACAGAACGACGAGCGTGAGATCGAGGAGATTCGCTACGAGGGCTACGGCCCGCATGGCTTAGCGGTCGTCATCGATGCGGCCACCGATAATCGCAACCGCACGGCGGGGGAGCTGCGCTTTCTCTTTAGCCGGCACGACGGCACTCTTGGCGAGAGCGGCGGCGTCGTGTGGATGTTCGACCCGGTAGGCGTCGTCGAAATCGATCCGGCCGGAAAAGCGGAAGAGGCACTGATCGAAGAGGCGCTCGTCGACGGGGTCGACGACATCGAGTACGACGAGGACCTGGCCATCGTGTACACGGAGCCGACGCGCCTGGCCGGCGTCCGCGACGACCTGCGCGGCCACGGCACCAAGGTCTCCGACGTCTATCTCGGAATGCGCGCCAAGACGAAGCTCGATTTGCAGGACGCCCAGCTTTCCTCCGCGCTGGCCTTTCTCGAAGCGCTCGAAGAGCACGAAGACGTGCAGAGAGTCTTCAGCAATCTCGATTTCAGTCACGTACCGGCGGAGGCCCTCGCCTGAGATCGTCGCTCGCCGCGTACTTGCCGCGCGATTGGATCTTCCCGCTGGTACTGGTCGTTTTCGTCGCCGTCGTCGTATGGTTTGGGCGCCAGATCTACGATTTTCTTTTACCGTCGGCCGCGACCGTCACGGTACCGTCGTTCGTCGGCCAAACGCTCAGCGACGCGAACGCCGAGGTCGCGCGCTTGAAACTCAGCTCCGCCGTCGTCGATCACACCACGAGCGATCGCTATCCAAAAGACGTCGTCATCATGCAGCGCCCGCAAGCCGGCGACCAGGTACGACAAGGCAGGCAGGTTTCGTTCGTGATCAGCGACGGCATCGTCGCGCGCCTGATGCCGGATCTGCGCTATCAATCCATGCGCGAGGTCGAGCTCGATCTCTCTCAGGCACATCTGCAGCTCGGCAGGGTCGTCTATGCGCGAAGCGACCTTATCCCCGAAGGGCATGTTATTTCACAGAATCCAGCGCCGCTCGTCAGCGTGCACGAAGGCGACGCCGTGGCGCTGGTCGTTAGCCGCGGGGGACGCGCGAACCTGACCGTGCCCGACTTCGTCGGCTTAACGATCGATCAAGCGCGCAGGCTTGCAACCGACGCCGGCATCAAGCTCGGCCAGGTCGTGTGGACCCCGCTCGGAAAGGGCGGACCGCCGCATGGGATGGTCGCACGTCAGCTTCCCCCGCCGAAGGCAAAGATTGCCTCGTACGATCCGGTCGCGCTGCAGGTGAGCGCGGGGCCGAACGAATCCGGTTACATCCTTCGCCAAGTGCGCGTGCTCGTTTCGATTCCCGAGCCGACAAACGTCCAGAACGGCGAGCAGCTCGACGTGCGCCTTTCACTCACCGACGCGACCGGGCGTTACGATTTCTACCACGCCTTCGCCGAGCCCGGGCAAAAGCTCGATTTTACCGTTACGGCGGTCGGCACGTCGTTGCTCGATATGTATGTCAATAACGTGCTCGTTAGCGAAGAGCGTCTCGGCGCGGAGCCGCCGAAAGTCTATGGCCTCAAAGGTGCATCGTCTTCGCCGCGAGTGTCGCCCTGACCGCAAGCAGGGGCGTCATCCAAACGGAAGTTGCTTCTTTCTGAGCGAAGGCGCGAAGCGCCGGAGTCGAAGGTCGAAGGGCGAAGGGTGAGGCGATGACCATTCTGGCGCCGTCGCTGCTTTCTGCGGATTTTGCGCGCATCGCCGAGCAAATCGCGAGCGTACAAGACGGCGGCGCCGACTATTTGCATCTAGATGTGATGGATGGACGCTTCGTTCCGAACATCAGCTGGGGGCCAAAGATCATTGCCGATTTGCGCAGGCTCTCGCCGCTGGTTTTCGACGCCCACTTGATGATCGTCGAACCGGAGCGTTATGTGGACGAATTCCGTGCCGCGGGATGCGATCGCATCACGTTTCATTTAGAGGCGACGGCTCACGCGCAGCGCCTGCTCTCTCGGATTCGCGATTGTGGAGCGAAGCCGGGACTGGCAATCTGCCCTCAGACGCCGGTGGAGATGCTGCAGGACGTCATCGAGGATTGCCAGACCGTCCTGGTCATGAGCGTAAACCCCGGCTTCTCGGGACAGAAATTCCTTGCCCGGACGTTTGAAAAAGTTCGCCAGGCACGCGCGCTCGTCGACCGACGCAATCCGGGGTGTCTGATCGAAGTCGACGGGGGCGTCGGCAGCGAGAACGCGCGCGGTCTCGTCGACGCGGGCGCCGACGCGCTCGTGATGGGTTCGGCGCTCTTTGGCGCGACGGATCCGGCGGCGGAGTTGCGCCGCATTCGCGCGCTTTTGGCGTGACCGAAAACGAAGTAGTCGAGGCGATTCGCGAGCTCGTCGAACCGCGTGGCCTTTCGCCTCGGGTCAGGGTTAAGCTTGGTATCGGCGACGACGCGGCGCTTTGGCAACCCTCACGCTCGCATCGCAGCGCCATTTCGACCGATATGCTCGTCGAAGGCGTCGATTTTACCCGCGACGCGATGACGCTTGGCGATGCCGGCTGGCGGGCGATGGCGACCAGTGCGAGCGATTTGGCCGCGATGGGTGCTCGTCCGGTGCTTGCAACGGTCGCGCTGGGAATTCCCCAAGGCACGAACCTGGGAGACATCCTGGAGATTTACCGGGGAGTGGCCGCGTGCGCGACGCGCTGTAAGCTCGCAATCGTCGGCGGCGATCTTTCGCGTGCCGGGGCCTTGACGATAGCGATTACGGTCGTAGGCGAAGTCCGCGCTTCACAGGCAAAGACGCGCGCCGCCGGACGCCCCGGTGACGTGCTCGCGGTCACCGGCGCGTTGGGGGCGGCACGCGCCGGTCTCGAGCTGACGCGCAAAGTCGAGAACATCGGCGACGAACTCACGGAGGAGGCGCTGCGAGGTTTCCGCTGCCCCGAGCCGCGCATCGCCGAAGGACGCTTTCTCGCCGCAAGCCGTGACGTGCGCGCGATGATGGATCTTTCCGACGGTCTCTCAACCGACGTTCATCGGCTCGCCGCCGCAAGCGGATGCGGCGCGGCGATCGACTCTATTCCTGTGGCGGAATCGGCTCGGGCCTTTGCTCGAGCATGCAAGGAAGATCCCGAGCGCTTCGCGTTGGCCGGTGGTGAAGATTTCGAGCTGCTCGCCGCGATTCGGCCGCGCTCTTTTTCTCATCTAGCCGAACGCTTTGCGGTGCGCTTTTCACGCCGGCTCTCTCGGGTAGGCGTCCTATGCGCTCAACGCGGTGTCGTTTGGAACGGGGTACCGGTCGAGCCCGCCGGCTGGGATCACTTCGAGCGGTAGATCCTCAGGCGCGTCGCGTTACGCGGTTCGAGCGCAGACAGGCGGTGCAGACGCGTGCGGTACGATGAACGCCCTTGTCGTCAATGCGCACCGCTTGCAGATTGGGAAGCCAGCGCCGCTTCGTCTTGTTCATCGCGTGACTGACGTTATTGCCCGCTTTGGGCCCCTTGCCGCACACCTCGCACCGTTTCGCCATAGCCGGCAGATAGTACCATGCTACCCGACGCTCGGGCAAGCCTGAAAAGTTGACGATAGGCAAGGATTCCCAGGGTGGTTCCGAAAGACGGGCGGCCATGAGCCGAGCGCGCATCGCGATCGATGCGATGGGAGGCGACCACGCGCCGCAGGAGATCGTTGCGGGCGCGTTGCTTGCCGCGCAGGAGTTCGACGCGGAGATTCTGTTGGTGGGCGACGAACACCGCGTTCGGCCGCTTTTGCGCGGACCCGGTGCCGAAAGAGTCCGCGGCGTCCACGCCCCCGAGGCGGTCGCAATGGACCTCTCGCCATCCTCGGCAGCTCGCTCGTGCGACCGAACGTCGCTGGGCGTCGCCGTCAATCTCGTCAAACAAGGGGAGGCAGACGCGGTCGTTTCAGCCGGCAACAGCGGCGCATTCCTTGCAATCGCTTTGATTAAGCTGCGCACGATCGAAGGCATTTCTCGTCCCGCGATTGCGACGGTGTGGCCGGCGCTCAACGGCCCGACCGTTTTGCTGGATTCGGGAGCGAACGTCGATTGCAAGCCCGAATGGCTCGAGCAATTCGCAATCATGGGATCTGCGTACGCGAGAGCGGTGCTGAACGTCGCCGCGCCGCGCGTCGGCATCCTTTCCGTCGGCGAGGAACGCAACAAAGGCAATCAGCTCGTGCTCGAAGCGGCGCGGCTTCTGGAGGCGGCGCCGGTACGTTTCATCGGGAACGTCGAGGGAAGCGACCTCTTCCACAACGTCGCAGATGTAATCGTCGCAGACGGCTTTGTGGGCAACGTCGTGCTTAAGACCGGCGAAGGCATGATTGCCGATCTTGCGCACGTGATGCGCGACGCGCTCCTGGGCGGCAACTTATTGACCAAGCTCGGGACGGCAATGCTTGCTCCTGCCCTCAAACAGTTGCGTAAACGCTTCGATTACGAAACCTATGGCGGAGCGCCGCTGCTCGGTCTGCGGGGAAACTGCATCGTGACACACGGGCGCGCCGGTCGAAACGCGCTCAAACACGCAATTGGAGCGGCCGTCCAAGAAGTCAATCAGGACGTCGTCGGAAAGATCAGCGAGCTCATCGTACCGCATCTCGCTGCCACGTAGAAACGGGTCGCCATGCTTGGCGTCTACGTCCATCTTCCGTTTTGTCCTTATATTTGTCCGTACTGTGATTTCGCGAAGTGGCCCTTGCGCGCGCACGTCGCGCAACGCTATCTCGACGCTCTCTGCAGCGAGATCGAGCGAGAATCGCCGGCGCCGGCCAACTCGATCTATTTGGGCGGAGGGACGCCGAACGCGTATGACTCGCTCACGATTCAAAACCTGCTTTCATCCCTGCGCGAACGTTTTAGCGGTGCCTGCGAAGTCACTATCGAGCTCAATCCGGAACTGGTGCGCGCCGGCGATCTGCTCGCATATCGTCTGGCGGGCATCACGAGATTGTCGGTCGGCGTGCAATCTTTCGAGCCGGACGAGATCCGAACGCTGGGGCGCAAGCATACGATCGCAGAAATCGAATGCGTCGTCGCACAAGCGCGCGCCGCGAAACTGCAGTCGCTGTCACTCGACCTGATTTTTGCCGTTCCGGGCCAGACGCCGGCGAGTTGGCGCAAGACCTTACGGACGGCGATCGCGCTAGAGGTCGACCACATTTCCGCGTACGGCCTGACGATCGAAGAGGGTACGCCGTACGCTCTGTGGCGAGCGCGCGAACCTTCGGCTTTTTTTGACGACGAGCGCGAAGCCGAGCTGTACGCCATCGCAATCGAGATGCTCGAAGGCGCCGGCTACGAGCAGTACGAGATCAGCAACTTTGCCCGCCACGGACATCGCTGCGCGCACAACCTGAACTACTGGGCGAACGGGGAGTACGTCGGACTCGGCGTCGGCGCGGCATCCTATCGCGACGGTCTGCGCAGCGTGCACACGCGATCTTTGGAGGAGTACGTCGCGGCGGCACTGGAGGGTAAGCCGATTCCGTCGGAAGCCGAGCGGCTGGAAGGTCGCAAACGCGTGGGCGAGGCGCTCATGCTCGCGTTGCGGACGGCGCAGGGAGTTGGGTTGAGCGAGTTCAAAGAACGCTATGGTATCGACGTGATGGCGGATTACGCTACCGTCGTAACTCGGTTCGCCCAGACGGGACTGCTGGAGCGCGTCGGAGACACCATGCGGCTGACGCCGCAAGGTCGATTTCTTGCCAACGATGTTTGCGGAGCTTTCATAACATTCGAGTAACACCGAACGCGCTCTCTGAGACGGTCTTGCGCGGCGCTTTCATCGTCGTCTTCGGCGTTACCGGCTTTCTTTTGGGGCGCGAGGCCTACTTCAGCCTGCTTTCGCCGCACTTTGCAAACGAGGCGCTTCAGGTTGCTTTTTTAATTCTCTCTCCGGTTGTCGGCGCTCTCGTCGGCGCGCTCCTCGCACCGCTCGCTCAGGCGCTCTTCGAGAATCAGCTCCGTCAAACCGAAGGTGCAATGGAGCGACTTACGCCGGCAGAGATCGCCGGCGGCGCCGCCGGTTTAATCGTCGGCCTCTTGATCGCATTCCTCATCAAAGGGATCGTCTTTGAGCTTATCTCCGACTTTGGCCGTGCCGGGACCTATGTCGCCATTGTACTCTACCTCATCGTCGCCATCTTTGCGGCCTATTTGGGCGCCCGCATCGGGGCGAAGATTCGCATCGTTCCGGTTCCGCGCAGCGTTGTCGGAAGCGGTGTGGAAGGCAGCTCGAAGCTGGTAGACACCTCTACGATCGTCGACGGTCGCATCGTCGAGATCGTGGAGAGCGGCTTCCTCGAGGGCGCGCTCATCGTCCCACGCTTTGTATTACGTGAGCTTCAGGCAATCTCAGATTCAGTCGATCCACTCAAGCGCACCCGCGGCCGGCGGGGCTTCGACGTGCTCAGCCGGCTTCAGGAGCTTTCCGTGGTCGAGATCAGCGAACGCGATTTTGACGACATGGCGCCCGGAAACGTCGACGCGCGGCTGGTCCGGCTCGCGCAAGACCTTGGCGTCAAGCTGGTCACCAACGACTATAACCTTAATCGAATCGCGCACGTCGAAGGCGTCTCGGTGCTAAACGTCAACGAACTCGCCAACGCCGTCAAGCCGGTCGTGCTTCCGGGCGAAGAACTGCACGTAGCCGTCATACGCGAGGGCAAGGAGTTTCACCAGGGCGTCGGCTACCTCGAAGACGGGACGATGATCGTGGTCGAGCACGGACGTCGGTTGATTGGCGAAGAGACCGACGTGATCGTCACCAGCGTGCTGCAAACCGTCGCGGGGCGTTTGATCTTCGCTCGACCCAAACGTGAGGGAATCGCCTCTTGAAATGGGCTGCCGTCATTGTGGCGGCGGGTCGCGGTACGCGTTTGCGCGGTCCGAAGCAATTTCTCGAGCTCGCCGGCGTCCCAATGGTGGGATGGTCTATCCGGACCTTTGCGGAGATGCCGGAAGTTTCAGAACTCGTCGTCGCGACCGAGCCTGAGTCGTTCGATGCCATGGCCGCGCTTTTCGCGCGGTTTGCCCCTCGACACACGCCGCGCGTCGTCCGCGGAGGCGCGACGCGCCAGCAGAGCGTCTACGAAGGCTTGAAAGCGGTTCGGCAAGAGTCTGAGGGTGTGCTCGTGCACGACGGCGCCCGCCCGCTCGTGAGCGCGCACGACGTGCGCGCAGGAATGCGCGCGGTAAGCGCGGGGCGAGCCGCGCTGCTTGCAACCCCGGTCGTCGATACGATCAAGCACGTCGAGCCGAGCTCGCTTCGAGTTGACGCGACGCTCGATCGCGCCACGCTGTGGGCGGCGCAGACGCCGCAGTTTGCCCTGGCCGCCGATTTCTGGGCCGCTCACGAACGCGCAGAACGCGACGGAGTCGATGCCACCGACGACGCCGCTCTGCTCGAGCGGATCGGCATCGAGGTCGTCGTCGTTCCGTCGAAGAGCGAGAACTTCAAGATAACGCTGGCTGCCGACGTCGCCCGCGCACGAGCGATTCTGCAAGATCGCGCGCTCGCTGCAAGCGCAAGATGATGCGCGTCGGTCACGGCTTCGACGCACACCGGCTCGTCGAAGGACGCCCGCTGATTCTCGGCGGCGTGCGAGTTCCTTCCGCGCGAGGAGCGCTCGGGCACTCCGACGGTGACGTGGTCGCCCACGCGCTGGCCGACGCCCTCCTCGGCGCTGCCGCACTCAGCGACCTCGGCGCCCGCTTTCCCGACAGCGATGCGCGCTGGAAGGACGCCGATTCCATGGAGATGCTCCAGAACTGCGCCGCCGCGGTTCGCGGGGCCGGCTTTGCAATCCTCAATGTGGATGCGACGATCGTCGTCGAGGCTCCGAAGCTCGCGCCGTTCGTCGAGCAGATGCGCGCAAACGTGGCGTCGCGTCTCGAACTTCCGGTTCAGGCCGTCGGCCTCAAAGCCAAGACGAGCGAGGGCATGGGATATACCGGCGACGGCACCGGCCTTGCGGTCTTCGCGGTAGCCTCGGTGAGCGCACCCGATCATTGATCGCTTGGGTTAAACTGTGCAAATGCTCTTTGACGCCGTGCGAGCCGACCTGCGGGCGCCGATCGAACGCGACCCGGCGGCGCGAGGGTGGCTGGACGTGTTGCTCTCCTACCCCGGCTTTCACGCGCTCGTCGCCCACCGTCTGATCCACGCTCTGCATCGCGGCGGCGTCCCGATTTTGCCGCGCTTTCTCGCGAACGTGGCGCGGTTTTTCACCCAGATCGAAATCCATCCGGCGGCGGCGCTCGGTAAGGGCATCTTCATCGATCATGGGTCGGGCGTTGTCATCGGGGAGACCGCCGCGGTCGGCGACGGCTGCACCATCTACCAGGGCGTGACGCTTGGCGGAACGAGTCTTTCGCACGGTAAGCGCCACCCGACCCTGGGGCGGAACGTGACGATTGGCGTTAACTCGAGCGTGCTCGGCGCCATCGTGCTCGGCGACAACGTAAAGGTCGGCGGAGGCTCAGTCGTCGTCAAAGACGTGCCCGCGAACGCGACCGTCGTCGGGGTTCCCGCGAGAATCGTTGCGCGGGATGGCAAACCGATTCGCGTCGTCTCGGATCGTCCGCAAGTCGAGATGCCGGACCTTACCGCGGACGCAATCGTACGGCTCGAGCGGAAGCTCGCACAGCTTGAGAAGCGGTTGGTGGACTTGGAACAAGGTGAGTCATCCGAAGAAGAAGCCTGGAGCTGGGTGATCTAATCCTTCGGCTTTATAATACCCGCACTCGCAGCGTCGAGCCGTTCGAACCGCTGCACTCGCCGAACGTCCGCATCTATGTCTGCGGATTGACGCCGTCGGCTCAGGCACATTTAGGTCACGCGCGTTCCTTTCTCTTCTTCGACGTGCTGCGGCGCTACCTCGCGCACCGCGGATTTCGCGTCACGTATGCCCAGAACGTTACCGACGTCGACGACCGCAGCATCAACGCGGAGAAAGCGACCGGAGAAGATTACCGCGCGATCGTCGATCGTCACTATGCTGAGTTCAAAGCGTCGATGCGTAAGCTCGGCGTACTCGAGTACGACTGCGAGCCTCACGCCACGCAGTACATCGAGCCGATCGAAACGATGATTCGCCAGCTGATCGCGGCGCGCCACGCCTACGTCTCCCAAGACGGCATTTATTATCGCGTCGCGAGCTTTGAGAGATACGGGCGGCTCGCCAACCGCAATATCGAGGAGCTGGAAGCCGGCGCGCGCGTTGAGGTGGACGAACATAAGGAAGATCCACTCGACTTTGCGCTTTGGAAGTTCGCCAAGCCGGACGAGCCGCGCTGGCCCTTCGAGCCGTACGGCGACGGCCGTCCGGGCTGGCACATCGAATGCTCGACGATGGCGCGCGCGCTGCTCGACCCCGACGGTACCGGCTTCGACATCCACGGCGGGGGTGCCGATTTGATCTTTCCGCATCACGAGAACGAGATCGCGCAGAGCGAACCGCTCATGGTGCGGCCGCCGATGGCGAATTTTTGGGTGCATGGCGGTCTGCTGCTCTTCGACAACCGCAAGATGGCAAAGTCGCTCGGAAATTTCGAGCCTCTTGCGGAGTTGCTCGAGCGCCACGACCCGCAAGCCATTCGCTGGCTGTTTCTTCAAACGGGCTATCGCAAGGTCATGAACTTCACCGAGGAATCGATTGCTGCGGCGGGGGTTGGTCTGGCTCGGGTGAAGTCAGCGTACCGAACGTTGGCGCAAAGCGACGTCGCGCAGGCGGCTGAAAGTCCACAGCTCGACGCGCGCATGGAAGCGGCGCTCGACGACGACATGAACACCGCCGCCGCGCTCGCCGTTCTCTACGATTTCGCCGGGCGCTCGGAGACGAGCTGCGAGCGCCTAGGGTATTGGCTGGGCGTTCTCGGGATAGCCCCGGACCAATCATGGCGCGAGGAGCCCGCAGTGGAACTGGCTCCAGGCTTCATCGAGCAACTGCAGCGCGCGCTCCAATCGCTTCGGCAAGCTCGGGGTGACAGCATCGACGCCGCCACAAACGCGATCGTTGGCGTGACGCCGCAGGAGGCGATCGAGCGAATCGTCACGCTACGCAACGACGCGCGCCGCGCCAAAGACTGGTCCGCCTCCGACAAGCTGCGCGACGCGCTGGCGCGCTGTGGAATTGAAGTCAAAGATTCCAAGGACGGCACGACGTGGAGCGTCGGCGCTTCAGCGCTCTAAATTTCGACGACTTGGTCTACGGCATCCACGCGGTCGACGAAGCGCTCGTCGCCGGCGAACGCTTGCAAACGATTCACGTCGCAGCGGATCGCGCCAAGGACGGTGTCCTGCGCCCGCTCCTGGCCAAAGCTAGAGAGGCCAACGTTCCTATACGCTACCAGCCGCGCGCATTTTTCGAAGGCGTGCCGCTTCGAGCTCACCAAGGCGTCATCGGGGTGGCGCCGCCCTTTCCGTACGTCTCCCTTCACGACATCCTCGCGCGACGGCGCCGCGGCGCCGTTCCTCGCCTCATCGTCATCCTCGACCACTTGACCGATCCGCACAATGTTGGTGCCGTGATCCGTACGGCTGAGGCGGCGGCGGCTGACGGCATCGTGTTGCCGGCACGCCGCAGCGCAGGCGTTAATGCCACGGTTCGGAAGGCGGCAGCCGGCGCTGCGGCCCATCTGCCCGTCGCGCGCGTCGCTAATATTGCCGCAGCCATCCGTGAAATGAAAAAGGCCGGCATCTGGGTCGCCGGCGCCGACCTTTCTGAAGAGGCCATCGAGCTGGCGCGGGCCGATCTCAACAGAGACCTGGCACTCGTGGTGGGCTCTGAGGGAGCGGGCCTCGCTACGCTGGTCAAGCGGGAGTGCGACTACTTGATCAAGCTGCCGATGCGAGGACGGGTCCGCTCGCTCAACGCCTCGGTGGCAGCCGCTATTCTCATATACGAGGCCTTAAGGCAGCGGGACTGTTCGCTCCATCCTTGACGCGGGAGGGGGAACCTCCTATATACTAGCCTCGACGTGCCGCGCCGACGGGTCGCGGCCTGCGCTTGCGGCTCGTCTTACCCACGAGGCATATAGAGAAATTATGGCAATGACCCATCCAGTCTCGGATGGAGTGGAGTACCAGCAAACGGTCGACGAAGACCTCGTCGCCATCGCGAAGACGGGCGATAACCTCGCGATGGAATACCTTCTCAACAAATATAAGAACTTCGTTCGCATCAAGGCAAAGAGCTACTTTCTCATCGGGGCGGATCGCGAGGACATCATCCAAGAGGGCATGATCGGCCTCTATAAGGCCGTACGCGATTTTAAGGCCGACAAGCTCTCGAGCTTCCGAGCCTTTGCCGAGCTCTGCATCACCCGGCAAATCATCACCGCGATCAAGACGGCTACGAGGCAAAAGCACATCCCGCTCAATCAGTACATCTCGCTCAACAAACCGATCTACGACGAAGACAGCGAGCGTACGCTCCTCGACGTGATGGCGTCGCAGAAGACGTCAGATCCCGAAGAGCTCGTCGTTACGCAGGAAGTCTCCGACGACATCCGCCAGCGCATCCGGCAGAACCTTTCTGAACTCGAGTCGCAGGTGCTGGAGTCGTACTTGGAAGGGAAGAGCTACCAAGAGATGGCGCGAGACCTCGGCCGTCACGTGAAGTCCATCGATAACGCGCTCCAGCGTGTGAAGCGGAAGATTGAGAAGAACCTAGCCGAGTTCGAGTTTCAATAATACCGATGCTCTGTCATCCTGAGCGCGCCGCGTAAGCGGCGCAGTCGAAGGACGAACGATGCGCCTCGTTGCCGCGCTGGCACTCATTGCCGCCGCGGGATTTCCGGGAGCTTGGAGTAGCGGACCGGCGCTGCCGGTGGCGCGCAGCGAGGTCGCGGTCGCATCGCTGGGCAATCGCATATACGTAATCGGCGGTTACGCCAACGGCAACGTCGACCAGTCGCTCGTCGAAGTCTTTGACGTCGTCGTGACCGGCGATGCGGTAACCGGCGAATGGCACGATCTCGCGCCGTTGCCGCGCGGTCTCAATCACGTCGGTGCCGTGGGTTATCGCGGCCGAATCTATACTTTTGGCGGATTCGCTTCACAAAACAACGCCGCCGTCAGCGACGCGAACGTTTACGATCCATCCACCAACCGGTGGTCGCCGATTGCACCGCTGCCGCGCGCCTTGGGCTCGGTGTCGGTCGCCGTATTGGGCGACGAAATCCACCTTGTCGGCGGGCGAGACGTGCACAGCGTTCGCACTCATTACGCATACGATCCGGCGGCAAACCGGTACGTCGAGCGCGACCCCCTGCCGATCGGCCGGGACCACATGGCACTCGCGGCATTTGACGGTCGTCTGTACGCAATCGCGGGACGGATCGACACGCCGGCGCACAATACGAGCTACCTCGACATCTACGATTCCGCTAAGAACTCGTGGATGCCGGGCGCTGCAATGCCGAGCGCGCGCAGCGGCATGGCCGTGGCTGTGGATCGCAACACGATCTTCGCCATGGGCGGCGAAGCGCGCGGCATGTCGACGGCTTTTGCCACCAACGAAGGCTACAATCCGTCGACGAATCGGTGGAACGAATACGCGCCGCTGCCCGAGGGCCGGCACGGGACCGGCGCTGCGGTTGTTGGAGCGCGCGTCTATGTTCCGGCCGGCGCGCCGGTTCCGGGCGGCAGCCGCCAAAGCAACACGCTGCTGATCTTCACGCCTTAAGGTCGCGCTCGCCTAGTCGCTCGACGATCGCGCAATAGAGTTCTTCGCGATCGGCGACGGGATCGACGGCCATCACCGTCGTTTCACCTTCTTGCGGCTCGATGCAAACCGTAACGCGTCCACGCCCGCAGACGTCCATGCAGCTCGTGCTGATTGCGCGAATCGGGCCCCAGCGGCCCTCCGCTTTCAGCCGGTCCTTGAGCCAGTTGCGCAGATGAAAGTCGCCGATCTGCGCGGCGATCTCGGGATCTTCGTCAGGGATGCGCTCCTTGAAACATCGCTCGCACACGAGCACGAGGCCGGACCGCATCCACTTTGGTTTGACTCTCTGCATGTTTTGAATGATGGAGCCGACGGTGGGATTCGAACCCGCGTGCCCATTTCTGGGGACTGATTACAAATCAGTTGCCTTCGACCGCTTGGCTACGTCGGCGACGACAACTGCAGTTGCATCGAGGGGAGCTTAAAAACCTTTGAACCGTTGCCTGCTCTTTTTGCTCGGCCCGGATTACCAGCGAAAGGGCGTGCGCATCAGACCTGGGCCAGCCGGCCATCGACGGCCGTTCACGGGGCGCCACGCTTGCGCTCCCACAACGCGCGCGTATAGAGCGTGACGAAACCGCAGCGGTGAAAGTTCCGCTCCGAAACGCTTGCGGGTCGCCCGGTGGCGCGCATGAGATGCGCTCCGGCGTCGCGCGCGCGTGCGATGCGATCGCGGATCATCACGATATGCCAGCCTCGACTGCGGAACGCCGGCATCGTCGAACCGGCGAACAGAGCCGCGCACCCGTTTCGGACGTCCATCGCCGCGGTGGCCACGACAGCACCGTCTTCGCGCGCTTCGAGTGGCGTCACGCCGTCAGAAGAAGCGATGATCGTTCCAATGTGCTCGTCACCCGGCTTGAGCGTCTGGACATCCATAAAAGCCTTTGCCGAATCGTGCGCCCACGCATTCAAATCACTGGAAATTATGATTCGAGCGTCGCGCAGCGCATATGCATCGAACGAATCGGATGCGAGCACGTTTTGGTATTCGCTTGGCGTGTAGCCCGCGGCGGCCAACGCCGGCGAGAGCGTGGGATCGGCTAGGGGCGTCACAAAAACACGCGGCGTTGCGTTACGCGATTCGTAGAAGTCCGTAATGCCGGCGATTTCTGCATCGTTCACCGGCGCAATTGCTCCGACGCCATAAGCTTGCGAGAGCGGTGATTCGACGCCGGTAAACGCGACAAGCCCCCCGGCCACCTCGATGCTCGAGGCTTTCGCCTCCGGGTAAAGGCGCTGCACGGTGGCTATTCCGCAACGAATGCCTGCGATCTCGCCTTGCCGAATCTTCTCATCGAGCTCTGGCGTCAGCAGCACCGGCGTAACTTCGCAGCCGAACGGCAGGGCCCTAGCCAAAAACCGCAAACCGCACGGGTCGTATGAAACTCGATATCAAACCGTTCGCCGTTATCGTACTCGTCGCTGCGCTCGGCGCTGCCGGCTCGGTTTCGGGTGTAAGCGTGCAGCCCTCGAGTATCGGCTTTAAACAAGCGTTGGCAGTATGTCCATCGGGGACACTCGGCGCGATCTCGCTGACGCTGGGCCATCTGCGCATCGCCGAAGGGCCCGGCGTCGAATCGGACATCGACGATGCGAATCCGAACGCTCAGACGGTAACGCTTTCAAACGGAAGCAGAAGCGCAACCGCAACGGTAAACGCTTCAAAGAATACGGTGGCGTCGAAGCACGTTAGCTTGGCCTCCGGAAAGCGCGTGGCGTGCGTGGCGCCTGACTAGCCTTAAACCGGAGCGAAAAAATGCCGTCGTTCAGCTAAGTGCCGACGACGAGCCAATCGGCGATGACGTACTGTGCGCCGGTGCTCGTAATCGTCAGAGTCCCATTGCCGGTGGCGTCGGTGCGGAAGCTGGCCACTCGGGTGTGTTCGTTGCTTATGAAACCATCAACTTCAATAGGCTGTCGGTTCGCGGTCGTCACTTGGAGCCTGCTGCCGTCTGCGAACCGTCCGTTCGACACGCTCAAACTATCTAGACGGCTGCGGTGGAATGTCACTGCGATCGGAATCTCGAACGCGTTCTCGGAAAAGCCGCCCTTCAATATGAATGCCGGCGCATCTATCGGACACGTCACGTGAGCTCGGGCACGTGCAATCGAGAGTGCGCCGATAGCTCCCTGCACTACGGCGCCGCTTGCATGCGCCGACCATATTGCGGATCCCCGTTCACCGGCCGCTCGCGTACCGCCGCTGAAGGCGCCGCTTTCCCAGCCGAACGTTTCGTCGAGAGACGGAATTCCGCTCATGCTGTAACCGGCCGAGCTTTGGCAATAATCCACGGCCGTCGGGCCCCGCGGCATGAGCAGCTCCGAACCGGTGAGAACCCGCTTGCCGCTTTTCTCAATCATGTACTCCCGCACGAAACGTACGGCTTGGTGCACCGAAGAATGCGGCGGCGCCAGTACGAGCGTGCGCTGATAGGCGCTGATATCGCGAACGAAGGAGCCTAGCGCGTCGGTTATTGAGATCGCCGCCTTGGCGTTCTCAGACGCCAGCGTGCGATGCGCATCGAGCGCGTCGGCGGCATCGCTCACGGTTTGGACCCCATCAGTCGCGGCGGGCAGCGAGAGTCCGGCCTGCCCGAAGTTTCCCCCGCTACAACCAGCGAGCAGGAGACCTGTGAGGGCGGCAACGGCGAGGGTCGCTAGGCGAGCCATCCTGAGCATACTCCAAACGTCGCAGGCGAGTTTGCTATGGCTCCCATGGTAAGCTTCCCACCCAGGAGACACATGAGAAGCGCATGAGGAGGAGCTTCTAGGGTAACCACCATCATTAACCCGAGGAGCTCGTAGCTCTATCATCGTACCCTGGTGAGCGCAACATCGCAACAGGCCCGTGGGTAGGTGGCCGAGTGGTTAATGGCACCAGACTGTAAATCTGGCGCGCGAAAGCGCTACGCTGGTTCAAATCCAGCCCTGCCCAAATGGCATCCCTCACTCTAAGAGTCGTTCCATGGCTACGACGTCGACGTACTTTCCATCGAGCAATCCGTGCTCTCGGAAGACGCCGACCTCGGCGAATCCGGACCTACGATAGAGTCGCTTACCACTTTCATTCGTGTCCAGCGAGTGAAGCACGATCTTATGAAAGCCGTTTAAAGTGGCTTCGGTCGCCAAGCTCGCGAGCAAAGAGTATCCGACGCCCTGCCCGCGGTGTCCACGCGCGACATAGACGGATAGGTCCGCAGTAGCTGCGTGGGCGCAACGATGTGAAAATCGGTTGAGCGAAGCCCAGCCGACGACCTCGTCCGATTGGGCCGCCACGAGAACGACGTATCGCTCGTCGTGCTCCGACCACCATGCGGCCATCTCTTGAGGCGACTTCGGATCGACGTCCAACGTTGCAACGACGTCCTCGATGCCTTCATTGTAAATTCGGCCAATCGCTGCTACGTCCTCAGTCGTCGCCCGTCTGATGGCGATCGATTTATACACGTGGGTCAGTAATCCCGTAGGTATTCGTATTCCGACCGCGTAGAATGGGGCCAGCGCTGCGGGCGTTGCATAGTGGTAATGCCCTTGCCTTCCAAGCAAGAGTCGCGGGTTCGATTCCCGCCGCCCGCTCCAAGAGAATCCGTAGTGGGCGCATCGGGGTAATCGACTACCGGCTAATCACGACCGCGTTGTCGAACGTCTTGCGCGGGCCTTTGAAGGTGATGTGAAAGGTGCCGGTAACCGTCGCCGTCGCGCCATTGCTACGCGATTGGTTCGTCTTGTCGATGACTACGACGCATTTGGAATCGCAGAGCGCAAACCCGGCGACCTGACCCATCGGCGTGCTCGACGTCTGGAAGTTCGAGACCTTGCCGGCAACTGTGACGGTCTTGCCGTCGTACATCGACGCATTGGCGACGATGGCTGAAGGAGCAAGAACCGCGGCAGCGGCTATCGCCGGGGCCAGGCCGAAGAGCGCAATCAATATCAAGCGACGCACTACATTCCTCCCGGCATCATGTCACAGTCGATCATCTTGTTGAGCAGCGGGCCGCCGACGATATTGACGAAAGTGGAACGCGCCTGAGGATTTGCTTTCAGTTTTGAAGCCATCCCGCTCGAGCTAGAACCCGATTTGCCTTTCATCTGCGCCATCGTTGCGCCAAACTGACTGCAGCTCTCGCCGTTGATTTTGCTCACGAGAGAATTTCCGGCGGTTGTGGCGGCTTTCTCGGCCATTTGCTGACGCATCTGTGCTTGGCCGGGAAGCGCGATCGCGCCAAGCACGAGGCTTGCGGCTGCTGCGAAGCCGATCCGCCGCAAAGCAATCGAAGAAAAGAACATTGAACAGCCTCCTTTACAAAACCGATTCCCGATTTAACCGGGAGAACCCTTGACGATTTTGGGCGAGAAGTTTAGGGAGAAAACAAACGCGTAAGTCCGAAGGACGATGCTCACGAGGCCGGAGATGAAGGAGGAATCTCGTTGTTCGTGACATCGGACGTTCGGCGAGTTATCGGAACTCATCGTGGGCGCCGAATTAACGAGAGCCGGTTTATTGTCTCGCCGCAGTAGGGGCGGAAGCCATTGACGGAGTAACGCGCTCAAGTTCGTAGCCGCCGTCGTAGCTTAGTGGTAAAGCATTCCCTTGGTAAGGGAAAGAGCACGGGTTCAATCCCCGTCGACGGCTCCATTCATTGCTATATTTTGCGGGCTTTTGCGTGTGCGATGATGGCGCGGTTGCCGGCGAGCCGTTCGAAGCGCTCGTGAGACGATCGACGGCTTCGCGTTGAGCCTCCGGCATGAGGTGCGCTAGGTCCAAAAACCTGTGGTCGCGGTTGGAGGCGGTCTCGACGACGGCGGCATCGAGACGGGGTGTCCAAACTTGGCCAACGCATGGCAATCCGGCAGAGGCGTCGGTTTTTACGAAACCGAAAATGGCGCCCCTCGGCAAGAACGCAACCAAGGAGTCTTCGGAGTCATGGCCCCTGTTTTCCATGCGTCTGATACTTGGAGTGTGTATGATGTTGCAAAAATTTTCTGCCGAGAAGGCCCGTTTTCTGGCCTACCGTCGTACGATTTTCGGCTGGTCCCTAAGCGTAGCCGCGATCGGTCTGGGCAGCTGCGGCGGACTGAGCAACGGGAGCCCCGCCACGTCGCAGTTGCAAGAATTGCCCGCAGCCAGCAACCACGTTTCCGCCCCGAGATCGGGGGGTGCAAGAAGCAGCAATTCAACGACTACGGACTGGGACTCATTCGGTTTCGACTTGCAGCGCACCGGCTACAATCCGTACGAGGCGACGGTTGGAGTCAATAACGTCGGCTCGTTACAGGAGGTCTGGAGTTCTAAGGTAGGCGGCGGGATGGTTCACGAGCCGGTCTACGCCTACGGTGTCCCAGTCGGCAGCACGCCCACCAACGTCCTTTATGCAGGGTCGAACCTCGGGGCGACGATGTACGCCCTTAACGCGCAGACCGGCGCGGTCATCTGGAAATTTAAAGTTTCGCAACGTTCCGCCACCTGCGAAGGCAGCAGTCAGGAGTTTGCGATTGGCGAAACGCCTGCGATCGACCGGGGAAAGAATCTGATTTACTTTTCCGGCGGATATAATCAGATTCATGCCGTCAATTTAGCGACGGGCAAGGAGGCAAAGGGTTGGCCCCTGTCGACCGCCTGGTGGCCCCACGATCAGATGCACGGCGGGTTCACCTATAATCCGGCCGATGGTTTACTGTATGGGGTCACGAGCTCGATGTGCGGCGACGCTTCGCCTTGGCACGGCCGCATCGTCGTGATCTATACGAACGGACCGTTTGTCGTGAACACTTTCTATCCGATGAGCGGCACGAACAAGCAAGGAGCGAGCGGCGGCGGGATATGGGGACCCGGCGGCGCCTCCATCGACCCGGTGACCAACGACGTGTTCATCGCGACGGGCAATGCTGATACGAATGTCACTCCGGCGCCGCCGCAGAACGCTTCCTACGCAGAGGAAGTGGTCGAGTTGTCCCCGCTGCTCAGCGTTCTCGGAAATAACTACCCCTCGAATATTCCGAACGACGGCTTGGAGGATTTCGATTTTGGCGCGACCCCGATGCTCTTCCAGCCCGCGGGTTGCCCACCGCTGCTCGCCGCGATTAATAAATCTGGCATGTTCGAGCTCTACGACCGCGCATCGATCAGCAGCGGCCCGATTCAAGATATTGCGATGTCGGTCCCATCGAGCTATGGAAACTTTGTCGGTGTACCCGCGTACGATCCGGCTACCGGCTTCGTCTACGTCGGGCTGCCGGCGGCCGAAGGGATCTATCAGCCGGGGATCGCGGCCTTTAGCATGGCCTCGAATTGCACGTTGAATACGACCCCCGTTTGGAGCGCGCAGTTTGGACCTGCCGGCACCGCACAAATGCCTGCGCCGCGCTCGCCGATCTCGATTGCAAACGGCGTCGTGTACGTCAGCAACTACACCGGCGACACCGAGTACGCATTCAACGCTGCAACCGGCGCGCAGTTGTGGACGCTTCCACTGCCGTACTACGGACGACAGGGTACCGTGATCGCCAACGGCATGGTCTACGTTAGCTCGTGGGACGGCACGATCACCGCTTGGGCGCCGCGCTCGTCGGCTCCAAGGTTGCGGAAAAAGGCCGTGAACGGACTCCCGCCTGTCCGAGGACACGACATCTCGATTCCCGACGGCAAAGGAGGGACGATCGATTTGAGGAGCTCGCCCAATGCGCTGGCCAACTTTGGCCTATCGCACCGTTGAGCATCACGCTTGGTTGATACAGCGAGCGAGCGCGTTTTTACGCGAATTCTAACGACGCTGTCGTCAAAGTGGGGTTATAATAGCACTTGATATGCGCTTTCGAAATTCCTCGACCCTTACCAAAACCATTGCGGCGCTGAGCGCGGCTCTGTGCCTCGCATTTCCGGCGGCGGCATCGGCGCAGCAACCGTCATACGCGCAGCCATCGCCAACCTACGCGCGGCAGAATGGCATAACCGGCACCATCAGCGGCTTCGACGGGCAATGGATCGTCTACATGCGCGATGATAAGGGCTACACCGACCACATCACCTTACATCAAGGCACGATCATCAATCCGACCGGCATTAAGCTGCTCGAGGGGATGCGCGTAACAGTTTACGGCTACGCAGACGGCCCAACGTACCAAGCCAATCAGATCAACGTCGCCTCATCGCCGTACTCGCCCTACTATGGTGCCAACGGTAACCCGGCGTACGGTTACGATTACAGCGCCTCCGGTTACGGCGGTTATGGTTACGGCGGCTATCCCTACTACGGCGGCGGCTGGCCGTACTTCGGCCTCGGCATCAACTGGGGCTGGGGTTGGGGCTGGGGTTGGCCTGGCTGGGGCGGCTACTGGGGATGGCCGGGCTGCTGCTACGGAGGCGGCTATTACTACCCCGGTCGTTACTACTATCCCGGCCGCGGCTACTATCCCGGCCGAGGCTTCTATCATGGGACGATCGGCGCACCCCCGCGGGGTGGAACCGTCAATGGCGGAGGCCACGCGCCCGTCACTGGCGGCGGCCGCGCGCCCGTCACCAGCGGCACGGTTCACGGCGGGGGAGGCGGAGGACGGCCACCGCACCGCTGAGCATTCCTAATCCGACATAGAGAAGGCTCGCTACCACAGCGAGCCTTCTGCTGCCAGGACGTAAAGAATCGGTCCGAGTCCCCACAAGATGCTTACGGCGAACCAGACGATCTTTTTCAGCGTCGTCATATCCCCGCGAGTAATGAGATTAATCCACATGAGGATCATTGCGACCGGGTGCAATAAAATCGAGAGTGCGATTTCAAGGAAGAGCTTCATGCCGGGCTACTTATGCTCTGCATCGCTTTAGCGCCTTCGCCCGTTATGGGAGAGCGAGGAGCTTGAAATGAAAAACGATGTGACCCCGGAAGTCCGTAAGAGCGAACAGGAGTGGAAGGACCAGCTTGGTCCCCAGCGTTACCATGTTCTGCGCGAGGCCGGCACCGAAGCGCCCTTCTCCGGCACGCTTCTGCAAATCAAAGACGACGGTACGTACGTCTGTGGAGCGTGTGGTCAGCCGCTCTTTACTGCGCAAGCCAAGTTTGAATCCCACTGCGGCTGGCCAAGCTTCACGCATCCCGGAGAAAGGGAGAACGTACGGCTTCTCGACGACCACAGCCACGGCATGCATCGCATCGAGGTGCGATGTAAGCGCTGTGATTCCCACCTAGGCCACGTTTTCGACGATGGTCCGGGCCCAAAAGGAACGCGGTATTGCATCAATTCAGCCTCGCTCGATTTTCAGCCATCGCAGCGGCCCTAGCCCTCTCCGCTTAACGGGCATCTCGTTGTCATGATCATCAAAGCGCAATTTCCCGACGAACGAGCGACCGACGGCAGCTTCAAGCGCCAAGAAGACGTCCTCCGAGAATGGGTGCGCGCCGACGGCACTTCATCGTATCCAGTTGCAGCGGGACGCTATCATCTCTACGTTTCCCTCGCCTGCCCGTGGGCCAGTCGCATCGTCATCGTGCGTAAGCTCAAAGGCCTGGAAGGCGCAATAGGAATGACGGTCGTCGACCCGATTCGCGACGAACGCGGCTGGCGCTTCATGCCGAACGTCCCGGATCCGATCAACGGCTGGGCATTTTTGAGCGAAGCATACTTTGCCAGCGATCCGGCCTACCGCGGTCGCGTCACGGTACCCGTATTGTGGGACAAGCAGCGCAAACGCATCGTCAGCAACTCCGACGACGACCTGATGCGCATGCTTGAAACCGAGTTTGATGCATTCGCCGCTAATCCGCAGCTCGATCTCTACCCGCGCGAGTTGCGGGCTCAGATCGACGAGCTCAACTATTTTCTCTACGAAACGTTCAACAACGGCGTCTATCGAGCCGGCTTCGCAACGTCGCAAGCAGCCTACGAAGAGGCAGCATACGGAGTCTTCACGACGCTCGATGCAATGGAAGAGCGCTTAGCATACCACCGCTATCTCTTTGGAGCCCGGCCCGTCGAAACCGATTGGCGCTTCTTCGTGACGCTTATCCGCTTTGACTCGGTCTACTACGGACATTTCAAGTGCAACCTTCGCCGAATCGTCGATTATCCCAATCTTTCCGGTTATCTGCGCGATCTCTACCAAATCGACGGCATCTCGGAAACGGTCGACTTCGACCACATCAAGCGCCATTATTATTTCACTCACGACGATATCAATCCGACTCGAATCGTGCCGATCGGGCCATTCCTGGACCTCACCGCGCCTCACGGCCGGGAACATATCGCATCAATTTAAGGAGGCAGGGCCGCGCTAGGCTCGGGTTATCGCCTGGCCTTAGCCGTGGCCTGGCCGCTTTCAACGAGAAGAGCCACCCACGAGGGACCTTGACAATCGAACATATGTTCGATAGCATGAATCCCCCATGGTGGCGCCGGCGGCAGCTCAATCGTGTCATCCTGAGCCCTTGGACTTCGCCGCGGGCAAGCTGCGCGCCCAAGGCGCGAAGTCGAAAGACGAAAGGTTCGAGCTTCTCAAGGCCCGCCTGAGCGCAAATTTTCCAGCTCTTCTTGCTGAGGAGCTTTTCCCTTCCGCCATTCCGGAACTCGATCGCCTCCTCTCGGGTGGCTTCCCCCTTGGGATCGTCGCCACGCTCGAGGGGACGACCGGGCGTTGGAGCCTCGCAGCAAGCCTCGTGGCACGGATGACGCGGCGGAATTTAGTCGCCATCCTTGACGACGGCGCACTTTATCCGCCGACACTCGTTGAAGCGGGAGCCTGCCTTGAGCGCGTCTTGGTGGTGCCCGCGCGCAAGGCGCTCGCAATAGCTCGCGCGGCCGACATACTCCTGCGGTCCCGCATCTGCCGGCTGGTGCTCATGCCGGGCATCACCCTACGCGATAGTGTCTGGGCGCGGCTTGCCAAGCTCGCCCATCGCAGCGGCGTGCTCTTGATCGTCGTAGCGGCGTGCGCCGGCGCCTCGCTGAGCGCCGTGGCGGAAGTGCGCTTACATTGCACGCTCCAGCGTATTCTCATGAATGGTCAGCGTGGGCTTTGGGGCACCGTTGCCGGCTTTGAGCTCTGCATTGACGTTCGCAAGCATCGGCATATGATGACGGGACGCACCGCATGCGTGCGGGTGAAGCGTGAGGAGATGCACGATGCTGCTCTGCGTTAGCATTGCCGGCGATTTGCCGCGAGTGCTCTGGGAGGAGATGCTCGACGCACTCGACGCCGTTTCGCCGCTCGTCGACGACGTTCGCCCAGGCCTCGCCTTTCTCGATATGCACGGCATCGCCGGCGGCACGCAAGCGCACGTCGCACAAGTGCAGGGCGTGTTGGCGCCCTTTGAGTGCTCGATGCGAGTAGGAGCGGGGACGAATAAGATAGCCGCACGAGCGGCGGCGCACGTGGCCGACGCCGGCATCTGGGAACCGGGTACGGAGCGCGTGCTGCTGTCTCCGTTGCCGCTAACTCTTCTCGAAATTGATCCGGCAACGATCGAGCGGCTAAAATTGCTCGGCATCGAGAGGCTCGGTGATCTCGCTCGCTTGCCGCATGGCCCCTTCGTACGTCGCTTTGGTTCGTCGGCTGCGAGCTGGCACGAGCTCGCGCGAGGCATCGATCGGCGTCCCTTCGTGCCGCGCGGTCACGCAGTTGCCATTGAATCCTCGATTTTTGGCGAAGGTCGCGCCGCCGACGAAGCGCAGGTTTTTTTCGCCTTGCGCATGTTGCTCGCGCGCATTTGCACCGATCTAGCGCGCTGCGGTAAGCGCGCCGGCACGCTCCGTTTGACGATCGAGCTGGAAAATGCCGACGCGTGCGATTTCGACGTACCCCTTGCAACGCCGACCGCACACGAGCGCACGATGTTCGAGATGCTGCGTGCAAAACTTGACGGCACGACGTTCCCGGCCGCGGTAGTAGGACTACGCCTCCAGGCGCTGCAGCTTGAGGAAGGAGGAGAAGAGCAAACACTCTTTTGCGCCGACGATCTTGATCCGCAACGCGTCGCCGTAGCGATCGCACGCCTCGAAGCGGCGCTTGGCATAAGGGTCGCTCGCGCCAAAACGCGCGAGGCGCATCTGCTCGAAGATCGTTTTAGCTACGAACCGTTCAAGCTTTGTCCCGCCGCCTCCAACGACGCCGCGCTCGGGACGGGCTGCGTCGAAGGACGAAGAGTCGTTCCTCAATTACGATTGCTCGAAGTACGTGAGGTTCCGGTGCAGCTGCGCGACGGTGAACCCGCAATCGTCGATCGGCAAGCGGTGCGGCAATGCGTCGGTCCTTGGCGCATCGCCGAGCGGCCCTATTCGCCCAAGCCCGTCCTGAGCGAAGTCGAAGGACCGGTAACGCGCGACGAGTACGACGTCGTTTTGGAAAATGGAATCTTCGCGCGCATCTACCACCAAGGTTCTCATTGGTACCTCCGCGGCGTCTACGAATAATTCTTTTTTATAAAAACTTATTCTGGATGGGAGGTTTGGGTATGTGTGCGGTGCCACAGCAGGGACTCCGACGCGAGCGCCATTCACAGGATGTGAAAATTTTCCTCAGCAGGTGGCGCGAGCGCGGTGTAGTCAGGAGCGAACAGGATGTTCGCGACGAGCGACCCGATGTGGCACCGCACACATGCCCAAGCCTTCAATAGAGCAATACGCCGAGCTTCACTGCTGGTCTAATTTTAGTTTTTTGCAGGGAGGCTCGCATCCCGAAGAACTGATCGAGCGGGCGACCGAACTAGGATTAACGGCGGTCGCGCTGACCGATCGCGACGGTCTTTACGGAGCGGTGCGGTTCTCGACCTATGCGCGGCAACGCGGCATCGCCGCTATTTTGGGCAGCGAGCTCACCTTCGAAGATAAATCGCGGATCGTGCTCTTGGTTGAAGATGAGACCGGCTACTCGCACCTCTGCGAGCTGATTTCATTGGCGCAGATGCGCGGCAGCAAAGGCGACGCGCGCTTACGATTGGAAGATCTCGAGGGCCGCAGCGAAGGATTGCTCGCACTCTCCGGTGGTCCGCTCGGCCGGGTGGAGCGTGCACTCGCAGAAAACGGCGCGCGAGCCGCGCAGCGAGAAGCGCGCGATCTGAACGCGCTCTTTCCGCAGCGCTTCTACCTCGAACTCCAGCAGCATCTTACATTGCAGGAGACGCAGCGGAACGTGCAGCTCGTGCGGCTCGCGCGCGAGTCCGGCATACCGTACGTTGCGACCAATGCGGTCGTTTACGCTATAAAAGACGATGCGCTGGTCGCCGATGCGCTCGCCTGCGTGCGCGACGGTAGCACATTGCAGGCCGCGCGCGCCGCCAACGCGCTGCGCCCAAACGCCGAGTACCATTTGAAATCGCCGGGCGCGATGCGGCGGCTCTTCGCCCAGTACCCTGAGGCAATCGCTGCCGGCATCGCAATTGCGCGGCGCTGCCGTTTCCGGCTGGAACGCTTGACCGGGCAGTTCCCGCTCTTTCCGGTGTCGGAGGGAAGCTCGCCGCAGCGCTATCTTCGCCGGCTCGTCTATGAAGGCGCCGCGAAACGATATCCGACGCCTCTCGAGACTAAAGTGGAGCGACAGCTCGAATACGAGCTGGGGCTCATTGCAAAGATGGATCTCGCCGGATATTTCTTGATCGTCTGGGACATCGTGCGCGAGGCCGGCGAGCTCGGCGTGCTCTGCCAAGGGCGTGGTTCGGCGGCGAACTCGGCCGTCTGCTACGCGCTAGGAATTACCGCGGTCGATCCGATCGCCATGAACTTACTCTTCGAGAGATTCATGTCCGAAGAACGGCGGGAAATTCCCGACATCGACATAGATTTTGCCCATCAAGACCGCGAGCGCGTCATTCAGTACGTCTACGAACGGTACGGTCGCGCAAATGCGGCGATGGTAGCCGAGGTAATTACCTACCGCACGCGCTCGGCGATCCGCGACGTCGGCAAAGCGCTGGGATTGACGCTCGAAGAAGTGGACGTAATCGCGCGCGAGTTCGATTCACGCGAATCGCTTCCGGACGACGCAGGCCCGCAGATGCTTTTTGCGCTCTGCCGCCGGATCGCAAACTTTCCGCGTCATTTAGGGATTCATTCCGGCGGCATGCTCATCACGCGGGATCCGCTCGTACGGGTGGCCCCCGTCGAATGGGCGACGATGCGCGATCGCACCGTCGTGCAGTGGGACAAGGACGACCTCCAAGATCTGGGCCTGATCAAAATCGATTTGCTCGGCTTGGGCATGCTCTCGCTCTTGCGAGAGGCTTTTTCGCTCTACCGCCGGTGCGTCGCGCGGGACGATCCTTGGCTGCCGGGCGCCGTCCCGCGCGACCTCGAGCTGCACACGATTCCTGCCGGCGATAATAAAACCTATACGATGATTCAGCGTGCGGATACGATCGGCGTGTTTCAGATCGAATCGCGTGCGCAGCAATCGATGCTGCCGCGCTTAAAACCGGCCTGCTTTTACGACATTGTGATGCAGGTTGCGATCATACGCCCGGGCCCCATTCAGGGGGAGATGATTCATCCGTTTTTGCGTCGGCGCGCGGGACTCGAACCGGTCACCTATCCTCATCCGAAGCTCAAATCAGTGCTGGAACGCACGCTCGGAGTGCCGCTCTTTCAAGAGCAGGGAATGCGGTTGGCGATCGAGGCGGCCGGCTTCTCGCCCGGCGAAGCGGATCAGCTCCGCCGCGCCATGGGACACAAGCGGTCGCGCGAGCGCATGGAAGCGATGCACGCAAAGCTCGTCAATGGCATGGTCGCCAACGACATCGACCGCGATGCCGCCGAGCAGCTCTTCCATATGCTCCAGGGCTTCGCAGATTACGGCTTCCCCGAGTCGCACGCCGCCAGCTTCGCGCTCTTGGCCTACGCCTCGGCCTATCTCAAATGCCAGCTTCCGGCCATCTTCGCCGCGGCGATTCTCAACGTGCAGCCGATGGGCTTTTACTCGACCGAAGTGCTCGTGAACGACGCGCGTCGACATGGGGTGACGATCAGGCCGATCGAAGTCAATGCGAGCGAATATTGGTCGCACGTCGAAGGCGACGGCGCTCTGCGTTTAGGATTCCATCTCGTTCGTGGGCTGGGCGAGGCGCAGCAGCAATGGCTGCAAGAAGCAATCGCCCAGGGGCCCTTCGACGACGTGCTCGCTTTCGCACGGCGCACGCACCTCAATCGCGAAACCCTCGAGAACCTCGCGATCGCGGGAGCCTTTGCACCATGGTACGCGTCTCGCCGCGAGGCCATGTGGGCATTGCGCGGTCTCGACGAGCGCGAGGCCCGCGGCGAGCTCGGCGCGCTCATGGATGTGAAAGAGCCGGCGGTCGAGTTTGTAGCTCCGGCGCCGAAAAAACTCGTTGCCTTCGATCTCTGGTCGACCGGCGTCACGCCGTCGGGTCAGCTAATGGAGCATTTTCGCGAGTTGCTTGCCGCGCAGAACGTCGTTGCGGCCGCACAGTTGCGCAAGCTCGCCCGCAATAGCGCCTGTCGAGTAGGCGGTCTGGTCGTTACCCGTCAGCGACCCGGCACCGCCAAGGGCTTCGTCTTTTTGACGCTCGAAGACGAAACCGGGCTTGTCAACGTCGTCGTGCGCCCCGACGTTTATGAAACGTATCGCCGTCCGATTCGTACCTCCTCGACGCTCATCGTCGAGGGAACCCTGCAAAAAGAGGGTGGCTGCATCGACGTTCTCGCCAAAAGAATCTGGAGCTTCAGCGACGAGGGCATCGCCCGCACGATCGCCGTCCACAGTTTTCAGTGAGCCCGCCAGATCCCCCGAATGAGCGGCGCTTTGCAATCCACGTCAATGCAAGGGATTCCCAAAATTTTCTCGATCGTGTGCAGCACCGAGTAGTGGTCTACGTTCTGCCTAGTGCGGATGCCATTTCGGATCATAGGCCCCACGAGTACGGTGGGAATGTGATTCTCACCGCTATCGTCGGGGTCGGCTTCGTCCCATGTCACGATCAGCAATCCGTCGTGCACCTTGTCCCACGCCATGACCGGCGGGAGGTTTTTCGAAAGCCACTTGTCGCCGACTTTTACGGCGCAGTTATGCGTGTCGTGGCAGAGATTGGGCACGATCCAGACGAGCGACGCAAACTTCGAAGGCAAGCCGTTGTACACTAAGTTATCGGATTGCGGAACGTTCTCGAACTCGACCCATGGGTTATGATTGCGATCGTAAAGCCCGCGATAACATCCCTTGTAGCCGTCGTGAGGCATCGATTCCGAGTAGCCGGCAAATGTCTTGCCTGCGGCAATGAGTTCGGACGCCACGTTTGAACGCGCGAAGTAGACGGGGCATGGATCGCCGCGGAGACCCTCCGTCGATCCGGAAAAAAGCGCCAGATAGTTTGGCTCGCTCGGGTGTCCGATCGCGTGGCTATTGCGCAGCAGCACGCCCTGCGGCACGAGCGTGTCGTTGAAATACGGCGCTTGCGAGCTGCCGACGACGCGACTGTAGTCCTTGTTCTCCATCACGACGATCGTCACCTGAGAACCGTGTGGTACGGCCGCCGCACCGGCGGCAGGCGCACCCGCAGCGACCGACGGGACTTGCGAGTTGCCGCCGAAAGCGCATGCGAGAAGCAAGGGAAGCAGTGCGGACGTGCCAAGAGCGAATTTCATAATCCCTCCCTTAGGCGAAACGAGAGAAAAATGATGCAGAAAGTCAACACGAACGATTTAGCGCCACTAACGTCGTCTTGACAATGGATTCTGACCCATTGCGCGCTCTCGCATTATGACGATGGCGAAGACTAGCGAAAGAAAATCGGGTGGTCCGCGCTCTTGCTATACCCGAACCGGTGCACCTAAAGCCGCCTTCCGAACAAAAAAAGCCGCCGAGCGCGCGATTGCGCTTGCGACGACCGGCCTGCGGCCATATCGCTGCCCCGAGCACGGCTGGCCCCTGGGCCATTGAATCTCAGAGAAAAAGTGATGAACGTCATCTCGCCACGATGGGAGTTTGCCGTTTTGCATCAAAACGTTGCATAGCCCCCTACCCTCAGGAGGACACGAGTGCATCGCAGCCCGATTTCGAGTCGTCCCTTAGCAATTACGTTCGTGCTTTTGCTGGGAGCTTGCTACGGCAGCGGCACTCCGAGTACAGGAGCGCCCGGCCTGCCGCTTTCCGCTCAGTCGCTTGCGCGAGCACAGGCCTCGCTCGAGTCGCTGCATCGCCACCGAACTCATCACCACGGAGCGAGCGGCAAAATCCAGCACGTCGTGATCATCGTTCAAGAGAACCGCTCCTTCAACGATCTGTTCTATGGCTTCCCCGGGGCGATGACGGTCACGTACGGCTACAACACTTCCGGCCAAAAGATTACGCTGCAGCCGGTCGTGCTCGAAACGAACTGGGACCTTGGGCATGCTGCCAATCATTTCTTTGCGGCGTGCAACGGTACTGGGAGCATCCCCGGCACGAATTGCCGGATGAACGGCTTCGACAACGAGACCTGGCAATGCGGCAAACCCGGCTATTCCGCTTGTCCCAATAGTAATCCACCGTACAGCTACGTCCCGCACTCTGAGACGAAGCCGTACTTTGCGATGGGCGAGCAATACGTCATCGCCGACCAAATGTACTCGTCGAACTTCGACGCGAGCAGCTTTATCTCGCACCAATATATCATCGCGGCTCAGGCCGAGGGGTCCGTGAACTATCCTAACGGCGCGTGGGGCTGCGAAGGCGGCCCAGGAGACAACATCCCGATCCTTGGTCCGCAACGCCAAGTTCCCAATGGTTCCGGACCTTCGGAGCCAGCCTGTTTTAAGGATAAGTCGCTCGGCGAGGAGGCGGACAAGGCCGGCGTCTCTTGGGCCTATTATACGTCGCCGCTCGGTAAAAGCGGCCAACTTTGGAGTGCGTACCAAGCTAACCACCACGTCTACTATGGCCCGGACTGGCAGAACAACGTCATCACACCGCAGACGCAGTTCTTCACCGACGTCTCGAATGGAAACCTGCGCCAGATAAACTGGGTCACGCCGACGTGCCCGAACTCGGATCATGCGAGCTGCCAATCGAATACGGGCCCACAGTGGGTCGCTTCGCTCGTCAACGCGATCGGCCAATCTAAATATTGGAAGAATACCGCGATTTTTATCTTTTGGGACGACTACGGGGGCTGGTACGATCCCGAGCCGCCCGCATACGTTGACAACGATGGTCTCGGCATGCGCCTGCCCTTGCTGATCATTTCCGCCTATGCCAAGAAAGGCTACGTCTCGCACGTTCATTACGAGCACGGCAGCATCCTCAAGTTCACGGAGGATCAGTTCGGTCTGGGGCGGCTCTCGGCAAGCGATAGGCGGGCGACGTCACCCGAGAAGGATTGCTTCGACTTCAAAAAGCCGCCGCGGAAGTTCAAAGTGATCCCCACGGTCCTTGGCAAGGAATACTTCATGCACCAGCCGCTCGATCTTCGACCCCCCGATACGGAGTAGTAGCCGCCTAGCGAACTAAGGAGAGCCGATTTGCGTTGTTACTCACGTGCGTCGTACCTCATGCGCCGTAGTCCAGGTTCGAGCCGGCCGCTGGCAATCGCGGCTTTTGCGCTCATCCTCGCAGGGTGCAACGGGCTTGCCACCAAGCCCCTCCCCCAAGCGCAGGCCCCGTTACAGTCGGCACGTCGGCATGGGGCCGCCGACAAGATCCAACACGTCGTCATCATCATTCAAGAGAACCGTTCCTTGAACAACCTGTTCAATGGATTTCGTGGCGCGAAGACGCAAAGCTACGGCTACGGTTCGTCCGGCCAAAAGATTACGCTCCAGCCGGTTGGACTGGCAACGAGCTGGGATATCGATCATAGTTCGACATCGTTCTTTGCGGCGTGCAACGGCACGGGAAGCATTCCCGGCACCAATTGCCAGATGAACGGTTTTGACAAAGAGAATTGGGAATGCGGGAAACCCGGCTATCCTGCGTGTCCGAATAGCGATCCACCGTATAGCTACGTTCCGCATACTGACGCCAAGCCGTACTTCGACATGGCCAAGCGATACGTTTTGGCCGACCAAATGTACGCGTCGAACTTCGACGGGAGCAGCTTCATCTCGCATCAGTACATCATCGCAGGGCAAGCCGAGGCTGCGGTAAACTACCCGCCTATTTGGGGCTGTGAGGGCGGTCCCGGCGACATCGTCTTTAAAGTTGGGCTGGAACGCCAGATACCCAACGGGCAAGAGCGGCCGTGTTTTGACGACGTTTCGCTCGGCCAAGAAGCGGATAACGCGGGCATTTCGTGGGCGTACTATACGGTTGCGATACACTCCGGAGGAATTGGGCTTTGGAGCGCTTACCAAGCCAACCAATACGTCTATTACGGCCCCGATTGGCAGAAAGACGTCATAAGCCCGCCGAGCAACTTTCTCAACGACATCTCCAACGGCAAGCTTCGTCAGATAAGCTGGGTTACTCCGAGCTGCGCGAATTCCGACCATCCGGGTTGCAACTCCAATACTGGCCCGCAATGGGTGGCGTCAATCGTCAATGTGATCGGCCAATCCAAGTACTGGAATAACACCGCAATTTTTATCTTTTGGGATGACTACGGCGGCTGGTACGATCCCGAGCCGCCCGCGTATCTCGACTACGACGGCCTCGGCATACGAGTCCCCCTGATCGTCATTTCCGCTTATGCCAAGAAGGGCTACGTGTCGCACGTGCACTACGAGCACGGCAGCATCCTCAGGTTCGTGGAGAATCGGTTCGGCCTCGCACGGCTCTCGGCTAGCGACTCACGTGCCACGTCGCCCGAGAACGATTGTTTCGACTTCAGAAAGCCGCCGCGGAAGTTCAAAGTGATCCCGACGGTGCTCGACAAGAATTACTTTCTCCACCAGCCGCCCGATCTACGCCCGCCGGACACCGAGTAATCCTCTCGGCGTGCAGCGGCGAAAGACTGGAATAACCCCGGTTATCTTCATCTTCCGGGACGACTTCGGGGGCTGGTACGATCCCGAGCCGCGCTGATATGTAGATTACGACGGCCTCGGCTTCCGACTTCCCCTGATCGTCGTTTCCGCTTATGCTAGGGAGGGACGTGTGTCGCACGTCCAGTACGAGCACGACAAAATTTTGAAGGTCGCAGGATCGGTTCGACCTCGGACGGCGCTCGGCCGGCGATACCGGGGCCGCGGCACCCGAGGAGGATTGTTTCGACTTCAAAGCTCCCGCGCAAGTTTCACGTGATTCCGACGGTCCTCGACAAGGATTACTTCATGCACCAGGCGGCCTATCTAAGGCCGCCCGATACTCAGTAGAATTTCGTCTTAAACATAGGAGGACTCAGATGCGTTGTAGCCGAGTTTTGAGCCGGACGCCGGCAATCGCGGGGTTGGCACTCGTCCTCTCAGGCTGCACCGGCAACGGCGGCCCCGCGGGCAGCTCAGGGCTGCCGCTTTCCCCGGGATCGCTTGCACGAGTTGAGGCGCCGCAGAAGCGAGGGCACGGCCCCGGATCGACCGGCAAAATCCAACACGTGGTGATCATCGTTCAAGAGAACCGGTCTTTCAACAACCTGTTTTACGGCTTTCCCGGTGCGACGACCACGACGTACGGTTACAACACGGCCGGCAAAAAGATCGCGCTGCAGCCCATCGGGCTTGCAACGACGTGGGACGTCTATCACACTGCCATGGGATTCATTGCCGCCTGCAACGGGACCGGGCACATTCCCGGCACGAATTGCCGGATGAACGGCTTCGACAGGGAGTATTGGGAATGCGGCAAAGCCGGATACCCCTCGTGTCCGAATAGCGACCCGCCCTACAGCTACGTACCGCATTACGAGACGAAGCCGTACTTCGCGATGGGCGAGCAATACGTCGTCGCCGATCAGATGTACGCCTCGAACTTCGACGGCAGCAGCTTTATCTCGCATCAATACATTATTGCGGCGCAGGCCGAGTCGTCCGTGAATTACCCGGTTTCTCCGACCGTTTGGGGCTGCGAAGGGGGAGCCGGTGATTACATCGGGATCCTCGGGCCGAATCGCCGATTTCCTGATGGCCGGCAACGGGTCTGTTTTAGCGATATTTCGCTCGGCCAAGAAGCTGACAAAGCCGGGATTTCGTGGGCTTACTACACGGGAGGCGTCAACGGACTCGACAGCATTTGGAACGCCTACCAAGCCAACCACTACGTCTTCTACGGCTCGGACTGGAAGAACGACGTGATTAGCCCGCAAACCCAGTTCTTCAAAGACGTCTCGGACGGAGAGCTTCGCCAGATAAGCTGGGTAACGCCTACCTGCGTCAATTCGGACCACGCCGGCTGCAACTCGGCTACCGGCCCGCAATGGGTTGCGTCGCTCGTCAATGCGATCGGCCAATCCAAGTACTGGAGTAACACCGCCATCTTCATCTTCTGGGACGACTACGGCGGCTGGTACGACCCTGAGCCGCCTGCTTACGCGGATAACGACGGCTTGGGCATACGACTGCCCCTGATTGTCGTTTCGCCCTATGCCAAGCAGGGATATGTCTCTCATATCCACTACGAGCATGGAAGCATTCTTAGGTTCGTGGAGGACCAGTTCGGTCTCCCACGGCTCTCGGCCAGCGATACGCGAGCGGCGTCACCCGAGAAAGATTGCTTCGACTTCAAAAAACCGCCGCGGAAGTTCAAAGTCATCCCGACGGTCCTCGGCAAGCAATACTTCATGCATCAGGCGCCCGATCTTCGGCCGCCCGATGCGCAGTAATTCTAAACATTAGGAGGACCAGGTGCTTTATCATCGACTCCCCGGCCTGACGCCGTTAATAGCGCTTTTTGCTCTCGTCCTCTCGGGGTGCAACGGGCTTACGCCCGAGCCGCTTGTGCGAGCGCAGGCGCCCTTCGAACAATTGCATCGCCACGGCTCCAGCGGCAAAATCCAACACGTCGTGATCATCGTTCAAGAGAACCGCTCTTTCAACAACCTCTTCTACGGCTTTCCCGGCGCGAAGACAGCAAAATACGGCTACGACACCTCGGGCAATAAGATCGTGCTGAAACCGATTGGTCTTGCGACGACCTGGGATATCTATCACGAATCCTCGCAGTTCTTTAAGTCATGCAACGGCACGGGCCGTATTCGCGGCACGCATTGCCGAATGAATGGCTTCAACAAGGAGTACTGGGAATGCGACAAACCCGGCTTCGCCTCTTGTCCGAATAGCAACCCGCCGTACAGCTACGTGCCGCATTCCGAGACCAAGCCCTATTTTGATATGGCCAAACGATATGTCCTTGCCGACCAAATGTACTCGTCGAATTTCGACGGGAGCAGCTTTATCTCGCACCAATACATCATCGCGGCGCAGTCCGAGTCGTCCGTGAATTATCCATCAAACGGCAGCATATGGGGCTGCTCGGGTGGTGCGGGGGATACCATCAACCTCATTGGTCCCCGCCGCAAAATTCCCGACGGCGAGCAGCGAGTCTGCTTTGATGACACGACGCTGGGCCAAGAGGCGGACGAGGCCGGCGTGTCGTGGGCGTATTACACGGCGGTTATCGCCGGACCCGCCGGCATTTGGAACGCCTACCAGGCTAACAAGTACGTGTACTACGGCTCGGACTGGAAGAACAACGTCATCACTCCCCAGACGCGGTTCTTCAACGACGTATCGAACGGAAATCTTCCTCAGATAAGTTGGATAACGCCGACGTGCAAGAACTCCGACCACGCGGCGTGCAACTCGGATACGGGTCCGCAATGGGTCGCGTCGCTCGTCAACGCGGTCGGCCAATCCAAATACTGGAATAACACGGCCATCTTCATCTTCTGGGATGACTACGGGGGTTGGTACGATTCCGAGCCGCCCGCATACGTGAGTAACGATGGCTTGGGCTTCCGACTGCCCCTGATCATCGTTTCTGCTTATGCTAAAGAGGGGCGGGTGTCGCACGTCCACTACGAGCACGGCAGCATTCTGAAGTTCGTGGAGGATCAGTTCGGGCTTGGACGGCTCTCGGCCAGCGATGCGCGGGCCGCGTCACCCGAGAAGGATTGTTTCGACTTCAAAAGGCCGCCGCGCAAGTTCCAGGTAATTCCGACGGTCCTCGGCAAGGATTACTTCATGCACCAGCCGCCCGACCTGCGGCCGCCCGATACTCAGTAGAATTCTGCTCTAAACCATAGGAGGACCCAGATGCCTTGTAACCGACTTTCGAGCCGGACGCTGACTCTCGCCCTTTTTGCGCTCGTCCTCTCAGGCTGCAACGGCAATAGCGGCCTCGCGGGTAGCTCGGGGCTGCCGCTTTCCTCGGGATCGCTTGCGCGAATTAGGGCACCGCAGCGCGTACATCACCACGCGTCTAGTAGCAAAATCCAACACGTGGTGATCATCGTTCAAGAGAACCGGTCTTTCAACAACCTGTTTTACGGCTTTCCCGGTGCGACGACCACCACGTACGGTTACAACACCTCCGGCCAGAGGATTACGCTGCAGCCGGTTGGCCTCGCAACCAGATGGGATATCGACCACAGTTCCGTTTCGTTCTTTGACGCGTGCAATGGTACCGGCAGCATCCCCGGCAGAAATTGCAAGATGAACGGTTTCAACAAAGAGTGGGTCGGTTGCGGCCATCAGTATCC
This sequence comes from Vulcanimicrobiota bacterium, assembly GCA_963778015.1. Lineage (GTDB taxonomy): Bacteria > Vulcanimicrobiota > Vulcanimicrobiia > Vulcanimicrobiales > Vulcanimicrobiaceae > Cybelea. The sequence goes on from CAVZST010000001.1 coordinate 309,807, forward strand.
GGCCTGTCCAAATAGCAATCCGCCGTACAGCTACGTGCCGCATTCCGAGACGACGCCGTACTTTGCGATGGGCGAGCAGTACGTCGTTGCCGATCAGATGTACGCGTCGAACTTCGACGGCAGCAGTTTCGTGTCGCACCAATACATTATCGCGGGGCAGTCCGAGGCAGCCGTGAACTATCCACCCATCTGGGGCTGCGAGGGGGGTTCCGGAGACCTCGTCCCGACCGTTGGTCCGGCTCGCCAGATTCCCTACGGCCACGAGCAGCCGTGCTTTGGTGACACATCGCTCGGCCAAGAAGCCGACCGGGCCGGTATTTCGTGGGCGTACTATGCCGTCGCAATCCACGGTGGATCAAACGGGCTTTGGAGCGCCTACCAAGCCAACAGATACGTCTATGACGGCGCCGATTGGAGCAAAGACGTCATCAGCCCGCCGAGCACTTTTCTCAGCGATGTTTGGAGCGGGAAACTTCGGCAGATAAGCTGGGTCACTCCGACCTGCGGGAACTCCGACCATGCCGGATGCAATTCGAGTAACGGCCCGCAATGGGTCGCATCGCTCGTCAACGCGATCGGCCAATCCAAGTATTGGAACAACACGGCGATCTTTATTTTTTGGGATGACTACGGCGGGTGGTACGATCCCGAGCCGCCTGCGTATCTGGATTACGATGGACTGGGCATTCGAGTCCCTATGGTGATCGTTTCGCCCTACGCGAAGAAGGGATACGTCTCGCACGTCCACTACGAGCACGGCAGCATCCTCAAGTTCGTGGAGGATCAGTTCGGGCTCGGCAGACTCTCTGCCAGCGACAACCGAGCCACGTCGCCCGCGAAGGATTGTTTCAACTTCAACGCGGCGCCGCGGAAGTTTCAAGTGATCCCGACGGTCCTTGGCGCGGATTACTTCAGGCATCAGCCGCCCGATCTTCGGGAACCCGACAACCAATAGGAAACCGACGCCTAACGCAAAGAAGGAATGCATATGCGTTGTAATCTACTTTCGAGCCCGGCGCCGGCAATCGCGATTTTCGGACTGATTCTCTCAGGCTGCAACAGCACGAGCAACTCAGGGCTGCCGCTTTCGTCTGCGTCGCTTGCCCAACTCGAGCCACCGCAGAGACGAGTACATCACCACGCGTCGAGCAGCAAAATCCAACACGTTGTGATCATCATCCAAGAGAATCGCTCCTTCAACAATCTATTTTATGGGTTTCCGGGCGCGACCACCAAGACGTACGGCTATAACACCGCGAATCAGAAAATTACGCTGCAGCCGGTAGGGCTCGAAACGGGCTGGGATATCGATCATAGCTCGGCGTCGTTCTTCGCGGCGTGCAACGGCACGGGCACCATTCCCGGCACCAACTGTAGGATGAACGGCTTTGATAGGGAGATCCACCAATGCGGCACAAGCGGCTACCCCGCTTGTCCGAATAAAAATCCGCCGTATAGCTATGTCCCGCAGTATGAGACGAAGCCCTATTTCGCGATGGGCGAGCAATACGTCGTCGGCGATCAGATGTACACGTCGAATTTCGACGCGAGCAGTTTTATCTCGCACCAATACATCATCGCCGCACAGGCGGAGAGCGCCGTAAACTATTCGTCCGATTGGGGCTGCAGGGGCGGTGGCGTCACCATCTATAAAGTCGGTCCGAACCGCAAAATCCCCGACGGGCACGAGCTCACCTGTTTTAACGACAAGTCGCTCGGGCAAGAAGCCGACGCGGCCGGTGTGACCTGGGCCTACTATACGTCACCGCTGGGCAAGAGCGGTGGACTTTGGAGCGCCTACCAAGCGAACCAGCACGTCTTCTATGGTTCCGACTGGAACACTGACGTCATTACGCCGCAGACGCAGTTCTTCAACGACGTCTCGAACGGGAAACTCCGCCAGATAAGTTGGATCACGCCGACCTGTCCGAATTCCGACCATGCAGGCTGCAGAGCGAATACCGGTCCGCAATGGGTCGCCTCGCTCGTGAACGCGATCGGCCAGTCCAAGTACTGGAACAGCACGGCGATCTTTATCTTTTGGGATGACTACGGCGGCTGGTACGATCCCGAGCCTCCCGCGTATGTGGACTACGATGGCGTAGGCATCCGAGTTCCGTTGGTGATCGTTTCGGCTTATGCCAAGCAGGGCTATGTGTCGCACGTTCATTACGAGCACGGCAGCATCCTCAAGTTTGTGGAGAATCAGTTCGGCCTGGGAACGCTCTCGGCCAGCGACGCCCGGGCGGCGTCGCCCGAGAAGGATTGCTTCAACTTCAACGCCGCCCCGCGAAAGTTTAAAGTAATCCCGACGGCTCTCCGGAAAGATTACTTCATGCACCAGCCGCTCGATCTTCGCCCGCCGGATACCGAGTAGACGTTCCTAAGAACACCGGAGAATGCACATGCGCGCTAACCCAGGTTTCAGCTGGACGCCGGCAGCGGCGGCTCTTGCACTCGTCCTATCGGCTTGCAACGGCAATAGCGGCTTGGCGACCAGCACTTCCGGGCTGCCGCTTTCCTCTGCGTCGCGTTCACGAGTTGAGGCGCCGCAGAAACGAGTACAGCAGCACCTTTCAAGCAGCAAAATCCAGCACGTCGTGATCATCATTCAGGAGAACCGCTCTTTCAACAACGTCTTCTACGGGTTTCCCGGCGCGATGACCACGACGTACGGGTACAACGCCTCCGGCAAGAAAATCGTGCTGCAGCCGGTTGGGCTCGAAGCGACCTGGGATATCGAGCACAATGCCACATCGTTCTTTGCGTCGTGCAACGGCACGGGCACCATTCCCGGCACGAACTGCAAGATGAACGGCTTCGATAACGAGGTCTGGACGTGTGGCAAAAATGGCTCGAAACCCTGCCCGAACGACAATCCGCCGTACGGTTACGTCCCGCAGTCTGAGACGAAGCCCTACTTTGCGATGGGCAAGCAATACGTCGTCGGCGATCAGATGTACGCATCGAACCTCGACGCAAGCAGCTTTACCGCGCACCAATACGCCATCGCCGGTCAGGCCGAGAGGGCCGTGAACTATCCAAACGGTCTGTGGGGCTGCGAAGGCGGCGCGGGCGATACGGTCGTCATGATCGGTCCGCAGCGCCAGATTCCGGACGGGCGCGAGCAGGTATGTTTTGGTGACACCACGCTGGGCCAAGAAGCCGACAAGGCGGGCGTCTCTTGGGCCTATTATTCGTCGGCCATCGGGAACAGCGGCCAGGGGTGGGACGGCTACCAGGCAAACCGCTACGTCTACGACGGCTCGGATTGGAAGAAAAACATCGTCAACCCGCAGACGCAATTCTTCAACGACGTCACGAACGGAAAGCTGCCACAGATAAGCTGGGTCACGCCAACGTGTCAAAACTCGGACCATGCGGGTTGCAGATCGAACACGGGGCCGCAATGGGTCGCCTCGCTCGTCAACGCGATCGGCCAATCGAAATATTGGAATAACACGGCGATCTTCATTTTCTGGGACGAATTCGGCGGCTGGTACGATCCCGAGCCGCCCGCGTATGTAGATTACGATGGGCTCGGTATACGCGTCCCTCTAATCATCGTTTCCCCCTATGCGAAGAAGGGCTACGTATCGCACGTCCACTACGAGGACGGTAGCATCCTCAGGTTCGTCGAGGACCAGTTCGGCCTCGGCCGGCTCGCTGCCAGTGATAAGCGCGCGGCCTCACCGGAGAACGATTGCTTCAATTTCAACGCTGCGCCGCGCAAGTTCCAAGTGATCCCGACGGTTCTCGGCAAAGATTACTTCATGCACCAGCCTCTCGATCTTCGGCCGGTCGATAACCAATAGGACTACCTATAGAATAAAGGAGAACGCGCACATGCGTTGTCACCCACTCGCGAGCGGGCCGCTTTCGATAGCGGCGTTCACGCTCGCATTATCAGCATGCAACGGCAATAGCGCACTCGGCGGCACCGGTCGTGGACTTCCCGTTTTCGCTCAGCCTCTCGTAACGGCGCCCTCCCCGGCCCAGCCCCTTCGTGAGGTTTCCCCGCGAGGCAAAATTAAACACGTCGTTATCATCGTCCAAGAAAATCGCTCCTTCAACGATCTGTTTTACGCGTTTCCCGGCGCGACGACCGCGACGTACGGCTACAACACGCACAAACAAAAAATCACGCTCCAACCCGTCGGTCTAGAAACGACCTGGGATATCGAACACGATTCTCGAGGCTTCATCGCGGCCTGCAACGGGACCGGCAGCATTCCCGGCACGAATTGTAGGATGAACGGCTTCGACAAAGAGTCCTGGGGCTGCTACGATAGCTGTCCGAACCAGGATCCGCCGTATAGCTACGTCCCGCACTCCGAGACGAAGCCGTACTTCGACTTGGCCAAGCGATACGTTTTGGCCGATCAGATGTACGCGTCGAACTTCGACGCGAGCAGCTTTATCTCGCATCAGTACATCATCGCGGCTCAGGCCGAATCGTCCGTGAATTTCCCGAACGGGAGCTCGTGGGGTTGCCCAGGCAAAAATTATGGCGAGACCATCAGCATCGTTGGTCCGCAGCGCCAAGTGCCGTACGGCTCTCAGGCACCGTGCTACTCGGACACGTCACTCGGGCAAGAAGCGGACGGAGCGGGAGTCTCATGGGCGTACTATGCGGTTTCTTACTCTGGTAGCTCACCCGGGATTTGGAGCGCCTATCAGGCGAACGAATACGTTTACTTCGGCGACGATTGGCACAAAAACGTCATAAGCCCCCCGAGCAAATTTCTCGATGACGTCGCGCACGGACAGCTTCGGCAGATAAGCTGGGTCACGCCGACATGGGCAAATTCGGACCACGCGGGCTCCGGCTCGAGCACCGGCCCGCAATGGGTGGCCTCACTCGTCAATGCGGTTGGGGAATCGCACTACTGGAAGGATACCGCCATCTTCATCTTTTGGGACGACTACGGCGGCTGGTACGATCCCGAGCCGCCCGCCTACGCGGACTACGACGGGCTGGGCATGCGAATTCCGATGTTGGTGGTCTCGGCTTATGCGAGGAAAGGACGCGTTTCGCACGTGCACTACGAGCACGGCAGCATCCTGAAGTTCGTCGAAGATCAGTTCGGCTTGGGACGGCTCGCGGCCAGCGACGCCCGTGCCACGTCGCCGGAGAAAGATTGTTTTGACTTCAAGAAGCCGCAGCGCGCATTTCGAGCCATCCCGACGAGGCTCGGTATAGATTACTTCTTGCACCAGCCGATCGATCATCATCTGCCGGATAATCAGTAAGGGTGGCGTTTAACAACCGCGCCCCGTGGGTAGGCTGGCGGCGTCACGCAAAGGAGACGTCATGAGTAAAGACCCCCTCGATCGCGCAGCCGACGCCGTCAAAGAAGGCGTGGACGATGTACGGGATCGAGTTCACGAAAACGAACACCGCTCGGCTGCGGAAGCCGAGCGAGGACGCCGGGATCTGTTAGGCGACGAGATGAACCCAGGTGAGAAAGCCGGTTCCATCGCCGACGAGGCAAAGCATCGCGCCGAGGCCGAGGTCGACGCGATCAAACGAGAGATAAGAGACAAGAAGTAGTTTTGTTGCTCTTCGCTCCTACTTTCTCGGCGTCGCAAGAAAGCCGTTCGTCTTGCCGGCGCTGTCGAGATACCAGCCGACCATGTAGCCGTGGTTTTCCACGCTCGTTACTGTCGTGACGCCGGCGGCGTCTGGCTCGTCAACCACTGCCCACTGCTTGCCGCCAAGCGGATCGGTTAACAGGAAGCCGTGCGTTTTGCCCTTAGCGTCGACGAAGCTGCCGCCGATCTGATCCTGCCAGTTCAGCGACGTCGCTTCGGTCACCACGGATCCGGGGTGGGAAAACACCGTGTAAAAGCCTCCCTTTAGGAGGAAACTCTTGGTCGATCCGCCGGACGTCGTCATCCATCCGACGATGTCGCCCTTGCCGTTGATTCCCGTCGCCTCCACGCTGACGCCGCCGGGCGGCAGAATGTGCTGGAATTGAGCCGTTGGCACGTTGAGCTCGAAAGCGTGATTGACGCCCGCCTCGGAGTAGAAGCCGACGGCCAGGTTTGCATCGCAAAGCCCGAGAAGCTCGGTCACCGGTGCACTGCCGTGAAGCCGCGGGTTCTTATAACTCGTCCAGATGCCGTTTGACAGAGTAAAACCAAAAACACCGCCGTGCAGGCTGTGATAGTATCCGGCGATCACCTTCGTGTTGTTCAAAGACGTAACGAACGTATCGCTAGCGTTTGGATAGTTGTCCGCCCGGAAATCGGACTGCCCAAATTTCGAAATGCAATAACCTCCGGCCGGATCGTTTCGCGATCCTCTCCCATCGAATCCGCAGATTTTGCCGAGGTTGTTTATGGCGAGCAGTTTGTTGAAGCGGCGATCTGCCGGATTGTTGAGAGTGCTGAATTTCCATCGCGACGATCCTTCATTTGCGATGTTGCTTGCGGCTTGGGTGCCGGTTTGGGCGAGCGACGGCGCAACCGACGCTGAGCCGCCGCAGCCGGCGATAAGCGAGACGAGAACAACGAAGGCTGAGGCGCCGAAAAGATTCACGCGCGGGTGTGAACGTGAGTCAGGCATAAAGGGTAACCCTTCTTTTATGAAGAGAACGGACCGGGAACCCCTCACAAAGCCCCCCGAGCCGCTAGATATATTAAATAAGTGCTAGGTTTACTAGGCAACCCTATCGCTGGGAGCGTTTTAGTACTAGTATATTCGTACTACCAACTAAGCTTCCTCGCCCTTCGGGGCGGAAAGGCATCAAAGAAATGCGTAAGACCATCTCTGTCCTCGTCGTTGTTTTGGCGGGTGCGTTACTCGGCGGGTGTGCAGGCGGCGGGATTTCCAGCGGCGCTTTGCTTCCCAGCACCGCAGCCGCTCGTCATCTCGACTCCGTTGGCGGCGGCCCGCCCTTGGTGAATCCGAAGTCTCACCAGCTGGATTCCGTTGGCGGCGGCCCCCCGTTGGTCAATCCGAAGTCTCATCAGCTGGATTCCGTTGGCGGCGGCCCGCCGTTGGTGAATCCGAAGTCTCACCAGCTGGATTCCGTTGGCGGCGGCCCCCCGTTGGTCAACCCGAAGTCGCATCAGCTGGATTCCGTTGGCGGCGGACCTCCCTTGATAGGCTCGCGATAAATTTTTGAGGCCGCAGCCTCCGAGCAAACAAGCACAGGAAAACCAAGAGGGCGAGGAATAGAAAGGTAGCGCCAAGAGACTGGTGGTATCTATCAGGGCTTTTTTGTCCGCTGATTAGACCATCGGTCTCTTGGATATGATTTTACTTACTCTGTGAGGGAACGTTGACAAGCGCGCAACTTAGTCGGCCGGGCTTCGACCATGAAGAATTCGAGCGATCGTTCGCGGCTGCGGACTTCGATCGCTGTCGGGAGCTCGTTGACTCAGACCACAGTCTCGACGCCGTTTTTGCGGCGGCGCGTTTGGCGCTGCGCGAACACCGATTCGTCGATATTATCGGCTCGCTCTCGGACGTTTCACAAACATCGGGCGAAGCGAGCACCGTGCGTGACGTTCTGCTCGGCGTTGCCTTGAGCTTGACCAGGGATTACGTCGGGGGGCGAAGGCTCATCGAGCGCGCGTTGCACGATTTGTACCCCGGGGATCCTTGGCGCGACGAAGCGCTCTACTACAAAGCCGTCATCGCGTGGACGAGGCAGGAGAATCGGGAAGCAGAAGAGGCAATTGCGGCGCAGCTCGTCTCGCCGCATCCGAACAACCGTGCTCGGGCTCGGATTCTGCTCTCATGGATAGCGCTTCGCCGCGGCGAAATTATGCGCCAGGTCGACGAGCTGCAACGAGCGCTTGATGACCTCGATCGCGCCGAAGTACCGGATCAATACTATAAAGGCAATGCCCTCTTCACGCTCGCGCTGCTGTGTCGCGAGCTTCCTTTGCGTGAGGTCGCCGAGCGAATTCGAAGCCTCTACCAGTCACTTCCGTGGACCTCAGGTTTGCGGCTCGAGCAATTCCAAGTTACTCGATTCCTGGCGGCAATCGACGAGCTGGAAGGGAATGAGCTTGCGGCGTTCTCGGGCTTTAGAACGGCGGCTCGACTCGCGCCCTCCGAGCACTGGAGCGTGTTGTGCTTTCTCGACCGAGCGCTCCTTGCAAAGAACACCGGCGAGATGGCTTTTGCGACCGAACAACTTCAGGAAGCTCACGAGATCGCACGACGGCTCTCGTGGAACGATGTAGCCGGAGAAGAACGCTCGGCGCTGCTCGTGCTCGCCGAGCTCTTTGCCTACGATGATCCCGCCATCGCCGAACAGTATCTCGCGCGATTCCGCACGCTCACGACATCCGTCATACCGATTCTCGCCTATGGCACGGATCCGCGCGTCAAGGGATTTGAAGCCTATTCCCATGGGGTTGCGTGGATGCGTCTGGGCGACGTCGGCGAGGCCAAGACGGCGCTCACCGAGGCTTGGTCGATCTTCGAAGGCTTTAACTATGCCTGGCGCGCAGCGCTCTGCGCGCTTGCGCTCCACGAGGTGACAAACGACCGGCAATGGATGCAGCGCGCCGTTCAAAAGATCGAGCCGTGGCCGCGCAGCTGGATCGCGCGTCGCGTCGCCGATGGGACGAACGTCGCGGCGCTGCGCCTCCATCGGGTTCCCCCGGCGAAGAGGCAGGTGCTCGAGCTCGTGCGTGCCGGCAAGCGCAACTCAGAGATAGCCAGCGCGCTCGGCCGCAGCCCGCACACGGTACGCAATCAGCTCTCGGAGCTCTTTACGACGTTCAACGTCAAGAGCCGCGCCGAGTTGGTCGCTGCGCTCTCGAAGCCCGTCGCCGCCGTGACCGTGCTGCACGAAAGGCGCCAACGCCGCCCAGCTAGCCTCACGCCGGGTTAGTATAGCGCTCCCGGATTGCCGCCAACACACGTTGGCGGCTTTCGTCCGGTTCGCTCTGTGCGCGATTCGCGGCGTCGACTAGCTCGTCGTCTCCGATGGCCTGCGCAAACCACCTCGCATAATCGCCCCGGCGCAGGTGATAAATCCATGTCTCCTCATCGAGGCCTTCGGCGATCTGCACGAAAATTGTGAGGTTATGCGCGCGTAGGTTGAGCTTCTGGTCAGGCCCTCGAAAGAAGAAGCTCTTTTCCGGAGCCAGGGTTCCCTGGGCATACTTGCGCCGGTGGCGCTGCTTCTTCGATTGGGGCGCAAACGTGTCGACGACCGTTGCAACGTGTGGCGCGTCGTAGTGCCAGTAGAGCGCTTGCGACTCCCCGGGCCGCGAATTCTCTTCCGGTAGCTCCGCACCGGTCGCCTCCTCGATCGTGCGCCGCGCGTCGTCGCCGACAGCAACCACAGCCCGCACCGACTCGAGCAGCGACGTCGCGAGATGGTAGGGTTTGGTTGCGATCGCCAGCATTCCGTAAAGATCGCGCGGCAGAACCGTGTCCGGGTTCTGCTCGCGCGGAAAGACGTGGTGTGCTTCGTCGATGACGATCCAATGTGGCCGGCCGTACCGAGCGCGGCAGGAAAAAAGTTGCGGCAGCAGCGCATCGACAAATGCCGGTCGGTCGTGCATCGGTACCCCGAGGAGGCTGACGATCGCACTGCGCCCCGGCTCATCGAGGACGTCCGCGACCTCGTCGAGCGTTGGTATGGTTGTCGCGTCGCCGAGAACGATTGCGCCGCCGAACGATTCGTAGTCGCCTTCCGGATCGATAATGCAGATTTGGTAGCCCCGCTGCATCAGCCGCTCGACGAATCCCAGCGCGCCGGTGGATTTGCCGCCACCCGAGGTGCCGGCAAAAAGCAGAATCCCTTGCAGGTACGGATTGAAGACGACCTCGCGTCCATCGGGAGCCTTTCCCAGCGGCACATTGCGGTGATTCAGGACAACGTCGGCGAGATCGCAATCGAGGACGCGTCGCGCGAGCTCGGCAACGCCGTCGCCATCGGCGCAATCGAGCACGATATCGGCCTGCGCCTTCACCGATTCGAGCGCGTTGGCCGTCGCCGCAGAGCACTCGCAGAGATTGAGAAAGGCGTGGTCGTTCTCCGCATCACCAACGCCGAGAGCATTGTGGGGCGAGAGTTTCAGCCGGCTCAACGCCGCGCTCAGGCCGCTGGCCTTGTTGATCCCCGAAGGCAGCACCATGACCGCGCCTTTGTTAAAGATGAGCTGCATCTCGAGTCCGAGCTCGCGAATCGCATCGAGCACCTCTTTCTCGTGCGGTTCGCGGGTGCCAAGAATCACGTGACCCGACTCGAGTGGGACGCCGCGCGCTTCGAGCAGTCTGCGAAGCTCCGGTGGTGGCGCTGCCGTCAGGACGATCTGTTCGTTTTTTGCCGGATCGTATAAGACAGCGCCATTTTCGGCGACGATTGCGTCGAAGAGATCGACCTGCGGCAATACCCTTTGCAGATCTTCGAGGAGCCGGCCCGTGACCATGACCAGAAAGCGGTCGCTCTTGCGCAGCACATTGAGTGCCTCGATCGTTGACTCGCGGGTAACTCCCGCATAGGCAAGAGTCCCGTCGTAATCGGTAGCCAGCGCGAGATATCGCATCTATCAAGCTACCTTTCCCAGCGCCGCCGACGGGACAACATGTTTCCGTGGAATCGAGCCGGGGAATTACGTCGGCATGGCTCACCCTCACCCGCTCCACGGCGTTCGCGTTGCAATTTTAGTCGACGACGGGTTCGAACAGGTCGAGCTGACTCGTCCGCGCGACGCGCTGCACGCCGCGGGCGCAACGACCGCAATCGTTTCGCCTCGCACCCCCGTCGTGCACGGCTGGAACAACGACAAAAAAGGCGATGCCTCCAAGGTCGACCTCGCCATCGCTGACGCCAAGCCGCTCGATTTCGATGCGCTGCTGCTACCGGGCGGCGTGTGGAATGCGGATGCGCTGCGGACCGACAATAAGGCGGTGCTCTTCGTTCATGCGATGCAGATAGCTCGAAAGCCCATCGCCGCGATCTGCCACGCGCCATGGATTCTGATCGAAACCGATTATGTCCGCGGCCGAAAGCTCACCTCATGGCCGTCCTTGCGTACCGACATCGTGAACGCCGGGGGCGATTGGGTGAATCAGGCCGTGGCGACCGACGATCTTCTCGTCACGAGCCGCAAGCCTTCGGACATCCCACAATTCAACGATGCGATGATCGCGCTCTTCACGCCGCCCGAGCAAAACGCCGAGGCCGCCTCCTAACCGGCGCATACCGGGAGAGTGATGCGGCCGCTTGAACGGGCGGCCGGTGCGGGTACGAACGCTGATGTGGCGGAGAGTGAAACAACTAAGCCGTCGCTAGCAGAAAAAGTCGCCGCCGAGTTTATCGGCACGTTCTTCCAAACGCTCGTCGCGGCGAGCGTCGACGTGCTCTACTTCACGGGAGCGGGACACGTGGACTACGTTTCGCGATGGCTCGCACGCGGTTTTATCACGGCGGCGATGATTTATTCGTTTTCCGGCGTCTCGGGCGCCCACATCGACCCGGCGGTGTCCCTGGGGTTCGCGGTGCGCCGAGCGATGCCCGTCGCGGACATGCTGTACTATTGGACCGGTCAATTTGCCGGCGGGTTCGGTGCCGCGTTGCTCGTCTTCGCTCTGTGGGGACACGCGGTCGTCCTGGGAGCGAGCCATCCCGGCCCACAATTTACACGCGTCGAAGCGGCGATCGCCGAAATCATTCTCACCTTCCTGCTCATGCTCGTCATCTTGCTGACGGCCGAGCAGTCCGCGACGGTGGGAAAACAGGCCGCGCTTGCAGTTGGCTTAACGGTCGCCGCTTGTGGATTCTTTGCAGGGCCGATTAGCGGCGCCTCGATGAATCCCGCCCGGTCGATTCCGCCGCAGGTCGTGGGGGGCGCCTACGATCTCATTTGGATTTATGCGGTCGGCCCGTGCATCGGCGCTGTTCTCGCCGCGCTGGTAATGAGGTATTTCTTCGATCGCCCCGGCGAAGGCGAGCGCAAGGCGGCAACGGGGAGCTGATCGCGGAAGAATCCCAAATGCCAAAACGCGCAGAGCTTCCATCCGGAACCGTTGCGTTTTTGTTCTCGGATGTGGAGGCGAGTACGCGCCGCTGGGAGCGGTACGGCGAAGCGATGCGTGATGCCATGCGCCGCCACGACGAGATCCTGCGAAAAGAGATCGAGGGTCGGCGCGGATACATTTTCAAGACAGTCGGCGACGCATTTTGCGCGGCGTTTTGGACGGTTGGCGAAACGGTCGACGCGGCGGTCGAGATCCAGCGGCGACTCGGGCGCACGGATTTCAGCAACGTTGACGGCCTCGCGGTTCGAATGGCGATTCACGTCGGCGAAACCGACGAACGTGACGGCGATTATTTCGGTACCGCGGTCAACCGTGCCGCGCGCTTAGTATCCGCCGGGCACGGCGGGCAAATACTGCTCTCCGGAGAAGCGGCGGAGCTGGCGCTGACGAGCCTGCCCACCGGCATAACGCTTCACCACCTAGGATCGCTCCCGCTGCGCGACCTCAAAGAGCCCGAGCGGCTGTATCAGCCGGTCGGAAACGGATTGCGCTCCGATTTCAAACCGCTGCGCGCATTGGAGACGCCGCCCAACAATCTCCCGCGTCAGACGACGAGCTTCGTAGGCCGTCACGACGATCTCGCTCGTATCGAGGCGCTGCTTGAAGAAAGCGCGCTCGTCACGGTCCTCGGCGCGGGCGGAATCGGCAAAACGCGGCTTGCGCTCGAGGTAGCCGGCCAGCGTCTCAACCACGAACGCGACGGTGCGTGGTTTGTCGACTTGTCTTCGATCGGAGATGCCTCGCTCATTGCCGGCACGATGCTCTCGGCTCTGGGGGTCGAGCGGTCGCCGGATGTCGATCCAATCGACGATCTCCTAGGCTATCTCGAAAAGCGCGAACTGCTGGTCGTGCTCGACAACAGCGAGCACCTCGTCTCGGAGGTTGCCGCCATCGCGGCGCAAATTGTCGCTCGCTGCTCACACGTCGCCGTACTGGCGACGAGCCGGTCCCCGCTCGATATTGCAGGCGAACGAATCTACCGGCTTTCATCGCTCGACTCGGCCTCTGCGACCCAACTCTTCGCCGACCGGGCGCGCGCCGCCAATCCATCTGTCCGCTTGGAGCGTAAGACGAGCCTCGTCGAAGAGATCTGCAGTCGCTTAGACGGCATCGCTTTGGCGATCGAGCTCGCTGCCGCGCGCGTGCGGACGATGTCGCTGGAGAGCCTTGCGTCGCATCTCGAGCTGCGGCTGCTCGCAGGTGGGCGCGACCGCCGGCCGCGGCAGCAGACGATGCGCGCGCTGATCGATTGGAGCTACGACTTGCTCTCGGAAGACGAGCGCGATGCTGTTCGGCGTGTCTCAGTCTTCGCACGAGGTTTCACGCTCGATGCCGCGACCGGCGTGTGCAGCACTGATAACGATGAGTGGGGCGTGCTCGAGCTGCTGACTTCCCTCGTCGATAAATCGCTCGTCGTCGCCGAACTTCACGGTGACGATCAGAGATATCGCCTGCTGGAGCCGATTCGAGAATACGCCTACGACAAGCTCACCTGCGCGGCTGAAGTTTTCGAGACGATGCGGCGGCACGCAACGGTATTTGCCGCATTCGCGCACGACGCGTACGACGAATGGGACCGGGGGCCCGCCGAAGATTGGCTTGCCCGGTCCGAGGCGGAGCTCGCAAACGTTCGCGTCGCGCTTCGGTGGGCTCTCGATCAAGCGAACGACGGCGAGCTCGGCGCGCGCATCGTTGCCGACACCACCGTGCTCTTTCTTCGGCTTGCCGTTTTGGACGAAAGCATCGAGTATTGCAAACGAGTGCTGGAAGCAGGCTTCCCGCTTGCGCCGGAGGTCGAAGCGCGGGCGCGGTATGGCTTATCGATGCTCTACAGCAACGCCGGAGCGAATCAGAAGTGCCTCGATCAAGCGCTGATTGCCGTCTCGCGCTTTCGCGAGGCAGACGATGCGCGCGGTCTCGTGCGTGCGCTCTCGCAAGTCGCGTCCCGCTACGCTCATTGCGCGCGGCTCGACGAGGCCAAAGCGGTCGCGCAAGAAGCGCTGCGGCTTGCCCGCGAGCTTGGCGATCGTCGTCTGCTTGCCGACACCCTCCGGCGTTGCGCGGAGTCGTTCGCCGGCGATGGCAGGGAAGTCGTGCGCGCGTATTTCGGCGAAAGCGTCGCGCTCTTTCGATCGCTCGGCCGGGGCGACGACACCGCGCGAGCGCTGAACTGGTGGGGCAGCTGGGAGTTGACGCTGGGAGATTATGCCGCAGCAGCCGAGCGACTCGCCGAAGCCGTGCCCCTCGCGGCGAGCGACGCCTCCTTGATGTTCATCACGAACGATCTCGCCAGTTGTTATCTCGCGCTCGGCGATCGGGCGCGGGCACAGACATGTGCTCGTAAGGCGCTCGTACTGGCAACGAAAGCTCGCCATGCCATTCTCACGTTCCTCGCGGTAGCGTACCTGGCGATCATCACGTCCGAGAGCGATACACGCAAAGCCGCTCGTCTCATGGGCTGCGCAGAGGAACGATTGCGAGCGGCGGGCTGGGAGCTGGTTGCACCGGATACGACGTTGACCGCCCATCTTCACGAAGCGCTGCGCGCGAGTCTGAGCGAGGCCGAGCTCGACCGGCTACTGGGCGAGGGGGCCGCGTGGAGCGACGATCGAGCCGTAAACGAGGCTTTATCCGCTTAGCACGGTTTCAGACCGGTTTCTGGACGCACGTCCTCGCCGCCGGCCCCTTTGTAGAGGCACTGGTGCTTGAGCGCATACGTCCCTTTTTCGCCCGAACAGCGGTTGACCGCTTTATAGGTTCCGCTCAACACGTGAGTCTTGGTGTCGTACGTCGCCGTCGTCGAGAACGAACAGACGGCGGTCTTGGAAGATGCAACGATGCTTCCATTCAAAGCCGTTTCACCGAGATTTAAGGCGAGTGAGTCCATGACGCTCGCTAACCCGAAGGCGATCGTTTGCGAGCCTCCGAGCGCGCCTTTGTATTGTGCAAGCGATGCCGTGGCTTTGCCCGAACCATAAACGCTGTCTTTGGCTTTTCCGGCATATTGGCCGCTCAGGTTGCGAGCGGCTGCATCGGCCGCGACGCCAATCGAAGAGCTCTGTAAGGCCGAGCTCGCGCTGGGTACGCCGCTGCCACCGCTGCACGCACTCGACGCGAGCAAGACGAGGGTTATGCCGAACGCGGTACGCGTATGTAAGTCGCCCATTGGTACACTCCTAAAGCGCGCGAGTTGAAGGAACATACCGCCCGACGTCCCTAAGAGCCTTTCCCAAGCGGAGTTCGTTGCTACGGAGGTTGCATGAGGAGCTGGTTTATCTATGGGCTGCGATGCGCGGCGCTCGTAGTCGTATGGATCGTTGGTTATAGGCAGGTCGCGTTCGCAGGGACGACCGGAACGATCACGGGAACCGTCGTCGACTCGGCGACGAAAGCACCGATCCCCGGCGCAACGGTCAGCGCGGTCAGCCCGTCGCAGGTCGCGCACGTAACGACCGATGCCTCGGGCCGGTTTACGTTTCTCTCCCTGTCGCCAGAGACGTACACGATTTCCGCGCAGCATGCCGGATACGATGACGTTTCGATCTCGGGCATCTCAGTCTTCGCCGATCAAAGCCAAGTGGTTCCGATCGCGCTCCAAAAGAGCCTCAAACAGATCGCGCGCGTGACGTCGCGATCGTCTCTTAGCCCGGTACGACCGGGAACTGGTACCGACGTCTATTCGGTCAATCCGGGCTTGACGACCGCGGCTGCAACGCTGGGGGGCGGCGGCGGCTTGAACAACGCGTACTCGGCGATTGCGTCGATGCCGGGAGCGTACGTGCCGCCCAATCAGGTGGGCGTCAATCAAACCGTCTACATTCGTGGCGGCTACTACGACCAGATCGGCTACGAATACGACGGCGTCCCAATCAATCGATCCTTCGACAACTATCCTGGAAACTCCGAGACGACGCTCGGCCAACAAGAGCTACAAATCTATACCGGCGGCGGCGAAGCCGATGCCAACGCGACGGGTCTCGCCGGTTTCATCAATCAAGTGATCAAGACGGGGACGTATCCTGGGTACGCCACCGGCACCTTGGCTATCGGCACGCCGACCTTCTACCACGATGCGCGCCTCGAGGCCGGAGGCTCTACCCCCGATCGAATGTTTTCCTACTACGTCGGCATCAGCGGCACGAATCAAGACTTTCGCTACTTCGACCAGTATAACGGCGCCAGCCTGACCGATACGATTCCGTACGGGTACTGGCCGGCGCACATCACCACGTTCTTGCCCGCGTTCTGGCCCGGCGTCTACCCCGCGTGCAACAACGACGGAACTTCCCATAATCCTATTGAGCACAAACTCTCCACCGATCCCGGGTGCTTCGGATCGTATCCTTCGAACTACGGGCAACCCTCCAACCTCAGCGATCGCGAAGTTGTCAGCAACTTCCACGTCGGGATTCCTCACCGGTACGATGGTGGCCGCGACGACGTTCAGCTGCTCTTTATGTCGTCGGCCAATTTTCAACAGGATTATTCGAGCGTCGACGATGCGGGCGCCTTAGGTCTCGGCCTCGTGAACGCGGGAAACACGAACCAGTGGCCCGATTACTTCACCTTTCCCGGTTCGACGCAGTGGCTCGCGCCGGCATCAACCCAACGCATCGCTTATATGTATCCCGGATCGCCGCAAGGGCGCTGTGCAAACGTCGGGCGTGTGCCCAACGCGTGTCCCTTCGTGGACGGCAACCAGCTGCAAGTGCAAATACCCGACAATTACCGCGATGGGCGCTGGGATACCGCCAGCATCGGCAAGCTGCAATATCAAAAGAATTTCGGTTCGACGGCCTTTGTGCGACTCTTCGGCTACACGTTCTATTCGAACACGAACCGAGCCACCGCGAACGGTTGGGGGAACAACACGTCGCTGGGCGTGACGAACTACCAGTACGAAGTCGATTCGCACACGAGCGGGCTCGAGCTCCAGTTCGCCGATCAACTCTCCAGCCAGCACCTGTTGCAGGGCATGGTCTCGTACATCACTTCGAACACGCTGCGGTATTTCAACCATAACTACGACAACACGAGCGGCCAGCAGGTCAGCAACTTCACGAACGGCTCCCAGTGCTTCGCCGATCGACCGAACCCTCAATATCAACTCGGCGCACCCGCGCCCTGCAATGCGCAGATCTCTCAAGGCACGTTCAACAGCCCGTACGGACCACGGTTCAAAAGCCAAGACCCCTGCTCGAACGGCGACGTTCCGTCGAGCGCGCCGGCCTGCGTTGCGGGCGCATCCATGCTTCTCACGTATCTTGGAAATAACGCCGACATCAACGCCGTCATTCCAAAACTGACGAACGCGTCGATTAGCGATCAATGGCGCCCCAGCGACGCCTGGAACATCAACGCAAGCGTCCGCTTTGAAAACGATTTGTACGATCTTGCGAATACCAACAACCCCGCAACGAACTTTTGGTTCGCTGCCGCGCAGAAGGAGTTTTGCGTCAACCCCGTTACGCGCCAGCCGATCTTCGTTCCGCAACCGCCGCAGAGCATCTATTTCTACCAGCCGTACGTGACCTTTAACTGTCCGATCGACCGATCGACCGGAACGCCCGTGCAGACCGTCCATCCCAACGGCACGGACGGCATCCTGCTCACGAACGTCTATCCGCCGACTTACTCGCAGTCGTATGTCGAGCCGCGCCTTTCGGCTACCTACACCGTCAACGCCGATACGGTGCTGCGAGCATCGGCAGGCCGGTACGCGCAGCAACCGCAAAACTACGAGATTCAATATAATACGCTGCAGCCGAACTTGGCCGCAACGCTGCTTGGGTTCATTCCCTTCGGGTATAGCTCGCCGCTGCATGAGTCGCAGGCGCAGTTCTCCGACAACTATGATTTTTCGTACGAGCACCATTTCAAAGGAACCGACGTCGCGATGAAGCTGACGCCGTACTACCGTTGGGCGACCAACCAGCTTTACGAAACGGTTGATCTTCCCAGCTTGGGCGTATCGCCGTCGTTCAATGCCGGCACCGAGCGCGTCGACGGTATCGAGCTGCTGTTGACGAAGGGCGATTTCACGAAGAACGGTTTTTCGGGAACGCTCTCCTATACGTACACGAACGCGGCCGAGAAGTGGAACAACTATCCAAACAGCACGATTGGGCCGGTCGATCAGTACAATCAGGACATCGAGGAGTTCAACGCGTTGACCAAAGCCGGCGGCGGCGCTCCCTGTTATACGAACGACCGCTCCGGTACGCCCGCGCCGTGCAGATTAACCGCGATTCGTAACCCGTATTATACTATGCTGCCGCAGCCGACCCTCGACCCGCACGGCTGGTACGCACCGGGCCTGGACTTTCCATACGTCTCGCCAAACGCGTTTGCGATCGTGCTCAATTTTCGGCAGGGAAAATTCGCGTTCACCCCGGCCATGTCTCTCTACGAGGGCGCGACCTACGGAACCCCGGCCGACGTCATAGGCATCGATCCTCGCGCATGTGAGGCAAACCAAGGATCCCGTCACATTCCAACGAGCGTCCCGCTCAATGCCGATTATACTTCGTGTCACAACGCGCTGACGAGCGATGGGACGTCCCCGGGCGATCTCTACATACCCAACCCGCAGACGGGCACGTTCGACACGTTCGGTGAGTTCCGGCAGCCCTGGCAGTTCAATCTCGGGCTACAGATGTCGTACGACTTTACCCCGCGGATTTCCGGTCGCGTCATCGTCACCAATCTCGTCAATCAATGCTTCGGCGGCTCGAGCGAGCCGTGGTCAAAGGCTTACCCGCCCAACAGCGCGATCTGCGGATACATCTCCAACACCTTCTACAACGGCAGCAATTTCTTCAACGGCTCCAGTCCGTACGACATCGCTGCCAACGGGGTTCGTGAAAACCCCTACTTCGCGCAGTCGTTCGCGCCCGCGTACGGCGACACAAATTCGTTCAACTATCCGCTCGCGCTCAACTTTTACTTTTCGGTACAGGTCAAGCTTTAAAGGCTGACGACGCGCGGCCGGGCGCCGCCTCGAACTCGTACAGCCGGCCACCGTAGGTAGCGGTTCCGGTGATCGTGCCGTCTTGGCTCATCGTGCCTTGCAATGAGAGTGCGCCGCCGATAAGCAATTGGAGGTGTCCGTCATCCTGGCTGATGCTGCCGGAGACCGGCACGATGCGGTTATCGAGGTAATCGGGCGCGACCGACGTTCCGGTGTACGTTCCGCTAATCGTGCCATCGTGCACGACGAGCTGCATGGTTCCGCTGTGCGGTATGCCGGAGATCCCGAAGACCGGAGCAAAGGCGGCAACGTATGGAGTGGACAGTTCGCCCCCGCTATTCGTTACGGCGAGCGCCGGAATAGCGGACCAGCCGATCAAAAAGAGGGCCGTCGCCAGCGCGGTAGCATATGATTTCGTAAGCTTCATGCCCGTAGTATGAAGGGCGGCGCTCTGCGGTTGCTGAGTTTTCTATGAGCGCGGCATTAAAGGAGGACGCAATGGAGCCGAGTTGCACGACCGTGCGAGCCGCGCCGCAGGATCTCGCCGCGTTGGTTCCACTCTTTGACGCATACCGCGAATTCTTCGCCGGGCGGCCGGACGTCGCGAAATCGCGCGAGTTCATCGAGGAGCGGCTGCGGTTGGACGATTCAACAATCTTTCTGGGGCGGCTCGATGCGCGCGTTGAAGGCTTTATCCAGCTCTATCCCTTGTGGTCCTCATGGTACTGCCGGCGAATATGGTTCTTAAGCGATCTCTACGTGCGTGAGCCTAGCCGCCGGCTTGGGCTCGGAAAGCTACTCGTCGAGCGGGTGATTGCTTACGCAAAGGAAACCAATGCGGCGAGCGTCATGGTGGAGCTTCCGCATCGCGAACCGCGGCTTAAGGATTTCTATGCGAAGCTAGGCTTTCAAAAGGACGACGTGTTCGATCTCGCACGTAACTCGTTATCGCACAGCGCGGTGGCCTAGGGTAACGGTGTGGTGAGCCGCTAGGATAGCCGGTTGTGCTGAAGAAAACGCTTCACGCCACGTTTACCGTTGAAAAGGAGCACGAACATGCGCATACCGATCGTTTCAATCGCCGCACTCGCGCTAACGGCCATAGCAAGTGCCGGCGCGGCGCGCGCGGCCGACGACGCTTTGACCGGAAAAATGGCGCCTTTCAGCTATCTGCTTGGCGCCCCTTGGAACTGCTCGACGAACGTGCCCGCGATGGGAAGCCAACCGGCTCACACCGATCAAGGCACGGCGACGTTCGATGTCGTCCCCGGCAACGCCGTGCACAACCACGTTTCGACGCCGAGATATTCTGGTGACTTTTACTTCGGCTTAAGCGATCGCATGAACTCGTATTGGCAGACCAACGCCGACAACATGGGCGGCCATGCTTTTCTCACGTCGAGCGACGGTAGGACCTACACCGGAACTGCGTCGATGGGCGCGACGTCTATGCAAGATACCGTCACGTACAATAAAGTGGCGCCAAATAGAGTGACCGTGCACGAGGTAATATCGGGTGCCGCTCCTCAGGCAACGTTTGATACCGTTTGCACGCGTTAGGAATATCGACTCCCTCCGACCGAAGCGGTCGAATACGCGCGTTTGCTCGATCGTCGCGGCGGTCTTCGCCTTATGTGCGTTTAGTGCTCAGGCTGCTCCCGCGGCCGCGGCCGACGTCCTGATCGGAAGGATGGCACGATTTAACCATCTCCTCGGTGGATCGTGGAGCTGCTCGACCAGCGTCCCGCCGATCGACGGGCACCCGGCGCACACGGATCGAAGCACGGCCACGTTTCGGGTCGCACCCGGTAATGTAATTCACAATCACATTTCCGCTGACGATTATTCGGGCGATTTTTATACCGGCTACGACGCTCGAGCGAAGCAATACTGGCAGACCGCTGCGGACAGTATAGGAGCGCACGGCTTTATCAGCTCCGCGGACGCGGTAACCTACACGGGTACTTCGTCGATCGGTGGGTTAACCGTGCAGGACCGCATCACGCACGCGAGAGTGGGGGAGAACAAAGTCACCGCGCATGAGGTGTTATGGGGGCCACGTTCTCAAACGGTGTTCGATACCGTCTGCACGCGTTAGCGCATCGAGCCTACTTCCAGGGATGGAGGCGCGACGGCGTCGAAGCGAAACGACGATGAGTCGCTCTTTCGGCGTTACTTTCGTCGCTTTGGCGCTCGCCGCTTGCTCTGCAGCCAGAGACAATGTGGTTCCTCTTCGAACGGCCTCCGCGGACCGCGTAGCCGATGTCGCCGACCGCTTCGTTCCACTGGCTGCGGGAAACGTTTATGTGGCAAACTGGTACGACAGCACGATTTCGATCTACTCGGCTGACGGCAAGGGGAAGATTCGCACGATAACCAGCGGCATATCGTATCCCAACGCGTTGGCATTCGAGAAAAGCGGGAATCTTTACGTCGGCAATTATAACAGTCCGAGCGGAAGCCTCACTAGCAACGTTTCGGTCTACGGCTTGGGTCGGAACCAACCGACGAGGACGATCACGCAAGGCATCCAGGGTCCCTATGCTATCGCGTTCGGTCCGTCGGGCAAGCTGTACGTCGCCAACTATGGCGGCAGTACGGTCACCGTCTACGCCCACGGATCGGCCACGGTCCTTCAAACGATCTCCAGCGACGTACGATCGCCTGAAGCGCTCGCCTTCAGAAGCAACGGCAATCTCTACGTCGCCAACTGGTCAAACAGCACCGTCACGGTTTACGCTCCGGGAAAAACCTCTCCGATCGGCGCCATATCCGTCGGCGTCTCGTATCCCGATGCTTTGGCCTTCGACTCGAGCGGGGACTTGTACGTGGCGAATCACGCCGCAAACTCGGTCACAGTCTACGCTCCGGGCCATAAGAAAACGCCGCGCACGATTACGAAGGCGGTTCGCGAGCCCCTGAGCCTGATCTCTGCGCCGACGAAGCAGCTTTACGTATTAAATTACTCAAGCAACACCGTTTCGGTCTATTCAGAGGACACGCTCGCGCTCGAGCAAGTGATCAGGACGGGTATCGCATGTCCGACGACGATGGCGCGGAGTAAAACGGGATTGCTCTACGTTGCAAACGCCTGTCCGAGCTCGCTTTCCGTCTATTCTTCTTCGGGAAAGCCGCTACGCTCTATCCGCAAAGGGTTGGATGGCCCGGTCGCCATCGGCATAGCGCCCTAGTACGCCATGAAGAGCCGGCTCGTTCTCGCTGTACTGCTTGGACTTGCAGGCTGCGGTCAAAGCGCACCCGTCGGTCCGGTGCCTTCAGCGGCGGCCCCCGCCGCCGCGCTGCTCTCCTCGAAGATTGCGCACGTCGTAATCATCTTTCAAGAGAACCGCTCGACCGACAACCTTTTCAACGGATTGCCCGGCGCCGATACGGTACGCAGCGGCCTGAACTCCAAGGGCCAGCGAGTTCCTTTAAAGCCCGTAAGCCTAACCGCCCCCTACGATCTCGATCACGGCCATTCCGGTTTCTTGATCGAGTACGCAAGCGGTAAACTGAACGGATTCAATGAGGAACCTTCCACCTGTATCGGTACGACGGTCTGCACCGGCCGCGACGTTCGCGCGTACGGCTACGTGCCGCACAATGAAATCAAACCGTATCTCGCGATGGCATCGCAGTATGCCTTTGGCGATCGTATGTTCCAGACGAATCAAGGGCCGAGTTTTCCGGCGCATCAGTACATCGTTAGCGGAACGTCCACCATCGCAAACGGATCGTCCTTACGAGTGGCGGAGAATCCTAATATCGGCGGAAGCGGAGGCTGCGACTCGCCACCGGGCGCCCTCGTCTTGCTGATCGATCCGGCGGGAGCCGAGAACCGATGGATCTACCCTTGTTTCAATCGGATCTCGCTGATGGAATTACTCGACCACAAGGCGCTGACGTGGCGGTACTACCAGGCGGTCCCGGGTTCGGGAATCTGGAACGCTCCCGACGCGATCTTGCGCGTGCGGGCGAGCCGCCGGTATTCGAGCAACGTCGTCATGCCGTCCTCGAAGGTTCTCAGGGATATTGTCAGAGGGGAGCTGGCCAATGTCGTGTGGGTAACGCCGACGGCGCTTGCCTCCGATCATGCGGAAGCGACTAACGGCTCCGGACCATCCTGGGTGGCGGCGATCGTCAACGCCATCGGCGAGAGCAAATATTGGAAGACCACGGCGATCTTCGTCACTTGGGACGATTGGGGCGGCTGGTACGATCATGTATCGCCGCCGCAGTATAACTCATACGAGCTAAGCTTTCGCGTGCCTCTGATCGTCGTATCTCCGTATGCGAAGAAACACTACGTTTCCCACGTGCAACACGAGTTCGGCAGTATCTTGAAGTTTACGGAGAAGATCTTTGGTTTGCCCTCGCTCCACACGACCGACGGCCGTTCAGACGATCTTTTCGACTGCTTCGACTTCTCTAGACCGCCGTCCAAGTTCAAGCCTATTCCGGCAGATTATCCCCCGAGCTACTTTTTGACGCAGCCCTCCAAGGAGCCCGACGATTAGCGCGGCTAACGCCAGGGCTACGTTCTGGTTACTCTGCACCGGCCTTCTCGCAGCCTGTTCGCGCGCGAGCGGTCCGCCGCTGCTCCCAACACAAGCAGCCAACGTCGCTGCCGGTATCGGTTACCGAACGATCTACAGCTTTGGTGAGTACGGCAAGTTCGACGACGGCCGCGGTCCGGTTGCCAACGTCATTTCCGTTGGGGGGAAGCTCTACGGGACGACCCAATACGGCGGCACGACCAACGCCAAGTGTGAGTTGGGATGCGGCACCGTTTATTCGGTCACCGTCTCGGGAAAGGAGCGCGTCATTTATCGTTTCACCGGCGGGAGCGATGGCGCGCAACCGGCGGGTGGCTTAGTCAACATCGGCGGTGCGCTCTTTGGAACGACGAGCGCCGGCGGTACGGGCGGCGCCTGCTCGGATGGCTGCGGCACGGTCTTCAAGGTAAGCATCGATGGAAAATCGGAGCGAGTTCTCTATAGTTTTAAGGGCGTGCCCGATGGGGCGGATCCGGTTGCGGGCTTGGTCGCGTTCAGCGGCTCCCTCTACGGCACCACGCATTACGGCGGCAAAACGGCAGCGCTCTGCTCGGCGGGGTGTGGTACGGTCTTCAAGCTTGGCACGAGCGGCGCGGAAAGAGTGATCTACCGCTTTAAGGGCCTCAAGGACGGCGTGGAGCCCGTTGCGCGCCTCATCGCGCTGGATGGAGCGCTTTACGGTACGGCCGAGTATGGCGGCGCTATGACGGCGTTCTGTGCGAAGGGTTGCGGTACGCTCTTTCGGATCAGCACCACCGGCATAAAGAAAATCATTCACCGCTTCAAGTATGCTCCCGCGCTGCCCGACGGCGCATACCCCGCGGCCGCGCCAACGGTGATGGGCAGCGAGCTCTATGGCACGACCGTCGGCGGCGGCAAGATGGGCAACGGTACGATCTTTAAAGCGAACCCGATCTCCGGCGCCGAGAGCGTGCTGCATACTTTCAGCTGCTGCGCAACCAGCAGCGACGGAGCATATCCTACCGCTCGTCTGATACGTGTCGGCGGTACACTCTACGGCACGACGCGCGAAGGCGGCACGAGCAATGGTGGCACCGTGTTCAGAGTTATAGCGTCGGGGAAAGAGAGCGTGCTCCATAACTTCACTCGAAAACCCGACGGTGCAGGCCCGCAAGCGAGTCTCACACTCGTCGGCGGGAGATTGTACGGCACCACGGCTGCAGGCGGCTCCGCCTCCGAAGGGACCGTCTTCGAAGTGAAACCCTAGCCTTTGAATTGGCAAGGAGGCATTCGGCGGCCGACGAACGCCCGTACCCTGCTGTAACTTCTCGAAAGGTATGTGAACATGAAACACCCGGCTTGGTTGACGCTGAGCGGCATCGCGCTGGGATTGGGCCTCATGGTCGCCCCGCTCGTTTCGACGGCCCAGCCCGCTCCGGCGCCGACAATGGTTCCCATAACGAAGCCAGACTTTTCTTCGATGATGTTTTTGACCGGTACGTGGAACTGTACGCAGATGCTGCGGGGCAAGGCGCGCCCTGACAGCAGCACAACGACGGTGAGCATGGATGGGATGTGGATGGTGACACAAGATACCGCTCCGCCGTTCGATCAATATCGCACCGCCACGATCAATGGGACCAGTTACATAGGCTACGATCCCACGATCAAACAGTGGGTTCAGCTCGGGGTCGATACCGGCGGCGGCTATGGGATGGGCACGTCGCCGGGCTGGCAAGGCAACACCATGACGTGGACTGCTAAAGGGCTCGACGGCAGCAGCAGCACAGACGTCATTACAAAAGACAGCGATACGAAGACAACGGATGCCTCGACCGCAACCGATGCGCAAGGGCATACGACCAAGACGACGATCATCTGCACGAAGGCAAGCTAACGTAACGACCGTTTCGGGAGCCGACCTGCAACGGCACGCATAGCGCGTGGCGACGAACCGGCTCCCGAGAATCAAAGTAGGCGCGATATCCCCTGGTAGATCGCGCCGATGCTCACAATGAGCGCCATGACCAAAAGAGTCACCCAGCCGTAGTTGAAGATCGCCCTGCCGCTCGACAAAGAGCTTGGCCAGACGATGTTGAGCAGCATGAGCAGCAGGTAGAGAGCTGCGCCGACGGTGATCGGAGCTCCCCACTTGCCGAGCGTGAAGCTGCCACGTGGTCTCCAGCCGCGGCTGCGCGCGACCAGCGCGCCAAACACCGCCAGGAAGAAGGCGAGGTAGATCCCCGAGGTGGCGAACGAGACCAGCGCGTAAAGCGCGTTGACATGCGCTGGGTAATCGAACCATAGTACGCGCACCGGTCGCATGGGATTTATCAGCACGAGCAACAGGAAGAGGAACGGAACGACGGTGCCGACGAGGATGGCGTTGGCCGGCGTGCGGTAGCGCGGTGAGATAGCTCGAATCTTTCGGCTCAAAGGCAGCGTGCCGTCGCGCGCCAAAGCGAAGGCAACGCGGGCGCCGGCACCCTGAACGGCGGTGCCGCAACTAAAGAACGCCACGATTACCATGACGAGGAAGAAGTCCGCGAGCCAGCTCGGCAGCGTCGCTAGAACGCTGTTGACGCCGCCGCTAACGACCGCGCCGACGCCGGTCTTCGGAGTGGCGAGCAGGAGTCCGAGCACCAAGACGAACGACGCGATCCCGCCGTATAGGAGCGCATTGCGCATGGCCTTGGGAACCTGGCGCTGTGCTGCGATCGTCTCTTCCGAGATGTCCCCCGCGGACTCGAAGCCGTAGAAGATGTACACGTTGGCGAGAACGGCGACGAGGGCGGCCCCCGTCCACCAATTGCCACCAAAGTCGAGGCCGAGGGGATTGCTCTTGACGTACTCGACGCTTGCCGACGAGAAGATGAAGCCGAACTTTTGATGGAATCCGTAGCATGCCAGCGCGATAAAGACGCCGAAAGTTCCGACGCTCTCCACGTAGACGCCGAAGCGCGCCACTCGGCCCATGATCTTCGCGCCGATCCAGTTCAAAACCGCCGTCAAGACGATGATGGCGCCCGCGACGACGAAGATCGTCAAATGATCGGCCGGATCCCAATGCGTCCCAAGCAACGAATTCGAGAGCGACGTAACGTAGCCGACGGCGCCTGAGTCCACCGAAGCAACGGTTGCAAGAAGCGCGAACCCGTAGATCCAGCCGATAAACCATCCGTAACGCGGTCCGACATTGTATTTTCCGTACTGATAAAGCGCGCCCGATAACGGATACTCGCTGGCAAGCTCGCCGAAAACCAATGCGACCAGCATCATGAGACCGACGACGATCGGGATCGTCCAGATGTACCGCGGGCCGCCCGTCCCCAGGCCCAAGGTGTAGAGCGAGTAGATACCGACCATCGGGCTGAGGTAGCTGAAGGCGACCGAAAAGTTGTCGAAGAGCGAGAGCACTCTCGAAAGCTCTTGACGGTATCCGAGCGCGGCGACGCGATCGCTTTCCCTCGTGCCGACGGCTTCGTCCGCCATGCATTCCCTTTGGCGTTGAGTCTTGCTCGCCCCTATTTCAACTCACGCGGAGGTGAGCGTGTCGGCAGAAGGTAACCCATAAGCCTTCTTACTGTTGGCAGAAAGGTGGACGGCAATGCGCACGATGCTCAAGGTTCAAATGCCCGCAGAGACGGCGAACGCCGCAATCCAGAGCGGCCGCTTTGGTAAAGTGATGTCATCCACGCTGGAACGACTGAAACCAGAGGCGGCGTATTTCACCGCGGTGAACGGCGACAGAGGCGGCTTTATCGTCTTCGATCTGCAACATCCCAGCGACATCCCATCTATCTGCGAGCCTTTCTTCAATGAAGTGGGCGCGAAGGTCGAATTGATGCCGGTGATGACGCCCGATGACGTGGAGGCAGGACTTGCGAAGGCGTTTCCCTAGCACGGTGTCGATGACGGCAAGCTCTACGGCAGATGATCCTGCGCCGAGGCCCCCGCAACCGGGAGCACCGTACCCGGCTCCCGGGACGCCTACCGACGATGACGACGAAGAAAGCCCGCCACGAGCGATCGTTAGCAGGGGGAGCACTCGCGGCAAGCCATTCACTCGCCGGCTTTGGGCCTACTTGGAGTCATATCGGCGATGAGCGATTCGTCGAAGCGTTGCAGCAAATCCGCCGGATCGTCGTAGATCGCATCAGCTCGCGCGAGTGCCGCATCATTCCAACCGCCCGACCGCAGTGCGATGATACGCAAACCCGCGCGATGAGCTGCTTCTATATCGTAGGGAGTGTCGCCGAGATAGATTGCCTCGTTTGGCTCCACAGCCGCTTTATGCAGGGCGCTCACGACAATGTCTGCGTCAGGCTTTGATTTGTCAGCGTCTTCCGAGGTCGTAGCCAAATCGATTTCATCCGCCAGCTGGGCGGCGTCGAGCAGCGCTTCGAGTTCTTCTCTGTTGGCAGACGTCGCAACGACGCGAAGTATCGACGCTTCGCCCACCCTGCGAAGAAAGGCGCGCGCTCCCTTCGTGGAATCCAGTCGTTTTACGTACTCGTTCAAGAAAAGCTGCTGACGCAGCCGCACGATCGAGGCGCCCGGTTCCGTATCTTTATTGAGATCGGGGCGAACGCGTGGAAGAATTTTGTCGCCGCCCATGCCGATCCAAGTGACTACCGTGGCCGCTTCCATTGCGAAGCCGAAAGATCTAAGCGCGCGCACCCAGGCGTCTGCATGAGCCTGGTTGCTGAGGACGAGAGTCCCGTCAACGTCCACGAGCAGAGCTTTTGTCACCCGGCGCTGCTTCAACGGGGTGGGAGCGCATCCTTACTCGGAGTGTGAGGGGCTGCCCCGGCGGGTATAGGCTTTCAACCGCACTGCTCTTTTCTGGAGGGCTCGATGAAACTCAAACGCTCGCTCCTCGTGCCGGGGTTAGCACTGATTTTTTCGGCACCGGCTTTGGCTGCGACGAACAGCATGAACCACATGAATAACGCCGCGTCACCTCATGCGATGACGATCAACATGGGGGCACAAAACGGTTCGAAACAAGACGGCCAAGCGTTCTTGAACGATACCTCGGCCGGCTTGAAAGTGAAGGTGCAACTGAAAAACGAGCCCGCCGGGGCGTCCGAGCCGGCTCACATTCATCAAGGTAGCTGCGCGAAGTTGAATCCGGCGCCATGGAAGGGACTCTCGAACGTCGTTAACGGCGTTTCCACGACGACGATCAAAGGTCTCACGATCGCCGAGCTCAAGAAAGCTAAATATGCGATCAACGTGCACCAGAGCGCGGCCAACATAGCGCACTACGTCTCCTGCGGCGATCTTTAAAGATGGCGGCTACGTTTAAGTAGCCGCCATCCTCCTGTCAGCCGAGTTGCCGGCTACCGCGAACGTGGGGCGCTCCCAACCGTAACGTTCACCGGCGTTGACGCTATGCCGTTCGTGACGATCTCGAGCGTGGCCTTACCCGCGGCGATGTTGCGGGGAACGTCAAAGTACGTCCAAAGTTGAAGCGGACCCGAGTCAACGCCCATCCTTGCCTGATCGTGCGTTCTGGCATAGTAGACATTCCCGCTGCGCTTGTTCGTGATGCGCACCAGCGGATAGTTCGTCGCGTTTTGCTTCTCGGCGCCGGACGACATCGCCTGACTCACACCGTTGAGCAGCGTCCCGGTGAGCTTATAGGTGATTCCCGCATAGATGTCTTGGGTGTAGCCTGCGATCGTCGGCGCCCACCCCGTTTGCGGCGATCCGGTAGGACTGTAGAGAACGACGGACGACGCCGTCGTCATCATGATCTGGCCCGTCGGCAGCAAAATCGGCGGACCTACTGCCGATGCGCCTTGTATTGGAGCCAAGGTACTTCCATTCCACTCGTAAAGCGTGCCACTGCGGCCAAAGATCAGCACCTTGCCACTCGGCTCGAGGACGGCGGAGGAACCGCCGGCATTGTCGTTATTGGGAAAATCCGGTCCCGCTGCCCAGGTCCCCGCCTTGCTTCCGAATACGGAATAGATCGCGGTATGCCCCGCTCCCGTGCCATTCGGCCCCGAGCCGGCGCCCGCAAAAACCACGGTCCCGTCGGGGCGCAGAATCGCCGGACCGGTTTCGCCCGGTGAGGAATAGCAGTCTTTCGGCCGGGGGCCGTACCTGAGGCAGTGCTTATTGGGGCTGGGCGAGCGAAGGTTCACGATAGTCGACCCGGCGCTCGTCCATTCGCCCGTCTGCGAATTGTAAATTTCGGAGTTCGGCGCATCTTGTACGTCAGCGGTCAGAATCGATGAATTGGGCAGGATCGTCCAAACTTCGCCCGCGTTGATATCTGCTTTTCCGGCGCTGCTTACGCGCGCCCATTGCATCGTGCTTGGGACGAAATGTGCATCCCACACGTGAAGCATGTCGCCAAGCAGGACACGCCCATCGTTGAGCACGCTCGATGGAGAATCGCCGATCCACCTCCAGCCCGGTGGGTGCCCGAGCGGCGTCCACTTCATCTTTGCAGGGTCGTAGATCGCACCAAGATTGACCAGCTGCAGCTTATGCTTTCCGCCCGCATTGTGCTCGCCGCCGATGATAAGGAGCCGTCCGTCGGCGAGCACGTCGGACGCGAAGCCGCTGGGGGCATAGCCGGCGGGAAGCGAGCCAACTTGGCTCCACGTACCTTTTGAGTAGTCGCCCTTCTTATCGGAGACGTAACGGTAAAAGTCTTGCGGCTGCTTCGCGCTCTGTGTAAGCACGGAGCCATCGGTCATCAGCCACGACATCTGCATGCGGACCGGCGGCTGCGCCGACAGCGGCGTAAACCGACCTGCCTGCGCCGTACGTATGCCGGCGGCCGGTTGAGACCCGACGCCGGGCAGCGGCAACCGGCTTGCCGAACAGCCGGCGGCTGCAAAGGCGGCGATTGCGGAGCATGCAACACGCGCCGATTTTATGCTGAAGCGAAACACGTAAACCTCCAAAACCGAAGCGTCAGTTACGATCCTAAAGTAGAATAACGTGGACACGCCGTCGTTAGTCGTTAGACAGTGTGACTCTTTCCGATTCATCGCGCGGTTTGCTTGAGATCGAATATTTTTCAGAAGGAAGCAAAGGCTTACCTAGTAAAGCCCTGCAAGTGGAAGAAGAAACTCAAAGTCATCCGCGCAACGGTCCGCCAACGAATTTTCGCAAGCCTGGAGCTCACGATTCGTAGCTCTGGGGCCTTGAGCGTTCGATTGCTGGTTCCGATAACGTAGACCTTTAGGGCCGCGACGGCGAGCTCGCCGCACTCGCGCAAATCCGTACATGAGGCTGGTGTAACGATGTGCTTCTTCCATACGCCGTTTTCCGAGTCGATGACGCGCGCCGACGCATTGCGGGGCGTTGCAGCGTTGGCGGCTCTGCCGATCATGCCGTCTGCCGGCAACGCGCCCAGCGCGCGCGATCTCAACGCCGGCCGGAAGCTGACGGCAATCGTCGGCGCGACGGCGCTGGTCGGAAGCGATCTGAGTCCGGTCTCGAACGCGGTAATTCTAGTCGACGGCCGGCGCATCGAAGCCGTGGGACCGGCCAATAGCGTAACCGTGCCGGAATCGGCCTTTCGGGTTGACGCAACGGGGCGGTACATCATTGCGGGATTGATCGATAGCCACGTGCACTTCTTTCAATCGGGCGGCCTTTACACCCGGCCCGACATCATCGACTTGCGAGCGGTGCGTCCGTACGCCGATGAGATCGCATGGGTTCGCGCCAACCTGCACGACACATTCGCGCGGTATCTGCGAGCGGGAATCACTTCAGTCGTCGACGTCGGCGGCCCGTTTTGGAACTACGACGTCCGGGCCGATGCGGCCCAAACCGACCTGGCCCCGCGCGTCATGGTCGCTGGTCCGCTGATTTCGAGTGTGGAACGCAGCGTTCTCGACCTCAATAACGATCCCCCGATCGTCAAGGTCGACACGGTTGACGCAGCTCGCGCGCTCATCGATCGGGAGCTTGCGGCGCATACCGATTTCGTCAAGTTTTGGTGGATCGTCACGCCGGATCGTCCCGCCGTCGCTTTCCAACCGGTCGCAGAGGCGGCAATCGAGTACGCGCACTCACACGGTGCGCGCGTCACCATCCACGCCTTGGAGCTCGAAACCGCGCGCCTCGCCGTCGAGTCGGGCACGGACATCTTGGTACACAGCGTCTTCGATACCGACGTCGACGACGCGTTCCTCGCGCATCTGCGCTCCCGCGACGTCATCTACTGCCCGACGCTCGCCGTTCTCGACAATTACCGCGAGGCTTTCCATGGGAGGCCGAATCTGACGCCGAACGACCTGCGCGTCGCCAACCCCGACGTGGTCGGAACGCTTTTCAATCTGTTCGATGTTGAAAGCGCATTGCCAGAAGGAGAACTGAAGCGACTCCGCGCGATGCGTGCGCCGGAACCCCCCTACGCCGCCATGCGTAACCTCAAGCGTGTCCACGAGGCGGGGATCCGTGTCGCGCTCGGCACCGACGCAGGAAACATCGGTACCCAGCATGCCTCATCGTTGTACGATGAAGCGCTGAAGATGCTTGCCTCGGGCCTCTCGCCCAAAGAGGTGCTCGTTGCCGCCACCGTCGGGGGAGCGCAGATGATGGGCCGTTCGAACGACCTCGGCACCATCGAACGTGGAAAACTTGCCGATCTGACCGTCCTCAAAGAAGATCCGCGCAGCGACCTCAGCGCGCTTGGCATGGTCGAGTTCGTCGTCAAGGACGGGCGTGTTTTCGACGCGGCCTCAATTGTGAACGAGGGTCCGGAGCAGATCGTGCAGCGCCAGGTCAACGCGTACAACTGCCACGACGCCGAAGTCTTCGCCGAGACCTACGCTGCCGACGGCGAGGTGACGCGCCCGAGCGCCTACGTACGAACCCGCGTCGCGATTGAGGCGGCATACCACGGCCTTTTCGCTGACAACCCGCAACTCCGGGTCGAGATTCTGGACCGTAAGGTTAGCGGCGAGACGGTCGTCGACAAGGAGCACGTCACGGGTTTTGCCGACGGCAGCGCGCGCGATGCAACCGTGACGTACACCGTTCGCGAAGGTGCAATCCTTCGAGCCGAGGCCCAAGGGTGACGGCCGCCCCCCAAGCTCGCTCGGGCGGGATCACGCTAACGGTTTGCTCGCTTTTTAACCTCAGGCCAAGCGTGATGAAGGGCGGCCGTGGGTATGGTGGGGGCGGAGGAGTCGCACTGCATGAACGTTGATACCGTAAAGGGCCAGGCACGTGGCCTGGTCATCGATCAAATCGACCGCCGCACCACCGACCTCGGCAACGTGGTGAACGAGCACGTCGGCAACCTGCGCCAGATGAGTCGCAACCTGCGCGACCAGGGGCAGCAAGGAACGGCGAGTCTCGTCGAAGGCGCCGCCGATCGGCTCGAGGGAGTATCGTCTTACCTCACCAACACCGATGGCAACCGCATCGTCCACGACGTAGAAAGTCTCGCTCGCAAACAGCCGATCGTGACTGCAATGGTCGGTCTTAGCGCCGGCATCATCGCGGCGCGCGTCTTGAAGGCCAGCGCAACGCGGCGCTATCAGTCGTACCAGCAACCCGACCAAGAGACGTACGGCTCATCGAATCGCAGCTACGCCGAGGCTTATCAGGACACAGACGAGACCTATCGCGCGACGACGCGAGTAGATGATGTCTAGTCCCGACGAAGGCCTGCACAATGCATCGCTTGGCGAGCTATTTAAGCGCTTAAGCTCCGATATGACGCTCCTGCTCCGTCAGGAGCTGGAGCTTTTTCGCCAAGAGATGACGGAGAAGACGAAAGAAACCGGCAAACGCGCCGGCCAAGGCGCCGCCATGTTGAGCGGTACGGCGGTGATTGGTTTCATCGCGCTTCTAGCGTTAACCGCGGCCGTGATTTTAGCGCTGGCGTTGGTGATTCCCGCCTGGAGCGGCGCGCTAGTCGTTGCCATCGTCTACGCCGCAGCTGCTGCCATTTTGGCGATGCGGGGAAGGCAAGAGTTACAACGCGCGACGGCACCAGTTCCTAGAGAAACCATTGAGACACTGAAGGAGGACGTTGAATGGGCGAAGAGTCAGACATCCGCGAGGAGATAGAAGAGACGCGCGACCGCATGGGAGAGACGATCGACGCGATAACGTACAAAACCAACGTGCCGGATCGCATGCGTGATGCGGTCAGCGATCGCCTCGAATCGGTCAAATCGACGGTTGGTGCGGTCCGCGATCGCGCGGCCGGCGCATTGCCGGATCCTGACGACGTTCGCGACGTCGGGACCAACGCGATGGGAGCCGTTCGGGAAAACCCATTGGGGCTGTTTTTCGGCGCCTTAGCGGTTGGGTTTTTAGCGGGCTGGCTGGTCCCGGCGAGCGATATCGAGAACGAGCGGCTGGGACCAATCGGCGATCAGCTCAAGCAAACCGCACAGGCGGCCAGCGGTCAAATCCTGGAGCAAGGCAAGGCGGTCGTACGCGATACGGTCGATGCGGCCAAACAGTCCGCTATGGAGCACGGTAGCCAAGTCGGGCAGTCGACGATGCAAAGCGTCAAGGATTCTACGTCCTAACCACGAGCGCGGCGCAGACTACAATGAGAAACGGCGACGATTTTTCAATCGTCGACCGTTTCCGCCGCTGCATTCGTAGTTCCCACGGGTGGCAATATTTTTGGTGTTTTGTCGCTCGGCGGAAGGAGAACCAGTGCTCGAGCTTGGTACGAGCATGAGGCGCATACGGATGAAGTCCAACGTCACGGCATAGTGCTCTAGGAACGAGTGTGTGACGGTACCGGAAACTTCGAATGGAAAGGTACTGAGCGGAGAGCCACACGGCGTATAACCTCCTTCTACATTCTTTCGACAGACCGCACCCAGACAGACTTCGTCCGCTAATGTCGGAACAATCGTCACGGAACCCGCGCCGCCCATTCCTTGCATCGCCTTTTTGGGGAAGGTCTTGATATGCGCGGCATCGATCGTCGCCCGCACCGGCACGAAACCGGCTCCGGCGCCGCCGCTGTCGATGCTAAAGAGTTGGTTCGCTAATCCATTCACGCTGCCGTCGACGAAGATGAAGTGATCTCCAACCAACCACATCGGGATCGTCGTCGCCCGGGCGTCCACGGCGGCCGCTCGTCGCGGATGGAGCACGAGGCGATGGCGCGGATAGTCGATCGTAGCGAGAAACCGAAAGAGAAATTGCGTTCCCACCACTCCATCAACGGTACGATCTTTGAAGAGCGCGAATCCATGAGAGGGCAGAATCGCGACCTTCACGCTTTTTAGCACGATGGGTCCGACCTCAATTGTAGGTGCAACGGCTTGCTGCACTTGGGCCGTCAGGCCCCCAACGAACGTTCCTTCCGTACCTCCGGTGATCGCCAGGCCCAGCGCCTTCGCGAAGTCCGGGTCGAGCGTTACGTCGGGCGCTCCGGTGTCAAGCACGAGCGTTGCTGGTTTTCCATCGACTTTAAGTTGTATCGCCGGCAATGGCTCCGACTCTACGAACGGCAGGACGATGCCGGAATCGGGTACGTCGAGCGTTGCGGAAGACGCGAGGACGTTCCGGCGTTGCTGAACCGTTTCGAGTACAGACTTTGCGCCGGCGTCGTCGGCCCTTAGCCTGAGCACCGTTTTCGCATCCTTGGAAGCCGCATCGACGTCGTTTTCGTAGAGTTCGATTCGTGCTAAACCGAGGACTGCGTCGGCGTCAACTGGATTCCGTGAGGCCGCGTCGGCATATGCAGCCTTTGCTCGGGTGAAATCTCCACGCGCGAAGAATTGAGCGGCGATGGAAGCAGGGGTCGAACCGCTCGCGGCAATCAGTGCGATCAAAGAAAGCATAGGCGCAGGTTAGCAGGTCCTCAAAGGCTCTGGCAACTGATTGTTCGAAGCCGTAATCAGAGTTGTGAAACTCCTAAACGTTCGGGAGGCTAACGTCCGCTTCGGGTTCTCCCCGGCTCGTGAATGCTTGCGCGGCATCGCGATTCTGTTACACCCGGCCAGGCACGCAGAGCAGATGCCTTGGCTTCGCCAGGTGCGTGGGAGTTTACCGCCTCGGCTGCGCGACAGGATAGAGCATTTTCGCTTTTTTTTCGAACCGACCACTGAAGTGTTTCCGCGCTTATGGCGCTATGAACGCGGCCATACGTTCTCCGCGGAACTGCGCATATTACGCTCAAACCTTCGTGAGTATCGTGATGCGACCTTGAGGCGCCTGAGCGGTGAACGCCTCTTCACTCCGACGGAAATGCGTCGAATCCGTGGATCCCAATGGTATCGTGCGGCTGCTAGCAACTACGCGAGCCGGCACCCAAAAGCGCGGCCGATGCTGGAGCGGTTCGCGAACTCACCATCGGAGAGCCTGCGTGACTTTTGCGAAATGCTCGACGAATTCCACGCGCGCGTCTTTCTGACAAGTTGGGAATCGATCCAGGCTCGCCTCGCCGCCGATGTCGAGGTGCGAAAGAAGATCCTTCATGATTTCGGAGTTGGTGCGCTGTTGCGCACGCTCGCAACGGATATTACCGTCCGCCGGACAAGCGAGGGGGCGTCGATTGAATTGCCTCACGGCGATCGTGATCTTGAATTCGGCGCTCAATCTCGTTTGATGCTCACGCCGTCGTTTTTTTGCTGGCCCGCACACGAGGTTTTCATTCTTCTGATGCCACGAGGATTGCGGTGCGTCATTGCATATCCCGTCCCGCCGTTGACGGCGATGGCAGCCAGGATTAAAGCGGGAGAAGCCGTGGCTCGGGCGTGCGGCGCGTTGGGTCATCCGATTAGGCTGCGCATATTGGAGCTTCTCAATGCTCGCGATCTGTCGACGCGCGAGCTAGCCGGCTTCATGAAGGTCAAAGAGCCCGTGGCATCGCGACATCTGCGCAAGCTGCTGCGTGCGGGATTGGTGCGGCAGCGGCGTTGTCGTTACTTTGTGATGTACTCGCTGTGCCGAGAGACGATGCGGCTGGTGATCGCCGGACTCTCGGAGCTGCGCTAAGCTGCGTCCGCACCGCCCGGTAGCGGAGCCCTCATGGCGCTAAGATCAATGTTGGCTCCCCAGACGGACGTTCCTCATAGCGGCAGTATCCAATTGGGTAGAAGCTCATTATGGAACGAGCACTTAGCGAAGGCGACTACGTGATCTTAACTTCCGGCGCGATCGCCACCGTCCGCCGCTGCTACCCCGCCGGTTACTCGGGTCCAGTCGAAATTCTGCTTGACGGCGCGGAGGAGTCTGAAAGCTCAGACGGTTTGACATTACCAGAGATGGACGTACGCGCAACCAAACCTGATGTTGGCCCCGCCGCGAAAAGAGCGGACGACCGTAGCGGCGGTGAGGTGCGGGGTCACGGCCTTCGCATGCAGGACTGAATCTGCTCCAGCCATTTTGAAGCTCACTTACGTTGTCAACGATAAAAGATTTGTCAGCGCGCTGTTCCTGGACGGCCGGAAGTGAGTGCAGGAACATGTAGTGTTCGCTCGTGCTGACCGCTCGGCGGTGACGTTTTGTTGGTAGCCCCAGCGGGAGTCGAACCCGCGTTACCGCCGTGAGAGGGCGGCGTCCTAGGCCTCTAGACGATAGGGCCATGGCTCCGGGGCAGAGATTCGAACTCCGATAGCATGCTCCAGAGGCATGCGTCCTACCATTAGACGACCCCGGACCGGCGGCGTCAGGTAATACTACACGACTTAGACTCGTCTTTGCAACCGAACCAACCTGCCGTCGCGGCCACATTGGTCGACGTGTGGGAGTGGCTCTTCGCGCGTAAGCATGCTGAGTCTTTAATGCGGAGAACGTTCTTGTGCAATCGATATGGGTCATATGAACTATTCGCCACTCATCGCCATATCCTGTTCGTCGGGTTCGTTACGACGATTCAGAGAGGCCGAAACGGGGTCACGTGCTTGGCCGAGCGGCTGGTAGTATGGAGTACGCTCGGAACCGCAAGGAGAAGAATATACTATAAGGAGGGCGTGTGCAGGCTATCGTTCTGGTCGGGGGAGAGGGGACGCGTCTTCGGCCGCTGACGTACGGCACGCCGAAGCCGATGGTGCCGATCATGAACGTGCCGTTCTTGGCTCGCACGCTGGAGCGCCTCTACGCGGCCGACATCCGTGAGGTGATTCTCGCTGCCGGTTACATGCCCCAAGCGATCGTCGAGTACTTCGGCGATGGGACGCAGCTCGATATGAAGGTCACGTACGCGATCGAGGAGATGCCGCTCGGCACGGCCGGGGCTCTCAAGAACGTGGAAGCTAAGATCACGGGGTCATTCTTCGTCCTCAACGGCGACGTCTTTACCAGTCTCGATCTGCAAGCCATGCGTGGTTATCACGAAGAGAAAGGCGGGATAGGTACCCTGCATCTCATCCGAGTCAAGGATCCGTCGCCGTTCGGATGCGTCGTACATGGCCAAGACGGCCGAATCACCGAGTTCGTCGAAAAGCCGCCGAAAGGGAACGAGCCGACCGATGAAATCAACGCCGGGACCTACCTGCTCGACCGAGATATTCTCGATTTCATTCCCCCCGGCCGCAACGTCTCGATAGAGCGCGCAACCTTTCCGGAGGTCATCGCAGCAGGTCGAGCTCTCTACGCGTACACTACTAACGATTACTGGCTCGATCTCGGCAGGCCGGAGCAGTATCTCGCGGCGCATCGCGACGTTCTTAGCGGCGCGATGCGGCTCGCGGTGGAGTCGACGGTCGACGGCGAAGAGGCAACCGCGTTGCGCGGACATCCCGGTGTTATCCCGCCGGTCCACGTCGCTGCAGACGTCGTCGTAGACGCAAGCGCGAAGCTAGGGCCCAACGTCGTACTCGGTCGAGGCTGCAGTATCGGCGCGGGCGCAGCGGTTAGAGAATCCGTTCTTTGGGAGCGGGTCAGCGTCGGTACGGGAGCGGTGATAGAAGAGGCGATCGTTGCGAGCGGAGTCACCATCGGTCCCAAAGCTCACGTCGCAAGGGGAAGTGTAATCGGGCACGACGTAACGGTCGAGCCGGGTGCGACGCTGGAACCGGGCGCCCGCTTGGGTTCTCGGAGCCAAGGGCCGAGAGATTAGCGGGGGAACGTTCGGTTTGTTGCGCATCTGCGCCCCGGTAATGTCGGTCTAACAAAGGGGAGGAGTCCGTCGCCTTAGATGCTACCGCCGCGTGCTTTGTTTTTGGGTTCCTATCCCCCGCGTGAGTGCGGCATCGCCACATTTACCAAGGATGTGGTCGATGCTTACGATCGGGCTTTCCGCTTTTCAAGTCCCGTTATCGCGGTTGACGAACCTGGCGCCGACGTTCGCCGCTATCCCGGCGAGGTCGTCGGTCGGATAGCAGAAGAAGAACGGGATAGCTATGTGGCGGCCGCAAAGTTCGTCAATGCCGGCCCCGCGGAACTCGTCAACATACAGCACGAATTTGGTCTCTTCGGCGGCGAGCGCGGCGAGTGGCTCGTCGACTTCATCCGCTCGGTGGAGAAACCGGTCGTCTTGACGCTGCACACCATCTTGCCCGAGCCCGACGAAACCTATCTGCGCGTGACGCGCGCGCTCTGCGAACAGGCGACCAAAGTGGTCGCGCTATCGGAGACCGGGCGCGGCTTGCTCGTGGAGACCTATGCGGTCGATCCCCAGCGCCTCGAGGTGATTCACCATGGGGTCCCCGACGTGCCGTTCCAAGATACCTACGCCGCGAAAGCTTCGTTCGGTATCGGACAACGCACGGTCATCTCGACCTTCGGATTGATCAGCCGAGGGAAAGGTCTCGAGTACGCGATCGAGGCCATGCGCGGCGTGGTCAAACGTCATCCCGAAACCCTCTACCTCATTCTTGGCGAAACGCATCCGGTCGTGCGCCGCCGTGAAGGCGAATCCTACCGCGAATCGTTGCATACGATGGTGCGAGAATACGGGCTGCACTATAACGTTCAGCTCGTCGACAAATATCTGGATTTTGACGAGGTCGTCAGTTATCTCAGCGCGACGGACGTTTATCTTACGCCGTATCTCAATCCCGCACAGATCGTTAGCGGCACGCTCGCCTATGCCGTCGGCTGCGGCAAAGCGATCGTATCGACTCCTTACTTATACGCACAAGAACTGCTCGCGCACTATCGGGGCTTTTTGTGTGACTTCCGAGACTCGGCATCAATCACGATGTGGCTGAACATGCTTCTCGACGATCCCTCGCTTCGTCGTGCAACCGAACGGCGCGCCTATCGCTTCGGCCGGCAGATGACCTGGCCGCACGTCGCGGCGCAGTATGGGGCGCTCTTTAGCGAGCTTTGCCCCGACCGACCTTTCGAACTGGTGACGTCTGCCTGAGGCGCGCACCGCCGCGGGCGCTCCTCCGCTCGATCATTTGGCCGTCCTTTCGGACGACGTGGGCGTCATTCAGCACGCGTTCGAAAACGTACCGAATCGAAAGACCGGATACTGCACGGACGACGTCTCCCGCGGCTTCATGGTTGCGCTCGCGCACTTGCGCCTCACTGCTTCGGACAAGCTGAGCCGGCGGTTCGCTTCAACGTATCTCTCCTTTTTGCAGCACGCGCAGCTCGACGACGGCCGCTTCCATAATTTCATGGATTACGACCGTCGTTGGCTCGACGAGAGCGGCACGCACGATAGTTGCGGCCGGGCAATTTGGGCTCTCGGCTACGGCGTGGCCAACGCGCCGACGCAGATTTGGCGCAGGGTCTGCGCCAAGCTTCTCGATCGGACGCTGCGATCGCTTGAATCGCTCGAATACATCCGGTCGCGAGCGTATGCAGCACTCGGATTTGCGCACGCGCACACCGCGACGAAGGACTCAAAATATTGCGGCGCGTTGCGTTACCTCGCCGATGCGATCGTGACTTCCTACGAAGCGGCGGCCAGCCCGAACTGGAGATGGTTCGAAGACCGAATGACGTACGACAACGCGCGCTTGCCCGAAGCGTTGATTCGAGCCGCCCAAAGCCTCGTCGAGCCGCGCTACGGCGCGGCCGGGCTTGCCGCGCTAGCCTTTTACGAGAGCGTAACAATCGAAAACGGGATTTACGTGCCGATTGGAAACGACGGCTGGTACCGCAGTGGGGGCCGGCGCGCGCGATACGCGCAACAGCCGCTGGAGGCCTGTGCAATGGTCGACGCGGAGCTGGCGGCCTTCGACCTGACCGGCGACGCCAGGCATTTCGAGACGGCGGAACTTGCACTCGAGTGGTATTACGGCCGGAACTCACGCGGAGTGAAGATGGCAAACGGCGGTGGATGTTACGACGGCCTGGAGGAAAATGCCGTCAACGAGAACATGGGCGCAGAATCGACGCTGGCGCTGCTTTCGGCCGCCTATACCATGGCCGCTCGACGGGCGATGGTGCTTCGCGCGGTTCGCTAAAGGGCCTGCGGCAAACGTCGCAAGCCCGTGCAGAACAGGCAACGACCTGCGCTCCGGCGAAACGTCATAAATGCTCCTGGAAACCGAAATTCTCAACGACGCGCAATCTGCCGCCGTTGCGCAGTCTAATGGTCCGGTGCTGATCTTTGCCGGCGCCGGGAGCGGCAAAACGCGAGTCCTGACCCACCGAATCGCCTACTTGCTGGGCGAGTTGCGCGTCGCCCCAGAGCGTATTCTGGCCGTGACCTTTACGAATAAAGCGGCCGGCGAGATGAAGTCGCGTTTGCACGCGATGGCAGGCCCCGCAGCGCGTGACGTTTGGGTCGGCACTTTCCACGCGATGTGCGTGCGCATTTTGCGTCGCGATGGAACCCGCATTGGGATCGGTCGAAGCTTCGCGGTCATCGACGATTACGACCAGCGGCAGCTCGTCAAAGAGATTCTGGACGATCTCGATTTCGACGAGCGGCATCTTTCGGCAAGCGCCTGCCTCGCAGAGATCGACAAAGCGAAGAACGCGTTGATTTGGCCCGAACAATACGCGCAGAGCCAATCCTCTTTTGCCGGCGAGCGCATCGCCAACGTCTACAGCGAATACCAGCGCCGCTTGGCCGAGTCGAACTCGCTGGATTTCGACGACCTCATCGTTCGCACGATCGATCTGCTCGACCGCGACAGAGAGACGCGCGAGAAGTACCAACATCGATTCGAATACGTTTTGGTGGACGAGTATCAGGACGTGAACAGCGCTCAATATCGCCTTATCGCGCTGTTGGCAAGCTATCACGGAAACGTAACGGTCGTTGGAGACGATGATCAGTCGATCTACTCGTGGCGCGGCAGCGATTATCGCATGATCCTGCGCTTCGAAGAAGATTTTCCCGGCGCGAAGACGTTCAAGCTGGAGGAGAACTATCGCAGCACCGCGCGCATTCTCGAGGCCGCCAACAACCTGGTTGCCAATAATCGCTCCCGCGCTCCGAAGCGACTTTACACGTCCCGTCAAGGCGGCGAAGCCATCACGCTCTATCCTGCGGCTACCGAACGCGACGAGGCGAGATACGTTGTCGAAAAGATCAAAAGCATGGTGCGTGACGGCGCGGCCTACCGCGATTTCGTCGTGCTTTACCGCACTAATGCGCAGTCCCGGGTCTTTGAAGAGGCGTTGCTTGCCGAGGGCATTCCTTATCGAGTCGTGGGCGGCGTGGGGTTTTACGCTCGAACTGAGATCAAAGACGTCGTTGCGTATCTGCGGTATATCGTCAACGCATCCGACGCGCTGGCCTTTAAGCGCATCGTCAACGTTCCTCGGCGCGGTATCGGGCAGCAAACGCTTGCCGCCCTCGTTGCGGCGGCCAACGCTGCGCGGATGTCCGTTGGCGAAGCGATTTTCAGCAACGAACTATTGCGCGCGGCAGTGCCGAAGAAACTCAAGGAACTCGAACGCTTCGCCGAGCTCATAGCAGACCTACGCGGCTTC
This sequence comes from Vulcanimicrobiota bacterium, assembly GCA_963778015.1. GTDB lineage: Bacteria > Vulcanimicrobiota > Vulcanimicrobiia > Vulcanimicrobiales > Vulcanimicrobiaceae > Cybelea. The sequence continues at coordinate 352,120 of CAVZST010000001.1, forward strand.
GCCGAGCGCGGCGGAATTGCCGATCTTCTGGTCGCCATCATGGAGCGGTCGGGCTACGTTCGCGAGCTTCAAAGCGAGGACTCGCACGATGCGCGAGCGCGCTTGGAGAACCTCTCGGAACTGGTGGGCGTCGCGCGCGAATACGAGGCCCGCGACGAAGAGCCGTCGTTGGCCGGATTTCTCGCCAACATCGCGCTCGTCAGCGACCTCGATGCGTTGGAGGAAGATGCTTCCTACGTGACGCTGATGACGCTGCACAGCGCCAAAGGGCTGGAGTTTTCCAGCGTCTTTTTGACGGGATTGGAAGAAGGCGTTTTCCCCCATAGCCGCACCCTGACCGAGCCCGCGGAATTGGAAGAAGAGCGGCGACTGGCCTACGTGGGAATCACGCGCGCGATCGACCGTCTCTTCCTAACCTATGCGGCGCGGCGCGCGCTCTTCGGGAATACCTACGCCTATCCGAAATCGCGATTCTTGGAAGAAATACCCGCGCTCGACGTCCTCGAGAGCGACAGCGTGCCCCTGCCGCGCCCGGCGGGAGGCCGCTGGCGCGAGGTTGCGATCCACGAATCCGCGGGAGCAGGCGTGCATCTCGGGCTCAAGGACGGCGATCGCGTGCGCCATCCCAAGTGGGGCGAAGGACGGATCGAAAGCATCGTCGGCGCCGGAGGCGACGGTTTGGTCACGATCGACTTTCCCAACGTCGGACAGAAGATGCTCATGTTAAAATACGCGCCTCTCGAAAAGATCTAATTCCTCATCCTCGGCTGAGGTCACGGATGGCTCAACAATTGCGGGTAGCGGTCGCCGGCGCGCTCGGGCGTATGGGCACGGTTGCACGTGAAGCATTGCAAAGAACGGGAGAATATTGCTGCGGCCTGGCACGCACCGCCGACCGGCACAGCGAGATCTTCGATTCGCTCGACGGCGTCCTCGAACGCAACCCCGACGTCTTGCTGGATCTGACGACCCAACCCGCTAGCTACGAAATTTCGCTCGAGGCCGTCGGACGCGGCCTCTCCACCGTAGTAGGCGCGAGCGGCTGGAGCGACGAGCAGCGCGCGGCGATGGAAGCATTGGCGAACCAGCGCCGAGTCGGAGCGCTCATCGTTCCAAACTTTTCGCTTGGCGCGACGCTCATGATGCGCTTTGCGCAAGAGGCGTCGCGCTTCTTCCCCGAAGTGGAGATCGTCGAGCTGCATCATGCCGGCAAGAAGGACAAGCCATCGGCGACGGCGCGGGAAACGGTCGCTCGCGTCGAGCGCGTTACGGGCAAAGCCCCCGCGGTTCACAGCGTTCGCTTAACGGGATTGCTCGCGCATCAAGAGGTGCTCTTCGGCGCCCCGGGCGAACTGCTCACGATCCGTCATGACTCCTTCACGCGCGAATCCTTCGTCGCGGGAATGCTCGCCGCGGTTCGCGCCGTCGTGCATCGTCGGGGTTTTTCGATCGGGCTGGACTCTCTATTTGACGAGGTGACGGCATTTGTCCCGAGCGGGGGCAAAGGATGAACGTTGCGGTCGTCGGCGCCACCGGTGCCGTCGGCGAAACGATTTTGCGTCTACTCGAGGAGCGCGACCTTCCGATCGGAGAGTTGGGTCCGTTTGCTTCCCGCGCGTGCGGGGCCGCCGTCGTGTTTCGCGGCGAGCGAGTCGACGTGCGTGCGGCGTCAAGCGATGCGTTGCGCGAGTTCGGCGTCGTTTTCTTCGCCGGTGGCGAGGATGCGAGCGAAGAATATGCGCCGGCCCTAATTGCCCGCGGTTCGGTGGTCATCGACAACAGCGCGACTTTCAGGATGCGCGACGGTCTGCCGCTGATCGTCCCCAGCATAAACGCAGAATCGCTGCGCGCCGACCAGCGTCTCTTCCCGATCGCGAACTGCACGGCAATTATTCTCAGCATGGCATTGCGACCGGTGCGTGACGTCGCAGGACTACGGTCCGTCCGGGTTGCGACGTACCAGGCCGCCAGCGGCGCGGGCCGAGCCGGACTCGACGAGTTTCTCCAAGACGAACGCGCGGTCGCCTGCGGCGATTCCGAACCGAAACCGGTGGTCTTTCCTCGTCCGCTCGCGCGTAACGTCGTTCCGCAGGTCGGCGCGTTCGATGCGTCGGGGTGGACCGGCGAAGAGCGCAAAGTTTGCGACGAGACTCGCAAGCTACTCGATCTGCCCGATCTGCTCGTTTGTGCTACCGCAGTTCGCGTTCCCGTGCGGACGGCGCATAGCGAAGCGGTCTTTTTCGAGACGCAGTGCCCAACGAGCAGGCACGAGCTGGCGACAGCGTTCACAAGCGCGCCGGAGATCGTGTTTCACCCCGACGGCATCGTGACGCCCCGCGAGGTCGAGGGAACGGACGACGTGCACGTCGCGCGCCTGCGAGCCGAGTCCTTCGTTCGTCGAGCGGGTCGGGATGATACAGCAGCGGACGACAAAGGGAGCAACTTTACGTTGTGGTGCGTCGGAGACCAGTTGCGCGCGGGCGCCGCGACGAATGCCGTGCAGATCCTCGAGTTGCTTCTCGCCAAAGGGTATGTCGCTGCATGAACGCAGCACTCCATCGAAGCGCGCCGGTAGCTGTATTGAAGTTCGGCGGGACGTCCGTCGCCACGCGCGACGACCGTACCATTGCCTATCGTCGCGTGCGCGACGCGCTCGACGCAGGCTTCGCGACCGTCGCGGTCGTCTCGGCGATGGGTCGATTTCCCGAGGCCTACGCCACCGACACACTGCTTCGCCTCATCGATGCACGTGCCGCGAGCTCGAACTCCGATCTGCTTCTTGCGGCAGGGGAGCTCATTTCGGCATCCGTCTTTGCCGAAGAACTCTCGGCCGAGGGGGTAGAAGCCGTTGCGCTCACCGGCGAGCAGGCCGGCATCGTCACCAACGCGCGTCACGGGAACGCGACCATTCTGCGCGTCGAGCCGCACGCAATCGTGGAACTGCTCGAACGCAACGTCGTTCCGGTAGTCGCCGGCTTTCAGGGCGGGGCCGAAGACGGCACGATCACGACGTTGGGTCGCGGAGGAACGGACCTCTCCGCCATCGCGATCGGACATGCTCTCGACGCGCAGCGCGTCGATGTCTATACGGACGTCAGCGGCGCCATGACCGCGGATCCTCGCCGGGTCTCCGGCGCTCGGACAATCGAGCGCGCCTCTTTAGCCGAGATGACCGAACTCGCCAACCACGGTGCCAAGGTGATACACGATAAGGCGGCTGACTACGCGAATCGAACGGGCACCCGATACGCGGTAAAGGGCTTACGCTCGGACCGCGGCACGCTCGTCGACGAAAGCGTCATCGCCGAGCGCCCGGTAACCGGTGTGACCTCGACCGGACGGGTGACGTGGGTGCGCATCATCCGCGGCGACATCGAATCGCCGAAGCGCCGAATGGAGACGGAGCTCGAGATGTTCCGCCGGGTTGCAGCGGAAAAAATTTCCATCGACCAGGTCACGATCAATCAAGCCGGCGTGGCGTTCGTTGTTGAAGGCGACCGCGGCCCTGAAATCCGTCGTCTGCTCGCAGACTTAAATCTCGCCGTGCGCGTGCGCGAAGGCTGCTCGAAGCTCTCGATCGTCGGCAGCGGCATGCGGTACGCGCCGGGCGTCGTCCATCGCGTCGTGGACGCGCTCTCGCGCGCCGACGTCGAGATAATTCATTGCACCGACAGCAACGTCACCATTTCGATCCTGGTGCCCGCCGATCACGTCACGCGGGCAGAGAGCGCGGTTCACGATCAGTTTGAGCTCGACAAAGGAGATCCGGTTCCATGAACACGGGGCTTGGAGCGATTCTTACGGCGATGGTCACGCCGTTCGACGAACGCGGCGAGCTCGATTTCCGAGAGGCACAACGCCTTGCGCGTTGGCTGATCGAACGCGGAAACGAGGGACTTGTTGTCGCAGGCTCGACCGGCGAAGGCCAGACGCTCGATGCGCGGGAACGCGGCGAACTGTTCAGAGCCGTCAAAGATGCGGTCGGGACGGAGGCCGTTGTCGTCGCCAACGCGGGAACCAACTCCACTCGCGAGTCCGTCGCCGCGGTCGAAGCCGCCGCGTCGGCCGGTGCCGACGCGGTCCTCGCGGTCGTTCCCTACTACAATAAGCCGACGCAGAGCGGGATGCTCGCGCACTTTGGGGCGATCGCGCAGGCCACGTCGCTGCCGGTCGTCATCTACAACATACCGGGTCGCACCGCCGCCAACATGCTGCCGGAAACGCTTCTCGAGCTCGCTCGCCGGCACGCCAACATTGTCGGCGTCAAGGAATCAAGTGGCGATCTCAAGCAAATCGGTTTGATTCTTCGAAACAAGTCGAGCGACTTCAGCCTTTGGGCCGGCGACGATCATCTTTTTTTGCCCTGCTTGGCGTTAGGGGCCCAGGGCGTCATAGGGGTCGCCTCACATCTCTGTTCGCGCGAGTACGCACGAATGCTCGACGCGTATCGCCGCGGGCGCGTCGAAGAGGCGGCGCGCATACACGCGTCGCTGCTGCCGCTCATCGATGCCGTGTTTGCGACGACGAGCCCGATTCCGATCAAATGGGCGATGCGTCAGTTGGGCTTCAGCGTCGGTGAGTGCCGCCTCCCGCTCGACGCCGTGCCGTCTTCCGTAGCAGATCGGCTGCGGCCGTTAATCGCCCCCTATCTATCGCATCCCGTCGAGACTCGGTGACCTCACTGCAGATCCTCGGCTGCCGACTTGACCCAATAGAAGCAGATGACGCCGCGGCTCGGATCCTCGCGTTTGCGCGCGAGAATCGCACCTCGCAGGTCGTTACGCTGGGCACCGAGATGGTCGTCTACGCCCAACGCCATCCGAGATTTCGGGCGATCGTCAACGACTGCGCGCTCTCGCTTTGCGACACGATCGGATTGCTGGCGGTCGCTCGACGTCGCGGTGCGCTGCTGCGTGAACGCGTGACCGGGGTCGAGCTGATCGAACGTCTCTGCGCGGGTGCGGCCGTACAAGGGTTGCCGGTCTACTTTTTAGGCGGCGCCGAAGGTGTGGCGGGCGATGCTGCCGCCGCGCTGAAGTTGCGCTTCCCCGCTCTGATCGTTGCGGGAATTTGCAGCGGCTACTTTCGCGATGAGCAAGGCTTGCCGATCGTGCGTGCGATTGCGGCGAGCGGCGCGAAGTTGCTGTTCGCCGGCATGGGATCGCCGCGCCAAGAGTACTGGTTAGCCGAACATCTGCACGCGACGGGATGCGGGGCCGGCATCGGCGTCGGAGGCTCCTTCGACGTCATCTCCGGTCGGATAGAGCGAGCGCCGGAGCTCATTCGAAAGCTCGGCTTGGAATGGCTCTACCGATTGGTCAGAGAGCCCCGGCGCTGGCGACGTCAGCTTGCGCTGCCGCGCTTTGTCTGGCTCGTCGCGCTTGACGAACTCGGCATTACGCCGGTCTGCAAAGGGACGGCCGGCTCGTGAAGGCGATGATTTTAGCTGGCGGTCTCTCGACGCGTCTTTACCCGTTGACGAAGCTCGTGCCCAAGCCGCTCGTACCGATCGCCGGGGTTCCGAATGCGGCGCATTTGATCCATTATCTCAAGGCGTACGGATTTGACGACATTGCGATCAACGTGCACTATTTGGCCGAGAGAATCGTCGCGACTCTCGGCGACGGTTCGCAGTTTGGGGTTAGGCTTCACTACTCTTATGAACCTGAGCTGCTCGGCAGCGCGGGGGCCGTAAAGAAGCTCGAAAGCTATTTTAAAAAGGAGACCTTCGTCGTGATCGGCTGCGACGAAGTGACCGATCTTCAGCTCGATCGGCTGCTCGAGTTTCACCGCGACCGCAGCGCCGTTGCGACCATTGGGCTCGTCGAACGTGAGGAAGTCGATCAGTACGGTGTCGTGGTCGTGGACCAGCGAGGCAAGATCGTCGGCTTTCAAGAGAAGCCTGCGAAAGGCGCCGAACGCAGCAAGCTGGCCAATACGGGCGTCTACGTCTTTTCATCACCCATCTTCGAGCACATACCAGCCGACGAGTTCTACGATTTCGGAAAGCAGGTTTTTCCGGCGCTGCAGACCGCCGGCGCGCTTTTCTATGGCTTCGACGCGCGCGGTGCATATTGGGCCGACATTGGTACGCCTAGTGAGTACCGGCGTGCAAGCTACGACGTGGTGCGCGGCGTGGTACGTATCCCGCATACCACGCCAAACGGCATCGATCCCTCGGCGACGCTCGCAAACGGTGTGCGGATCGAGGGGCCGGTGCGTATCGGCGCCGCCGTGCGTGTCGGCGAGGGCGCATCCATCGTAGGCCCGAGCGTCCTCGACGACCGGGTGCGCGTGGAAGCCGGCGCGCGGCTCGAGCGCACGATCTGTTGGGAGAGCGCGACGATTGGTGCGCGGGCCGAGCTGCGCGACACGATCGTCGGCACAAACTGCGTCGTCGAACCGCAGAGCGTTCTGGTGGGTGCGCTCGTCGCGCGCAACCATTGAAGCGGATGGCTCTAGCCAGTAGACGCGATCGTCGTGAACGAGCGGCATGGTCTTGCGACCGTTGCTCGATGTGCTCTTTCCTGCGCAATGCGCGGGCTGCAATGCCCTCGGCGACGGCCTCTGCGATGCCTGTACCCCAGGCGGTGAACCGATTCGGGTCCGGTTCCCCACGCTTCGGGTAACCGCATGCGGAGCCTACGAAGGTACGCTGCGATCGGCGGTGCTGGCACTCAAGGACGGTCGACGCGACGTCGCCGAGGCGCTCGGACGCATCCTGGCCCCGTTCGTCGAGCCGGGCACGCTGCTCGTCCCGATACCAACGACCGCAAGACGCCGGCGCCTGCGCGGTTTCGATGGCGTCGCGCTCGTGGCGCAATGCGCCGCCGAGATCGGCGGCGCGCGCGTGGCTCTCGCCTTGGAGCAACGCTTGGGTGACGCCCAACGGGGGCGCTCGCGGCTGCAGCGTCTGGCGGCGCAGGGCCGATTTGTCTGCAATCCGGGCTGCGTTGCCGCGCGACGCATCACATTGTTCGACGATGTATGTACGACCGGCTCGACGTTGCGCGATTGCACTCGAGCCGTACGTGAGGCGGGCGGCCTTGTCGAGGATGCCGTCGTCGTCGCCGTGACGAAGAGCGACCAACCGTGGAGAGTCCCCATCGCCAACTGACGCCGCTCGACGCGCTCTACTTGCAACGCGCGTACGAGCTCGCCGCGCGCGGAGCCGGTAACACGTCGCCAAATCCGCCGGCCGGCGCGGTCGTCGTGCGCGATGGTCGCCTCGTCGGCGAAGCTTACCATCAGCAAGCCGGCGAGGCGCATGCCGAACCTCAAGCGCTTGAGCGAGCCGGCTCCGATGCGTCCGGAGCGACCCTTTATGTATCGCTCGAGCCGTGCCGGCACGTCGGGCGCACGCCGCCGTGCACCGAAGCGTTGATCGAAGCCGGCATCGCCCGCGTCGTGGTTGGAACGCTCGATCCGACGGACCATGGCGGCGCGGCGCGGCTTCGGGAACGCGGCGTTGAGGTCACGGTCGCCGAAGATGCGGCCGCGCGCGACCTGATCGAAATGTTCGCGTGTACGAGCGTTAGCAGGCGCCCATACGTTGCATTGAAGATGGCGACGTCGCTCGACGGCGCTGTGGCGACCCGGCCGGGGGTGCAAGAGCGGCTCGGCTCGGAGGCTGAGCAGCATTACGTGCGCGAGCTCCGGACCGCTTACGATGCCGTGATGGTCGGTGCGGGGACCGTCCGCGTCGACGATCCGCGGCTTACGGTGCGGCCCGCGCACGACCGCGTACGCCCGTACGCGCGCATCGTCGCCTGCGGGAGCGATACCGTTTCAGCGCGCAGCCGTGTCTTCGCCGAGCAGCAGGGCTATGCGAAAACGATCGTTCTGGCTCCGGCCGGTCTGCGCGCGCGGTTTGATGAACTCCGCGAGGTTGCCGAGGTCATCGAGGTTGGAACGGACGATGCCGCCGCACTCGACCTATCGCTCGCGCTGCAAGCCTTGCGCGCGCGTGGCGTTTTCAGCGTACTCTGCGAAGGCGGGCCAAAACTTGGCGCCAGTCTTCTGGGCGGTGACTTGGTCGATCGAATCTATTGGGCCATCGCGCCTCGCTTTTTGAACGGCACCACCTCGGTGCCGGTTCTCTCCGGCGCCGATCTCGATATCGTCCTTCCGCGCTTCGATCGCGTCGAACGCGTCGGCGCCGACGTGATTCTTTCAGGCACTCCATGTTCAGCGGCCTAATTGCGTATCGCGGACGCGTGAACTCGATCGATGCGTTGCCGCGCGGGGGCGCAACGTTAAAGGTGCGCTGCGAAGGCGTCGAGCGCGAGGGCCCGGAGCCAAAAGACTCGATTGCAATCGATGGGGTCTGCCTTACGGCCACCGCGATCGAGGGCGACGCGATATCGTTTGACGTTATCCCGGAGACGATTACCTGCAGCACGCTAGCCGAACGTGCACGAGGCGACTTCGTCAACGTCGAGTACGCATTGCGTCTGGGAGATCGCCTGGGCGGCCACCTGGTTTACGGCCACATCGATGCGGCCGCGCGCGTACTGCATCGAGTCAGCGAGGGCCAGGGCGAGCGCATCCGGATCGAAGCACCGGCATCGCTTGCGCCGATGATTGCAACCAAAGGATTCGTCGCCGTCGACGGCGTGAGCCTTACCGTTGCGGCCGCAGAGACGGGCTGGTTCGAGGTAGCGCTGATTCCCGAGACGCTCGTACGTACGACGCTTGGATCCCGGCCGCCAGGCAGCCGTGTCAATCTCGAGGTCGATCCTCTCGCCCGCTATGCCCATCGAATGGCGAAGGAGCACCCGTGACACGCTTTCGCGACGACGTTCCGGCCGCCGCACGCGTCTTCGAATCGCGGCTCCAAGTGCAGTGGGCTGACGTCGACGTCGCCGGCATCATGTATTTTGCCGCGTACTCGCGCTTTGCCGAATACGCAGAGATGCAGCTTTTTGCCGAGCTCGGTTTTCCGTACGAGAGCGTCTTTCAGAGCTATGGCTTCTGGTTGCCGCGCGTGCGCGTCGAAGCCGAATATCACGCTCCGTCTATGATGAGCGATTGGATTCGCATGCGTACTTACATCGAGCATGTCGGCAGGTCGAGCGTTCGGTGGCAAACGGTCTTCTTCAACGAGCGCACGGGCGACGCGGGCGCGGTGACGAGGTTTATCGTTGCGGCGATCGATGCGACCACGAAAAAAAGTCGTCCTCTGCCGGACGTTATTCGCACGGCGCTGTGCGCATGCGTGTAGCAATGCTGGTTGCGCCGCGTCGCATCGAGTTACGCGAAGAGCTCGCGCCGCGCCCGCCTCCTGGAGGCATCGTGGTGCGCATCCGCGCGGCGCTCACGGATGGCACCGACCTCAAGACCTACCGTCGCGGGCACCCCAACATGCCGATGCCGACGCGCTTCGGCCATGAGTTTTCGGGCGACATCGCGGCGGTCGGCGACGGCGTGACCGCGTTTTCGCCGGGCGATCCGGTGATGTGCGTTCACACGGCGCCGTGCGGAAGCTGCTTCTGGTGCCGGCACTTGCAAGAAGAGCTCTGCGAGAGCGTGATGCCGGCCATGCTCCTGGGCGCCTACTCGGATCTGATCGCGGTCCCCAAACGCATCGTCGATAGAAACTGCTTCGTCAAGCCGGACGGCGTAAGCTACGAGCAAGCCGCGTTCTTAGAGCCGCTCGCATGCGTCGTCCATTCAATCGCGACGCTCGCCCCCGCTCGCGGTTCCACCGTAGCGATTCTCGGCAATGGAGGCTTCGGCATCCTCCACGCGCTCTTGCTCCAACGCGATGGCATCGAGCCAATTCTTTTTGGCAGGCGGCCCGAGCGGCTGGAGCTCGCGCGCGCTCTTGGACTGCAGAGCGTCGACACCCGGACCGTACCCATCGAAGAATTCATATTCGACCGCACGCAGGGACGCGGCGCCGATGCGGCCATCGAATGCACGGGGAGTACGGAGATGTGGGAGAGCGCGCCGTCGTTCGTGCGGCGCGGCGGGCGCGTCTCGTTCTTTGCGGGCTTGCCGCTAGAAGCTCGCGTCTCGTTTATCGCGGCGCGGCTCCATTACGACGAAGTCCAGCTTCTGGCGCCGTTTCACTTTGCGCCCGCCGACGTCCGCGCGGCCTTCGAGCTGATCGCCGCGCAGGCCCTCCCGCTTTCGCGGCTGATCTCTGACGTTTATCCGCTCGGTGAAATTGCGGCGGCGTTTTGTAAGCTCGATGCCGGCGAAGGGCTCAAGATCTTGATCGAGCCATGAGCGCGCGAACGATGCGCGCGGCGGTGTTGTACGACGTCGACGACGTTCGGATTGAGAACCGTGCCGTTCCGGAGCCTGCCGACGGCGAACTCCTCATCCGCACGATGGCGAGCGGCATCTGCAGCGGCGACGTCATGCGGTGGTATATCCGGCGTAAGGCGCCTCTCGTGCTCGGGCACGAGCCCGCCGGGGTCGTTGTCGAAGCCCGCGGCGAGACGAAATTTTCTATCGACGACCGCGTTTTTGTGCACCATCACGCGCCCTGCCTTTCTTGTAAGGCGTGCACGCGCGGCGAGTACGTGCAGTGCGCGACGTGGCGCGCAACCAAAATCGACCCCGGCGGTATCGCCGAGTACTTTCGAGTGCCGCAGGCGAATCTGCACGACACGCTGCTATTACCGCAGCACGTGAGCTTTGCCGACGCGTCCTTGATTGAACCGCTCGCGTGCGTCGTGAAATCACTTCGACGCGGCGGCCTTCGTGCCGGAGATCGCCTCTACGTGATCGGGCTCGGCGTCATGGGCCAGCTTCACGTGCTCGCCGGGCGATCGCTGGGTGCGCAAGTCTTTGCGAGCGATTACATTGAAGGGCGACGCGACGTCGGCGCACGCAATGGTGCCGCCGCCTTCCACCCCGACGATGCAGGGAGTGTTCTTGAGGACGGCGCCGACGTCGTGATCTGCGGACCCGGCACGGCAGAGGCGATGCGAGGTGCGTTCGAGACCGTCGCGCCCGCCGGTACCGTTGTGATGTTCACGCCATTTCCGCCCGACGTTCCGCTCTCGATCGAGCCGGAGCGATTCTACTTCAACGATCTGCGGGTCGTGGCGAGCTATTCGTGCGGTCCCGACGACACTCGGGCGGCGTTGGACTTGATCGCCGAGGGAGTCGTTACGGCGGAAAAAGTCGACGCGACCATCGTTTCAATCGACGAAGTTCCGCGCGTCTATCGGCAGTTCGCGCAAGCGCTCATGATCAAGCCGATCGTCGCTTTCTAACTCTCCGCATAGATCGGCGGTGCCGGCTCGGGTACGGGCAGGACGACGTCGTCGGCGCGCGAGGTAACGCGCCAGGCCAGAAGGAGCGAACCGGCATAGAGCAGCGCTGCCAAGAACCATGGCGCGCCAATCAGGCCAAGCGAGCGCCATGGACCCGCGAACTGCGCGAAGGTAAGCGTGAAGAGCGACGGTCCGATCAACATCGAGATGCCGCGCACCGATCCAAGGGCACCTTGGAGCTCGCCCTGCTCGGCGGCACCGACACGCTTGGTCATCAACGCTTGCGACGAAGCTTGATACATCGGCAGCGAGATGATGACCGCGGCGATCAAGAAGGTGATGCCGTTATCGGTTCCCATCAAGAGCAGGCCGAGTACCGCCAGCACGAGGCTTGCCAGCAGGGTGCGCTGCTCGCCGAGCCGCTTGACGACCGGGCCGATCATCGCCGCCTGATTGACCGCCGCGATCGTACCGACGAGTGCGAGCGTCAAACCGATGCTTCCGGTGCTCCAGCCGAACGCCGCAATGCAATAGATGACCCAAACGTTCGGAAATACTTCGTGCGCGAGGTAGGAGATGAAGTTGACGCAGGTCAGGCCCCAGAGCTCGTGATGCGACCGCAGGAGCTTCAGGGAGCCGACCGGATTCGCGCGCTTCCAAACCAACCTAGGCGTCCGAAGTTGGCGCGGAAGCGATTCGGGCAAAACGAAGAGCCCGTAGAGCGTGTTGAGCAAGGCGAAGCCGGCTGCCACCCAAAACGTCAAGCGCGGATTGATGTTACCGACGGCGCCGCCGATAGCGGGACCGAGCACGAAACCCAGGCCGAACGCGCTGCCGAGAACGCCGAAGGCTGCCGCACGCTTTTCAGATGGCGTGACGTCGGCAATATAGGCGCTTGCCGCAGTGATGTTTGACGTCGCGATTCCGGAGAGCACGCGCCCGGCGAAGAGCCACCAAAGATTCGGCGCCAGCGCCATGATCGCCAAGTCGACGACGGTCACAGCGTTCGATAGAAGAATCACGGGGCGCCGGCCGACGCGATCCGAAAGCATTCCGAACAACGGCGAGCAGAAGAACTGCATCAGGGCCCAGACCGTTGCGAAGATTCCGATGATCTCGGCGGCCGACCCGTAATTGTTGCCGACGAAGCCGGCAATGAGCTTGGGAAGCACCGGTCCGATCATGCCGAAGGTCACCATGTCGATCAGCACGGTGACGAAGATGAAGGCGGTGGCAGCGCCGCGCCTAGGGTTACGCATCGTAGATCGCAGAGAGCCAGAGATCGACCGCGGGCTGTATTCGAGCTCGATCTCCCGTCGCCAATAGATCGAGAAGAAAGCCGCGGAAGCCTGCGATCAAGAGCGTTCCGAGGGCCTCGGATTGAGCGCGCGTCTTTCCCGGCAGGTTCGTGCAGGCTTCGAGCGCCTCGAGCCATTCGCGCACCGCGCCATCGAGGAAGCCGCGAAACCGAGAGCGATCGCTCAATGCGAGCACGTACACTTCGAAGAAGAGGCGGGTGAGCGGTTCCCATTCCGGGGTGCTCCACTCGAGCCAGAGTGCGCGCGCCACTTGGCGCGGCGAAAGGTCCGTGAGCTTGAGCTCCATCATCATCGCGCGCTGACGGGCGCGCCCATTACGGACGATCTCGACAACCAACCCCTCTTTCGATCCGAAGTAATACAGCAGAACTCGCGGACTCGAGCCGATGGCTTTGGCCAGCGGCCGCAAAGATAGCTCGGCTAGACCGTGGCGACAGACGTAGTCGACCGATCGCTCTAGCAGCTCGGCGCGCCGCGCCTCGTCGGCCGTTCTGGGCACGGCTAAGGGTAACATACTTGAAACAATCGTTTCAACTATAGCTTGCCTTGACATTTGTAAAGTAAGGACTAGCCTAATCCTATGAGCCATTTTGCGGACCTTTTGAATTCCGCCATCGAGCAAGCCCAGCTGACGGCGGCCGAGGTTGCCGAGAGCGCCGGACTGACTGAGTCCGCGATCTCCCTGCTGCGCGCGGGGAGGCGTGAGCCTTCGTACCGCACGCTTCAGCGACTGGCCCATCTTTTTCCGATGCTTGGCGAGCAGTTCGCCGAGCGCGAAGGGCCCTTCGATTCAATCGAGGACGCGGTCGTCGATATCCGCGCCGGTAAGATGGTCGTCGTACTCGACGATGAAGACCGCGAGAACGAGGGTGACCTCGTGATGGCGGCCCAGATGGTAACGCCCGAGTCGATTAATTTCATGCGCAAGCACGGGGGCGGGCTGATCTGCGTGCCAATGGTCGGCGCCCGGCTCGACGAGCTTGCCATCCCGCAGATGGTCCGAGAAAACACGGCCGTGCACGAAACCGCCTTTACCGTCTCGGTTGAGGCGCGCGGCGTGACCACGACCGGCATCTCCGCCCACGACCGCGCGGTCACGATCAAAAGGCTGCTCGATCCCGAAGCGCGACCGGCCGACTTCTTGCGGCCCGGGCATACGTTTCCGTTGCGCGCGCGGGAAGGCGGCGTCCTGGTTCGTGCCGGTCAGACGGAAGCAGCGGTCGATTTGGCGCGTCTTGCGGGACTCTATCCGGCAGGGGTGATCTGCGAGATCATGGCCGAGGACGGCACCATGGAGCGCCTGGAGGGGCTGCGCAGCTACGCCGACCGGCACTCGCTCAAGCTGATCACCGTCAAGGATTTGATCGCCTACCGCATGCGCACCGAGAAGCTCGTCAACAAGATTGCGGAGTTCGAGCTTCCGACGACTTTGGGTAAATGGACCGGCGTCGCGTACGCTACGACGATCGACGAAAACACCCACGTTGCGTTGGTCATGGGAGAGATCGGCGGCGGCAGAGAGATACTCGTCCGCGTCCACTCCGAATGCATGACCGGCGACGCCTTGCACTCGATCCGGTGCGACTGCGCGGCGCAACGTGACGGGGCGATGCAACTTATCGCTCGTGAAGGTCGGGGAGTTTTTCTGTACTTGCGTCAGGAAGGCCGAGGCATCGGGCTTGCCGACAAGCTGCGCGCGTACGAGCTGCAAGACCGCGGCGCCGACACCGTCGAGGCAAACGTTGCGTTGGGACTGCCCATCGACAAGCGCGATTACGGCATCGGCTCTCAAATCCTCGCCGACCTCGGCGTGCGAGAGATGCGGCTGGTGACGAACAATCCGAAGAAGATCTTCGGTCTCGAAGGCTACGGATTGAAGATCGTCGGACGCGTGGCGCTACAGACGACGCCTACGGCGCATAACAAGCATTACATCGATACCAAGCGCTCGAAGCTCGGTCACATTTTAGACGAAGTGGCCGCTTCGTGAAGCCGGACGGAGCCGCGCGGCCCGAAGTGCCCGATTGCACGGGACGGCGCTTTGCGATCGTTTCCGCGCGCTTCCACGCCGATCTCGCCGACCGGCTCGTCGATGGAGCCAAACGCGCGTTGCGCGACTGCAAAGTCGCCGACAATAACGTCAGTCTCTTCGAAGTCCCGGGATGCTTCGAGCTGCCGCTCGCGTGCCGAAATCTTATCGAAAGCAAGAGCTTCGACGCGCTCGTTGCACTTGGCGCAGTGATCCGAGGTCAGACGCCGCACTTTGATTTCGTCGCCGGCGAATGCGCGCGAGGAGTCATGAACGTGCAGCTCGCGACGGGCACGCCCATCGGTTTCGGAGTGCTCACGACCGAGAATCTCGCGCAAGCCCGCGAGCGAGCTGAGCCGAAAGGCGGCGACAAAGGGTACGCGGCCGCGCTCGCTGCGGCGACGCTGTTGCGCATGACGGCCGGAATTCCGCAGGCGGGCTCGAGCGGGAGCCAGGTACATTGACGCGCTTCGCGCCGGTCGGGTGGGACGGCGATGCCGTGCGCTATCTCGATCAGCGATTGCTTCCGCGCGAGGTGCGTTACGAGCGCGCCCGCACGACCGACGAGATCGTCAACGCGATCAAAAGCCTCGCCGTGCGGGGGGCGCCCTGCATCGGCGTCTTTGGCGCCTACGGCGTGGCGTTGCTTCGCAGGACCGTTACCGACGATGCGGATTTCACGACGGCCGCCCAGCGCGTTCGCGAGGCACGCCCCACGGCCGCAAACCTAGCGTGGGCCGTCGACCGCGTTCTTGGTGCGCCGGATGCGTTGGCAGAAGCTCGCGCGATCCACAGCGAGCAGGTCGCAACCGACTCAGCATTATGCAATAACGGACTCGAGCTGTTCGCTAAGGGAGCGCGCGTTCTCACTCATTGCAACACCGGTCCCCTCGCCACGGCCGGCGAAGGCACCGCGCTCGGCGTCATCATCGCCGCGCATCGCGGGGGGAAGAAACCGCGAGTCTTTGTAAGCGAAACGCGTCCGCTGCTGCAAGGCTCGCGTTTGAACTATTTGGAGCTGCGCAACGCCGGCGTGGACGCGGTGCTGATTGTGGACTCGGCCGCTGCCGTTACGATCAAGGAGCAGCGCATCGATCTTGCGATCGTCGGCGCCGATCGCATCGCGCGCAACGGCGACGTCGCAAACAAGATCGGCACCTATGCGCTCGCGATCTTGGCGGCACACCACGGCATACCGTTCTACGTTGCGGCGCCGCGCTCGACGTTCGATCGGAGCATTCCCAGCGGCGCCGCCATTCCAATCGAGGAACGAGGTGCGGACGAGGTAACGTCTTTTGCCGGTGCGCGGGCGGCGCCCGACGGCGCCGTCGTCTACAACCCGGCATTCGACGTAACACCCGGTCATCTCGTTACCGCCTTCGTAACCGAGTACGGGGTCTTACGTCCGCCGTACCTCGAGTCGTTGTCCTCACTTGAATTCAGGCCGAGCGCGGAATTTTTCACCGTCCCATCCTGACCGGTGTCATCCTGAAGATCTACGATTTCCTCGATAACGAACCGCCAATCGGCAAGCTCGTCGTTATCGAAGGGACCGAACGCGCGCTGGCCGAGCGCGCGCTGGACGTCTTGCTCGACCGTCTGCTGCCGCCGGACGTGCGCGAATTGAATCTCGCACACTTTTCAGCGGAGGCGGCCGGCGATGCCGCCAGGATCGTGGAGGCGCTTGCGGCGATGCCATTTCTGGCGGATCGTCGCGTGGTCGTCGTTTCGGACACGCATACGATGCGCGCGGCGGCGCGTCGGGATCTCTGGCCCGTCGCCCAAAACGTGCCCGAGGGAAGCACCTTGGTCTTGGTCGACCTTCTCTCGCCACGCGCCAAGGCTCCTTCGCCGTTTGGCGTGTTAGCGGGGCGCTCGGCGCTGCGTATCGACACCACGGCCGACGTCGCAACGCGCGCGCGTTTCATCAACGACACGCTCAAGGGCCTCAATGCAAAAGCCGAGCCGCGCGCGCTCAACGAGTTGGTTCGCAGCCCGGCCGATCTCGCTGCGGTTCGAAACGATCTCGAAAAGCTCGCTCTTGCCGGCAAGAAGATCACGCTAGCCGAACTGGAGCGCGAGGCGCTGGCGATTCCGGATCCCAAAGCGTACAAATACGCAAGAGCGGTCGTCGAGGGCAACATCGCGTTAGCGTTGACGATTGCGGACGACCTCTTCCAGACCGATCGTAATGCAGCGATGGCCCTGCTCTCCGCACTGGCGCGGGCATGCAATCACCTTTGGGAGCTCGCGCGACCCGGCGGCGGGGAACTTTTCGGCACCGACAAATGGCACGAAAGTTACCTTGGTCCGTTGGTTCGGCCGGTGGGAGCGCGTCGCGCCCGGCTTGCGTACGAGCGCGCCGTGCACGGCATAGAAGCGATCGTTACCGGGCGGGCGGGCAACGATCCCGACGATCATCGCACGCTCGTCGACCGGATCAGCGCCGAACTCTCACATCTTTCCCGCTAAGGAAAACCGAAGTGGACTAAATCTTCCATTGCCAAGCATTCCAAGATTCGACGACGGGATTTGAAGCGAAGCCGTGAAAGTCGACGCTGAGCGCTTCTTGTTGGCGCTGCCACCAGAAGAAGACCATCGGGTTATCTCTTGCCAGGAGGCCTTCGATTGCGGCGTAGGCGCGTTTGCGCGTCGCGCGATCGTAGTGCGTTAGTGCGATCGCCTGGACGGTGTCCATCGCGCGGCTGCAATATCGTGGATCGTTATAGCCGTGCGGCGGAATGTTATTGCAGGTCAGCTGCGAGGAATCGTCGGGATCGATTCCGGCATACCATCCATACATAAGGAGATCGAACTTTCCGCCGTGCTGAATGCCGCCCATGCCTTGGGGGGCGTAGAGAATGTCTTGGGGATAATACTTGACGTTGACGGAGATGCCGATCTGCCGAAGCGCGGCCTGAACCAACAAGCTTGCGGAACGGTTCGTTTCGGATTCCGAGGCCGCGGCGAGGAGCAGCTCGAGTGGCCGGCCGTTCTTGCGCGCGACGCCGTTACGGTCGGCGACCCAACCGGCGCTTGCGAGCAGTGCCTTTGCCTTGGCTCGGTCGAACGCTACCGATTTTACCGATGGATCGAAGGCCCACATCCAGTTTGGAAGGTCTTCGGTTGCCGTCGTCTCCTGACCGTAGGTGAGCTGTCGCGTCAATGCGGTCTTGTCGATCGCTGCTGCGATGGCTGAACGCACGCGCGCGTCGGCGACCACGGGGTGCGAGAGATTCATCTCAACTCCGTCGAAGCCGTTCATATTCACCCAAACGATTCGCGCGTCCCGCAGCGCACTCAGCGAAGGATACGTTTGAATCGTAGGCTGATAAAAATAATCGATCGAGTGAGTGCTCAGCAGGTTGACTGCCGAATTCTCATCGGGCACAAACTGGATTTGCACGCGCCGTAACCCGGGCACGCCTTTGAAGAATTGCTTATTGGCGTCAAGCAGGATGCGATCGCCGCGCTCCCACCGCACGAACCGGAACGGTCCATCGGAAACGACGGGCTGCGAATCGAAAGGGATCCGGTTGATGTCCGGATACTTCGCGAGGACGTGCGCGGGAACGATGTCGTATGCCTGATCGCTTTCCGCAAAAAAGGTGTCGACAAAGGGCGAGAAGCGCCGTTTGAGGTGCACGACCACGGTATATTGATCGGGCGAGTCGATCGACTGCACGTCGTCGTAGCCGTGGCGTGAAACCGCATCGTTATTCGGGTTTTCTATGGCTTGGAAGGACCAGACGACATCGCGCGACGTTACCGGGGCGCCGTCGCTCCAGCGCGCATCCCGGCGCAAATGGTAGCGAACCGTCAGACCGTCGGGGCTGATGCCGCCGTTCGCCTGAGTCGGTACCGTTGCGGCGAGTATCGGCACCGGGTTGCCGTTTGGATCGGCGGATAGGAGCGGCTCGAACATGAGCCGGTCGATAAAAATCTCAATCGTCGTACCCGCGAGCAGCGGGTTGAGGTTCTTCGGCTCCTCGTTGACGGCAATGCGAAGCACGCCCGCATGCGTCCAAGAATGTCGCTGCCCGGGCAGGTTTCCGTTTTTCGTGCAGCCGGCAAGATTCAACGCCAGAGCGAGCAAAGCGGCCGCTGCTGCTCTCATTTTGAATCCAGTACGCTGACGAGGCGGCGCCTTCCCGTGAGGCGAAAGGCGCCTCTTTCATGGATTACGAGACCTACGCCTCGCCGTTCTCCTGGAGATATGGAAGCGCGGCGTTGCGCTCGCTCTTTGGCGAGAAGGTGCGGCGCCGGCTCTGGCGAGCCGTGTGGGTCGCGCTAGCCGAGGCGCAATCCGCACAAGGATTGATCGAGGAAGCGGAGGTCGCCGACCTGCGCGCGCACGCCGGCGAAATCGACATCGAGGGCGCCATCGAAATCGAGCGTCAGATACATCACGACCTCATGGCCGAAATTCGCGTCTTTGCGCAGCAGGCGCAACGCGGTGGGGGCAAACTCCATCTCGGCGCGACCTCGATGGACGTCGAGGATACGGTCGAGACTTACCGGCTTCGGCTTGCGCTCTCGCACGTCGGTCAGAATCTCTACGAGCTGCTCAGGATCTTCTGCGCCAAAATCCGCCAATACGCCGATTTGGTCTGCATGGCGTACACGCACTTGCAGCCTGCAGAGCCGACGACGCTCGGCTATCGGCTCGCGGCCTACGCGCAAGATTTGCTCGTTGACGACGAAAATCTGCGCTTTGCCTTCGAGAACTTGACGACGAAAGGCTTGCGCGGCGCCGTCGGGACGGCCGCCTCGTACGAGCGCTTGCTGCAGCGCAGTGGGAGCTCGAGCGAGATCGAAGCCTACGTGCTGGAGCGTTTCGGGCTCCTTGCGCGCGAGATCAGCACCCAGACCTATCCGCGTAAGCTCGACTATCTCTTGCTTGCGGCACTCGCCGGCCTTGGGGCATCGCTATCAAAGTTTGCCGCCGACATTCGCGTGCTGGGCAGCCCCGGCTTCGCTGAGATCGCGGAGCCCTTCGCTCGAGAGCAGGTCGGGAGCTCGGCAATGCCCTTCAAGCAGAATCCCATTCTGTGCGAGCGAATCGGATCGCTCGCGCGCTTACTTCCGGGTTACGCCGACGTTACGTGGCAGAATGCGGCGACCAACTTCTTGGAGCGCACCCTCGACGACAGCGCGAACCGTCGCGTCGTCCTACCGGAAGCGCTGCTATGCGCCGACGAAATCGTGACGCTGGCACGCACCGTGATCGAGGGGCTGAGGGTCGACGAGCGGCGCATCGCGGCGAATCTGCGCGCGTATGCACCGTTTGCCGGGACGCAGGCGGTGATGCTGGAAGGCGCACGCGCCGGCGGAGACCGCCAACACTTGCACGAAATATTGCGCCGTGCGTCGATGGAAGCGTGGGCGGCGGTAGGGCGGGGCCAGGACAATCCGCTTTCGCGTCTACTCACCGAAGAGCGCGACTTGATCTCACTCGTCGATCCGGCGGAGATTCGGCGCCTCCTCGACGCCGGCGCGTACGTGGGCACTGCGCCGCAGCGCGCACGTCTGCTGGCCGACCGTATCGAAAGCGTCGCGCCGTTCCCGCGTCAAGTCGAGGTAGCCCTGCCGTGAACAAGGGCATCGAGATCGCACGCGGCAAGACGAAAGTTCTTTACGAGAACCCGGGTCAGCCGCATCAACTCGTCGTCGCGCAGAGCGATCGCATCTCCGCGGGCGACGGCGCGCGGCGCCATGAGATTGCCGGCAAGGGAAGACTAGCTGCCCAAACGACCGCCAGGGTTTTCCGCTTGCTCAATCTTTGCGGCTTGCCGACGCATTATCTCAACGGTGGCGAAGACGACGACGAGAACGAGATGGTCGTGCGCCGCTGCAACATGATTCCGCTCGAAGTGGTCACACGCGGGGTCGCGGCCGGCTCGTTCACCAGGCGCAACCCCAGCCTTCAGCGCGGGACCCTGCTCGTGCCTCGGGTGATCGAGTTCTTCTTCAAGGACGACGCCGCACACGATCCGCTGATCAGCCCCGATCAGATCATCGGCCGCGACGTCGCGGCGCCGCAGGAGGTCGGCGTCATGACCGAGCTGGCACGGTTGACGTTCGATATCCTTTCCCATGCCTGGCGCAAGCGCGACGTTTTGCTCGTCGATCTCAAAATTGAGTTTGGCCGTCTGGCCGGTGGTGAAAACCAAGGCCAGCTCGTGATTGCCGACGTGATCGACAACGATTCCTGGCGTCTGTGGCCGCAGGGGCGCGAAGAGCTCATGCTCGACAAGCAGATTTATCGCAACTTGGAAGCGGTCGATGAGAAAGCGCTCGAGCGGGTCAAGCAGGCGTACGAACGGGTCGCCGAGTTCGTGGGAACTTTTCCGGTGATGCGTCCCGGGATGGCCGCCGTGATCGCAGATTCGCCCACGCAGATCGAGCGCGCGAGCGAGATCGTCAAAACCCTGGGACAGCTCGGCCTGCCGACGATTCGCCACGTGGCCAGCCCATCGTCGACGCCCGGGTTCGTCTTGCAGCTTACGCAGCAGCTCGAGGCGAGCTTTGCCCGTTTGATTCTTGTCGCCGTCGGCGAAAACGAGATGCTGCGGTCGATGCTGGAGGCAACGTCGTCGGCGCCGGTGCTCGACGGCGCGATCGAACCTCAAAGGCTGGCGATGGACTGCGCCAAGCTTTTGGGTCTCGAGGACACGGTGCTCTTTGGGCGCACGCTTTTGATGCAGGCCAATGCTCGTTCGACCGTGCTTCACGCCGACGCGTCGTTGCAGCAACAGGTGTCCATGCCGCAGGGAGCTGCGCTTGGTTAGTGAGCTCGCGGGAGGTCCCAACGTCGCACTGCGCGACGACGAGCTGCAACGAATCGCGCAGCGTCTCGGACGCGAACCCTCGCCGGTTGAGTTGCAGGCGTTCAACGCGCAGTGGAGCGAGCATTGCAGCTATAAGTCGAGCCGCCACCACTTAAAGCGGCTGCCGACCAGCGGAGCTGCGGTGGTTTTGGGACCCGGTGAAGACGCCGGCGCGCTTCACCTCGGCATGCACGACGGCGATCGCTTCTCGGTCGTCGTCGCGCACGAATCGCACAATCACCCATCGCAGATCGTTCCGTTCGAGGGCGCGGCGACAGGCGTCGGCGGCATCGTTCGCGACGTGCTTTGTATGGGCGCCGACGTGATCGCGGTCGCCGACTCTTTGCGCTTTGGGCGCGTTGATAACGCGTGCACCCACCCGCGTCACGTGGCGCAAGGCGTCGTCGACGGAATTGGAGCCTATGGCAACGCCATCGGCGTGCCTAATATTGCCGGTGACGCGTACTTCGACGAAGGCTTCGAGGAGAATTGCCTCGTCAACGTCGTCGCGCTGGGCCTCGTCAAAGAAGCCGACCTCATTCATTCCTACGCACCGAAAGGCGCGCAGGACTGGGCGATCGTCCTCGTCGGCAAGGCGACCGATCCCAGCGGCTTCGGGGGGGCTTCCTTCTCCTCGGTGACGCTGGATACGACGGCGACTCGAGTCGACAAAGGGGCGGTCCAAGTGCCGGATCCGTTTCTCAAGAACGTTCTCATGCGCGCGAGCTATCGGGTCTTCTCGCTCCTGCGCGCGCAGAAGATCGTTGCTGCGTTCAAAGACCTCGGTGCCGGGGGCATCATGGGCTGCTCGGCTGAGATCACCTCGCACGGCGGATACGGCGCGGAGATCGACCTCGACAGAGTAAACGTTGCGATCGACGGCATGCCGCCCGAAATGCTCGCGGTTGGCGAAACTCAAGAACGATTGCTCTGGATTCTGCCGCCGGACATCGCGCCCGAGGTCGTGCGCATTTACAATGAAGAATTTACGCTTCCGGAAGTTGCGTACAACGCGCGAGCCACCGTCATCGGGCGCGTGACGGCGCAACCGCACTACGTAATGCGCCATCGCGGTGAAATCGTGATGGACGTTCCGAGCGATTTTCTGACCGGCTCGATTCGCGACGACCTGCCGTACACCGAGGTGATTCGCCATGCGGGCCCGACCGACGAGCTTTTGGCCGTTGACGTCGAGGACATTTTCCCTCGCGTGCTGGCGCACCGCGACGTTGCATCGCGCGAGCCTCTCTATCGGCACTACGATGCGGTCGTTCGAGGCCGAACGGTGCTGCCGCGTGGCGCCGCCGACGCCGGCGTGCTCGCTCCGATTCCCGGGTCGCGCCTGGGCGTTGCCCTTGCGGTTGCCGGCAACCCGCGGCTGGGGCGAGTCGATCCCGGATACGCCGCCGAACGCGCAGTATTGGAAGCCATGCGTCGAGTCGTCGCAGTCGGTGCTCGACCGATCGGACTTACGGACTGCTTGAACTTCGGCAATCCGCGCAAAACCGGCCAGTACGGGGCATTCGTTGCCGCTGTCGACGGACTTGCCCGAGCCGCGACTGAACTCGATCTTCCGTTCGTTTCCGGAAACGTGAGCCTCTATAACGAATCCGGCGGCGGACAGGCGATCCCGGCGTCGGCAATCGTCGCGTGCATCGGCGCTCTCGACGACATCGGAGAGGTCGTCACACCCGGCTTGAAGGAGACGCGATCGACGCTTCTTTGGATCGGCAGCCGCGAGCTCGTCGTCGGCGGCTCGGTTTTGGCCGAGCTGCTCGGCATTGAAGGTTCACTTCCCGCGATTTCGTACGGTGCCGAACGGGCCGCCGTCGGAATTCTGCAAGACGCCATCGCGCTCGGCGTTCTTCGGTCCTGCCGCACAATCGGCGATGGCGGAATGCTGACGGCGCTGGCTCGCCTCGCTTTCGACGCGATGATGCGTGGGCGTTCAATCGGCGCCGAAGTCGACTTTGGCAATCCATTGTGCGAAGGCGGCGGATTCGTTTGCGAGGTAACCGACGCGAGTGCGATCGATCTCACCGGAACCTTGCGAATCGGCGAGACGATACCCGGTTCTGAGCTGATCGTCAACGGCGCTCGCTTTGAGATTCGGCATTTATACGAGCTTTGGTCGGAGCCGCTTGCCGAGATCTACCCATGAGTGCGCGCATCGCGGTGCCGGTTTTCCCGGGCACGAACTCTGAAGACGAAACGGTGCGCTTACTGCGCGACTGCGGGGGCGATGCGGAGCTCGTCCACTGGTCGCAAGCCGAGCGGCTGGATGCCTTTGATGCCTACGTTCTTGCCGGCGGCTTCGCCTATGAAGATCGCATTCGCGCCGGCGCCATCGCGGCGCACCATCGCATCATGGACTTCGTCATCGAGGGTGCAAGCCGCGGAAAACTCGTCTTCGGAATCTGCAACGGCGCGCAGATCTTGCTCGAGGCGGGGCTCGTTCCGGGCGCGAGCGGCGTGCGCAGACCGACCGCAGCGTTTGCGAAGAATGCGCCGAAACCGCATTTTATCTGCCGGCACGTCCATCTGAAACTGGCCGTCGAGCCGTCGCGCTGCGCTATTACGGCGACGTTACCGGAAGGCGCGATCGTTCCGGCATGGGCGGCGCACGACGAGGGACGCCTTGCCGCAACGCCGGAGCGTCTCGATGAGATCGTGACGGGCCGCCACGTGGCTTTCGTTTACGCGCACGCCGACGGCAGCGTTGACGATGCGGCGGTTCCCAACGGATCTGCGCTCGGCTGCGCAGGCTTAGTAAACCGCGACGGCAACGTGCTCGCGATCATGCCGCATCCCGAGCGCGACGCCTGGAACTTCAACCACCTCGACCGACGGGAAGGCGACGACGTGCTCGCGCCGTCGGGGGGCGCGGTGCTTTTCCGCAGTTTCGTCGCAGCCGTTGCAGTTCGGGCCGACAAGCTTTGATGAAGGGCGAAAGACATACGTGCGTGCGGTAGCGGTCAGCCTGAAAATCCCGGACAACACGGCGTATACGGCGCTCGTTGCTTTGCGGCGGCTCGGCGTTGAGGTCGATCGTATCGAACGTAGCGAGATCTCGTTTTTCAACGACGAGTGCGACGTCGAAATGCTCACGGATCGCATCATGGCCGACGAGACCATTTTCAATCCCAACAAGCACCGCTTGACCGTGCTCGAATACTCCATACCGCGCCCGGGCGAAGTTTGGATCGAGCCGCTCGTCGAGTCATCCTTCGACGGGCTCAGCATGACACGCAAGGGGCTCGGGATGACGCGGCACGCGATTGCGTGGCGCCTTTTCGACGCGCACGGCGCGCCCGTAAAGCGCGCCGTGCTGGATGCGGCGATCGAACGCCTCTTGTGCAATCCGGCGATCGATCGTGCGATTGCCAACGGCGATGCAATCAACCGGGACATCCCCGTCGAAATCGAGCAGGAAGAATAAAATGGATCGGCCGTACACCGTCGCCACCTTAGGCTCGCATTCGGCGCTGCAGATCCTAAAAGGAGCCCACGACGAGGGATTCCATACGCTGGCCATACCCAGTCGCGATACCGAGCGTCTTTACCGTTCCTTTGCCTTTATTGATGAAGTCATCGCGCTCAACGACTATTCGGAGTTCATGTCGCTGATTGCCGAGCTCGAAAAGCGTAAGGTGATCATCGTGCCCCACGGCTCATTCGTCGCATATCTCTCACTCGACGAGCATAAGAAGATGACGATTCCGTACTTTGGAAACAAAGCGGTGCTGGATTGGGAAGCGAGTCGAGAGCTGCAGCGCGAGTGGCTTTCGCGCGCGGGCCTCAAACTGCCGCGTCAGTTTCGCAGCGGCGCCGAAATTGACCGGCCGGTCATCGTCAAGCTCTACGGGGCGGCGGGCGGCAAGGGTTACATGTTCATTAGGGACGCGCACGACTTCGAGGCTCGCGCCGCACATCTCAAGGAAGCCTATACGATTCAGGAATACATTATCGGGGTTCCGTTCTACATTCACTATTTTTACTCGCCGCTCCAACGCAAGCTCGAGATCATGTCGATGGACCGCCGCTATGAAACCAACGTGGATTCGCTGGGCCGAATCCCGGCGGCAGCTCAAGAGGGCATGGACGTAAGCCCTTCCTACGTGGTCGTCGGCAACCAACCGGTATCCCTGCG
The DNA here is from genome assembly GCA_963778015.1 of Vulcanimicrobiota bacterium. Taxonomy (GTDB): domain Bacteria; phylum Vulcanimicrobiota; class Vulcanimicrobiia; order Vulcanimicrobiales; family Vulcanimicrobiaceae; genus Cybelea. Next base: position 377,679 of record CAVZST010000001.1, read on the forward strand.
TGAGTCGATGCTTGCCGAAGCGCTGCGCATGGGCGACGACGTCGTTCGGGTGAGCAAGGAAATTTGCGGTCCGAAGGGACTCTTCGGCGCCTTTTGCATCGAGACGATCATCACTCCAGACATTCACTTTTACGTCATGGAGATCTCGGCGCGTATCGTCGCGGGGACCAACCTCTTCATCGACGGCTCACCCTACTCGTATCTCAACTATTCCGAGCCGATGTCGACGGGTCGCCGCATTGCCCGCGAGCTCAAGAACGCATTGCTGACGAACAACCTGCACTTGGTCCTGGATGACTCGAGCGTTCTGTAGAGCCGCCGCGGTCGTCGCACTCGTGTTGCCGGTGGCCCTTCCGACTGCCGCTCGGGCGACGCTGGAAGTGGATCCGGCCGTGCTCTACGCGCAGATGAAGGCCGCCTACGCCAAAGGCGCAGCGGCGGGCTGGGATTTTCGGTCGGAAGAGATCTACCTGTCCACGATCTTCAACGCCGGACGAGCGTACTCGCTGCAGTATCCCAACGATCCGGCGTACGGCGAGCTTGCGACGCTCACCGTCAGCATCGGGACCGGCCAGCACTATAACCCGCTTACGAATCACGACGGCGCGGTCTGGTGGGTGCGCGAAGCCGCCGATTGGGTGATGAAGCACTCCGAGGATCCGCAGCTCATCGGTCAAGCGCAGGCACTGCTGCAACGCGTCAACTCCGAAGACGACCCTGCACAACTAGCTCGGCTTGCCAACGCGGATGCCACGGCGAACGTGCGAGCGTATCCGGGCGACATCGATGCCTTGCTCATTGTAGTCGAGGCGGATTGGCGGGCCTGGCTTCTCACCCGCGACCCGTCCTGGCGTTCGCTCGCGCTCGCGCGCGCCGCCGCGCGCAACTTTCCGGTCGCGCACTTGCCGACGAACTGGGGCAACGAGCTGGTGAACGCGGCCAACGCCGCCTCAACCGATCGCGGGTTTACCGGCGCCGATGTCGCGAATGCGCAGAGCTTTCTGGCGCGCCTGAAAGCCGTCGATCCCATCCGCGTGATCGCGACCGTTCAGGCGTTACCGCATGACGTCTACCTCACGATGCTTGCGCCGGCCGATGAATACTTCGGTCCGATGGGCATGTCGATTCTCGAGATCGAAAACCGCCTCAAACACATCAACTTCATGCTCGATTATGCGTACGGAAACCGAGAGAGCGACCCGGCAACCGATGTCGCAAAAGCGATCGTCGATATGCAGAAAGTCTATCCGCGCGATCGCGACCTGCCGATGCTGATCTATTGGTGCTATACTACCCTCGAACGAATGACCGACGCGCAGTCCCGCCAGATCGCGCGCCGGCTCAAGGCGATCCTCACGATCGAGTATCAGGACAGTCCGCAAGCGCGAAAGCTCCTCGGCTCGTAAAGTGAGAACGGAGCACCTCGCCCGCGCGATCGCCCGCTACGATCGTTCGCGCTTGACGCTCTGCTCCATCGGAAGTCATTCGGCTCTCGACGTCGCTTCAGGCGCACGTGCTCAGGGGCTGCGCAATCTCGTCGTTACCGCCAAAGGTCGCGAGCGTACCTATGCGCGCTATTTCGCGGCGCAAGAGGCGCCAGTGCGCCGCGGCTGCGTCGATGAGGTCTTGGAGCTCGATTCATTCGCGCAGATAGTAAGCGAGGACGTTCAGCTGCGCCTTTTCGATGAGAACGTCGTCTTCGTGCCCAACCGCTCATTTGAAGTCTACTTGCGTCAGGACTACGGATACGACGAGATCGAGCGCCGCATGCTCGTTCCGTTCTTCGGCAACCGTTACTTGCTCCGAGCCGAAGAACGTGACGGCGCCATTGGAAAGGGTGAGGCGGCAGATCAGTATGCGCTCTTGAAGCGGGCAGGCCTCCGTTATCCGCGGCACTTTGCTTCGCCCGAGGAGATCGACCGGCTGGTCATGGTGAAGGCGCCGCATGCGCGGGTCACGTTCGAGCGTGCATTTTTCCTTGCATCAACGCCGCAGGAGTATCGCGAGACTAGCCGTCGCTTGATCGGCGAGGGCGTGCTCACGGCGGAGGGCCTCGCTACGGCGCTGATCGAGGAGTACGCGCTCGGCCCCTCGGTGAATTTGAACTTCTTTTTTTCGCCGCTCCTCGAAGAGCTCGAGCTGTGCGGCACCGATACCCGGCGTCAGACGAACCTTGAGGGCTTTCGCAACCTGCCGCCGGCCGCGTTCGAGGCCCTGCGAGGCGTGGCGATGCGCTTGGAGGAAGCGGGGCACATCGCGACCACGGTCCTGGAATCGATGCTCGAGCCCGCGTTCGAAATGGGAGAGCGGTTCGTCGCCGCGGCGCGCGAGTTGCGGGCACCGGGAGTCATCGGCCCGTTCGCGCTTCAATGCGTCGTCGCCGCCGGTCCCCCAAAGGAGCTCGTCTGCTACGATGTCTCGCTGCGCATACCGGGCTCGCCGGGAACGCGCTATACGCCGTACTCGGCTTATCGCTGGGGACGAGACGTCTCGGTCGGAGAGCGCATCGCGATGGAAGTCGTGATGGCGCGCGACACCGATCGCCTCGAAGATGTGTTGACATAGAGACTTCGGAACTCAGCTAAGGGAGGTTTCCATGACCGTCGACCACGTACAAGAACGCGCCGGAGTCGTTACCTTTAAAGGAAAGCCGATGACGCTGCTAGGCCCCCAACCGCGGGCCGGCGCTCCCGCCCCCGCGCTCTCATTGACCGCGAGCGACCTTTCGACCGTCAATCTCGACATTCTCTTGGATAAGGGTAAACGGGCGGCGCTTCTCATCGTCGTGCCGTCGCTCGACACGAGCGTTTGCTCGACCGAGTCGCAAAAATTCAACGCGCGATTCGGAGAGCTTCCGGCGGAGATGCTGGCCGCGGTGGTCAGCATGGACCTGCCGTTCGCGCAGGCGCGCTGGTGCGGTGCGCGAGACGACGTCAAGCTCGAGATGCTCTCGGATTATCGCGATCGCAGCTTCGGATTGAACTATGGACTTTTGATCGAGGAGCTCGGTCTGCTCGCTCGTGCGGTCATCGTCGTCGGCAAGGACGCAACGATGCGCTACGTCGAGATCGTATCCGAAGTCACGAGCGAGCCCGATTACGACGCCGCTCTCAAGGCCGCCGCCGCGGCGGGATAATCCGCCGATGCCCGAGACGGTCTTTGTTCTCGATTTCGGGGCGCAATACGGACAGCTCATCGCGCGGCGCACGCGGGAGCTCGGAGTCTACTGTGAGATCGTTCCTCACGATACGCCGTGGAGCACGCTCTCGTTGCGCCGTCCGGCGGCACTAATTTTATCCGGCGGCCCAGAGAGCACCCTTGTGGCGGGCGCGCCCGAAATGGACGAAAAGATCCCCTCCTCCGGCGTGCCGATTTTGGGAATCTGTTATGGGATGCAGCTTCTGGCCCGTGATGTCGGCGCCGAGCTGATCAAGCTCGACCATGCTGAGTATGGCCCGGCAAACCTCGTGATCTTGGACCGGGAGACGCCGCTCTTTGACGGCGTGCCCGAAGAGTCGCGGGTATGGATGTCCCATGGAGATACCGTGGTTTCGCTGCCACGAGGGTATCGCGCGCTCGCTTCGACCCCGCGTTGCCACGTGGCGGCGATGGGCAATCCAAAGAAGAACATCTACGGCGTTCAGTTCCATCCCGAGGTCGTCCACACGCAGCACGGGCGAACGATACTCGAGAACTTTCTCACGCAAATTGCCGGCCTTCAACGCGAATGGAGGATGGAATCCTTCCTCGAGCGCTCGCTCGAGGAGATTCGCTTGCGCGTCGGCAACGACAAGGCGATCTGCGCGCTCTCGGGCGGGGTAGACTCGGCGGTTGCCGCGACGCTCGTCGCGCGCGCCATCGACCGGCAGCTCACCTGCATCTTCGTCGACCATGGTCTACTGCGTGAAGGCGAAGTCGAGGAAGTGCTCGCCGCTTTCCGCGAGTTGCTGCATCTCAACGTCATCGCGATCGATGCCCGCGAACGCTTTCTGCACAGGCTCAAGGGAGTCGATGATCCCGAGCGCAAGCGGGTGATCATCGGGCACGAGTTCATCGAGGTCTTCGAGCAGGAGGCCGTCAAAATACCGGGTGTCAAGCATTTGGTGCAGGGCACGCTCTATCCGGACGTCATCGAGTCAAAGACACCAGAAAGCAAAGCGGGAGAGAAGATCAAATCGCACCACAACGTCGGCGGTTTGCCCGCAAAGATGGGACTGTCGCTGATCGAGCCGCTGCGTTCCCTCTTTAAAGACGAAGTGCGTGAGCTTGGCCGCGCGTTGGGCTTGCCCGAGAACGTCGTGCGCCGTCAGCCCTTCCCCGGACCCGGGCTAGCCGTGCGTATCATCGGCGACGTCACGCCCGAGCGGTTGGAGATGGTGCGCGGCGCCGATGCGATCGTACGGGAAGAGGTCGATGCCGCCGGACTGGAACCGCACCCGTGGCAGTACTTTGCCGTACTCACTCCGGTCAAAAGCGTCGGCGTGATGGGCGACGGCCGAACCTATGCCAACCTCGTGGCGATTCGCGTGATCACCAGTGAAGACGGCATGACGGCCGACTGGGCGCGGTTGCCGCACGATGTCCTCGAACGCGTCTCCACGCGAATCGTCAATGAAGTGCCCGGCGTCAATCGTATCGCGTACGACATCACGACGAAGCCGCCGGCGACGGTCGAATGGGAGTAGAAGATGCGGGTGCTCGTCGTCGGTAATGGCGCACGTGAAGACGCGCTCTCATGGCTGCTCGCCGAATCGCCGTCATGCGAAGCTGTTTTTGCGGCGCCGGGCAATGCCGGCACTGCGTCGCGCGGCGAAAATTGGGCTCTCGCAGCGACCGATGGTAAGGCGCTCGCCGAGCGCTGTGCATCCGAAGGCATAGACCTCGTCGTTCTCGGTCCGGAAACGGCGATCGCGGCCGGCGTCGGCGATCGCGTGCGCGATGCCGGCATAGCGGTCCTGGGCCCGAATCGCTCGGCCGGTCGTCTGGAATCGAGCAAGCTCTTTGCAAAGCGGTTCATGGAACGTCACAGGATTCCAACGGCCCGGGCCGCTATCGTGCATTCGCTCGAGGCGGCAAACAAGGCGCTCGACGAATGGGAGGGCCCCGTTGTCGTGAAAGCCGATGGCCTCGCGGGCGGCAAGGGCGTCGTCGTGACGCCGGGAGTCGAAGCAGCACGCGCGCTGCTCATCGATTGGTACGGGAGCCGCCGAATTCCGGGCGGCGGCTCGGACATCGTGCTTGAGGAGATGCTCGAGGGCCGCGAGGTAAGCGTCTTTGCGCTCTGCGACGGTCGCGCGATCGTACCGATCGGCGCGGCCTGCGATTATAAGCGTGCCGGCGATGGCGACACGGGACCGAACACCGGCGGCATGGGCGCGTATTCGCCTCCCGCCGGATTTCCCGACAATCTCTACGATTGCGTCCGCGAGGGAATCCTCGCGCCGCTGTTGCAAGGTCTGCTCGCCGAGAGCGAGGAGTATATCGGAGTACTCTACTGCGGGCTCATGTGGACGGCGCAGGGCCCCTATGTTATCGAATTCAACGCGCGGTTCGGTGATCCCGAGACGCAAGCGCTTCTCCCGCGCATAGGCGGCGATTTTGCGGGGCTGCTCCGGTCGGTCGCTGGTGGCGCGATGGATCTTTCGCTTTTGACCACTTCGGCGGGCTACTGCGTAGCCGTGGTCTTAGCGACCGACGACTATCCGCGGAGCGCGACACCGCTACAGGGATTGGATGCAGACGTTTCACTCGATAAAGGCTGCCGCGCCTTTTGGGGTGCCTCCCAGCGAGTCGACGGCCGCGTTAATTCGAGCGGCGGGCGCGTGCTGACCGTCACCGGACTTGGAGTCGATCTCTCGCAGGCGCGCGTGCGAGCCTATGACGCGGTTAAGCAGCTTGCCGGGCGTCTTGGCACCGCGGGGCTGACGTACCGCACGGATATCGCCAAGCCGCGCTGAGCGAGGCTCGCACCACCTCGGCTACACCATGATGATCCGCTGCTTCCGGCGGTCATTCGTTAGTATCGTGCCTCCGACGCCGTCAGCCGGAAAGCCGGCTAGGCCGGTGTAACTCCGAGCGCGGTCGGAGGTTACTAGAGAGTACCATGGCATATCGTTTTCCACAGCAAAATCTCGGACCGGCGCTCGCGCCGGCGATTGCAACCCATTCACTGCTCGCGCAAGTACTCGGAATAACCGCGCTGGGACTCTGCGTCACCGCGCTTGCGGCATGGCTCTCGCAAGGTATCGCGACGCCCGGCATCGGCCTGATCGCAATGGTCGCGGGACTCATTCTGCTCTTCTCGATCTACGGAACCCGACGCAACGAAGCGCTCTCACTGATGCTCTTTTATGCGTTCGCCTTCTGCGAGGGAATCGGAATTGCGCCGGTCATCGGCCAGTACGTTCGCGCCTTCGGACCCGACGTGGTCGTCAACGCCGCCCTGACGACGGGTCTTGGGATGTTTGCGCTTGCCGCAATCGTCTATGCGACTGGCCTGGATTTGCGCCGATTTCAGGGCATCTTCATGATCGCGTTGCTCGGCTTGATCGTTGTCGGCATCATTTCGATCTTCGTGCGTTTCATTCACCCGGAAACCTACGCATGGCTGACACTGGCGATCTTTTCGGGGCTGGTCTTGATCGACTTCGCGCGATTGCGCGCAGGCGGAGACGGCCTGACGCCGGTCTTGATGGCGACGAGCATCTATCTCGATGCGATCAATATCTTCCTTGCCTTGCTGCAGATCTTCGGCGGCAGGCGCTCCCAGGACTAAGGGGAGCCGTCCGGCCCGGAGCATCTGCTATAATGAAGTAGGATGTGCGGGATAACGGGGGTCTTCGCACCGGGTCGAGACGCGGCCCGGCTTGCGTTCTTCGCGCTTTACGCGCTGCAGCACCGTGGACAGGAGTCCGCGGGCATCGCTGCAGCCGACGGCGGAACGATCCGCTCGCACAAGGAGATGGGCCTCCTGGGCGCCATCTTCGACGAAGATATCCTCGGCGAACTGGCCGGGCACATCGCGATCGGTCATACACGCTATTCGACGACGGGTTCGTCGATCGTGGTCAACGCGCAGCCGTTGCTGGAACGTTCGGACCTCGGCGACTTTGCTTTCGCGCATAACGGAAATCTGACGAACACGGACGAGCTGCGGGAGTCGCTTGCGCCCACGACGGTGCTGCAAGCGACGTCGGATTCAGAGGTGATGGCCAAACTGATCGTCGAGTCGAAGGGCACGATACTCGATCGAATCAAATCGGTGCTCGCGGCGGCCCGCGGCGCCTATTCCATCGTGCTCTGCACCGAGAACGAACTCTACGCATTCCGCGATCCGTGGGGCGTGCGTCCGCTCTGCTTGGGACGTCTGGCCGAGGGCGGCTATGTCGTCACGTCGGAATCCTGCGCGCTGGGACCGATCGGCGCGCAGTATCTGCGCGAGATCGAGCGCGGCGAAGTGATCCGCATAACTTCAGACGGTCTGGAATCGTTCAAAACCGAAACGGACCACGCGCAACCGGCGCTCTGCATGTTCGAGTACATCTATTTTGCGCGTCCCGATTCCAAGCTCAACGACCGCTCGGTCTACATGGCGCGCTACGCAATGGGGCGGCAGCTCGCGAAGGAGCATCCGGTCGATGCGGACGTCGTGATGGCCGTGCCCGACTCGGCCGTAGCCGGCGGCATCGGATACGCCACCGAGAGCGGGTTGCCGTACATCGAGGGTCTCATCAAGAACCGTTACATTGGACGCACGTTTATTAGCCCCGATCAGCGGATGCGGGCCCGCGGCGTGCACCTGAAGTTCAATCCGGTCGTAGAGAACCTGCGCGACCAAAGAGTAATCGTTGTCGATGACTCCATCATACGTCTAACGACGACGCCCCGAATCGTTGCCCTGTTGCGCGAGGCAGGAGCTCGCGAGGTGCATCTGCGGATTACCTCTCCGCCGATCAAGCATCCCTGTTATCTCGGCGTGGACATGGCGACCTACGACGAGCTCATCGCCGCAAACTATTCAATTGAAGAAATTCGCCGGAAGACCGGCGCCGATTCACTCGGCTATCTAAGTCTCGATGGGCTGATCGCATCGGTGGGGCGCAAGCGCGATGAGATGTGTCTCGGCTGCCTTATCGGCGAATACCCCAACGTGCCCGCGGCTCACGAGATTCACGCCGCCCCCGCCTAAAAAGCCGATTGGCTAGGCCAACTGGTTCAAGGGCCGGCATTGATGGTTTCTGCTGGAAAGACTCGCTCGCGTACCTCTCGGGCGTAGGTTTGCAGCGCTTGCGTCGCGAGGCTTCCTACCTCCGCGTACCGCTTGGCGAAGCTCGGCGAGTGAGGGTACATGCCGAGAATGTCGTGGAGCACGAGGACTTGGGCGTCGCAGTTGGGGCCCGATCCGATGCCGATCGTCGGAATCGAAAGCATCTCGGTGATCTCACGTGAGATTTCGTAATCGACCACCTCCAGAACGATGGCGTAAGCGCCCGCGGCTTCCACCGATCGGGCGTCGTCGATCAGGCGGTCACGGTGCGTTCGCATTTTGAATCCGGGGCCCAGCCCGGCGGTCTGAGGGGTAACGCCGATGTGTCCGACGACCGGGATTCCAGCGCCCGTGATCGCGCGAATGCGATCCGCTTGGTCGCGACCTCCCTCGAGTTTCACCGAACAGGCTCCGCCCTCTTTGACGAACCGAATCGCCGCGCGCAGCGCGTCTTCGTTGCTTACCTGATAGGAGCCGAACGGCATGTCCGCCATGATATGCGCTCGAGTCGTTGCGCGGACGACGGATTGAGTGTGATAGATGATGTTATCGACCGTTACGGGCGTCGTCTCGTCGAAGCCGAGCACGACGTTTCCGACGCTATCGCCGACGAGAATGACGTCGATGCCGGCGGCCTCGACGAACTGTCCGAAGGGTGCATCGTAGGCCGTTGCAATTGGAAAGAGGGTCTTGCCCTTGCGCCGTTTGATTGCCCCCGCCGTGAGCCGGCGAATCGCGGGATTCTTCTCAGGTTCGTACGGCCGAGCGCTTTGGGCGCCGTTGCGTGACTTCACACCTTGAGCTCTGTCGTCCGCGCGCCGTTGGAATGGGCTTTTGAGTGCTCGGCGAGCGATTCAATCAGCGCGAGAAAGGCGCGCACGGGAGTCCCGGTCGGGCCCTTCGCCTGCCAAGCCGATTCGTTTTCTAGGTAGGCGGTCCCGGCGATATCGAGATGAATCCACGGCGTCGTTTCGACGAACTCGCGCAGGAATGCGGCGGCGGTGAGCGTTCCGGCCGGACGTCCGCCGCTGTTCTTGAGATCCGCGATGTCGCTCTTCATTTGTTGTGTGTAATCTTCGTAGTACGGCATTTGCCAGTAGCGCTCGCCCGTCGGGTTTGCGACGGCCAAAAATTCGGCGCCGAAAGGGTCATCGTTCGTTACGAGCGCTGACGACGCGTGACCCAGCGCGATAACGCACGCGCCCGTGAGCGTCGCAGCATCGACGATCTTCGTTGCCCCGAGCTTGTTGGCGTAGCAGAGCGCATCGGCAAGAATGAGACGCCCCTCGGCGTCCGTGTTGATCACCTCGATCGTCTTGCCGTTCATCGCCGTGACGATGTCGCCGGGCTTCGTCGCTTTGCCGCCAGGCATGTTTTCGGTTGCCGGAACGATGCCGACGACGTTAAGCTTCGGCTTCAACTTGCCAAGTGCGCTCATTGCGGCGATAACCCCAGCCCCGCCCGACATATCGTACTTCATATCTTCCATCTTCTCAGCCGGCTTGATGGAGATGCCGCCGGTGTCGAAAGTAATGCCTTTGCCGACCAGCGCGAGCAGCTCTTTGCTGGACGGATCGCCGTTATAGCGCAAAACGATGAACTTTGGAGCCTGCACGCTGCCCTGGGCGACCGAGAGAAAAGATCCCATGCCTTCCCGGCGGGCGCGCGCTTCGTCGAGCACGTCGATTTCGAGTCCGGATGCTTGCGCAGCTTTTGCGGCCTCCTCGGCCATGCGAGTCGGCGTCATATCGTTCGCCGGCGTGATCGCCAATCGTCGGGCAAAGTTCACCGCTTCGCCGAGAGCCGTGCCGCGTGCGATGCCGCGCTCGATCGCCGCGGCATCGAAGCCTTTGCTCAAAACGACGATCTCGTTGGTGGCCAAACGGCGCTCCGGCCGTTCCTGGTAGATGGTCGTGTCGAAGCTTGCGGTGATCGCGCCTTCGGCGACGAACGACGCGCAGGCGGCTTGATCGGCGGATTGCGACGGCAACGCTATGGCGATCTTCTCGACGTTGCGGCGGCCGAGGTAACGAACCGCGGCGCCGGCATAGCGCGCGAGCAAATACGGCTGAAAGGTAGAGCGATCGCCGAGCGAAACGGCGAGCACCCGCTGATAGGACTGACTTTTGGCGTAAGCGAGTACGTGATCGCCGAGCGTTCCGCGCACTTCTCCCGATGTCAACGCGTCGCCGATAACGCCGCCGAGCACCGTATCGATCTCCTTCGCGACACCCTCGAGTACACTCTGAGAGAAAAAGGGAACGACGAGCGCGCCGGCGCTGACGCCAATGGGGTCATCAGCTGAGATATAAACCTGCATGGTGGACCTTTCGGACGGTGAAGTAGTGCCAGCGTATGGCGGAAAGCTGGGAGAATCCTCGTTCAGGCCCAAAAGCCGCCGCTGTGGGTCGCTATGCGCAAGCCGGTGTTGACGTTGCGGCCGGCAACGAAGCGGTCGCGCTCTACCGCCGCATCCTCATTCAGACGCGCCATCCAGACCAGCTCGACGCCATCGGCGGCTTCGCGGGACTCTTTCGTCTTCCCGGTGACCCTGAGCGTGCGCTCGTCGCCTCGACCGACGGTGTCGGAACGAAGGTGCTCGTGGCGGCCGAGCTCGAGCGTTACCACGGCGTTGGCCGCGACCTCGTAAATCATTGCGTGAACGACATTCTTGTCTGCAACGCGACGGCGCTCTTCTTTTTAGATTACCTGGCGGTAGGTAAGCTACGTCCCTCGGTTGCCGCTGAGATCGTTGGCGGTTGTGCCGAGGCTTGCCGAGCGCACGACTGCGCGCTGCTTGGCGGAGAGACTGCGGAGATGCCCGGGATCTACGCCGCCGATCATTTCGATCTCGCCGGCACGATCGTTGGAATCGTTCCGATCGGCGACATTCCTGAGGCTGGCAGCGTCGTGCCCGGCGATGCGATCGTCGGTTTGCCGGCGATAGGGCTGCATACCAACGGCTACACGCTCGCGCGTTCCCTGCTACCAGTCAGCGAATGGCGCGCGAGTTTCGGCGACGGCACGTACGCCGACGCGCTGCTCGCCGAACACCCGTCGTATTACCGCAGCGTACGCGCCGTTGAAGCCGTAGCGAAGGTCAAGGCTATGGCGCACATCACAGGCGGGGGCCTGCTCGAAAACGTCCCGCGCACGTTGCCGGAGAATGTGAAAGCGGTCTTCGAACAGCGGCGTTGGACCGTGCCGGCAATTGTGCAGGAGTTAGTACGGCGCGGAGACCTGAAGACGCACGAGCGCTATCGGGTTTTCAACATGGGCATCGGCTACACGCTGGTGGTTCCGTCTACCGATGCGCCGGCCGCAATCGCCGCAGTGCCGAGTGCCAAAGTGGTCGGCTGGATCGAGGAGCGAGCGTCGCACGAACCGCGCGTCGTCATCCATCCCGCGCGCGACGAGCTATGATCGGTCCGCTCAGCCGCTCACTTGCGCTCGCCGTCGACGCTGAATCACCGCGTGAGGAGCGCGCCCGGGCCGCCGTGGAGATGGTCCGCGATGCGCGCGGCTATCGCTGGGTCGGCATTTACGACGTTGACGACGAGGACGTCGTTCTCATCGGCCACACCGGGTCGTCTCAGCCCGAGCATCCACGCTTCGCCGTCACGCAGGGCTTGAGCGGCGAAGCAGTGCGCTCGCGCGCAACGGTGGTCAGCAACGACGTCGCTCGCGATCCGCGCTATCTCGTGGCGTTCCAAGGCACGGGTTCGGAGATCGTCGTTCCGGTACTCGGCGCCGAAAGCGGCATCGTCATCGGAACGCTCGACGTCGAAAGCGATCGCATTGGTGCGTTTTCGCAGGATGACGTCTCGTTTGTGGAGGAATGCGCGGCGGCCCTTCGACCGCTCTACGACTAGCGTGCCGATCTTTTGCAATCTGGTCGTCGAGCTCGATCGGGATTTCGCAGTCGAGTCGCTACCGGGAATAGAGATCGGGCGCCCCGCACCTGCCGACGAGCTTACGCTCTCGTGGATCGACGATACGTTTGGCGGAAGTTGGAGTTCCGAAGCGTACGCTGGTTTGAATCTCGTCGCTCGCCGCGGAGTCGAGCCGGTGGGTTTCGCGACGATCGAACCGAGGGGCTTGACGTACGCGTGGCTGCAAGGTCTCGCGCGCGAACCCGGCGTCGGCGTCTTCGGCCCGTTTGGCGTCGCACCGGAACAACGCACGACCGGACTTAGCATGTCTTTGCTGCGGCGCGCGCTACACGCGCTGCGCGAACGCGGCTATGCCCGCGCGCTCATTGCCGCGGTCGGCGACGAACGGCTGATCCGGTATTACGCCGACGCGGTCGGCGCGCGACTCGCCGAGCGCTTCGAGCAAGCGGCGCTCTATCGGCCCCAACGGCGAGCCCTGGTGATGGCCTCGGGCAACGGAAGCAACTTTCAAGCGGTGCTGGATGCATCGCGCAACGGTGCCCTGCCGATCGAAGTCGCCGCGCTGCTCACCAATAACCCGCGCGCGTATGCGCTCGAACGAGCACGCAACGCCGCAATGAGCTCGATTCAGGTCGCCGCCTGGAATAGCACCGAAGAGAACCGGAGCGCGTACGATGCGCGCCTGCTGGAGGCAGCGAAATCGGTGCAGGCCGATCTCGTGTTGCTGCTCGGCTGGATGCACCTGCTTTCGGACTCGTTCGTTCACGCCTTTCCGCAGATGTTGAATCTTCACCCTGCCTTTCTACCACTCGATCCACTGCGCGACGACGTCGTCATGCCTGACGGTACGCGAATGCGCGCCTATCGCGGTCCGCACGCGGTGAAAGATGCCTTGGCAGCGTCAAGTGGTTGGGTCGGCGCAACGATCCATCGTGTGACAGGCGCGACCGATCGCGGCCCGGTCCTCGCCCGCAGGCCGCTACGGGTGGAATCGGGTGAAAACGAAACGCATCTCATGGAACGAGTGCACGAATTAGAACGCGCCGTCGTTAGAGCCGGCATCACACGCTGGCTCTACGAGAGATGAGAAGCTACGACGCCGCTAACGCCTTGTGCGCTGATCTGGTGGAGGCAAGGAGACTCGAACTCCTGACCCTTACGCTGCCAGCGTAATGCTCTACCAGCTGAGCTATGCCCCCACGGCGCCCGCCGTCGAAACCGGCGGTATTCATTCCTATAGGAACGAGTCCTCTGCTATGTAAAACAGACCGGCGTTCATCGGGGGATGTAGCTCAGCTGGTAGAGCACCTGCTTTGCAAGCAGGGGGTCAGGGGTTCGAGTCCCCTCATCTCCACCACGGAGCGCGCCGATTTTACTTCACGCGACCGAAGTCGATCGAAAACGAAGGCGGTCGTTGCCGGCGCCGAGCGGACCCGCGACGATGCGGTAGTCCGCTTGGGACGTTATCTAGCCGTCCTTCGGTCAGCGAATCGTCCCCTCGCCTCCAACGATCCGGCGTTCGCCGCGCATCGATTCTCCTCGCTGGCGCAACGCATGTTCGCAGGATTCGCCGTCTATGCTCATTTAAAAAGGGCGGACCAGCTTTTCTTGGAGGTCTCACTCGATGAACAGGCGCTATCTCCCAAGCGCAGCAGTCGCGCTCTTCGTTGCGGCTCTGCTCGTTGCGTGCCATGGGATTGGAAGCGGAAGCTATACGCCCGCCGTTTCGCAAGACGATTCGTCGCTCGGATCGGAGTCCTCGGCCATGCCCTTAAAGGCGGCTCAATGCAAGGCGCCCGCCCGGAAAGTCCCGGGGACGTACTTGAGCTATTTTGCCGAGGGGAAAGTCAAAGGAAGTACGTTTAAAGCGACCATCTCAAACTCCACCGCGATCTGGGAGCTTGCCAAGTATACCAAACCTACTCCCACGCCGAAGCCTACGCCGACGCCGAAGCCCACGCCGACGCCGAAGCCTACCCCGACTCCAAAGCCGACCCCAACTCCGAAACCGGTCAAGTATTACTATTATTGGGGCACGTTCTCGATGAAGAATAAGCAAGAGGGTTGCGCGTTTTTACTTGCTAGGCAGAAAGGTAAGCTTTTCAAAGGCAGTCACGACAACGCGGAAACCGAGGGCTATCCCAACTTGAAGGGTCCCTCAAACTTCCAGCTCGTTGATGAGGGGCCGGTTGCGTCGCTCGTCATCTCGAAGCTTTCCTCGACGGGCGGCTCGGGAAAGGTAACCCTCAAGGATTCCAAGGGCAAGCTGTATACGAGCGGATCGATCAAACTGGTTGGGCGCGAGGTGATCAAGGATCTCGAGCGGGCGCAACCCTTGATGCAATATCCGAACCAGCTTCGCTAGACGCTAACGTGATGCTTCTCTTGCGCGTGCGGGCCCGCGCGGTTGAAGGCACATGATGCGGTGAGTTCCGTACGAGTGCTGGTCGGCACGCGCAAAGGGGCGTTTGTGCTGAAATCCGACGGCAAGCGCCAAGATTGGAGCATCGCCGGTCCGCACTTTGGCGGCTGGGAAATCTACCACCTCAAAGCTTCGCCAGTCGATCCGAATAGAATCTATGCGTCGCAGTCATCGAGTTGGTTCGGTCAGATCGTGCAACGCTCCGACGACGGCGGCTGCACCTGGAGTCCGGTGGGCAATCGCTTCGTCTACGATGGCACACCGGGTACGCATCAATGGTACGACGGCACGCCGCATCCGTGGGAGTTCGCGCGGGTTTGGCATTTTGAGCCGTCGTTGAACGACCCGGATACCGTCTATGCCGGCGTTGAGGATGCCGCGCTCTTTCGCTCGACCGACGGCGGCCAAGAGTGGGAAGAGCTTGGCGGTTTGCGCACGCACAAATCGGCCGAGTCGTGGCAGCCCGGGGCAGGCGGCATGTGTCTGCACACGATCATCCTCGGTCCCGCCGATTCAAAGCGTATGCTGGTCGCGATCTCTGCAGCCGGCGCTTTTCGCAGCGACGACGCGGGCGCCACATGGCGGCCCATCAACCGCGGTTTGAAGTCGAACAGCATTCCTCAACAAGAAGCCGAGGTCGGGCACTGCGTTCACCGCATCGCCATGCACTCTGCGGCGCCAAACGTGCTCTTCATGCAGAAACATTGGGATGTCATGCGCAGCGATGACGGCGGCGACTCGTGGCGAGAGGTAAGTGGGAACCTTCCGACCGATTTTGGATTCACGATCGACGTCCACGCGCATGAGCCGCAGACGGTCTACGTGGTGCCGATCAAGAGCGACTCGGAGCATTTTCCTCTCGAAGGCCGGCTCTGCGTCTACCGTAGCCGCAGCGGCGGCGACGAGTGGGAGCCGCTCACCAAGGGACTGCCGCAGCGCGATTGTTACGTCAACGTGCTTCGCGATGCGATGGCGGTCGACGGGCTCGACTCGTGCGGCGTCTACTTCGGCACTACCGGTGGACAGGTTTACGCCTCACGCGACTCGGGCGATACGTGGGCGCCGATCGTACGCGATCTCCCCGCGGTCCTGTCGGTCGAAGTGCAGACGCTGGCGTGATCCGGGTCGTGCTGCCGGCGCATCTGCGTGCGCTCGCACGCGTCGACGGTGAGGTAAACGTAGAACTCGACGGCGAGGTGACGCAGCGGTCGCTGCTCGATGCGCTGGAGTCTCGTTTTCCCGCGTTGCTTGGAACGATGCGCGATCATGTGACGCACAAACGCCGGGCCTACGTGCGCTTTTTCGCCTGCGAGCAGGACTTATCGCACGAACGACCCGACGTTCCGCTTCCGAGCGCCGTCGTAACGGGCGCCGAGCCGTTTCTCGTCATCGGCGCCATGGCCGGAGGTTAATCCATCACTTTACGTAGCGGCTGGAAATGATGAAAGCGCGCTCTTGGCTACCGTTAGCGCTTTGGCTCGCCGCGACCGTAACGTCAGCGGGTGCGACAGCGCATCCATCTCCTTCAATGCGTCAAGTTCTGACGGCAACCTATGCGGTGCGAGCATTGTCTGATCTCGAGCTTACACGCGACGGCCAGATGGTCGCTTGGGCCGAAGAGTTTCACGACCCTCGACGGTTGCTGCGTTCGCAGCGCTACAGCGCCGTCTACGTGCGGCGAATCGGTGGACCGGCGGCGGCTCGTCTTACCGCAGGACGCGTGAGCCGATACTATGATGAGAAAAATCCAGCCTGGTCCCCCGACGGACGGCAGATCGCGTTTCTTTCCGATGCACGATCGAAGGGGAAATTGCAGCTCTTCGTCGCCGCACCAGACGGCTCGGGCGTGCGCCAAGTCGGCAAACTCAGCGGCGACGTTGCGCGGTTGACGTGGGCTCCAAACGGCAAAACACTCGCGTTTCTTTATATCGCCGGCGCCCACCGCGAAGCGGGCGCGCTTGCCCCAGGTGCACGTGACGTCGGCGTCATCGGCGCCACCTTTGATGAGCAGCGTCTCGCAACGGTCGACGTAACCGACGGCTCCCTTGCGCTGCTGACGCCCCCCGACACGTACGTCTACGAATACAGCTGGTCGCCGGACGGACGGCAGATCGCGGTGACCTACGCAAGAGGGAACGGCGACAACAACTGGTGGATCGCGCGCCTCGCGCGGGTCGACGTCGCGACGCGAACGATGCGCGATTTGCTCGCGCCCCCGTTTCAAATTAACGATCCGCAGTGGTCGCCCGACGGTGGACGGATCGCAATCATCGGCGGCATCATGAGCGACTTTGGATCAACCGGCGGGGACGTCTACCTCGTTGACGCTCGCAGCGGTGCGTCGCGTGACCTCACCGATGGAGCACCTATCTCGGCGCAATCGCTGCGCTGGAACGACGCGGCGAGCATCGATCTTGTTGCGCACGCGTCGGGAGCGATGCACTTAATGCGCCTCGACGTCGCGACAGGCCGTCTGACCGCGCTGACCGATCGCAAGGAGTCGCTCTGGAGCTGGTCGAGCGCCAGAGCCGGAGAGGTCGTCGCGCTCGTGCGAGCCTCATTTAGCGATCCGCCGGCGGTTTGGGCCGGGCCGCCTTCTGCGCTGCAGCAGATCTCGACGAGCAATGCGCAGGCAACCCGTCTTTACGGCAAGGCCGTCTCGCTGCAATGGCAGAGCGATGCATTCACGATTCAAGGATGGCTCATCTACCCGCGCTATTTCAATCCCAAAGCGAGTTACCCGATGGTCACCATCATTCACGGAGGCCCATCGGCGGAAACGGTGCCGTCGTTCGGCAGTCGCAACGTTAACGCGCTCGCCTCCCAGGGCTACTTCGTTTTCATGCCCAATCCGCGCGGAAGCTTCGGTCAAGGCGAAGCCTTTGCCAAGGCCAACGTCAAGGATTTCGGCTACGGGGACTGGCGCGACGACCTAGCCGGAATCGATGCAGCGCTCAAAGCGGCCCCGGTTGATCCCAACCGGCTCGGGCTCATGGGCTGGAGCTACGGCGGTTACATGGCGATGTGGGCGCAGACGCAGACGGCGCGCTTCAAAGCGATCGTCGCGGGCGCCGGTATCGTCGACTGGCAGTCGTATTACGGCCTCAATAAAATCGATCAGTGGATGATTCCGTTCTTCGGTGCTTCGGTCTATCAGGACCCGAACGTCTACGCACGAAGCTCGCCAATCACGTTCATCACGCGCTCCAAAACGCCGGTTCTCATCCTGCAGGGTGAGCGCGACGAAGAAGTTCCGGCGCCGCAAGCATTCGAGTTCTGGCACGCGATGGTAACGCTTGGCGTTCCGACGAAACTTGTCGTCTATGCCGACGAAGGCCACGCACCGCAGAAGATTGCCGACCAGATCGATATTCTGAATCAGAGCGTAGAGTGGTTCCGACGCTACCTGTAGCCCGACTCGGCGCCCAATTCGGCCTAAAAAATGCCGCAAAATGGGTCGAAGGATGCAAAAGATAGTACAAATGAACCAAGGGGGACTGCGCTAGGCTCTGAAATTTTCATGTGGCTCCTTGTGAGCCTGCTGAGGGTAGGGGCCGTCTTGTTTCTGAGCAAGACGGCCTCTATTTTATTGCGCTGAGGCCGCAATGGCGGAGTGCGCCGCTTCTGAGCGCGTTCACGTGGCCTCGCTCTGAACTGCTAGTCACAAGGCAAACAATTCGACACGTACCGCGCAGCGTCTTGTGGCGATCGTGTCCGTCCGGAGAGCTAGCCTAAAGGGCGAGAGAGCGATTAGAACGGATAGGAACGAATCGTGCGCGCCAAGAGGGGCGCTTCTCGTTCAGGGTGCATGAGGAACGTAGCGAAAGAAAACCCGGCGCAGCGTAGTTTTACATGGTGGGCCGTCCTGGGATCGAACCAGGGACCTCATGCTTATCAAGCATGCGCTCTAACCAGCTGAGCTAACGGCCCGACGCGAACTCAAACTATAGCACGCGATGCGGGCGCTTCCTCTTAAATCAGCGAGATCCACTTCTTGGTAATTTCGTCCTCGTTTTTGAGGTGCGCCATCAGCAATGCCTCGAGTACTTCGTGTTCGCGCAGAATCTCCGCACGTTCGGCGGCTTCGTAGTCGAAGGCTTGGTGCTGGGCAGCGAGCTGCGCCTGCTGGTCGGGACGCACATCGGAGCCGGATCCATCCGCGGCGCTCCCGCGGGGCGCGCTGAGGGCGCTGCGCCCCGCGGTCGCGCTGCGAAGGGGAGGCAAAGCTCCGCTCATCATTCAGTGATCGATTGGATGAACTTTTTGGTGATGGAGTCGTCCATCTTTCGCTGCGCCATGTCGACGTTGCGCAGCGTATCGACTTCACGCATGTTCTCGCTGCGCTCATCCATCATTTGGTCGAAAACTTCCGATTGCATCTGAAGCTGCTCTTGATTCTGGATCTCCGATGCGTACATTCCGAGCTGGAAGGTTTCGTCTTGAGTGTTGAGCGCGTTCATTGCGGCGTTCTCGGCGTTGCCGGCGGTCCCGTTGCCGAGCGCACCGCCCAGTGCGTTGCCGAGAAGCCCGGAGCCGAGCCCTTCGAGTACGGGTAGCAGGAATGCCATGTCGTGCTCCTTTGAGAGTTAGTTGGAGTCGTCGTTGAACTGCGTGTAGTCGGTCGTTTGAGGCAGGTAACCTTGGCCTTGCGGCAATCCGGGCAGCGAGGGCGGGCTCAGTGGAAGGCTTTGCGCTTGCGCCGAGAGCGAGCCGAGGGCCGAGATGAGGCCCGCCAGCTCCGCGACGGCCGCGTTTTCCGCCGAGTCGCCGGAGTCTCCGCTGACAGTTCCGCTCGGCGGTCCGGCGATCGAGCCGCTCGCGTTGCCGTGAGGGATGGCGCAGATCGTTTTTCTGAAGGGCGGCGCGGAGATCGTTCCTTCGATGGGAGGCAAGGATGACACGTAAGGATTCCTTTCTTATGAGTTGTTCTCGTCGTTGTCGTCGCTCAGGAGCGCGACGTAGTCCGTCGCTTGCCGATGGTACACGTGAGGCTCGCGCGATAGACCGCTGGACGTAGGCGGCGCGAGCCGCATGGTTGGAAGCCGTTGCGCTGCGGTCGCAAGGGCGCCGACCGAGGCGACCGTTGCGCCCGATTCGGCGACAGCCAAGGATTGCGGCGGCTCGCCGGTCAGTCGTTGGTAGTGGCGTATCACGGAGTCGGCATAGGCGAGGTCACAGCCGTCCGACCAACGCGTCTTGCTTCCGGCTGCCGTTGGAGAGCCGGTGTTGTAGGCGGAGAGCGCCTCGCGGAGGTTCCCGCCGTACCGTTTGAGCAAGCCTGAAACCATGCCCGCGGCGTAATCCGCGTTTTGCGACGGATTCATCGCTGCGGGCGTGGAGGCAAACGGATGCGAGCGGTCGTCGATCTGAAAAATCCCATGCCCGTGCCCGCCGTCTCCGACAACGTTGCGGCTGGCGTTCGTATCGGGGCCGCCCGTCTCTTGAGCAGCGATGGCCGCAAGCAGATCGGGATCGAGACCGTACTGTCGGGCGGCGGCGGTAATTTCGGGGGCGAACGCGACCCCGTCTGCCGCCAGTTTTGAAGCGATCGGATCGATGCTCATGCCAGCCTTCTATCCCCCGCCGTAAGCGTTTGACAAGGCGAGACACCGGTTCTAGAATGGCAAAAGTCCGTGGCGGCCCCGCCGGTTGGCGGGGCCTCATGCTGCGGCGCCATGCGTTCTATGGATCGTTCTCACAGGGTCGACGTCAGTGGGCTCCTTTCCGGTAGCCGCCAAGTCATGGTGGTCACCGACGAGGTTCCAATCGAGCCATTCGAGGGAATCGTCTTTCCCGAACCGGTTCGCGTGCAGCTCGAACTGAGGCAGGCGGATCGGATGCTGGCCGTGGCGGGCAGCGTCGACGCCCACGTTCGGGGTCAATGCGACGCCTGCTTAGAGGACGTCGACCTCGAGCTCCACGTCGATGTGGCCGAGCGGGTCGATCCTTCCCAGGGCCGCGACGTGGATCCATTCGGCGAGGGCAACGTCCTCACGGGGGAGCGGCTCGACATAGCGGATTTAGCGCAGCAGAGCGTGCTCAGTACTCTCCCGATGGGCATACGGTGCGGTCCCGGTTGTCTCGGCCTTTGCGGCGTTTGCGGGGCGAACCGAAATGCAGGCGAATGCTCGTGCCAGCCGGCGTAATTTTTTGAAACGGAGAACAATGTGGCGAATTTAAAGTGGAAGACGCCCCGCAGCAAAACGCGCAGCCGTCGTGCGGCCAACTGGAAGCTTGGCGACGTGACGACCGTCCTTTGTTCGCAATGCCATCAGCCCAAGAAGCCGCACTTCGCATGCCCGAATTGCGGCACGTACAAAGGCCGGCAAATTCTCAAAACGCAAGAAGAACCGGCCGGTTAGCCTAGGTGCCTTCCCCCGGGGTGAGGATCGTCGGCGTCGGTCATTACGCGCCCTCGCGAATCGTCACTAATCGCGATCTCGAATCCTGGCTTGAAACCTCAGACGACTGGATAACGTCGCGCACGGGAATGAAGCGCCGTCATTGGGCTTCCGAAGAGGAAGCGACGAGCGACTTGGCATCGGCGGCCGCGAGTGCCGCGCTCGTGCACGCCGAAATGCGAGCTCAGGAGATCGATTGCTTCATTGTCGCGACCGTCACTCCAGATTACTACTTCCCCGCGACCGCCTGTCTCGTCGCCGCTAAGCTGGGCGTCACGGGGAAGGCCGCATTCGACATTGCGATCGCGTGCAGCGGTTTCATCTATGGCCTGACGATCGCTTCGGGACTAATTCGCTCCGGCGTCTACGAGCGAATCATGCTGATCGGCGCGGAGACGCTCTCGAAGATCCTCGACAAAAAAGACCGCTCGACCGCGATACTTTTTGGCGACGGCGCCGGCGCCGTGATCCTCGAACGCTGCGCCGAAAACAGCTTTCTGGCAGCGGATTTGAGCGCCGACGGAAGCCGGCCCGAACTGCTGTACGCCCAGGGCAGCGGAGCGCGTCGGCCGATCGATCATGCGGCGATCGACGCGAAAGTACACCTTATTCACATGCAAGGGCGCGAAACGTTCAAGCTTGCGGTGCAGCGGATGGTCGATGCCACCGAGTCGGTGTTAAAGAAGGCGAACCTCACCAAAGCCGACGTGACGTTCTTACTCCCACATCAAGCGAACCGGCGCATTATCGATGCCACGGCGCGCTACTTGGAGCTGCCCGATGAAAAAGTCGTGGTCAACATTGCAGAATACGGCAACACGTCGGCCGCGTCGATTCCAATGGCACTCTCGGAGACCGTGCGCGCCAGTCTGGTGAAGCCGCAAGATCTCCTCGTTTTCGTGGCATTCGGCGGCGGCCTCTCTTGGGGAGCGGTCGCATGGCGCTGGGCCGCCTAATGCGCATTGCCGTCGTCTTTCCGGGGCAGGGCTCGCAGTGCATTGCAATGGGGTGCGACGTCGCGCAACGCTCGCCGGCCGCCGCTGCGACCTTCGAGCGGGCGGCGAAAATACTTGGTTACGACTTGCTCGCGTTGCAGCGTGACGGTCCCGAAGAAACGCTGCGTGAAACGGAGTTTAGTCAGCCGGCGATCTTCACGACCAACCTTGCGCTCTACGCCGCGGTCGGCGCGGCCTTCCAACCGATCGTAACCGCGGGGCACTCGTTTGCCGAACTCTGCAGCCTCGTCATCGCCGCCTCGCTTTCGTTCGGGGACGCCCTGCGCATCGTCAGCGAGCGTGGAAAGGCCATGCAATCGGCGGCGCAACGCACGCGCGGTGGAATGTCGGCGGTTCTGGGCCTGACCGCCGCCCAAGTACGCGACGTCCTCGAACGCATGCATGGTTCGGTCGCCCTCGCGAACTTCAATTCACCGACGCAGATCGTACTCAGCGGCGACCTGGAAGCGGTGCGAGCTGCGGGCCAAGCGATGCTCGATACAGGCGCCAAACGAGTGATTTCTTTGAACGTTTCGGGTGCGTGGCATAGCCGGCTCATGGAGCCGGCCGTGGAACGTTTGCGCGTCGCCGTCGAAGCGGTTGGGTTCGCGATGCCGGCCTTCGACGTCATCTCCAACGTCGACGGAAGACCGTATCGCAGCGTGGAGGGGATCAAAGCCAACCTCATCCGGTCGGTCGTCGACGAAGTGCGCTGGCACGATACTGCGCAGCGGATCCTCACGTACTCGCCGGAGATGGTCGTGGAATTCGGCGCGAGCGGCGTGCTGAGCTCTTTGATGAAGCGAATGGAATCCGCGCCGCCCACGATGGTGGTAAGCGATTTTGCAGGCGTTGACCAGTTTCGTTGCGCGCTCGACAGGCCGGCGAAAGCGAGCGCATGATCTTCACTGGGAAGACGGCGTTGATCACGGGTGGAAGCCGCGGAATCGGACGCGCCGTCGCCATCGAGCTTGCACGGAACGGCGCCGACGTTGCACTGATCGGGCGCGATGCCGGCGCGCTGCAAGAAAGCGCGAAAGCCTGCACCAACGCGCGGCCCGCTGCGGTTGCAGAAGTCTTTGAAGGCGACGTCGCGGATCAAGCGGCGATCGAGCGCATCGTCGCGGACGTCGTCACGCGCTTTGGGCGCATCGATTGCGCGGTGGCGAGCGCGGGACAGACCGTCGACGCGCTCCTTCTACGGCTAAAATCCGAGACGCTCGACCGTATGCTCGACGTCAATCTGAAGTCCGCGTTTTATCTCTGCGCGGCGGTTGCGAAGCCGATGATGAAGCAACGTGCCGGATCGATCGTGCTGCTGACAAGCATCGTCGGAATGATGGGCAACGCGGGCCAGGCCGCGTACGCAGCCTCAAAGGCGGGGGTCATCGGCCTTTGCAAATCGTTGGCAAAGGAGTTGGGTTCGAGGAATATAAGAGTCAACGCCGTCGCGCCGGGTCTGATCGAGACCGCCATGACTGAGAAGATGCCCGACGCCGCTAGGGAGTTTTTGATCAAGCAAGCCGCTCTCGGCCGAGCCGGGAAGCCGGAAGACGTCAGCGGAGTCGTAGCGTTCCTGTGCTCCGATGCCTCCGGATACGTCACCGGACAAACGCTCGTAGTCGATGGCGGCATCCTTATGTGACCGAGGCCCCTTCAACAGGCTCAGGACTAAAGGCTTTGAAAGGAGACGTAATGTCCACCACCTTCGATAAAGTAAAGAAGATCATCGTCGAGCAGCTCGGCGTCGACGAGTCGGAAGTGACGCCCGAAGCGTCGATAACCGACGATCTCGGTGCCGATTCACTCGACCAGGTCGAGTTGGTGATGGCGTTCGAGACGGAATTCAACATCGACATTCCCGACGAGGAAGCGGAGAAGATCAAGACGGTCGGCGACGCGGTCAAGCGCATCGACGAGACGACGGCCGGTTCTTCGACCTCCTAGCGACGCATTGTTCGATCGACTTCAGGAACGCCTCGGCGCGATCTTCGACCGGCTCAGCGGTCGAGGCAGGGTCAGTGAGACCGAGGTCAACGAAGCGCTGCGCGAGGTTCGGGTCGCGCTGCTCGAGGCGGACGTCTCGCTCGGTGCAGCCAAAGCATTCGTCGCGCGCGTAAAAGAGCGCGCGATCGGCTCGAACGTGCTCGAGTCGCTCACGCCGGCGCAAACGATTCTCAAGATAGTTCACGACGAACTCGTGGAACTGCTTGGGCCGCCGACCGGATCGGGTCGAGCCCGTCTTCAATTCTCCGACGCCCCGCCTTCCGTCGTCATGCTGGTCGGATTGCAAGGCTCGGGCAAGACGACGCAGGCCGCCAAGCTCGCGCTGCGGCTAAAAGAACAGGGACGGCGATCGCTTTTGATCGCGGCCGACGTCTACCGCCCGGCGGCCATCGAGCAGCTGCAAACGCTCGGCAAGCAGATCGGTCTGACGGTTTACGCCGACCCAACGAACCGCCCAGAGCGTATCGTACGCGAAGGCATCGCCGAGGCGAAGCGGCTGAGCCTTTCGACGGTAATCATCGACACGGCGGGCCGCCTGCAAATAGACGAAGAGTTGATGCAAGAGCTCGCCGATATCAAGGCCGTCGCCGATCCTCGAGAAATTCTGCTGGTGGCCGATGCGATGACGGGGCAAGAGGCGACGAACGTCGCAAAAGGCTTCCACGATCGCCTTTGCATCACCGGCGTCATTTTGACGAAGTTGGACGGCGACACGCGCGGGGGCGCGGCCCTCTCGATCCATAGCGTCACGGGCGCGCCGATCAAATTCATCGGAGTCGGTGAGAAGCTCTCTGCGCTCGAGCCATTTTATCCCGAACGGCTCGCGTCGCGAATATTGGGCATGGGAGACGCGCTGACGCTCATCGAGAAGACCCGAACGCTCTACTCCGAGGAACAAGCAAAGAAACTAGAGGATAAACTCCTCAAACAGACGTTCAATCTCGACGATTTTCTCGAGCAGATGCGGCAAGTGCGCAAGATCGGCTCCTTCAACGATCTCCTGAAGATGGTGCCGGGCCTGTCGAAAGCGCTGCCGAAGAATTTCGAGATCCCGGAGCACGAGTTCGTCAAGATTGAAGCGATCATCAGCTCCATGACGCGCGGCGAGCGCCGCAATCCCGAAGTTCTCAACGGATCGCGCCGTAAACGAATAGCTCGCGGCTCCGGGACCCAAGTTTCCGACGTGAACCGGCTCGTGAAGCAGTTCGATCAGGCGCGCCAAATGACGAAGCACCTAAGCCGAACCCGGCGAGGAAGATGACGAAAAAATGGTAAGAATCCGCCTGCGCCGCATCGGCGCAAAAAAACAGCCGACCTATCGTTTCGTAGTAGCCGACGCGCGGGCGCCTCGAGACGGCCGGTTTATCGAAATTCTCGGACACTACAATCCGCGCACGGAACCGCGAACCGTCGTCGTCGACGAGGCGAGAGTGCGAGAGTGGCTGGCCAAGGGCGCTCAACCGTCGGATACGGTCCGACGGCTTTTTGCGGAAAAGGGGCTCGTGGAACGAGGCCCGGTTCCGACGGCGAAACGCGGACCGCGCAACGCGCAAGGCGGTGCAACATGAGCGCCTTCGACGACGAGTTCGGCCTTTTCAGTGAAACGGTCGTCGAGGAACCCGAGCCGCAAGCTGCGCCTCGTACGGAGCCTGCAACTCGCAGCGAGCCTGCACCTCGTCCGTCCCGGCCCGCAGCGCGGCGCGAGCGCAAATCGAGCGCTTTGCCAAACGACCCCTGGGCGGGCCATCGTCGTGCGACCGAACTATTGAATTTTCTCGCGCGCAAGCTCGTGCAGAAGCCGGAGTCGGTAAGCGTCGAGCTCTTCATCGACGAGGAAGCGCAACCGGTGATCGAGCTGATCGTCGATCCGGAGGATTTGGGAAAAGTGATCGGGCGCAGCGGGCGCGTAGCGCAGGCTTTGCGAACCGTCGTGCGTGCAGCCGCCGAGGGACGCGTCGCCGTCGACATCCTTGACAGCGAAGAGGCGGCACAAGGGCTCCAGGACGACGCCGGCGACGGATGATCCTCGACCGGCTCAAGGCGGGATCGTGGTCGGACGGATTGCCGGAACGTTCGGCGTTCACGGTGAGCTGAAATGCGATCCGACGAGCGCCGGCCGCACCGTCGTATCGCCGGGGTCGGAGCTGCGCTGCTCGCACGGCGAAAATTCATGGCCCATTCGAATCGGCGCGGTTCGCCCGCATAAAGGGCGTCTGCTAATTCGCATCGAGGGCGTCCAAGACATCGATGCCGCAGGGGCGTATACTGGGGCAGTGTTGTACGCGGCGCGCGCAGCAATTCCCTTAGGCGAAGGCGAGTACCTCGACGACGATCTCGTCGGCTGTGCGGTACAGGGCGCGGACGGGACCCCATATGGGACGGTCGAGCGCGTAGAGCACTATCCGTCGAGCGACCTGCTCATCGTCGACGGCGTCATGGTGCCGATGGTAGGTGCGATCGTCGCGCAGATCGATCTGAATGAGCGCAGAATCGTCGTCGATCCGCCTGCCGGTTTGTTCTAACTATTATCGGGATGCGCGTTGACGTAAGAGGTAACCGCCGCATCCACCGCGCTCTTGATCGAAGAACCCTTGCCGACCTCTCGCCCGAGGGTCGCTCCGAAGCACGTATAGACGGTAAGCTGGAAAGTAACCTGCGCTTTACCGTGGTGCGCAGCGGATTCTTGCAACGTACCGGTCGCGATGGTGTTGTCGCGGTTCGGTCCGCAGATCTCGTCGGTCGATTGTGCGACGTTCGACGTGATTGCCGTCATCCGCGTATTAAAGCGGCCGTTGAGGGCGAAGTATAGCTCGTGAAGCGCATTGGTGAGATCGGACGCACCCACGTAGCCGGCGGCCGTGACCGGCGCGACGATCACGCCGCGCGACGGTTTGACGGCCGGCGCCGGTGATGCGGGTTGTGAGCCGCCCTTGTGTTTGAAAACCGAGTTGACGATGGCGCCGAGCCCTTGAATCGGAACCCGCGCGCCGTTGCTGGCGGTCGGCGCGGGGGTGTTTGTCGGCTGCGTCTGCACGCTTTGCGTTCCGCGTCCGACGAACGCAAGAATCTGGGCGCGCGCGAGCAGCGATTGTGATGCAACGTCAGCCACGCTCGATACCTGAGCCGTCTGTGAGAAGAGAATTACCCCGCTGTCGACACTCACCACTTGCTCGACGACGGCGGCGCTGTCGCCGACCGGCGTGACGTATCCGCTGATATAAAAGTCGGCGTGAGCGGCGCGCGCGGTCTCGAGAAAATCTGCGCGCTTGACGCCTGGCGGCACCGGCGGCACGGTAATGCCGCCGGCGGCGATCATCTCCTGGGCCAGAATCTGCGAGATCGCGATACCAATCTTGGGATCGGCGCCGGTTTGAACCTCGAAAGGATATATGAGAACGATCGGCATCTGTCCGACGCCAGCCGGGGTGACGATTGGAGCCGGCGTCGGCGGTGCGGCGGCGCCCGCAGCAAATGTAAGCGACACGCAAACGAAAAACACTCCGAGAATGCGGCGCCGCGCGCTTGTTTCAAACATCGGCCGCCGGTTCTT
Organism: Vulcanimicrobiota bacterium; assembly: GCA_963778015.1. Classification (GTDB taxonomy): domain Bacteria; phylum Vulcanimicrobiota; class Vulcanimicrobiia; order Vulcanimicrobiales; family Vulcanimicrobiaceae; genus Cybelea. The sequence goes on from CAVZST010000001.1 coordinate 405,213, forward strand.
CGCTGAGCGATTCGGAATGTCCGGTCGGCCAAGCGATGCTGTATTCGGCTCCGAACAAAAAGATCGACCCGATGCAGTAGAACCAAAGAAGCAGAACCAGCGGCGCGGATAGTGCGCCGTAGATATGGGTCACGTCCACGTGCGTCAGATAGACGGCGAAGGCATACTGCACGGGCGGCCATGCGATCGCCACTACTGCCGCACCGCGCAGCGCAAAGTCCCAGGAAACGCTTCGGTTGGGAAGCCAGCGGTAGAGTACCACGGCTACGATGAAGACGAGGGCAATCGAAAGCAAGTAGCCGAGAATATGCGTAACGCTGCGCGGGTCGGGAATTCCGGCGACCTGAAAGCTGATTGCGAGAACGATCGGAAGCGCGATGGCTACCAACAGTAGGATGCCAGTTGCCGGAAGCATCACGATCGAAAGCGCGAGGTTGTGCACGAGCGGCCGCCCTTTTGGAACGTTCAGCGCGCGATCGAGCGCGTACGCGAGGCCCATGAAGAGATTCTTACCCGACCATAGCAGAAAGAGCAGCGCGATGATGCTCGAGATGCCGCGCCCATAAATGTACGTCGTCAGATTATTCACGATATAGTCGTGGAGCGTCGGTGCCAGCGTGTCGAAGAACGCCATCGTGCGCTGCTGCGACTCGGGGAAGACGAACGTAATCGCGCTCAACGTTAGAACGCTCAGAGGAAAGAGGGCAAAGATGGCGTTGAACGCAACCGACTGCGCGTGAAACGCGCACCCGTCGCGAGCGAACCGAACGACGGCGTCGCGAAACGCGGAGATGAGTCGCTGCATTGCAGGCGGTATATCGTAGAGAGTGCCGCTATTCCCACCCGGAGCTCCGGTCTGCGTGGTGATCGACGGGCGCCCTCTTGCGGCCTACGTGCGCGCGTATGTGGCCGGCGGGCGAGTCTTCACCCCGGTCGCACCATTGTTGACTCGCCTGGCCGACCGGTTTTGGTTCGACGGCGATACGCTCGTGGTGCAACGCCGAGAATTACGCGTACGCATCCGCCTTTCGCCGGAATCGACGGGAGAGCTCAACGGCGCGTTCGTCCCGGCGGGGCCCGTGCTGCGCGCCCTTGGGGCATCGGTGCGCTACGAGCCGGCTCGTCATTGCCTCGTCGTTTCTGTTTCCGCACGTAACGTCGTCGCCTCTCCGACGCCGTTTAATCCCGCGGCTCCCTCCGTGGCGCCGACTGCCGTCTTTACGCCGGCGCCCGAAACGACGCCGCACCCGCTTTGGACCGGCTCGCCGCTGCCGCGACGCACCGCCCTGCCGTTATCGCAACCGCCTCTTCGGGCAGCCGCTAGACGCCGGGAATGAGCACGAGCTTTCCCGGCTCGCCACGCTCGACGCGCTCGTAGGCTTCGCGCGCGCGTGAAAGCGGAAAACGCTGCGCAATGGGTGACGGCTTAACCGATTTTGATTCGAAGAACCGACCGAACTTTTCGTAAAGAGACGCGATATCGTCGAGAGCGAGTGCCGCGGTATCCAGACCAAAGAAACGTAACCGACGGCGGTAAAAGGCGAAAAGGTCGAGTTGAACCTTACTTCCCGAGCGAGCCGAAAAGACGACCATGCGGCCGTCGTGTGCCAGCGATTCAAAGAGTGCCGGGAAGACGGGCGAGCCGATTGCGTTGAGAGCGACGTCGACGCCTCGGCCGCCGGTAAGCTCGCGCACCGATCCCACTACGTCGTCGCGCTCGGAGCGCAGCACCGCGGCGAGCTCGAGCCCGTCGAGCGGCGATAAGTCGTCGCTTTCGAGCACGAGCGCGATAGCGCGACCGCCCAGTGCCGACGCTAACGCAACGGCCGCCGATCCAACCGCTCCGGCGGCGCCCGACACGAGCACCGATTCACCGGATTTGAAGGCGGCTAGTTCCACGAGCGCACTCCACGCCGTGATGAATGGGACGCCTGCAACTGCGCCATCCTCCGGCGAGAGATGAGACGGACGTCGAATCGCTGCGCTCGCCGGAATAATCAGGTACTCGGCGTGCGATCCGTCGCGCGTTATGCCAAGCTCCCCGCCGCCGGAACCCCAGACCGGCGTACCGAGCAACTGCGCTGGACCTTCGGTGACGGTGCCGGCGAAATCTCGTCCCAGGATGCGTGGAAGCGTAACCTGCGGAAACCTCCCGAGCGCAACGCCGGCATCGCTTGGATTTACGCCGGCAGCCTCGATTCTGATGCGGACCGAGTCGGGCGGCAACGGCGCGTCTGGAACCTCGCCTACTTGGAGATTTTCGAGCGGCCCAAAACGATCGATCCGTAATGCTTTCAACGTCGGCTCCTGATGGGAATGCGAGCGCTGACAACCGGAACTAGCCATACGGCGTACCCGAGCGGATTACGCACGTTGGCGATCATTTCATCGAAGTACGCTCTGGCAGCCTCCTCGCTCATCGATGTCGTCTCGCCGATCGCTTGGACGTATCCGTCGCGCCAAGCCTCGAGAATTGCGGCAAACGTTTCCCTCGGTACGCGCAGCGTGTCGACGACCACGTAGTCGACCGTGACGTCGTCGAGGCCGAGCGCCGCCAAAATTCCGTACGTGTTGCGACCGACGAAAAGATCGGTCCCCATTGCCTGCCCCAAGGTCGCCGGCACTTCATGCCAAAAGTCACGCGGATCGAGCGCGCCGCGCTGAAAGTGCAGCATACCGTAATCCTCGGGGATGAGGTGGAGCCGGCCGCCGGCGCGAGTGACTCGCACGAGCTCGGCGATGACGCGATCCGCGTGCGGAATCGAATGAAGGACGTGACGGCAGACGGTGAGGTCGAACGTTGCATTTGCAGCGTCAATCGAGAAAATACTCTGGTGCTCGTACCGTAACCGCGGCGCGAGCGACGCGTCCCGCCTGCGCGCCAGTTCCAAATGATCGTCGAGGATGTCGATACCAAGAACCCGCGCTCGCGGGTAAAGCTCGGCCAACCGAGTAGCGATCTCGCCCGTCCCGCAGCCCGCGTCCAAGATGTAGGCGTCTTCCGGCAGCGGGTGCCGCCGCACCAGGGCGACTTCCTGCGGCCAGATCGCGCGCGCCTGCGCCTCGAGGTTGCGTACCATCGATTCGTCGGCCATCTGCCGGGCCTGAGGATTGAGGTCCACGGCGCGGGCGCTACCGCTGGGCGACGGCCGCCAGGTCGAGGTTGCCGAGGCCGCGGTCGGAAACGTTCCGTAAGAGCGCTTCCATCGCGTCGATTACGGGCAGACGTTCGTGATGCGCGGCCGCCTTCATGAGCGCGGCGTCCTTGTGCGCCGTGATGAGCGTCCAAAACGGCTCGTAATCGCCGACGACCATGCGCTTTCCGCGACCCCGTATCTGTCCGCATGGATCGTAAAAGTCGAAGAGCGCGTACGCCTGCTCGCGCGTGAGGTCCTGAACTTCGGCAATGCGTAGGATGTCGTTGATGCCGCCTACGACCGCGAGGATCATCGCATTGCCCATGAGCTTGAAGATCGCTGCGTCTTGGGGGCGCTTCCCGACGTAGCGCAAATCGCTGCACATCGCTTCCATATGCTCGCGAACGCCTTCGAAGAGGCTCTCGTCGCCCGAGGTCATCATGACTCCCCGCGCCTCGAGCGCCATCGGCGGTCCCATGAAGACCGGGGCGTGAAGAAAGGCGTATCCGCCCTCAGCGAGCCGGCGTGCGCGCTCGGCGACGCGCTCCGGCGAGACGGTCGTGTGGTCGAGTATCGGACTCTCTTTTGCAATTCCGGCGCCGGCCGCATCGAGCACGCCGTCGACGCTCGCATCGTCGCTCAAACAGAGATGAACTCGATCCGCACCGTGCGCCGCTTCCGCGGGATCGTCAAAGGCGCGCGCGCCGAACTCCTCGAGTGCCGCCGCCTTCTGCGGCGTCCGATTCCAAACGCGCACGGCCATGTCGCGTCGAAGCATCGCGCGAATCATCGCGGAGCCGAGCATTCCCGTGCCGTAGAAGGCTACGGTCAAGGCGTTCGTCTGCGCGCGAGCAAGGTGAGTGCCGCAGCGATTGCGGCGGCTACCACCGCATACCAGATCTGCACCGGATCGGTAAGAAAGTCGAGGCCAAACGCGTTATCGAGCGAATAAAGGCCGTTGCCGCCGAAGGCGATTGCAATCGCCACCGCAATGTTCGTGGCGGGCAGCTCCCAGCCGCCGTTTTGAGTGAAGAAGCCTTTGTCGATGTGCACCGAGACGATCGCTACGAGCATGACGGTGATGATGAGCACGGGGCCGAGCGCGCCGCCCAATCCCAATACCGTTAACAGGCCGCCGATCGTTTCCCCCAAACCCGCCATCAATGCGAAGAGCTTTCCGGGGCGAAAACCGAGCCCTTCGAAGAATCCGCCGGTTCCGGCGAGGCCGGGTCCGCCGAACCAGCCGAAGAGCTTCTGGCTACCGTGGGCCATCAAGCCGAGCCCCAAGATGAGCCGAACGACCAGGAAAGCAACGCTTACCGCAACACTCACGTTATTCACTTCTCGCTTACGCTATTACCCAAGCTTACCGCCGTCCAGGATATCGACCTCCCGAAGCTGTACCAACGCGCCATGCACTTAGACGGCCGAACGTTCTTAGTAACCGGCGGCAGCTCGGGTCTCGGAGCGGCGTGCGTCGCAGAGTTTTCGGGCAACGGAGCCAACGTCGTGATCTGCGACGTCAGCGAGCGAGGGTCCGAGCTTGCGCGAGAACTCGGCACATCGGTCGTCTTCGCGCGCACCGACGTCACCGACGCGGACCAAGTTCAACGCGCGGTCGATACGGCTATGGAAAAGTTCGGAGCGTTGCACGGAGCGATCAACTGTGCCGGAATCGCGACGGCCGAGCGCGTCATCGGGCGCGAGGGGCCGCAGCCTCTCGAGCATTTTTCCAAGGTCATCGCGGTAAACCTCATCGGCACGTTCAACGTCATTCGCCTGGCCGGTGCGAAGATGATCGAACGCCAGGTCGAGCCCAACGAAGATCGTGGCGTTATCATCTGCACGGCTTCGGTCGCCGCGTATGACGGGCAAATCGGGCAAGCCGCATATTCCGCGTCGAAAGGCGGCGTGGTGGGGCTGACCCTGCCGGTTGCGCGCGAGTTTGCCAAACATCAGATCCGCGTCGCCAGCATCGCGCCGGGCATCTTCGACACTCCGATGCTCGCTGGGTTACCCGAGGCTGCGCGCGAGTCGCTCGGCAAGCAAGTGCCTTTCCCGTCGCGCTTGGGAAGGCCTCAGGAATATGCGGCGCTGGCGCGCCACATCGTCGAGAACCAAATGCTCAACGGCGAAGTGATTCGTCTCGACGGCGCGATCCGGATGGCGGCACGCTGAAGTCCGCGCTTATTGCTGCGCTCGTCCTGCTCGGGATTTGCATAGCAACCGCACCATCGCATGCCGATATTCGTCCGGCAGCGACGGCGACGCCGATTCCATTACCGTCACCCGACCGGCTCCTCTATCAGATACGCCGGCAGTTTCGTTCGCACCGGCCCCCGCCGCCGTACATTACGTACACCTTAGTCCGTAAGCAGACGCTCGACGACGGCTATCCGGATCTACTCAACAGCTACACGTACCACATCTGGTGCCGCACGTACGATCTCGCGGCGCTCGGGCGCCGGGTCTATCGCGGCTCCTCGCGCGGCACGCTGGAGTTTCTGCGCCCCTCTTTCAACGAACCGTGGGATCCCGGCCCTCCAACGGCCGATCTGTTCCAGCCGGCGCCCGTTCACCCGCACACCAATCCACGCACGTTCGTACCGACGCCCGAGCCGACCGGAAGTCTGCCGCCGGTAATTGCCAGCGTTACCGTCCTTGGCGAATTCGACTATCGTGTGACGCGCATTGCCGACGAAGGCGACCTCATCCACGTCAGTCTTCAGCCGCGGCGCGATCCCGATCGCAACCGTTTGCGCGAGCTATTCGTCGATCACCGGACGCTTGAACTGCGAGAGGTGATAGCGACCGATAAGCTCTACGAGGAAGATAGCGGCAAACACGTCTACCCAATGCTCTTCACCATCACGCTCGACTGGATGGACAACATGCCGCTCGTTACGCACATCCACGGAACGCCGACGTATCAGGCCGACGCTGAATATCTGGGGCGAGACGCGACGGTGGATTACGATTTCACCGAGATCACGTTTCCGGCGGCCTTGCCACAATGGTATTTCGATCCGCGGTCATACTCCGATCACGTCGCCGACGCTCCGCTCTAACGAAGAGACTGCTAGCCTTTGAGAGCCGCGTTGGTTTTGACGAGCGCCGGAAATTCTTGGCGAAGCTTACGCAGCTTGGGAAGGTCGTTGACGACGATGTAGGGATTTTGGGGGTTGTGCATCGCGAAATCCTGATGGTAGGCCTCGGCCGGATAGAAGCCTCGCAGCGGCGCCACGATCGTCACGATCTTGGATGAATAGATCCGATCGCTGCGCAGGTGCCCGATGTACGAAAGCGCTTCCGAGCGCTGGTGCGCCGACGTGTAGAAGATTTCGGAGCGGTATTGAGAGCCCACGTCGGGGCCTTGGCGATCGAGTTGGGTCGGATCGTGCGCGACGAGGAAGTAGACATCGAGCAGCTTCTGAAAAGAGATTCGCGCGGGGTCGTACGTGATCTCGACCGATTCGGCATGTCCGGTCGTGCCGGTGCTTACGGTCTCGTACTGCGCCGTATCCGCATTTCCGCCCGCATAGCCGGCCACCGCGGCGTCGACCCCTTTGAGCGATTCAAAGAGAAGCTGCATCCCCCAAAAACATCCACCGGCGAGCACGACGCGTTGCGCCGGCGACGCCGCCGGCGCCCCCGTTGGGGCTGCCCCTAGGATGCTCAGGCTCAATATAAGGAGGGCGGTGCTACAAAGCTTCATGCCACATAGAACGCTCGGCCGGCGCGATCGGATGAGGCGCGGTCGCATCAGTGCAGGTGGAGGTCGAGCCAGTCGAGCCAGAGTCGCGTGAGTTCGGCAGTCTGCCGAGGGTCGGCGGGGCCGTGCGTCGTTGCGGGAAAGACGGCGAAGCGTACGGGGACGTCGTTGTCCTGCAGTGCATGGTAGAGCGCGTAGGATTGCGTGATCGGGACGATTGGATCGAGCGTCGTGCCCCAAATAAGGGTTGGCGTCGTGATCTGCGCGTAATACGTGATCGGAGAGTTCTCCCGGTAGATCCGCTGACCGTCATCGCGGTACGGCGAGGTTCCGAGCGGATAGCGGTCCTGCACGTTCGACGTTGAGAGGTTGTATTCGTCGAACTCGCTATTCACCGCGGCGCCGGAAATTGCTGCTCGCCAGCGATGATCGTGGCCGATCAGCCACGAGGTCAGCTCCCCGCCGTACGACCAGCCGGAGACGGCGACGCGGGAGCCGTCGACTTTCCCAAGCCGCTCGAGTGAGTCCAGCCCTGCGAGAATATCGGCGCTCGGACCGACGACGGTGTTGTGGACGATTGCGGTCATGTACGCGTTGCCGAGGTTATCGCTGCCGCGATAGTTGGGCTGAAAGACGAGATAACCGCGCGAGGCAATCATCTGAGCGAGCGGCCATGCTGCCCAAACGAAGTCGCGACTGCTCGAAAGTCCGGGTCCGCCATGGATCAGCAGGACGGCGGGATACTTGGCCGCCTCGTTACCATTCGGCGGATAGGTCACGACGCCGTCCTCTGCAAACCCGTCGGGGCCCGTCCAATTCGTTTCGGTCATTGCGCCGATCGTGATGCGTGAAAGAAAAGCATTGAAATGCGTCAGTTGCCGTGGCGTGTGCGATCCTGCTGGCAGGTAGTAAAGCTCTCGAGCGCTCCGCTCGGTCGTGGCAAGAAACGCGATCGAGCCATCGCGCGCGATATCGGCTGCGATTCCGGCGTCGAAGGTGCTGCTCGAGTACGGATCGCAGACGACGTGAAGCTCGCCCAGCGGTATAGGCAGAAGATGCCCGGCGAGATCGACCTTCCAGATACGATTCTGCGTTGCGTCGCTCGCGCAGACGAGAAGATGTTGGCCGTCCGGAAACCAAAGCGATCCCGCCACGTTGCGATCCAAGTCGGCGGCGCGGTCGTCGCGGGCGCCGTCGAGCATTCGCAGGGTGTTCTCCGAGTTGAAGTCGCCGTTGAGCGGATACCAATACGTCAAGTGTGAGCCGTCGGGAGAGTAGGCCGGGCTGAGCTCGAGCTGCGCATGATCGGTGAGTTTGCGCGTGGCTCGAGTCGCGATGTCTACCTGCCAGAGCGTCGAGCGCTCGTCGTCGCCGCTGAACGTGTTCTCGACGCGCGTGTACGTAATGTGCCGTCCGTCGTGGGTCCAGGCGATCTGCGGCGAGAAAATTCCTCCGGGATCGGTAGCGGCAATCGTCCAGCTGCCTTCGGTGAGCCTGCGGGCTCGTCCGCCTTTCGCCGGGACGATCCAGAGATGGTCGGAGGGCGTCAGCGCGGTTGCGGTATAGTCGTTGTCGCCGGCAAAGAAGAACGGCGCCGGGTCCTGACGATCCGCGGCTACGTATGCAATCTCGCGCGCGTTGGGACTCCAGGCTGCGTCGATGACGTCGCCCAAGGCATGCGTGAGCTGCACGACTTCTCCGCTTGGTGCGCGGACGAAGATCTGCGTGACCCCGTTTTTCAACGGACGCGCGAGATAGGCCAGGCGCCCGTCGCGCGGAGACCAACGAGGAACCGCGACGTCCGTCGCGCGTCCAACCGTTTGCATTCGGCCCGACCGCACGTCGACGACCAGCAAACTATTGACGTACGCCGCGTTGGCGAGATCCTGCACGATCTCAACGAGGGCGATGCGGCTGTCATCGGCCGAAATCGCCGGCTCTTCGAGGTTGACGATTCGCGCCATGTCACCGATCTGCAAAACAGCGGCCAGGAGAACGCTTAACATCCGGCCGGGGTTCGGGCCGCGGCAGGAAGCTCTTCTCGTGCCGCCGCCCTACGTCACGGGATCGTCGTTGTCCGGCTGCTGCGCATCCCAAAGAGGCCGAGAAGGCCGAGCAGGCCGATGAGGCCCCACCAGCCGGTGCCGTTTCCCGGAGCTGCCGTCTCGGTCGTGGAGCTCATTGGCGCCGCAGTTGCGGTCGCCATCGGATTCATCGTCGCCGTCGCCATCGGATTCACCGTCGCGGTCGCCATCGGTGCCGTGGTAGCGTTTTGGTCCGTTGACTGTGCGGACGCTACGTACGGCATGAGGCCCAGCCCGAGCGCCAGCACCGCCGAGCGTATCAAAGAATGTTTCATGCCGCTCTTTTCCCCGCCATGCCAAGCAGCTAATCCCTGTTGAGCGCGCCTGGCGCTGGCGTGACGATGGCGAAACGGTCGGGCTGATTGCGGGGTCGAACAAAGCGCGATGTTGGACGAATTCCATCCGCTCGTGCGGGAGTGGTTCTCCTCCACGTTTGCTACGGTGACGGAGCCCCAAGCTCGCGGCTGGCCGACGATTCGTGCCGGCGGCGACGTGTTGATCTCGGCGCCGACCGGATCGGGGAAGACTCTCGCCGCCTTCACGATTGCGCTCGACGATCTCGTGCGTCAAGCGATCGCGGGAACGCTTCCCGAACGAACGCTCGCCGTCTACGTCTCACCGCTCAAAGCGCTGACCAACGACGTTCGCGAGAATTTGGAGAAGCCGCTTGCGGCCCTGATTGCGCTCGCGATGCGGGATCACACTTCGCTGAGCCCGATTCGCACGGCCGTGCGCACCGGAGACACCACGCCCGCTGCGCGCCGGCAGATGCTGCGCAAACCGCCGCACGTGCTGGTAACGACGCCCGAGTCGCTCTTCATTCTATTGACCGCCGAGAAATCGCGGCGTCTCTTTGCCGGCGTGACGACGGTGATCGTTGACGAGATACACGCCATGGCGGGAGACAAGCGCGGGTCACACCTCGCGCTCACGCTCGCGCGTTTGGACGATCTCATCGTGCGAGCGGGGGGCCGAAGGCCGCAGCGGATCGGTCTCTCTGCAACGGTGCGTCCGCTCGGGGACGTCGCGCTCTTTTTGAGCCCGCGCGCGACGGTCGTGAACGTCGGGCACAGGCGCGAGATGGAACTCTGCGTCGAGGTTCCCGCCGACGAGCTCGGTCCGGTTGCAAGCAAGGAGATGTGGGGCGAAATCTACGACCGCGTCGCCGAGCGAATTCGCGCCCACCGCACAACGTTGATCTTCGTGGGTACGCGGCGTATGAGCGAGCGAGTTGCTTTTGCGCTCAACGAGCGTCTCGGCGACGGCTTCGTCATGCCGCACCACGGCAGCCTCGCGCGCGAAATGCGGTTCGACGTCGAACGCCGGTTGCGAAGCGGCGAACTGAGAGCGGTGGTGGCGACGGCGTCGCTCGAACTAGGCATCGACATCGGCTCGGTCGATCTCGTCGTACAACTCGGATCGCCGAGGGCAATCGCAGTTGCACTCCAGCGCATCGGGCGGTCGGGCCACTGGATCGGCGCGAAACCGAAGGGGATCTTTTACGTAACGACCCGCGACGAGCTCCTGGAATGCGCGGCACTCGTTCGCGCAATTCGCTGCGGCGATCTCGATGCGCTCAAGATCCCAAGGGCTCCGCTCGACATACTCGCGCAGCAGATCGTCGCCGCATGCGCCCAACACGAGTGGATGGCAGATTCGCTCTACGCGACCGTTCGCGCTACATACCCGTATCGGGAGCTGGAGCGCCGCGACTTCGACGACGTCGTCTCCATGCTCGCCGACGGGGTCGCGACGTCACGCGGACGCAGTGGAACCTTCTTGCATTACGATCGCGTCAACGGCCGTCTGCGAGCGCGCCGCGGCGCGCAGCTCGCCGCCATTACCTGCGGCGGCGCGATTCCCGAGACGGCGAACTACAACGTCGTCGTCGAGCCCGACGGTCACGTGATCGGCACGCTCGATGAAGATTTTGCGATCGAAAGCATGGCGGGCGATATCTTCTTGCTCGGCACGAACTCGTGGAAGATTCGGCGCGTCGAAGCGGGCATCGTCCGCGTCGAGGACGCGCACGGCGCGCCGCCCTCGATTCCGTTTTGGAACGGCGAAGGGCTAGGGAGAACGGTCGAGCTTTCGCGCGAAGTCTGTGCGGTGCGCGCCGCAATCGACGAGCGCGAGGACGCGGCGGCGTGGGCGTGGCTGGAGGCGGAGTGCGGCCTGGACTCCGCGGGAGCGGAGCAGGCGGTCGCGTACGTGCGAGCCGGCAAAGCCATTCTTGGCGTCGTCCCGACGGATCGCACGATCGTCGCCGAACGCTTTTTCGACGAAGGCGGCGGCATGCAGCTGATCCTGCACACTCCTTTCGGAGCCCGCGTGAATCGGGCGTGGGGACTCGCTCTGCGAAAGCGATTCTGCCGGTCGTTCAACCTCGAGCTCCAGGCCGCTGCGACCGATAACGGCTTCGTGCTCTCGCTGACCGACCAGCACGCCTTCCCGCTCGACGTCGTCTTTGAGTTCGTGAAATCGGCGAGCGCGGAGCCCACGTTGACGCAGGCGCTGCTTCCGGCGCCGATGTTCGCAGCGCGCTGGCGATGGAATGCGTGTCGCGCTTTAGCGATTCTGCGCTTTAGCGGCGGGCGCAAGGTGCCGCCGCAGCTCCTTCGCATGCGTGCCGACGATTTGCTGGCTGCCGTCTTTCCCGATCAAGCGGCCTGCGCTGAAAATCTCACCGGGCCTATTCGCATTCCCGATCACGTTTTGGTGCGCGAAACGATCGGCAACTGCTTACGTGAAGCGATGGATCTCGACGGGCTTCTCACCGTGTTGCGGGCGGTGGAATCGGGAAGCGTGCGTACCGTCGCCATCGATACGCCGGAACCGTCGGCCTTCTGTCACGAGATTCTCAATGCCAACCCATATGCATATCTCGACGATGCTCCGCTGGAAGAGCGTCGTGCGCGCGCCGTCCAGTTGCGCAGGACGCTGCGCGACGACTTCGGCGGAGCCGGCGTGCTTGACCCTGCGGCCATCGCCGAGGTTGCGGCCGAATCCTGGCCGGTGGTGCGAGATGCAGACGAGCTGCACGACGCGCTCGCGACGCTTATCGTTCTGCAGCCGATGCCGGCTTGGATCGGGTGGTTCGACGAGCTCGTCGCAGACCGCCGCGCAAGCGCGCTTCCTGTCACCGCGAGCCCTTCGACTTCGCTCATGACGACCTCCGTTGAAGGATGGCACGAAGTTTGGACGTGTGCGGAGCGTTTGGACGTCGCACGTGCGGCGTACGACGGGGAGCCGGAAGCGCGCAAAGAGGCCGTAACCGAGATTTTGCGCGGCTGGCTCGAATGCAGCGGCCCGCTCACCGTCGCGCAGCTGGCCGAGCGGTTTCGAATTGACAAGGATACGATCGAGGCGGCGCTGCTTCGTCTGGAAGCGCAAGGTCAAGTCTTACGAGGGCAGTTCACGGGCCCCAGCGGTGCCGAAGAGTGGTGCAATCGGCGCGTGCTCGCTCGCATCCACCGCTTGACCATCGGAACGTTGCGGCGCGAGATCGAGCCCGTCACGACTGCGACCTACCTCACCTTCCTCCGGCGGTGGCAACACGTGGAGCCGGAAACGCGCCTTCACGGCATCGACGGAACGATGCAGATCGTGACGCAGCTCGAAGGGTACGAGATTCCGGCGTTTGCGTGGGAGGAGCAAATTCTGCCGGCGCGCATCGCGGGATATCGTCCCGAGCTCCTCGATCGGCTCTGCTACGCAGGCGACGTGATGTGGGGGCGCCTCTCACCGCATCCCGCGCTGGAACCAACTCCGTCTGAACAGCGCGGCAGCGTGCGACCGACGCGGCTCGCGCCGATCGCGCTCTTTCTGCGCGCCAACGCGGAGGAGCTGATCGTTCGCCGGGAAAGCGATCGCGCGCGGCTTTCGCATGTAGCGCGCGAGGTCCTCGAGCAGCTCGAGATTTTGCATGCGCCCTTCTTCGCCGAGATCGAGCGCGCCACGAAACGCTTGCCGAGCGAAGTAGAAGAGGCGCTGTGGCAACTCGTCGCCGCGGGTTTGGTTACGGCCGACGGATTCGATGCCCTGCGTTCGTTGGCGGACGCAAAGCGCCGGCTTGGCGAGAAGGGGCTGCGCGCGCGTCCTCGCTCTTCCGGCGGGCGATGGGCGCTGCTGCAAGCCGCTACCGCGCGCGTCGATCGCGAAGCATTCGCGCGCCGACTGCTGGCGCGTTGGGGGATCGTGTTTCGCGACGTCATCGCGCGCGAGAGCCTCGCGCCGCGATGGCGCGAACTTCTCGGGGTGCTGCGGCGCATGGAGGCACGCGGCGAGATTCGAGGCGGCCGGTTCGTTGCCGGGTTCGTCGGCGAACAGTTCGCCTTGCCCGAGGCGGTCGACGCTTTACGTGCGGCAAGGCGTATGGGGCACAGCAGCGAGCCGATCGGATTTGGGTCCTACGACCCGCTCAATCTCGCCGGAGTGATTTTGCCCGACGCCGTCGCGTAGTGTGGCTCGCCGTCTTTCTGCTGGGTTGTTATCACGGCATCAATCCAGCCATGGGTTGGCTCTTTGCCGTCGCGCTCGGGCTTCAAGAACGGAGCGGCGCTGCGGTACTTAGCGCGATCGTGCCGCTCGTACTGGGGCATCTCGTTTCGGTTGCGCTCGTCGTTCTGCTAGTGGTCTTTGCCGCGGCGGAGTTTCCGCATGCGATCGTACACCGCGTCGCCGGAGCAATACTGGTGGCCTTCGGTCTTTACCGCTTTGTCCGAGCGCGCCACCCGCGATGGGTGGGCATGCAAGTGGGATTTTGGGGCCTCGCGCTCTGGGGATTTCTCGTCTCGACCGCGCACGGCGCGGGGTTAATGCTCGTCCCTTTCGTGACGGGTGCGTCGACCGCGAGGCAACGAGCGATCGTCATGCCGATGCAGCTTCCCTCGCATGGAGGGTACGCGACAGGCGGTCTCATGGTTGGCGTACACACGTTGGGCTACGTGATCGCCCTGACCATCGTGGCCATCGTGGTCTACACGAAAGTAGGCGTGAGCTTCTTGCGCACGGCGTGGTTCAACGTGGACATCGTCTGGGCGGCTGCGCTGCTCGCCAGCGGCGTCATCACGCTGCTGACCTAGCGCCGTCCGCCAGGAAATCGCGCGACGGAAACCAACCGTCTCTTCACTATGCTGCTCAAGCCGGACCCGACGTTTTACGCATCCGCCAAGGATGCGATGAAGGCTCCTCCCGAGACCCTCGCCTACGTTGCGCTGCTCAGCGCAAGCGCAAACGGATCGCCCGACGCGCTCGCGGTCGTCGATACGGAGAGCACGTCGCCAAACTATTCGACGGAGCTTGGCCGGGTTGAACTTCCCAACACCGGCGACGAGCTGCACCATTTCGGTTGGAATGCGTGCAGCGCCGCGCTTTGCCCATTCGCCCCGCGCCCGCACGTCGAGCGGCGATTTCTGATCGTTCCCGGCATACGGTCGTCGCGAATACACGTCGTCGATACGAAGCCCGATCCGGGGCAGCCAAAAATCACGCGCGTCATCGAGCCGCAAGAGCTGATCGAGCGCGCCGGCTACACGCGGCCGCATACGGTTCATTGCGGGCCCGACGCGATCTACATAAGTGCGCTCGGCAATGCCGATGGCGACGGGCCGGGCGGAATCTTCATGATGGATTGCGATACGTTCGACATCATCGGACCCTGGGAGGTCGATCGCGGGCCGCAATATCTTGCCTACGACTTCTGGTGGAATCTGACTCACGACGTGCTGGTTACGAGCGAATGGGGAACGCCGAACATGATCGAGGGCGGCCTCAACCCAAACCTTCTGCTCGAGGGAAAGTACGGCCACCAGCTGCACTTTTGGGACCTGCGCCGGCGGCGGCACGCGCAAACCGTCGACCTCGGGGCAGAGCAGCAAATGGTGCTGGAGCTGCGCCCGGCCCACGATCCGGCAAAGGTCTACGGTTTCGTCGGCGTCGTCGTGTCGCTCAAGGATTTATCGAGCTCCATTTGGCTTTGGCATCGCGAAAACGGCAAGTGGGGCGTGCAAAAGGTCATCGAGATTCCGGCGGAGCCGGCCGATCCGGCGCAGCTGCCCGATCTGCTTAAGGGGTTTTCCGCGGTGCCGCCGTTGCTCAGTGACATCGACCTGTCGCTCGACGACCGCTATCTCTATGCCTCGTGCTGGGGCACGGGCGAGATGCGGCAGTATGACGTGAGCGACCCCTTTCATCCAAGACTCGCCGGTTCGGTCCACATTGGAGGCATCGCGCGGCGCGCCGCGCACCCAAGCGATTCCTCCAGACCGCTTGCGGGCGGCCCGCAAATGGTCGAAATCAGCCGCGATGGACGGCGCGTCTACTTTACGAACTCACTCTACCGCGCGTGGGACGATCAGTTCTATCCCGACGGCGTCAAAAGCTGGATGGTGAAGCTCGACATCGCGCAAGACGGCGCGATGGCGTTCGATCCGAAATTCTTCGCCGAATTCGATGGCGAGCATCGCGCGCATCAAGTCCGGTTGCAGGGCGGCGATGCATCGTCCGACTCGTACTGCTACTCGTGAGCGAGCGCCGCTAAACGCGTCTCCCCGGCGCTCGCGAGCCCTTCGAGGTCCTTTGCCGCGGCATATTCTGCCGCGGTTGGTTTTGCGTACGCCGCTTCCAGGGAGTTAATCAAAAACCCGAGCTGCTCGCGAATTTTCGTGGGACGGACGACGTCGTACTCACTGGAGGTGACGCCCAGCAGCGTTAGCGAGGCGATTTCGCCGTCGATTTGCACGCGCTGCGCAACCGGCGCGCGATTGCGCGCGCTCAATGCGGCGGCAATCGCTCGATCGAGCCGGTCGATCGAGTTGCGCAGCTCCATCTCGAGCGCCAATCGCGCTTCCAAATCGCCCGGAGCGGGATGGATGCGCGGATCGAGCTGCGCTTTTAGGGGAGCTTGCAGCCGCGCAGAACCGTATTGGAGCACGACGGTGTACGCCCCCGGAACGACCGTCGGGCCGTCGGCAGAATCGGCCCAATCGTCAGTCGGAACCGTTTTGAAGCCGGGATAGTCGTAGGCCGGCGGATATTTCAGATCCCACTGCAAGCGATTCATGCCCGGTTGCGCGGCCGTGAGCGTTTCGAGCTCGTGCTCGCGCTCTTGATTGGCGTCGAGCTTCTCTTCCTGCTCCGGTGTCAGCTTCCGCTCGCGCTTGCTCTTTAAGTGAAGCGTAAAGGTGCGAATCGTCGCGCCGTTTGCATCGAGCAACGAGATCGCCGCCGGCGTGCGCCCGGTGTAACTTGGGGGCAAGTTGAAGAACACGGCGGCGCCGTATTTTGGGTTCTCACCGTAGTTTGGAAGCGAAAAAAACGACGGCCCGCCATACGCGTTCGAAAGCCAGGCCGTTTCAGGGCTGAAGAGCGCAGCGCTCGCGGTCGAAAGCGTGGTTTTGCGGGCGAGCTGTTCGAGCAGCGCGATGTTATCCATGATCCAGAACGCGCGCCCGTGCGTGGCGGCGACAAGCTCGCCTTCGCGCGGGTCGATCGCAAGGTCGCGCACTTGCACGCCGGGCAAATTCAAAGTCAGCGGCTGCCAGTGCGCGCCGCCGTCGAGGCTGACGTAGACGGTACTGCGCGTTCCTACGAAAAGCAATCGTGGCTCGCGCGGATCCTGCCGCACGGCGAAGACGTATTGATCGGACGGCAAACCGTTGGCGATCGTGCTCCAATGCGCTCCGTAATCGGTCGTTTCGTAGACGTAGGGATGATAGTCGTCCCACTGATAGCGCGAGGCCGTGAGATACGCCGCGCCCTTTTGCGTATGCGACGGCTCGATGGAACTGATCTGCGCCCACTGTGGAAGTTGCGGCGGCGTCACGAGCGTCCAATGGCTGCCGTGATCGGTCGTCACGTGGACGAGTCCATCGGCCGAACCGGCCCACAACACGTTTGCGTCGAGCGGCGAGACGGCCAGCGATGCGATATCCGGAAACGTCTCCGCGCCGGTTTGATCGGGATAGACGGGGCCGCCGGAGGTCCCTTCGGTGCTGGGATCGTTTCGGGTCAAGTCGGGGCTGATAATTTTCCAAGTCTGCCCTTTGTCGATGCTCGAGAAGACGACTTGGGCGCCGACCAGCAACTCGTGCGGATTGGCGGGCGAGAAGAAGATCGGATGAGTCCATCCGAAGCGGTATTTCGTTTCGATCGCTGGGTTGCCGGCCATGTAGCGCGGCCACGGGCTGACGTTCTTTTCATCGCCGGTGATGCGATTGAGCCGGGCCAGCGAGCTATAATAACCGCTTCCGTAGGTTACGTAGACGTCGTCGGGATCGGGCGCAATGAACGTGCTCTCGCCGAGCGCCACCGAATGCCACGCGTCGGGTCCAATACCGGGCCCGACCTCGGCGCTTACGCCTTCGTATGCGCCTTCGTCCTGCGATGCCCCGAAGACGTGGAACGGAAACTGGTCGTCGAGCGCAACGTGGTAAAATTGGCCCGTTGGCTGATTCTGGTCGGTGCTCCACGTCCGCCCGCCGTCGATTGAGACGGATCCGCCGCCGTCGTCACCGACGAGAAGAATCTTCGGATTGCGCGGGTTGATCCAGACGATGTGATTATCCCCGTGGGGCGTCTGCAAATCGCTCCAAGTCTTGCCGCCGTCTTTCGTCTTGTAAACGGCGTCGACTTCGGGAGCGTACGCGACCTCGGGGTTGGTGGGATCGACGAAAATCGCCGTGTAGTAAAACGCGCGCTGGCGCAGCTTCCACTCGGAGTTCACCCGTTTCCACGTGGCGCCTGCATCGTTCGACCGGAAAAGGCCGCCCTCGCGCGCTTGAACGATGGCGTAGACGACGCGCGGATTGCTCGCCGCGACCGCCACGCCGATCTTGCCGAGAATGCCGGTCGCGAATCCCCGATTCGTTGAAATCTTGTGCCAATGGGCTCCCCCGTCCGTCGTCTTGTAAAGCCCGCTTCCCGGACCGCCGTCGATGAGCGTCCAAGGGCGGCGCTGCGCCTGCCACATCGCGGCGTAAAGGACCTTTGGGTTGCGCGAGTCCATCGCAAGGTCGACGCCGCCGGTGTTGGCGTCGACGAAAAGGACTTTACGCCACGTTGCGCCGCCGTCGGTCGTCTTGAAGATGCCGCGCTCGGAGTTCGGCATGAAGACGTGGCCCATCGACGCGGCATAGACCACGTTCGCATTGGCGGGATCGACGACGAGTTTCGCGATCATGTGCGTCTCGCGCAGTCCGGCGTACGACCACGTCTTGCCACCGTTCGCTGTTTTGTAGATGCCGTCGCCGGTGTCGAAGTCGCCGCGAATGTCGGCTTCGCCGGTACCGGCATAAATTACGTTGGAGTTCGACGGCGCGACGGCGAGCGCGCCGATCGGATCCGCAATGCCGGGAATCTTACCGTCGGTGATGTTCGACCAACTCAGCCCGTAGTTGTCGCTCTTCCAAACGCCGGCCTCGACGCCGCCGAAGTAGAAAAGATTCGGCTGGTTCGCAACTCCGGCAACCGCGACGGAGCGCCCCCCGATGTACGGTCCAATGCTGCGCCAGCTGAGTTTGCTCATCAGCTGCTGGACTGGGGAGCTTGAAGTTGACGCAGCAATGCCATGCGGCGTGAAAACGAGCGATGCTCCGGCGACGGCGGCGAAAAAGCGCTTCATGCTGCGATATCGGGTTCGAGCGCTTGAAAATCCTACCGCAAGTGGGTAAGAACTCAACGCTATGCCGAGATCGCGAATGCCTTCGACCCTCAAGCGCTCGCCGAAGAAGGCGCAGGATACGTACGAGAAGACCCTCGAGAGCGCCGAGAAGGAGTACGACGACGAAGCTCGCGCGCATCGCACCGCATACGGCGCGCTGAAGCACGGCTTCGAAAAAGTCGGCGACCATTGGGAGCCGAAAGAGCGCAAAGGTCCGTCGGATCCCGAATCTGCCGCGACCGGCGATCCCGCGAAGCATCCCAATCTCAAGTCGTTTCGCGGCGTCGACTATTACGGCCACACGAAAGAAGAGCTGTATGAGCGCGCTAAGAAGCTGGGCATACAAGGACGCTCGAGTATGGACAAAGAGGAGCTGGCCGAAGCAATCGGCCGTAAGCAGAAGTAAAAAGCGGCGAAGCCTTGAAAGCCTCGCCTATGCCAGCCGAGCGCGCCTCGCGGCCGTTGACTCTCGACGGGATCGAGCACGTCCTCCTCTTAGTCGACGGACTGGAGCGAACGCTCGGGTTTTACGAGGGCGTGCTCGGCGCGTCCGTGGAGTCGCGATTTCCCAATCATGCAATGGTCGAATTGCGCGTGGGTGTCTCGCATCTCGACATCGTCGATACGTCGGTCGCGGAGGGTGCCTGGGCATCGCCGCCCATAGCCGGGGGCCGTAACGTCGATCACATCGGATTGCGCGTCCGGGCCGACGAAGCAGCGTTGCGGCGCCATCTCGCCACGCACGGCGTCGAGATCGTCGAGGAACGCGCCGACGAAGCGCCGGCCGGGGTTTCGCTTTACGTACGAGATCCGTCCGGTAACGTGGTCGAGCTCATGACCTCGAGATAGTAGGCGCAGGGCCACCGCTGCCATCGGTCCATGGCGGTCGCGTCGATCGTCTATGAGATCGGCCGAGTACTCCCTGCGGCTGCGTTGACTTTTCACCACCACGACCGCGCCCCAAACCATTGCGTGCCGCCACGACGTCAAGCACCTTTTGCGTCGCCGAGAGCGTTCGTCTTGGCTGGGTCTCGTCTTTTTGAGTGTCGCGTGCACCGTTTAGTGCTTGCTATCACCTCAAGAAAGCGACCGAATTCTTTCCGATCTTGATCTTGACTGCAGCGTCGTCACGCCACTAGCATTAGCTTAGTTGCTTTAGCTATTTTGGGAGACGAGAATATGAACCTCAGACGATTCTCGGCGCTCGCTTTAATCGCGGCGCTCGCAGGATGCACGCAGGGCTCGACGGTCGCGCCGACGTCCCCCTCAGCGGTTCGAGATTCGCGGAACTTCGCGGGGCATTCAAAAACCCAATCGTCGCTGATCGCGCATGTGGTCATTATCATCCAGGAGAACCGCACGACGAACAATCTCTTCAACTTCCTGCCCGGCGCCGGGGTGGTGCGAACCGCGAAAACCTCTCAAGGCAAGACCGTGCAACTGCAGCCGGAGTCGCTGACCGCACCGTACGACATCGGCCACAACCATAGCAATTTTAAACTCGAATATGCAAACGGCCAGCTCGATGGGTTCGATAAAGCCGTCTCCTACTGCAACCAGGGCGCGACGTGCCCTGCCTCCAACCTCCGCGCGTACGCCTACGTGCCGGAGTCGGACGTTTACCCATATTACGTCATGGCGCAGCGCTTTACGTTTGCAAGCCGGATGTTCCAGACCAGCGAAGGACCCAGCTTTCCGGCGCATCAGTACTTGTTGAGCGGCACATCGACGACGAGCGATGGATCGTCGGTGCGCGCGTCGGAAAACGCATATACGACCTCCAATAAAAATACCGGGGGCTGCGATTCGCCGGCCGGCTCGTTCGTGAAACTCATCGACCAAAACGGGAACGAGAACACCACGGCCTATCCTTGCTTTCAACGCGACTCACTGATCGCGCTGATCGAGGCAGCGGGGCTGACCTGGCACTATTACCAAGCGAACCTTGTGCCGGGCCTCTGGAACGCGCCCGACGCAATCGAATCGATTCGTGAGAGTCCCCAATTTTCGACCGACGTCGTCGCGCCGCCGTCAAAAGTGCTCAACGACATCAACGCGGGAAACCTGGCAAACGTGGTTTGGATAACGCCGACGGACGCCGAGTCGGATCATGCCGGCATCACCGATGGGTCGGGCCCATCCTGGGTCGCGTCGATCGTCAATACGATCGGCCAGAGCCAGTATTGGAAAAATACGGCAATCTTTGTCTTGTGGGACGACTGGGGAGGCTGGTACGACCCCGTCGTGCCTCCGATCTACAACTCCTACGAACTCGGCTTTCGCGTACCACTGATCGTTATCTCCCCCTACACCAAGCAACACTACATATCCAACGTTCAACACGAGTTCGGCAGCATTCTAAAGTTCACCGAGGAGACGTTTAACCTCGGCTCGCTGGATACCACCGACGCACGCGCCGACGACCTCTCCGATTGCTTCGATTTTTCTCAAGCGCCGATCAAGTTTCAGACGGTCCCTGCGGCACACGGCGCCCAGTATTTCCTAAAGCAGCGCGGTTTCACTCGAGAGCCCGACGACGATTTGTAATCCAGCTTAGCTTGAACCCGGCGTCGTCGGCGCGGCGTGCTTGACGATGACGAAAGTTATCGCACCGTAATCATCTTTAGCGTTAATTCCTTTGGCATCATCTTGACTCGGGCATCGCCGCGCTCGTAGCATTGACTAACTCGCGTAGCGACTTCGGGAGAGACGATATGGACGGCAAACGATTCTACGCACTCGGCGTAATCGCGGCACTCGTCGGATGCACGCAAAGTTCTACGCTCGCGCCGGCGTACCCACCGCCGGCGACTCAGGCGCAATCTTCCAGCCGCGTTCCAACTACCGGCGCGACTCAAGCTTCGCGGATGAGCGCGGCCCCGAGGCGCTCGTCGTCCAAGATTTCGCACGTGGTTATCATCATCCAAGAAAACCGGACGACGAACGATCTCTTCAATGGCCTTCCCGGCGTCGACACGGTGCGGAGCGCAAGAAACTCGCGAGGCCGGTTGGTGCAGCTGCAGCCGCGGCTGCTGACCGCGCCGTATGATATTAGCCATACGCATACCGCCTTCGAGACGGAATACGCCAACGGCTTCGATAAAGTCAGATCGAGCTGTCGTGCGGGCTCGGCGTGCCCGCCGCCCGACATCCGAGCCTATGGCTACGTGCCGAGGCACGAAGTCGAGCCTTACTTCATCATGGCGCGACGTTATGCGTTTGCAGACCGGATGTTCCAGACGAATGAAGGACCGAGTTTTCCGGCGCATCAGTACTTGTTGAGCGGCACGTCGACGATCGTCGATGGATCTCGGCTGCGCGCATCGGAGAATCCGCACGCCCCCTCAAAAAAGAATACCGGCGGCTGCGATTCGCCGCCCGGCTCGCTCGTGACGCTCATCGACCCGTACGGGAACGAGAACCAGTCGACGTATCCGTGCTTTGCGCGGAATTCACTTATCCAGCTGATCGAAGCACGGGGTTTTAGCTGGCACTACTACCAGGCATTTCTCGGACCCGGCCTCTGGCACGCTCCCGATGCGATTCAAGCAGTTCGTGACAGTCCCGAGTTCTCGACCGACGTCGTCGCGCCGCCCGCGCAGGTGCTCAACGATATCGACGCGGGAACCTTGGCCAACGTCGTTTGGGTAACACCGACGGCGGCTGCGTCGGATCATGCCGGCCTTACCGACGGCTCGGGTCCGTCCTGGGTCACGTCGGTCGTCAATAAGATCGGTCAGAGTAAATATTGGAACGACACCGCGATCTTCGTAACCTGGGACGACTGGGGCGGCTGGTTCGATCCCGTCGCACCCAAGGTTTTGAACTCCTACGAGCTCAGCTTTCGCGTACCGCTGATCGTGATCTCACCCTTTGCCAAAGAACACTACATATCGAGGGTACAACACGAGTTCGGCAGCATTTTGAAGTTCACCGAGGAGACGTTCAACATTGGCTCGCTCGGCACGACCGACGTGCGATCCGACGATCTCTCCGATTGCTTCGACTTTTCGAAAGCTGCGAGCAAGTTCCGGCCGATTCCGGCGCCGCACGACGCGCAATACTTCTTGAAGCAGCCGATCTCGACGCGGGAGCCCGACGACGACTTTTAGCGCGGGCGCGATAGGATTGGGGTTAGGAGAAGATTAGCTACAACCCGACGTCGCTCCGCAAGAGTCGCATTTTTCACAGGCACCGTTACGAACCATCGTGAGCTGACCGCATTCCAGACAGGCGTTGCCGGTGTAGCCCTTGGCCCTGGAGGCATTGATCGCTTCCGTGCGCGCGAGCGTAGCGACGGCGACCCCGCCGCCGGCAGACGGCAAAAAGCTCGAAGCCGGCCGGTCGGGCGCTGTCGCGCTCCCCGCGTGCGGTCCGTCGTGGCCGGGATGCAAATGCGCGCTGACAGGATGGAGGCTCTCCGCGACGCCCGCGGGACGAACCTGAACTCCGGCCTCCTCTTCGCCGACGTACTCCGTCTGCGCTTCGGGACCCATGGCGTCCATCTGCATCGACGGCTGCACGTGAGCGAGGTCGTAGCGGCCGAGGTAGCTCACGGCGAGCTCGCGGAAGATGTAGTCGAGAATCGACGTTGCCATCTTGATGTGATCGTGACCTATGACCGGGCCGTTGGGCTCGAAGCGCGTGAAAGTGAAGGCCTCGACGAACTCCTCGAGCGGGACGCCGTGCTGCAAACCCAGCGAAATGGCGATAGCGAAGTTGTTCATCAGCGAGCGGAAGGCCGCGCCTTCCTTGTGCATGTCGATGAAGATCTCTCCGAGCTGTCCGCCCTCGTACTCGCCGGTCCGCAGATAGACTTTGTGGCCCGCGATCGTCGCCTTCTGCGTGTAACCGCTCCGTCGCTGCGGCATGGACCGCCGCTTGGCGATGTAGCGGTACACGATCTTCTCTGCGATCTGCAGCGGCTGCCCGAAAGGTTGCAACTGCGAAGGGGTGGCCGTTTCCAGTTCGGCCGAGTCTGCGCCAAAATCGTAGCTGGCGGCGAGCGGTTGTGAAAGCTTCGAACCATCCCGGTAGATCGCGACAGCCTTGATCATGCGCTCCCGGGAGTAGCGATAGGCTTCCTGAACGTCGGCAATCGTAGCGATTTGCGGGAGATTTATTGTTTTTGATATGGCTCCGCTCACCCACGGTTGCGCTGCCGCCATCATATCGACGTGTGCGAGCGGCCGGATGTAGCGCGTGCCGTATTTACCGCAGGGCGTGGCGCAGTCGAAGATGGCGAGGTGCTCCTCATTGAGATGCGGCGCGCCCTCGACGGTCATGCGCCCACAGATGTGCGCGGACGCCTCTTCGATCTGCCGCGACGTAAAACCGAGACCATCGCGCAAGATCGAGAAACTCCAGTCGTTCAACCGCTCTGCGTTGAGGCCTAGCTTTTCCTTGCAGAAATCCTCGCCGAGTACGAACTTATTGAACACGAACGGCAGCTCGAACGCGCTGGGCAATGCGGCCTCGATGCGCGCAAGCGCTTCGTCGTCGAAGCCCTTCGTCCTCAGCGTCGCGCGATTGATGTGCGGCGATTCTTCGAGGGTTCCGGTGCCTTTTGCGTACGTCTCGATCGCATCGATCTGGTCCTGTGAATACCCGAGCTTATGCAAGGCGGCATCGACGGATTGATTGACGATCTTGAAGTAGCCGCCACCGGCGAGCTTTTTGAATTTCACGAGTGCGAAATCGGGCTCGATGCCGGTCGTGTCGCAGTCCATCACCAGTCCGATCGTTCCGGTAGGAGCGGTGACCGTAACTTGTGAGTTCCGGTAACCGGCTACCTCGCCGATCGAGAGGGCGTCGTCCCACATTTTTCGAGCGAGCGCCCATGTCTCTTGCGTGAAGAGGGTCGGCATGTGCGTCACCGGCTTTACGGTCAATCCTTCGTATTCGCTCGGATCGACCGCGTACGCGGCGCGGCGATGGTTTCGAACCACGCGCAGCATCGGCTCACGGTTCGCCTCGAACCGCGCGAAGGGCCCGAGGTTCTGCGCCATTTCTGCGGACGTGCGATAGGCCACGCCGGTCAGCAGTGAGTTAATAGCTCCGCACCATCCGAAACTTTCCTCGGAGTCATAAGGTAAACCCATTCGCATCAGCAACGTGCCAAGATTTGCGTAGCCCAACCCAAGGGTGCGATAACCGTGATTTTTCTCGGCGATACGCCTGGACGGCATCTGGCCCATCGCGACGGAAATTTCCAGCGTCGTGGTCCAGATCCGCGCGGCGTCGGCGAACCGCTTGGCGTCGAAGTTTCCGTCGTCGTTGAGAAACTTCACGAGGTTCATGCTCGCGAGGTTGCACGCGGTGTCATCGATGAAGACGAACTCCGAGCACGGATTGGTCGCGTTGATGCGCTCGTCTTTGGAGCAGGTGTGCCACTCTTGAATGGTGTCGTCGAATTGCAAGCCGGGATCCGCGCATTGCCACGCCGCCAGACCGATCTGATCCCAAAGTTCGCGTGCTTTGATGCGTTTGACGACATTGCCGGTCGTGCGTGCGGTCAGCAGCCAGTCGTCGTCCCGGTCGAGCGCATCGAAGAAAGCGTTGCTCAGGCGAACCGAGTTGTTCGAGTTTTGCCCCGAGACCGTGAGATACGCCTCCGAATCCCAGCCGGTATCGTACCGCTCGATCTCGAGATGCGTGTAGCCTTGCCGCGCGTAATCGAGCGCATTCTGCGCCGCGCCCGACGGTATTCCCGCCGCGATGGCCTCGCGGATAGCCTGTCGCAGCGAGGCGTTGAGAGTTGGATCTAGTCGGGCGTTCTCGGGAACTCGCGTATCGTGCCCGGCGGAGATGATCGCGTTGAGATGACGCTCGAAGATGCGCGAGCCGATGACCAGGTCGGCTACCTTACGTTCCTCGCGTACTTTCCAGTTGACGAATTCTTCGATATCGGGGTGGTCGGCGTTGAGCACGACCATCTTGGCGGCGCGCCGGGTCGTTCCGCCTGATTTAATTGCACCGGCGGCGCGATCGAACACTTTGAGGAAGGACATGAGCCCGCTCGACGTTCCGCCGCCGGTAAGTTTCTCGCCGGCCGCGCGAAGCTTCGAGAAATTGGCTCCGCTGCCGCTGCCTCCCTTAAAGATGCGCGCTTCCCGCATTACGCCGTCGAAGATGCCGCCCTCGTTAACGAGGTCGTCCTCAATCCCAAGGATGTAACAAGCGCTGACTTGGGGATGCGAAAACGTGTCGGGCGAGGACCGAGCGACGCCGTCGCCCGGATCGACGTACCAGTGTCCTTGCGCGGGCCCCGAAATGCCGTACGCCCAATGTAATCCGGTATTGAACCACTGCGGAGAGTTGGGCGCGCCGATCTGGCGCGCGAGCATCGCACACATCTCGTCGTAGTAGATCTGGGCATCATTTCCAGAATCGAAGTAGCCGTGCTTCCAACCCCAATACGCCCAGCATCCCGCCATTCGGTTGAAGACCTGCCGGGCATCGCGCTCGGCTCCGAACTGACCGTCGCGTCCAAGCGCTTCGAGCGCCGGCCCGTCGGCAATCGATCGCTGCAGCCAGCGGGGGACGCCTTGCTCTTCAACGCGGACGGTGGCTCGCGGAACGCCGGCCTTCCGACAGTATTTTTGCGCGAGGACGTCGACCGCGACCTGGCTCCAAGTCGCCGGAACCATGACGTCGCTCGCCTCGAAAATGACCGATCCGTCTGGGTTGACGATTCGCGAGCTTCGAGCCTCGAACGTTACTCCCGCATACGGGTCGCCGGGAGTGGAATAGATGCGTACAAATTTCATGAAAGTCCTCGCTCTATCGAACAAACGTTCGCCATCAAGGGTTGCTTCGGCGGCATGGGCTGGTACCTATAGTGTATCAGAGCGACCGATTACCACTAGATATTGGGGTCACGCGGCAAAATCCTTGTGGAGCCCTTGTGCGTAGCCGATGAAATCGGTGGAGCAGCCGTTGTTGGGACGCGCAAAGGTGTAGGGGATGTGGACAGGCCCGAGGATACCGGGGATAACCGGTGCAAGCCAAATCCATGCTTGGACCGGATCGCTTCGCGCCGCGGCTTCACGATGTTCCCCATGAGGAACTCGAAGCCGCCGGCATCCGAGGCCTCATCGTCGATCTCGACAACACGCTGCTTGGATTCCGCGAGACCGAACTCGCTCAGGAGCATCTCGATTGGGTCGCGCGCGCTTTGGATCGCGGTTTCCGGATCGTGATGCTTTCGAACAATCTTTCCGTCCGCGTCAATACTTTAGCCGCTCAGCTCAACGTTGCGTGCTTTCCGAACGCGCTCAAACCGCTGCCGTTCGGCTTCCTGCGCGCGAAGCGGCAGCTTGCGCTGCGCCGAAGCGAGATTGCGGTCGTAGGCGACCAGCTCTTCACCGACGTGCTCGGCGGAAAAATCTGCGGCCTTTACACGATCCTCACCGAGCCGATCGAGTGCAAAGATTTTGGGTTCACGCGATTCTTCCGCTTTTTCGAGCGCCTGATGCTGCGGGGGCGCCGAGCATGAAGCTGGCGCTGGTCGGCGATCCGATCGAACACAGCAGCAGTCCGCGCCTGCACCGGGGTTTCCTGGAAGAAGCGGCCATCGACGGGAGTTACGTGACCATTCGAGTGCCGCGCGGCGAGGGCGCCGCGGCGATCCTGCGCTTGCGTGACGAGGGGTATACCGGGTGCAACGTTACGTATCCGCTCAAGGAAGAAGCGGTTATGCCCTGTGACGTGCTCACCGAAGAAGCTCGCCGCGCCGAAGCCGTAAACACGATCTTCTTTGGGCGTCAACTCATCGGTACGAACACCGACGGCATAGGTGCGCGCAGCGCAATCGAGGCTTTGCTCGACGAGCCGGTTTCGCTGAAACGAATTGGAGTGCTCGGTTACGGTGCGGCGGCGCGCGCAATTCTCGCCGAGCTGCACGACAACGACGTCTACACGTTTCTATGGGGCCGCGACGATGAGCGGGTACGCGAGACGTGCCGCCGCTTCGAAGCCCGAAGGTGGCCGGCGGAAAATCCACCCGAAATTGTGATAAGCACGCTACCGCCGGATGCGAGGCTCCCCCAAGAGCTCGTGGCGGCGTTGCAGCTTCCCGACCTGGTAATGGATGCGAACTATGGCGCTCGGGCGACGCTCGCGCGCGACTTGGCTCGCGACGTGATCCCTGGCGAGGCCATGTTGGAAGCACAAGCCCGCGCGAGTTTCGACTTTTGGTTGGCTCACCTCGATCGCGTCGCGGGCGCGTGACTCCCCAATTCCAGCTGGCGGAGAGGGAGGGATTCGAACCCTCGAGAGGCTCAACACCTCTGCTCGCTTTCCAAGCGAGTGCCTTCAACCGCTCGACCACCTCTCCCGATCTTCAACCGACTCGGTCGATTGGGGTAGTTGGGGCGATTCTCGCGCTGCTCCTCGTTGGCGCCGCGCCGCTTGCAGGGGCACGTCATGCCGTGACCGGCCACTTCAACGTGCCGCGTCAAACGGCGTTCAGTCCCGTCGCCGGCCCTTCGAGCAACGTCGTTACCAATCCAGGCTTCGAGAGCGGATCCATTGACGGGGGCTGGTCTCAATGTGGCGACGTCACTGCTTACACGACGACCGAGCATCCTTATAGCGGCAGGTACGACGAATATTCGGGCACCAGCAGCGGCGCCGGCGAACCACGGGGCAACTCGGGAATCTGCCAACGCGTTACGGTCCCGCCGTCCGGTTTGCTGACCGTGCGGCTTTATCAGCTCTCCGACGAAAGCGACGCCGCCTTGGCATACCAAGAGGCCGATCTGCTCGACGGGCGCGGCAACGTCGTCCTGAATCTCTATAAATCGGTCAATAACAAAGCCGCATGGGCGTTAGGCAGGTGGAACCTCACGGCGTACGCCGGACGAACGTTCTGGCTCTACTTCGGAGTGCACGGCGACGGCTATGCAAAACTCTCCACGGAGCAGTTCGTTGACGATGTGGTCCTGACGACTGCGAGCCCGCCGGCCTCAAAATAGGGAGCTCGGCACCTGGAGCGCGAACAAGCCATCCATGCAATCGCCTGAGCCGCGACCGCTGCCCGATCCCCTCGATGCACACCCGGAGCGAAGCTTTGCGCGCGCGCTATTTTGGATCGGTCTCGGAGTTAGCGTGGCCGCGGTCGGCGCCACGCTTGCATATATCTCGTTGCGCCTGGCTTCTGCGCAAGGGCGCGAGGATCCGACCACGCAGCGCATTCAAGAACTGATCGACGAAGCAAACTCGCTGCTCAAGGCGCTTGACGACCAGAGACACAGCGCCTAACGAGGGCACGACGCTCCGAAAGGGCGTCGAACTCCAGCTTGCATTTACGGATCTTCTCACGAACGGCCAGGGGGTTGGCCGAGCGGGGGACCTCGTGCTCTTTTGTTTTGGGCCGCTTCCGCAAGAACGCGCTCGCGTTCGCATCACCGAAGTGAAACAGCGTTACGCCGTTGCTGAGCTGATCGAGATACTCCAAGAATCGCCCGACCGGGCGCGCCCCTTCTGTCCCGTTTTTGGAGCGTGCGGCGGCTGCCAAGTGCAGCACCTCAGCTATGCCGCGCAGCTGCGATGGAAGCGCAACGTCGTGCGCGAGGCGCTGCAGCGTATCGGCGGCTTTGACAACATTGACGTGAGCGAAACCATCGGTATGGCGCAACCACGCGCCTACCGCAATAAGATGTCGCTCGTCGTGGACCGGCATGCCGATCCGCCGGCAATTGGATTTTATCGGCAGCGCTCGCATCGGATCGTTCCCATAGATGACTGCCCGATCGTGACGCCAAAGCTCAATGCGGATCTCGCCCGGCTCGATCGTGCTCGTCGTGCCGCGCCGGTGAGTGCGATGCTCCGCGACGCCCGACATCTCGTCGCTCGCAGCGCGAGCGGCACGGCGAAGAGTCTTTTGTCCATTACGACGGCTCAACGTTCGGAGATGGCCCGTCAGGTCGCGCCGCTGCTGCTGCGCGAGCTTCCCGGGCTCGCGGGGGTCACGAACTCCTACGATCTCGCGAGCGTCAATGCGATCGTCGGGCGGCGTCAACGGACGCTTGCGGGCGATGCGCAGCTCGAAGAGACGATCGGCGGCGTCCTGTATCACGTCTCGCCCGCCTCGTTCTTTCAGGTCAACGTTGAAATCGTCGGACGCATTTTTGCGTATCTCGCGCCATGGCTGGAGCATCCACGGCGCATCGTCGACCTCTACTGCGGCGTTGGAACGTTTGCGCTTTTCTTTGCCAAACACGGCTGGAAAGTCCACGGTATCGAAGAGAACCCGCAGGCGATTGCCGAAGCCGCTTCCAACGCGCGCCGCAACGGCCTCCAGCGATCGGTTGTCTTTACGGCGGGGCGAATCGAGCAGCTCGTCGGGACGCCCGCGTTGACCAAGGTGCTGCGGGAGGCCGACGTGCTCTTTCTCGACCCGCCGCGCAAAGGCTGTGACGAGGTGACGCTGGGCGCAATTGCGGATCTGCGCGTTCCGAAGCTGTGGTATCTGTCGTGTGATCCCGCAACGCTCGCACGGGATTCCAAGTTCCTGGTAGCCAAGGGCTATCGGCTCGGCACCGTCGCACCCTTCGACATGTTTCCACAAACCGGGCACGTAGAAACGCTCGTTCAAATGGAGTACGCTTAGAATTTGCCGCAGAATATCATCGACATACGCTACGTCGCCCAGCTGGCGCGGCTGGCGCTGAGCGACGACGAAATCGCGGTCTTCGGGGAGCAACTCGGCGACCTGCTCGGCCATGTGAATGCCCTTGCGGAACTCGATATCGAGAGCGTCCCGGCAACGGCTCAGGTGATCGAGTCCCGCAACGTCATGCGTAAGGATGATCTAAGCCCCTGCTTGGAGCGCGAGCGCGTGTTGGCCCAAGCACCACAGCGGCAAGGCGGTTTTTTTCGAGTGCCGCGCATCATCGCGGAGTGAGGACGCCCGTGGCTTGGGAACTGATCGAGAAGAGCGGGGCGCAAATCGCACGCGAGGTTTGCTCGGGTAGCGTCAGCGCCGCCGAGATTACCGAAGCAACGCTCGAACGGATCGAAGCGGTCGACGGCGCACTCGGTGCGTATTTGACGGTGCTGTGCGATCTCGCGCGATTGCAGGCGGCGCGCGTCGACGAACGTGTGCGCCATGGAGAGCGTCTTGCGTTGGCAGGCGTGCCGATTGCAATAAAAGACAACATGTGTTTGGAAGGAACGCGCACGACGTGCGGGAGCAAGATCTTAGAGCAATGGACCGCGCCCTACACGGCGACTGCCGTAGCGCGGATGCTCGAAGCCGGCGCCATTCCGATCGGCAAGACGAACTGCGATGAGTTTGCGATGGGCAGCTCCTGCGAAAACTCGGCGCTGGGCGTGACCCGCAATCCTTACGATCCGGCGCGCGTGCCGGGCGGATCGAGCGGCGGCTCCGCCGCCGCCGTCGCCGCGTACGAGGCGGCGATCGGCATGGGAAGCGATACCGGAGGGTCGATTCGTGAACCGGGCGCATTTTGCAACCTCGTGGGCTTCAAACCGACGTACGGCCGTATTTCGCGCTATGGCTTGATTGCGTTCGCATCGAGTCTCGATCAGATCGGTCCGCTTTCGCGTACCGTGGAGGATGCGGCGCTGGCATACGACGCAATGGCCGGTCACGATACGATGGACGCTACGTCGCTCGGCCGGCGGCCCGAGCCCACCGCCGGGGCGCTGCTCGAGGATTTGCGCGGGCTGCGCATTGGCGTTGTCCGCGAGTTCGATACCAAACCGCTCGGCAACGACCTCGATTCGCTCTACCGGCAAGCCTATCGCGATCTTCAAGAGCTCGGCGCCGAGATCGTCGAGGTTTCCCTACCGACCGCCGAATATGGCGTGGCGACCTATTATTTGATCGCGCCCGCGGAGTGCTCGTCAAATCTCGCGCGGTTCGACGGCGTGCGGTATGGACTGCGCGTCGAAGGCGACGACGTTCGAGCGATGTACGATCGGACGCGGGCCGCAGGCTTCGGCCCGGAAGTCAAGCGCCGTATTCTCATCGGCACCCACGCACTCTCGAGCGGCTACTACGACGCATACTACGTTCGGGCGCAAAAGGCCCGCACGCTCATCGCCCGCGATTTCGAGCGCGCGTTCGAACGATGCGATGCAATTGCGTGTCCGGCCGCGAGTAGCCCGGCCTTTGAATTCGGTGCCAAGAGCGATCCATACAGCATGTATCTGATGGACTACTACACGATCCCTATGGCGCTCGCCGGTCTGCCGGCCCTCTCGGTTCCATGCGGCTGGAGCCTACCGGCAGGCGGCAACGTGCCGATGCCGATCGGGCTGCAGTTCTGCACGCCGCTCTTCGGCGAGAAGCTCCTGCTCGGTGCCGCGCATGCCTACGAACGCGCGACTCACCACGCGCTCGCACGCAAACCGTCGCTCGACGGTGTTCGCGCGTGAACTCCGCCTACGAGCCCGTCATCGGCATCGAGTGCCACGTGGAGCTCAAAACCGTCAGCAAGATGTTTTGCGGCTGTCCGAACGAGTTCGGCGGCGAGCCAAACACGAAGGTCTGTCCGGTTTGCCTAGGCATGCCGGGAGCGCTTCCCGTGCCCAACGCTAAGGCGATCGAGCATATGGTTACCACCGGACTCGCATTCGGCGCCGAAATTCCCGGCTTTTCGAAGTTTGACCGCAAGAACTACTTCTATCCCGACATGCCCAAGGATTATCAGATCTCGCAGTACGACATGCCGCTCGCGTTGGGAGGCGCAGTCAAGTACTGGCTGGAGGACGGCACGCTGCAGGAATGTCGGCTGACGCGCATTCATCTCGAAGAAGATACGGGCAAGTCGACCCATGCGGGCTCGGGCGACGGGCGCATCGCCGGCAGTTCCTACTCCTTGGTTGACTTCAATCGCGCCGGGGTTCCGCTCATGGAGTGCGTCTCCGAGCCTGAGCTGCACAGCGCTGCGGAGGCAATTGCTTACCTCGAGTCCGTGCGGCGCACGCTCCTTGCGCTCGGCGTAAGCGATGTCAAAATGGAAGAAGGCTCGCTGCGCTGCGACGCCAACGTCTCGATCCGACCCGTTGGCTCGTCGGAGCTCGGTACGAAGATCGAGATCAAAAACATGAACTCGTTTCGATCGGTGGAGCGCGCGATCGACGGTGAAATCGCGCGGCAAATCGAAGTGGTCAGCGCGGGCGGACGCGTCGTTCAAGAAACGCGCGGATGGGATGAGATCAACGGCGTCACGCATGCGATGCGCAGCAAAGAAGAGGCTCACGACTACCGCTATTTTCCCGACCCCGACCTCGTCCCGTTGGAGCTGGCGCCATCGGACGTCGCGTTGCGCAAAGCCGAGCTTCCGACGCTGCCCTGGCAACGCTTCGAGCGGTATACCGCGCAATATGGCTTGGGGCCGAAGCAGGCGACGCAGCTTATCGAGAACCCTTCGTTGCGGACGTACTTCGACCGCGTGGTCGAAAGCGGCGCCGATCCGCACCAATCGAGCAACTTCGTGCTTGGAGATCTCTCGCGGCTCGCCAACGAGACCGGCGTCGCGGTCGGCGACTCAAAGGTCTCGCCCGAACATCTCGCTGAGTTGATCGTCTTGGTCGAAACAAAGCGCATCAACTCGAAGATTGCAAAGGAGCTCCTGGGACGCATGTGGGAGGGCGCAGGCGGTCCCGCCGCAATCGTCGAGCGCGAAAGTCTCGGGCAGACGACCGACGAGGCAACGATCGAACGCTTTGTCGACGAGGTCCTGAAGTCGCACGAAAAGGTCGCCGCCGATTTTAGGGCGGGAAAGAGCAACGTCCTGTGCTTTCTCGTCGGTCAGGTGATGAAAGCCTCGCGCGGGAAAGCCGAGCCTGCGCTCGTTAACGAGTTGGTGCGTAAGAAGCTCTCTCCCTGACGTATCCTCCTGTTATGACGCTGGCGGATGACCGGACGCTCGAGGCACTCGATTTTACCGCGGTCCGCGATCGGGTCGTGGCGGCAACGCGTACACAGCGCGGAAGGTCCCACGCGCTGGAGCTGATCCCGCACTCGAACTTCGATCGCGTACGCCGCGAGCAGGTTCATACCGAAGCGGTCCGCTCACTAGCCGCCGGCTCCGATTTTCACGTCACGACGGCAATCGATACCGCACCGCTGACGGAAGGGGCGCAGCTTGGACGAACGCTCCCGGGAAGCGACCTGCGCTCGATCGGAGATGCGATCGCAGCGGCGGCTGCAGCGCACCGCGGGGCGCGGCACCACGTGGACCTCGCCGACGTCGTGGTGGGTTACACGCCGTTGCGCGAGCTCGCGCGCGCCATCGTCGATGCCATTGACGAGCGGGGCGCCGTTCTCGACCGGGCCTCGCCGGCGCTTGGCCGCATCCGGCGCAGCCTCGCACAATCGCAAGCCGACGCGCGCGCGCGCGTCGGCGCGGTCCTCACCTCCTCGAAATACGCGAAAGCAATTCAAGACCGCATCGTTACGATTCGCAACGGCCGCTTCGTCGTCCCGATCAAAGCCGAGCATGCCGGAACCTTGCCGGGAATCGTTCACGACACGAGCTCGAGCGGGCAAACGCTCTTCGTCGAGCCGCTCGCTGCGCTCGAAACGAATAACCGCGTACGCACGCTGCAAATCGAAGAAGAGCGCGAAGTGCAGCGAATCCTTCAAACCCTCTCACGCGAGGTCGGAGATCACGCCGCCCAGATCGAGGCCAACGTGGAAATGCTGGCGCGCCTCGATGTGCTTGGTGCAAAGG
The DNA here is from genome assembly GCA_963778015.1 of Vulcanimicrobiota bacterium. Taxonomy (GTDB): domain Bacteria; phylum Vulcanimicrobiota; class Vulcanimicrobiia; order Vulcanimicrobiales; family Vulcanimicrobiaceae; genus Cybelea. The sequence goes on from CAVZST010000001.1 coordinate 439,517, forward strand.
CCGAGCTGGCTTTACGCAGCAAGAGCGTCATCCCGGAGTTGAGCGACGCGCCGTCTCTGACCATCGAAGGGGGGAGGCACCCGTTGCTCGGCGAGCGGGCGGTGGCGCAATCGCTTGCCGTGGACGACACGACCCCTCTGCTCGTCATCAGCGGACCGAACATGGGCGGGAAGACCGTCGCCCTCAAGATGGCCGGCCTTTTCGTCGTCATGACGTATTGCGGATTGCAGATTCCGGCGGCACGCAGCTGCATCGGGCGCTTCGAACGCGTCGTTGCCGACATTGGCGACGAGCAGTCGCTGGTCGCCAACGCTTCGACGTTTTCGGCGCGCTTGAAAAGGATGCGCGAAATCATCGAACGCGCCGACGCGCGGACGCTTGCAATCGTCGACGAAATTGGTGGCGGCACCGAACCGACCGCGGGCGCGGCGCTCGCGATTGCGATGTTGGAGCGGCTGCTCGAACGCGGTGCGCGGGCGATCGTCTCGACGCACTCGCTGGAGCTCAAGCTCTTCGCGCACGCCACGCCGGGAGTTACAAATGCGAGCGTACGCTTCGATCCAAAAAGCTTCACGCCGACCTTCGAGCTCGACGTGGGCACCCCCGGCCAGTCGTTGGCATTTCCGCTCGCGACGCGCTTAGGGATCGACGCGCGAATCGTGGAGCGGGCTGCGACGCTGCTCGAGCGGCGGGAACTCGATTACGAGGCAGCGTTGAGCGAGCTCGGCCTGCGCAGCAGCGAACTGCGAGAGGAGCGCTCGCATCTCCAAGACGAACGTCGCGAGCTCTCACGGGAGCTGGAGCTCCTGCGCCACGATCGCGGCCAATTCGACGTCGAACGGCGTCGCTTCGGCGCGCAAGCGGAAGAACGTCTGCAGCAAACCCTACGTGATTTCGTGCGCGAACTGGAGGGGCGCATTTCCCAACACGGCTCGGGCGGCGCCCGGCGCGCGGCAAAGGTAACGGCGTCGCAGGCGACGTTGCTCGCGCAGACGATCGAGGCGATGCGCCGCGAGCTCGGAATTACTTCCAACGACGCCGCTGAGTCCGATAACGGCGCCTATTTCCCGGGCGATCGCGTGCGGATCGTTTCGTTGAACCAGGAAGGCACCGTCGCGGAGGATTGGGATCAAAGGTTGCTCGTTTCGGTCGGTTCAATGAAGATGATGGTGGAGAAGACGGACGTTCGGCGCGAGGGCGCGGTAAAACGCGCGCCGCGCTCTGAATACCACGCGCAGGCGCGCTTGACCGCCGCTCACCGCTGCGCGGCGGAGCTCGACGTTCGCGGCAAAAGGTATATCGAGGCGCAACCGCTCGTCGAGCGATGGATCGACGACGCTCTGCTCGCCGGAAACTCTCCGCTGCGGTTGATTCACGGGAAGGGGACCGGCATGCTGGGCCGGGGCTTGCAAGAGTATCTGCGCGGCCATGCCGCAGTGAAGAGCTTACGGTACGGTAACGAAGAGGAAGGCTCGACCGGCGTCACGCTCATCGAGCTGCATACGTGAAAGCGACCGGTGCGTCGGAGCTGCTCGAGGAATTCGACCACGTTGAAACCGTCGCGGAGTTTGAAGAGCGGCTTGCGTTAGGGCGCCCGCTGCGCGTCAAACTCGGGATCGACCCCACGAGTCCCGACCTGCATCTCGGCTTCATGGCGGTTCTGAATCCGCTGCAGCGCTTCGCCGAAGCGGGCCATCGCGTTACGTTGATTATCGGCGATTTTACCGCGCGTATCGGCGATCCGAGCGGCCGCAACGTCACGCGTCCGCAGCTTTCTCGCGAAGAGATCGAAGCGAACATGCGCGCGTACCGGGAACAAGCGGGCAGAGTGCTCGACCTCGAGCGGATCGAGGTACGCTACAACTCCGAATGGCTCGACCCGCTCACGCTCGCCGATCTCGTGAAATTGCTAGCAAAGACGACCGTTGCTCAGATGCTCGAGCGCAACGATTTTCGCGAGCGCTACGAGTGCGGCGTGCCGATCTCGCTGCACGAGTTTCTCTATCCCATCGCGCAGGCGTACGATTCGGTTGCGATTGAAGCCGATGTCGAGCTCGGCGGCGACGATCAGCTCTTCAATTTACTGCTGGGACGCCAGTACCAACGCGAGTTCGGGCAGGCTCCGCAGATCTGCGCGACGGTGCCGCTGCTCGTTGGGCTCGACGGGCAGAAGAAGATGAGCAAGTCCTTCGGTAACTACGTCGGCGTCGCCGAGCCGGCCCAAGAGCAATTCGGCAAGCTGATGAAGATTGCCGACGAGCTGCTGCCGATCTACGCCCGGCTTGCCGCATTTCGCTCGCGCGCCGACTCCGAGCGGCTTGCCGCAGAGCTGACGGCTGGGCGCGCAAATCCACTCGAGGAGAAAAAGCGCTTGGCGCAAGAGATCGTCGCGCGTTACCACGACCCGGCTGCGGCGGCGCGCGCCCGCGAGTACTTCGAGCGAACCGTTCAGCGCCGCGAGATTCCTTTGGGCGAGATCGTGGAGATGGAGGTGGGCGATTGCAAGCGCGTCTCAGAAGTTTTGGTTAAAGCGGGTTTTGCGCAAAGCCGGCGCGCCGCCGAACGGCTCATTTCGGGTAACGCCGTGAAAATTGACGGCAGCATGGTGCGCGACGTCCAGGCGCTCTGGAGCAGCGCCGCGCCCGCGGTGCTTTCCGTCGGCTCTCGCCGGTTTGTCCGCGTGCTGCCAGGCAGCGCGGGCTAGCTCATCGACGCGCCAGTAATTCCCGAATCTCTGAGGGCGTAAAAATGTAAGCGGTCTTGCAGTACTCGCAGGTCGCCTCCGTGCGATCTCGTGCGTTGGTGAGCCGCATGAGTTCGTCGGGTCCGAAGCCCAAAAGCACGGCCTCCACCTTCGCGCGACTGCAACGGCAGGCGAAACGCAGGTCCATCGAGTGCGGCGAGCGCAGCTCCAAGTCGCCGGCAAGCTCCCGGAGCAACGCCCCGGCGTCGGCGGTTTGGGCAATGAGTTGCGTCACCGGCGGCATGGCCGCCGCACGTTGCTCCAATGCTGCGAGCGCACCTTCGTCGGCTCCGGGGAGCGCTCGAGCGAGTATTCCGCCGGCGGCCACGACTCCGTTGGGATTTGCCAGCACGCCGAGCGCGACGATGCTCGGGATCTGCTCGGACTGCGCGAGATAGACGGCCAAATCTTCGGCGATTTCACCCGACTGCAACGGGACGACGCCGACGTACGGCTGCCCGACGTCGCTCGATCGCGTCACCTGCAGCGATCCGTCGCCGACCGCGCCGGCGACGTCAAATTTACCGCGTGCGTCGACCGGCAGCTCGACGCGTCCGTTGCGAGCGTAACCTCGCGCGCCGGCGGTGCGATGGTTTATCAACCACGCATCCGCAGCGAGCCTTCCCAACGGTCCGTCGCCGGCGATCTGCAATGAGATGCGTTCGTTGCCTTTGAGGCTCGCACCGAAGAGAGTGGCTCCCGTCGTGAGGCGCCCGACAGCCGCCGTCGCGGTGGGCCAGAGATCGTGCCGATCGCGAATTTCGGCAACCAGCTCGGTGGTGATCGCGGCGACCAGCGCGACTCCGGCGTCGAGGTTTGATGCGGCGAGCAGCGTGTCGGGCATGAGCGCCTCTGGTTCGAAGGCCCGTGCTTTTCCTCCAAAGAAGCGAGAACGATGCGCGTTTTGGTTTTGCATGGACCGAATCTCAATTTGCTTGGAGATAGGGAGCCGGAAATCTACGGAACCCAAACGCTTGCTGAATTAAACGAAGGGATACTGGCCGGCGCAAAGGACCTGGCGATGGAAGTGCGTTGCGATCAGTACAATTCGGAGGGCGCAATTATCGATGCGCTTCACGCCGCTGGGAAGGCCCATGCCGGGATCGTGATCAATCCCGGCGCCTACGCCCACTACTCGTACGCGATTCGCGACGCCATCGCCGCGATCGAGATTCCCGTGATCGAAGTGCATCTCTCGAACATCGCCGGCCGGGAAACGTTTCGCCGCACCAGCGTGACGGCGGCCGCTTGCCGCGGCGTGGTGAGCGGTTTTGGCGCTCTGGGGTACGTCCTGGCCCTGCGCGCGCTCCGCGAAATCCTCCCGCGGTGAGCAAGGAGGAAGGCGCCTTCCCGTTGAGGATCTCTCTATCGTCTTCCGATGAGGAGAAGCTACGTTGACGAAGAGCGATGTAATCGATGCCGTGTCCGTTGAAGCCGAGCTTTCCAGGCGTCAAGCTAGCGAGATAGTCGACTTCATTTTGAACCAGATCAAAACAGCGTTGCAGAAGGGCGATCGCGTGGCTTTGAACCCGTTTGGAAGTTTCGTCGTTCGCGCGCGCCAAGCACGCGAGGGACGTAATCCCAAGACCGGCGAAAAAATCAGAATTGCCGCGCGAAAGGTCCCGGCCTTCGTTGCAGGACAATGGCTCAAGGAGGCCGTCGGTGGAGCACGAGCGCGCAAAAAGAAGCACTCAAGAAAATCGAGCGGGCTGTAGCGAAGCTTGGTTATCGCGCTAGTCTGGGGGACTAGAGATCGCTGGTTCGAATCCAGTCAGCCCGACCACGTATGAAAATCGGGACGCTCGAAATGAAAATCGCGCGAGTCGAAGGCTTTCAAGTGCGCATTCGCACCTCCGACGGCCGCGACATTCGATCCGATAGGGAAGGAATGCCCACGTGGCCGTACGAGAAGGGCGCGCGCGATCGATGGTCGGTTGCGCGATGGAAGCAGGATCGCTTCATCAGCCTCTATCCGGGTTTCGGAGTCGACGTGCTCGACGGCGACGGAGAGATCATCGAATTCGGGCAGACGCTGTTAGAAACGGTGCGCGAAAGCTACGATTAGCTGGCGACTGTCGTCAATAAACAAAGTCAACTTATCGAGTTTGTAAAAGGAGAAAAAGCAGGCTTCCGGCCAAGTAGGCGCAGCTAGAACGGGAGGTACGTCGTTGCAGCGCCGGGTGGCCGGACTCTATTTTTTTGTGCTCCTTGCGAGCGCAGGAATCGTTGCATGCAGCGGGAGCGGTTCTTGGCAAGCGTCGAACGGGCCCCTGCCCGAAATTCGCACGCTGCGCGCGACTCACGGCAGCACGCCGATCACGCACGTCGTCATCATCATCCAAGAGAACCGCAGCTTCGATAATTTGTTCGCCACGTTTAGCGGTGCGAACGGCACGACGGTGGGAAAAGCGGAGCCGATGCCGTCGCCGATCGCGAGCGCGTGTGCCGCAGCCGGCCAGCCCGTCATAACGAAACCGACGACAGTTCCGCTGACGAAAGTTAACCTGCTCGGCAAGGGCTTTAAGCGGAATAATTGGAATTGGGATCAAGATCTCGCGCACGACTATCCGCACGGGTACCTCGGCGATTGCAACGCGGACGGGAACGGCTCGAACTCGGAACCGAATTCTGCGAACGCGTGCGCGATGGACGGCTTCGACCGCTCCTACAGCGGTCCGGACGGCTCGGGATCGAAGACGAGTCATCCGACGTGCACGTACACCTACCAGTACGTCGACCCGCACGACATCCAACCCTATTGGGACATGGCCGAACAATACGTGCTTGCCGACAACGCCTTTCAGACGCAAGGCAGCGAGAGTTTTACGGCGCATCAGGATCTGATTGCGGGCGGCACGGCGATCGACGCGTCTCAGAGCGTGATCGACGATCCGACGTACTGGCCTTGGGGATGCGACGCGCCGCCCGGAGTGACCACTTCTCTGCTGACGACCGCTGGCAAGTATCTGCTGGACAAAGGCCCGTCTCCATGCTTCAAGTACGAAACGATGCGAGACTTGCTCGACGCGGCGGGTGTTTCGTGGAAGTTCTATGCCGTGAAGGTGAACGGCGGCAACGCCGGCATCTGGAGCGGCTTCCAGGCGATCGACGCCGTGCGCCACGGCAAAGAGTGGGGAACCAACGTCGTGTGGCCGGACACGAAGATCTTCGACGACATCAAGTCGGGAAATCTGCCGGCCGTTTCTTGGATAACTCCGGATGGCTTGAACTCCGACCATCCGAACGAAGTGAACCCAAAAAACGATAAGGCGGAAGACAAAGGCCCGTCGTGGGTCGCGGCGATCGTCGATGCAATCGGCGAGAGCAAGTATTGGAAGAGCAGCGCCATCGTGGTGCTCTGGGACGACTGGGGCGGGTTTTACGATCACGTGCCGCCGCCTTTTTACGACGATCGGGGTGGGCTCGGTTTCCGCTTTCCGATGATCATCATCTCGCCGTACGTACAACCCCACGTCGAGCACACGCAGTATGAAACGACCAGCGTGCTCAAGTTCATCGAAAAGACTTGGAGCCTGCGCTCGCTCGGAGAAGAGGACCGGCGTGCCGCGAGCATCGGCAGCGCGTTCGACTTCAAAGAATCGCCGCGTCCGTTCAAGGCGATTCCGGCGAAGTATTCACGCGCGTTCTTTTTGCAGCAAAAGCCGTCCGGGCTGGCGCCCGATACCGAGTAGGCGAAAGCGAATTCGATGCGCGTAAGCGCGGCCGCGCTCTGTTTCCTCGCCCTTACGACGGCCGCCGGCATCGTCGCATGCGGGGGTGGTGGGTCGCCGGCCGGGATGCCGGTCATTCCGGGCGCGGCTCCCGTCGCGCAAACGAAGAACCGCATCAAGCACGTCGTCGTCGTAATCCAGGAGAACCGCAGCTTCGACAACTTCTTTGCGACTTTTCCGGGAGCGGACGGCACCAAGACCGGCAAGGCCGCCGCCATGCCGGCATCCGAACGGGCGTACTGTCGCGACAACGGCATGCCGGTCATCGCGAAAGCCACGAGCGTCCCGTTGACGCAAACCGACTTGATCGGCTCCGGCTTTGGCAAAAACGGAAGGTTTGACGAAGACACCGACCTCGACCACATTTACAGCGGTTTCAAAATCGAGTACGACCGCGGCGCGATGGACGGCTTCGACCTGGCCGGCTCCGGGGCCGACGGAAGCGGTCTTCCGACGTGCACGTACGCCTATCAGTACGTTGACCCGTCGCAAATCGCGCCGTACTGGGAGATTGCCAAACACTACGTTCTCGCCGACCACACGTTTCAGACTCAGGGCAGCGGCAGCTTCACCGCGCATCAGGATCTCATCGCCGCCGGCACGGAAGTCTCAAATACCGAAGCCTTGATCGACAACCCGACGTACTTCCCGTGGGGCTGCGACGCCAACCCGCCGGTTAGGACCGCCATTATCAAGCGCGGCGGCAAAGTGTACCCGTACGGGGGGCCGTTCCCGTGCCTCACCTATTCGACGCTGCGCGATTTGCTCGATGCTAAGGATGTCTCGTGGAAGTTCTACGCCGTCCGGGTGCAAAAAGAGAGCGGTTGCGAGCACGGCGACACGGCGGGGATCTGGAGCGCCTTCGACGCGATCAAGGCGGTGCGCTATAGCGCCGAGTGGCAGAAAAACGTGACGCGCTCAAACCTGGTCTTCTTTAACGACGTTGCAAAGCGCAAGCTTCCGGCCGTGTCGTGGATCACGCCCGACGGATTGAACTCGGACCATCCCGCCGAGTACAAGCACCCGCCTTGTGGAAGCGCCGGACCGCCGACCGATACGGGCCCGTCGTGGGTCGCATCGATCGTCAACACGATCGGCGAAAGCCCGTATTGGAATTCCACCGCGATCGTGATTTTATGGGACGATTGGGGCGGCTTCTACGATCACGTCCCTCCGCCCACGCCGCGAGGCTGGCAGGGCGGTCCCGGCTTCCGCGTGCCGATGCTGATCGTTTCGCCTTACGTCAAAGCTCACGTGGATCACACCGTCTACGAGCTCGGCAGCATCCTCCGGTTCATCGAAGACGTCTGGGACCTGGGATCGCTGGGAAGGAACGACGCCCACTCGACGAGCATCGGCGACGCCTTCGACTTTACGATGTCGCCGCGTAAGTTCCACAAGATCGCTGCGAAGTATTCCCGTGCCTACTTCCTGCGTCAGCAACCTTCAGGCATCCCGCCCGACACGCAATGATCGGAACATCGTGAAGCCGCGAGCATTTTATTTATGGACGCTTTCGCTTGGCGCCGGACTTGCGCTGGCTGCCTGCGGGGCAGGCTCTTCTTCGCTTCCGAGCCGAGCGCCGCTCGCGCCGCTGGGCGGCGCCGCGAGCTCGCCGATCAAACATATCGTGCTGATCGTTCAGGAGAATCGCAGCTTTGACAATCTCTTTGCGAAATTTCCGGGCGCTCACGGTGCCACTCGCGGCAGAGCGAAGGTGCGCAAGGGAAAGCGGTACGTCGAGAAGTGGGTGACCCTCAAAGCCGCTCCACTGATCATGGGGACCGACCTTCAGCACTGTCACAAGTCTTTCGTAACCGATTACGACGGCGGTAAGATGGACGGATTCTATCTGGAAGGGAAGGGGAATTGCCCAACCGGAGTTCCGGCCAAGACGCTGCCCTATCAATACGTGCAAAAATCGGACATCAAGCCGTACTGGGAGATCGCAAAGCAGTGGGTTTTAGCCGACGAGATGTTCCAAACGCAGGGCAGCGGCAGCTTCACCGCTCATCAGGACCTGATCCGCGGCGGCACCTGCATCGAGAAGTGCGCAGCGCCGTCGCCGAAAACGGAAAGCCTTGTGGACAACCCAACGGGTTGGCCGTGGGGATGCGACGCGCATTCGACCGTCAAAACGTCCATGATCAACATCGACGGTCAAGTCGATGTTGACGGCGGCCCGTTCCCGTGCACGAACAAATTTCCGATTAAATCGGCCGGCTACGTAACGTTGCGCGACTCACTCGACGCGGCCGGCGTGTCGTGGAAGTACTACACCCCCTGTTTTAACGGTAAAAAGCAGTCGGGCTGCAACCCCAGCTCCGACTGCAACGGCGGCGATAATACGTGTGACGGCGACTTGCTCGATGCGTTCGACGTCATCTATCCCGTCCGTTACGGCGCCCAATGGGGCTCGAACGTTTCGTGGCCCGAAACGAACGTCTTGCGCGACATCAAAAACGGCGCGTTGCCGGCGGTCTCCTGGGTGATTCCCGAGGATGACGAAAACGATCATCCCGGCTCGGCGGTCGACCAAGGGCCGCAATGGGTTGCGAGCGTCGTCAACGCAATCGGCGACAGCTCCTACTGGAAGTCGACTGCCATCATCGTCATATGGGACGATTGGGGAGGCTTCTACGACCACGCGGCGCCGCCGCAATACAGCGACGTTCAAGGCGGCCTCGGCTTTCGGGTCCCCATGATGATCCTGTCCCCCTACGCGATCGCCGGCGCTGGAGGCAAGGGGTATATCTCGCACACACCATATGAGTTCGGCAGCATCTTGAAATACATCGAGCAAAACTGGAACCTGGGCTCGCTCGGAACGACGGACGTGCGCGCCGCCTCGATCTCCGACGTCTTCGACTACGGGCAGAAGCCGCGTACCTTCACGCAGATTTCGTCGAAGCGCTCGGCGGAGTACTTCCTAAACAGACCTCAAACCGCTCAGTATGGCGATCCCGAGTAAAAGCGCGGCGCTGTTCGCGGGCCTTGCGCTGACCGGCTGTTCGCTCGGTTCTCAATCCTCGTTGCCGTACATGCACGGTGCTACGGCATTGCGTTCGCTTGGCGAAACGGGTGCGGGCAAGATCGACCACGTGGTCTACATCGTGCAGGAGAACCGGAGTTTCGACAACATGTTCCAAGGCTATCCGGGCGCCGACACCGTCTTGAGCGGCAGAGATTCGAGCGGTCACATCGTTCGCCTCGAACCGGTGCCGCTTTCGCACCAGTACGTCATCGATCACTCGGCAGCAGCGATGTTCGCCGCCTGCAACGGAACCGGCAAGCTCCCGGGCACGAAATGCCGGATGAACGGCTTCAACAACGAGGAGTCCATCGGCGGCCCGTCTGGCGTCAAATATCCCATGTACGTCTACGTTCCGCACTCGGACTCCAAGCCGTACTTCGACATGGCACACGAATGGGTTTTGGCCGACAGGATGTTTCAATCGCATCTCGATGAGAGCTTCGTCAGCCACCAATACATCATCGCGGCGCAAGCGGCCTCGAGCGTCGACATACCGTACTATGGCGAGTGGGGCTGTGCGGCCGGCGCGAGCGTCACGGTGGCGACGATCACGCACTTGCGAACGTACGGACCGAATCAGCCGCCCTGCTTCGATTACCGGACGCTCGGCGACGAGCTCGACAAAGCCAAACTCTCCTGGCGCTTCTATGCTAGCAGATATGGCAGCGTTTCGAGCGGCACCGGCGGCGAGTGGTCGAGCTATCAAGCCGTTAAGCACATCCGCTATGGCCCCGATTGGAAAAAAGTCATCTCGCCGAATTGGAAGTTCATCACCGACGTGCGCGCCGGCAAGCTCGCCAATTTTACCTGGATCACGCCGGTCTGCGACGATTCCGATCACGTCAACTGCCCCGGTGGCTTCGGTCCATCGTGGGTCTCGGCGCTGGTCAATACGGTCGGCAAGAGCAAGTTCTGGAAGTCGACGGCCATCTTCGTGCAGTGGGACGATTGGGGAGGCCTTTACGACCACGTTGCGCCGCCGTACGAAGATTACGACGGCCTGGGCTTCCGCGTTCCGCTGCTGGTGATCTCGCCGTACGCAAAACACGATTACGTTTCGCACGTGCAGTACGAAACCGCGAGCGTGCTGCGCTTTGCCGAAGATCTTTTTGGTCTCGATCAGCTCGCCGCCGCCGACCGGCGCGCGAACTCACCGGCGCTCGATTGTTTCGATTTCGAGCGGAAGCCGCGCCGATTCGTGAAGATCAAGGCCCCGCTCCCGCCGAAGTTCTTCATGCATCAGAGCGACGAGTACCAGGCTCCGGATTACGAATAGCTAACGCCGGCGACGCAGCCGATCGAGCACGGGCGCCTTGGGCGCATAGCGAAGGAAGTTGCGGCGACGAGGATAAGGGTCCAGCCGCACAATCGCACGAGGAGAGCACATCGAATGCACGCCGCCAGAAATTTCGTCATTCTGTCCTTGCTGATGGGTTTCACCCTACCACCATCGCGTTTGGTCGCGGCCGACCAACCCGCTGCGGTGCAGTCAGCCGCGCCGAGTACCGCCCTGACCGCACGCTTCACGGCGTTTCTGACCGACGTGCTCGCGGGCCGTTTGCCGGCGACTGGCCTCTCCGACGCGATGAAAGCCGGTTTCACGCCGCAACTGATATCGCAGGTCGACGGTCTGTTTACGCCGCTTGGTTCGTTTCATCAGCTCCAGTTCGTTCGCCAGGACACGCTCGACGGATATCAGCGCTACCACTACGTCGCGGTCTTCGACAAAGGTTCTCAGCCGCTGCTCTTCGTTCTCGACTCCAGCGGCAACATCGCGGGGTTCTTCAAAGATCCCGCAACACAGTAGCGTCTCCGCGCTCGCCCGCCGCGCACACCCAAGCACCGGCGACCGTCGATAGCCTTTGTCCATCGCGTCAGCGCCCATCCTTACGGCGCGCGATGTCAGGTTCCCGGAATGACGAACGAGCTACGCGCTACTGCGTGCCGATCTTTTGGTTGGCGTTATCGAGCAGATAAATTTTGTCCGCGTGGCGTACGCCAAGCGCTTTCTGGTCGTAGATGATGCCGACGTATTGGCCCGGTTTGATCTTGCTCATTTGAGTCGGCGTCTTCCCGCTTGCCGTAAAGACGTTATTGAACTTGGGCACGAGGACGAAGCTCAAAACCTGCTTCGTCTTGGGGTCTTGTACCTTGATGTTGTTCGCCGAGACGTGAACGGTAATCCCGTAGAACGTTGACGTAGTCGCAGCCGGCGTCATCTGCGGAAGGACCCAAAAGCATGCTGCCGCAAGCGTCGGCGCGAGGGCTCGAAGAACTGATGAATGCATCATGCCTTGAGGTTACCCAGCAGGCGGACGGGCTATGCCGTAGCACCGGCGAAGGCCGCCCAATGGACGCGATGCTCTTTGCCGATGGAGGATCGCGCGGCAATCCGGGCCCCGCGGCGGGCGCGGCGGTGCTGCTCGCTCCCGACGGGGAGCTCCTCGAAGAGATCGGCGCGTACCTCGGCATCGCTACGAACAACGTTGCTGAGTGGACCGCCTTAGTGCTCGGTCTCGAAGGTGCGGCGAAGCGCGGGATCCGGCGATTGGGCGTCCGCCTGGATTCCGAGCTGGTCGTAAAGCAACTGCGCGGCGAGTATCGCGTCAAGCACGCCGCCCTACAACCGCTCTATCGACGCGCGCGAGCTCTGCTGCGCGCCTTTGCGGAGGTGGATATCCGGCACGTGCCGCGCAAACAAAACGCGCTAGCCGATCGGCTGGTGAACCGGCTGCTCGACCAGGAAGCCCAGGCGCCCGCAAAGTAGGCGCCTACAATGCGGCGCTTCCCGATCGAGCTCTTCATCATCGTCGTGGCGGCCGTGATGCTGTTCTTGGGTTGGCGCATCTACGGCGCCGGCGAGATGGGGCGTTTCGGCCCGGCGATTCACGCGCAAAAGGCCCCCAGCGAGCTCTACGCTCGCCTGACGATTCGTTACGCGAAGCCGCCGATCTACGAGGAAGAGTACCGCATGTCGGACGTCGAGGGCGTCTCGACCTTCATCTACCGAGTTCGCGGCAATCGGGGGCACGAGATCACGGTAACCGCGCCGGCGGCCCGCGTGTACGACGTCAGCTTTTTCTTCGGAAGGCTCGTTCAAGACGGGATATGGCAGCTCGTCGACAAGCCGCCGCTCTCCGATGCCGACGCGCGTTATACGGTCTACGTCAAACAGCTCGCCGACTACCAACACGGCCAACGCACGGTAACCTTTACGAATCCGCAGTACTGGGCAACGAAGGCCGGACGCCAATTCGAGATCGACTTGTCGAAGGGCGTGCCCAAAGATCTCTTACGCATACAGAGCAGCCAGGTGGCCGACCCACGGTACGAGCAGATCGTGATCGATTTTCGCAACTTCGGCCCCGACGAGTTTCGGCATAACGTGGAAGTCGCGCAGACGCGCATCCGTGACATGCGAGGCTGATGGCGCAAAGACGCTTTGCCATAAGAGGCCTCGTTGCGTTTGCGCTGCTCGCGCTCGTGGCAATCGAGACCTACGAGGTCGTTGAGAGCCCGGCGAATCAGCTCTTCGGCAAGACGCTGGTCAGCGGACCGAAGGACGAGCGCATCGTCGCCCTCACATACGACGACGGACCGAACCCGCCGTACACCGACGAAATCCTCGGGGTTTTGCGAGCGGAACGCGTTCGCGCCACGTTCTTCGTCGTCGGTCGCGCCGTCGCAGCCTATCCGCGCGTCGTGCGCCGTGAGGTTGAAGAGGGAAACGCGATCGGAAACCACACCTGGAGCCACGGCCACTTGCTGTTGTACGACAAGAGCGGTTTGCGCCAAACGCTCCAGCGCACCGATCAGGCCATCTTCGCCGCCACTGGAACGCACACGCGCATCATGCGGCCGCCCTTTGGCGCGCGTGATTGGCTGGTGCTCGCCGAAGTGCGCAAGCTCGGCTACACGCCCGTCATGTGGTCGGTGCCGCTCGCGCACGATTGGGAGTATCCTTCCGCCCGCGTCATTGCCGCCCGGGTGCTGCGGTACGCGGCCGATGGAGCAATCATCGACCTCCACGACGGCAATCAGGGGATGGTCTGCGCGCGCATGCGCGTCGCGGCGCGGGTTTGCGACCGAAGCGGCGATGTCGGGGCCACACGCTTGATCGTAGACGTACTCAAGCGTCGCGGCTATCGCTTCGTGACGATTCCTCAACTCTTGCGCTCGAACGCGGCGTCTGAAGGTGGGAGCCGTTTTCAGTCGTATCTTGGGCCCAGTCACCCAAGCGACGCTACTTCAAAAGGAGATTTTAGATGACATCTCGTTGTAGCCGGTGGGCCGTGCCGGCAATTGTGATGGTAGCAGCATTTGCGCTCTCGGCATGCGGCGGAGGCAACGTGTCGACGACGCCGAGCGTTCAAGGCTTCAACCAAGGCGCAGGGATGGGCGCCGATAACCTCACTCGGGCGAGCGTCACGATGCTCAACGTGCAACCGAATGCAAAATGCCCAACGAAATACCTCGACTGCGATACGGTGTCGAAGAAACACGGCCTCGTCATCATGTGGTGCTATGGCCCAACGAAGAAGCCGTGCGCCGACACCAAGAGCGTTACCTGGAGCGGCGTCGTCTGCGACGCGAAGGGCAAGACCTGTAAAAGGCCTACGAAGGTGATGAGCGCGGCATGGTCCGGGCCGTTCAAGTGCAGAGCGAAAGACAAATGCGCGAGCAAAGGATATTTCGAGCTCGATACGATCACACCGCATAAGGGCCTGAAAACGACCAAAAAGTATGCCTACAAACAAGACATTCACTATTGCGTAGGCAGCAGTTGCGCCGATGTGTACATCGGCCTCAACGTCGGCAAATAGCGCAGATCCGCAGCTAAACGCATCGCAAGAGGCGGCATCGGTAACGATGCCGCCTTCCCTATGCGTACACTCTTCCGTGCAGCCGGATGAAGCCGTCCGCATGGCGGTGGCTCGGGTCGTGGTGTGTCCAGTGAACGACGGGCGGCCGGCCCCGGTCGTGCACCATTTCGCCCCTCACCTCGACGCGGTCGCCCGGTGCGGCCGGACATCTCGGTGCGATGCTGACGTTGTCGACCACTTCGAGCCTTCCGGCACTGCTTTGCACGTCGAAGGCCTCGTGCATGGCGTGCGTCCGTGAGCCGTAGAAAAAGCGCGGCGCCGACGAAACGGTTGCGGTAAAGTCTACCCAAGCCGGCGCCTTTCCGGCGTATGCCGCAGCCAAATCCATCGCCGCTCTCATCACGCGCGGCGGAAGCGCCGACAAGAGCTGCCGCGCTCGACGCGAAATGAGCTTGCGGATGAGGACGATCCACTCGCAGCGCTTGCGGCTCGTTCCGGTCACGTCGGAGAACGCGGAGCTGCTCTGGCATGTGCTCCAGGAGCCGGATCTCCGCGACTATCAGGATCTGCCCGATGTAAACCGCGCCCAGTTTCTGCGGGTGGTCGGCGCGCGACCAAAGCGCTTCGCTCCGGGCGTTGTGGGGCGTTTCGAATGGCTGCTGCACCACCTGTGCGGTGATGGCGATCCGCTCGGTTGGGTTTCGTTGCGGGTCGCCGACTCCGACCGTTCGGCGGCCGAAATTGGATACAGCGTCGTGCGCCGTTACCGGGGTACCGGCATCGCGACCGAAGCCGTTGCCGCGCTGGTCGATGAAGGATTTCGCGGCGCCCGCCTGCGCGAGATTCGAGCCTACTGTCTAGCCGAGAATCGATCGTCGCGCGCCGTTTTGCGTCATAATGGGTTCGAAGAGGAAGGGATGCTTCCGCGCGGCGCGACGGTGCAAGGAAAGCCGGTCGACGTCGTCGCGCATTCGCTCAAACGAGCGTGCTGGAGTCCGCGGCTCACCGCGAATCGTCAGGCCACTCGATCGTGACGCCGGCATCGTGGAAGCCGGCATAGCGCAGCGCGAGCGATCCGCTGAGATAGGCGAGCAGCGGCTCACGGACGACGCAAACGGCGATCCGTTCGCCGATTACGGAAAGCGGAACCCACGCGACCTCAACGACGTGATCCCCTTTTGTGTCATCCTGAGCGGAGAGGCCGCAGGCCGCGAAGTCGAAGGACGGCTCTTCGCCGCGCAAAGCGAGCGTGAACGTGACGTTCAAAAAATGCTGCGTCCCGTCGTAGCTCTCGCTGATATAAGCGACTTCTTGCGCGTCGGCATGCAGGCCGGTTTCCTCCAAGACCTCGCGCACGACGGTCTCCGTAAGAAGCTCGCCGGGCAACTGACGTCCGCCGGGAAGATTCCAAAGCGGCTCGCGATGGTTCGAATAACGCGACGCGACCATCAGCAGACGTCCGTCGCGCACCGCAATGCCCGTCGCCAAATGGATCATCGCTCGTAAATCCCGGCGATTCGCTCGAGGTGAGCTCCCATCCGGTAGACCTGCGAGGCGTTAAAAGCCTGCGCCGAAAGCTTTTCCCATGCGTCGCCTTCGAGCAGCGAACGTATCGCGGCGCCGAGTGCCCGATGATCGCCGCGCGGCACGAGCCGGCCAAGACCCGTGCGCAGCCATTCAGAGATGGCGCCGGCGTCGTAGGCGACAACGGGTCGGCCGCGGGCAAACGCCTCGATTCCGACCAGCCCGAAAGGCTCGCCCCAAAGCGACGGCATCGCCACGACGGTCGAGTCGTCGTAGGCGCGCCTCAACGCGACCGCATCGAGTCGTCCAAGGGCTTCGAAACGGACGCCGAGCGCGCTCGCCTGATCGAGCGTCGCGGCCAGATCGGGACCCGCGCCCGCTATTCGCAACAGCGGCCGTTGCGGCGGTGAAATCGTTGCAAGCGCCCGGACGAGCGAGTACGCACCCTTCGAGCGCATGACCCGTCCGGCAAAGAGCACGGCATCGGCTTGGGGACGGGGGGCTGGGGATTGGGCAAAGGCCGCGCCGTCGAGCCCGGGAGCGACGACGTGCGCCTGGTCGGCCTCGATGCCGTTGCGCTGCGCGAGATTCGCGAGGTAGCGCGAAAACGCGATGGTGGCGTCGCTCGCCGCAATCGCGTGCGCCACCGTTTCCCGCCGTCCGATCAACGCGAGCGTACGCGGCCGCGGGCCGAAGACGCAACCGTTCACGAGCGCGTGCCATCCGCAGGCGAGCTCGCTCATCGCGACCTCGCAGATGCCTCCGCCCTGAGGGTAGAGCCGGTCTCCGTTCGGGCAAAACGGGCGGTGATCGTGAAGGTGGTAGAAAACCCGCGGCGCGTGTCGCCGGGTGACCTCCAGAATCCCGGCGTCGAGCACATTGTGCAGCGCGGCGACGTCGGGCGCGAACTCGCGCGCGATCGCCGCCACCGCGTCGGACGCCTCGGCAGAAGGCGGGTCGTGCTCATCACTCCACGGCACGGCCCGCGCCGGAACGCCGTATGCATCCGGCTGCGCGACGACGCGCGCAACGACGCGTACCTCGTAACCGCGCGAGACGAGCGCCGGAAGCAGCGCGCGCAGATAGGTTTCAGTACCGCCTTCGGCGTCGACGCGTTCGCAGAGGACGAGCACTTTCACGTCGATCGCGCCACATCGACAAAGAGCGCCAGGTGGCGCCGCGTGCTCTCGTCCCAGTTGAAATGCGTAGCCCGTTCGAGTCCGGCGATCCGCAAACGCTCGCGAAGCGAGGGATCGTCGACGATCGACCGCAGCCCGAGCGCCCAGGCATCGGGATCTTCGGGCGCCACGTAAAGCGCAGCCCGACCGCCGATCTCAGGCAGCGCGCTCGCGCGCGAGGCGATGACCGGAGTGCCGCAGGCCATCGCTTCGAGCATCGGCATGCCGAACGTCTCGTGGTACGACGCGAGCGTTAGGCCGAGTGCGCCGCGGTAGCAGGCGCGTAGCGCTTCGGCGCGTCCGGCGATCAAATCGTCGGCCAGGTTCCCGGCGTGAATCACGCCGGGAAGTTGAGGCGCCCGCGGACCGGCGACCGCGAGCGCGGGGCCATCCGCCGACGGCCACGCGCGCCGATACGCGTCGTAGAGCAACGAAAAGTTCTTACGCGGCTCGCCGATCGGATCGCCGACAAAGAGCAGAAACGGTCGAGCGTCCAAAGCGGCCGGAAGCGGCTCCGCCGCTCCGGGCGAAAACGATGCGTCGATGCCGTGCTCGATCACCTCGATCTTTTCGAGCGGAACCGCAAGCAGCTCGTGCACTTCGGAGCGGCCGAACGACGAAACGGCGATCACCCGCGTTGCCGAGCGCGCCGAGCGTAGAAAAGGCTCTTGCGCGTGCTGACGTCTTTTGGGATCGCGATCGGGATAGCGAAACGGAACCGCATCGTGAATCGTCGCCACGCTGGGAAGCGAAGAGGAGAAGAAGCTGCCATTGGCCGGATGCCAAATCGCATCAAGATTACCATCGGCTCGCGCGCCGACCGAGAATGCATCGCTCGCCAGAGCGCGTTCGTACGCGCCCCGTTTGCGCTGCGGGAACGGACCGTCGGCGAGCAGCGTGAGCTTCACGTCGTCCAGTGCCGCAAGTCGTCGCAGGATCGCGCGCACGTACCGTCCGATTCCGCGGGTATCTTCCGAGATGACGCGCGCGTCGACGGCCAAGCGCAGAGGCGGCATCGCGCCGACTTCGAAGCTGCGGGGAAGGTGTCATTCCTGCGCGCCGGGGCTGCATTTGCGTCATCCCGAGCGAAGTCGAAGGACGATGGATGTCTAGCATCGCCGCTCATTTGATCCTCGGCGCGCGCGAAGAACCGTTCTTGGAGGCGATGCTCGAATCGATCGCCGACGTCGCTTCTATGCTCATCGTTAATGACAACGGACCCGATCCGTCGCCGCACGCGGCAATTTTGGCGGCCAGCCGCTTTGCAAAAGAGAACCGGCTCACGATCGATCGGACGCCGTTCTCGGGGTTCGCCGCGGCGCGTAACGTCTGCATGCGCTTGCACGAAGGCACCGGCGCGCGCTGGGTCGCCTTTATCGACGCGGACGAAGTCCACGGGGGCGCCGCGCGCCGCATCGCGGCTCGCCTCGATCGCGTGTCGCCGAATTACGATTTCATTGACGGTTACACGTGGCATTTCTTTGCGTCGTTCGACTACTATACGTCGATCGAACGGCGCATGATGTTCTTTCGGTATCGTCCGGGCCTTCGATGGGAGGGCGCGGTTCACGAACAGTTGCTCGGCCTGAGCGGGAAGCGCCTAGCGGTGCCGTACGTCTACGCACATTACGGCCACACGCTCGAGCCGCGCCGGCACGCTGAAAAAGGGCGCCACTACTCGTCGCTGGGTGCCCCGGGGAGGGTTCTGGCCGAAGACGAGCTCGACGCGTTCGACGTCGAGCGCTACTACGCGCCGGTTTACCCCCGGCTGCTGCGCTTCAAGGGGGCCCATCCGCCGTCGGCGCGCCCGGCGCTGGAACGTTTGGAACCCGGCTTACGACGCCACCACGCGCTCACCGCACGCATCGTGCGAGGTCAGCCCCCGCAGGTCAAGCTGGGCAACGCCGTCCGAAAGCTTAACTATGAGCTGCGCTGGCGTGCTAGGATCCTGGGCTCGCTCGGACGCGCGCTCGTTTGGTAGCCGGGCGACGGGAGAAATTGAAAAAAGGCTGAAGGATAGAGGTGACAGCGATTAAGCGGCGGGTCGGGGAAGCGTCTTTTCGGAAGCCACGGGGCTGTGCCGAATACTTTGTTGGTCGGACGCGCCAAATCCGCCCTCCGGTCATTGATCTTTCCGCTGTTGCTAAACTATGAACAAGCCGGTAAACTTGGTTGATAGAGGAGGTAGTTACTGACCGCCTCTTGGCAATTATGAGCGCAGGCATGATGCCCCGCCTTGGACCGTCGATCGTACGGCGCCAGGGCCTGGAGGACTGGCTGGGACGTTTTAGGAGCGTTCCGGTTCGCTTCTTGGTGGCGCCCCCCGGCTTCGGCAAGACAGTGGCGCTCGCCGGTTATTTGCGCCACGTGGCGAGCAACGGGCTCTATTATGCCGTCCCGGCGGGCGCGGCTCCCCAAGCGATCTGGCGCGGCATCGCGGCAGCGCTGGAACTCGAGAACCCGATCGGCTGCCACGAGGATCTCGTGCGCGCGCTCGCCGCACGCGCGCCGCTCGAGCTCGCTCTGGACTTCGAAGAGATCCCCGACGAGGCGGGCATCGAAGCGGTCCTCAGCTTAGTCGTCGACGTTCCCGACGCGGTCTCGCTGCTTATCGCCTGTCGGTCGCGCGCCGCTTTCCACGTCGGGCGATCCGTTTCCGAGGGCAACGCCGTCCTCTGCGACGCCGAGCGCCTCGCATTCGATGCCGCGGAGATCCGGCACATCGCGGAGACTTGCGGCGTTCCCTTCACGCACGCCGACGTGCTGCGCATGCTTGAAGTGACCGATGGATGGCCTCAGGTCGTGAGCGGCGCCTTACGCAAGGCCGGTGAGGATAACATTGCGCTTTCACAAGCGTTCGAACACTGGCGCGTGCGCTACGGCCACCTTTTCAACGAGTTCCTGGTCGCAGGTTTGAAGCACGTGTCGGAACGCGAGGCCGATTCGGTGCTCAAACTGATGAGCGGTTCGCATCTCGACGATCGAACGCAGCTCCAAGCACTTGAAGAGCAAGGTCTGTTCGTGATCCATACGGCCGAGGGGTATCGGCCGCTGCGCGCACTCTCGCGCAGCCGTCTCTACGACCGTTACGGACGGCGGGTGGAAACCGTCGCGCCGATGGAGGTCCGGCTCTTCGGATGGTTTTTGGCGGAGATCGAGCGGCAGTCCATCGACTGGGTTCGCCGGCGCGATCGCCAGATTTTCAAGTACGTGTCGATGCAGCCCGGCGGTCGCGTTTCGCGCACCGAGCTCAGCCAAGTCTTCTGGCCGGGCGCCGAACGGCATTTGGTCGCGCAAAGCCTGCGCACCGTCTGTTCGAACATTCGCAAGGCCATCGCCCAAATCGTCGGCTTTAACCAAGTCGAGTCCTACTTCCATGCCGGTGACGACATCTCGATCGACCTCGATAACGTTATCGTCGACGTCAATCGCTTTGCAACGCACGTGAACGACGCCGACGACCAATACGAGCGCGGCGAGATGCGCGCGGCCTACGCGCACTACCGCAGCGCAGCACGCGTCTATCGTGGGGATCTCCTCATCGGGGACGCGCACGAGCCGTGGGTTGCAGCGCTGGATGCGCTGCTCAAGCAGCGCCACGCCGTCGTGCTGGAACGAATCTCCCGGATCGTCGCCGCGTTCGACGAGTCCGCCATCGCCGCCGAACCGGATATTCGTCGCGCTTCGGCGTCCTAGCGCCCGTGCGAAGGCGCTGGATCGGCGCGGCCATCGTCCTTGCGACGTTGGCGGCGCTAGGCGGCCAGACCGAGATCGTAGCGCGCACCGGCTTTTTCATGGGCGACTTTCGCGCGTTCTATTGCGCGGCGCGCGTCGCGTCCCACGGCGCCGATCCGTATCGCACGCAGCCCCTGCGCTCGTGCGAAATCTCGTTCGGTCCCCAGCGCTTTTTTGAAAAAAATCCCGGCGTAACGATCCCGGCGCCGTTGCCGGCGTACGCCATCGCGGCGCTCGTGCCGCTTTCGTTGTTGCCGTTCGGACTCGCGGCGGCGCTCTGGACATCGTTGCTGCTGCTCGCCTGGATCGCATGCATTGCGGCGCTCGCGCGCTGTGCGAACGTTATTTGGGAAATCGCGCTCGGCGGCTTTGCGCTTTCGCTCGGCGTCATTTCACTGCCCTTTGGCGAGGTCGTCCCCCTCGCGCTCGCCTTCATCTGTTTGGCGGCATACTGCGCGTCGAGCGGGCGCCCCAGGATCGCCGCGCTCTGCGCCGCCGGTGCGATGATCGAGCCGCATCTGGGGCTGCCGGTCTGCGTTGCGCTTGCGGTCTGGGCGCCGCAAACTCGCCTCGGCCTCGCGCTCGCACTGGGCGCGCTGGCTGCGCTCTCCCTGGCGCTCATCGGTCCCGTGGCGAATCTCGAGTACTTCGCGAGCGTGCTGCCGGCGCACGCGCTTTCGGAAGTGACGCGCGACACGCAGTACAGCTTGACCGCGGTGCTTTCAGCCGCCGGGCTCTCGCAAACGGCCGCCGTGCGAGCCGGTATGTTGTGGTACCTCGCGATGCTCGGCGCCGGCACGCTGGTCGCCGGAATGCTCGCCAAGAAAAGGCGCAACGACGCCTTTTTGGTCTGCATTCCGCCGGCTTTTGCGGTCTTCGGCGGAACGTTCATTCACATCACGCAGATTGCGGCGGCAATTCCCGCGGCCGTGCTGCTGATTGCATACTCGGCGCCGCGCTACCGCACCCTCGCAATCGTCGCACTGCTGGCGTTGGCCCTCCCGTGGGTTTGGGCGATCTCGCCGGCTTTGATCGTCGCTCCCGCATTCCCCGCCGGCTATCTCGCCTGGCGGTACTGGGACGGAAATGCTCGCGCCGCGCTTCTGGCGGGTCTGGCCGCCGCTGCGCTCCTCTTCGGTCTAATGGAGTTGGCCGCCGCCGCGCATCAATCCAGCGTGCATGCAGCGCTACCGGTGATCGACGCGCGTCTCGCCGAGGCGTCGTGGAGCGTCTTTGCGCACCGCAGTTCCACCAGCACCATTGCGGCCTGGGCCCTGCGTGCGCCCACCTGGGCGGGGCTTGCGCTGCTGCTCGCCCTGCTGATGCGCGAGGCCGGCGTTGTGCCGCTACGCGTTAGCCGCGCGCCGGCGGTCGCGCTCGCGGCCCTCTGCACGGTCCTGCCGCTGGCGGCACAACTCTACGGCGATCGTTCCGGCGGCTGGCTCATGGTCGATTTTCGCGCCTATTATTGCGCCTCGCTCGCGGAGCGCACCGGGATGAATCCGTACTTCGTGCAGCCGCTCCATGACTGCGAACGCAGCACGCCGGCACCGTACTATCGCGCGCCGCCGACCGTGACGGTTCCGGCGCCGTATCCACCGTACGTTCTAGCGTTGCTTGCTCCGCTGACGTTCTTGCCGTTTGGCGCTGCGGCAATTCTCTGGTGGACGTGCATCGCGCTGGCCGGCGTCATCGCCGTCTGTGCGCTGGCACGCGTCGGCGGCGAATCGCTGCTCGTCGCTTGGGCGGCGCTCGCGCTTTCGCTCGTCCTCGCCTCGTTCTCGTCGGGAAACATTTTGCCGCTCGCGCTCGCTGCCATCGTCATTGCAGCCCGGTGCGTCCAGCGCGGCCGCGTCGTCGCGGCGGTCGTGGCAGTTACCTTTGCGATGATCGAGCCGCACATCGCGCTTTCCGCCGCGGTTGCGCTGTTTATAGCATATCCATCGATTCGGCTTGCGCTCGCGGGCGCCGTTGGACTGTTGGGCGCGCTCTCCGTTTTTAGCGGCGGGCTCCCGCAGACGGTTGCGTACGTCACCGCGGTGCTTCCGGCGCACGCGTTGGCCGAAGTCTCGCGCGACAACCAGTATAGTCTCGCGACCATTGCGTCGTCGCTCGGGTTGGCCGATGAGCCGGCGGTGGTCGCCGGAAGCATCTCGTATCTCTTCATGATCGCGTTGGGCGTGCTGGTCGCGCTTCGCCTAGCGCGCCGCTACGATGAGCCCGCGTTGACGCTGCTCGTTCCGCCTGCCTTCGCGCTCCTCGGCGGTTCGTTCGTCCATACGGTGGAAATAGCGGCGGCCGTTCCGGCCTGCCTCGTCTTGTTCGCGCGTTCGCAGATCTACCGCGGGTGGCTTTTCGGCGCGTTGATCCTGCTCGCGGTGCCCTGGATGCTGGCGACGTCGGCCGCGCTCTTCCTGGCTCCGTTCTTTCCGGCGGGGTATTTGACGTATGCGCTGTGGCACGACCGCGCCTGGACGCCGCGCGTGGTGCTGGCATCACTTGGTGCGATTTTCATGCTCTTTCTGCTCGCCTCGCTTCCGGCGGCGCAGACGATCGCTCACGGCGGCCTTCATCCCGCGATCGATCCGCGTCTCGCCGAGTCGAGCTGGCGCGCATTAGTGCTCGGCAACTCCACAAATCGTCCGATTATGTGGCTGCTCCGCCTTCCGACCTGGGCGGGGCTCGTAGCTTTTGCCGTGCCGGCGCTCGTGCTCGCGCGCAAACCACGCCTGATACTCGTACCCGAATCAGCATGACCAGGGAGCGCTTGACGTGGTCCGCCCTCGGATTGGTGTTGGCCGTCATCGTCATCGCGGCCATGGACGTACGCGGAGCGGGCGACGATTGGCGCATTTTCTGGCATGCCGGCCGCACCGTGGGAAGCGCCGATCTCCTTGCCTCGCGCTTTGCGTACACGCCCGGCGCTGCCTGGGCACTTTGGCCCTTTGCCCATGTGCGGCTGGCGACCGGATATTTTCTCTACGTCGCTCTGATGGTCGCCGCCGCTGCGACGGCCGCATGGCTGGCGTCAAAGCTTTACGGGCTTTCGATCGCAATCGCCGCGCTTATGTCTTTTGCCTGGTGGCCGTTCGTGATTGCCATCTGCTTGGGGCAGAACTCGGCCATCGCGCTGCTTTTGATCACCGCAGCGATCGCTGGGATCGTGCGTCACGATCGAGCGCTGGCGGGCCTCTCCGTAGGGTTGCTTCTCTATAAGCCCACCGACGCCGTGCCGCTCCTCTTTCTCTTGATCGTCTTGAAAGAGTGGCGTTCGCTGAGCATCGTGGGGCTTTGCGCCGCGGGCTGGTATGCGCTCAGCGCGGGTGCGACCAACGATTGGCTTTGGCCCGTACCGTACGTGCACGCCCTTGCGGCGCTCTACCGCAGCGACGTTGCCATGAACTCCGACTTCGCAATCAGCCTTCCAACCATGCTCGCCCGCCTCGGGCTGCCGGCGCTTTTCGGAGGGATCGTCGGCGCCGCGATCCTCGTTGGAAGCGCTCCGTTGTTGCGTCGCGTCTCACGGTTGGAAGCCGCAAGCATCGTGCCGCTCATCGGCCTAGCGGCGAGTCCGCACGCGTGGGGTTATGAGGCGTTTCTCGCGCTTCCGGCGCTCTGGCTGGGGGCGAGCCGGCTCAATCTCGTGCGCGCCGGCATCATCGCAACGGCCTACACCATCGCGCCGATCTACGTGTTCTCTAGGCAGATGCATTTTGACGCACTGGCTATTCCTATTCTCGGAGGCGCGGCTTTTTGGCTTGCGACCAATTTATCGCGCCGGATGCAGCCAACTGCGGCTTTTAAGTAATGCTGTGATGAACGACCTTCGCGATTAATGGAACGAGCGTCTTGATCGCGGCTGCGTCAAAGAGCGTCAAGCGATAGAGCACGTGCCAGCGAGCTTCCACGCCGACCATGAGAAAGTTAAGCGCTAGGTAGACGACGCCCCCATAGGTCAGCTTCTCCATACGAGGGTTCTACCCAATTCTTCGAGGAAACGTGCGCCGGCACGGCGAGATCGCCAACCCAGTAACGGCGCGTTCCCGAGTCGAGGTGCACGTGATCGTCATAGTAGCCGATTCCACCCGAAACGGCGCGCGACCAACACGCATCGAAGAGGTCGCGCATCGAGACTTCCGGGACGTACATATCGGCCGCCTTCGCGTAAAGATGCATGCTGTTGCGGGCCGCACCCTCCGTCGCGTCGTTTGTTTGCACCGTACGATAACCGCTCGTGATCACCAGCGGTTGGCGGATTCCATGGAGCAGCAGCGCCTGCTGCACTTCCCACAGCGCTTCGATCTCGACGATGTCTACTCGCACGTACCCTTGCGCCATGGGGACGTGACGGTCGCGCATCAGCCAGCAGATCATGCGATAACCGGCATCGTAGACCGTCTTTCCATCGAGGCAGAAAGGCGCGTCGATTTCCTCTGAGGTGCCGGCGTGACGCAGCCATAAAACGCGTTTGATGCCGTTTGGCACCGCCGCCCGAACCGCCGACGGCGATACGCTCGCGACCGCAACGCCCACTAAGGCGCTCAAAAAATCTGGGCGCCTCATACGGGTGGCCATTGCCGGCATTATAACACGTTCGGTCCCTCGGGAGGCTCTATCCAAGGGCTGCTGAAACGAAACGGTAGGTGTCATCGATGATGCCGTCGATCCCATACTTTGGTTCCCAACCGGTTGCTGCACGAAGCTTTTCAGAAACGCCGACCCGAAAACGCACGTCGGAGGAAGGTGCCGGCACGGTTCTCGTCGCCGGAAAACTCTGCTCGGCGTTTACTCGCGCCCATATCTTCGTCGCCAGCTCCAACACCGTCTCGGTGTTGTTGCCGCAAACGTTGAAGTCGTCGTTATGGAGGCCGCGATCGAGCATGATGCGGAGGGCCGACGCAACGTCGCGTGCATGCGTGAACGTCCGAACTTGCCGTCCATCCCCGAAGATCTCGAACGGCGCCTGCTTGATCATCGCTTTGTAGACGAAGTCCGGAATCACGTGAGCCATGCCGAAATCTACGCTTCCATCGTGCCGCACGTCCGGCAGCTCGCCGCCGCCCACGGCGTTGAAGGGCCGGACGATTAGGTACCGCAAGCCAAATTCGGCGTGCGCTCCGCGCGTCATGAATTCCCCGAAGAGCTTTTGCATTCCGTAGTTCGTCATCGGCACCGGCTGCTGCAGCGCGTCCTCCTCGGTAACGGGCCGACTCATACGCTCGTAAACCATGGAGGACGAAAAGTACACGAAGATCGCTTCGGGCGCGGCCGCCAGCGTGCCGTCGATCGCATGAGCGAGAATTTCGGTATTATCCCGGGCGATGCGGTACGGAATACGGTGGAAGTATTTGACGCCTCCGATCAGGGCCGCTAGGCAAAGCACGATGTCGTAACCTGCAAATTCGGCGGGATACATGGCTCGAACGTCTTTTGTTTCTAAAATAAAATGCGCATGCTCGTAAAAGTCGTGCCGAAGGTAGCCATACTTGGAGAAGTTGTCGACTGCCGTCACCTGATAGCCGGCGTCGAGAAGATCACGAACGACGTACGAGCCGATGAAGCCCGCACCGCCAAGGCACAGGACCTTCTTCATAGGACGCAGCCGTGACCCCACATGTTCCAGATGTCGACGACCACCTTGTGGTCTGGAAACGGCATCGCATGATACTCGCGATGCGGCGCGCCCACGATAACGACATCCGAGCGATCGATGAGCTCCTCTGCTGCGATGAAATCGGGGTCCCCGATGTGCTCGTCGGAGCACAGAACCTCGCGGCTTTGGAAGCGTAAGACCTTTCGTAACTTGTACGAGAGCGAATCGCGCTTGTCGTCGCAGTTCGCCTTGAAGGCCATGCCCAGAATCCCGCAGGTTAGCTGCGAGAGGTCGTAACGTATTTTTAGGCGGTCGACGAGATAATTGGGCAGCCCTTCGTTGATGAGCATAGCGGCGTGGCCGAGCGAGAATCGGTAATTGTTAAAAGCCGCAAGCTGCATCGTATCCTTGAAGAGGCACGGGCCGGCTGAAAACCCTGCGGTCGGAATGTCCTTGAGGCGCGGATAGTTCCAGGTCATCGCGTGGTGAATGCGATGGAAGTCGGCGCCTTGATCGTTGGCAAGCATGAAGAACTGGTTTGCGGTCGCAAAGATCGTGTAACGCCAGGTGTTAGAGAAAAGCTTCGCAAGCTCTGCCTCGAGGGGTGTTAGCTCCACCATGTCCCCGGTGAGTCGAGCGAAGAGCGCGCGACAGCGCTGAAGCCCGGAATCGGAACATGCGGAGATCAGCTGCGGAAGCGAGCGCAGCTCCTCCATCGCTTTACCCTCGGTAATTCGCTCGGGGCAAAATGCAACGTCGACTTGCTTGTTTTGTTCCAAGAGAGTGCGGTGAAGACGGTCGGTCGTGCCCGGGTAGACCGTGCTTCGTAATATCAAGAGTTGGCCGTCGAGGAGATGTTCCATAGCCGAGTCGAGCACCGCCCAGAACGGGTCGAAGTCAGGATTGAGGTGGCGATCGACGGGCGTTCCGATCACGATTATGACGGCGTCCGCCTTCGAGATCACGCGTTCGTCGAGGCTTATTTCAAAGGTCTTCGCTTGGAGTGCCGCTCGTAACGCCCGTTCGCAGCCGTCCTCCGCGAATGGGACGATCCCCCTCGCGATGGAGTCGCCGACGCGCGCATCGATGTCGAGGGCGCAGACCCGTTGTCCCGAGCTCGCCAAAGAGACGGCCAGCGGCAAGCCCACGTGCCCGAATCCTCCGACGACGACGGTATCGTATCGGTCGGTAATGGGTCCATCTCGGTAAGGTCCCGCCTCCGGCCGGTTTCCGGGCCGCAGCTCGATCATGTCGCCTCCAACGTCAAATGCCCCAGCATCTAGCTTGAGGCTAGAGATCGATTCTTGGTAGCCGGCCGAATTTCCCTGAAAAACCCGCTTTCCGCAACCAAATTCCCAAGTCGCAAGACCGTCAATGTCGAAGCATGCATCGGGAGGTCCGAGTTCCACCGATGGTCTCGCTGCTGAAAAGGTCGGCTTCCGGCACGAGCAATCCGGAGTATTTCGTTCGGTATGTTTCCGTCGGCGCCGTCGTGGTCACCGTAGACGTGGCTTGTTTTCAAGCGCTCGTGTTGCTGCGCGTGGCTTTGCCGCTGACGACGACGATCGCGTTCGCATTGGCGACGGTCGCCCATTACCTGCTCAATAAGATATGGACGTTTCGCGTCGCCGGCGCGCCGCACGGGTACCAGCTGACCGCTTACGTTACCGTCTTATTTGCATCGTTCGTCATCACGCAGCTCGTTGTCGAGACGTCGGTCCTCGCGTTTCATCTGGTTCCCATTGCCGCAAAGATCGCGGCGCTTTTCGTGCAGCTGCCGGTCAGCTTCCTCGGTCACCGCTACTTGACGTTCGGAAGCGGGAGAAAACTGAGGACATGAACCCGGAGGAGGCGATTTATGCGCGCCGGTTCGCGCACCACGAAGCGTATCGCGCGTCGGTTTGGAGAGTGCTGGTCGAAAGCGTCTTCCAGCCGCATATCGCTGCGGATGCGCGAGTTCTCGACCTTGGCTGCGGTTACGGCGAGTTCATCAACAACGTTCGGGCGGCTAAGCGGTACGCGATGGACGCGAATCCGGCTACGCGCCGACGACTTGCTTCCGACGTCGAGTTCATCGAGCGGGACTCGTCGGAACCCTGGCCGATCGCACGGGCTTCTCTCGACGTAATCTTTACGTCGAACTTTTTCGAGCACCTCGCAAGTAAAGACGCTTTGAGGTCCACGTTGGAGCACGCGCACCGCGCACTACGAAGCGGAGGAACGCTGGTCGCAATGGGGCCCAACATCCGTTACGTTCCCGGTGCATATTGGGATTTCATCGACCATCAGATTCCGCTGAGCGACCGCTCGATGGTCGAAGCCATGGAGTTGGCCGGCTTCACTCGCGGGCGCGTCGTCGATCGCTTCCTCCCTTACAGCATGTCGGAGGGCTCGGCCCGGTCACCGCTCTTCCTCGTGCGGCTTTATCTGCAGCTGCCTTTCGTGTGGCGGTTCTTTGGCAAGCAGTTTCTCATTATCATGAAAAAGAGCGGTTAAGCACCTGCTGAGCATCGTCATTCCCGTACGAGATGAAGCGGGGAACATCGGGCCGCTTTTCGACTCGCTGGCGCGCGCCGTCACGAGTGAAGCCGAGGTAATCGTCGTGTACGACAGCGAGGCCGACCCGACGATTGCGCAGGTGCGTGCGCAAAAGCGCCGGTTGCCGTACGCCCTACGGCTGCTCAAGAACAATCTCGGACCAGGGCCCGCAAACGCGCTCCGTACGGGCTTCGATGCCGCTGCCGGCGACGCCGTCGTCGTCGTCATGGCGGATCTTTCGGACGATCTTCTCCTGATCGATCGAATGTACGCTCGGATTCAATCCGGAGACGATATCGTATGCGGCTCCCGGTACATGCGCGGGGGACGGCAAAACGGCGGCCCGTTGCTGAAGCGAGCTCTTTCACGATTTGCGGGCCTATCGCTTTTCTGGGGTGCGGGACTGCCCACCCGCGACGCGACCAATGCGTTCAAAGCGTACCGAACGTCACTTTTGCGATCGTTGGACGTCGAAGGCGACGGGGGCTTTGAAATCAGCATGGAGATTACGATCAAAGCGTGGTTAGCCGGCGCGCGTGTGAGCGAATTGCCCGCAACGTGGACCGATCGGACGGCCGGCAGTTCAAAGTTCCGGCTATGGAAATGGCTTCCGCGGTATCTGCGTTGGTATCTTTATTCGGTAAGAGGCCGCTTCCACGTACCGAAAAGCGTCACGGGATACACGAGCCGTAGGGCAAGATAGAAGAATGCGCCGAGCGCTACCAGGAGAGTCACCGGATCGAACTCGATGAACCACCGGAAGATCGAAACGCCCCCGATCGCGTAGGCGATACCGACGATCCTCGTTCGCCACGGCTCGCGTACGTTCGTCATGACGTAAAAAATGGCCGGTAAGAGCAGTGCTGCTTCGTGCGGGTTTGAATGGAGGCTGGTAGCAACCGCGAGCAAGCCGGCAAAACTCGCTGCTTCTAATAACGACACTCGCACGACGATCGTGCACCAAACGATTAGCATGACCGCGCTGAGCCCATTGGCGAGGAGCGCCGGTAGCCCCAGACGGATCGCCAGTGCCGAGGGGTTAATGAGCCATTGGCTGTACTGCTGGTGGGGATACCACGCGGATAGGGAAGCGGCGTAGTGGACGGGCCACATCCAATCTCCCGCCGTCGCCGGGACGCTGGCGATATACCACACGGCGCAAACGGCAACCACCAGGCCTAACGCGCGCCACTCGCGTCGAAGCAGCAGCAGCAGAACGAACACGGCCGCATCGGTAGGCTTGAAAAGGAGCAGGCCGACTGCGCTTCCAGCCACGATCGGTCGGTGGCGCGCTAGCCCAAAGACGCAGAGCATAGATAACAAGAGTGCGAGGCTGCCGTTCTGCCCGCCCGAGATGGAGACGACGGCCGGTTCCCAGGCCAACGTAGCAAAGATCGAAAAGCCGACAGGGAGACCATACGCTCGTGCGGCCACGATGCCCGAAGCGATGCACGCACCCAGCATGAGCAGCGCATTGATCCAAAATCCCAGCCAGAGCGGCATATGGGCAAACGGGGAGAAGAACCACGCGACCGCCGGCGGATAGCTCCATGGCAAGGCGACGAGGAAACCGTGGGCGGCTTCCCACGCGACGTGTTGAGGGCCAAGCAAATTCGGCGTCCCGACCGTCGCGCCGCCTCCGACAAAATACGACCAGTCACTCGACCAAAGCGCGGACCAGCGCCAACGATTTCCCTCCATGTTCGGAAAGAGCAGCAACGGAGCGAAGCCCAGAATGAGCAGCGCTCCACCGTAGAGCCGAATGCGATCGCTCGAGAGCCTCAACACCATCGGAGTCCTAGCCTCGTTGATAGACGACGTAACGCTCGTCTTCGAAGCTCTCATGCCATAGAGGGTCCGCGGCGAGCTTTTTGACGAGGGAACTTCCACGGCGTGCAACGACCGCATCGACGCGATATCGATCGAGTATTTTTTTCCACGACGGCTTCACGGTAACCGCGGATATGTACGACTCCCAGACGTTGAGGGGGAACGGGTCCAGACGCCCATCCACAAATACGCTAAGATTTGGGAACTGTAGTGCGATGCTGCACCACGCAAAGTTCTCGCAAAAGACGCGATGACGATCGCCGTGCGAGGCCAGCGAAGAGATCGCGGCGATTGGCATGTGAGGCGGCTCTCGCCGTTGACCCGAGACGAGAAGGAGCCCGGAAAGCAAAACCGC
Source organism: Vulcanimicrobiota bacterium (assembly GCA_963778015.1). Classification (GTDB taxonomy): domain Bacteria; phylum Vulcanimicrobiota; class Vulcanimicrobiia; order Vulcanimicrobiales; family Vulcanimicrobiaceae; genus Cybelea. The sequence goes on from CAVZST010000001.1 coordinate 470,601, forward strand.
TACGCAAACCGCGAGCAGTGCCGCCGGCTCCAACTCGGCAATGCGCCGGCCCGCGTCGCGCAATCGAGGAATTGCGAGCCCGAGGTTGCGCGCCGCGAGCGGCGCTGCGGCGATCGCAAAGAGCGGAATATGCCTCGCAGTTGAGATCATTGCGACGAAGATCATCGCCAGCGGCAGGCCCTCCGCCTTACGCCGCAGCAGGTCGCGAGGCTTTGGAACCAAGAGCAGCAGCGCAATCGGCAAAGAACCCAAGACGAAGGCGACGTCGCTGAGCTGGACCCTGCGCTCCTCTTCGACGAACCGCAGAATAGGGCTTGCGACGACCCGGATGGCGTAGGCGGGGATATGCCAGCCTAGGGGATTGCAGACGGTCGCGAGCAGCACCAGCGGCAAGAGGCACACCTCGCGACTCCTTCGAACCGCACCGATTCCACCGTCGAGCACCATCCCTACGATTCGAGCGAGAACGATCGCTGGAGCGATCAGGACACTGGCGTGAAAGTTGCTCCAGATCGCGACGATCGGAATCGTCGCATAGAACCATCCGTCGCGGCGCTCCAAAGCCCACCAGAAGATGGCGAAGAATAGCCAGCCGACGACTTGCGCGCGCACGCCGAATGATTCAGTTAGCGCAAGACCGCAGAGGACGAGAACGGCGGCGATCGCCTCCGGCGCTGCCTGCGCGCGCGCTCGGAGGTAGACCGAAACGAGAATAGCCGCGGGAATAGCACTTACGAGCAACGCGAGGATCCAGAAGACGCCGTGATCCATTGAAAAGGCAACCAGAACGCTGAAGGCCCATTCCTGCGGGATCCACGGTACTCCAGATGACGTAAACGTCTCCGGACCCAACGACGATGGCAGGTGGTGCGTACGCAAAATGAGGCCGCCGAGCCAATGTTCCCACCATAGATCACCGTCGCCCGGCGGCGCGAGCGGCCCAAGCACGAGGTAGAGGCCTCCCCATAAAGCAACCACGATCCGAACGGCGCTCATGCTATCTTGGCACCGTCGGCGTATTCGCGGTTGGCCGTTGTACTTGCGACAGCTCGAGAACGCCCGAACAGGAAATACGCTGCGATGGCAAAGACGAGAAGCGACGCGGGATTGAACCGAAGTATCGGATAGAAGATCCAAGCGGCCGCCACCGCATAACTTGCGAGCACAACGTCGCTGCGAGATTTGGCCAAAAAGAAGAGACTCGGGAGCATCAATGCCAAGTCGTGCGGCCAAACGTGCGGGCTGGCGGCTATTCCTATAACCGGCGCGATGCTGGCCGCCTCCAGACGCGAAGCAGTCGACAGCTTAGGTACGGCGAGCGCAAAGACGAGGCCAACCGACGCGAATGCCAGCCATGGCCAGATGTGTGCGCGCAACAGCAGCTGCGGAATACTAATCGATTGTAGCGCATTTCCTGCAAAATCCGGCGTGTAGTACCCATGCAAGAGCTGCAGATAGTGCCAGGGCCACAGTGCGTCGCCTGCGGTCGCGGCGAACGATGCGACGTACCAGCATGCGGCGCAGATTACGACGACGGCGAGCGATCGCCACAAACGGCGAACCACGAGCAGCAGCACGAAGATGAGAGCGTCCGTTGGTTTGTACAGCAACAGGCCGACGGAAAGCCCGGCCATCCACCAAGAGCCGCGCACGATTGCGGCGATCGCCAGCGCTTCCAAGAGCAGTCCAATAGGAGCCTGTTGTGCGTAAATAATGCCCGTGGTCGTCGGCGCCCATGCAAACACGCCGGCGATGGCGTTAACGATTTTTATGTCGTAGATCGGCGCGAGCACGACCGCAGCCGCAATCGCCGTAAAGATCATGAGCGCAACGAATGCGATGTTCCCAACTGCGAGCGGCAGCTGAGCTTCGGGCCAAAAGAACCAGGCCATCGCCGGGAGATAGACAAACGGTGATATAGGGAGATGATGTGCAATCTCCCAGGCCGTATGGTGAGCCGGATTGAGGAGCGCGCCGGTCCCGACCGTGGAGGCGGCGCCGTAAAAGGTAATCCAGTCGTACGAACCGGCGATCGCGGCATGTACGGCGACGACGTTGGCAATGACCCAGAGCACCGCAACGGCGGCAATGCCGATCCAACGAACCTTTGGTTCACTCACGCCGAAAGATCACATAGGCGCGGTCTTCGAACGCCCGTTTCCAGCGATGGCTTGATGCTACCGCGACCGCGAAGCGGCTTCCCCGTGCCGCCACGACGGAATCGACGTCGTGATCGCGTAGCGATCGGCTCCACGAGGTTCCCGCGTTGATTGCGGAGATATACTCTCGCCAGATGGCCAATGGGTAAGCGTCGCACCGGCCGTCGATAAATACTCGCAGTTGCGGATGCCTAAGGGCAACGCTGCACCACGTGAAGTTCTCGCAAAGCAGTCGATGATCGAGCCCGTCGTCGAGTGAAGCGATCGCAGCGATGGGCAAGAGTGCGGCTTGCTGGCGCTGGATACGCGTCAGGGCGAGCGATGACAGCAAGATCGCCGCTCCGATGCTCGCGAGCGCGACGGGCTCCAGCTCGCGCATCTTTTTGCCCAGTTCGGAGAGACGCGGAAAGGCGGCCGTCAAGCCGGTTGCCGCCAGCGGCGCGGCGACGATCGCGAACAGGGCCGTATTTCTGAACGCCAAAAGCATCGCGGTAAGGAGCACCGCGGCCGGAAAACTCCGCAGTTTGTCGGCGGTTAACGTCGTTCTTCCTCCGGCTAAAATCGCGAGTGCGAGCGAAAGCGCTCCGAGCGAAAACGAAAGGTCGTGCAATCCCGGCGGCTGCCACTCCTGGATGAAGTGCCGTATCGGACTTCCCGAGAATGCGATAGCAAATGCGGGTAGTCGCCAGCCGAACGGGGTGCAGCACGTAGCAGCCATTACCGCGGGCAGCATCACGAGATCGCGGCTCGTTCGTAGGCCGCGCAACCCGCCGTCGGCAGCGCTAGCCGCAATCCTCGCGAGAACTATTGCCGGCGCAATCAGAACGCTTGCGTGCAGGTTCGCCCAGACGATGGCGGTTGGTATTGCGGCGTAATACCATCGGTCGCGCCGATCCAAGAAAAGCATGAAGACGGCAAGCGCGCCCCATCCGAGCACCTGCGCGCGAGCTCCGAACGACTCGAGCAAGGCCATGCCGCAAAAAAGCAACGCGATGCCGATTGCTTCGGGACGCGCGCTGCCGCGCGCGCGCAGGTAAATGGACGCCAGAATGACAAGCGGCACGGCGCTGACGAGGATCGAAAGCAACGGAAAAACGTGATGGTTTGTCGCAACGGCCGCGGCGAGACTGAAGAGCCACTCTTGTGGGACCCACGGCGCGCCTGCCGCGGTGAACGTTTCGCTTCCGAGAGTCGTCGGCAGCCGGTGCGTGAGGAGCAGCCGGTCGCCGAGCCACCGCTGCCAGTACAAATCGCCGTCGCCGGGGGAGCGAAGCGGTCCCAAGACGAGATACAGACCGCCCCAAAGCACGAGGGCGAGTCGCGTCAGACTCAGCGTGCCAGCCCAAGCGGTAGAGCAATACCGGTCAAAGCAGCGATGTACGGCGCAAAAGCAATTGGGCCGCGCGCTCCTCGAGCCAGCCGATGGCCGATCACCGCTGCGCCGCACGCAACTGCAAGCGTCATCACCGCGAGAGGCGCGCCCAGCGCCGCACCGGTCAGCGCAACGAGTTTTGCGTCGCCCCATCCCATTCCGTAGCCGCGTGAGAGAAGCGCCGCGGCGGCGAACGGCGCGAACGCAATGGCTGCGGAGACGAGGATGCCCCAATCGCGTTGCGCTAGGCCGAAGAGCAGCAGCGCGGCCAGCGAAGGCAGCGTGATCACGTCGGGCACGATACCGCAGATTGCATCGCTGCACCAGCAGGTCACGAGCGCGAAAACGACGATTGCCGCGATTCCGATCTGAAGCGCTGCGGTGCCCAGCGCGACGAGCAAGCCGCCCAGCAGCGCGGCAGCGATGACGAGCGCAGCGTACGGCGGCTTAGATGAGGGGGGGCCGTCTTCTGCCGGCGGCATGTCGGCGCAGACAATGCGACTCACGTGCGTGCCGATAAAAGCAATGCACGCGAAAAAAACTGCCGCGGCAACCACGGCGATCATGGACGCGTCGCAAAATAGTTGGCTGCAACCGAGCCGAAGATGATCGTGATGATCGCCGGTACCATGAAGAAGACCATCGGAAAGACCATCTTGACGGGCAGCTTCGCCGCCATCTCCTCGACTAGCATAAGGCGGTGATGGCGAGCGTCCTGCGCCAGATCGTTGAGCAATTTGCTGACATTGGCACCCAAGCGCTCGGCCTGAGTGATGACTCGCAACGCGTTTCGCAACGCCGGATGATTCGTTCGCTCGCCGACGGCCTTCAGCGCGTCCGCGCGCGCTCGACCAAGTCGAATTTCGGAGAGCGCCTCTTTGATCTCATCTCCGAGCGGCCCAGGGACCGCCTCAACGGCATACGTCATCGCGGAATTGAGTGCGACGCCCGCCTGTACGGTCGAGGCGACCATATCCAAAAACTCGGGCAAGTTCTTTTGAATCGCCGCGTGGCGCGCTTCGGCTGCCCGGTTGAGAGTGAAGAACGGCGCGTAGCCGCCGCAAAACGTGATCATGACGATTAACGGCAGAACCCACGCTATTGGGATGTTGACGAGCTGAAGCGCCAGCAGACTAAGCAACCCGCCGAAAAGTCCGCCGGCGACGACGCGCAGGAAAAACTTCATCGGCGTCATCGTGTACCATCCGGCCTCCGCGAGCCGCCGTGCGAGCGCCATGCGCCGTTCCTCGCTCAGCACGCGCCCGAGAAGCGGATACTCGTTACGCTCGGATTTTAGCGGGTCGCGCGCCTTGAGCTCTTCGAGCTGTTCGCTCAGAACGCTCTTGGTTGGAAGCAGCGAGAGAGCGAAGAAGAAGGTCGAGAGCGCCAGAAGAATCGGAATCAGATAACCGAGCGAGAGCGCCATCAGACGTTTATCCGCAACAGCGCTTGCAGTGAGAAATACGCTGCAGTTTCCAATGCCAGCACTACCAGCAGCACGATGTGACCGATCAAGGTGTGCTGGAGCGCGCTGGATATGTCCTGTTGTGTGACGAATATAAAAAGGCCCAACACGAGCGGTATGGCCATCAGCACCCACGCGCTCAGCCGTCCTTCGGCCGTCAGGGAAGAGATCTTCCGCTGGATCTGGCGGCGGTCTTTGATCGTGTCGGCGAGCTGGTCGAGGATTCTTGCCAAGTCGCCTCCCGTCTCTGATTGCACGCGAAAGACACGAGCGAGCATCAGCGATTCGTGGCTCGGCATGCGAACCGTCATGGTATCCATGGCATCGAAAATGCTCGCGCCCAGATTCGTCTGACCGATGACGCGGCGGAATTCATGCTTGGCCGGATCCGCAAGCTCTTCGATGACGATCGCCAGGGCTTGGCGCAAGCCCAATCCGACTCGCAATCCTCCGGCGATCAGTCGCGTCGCCGGTTCGAGCTGCGTCGTGAACGAGTCGAGCCGCTTGCGCATGCTGACTTGCACGTAGACGTAGAAGCAAAGGCCTCCCATCGCGGCGACGGCGGGGAGCAAAAGCAACGAAACGACGAGTCCCAGGTGCATGAGGAACGCGAGCGAAACCCACACGATCGCGACGCCGGCGGAAACGGTGAGAACGATCTCTTGAGGCCTCATTCCGATGCCGGCCCGGTCGAGCTTATCGGCAAGGCTTTCGACTCTGGCGGTGGCGCGCCGGTTTACCGAGCTCCAAAAGGCGAAGAAGGCGAAGAAGACGGTCGCCGCGACCCCGGCAAAGATCGCGATCGGAGCGAGTATCGTCACCATAGCATCTTGAGCGGCGCCAATTCGTTGAGGCCGCGCGCATCGTACGGAATTCCGTACTCTTCGAATCGCTTGAGGCAGTTCGGCTGCACGCCGCTATAGCAAAATTCGCCCAGCACCCGGTTATCGCTGTCAACGCCGCGTTGCGAAAAACGCAAAATCTCCTGCATCGTCACGATCTCGCCTTCCATCCCCACTACCTCGCTCACGCCGATCACCTTGCGCGCACCGTCGCGCAGGCGAGCCGTGTGGATGACGAGATCGAGCGCGCTTGCGACCTGCTCTCGAATCGCTCGCACCGGGAGGTCGAAGCCCGCCATCAGCACCATCGTTTCGACGCGAGAGAGTGCGTCGCGCTGGCTATTCGCGTGCACGGTCGTCAACGAGCCGTCGTGGCCGGTGTTCATCGCTTGCAGCATGTCCAGCGCCTCCGGTCCGCGGCACTCGCCGATGAGGATGCGGTCGGGCCGCATGCGCAGGGCGTTGCGGAAGAGATCGCGGATCCGAATCTCACCCGTGCCCTCGATGTTGGGCGGTCTCGACTCGAGTCGAACGACGTGCGGCTGATTCAGCAGCAGCTCCGCCGCGTCTTCGATCGTGATGATCCGTTCTTTTACCGGTAAGAACGACGACAGCACGTTGAGGAACGTCGTCTTTCCCGAACCGGTGCCGCCGCTCACGACGCAGTTGAGGCGCGCTTGCACCGCCGCGCGCAAGAAGTCCATGATCGCCGGAGGGGCCGCCCCGATCCGAATCAGATCGTCGACGGTCAAACGGTGGAGGCCGAAGCGGCGAATCGTAAGCACCGTGCAGTCGATCGCGACCGGCTCGATAATTGCATTGACGCGGGAGCCGTCGGGGAGCCGTGCATCCACCATCGGCGACGACTCGTCGATGCGACGTCCCAGCGGCGTGATAATGCGTTCGATGATCAATCGGAGCTGCCGGGCTTCGGTGAAGCGCTTTGAGGAGAGCTCGATCACGCCGTGCCGCTCGACGTAAATTTTGTCCGGCCCGTTCACCATGATCTCCGTGACGTCCGGGTCTTTCATGAGATCTTCGAGTGGCCCCAAGCCGAGCGCTTCGTCAACGATCTCGCGGCGTAGCTCGGCCAACTCTTGGGCCGAACCGGCGAACTTTCGTTCAGAGACGAGAGCTGCCGCGATGCTCTCGACCTTCGTGCGCAGTTCTGCGAGCTTCGCCGCGTCGGTATGTGCCAGGCTCGCCGAGACGAGGTCCAGCTGCCTGAGAAGCGACGTGTGCACCTCCTGCTTAAACGCATCGCGTTGCGGATCGACCGCACCGGCAGCCGCCGAAACGTGACCGTTGGGGCGCACATACGCGTGACCCGCCGATGGCTGAAGCGCTCCAAGCGCGGTTTCGGCGGGAAGAGACTCGAGGTAGCGTTGCAGCCCGGCAATGCTCTTTGCATGGTTGCGGCTGGTCGAAAGCGGAATTTCGGCGACGATTTTGCTCTCCAGCGCCCGTTCGATCCTGCTGCGCGGCTCGACACCGATCTCGCTGCGCGTATTGAGCACTAAGTCGATGCGATTGGCGGGAATACCGAAGCGCTTCAAGTCGGCGAGCATCGTTTGCGCTCCGGCGACGCCCAAGAGCGTCGGCTCGAAGACGAGGAAAAAGCGTTTTGCTCTCGTGACGAACGGACGAACCGCGGCCGCGAACGGCTGGGGAGCATCCACCAAAATGAGGTCGAACCCGGTCATGCCGGCGGCAAAAGCCTCGACGGTTTCCTCCGCGAGCGTAAACGCCTCGTCGTACCGCTCGGTAAGCTCGACGATCGTGATGCCGTCGGCCCGTGCGCCGGAAATCGGCGGTGTAACGCGCGCGGCATCGAGGCTGCGCACCGCCTCGAAGAGCACGGCAACGCTGCGCCGTCCGGTTAAGTCCGCGTCGACGAGGGCGACGCTTCGCTTTTCCCGCATTGCGCGCGCCAACTCGCGGCAGAGCGTCGTCGTGCCTGCGCCGCCCTTGGAGCCGACGAAAAGAGCGATCGGTGACTGCGCCATCGGTGTCGTGCCTAGTGGGCGTTGCGCGGGTCGACGATTTGATCGCCTACGATCGTCTCGACCGGATTGATCGGGATTCGCACCACTGGAGGCGCCGCTGCTAAAGGCACCGGGAACGCCGGCATGGCCGGTCCTACGGGCGGCACGGCCGCGGGCGGCTCGTTTCCGGCCAACGTCAGATCTTCGACCGGCTCCGATCGAATGGCTTCGCGCGGCGAGCGCAACGCAAGGCGCAGGCTCGAGTTTGCGTCGGCCCACGCAAGCAGATCGGCCTGTTTCGGATTCACTTCCAGCGTCACGGTGGAGGCGTTTTGTTCGTCGGGGCCCGGCGTCGCTGAGGCGTTTTCAAGCGTGGTCCCCACCGCTAGCACGCGAATTCCTCGGAAGATCGTTACCGCCTTTTGCGGTGACCTGGTTCCACGCGCCGGAGGAATCGCGATGACGTCGACGCGATCGCCAGGCAAGATCATCCCCGAAACGCCTTTGATGCGGTCGATCGAAATGCTTACCGCGCGCATGCCGGGCGCAAGCCGTACCGGTAGGGCAAACTCAACGTTGGACCCGATCGTCGAGGCCGTGAGCTGCGACCCGGCCGGGATCGTGATGAGCGCGAGCGAGCCAACTGCCTGATTCGTGCTGGAGAGCGCGTTGGGCTCCAGCGATTGCGCCGGGCGCATCTCGACGTGAAGCATCGTCTGCACGATCCGGTCGCGAGCGGGGATGTCTTGCGCCGCGATCAGAACCGCGCGCTGCTCGGTCGGCGCAGGACGCAACGAGGAGAGATAGGTCAAGGTGATCCAGCCCGTTCCGACGGCCAAAATGATCGCAATCAAAAGTGTTGCCCGGCGAGTATTCATGGCGTTATCCTCAAAAATGGAACGACGCTTTGCGATAGAGCCAAGAAGACGGCTCCGAACGCAAAGGCGACGGCGTAAGGCAGCGTTTCGCGCTTGTCGGTGGCGATGCCTGGGCCGCCGGCCAACGCCATCAAGACGACCCGCGAAACCGATGCCCGGACGTTTCCCCGCAGGGCCAAGAAGATCAAGGCGAGGAGTCCGCCGCTAATCGCCGTGTAGAACAGAAATGGCACGCAAAGCGGGTAGCCCAGCATACCCGAGCCCGCGATGGCGAGCTTGATATCGCCTCCGCCGATGCCCCCTTTCGAGTAGACGAACGCACCTGCCGCCGTCAAAACCGCCATCACGGCAAGGCTCTCGGCCGCCGGCCGCAAGCCGCCCAAACCGTGAAGGATCAGTGCGCCGGCCGCAAGCGATCCCGTGAGCAAATTGGGAATGCGGCGCGTCCGTACGTCGCAATACGTTGCGGCAAAACAGCCCGCGAGTGTAAGCCAGACGGGAAGAAGCACGTATTAAAAACTACCTATGGGGCACGATCGCGGCTTCGGCCCGTGCCCCGAAAATAAAGCGGAACCGCTTAGATGGTATTGGCGACGCTATTGAAGAGCGTGCTGAGCTTCGTGCCGAGCGTCGTAACCGCAGCCATGGCGACCACGGCGACGAGGGCCACGAGCAGGCCGTACTCGACCATTGTTGCGCCTTCGTCGTCGCGCATAATCGAAGTGAGGGTGGTGAGCATTCTTTCTCCTTGGTGTGTAGTGTTGCTAGGTGTTTACCAGATCCCGCCAGGCTGCGCCTCAGCGGGAACTTTGATTCCCGCGTTGGCTTCATGGACCAGGAGCTGCGCGCTTGCTGAGGTTACGCCCGGCGACGATGTCGCCAGCACGTGGATGAATGTGTCGCGCATATAGTCGGGCGCAATTGGTAGAATCGCCTGGAACTTCCCGTCCGGGCCGGCCGTCAGCAGGTGACGGCTGAGCAGAACGTTGGGAAGGTCCGATGAGAGCGTTGCGAGGAGCGTAATCATCACGGGTGCCGTCGGCGGCGCCTGTCCCGCAATGAGCAGCGCCTCTGCTCCCTTGAGCGGCGTAACGTTGAGCTCGATCGTTCCCTGCATTTCCCCCACGATTGTCTCGGTGCGTTCTTGATTTGCCTCAGCGGCTTGCGCATTCGCGGCTTGTGCTGCTTGTGCGTTGGCGATCAACTCCGCTTGCCGTGCAAGTTGTGTAATGTGTGTGGCAAGCGCCCTTGAGACGTAGATGTCGTTCGAAACGTAGTGTGGCGCGATTTGGGTCACTTCGACCCGATCGTTGACCTCGTACAAGTTATCGCCGGGGCGAACCACCAGCACGATGCCGGGACCGCTCAGTTGTACCGCACGGGTTGCCGTCAGCCATTGGTATTGCAGATTGGCTGCGTGGGCAACTCTGGCCAGTGGAATCCCTTGCTCCGGCGCGGCGCCGGCGCCAAGCGTCGGAAGCAGCGAACAGAGCGCGAAGAAAGCCACCTGACGATAAAACCGCATGCGTACCTCCTATTGCTCCTGGTGCGGCAAATCATGACATTGGGAGTACCGGCTTGCAACAAAAGCTCAAGCCATCGCCCTTGATTCTAACTCAACGTCGAGCATTTGTTAACGACTCAACGCGAAGAATCGTGTGATAATGCTTTCGGGCCGGACGCTTTCAGCGCCCGCGTCTACCTTTTGGAGGGGTAATGATCTCAATCGCTCGCCGGATGGTCACGTTAGCCGCCACGCTGGCTTTTGTCGCGTACGCCGCGCCGGTCTCCGCCGATCAGGTGACCCTGCTCTCGATTCAATCGGGTCATTCGATCTTGTTGAAAGCGCAGGGCCTTACCCGCGTTGCGGTAGGCGACGGCCGCATCGCCGGCGTCGTACCAATCGGGACCTCCCAGGTAGTCGTCAACGCAAAAGCCCCCGGTCATACCACGGTTTTGGTCTGGGCCGCCGGCAGGCGGGTGACCTATGAAGTGACCGTGACGGAGCAGCAGCTCGACGACGTCGCGCAGATGCTGCGCAGCGCCATCGCCGCGCCGGGCGTCGAGGTGATCAGCTTCGACCATTCGATCGTCGTTCGCGGCACCGTCGGCGACGGCGCTCAGTTCCAGCAAATCAACGACGTCCTCGGGCGGTTCGATCCGATCGTAAAAGCCCAGGGTGCCGTACTGGTCAACGCCGTGACCGTGACCCAGAATCTCGGTAGCCTGCAGCGCGCCATCGCAAATATCCCAGGTGCCAGCGGTATCCGCGTCGACCCCGACGGCCATGGCAACGTCATCGTCAGCGGTAGCGCGACGGACGCCGTTACGGCACAAGCGATTCTCGATCGGGCTCGCGGTTTGGCCGGTCCCTACCTGGCGAGCAATGGAGAGCTCATCGACCGTATCAGCTCGATCAACAACAGCCAGATCGATATCAAGGTCTACGTGCTCGAAGTCGACAAGACCGCGATGTCGAATCTCGGGATCTCGCTGTTCGGCGCGCAGCTGCCGCCGGGACAGACGGTGCCGACGCTCGTCCCGCCGTTGTTTCCGTTTACCGAATCGCCTTCGGCCGTCGGCACCGGTCTTGGTTTTACGATCCAGCCCTTCTATCGTGCGACCACGCTGGCGCCAACGCTCAACTTGCTCCTCCAAAACGGAAACGCGAAGATTCTCTCCAGTCCCGACTTGGTAACGAGCCCCGGCAACAAGGCGACCTTTCTCGTCGGCGGAGAAATACCGGTGGTCACCTCGACCGGGCTGGGAGCGGTCAACGTTCAGTATCAGCCTTACGGCGTGCAGCTCAACGTAACGCCGAGCATTCTCGGTAACGGTTCGGTCCACGCAGTCATCGCGCCGCAGATCTCGGCACTCGATTATGCCAACGCGGTCATCGTTTCGGGCTTCACGATCCCGGCGCTGACGGTCAGCCAGCTCTCCACCGACGTGATTACTCGTCCCGGCGAAAGCATCGTGCTCGGCGGTCTCGTGCAACGGCTCGAGCGGCGCACGATCTCCAAGATTCCGCTGCTCTCGGACATTCCGATTCTCGGCAAGCTCTTCACCTCGACGGCCTATCAGAATTCGCAAACCGACGTGGTCTTCGTCATGACACCGGAGATCATAACCAGGTGACGCGCGGGCGCGAGGCGGGGCAGGTCTTGGCAATGATCGCTGTTTGCCTCGGCGCCTTGATGGGCTTCGGCGGTATCGCCGTGGACGTCGGCTATTTGGAGTACCGCCAGCAGGCGCAGCAGAGCGCAACCGATGCGGCCGCCATCGGCGGAGCGCAGCAGCTGGTTCAATCTAACTGCACGAATGTTTCGGCTGCGGTAACCGCCGCGCAGAGCGACGCCCGGAGCGACGGTTTTTCCAACGGCGGCAACGTGGCCGTATCGCCAAATAATCCGCCGCAGAGCGGGCCCTTTGCCGGTAACGCGTGCGCCATGAGCGTGCAGATAACCACCCAGCACGTCTCAACCTACTTTGCCCGGCTGTTCGGTTTTCCCAGCGGAATGACCGAGTCGACTCAAGCCGTCGCCATGGTCACGGCGCCCAATGCTCCCGAGTGCATCTATCTGCTCAGTACGACGGTGGAAGCAGATTTCAACGGCAGCAACGTGAGCTCTCCGGGTTGCTCCCTGGCCATGAACGACACCGCGAACTTCAACGGCGCGACGATCGCCGCCCCGTTCATCGGTTACGCCGGGCCGGCCCCCAACGAAAACGGGGCGACGTTCAACGGTGCAGCTCCGGCGCCGATGCTGCCGGTCGCCGATCCTTGCCCCGAAATCGCCGGCTGTTCCTATCTCGCGAACGATCCGCCCCCGACGAACGCTTGCGGTTCGTTCAACGGCAACGGTTACAACGGCTTCCTCGCGTCGGGCTGCTACAGTTCGCTCAACCTCAATGGCGCGAACGTAACGATGAGCGGCCGGTACGTCTTAACCGGTACGTCGATCTTCAACGGCGCGCATATCAGCGGAAGCAACGTCACGATCTATGTTACCGCCTCGGGAACCGCCCCGAACTTCAACGGTGCGACCGTAAATTTGTCCCCGCCGGCAACCGGAAATTATGCCGGTGTTCTCTACTACGAGGTGCCGAGCAACACGAGCTCGCCCATGTTCAACGGCACCAACGACACGTTGAGCGGGCTCATTTACGCTCCGGGCGCCACCTCGGCGCTCTTCAACGGCGGCAACGGCGGCTATGTGGTCTTGGTCTTTGGTTCGACGAACTTCAATGGGACCGCCGCGGTCGACTTCGCCACGCCGCCTCCGGGTCAAGCCCTTCTACGGCAGGCGGTTTTGGCGCAGTGAGTTCGGGCGCGCCGGTCGCTCGCGAGCACGGTACGGCCATGATGGAGTTCGCGCTCGTCGCACCTTTTTTGGCCCTGATGTTGGTTGGGACCATCGACGTAGGACGGTATACGTACGACGGAATCCTTGCGGCACACGCTGCCAGCTCCGGCGTGCAGTATGGCGCTCAAAACCTTGCGACGGCTGACGACGCGGCCGCGAACGGACCCGCTACGAGGGCGGCGGCATTTCAAGACGCGCAAAGCATTTCACAGTTTACCGTGACGGCATCCGTCTTCTGCACGTTAAACGGTCAGTCGTCGCCGTGTCCGGTAAGTAATTCGGGCTCCGCACCTCCTCCAGGCTTAGTCTATTTCGTCAAGGTGCAAGTCAATGGTATCTTCATCCCGCTCATCCAATATGCGGGCATTCCCAGCGTTCCCATCGGAGCCACGACGACGATGCGGGTGATCGATCAATGAGCGCGCGCAAACGCGAACGCGGCAACAGCCTGCCGGAGACCGCGATCGTGCTTTGCGTGCTGCTCGCGGTGCTCTTTGGAATCGTCGATTTCGGCCGCGCCACGTACACCTATGCCTTCGTAGCCCAGCTCGCCCGGCAAGGTGCGCGCTGGGCGATCGTGCGCGGCTCTAAGTGCGTCTTCCTCGATCACTGCAACGCCGGCCAAAGCGACATTCAAGCGTACGTGCAGAGCCTCTCGGAGGGAGCAACGAATGCAAGCAGCATCGCCGTCACACCGTCATGGAACTGCCCGTCGGGCATCAGCGGGCACGCACCCGGCTGCGTCGTCAGCGTCACCGTGACCTATCCGTTTTCGTTCATGCTTCTCAACATGCCGGCCAACGTCGGCGGGTATTTTATGGCGAGTACGTCCCAAATGGTCGTCGCGCAGTGAGCGGCCGGCGCACGTCATGAGCACGGCGTTGGACGTCTGGCGCGCGACGCCGCTACGATCGGCCACGCAGCGCGGCTCGGCTACGGCGATGCAGACGCCGGAAGGAAGCGTCTCGGCATTTTTTGCCCTCGAGACCTTTGACCGCCGGCTCGGCGTCGCTCTCTATGCGCTGCGCGTCATCAATCGCACGCACTCGTCGCTGGTATGCCGCACCTGGGTAATCTCGCGTCGTGGCGATGCCGTGCTGGCCTATCCCGCGTTCTTTGAAGTCGAAGCGTTCTCAACCGGAGTGACCCAAATCCCGCTGTGGCCGGGCGACTTTCTTTCGTTCGATCGCGCTCTCGCCGAAATCGTCGGCAACGGCGTGCACTGCATCGTGGAAGCCGCCGCCCCGCAGATCGGGAAGCCGCTGCGCGGTTACGTGTCGCTCGCTGCGGCGTGTGCGCTCACATTGGTGCTCGGAATGTTGGCGCTCGCCGCGCTCGACGCGGCGCGCCCCCGTATTAGCGCGTTGGCCGTTCCTCCGGAAACACTCGCCGGCACGACCGTGCTAGCCGAGTACGGTGCTGCCGGTGCGGGCCGGCTCGCCTATGCGGTCGTGGCGCCGGATGGCCGCCGTCTCCAAGGTGGGCGGCTCGACGAGCGCTCGGGATCGATTCCGATCGCGATTCCACCCGCGAGCGTACCCGGCGCATATACACTGCAGCTCGTCATGAGTGGGCCGTTGGGAAACGCCACCGAGGTTCGCGTCCTCAACGCGCTCGTGCCTCGAATCAGGGGCGCGCAGATCGACGATATCTCCGTCCATCCGGTCGTCGCCAAACCGGGCCAGACGGTTGACGTCAGCTATCGCGCTGCCGCGCAGGGCGGCTACGTGCGATTGCTCGACAGCGACGGCACGATTTGGGCGCAGAAGCCATTTTCGCGCAATGGACTCACGAAGTTCGTCGTTCCGGTCGAGCCGAACGTTCGCGAGCTGCGGGTGCTTCTGCACGTCACGAAAGGAAACTCGATTGCGCAATCGATGGCGGGGATCGTCGTCGCAAATCTATCGGCGCCGGCCGCTGCAGACGATTCGCAAATTGCCGGCGACGACTCCAACGCGACCGTCGGCACCGCTGCGCAGGAAAACGGCACCTTCGAAGTGTTGAACCGCACCGTAAAAAGCGGCAATCCGATTCGGGTGCGTATCATATCGCCGCGCAACGGCATGCGGCTCACGCTCAACGACACGCAATCGCACGAGGTGGCCGGAACCGACGTTGGAGCAGACGCAAGCGTCGTCAGCTTGCGAGCGCCGGTGGTCTCGGTCGCGGCGCGCTACACGGTCGTGGCCGGCTTCACCGATGGCTTCGGGCAAGAGAGCGTCGTCCAAACCGTTACGATCGTTCCGTAAAAACGAAAGCGGGCCGGAAGATCCGGCTCGCTTTTCCAAAGACGAACTTGTACCGGGGTTCCGCCCTGCCTTAGACCTTGCTTGCGACGCTGTTAAATACTGAGCTGAGATCTGTGCCGACGGCCTTGACCGAATGCGCCGCAACCAGTGCGATGAATCCGATCAGCAGGCCGTACTCGACCATTGCGGCCCCTTCATCGTCGCGGGCCATAGATTTTAGTGTGGCGAGCATTTTCGTGATTTTCCCTTTCTGAGTGTACCGTCTTAGACTGTGTTGGCGACGGTGTTGAAGATGGTGCTGAGATTTGCGCCGACGACCTGGACTGCAGCCAGGGCGACCAGCGCGATAAACCCGATCAGGAGGCCGTACTCAACCAGCGAGGCCCCTTCGTCTTCACGGGCCATGGATTCGAGCGTGGCATTCATTTCGGTACTGCCTTTCGGCCAGGCTTAGATCGTATTTGCGACGGTGTTGAACAGGGTGCTGAGGTTCTTGCCGAGGACCGATACTGCGGCCAAAGCGACGATCGCGATCAAAGCAACCAAGAGGCCGTACTCGACCATCGTGGCGCCTTCGTCGTCGCGAGTCATTGAAGTGAGGGTGGCGATCATGTGCGCGTCTCCTGTGGGGTGGTTAGTGAGTGAATGAGTGAGTAACGTGACGAGCTGCCCCCGGATTCCACCCAAAGCAAGCTGCCGCTCTCTATGAGCGGCTGCTCGTCAACCCTGCTGCCTGCCTTGCGGAAGCTTTATTGCCGCGCGGCGTTAATTCTTGTTGACGGCTCAACGCCATATGTAGCATAATCGGGCAGAGGGGTCAAGGGGCCCCTCGTAGGCCCTTACCTCTTTCGAGCTAGGGCTTTAACGATTTTCAGCCCCACACGTATTCGCTTTTAGGAGGACCATTCAGAATGAGACGCAGGGGAGAGTCGGGCCAGGTACTTCCGCTCATCGCTATTTGCCTGACGGCGATCATGGGCTTCGCCGGCATGTCCGTCGACGTCGGCTACTGGGAATATCACCAGCGCGAGCAGCAGTCGGCCGCCGATGCGGCTGCGCTGGGAGCGGCCCAGCAGCTCGCCTACGCCGGCTGCCCGAGTTCGAGCTCGGCACAGACCGCCGCGTACAACGACATCGCGAGCTACGGTTATACCAACGGCGCAAACGGCGTCTCGGTTACGGTGAACAATCCGCCTGCGACGCCGAGCCCGGCACCCTCGGGGAAGCCGTCGCCCTCGCCGGCGCCGTACGCGGGCAATTCCTGTGCCGTGAGCGTTGGGGTTACCGGGACGAAGACTCCCACGTTTTTCACCAAGCTGTACGGTCGTGCGAGCGGCGCAAGTCAATCGACGCAAGCGGTCGCGCTTCTGGTCAAGAACGACAAGAACTGCATTTTCCTCCTGAGCCAAACCGCGACGCTGAACCTTTCGGGCGTGAATATAACTGCACCGGGCTGCGGCGTTGCCGCCAACAGCGCGAGTGTGGAAACGAGCGGCGACAATATTGACGTGGCGTCGTTTGGCTATGCGCATGCGCTGACGGGCAGCAGTTCAGATTTTTCAAATGCGAAGCCCACCCCGATGCTCCCGGTCGCCGATCCTTGCCCGGAGATCGCAGGTTGCGCCTTCGTCGCTGCAAACAAAGGGATCGCAGCCAGTTCGTGCACTGCGTTCAACAACAGGTCCGGGAACGTTACGATCGGTCCTGGATGCTACAGCACCTTCAATAATTCCGGCGGAACCGTTACCATGCAGCCGGGCCAGTACGAGTTTACCGGCGCCGTGACGCAGAGCGGTAATCAGGCGAGTCTTTTGGGAAGCGGCGTTACGCTCTACGTCGCGCCGGGCGCGGACGCGACTCTCGCAGGTAACGGTGTGAATTTATCGGCTCCCACGTCCGGACCTTACGCCAACGTTCTCTATTATCAAGACCCGAGCAATACTACCGCGGTGCAGTTTACCAGTTCGAATACGAGCGTCACCGGTCTCGTGTACGCGCCCGCCGCGGTCGGTCAAGTCAATGCCAATATCAGCAAGTACGTCGTGCTGGTCTTTGCGAACATGAACTTCGACGGAACCAGCTGCGAAGGCTGGAACCTCACTGGTCCCACGGCCGGTAACTCGATCATCCAGACCGCAGTTTTGGGGCAATAGCTGTGAGTCTTGCGATCGAAAGGCCGGCGCAAAAGCTGGTGCGTTCCGAGGCGGGAACGAGCATGGTCGAATTCGCGATCCTCGCTCCCGTCTTCGTCTTCTTGCTCATCGGCCTCATCGAGGTTGGGCGATTCGCGTACTTTGGGATCCTTGCCGCCAACGCGGCGCGTGCTGGGGCGCAATACGGAGCTCAGACGTTATCCACTGCGGCCGACACCGCCGGCATTACGAGCGCCGCCAAACAGGACGGACAGAACCTTTCTGCCTGGAGCGTCTCGCCGAACCACCTTTGCTCCATAAATGGGGCCGCGCCGGCGCCCTGTCCGAGCCCGGGGGCTACGCCGCCGGCGAACACCATCTATTACGTCCAGGTGCAAGTCAGTGGCCAGTTTCACTCCCTCTTGAGCTATCCGGGCATTCCATCGGCGCCGACGATAAGCGGAAGTGCGATCATGCGGGTGGCCAACCAATGAGGAGAAAACACAGCGAACGCGGCGCCAGTCTGCCCGAGACTGCCATCGTCATCTCCGCGGTGCTCGCGCTCACGTTCGGGATCATCGACTTCGGCCGCGCAATGTATACC
The DNA here is from genome assembly GCA_963778015.1 of Vulcanimicrobiota bacterium. Classification (GTDB taxonomy): domain Bacteria; phylum Vulcanimicrobiota; class Vulcanimicrobiia; order Vulcanimicrobiales; family Vulcanimicrobiaceae; genus Cybelea. The sequence continues at coordinate 488,654 of CAVZST010000001.1, forward strand.
TACGACTTCGTCGCGCAGCTCGCGCGCGAGGGAGCGCGCTGGGCGGCCGTGCGCGGCTCCGATTCCTGCACCAATAGCGCGAATACACTGCCCAACTGTAATGCGAGCGCCGCTAATATTCAAAGCTACGTGCAAAGCCTTTCCCAGGGTGCGACCGTGGCTAGCAGTATTCACGCCACGCCGGCCTACTCTTGTCCGGGCGGCGGCTCGGGAACGAACGCGCCCAGCTGTACCGTAGCAGTGACGGTGACATATCCGTTCGGGTTCGTAATGCCTTTTCTGCCGAAGTCAGGCATTCCAATGTCGAGTACATCACAAATGGTGATCTCGCAATGACGCAGAGAGTACGATGAAACGACTTGCGCCGGCTACGGCGCGAAAAACGTGACGGTGACCGTGGACGACCCGCCCACCACCGGGCCGTATAACGGCGCGGTCACCGTCGCGCTGGCCCCCTCCACGAAGGAAGATTGAGAATGCGAAGCAGCCGCGAGTCCGGTCAGGTCTTACCGTTGATTGCCATCTGCCTAACGGCGATCATGGGTTTTGCCGGGATGTCGGTCGACGTCGGCTATTTCGAATATCACCAGCGCCAGCAACAATCCGCAGCCGATGCGGCCGCGGTCGGCGGTGCCCAGCAGCTGGTCTACTCGGGCTGCCCCAACTCCGGTGCCGCGACGACCGCCGCCGACGCGGATTCGGCGAACAACGGCTTCACCAACGGCGTTAATAACGTGACGGTCGCCGTAAACAACCCGCCGGCCTCAGGGCCGTACGCCGGCAACAGCTGCGCCGTCTCGGTGCAAGTGCAAGCAAAAGCGCCGACATTCTTCACGCGGCTCTTCGGCCTTAGCGGCGCGGAGTCAACTCAAGCCGTCGCGTTGGTTACGGCCAACAACGTCCCGCCGCCTTGCTTTCTTGCGGTAAGCGCGACGGCGTCGTCTACCTTCAACGGCGATACCGTGACGGGACCGGGGTGCGCCTTCCTTATGAATGACACGGCGATATTCAACGGTGATCCAAAGTTCGATGCCGCGAGCATCGGCTATGGCGGAGCCGCGCCGATCGAAAACGGAACGACGTTCACCGCCGCGACGCCGGCACCCATGCTCAAGCTCGCCGATCCTTGTCCGGAGATAACCGGCTGTGCCTACCAAGCCGCGAACCCTCCGCCAGCCACCAGTTGCAAGTCGCTGAACGACAACGGCCTCTCCAACATTACCATCCAGCCTGGTTGCTATAGCTCATTCACCTTGAACGGGTGCAGCAACGTAACGTTTGCGCCGGGCCAGTACGTTTTTAATGGTTCCACCGATATCAACGGGACGAACGGCATCACCGGCGACGGTGTGACGTTCTATGTCACGGCTAGCGGAACGCCTCCAACGTTCAACGGAGCCGGTGTCAATCTTTCGGCTCCGACGACCGGACCCAACACCGGAGTTCTCTATTACCAGGTGCCGAGCAATACGAACAGCCCGGATTTCAACGGCAGCTCGATGAAGCTCAGCGGCCTGATCTACGCACCCGGCGCGACGCGAGTAACTTTCAACGGCACGAACGGCGGCTATCTGCTCATCGTGGTCGGCGCGGCGACCTTCAACGGTAGCGCGGCCTACGATCTTGCGACACCGCCTCCGGGACAATCCCTGATCAAACAGGCGGTCTTGGCTCAGTGATGCGCCGGCTTTTTGCTCGCTCCGATAGCGGAACGGCAATGGTAGAGTTCGCCATACTCGCGCCGGTCTTCGTACTCTTGCTCATCGGCCTCATCGAGGTCGGCCGGTTCGCCTACTTTGGCATTCTCGCGGCGAACGCAGCGCGCGCCGGCGTCCAATATGGAGCGCAAAGCACGTCCACCGCAACGCAGGTTAATGCCATTAAGGCCGCCGCCTTGCAAGATGGGCAGAATCTCTCAAACTGGAACGTCACGCCGACGGTGCTCTGCGCCGTAAACGGTGCGACCCCGACGGCTGCAGCGTGCTCGGGAGCGGGCGTACCGGTGAACACCATTTATTACGTTCAGGTGCAAGTCAGCGGCCAGTTCAGCTCGCTCTTGAACTATCCAGGCATACCGCACTCGCCGACGATTAGCGGCAGTGCGATCATGCGGGTGGCCAATCAGTGAGCCGAAAACACCGGGAACGCGGCGCCAGCCTGCCCGAAACGGCCATCGTCATGGTGATACTGCTCACGCTGACCTTCGGCATCATCGATTTCGGCCGCGCGATGTACACCTACGGCTTCGTCGCGCAGGTAGCGCGCGAGGGCGCCCGCTGGACGATCGTGCGCGGCTCTCTGTCGTGTACGAATAGCGGTAACAACCTGCCCGGTTGTAACGCGACCCGCGCTCAAATTCAAAGCTACGTGCAAAGCCTCTCCGAAGGCGCGACCGATGCGAGTCAGATCTTGGTCTCTGCGCCGACTTATTCGAACTGCCCGGGTACCAGCTCGGGGAACGCGCCCGGGTGTACCGTATCTTTGACCGTCACCTATCCGTTCAAATTCCTCTCGCTCGGCTTCTTGCCGAAGAACACAATCAACCTGTCGAGCACGTCCGCCATGGTGATCTCGCAGTAAGGGTCGCTTCGGCGCTACTCGGCGGCCAGCGGAATGGGTGGCGGGCGCGACGGCCGCTTGATCAAGAAAACGAGCGGGGTCGAGAGCACGAAGACGATCGCGGTGACGCGGAACAGGTAGTCGTACGCGATCATCGTCGCTTGCTGCGAAACCATCTGCGTGAGCTGCCCGACGGAGTACCCGTGGGTTTGCGTCACGCCGGATGCCAGCACGTTCCAGGCAATCGCCGTCTGATGCGTGAGCAGCGTGGTCAGAATCGCGATGCCCAAACTTCCGCCGAGCTGTCGGAGAAGCGTAAAGACCCCCGTCGCGCCGGCAAGCTTCGGGACCGGCACGTCGCTGAGCGAGATCGTCGTCAGTGGAACGAAAAGAAAGCCGAGCGCGAAACCTTGCACGAGGCGCGGCCAGAAGACGTCCCAATATCCCGCCTGCACGGTGAGATTGCCGAGCAGCCATGAAGACCACGCAAAGAGAAGCGTTCCAAAAACGATCGACCAGCGCCCGTCGATTCGGTTGAGTATCCGGCCGATGATCAGCATTGAAAGAGCGGTCGCAAAGGCGCCGGGCATCAACGCCAAACCGGTGTCGAACGCGGTGAAGCCGAGCATCGATTGAAAGAAGAGCGGCAAGATCAGCGCCGTGCCGAAGAGCCCGAAGCCCATGATGATCCCCAAGAACGAGCCGACCGAGAACGATCGGAATTTGAAGACGTTGAGGTCGACGATGGGCTGCTTGTCGCGCAGCGCCTTGGCGACGAATGCGATTAAGGCCACGGCGGAGATGGCCGTTAAAAGCAAAATCGTCTGCGACTGGAACCAATCGTCGCGTTCGCCCTGCTCGAGCACGAACTGCAGTGAAGCCAGACCCGCGGTGAGCAGCCCGAGCCCCACCCAATCGATCCCGCCCTTCGGTTTTGCGATGTACTTCGGATTCGGTATGAAGGCGAGCGTCATCAGGAAGGCAACGACGCCGATCGGAATGTTGATGTAAAAAATGAGGGGCCAGCTCGCGTTGTCGACGATCCAGCCTCCCAGGGTCGGTCCGATCGCCGGACCGACCATCGCGCCCATCCCAAAGATCGCCATCGCCGCGCCACGCCTCTCGGCTGGAAACGTCTCAAAAAGAATTGCTTGGGCCGTCGGCTGCAGCGCGCCGCCGCCAATGCCTTGGATCACTCGGTAGAACACCAGCACCCAGATCGAGCGGGCGGTGCCGCAGAAGAAGGACGCCACGGTAAAGAGGGCGAGCGAGACGGCGTAAAACATCTTGCGGCCGAGCAGTGCGGTCAGCCAGCCGTTGAGCGGCATCACCACCACGTTGGCGAGGATGTAGCCGGTTGCAACCCAGGCGACTTCATCGACGGTCGCGCCGAGGTTGCCGCCGATGGTATTGAGTGCGACGTTGACGATCGTGCTGTCGATGATCGCCATGATCAGGCCGAGCATCACCGTGATGGTGATCAGAGCAACCGGCGTCTCTTGGCGCTTTTGAACCGGACTACGCTCTATCGCGACTGCAGCCATCTCGTATCCCGTTGCTTGACGCGTACCGCGTGCGGTCGAGTTGCAGCGCACTCAGCCACGTCCGGCGAATTGACAAGCCCCCGCACGCTCACTATCCTTACATCATGGTAAGGAGTAAGGCGAAGATTACGTCCAAGGGGCAGCTCACCTTGCCGGCCGCGGTTCGCAAGGCTCTCAATGTCGGCGCCGGCGATGTCGTGGCCTTTGAGATCCGCCCCGACGGCATCGTCATTCAGACCGACCTACCCCCCGATCGCTTCGAGCAATTCGTTGGCAGATTTCGGGTCGGGCGCGGGCAAAGCGCCGAAGCCACGAACCGTTGGCTGCGTGAGATCCGTGGCCGGGGCAAAAAATGAGCGTCGCGCTCGACACCAACGTGATCGTCAACGTTATCGGTGGAACGGCTGCCGTGGCTGACCGAACGGCATTGCTCTTGCGCGAGCACGGTGCGCGCTCGAGCTTCGTGATCTCGCCGGTCGTCTACGCCGAGCTCTTCGCGCACCCGGGCTGGGGTCCGCAAGATGTGCTGCAATTTTTGAGTGCGACCGCCGTGGGCGTCGATTGGGAGCTGACGGAGACGGTTTGGACGCGCGCCGGGCACGCCTTTGGTCTCTACGCGCGACGGCGCGGCCGCGAGCCTGCGGTGCATCCGCGACGGCTCTTGGCCGATTTCGTCATCGGCTCGCACGCATTGGACGTCGGCACGTTGATGACGGGCGATGCCGACTTCTATCGCAAGAACTTCCCCGATTTGCGTATCGTCCCGGTGTGAGGGTGGTTGCGGCCGCGTTTGCGGCCTTTGCCCTCGTTAACCTTGTCGCGTTTCGCGCCGGTCTCTACCGCGGCATTCTCGACCCCTCTTCGAGTACGGGAAGCTTCGAAGCCGCAATCGCTCAATTCCGAGCGATTCGCGCCGATCCGCGTACCGACGTCTTGGTGCTCGGCGATTCGCGAATCTACTCCGGCCTCGATCCCGCTGCAGCACGTGCCGCCGGCGGCAATTTGCGCTTCCTCAACGGCGGCGTTCCCGGCACGACCCCGCGCTGCTGGCCGTTCTTCGTGCGAGCGATCGACCCCCATGCCCAGCGCTTACGCGCCGTTGTCATTGCGGTCGATACGTATGCCGACGACGACAGCGCGATCGGAAGCGTCGACGGCGACGATCGCCCGATGGATTTGCGCTATGTCGTTTTTCAAACGCAGCTGCGCGACATCCCGAAGTTGGCCGGCTCTTTTTCGGACCCGCGCGAGCGAGTCGAGTATGGGATCGACCTCTTCTGGCGGGGTCCGGAGCTGCAGGACGATTTCCAAACCTTGGCGGCCGATCCGGTCGCGCGCGTCGTGCAGCTCGCGCAGGCCGCTCGATCGCCGGCGTACGATCCGCTCGCCGCCCATCCCCGCACCGAATCGCTCGCCGGCATTCGCGTCGACTTCGCGCAGAGATCGATCTCGTATCCGCCGGGCATATCGGCCGATGAGCGTGATGCCATTGCGCGCCAAGTGCTGACCGTTGCCAAGCCAAGCCCATCATATGCCGTCTACCGGCGCCAATGGCTCGAGCCGATCGCGGCCCGCTACGCAGCCGCCGGCGTGCCGGTCTTTTTCGTTCGCATTCCAACGCGCCCCGCGCACCGCGAGGCGACGCAAACCCCCAGCGGTTCGCTGCTCGAGATCGCACACGACCAGCACGTGCATTTGCTTTCCGCAGCGCCGTACATCGCGCTCGAGCGTCCCGAGCTCTTCGCCGACGAAGATCACCTCAACCGCGCCGGAAGTCTGCGCTTCAGCCGTTTGTTGGGCCGCGACGTCGCCGATGTCATCCTTCAACGAGCTGACGCAGCAAGCAATGGTGTCAGCCACAACGCGATCCTGAGCGAGGCGCATAGCGTCACGTCGACGGGGAGCAGTCGAAGGGCGAAGGAGAAACGGCACTCGTTGTCGTGGTTTGCTGCGGCGGCGGGCATCGGCATTCCGCTGCGCTTCCAATCGTACGAGTTCTGGCTCTTCGTGGCGATCGTTGCGGCGCTCTTCTACGGTCTGCCGCGGCGCGCCGGCCGCTACGTGCTGCTGATTGCGAGCTATTATTTCTACTCGCGCTGGAACGCGTGGTACCTGGTCTTCTTATGGATTCTGACCGCGAGCGATTTTATCATCGCGATCGCGCTCGAGCGGGAACGCGCCGTCCGTCACCGCAACCCGCGCGCGCTGCTCGCTCTCGGCGTCGCCGCAAACCTCGCCTTTCTCGGCAGCTTCAAGTACACGAATTTTGCGACCGGAACGGTCGCCGCACTGCTGCGCATGCACGGGAATCCCTGGCTCGTCAATCTCTTCGTCCCGATCGGGATCAGCTTTCACACCTTCCAGAGCATCTCATATTTGATCGACGTCTATCGGGGCCGGATGACGGCGATTCGAAAGCCGCTGGATTACGCGCTCTATCTGGCGTTCTTCCCGCAGCTTCTGGCCGGCCCAATCGTGCGTGCGGGGCTGTTCTTCGGCGAACTCTTTGCATGGCACCCTCCCGGTCCGGATGACGTGAGCTACGGCCTGGCGCGCGCAGGCTTCGGCTTGGTGAAGAAGATGGCGATCGCCGATCAGTTCGCCGACGTTGCGAACGCGTATTGGGGCTCGATTGCGAGTCACCCCGGCGCGCCTGCGGCGTGGAGCGCGCTCTTCGCGTTCGCGATGCAGATCTATTTCGACTTCTCAGGCTATAGCGACATCGCGATCGGCTGCGCGCGGCTCTTCGGCTTCGTCTTCCCAGAGAATTTCCGGATGCCGTACTTGGCGACGAGCGTCACCGATTTCTGGCATCGGTGGCACGTTACGCTCTCGACGTGGCTGCGCGATTATCTCTACATCCCGCTCGGCGGAAATCGCCACGGCAATGCAGCGACGCTGCGCAATCTCATGCTCACGATGCTCTTGGGAGGTCTCTGGCACGGCGCGCAGTGGACCTTCGTGGCGTGGGGCGGTTTTCACGGCGTCTTGCTCTGCGTCGAGCGCGTGGCGGGCATCGGTCGCGAGCGCGCGGTGCTCCCGCGCGGCCTCAACACGGCTGCACGAGCGGTCGTCACCTTCGGCATCGTCTCGCTCGCATGGGTGCTCTTTCGCTCGCCGACCTTCGGCGCGGCGACGACCGTCTATCGAGCGCTCTTCGCCGGCGGTGGCGGCCTCGCGCTATTCTCCGGATGGCAAGCCGTCTTGGCCGGCGGCATCGTCGTATTCGGCGCGGTTCGGCTCTTTCTCGAGCGACGTGGCACGAAGCTCACGTGGCCGCAGTTCTCTCACCTGGCTCAGGCAGGAGCGCTCGCCGGACTGCTGCTCGCGCTGGAGCTGCTATCCTGGCCCGGCGTTTCGCCGACGTTCATCTACTTCAAATTCTAACGGTCGAGCCTCTTCATTCGAGAGCGCCGCCGAGAGTTCGGTTAACACGTCCTCGACGGCAATGGCGGCAAGGCGCTCGTCCACGCGGTCGGCATGCGGATCGCCGCGGCCTTCATGCCAAATAACGCGGTGACGCGGATGCTTCGGCGGTCCCCATAGAGCCGGGGGCGTCGGTCCAAAGAGTACGACCGATGGGATGCGAAGGGCGGTCGCCAAGTGCGCCACCCCGGTATCGCCGCAGATGATCGCACGCGCTGCGCCGACCAGCTGCGTCAACCTGCGCAGATCCGTCTTCCCCGCCAAAACCTGCGAAATCGGAAGTTGCGCGGCCTTTCCGATCGCGCGGCAGCGCAGGAACTCATGGGCGTTTCCCGTTAAAAGCACGCGCCAGCCCGCGCCGCGCAACGCGCACGCCAGTCGCGTCCATCGCTCGACCGGCCACCGGCGAGATTCGCTGGCAGCACCGGGATGCAACAGGATCATGTCCGAGAACGCCGGCCGCGCGACTCCTCCGTCGTCGAGGTACAAGTCACGCGGATCGGCGGGCACGCCGTACCATCGCAGCATGCGGCACCACCGCTCGACCTCATGCTCCCCGTCTTCCCAGGGCGGACCTCTCCAGCTCTCCGGCACTTCATCGCAGCGAAAGGCCAACAAATTTCTCGGCCGCGCGCGAAGCAGCATGCGGTGACTCGCAGGACCTTTTCCATGCAAGTCCACCGCGACGTCGGCATCGCAGAGTGCCTCATCGAGAACTTTCAACGGAGCAGTATCGACCACCGCATCGATCCCGCCGCAGGCTCGCGCGAGTGGAGCGAGTACCGCGGGTGCGGCCAGCAGCCGGCGATGCGCCGGATACGCACGTGCTAACGCCCGATAGGCCGGCACTCCCGTGAGGAAGTCGCCGAGTCCTAACGGTCGCAGCATCACCAGGCGCAGCGCCATGCCGCCGTTACGACGCGCGATAGGTGAAGTTGCGCTTCGCTTGGGCTTCACGATAGACGGCAAGGGTTTCGTCGGCCACACGAGCCCAGCTATAGCGCTCGTGTACCCGGCTGCTCCCGGCCGAGCCCAGTTGCGATCGCAGTCGGTCGTGATTGAGCAACGCGCGTAACGCGGCCGCCAATGCCTGCGGGCAGCGCGGTGCAACGTGGATGCCGGTGACGCCGTCGACGACGGTATCGATTAAACCGCCCACGCTCGAAACGACGACGGGAACGCCGCATGCCATTGCTTCGAGCGGCACGATACCGAAGGGCTCGTACCAGGGATAGCAGACGACGGCGTCGGCAGAGCGAAGCAACGCCGGAACGTCGGCGCGCGAAACTCGCCCGCGAAAGTCCACACGGTCGGCGACGCCCAGCGTGCTTGCGATGGCGCGCAGACGGCAGGCCTCAGGGTCGATCCGCAGTTGGCTGCGATCGGGACCACCGGCAACGATGAGCTCCGCGTTGGGAATCTCAACGAGGGCTTCGATGACGTCGGCAATGCCTTTGCGTTCGACGAGGCGGCCGAGCGAAACAATTCTGCGTCCGGAACCCGTGCGCTGCTCCCGCTGACCGGCCGGCGTGAATGTCGCTAAATCGACGCCGCACGGAATAACGGTAATCCGCCGAGCGTCCGCACCCATGCGCGTCAGTTCGAACGCTTCCGCGCTCGAAGTCGCGACGACGCGATCCGCCCGAGTCGCAACATCCCGTTCGATCTCTAGCCGACGCGCCGGGCTCGTATCCTTGTCGGCCTGATGGCGCCGTTTTTCGACGCCCAGCGCATGGAACGTCTGAACCACCGGAATATTTGCCGCGCAAGCCGCTTGCAACGACGCCATGCCCGACATCCAAAAATGCGCGTGTACGACGTCGGGAGGTCGACTGTTCCAGCGCGCCGCAAGATCTTCGGCAAACGCATCCATGTACGGCAGCAGCCGGTCTTTTTCCACAACGGCCGCCGGTCCGGCGTCGATGTGCTCGACGACGACGTTGTGCGCGCAGCGCACGCGAACGGGCAACGACTCTGCATCGCGACGCGTGTAGACGATCACCTGCGCGCCTTGCCGGCCCATTCTTTCTGCAAGCGCCGCTACGTGAACGTTTTGACCGCCGGCATCGACACCACCGAGGACGGCGAGCGGGCTTGCGTGTTCCGATACCATAGCGACTTTGAGCATCGTACCTCCTCCAGGACGCGATCCCAGCTTGCAAGGAATCGTTCCAATCCGAAATGTGCGAGAGCGTAATGACGGGCCGCCAGCCCTGCCGCTCGCGCGCGGCTAGGCTCTTGGATGAATCGCCGAGTCGCCGCGACCAGCTCGTCGACGTCGGTCGAGGTGACTCCGGCCTCCGGCGGGACGCTCGCCGAAACTTGCGTTGTCGCTAAGGCGACCACCGGCAGACCGAGGAGCATGGCTTCGATGAGCGACAACCCCAGCGACGTCCACCGCATGAGATGCACGTAGACGCGCCGACGCGCGAGCTGCGCGTGCATCTCGTGTTGCGGCAAGTCCTCATAGCCGCCGAGCGCCGCGACGTTCATTCCAAAGATGTCCATCGGCGCAGCTCGCAAGAACTTGCCAATCAAATCGATCCCGGCGATGCGCCCGCGCCGCAGCGGCTCGTTGACGACGATTGCGCCGTGCGGTACGTCGCCGCAATACCGATAGCCGGGGTCGGGAACGCCGTGATCGATGACGTACGTCGGCACCGTTCCGCATTCCCAAAAAAGCTCGTTGAAGTGCGTGACGTGTACGACGGGAATCCGTCCGTTGTCGGCTATCGGATGACGCATCTCGTTGACGGAGCCCTGCGGAACGTCGTGCTCGAGATAGACGGCCGGCAAATCGGTACCGGGCTCGACGCCCAGCCACTCGCGAACGAGATCGAGATCGCGCGGTCGCTGCAAGATAACGACGTCGAACGCGGTGCGCCCGAGTTCGGCCGGCGTAAGCTCGACCACGGAGCTGGGCCAGTTCCAAGTCCGAGCACGGCCAAGTCCGTCGCTGGAGCGGTTCGGCACGACCGGAATGTAGTACCGATGCGTCCCCTGCACGAGCGCCGTCGTGTACGAGCCGTGCACGTGCCACAGAAGTACGTTCACGAGGCCAGTTCGATCGCTCGCCGTCCTACCAGCGAGTCGATCGCCGCGACGACGGCTTCGGGCGTCACGTCGGCAAGACAGGGCTGCCCTTCGACCGGACAAACGTGCGCGCGACAATTCGCGCATGGAGCCGCCTGGTCGCCGAGCACGACGTGATCGACCATCCAAGGCCGAAACCGCGTTGCGGGAATCGTCGGCGGAAAGATCGATACGACCGGCGTTCCAACCGCAGCGGCGACGTGCGGCGCGACCGTGTTGCCCGCAACTACGGCGGTTGCTCCGCGCACGACGCCGACAAACTCTGCGAAACTGGTACGTCCCGCCAGATCGACCACGTTTTTACGGCGATCGCCGATCCGGGCGATCAGCGCGCGCTCGGCGGCGACGCCGGTGAGAACGACGTTCCACCCGCGAGCCGTCAGCAGCGGCAGCAGTTGCGACCACCTGAGTTCCGGCCAGGTTCGTGCCGGGACGGTACATCCCGCGTGGACGACGAGGTACGGGGATTGCGGCAACGGTTCGTCGGCCGAGTTCCTCACGAGCAATTGCAGCCGGCGATCGTCGTCGGCCGGCAACTCATAACCCATTGCTGCGGCGAGCGAGAGCCCGCGCTCGACTTCATGAATGTTCTCGTCGACGCTGTGACGGACGTCGAGCAGTGAACCCGGATAGTCGACGCTGATGGCGCCGACTCTTCTTATGCCGGCCAAACGCAACAGGAGCGCCGTCGGCAAAGGACTCTGGTGGAACGACGTAAAGATGACCGCTTCGTCAAAAGCGTACGCTTGCAGGCGCATGAGCAGCCTCGCAACGTCGACCGGGTCGGTCGGCTTTGGGCTCGCATCGATCCACGGAGCTTCCCACACGATCGTTGCGTCAACGCCGGGCAGCAGCTGCGCCGCTGCGTAACCGCGCGGTCCGCAGAGCAAGGTCACGCTGTCGGCTCCGGCAGCAAGCGCGCGGATCGCCGGCCCGGCGAGAATCGCATCGCCGTTGTTGTCCTGGCGGACGCCGAGAAGGCGTTTCATACTGCGTGTTCCACGATGCGCCGCGCCGCCTCGACTAAGGTCGCTGCCAGGGCCGGCGCATCGTGAATCTCCTGGGGCAGCGTGACGTCGGTCGGTACCAAGATAGCTCGCGCACCGGCCGATTTGGCGGCTTCCATGTCGCTACCGACATCGCCGATTACGGCGCACTCGCCGGTCGACACGCCGAAATGCTTCGCCGCGTCAAAAATGAGCCCGGGCCGCGGTTTCCTGCAGCCGCAGCCGGCGCCGGGCGCGTGCCGACAGACGAACCACGCATCGATGCCGAGCAATCGGCCAAGACGCCGATGCATTCGCGCGAGCCGGTCATCCTCCGGCGTGCGACTCTCGCGTGCCGGCTGGTTGGTGACGACCCCGACGGCATAACCGTTGGAGCGCACCAGGCTGACTGCTTCGTGCGCCCCCGGCATCAATTGCGCCGCATCCGGATCGCAGTTACGCACGGAGTCGGCAATCAGCGTTCCATCGCGGTCGAAGAGCACCACCTCAATCACCGCTGCGCTCGTCGCCACCCGCGGATCGACGCGTACCCGCAGAGCCGATAGTAAACGGCCGCAAACGGAATGACGGCGCTCGTTCCGATCATGGTTGAAACTTCTTGTGCGGTGCGAGGACCCGGTGCAATGCGCTCGGCGGCAAAGCGAGCCGTCAGTGCGAGCCAACCAACCGCGCCCGCGACCGCGATGCCTGCAGCAGCAACGCTTGCGACGTGCCACGGCCACGCGCCGGTGGACGCCTGCGCCTTGCGACGCCAGCCACGACCGTGCGCGAGGTACATCAAGACGTCGTCGGCGTTGCCGGCCTGCATCCGCACGCTGGTCCAACCGTCGCTTTGCCGGACCGGATGAACGGTGCGACGAGTGCCGCGCGCGATGGTATAGCCCGCGGCTAAGACACGCAGCGCGAGATCGCTGTCCTCGCGATACGCGCGGCGAAACCTCTCGTCGAACCCGCCGACTTCTTCGAGGACCTCGCGCCGATAGGCCATGTCGGCGGTGATCCAGGCGGCGGTTGATAGCTGCGCGACGTTACGCTCCCAATCGGTCGGCGCCCGATTCGAAGCGAGCGGAACGTCGACGTTTGCCTGCGAGGCCGCCGCATCGGGAGCCGCCGTTGCCAAATCGCTCAGTAGCGCCGCGTACCAGTCGTGCGATACGGTCACGTCGTCATCGAGAAAGCATATCCAATCGGCGTGCGACCGCCGCCAACCGGCGTTGCGCGCCGCAGCTGGGCCTTGCGCCGACCCGCGATAGACCTCGATGCGAGGCCGCAAGCGCTCAGCGACATTCGCCAAATTCGGCGCCGGTGGATCGCCGCGGCGATCGTCGACGAGGATGATGCGTCCGCGAAAGTGCGGTGCGGCACGTGCCAGCGAGCCGAGCAGCGTCTCGAGCGATGGGCGGACTATCGTCGGTATCACGACGTCGACCGTCATGACACGGCGACCGCATCGTAGGCCGGCGAGCTGCGCAAGACGCCGGCGCGACGCACTAAGTAGGGGCCGATCGCCAGCGCATCGATCGGCGACGATCCAAAGCATTCTAGAGCATCGCGCGGGTCGTCGACCATTGGCCGTCCCGCCGTATTAAAACTGGTATTGATGACGACCGGAACGCCGGTCAGCTCATCGAGCGTCTCGAGCAGACGCGCGACGAGCGGCTCTTGCCTGCGGTTGACCGTTTGAATGCGCGCAGTCCCGTCGACGTGCACCACTGCCGGAATGCGCGCACGCCACCGTGGCTTAACCTTGTGGACGAAGAGCATGTACGGGCTGGGCAGCTGCCCTTGAAAGATCTCTGCCGCGCGCTCTTCCAAAACCATCGGAGCGACCGGACGGAAATGCTCGCGCCCTTTGACGTCGTTGAGACGGTCCAAATTTGCGGCATACCCCGCGTTAGCCAAAAGACTGCGATGACCCAAGGCTCGCGGGCCGAACTCGCTGCGTCCCTGGAACCAGCCGACGATGCCATCGTCGGCGATGATGCGAGCGACTTCGACGGCCAAATCGTCAGGCTCTTCGAATGGGACGGCGCTGGTCTTCAACCGGTTCGCTAGCGCAGCGTCGTCCCAGTGGCGGCCCAACGCAGCGCTCGTCATCGGCTCGACTCGATCGCCGAACATGCTGGCGACGTACGCGGCCGCGCCGAGCGACGTGCCGGCATCGCCTGCCGCGGGCTGCACCCAGATCGATTCGAACGGGCCTTCTGCGGCTAGACGCGCATTCGCAACGCAATTCAGCGCAACGCCGCCGGCCATGCAGAGCCGACGCCGCCCGGTTTTGCCGTGTAGCCAGCGGGCCAGTTCGAGCATGACCTCTTCCAATCGCAGCTGCACGCTCGCGGCCAAGTCGGCGTGTTCGCTCTCGAACTCGGCCACGTCCGCGCGGCGCGGCGCGTATTGCAGCCAATCGACGGGGTCGGTTTCGAAGCGGCCGTCTGCGACGCGGACAAGACGCCGGAACTCCTCGATGAACCGCGGCCGGCCATGTCCGGCCAAACCCATGACCTTATACTCGTCCGACGAGCGCCGAAAGCCCAAGTGCACCGTCAGCTCTTCATACAGCAGGCCGAGCGAATGCGGCAGTGGTTGAGTTTGCAAGGTCGTTAAGCGACGTTGCTCGACGTCGCCGGCGAGATACGAAGTCGCCTCGCCGCGGCCATCGAGCACGAGCACGGCGCAGTCGTCGAACGGCGCCATCAAATAGGCGGAAGCGGCGTGCGCAACGTGATGTGGAACGAAGCACGTTTGCGCTCGTTCGATTCCCGGCAGCGCCGCGCGGGCGAAGTTCGGCATGTCGCGCGCGTAGAGCGTGCGCAAGCCTTCCCACGCGCGCTCCGCTACGTCACCGCTAAAGGCCAAATCCGGATCGTAGGAATAGGCGACCGCATCGATCTCTTCTGGTGCAAGCCCCGCTTGCTGTAACGTCCAGGTTGCGGCCAGCACCGGCAGCTCCCACGCGCTGAAGGGAACGCACTCCTTGCCGTGCTTGCGACGGCTAAAGCGTTCTTCTTCCGCAGCGGATGCCACGCGACCATCCACCACGAGAGCCGCCGAGCTGTCGTGAAAAATCGCGTTGATTCCGAGCACCTTCATGTTGCCTCCCAGCGACGCGGTGTGCGCATAGCTACGAATTGCGCCCCCGCAATTGCACTGCGACCGATGCTTGGTCCTGATTTCCACGGTGCAAGCGAACTTAAACGCCGAGGTTAAGAAGCGGCCGCTTCATGGTAAGAACCGGCCATGCAAAACGTTGTGATCTGCGGCGTCGGTCGCGTTGGGCTCGTAACTGCTGCGTGCTTATCGGCACTCGGAAACCGAGTCGCGTGCTACGACACGGATCGCCAACGGCTTCAAACGTTACAGGGCGGCCGCACGCCCTTCTACGAGCCGAAGTTGGGGCAGCTTTTAGTCGAGAATAGGGAGCGAGGGCTCCTACGTTATTGCGCCGACATCTCCGATGCGCTCTTCGGCTGCGAGATCGTTTTCATCGCGGTGCCGACCCCGATCGGCGCAGCCGGCGAGGCGGACTTGACGTGCGTTCGTGCCGCCGTGCGTGAGATCGCGCGTTCGGCGAGCTCGCCGCTCGTCGTCGTCAATAAATCGACGGTCCCCGTCGAAACGGCGGATCTGGTGGGCCGCCTTCTCAACGTGCGCTCGGGCGGTGGTTGGTCGGTTGCCTCGAACCCGGAGTTTCTGCGGGAAGGCAGCGCCGTGGATGACTTCTTGCACCCCGACCGTGTGGTGATCGGCACCGCGGACGTGCGCGCGCGAGTGGCCCTCGAAACGCTCTACGCTCCGCTGAATGCGCCGATCATCTGCGTGGACGTGCGCACCGCCGAGATGATCAAGTACGCCGCCAACTCGTTTCTTGCGACGAAGATTTCGTTCGTCAACGAACTTGCGAACATTTGCGAGGCCGTCGATGCGGATATCGACGGCGTCCTCGCCGGCATCGCTGCCGATTCGCGCATCGGCGGGGCATTTTTGCAGCCGGGCTTGGGATTTGGCGGGTCGTGCCTCCCCAAAGATCTGAGCGCTCTCGCATACTCGGGCCGCGCCCACGGCATCGAACCGACATTGCTGGAATCGGTCTTGCACGTCAATCGCCAACGAATTTGCCGCGCCGTCTTTGCCATTGAAGCGGAAATAGGCGACGTCGACGGACAAGCGATCGCGTTGCTTGGCGCGGCGTTCAAGGGCGGGACGGATGACGTTCGCGAGTCGCCCGCCATCGCGCTTGCACGCGTCCTGCTTGGAAAAGGTGCGTTGCTGCGCGTCAGCGACCCGATCGCATGGCAGAACGTCGCGGCGCAGCTGCCCGGCATCGCTTGCGGCCCCAACGCGCAAGAAGCTTGTACCGGTGCCGCCGCCGTCATCGTCGCGACCGATTGGCCCGAGTACGCAAACCTCGACTGGGGACCGATTGCGGCCCGAATGCACGGGCGCTGCGTGCTCGACCTGCGCAACGTTGCAGATGGTGCAGCCGTCGCCGCCGCTGGTTTGGAGTATCGCGGCGTGGGACGCCGCCTCGCTGCTCGAATGCGGGTCGCATGAAAGCGCTCGTCGCCGGCGTGGCGGGTTTCCTTGGATCGCATCTCGCCGAGAAGCTCATACAGCGGGGCGATCGCGTTGTGGGCGTCGATAGCGGTCTAACCGGCAATGCTCAGAATATCGCCCCCTTGCTCGGCGAGCCGCGCTTTACGTTTTTCTCCTGCGACGTCTCGGAGGCACTGCCGTTAATCAATAACCTCGACGTGCTCTACCATTTCGCTTCGCCCGCCAGCCCGCGCGACTACGCGCGCCATCCTCTGGAGACGCTGCGCGTCAACGGGCGGGGAACCGATCTTTGCTGCGCAATGGCTCAGCGCTGCGGAGCGCGTCTGCTTTTCGCCTCGACGTCGGAAGTCTACGGCGATCCGCTGGTGCATCCGCAGCCGGAAAGCTACTGGGGAAACGTCAATCCGAACGGGCCGCGATCGTGTTACGACGAGGGCAAAAGGTACGGGGAAGCCGTGGTGGCAGCCTATCGTGCGTCCTCTGCGCTCGACGCGCGAGTCGTGCGTTTGTTCAACGCCTATGGTCCGCGCATGCGTCCCAACGACGGCCGCGTCATCCCCGCTTTCATGGAAAGCGCGGTGACCGGCGCGGCCTTCTCGATTTTTGGCGATGGGCGGCAGACGCGGTCGCTTGCGTATGTTGAGGATGTGATCGACGCCGTCGTGCGGTACTCGGATTTGCCAAATCCCTCGGAGCCGGTCATAAACGTCGGTTCCGACGAAGAAGTCACGGTGCTCGAGCTTGCCGCACTCGTGGCGGAAGTTTCGGGCGTGCCGTTACGGGTGGAGTTTCACCCCGCCATGCCCGACGATCCGCAGCGTCGCCGGCCGAGTTTAGATCGTGCAGCAGCGGTTTTAGGAAACCTCCCACGGACGCCGCTCAAAGACGGCTTGGAAAAGACCTTGGCGTGGTGGCGATCACTCAAAAATGGGAGTGTCCAAAGATTCGATGCGGCGCTGGAGCTCCGCTGAGATCGGCTTGCGCTCGCGTACGATCCATGGCAAGCCGCGCAGCGCGTCGCGCAATGCCGCGCGCACCGCAGGGTCGCGCGCGGCACGCCACGAGTAGAGCGCGGTCAGGCGCGCCGCCGACGAGGCGGAATGACGCAGCCACGCCGTCCACAAACGATTGCGAAGGACGAGATGCCGGCGCGCAGCCGCGTCGCGCGTCATCGTCGAGGGATGATGATATAACACGACCTCGTGGCAGTATCGCAGCTTCCAGCCCCGAGAAGCAAGATCGAGCGAGAGCAGCGATTCCTCGGCTCCGATGTGATAGCGCTCGTGATAGCCGCCGGCCTCGAGAAAGGCGCAACGCCGAACGATTGCCGCAGCGGCGATAAAGTAAGAGATCGGTTTTCCGGCCTCGTCTTCAAGAGCCGTGGCGGCCTGCATGGTGGCGCACGCGGGATCTATCCTTCCTTCACGGCCGACGAGGATGCGTCCATTGAGCAGTCCGAGCTGCGGCTCGCCGTCAAACCGGGAAACGGCCCGAGAGAGCGCGTCGGATTCCCACCAGCCGTCGTCATCGCAGAAGGCGATCAACGGCGTGCGCGCCCGGCGCACGCCCAAATTTCGGGCGGCTGCCCCGAGGTTGCGCGCCATGCGCACCCATTGCACGCGATCTCCAAAGGAGCGCAGCACCTCAGAGGTTTTATCTTGCGAGCCATTGTCGACCACCACGATTGGCGGTCGCTGCGGTAAGCGAGTTATCCGCTCCAAAGTATTGCGTAGGATCGCAGCCCGATTGTATGTTGCAATCACCACGGTGCAATCGGTCACAGGGCGGTCAAAAAGGCGTCGATCGCGGCGAATAGCTTCTCGGGCTGGTCCAGCATGACGAAATGACGCGAATCGTCGATCATGAGCACCTTCGCCGTTGGATCGCCGGCAAGAAGACCTTGATAGTAGGCCCGCTTTTGCTGCAGCGTTTGCATGGGAATATACGGGTTGTTCGGGTCGATGGTCGCATCAAACGGGGCGACCTCCAGAAGCGGTACGCTGATTTTAGACAAGTCGGGTCTAAGATCGGCCGACATCATCTCTTGCATGTACGTACCCGTTGCCGCGACGTCTGCACCTTTTGAAAACCCCAGCGCCGTCTGGACGTTTGCCGGCTTCGTCATGTACGAGAGCTGCTGGGCTTCGGCATTTTCAAAGTCTGCGGGCGATTCACGCCCGAGCTTGCTGCCCGCGGACGACGCAACCGAGGCGCGCGCTTGTGGAGACATTTTGTCGAGCCCCGGGAACACCGGCAGTCCATCGATCGCTATCGCGCCGCGGATCAAGTCGCTGTGCTCCTCGGCGAGGCGAATCGCCAGGAAGCCGCCCATGCTGTGCCCGATCAGGACCGGCTTTTCTGCGTGTGCCAAGAATGCGGCGATGTCGCGATCGACGGCGTCCAGCATCGGGGCCGCAACCGCTGGACGCGCGCCGAATCCTGGAAGGGTTAATGCATAGATGGTGTGCGCATTCCGATAGCGGGCAACGGTCGTGTTCCATACGGAACTAGAATCAGTAAGCCCGGGAATTAAAACCAGGGCGGGCGAGCCGCTTCCATATTGATCGACGCGGACTGAGCCGGCTTCAAATGATGAGCTCGGAGTCGCTCCCAACGTCGTCAGCGGAGCCGCCAGAAGAGGCATGGCTCCGGCGATTGCGCTAAAAATCAACCCACGCATATACCCCTCCAAAATCGCACCGCTCCGACGCGGCAAAAAACCATTTGAACGTCAGCCAATTCCGGGCCTTCAACGGCCCGCTTCGATCGCTTGCGGCTCGACGCTTCGGTCTGCCGTCAATCAGCTCGTCGAACGCGATGCGGGCTTAGGACGAGAGGCGCGCCATCGTTCGATCGCTGCGACAATCGCCAACGCGATTCGCGCGAGCGTGGGAATGACACGCGGACGCAACAAGCGGGGATCGAATGACGCCATGGACCGATCGTTCTCCTCGATGCAGACGCGAATAAAGCTCGCGGGGGTGAGACTCTTCAAAGCGTCGCCGAACAGATCACCCGGCTCTGCGGGAGATTTGTCGCGCTGCATCGCCGCACCGCCTCGTATGCGGCGAACGATCGCGCCGCCGTATCCGAGGAAGACCGCAAGCGCTTGGAGGACCGGTCCGCGCAACCCGCGGCGTGAACGGTCCCACGCGATCCAATTGACGAAGAAGACGATGTGCCGCGCTTCTTCGCTGAGCACTCGCGCGAAGAGCGAGGTCAGCGCCTCCGGGAGAATGCGAGCGTCGCGTGCTAACCGAAAGATGCCGAAGCCGGCGAACGAGTCGACGCACTCGTTGTAACCAAAGTCGATGAAGGCGCGTCGCGTCGGCGCTTGTTCCGGGACGTTTGGCGTCACTCGCAGACCGTAACGCTCGATCATGCATCGCAAAATTCGTCCGTGCCGATCTTCCTCGTACGCCTGCAGCTCGAGCGCTTGACGCACGACCGGATCGGGCTCGCCCGTTGCGAAGGCGCTCAGCATTCTTCCCGCTCCGAGCTCGACTTCGAGCGCCAAAGTCCAGATCGGGATCGCGCGCAGCCGCGCCAGCGACATATCGTCGAGCTGCGGCCACGGCAACTCCTGTGGGTCGTAGGCGCGATGCGATTCCATAAACGAACGGCAAAAAAGCTGCTTGTGCTCGTCCGACCCGATCTGCACCGTGATCACTCCATCTCGGAATCTTGGAAGGCAACCATCCAGAGAGCGGTCGAAGGGACTCCGTAGCTATGACCGCGCTCGCAGACTCTATTCCCCTTGCCAATCATCGCGCTTGCATTGCGAGCTATCTTCGCAAAATCGTCTCATCCGGTGGGTCAGTTTCGGCACGAATCATCGAGGAGCGCCTCCCCGAGCGCTATGCCGGCGATCCGCTCCGGCCAAGCCTCGTCATGTGGGCTTGCGCGGCCGGCAGGGGGAACTTGGCCGACGCCGTGCCGGTTGCCGCAGCCTTCGATCTCTTCGATCGCTTCTTGGCTCTGCATGAGGAACTAGCCGATGAATCGGCCGCAGCCACGGTAGCCCGCTGGGGCCTGGGACAGAGTCTCAACGCGGGAGATGCGCTCTACGCATTGGCATTTCGCAGCCTCGCAAGCGATGTTTCTGACGCGAGCCGCCGGCTGGAGACGGCCCGGCTTGTCGGCCAAGCTGTCCTCGAGGCGATTGCGAACGGCGGCGACGAAAGTCTGCGCAATGCGGTGCTGACGGCAGCCGCTCTCCAAGCGGGCGCCCTCATTGTCGGGGCATCTGAACCCGTCGCGCGGGCGTACGCGCAGGCCGGCCGCTTCTTGAGTGCGGCAGCGCGCTACGACGATGCAGCGCTTGCGCAGCGCGCAGGGCACCAAGCCGTTCACGCGTTGCGGCATCACGCCTCGCCTGACGATATGGCCGTTTTTGAAGAAGTCGCCCGCTACGTTGCGCGACGAGCGGCCTAAGAGCGCGACGCCGTCGCGAAAGGCGGAGCATCTCCGGATCAATCTCGAGCGGGATGTGGGCGGTAAAGGAGTCGACTCCGGTTTCGGCAGCTACCGCTTCGTGCATCGCGCTCTGCCTGAAATCGATCTAACCGAGGTCGATCCGTCGGTCGAGCTATTCGATCGGCCGCTGGCGGCGCCGCTCCTCATATCGTGCATGACGGGCGGTACGGACGATGCGCGACGACTCAATCGCCGACTGGCTCGCGTCGCGCAAGAGTACGGGTTTGCGATGGGCCTGGGGTCGGGTCGCGCGCTGATCGAGTCTCCCGATTCCATTGAGACGTTCGACGTGCGGGCGCTGGCGCCGGACGTCGCGCTGCTCGCCAACCTTGGTGCCGTGCAGCTCAATAAAGGCTACGGCATAGCGGAGTGCCGGCGCCTCGTCGATATCTTACACGCCGACGCGCTCGCGCTTCATCTCAATCCCCTGCAAGAAGCGCTGCAGCCGGAAGGCGACACCTGTTTTCGAGGGCTGCTCGAGCGGATCGCGCGTCTTTGCGATAGCGCCGATTTTCCGATCGTCGTCAAAGAGGTCGGCTGGGGAATTGCACCCGATAACGTACGTGCGCTCTTTGATATCGGCGTTGCCGCTGTCGATCTAGCCGGAGCGGGGGGAACGTCTTGGAGTGAGGTCGAGCGTTACCGTATCGGCGAACCGTGGCGCGCGCGCGTCGCGGGAACCTTTGCAAGCTGGGGCATACCAACGGCTCAAGCTCTCGCCGATGCGCGCGCGGCGGCACCCTCGGAGACGCTCATCGCTAGCGGCGGCATTCGGCCCGGCCTCGACGTTCCTAAAGCCCTCGCGCTCGGCGCGGACCTCGTGGGAATCGCCGGTCCGTTCTTGCGCGCCGCGGACGAGAGCCTCGAAGCGGCACAGGAGCTGGCGCGGGAGCTGGTAGAGACGTTACGCATTGCTATGTTTTGCGTCGGCGCGCGTACGCCGGCCGGCCTGCGCGGCACGCTTTTGCGCGTATCGTGATGACGCTCAGCCTCGAAGCGGCCGACGCGTACTGTCGCATGCTGACGCGCCGCCATTATGAGAACTTCAGCGTGGCCTCGCGGTTTGTCGACGCGAGCACCCGGCGCGACCTTCGGCGCATTTACGCTTACTGTCGGACGACCGACGATCTCGGTGACGAAAGCCCGAATGGAACCGCGCTCGCACGCTTGGAACGCTGGCGCAGCGAGGTCGAAGCGCTCTTCGGGGGAACGCCGCCCGTTCATCCCGTGCTCGTCGCGCTGCACCCGACGATAGACCGTCGCGCGATTCCGGCGGCGCCGTTTCTCGATCTGATCGCGGCCAACGTGCAGGATCAGCATGTGACGCGCTACGGCACGTGGGAAGAGCTGATCGGCTATTGCCGTCTCTCCGCCGCTCCCGTTGGAAGAATGGTTCTGCGCGTCTTTTGCGTCAACGATGCGCAAGCGGAGCGGCTCGCGGACGATGTCTGCATCGGCTTGCAGCTCGCCAATCACGCCCAGGACGTTAGCCGGGACGCGGCAATCGGTCGCAGATATCTTGTGGATAGCGACGTCGACGCCAGGGGAATTGCGGGCGCCGCACAAGCCATGGTGGAACGTGCTCGCGCGCTGCTCGCCTCCGGGGAAGCGCTCGAACGTTGCGTGCCGCGACCGCTGCGATTTCAGCTCTCGCTCTATCGTATGGGAGGCTTGGCGATATGCGATGCGATCCAGGCAATCGGGTATAAGACCGAATATGAACGACCGAGCGTCTCTCCCTCGACGAAGGTATCACTCGTAGTGCGAGCCGCGTTCGAAACGCTTTCCCCCGGCCGGCCGGCGTAGATGATCAACCTCCAGCGCGCTCTGCTCGGCATCACCATCGCTCAATCGGACCAGCACCGTGCCGAGCGCTTCAATCGCGATATGGCTAAGCGGGAAGCGGGGAATTTTTATTGGGGCTTCATCTCGTTGGGCTATCACGAGCGCATGGCGATTTATGCGCTTTACAATTTCGCCCGTCAGGTCGATGATGAGGCGGATACGGTCGGCATCGAAAACTTGCCCGCGCGCCTCGCCGTCCATCGACAGCGGATTTCACGCTGCCTTCGCGGGGATTACGGCGACGATCCAATCCTGCGCGTGCTTGGGGAGGCCGTCGAGCGTTACGCCATTCCCGAAGAGGAGTTGCAAATGCTCGTCGACGGCGTCGAGATGGATTTCAGCCGCTCGCGCTACGCGACGTTCGAGGAGCTGCGCGCCTATTGCACGCTCGTAGCATCGGTCGTCGGCCGGATGTGCGTGCGGATTTTTGGCTTCAGCGATCGTGTCGCCCTCCAACGGGCCGACGATCTGGGGCTGGCGTTGCAGCTCACAAACATTCTCCGAGACGTGCGCGAGGATGCGGTAGAGATGCAGCGCATCTACCTCCCGCAGGACGAGCTGCGGCGCTTCGGCATTCCCAATTCGGCTCTCGCTCTTGGCCAGATTTATCCGGGCTGGCCGGACCTCGTCGCGTACAGCGTCGCCCGAGCACGGCGCTATTTTGAAACGGGATACGAGGTGTTGCGCTATATTCCGCGCCGCCCGGCCGCCTGCGTCCAAACGATGGCCGGGATCTACGAGGAGCTGTTGAAAAAAATCGAGCGAGATCCGGCTCTTCCGTTGAGAGCGCGAGCCGCGCTCTCCAAGACGGAAAAATTGCGAGTAGTCGTGCGCTCGTGGCTCTCGAGCGCGTAGCCGTCGTTGGCGCGGGGCTCGCCGGCCTCTCGGCAGCGCTTGCTCTCAAAGACGCCGGCGTGCACGTGGAGCTCTTTGAGCGCAGCCGCCTCATCGGCGGCCGCGCCACCTCATTTCAAATTGACGGCGTGGAAGTCGATAACGGCCAGCACGTTTTCCTCGCCTGCTGCACGGAATTCGTTCGTTTCGCGCAGCGGGTCGGCTTGAACGGCGGAATGCACCTGCAAGAGCGCTTCGATGCTCGCATTCTTGCGCGCGACGGTCGCATGGGGCGCCTCCGCGCCGGCGCACTGCCCGCTCCAGCTCATCTGCTCGGATCGTTCGCGACCTATCCGCATCTAACGCTGCGCGAAAGGGTAAACGTCGCCCGCGCCCTGCTCTCCGCCGGCAGCTATAACGGTGTCATGACCTTCGAAGACTGGCTCCAACGAAACCGCCAAGGCGCCGGCGAGCGCCGAGCCTTCTGGGATCCGTTTTTCATTCCGGCGCTGAACGCACCGTTCGATCGCGTTGCTGCCGCCGACGCGCTCTTCGTGCTGCGCACCGCATTCTTGGGCGACGCCGGTGCGGCAAGGTTCGGCTTTTCGAAAGTTCCCCTCGCGCATTTAGCGACCGCCGCCGCGGCCCAGGTCGACGCCGTGCACAACTCGACCGCGGTCCTCGGAGTGGAAGTTCGCACCGGTGATGTCTGCCCGAGCGACGGCCGCGTCACGTTGAGCTTATCAAAGGGCGAAACCCGGACATTCGACGCCGTCGTCATCGCGGTGCCGCCACGCCAGGTCGAGCGGATCCTCGGCGACGCTTCGCGGTACGGCGTTGCGAACGTTGAGTCGTACGAGGCCTATCCGATCGTCGACGTCCACCTTTGGCACGACGGCGGCAGCATCGGTTGCGATTTTCTCGCCGCGCTCGAGTCGCCACTCCAATGGATCTTCGAAAAAGCGCCCGGCTATCTCTGCTGCAGCATCAGTGCCGCGCAACAGTATCTGCAGATGCCGACCGAAGCTCTCGAATCGCTCGCATGGCGCGAAGTGCAAACATTCCTGCCTGCGCTCAAAGACGCGACGCTGCTTCGCAGCGCCGTGACGCGCAATCCCGAGGCCACGTGGCTGCCTCGTGTCGGCGCGGCGCGCACCGCGCAGGGCACGACGCATCCGGCCATCGCAATCGCCGGCTCTTGGACCGATACCGGTTGGCCGGACACGATGGAATCCGCGGTGCGCAGCGGCACCCTGGCAGCCTCGTATCTGCTCGAGGCGCAGGATGGTCTACGGTCTCGTAGCGAGACCTCCAACTTTTTCGAGCCAGCCATGGAGGGCTGCTTCAAAGCTTGCTCTCTCGAAAAAGTGGAGGAGCAGGAGCGTAACACGGACGTGGAGCGACGAGCGGTCGAGCGAGAGACCGTAGACCATCCTGCGTCCGACGATTCCGGAGACGAGCCTGAGGGCTCGTCCGATTCCCCATCGGCAGCGCGACCGTCGCCAGAACAATGTCTGCGGCGCGCAACCGGGTGGCTTCTGCAAGAGCAGTCCACCGAGGGCTGGTGGTCGGGAGAGCTCGAGACCAACGTGACGATGACCGCGGAGCACGTCCTGCTCTTTCGATTCTTGGGCTTACCGCACGACGCGTTTCGCAACGGCGCCATTGCGCATATCTTGAACGATCAGCGCAGCGACGGATCGTGGGCGCTCTACTACGACGGTCCGGCCGATCTTAGCACGACGATCGAAGCGTACGTCGCGCTCAAGGTCCTCGGTGTGGACGCGGAGAGCGACGTGATGCGCAAGGCCCTCGACGTAATTCTACGGCAAGGCGGCGTCGCCAATGCTCGCGTCTTCACCAAGATTTGGCTCGCGCTCTTCGGCGTCTACCCGTGGTCGGGCGTGCCGTCCCTGCCGCCTGAGCTCGTTTACTTCCCGTTATGGTTGCCGTTCAATCTCTACGATTTTGCTTGTTGGGCCCGCGGTACCGTGGCACCGCTGACGATCGTAATTTCTAAAAAGCCGATCCGCGAGCTCGGAGTCGACGTTAGCGAGATCATCGCGCCGGGAACGGAGAACGAACTCGCGCGGGTAAAGGGCCGGCGTCACTGGCTGCTCTACGTCGAGCGTTTGCTGAAGTTCTACGAACGCTTACGCGTTCAGCCCTATCGTGAAGAGGCGCAGCAGCGGATCGCGCGCTGGGTCGTCGAGCGTCAAGAGGCTGACGGAAGTTGGGGCGGCATTCAGCCGCCGTGGGTCTATTCCTTGATCGCGCTCAATCTCATGGGTTATACGCTCGATCATCCGGTCATGCGAAAAGGCATCGAAGGTATGAAGCGGTTTACGATCGACGATGCGCAGGGATGGCGATTCCTAGCCTGCATGTCGCCGGTTTGGGATACGGCGTGGGCGGTGCGCGTGCTTGCGCTCGCGGGCTTCGACGCCTCGCACCCGGCGATGCGGCGGGCCGTCAAATGGTTGCTGCACGAGCAGATTCCCGACGACGCGCGGGGAGATTGGCGCATGAAATGCCGCGATCCGCGCGGCAATGGGTGGGCGTTCGAATTCGACAACGATGCGTACCCGGACATCGACGACACGACGATCGTGGCCCTTGCGCTGCTCGAGGGTGGAGATCGTTCGGCGGTCGCATCCTCCCTCGAGCGCGCAAAACGCTGGACGCTCGCAATGGATTCGCGCAACGGCGCCTGGGCGGCCTTCGATCGCGACAACACCCGCGCGTTGCTCTATAAAATGCCCTTCTCCGATTTCGGCGCAATGATCGATCCGCCCACGGAAGACGTAACCGCGCACGTTCTCGAGATGATGGCGGCCCTAGGCTACGACACGACGAATCGCTACGTCGACCGCGGCTTGCGCTATCTGCGCGCGACGCAAAAGCCGGCCGGCTCTTGGTGTGGCCGCTGGGGCGTCAACCACATCTACGGGACGTGGTGCGTGATCTCGGCGCTGACTTCCCTCAAGACGGGTAGCGACATGATCGAACGCGCCGCCGCCTGGTTGATTTCTATGCAGAACGCCGACGGCGGCTGGGGGGAAAGCTGCCACTCGTATGCCGACGATTCATTCGCGGGCGTAGGTCGCAGCACACCCTCGCAAACGGCCTGGGCCGTGCTCGCGCTCCAGCTTTCTCACTTGGCGCAACATCCCGCGGTGGACCGCGGTCTTGCCTATCTGTGCGATGCGCAGCGGCGAGACGGCACGTGGGAAGAGCCGCAGTGCACCGGCACCGGGTTTCCGGGCGATTTTTACATCAATTACCACCTTTATCGCCAGCTGTTCCCGACTATGGCCCTTGCGATGCAGGCAAAGCTGTGTCACCATCCCATTGAAACCATGAAGGAGCCGGTCAACCAGATATGAGCATGCCCCTCCAGCAGAAGCTCGCCGTCGCAAAGTACGTCGCCGGGAAGAAGCTCAAAGGTGAGAAGAAGTATCCGCTCGTGCTCGAGCTCGAGCCCTTGCTTCAGTGCAATCTGGCGTGCGCCGGCTGCGGCAAGATCCAACACCCCGACGAAGTCCTGCGCCAGCGTTTGAGTGTGGACGAGTGTATCGCCGCCGTCGAAGAGTGCGGTGCGCCGATGGTCTCGATTGCCGGTGGCGAGCCGCTCGTCCACGACCAGATGCCGCAGATCGTCGAGGAGCTCGTCAAGCGCAAGAAGTTCGTCTTTCTCTGCACCAACGCGCTGCTGCTCAAAAAGAAGATCCATCTCTTCAAGCCCTCGGTCTATTTCGTCTGGATGATCCATCTCGACGGCATGCGCGAGCGCCACGATCAGTCGGTCTGCCGGCAGGGCGTCTTCGACAAGGCGATCGACGCGATCAAGGAAGCCAAAGGCCGTGGCTTCAGGGTCTTCACGAATACGACGTTCTTCAATCAAGACGGTCCTGAATCGATCCGTGACGTGCTCGACTATCTCAACGACGAGCTGCGCGTGGACATGATGCAGATATCGCCGGCGTATGCATACGAGAAAGCACCGGATCAGGAGCACTTTCTTGGCGTGAAGCGCACGCGCGAGATCTTCCGGGAAGCTTTCGCCGGCGGCAAACGCAAAAAATGGCGCCTCAATCACAGCCCGGTCTATTTGGACTTCCTTGAGGGCAAGGTCGATTTCGAGTGCACGCCGTGGGGCATTCCGTGCTACACGGTCTTCGGCTGGCAGCGCCCGTGCTACCTCATGAGCAAAGAGGGCTACGCCCGCAGCTACCAAGAGCTGCTCGACGAAACCGACTGGTCGAAGTACGGCCGCGGTAAGCACGAGTCGTGCGAGAACTGCATGGCGCACTGCGGATACGAGCCGACCGCGGTTCTGCGCACGACCGGTTCGCTCAAAGAATCTATCCGCGCCGCTTTCGGGAACTAAACAACCGTTCATCCAGCGCGCGGATCCCTTCGGGCGGACCCGCCGCGACCAGCTCGTCGCGCTCGTTAAGCGGCATCTGCGGTGCCGGCCGGAAGTGCATCGTTTCAGACCGTTTGAGGGCGAGCACGACGACTTCGCCGCCATTGGGGGCAAGCGCCGAGAGCGGCTCGCCGATCCACGCCGAGCCGCTTGGAATCGTGAAGTCCTCGAGCACGAGCTGGCTGTTCTTCGCGAAGAGCACCGTATCGACGAACTCGACCGCCGTGGGACGCATCGCAAGGCTCGCCATCCGGCGACCGCCGATCTGATACGGCGAGATGATGCGAGTTGCGCCCGCTAAGCGGAGCTTCGATTCAGCGTCCGCTCGATTGGCTCGCGCGACGATGAAGAGATTAGGATTGAGCACGCGCGCCGAGAGCGTGACGTAGATATTGATTTCGTCGCTATCGACGGCGGCGACGAGCCCGCGCGCTCGCTCCACGCCCGCGGCGCGCAGGGTCGCCGCGTCGGCGGCATCGCCGCCAATCGTCCTGAAGCCTGCGGCGGAAGCGCGTTCGAGCGACTCCGCGTTGATGTCGATGATGACGAAGTCGATGCCCTCGTCGGTGAACGTGCGAGCGATCTCGCCGCCGACCCGGCCAAAGCCGCAAAGAATGTAGTGTTCCGTCATTTCGGCAACCCGTCGACGCATTCGCCGCTCGATCACGACGCTCCCCAGCCGCCCTTCCAGCGTGTAGCTGAGCAGTCGGAGCAGCGTGTAGGTCAGCACGCCGAAACCAATGGCGACGACGCCGATGGTCCACCACTTGCCCGCCACGTCCATCGGAGCAGGCTCGCCGCTGCCGATCGTCGTGATCGTGGTGATGGTCATGTAAAACGCATCGAACCATGACCAGTGCTCGAGCGCGGCATAGCCCGCGGTTCCGGCTAGCACCACCGCCGCGAGGAGCGCCATCGCGACGCCTAAACTCTGCGAAAGACGCGGCGATTCACGCAACCGGCTAGGACCTGCCTGACGCGCCTAGATCACGACGACGCTTACCGCTTATTTCCATCTGGCGAAGAATGTTTGCAGGGCACCTGAATAATTCTGCTGCTCCGCACGCGGCTAGCGAACCGAGGCTGTTGCTGCATCCAGTCTAGCGTAGCAGGAGCTCGCGTTCGGCATTGCAGAGTGCGTCGTTTGACGATTTGTGCCAAATGCCCTATCGTTAGGGCAAATGGCGGAACTGCTAGAGGCGACCCGAGCGACGTTAGGCCTGACTAGGGGCGAAGTACCGAACGAACTAGCACTTGCGAAGCTTATTGCGCGGGGTTTGCCCGCTCGTGCGGTTTCGCGGCTCATCGAACGCGGCATTCCGGATCGAGATATTTTTCGCGTTGTGATTCCCCGAAGGACCTTCCAGCGGCGGCTAGCTCAGCATGCGCCGCTTTCGCCGGCGCAATCCGACCGAGCGGAGCGCTTTGCCCGCATTCTGGCCTTGGCGTCCACAGTGCTCGGCAATGAGAAGCGCGCGATAGAGTGGCTATCGACAACGAAGCGCCGGTTCAACGGCGAGCGGCCCTTGACGCTTCTTGAATCGAGTACGGGCACCAGGCTCGTCGAAGAAACTCTGCTTCAGGCTTATTACGGCAACGTCGCCTAAATGCGTCTTTGGCGCGTTTCCCTACATCCGTCGCTTGATGGCGAAGGCGGACTCGTTGTAGCAGGGCGCTGGCATAACGCAGGGCGGCGGGTGACGTATTGCTCGCTTCATCCGGCAACCGCGCTTCTGGAATGGCTCGTCCATCTCGAGCTCGGGATTGAGGCGCTGCCGGACGAGATACCGTACATTGTGATCGCTGCGCGGGCTGGCCTCTCGATTGAACGCGTACGGAGGCTGTCGCGAAATTGGAATACCAATCTGGTTTCAACTCGATCGATCGGCGATGAGTGGCTTGAAAGCCGGCGCACTGTAATCCTGATCGTCCCGTCGGCAATCGTCCCGGAAGCGGAAAATGCCTTGCTCAATCCGACCCACCGAGAGTTCAGGTTCATTAAGGTTTCGCAGCGGCGAAACGAGCGGCTCGATGCGCGCCTGGTAAAAAGAGCTTCACCGGCGTCTGAGAGGGCCGGCACGCGCCGCCGCGAATCATCGGCGCATGAAGTCGCTTATGGGTGTGAGCGACGACGCGGCGATCGTGCCGCGCGTGCTCGCGCATTATCATCTGACCGCACCGCTGATCGAAGCAAGTCTTTCGGGTGCGCCGGCCCGATCTGGTCCCGCCGCCGCAAGCACCTTGGAGCGATGCGACGCGCGCACTGGCCGGACGCCTGGAAGCGACCGCAACCGGAGACGATCCAGCGGCATTCGAAGCGGCCGTCTGCGATCTCTTCGCCCATCTCGGCTTTCTCACGCGGCACCTCGGCGGACATGGCCAACCCGACGGAGTCGCCGATGCGATCCTCGGACGTCGTGGCTATCTCGTCATGCTGGAGTGCAAAACCGCCAAGAAGATCGTTCCGCGTCCCGATGTCGCCGAGGCGGCCAAGTTCCGCGCCGACTTTGCCGCGGATCGCTGTGCCTTGATCGGACCGATGTTTTCCGACGAAACGAAGCTGCTCGGCGAGCTGCAGACGCACCGCGTCACGGCAATTACCGTGCCCGATCTCCAGACGCTTCTCCACGTGGGCGCCGATGCGCTCGATATCCAACGAGTTCTCGAGCCGGGATATGCGAGCGACGTTCTCGCCGACGTGCTTTGGGAACGCGCGCACGGCGCGGCCAAACGCGTCGCCACGGTCGCTCATCTCATCGCGAGCGAAGGCTGGAAGACCCAGCTGACGGCAGCCGAAGAGGGTGGACCGGCCAACGCGCCCAGCTTCACCGTGGATGCTGCAATGATTTCGGTGGACGCAGCCTTGCGACCCCTCGGCTCGGCGCGAGCCTGCACGCGCGAAGAAGTCGAGTCCGCTTTCGCATGGTTGAGCGCTCCCAACGTCGGCCTGGCGGAACGAGATGACGGAGCGCTGATCGTCCGCCGGGCACCTTCGTAGCCAATGAGCTCCGGGTTATACTCGGGCCAGATCTCGCTCGAGCGCGCGAAGATTGAATCCCGATGGCGCCGTTGCGTTCTTGGCGATCCAATCGCGGCTCAACACCGCGTATGCTTCGTCCATGTACGCGCGGTAAAAGCGCCAGGTGATCGGCTTGAGGCGCCCCCAGGTGACGATGTAACAACGCGCGGCGTCGTACCCGACGGCGGTAACGCAGTGACCGTTCTTTTCGTTGGGCTGCGCATCGCCCGCCAGACCTTCGGACGGAACGTCCCAATGGCGCCGCGTCCGAATCGCGAAGTTCGGCAACGCGAAGCCGAGGTAACATGAACCGAACAGGTCGATGGCCAGCTTCGCTTGGGTGACGTCGCCATTGCGCAGCCTTGCGAACGCAACGATGCGATCGCCCGCGATGCCGGCTTTGCGCCAATGCTTGAGCACGTCTAGGCAATACGCGCCTCCGTCGGAGCCGCCGGTGATTTCAAAGTACGACGCAATGACTGCTCGCCAGCGCGGCACTACCTCATGACGCCGGGCGTACGCCGTCCACGATTGCACCATGTGCGCCGCCGCAGCGCAGGTACAGTCGCGCAAACGGTCGTTGGCATACATTGGCCAGCGCGCAACGCGCGACTCACGATCGATGTTCGTCGGCGGAGCTAAGCCCGGGGCAAGAAACCCCTCGAAGAGCAAGGTGCGTCGGTCGCTTTTCGGCGGGAGCTTGCCAAGCATCCGCGTTCTCGTCCGTGATACGCGTCCAGGAAAACTTTCGCTCACAGCGGTATTCTAAGAACAGCGCATGATCGCCGTGCTCTTCTACCTTGCGTGGGTCATCGCGATCGTGCTCGTCGCGGTGGGCATCTACGCAATGCTCGACCCATATGGGCTCGCCCACCGGTACGGCGTGACGGCGCATACACCGGATGCCGCGGCCTTCGTTCGCGCGACCGGCATTCGAGACGCCGCGCTCGGCGTGGTTCTGGGCGCAACGGCGTACGTTCGCTTTGTGCCGCTCTTGGTCGTGCTCGCCGTCGCCGGAATTGCGGTGTCGATCGCCGACCTTTGGATCGTTTCACGCCACCGCCAAACGAAGAGGCACCATGCCGCACACGCAATCCACGCTTCGGGAATCGTTGCGTTCCTTTTGGTGCTCGCGATGGCACTCTTTGCGATCGGACGCTAGCCCTACGGCGCCGTGGCAGCTCCCCCGAGCGTGTACTCGCCGGTGCAGGAATAGGTCACCGCGCCGTTGGCTCCTGGCGTAAAGGTACAGTGACCTTTGGCCTTAATGCCTTGCATTTTTCCGGTTCCCCCGATTGCTTTGAACTCACCCTTCGCCGATTGCAAGGCGCCGTTTGTTATCACCCACGTCTGTCTATAGTCGTAGAAAGTCTTGTCGCCGCTATCGAAGGTTTCGACGTAGACACCCCTGGTCTTCATGTGCCTGGAAGTGATGTCTTGGATCTCTGACCAGGCGCCCTCTCTTGCCGCGGCGCCACCGATCCTGTCGTTGGTCGAGCAAGTTCCCCGAGCGACCGCGAACGAATGGTCCGGTTTGTCGCCGGCGGGAACACTCTGTTGGAATGCCGCTTTCGGACAGGCGCCCGAAAAGGTATAACTCGTCTGCGCCGATGCCGTTGCAAGAGCCAACATGAGTAGCGCGCAAGCGCACAAAATCGCGCCGATCGTCAGTTTCATGCTTCCTAAAATGTTGCGTTGGAATCTCGCCCTCCTCCCCTGGTCCACTGATGCAATGCCGGGCTAAAGGATCGGTACCTGTGGCGCAGCATCCGAGCGCGTCAGTCCAAGTCTGCGCGGATCGTCATATATCTCGACTTTACGTTCGTACGGCTTGAATCCGGTCCGCTCGTAGAAGGAAAGGGCGCTAGGGTGATCCAGCGTGCAGGTGTGCAGCCAGAAACGCTCGATGGGGCGCGACCACGCTATGTTGAGAGCGTGGTTCATGAGCCAGCGTCCCGCCCCCGTCGCAATGAGCGAAGACGCGACCCCGAAGAGACTAATCTCGCATTCTCCGTCAACGCGGAAATCGAGCTCCAAAAGTCCTTCGTCGCCGGCGCTGGTTACGAGGGCGTAGGCCTCAACGTTGGAATGGCGCAGATAGCGCTCGAGCTCGCTCTCCGGCAGGAGCAGGCGCGCCGCCCAAAGATAATCGTCGCCGACCCGGTGAAACAGCGTACGGTACCGGCGAAGATCGGATCCATCTAAACGCCCGAGAGTCCAGGTAGTTTCGTTTGGACCAAACCGCAACGATGGTTTCCGGCGCATCTCCAGGAATGTTTGCACCGCGGCGAGCTTGCCCCGCGGCACGGGATGATAGCCGTTAGACAGAGCCGGGATATTTATAGCGCATCACCTTCGCGAGGTTGATGCCCCGGATGATGCCCGCAGCGTGGTAGGTCAAACCCCACGAATCGATCGACGACATATCGGGGAAGATGCAGGCTTCGAGCGTTTGATCGATCGAGTTTTTCTTGTACCATCCGCCGCCGGCACCGGTTGTCCCGCCGAATTGATCCGACCCGCCGAGGAAGGAGCAGTAGCACGATGCCGGGTTTCCCTGGCACGATCCGATCGGCGGCTTTAGATAATAGGCCAGCGCTGCAAGGGTCGGCTTCGTGGTGTAGAGCGTGCTGAGCGAGATATGAATGCGCGAACCGTCCTTCTTGAGGGTGTATTGACAGAAACGCCCGACGCCGGCAAGGAAGAGCAGTTTCGAGCCGTTGCTGCCGTACACCGCGCGCCGCACCTCCACGACGCCGTGCGTTTGCCGGCAATAGGCTCGTGCGGCCACGTCGCCAGAGCCGAGGGCGCCCGGCAGCGCGACGTCGGGAGCCGTTGCCGATTGCTGCGCGGTTGTCCCGGCCGCAGGCGCCGACGTGCCGGCAACGCCGTTGCCGCATCCCGAAATGGAAATGATGCCAATTGCCGTTATGGCGGCGATAACAAGCTTCATGTGTGATACCTCCTGGGCGTAGTACCCGGTAGCAAGCGAGGAGCCCTTCGAAGCGCAGCAGTATCACGCAAAATGGCGCCAGGCGATCGCGTCTTTCTAACCGGCGCAACCGGCTTCGTCGGTTCTCACATCTTGCGCGAGCTGCTCGCCGCCGGTTATTCGGTTCGCGCGCTGGCTCGTCACGAGGCGCCGGGTGAAGAGGGCGTCGAGTGGGTCGCGGGCGATCTGCGCCGCGTTGGTGGATTTGCTCGGGCGTTGGAGGGCTGCCGCTATCTCGTACATTGCGCGGCGCTCTACTCGTTCGCCCCACGCGACCGTCGCGAAATCCATGCGGTCAACGTAGACGGGACCGCGAGCCTCATGCTCGCCGCGCACATCGCCGGCGTCGAGCGCGCGGTCCTCACGTCGAGCTCTGCGACTAATGGCCATGCGCAGACCGGGTATCATCGCTCGAAGCTGGAACAAGAGCGCGCCGCTTTCGCAGGCCGCGTTCCGGTGATTGCGCTGCTGCCGACCGCACCGGTTGGCCCCGGCGATTCGAAGCCGACGCCGACCGGGAAGCTCGTCCTCGATTTCGCGCGCGGAAAGATCGTCGCGTTGGCGCCCGGCCACGGCGGCATGAATCTCGTCGCCGTTGAAGACGTGGCGCGCGCGCACGTTGCTGCATTGAAGCGCGGACGAACCGGCGAGCGGTACGTCTTGGGCGGCGAGAACTTGAGCATGGACGAAATTTGGAAGCTGCTTGCGGACGTCACCGGAAAACCGATGCCCGCCTGGCGCGCGCCTTACGAGCTCGCGCTCGCCGCAAGCTATGTTGACGACTTGCTCTGCCGGGTTACCGGCGCGACGCCGGCCGTCCCGATCGAAGGCGTGCGCATCGCGCGCGAGCGCATGTACGCCGACTCCTCAAAGGCACAACGTGAACTCGATTATTCCACGACGCCGGTACGTTCCGCGCTCGCACGGGCGGTGAGGTGGTACCGCGAAGCCGGCCGGCTCAGGACTTGAGGAACGGCGTTCCTTCGTGGGCGACGAGCAGGTCGTGCATGTCGTTGGCATGCTCCTCTTCTTGGGCCAGGATGCCTTCCAGCATGATGCGCGTCGTCGGGTCTTTCTCGGCAAAAAAGCGGACGAGCTCGCGATAATGCTCCACGGCGATCCGTTCGGCTACGAGGTTCTCTTTGATCATGTCGATGAGTTTCGTCGCGTTCCCGTACTCGGTCGCCGAGCGCGTGTGCAAGCCCTCGGGGTTGAAGTTCGGCGTGCCGCCGAGCTGATTGATGCGCTCGGCAATCATCTCCATGTGCTTTCGCTCGTCGCGAGCGTGCTCGGCGAACTCTTCCTTCACGCTTTCGCTATCGATGCCGACTGCGGCCACGTTATGCATGGTGTATCGTAAGACGCAGACGATCTCGGTCGCCAGCGCCGTCTGCAGCAGATCGATCGCCTGCTGCACGTCGCCGCCGTAGTTTTGCGTGACCGCTCCGCGTTCGATTTGCTCTTTGGCACGTCGTCGTAGTTCCGTAACGTCTGCGAGGAAAGGTTGGCTAACTGCCGTCATAGCAGAATACTTCTCACTTTCTTTTCGTGTTAAACGTCGTTTTGATGGCTGGGTTCGACCCGCTGGGCGGGGCGGTCGCTTTACCGACGAGTTTCCTTGCGGTGACGGTTGCCGTCGCAAAGCCCTTGCGGCCTTTGGGATCGGTAAGCGTAAAGGTAAGACCGGCTTTGGTACGCGACCGTGATTTTACTTTGCCGGCAAGCGCGAAATTTATTCCGCCCGAGACAAAAGTAGCGCGGCAGGAACCTGAAATCTTCTTGCCCCGTTCGGTAATGACGAATTTCACTTTCCCAGTGCGCGAGTGTCCGCTCTCGACGACTTTCACGGAGCCCTCATAGGTTCCGGCGACTTTTACCGCAGCAGGGGTGAGGTCTGAACCGGCGGCGACTCGGGAAAGCGTCGGCGGTAGTCCGCCATTGGCGGCCGATTCGGTGTGGCCGGCGCAGCCGGCGATAGCGAACAATGAGAGCGTAAGGGCGGCTCCCTGCAGCGGCGATTTGAGCATGAACGTTACTCCTTGCGTTTAAAACGGAACCTCAGGGCTACCACTATGAGCGAACGAAACCCTACGCCGCAGCAAAAATCCACGTCCTCGGTCGTGCTGGTCGCCGCCACGGCGCTCGAGGTGCGCGCCTTGCGCCGGGAACTACCCGACGCGCCGATCGTGAAAACCGGTGTTGCGCTCGCCGCCGCGGGACCTTGGTTCGGTGACAGCGTTGTGAGTTGTGGGCTCGCCGGCGGTTTACGTGCTGACTTGGCTACGGGAACGCTCCTGATACCCCGTGAGGTGCGTCGTCCGGATGGACGCGTGCTCTATTGCGATGAAGCGCTCGTCGAGGCGCTCGCTGCAGGAGCGCGTCGGCTGGGAATCGACCCGGTCTTCGATCCCTTGTTGACTGCCGATCGAATCGTCCATCGCGCAGCGCGGGAAGACTGGGCCGCGCAAGGTTATGCCGGCGTTGACATGGAGACCGGCCGTATCAACGCATCGCGCGTCGCTGCCGCTCGCGTCGTGCTCGATACGGCGCAGCACGAGATCTCCGCTGATTGGAATAACCCGATTCGGGCAATGCTCAAACCATGGAACTGGCCCCAGGCTTTTTGGCTCGCTCGTGAGGCGCCGCGCGCCGCAGCGCTCGCAGCGCGCGTCGTCGCCGAGGCGCAGGGCATCGGCAGGCGGGTACGTATAACGGGCCAATGATCATCGAGCGCATCGACTCACCGTCGGATGTCAAGCGCCTGCGGCGCAAGGAGATCGACGTGCTTGCAAGCGAGATTCGCGAGCTGCTCGTGAGCACGTGCGCCGTGAACGGCGGTCATCTCGCGCCCAATCTCGGCGTCGTCGAATTGACGCTCGCGCTCCACCGAGTGCTCGATCTCCCCAACGACAAGCTCGTCTGGGACGTCAGCCATCAGACCTACGTTCACAAAATACTCACCGGGCGGCGCGACCGGTTCGCGACGCTGCGTAAAGGCGGCGGTCTGTCCGGCTTCGCGATGCGAAGCGAATCGCGGTACGATCCCTTTGGAGCCGGCCACGCCAGTACGGCGGTCGCCGCCGCACTCGGCATGGCGCTCGCGCGCGACCTCGGCGGCGGTGACGAAACGGTCGTGGCGGTATTGGGGGACGGCGCGCTTACCGGCGGTCTTGCGTACGAAGCGCTCAATAACGCCGGCGCGCTTAAGAGCCAGTTCATCGTCATTCTCAACGATAATGAGATGTCGATTGCGCCCAACGTCGGCTCGATCGCCTCGTATCTATCGGTGCTGCGCAGCAAGCCGTTCGCGAACTTCGTCCGCCGCACCGGTAAGATGATGCTCAAGCGCATTCCGCTGGGCGGCGCGGCAAAAAAGGCAATCGAAGGCGCGGAGATCGGCGCGATGCATTTTATCGGGCCGTCCGAGAAAACGGCCGTTATCTTCGAAGAACTCGGTTTTCGGTATATCGGGCCCGTCGACGGTCATAATTACGACGTCCTCGTCGACGCGCTGCGGACCGCTAAGGACGTTTGCGGGCCCGTGCTCCTTCACGTGCGCACGATTAAAGGGAAAGGTTACGAGCCTGCCGAGCGCGATTCGCGGACGTTTCACGGCATCGGCGCCAATGCGTTTGAGCCCAGCAACGGCAGTAAGAAGAGCAGCGCCGGCGCCCGGCCGAAATTTCAGGACATGTTCGCCGATGCGATGATCGCCGTTGCGGAGAAGGATCCGCGCGTCGTCGGGATCACGGCGGCAATGCCCGACGGCACCGGTCTCGCGAAGTTCGCAAAGCGCTTTCCGGAACGCTATTTCGACGTCGGTATCGCGGAGGCGCATGCCGTCTGCTTTGCAGCCGGTCTGGCGACGAGCGGATTTCGGCCGGTCTGCGCGATCTATTCGACGTTCTTGCAGCGCGCCTACGATCAGGTCGTACACGACGTGGTGGTTCAAAATCTGCCAGTCGTCTTTTGCATGGACCGCGCCGGCTTGGTCGGCGACGACGGCCCGACGCACATGGGTCTTTACGACATCGCCTATCTTCGTACGTTGCCGAACGTCACGCTCATGGCGCCGCGCAACGAAGCGGAGCTCCGGCCGATGTTGGAGCACGCAATCTCGCTCAACGCGCCGTCGGCGATCCGCTATCCGCGCGGTTCGAGCAGCGGAAGGCACGAGGAGCCGCTTGCGCCGCTCGTGCACGGCAAGGCCGAGGTGCTGCGCCGCGGCCGCGGCATTGCCGTGATCGCCTACGGCACCACGGTCGACATCGCGCTCGATGCCTTTGCCGCCCTGAGCGATGAAGCGGAAGGACGGATCACCGTTGTCAACGCCCGATTTGCCAAGCCCCTCGATGAAGCGCTGTTGCTCGAGCTGGAACGCGACCACGGCCATCTGATTACGCTCGAAGAGCATTCGCTGGCCGGCGGCTTTGGCTCGGCGATTGCGGAGTTCGTTTCAGACCACGGGCTCGATTTGCGGGTCGAACGAATGGGCATTCCCAACGTGCTCGTTCAGCACGACTCGCAAGAGAGACAGCGCGCCCTCTTTGGGTTAACCGGCGAGGTGTTGGCGGGACGGATCCGGCAGATTGCCGGTACGGCGGCAACCTCCGTGCCCGTCCGTTAAGCAGGCTGCGGCCGAATGTTTTGGTTGATGTGGAAGAAATTGCCGGGATCGTACTTCGCTTTGATTTCAGCCAATCGATCGTAGTTCTCGCGGTACGTTCCTCGAATGCGATCTTCGCTCTCGCCATCCATCATGAAATTTACGTATGCTCCCCCCGCTCCATACGGATGCACTGCGTCGAAGTACTCGCGGGCCCACGCGGTTATTCTGTCCTTATTTGCCGGAGCCGGATCGACACCGACGATCACCTCGCTAAAGACGGCGTCGCGATAGCTCCACGGCGTGGCGTCGCTCTTCGGTCGCCGCGCGGCGCCGTTGATGGGATACAGGTGCATGGTCGAATGCATGGTGGGAAGCTGGGATCCGTGCTTCACGTGAAGGGCGATTGCATCGTCGCTGAGTTCTCTCACGAAATCCGCTTTCCAATACCACTGCATACCGCTCGGATAGAGCGGGTCGAAAAAGCTCTGCAAAGCCGGGAACGGCATCGGGCCGATGTGTTCGAAGGCCGGCTTTGCGAAGTCGCGCAGCGGAGCAAGGATCTCGTTCGTACGCTCGAGGCTGCCGTTACAGCACCAAACGATGCCGCACATCTTCTTCATTTGCAGGTCTGGTGGGAAAAGCGGCACCGGCGGCACGGTGAGAAAAGCGAAGAATCCGCCGATTTCTTCGGGTGCTCGTACGATGAAGTCACGAAACCACTTCATGATGTCGGCCGCGGCCTCGATGTCCCACAGCATGGGACCGGCGCAGACCATACGAACAGGATTCGCCCTAAAGAGAAACGACGTGACCACCCCAAAGTTACCCCCGCCCCCGCGGATGGCCCAAAACAAGTCGGCGTGCTCGTCTGCGCTCGCCGCGACAAACGACCCGTCGGCTAAGACGACGTCGGCGGCGAGCAGGTTGTCGATCGTCAAGCCGTACTGCCGGGTCAGATATCCTATACCGCCGCCCAGCGTCAGGCCGGCGACGCCCGTCGTGGAAATGAAGCCTGAAGGAATCGCGAGTCCGAACGCATGTGTCGCGTGGTCGACGTCGCCCCAAGTACAGCCGGGGCCGACGCGCACGGTCTGGGCGGCCGGGTCGACGCGGACATACTTCATAAGCGAAAGATCGATCACGAGACCGTCGTCGCAGATTCCCAAGCCGCCCGCGTTATGGCCGCCGCCCCGAACCGCAACCGGCAGACCCTGCTCGCGCCCGAACCGCACCGCGGCAATGACGTCGGCCACGTCGGCGCACCGTGCGATCAGCGCCGGTTTGCGATCGATCATCGCGTTGTAGACTTGGCGCGCCGCCTCGTAACGCGGATCGGCCGGCTCGATCAGTTCGCCCCGCAGCTGAGCTTTCAATTCATTCACGTTGTCGCTCGTCATCGCGCACACTTCGGCCGCGCAACACCGTTTCATCGGCCGGCTCCAAGCAGCAGGGTTCCTTGACGCTTCTCGCGACGGGTGCTAAACTCGTGGCCTATGCCCCGGGGCGCATGAGCCGCCATTTATAAGGGCGAGGCACCTCCGCGTACGGAGCCCGTGTTTCGTCTTTTTGGCGTGCCCGCGAGGCCAAACTGCCCGATAAGTCTAATCAAAAATTAACCCACAGAGAAAGAGAGTAATGGCGAAGACCACCGCTCCGAAGTCCTCACCGAAGAGCGCACCCGATGCTGCCCCGAGCTCGGCGAGGCCGGCTAAAGGAAGGTCGAAGCGAGCCGGCATCGCGTCCCTGAGGGGCTCAGGCGATGGCAACGGCGCTTCCACGGTGATGCCCTCGACGTTCCCGATGCCCACCGGAGCGTTCACCGTCGAGCAGCGTCCCGAGCCTGGTCCGAAGCGCGAACGTCACTCCTTTGCCAAAATTCCGCACGTCCTCGAGGTGCCCAACCTCATCGAGCTGCAGAAAGCAAGCTTCGACTGGTTCAAGACCGAGGGGCTCGCGGAGGCGTTCGCCTCGATCTCGCCGATCAAGGATTTCACCGGCAACCTGATCTTGGAGTTCGGCGAGCACTCGCTGGGCGAGCCAAAGTATTCCATCGAGGAGTGCCGCGAGCGCGACATGACGTACAGCGCCCCGCTGCGCGTGCGTGTTCGTCTGATCACCGCCGAGTCCGGTGAAATCAAAGGCATCCCTGACCAGGAGATCTTCATGGGCGACTTTCCGCTCATGACCGACAAGGGGACGTTCATGATCAACGGCGCCGAGCGCGTGATCGTGAGTCAGCTCGTACGCTCGCCCGGAGTCTACTACAGCCAAGACGTCGACACGAACGCCCGTCCGACGTACAACGCCACCATCATTCCAAATCGCGGCGCTTGGATCGAGTTCGAAACCGACAACGGCACGAAGAACGACGAGACCGAAGGCACCATCGGCGTTCGCATCGACAAGAACCGGAAGATTTATGTTTCTACCTTCATTCGAGCGCTGACGCGGCCGCAGCTCGGTTACGATTGGGAAAGCGACGAAGCGATCTTGCGGCTCTTCGAAGATTTGCCCGCCGAGGGCCTTGCGATCATTCGCAACTCGATCGAGAAAGATCGCGACATCAAAACGCGTGAAGACGCGTTGAAGGAAATCTACAAGAAGCTGCGCCCCGGCGAGCCGGAGAACGCCGAAAACGCCGAAAAGCTCATCGAGTCGTTGTTCTTCGACGACAAGCGCTACGATTTGGCCGGCGTGGGACGCTACAAATTAAGCAGCAAGTTTCAGTACCGAATCCAAAACCCCGATCCGGAGGATCGGGTAGCCAGGCCGCACCTCTCGATCAACGAGTATACCGACGCAGGTCTCACCGAGCCCAAGGCAATCGTAACGGCTAGGGAAGACGGCGAAGTCGTCTCCGTCACCGACGTTTTCGACAAGGAACGTCCGGAGCAGTCGGAGTGCGTCGTCACGATACGCTATCGGGACGGCAACACCGTCACCTACGACCTGTACGTGGAGCTGGGCATTCGCAAAGTCTTGGGCGTTCGCCCGCGCATCGCTCCGGGAATCGTTCGCGGGCAGGCCGTGAAAATGGGCGACACCATCGGCGACGGCGCGCGCTGCTTGCTGCGTGAAGATATGATCGCCGTGATCCGCCGTCTGATCCGAGTGGCCGTGCGCATGGTGCAGAAAGACGACATCGATCACCTCGGCAATCGCCGCGTCCGTTCGGTCGGAGAGCTCCTGCAGAATCAGTTCCGCGTCGGCTTGCTTCGGCTCGAGCGAGTCGTGCGCGAACGGATGACGGTACAAGACATTGAGACGGTGACGCCTCAGGCGCTGATCAACATTCGCCCGGTCGTCGCGGCGATCAAAGAGTTTTTCGGGTCGTCGCAGCTTTCGCAGTTCATGGATCAGACGAACTCGCTCGCCGAGCTGACCCACAAGCGCCGTCTCTCGGCGCTGGGTCCGGGCGGTCTCTCGCGCGAACGCGCCGGCTTCGAGGTCCGCGACGTCCACCACTCGCACTACGGCCGGATTTGCCCGATCGAAACTCCGGAAGGGCCCAATATCGGCCTGATCGGTTCGCTGGCCACCTACGCGCGCGTCAACAAATTCGGCTTCATCGAGACGCCCTACCGGGTCGCGCGCGAGAGCGTCGTCTCCGACGAAATCAAATACTTGACCGCCGACAAAGAAGACGAGTACATCATCGCGCAAGCAAATACGCCCGTCGATGCGGTCTCGGGCAGAATAACCGCCGACTCGGTCGTCTGCCGTTACGCCGAAGAGTACATCGAAGAGCCGGCTTCGCGCGTACAGCTCATGGACGTTTCGCCGAAGCAAATCGTCTCGGTGGCGACCGCGCTGATTCCGTTCCTCGAGCACGACGACGCTAATCGCGCGCTCATGGGAGCGAACATGCAGCGCCAGGCCGTTCCGCTGCTCCGTCCTTCCGCGCCGATCGTAGGAACGGGCATGGAGTATCGCGCCGCCAAAGACTCCGGCAGCCTGATCGTCGCCGAAGAGCAGGGTACCGTGACGGCGGTCGATGCCAAGGGCGTTACCGTGCGCAATCGTGAAGGCATCGAGCGGACCTACGAGCTTCTGAAGTTTGTCCGCAGCAATGCCGGCACGTGTATCAATCAGCGGCCCATCGTTTCAGTCGGCGACGAGGTCGTCGGCGGACAAGTGATCGTTGACGGACCTTCCTCCGATCAGGGCGAGCTCGCACTGGGCCAGAACGTGCTCGTCGCATTCATGCCGTGGGAAGGCTACAACTACGAAGACGCGATTCTGATCAGCGACCGCATGGTCAAGGAAGACCGCTTCACCTCGATCCACATCGAAGAGTACGAATGCGAAGCGCGCGACACGAAGCTGGGGCCGGAAGAGATTACGCGGGACATTCCCAACGTCGGTGAAGACGCGCTCAAGGATCTCGACGAGCGCGGGATCATCCGAATCGGCGCCGAGGTTCGGCCCGAAGACATCCTCGTCGGAAAGGTTACGCCGAAGGGTGAAACGGAGCTGACCGCCGAGGAGCGGCTGCTCCGCGCGATCTTTGGCGAGAAGTCGCGCGAAGTGCGCGACACCAGCCTCAAAGTGCCGCATGGCGAGAAGGGCAAGATCATCGACGTCAAGGTCTTCTCGCGCGAAAACGGCGACGAGCTCTCACCCGGCGTGAATCATCTGGTGCGCGTCTACGTCGCGCAGAAGCGCAAGATTCTGCAGGGTGACAAAATGGCCGGGCGCCACGGCAACAAGGGCGTTATTGCCAAAGTGCTCCCCGAGGAGGACATGCCATATCTCGAGGACGGCACGCCGGTCGACATCGTGCTCAACCCGCTGGGCGTACCGTCGCGCATGAACCTCGGGCAGATCATGGAGACCCATCTCGGCTGGGCGGCGCGCATGCTCGGTCTGAGCGTCGCAACGCCGGTCTTCGACGGCGCACACGCCGAGGACATTGCCGAGTGGCTTCAAGACGCGGGACTTCCGGCCGACGGTAAAACGTGGCTGCGGGACGGCCGCAACGGCGAGCGCTTTTCGCGGCCGATCACGGTCGGACAGATCTATATGCTCAAGCTCGCGCATCTCGTCGACGACAAGATTCACGCGCGTTCGACCGGCCCATATTCGATGATCACCCAACAGCCGCTCGGCGGAAAGGCGCAGTTCGGCGGCCAGCGCTTCGGCGAAATGGAAGTGTGGGCGCTCGAAGCCTACGGCGCCGCGTACACGCTGCAAGAGTTGCTGACGGTGAAGTCCGACGACGTCGTCGGACGCGTCAAGACCTACGAAGCGATCGTCAAGGGCGAGAACGTCATGGAGCCCGGCGTG
Organism: Vulcanimicrobiota bacterium; assembly: GCA_963778015.1. Classification (GTDB taxonomy): domain Bacteria; phylum Vulcanimicrobiota; class Vulcanimicrobiia; order Vulcanimicrobiales; family Vulcanimicrobiaceae; genus Cybelea. The sequence goes on from CAVZST010000001.1 coordinate 532,330, forward strand.
CCCGAGTCGTTCAAGGTCTTGATCAAAGAGCTGCAATCGCTCGCGCTCGACGTCAAAGTGCTCACTGAAAACCGCGAAGAGGTCGAGATCAAGACGCCTGAAGAGGAAATGGAAGAATCGGAGCGCCGCGAGTATGGATTGCTCATGGGTGACGAACAGACGGCCGTATCGCACACGGTGGTGGCGGCGCGCGAAGCCGTAGCCGAAGCACCCGTCGAAATCGAAGAAGAGGAAGAAGAAGAGATCGACGATAGCAAGCCGCTCGACGCGACCCCCGCAATTCCGGCGCCCGCCGCGGCGCCGCGCGCGACCGAAGCCGAACCAGAAGAGATCTTCGAAGAAGAGCAAGAGAGCGCTGACGAGGAGGTCGAGGGTCCGCAGGGCTACGAGCTCGAGGAGGAAGACGACGAATCCGGCTACGAGGACGAAAAGCCCGCGTTCGAGGGCGAAGAAGAGGAAGCTCCCTTCAGCGAAAACGGTCCCGAAGAAGAGTTCTAAGGAACTGCTGTGTCATCCTGAGCCGCGTCCCTGCGCTTTGCGCAGGGTCGCGTGTCGAAGGACGACTACGAACGTGTCATCCTGAGCGAAGCGACCGTAGGGAGCGCAGTCGAAGGACCACATCACTGAAGCCCCGCAAATGCGGGGCTTCTTCATTAGGCAGCCGTGGGCCGCGGCATCGAGTTGCGCCGCCATCTGCTGAACCATCTCCGCGGACATCCTGAGGAGCTGCGCCCGTACAAGTCCGCAGCTGGAGTGACGGGCCAGTTTAAAAGTCGCTCGCTCACCGCCCACGAGGCGTGAACAGTGTTCGGTTCAAGCGACGACCACATCATGCAGCCTGGCGCGCGACCGAAATAAATCTCGTAACGGCCGTCAAGCGCTACGAACGATGAAAGGCTCCGCCTTGGCGGAGCCCTTCGTTTGCCGAATCGATGGATAGTCTTAATGCTTCGTGCAGGATCCGGTGACGCTGACGACGCGTCCGGTTTTGGTTTCGGTGAAGGACGATGCGAAGGTAAGCTTCGTGTTGCTGACCTTGGTCATGACGTTATCGGTCTGACTCTTGATGTCGGGTCCCGGCGCGAACGAGACGTCGTGCCAGGCGATTTTGCTTCCGTTCCAGCCGCTCGCGAACGCCAGCCCGTAGGCGCCCTCGTCGCCGTACGTGACGTCGACCCAGCGATGGGTGAACGGATCGTAGGTGATTTTATCCATGACGGTCGTCGTCGTGGGAATCCAGGAGCCGTTGGCTTTGGTCGTCGAGGTTTGGTTGATCCACCAGCCGCTGGGGTCCATGGCATAGGTTACGCTCGTCATATATGCGGCCGGACGACGCGCGCTCTTGGTGCTGCACGTCCAGTCCCCGATCATAAACTGCATTGAGGAAAAGTTCGGTTTCTTCGGCGCCGGAATCGGCGTGCTCTCGACTTGCGCGGAAGCATACGACGGAATCGCTGCGCTCAACAGAACGGTGACCGCGATGAGAAGCGGGGTTATTCGCATGAGTACCTCCATAGCAAAAAGTGAGAATGAAACCGGGCCTTTGGCCGGTCCCTCCCGGGTGCCTGCAGGTCCGGGCCCGCGGGCAGGTATCGGCGCTCCGGCGCGGGTATCGTATCCGGCTGCATGGCCGAGCTTCCGAATGTCGGCATCGTCGGGACGGGACGCATGGGTGCGAACATCGCAAAACGCCTGCGCGACGTCGGATATCCCATCGCGGCGCTCTACGATTCGAGCCCGGAATCAGCCAAGCATACTGCGGCGGCGACCGGCGGCGAAGTCGCGCCGTCACTGGCTCGCGTGACGGAGCTCGCAGACGTCGTTCTCACCGTTGTTACCGACGATTCGGCGATGTATACGATCTTCGCGACCGGCGAAGACTCGCTGCTGACCAACGCTCGCGACAAGATCTTCATCAACTGCGCGACCGTTTCGCCGAAGGTGCACGTCGACGTCGAGCGACTTGCCGAAGAGCGCGGCGCCCATTCGCTCGAGGCTTGCATGGCAAGCTCGATCCCGCAGGCACGCGACGGAACGCTCTACCTGATGGTCGGCGGTCGGCGCGAGATCTTCGAGCGCGTCAAGCCAATGCTCGAAAAAATGAGCGCGTCCCTGAAATACGTCGGTGCGGCGGGCACAGCCGCGCAGGTCAAAGCGCTCGTCAACATGGTGATGAACATCAACACCGCGGGTCTCGCTGAAGGGCTGGGTCTCGGTGACGCGCTGGGGCTCGAGCTGGATCTACTGCGTGAAGTATTCTCGCAGACCGGCGCAAACTCGCGCGTGCTCGAGACCGACGGCGCCGACATGCAGCACCGCGAGCACGACGTCTACTTTTCGGCGGCGCACGCAGCGAAAGATTCCGGCATCGCGCTTTCGCTGGCCAAGGAGGTCGATCTGAGCCTGCCGCTGGCCCAGGCGACTTACGATCAGTACGAGAAAATGAAGCAGATCGGTCTTGGAGAGCTCGACAAGTCGGGCGTATCGGAACTCACCTTCAAATCGCGCCACGGCCGGCGAGCCGGCGTGCACGCATGAGTCTGGGAGGAAATACTATGGCTACGGAAACTCACAGCAAAGTCGTACCATTGATCAGCTCGGGAACCGTGGGGCCTCTTGGCGTCAAACATTTGCCGCGTCTATGGCTCAAGCTTTCGCTGGCGGCGAAAGGCGCGTTACCCGAGGGCTACGACGAATGCGGCACCGGCTTCGACGCCATGACGCTGAGCGCGCTGGGGCTCGACCGCGAGAAGACGATCGAGTTCGTGCGCCGCAACAAGCCAACGTACATGGAGTTCGAGGAGTGGGTCGTCGCCAACGGCAAGGCCGACGGAGCCGCGATCGAGCGTCATAATGCCGCGGTCAGCGGTTACAATCACAGCGACGAGCTAGCGCAAAGAATGCGCGAAGCCTCGAAGGTAAAGAGCGCATCGGTCAAAGACGCGGTTACGCTGAACACCCTCGAGGACCTCGACGAGATTCACCGCCAAGTGATTCGAACGTAAATCGACCCACAGAGATCTCGCGATTTAATCGGCGTTTAATCGCCTTGTAATCGAACGCCCACGCTTACTCGCCCGGCACTCCGGACCTTCCCTCCGAGAATTGTCGTATGGCCGCAATTGTGCGGCCGATTGCCCCTCGAGGGAAGGTACAATGCGCAAAGTACTTCTCGTGGTAACGGTCTTGCTCGTTGCTTGCGTCCAGGCAGCACGGGCCGACGTTAACGCAAATGCCGCCCCGGCGGACGAGTATTTCGGTCCATCCCAGCAGAGCGTTCTCGAAATCCGCAATCGCTTAAGCGACTTCGATCAAGGCGGCGAGCGCGCAATGCTGGACCCATCCGTTTCCGCGTCCTTAGATCATCTGCAGCTGGCGATTCGCGACTGGCAGCAGAAGTATCCGCGTGATCCATGGCTGCCGTCAGCCCTCGCGCATCTCGTACGCGAGTACTGGCGCGCGGGACAGGCGTCGAGCCAATCCGGAATGGCGGCGCTTGCCGATTTGCGAACCGCGTATCCAAATGCGCCTGAAACGGGCGAGACTGTTGCGTTGATCTATGGCTCGAACGGCGCGTTAGGCGCTGCTTCGAGCGACTCATCCGATGTAGCCTCGGTGCAGGCGCCGGCCGATGCTGCACCGCCAAGCTACGCGGCACCATCGCCAGATGAAGCACCGCCGGAGAACGCTGCAGCGCCGAGCGATGCGGCACCACCGAGTGATGCCGCGCCCCCGGACGAAGCACCGCCCGGCTACCAAAGCTCGTTAGTCTATCAGGCACCGGCGGCGGAAGAAGCGCCGCCGGGCGAACAAGCACCGCCGGTGGAACAAGCACCGCCGGTCCAACAAGCGCCGCCGGTGGAACAAGCATCCACGGCACAAGCACCCTCGCCCAGTTACCCTGCGCCGGGTTACGACGCAGCCAGGGGTTACGATGCCGTGCGGGGTTACGACGCCGCACGGGGTTACGACGCCGCTCGGGGCTACAACGTCGCGCCGAGCTACGACGCAGCGCGCGGCTACGACGCGCAACGCGGCTACGACGCGACGCGAGGCCAAAACGCGACACCGAACGCGGGGGGATCCCCGGGCTACGCTGCGCCGAGCAACGAGGCTGCGCCGCCGCAGTAGCTTCTCTGTAACGGCTTGGCAAAAAGAGAGCGCCCGACGAAAACGACGGGCGCTCTCCTCATGCTATGATACGGCGATGACGGCGAAGAGCACGTTCGTAGATCCGGCGATCCAAGAGTACATCGTCGCAAATGTCGTTCGCGAGGATCCGATTCTGCGCGCGTTGAGGGAAGAAACCTCGAGACATCCGCAGGCCCGCATGGCGATAGGTCCCGAGCAGGGCCAGCTCATGCAGCTCCTGGCCCGGGTGATCGGCGCACGCCGGTATTTAGAGATTGGCGTATTCACCGGGTACAGCTCGCTGGCGATGGCGCTTGCATTGCCCGACGATGGCTACGTGCTCGCTTGTGACGTAAGCTTGGAGTTTACGCAGGTCGCACGCCGCTATTGGCAGGCGGCAGGCGTGACGGGCAAGATCGATCTGCGCATTGCGCCCGCACTCGAGACGCTGGCAAATTTGGGCTCCGCCGGCAACGAGCCCTTCGATATGGCGTTCGTCGATGCGGACAAGCCGAACGTCGGCGCATATTACGAACGGGCGCTGGAGCTCGTTCGTCCCGGCGGCCTCGTTCTCGTCGACAACGTGCTTTGGGGCGGGGCAGTCCTCGATGGGTCGCAGAACGATGCCGACACTCAAGCGCTGCGTGCGCTCAACAGCAAAGCGGGTCGCGACCAGCGCGTCGACGTGGCGCTACTGCCGGTCTGCGACGGACTGCTGATCGCCCGAAAGCGAGGCTAGTTTCTCGGCGGGCGCAGATAGTTGAAGCGCGACCACGCGCTTTGCCCGGCTGCCGCCGGAGCTGCAGGCGATGCGATCTCCGAGTAGCCGTTGACGTCGAAGCAGATGCGGCGATGGGGATAATCCACGGCCATGGCGTGAACCGTCGGTGGATTCGTTTCGATGATCCCGTTGTATCCATCGGGTCGCTGAGGCTCGGTGCAGATCGGCATCGGGCTTTCCGGGGCGCCCGCAACGTACCGCACCGACGCGACTCCCCCGCAAGCGAAACCTTCGCGAATCGCCGAGGGCATCGTCTCATAATCGCTGTTGGCGACGAGCGGGCGTCGAAGCTGCGGTCGCACCCCGTCCCACAACGCTCCACCCCCCGCCATGCCTGAGTCGAGGACGATGTGACTCACCCACGTGTCATTGATCTCGACGGTCGCCAAAGGTACGTGAGGCGACAAGTCGACCGGCAGGCAGTGCATGTGCGCGAGGCGCGAAGCATCCGGAAAGAGCGTAACCTGACGCCGGTCGCGATCGATGAGCGTTGGAAAATGCGCGAAGAAATCGTATCCGCAAAGCGCGCTGTACCCGGTGAGATTCGACGAAATCAGCGCGGGTACGTTGTGGAGCGTATATCCGGCCACGCCGAAACGCGAGATTTCCGTCTGTCGGTCGACGTACGTTCGGCCGTCGGGAGCGACCTCAAACGTGCCGGCTCGTGCGGCTAGCCGCGCCGCCTGCGCGAGCCACGGCGAGACGAGGATCGCCGAAGTGCCGGTATCGAGTACGCAAGATGCTCGCTGACCCTCGACCGTCACTGGAATGGTTGCGCGCGTTTGATTCAATCCGCTGGCAAGCGTCACTGATGCCGCGGCGTATGCGCGATGCGTTTGGCTAGCGATCGCAACCGTGCCGGCGCCAAGGCACAGACCAAGAACGAGTGCGCGTAGTGCAGAAGCTCTCATCACCGGCTCGAGCAGTAGGGTACCATAGCCGAGCGGGATTCGTCTGCGCCTCTCATCAAAGTGTAAAATAAGTGCGCGTCACCTGCGTTGGCGGCGGCCCAGCCGGCCTCTATTTCGGCATACTGGTCAAGCGGAGGTTTCCGGCCTGGCAAATTCGGATCGTCGAGCGCAATCGGCCCCTCGATACCTTTGGCTGGGGGGTCGTATTCTCCGATGCTACGCTGGAGAATCTGCAGCGAGCCGACGCGCAGACGCACCGTGAGATCACTCAGGCGTTCGCGCACTGGGAAGACATCGAGATACACTTCGAGGGTCGGACGATAACGTCGGGAGGCCACGGTTTTTCCGGCATCTCGCGCAAACGTCTTCTCGAGATTCTTCAGCGCCGTGCCGCCGAGCTGGGCGTCGAGCTGGTCTTCCAATGTGAGGTCGATGACGTTAGCGCGGTGCGCGAACAGTGCGACGTACTAGTAGGCGCCGACGGAGTCAACAGCCGAGTTCGCGGCGCCTACGCAGCCTCGTTTCAGCCGGACCTCGATCGGCGCCGGTGTCGGTATGTCTGGCTGGGCACGACGCTGCCCCTCGATGCCTTCACTTTTCTCTTCGAAAGAACCGAACACGGATGGTTTACCGTGCACGCGTATCGTTTCGAAGAAGAGCTCAGCACCTTCATCGTGGAGTGCCGAGAGGAGACATGGCTTGCCCACGGCCTCGATTCCGCCAGCACGGAGCAGACGCTTGCGTTCTGCGAACGGCTCTTCGCGCGGTATTTAGGCGGACATCACCTGATGGGCAACGCGGCGCGTCCCTCGGCTCGCTCCACTCGCTCAGAACGAGCCTTAGGCGGGCGTGATTGGTTGAACTTTACCCGCGTGAGCAACGAACACTGGGTTCACGGCAACGTCGTTCTGCTCGGCGATGCTGCACATACTGCCCACTTTTCGGTTGGATCTGGAACGAAGCTGGCGATGGAAGACGCGATCGCGCTCGCCGATGCGATAAGCGAAACCCGTCATCCCGACCCGGGGCCGCAGGGCCCGAGTCGAAGGGCGAACGTTGCCCTTGCCGATGCGCTGGCGCAATATGAGTCGGCACGTAAAATCGAAGTCCTCAAGCTTCAGAACGCGGCGCGTAACTCGACCGAATGGTTCGAAAACGTCGCTCGGTACGCGACCCTTCCTCCGGAACAGTTTGCCTACAGCCTGCTGACGCGCAGCCAGCGAATCGGGCACGAGAATCTGCGCCTGCGCGACACGACCTACGTCGACCGGATTGAAGAATGGTTCGGCGGCCGCGTCGTGCCGCCGATGTTCACGCCGTTTCGCTTGCGCGATCTCGAGCTGGCAAACCGCATCGTGGTTTCTCCTATGGACACGTACAGCGCCGTCGACGGTACGCCGCAAGACTTTCATCTCGTGCATCTCGGCACGCGAGCTCTCGGGGGCGCCGGCCTCATCTTTACCGAGATGACCTGCGTGACGCGCGAGGGCCGGATCTCACCGGGCTGCACGGGCATGTATCTGCCCGAGCACGAAACCGCCTGGAAGCGCATCGTTGACTTCGTCCATCACTTTTCGCATGCGAAGATCTGCTTGCAGCTGGGCCATTCCGGCCCCAAGGGCTCGACGAAACTCATGTGGGAGGGTATGGACCAGCCGCTCGACGACGGAAACTGGCCCGTCGTGGGACCGTCGGCCATTCCCTACGCGCGCGTGAATCAGGTTCCATCGGAGCTCACCAAGCGTGAGATGGATGAGATACGCGTTGCCTTCGTTCGGGCCGCGAAAATGGGGCGTGCGGCAGGCTTCGACATGCTCGAGCTGCACTGCGCTCACGGCTATCTGCTGTCGTCCTTCATTACACCGCTTCGCAACCGGCGCAGCGACGAGTACGGCGGCTGCCTCGCGAACCGACTTCGCTATCCATTGGAAGTCTTTCGGGAAATGCGCGCGATCTGGCCCGCGCAACGCCCGATGTCGGTCCGAATCTCGGCGACCGACTGGATCGATGGCGGCATTTCCGGCGACGACGCCGTCGAGATCGCGCGCGCATTCAAGGGCGAGGGAGCGGATCTCATCGACGTTTCTACCGGCCAGACGTCGCCCGACGCAAAGCCGGTTTACGGGCGCATGTTCCAAACTCCCTATGCCGATAAGATCCGCAACGAACTCCGCATCGCGACGATGGCCGTCGGCAACATCACCGAAACCGATCAAGTCAACGCGATTCTCGCAGGAGGCCGCGCGGATCTCGTAGCGCTGGGCCGGCCGCATCTCGCCGACCCGTTTTGGACGCTCCACGCAGCCGTGAAGCTTGGTTATCACGAGGCGCGTTGGCCGGTTCAATATCTGCCGGGAAAAGACCAGCTCGAGCGCCTCGCCGCGCGGGCGCCGTTGCCGTGAGCGTGGCCGGCAAGCACGCGCTCGTGACCGGCGGATCGCGCGGCATTGGTCTGCGAATATGTTCGCTCCTGGCGCGCGAAGGCGCGCGCATCAGCATCGTGAGCCGCTCGCCGACGTGTCATCCTGAGCCGGGCCCGAAGGGCCCGAGTCGAAGGACGTTCTTCCGCGCGCAAGCCGACGTTTCCGACGAAGTAAAGGTCCGCCAGGCCTTCGACGCGTGCCGCAACGCAAACGGTCCCATCGATATTCTCGTCAACAGCGCAGGCATTGCCGAATCGGCGCCCCTGACCCGTACCGATCGTGCGATGTGGGACCGAATCGTCGCAACGAACTTGACCGGGACGTTTCTTTGTACGCGGGAGTCCGTGCAAGAGATGATCGCGGCGGGATGGGGGCGCATCGTCAACATCGCAAGCACGGCGGGGTTGAACGGCGCGCCGTACATCTCCGCGTACTGCGCCAGCAAACACGGCGTCGTTGGTTTTACTCGCGCGATCGCGGCGGAGCTCGCGTCGACGGGCGTGACCGCCAATGCGGTCTGCCCCGGCTACACCGAGACGGAGATGATGCAGCGCGCGATCGAGAACATCGCATCCCGGACGGGCCGCAGCCAGGCCGCAACGCGCGAGCTCATGGCTCGGGGCAATCCCGCGGGCCGCATCGCCACCGTCGATGAGGTCGCGCAGGCCGTCCTCGATCTGATCGGCGGCTCTCGCACCGGAATTGCGCTGGTTATCCCAGCCGTTGCCTCCTAGGCGCCGTACCAGCGTAGCTGCGGCCAAATAACTGAAAGCGGCGCGACCGGATGGCGGCAGAGATAAATCGGCGCCGGCCCCTCGACGATCCATTTGTAAGGCTCGACCGACGTGCGGACCAGCACGACGCTCCCATAGAATCGGCGTAAGAGATCGATGCGCGTCGCGCCGATCGCGACGAGCGTCGTGCCGTCGTAGCCATGCGTTCCCCACAAATAGTAATTATTTTGACTCGAGAGCGCGGCGGGCAACCCGTAACGCGGACCAAAAAAGTCGATGGCGCCGGCATCGCCGTAGGTGTCGGCATAGATCGCGGTGCGCTCGCGCACGCGGGCGGGAAGCGCAAGATAAACTTTCGCGACGTCGCGGGCGAGGCGCCGCCATCCAAATTCTTCGGCGAAAACCGGTTGCAGAAGTCGAGGCGGCGTGCCGTCGCGCCCGGTGACGCCGAGCGCTTTGGTATAGGAAATCAAATCCTCGACGGAGAGAACCGGCAGCGAGAGTGGCAGCACTAGTATTGCGACTGCAGCGAGCGATGCAAAGAGCGTTATTCTAACAGATCTAGCGAACCGCTCGATCGTAACGGCTCCGATTGCAAACAGCGTGGCATAGAATCCGACGATGTAATATCCTTTGCCCTCGAGCGCGACGGCGGCCACGAATACGGCAGCATAAGCAACCGTGATAAAGCGCAGGTCGCGGAAAGAAGGGAGCCGGAACGGCGCGACCGCCCCGGCTAGCCAGATCGGCACGGCTAAGGGGTTAGTGTAGAGAAGCTGCTCGAGCGCAAAGGAGAGCGCATTGCCGGCAAGGTTGCGATACTCCAGCGCGAGCCCGATTTGGAAAGCCGGGCGATGCGCCGCGTCGCCTTGCAGCACTGCGACGATCGGCCAACCATGCAAAGCCTGCCACGCCAGGTTCGGCGAGAGCAGCGCAAGCGCCACGGCGGCCGCAGCCAGCGCGTAGAGGGAACGCAAGACACGGCGCTCTGGCGTTGCGAGCAAACCGGCGACGATGCCGGCCACCGGCAGCAGTATCGAATATTTTGCGTAAGCGCCCAGCGCGATCGCGATGCCTAGGGCCGCCCACCATGAGAGTGCGTGTCGCATCGGAGCGCGTACGATTCGAACGGAGCAATAGACTGCGAGCGTCCAACAGAACGGCTCGAAAGAGCTCGTCGTCAGCGTATTGCCCAGCAGCAGATAGGCGGGCATAAGAAGCGTCGCCACGCCGGCAAGCGTCTGGGCGAAACGCTCGCCGCCGAGTTCGCGCGTCAACTGCACCGTGAGATAGACGGTGAGCCCGGCTGCCAGAATCGGCAGCGCTCGCAGTGCGATCAACTCATAATGGGCCGGTGCGGCAAGCCACGCCGCAAATGCGACCAGCGGAGGCTGGTCGACGTATCCCCACGCGAGATGTTTCGAACAGGCAATGAAGTAGAGCTCGTCTCTGAAGTAGCCGTACCGCCAAGCCGTCGCCGCGTGTACCGCAACGGCGATGAAGCAGAGCGTGAGCGCGATCACGCGGCGCGGCGAGCGACGACCACCAGGCTCAGGGCGAAGCCGCAGACGCCGGACCAAATCCACGACCCGAGCGAGACGTTCCAATCCCACCAGATGCGATCGCCCATGAGCGTGCCGATAAGATAGATGCCGATGTACGTCATCGGCACACCGACGGCAAAGCACCGAAACGCCGTCATTCCGGCCGGCGAGGGATGTGGATCGTAAAGCGCGACAAAGAGGTCGGCCAATGCGCCGGTCAGCAGCGATTGTGCGACGGTCACGGCTAGCAGCGGCGTTTGGTTCGTAAAAGCGGCGGCCGCCGGGACGTTGCCGATCGTGAAGATGAGCGTTAGCATTCCGGGGCGTGGCCGCACGCGCGCCACGAGCCAAAGCCCGAAGCCGGTTATGAGCGTGCTTTGAAAGATCACGATCAAAACGCCGCTCGCGATCTTATAATATCCGATGGCGAGTGCGGTAAGATAGTTTGCGTTGAAGGGCGTGATCGGCGGGGGTGCGTTGCTGCGCCCGGCAGCGGGGTCGAAGGCGTAAGCCGTGCCGAAATGCGCCAGGATCAACCACGTCGCCAGTCCCAGCGCAAGGGGCAGCTGACGCCCCAGCGTGACTGCGGACCGGCGGTCGCTAAGAACCGAACGAATCGGTCCGCTCGACATGAAGAAGATCCCCAAGCCGAGGATTTGATGCGTCGGGCTCAGGAGCGCATCGACGCCCTCCTCGATTCCCAGCAAGCGATGCCAAAACATGTCTCCAACTCCGCCGAGCAGGAAGATCGGAATGCCCAGCAGCGCCAAGCGATAAGCCCGCGGGACCGCGTTTATCCAACCGTAGCCAAGGCTGCGCTGCCGTAGCACGAACGCGGCGATGACGAGCACGAGGACGACCATTCCGGAGTAGAAGACGGCGTGATATGGCGTGAAGAACGTTTCAATCGGAACGTGGCCATGCGCCCACGCGTCGAGAAAGAAACCTCCGGATATCCAGACGCCGCAAATGCCGACCGCGTAATCGAAAGCTACATTTCGTGGAGCGGCATGCTGCTGCACCATGAATTGGTGCGTTACGCGGCCGTCTGGGGAGCGCCTTCTGACGAGCAGGTGGCGCCGCGAAGGATTCCGTACGACCTCGAAGTGCTGCTTCGCATTGGAGCGCTCGCGTGCACGGCCCTCTTCGCAGGTTGCGCGTCGCATCTACCGCAAATGCCGGCGAACGTTGGCGTCGGGTTGACGATATTGCCGACGCCGCGCGTCGAGCCAAATGACGCGCCTCCACGGATACTCGCGATCCGCTTCTCGTCGCTCGACGTTCGGCGCGGTGAGCGCTGGTCCGGCGCCTTCGTTGCCGGGACGAACGTCGCAAGCCTAGAAGTGCGCACGAACCTTTTCTCGATCAACGTGCCGAAACGAGCTCCCGGCCGTTTCGCATTCGTGCTCAACGTGCTCGATACGCCTCCGATTTTCGTGCGCGCCTATCGCCTGCGAGTGATCGCTCGTAACAGTGCGGGTAGCGCGTACGAAGAAGACTTGCCCTTTCGGATACGATGAGCGACGTTCGGTTCCAAAGCGACGGCAAGGTCCTAACGATCACGCTCGAGCGTCCCGAGCGTAAGAACGCGCTAACCTTTGGGCTTTACGCCGAATTGCGGGACCGATTTCGCGCGCTTCGAACCGAGGCAGGCGTCAAGGCGGTCGTTCTAAGCGGCTCGGGCGGCAATTTCTGCTCCGGCGGCGACGTCCACGAGATCATCGGACCGTTGACGAAGGCAACACCGCGCGAGCTTCTCGACTTCACGCAAATGACGGGAGATCTCGTCAAGGCAATGCGTGCTTCTCCGCAGCCGATCGTCGCAGCAATCGACGGTAGCTGCGTGGGCGCGGGTGCGATCCTGGCAATGGCGAGCGACCTGCGCTTTGGAACGGAACGGTCGCGCGTCGCCTTTCTTTTCGTACGCGTTGGGCTCGCCGGGTGCGATATGGGCGCCTGCGCGATGCTGCCGCGAATCGTCGGTCTGGGTCGCGCGGCGGAGTTGCTCTACACAGGGCGCGCGATCGCGGGACGCAAGGCGTACGAGTGGGGCTTCTACAACGAGATCTGTCCGCCGGAAGAAGTTTTACAACGTGCGCAACGCCTTGCGCGGGAGCTCGCGGACGGTCCCAGCGCGGCGCACGCAATGACCAAGAAGATGCTGCGAGACGAATGGTCGTTGCCGCTCGACGAGGCGGTCGACGCCGAAGCAAAGGCTCAGGCCCTCTGCATGGAGAGCAATGATTTTCGCCGCGCCTACGAGGCTTTCACGGCAAAACAGAGCCCGCAATTCGAAGGCAACTGATGTTTCACCATGAGCCCACTAATGTGTCATCCTGAGCTTGTCGAAGGACCAAATACGCAGTGGCCGTTTTTTGACAAAGCGCATCGCGCCTTTGCCGGGAGCCTCGAGCGCTGGCTTTCAGAAGTCGGCGTTGCCGAGCAGGAGCGCGACGCAGACGCGAGCTGCCGTGCGTGGGTGCGGGCGTTGGGCGAGAACGGATGGCTGCGCGCGTGCGTGCCCGATGTATATGGAGGAGTGCGCGCCGGCCTCGACGTGCGCACGCTCTGCTTGGCGCGTGAGACGCTCGCCTGTCGCTGCGCATCGGCCGATTTCGCTTTTGCAATGCAAGGTCTGGGCAGCGCGGCACTGACCCTGTTTGGCGGCGCCGAGCTGCAGCGACGCTATCTACCCGATGTGGCCGCGGGGCGATGCATAGCGGCCTTCGCTCTCTCGGAGCGTGAAGCAGGCTCAGACGTTGCGGCGCTGACAACCCGCGCACGGCGCGACGGCGATTGGTACGTCATTGACGGTGAAAAGAGCTGGATCTCCAACGCCGGGATCGCCGACCTTTACGTGCTCTTTGCGCGCACCGGGGCCGCAGGGTCAAGAGGGCTGAGCGCTTTTGCCGTCGACGCCGCGACGCCCGGCTGCGTCGTAGCCGAGCGCATCGAGGCGATCTCGCCGCATCCGCTCGGAACGCTGAGATTCGACGGCGCACGGGTTGCTGCACGCCAGCGGATTGGCGGCGAGGGCGAAGGTTTCAAGATTGCGATGAGCACGCTCGATCTCTTCCGCAGCACGGTCGGCGCGGCCGCAGTGGGTTTTGCGCGGCGCGCGCTCGCCGAATCGGTGAGGCATGCAAAGACGCGCAGGGTCTTCGGTTCGCCGCTGGCCTCACTCCAGTTGACGCAGGCGGCAATCGCTGCAATGGCTACGGATCTTGACGCGAGCGCGCTCTTGGTTTATCGGGCGGCCTGGGCAAAAGATATGGGCGCCGAGCGCGTCACACGAGAGGCGGCGATGGCAAAGTGGTTTGCAACGGAAGCCGCCGGCCGTATCTGCGATCGCGCCGTGCAGCTTTTCGGCGGCCGCGGCGTAACGAGGGGTGAGGTCGTGGAACGCCTCTACCGCGACGTACGTGCACTGCGCATTTATGAGGGCGCAAGCGAAATCCAGCAGATCGTGATCGCAAAGCAGGTTTTGGAAGCATAATCGTGCGCATCACCGGGCACGTCGATACTTTCGTCCAAGAACGCTTACCGCCGACCGAGCAGATGCCCGAGGTGATTTTAGGTGCGCTCGCGCTGCACTCAGTGGAGCGCATCAATGCGGCGGCGGAGTTGCTCGATCGGCGCGTCGATGCCGGCAGCGCCAACGACCGATGCATCGTTTTCCCCGGTGGAGGAGCCTGGACGTACGGCGAATTGCAGCGCGCAGCCAATCGCATCGCTCGGGTGCTCGTCGAAGACCTCGGGCTCGAGCCGGGCAATCGAGCCCTGCTGCGCGCGCCGAACACGCCGATGCTTGCGGCCTGCTGGCTCGCGGTGCTTAAGGCGGGCGGGATTGCGGTGACGAGCATGCCGCTCTACCGCGCTCGCGAGTTGCGGTTCGTGTTGGAGAAGGCTCAAGTCAAGCACGCGCTTTGCGATGCGAAACTGCGCGACGAGCTCGAACGCGCCTGCGTTGGTTATGGCGGTTTGCGTGTGGCCTATTTCAACGCGCCGCAGGGCTCGTCTGAGTCGCTCGAGGAGCGCATGGCGTCAAAGCGCGACGACTTTCACAACGTAGAAACGGCCGCAGAGGACGTCGCGATTATCGCCTTCACGTCCGGAACGACCGGCATTCCGAAGGCGGCCATGCACTATCACCGCGACCTTCTTGCGACGTGCCAGACCTATGCAGCTCGCGTGCTGCGGCCTGCGCGCGACGATCTCTTCTGCGGAAGCCCGCCGCTGGCGTTCACGTACGGCCTCGGGGGTTTGCTGCTCTTTCCGCTCTATGCGGGCGCGGCGACCTTGCTGCTGGAAAAGGCCGGCCCCGCCGAGTTGCTCGCAGCAATCCAAAAGCTTCGAGTAACGACGCTCTTCACTGCACCCATCGCCTATCGGTCAATGGCCGGTGCGATCGAGGGGTTTGACGTTTCGTCGCTGCGCACGTGCGTTTCGGCAGGCGAGATGCTTCCCAGGGCGGTAGCGGAAGAATGGCGCGCAAAGACCGGACTCGCAATCCTCGACGGCATCGGCAGCACGGAGATGCTCCACATCTTTATTGGTTCGCCCGCGCAGGAAGTCCGCGTGGGATCGACCGGTCGCGTCGTGCCCGGCTACGTCGCGGAGATCCATGACGACGCAGGCCGTTGCCTGCCCGACGGTACGGTCGGGCGTCTGGCCGTCAAAGGTCCGACGGGCTGCAAATATCTTCAAGACGCGCATCAGAGCGATTACGTGCAGCGTGGCTGGAACTATCCGGGCGACGCTTATCGCAAGGACGCCGACGGCTATTTTTGGTACGTCGCGCGCACCGACGATATGATCGTCTCGGCCGGCTACAATGTTTCGGGGCCCGAAGTCGAGCAGGCATTGATCGCGCATGCCGACGTCAAGGAGGTCGCCGTGATTGGGAAGCGCGATCCCGAGAAAGAGACGACGCTGGTCAAGGCGTTCGTTGTGCTCGCCAACGGCTGCCCAGCGACCTCCGAAAAGGCGGACGAGCTGCGTGAGTTCTGCAAGAGCCAGATCGCCGCATTTAAAGCGCCACGCGAAATCGAGTTCGTGCGCGAGCTGCCGCGCACCGAAACCGGCAAACTGCAACGCTACAGGCTCCGCGACGCCGCAGTGTCATCCTGAGCTTCGTGTAATTGGCGCCAAAATGATGGGGGATTCGCCGATATAACGAATCAACAACCCGGAATGACGCCGCCTCACGGCTTTTCGGCCGGCAAGATCGCCGTTGCTTCAATTTCCACCTTCGCGCCTTCCTCGAGCAACGCGGCAACCTGGACGAGTGCCATTGCGGGATAGTGAGTGCCCACGATCTCGCGGTACCTGGCGCCTAAGGCCTGCAAGCCCTTACGATATTCGTCCTTATCGGTGACGTACCAGGTCAGACGGACGAGGTGCTCCGCGGCGCCGCCCGCGGCGACGAGCACCGCCATGACGTTTCGAAGCGACTGCGAAGCCTGCTCGACGAGATCGTCGCTGACGAGCTCGTTGCGTTCGTTCCAGCCGACCTGACCGGAGATCGCGAGGTAACGGCCTTGCGCAAGTATGCCGTTCGCAAAACCGCTGGGTCGAGGCCAGCCGGGTGGATTGATCGTTTCGCTCATATGAAATCCCCGGCGCCCGCGCGGGCGTAGTCAGAAGTAACTCCCACGCGGCGGAGCAGCAGGGTGAAAAGCGCGCTGACGCACAGGTTTAGGACCAGGCCGTAAAGCGCGATGAAGCCGGTCAACGAGCCGCCAAAGACGTGCAACGTGAAGTTCGACGTAAATGAGCTGCCATACGCCATCGCGCAGCTCGCGGTCAACCCGCACGCCCAACCAGCCAGCAGTGCTTTGGGGTGAAACCAGCGGGTCCACAACCCCAGAACGAAAGCGGGGAAAATTTGGAGCATCAAGGCGCCGCCGAGCAACTGAAAATCGATCGCATACGGGACTGGCACGAAAAAGACGAAGAGCAGCGATAAGGCGCACATCGCAAGCGTCAGCATCTTGGCTATGACGGTTTCGACGGGCGATCGTTCCAACGAGAACTCTCTAAAGACGTTGCTCGCAAAGAGATTTGCCGCACCGATGCACATGATCGCGGCGGGCACGAGCGCACCAATGACGACCGCGGCGTCCGCGACCCCTGAGAACCAATCGGGAAAATAGCGCGCAAAGAGCAACGGGACGACGCGGCTAGCGTCCTTCGCGACGATTCCGGCGGCCACGGCGCAATACCCGAGCAACGCGACCAGGCCAAGCAGCAGCGAGTAGATCGGCAGCAGCGCCGCATTGCGCCGGATCACCTCGCGGCTGCGTGCGGCCAGCACGCTTGTGATCGAGTGCGGATAGATGAAGAGCGAGAGCGCGGAGCCCAAGGCCATCGTCGCGTACGTGAAGTACTGCGGCGGCGCCAGGTAAATGGATGCGGCGTTCGGCCGCCGTGCGAGAGCCGCTTCTGAGATTGCGAAGATATGCCCCCAGCCACCCAGTCGCGCTGGAATAACGACAATGGCGGCAACCACGGTCACGTAGATCAGAGTGTCTTTGATGAAGGCAATCAACGCCGGCGCGCGCAGGCCGCTGGTGTACGTGTAGGCGGCGAGCGAGAGAAATGCAACGGTCAGCGCCGCTAGCGAACCGCCGCCTCCGAGCGTGGTGAACTGACCGAAGACCGCCCGCATCCCGACCAGCTGGAGCGCGATATACGGCATGGCGGCGACGACGCCCGTCAATGCAACGGCGATCTCCAGCGCGCGATCGTCGTAACGATCGCGAACGAAATCGGCGGCGGTGACGTAGCCGCGAAGACGCGCCACACTCCAAAAGCGTGCGAGCACGACGAGCGCGATCGGGTAGGCGATCGTTGCGTAGGGAACGGCGAAGAATCCGAGCGCACCGACGCCGTACACGAGCGCCGGCAGCGCGATGAACGTATAGGCGGTATAAAGGTCGCCGCCGAGCAAAAACCACGAGACGATGGTCCCGAAGCTCCGGCCGCCGAGCGCCCATTGCTCGAGGCTGGACAGATTCGCGCCGCCCCAGCGGCCGGCGAGAAAGCCAAGCGCGGTAACGGTTAGCACCGCCGCGGCAACGATGATCGCGGCGCTAGACATCGCCCCGATCGGCCGTGACGGCGACCACGAACGCGAGCAATCCGGCGGTAACGAGCACCCATGCCAGTTGGTACCAATAGAAGAAGGGAAGGCCGAAGAATGCGGGCGCAGCCCGATTGTAGAGCGCCGGAAACAGCGTTCCAGCAAACGGAAGAATCAAGAGGAAGTACCAAGCGCGGCGCTGCATTCGGCGCTGGCTTGGGCATCGTTTCGGCGCGGTCCTCGAAGGCGATTACGTCTGAGGGGCCGCACTTCTTTTAAATCAAAACGATAGTCCCAGGTCGTCCTGGCAAGCGCTCGATAGAGGGCTCCCGGCCTCGTGAAGCAAACCCACCTCCCAACGTCCTCTGAGGATGTCTCGAAAGCGAAAGGATTGCCATGTCCGTAACTCAACCCCCGACCGACACCCCATTTGGCCTAGAACCGAACGTCGCGGCGGGATTGGCGTATTTGTTCTGTCTGGTCGGCGGCATCGTTATGCTGGTCGGCGGCGGCACGAACCGGTTTGTGCGATGGGCGGCTGCCCAATCGATTACTATTTGGGGCCTATGGCTGGTGATTTGGTGGGTCCTCGGATTCCTCGCCCATGCTTGGATCTTTTGGCCGTTGATATTGCTGGTATCTGTTGTCCTCCCCATTTTGGGTCTCATCGTCTGGCTCTGGACGTTTATCACGGCGTTCCAAGGCAAAGAAGTCCGCGTTCCTGGAATTGCGGGGCTGACGGAGAGCATCTTCAAGGCTCAGCTGACGTAGCATCGCGCGGAGTGCGACCCGGTTGTTGTATTTTCAACAGCGGGCGCTCGAAGCAAAACGTTACCAAGGCCGCTTGCGCGATCGTCATCGCGAAGGCGGCCCCCGTGTAGTCCACTTGCCATTTGGGATTCCTGTGCGGTACTCCGGTATAAGGCGGAATATGGTGCCAGACGAGTTCCCGCGCGACGAGCTGATGGTACAGGTAGAGGTTGTACGAGATCGCCGCCATGAAGCGAAGCGGTGCATTGTCGAGAACGGCCTGCCACCAGCGCGGGCTGACGAGAAAGCCTAAGGCGACGATGGTGAAAGCCGCGCCGAGTAAGGGGCGGTTGTTGATCTGCCAGACGCCGGCCCATTGATCGTGAAAGCGCAGCGCGTAGAGATTTTGCAAGAGCACCAAGAAAAACGTCACGCTCGCAAGCGTGACCAGCGGTGCCGCGTAGCGAACCCATGGTGCTCGCAGCCGGCTACCGAAGCGCGTGTAGACGTATGCAGCGATCATTCCGAATGCGAAAATGTCAAGATATCCAGGCAGGTTCTCTTCGTATTGCGGGAAGAGCGTCATAAAGCAGCACGTTGACAGCGCGACGCGCCAGTACCACGCAATCGCGACCATCACACCGGCGGCGAGCCATGGTTGGCGCTTGAAGCACCACCAAATCAGCGGAAAAATGCAGTAGAACTCCACCTCAACGGCAAGCGTCCATAGCACCCCGTCGATGGTCCCGTAGCGTAGCGGAAACCAGGTATGAATGAAGAGCAAGTGCGTGACCAGGTCGGGAACGAGCGACGCATTTGGCTGGCGCTGCGCGTAGCCGACCGCGTACGCAACGCCAATTGAAAGCAGGTACGACGGAACGATCTTGATGAAGCGGCGCCATGCGAAATGTCCCCAACTCGGCTCTCGACTTGCGCTCAAGGTGGCGCGGACGAACGGATACGAGATAACGAACCCGCTCAAAAAAAAGAAGAGATGAACGCCGACGAATCCGGTCGCCGGAAGAAACTGCAGCCACGGCCACGGCGACAACCACGAGATCTCCCAAACGTGGTACCAGAGCACCAGCAGGATAGCGATCCCGCGCAGACCGTCCAAGACGCCGAGTCGCGTCGAAGTGTGGAGAGTTCCGCTTGCGGCCATGGCGCGCGACATACGTCCCGGGCCGTATTAGCCCTGTTCCAATCGTTCGTTTTTCGAACCAAGACATTGATACAAAGGCTGCGCTCGTATCGTCATCATACGATGATTGCGCGGTATGCAAGCCGCCGCGATTTGCAACTTCAATCATAAGGTTGGCTCGTGAGGGACGGGTGCCGCGGCGCTCGCGAATGCGAAGTCTGCGCCACACAATCGAAAGATTTCACGCTCGCTTGCTTTTCGGAGGAGCGCGAGCTTGCCGGCTTGCGTTATTTGACGCCTAAATGGCGCCCTTGGTATAGTTGAATCTCGGTCCCACCTGCGGGTGAGGCCGTTGTTTGTGATGGACCCCAAACGAGGAGCGATACCGATTCCGACGATCAACCAACTGGTGCGCCGGGGGCGCGAAAAAACCGAGCAGAAGGTTAAGACTAGAGCATTCCGGATGATCCTGACCGGCCCCAAGCCCGGCCACCCGGATCTTCCGACGCGCACGTTCGAGGTCACCGGCAATCCGCAGCGGCGCGGCGTTTGCACGCAAGTCAAGACGGTCACGCCGAAGAAGCCCAACTCGGCGCTGCGCAAAGTCGCCCGCGTCCGGTTGACCAACGGCGAAGAAGTCACGGCCTACATCCCCGGCATCGGCCACAATCTGCAAGAGCACTCGGTCGTGCTGGTGCGTGGCGGTCGCGTGAAGGACCTTCCCGGAGTTCGCTATCACATTATTCGCGGTACGCTCGACACCGCCGGCACGGCGAATCGAAAGCAAGGGCGCTCTAAGTACGGCGCAAAGCGCGAAAAGAAGAAGTAATGCCTCGTAAAGGTCCCGCCCCGAAGCGGCAGATTCTACCCGACCCTCGGTTCAACTCGAAAGTGCTCTCGCGTTTCATTAATAAGGTGATGCTGCGCGGCAAGAAGTCGACGGCCGAGCACATTACCTATGGTGCGCTCGACATCGTTGCGGAGAAAACGGGCCGCGATCCGATGGAGATCTTCTCGCAGGCGCTCTCGAACGCGATGCCGCTCGTTGAAGTTCGTCCGCGCCGGGTCGGCGGCGCAACGTATCAAGTTCCGATGGAGGTCCGTCCAGACCGCCGCCAGGCAATGGCGATGCGGTGGCTGATCGGCTTCGCACGGTCGCGCAATGGCCACTCAATGGAGGAGAAGCTCGCCGGAGAGCTGCTCGACGCGTCGAACAATACGGGCGCTACCATTAAGAAGCGTGAAGACACGCACAAGATGGCAGAAGCGAACAAAGCGTTCGCCCATTATCGTTGGTAACCAACTTAGACTAACACCATGGCTATAAGAGAATATCCGCTCGAACGCACGAGGAACATCGGTATTGCCGCGCACATCGATGCGGGCAAAACGACGTCCACCGAGCGCATCCTCTTCTTCACCGGGCGCGTCCACAAGATGGGTGAAGTGCACGATGGCGCCGCCACGATGGACTGGATGGTCCAGGAACAGGAACGCGGCATCACCATCACGTCGGCGGCGACGGCGACGACCTGGCGGGACACGCGGATCAACATCATCGACACGCCGGGCCACGTGGATTTTACCGTCGAAGTCGAGCGATCCCTACGCGTGCTCGACGGCTTGGTCGCGCTCTTTGATTCGGTGGCGGCCGTGCAACCGCAATCGGAGACGGTCTGGCGGCAAGCCAACAAGTACCGAGTTCCGCGAATCATTTTCGTCAACAAGATGGATCGCGTCGGCGCCGATTTCTTCAACGTCGTGGAGAAAATTCGCGAGCGGTTGGGCGCTCGCGCGGTGCCGATTCAAGTTCCGATCGGCGCCGAAGAGAACTTCAAGGGCGTCGTCGATCTCTTTACGATGAAGACGATCGTCTACACCGACGAGCTCGGCTCGACGATGGCGAATGAAGACGTCGACGGCGAACTCAAAGAACTTGCGATGACGTGGCGGCGTCATCTCGTCGAGGCGATCGCCGAGCAAGACGACGAGCTGCTCGAGCTGTTTTTCGAAGGGAAAGAGCTGCCCATCGACCGGATGAAGACGGCTTTGCGAAAAGCGACGATCGAGGGGACGGTGCTGCCGATGCTCTGTGGATCGGCGTTCAAGAATAAAGGAATACAACCGTTGCTCGACGCGATCGTCGAGTACATGCCGTCACCGCTCGAGGCCAAAGCGATTGTCGGGCGCGACCCCAAGAGCGGCAACGAGCTCGTCCGCAAGGCGGATGATGGCGAGCCGTTCTGCGCGCTGGCTTTTAAGATCGCGACCGACCCCTATGGCAACCTCACGTACTTCCGCGTCTACTCCGGCGTTCTGAACAAGGGCAGCTACGTCCTGAATTCGCGCAGCGGCCGTAAGGAACGGATCGGGCGCATCTTACGCATGCACGCCAACCATCGCGAAGACATCAACGCGATTGGCGCCGGCGACATCGCCGCGGCCGTCGGCCTTTCGGATACGCGCACCGGCGATACGCTCTGCGACGACCGTTCGCCGATCGCGCTCGAATCGATTACGTTTCCCGAGCCGGTCATCCATCAGGCAATCGAGCCCAAAAGTAAGGCGGATCAAGATAAGCTCGGGCTTGCGCTCGCGCGTCTCGCGCAGGAAGACCCCACCTTTCGAATGCGCACCGATGAGGAGACCCAGCAGACGATCATCGCCGGCATGGGCGAGCTTCATCTCGAGATCATCCTCGACCGCTTACGCCGCGAATTCAAAGTGGAGGCGAACGTCGGGAAACCGCAGGTCGCCTATAAAGAAGCGATCACGAAGAGCGTTGAAAAGGAAGGCCGGTTCATACGCCAAACCGGCGGCAAAGGCCAGTACGGCGACGTTTGGCTGCGCGTCGAGCCCCAGCCGCCCGGCACCGGCTTCGTTTTCGAGTGGAAGATCGTCGGCGGGACGATACCAAAGGAGTACGCGAAGGCGGTTCAGGAAGGCATCCGTGAGTCCGCCCATAGCGGCGTTCTCGCCGGCTTTCCGGTCGTTGACTTTAAGGCCGAAGCTTTCGACGGCTCGTACCACGAGGTGGATTCGTCGGAGATGGCGTTCAAGATCGCAAGCTCGCTGGCATGGAAAGAGGCGAATCGAGCTGCCGGCCCGATTCTGCTCGAGCCGATCATGAAGGTCGAAGTCACGACGCCCAAGGAGTACATGGGCGCGATCAACGGCGACCTCAGCCGGCGGCGTGGCGCGATTCATGCAACCGAAGAGGCAGCCGGTGGCGCGCAGGTCATTACCGCGCACGTTCCGCTCTCCGAAATGTTCGGCTACGCCACCGACATGCGCTCGGCGACGCAGGGCCGCGCGACCTACACGATGGAGTTTTCGCATTACGAAAAGGCGCCAAAGAGCGTCGAGGAAGAAATCGTTGCAAAGGCTGCCGGCAAGAAACCCGTACCCGCGTAGGACGGCGCTCAGCGTCGTTGACAGCTTCCGGTCGCGCCTGATACTATTCCGTGGTCCTGCCCCCTCCCGACGAGGGCGTTTACCACGCAGGGCGGCCGAGCCAGGCAAAACGCCTGGACCCGTGTACTAGGAGAATCAATGGCGAAACAAAAGTTCGAGCGCAAAAAGCCGCACGTCAACATCGGTACGACCGGTCACGTCGATCATGGGAAGACAACCCTGACGGCGGCGATCATGCATTGCCTTTCAACCGAGGGGCTGGCACAGAAAGTCGGCGTCGACCAAATCGACAACGCGCCCGAAGAGAAGGAACGCGGAATCACGATTGCTATCTCGCACCAAGAGTACGAGACCGCTAAGCGACACTATGCCCACGTCGATTGCCCGGGCCACGCGGACTACATCAAGAACATGATTACCGGCGCGGCGCAGATGGACGGCGCGATCCTCGTCGTGGCCGCGTCAGACGGTCCGATGCCGCAGACCCGCGAGCACATTCTGCTCATGCGCCAGGTCGGCGTTCCCCGGATCATCGTCTTCCTCAATAAGGTCGACATGGTCGACGACGAAGAGCTCCTCGAGCTCGTCGAGATGGAAATCCGCGAGCTGCTCACCCAGTACGAGTTCCCGGGCGACGACACGCCGATCATTCGTGGCTCTGCGCTCAAGGCACTCAACTCAAGCGGCAAGCACGGGGATCCCGATGCAGACCCGATCTTCAAGTTGATGGACACGGTCGACGACTACATCCCCGAGCCGCAGCGCGAGGTCGACAAGCCCTTCCTGATGCCGGTCGAGGACGTCTTTACGATCACCGGACGCGGCACCGTAGGGACCGGGCGAGTCGAACGCGGCCAAGTGAAGGTCGGCGAAGAGGTCGAGATCGTCGGTCTCAAGGACGAGACGAAGAAAACGGTCGTGACCGGTATCGAGATGTTTCGCAAGCTCCTCGACGCGGGCATCGCCGGCGACAATATCGGCGTCTTGCTGCGCGGCGTCGATCGCAACGAGATCGAGCGCGGCCAGGTGCTTGCAAAACCGGGGTCGGTCAAGCCGCACAAGAAGTTCAAGGCCGAAGTCTACGTGCTCTCCAAAGAAGAGGGCGGGCGTCACACGCCGTTCTTTGCCAACTACCGGCCACAGTTCTACTTCCGGACGACCGACGTTACCGGAACCATCAAGCTGCCCGATGGCGTGGAAATGGTAATGCCGGGCGACAACGTCCAAATGGACGTGGAGCTCATCACGCCGATCGCGTGTGAAGAAGGACTGCGTTTCGCAATCCGTGAGGGCGGTCGAACCGTGGGTGCCGGCGTCGTGACGGGCGTCGCTGAGTAAGTCCATGTGCGGCCGCGCGCTCGACGGAAACCCTTCAGCGATACGCAGGCCATCCTAAAGCAGACCTATTAGCTCCTTGAAAAATGGCATAAATAAATGGCGAAGCAGATGATTCGGATACGCCTAAAGGCGTACGATCACAAGGTCCTCGATCAATCGGCCGAACGCATCGTGGAAACGGCGAAGCGTACCGGCGCCTTTGTCAGTGGGCCCGTGCCTCTCCCGACCGAAATCAACCGTTTCTGCGTTCAGCGCTCGACGAACAACGACAAAAAGTCGCGCGAGCACTTTGAGATGCGCACGCATAAGCGGCTCATCGATATTCTGCAAGCTTCGCCAAAAACGATGGACGCGCTCATGCACCTCGACCTGCCGGCGGGCGTGGACATCGAGCTCAAGGCCTGACGCGGGCGGATTGACTGCCTTCGGCCCGAAGCGTGCAGCTTCGGGCTCTCCGCTTTTACGCGCACTCGTCAATGAGGAGAAACCAATGGAAGTCAAACCGACGTATCTCGGTACCATGATCGGGCTCGCTACGGTGGCGTTCGGGCTAATTGCCGCCGGTGCATGGAACAAGTTCATCAGCGACGTGATTGCGCTCTTCCTCAAGCCGGGAAACGGCGCGCTCGCAGAACTTGTCTATGCGGTCCTCGTAACGATCCTCGCCATCATCGTCGTGCAAAGCTTGGCCAGGCTCGCCGAGAAGGAAGCGACCCTCACCGCGAAGCTGCCGTTCATCAAGCGCCCACCGGAATAGCTTTAACCGGAGGCCGCAGTGGCTTTCTTGGGCGGTTTCCCGGCGCGAATCTTAAAGGCAAGTTCGGGCCGGTGCTGCAGCGGCGGATAGACGTGCGCGCGCACCTCGAAGCCTTTTTTCTCAAGCCCCAACCGCAGCGCGGCCTGCTGAATGCCCTGCAGGATCGCTGCGTTGATCGTTTCGTCAGCGACGCCGAGATCCATGAGCGTGTGGACGCCCTCCTTTTTTGAAAGGAGCGTCAACCGGATCTCGCCGGTGATTCGCTGCGATTCGTGTTCCTCGTCGACGGGATCGTGGAAAACTACCACGTGGCCGTCTTCGTAGACGACCTCGTTGTCGCCGACGAGCTTCTCCCACTCTTTGGAATCCTTGGGCCATCTTGGCCGAACGCCCAAGACGTCGACCGGCGTGAGGCTTTTCTTAGCATCGGCGCGCATACCGCGAGGCTTCAGCATCTGCAAGAGGACGCCTGCCTGCCATGCCGGAAAACGTTCTGATGGCACAGTGGATTTCGGAAATGCTCTGCACTCCCTAACAGCGCGCGTGGGAGAAGCCGGATCCAGACCATACGTTTCGAGGGCGTCTCGACGGCACGCGCGCCAAAGCCGACGAAGTCGTTTACGAAGACGACGACGTATTCGCATTCCGTCACCATGTCGATCGGAGCAAGGAAGAATGGTGGGAGATTCACGTCGTCATCATCCCAAAGAAATGGATCCCTACGATTCTCGATTTCGGGCTCGGCGATGCCCGGATCTGGCACCGCCTCGTCGCTGGCATTCAGAAGGTGGCATTAGCGTTAGGGCTTTACGATAAAGGCTTTATGATTCGGCTGGGGGTGCTGCCGCCGTACCAGCACACCGAGCACGTTCATATCCACATCCTCTCCGGCAAACGTACCTCGCCCGTCGTCGATGGGCCGATGCCGGATGTCGGCTGATTCGCGCCCGCCTTCGCTATCGCGTATCGCGCTCGCGTTTGCAACGATCTCTTCGACGGCGTTTGGCGGCGGTCAAAAGGCCAGCGTGCGTCAGCAGGTCCTGTCGCACCAATGGATGGATCGCGAGCGCTTCATGGACGGACTTGAGATCGCCCAAGTTCTGCCGGGACCGAACATCCTCAACTTGGCTCTGTACTGCGGGCAAAGGGTCCGCGGCATTCCCGGCGCTATCGCCGCGTTTCTAGGCGCGAGCGTTCCGCCGTTCATCATCGTGCTGGTTGCGGGCGCGCTCTACTTCAAGTTCGCCAAGAATCCGTACGTGCACGGAGCGCTGCTCGGCTGTGCGTCCGGCGCGCTCGGCCTCACCATAGGGAACGCGCTGGAGCTCACTTGGGACGAGCGCAGCGATTGGCTACGCATTCTTCTCTTGGTCGTCACCGCGCTCGTCGTCTCGTTCTTGAAGATGCCGTTGCTGCTCGTGCTGGTCGTCTTCGGCGGCGCCGGCGTCGTTCACGAATATTTGCGCTCTCGCAAGAAGAGCGATGAATAGCGCGCTCCCGACGACCGTACTCCATTTGCTGTGGACTTTCTCGCAGCTTTCCGTGCTTGGGTTCGGGGGCGGCAAGGGGATCATTCCGCAAATGCACACGTATGCAGTCGGCCAATACCATTGGGTGACGTCCGCGCAATTCACACAGTTCTACACGATCGGCAAGCTCGTGCCGGGGCCGACGACGATCTTTGCCGCGCTCGTCGGCTACGCGGCGACGCCTGCTCGGCCACTCGTCGGCGCCGCCGCCGCAACGATCGGAATGTTCGTCCCGTCGAGCGTGATCATGGTTGGATTCAATGCGCTGTGGGAGCGTTTTTCGGCGTCGCCGTGGCGTGCTACAATCGCTCGGGGCCTGGCACCGGCGATTGTGGGGTTGGTCTGGTCGAGCGTCATTACGATTGGACGAGGTGCGCCGTCGAGCGTCGTCGCATACGCGCTGACCGTCATCGTCGTCCTCTTGATGCTGCGCACGAAACTCGCTACGCCGTTGCTCATCCTGCTCGCGGGCGGCGTAGGGGTCGTCGCGCTTCGCTAAGCGAACGACCGGCCATGCCCATCGAGCTTCACGAACTGCGGTCGCGCTCTTTTCACGGCACCAAGCGGCGCATTTACCATCTGCTTGAGGAGATGGGAACGTCTGGCGATCAGATCTGGCCGTTTGCATCGCAGCCCTTCATGCGCTCACCCGGGCCGCTCGTGCCCGGCCGAACCGAGGAGTGGCATCTTGGCATTCACGGTCTCCTCGAGGAGGCGATCCCCGAGGAACGCATCGTCTGGCGATTTCGCAACGACGGCTTCGACGGGACGCACGGCTTTCACCTGAGCAGTGTCGGCAAAGAGACGCTGCTCGAGTATCGCGTCGATGCCACGCTCTCCGATACCGATGGGCGGCTCCTTTGGCGTCGCTTCGAAGATCAGTTCGAGCGGTCGACCGAGGCGCTCTTCGATAAGCTGGCGCGGGTTCTGAAGCGTTGACGGCCGCGGCCGCTCCAACGCCCGATCCCGTCGATTTCATAGATGTTGCCGGGCTGCTTTCCGACGAGGAGCGGCTCGTCCGCGATACGGTGCGCGCCTACGTTCAGACGCGTGTGCTTCCGAACGTTGCGGACTGGTTTGAAGAAGGCACGCTACCACGGGAATTGGGTCCGGAGCTCGGCCGGCTTGGCTTGCTCGGCATGCACCTCGAAGGCTACGGCTGTACCGGTGCGAGCGCGGTTGCGTACGGCGTCGCGTGCTTAGAGCTCGAAGCGGGCGATTCGGGCGTGCGCAGCTTCGCCTCCGTCCAAGGTTCGCTTGCGATGTATGCCATCTACCGTTGGGGCGATGAGGCGCAAAAGCGCGACTGGCTGCCGGCGATGGCGCGCGGAGAGCTCATCGGCTGCTTCGGTCTCACCGAGCCGGATTTCGGCAGTAATCCCGCCGGGATGCGAACCTTCGCACGACGCGACGGATCCGACTGGATCATCAACGGCACCAAGATGTGGATCACGAATGGATCGATCGCCGATCTGGCGGTCGTTTGGGCGCAAACAGAAAACGGCATCCGTGGCTTCGTCGTGCCGCGCAACGCCAAGGGTTTCGCAGCCTCGAACATTCACCGGAAGCTTTCGCTGCGGGCCTCGATAACGAGCGAGCTCGCGTTCGCCGATTGCCGGCTTCCCGCCGACGCGATGTTAGTGCAGGCGGAGGGTTTGACCGCCCCGCTGGCCTGTCTCAACGAGGCTCGCTACGGCATCGTCTGGGGATCGATGGGCGCCGCGCGCAGCTGCTACGAGGCCGCCCTCGAGTACAGCAAGACGCGCGTGCAGTTTGCAAAGGCGATCGGCGCTTACCAAATGACGCAAGAGAAGCTCGTAAACATGCTCGTCGAGCTCAATAAGGGTTCGCTGCTCGCGCTGCACGTGGGCCGGGCCAAGGACGCCGGGCGCCTGCATCCCGCTCAGGTAAGTTTTGCAAAGCTCAATAACGTCCGAGAAGCGCTCGCCATCGCGCGGGAAGCACGAACGATTCTCGGCGCGAACGGCGTCACGCTGGAATATCCGGTCATCCGCCACATGAACAACCTCGAGTCGGTGCTCACCTACGAAGGGACCAGTGAAATGCACACCCTCGTCGTGGGCAAGGAGATCACCGGTCTAGCGGCCTTTGCCTAGAGCCGCTCTACACGTACTCTTTCAGTGTGACCGCTGCGTCGCGCTCTCGGCCGGCAGGACCGCGTATGCGCAGATGCACGACACTGCCGCCGGGCCCGGCGAGCATTCCTCGAAGCCCGGCGAGCGAAACGTTCGATGCGGGCGCGCCGTTGATGCCGACGATGACGTCGCCCTTCGCCAACCCCGCGGCTGCCGCTGGCGAATTCGTCAGCACCGAAAGCACCGTATACGCCCCGTTAGCATCGATGAGAAACAAACCCGAGTGGTCGTAACCGAACGGCGTATCGAACTCGGCGTTCTTCGCAAGCAAGAGTTGGCGATGCGGGTAATCGAAAGTGAGAACGAATCGGCGCCAAATCGCACCGCCGATGTTCGCGGGATTGAACGGATCGGCAAAAGCGCCTTGGCTCTGAGTGGTGAACGAAGCAACGCTATTGGAGATCGCGTAGGGCCCGATCTGAAGGGTTGGCATTCGCCCGAGGCGCGCGTAGGAGGGTCCGCCTATGCCGAATCCGACGATGGTAGGCGGGGTCTTTGCGAGCGTCGCTATCGCAGGGTGCGTTGCCAGGAACGGAGACGAGAGCTGCAGACCGCCCCGATTTCCCGTATCGACCTCCGCCGACGTCGTAAGCCCGTCGATGCCGACGGGGATGCGCGGTATGGTCCCATCGAAATAGAAAGCGATTGAGGCGGCGCCGGGCGCGGAAGCGAGCGCCGCGCTCGGCATTGCGAGTGTCAACGTCGAGTTCGCGTAATCGATCGTGCTCAAGAAGCGGGCTAAGAGCTGATACCCGACCATGCCGTCGATCTTCACGCCTTCCGCCACTCCGAAGCCGGCCGCGATCGGCAAAACGAGCATGTACTGGTTGCGGACGACCGCACCGCCGATCGCGATCGAGTCGATGTGGGTAAATGCGGCTCCCTCGGTCGCGCTTCCCACGCCTTGTAAGCGCAGTGCGCCCGAACTTTGTGCTTGTGCCGCCGCCGCAACTTCGGGCGTGACGATATAGTCGCCCCCGCTGTCGAGGATGAACGTATAGGGGCCACGTCCGTCGAGCATGACGTCGTTCAGGTAGATGTGGTTGTTGACGATTTGCAATGGCACCGTCGTACTGCTCGCGCGTGCTATGGAAAAGTCGTGCACGTTCTGCCCCGGCACGCGCATGCGTTCGGCGACATCGGTATTCAGGTCGACCGATGCGATGCGCTCGGTGAATGAGTTGCCGCTCGACGTACGGGTGCTGCTCGCAAACGGATAGTATAATCCGTCGACGCGCCGGTAGTTCGACAGCACGGTGGTCGTGGAAACGATGCCGATGGTCGAGGTCGCTCGAGCGATGAGATGAGTGAGCGGATCGATCCAGAGGTCAAGCTCGCTGCCATGAGGCGGCGTCACCGCTAGGACGTCGTACGTCTTGCCGGAATCGCCTCGCCGGCCCGCATAGACGACGGTCGCGCCGCCGGCATCCGGCCGGAGGTATCGTAAATTGTCGAGATAGGCTTGGTCGATGGCCCGGAGGCGCCCCGACGTTCCGCCGTCCACGGTAACGAGCCCGGCGTAATCCTGATCCCACGCGCTCGTTCCGTCCCAGCCCGCGGCGCCGCTGAGCGCCCCCGCATTTTGAGCGGTCGTAAAGCGCCCGCCGCGCAGATCGTCCCACTCTTGACCGCGTCCGCGAAGCCCGACGATCTCGATAGCGCCCACGGTATGGATCGACATGATCGAAGCAAGAGGCCGCTCCAGCATCGCCTTGTGAAGTGCGGTCAGAAGCGACGCGGCATAGGCCGGGGGCTCGGCCGGAGCACTTACCGCGGGAAGTAAAAAGCTCAACCCGAGAGCGGCCGCAATTGCCTTAGCGCGGTTTCCGGTACGACGTTGGCGGTGCATCGGCCACCGCTTCTGTCCCGCCACGGGAGCGGCCTTGACCTCGCTGGATGCTCCTGGTAAACTGCCGGGGTTGCGGTTCACGCGAGCAATACGCCTGGACCCGTGGCACATCGCAACGAAAACGAAAGAGAAGCATGAAGAACATCCTGGGCCGCAAAGTCGGGATGACCAGCGTCTTCACCGCGGACGGGCGCTCAGTGCCCGTGACGGTGATCGCAGCCGGTCCCTGTCAGGTCGTGGAGCGTCGCACCAAGGAGAAGCACGGCTACGATGCCGTCGCTTTGGGCCTCGGCACGATCAAACGAACCCGGCTAACCCGAGCGCTTGCCGGCCACTTCAAAAAACAGGGCGTCGAGCCGGTCCGTTTCGTTCGCGAATTTCGCACCGGCGCCGGCGAGGAAGTCGGTGAAAGCGTTTCCGTTTCGGCCTTCGAGCCCGGTGATCGGGTCGACGTCGTGGGCGTATCGAAAGGCCATGGCTTCTCCGGCGGCATTAAACGGCACAAGTTCAGCGGCGGCGGAGCGAGTCATGGCTCGATGATCCATCGCCAGCCGGCCTCGAACGGCGACACCAATGCGGGCCGCACTACTAAAGGAAGCCGCCGTCCGGGTCACTTTGGCGTAGATCGCACCACCCTTCAAAACTTGGAGGTCGTGCGCGCGGACGGCGATCGTAATCTCTTACTCGTGCGGGGGGCCGTCCCCGGTGCTAGGAATGCGCTGGTGATGGTGCGCGAAAGCGTCAAGGCTCGAAGGGCGAATGCCGAACGTCATCGACGCGACCGGTAACGTGGTCGGCGAGCGCCGAGCGCCCGCGGTCCTCGAGAGGGACTTCGACGAAAAGCTCAGCGTCGTCTATCGCGCCGTCCACCGCGAGTTTGCCAATCCGCGCGCCGGCACGGCTTCCACGCGCAAACGGGACGAAGTAGCCGGCGGTGGCCGTAAGCCCTGGCGTCAGAAGGGAACCGGCCGCGCGCGGCACGGTTCGATCCGGTCGCCGCAATGGCGCCACGGGGGCGTCGCGTTCGGACCGAAGCCGCGCAGCTACGTGGAGGCGCTCAATAAAAAGGAGAGGCGTCTCGCATTCCTTGCGGCGCTGGCCGACCGGTTCCGCAACGACGCCGTTACGCTCTTGGAAGCCGGAGATTTCAGAATCGACAAGACCGCGGGGTTTGCCAACATGCTCTTCGGCAGCGCGAAAGGCGCGCGCAGCGGGCCAACGACGCTGATCGTTTGCGGCGCCGAAGAGCCGCACGCCGCGCAGATCGAGCGCTTGAGCCGCAACTTGCGGCGAGTCTCGGTAACCAACGTTGGAGCGCTCGACGTCAAGGATGTTCTTCGTTTCGACCGGCTGATTCTTACGACCACCGCGTACGAGGCCTTGACCCAAGTATTGGGCGCCGGAGAGGAGAGCCGTAATGGACGCCCGTGACGTGATCGTTGCACCCCGGATCACCGAGAAAGCCATGGCCGACGCGCTCGTCCATCAATACGCCTTCGTCGTCCATCCGCATGCCACGAAGACGCAGATCCGCCACGCGATCGAGGAAATCTTCAAGGTCAACGTGCTGCACGTCAACACGGTGAACGTTCGAGGAAAGGCCCGCCATTTTGCGCGCCGAGGGCAGCGCACCAGCGGCAAACAGAGCGATTATAAGAAAGCGATCGTCACCATCAAGGCCGGTCAGAAAATCGAGCTTGGCGGAGTGAACTACTTTGAGCAGTAAAGCAGCGATTCTCGGGGTGCAAGAATGCCGGTAAAGAAATATCGGCCGACTTCTCCCGGTAAGCGCTTCCTCACGACGCTCGATTTCTCTGAGCTCTCTAAAGTTGCACCCGAGCGATCGCTGGTCGAGGTGCGCAAGAAGCATTCCGGACGGAACAACAACGGTCATATCACCGTCCGTCATCGCGGCGGCGGTACGCGTCGGATCTATCGCATCCTGGATTTCAAGCGCGCTAAAGACGGTGTCCCGGCAAAAGTTTCTACGATTGAATACGATCCGAACCGGTCGTGCCGCATCGCGCTGCTTCACTATCGCGACGGAGAGAAGCGTTATATTCTTGCGCCGCTCGGTTTACGCATCGGCGAGCTGGTCGAGTCGGGGCCCAACGCCGACATCAAGATCGGCAACGCTTTGCCGATTCGCAACATTCCCGTCGGCACCGTGATCCACAACGTGGAGCTGCGGCCCGGACAAGGGGGCAAGCTCGTGCGATCGGCCGGCGTCGCGGCGCAGCTGATGGCTAAGGAGGAAGAGTATTCGCAGGTGCGCATGCCTTCCGGCGAAGTCCGTAAGGTCCACGTCGAATGCCGCGCGACCATTGGCCAGCTCGGAAACGTCGATCACGAGAATCAAGTGATCGGTACGGCCGGCCGCTCGCGCCATCTCGGCAAACGGCCGAGCGTCCGCGGCATTGCGATGAACCCCGTCGACCATCCGCACGGCGGGGGAGAGGCCCGCTCAACGTCCGGAAGGCCGCCCACAACGCCATGGGGCCAGATGACGATGGGCAAAAAGACGCGGCGCAATAAACGCACGGCAAAGATGATCGTACGCCGCCGGGGTTCCAAATAAATGTCGCGATCGTTGAAAAAAGGCCCGTACGTGGCCGAACATTTGGTGCAAAAGATCGAGCGGCTCAACGAGACGCGCGAACGGCGGGTGATCAAGACCTGGAGCCGCGCCTCAACCGTGCTCCCGACAATGGTAGGCCACACGATCGGCGTGCACAACGGAAAGACTCACATTCCGATCTACATCACGGAAAACATGGTCGGTCATAAGCTCGGCGAGTTTGCGCCGACGCGCCACTTCCGCGGTCACGGCGGCGAGAAAGCGACGGTCAAGACGTGACGGAGCGCGTACCCCAAGCCGTCGCCCACCTCCGCTTCGTGCGCACGGCTCCGCGTAAGCTGCGGCGAGTTGCCGACGCAATCCGGGGAAAGAGCGTTCGGGAAGCGCTGGTGCTGTTGAGGTTCGCCGAGGTCTTCGCCGCGGAGCCGATCGAAAAGCTCGTGCGCAGCGCCGTCGCGAACGCCGGCAACAACCACGATATGAACGCCGACGCACTTTACATTTCCCGAATTACCGTCGACGGCGGACCGGGGGGCCGCTTTACGAAGCGACTCGATCCGCGGGCGCAAGGTCGCGCGGCATTTAAGCGCAAGCGCCTCTCGCACGTGACGGTCATCGTAAGCGAGACACCGCCGGCGCAGAAGCGCAAGAGGCTCGCCGGCGCATCGATTCAGGCAGCGCGCGCGTCGCGCCGCACCGGCGCGGACGCATCGCAGGCGAAGTCTCGGCGAAAGAAAGCTAGCACCCGCAAACGCGCGGCAAAGGTGCCGGCCGTGACCGAAACCGCCGCTGACGGCAAGGAAGCATAATGGGGCAGAAGATACACCCGGTCGGCATGCGCTTGGGCATCACGCGCACGTGGGACAGCCGCTGGTTCGAAAAGAAGCACTACGTCGACTGGCTTCACGAAGACGTTGCGATTCGCAAGTCGTTCGCTCGCTGGATGCGCTCGGCATCGATCAGCAAGATCGAGATCGAGCGACGTGCCAATCAGGCTCGGGTTATCGTCAACACGGCCAAACCCGGCATCATCATCGGCAAGCGCGGCGTCGGCATTGACGACATTAGAAAGAATCTCGAGCAGCTCACGGGCAAGAACGTTGCGGTCAACGTGATGGAGATCCAGCACCCCGAAGTCGACGCCAGGCTCGTCGCGCAGAACATCGTCGATCAA
The DNA here is from genome assembly GCA_963778015.1 of Vulcanimicrobiota bacterium. Classification (GTDB taxonomy): domain Bacteria; phylum Vulcanimicrobiota; class Vulcanimicrobiia; order Vulcanimicrobiales; family Vulcanimicrobiaceae; genus Cybelea. Next base: position 566,624 of record CAVZST010000001.1, read on the forward strand.
CTCGAGAAGCGCATCGCCTTCAGGCGCGCGATGAAACAGGCAATAATGCGGACGATGCGAGCCGGCGCGCGCGGCATCAAGGTGCAGATCTCCGGGCGCTTGGGCGGCGCCGAGATTGCGCGCACTGAGCATAACGCCGACGGAAAAGTGCCGCTTCACACGCTGCGCGCCGACATCGACTACGCGCAAGTAGAGGCCTTTACGACATTCGGACGGATCGGGGTGAAGGTCTGGATCTACCGCGGCGAGGTTTTGCCCGATCAGCCCCGTGGTGATGGAGCGCTCACGCGAAGCGGCGATCGGGGACGCGAACGGCGCGAACGGGGCGGTCGCGGCCGCGGACGCGAGCCGCGCGCACAACCCGTCGCAGCGCCGCGGCCCATTGCCGAGCCGCCGGAACCGGTCGTGGAGCAGGCGCCCGAGCCGATTCCTGCGGCCGTTCCCGCGCCCGAAGCGCAATGAGATGCTGACACCCAAACGCGTCAAGTGGCGTAAAGTGCAGCGTGGCCGAATGTCCGGTTCGGCGGTGCGCGGCAATGAGCTCAACTTTGGAGACTACGGCCTACAGGCGATGGAGCCGTGCTGGATGTCCAATCGCCAGATCGAAGCGGCCCGCATCGCCATGACCCGTTACATCAAACGAGGCGGCAAGGTTTGGATCAAAGTTTTCCCCGACAAGCCGGCGACGAAGAAGCCCGCGGAAGTACGCATGGGTTCAGGCAAGGGAAACCCCGAGCTGTGGGTCGCGGTCGTTCGCCCGGGGCGCGTGCTCTTCGAACTCTCGGGCGTCGCCCCGGCGGTGGCGCGAGAAGCGCTGCGCCGCGCCGCCGCAAAACTTCCAATCAGCACCAAGATCGTCGCGCGCGAGGAGGCATAACGTGCAAAAAAAGGAGCTCGATGGACTGCGCGATCTCACCGTCAAGGAGCTGGAACAGAAGGCCCGCGACGCAAAAGCGGAGTTGTTCAACTTGCGCTTTGCTCTGCGCACGGGTCACCTGACCGATTTCAGCAAGATTCGAGCGATGCGGCGCTCTTACGCGCAAATTCAGACGATCATCTGCGAAAAGCGCCTCGCCGAGGGAGAGCATGGAGCAGCCTAATAACTCCTCGGGCCAAAAGACGGCCCGCGGTAAGCGGCGAGTCAAGCAGGGTCGAGTGACGTCGAATAAGATGGAGAAGACGATTGTCGTCGTCTCCGAGACGCGCGTGCCGCACGCAGCTTACGGCAAAATCGTGCGCAAGTCGGCGCGTTTCAAGGCGCACGACGAACGCAACGAAGCGGGTATCGGCGATGTAGTCCGCATCGTCGAGTGCCGGCCGCTCTCGCGCCAGAAACGGTGGCGCCTCATCGAGATCGTTGAACGGGCGAAATGATCCAACAGGAAACGCGCCTGAAAGTTGCCGACAATAGCGGCGCTCGCGAGCTGCTCGTCATCCATGTCAGCGGCGGCGGACGGCACGTTTACGCCCACGTCGGCGACGTCGTCGTCGGGACGGTCAAGAGCGCCATCCCCGGTGCCGCCGTCAAGAAGGGCCAGGTCGTCAAGGCGGTCGTCGTTCGCACGAGCGCACCGATTCGGCGCGGCGATGGATCGGTCGTGCGTTGCGACGATAACGCCTGCGTCATCATCAAAGGCGAGAAGGACAATCTCGATCCCCGCGGGACCCGTGTATTCGGCCCGGTAATGCGAGAGCTGCGCGAGCGCGGCTTTCTGAAGATCGCATCGCTCGCTCCCGAGGTGTTATGAGGAGATGAAAGCTACGATCATCAGAGGCGATACGGTGATGGTCCTGCGCGGAAAGGAGCGCGGCAAACGGGGCACGGTCAAAGCAGTGCAGAACGCGGCAGGCACCGCGACGGTTGAAGGCGTCAACATCGTCAAGCGCCACGCGAAGCAGCAAGGGCAGCAGCGGCAGTCCGCCATGGGTAAAGCGATGCAGAGCGGCGGGATCATCGAGAAAGAGGCGGCCCTGCCTCTCTCGGCTTTGCAATACGTCTGCGAGAAGTGCAAGACGCCAACCCGCCTGCGCCGCGGCCGGAGCTCCGACGGCGCAAAGCATCGCATTTGCGCTCGCTGCGGCGAACCGGCGCGCGACTCGGCAAAGGGAGGATAGGAGCCGCTAATGGCCGAGCGACTGAGAGAGACGTACGAGCGGCAAATCCGGCCGCAGCTGCAGGAGCGTTTTGGTTATAAGAACGTCAACGAGATTCCGAAACTGCAGAAGGTTGTCGTAAACGTAAGCGTTGGCGAGGCGATTGCCAATCCCAAGGCGCTCGACGCGGCGGCGAACGAGTTGGCCGCAATCACGGGGCAGCGCCCCATCGTAACGAAGGCAAAGAAGTCGATTGCAGCGTTCAAGCTGCGAGCCGGCACGAACATCGGCGCCAAGGTAACGCTTCGCGGCGACCGCATGTACGTATTCGTCGACAAACTCTTCAACGTCGTGCTGCCGCGCATTCGAGATTTCCGCGGGTTACCCGCGAAGTCGTTCGACGGGCGCGGAAACTATAACTTGGGTCTGCGCGAACAGCTCGTCTTTCCCGAGATCAACTTCGATAAAGTAGACAAGGCCCGTGGAATGGACGTTACCATCGTCACGACGGCGAAGACCGACGAGGAGGCTTCCGAATTCCTCGTTGCCATGGGTCTGCCGTTGCAAAAAACTCCGGCTCTCGCGGGCAGAGGTACCGCATCGTAATGGCAAAGACGAGTCTGATCATCAAATCCCAGCGCGGTCCGAAGTTCGGCGTTCGTCGCCACAACCGATGCCGCGTCTGCGGGCGGCCGCGCGGATACCTGCGCAAGTTTGCGATGTGCCGGATTTGCTTTCGTGAGAACGCGCACGCGGGCGTCGTGCCGGGCGTGACCAAGGCGTCGTGGTAAACTGGGGTCCGACGTCGCGTAGTCGACGTGGGGGCGCGAAGCGAAGATTTTCGGCGCTGAGAAAGCAAGTGCCGAAAGCGGAGCATAGCGCCAAGCGAGGCGCAGCGTGCCGAGCTATTCAAATGGAGAAAAGATGTCCGTAACCGACCCGATTGCAGATATGCTGACGCGCATTCGTAATGCCAACACCGCCAACCATAAAACGGTGGACGTGCCGGCCTCACGCGTCAAGCACGCTATTGCGCAGATCTTGCGAGACGAGGGCTTCATCGAAGGGTTCGAGCGGATCGACGGCGGCCCTCAGGGAACGATTCGAATCGCGCTTCGGTACGGCCCCGAAAAGGAGAAGATAATTACCGGATTGCGTCGCATCTCGCGGCCTGGACTGCGCGTCTACACGCACAAGACGGAGATACCAAGGGTGTTGGGTGGCTTGGGCCTGGTCATCATCTCGACGCCTCAGGGCATCATGTCGGGAAAGCGTGCCAAGAAGCAGGGCGTTGGAGGAGAAGTTCTTGCGTATGTATGGTGAGCCGTGTCGCGCATAGGTAAGTTGCCGGTAGCGGTCCCATCCGGCGTCGACATCAAGCTCGAGGCCGATGAGGTCTTCGTCAGCGGGCCCAAGGGTGAGCTGCGTCAGCGCATTCTCTCCGGGGTCGTCGACGTGAGCTTCGCAGACGGCAAGGTCGTCGTCGTTCGCAAGGGTGATGCGAAAGCGCATCGCAGCGCGCACGGGTTGACCCGAACGCTGATCGCGAATATGGTGGAAGGCGTCAGCAAGGGTTTCCGAAAGAGTCTCGAGATTAGCGGCGTCGGTTACCGCGTCGCAAAGGCCGGCGAGCGGCTCAATTTGAGTTTGGGCTACTCTCACCCGGTCGCCTTCGAAGCGCCCAAGGGAGTTTCGCTGACGGTTGAGGGGCAGAACAAGATTCACATCGACGGCATCGACAAACAGGCCGTCGGGCAAGTCGCCGCCGACATCCGCCGCCTGCGCGAACCGGAGCCGTATAAAGGGAAGGGTATTCGCTACGAGGGCGAGCGGATTCGCAAGAAGCTTGGCAAGGCCGGAAAGGCGGCGAAAAAATGATCCATAAGGCCGAAGCTCGCCGCGCGCGCCACGTCCGGCTGCGCAAGAAAGTCTCCGGCACGCAGGAGCGTCCGCGTCTGTGCGTGCGCCGGTCGCTCCATCACCTATATGCGAGCCTCGTCGACGACGCGCGCGGGTATACGCTCGCTGCAGTGTCGACGCTCGATAAGTCGGTCGCGTCCGGCCTGCCGTCGAAGACGAATCTCGCGGCTGCCAAAGCGATTGGAAGCGCGATCGCGGCGAAGGCGAAGGCGGCCGGCATTTCGCACGTCGTCTTCGATCGCGGCGGCTATAAGTACCACGGTCGCGTCCGGGCGCTCGCCGACGCCGCTCGCGAAGCGGGGTTGAGCTTCTGATGCAGTATCGTGGGCGCGATCGCGACGGCAGCGGACTCGACGAGACCGTCGTGCGCGTAAACCGGGTCGCGAAGGTCGTCAAGGGCGGCAAGCGTTTCAGCTTCAGCGCGCTCGTCGTCGTCGGGGACCGCAAGGGGAAGGTCGGCTACGCAATCGGCAAAGCGGGCGAGGTTCCCGAAGCGATCCGCAAGGCCGTCGAGCAGGCTCGCAAGAGCCTGATCACCGTCGCGATGGTCGAGCGCACGATTCCGTATGAAGTGCGTCACGAAGTCGGTGCCGCTACCGTTCTGCTCAAACCGGCTGCGCCCGGCACGGGCGTGATCGCGGGCGGCTCGATGCGGGCCGTGCTCGAGCTCGCCGGAATTCACGACATTCTCACCAAGTGCCTGGGGACAAACAATCCGATCAACGTCGTGATGGCGACCGTTTCGGCTTTGAAATCGCTGCGCACCGCGGATCAAGTTGCGGCTATGCGCGGCAAGACCGTCAAGGAAATTTACGTGGCGTAAGACGATGGGAGACGAAAAAATTCTCAAGCTTGGCGCGCTCAAACCAGCGGCCGGCAGCAGACCGAAGCGTCAACGCATCGGCCGCGGTCACGGCTCGGGCATGGTAAAGACCGGCGGTGAGGGCGGCAAGGGTCAGACCGTGCGCTCCGGCGGCGGCAAGGGACCTGCTTTTGAAGGCGGTCAGACCGCTTGGGCGCGGCGTCTTCCGCATAGCCGCGGTTATTCGCAGAAAGCACGAGATCAAGGCCACTTCGGTTATCGCCATGCCGTCGTCAACGTGCACCAGCTGACCCACTGGGATCCCGCTGTGGAGATCACGCCCGAGTCGCTGCGTGAGCGCGGCGTGTTGAAGTCGGCGCTCGACGGTGTAAAAATTCTCGGCGCCGGCAGGGACGCCGCCCTTCCGGCGGCCTTACGCGTGCGCAACGTGCTCTTTTCGAAGAGCGCGCGCGATGCGTTGGTCGCCGCCGGGGCGACGATCGAGGAGTAATGTTCGATAATTTGCGCGCGGCGGTGCTCGTTCCGGAGATCCGCCAGCGCATACTCTTCGTCTTTTTTGCCTTCGCGTGGTTCGTCTTCATGATCCACGTGCAGCTTCCAAACGTCAATCAAGCAGCCTGGCAGCGCGTCCTTCAGAGCGGCGCTTTCTACAATCTCCTCGGCTTCCTCTCAGGCGGCGCGCTGCAAAAGCTCTCGATCATCGCGATGGGCATAACGCCGTACATCAACGCTTCGATCATCATGCAGCTCATGACCGTCGTGCTGCCACAGCTCGAGGAGATGGCGAAGAAAGGCGGTGAGGAAGGCCGAAAAAAGATCAGTCAATATACCCGTTGGCTCACGATCGTCCTCGGCTCTATTCAAGCCACCTTCATGGCGATTTCCATGGAGCGCTCCGGCGTCTTCTACGACACCAGCCTGTGGTATCTGCTTTATGCAATCGTCGCGATGGTCGGTGGGACGCTCTTTCTCATGTGGCTCGGCGAGCAGATCAGCGACAAAGGAATAGGCAACGGCGTCTCCCTCATCATCTTCATCGGGATCGTCCTGCGCTATCCCCAGTACGTTCGGCAGACCTACGCGTCGGCGAGCCAGGGCGCCGAATCGCTGCTCAACTTGCTGCTGTACATCGCGATCGCGATCGTCGTCATCGTTTCGATCGTCTTTCTTTACCAGGGCCAGCGGCGCGTTCCGGTGCAACAGGCGCGCCGCGTAGTAGGGCGCAAAATGTTCGCCGGCAGATCCACCTATATTCCGCTGCGCCTCAACAACGCCGGCGTCATCTCGATTATCTTTGCCATTTCGATTCTGTTGCTGCCTCAACAGGCGCTTTCGTGGTTCGGTCGCGGTCAAGCCGCGGCTACCGCCAGCGGCCCCTTTGCGGGCGTCCAGCATGCTTTGGGAGCCTTCTCGACGTGGCTCAACGTTTGGTTCACGCCCAATGGCGTGCTCTACAACATCGTTTACTTCTTGCTGGTCGTCGTCTTCACGTTCTTCTATAGCTCGATCGTGCTCAATACCCGCGACGTGGCCGACAATCTCAAGAAGACCGGCGCCTTCGTTCCGGGGATTCGCCCCGGTCAGCCGACCGTCGATTACCTCAACAAGATCTTGATGCGAATCACGACGGCGGCCGCAATTTACCTTGGACTGCTGGCCGTCATGCCCGGCGCGCTCCAGCGCGGTCTCTCGGTGACGACGTTCTACCTCGGCTCGACGTCGTTGCTTATCGTGGTGGGCGTGGCGCTCGACACGATCACGCAAATCGAGGCACGACTTGCGATGCGCGATTACCGCGGCTTCATCAAACGTTAGGACGGGACGGACTCACTCCATGCGCGTCGTCTTTCTTGGGCCGCCGGGCGCCGGCAAAGGTACTCAGGCGCGCCTGTTGCACGAGCGCTTTGGGCTGGAGCAGATTTCGACGGGCGACATCCTGCGAGAGAACCTCGCGCAAGGAACGGAACTGGGAAAGCAGGCGGAGGGGTACATGCAGCGCGGCCAGCTCGTTCCCGACGACCTCGTCATTGAAATGATCTTCCGCGAGCTCGACGGGGCGCGGGACGGGTTTGTGATGGACGGCTTTCCGCGAACCGTCGCGCAGGCGGAAGCGCTCGACGTGCTGCTCGCCCAACGCCACACGCCGCTCGACGCCGCCGTGCTTTTTGCGGCCGGTCGCTCCGCACTTCTCGCACGCCTCGCCTCTCGCTGGACGAACCCGCGGAACGGACGAACGTACAACGTTCTAACGAATCCCCCGAAAGTCGCCGGCATCGACGACGACGATGGCGGCGAGCTGGTGCAGCGCGAAGACGATCGGCCGGCGACCGTCGAGAAACGGCTGGAAGTCTATGACCGGCAGACGAAGCCGCTCGTCGAGTACTATCGCAAGGCCGGCAAGCTCGCTAAAGTCGATGCGCTTGCCAGCGTCAACGCCGTCGCGGAACGCATCGCCGAAGCAATCGGCGCGGCGCACGCGCGCAATTAGTATGGAACCCGAGCGATGGTCACGTTGAAGTCGGCGCGGGAAATCGAAGCGATGCGGCGCAGCGGGAGCGTGACCTCCCGCGTACTGACCGATCTAATGAAGGCTGCAAGGCCCGGCATGACGACCGGCGAGCTCGATGAACGCGCCGAGCGCGGAATTCGTGAGGCCGGCGGTGTCCCGACCTTCAAGGGCTATAACGGGTTCCCCGGATCGATTTGCGTCTCAGTCAACGATGAAGTCGTCCACGGCATCCCCGGCTCGCGCGTATTGTGCGAAGGGGATTTGCTTTCGATCGACATCGGAACGACGCTCAATGGTTATGTGAGCGACAGCGCGGTGACCATTCCGATCGGTACCGTCGTGCAGGCGGCGCGCCGTTTGCTCGAGGTTACACAAGAGTGCTTGACGATCGGCATCGCAGAAATGGAGCGGGGCAACCGCCTCGGCGACATCGGTGCCGCGGTGCAGGCCCACGCAGAGCGCCACGGGTACGGCGTCGTGCGGGAGCTCGTCGGTCATGGCGTCGGTCGAGCGATGCACGAGGAGCCGCAGGTTCCTAACTACGGCCAACGTGGGACCGGCATGGAGCTGCGCCCCGGCTTGGTGCTCGCGCTCGAGCCGATGATTACGCAGGGGACCCCGAAGATCCGAATTCTCGACGACGGTTGGACGGTCGTCACCGCAGATGCTAAACTCGCAGCCCATTTCGAGCACACGATCGCCGTTACGGACGATGGGCCAAAAATTCTCACGCTGCGCGATTTTGCAGAGGATCCCCAAATCGAGCGATATCGTCCATCGCGGGAAGCGATTGCCTAGTGACGGCGCGCTAGATGGCGAGGAAGCGGGGCGGGCGTCCTCCGCGGGCTAAAGCGACCACGGAGAAAGGTGCGAAGACGGCCACTCCCAAGGAAGAGGCTATTGAGGCGGAGGGCACGATCGTGGAACCGTTGCCCAACGCCATGTTTCGAGTAGAGTTGGCAAACGGACACCGCGTGCTAGCGCATGTCTCCGGGAAGATCCGCATGAATTTCATCCGCATCCTTCCTGGAGATCGCGTCCTCGTCGAGCTATCGCCCTACGATCTAACGCACGGCAGAATCACTTACAGGTACAAGTAACCTTTTGTCATCCTAGCCTGTCGGAGGATGGCCCGACAACAAAGGTAAGCAAGAATGAAAGTTAGACCCTCCGTCAAGAAAATTTGTGAAAAGTGCAAGATCATACGTCGCCGCGGCAAGGTGCGCGTGATCTGCGAAGTCAATCCAAAGCACAAGCAAGTTCAAGGATAGAAGGAACGTCCATCATGGCTCGTATTGCTGGAATCGATCTGCCGCGCGAGAAGCGCGTCGAGGTTGCGCTGACCTATATCTTCGGCATCGGCGCGCCGACCGCGCGCAGGCTGCTCGCATCCGCCGGGGTGAATCCGGACGTTCGCGTTAAAGCCTTGAGTGAAGAAGACGAAAAGAAGCTGCGCGACGCGATCGATTCGCTGCAGTTGCGCGTCGAGGGCGATCTTCGCCGCGAGGTGCAAGGCAATATCAAGCGTCTCATGGATATCGGCTGCTACCGAGGCCTGCGCCACCGGCGCGGCCTACCGGTTCGCGGTCAACGGACAAAGACCAACGCGCGAACGCGCAAGGGCCCCAAACGGACGGTGGCCGGCAAGAAAAAGGCCATCGCTAAGAAGTAGCCTCCCAGGTGTCATCCTGAGCGTGCCGCGTAGCGGCGCCCGTGTCACCCTGAGCGCGCCGCGTAGCGGCGCAGTCGAAGGACGCAGCGAAAACGAGATGCGCCAAATCAGAGCGTTTTTTTGATGAAGGCGGTGATCACTGCCGGAGCGCGAATTGAGGGCGCGTTCGCAGAGCTCGCAGGCACTCGAGTCAAGGCGCTGGCACGAGTGCGCGGCGCCACGATGCTCGAACGGGTTATCGACGCGCTGCGCGCGTCGGGCGTGTCGCGCCTCGCAGTGGTCGGCGGCGAGGAAGTGCGCGCCGCCTGTGGTGCGCTTGTCGAGAATTTCATAGCCGAAAGCCTTTCAGGAAATGAAAACCTGGTGCGCGCGCTGCGCGCATGGCCGGATGACGAGACCCCGCTGCTTTACGCCACCAGCGACTTGCCTTACGTGGACACGCACGCAGTCGGCGATTTTCTCAAGCGCGTTCCCCCCGGCACGCTCGCCGTCGCACTCGCCGATTTCCCACGCTTTGCGACGCGTTTTCCTGATGCGCCGCCGTTCGGGGTTACGCTCGCCGGCGAGCGAGTGGTCAACGGCGGCCTGTTCTCGATTCCGCGCGGAACCGCGGAGAAGCTCGCCGCAATCGCGCGGCGTTTGTTCGATGCTCGCAAACGGCCCTGGGTAATGGCGAGCTTTATCGGGCCGCTTACGCTCGGCCGTTTTCTCTTCGGTCGCTTGAGCATCGCGCATCTCGAAGCGAAGACGACGCGCGTCCTGGGGGTGCCGGCATCGGGCGTGCGCGACTGTTCTCCGGAGCTTGCCTTCGACGTCGATACGGTCGCCGAGTACCGCTATGCATGCGCGCACCGCTAGTCCATTTCGGCTCGCGCTGTTTTGGCTCGGCGTTCAAGCCGTCTGGGGCGCGCTCTTGGGGATTTCGCTGCAATCGCGCACGATCGAGCTTTCGACGGGCAACGCCGTCATCGCATACGGTAGGCTCGCGACTAGCGGAGCTGCAATGGCAGCCCTCGTGCAGATCCTCGTCGGGCTCTGGTCGGACGCTCGGCGTCGACGGGGCAGCCGCCGCATCGAGTTCTACGTCGTCGGCGCAATCGGCGGCACGATCGCTCTTGCGGCTTTCTATGACGCGCGCACGTTTCTCACGCTGACCGTCGCGTTCATCGCGCTTCAAGGAACGTTGAACCTTGCCATTGGCCCGTATCAAGCGATCATTCCGGACTTCGTCGAGCGAGATAGGACCGGTACTGCCTCGTCGTGGATGGCAGCCTTGCAGTCGGCCGGAAACGCGATCGGCGCGCTTTCCGCGAGTTTCATCGGAAGCGCGAGACTGCTCGGCTCCGCGCTTGGCGGGCTATTGCTGGTAACTTGCGCCGTTACTTCGGGCCACGCTCGCCAACTGCCCCGGCGAGAGCTCGGGGAACGAGGAGAGCCTTTGCGCCTAACGCGACCCTTCGTCGACCTATTCGTGTCGCGCGCACTGATCTACGTGGGATTTTACACGCTACTCGGCTACCTTCTCTTCTACGTCATGTCGGTGCTTGGAATCGCAACACTCGCCGACGCGCGTCGTCAAACGGGAATCTTGATCGTCAGCTTCACGCTCATTGGAGCCCTGGGCGCGGCCATTGCCGCGCGGCCGAGCGATCGCCTCGATAAGCGACTTGTAGCGACGATTGGTGCCGCGGGCTTTATCGTGGCGCTCGCCCTCTTCATAGCGGCGCACGCTTCTAGCGCGGTCGTGGCCGCCACCCTGATCGCCGGCCTGGGGTGGGGCATCTTCCTGGTGGCCGACTGGGCCATCGCATGCCGCATCCTCCCAGTCGACGCTATGGCGGCCGGGATGGGGGTCTGGAACCTCGCGGTCGTGCTTCCCCAGGTTATCGCTCCCGCCCTGACGACGCTCGCCATCCAGCGCATCGGGGTCACGTCAGGACCGGCAGCGCCGCGGGTCGCCTTCGGACTGGCAATGGCAGAAAGCTTACTTGGGATTGCTTGGTTATGGCGTTTATCACGTTGCGCAATCGGGGAATGACTGGTATCGTGTTGGATGGCGAGCAGCAACGCGACGGGCGGCCGCTCGTTTTTTGGGCTGACCAAACTGGGGCATCTCCCAGTGTTAGCACGTAGTTTTATTTCATAAGGAGGCACATACTAGTGAAACGACTGAGCACCGGCGTACTCGCAGCGTTATTCGTAACGGTCTGCGGGTTGAGCGCGGTGGCAGCCCCGTCAAACGCGACGTCAGGAAACATTGGAAACAGCGTCGCGCAGACTGGGTCGGCACCGCCGGCGGATTTTGGATCGCCGCCGTCCGGACAGATTCCTATCCTATATAACGATCACCACGTTTACAGCAAACCAGACATCCTTAAGCAAGGGCGCGTTTTAGCCGCGCTCGTTCGAGGCGGGACGCTCTTGATTCCACTGCGCTCGATGTTCGAGCAGATGGGCGCAACGGTCTCATGGGATCCGGGCAGCAAGACCGCCACGGTCTCCAAGGCCGGCGCCGAGGTGAAGGTCACCGTCGGCAAGCCGGAAGTCGTCATCAACGGCGAGTCCCGTCCGCTGGACGTGCCGCCGATGATCTACCGCGGCGTCGTACTCGTACCGGTCCGCGTGATTTCGGAGGGTATGGGCGCGTACGTTCAATGGGTTCCAGATCGGCATATCGTCGTCGTACGGTACATACCCGCGACGCCGCCGCCGAGCCCGGCACCTCCGCCGCCGTCGGCGGCACCACCGCCTCCGCCACCCCCACCGACGCCCAAGCCGATGCTTGGCGAGGCTTTCGTGGCCGGAGACTACCTCTTCTCACCAAAGGTCTACAACGAGTTCAGCCCGGGCAATACCGGTAATAACTCGTTTGCCATTCGGGGCGGGGGCGAGTTCAGTCTCGGAAGTATCCCGTTCATGCTTGAAGGCTCGTACGAGCGCTGGCAGTACCCGCACAATTGCAACGGGTTCGTTCCGGGAACGACTCGCTACGTTCCGGAGTGCGACGTGACGACGATCGGCGGCGCAGGAAGCACGCCGGTTCTGGTCACGACGCCGCTCGCCGACCAGGATGCCGACGTACGCTTCGCCGTGCGCGTCTTGCAGCCGCGCGTCTACATCGGCGTGGGCTACATCTGGATGTCCAATAACTACGGCTATCCCAACATGAACTCGTGGGGTTTCGGTGGTGAGAAGCTGCCCGATCTCAACCACGTGTTCTCGTTCTTCGGAAGCGTCTGGTACTATCCGAACGTTCATGGAACCTACACGACCTCGTCGTCGTCGGTCGTACCTTCGGCATCGTACAATCTCGCGTACAACCTCCTGAAGTATCAGGCCGGAATCACGATCGGTCTGGGGAACTCCCCGATCTTCATCGAGGGTGGCTGGATGGGCGATAGCTGGTCGAACAAACAAAACGCACCAATCAATCGGACCTACAACGGGCCGTTCGCAGGGATCGGAGTTAGACTCCTATATCCGTAAGGCGCGGTTACCTAGCTAGCGGGGGCTCGGCCACTGGCCGGGCCCTTGCCTTTAGCGGCCCTCTCCAGGTAAGATACCTTCTTGGCGCCCTCGGGCCCGGGCGCACCCCATCTGAACTGCATTACTAGCCCTGTCAACGGAGTGATTTTTGGCTGCCAAGAAGCAACCCAAAACGCGTCGGAAGCGCGAGATAAAGAACGTGCAGGCCGGCGTCGCCCACGTGCACGCGTCCTTTAACAACACGATCGTCACGATCAGCGATCCCCACGGCGGGGTCGTTTCGTGGGCATCGGCCGGCAATCTGGGTTTCAAGGGATCGAAGAAGTCGACTCCATTCGCCGCTCAGATGGCGGCCGAAGCCGCCGCGCGCAAAGCGATGGAACACGGTATGAGGTCGACCGAGGTGCTCGTCAAAGGTCCGGGCGCGGGGCGAGAGGCGGCGATTCGCTCGCTCCAGGCTGCGGGCCTCGAGATCACGATGATCAAAGACGTGACGCCCATCCCGCACAACGGTTGCCGCCCGCCCAAACGGCGCCGCGTTTAGTTCCTAACGAGAGCAATGTCGCGTTACATTGGCCCCGTGTGCCGCCTCTGTCGTCGAGAGACGGCGGCGAGCAAGACGGGAGAAAAGATAAAGCTCTTCCTCAAGGGTGACCGTTGCCTGTCGCGCAACTGCGCCGTCGAGCGCCGCGGCACCGCGCCGGGGCAAAAGACGGCAGGCAAACAGCGCACCAAGGTCTCCGAATACGGCCGGCAACTGCGCGAGAAGCAGAAGATGCGCCGCTACTACGGCGTGCACGAAACGCAGTTCGAAAACTATTTCCGCGATGCGGCGCGCGTCCCCGGCCAAACGGGGCGAACGTTTCTGCAGCTTCTCGAACGCCGTCTCGATAACGTGGTCTATCGGCTGAACTTGGCGACGAGCCGCGCTCAAGCGCGCCAGCTCGTCACACATCGTCACTTCCGCGTGAACGGCCGCATCGTGAACATTCCGTCGTATGTCGTGCGAGCCGGCGACGTAATATCGATCGCGCCGGCGAGCCTCAAATCGACGGTCTTCCAGTCGAACCTGGAAGTTGCCCAGAGTCGGCGTCCCCCGGAGTGGCTCGAATGGAACGACCAAGATAACACGGCCAAGGTGCTGCAAGCGCCGCCGCGCGAGCAGATCGACACCCCGGTCGACGAACAACTCATCGTGGAGTATTACTCGCGATAGTTTCAACCCAACGCTGCTGTTAGGCGTGCGATCGTCGCGGACGAATTCGCGGCGGATAACGTAAACAGCGATAAAGGATACCAAAGCTAGATGACTACCATGTTGGAAACGCCGGTTGGCGCAACCATCGAAGTTCGCGAGCGTCGCGATAACTACGCGAAGTTCGTAATCGAGCCGCTCGAGCGCGGCTTTGGGATCACGCTCGGTAACGCGTTACGGCGCGTGCTGCTTAGCTCGATTCCTGGCTCGGCCGTCACGTACATGAAGATCGACGGCGTGCTCCACGAGTTTTCGACGATTCCGGGAATGGTCGAAGATACGATCGCACTCATGCTCAACCTCAAAGGATTGCCGGTCAGGCTCGACACCGACGAGCCGAAGGTCTTGACGCTTTCCGTCAGTGGGGCACGCGACGTAACGGCCGCCGACATCGTCCCAGATGCCGACGTCGAGATACTCGATCCGAGTTATCGCCTTTGCACGCTGTCGGCGAAGGATGCGAAGCTCACGATGGAGATTGGGGTGGAGCGGGGACGCGGCTACGTCATGGCCGACCGTCAGCGCAACGTCGAGCACATGATCGGCTTGATTCCGCTCGACTCGATATTCTCGCCGATCCGCAAGGTCAACTTCACGGTCGACGACACGCGCGTTGGGCAGAGCGTGGATTACGATCGCCTGACGATCGAGGTGGAGACGAACGGCTCGATCACGCCCGACGACGCCCTTTCGACGGCGGCGACGATCATGCAGGAAGAGCTCGATCTCTTCGTCTCTTTCACGAATCGTGCCGAGCCGCTGCCGGAAACGCCTCCAAACGAATGGGATATCCCAGTCGAAACGCTCAATCTTTCGGTGCGATCGTTCAACTGCCTCAAGCGTGCCGGCATCTCGAAAGTTTCGGAGTTGCTCGACCTGACCGAAGATGAAATCATGAAGATGCGCAACTTCGGCAAGAAGTCGCTCGACGAAATCAAACAGGTTTTAGCAGAGAGGGGGCTCACGCTGCGCCAGTCGTAGCGCGAAAACGCAATGCCGCATTCGATCGCCTATAAACGGCTCTCTCGCACCGACGGACATCGTAAGGCGCTTCTGCGAAACCTTGCGACGTCGCTGTTCAAGCACGGCAAGATCGAAACCACCTCATCAAAAGCAAAGGAGATCAGCCGCGTTGCCGAGCGCCTCATCACGACGGCGACGCGCGGCGACCTCGCTGCGCGCCGTCGACTTGCCGAATTCATTACGGAGCCCGCAGTCGTCAAAAAGCTGGTCGAGCAGATCGGGCCGGCGCTGCGGGGACGCTCCGGAGGGTACACGCGCATCACCAAGACCCGCGTGCGTCAAGGCGACGCCGCCGAGCTCTCGCTCATCGAGCTAATATCGAGCTAATTACGTAAGCGCCGCAAGAAAGCAGTTATCCTGAGCGCGCCGACCCTCTCATGACCTACCAAGCCGAATCCCGCGCGCTCGATGCCGAACTCCTCGGCGTGATTGAGGCGTGGCATCGGCGTGGGGAAATTCTCGACGATCGAGCGTTTAACGCTTTGGCGCTGAGGCTCTTCGCCTATCAGCTGCGATATAACGAGCCCTACGCGCGCTATTGCGCGCAACGAGGCGTGAGGTCGGCGCCGGAATCGTGGGAACGGATTCCGCCGGTACCGGCCCCCGCATTCAAGGAGGCAGCGCTAACCACGTTCGATTCGGCGCAGGCCGCTCTCGCCTTCGCAACGAGCGGCACGACGCGGGGCGCACCAGGGCGCCACTACATGGAAACGCCCGAGATCTACGATGCGGCACTGCTGGCCGGGTTCGACCGTTTCGTGCTCTCCGACGGCGCGCGCTTGCGTTACTTCAACTGCGTCCCCAATCCGGTCGAGCGCCCCCAGTCGTCGCTCGGCTACATGATGGCGCGCGTGAGCGAACGGCGTGGAGATGCTCGAACCGGCTGGTATCTGCGTGAGAACGAGCTGCTCTTCGAGTCGTTCTGCAGCGACCTTCAAGCGGCCATCGAGGCGCGCCAACCCGTCTGCCTCGCAGCGACGGCCTTCGCGCTCGTCAATTTGCTCGATCGGATGGATTCGCAGCGCATTCGCTTTGCGCTGCCGCCGAAATCGCGCGTGATGGAGACGGGGGGCTTCAAAGGGCGCGCGCGAGTCGTCGATCGGGACGAACTCTATACCCGGATCTGCGAAGCTTTCAGTCTGCAACTCGATGCGGTCGTCGCGGAGTACGGCATGACCGAGCTCACCTCGCAATATTACGACGCATCGCCCCCGGCCAGGCACAAGGCGGCTCCGCCATGGCTGCGCGCACGCGTCGTCGGGCTGGAAGGATCGACGCTTGCCAACGGGATCGGCGCGCTCGTGCATGTGGATCTGGCGAATCGCTCCTCGTGCGTTGCGATTCAAACCGAAGATCTGGGCGTGCGAACGGCCGATGGACTCGTTCTCGTGGGCCGTGACCGCGCGGCCTCTCTGCGCGGTTGCTCGCTCGACGCCGAAGAACTGAGAGCCGCGATTGCGTCCAGCTGAAGTCTAGGCGACTCGCGGGCTGGAATCACGGCTCGATGCGGGTCTTTCGAAGTACCTTGCCATCGCCGCGTAGCATTCGCAGGCGGCCTCTTCGAGGCCGTTGCGGTGCTTAATCGTCACTCGTCCTCGCGAATATTGAATCAGCCCCGCCAGCTGATGCGCCGATTCAGCAACGCTGACCGCGGCTCGGTTGACTCCCAACATCATTGAGAGGAACTCCTGTGTCATGGGAAACGATGAGGCGCCGACGCGATCTTCGGTAAGCAAGAGCCACTTGGCGCACCGTTCGTTGAGGTGATGCAACCGATTGCAGGCCACCGACTGCGATAGCGAATCGAACGTCTTTAGGCACCACTCCTGCAACGTTGCGCGGAAGCCCGCGCGGAGTCGATAGTGTTCCAGGAAGGGAAGAATCGGCATGCGATAGGCGTCTCCCGGAACCTGAGCAAGCATTTTTTCGCCGGCTCGTTCCGCGCGAAAGATAGCCCGAATGCCGGCCATTCCCTCGCGTCCGATAGCCGTCGTTTCAACCGCCGATCCGTTGCTCATCACTTTTATGATCGAGAGCACCGCGGTTGTCGGAAAATAGAGGTCCTGGAGCGCGGATCCCGTCTCGTAAACGGTTTCATTGAGGCCGAAGCTCACCGGATGCAAGTCGTGCCGCATTGCCTCGATTTCGACTGCTGGAAGCAGACCGAGAATGACATTTGTCGCGAAGGCCGACGGGTTTGCCATGCGAGCACGCTTTCGTCCGGAAGGCGGTCGACAGAGTGCTGATCCGACGGTCACCTAACAGCCCGCGATGGGCTGGCTTCTCTTAATATAGCACTTTGGCGCCGAGTGGGGGCAACCGCCCGCTAAGCTCGTTTGCGCACAGACGGCCTGGGGAAGCCGGAGTACGCTCTGGCCATGGAGGCATACGCTGCCGCCAGCAGCGCGTTTCCCAGCGCGACCGTCCTACGTCTCGAGGGCGAGTTCGATCTTTACGATTGGGTGCGTCTACAAGACGTCTTCGCTATTGCTGCGGCATCGCCGCTCGTCGTAATAGACTTCGAAAAGACGAGCTATATCGATTCGTCCGTTCTGCAGTGTTTGATCGCGCTTTGGAAGTCTCTCCGGGACCGAAATTCTCAGCTTCGCCTCGTGAGCCTAAGCCATCATATCCTTCACCTCTTTAAAATCTGCCAGTTCGAGCAACTCTTTGATATCCGGCAGAGCCTACCCGAGGCCATTGGCAACGACTTCAATCCGGACAATCTGCGGCGACTCACCCTTGTGGGGGGCGAACCGGCGCTACCCTATCGCGACACCGATTAGGACGGCCAAGGTCGCCGACTGCTGCCCAGATTGCCCGGTTACGACAAGGCGCCGCGCCCGCGCCCGCTAAAATAGCGCATCCACCGTGACGCGCGCATTGCCGACGTGGACGAGTTCGGGCTCGGCCGTTCTTGGTTTGCTCTTGGCGACTGCATGCGCGTCGCACATTGGCCTGCCGGTCGGTGGGGGCATTGAAAGCACGGCTCGGACAAAAGCCCCCGCTACGAGCATTCCCCTGATCCCCAACACCGGCGATAAATTCGGCTTCCATGTCCAAATGTCGATCGCGGGAACGAAGCCCCGAAGTTTTCTGTTTGACACGGGATCGGGTGGATTATGGGTCTATGCGAATGCGATCGCGAATCCAAAAAGGCCGGTACGCGATCTCCATATCGAGGTGCAAAATACCTACGGCAGCGGCTTGCACTACGATGGGCAAGCCATCGAGACGACCGTCAATTTCGGCAACGGACTATCCGCCGAGAAGCTCCCATTGGTCCGCGTTTACAAAGCTTACTGCGTCACCAGACGGTGTACCGCACTCTACGGCACCGGCGAGGTGACCCGCCGGCTCGAGCGGAAGCGTGGGCTTTGGGGAACGCTCGGCGCGGATCTCCAGCCCAAACCGATTTCGAACGGCGCGCACAAAAGCGACCTCTACAATGCGCTCTTCGCGCTGGGCACGGCATGGACGCGCTTCGCCGTAACGCCAACCCAGCTCGAGGCTTCGCCGTCGATGAAGGGCTTTAGGACGTTTGCGATGATCCCTGGGCCGCAGACCAATGGTTTGCTGCCCAACGGAGCGGAGAGCTGGAATCGGGATGTGCCGGTTTGCTACACGATCACCGATTCATCGAAGACATACTCGAGCTGCATGAATACTCTTTTCGATACCGGCGCGGAGTTCGGCGTGGGCTTTCAGACGAAAGCCGCCGGAAAAATTTCGACCCAAGAGACCGCGCACTGCGGTACGATTCTCACTCCCGGCAGTGAATTTTCCTCGAGCACATCGGGCGCCCACGCCAAACTGCTCACGAAGTTCAGGGCCGGCAGCAGGCAAAACTGGAACGAGGTCAAGATCGCGACACCAATGCCAAGCGCGGCTCCTCAAGTCAACACCGGCATCACGTTTTACAATCGAAACGAGATCGTCTTCGATGCCGCCCGTGGACGAGTAGGCCTGCGGTCCCTCGATCCACCCGCTCACAATTTCGAAACCGGCTGCGACTAGCTATGGGGTGAACGCGAAGACGGTTCCATCGCCGCCCTTATTATGATTGCGTAGGCCGCCCTTTGACGTTGTGCCGTAAAGCTTGCCGTTTACTTTGACTAGGCTCGCGTAGGGACTCGCCCCATCGGGGTAGCTGCCGAACGTGTGCAGCAGGCTTTCAGTACCGTCCACGGTGACGTTGAAGATCGTGCCGCAGGCTTCCCCCTTATCGCACTTGAAACCGCCGCCGGCAAACGTGGTGCCGTAAAGCTTGCCGTCGGCATAGATTAAACTGGCGTAGGGGTACTTGCCATCGAAGCCGGTAAAGCTGTGGAGGACCTTTTCGGTTCCGGTCAGATCGAAGTTGAAGACGGTTCCTAACTTGTGAGCCCCTCCGCTCTCGGTCGTACCATAGAGTTTGTCGTTGACGTCGATCAGGCCGGCCCCAGGATACGCGCCGTCGACGAGATTTCCGAAATCGTGCACCACCTTCTCCTTGCCCAGCATCGTGATGCTGAAGAGGGCGCCGCTCATCGACGTGCCGCCGAAAATCGTCGTGCCATAAAAGCGGTTATTCACGTAGACCAAGCTTGCAAGCGGATTGGCTCCGTCGTAACCATAGCCGAAGCTGTGCATGACGTGCTCCTTCCCCCTCTGATTTATTTTGAACACGGTTCCGTTGTTGTAGAGGCCGCCTTCGTACGTCGTGCCATAAAGCTTACCGTTCACGGCGATCAAGCCCGCGATGGGGTTGGCCCCATCGGAGAGGGTGCGGCCGAAACTGTGCAGCACTTTCTCTCTGCCGGCCGTGGTGATGCGAAAGACGGTTCCAGAACTGTACGCGCCGCCGTTCTCCGTCGTACCGTAAAGCGTACCCTTCACGTCGATCAAGCCTGCAATGGGATTGGCGCCATCGGAGCCGCCGCCGAAGCTGTGCAGCACGTTCTCGGCGCCGCTGACGCTGATGCTGAAGACGGTTCCGTAGTAGCCGTATGCGCCGCCGCCATACGTCGTGCCGTAGAGCGTGCCGTTCACGTCGATCAAGCTCGACTCGGGCGTCCTTCCATCGGCGTGCAAGCCAAAGCTGTAAAGGGAGGCGTAGTCGAGACTAGCACTCTGCGGTCTCGCCAAGGACCGTTCAATGTGCGACATCGGCGGCGACGACGGCGGATTGCCGCCGACTCCGCTACATGCGACTACAAGAGCCCCGCTAAGAGACGCGCACACGATCTTGCAGGGATACCTCATGACCCATTTTCTCCAACAAAAAGCAAAGCAACCGAGGAGCGAAATCGGCTCTATGAGGTTACGCGCCGGTGATAGGTTTTCCCCTCCGATTAAGCGGTCTCCGCCGTGCCGTAACGAGCCCGCTGTTGAAGCCGCTCGTCGAGAGTCCGCCGCAAAATCGAGCATGCTCGACTTTCATACAGCGGTCGACGACGACGCTCAAACCGGCACTATCCGCGCCTGCAATTGCCTCCGGGTTAATCACCCCGTATTGAAACCAGATGGCTTTCACTTGCACTGCGATCGCCTCGTCAACGATGGCCATGACCTCGCTGGGTTTGCGAAATACGTCGACGACGTCGGGCTTACCGCGCTGCGATGCATACACGGTAAGCGATGGAAAAGCCTCGACGCCGTCGATCTGCTCGATCGTGGGATTGATCGGAACCACCACGTAGCCGGGCTGTCTTCGCAGGTAGGAGAAGACGGTATAGCTGGGGCGCAGGGGATTGTTGGAGGCACCGACCACGGCGATGGTCGCCGTTCGTTCGAGCAGCGCGCGGATCTGCGACGGTGTCCTGATGATCACCCGACGGCTTTTTGAAGAGCGTTCCCAAGATCCCAAACGAGATCGTCGGCGTCTTCGAGCCCGACGGAAAGACGGACCGATTCCGGCTCGACGCCGGCCCGGCGCAGCTCCTCATCGGCAAGCTGTGAATGCGTCGTGGATGCGGGGTGAATGACGAGGCTCTTGGAATCGCCGACGTTGGCGAGATGGCTCCAAAGCTCGAGCGCGTCGATAAAACGCCGGCCCGCGTCACGCCCGCCTCGCAAGCCGAAGGTGAAGATCGAGCCGAGCTGCGGCTCGCGAACCCACGCCACTTCCGGCCGCGTCTTTAGGAAGCTTGCCACTTTCCGTGCGTTGCTGACGTGACGCTCCATGCGGACGACGAGCGTCTCCAGGCCGAGCAGGAGGAGCCAGGCGTCCATGGGGGCCATCTGTGCGCCGACGTCGCGCAGAACTTCGCTACGCGCGCGCATCAAAAACGCGTACTCAGCGAAGGTTTCGGTAAAAATCTTTCGATGGTAACCTGGGCTGGGGCACGAAAGGAGCGGAAACCGGCCGTTTCCCCACGGGAACTTTCCCGATTCGACGAGCACGCCGCCGATCGAGGTGCCATGCCCGTTGATGAACTTCGTCGCGGAGTGCACCACGATATCCGCACCGTGCTCGATCGGTCGGCAAAGGTAGGGCGTCGCGAAGGTGTTGTCGACGACGAGCGGGAGACCCGCATCGTGCGCGAGCGCCGCAAGCGCGCGCAAGTCAGCGACGACGCCCGACGGATTGCCGACCGTTTCGACAAAAAGCAGTTTGGTTTGGGGCTCGATCGCGGCGCGTATCGCGGCTAGATCCTGCACCGGCACGAAGCTCGTTTCGATTCCCATGCGTCTAACGGTCACGCTAAACTGTGTAACGGTGCCTCCGTAGACGTTTTGCGTGCAGATCAAATGATCGCCGGATTGGGCAAGCGACAGAACCACGCAAAGCTGGGCTGCCAAACCGCTCGAAAAGGCGATAGCGCCGAGGCCATCTTCGAGGCTAGCGATTCGCTCCTCGAATGCGGCGACCGTGGGGTTGCTGATGCGGCTGTAGATATGGCCGTAGCTGCGCAAGGCAAAAAGCTCCGCCGCCTGCTCGGTGGAGTCAAAGACGTACGCGGCCGTTTGATAAATCGGCACCGCCCGCGAACCCGTCGCCGGGTCGGGCGGGGTCCCGGCGTGAAGCGCGCGAGTCGCAAAGCCGAATTCTCGCTCGTCCTGCATCATCGGTAGGTTCCGAAGCTTACTTCGCCTTATAATGCTCTTATCATGGGCATGACATTAACCGAGAAGATTCTGGCGCGCCACGCGGACCGCGCGCACGTGGAGCCCGGACAGATCATCAACGCCAGGGTTGACCTCGTCCTCGCCAACGAGCTCTCCGCCGCCGTCGCTATTGGGGTGATGCGCAAGATAAAAGGCGCCCGTCGCGTCTTCGATCCGAGTAAGATCGCGCTCGTCGCCGATCACTTCGTCCCGGCTAAAGACGCGCAGTCCGCGGGCCTCGTCAAGCTCATGAAAGACTTTGCGATCGAGCAAGGGATTGAGAACTTCTTCGACGTGGGACGCGGCGGAATCGAACACGTCGTGCTTCCCGAGGAAGGACTCGTAGCACCGGGAGAGTTGATCGTCGGCGGCGATTCGCACACGTGCACGTACGGCGCCTTCGGGGCCTTTGCGACCGGCATGGGCTCGACGGATATAGCGGCAGCTTTCGTGCTCGGCGAAGTCTGGTTGAAAGTCCCGGCATCGATGAAGCTCGTGTACAACGGGACGCCGGGACCGATGGTGTATGCGAAAGACATCATGTTGCGAACCGTCGGCGAGCTCGGGATCGACGGCGCAACCTACCGCGCGATCGAGTATCACGGAACGACCGTCGACGAACTTTCGATTACGGGTCGCATCACCATGGCGAACATGGCGATCGAGGCGGGCGCGAAAAACGGGATATTCCATGCCGACGAAAAGGCGATCGCCTACGTCGAGGAGCGCACCGACCGCCCGTTCGTGGTGGAACGCGCCGACCCCGACGCCGAGTACGAGCGAGTCGTTTCCATCGACGTCGGGGCGCTGGAGCCGCAGGTCGCCTGCCCGCATACGCCGGACAACGTTCATTCGATCTCAGACGTAACGCGCGACGATCTCGCGGTCGACCAAGTCTTTATCGGCTCGTGCACCAACGGTTACATCGATGACCTGCGGGTCGTTGCGAAGATCCTCGAAGGAAAACGCATCGCAGCGAACCTGCGCGTCATCGTCAACCCCGGCTCACAGAAGGTCTGGATGCAAGCAGCGCAAGAGGGCATTCTCACGACGCTCGCCGCTGCCGGCTGCGCCGTCAATACGCCGGGTTGCGGCGCGTGCTTCGGCGGCCACATGGGGACGCTCGGCGATGGCGAGCGCGCGATCTCGACGACGAACCGGAATTACGTCGGGCGCATGGGCTCGCCGAAGGCCGAGATTTATTTGGCGTCGCCCGCAACCTGCGCCGCGTCCGCGCTCACCGGCCGCATCACCGATCCGCGCGTCCTCGAGTACGCTGCGGCGTAATTCATGTCATCCGTGGCGCGAGCGTAGCAACATGTGTCATCCTGAGCGAGCGTAGCAACATGTGTCATCCTGAGCGAGCGTAGCGAGTCGAAGGACGAAGGAGAAGGATCGAGGATGGAATCCATGCTGCGCGGCCACGCGCACAAATACGGGAAAAATGTCGACACCGACGTCATCATTCCCGGTAAATATTGCAACATCATCGACCAGGCGGAGCTCGGAAAGCATGCGCTCGAGGGTCTCGACCCCGAATACACTGCGCGCATGAAACCGGGCGACATCATCGTCGCCGACACGAACTTCGGCTGCGGATCGAGCCGCGAGGTCGCGCCGATCGCGATCAAAGCTTCTGGGACCTCCGCGGTTATCGCAAAGAGCTTCGCTCGGATATTTTATCGCAACGCGCTGAACATCGGCTTGCCCATCTTCGAGTCACCGCAAGCCGTTGACGGGATCGAATCGGGCGACGAAATCGAGATCGAGCCGGCCAGTGGACTCGTCCGCAACGTAACGCAAGGAACGCAGTATCGCGCGGCCGAGTTTCCACCCTTCATGCGCTCGCTCATCGATGCGGGCGGGCTCGTGCCTTACGTCGAGGAACGCCTCTCTAAGCTGTCGTCCTAAGTCGCCTCGGCTAGGGCGGCGTGTAAGATCCGGGTGGCGAAATGCCGCCCGGCGACGGACTCACGTTGTCGATCCACTTCTCTTTTGCGCGATACGATGCGGTAAACGGCAGCTGACCGTCCGGCTGCGTCAACATTCCGACCATATCGGTCGTCCCATCGAGTTTGCCCTCGAGTAAAAGCGTCGTGCCGTTAGGCATCGATACGATCAAACGAATCGCCTGACCGTCGACGCTTCCGGCAAGCGGATATCTCTTACCCCGTGCGTCGAGATAGGTGCCGGTGAGTGCGTCGCCCTGTTGTATCAGCCGGAAGTGCGTGTAGTCCGTGCCGCTGGGATGCTGGATCTCCACTTCCCAGACGCCGTTAAGTCCCTTGCGCGCGTTTGGCGGCGGGGTGGGCGTCGGCTTGACGGTGAGCACCGAGGGCGGCGAGGCGGACGGCGTGACCGCGGGCGGCGGGAAAACGGTGGCATTTGGAAGCGGGGTGGCAGGCGTGCCGATCGGCGGCGGCGTTGGAGGCGGCGTTGCGGCGGCGGCGGCAAGCCGCGTGGCGGGTGCCGCGAAGAAAAGCAGGAGCGTCGCCGCGATGCTCGCTGCGGCAACGACGATGAACGAAGATGGTCTCACCGCCCTCTGGCTTTTGGACAACCGGGAGCGGCTCCTTTTGACACTGCTGGTATAATGCTATCGCCGTGAAGAGCAAGATTCATCCAAAATGGTACCCTGAGGCCCGCGTGCATTGCGCGTGCGGCAACTCGTTTGTTACGGGCTCGACGCTTCCGGAAATTTCGGTCGAGATCTGCGCGGCATGTCATCCCCTCTTTACCGGCCAGCAGAAGCTCGTCGACACGGCGGGACGCGTCGACAAGTTCAATCAGCGCTCGGCCGTAGCGCGTCGCAAGCAAGAGGAGGCCGCGGCCCGAAAGGCCGCCCGGGAGGCGAAGAAGGCGGCCGCCGCTCTCTGATCGAGCGCCTGCATTCCATGGCGCGGCGCTTCGACGAAATCGACGCGCAGCTTGCCAATCCCACCGGTGCGTTTGATCAAGCGCGCTATACGGCCCTGCTCAAAGAGCGTGCGCTTTTAGAAGCGCCCGTCGAGACCTACCGCAGGCTATGCGACACACGCGACCAGATCGAAGCTAACGATACGCTCGTTGGCCAAGCGGACGGCGAGCTGCGTGCGCTGGCCGAAGAGGAGAACGTCGGTCTCCGCGAGCGCGCGGCGGAGCTCGAGCGAGAGTTGTCGCGCTTGATGGTGCCGCGCGACCCTGATGACTCCAAAGACGTCTTCGTCGAGATTCGCGCCGGCACGGGCGGCGATGAAGCGGCAATCTTTGCGGGGGATCTGGCCCGCATGTACATGCGCTTCGCCGAGGGAAAGGGAATGAGAACGGAGCTCGTCTCCGAGAGTCCGAGCGATGCGGGCGGCTACAAGGAGATCGTCTTTGCGGTCAAGGGAAACGAGCCATATCGTTTTTTGAAGCACGAATCCGGCGTGCATCGCGTCCAACGCGTTCCCACGACGGAGGCACAGGGACGCATCCACACCAGCACCGCCACGGTGGCCGTGCTTCCGCAAGTCGAGGAAGACGACGAAATCGAAATCAAGCCCGCCGAGCTGCAGATCGATACGTACAAAGCCTCCGGCGCAGGCGGCCAATACGTCAACAAAACGGAGTCCGCCATACGTATCACGCACGTTCCGACGGGGATCGTGGTTACCTCGCAGCAGGAGCGCTCGCAGCAACAGAACCGAGAGAAAGCGATGCAGATGCTTCGAGCCACGCTCTACGATCGCAAGCGCCGCGAACAGGAGGAGACGATCGGCTCGATGCGCCGGTCCCAAGTCGGCAGCGGCGAGCGCGCCGAGAAGATTCGAACGTACAACTTTCCGCAAGATCGCATCACCGATCATCGAATCAATCGCAGCTTCGGAAACATCCGAGCCATCTTGGACGGCAATCTCGCACAAATCAGCGAGGAGCTAATCGCGGACGAGCGAGCCGCTCTCCTCGCCGGCGAACCCGCCGTTTGAGCAGCGTCGCGACGCTGCTTTCCGGCGGCATCGAGGCGTTGGCAAAACACAGCGCGTCACCAAGAGCCGATGCGATGCTGCTGTTGGGGCGCGTTCTCGACCGGGAGTCTGCATGGATGGCGGCGCACGGCGAGGCAGCGGTCTCCCGCGCGGAAACTCAAGAGTTTGCGAGGCTCTGCCGGCGGCGCTGCGCCGGCGTTCCGGTCGCGTATCTGCTCGGCGACGCGGAGTTTTATGGTCTGCGCTTTATGGTGAACGAAGCCGTTTTGGTGCCCAGGCCCGAAACGGAGCATCTCGTGGACGATGCCATCGGCTTCATTCGGGGAGCGATGCGCGTTCTGGATGTCGGCACCGGGTGCGGCGCCATCGCCTGTACGATCGCCGCGCAAACTCAAGCGTACGTCGACGGGACCGATTCGTCGCGTCGGGCGGTCGGCATCGCAAACGAAAACGTCCGGCGTCTCGGTTACACGGATCGCTGCCGTTTTCACCACGGAAACTTAACCGAACCCGTCCGCACCCGGCGGTTCGACGTGGTCATCGCAAACTTGCCGTACGTGCCAACGGTCGAATTGCCCAAGCGGCCGGAGCCCGCTTCATTCGAACCGCGCGCCGCCCTCGACGGCGGCCCTGACGGTCTCGCGCTCTACCGCGAGTTGCTCCCAAAATTGCCGTCCCTGCTCGCCGAAGACTCGCTCGTTCTGCTCGAAGCCGCCCCCCCAACAATCCATGGACTAAGAGAGTTGGCATGCTCTACTTTTCCTAACTTTGCCATCTCGGTCGCCCCCGATTATGCGGGTCTTGATCGCTATCTAAAAATCCGTCCGGCGCTGTGAGGCGCTGTATGCCGCTCCGGCGGCGTCTGAATCCGGCCGGAGCCAGGGGACCAACGGGCTTTGCCCGTTGGGGCGCGCAGCGCGAAGCGCGGAGCGCTCTTAAAGCGAAACGGGGTCCCCCAAACTGCAAGGGGCAGTTTGGGGTTAGCGCGAGGCCGGAGAATCGAGCGCCGGCGAGCGCACGAGGCACTCGCCAAGCGTCCGAGGCGGTGGTACGTAAACCCCGAAGGAATGCAACTAGAACCAGGTAAGCGAGCAAGACCGGGCGAACTAAAACGACCCGAGATGGCGAAGTATATATTCTTCACCGGGGGCGTGGTGAGTTCGCTCGGAAAGGGCATCACGGCGGCCTCTCTCGGAAGGCTCCTCAAGGCCCGCGGGCTGAGCGTATCGATTCAGAAGCTCGACCCTTATATCAACGTCGATGCCGGAACGATGAACCCGTATCAGCACGGCGAGGTGTTCGTTACCGAGGACGGTGCAGAAACGGACCTCGATCTCGGCCATTACGAGCGTTTCATCGACGAGAATCTGCAGCGCGCGAACAACGTGACGACCGGGCAGATCTATAACTCGGTGATCGTCAACGAGCGGCGAGGACAATACCTCGGCGCAACCGTGCAAGTGATTCCGCACATTACCAACGAGATCAAAGCGCACATCAAGCGCGTCGCCGAGGCAAGTCGAGCCGAGGTGTGCATCGTCGAAGTCGGGGGAACCGTCGGCGACATCGAGTCGCTGCCGTTCCTCGAAGCGATCCGCCAGATGCGCTACGATGTCGGCGACGAAAACGTCATGTACGTTCATTTGACGCTCGTACCGCACTTGGGCGCGGCGGACGAGCTGAAAACCAAGCCGACGCAACACTCGGTCCGCGAGCTGCGTGGAATCGGCATTTCGCCGGATGCGATCGTTTGTCGAACGCAATCGGCGGTTCCCATGCCGCTGGAGCTCAAGGAGAAGATCGCGCTTTTTTGCGATGTGCCGCCGAGCGCCGTCGTTCAGAACGGCGACGCCCGGACGATCTATCAGGTTCCCCTCAATCTCGAGGCCGAGGGCTTGGCCTGGGCCGCGGTTCGCAAACTGAAGCTTTCGGCCACCGCGCCGAAGCTCGACGAATGGGTTGCAATTGCCGAGCGGCTGCTCCATCCGAGGCGCCGAGTGACCATCGCGCTCGTCGGCAAATACGTCGAGCTCAAAGATGCCTATATCTCGATCAACGAGGCGCTCGCGCATGCCGGCGTCTTTCACCACGCTGCGGTCGAGATCAAGCGCATCGATTCAGAGCTCGTCGAAAACGAGGGGGTCGAAGTCCTACGCGGCGCGCACGGCGTTTTGGTGGCGCCCGGTTTCGGCGCGCGTGGCGTGAAAGGGAAGCTGCGGGCGATTCAGTACGTGAGGGAACGCCGGATTCCGTTCCTCGGCATTTGCTACGGCATGCAACTTGCTTGCGTCGAATTCGCACGCAACGTCTGTCAGCTGCCCGAAGCCATGACCAGCGAGGTCGACGAAACGAGCGCCGATCCGGTCATCGATTTTATGCCGGACCAGCGCAATCTGGAAATTTACGGCGGGACGATGCGGCTCGGAACGTACGCGTGCTCGCTCGAAGAAGATAGCCAGGCCGCACGCGCCTACGGCGAGCTGGAGATCAGCGAACGTCATCGCCATCGATACGAATTCAACAATCGGTATCGACCGATCTTCGAGGAGCATGGTATGCGGTTCACGGGGCATCACACGATCGGTGAGATGCGACTCGTCGAGGTTGTCGAGCTTCCCGCCGACATGCACCCGTGGTTTGTCGCAACTCAGGCGCATCCCGAGTTCAAGTCCCGGCCAAACCGCCCCGCGCCACTCTACCGCGAGTTCATCGGTGCGGCACTTGCGCACGAAGGCGGCATCGACGAGCACGCCGCCGTCGTTGAGGCGGCGTCCTGGACGCAAGCCTAGTCACCGCCGTTATCCTGACCCGTGACGAAGAGCGCAACCTGCCGCGCGCACTGACGAGCCTCCCGCGTGGAGTTCGGGTCTTCGTGCTCGATGCGGGTTCCCGCGATCATACGGTGCAGTTCGCGCGCGGAGCGGGTGCGCGCGTCGTTCAGCGGCGATGGTCGGATTTTGTCGATGCGCGTCGATTTGCGCTCTCGCAGGTCGACACGCCATGGACGCTGATGATCGATGCCGACGAAGCGCTCGACGACGTGTTGTGCGATGCGATTCTCCGAGCTCCGGTCGATGCGGACGCTTACCGTGTCAAGCGCACGACCTATTTCTGCGGAAAACCAATGCGAATGTGGCGTGACGAGCCTCTCGTGCGCCTCTTTCGAACCGATCGCGCCACACTTGAGGCGCACCCCGCCGCGGCCAAATCCGCGCCGTTGCACGAAGCTTGGTCGTGCGACGGCCGCATCGACAACCTTCGTGGTACGCTCCTGCATTACTCATATCCCGACCTTGCATCGTACCGAGCCAAGTACGACCGCTACACCACGCTCGAGGCGGAGAACATGAAAGGGTCGCTCTCCCGTTTGCTCGCGGCCTTGGGGGCGAGCGTTCCGCGGTTCTGGTGGCTACTCTTTGCGCGCGGCGGGTTCCTGGACGGTCCCCGCGGTTGGTACCTCTCCTACCGTTCCGCGATCTACCCGGTGGTTGCGGCGCGAAAAGCCCTTCGGACGTGAGTGCGGCGCGCGTTGGACTCGATGCGCGCTTGACGCGTCAGTTGTCCGCGGGAATGAAAACGTACGCGCGCGAGATGGCCGCGCGGCTTCCGCAGGTCGCGCCGGAATACGTCTACGTGCCGTTCACCCAAGGCGGCAACTTCGGATGGAGCGAGCAACTCGCGCTTCCACTCGCAATGCGGCTCGCTAAGCTTGACGTCGTACACTTTCTCTCGCAGTACGTTCCGATGCTCTTGCCGACCCGGTTCGTGGTGACGATTCACGATCTTATCCACCTGCGCTTTCCGCAGTATTTCAAGGCGAAGGTTCGTCCGTATTATGCGACGATCGTGCGGTGCGCGTGTGCGCGCGCGAGACGAGTGATTACCGATGACGACCGCACGGTCGAGGACCTAGCGGCGTTTCTCGGGGTAGATCCGGCAAAAGTGAGGGTCATCCCGCTGGGCGTCGGCGAGATTTTCCGGCGTCCGGTCGTTCCGTACCGTGCCGCGCGCCCCTACCTGCTCTACGTCGGCAATCATCGGCGGCACAAAGACCTCCCAACCCTCTTCGATGCGTGGAACGCCCTGCCCGATGGCTACCAGGTCGACCTCTATCTCACTGGTCCCGATGATTTCGGCGGAGAGCTGCAGCGCCGGAGCGGGCCGGCTCGCGCGATCGTCGCTCTGGGCGATGTGACGATTGAAAGTCTTGCGGCATACTATGCTGGAGCGCGTGCGTTGGTTCAGCCCGCGCTACGAGAGGGGTTCGGTTTGCCCTTGCTGGAGGCGATGGCGGTTGGCTGCCCGGTTGTTGCGTGCGAAAGTGCCGTGCCAAGCCCGCTTGCGTCTGCCGCGATCAGGTTTGCAGCGCGCGATGCCGGCGGGCTGCGGCGCGTGCTCGAACAACTCCTCGCCAACCCCGACGTACGCCTGCGCGCGATCGAGAAGGGCTCCGAAGCCGCCCGGAATTTGACGTGGGATCGCTGTGCGCGCGCGACCGCCGACGTCTATCGAGAGATATTGGAGGAAGATTGAAAGGAATGCTGCTCGCCTTGGCTCTCATCGCCGCGGCGCAGCCACGAGCGAGCACGCCGGTGCCTCGGCCGATTGCGATCGTCATTAACGGCAATGCCATCTCATTGAATCCGCCGCCGCGCTTCGAGCGCAATGTGCTCTTCGTTCCGGTTCGGCGCACAATCGAGGCGCTCGGGCTTCCATTCGAGCTCACCGGAAATCGGATTACGACGCAGATTGGATCGAAGACGGTTACGCTGACGATCGGCAGCCGTGTCGCGCAAATTGACGGGCAGCAGCTGATGCTCGAGGCGCCACCGCTCGAGATCGACCACGTGCTTTACGTGTCGCTGCGCTTCTTCACCGAGGTACTCGGCGCCCAAGCGACCTTCGACCGGCGCGCAAATACGGTAACGATGGTGGCGCAGCTGGTAGGGCGATCCACCAACGGGTTCGCCGCCGTCGGCAACGGCTTCGAACGGTTCGGCACCGTCGTTGCAGTCGATGTGCTCTCGGATCCGCCGACCCTGACCCTGGCATATAACGGCGGGGTAAAGACGATCCCCGTCGCGCCCAACGCAACGATCGACGTACAAAATGTCGACGTGAACGTGACGTCACCCGGGGAGTTGGAAGATGTGCGGCCCGGAGACTTTGCCCGCGCAGAGATGCGCAAGGACGGGCGGGTTGTGCGCATCGTCGACGAATACGGATCGCGCGACGGTCACATCGTCGCGATGGCCGGCGGCGAGTTCGTGCTCGATGACGGTCAAGTGATCGCGCCGGACCGGACGACCGAAATTTCACTCAATGGCAAGGCCGCGTCGCTCGATGAGCTCAGCCCAAACGATCAAGTCACCGTGCGGTACAATGTCGAGACGAACGAAGTGCGCGAAATACTTGCAAGCCGCAGCGTCATCAGCGGACCTCCGAACGGAGCGGCGAGCGTGCAGATCGCCGGCGTCCAGAGCGACGCGAACCATCCGCTCCGTCCCGGAGATACGATTCACGTTACGATGCGCGGGACGGCGGGAGGTTCCGCGTCCTTTGATATCGGCTCCGACGTCGTGGGGCAGACGATGGAGCAGCGATCGCCCGGCCTCTACGTCGGCAGCTACACGATACCGCGCGGCGCAAATTTTGACGACGTGGCTTTGATCGGGCGACTCTCGATCGGCAATGCCAGCGCGCAAGCGGCCGCAGCGCAGCCGGTCTCTGCGTCGAGCACCGGACCCGGCATAGCCGATTTTGCACCCGGCGTCGGCGCAACGATCAACACCAACCGGCCGGCAATCTACGCGAGCTTCGCGTCGGCCGCCGTGCCGGTCAACGCATCGAGCGCGCTGCTTTGGATCAATGGGCGGGATGTAACGTCGGAATGCGTCCGGACCAGCCAGTTCATCCAGTACCTGCCGTCTTATAGCTATCCCGACGGTCCCGTGCACGTGACGGTGCGCGTCGCCGACGAGGCCGGCAATAGCACGGTTCGATCCTGGAACTTCACCATCCGGTCGCGCTGATGGAGGATTGCATTTTCTGTAAGATCGCCGCCGGCGAGGTACCGGCTCGCGTGATCTATCGCGACGAAGACGTCGTCGCCATCGAGGATCTCATTCCCCAAGCTCCGACGCACCTGCTCGTGATGCCGCGCAAACACTACGCGACGCTGGATGCGGCGGCTGACGACGATGCGGTCGCCGCCGGCTTGGTTGCGGTCGCTGCGCGTTTGGGACGCGAGCGGGGCGCGTCCCGCGGATTTCGGCTTGTCGTCAACACGGGACCGGACGGCGGTCAAACCGTAGGCCACGTGCACGTGCACGTCCTAGCGGGCCGTCAGATGTCGTGGCCACCGGGATAGTTCGCCACGTCATCGTCGCGGGGCAATCGGCGAACGTTTGACGCTCTCTGGCGGCCTATGCTAGTCTTTGGGAACGGCCCTACGGGGCCTCATTTTTCATGCTTCCGCAACTGCGCAAGCACGCCGAAAGGGGGGTCGTCATAGATGGAAGTTCGCATCGCTCCGGGCGAAACGATAGAGAGCGCGTTGCGCCGCTTTAAAAAGGCCACCCAGAAGGCGGGCATTCTGGCGGAGGCACGCAAACACGAGCATTACGAAAAGCCGAGCGTTCGACGCAAGAAGAAGTCGGCTGCGGCACGCAAGCGCCGCGCTTAGGTCGGTTTCGTGGGAGCGCTCAAAGATCGAATCGCTTCCGATCTAAAGGACGCGATGAGGGCCCGCGACCAATTGCGTCTCGACACGCTGCGCTCCGCGCTCTCGGGTTTCACCTATAAACGCACAGAAGGCGGTCAGCAGCTCTCGGATGCCGACGAGTTCGACGTGGTGCGGCGTTTGGTGAAGCAGCGCGGCGATTCGCTCGCCGAGTACGAAAAAGCCGGACGAGCCGATCTGGCATCGAAGGAGCTCGCCGAGCGCGATATCTTGCTCGCCTATCTGCCTCCGCAACGGTCGGCCACTGAGGTACGCCAGATCGTGCAGAGCGTCGTCGCGGAGCTTCCGAGAGAGTCGCGTAACGCCGGAGCCGTGATGAAGGTCGTTATGCCGCAGCTCCGAGGCCTGGCCGACGGCAACCTCGTCCGCCAAATCGTCACCGAAGTTTTGTCCTCCTCGTAACCTTCGGCCGCCGCGGAAGGTAGCTAGCGACATGAGGGGATTTCGGTTGCGGGCGTGGGTCTGCTCGTGTCTGCTGCTCTACGGTGTGACGGGCGTGGTCCCCACTATACCGACGGGGCCTCCGATCGTCGTCGTTCCAATTACCGGAACGGTCGACTCCGGGATGGCGCACGAGGTCGAGCGTGCGGTTGCGGAGGCAAATCAGGAGCATGCGCGCGCGGTCGTGCTCGACGTTAACAGCCCGGGTGGTTTGGTCGATGCCGCGTTTCGAATTCGCGATGCGCTCTTCTCGGCGCAAGAGCCGGTCGTCGCGTACGTCAGCGAGCGCGCTTACTCGGCTGCCGCGCTCATCACGTTGACTGCAAGCCGCATTGTCATGGCACCCGGAGCGTCGATTGGCGCCGCCGAACCCGTTGAGGCCGGCGGTACGGCCCCGCCAAGCGACAAGATCGTCTCGGCGCTTCGAGGTGAGTTCGAGTCGACGGCGGAGCGCAACCACTACAGTCCAAGCCTCGCCGGCGCTATGGTCGATAAGAACGTCAATCTTCCGGAATACAAACGCGCCGGAATGGTTCTCACCCTCAACACCGACGATGCGGTGCGTTCCGGAATAGCTAGCGGCACCGCCCCAACCCTCGATGCGGCTCTGGCGCAGCTTCACTTGGCCGACGCGCCGCGGACCACCGAGTCGTTCTCCTGGGCCGAGCAGGTCGCGCGTTTCGCAACCGATCCGGTCGTGAGCGGCCTGCTGCTCACCCTCGGTATGCTTGGGCTGCTTATCGAGATGCAAACGCTGCACGCCATTGCGGGCATTGTCGGCGTCGGAGCGCTCGCGCTCTTCTTTGGAAGCCACGTCTATGCGGGCTTTTCCAATAGTTTCGTCGTCGTGCTCGCGCTGCTCGGACTTTTAGGCATTCTATGGGAGCTCCACGTCGTTCCGGGCCATGGCCTCCCGGGCATTCTCGGTGCCGCCGTTCTGCTGGTGGCCGTGCTTTGGGCCTTTGGGCTGCCGTTCTTGTTCGTGGGGATTGAAACGCTCGCGACCGCGATCGTTCTCACCGTTATTGCCTTTACGTTGACGGTGCGCGCGGTGCCGCAGAATGCGTGGGCGCACCGCCTCGCCCTTGCTGCGGCGCAAGGGCCGGAGTACGTCGCCAGCGGCGATTATCGCGAGTTGCGGGGCCGCGTCGGAACGGCCGTGACGTACCTTCGTCCCGCCGGAATCGCCTCGATCGAAGGGCGACGCGTGGACGTGCTTACCGAGGGCGAGTTCATCGCGCAGGGCACACCAGTCCGCGTCGTGCGCGTCGAGGGCTCGCGTGTATTCGTCGAGCCCGATAGGAGCACATAATGATTGCCGCCAGCGGCGTGATCGTCATTCTGATCGTCGTCGTAGCGTTCTTCGCCTTTCTCTATTATTTCCCGATCGGATTGTGGATCCGCACGATCGCCGCGGGAGTTCCACTCGGAATCATCGCGCTCGTGCGGATGCGGTTGATCGGAATCCCGCCGGGCGTTATCGTGACGAACTACGTCCGAGCGCGCAAAGCAGGGTTGAATCTCAGCGTCGATCAGATGCAATCGCACTACCTCGCCGGAGGAAACGTCGAAAACGTGACGTTGGCGCTCATCGCGGCGCAACGTGCGCAGATTCCCCTGGAATGGCAACGCGCCGCCGCAATCGATTTGGCCGGACGCAACGTGCTCGAAGCTCTGCAAACCTCGGTGAACCCGAAGGTCATCGAGACGCCGGTCTTCCAGGGCGTAGCGCAGAACGGCATTCAGCTCAACGTCAAGGCGCGAATCACCGTGCGCAGCAATCTCGATCGCTACGTCGGCGGTGCCGGCGAGCCGACGATCGTTGCGCGTGTCGGAGAAGGCGTCGTCTCTGCCGTCGGCGCCGCCGTCGATCACAAAGAAGTCCTCGAATATCCCGACCGGATCAGTAAAGCGGTATTGGCAAAGGGGCTCGATGCTGGGACGGCCTTCGAGATCGTTTCGATCGACATTGCCGACGTCGACGTGGGAAAGAACATCGGTGCGGAGCTGCAGACGAGTCAGGCCGAAGCCGATCGCCGCATCGCGCAAGCGAAGGCTGCAGAGCGGCAATATGCGGCATTGGCGGCGGAGCAAGAGCAGAAAGCCGAAACGCAGGCGATGAGAGCGAAGGTCGTTGAAGCGGAGGCGTCGATTCCCCAGGCGATCGCCCAGGCGTTCTTGCGAGGGAATCTTGGCGTCATGGATTACTACCGGCTCAAGAACGTCCAGGCCGATACGGAGATGCGTGCAGGTATCGGTGCGGCGACCGAGCCTTCATCGGAGCCACAGCCGCCGCCTATCTCCGGTCCAAATCCAACGTAACCGACTCGCGTGCGCGACGTAGGAATTCTCATCTGGGTCGGGCTGCTGATCATCGGCGTGCTGGGCAGCATGATGTCGAGCTTGCGAAAGCAGGCACAAGGGCCGGGGCCGCGCCGGTTCCCCCAACAGCGGCGCCAGCCGCCGCGAGTGCAGCAGGGGGCGCCGGTCCCGGCCTGGGTCAACGCCATGGGCATGGCGCCGGCCTCGGCTCTGCCGCAACCTAGCCCCCAGCCGCCTCCATCGCCGCCGAAGCCCGTCCCAGTCGTACGTCCGGCCGCTCCGCCGCGTACGGCAGGCCACCATCCGCCCTCGCGCCCCTTGCACGTCGCGTCACGCCGGCTCTTCGCAACCAGGCGGGAGATCGTTCGTGCCATCATTGCCTCGGAGGTTCTCGGAAAGCCCCGCGCGCTTCGCGACGAATAGCTGAAGGGTTGACCGCGCAACGATCCGTCGACCTCGGTGAGCTTTCCGACCGACTTCGTCTCTTTGGAGAGTACGATCGCAATCTCTCGGCGATCGAAACCTCGCTCGACGTTGCGGTTCATGCCGACGGCGACCATTTACTGCTCGCCGGAGAGGACGCCGCAGTAGCGCGAGCCGAGGGAGTTGTCCGGCGCGTCCTTGACGCGGCCGTAGCGGGAGCCCACATAACGCCCGATGACGTTGCCCTCGCACTCTCTGATGCACACGTCGAAGGCGGTACCGCGCTGCCTGGGACGCTGTTGCGCAGTCATCGTGGACGCGAGGTTCGTCCTCGCACTGCCGGTCAGCGCCGCTTCGTGCGCTCGATCGAAGAATCGACGCTGACTTTCGGGATCGGCCCCGCGGGCACAGGCAAAACGTATCTGGCCGTGGTGATGGCCGTGCGCGCGCTGAAACGCCGCGACGTTGCCCGCGTGATTCTCTCTCGACCGGCGGTTGAAGCGGGCGAACGGCTCGGCTTTCTTCCCGGCGATTTGCGGGAAAAGTTCGATCCTTACATGCGACCGCTCTTCGATGTGCTGGGCGAGCTCCTCGACGACGCGGTCGTCAACAAATACATGGAGCGAGGGACGCTGGAAGTAGCGCCGCTAGCGTTTATGCGCGGAAGAACGCTTTCCGATTCCTTCGTGATTCTCGACGAGGCCCAGAACGCGACCGACGACCAGCTGAAAATGTTTTTGACGCGGCTTGGAAGCGGATCGAAGATGGTCGTTGCGGGGGACGTGACCCAGATAGACCTTCCGACGGGTCAACGCAGCGGTCTGCGTGCCGCCGCCGCGCGGCTGAGCTTCATTGCAGATATCGGCGTTGTCGAGCTCGACGATAGCGACGTCGTTCGGCACTCGCTCGTGGCAAAGATCGTTCGAGCCTATGCTGCCGGCGTCCCGTCGCTCTCATCGAAGTGATCCACTACCGCAACGACGTTCGCGCAAGCGGCGTCGACGGGCGCGCGCTCGTCTCAACCGCGCAACGCTTGCTCGTCACCATCGGCGAAGCCGGCTCGGGGCTTTCGCTTTCGCTCGTGAACGACGAGACGATTCGCTCGCTTAATCGCCGGTATCGCGGTAGGGACTCTCCGACGGACGTGCTCAGCTTCCCGCTCGACGAAGGGGCCTCATCACCGGTTCCCGGCCGTCTGCTCGGCGATGTGGTGATCTCCGTCGAGACCGCGAAACGGCAGGCGGCCGGCTACGATGCGCCGCTTCAGCGCGAGCTTTACCGTTTGCTCATTCATGGTCTGCTCCATCTCAAGGGTCACGATCACGTGGCCCTCTCCGAGCGACGGGCGATGCAGCGCGAGGAACGGCGCCTCGCTCACGCGATCGCGCTTCCGTGGCCTTACGTGACGGCTCGCTAATGCATCATCCGATCGACGATCGCGGGAAACGTCCTGCGACTCCACTGAGGACGGGCTCGCCGCATTTCCTCCCAATCGAGCAGAGCCGCTTCCTTCGCTCGTTCCACCACGCCTTCGAGGGCATCATCTATGCAACGCGCAGCCAGCCGAACATGCGGGTGCACTTCGTAATCGCCGCATTGGTGCTTCTCGCGACGTTGATTTTGCGGCTCGATCGCTACTACGTCGTTGCCACGATCGCGCTCGTGGCGCTCGTGCTGAGTTTAGAGCTCATGAACACTGCAATCGAGGCGATCGTGGATTTGCTCACGGTCGCCCACCATCCGCTCGCGAAGAGCGCCAAGGACGCCGCCGCCGGCGCCGTGCTGATCGCTGCGGTCGGCGCGGCGCTCTGCGCGTACCTCATCTTCTATCAAGGAATAATCAGCGGCGGCACGCGAGTTTTCGAAGCGGTCCAATCCGTGCCCGCCAACGTTGCACTCATATCGCTGGCCGTCGTCGCCATCGCGACGGTTTTCGCCAAGGCCTGGGTCGGTCGCGGGTCGGCTTTGCAAGGGGGAGCCGTCTCGGGTCATTCGGCGCTGGCTTTCGCGGTCGCGACGATGCTGGCGTTCTTTTACCAGAAGCCGCTGGCGGCGATTTTGGCCTATTTCGTGGCGTTTCTCGTCGCGCAAAGCCGCGTCGAGGCACGCATACACCGTCCGTTCGAGGTCTTCTGGGGAGCGGTGGTCGGGACGCTGGTGGCGTTGGCGATCTACATGCTGGTGCGACCCCACGTTATGCTATAATGGCGCCGACTTGAACACGGACCCCTCTCGAAGTACCCCCGAAGGCCTGCCGTACCAGCTTGCTGCACTCGTCGTGCTCGTCCTCCTGGCGGCATTCTTTGCCGCCTCGGAGGCGGCGCTCGTTTCGATCTCGCGTCTGCGCTCCCGAGCGATCTCGGAGCGGCGAGTGCGCGGGGCGCGTAATCTCGAGCGGCTCGTCGACGACAAGCTTCGTTTTCTCACCTCGATCTTGGTGGGAAACACGATCGTCCTGCTGGCGGCCGATTCGCTGGCGACCTACATCGCGCTCTCGCTGCGAATTCCATCGGGAGCGGTTCTTTCGACGGTCGTGATGACCGTCGTCTTTTTGCTTTTTGGGGAAATCGTGCCCAAGACGGTGGCAACCGGCGATAGCGAACGGTGGGCGCTTCGGCTCGCCCTGCCGATGGTCTATTCCACCTACGTCCTCACGCCGATTGCCCGAACCTTTCAAGTCACGACCGATTTAATTCTGCGCCTATTCGGGGTCAAGCACGCGCATCGTCCTTACGTTACGGAAGAAGATATCCGTGCGCTCGTCAACGTTGGCGCGGAACAGCGCGTAATCGAGGAGCAAGAGCGCGAACTGATCCACTCGGTGATGGAGTTCGGGGACACGATCGTGCGCGAGGTGATGAAGCCTCGTCCGGAGATGATCGCCGTTTCGCTCGACGACTCGCCGCGGCGCGTGCTCGACGTCGTCATCGCGGAAGGCTACTCAAAGCTTCCCGTCTACCAGGAGTCGAAAGACGACATCGTGGGCGTCATACACGACCGCGAACTTTTGGTGGCGCTTGCGAACGGCAGCATCGCGCATGCCAGCGTGGGTGAATTGATGCGTACCGCGGTGCACGTCCCGGAAACGAAGAAGATCGCAGACTTGTTGCGGGAAATGCAGCGCGACAAGTTTTCGCTGGCCATCGTCGTCGACGAGTACGGTGGAACGGCGGGTCTGGTCACGATGGAAGATTTGCTCGAGGAGATCGTGGGCGAGATTCGGGACGAGCACGACGTTGACGAGCAAGAATCGATTTCGGTCGTTTCCGATCGCGAAGCAGTCGTTGAAGCGGGGACCAATATCGAAGACGTCAACGCGAAGCTCAGTACTGCGCTTCCGACCGAAGACTTCGAGACGATCGGGGGCTACACGGTCGGACTCTTCGGAAGGCTCCCAAACGAAGGCGAGGAGATCGAGGCGGCCGAGGGGATTCGCTTGCGCGTCGATCGCACGCGCGGCCGCCGTATCCTAGCCGTTCGCATCTACACCAACGGCAGGCTAGACCAGGCACAGGAATCGGAGGACGCTGACGCAGCCGCGCGCCTATAAGACGCGGGGCGTGGTGTTACGGAGACGGCAGCTCGGCGAGGCGGACCGAATCCTCACGCTCTTCACGCTCGAACGGGGCAAAGTGGACGCCGTAGCAAAAGGCGTTCGCCGCCCGCGCAGCCATCTGGGAGGACGCGTCGAGCTTTTCAACGAGTGCGACTTCCTGATGCACCGCGGCCGTTCGCTCGACGTGATCGTTTCGGCAGAAATCTTCCGCGCGCCGTGGTCGCGATTGGTTAAGCCCGAGCGCTACGCCGTCGCGGCGGTGGTCGCCGAGTTGATCGATGCATTTTGCGAGCCGGACCTTGCCCTGCCCGAGGTTTACGAGCTGCTTGGCGGTGTCATCGACGCGATCGCTGCCGCGACGACGCCGCGGACGTTGTTACCGCGCTTCTCGCTGAGGCTGCTCGAGATGCTTGGTTTAGCGCCGCCACTGAGGACCTGCGTGCGCTGCGGCGGTCCGTTGCCGTCCGGTCCGGTCTGGCTCGACGCTGCCTCGGGCGGCGTTGTCGACGGCGCTTGTCGCGAACGCTGGCAAGAGCTTCCCGAGCTTCAAGAAAGCGACGTTGCGAATCTGCGCGCGCTCGCCCAGCCCAAAGGCGCGCAACGGGGGGCCGCCGTTCGTGCCACGCCCGCAGCGGCGGCCGCCGTCGAGGAGCTCGTGGCCCACCATTTAGGTAAGCGTCCCAAAGCGCTTGCCCAGCTTGAAAGCCTTGGAGCGTAAAGGTTGCTGATGGCGCTCGACGTCGGCAGTAGGCGCATCGGAATCGCGGTTGCGGACCCGAGCGGTACGTTCGCGCTGCCGGTCGCCACGCTGACGCGCACCAATCGACGCAACGATCTCGCTTCGATAAAAAAGTACCTCGACGACTACAGCGTCGACGAGCTCGTCGTTGGGGATCCCATTACCTTGGCGGGTGAGCGCGGAATCGCCGCTCGAGCCATGGATGCGTTCGTCGAGAGCCTGCGCCAGATCTTTGCCGGAACGATCCATCGCGTGGACGAGCGAATGACGACGGCGCAAGCGACTAAGAGTCTCATCAAGGCCGACGTTCCGCGCCACAAGCGGCGCGAGGTGGTCGATCGGATGGCAGCTGCGCTGATCTTGGAATCATTTCTGGCGCGCCGCGACGACTCGCGCGCGTGACCTCGGCTCGCTACGTTGCTCCGGCGGTTGCCGCGCTTATTTCGTTGGCAGCCGCGGCGGGCTGGCTTTGGTATGCGACCTACGCGGATCGCTCGCGTCCGCTCGTGGCTAAGCAGGTCGTGATCGATCCTGGTTCCACGTTCGGCGAGGCCGCGCGGGAACTTGCAGCGGCCGGCGTCATCGGCAACGTCACGACTTTTCGCATCCTCGCGCGGGCACGCGGGCTCGAGGCAGCGGTGCGCGCCGGCGAATATCGCTTCGGGGCGCATGTTACGCAGAGCGAAGTCCTCAATGCGCTCGTCACGCAAGGCGCACAGGTCGCCGCGTGGGTGACGATTCCCGAAGGCTTCACCGCAGCCGAAATAGCGGGACGGCTGCAAAAGGAAGGCATCGGCGCATCGGAGCCATTCCTGCGTGACTTCTCGCAACAGCACCTCGTCGTCGATGGGACGCCTACGAAAAGCCTTGAGGGCTTTCTCTTTCCAAGCACGTATCTCGTACCGTTCGGAGCTTCGCCGCAGCAAGTCACCGCTCCGATGATCGCCGAATTTTTCAAGCAGCTTCCAGCCGATGCGCGCGAGCGCGGACGCGCGCTGCACGTGACTATCCCGCAGGCGGTTACCGTGGCATCGCTCGTCGAGCGGGAAGCCAAAAGCGAAACCGACCGGCCGCGGATTGCCGAAGTGATCTACAACCGGCTTCGGCTCGGGATGCCGTTGCAGGTCGACGCTACGATCGAATATGCTTTGCCGGCGCACAAGAGTCAGCTCTCGAACGCGGATTTAAAGATTAATTCGCCGTACAACACCTACACGCACGCGGGACTTCCTCCCACGCCAATTGCAAATCCGGGGCTGCCCTCGCTGGAAGCGGCGCTCCACCCGTCGAATGGCAACGATCTCTACTACGTCTACTGTGGGAACGGACGGCACATCTTCGCCAAGACCCTGGCGCAACACCAATCCAACGTCGCCCGGTGCTTAGGCTCATAGAAGGGAGACCTCCGATGTCAAGGCCGAACGGCGGAAGAGGGAAGCGCCAGACCCCGCTCGAGTTGAGCGACGTGCTCTACGTCGAGACGAACGACGGCTCGTCGCTGGCGTTCGAAGTCGTCGGCATTCTCGAAGACTGCGACGATGGTGCGACGTACGCCGTGCTTCACCATGAGTCGACCGATCGAGATGAGGACGATTTCATCGTCA
This sequence comes from Vulcanimicrobiota bacterium, assembly GCA_963778015.1. Classification (GTDB taxonomy): domain Bacteria; phylum Vulcanimicrobiota; class Vulcanimicrobiia; order Vulcanimicrobiales; family Vulcanimicrobiaceae; genus Cybelea. Next base: position 608,269 of record CAVZST010000001.1, read on the forward strand.
CCGATCTGCACGGCAAGCTCCTTGAAGAGGATCAGCTGGCGCAGGACATACTCGACGAATTCCTAGCGTCGGCCGAAAGCGATGACCGCAGCGCGCACAACGGAGAGACGAGCTGATTCGCATTCTTTTTCTTTCGGCAAGCGTCGGCGTCGGTCACTTTTCAGCCGCGAATGCCGTCGCCGCCGAGCTCCGTACGATCGAGCCCGGCGCACACACGCCCGTGGTCGATTCGTACGAGTACGCCGCCCTCGTCGTTGCACGCGTGGTTTCCGATGGTTACCTCCGGATGGTGAAAACGATTCCGCAGATGTACCGATACATCTACGACCGCGCCGAACGAGCGACGGAGATCGGTCCGTTTCGGACTTGGGCACATCAATTTACCGCGGGCAACTTACGCCCCCTGATGCTGGGCGAAAGACCCGACGTCGTCGTATGTACGCACGCCTTTCCCTGCGGCGCAATGGCGGAATACAAAAACCAGTTTGCCGACGCTCCACCGGTCGTCGCGATCGTCACCGATTTTGCGGTTCACGGCTTCTGGATTCATCCGAGCATCGATCGGTATGTGGTAGCGACGGATGCGATGCGCAGCGCGTTGATCGCCCGCGGCATCGCGCGGGATGCGGTCTGCATCACGGGCATTCCGGTGCGTCGCCAGTTCGTGCCGTCTTGTGAGGGGCGAGCGGATTTGCGCGAGCGGCTCGACCTGCCGCGCGACCGGTATGTCGTGCTCTTGATGGGCGGCGGCCTCGGTATCGCTCCCGTCGAGCGCATGCTCGATGCCCTCAAAAGTGTGCGCGACCCTCTGGCGGCGGTCGTCATCGCGGGAAGGAACGCACGAATCGAGCGGCGGCTCGCGGTCGCGGCAGAGCGGGTCCACTTTCCGGTGCGGGCGCTACGTTTCGTCGAGAACGTCTACGACTATATGCACGCGGCCGACCTCCTCGTCACCAAGCCGGGCGGCCTGACCACAGCCGAAGCGCTTGTCGCTCAGATTCCGATGCTGCTGTGCAAGCCGTTGCCCGGGCAAGAGGAGCGCAACACTCGAGTTCTGGTTGAAGCCGGCGCCGCGGTGCGAACTCGCCGTGTGGAGGACCTGCCCGAGACCGTCGAGGCGGTGCTCGCGGACCGTACTCGACGCGAACGCATGCTCGCGGCTGCTCGACGCCTGGGACGACCGAATGCGGCCGCGGAAGCGGCCGCCATGATTGCGCGTCTCGTGCAATCGCGAAAGGAGATCGTCGCTTGAACCTGCCGACGTCGCGTTCTTATGCCGGGTGGCTCGCGCTCGCGCGCATTCTGACCGGCGCGATCTGGCTGCTTCACGCGGTACCGAAGTTTCTCGACGGCGCCGCATTCTTGCCGCCCACCGGCTTTTTCTCCACGTATATTCAACGCGGAGTCGCAACGACGACCGGATCATATCATGACTTTCTGGTCACGGTCGTTCAACCGAACGCGGCGATCTTTGCAGAGCTCGTGCGCTTCGGGGAGCTGTTCGTCGGCATATCGCTGGTGCTTGGTTTGTTCTCCCGGATTGGCGGTTTCTTTGGAGTCCTTCTGACGCTGGACTACATGGCCGGCCGCGGAGCTTTTGGGACTCTCGACGGCTGGGGATCCCTCGATGCTGCCCTGGGGCTGCTCTCGGCGATTAATTTGGCCTTGCCGACCGGGCTGATTGCCGGATTCGACGGTTTACGCGCCCCCCGCGTGCGTCGCAGAGCCAGGGTCGTTGCAGAGGTGGTTCCCGAGCGCCCGCTCGATGGCCCCACCGCACCGCGCTAAGCACGCAGTCGCTCGAGCTGCTTGAGCCTTAGCAAGCGGACGCAAATCTCAAAGAAATCGCGCGATTCCGGCGAACACCCAACGTTAAGGAGCTTCCTCATTGCATAAGCTTGCTCGACTTGCTAATTCACTCGAACTGGACGCGAGTTCTCTCTTTCGTTGTCATCCAAACCACGAGGGCGAAGGCATCAGGGCGAGGCGGTTTAGATGAGGCGTAACCCGATGCGGCGATTATTGGTCTTTGTCGTCGCCTATGCATGGCTAGCCGGTTGCGGCGGACGAGAGAGCGGTCCGGTAAATTCTATCCCGGTGACCCAGGCGCCGGAGGGACTGACGGCTCCTTCGCGGGAGGCCAACCGCAACGAACTTCCGGAGTCGCCGGTCGTGCGTGCGGTGCGCGGCGTAGCAAAGTTCTCGCTCACCGCCAGCATCGATCCGTCAACCGGCATACCCTCCTTCGAGTACGACCGCCAGCATGGCGTCGCTCCCACGATTGACGTGGCGCCGGGCCAAACGTTCGAGGTCGAGCTCGCCGACGATCTGCCGGCGCGTGCGGGCATGGCCTCCTATGCAAACTTGCACTTTCATGGACTGACCGTGTCGCCGCGAGGCGATAGCGACAATACGCTGGGGATGCTTGCAAAGCCGGGTCAGAGGCTGCATTACGTCGTGCACGTTCCACGGAATCAAAGCCCCGGATTGTACTGGTACCACATGCACGTCCACGGCGAAACGAGCTATCAAGTGGGCGAATGGGGGATGTCGGGCGCGATCGTCGTCGAGGGTCTCACCCGCCACCTCCCGGAGCTGGCGAAAATGAAGCAGCGTCTCATCATCGTGCGGGCGACGACGACGGGTGAGAACGCCGCGCGCGACGACGATTTCCAGCCAACGCGTCCGTTCTTTGCCAACTCGCAACCCTGCACGTTGAATGACGGCCTGACCGTAACGCTCAATGGAGCCTCTCACCCCGACATCACGGTTGCGTCCGGCGAGAAAGAGTTTTTCCGCGTCGTCAACGCTACCGCTCACAAAACATTGCGGCTCAACGTTGAGGGCGAAAAGATCGAAGTCGTCGCGATGGACGGCTACGCGCTCGATACCTACCCTGGAACGCCTCCGACCCTCAGCGAGTCGTCAGTCGTCATTCCGCCGGCCGGCCGGGCGGAGTTCGTCGTGACCGGACCCAAGAGTGGTCGCGCCAAGTTCCAAACGCTTTGTTACAACGCGGGACCGGACGGCGATGCCGATCCCCGGCTCGACCTCGCCGATATCGTCGCGCCTCACTACCATCAGGCCGGCGGTGATTTTTCAAACCATCCGCTAACCGTCGGCTCGCCCCTACCTTCGAACGCCTATACGACCGGGCTTCCGGCGCCATCGCAAAAGCGGTTGGTCGTATTGAGTGAAAATGGATACGGCCCAACCGCCGCCAAATTTTTCATCAACGGCAAGTCGTTCAAGATGGATTCGCCGCCAATGTTTGTCGTCCACGTCGGCACGGTCGAGGAGTGGCGCGTCGTCAACGTTACCGATGAGGTTCACGACTTTCACGTCCATCAGGTCCATTTCTTGGTGGAGAGCACCGATGGCGTGAGGGTTACGCACCCGCACTGGGCCGACACCGCGATCGTGCCGCCTCGCTCGGCACGCGGCGGCAAGCGCGTCCCCGGCTCGTTGAAGCTACTCGTGGATTTTCGAGACCCGATCGTCCGCGGCGGGTTCCTCTTTCACTGCCACATCATGGAGCACGAGGACGCGGGGATGATGGCGAAGATCGAGGCAATTTAAATTTTGCACGGCACGGCGCGACGTTTGCTTGCGTTTGCCATCGGATATGCCTGGCTTGCCGGCTGTGGCGGCAGAGCCAGCGGGCCGATAAATGCTATGCCCAACGCCGTGGCGCCGGCGGGAGTGGCGCTTCCTTTCCACGATGCGAGCGTCAGCGAACTGCCCGAGCCGCCGGTGGTAAAAGCGCTCAACGGGATCGCGAAGCTTTCGTTGAGCGTGAACGAAAACAACGTTACCGGTTTGCCCGAGTTCGAGTACGAGCATATGCGCGACGTCGCGCCCACGATCGACGTCAAGCCGGGCGACACGATCGTCGTCGACGTAAAGGACGATCTGCCGAAAACCCCGCCTCCCGCGGTTTCTTCGCTGGAAGAAGATATCAATCTGCACTTCCACGGCCTGGGGGTGTCTCCGCAGAAGCCGGGCGACGACGTGCTGAGCGTGCTCGCAAAGCCCGGTGAGAAGCTCCATTACGTCGTGCACGTTCCAAAGACTCAAGGGCCGGGACTCTACTGGTACCATCCTCACGTGCACGGCGAAACGAGCTATCAGGTGGGTGCGAGCGGGATGTCCGGCGCAATTATCGTTGAAGGGCTCACGCGTCATCTGCCCGGGCTGGCGACGATGACGCAGCGCCTCATCATCGTGCGCGCCACGGGGCCAGGAGGCGAGGACGCGGCGGCCATGGAGATGGGCGACGATGGCATGCCCGAGGCGCACGGCGCCGCCGACGCTCGCAGGATTCGACCACAAGGCATCAACCGGGCTCCCTGCACGACGCCGGACGGCCTGAAGGTAACGCTCAACGGCGTCTCCCACCCGGTCATCAGCATCGCTCCCGGCGAGAGACAGTTCTTCCGAGTCCTCAACGCCACGGGCCATAAGACGCTTCGGCTCAACGTTGAGGGAGAAGAAGTCGAGGTCGTGGCGATCGACGGTTTCGCGCTCGATACCTATCCGGGGACGCCGCCGTCGGTCACGGAGTCGTCGGTAATCATTCCGCCGGCCGGACGCGCCGAGTTCGTGGTGACCGGACCGGCGGGCGGCCGCGCGAAGTTTCGGACGCTTTGTTACGACAGCGGCCCGAACGGAGACCCCGATCCGTACATTTGGTTGGGCGATCTCGTTGCGCCGAAGCACCCTCAGCATGGCGCAGATTTCGAAAAACGCGCGTTGAGCGTCGGCGCGCCGCTACCGCAAAACGTCTACACGACGAACCTTCCGCCGCCGTCGGCTCGTCGATTGGTCGTCTTTAGCGAAAACAAGTACCCTCGTTTCTTCATCAACGGCAAATACTTTAGCATGCGCTCCCCGCCGATGTTCGTCGTTCACGTGGGGACGGTGGAGGAGTGGGACGTCGTAAATGTCACCGAAGAGATTCACGACTTCCACATCCATCAGCTTCACTTTTTGGTCGAGAGCATAAACGGAGTAAAGGTTGCCCATCCGCATTGGGCAGATAGCGTGATCGTGCCGCACCGCTCGGTGATCGGCGGCAAGAACGTGCCGGGATCGCTCCTGCTGCTGATGGACTTTCGGGATCCAATCATCCGCGGCGAGTTTGTCTTTCACTGCCACATTCTCGATCACGAAGACCGAGGCATGATGGCGAAAATCGAGGCAATCTAGGGCTGCTGCCCCGCCACGCTGATCGTTATTGCCTTGCCCCGGCGAACCGGATGGACTACCTTGAGAGCCTTGCCTCCGGCCGGATACGACCAGAGAACGATCGTGTCGAAGGGTGTTGCAACGAGCTCGCCGCCTTGGATCCATGAATCGCCGGCATCCCTTTGGGACCAATTGTGGAATCGGATCGTGCTCACGATATTCGCCGTCGTCCGCGAAAGCTGCAATCGGAAAATCCGCTCGGGGATTCTCTCCCCGTTGTGCGTTGAATAATCGAAAGATTGCAGGGCGAAATTCTTACCGTCCCACTGGACGTGGGCGATGCCCCCGAGCGTCTTGGACAGGGTAATTTCGACGAATCGTCTCTTGCCGGCGTCAAGCTCGGCAGCGACATTACCGCCGCTCGTCGCCAAGATGTCGCCGCGATCGTCATAGCCGGCTTGCGGGTTGGCTCCAAGGGCACGGCTGAAGTAGACCTTCGGCGTCCCCGCCCCTTTGGGATAAATTGCAACGCTGGGCTCGTAATTTGCGCGGTTTTGAAGGGTGACGGCCAGGTTCCCGGTCGTCGGGTCGCTCGAACAAGCGACGGGAACGTCGTGCTTGGGAACGTCGAGGACCGCAATCGGCTTCGTACCCCCGTGGGCGTACTTGAAGACCAACCCGGCAGGGCGGCGCGACGTCGCGCCGGTGAGCGCGATGAAGACGTTTCCTCGAGAGTCGGAGCACATGCCGCTGACCGGGCCCGGCATCTTGAGGCTTCCTTGGCGCCTTTCGCGCGGAAAGGTGTAGATGTCGACCGTATCGCTCCCGCCGACGAACATCAAGTCGTCGCCGGAATCCCCACCGCGAAACGCCGTTGCGCTCTGCTGCACCGCGCGAACAGGACTGAACGCGGGCTGCAGCGAGCCGCATGAGGAAAGCATGCTTGCAATGGCGCATAGCCACAACGGGCGGCACGCGACACAAAACGTTCGCATTAAAATGGCTCTTTTACGGATGGCCCTGCACGCCCTCGCCGCACCGCGAACGGCTCGCCGGCCTCGATGGCCAAGCTTACCCCGTTGCGGTCGCTAAGGCAGACGGTCGCGTCGCGATCGCGGGCTTCGCCATGAGGAAGTTACCGCCGAGATCGAGCATCTCGTCGTAAGACATGCCTTCGAAGACTGCGCTCACGGGCACGCTTGCCAAAGTCTCGTGCGAGCCTCTGCGCGTTTTGAGGTCGATGATTTCGAAACCGGCCGCTTGGAATAATTCGCGGTAAAACCTCGTTCGCAAACGATTTTGAAAATGGATGCCGGGGTTGAACTTGGCCCATTGTTTGTCGTCGAAGCGAAGATAGTTGAACTCGTTGATATTAGGATCGGCGTGCGCGTAGTGATCGGAATAATCGATGACGTGCCGCATAAGGCCACCGGGCCGAAGAACGCGATAGCACTCCTTGATGATATCGGGCAAAAGGTCTTTCGGGATGTGCTCGAGCGTGCTCGTCGTTGTGATCAAGTCGAACGTGTTGTCTTCGACGGCCAGATGCCGAGCGTCGGCCGGCGCGTGGTACGAGATGCCATAGAACTCTTCCAGTTCACTCTCTAAGCGTTCGTCGTGAACGAATTTCTCGGGAACGCGAATCGCGCCATCGGCCGGGTCGGACTGAAGGTGGCGAACGACGGCATTAATCGCCTCGGCTTTCGCCCACCGGTTAATGTCGAAGACGGACTGCCGCTCGACGCCGAAGCAATACATGATGATATTGCTGTAGAGGTCCCAGCCGGCGCCGAATTCCATGAGCCGCGCTTTCGTCAAATCCACGCCGTGGAGCAAAAACTCGTGCGCGTGGGCAATCTGCACCTCCGCCGTCTCGCTCGTAGGAGTGAGAGGCCGCGGGATCGTCTTAGTCACATACCGCTGGAGCAAATAGTACGCTTTTTCACGGGCGGGCAGCTTGTCGAGCATGCTGAAGGCGGCTGCCTTGAGGACCCAGTTAATTTTAAATTTCCGAAAAGCCATAACTCGATATGCACCTCTCCGCCGACCGGGCGGGCGTTCGCCGCCCAATCGCTGGGCGCCTGCGAGCGTGTCGCAATGATGCTTGTAACGCGAGCGGCTAATCGGGACGATGGCTAGATTTAACGCCGCCCATGTGGTTAGGGCGTCAGCGCGAAGACCGTTCCGAGATCGTGCGCGCCGCCTCCGCTCGTCGTGCCATACAGCGTGCCCTTGACGGTGATAAGGCCGCTCACAGGGTTTTCCCCGTCGCGGTGTTGGAAGTAATGCACCACCCTTTCGGAGCCTCGCAGGTTGATCCGGAAGACCGTCCCGCAGATACCGTGCGTGTGATAACGTTTGCAATGGCCCCCGAACCATGTCGTACCGAATAATCTTCCCTTCGTATAGAGCAACGGTCCGGACCAGGGAGTTATACCGTCGCCGGCGGTGGTACCGAAGTCGTGCAGTATCGCCTCGGTACCACTTGGAGTCATGCTAAAAATGATCCCTTCCCCATACGCACCGCCGTCAGCCGTGGTACCGTAGAGCAATCCCTTAACGTATGTCAAACCCGCAACGGGCTCCATGCCGTCATTTGGAGCACCGGCAAAGCTGTGAAGGATCTTCTCGCCCGTGCCGCTGGGACTGATACTGAAGACCGTGCCGTAGCCTTCCGGACCGCCTGCCGTGCCGCCGTAGAGTGTCGTTCCGTATAGCAACCCGTTTGCGTAAGCCAAGCCGCCGTACGGCGTCGAGCCGTCGTACTGATGGCTGCCAAAGCTGTACTCCCAGTTCATCGAACCGCTGGTACTCATGCCAAAGACGACGCCTCCGCCGCTCGTACCACCGGCGGACGCGGTGCCGTAGAGGGTTTCGTTTGCGTACGTTAGCGGAGCCATAAGCTCGGCGCCGTCGCTGCGGTTGAAGCTGTACAGCACTCTCTCCGCGCCGCTCGGCGTTATGCGATAGACGCTGCCCCAGCCGTACTTTCCGCCGCCCTCCGTCGTACCGTAGAGCGTGCCGCTGACGTTTATCAAGCCCGCGATGGGCAACTCTCCATCGATACGGTTGCCAAAGCTATGGAGCACCCTTTCGTTGCCGGACCTATCGACCGTGAAGATGGTTCCATTATTGTAGATACCCCCGTGATACGTCGTGCCGTAGAGCGTACCACTCACGTTGACCAAGCTCGACTCGGGGGCCAGACCATCGGGGGCGCCGCTGAAGCTATAGAGTCGCGTAAAACTTGCTCGCTGTGAGGGCAGCGCCGCGTGGGATGGAATCGTCGAGGTAGCTATCGGCGGATTCGTCCGTGCACCACTGCATGCGACGAAGAGCACCGCGATCGACAAAGGCACCAGACGGCTCAAAGGCAGTACCTCTCCGACGGAAGCAGATTTTTCAGGGCGCTCCTCCGCAAGCTTGCCAAAATCCTTGCCATGAAAAGCCCGCAGTAGCGCGCCTTCACGCCGGAGCAAGGGGTGCGTGAACCGTCTGACCAATCCGTGACCGAACCGCCGGTGTGAGGTAACTGGAAAAGCGAAAACTCTTGTAAAAAGGCTTGGAGAGATGGCCGAGCGGCTGAAGGCGGCGGTTTGCTAAACCGTTATACGATGTAAAGTCGTATCGAGGGTTCGAATCCCTCTCTCTCCGGAGTGCCTTTAATCGGATGGAACGCGCGGTCGTAGCTCAATTGGATAGAGCAACAGGCTACGAACTTGTAGGCTGGGGGTTCGAGTCCCTCCGACCGCGATTCTCTTCGCTATCCGCGTAGCTTATTCGGTGTCGACGGGCTCGTCCGAAGGCGGCTCGTGCAGGAAGTACGATGCCGGATACTTAGATTCAAACGGCGTGAAGGCCCGCGGCGGCTGCGTAAAGTCGAAGCTGTCTACGATGCTGGTAGCGCGCTCGTCGGTGTAGCCGGCCGACGCTGGACCGATAAACGGAAGCCCGAAGGCTTGTTCGATGAACCTCAAGATGCTTCCGTACTCGTATTGCGTGCGGGAAACGTAGCCTTTCGATGACGGCCCTTCTTTTGTGTAGGGCGAGATGATCAAACACGGAACGCGTATCGCGAGGCCGCGAAAATCGAGCTGAGGCGGCGGCGCGTTGTCGAACCAGCCTCCCCAGTCGTCCCAGATGACGACAATCGCCGTGGTGTTCCAGTACTTGCTCTCGCCGATCGCATTCACGATCGACGTCACCCAGGACGGGCCCTTATCGCTGTGTGCTCCGGGATGATCGGAGTCCTCGTGACTCGGCGTAACCCAGCTGACCGATGGGAGTTTTCCGGACTGTATGTCCGTCAAAACTTTGGTTTGGGGTGCGATGATATCGGCGTTCCAGTCCTTCCCGTAACGAACGTAGGATATCGCTTCGAACGGCGACCAGATTCCCCCATTGAGATGGCGCGTCACGTAGTACTTCCAGGGTATCTTAGCCCCGTCGAGCACTTGCGCCATGGTGTTGAACTGAGTGAAGCACGGGAACGGTCCGTTTCCTCGGCCTACCTTCCTGTGCGAATTGACCGTTGAGCTTTTCGTTCCCGGCGGCGAGTCGCAGTCATTGGGTGCGTGGGTCGGGTAATTGACCAGAGCGACCGTCGGGCTCAAGTTATCGGAGCCGGCGACCGCGGTGAGGTGGGCGGTATAGCTTCCGCCGAACTCGGTAGGAAACATGGCATCGGCGAGGACGTATTGCTGCGCCATCGCCCAGTAGGGCGCAACTTGGGATCTCTCCACGTACGCGTACGCCGCGTAATTGCCGTGGGATCCTCGGTGAAATCCGTCCATGCTTCCTTTGTGCCATCCGGTGATGGCGGTTTGCCAATAGTGCGGCAGGTTCGGGTTCATTTCAAAAGTGGTCTGATGTAGATGCACCCTCACCCGCTTTCCTCCGAGCTTTTTTGAGTAGCCGTACATGGGAGCATTGGCCCCGGGGAATCCGGCAAAGAAGTTCTCGAAGCTCCGATTTTCCTGGATGATGACGACCACGTGCTTGACGTATTTGCTCGCGGGATTTCCGGCGGACGGCGCCGTTACTGACGGCTGCGCGCCAGACGGGAGCGTATTCTCGACGGCCGATTGGGTGCCGGAAGAACACGCGACGAGAAAGCCTAGCGATGTAAAGCCGACGAGAGTCCTGACCATGGCGCCTCCTTCGGCTGTCTTTTTGCTTACCCTATGCGAGTGGCCGCTCTGCTGATGGAAGGGTTGTCGCAACGGGCGGGGTCTTGCTATACTGCGGTGTCGAATCGGTGCAGCAGCAGGCACTCCGCGGCTCGGTAGCTCAGTGGTAGAGCAGGGGACTCATAAGCCCTTGGTCGTAGGTTCGAGTCCTACCCGAGCCAAAAGAAATAAAGGCTAGGTGGTACGCCCATGTCGACGATTCCGTGCGATTTCTGCCCTCATCCGGTTGATCGCGGCCAAATGGAAGAGATCGAGATCTCGCATTACGTGCCGGACAGCTCCGGCGAAGATCTCGCATACGCGCGCACATACTTTTTTGGCCATCCCGATTGCGTGCGAAAGTTCTACCGTACGCTGGTCGATCATAAGCTCGATCTCTTTAAGCACATTCCGAGCGCCGGATCGCCGCCCGACGCTCCCCGCTGACCACCTCTCCGTGCGCCCGTAGCGTAGCTGGATAACGCACAGCCCTCCGAAGGCTGGGATCGGGGGTTCGAATCCCTCCGGGCGCGCGCTTTCGATTGGGTAAGCTAAGGCCATGCAGCATAACGATACGGAATCCGCGGGATCGCATTGCGCACATGAAGGATGCCATCGCTCGCACCGCTCCGTACGTTCCAGCCGGGACGCCGTTCATCGTCATCACGGGCGTTCCGCCCGAGGGCAACTTCCGCCAAACCGTCGACCGCACCGTTGAAGCGCTCAAGGAACTGGGAGACTTCGCGGGCGAGCGCGACATGCGAATCGCATTCGAACCCTTGAGTCCGGTTGGAAGATCGTGCGAGCGATTCGTGAAACGGGGTATGACGGCCCTTGGGTGGTCGAGATTCTTTCGTCGATGCACCTCGACGGATTGCTATGGAAGCGCGATCTCAACGATGTCTTGCGGGAAAACCGCGAAGCATTCGAACGGCTCTGGCAAGAGACGGCCCCGGCGCTTACCCGTGCATGACGAAGACGAAGCGCATCTTCGGCGGGCGCTCCAGCTTGCGGCGCAAGCGGCCCGGGAGGGCGACGTGCCGATCGGCGCGGTTCTCGTCAGCGGCGATCTCGTTCTCGAGGCAAAGAACGAAAAGGAGGCTCGCGCCGATCCGACGGCCCACGCCGAGATGACGTTGTTGCGCGAAGCGGCGCGCCGTCAGGGCAAGTGGCGTCTCTCGGATGCGACGATGTACGTCACAAAGGAGCCGTGCCTGATGTGCGCCGGCGCGATGATTGCGGCGCGCATCAAGCGGCTCGTCTATGGAGCGCACGATCCGAAGGGCGGGGCGGACGGAAGTGCGTTCGACGTATTGCGATCGCCGCGAACGAATCACCGCATCGAAGTGAGGGCCGGAATCTTAGAGGCCGAAACGGCAGCGCAGCTTCAGGAATTCTTTCAGAAGAGACGCGCGAAGGCGCAAGAAGGTATAACGGGTGAGCCATCCCAACCCACCCCTCCGGAGAGGTGGTCGAGTGGTTGAAGGCACCCGCCTCGAAAGCGGGCGAACGTGTTGAGCGTTCCGTGAGTTCGAATCTCACCCTCTCCGCCATCTCATTTGTTTGCTCGAACGCGCGGAACGCTCAACAGTGAAGCGAGCGCAGCGAGCGCAACGGTGTTATAACTTAGGGGTCCCCGCGCGGCTTGCCGCGTGGGGTCCGTTCCGTGAGTTCGAATCTCACCCTCTCCGCCATCTCATTTGTTTGCTCGAACGCGCGGAACGCTCAACAGTGAAGCGAGCGCAGCGAGCGCAACGGTGTTATAACTTAGGGGTCCCCGCGCGGCTTGCTGCGTGGGGTCCGTTCCGTGAGTTCGAATCTCACCCTCTCCGCCATCCGACGGCAATCAAACCGCGAGCGGAAGCTCTACGATGAAGCGCGAGCCGCTTGGGCTGCTCTGGATCGACACGGTGCCCTGGGCCCGCTCGACTGCGCGCTTGACGATTGCGAGGCCGAGGCCGGAGCCGGGAACGTCCCGTTGCGCGCCGCGATAGAATCGGTCGAAGACGCGCGCGGCGTCGGTCGACGGTATGCCAGGGCCTTGATCCGCGACTTCGATAACCGCCGTCGAGTCGCGAGCGTCGACTCGCACTTGGACCTCGCCTAAACCATATTTGACGGCATTGTCGGTCAAGTTCGTTACCACGTAGCCCAGCTCCGTCGGATCGATTGCTGCCAGAATACCGGCATGCGTCGACACCGCGAATCGCCGCTCGGGATGCGCGTCGGCGATCGGCGCGACCAAATCGGCGACGAGTGTGCCAACGTCGATCGGCGTCACGCATTCGGATGCTTCGGCGCCTTCCCAACGCTCGAGTAAGATAAGTTTATCGATCAATGAGCCCATGATGCGGCTCTGATCGTTCATCGTATCGAGGATGTGCTCGCGATCGCCCGCACTGCCGAATCCGCCCCGGCGCAGGATTGCGATGAATCCTTGGACGACCGTGAGCGGGGTGCGCAGTTGGTGACCGGCATCGGCGATGAATTGCCGCATGGAGGTGTTGGCCCGATCGCGCGCGGCGAAGGCGCGTTCCATCTGCTCGATGGCGCCGTTATACGCAACCGCCAGGGACCCGAGCTCGTGCCGCTCGTCGGCGGCGATCAGTTGCGGCGTAAGGTCCCCCGACGCAAAGCGTTGCAAGGCAGACGTTACGTCGTCGAGCGGGCGCAACGCTTGTCGCGTAAGCGCGCGAGCAATGAGGATACCGAACGTGACCGCAAGCGCCAGCGTGATGAGCAGCGGCAGGAAGAAAGATCGTACGGTCGAGACGAGCGTCGCGTCGTTGCTCTTGACGATGATGTAGAGGGTCCCGATGTGCGCGAAAAGCGACTGGAGACCAAATGCGGTTGCCAAGCCGAGAATCACGCGCGCCAGCGGGCCGAAAGCGCGAGGGTCTCCGCTGAGATCGCCGCGGCTGCGTTCGGTTACGATGGGCCGTGGATCGGCGCGATGCAGGCGGTACACCGCCACGCGGGTGTTGGCGTCGAGAAAGACGATTTCGCTGCCGGTCCCCAAAAGCAGCGACGCGGCGAAGTCGCCGCCGGCGCGAGCGTTCGGCAGCGGAGCGGCGCGGGCCAGAGACGCTCGAAGCTGCGTCATCGTGCCGGTCAGCTCGTTGGACAGCGTACGTATATAAAACCCGAACGCGAGAAGCACGCCGGCAAGGAGCACCGCGACCAGCACGAGCGAAATTTCGACTGCGGCGAGCGTCTGAATTCGGCGGGCGAGACGCGTCGTCACGACGTCGTCGCGCGCAGCGAATATCCCGCGCCGCGTAGAGTTTGAATGAGCTTGACGCGCTCGCCGCTATCGAGCTTTGCGCGCAGGAACGAAACGTACGTTTCAACGGTGTTGGGGATAACGTCGCGATCGACGCCCCACACGAGGTCGAGGAGCTGGGATCGCGTGAGGACGTCCTCGGCGTTTTCGGCGAAGACTCGTAAGAGGTCGAACTCACGAGGGGAGAGCTCGATGCGCCGGTTTCCTCTATAGACGGTTCGCGCCACTGAGTCGATGCTAAGGTCGGCGTAGGTGAAAGTTTCGCGCTGGTCGATACGCGGACGACGTAGGAGCGTGCGCAGGCGCGCGACGAGTTCCTCCAAATCGAACGGTTTGCCGACATAATCGTCTGCTCCAGCCGAGAAGCCGGCGACTTTTTCGGTGATCTCCGTCCGCGCGGTCAACATCACCACAGGCGCGGTGGTCAGCCGCCGAATTTCGGGCAACAGCGTGAGGCCATCCGTGCCGGGTAACATAACATCCAGCACGATGAGGTCGGGCGCCCACGCCTGCAGCAAGGGAAGAGCGGCCGAGCCCTCGGCCACGCTACGAACTGAAAAACCGGCCTGCTCGAGCCCACACTCGAGCAGTTCCCGTAACGCTCGCTCGTCGTCTACCACGAGCACCCGTGCCGGTTCGGCGGCCGAGGACATTCTCAGACTCACTCCAGGACTAAAAACCCATGCTTTCGCTACAATTGGGCAAATTATGACAGGTAGGGACGCCCTTTCCCGACGACTCTTCTGTGCCGTTTTTGCAATCCTATCCTGGAGTGGCTGCGGTCGCCACCAGACGGCTGCAGCGACGCCTGCGCCGTACGTCCAAACCACGGTCACCAGCTACGGCGCTATTGAGCCCGCACGAGCGTTGGCGGGTGTGGTCGCCCCATACCAAAACGTCGCAGTTCAGAGCACCCTGGCCGAGCCCGCCGACGTCGTTTACGTGCACGAGGGGGATTCCGTCCATGCCGGCGAGCTATTGGCCCAGCTCGACACGTCCGACTTGCAAGCGCAGCTCCGATCGGATCTGGCAACCGCAAACAGCAACCGCGCCAACACCGTCCACACGGTTTACCAAGGCTCGCTCTCGATCGCACAGGGCGTCGACACTCTGCACACCGACGAAGCCGCCGTTCGTCAGGCGCAGCAGACGCTCACCAACGACCAGCGTAACCTGACCCGCGACCAAAACTTGCTGTCTCAAGGCTACGTTTCGCAGCAGTCGGTGGACGCCCAGATGACGCAGGTAAAGAACGATCAGCAAGCCTTAAATTCGGCCAACGCAAACCTGGCCTCCGCACGATCCACGGTGCAGGCAAACGGCAACATTTCCGGGCAAGGGTTACAGGCGTCGGCGGTGCAGCAGTCGGCGGCGCAAGAGAAGGTCGCCCTCGCTCAGGCGGATCAAGTCCGAGTGCAAATCGCAAAAGCCGCGATCGTATCGCCGATCGACGGAGTGGTCGTAAACCGGAACATCAATCCCGGAGAGTATCCGGGCTCGCGTCAGATTTTCACGCTGCAACAGGTCAATCCGATCTACGCCGTGCTTCATGCATCGAGCGAAGAAGTCGCGCGCATCGAGAACGGGGCTCCGGCTACGGTGACGGCGGCGGACCTCAGCGGCACGCAGCGTTTCAGCGGCCGCGTCACCGGGGTACTCAATCAGATCAATCCCGGGTCGACCGACTTTCAAGTCAAGGTGCTGCTTATGAACCCCCTGAAAAAGCTGCGTCCCGGGATGGTCGTTCAAGGCAACGTCGCAACGCTTCCCGTCACGGGCGTTCGCGTTCCGGTTGAGGCCTTCACCGACGACAACCACGACGCCGTGATGACGGTCCAGCCGGACTGCACGATCAAGACCGTCAAGGTAGCCGAGGTCGCCAGCGATGGAACGTCGTCGGTCGTAACCGGCATCGGGGTCGGAGCTCGTCTCGTCAGCAACGGTCAGATGAGCCTCGGCGACGGCGAAAAGGTCTCTTACCGCCAGTGAAATTCAGCCTGACCCGTCTCTTCATCAAGCGGCCGACGCTCGTCTTCGTCATCGTTGCCTTGATGATGTTCGGCGGCATTCTCTCGACCACAACGATCGTCAAAGAGCTTTACCCCGACATTTCGCAGCCGACCGTGACGATTCAAGTCCAATATAACGGCGCGTCGGTGACCGAAATGCGCGACAACATCGTCCAGCCGATCGAACAGAGCCTGGCCGGCACGGCCGATTTGCAAACGGTCGACTCCGTGGTTCAGCAAGGACAAGCCTCGGTCAGGGCAATCTTCGACCTCGCCTCGGATACCGCGACCGACCTCGCGCTGACGAATAAGGCGATCCAGGCTTCGGAGAAGTACCTTCCGACGAACATAACGCCACCCACGGTCAATCTCTACGATCCGACCCAGTCGGTGGTCGTAACGATGGCGATCTATTCGCAGAAGCTCTCACTCTCTCGGCTTGCCTTGTACGCTCAGAACGTCATTGCGCCGCAGCTCGAGCAAGTTCCAGGAATCTCTTATGTCAACGTCGGCGGCCTCGTCACGCCCGCCTACGAAATCGTCGTCGATCCGGTTCGGCTCGCGGCGGCGAATCTGACGTTCAACGACATCATCAACACGCTGCAAACCAATAATCAACGAGTCCCCGGCGGCTTCGCGTACGAGCCCAATCGCCAAACGACGATCGATGTGCGCGGCGACATTCAGAGTTTGAACACCGTTCGCAACCTGGCCGTCATTCCGAGCGGCGGAACGTCGTCGGTAGCCTCCGCCGTCGCCAATTCGACCGGAGGGCAAGTCCAAAACTTTTTCGCGGGCCTTTCCGGCCTTGCCGGCGTCGTAGATCCATGGACGGCCACCAACGCCGTCGTGCGCATCGGGGATGTCGCAACGGTGACGGAGGGATACGAGCCTCGGCTGCAATTCGCGCAGATCAGCGCCCGCCCCGGCCTCTTCATGCAGGTGCAGAAATCGGCGACCGGCAGCGAGGTCGAAGCCTCGAACAACGTGCTCCGGGCGCTCCCGCAGATCGAGCGTCAGTTCCCGGAAATTTCGTTCCGCGTGATCAACGTGCAGTCTAAGTTCACGGAGCAGCAGATCCGGATCGTGACTCGCACGCTGATGCTCGCGATTCTCTTGACCGGAATCGCGATGATCTTTTTTCTGCGCTCCTGGCGGAGCGCCATCGTCGTCTGCATCTCGATCCCGACATCGCTCGCCATCGCGATTACCGTGATGAAGATGATGCATCTTACGATCGATACGATCTCGCTGCTGGGCATGTCGCTGGTGATCGGCATACTCGTCGACGACTCGACGGTGGTGCTGGAAAACATCGAGCGTCACTTTACGGAAATGAAGCAGCCGCCGGAAGAAGCCGCCGTGCAGGGACGCGAGGAGATCGGCGCGGCCGCCGTCGTCATAACGCTGGTCGACGTTGTCGTCTTCCTACCGATCGCTTTCATTCAAGGGCAAGTGGGCCGTGAGATCGCCGAGTTCGCCATCGTGGTGGTTATTTCAACGCTTACCTCGCTGTTCGTCTCGTTCACGATAACGCCGACGCTGGCCGGGTTGTGGGCGTTGCGCTCCCACTGGAAGCCGTGGGGAATCGTCGAGTGGTTCGGCCGGAAGTTCGATGATACGCGGACATGGTACACGCAGCGCGTCCTACCTTGGAGCCTCGGTCACGGACGGCTCGTCGCTCTGTTTTGCGCGGGCACGTTCCTCTTGGCGCTCGCAATGGTCGGGCTCGGCGTGGTGGGAGAAGAGTTCATTCCGCCGGTCGATCGAGGCGAGATCTACATCCAGCTTTACTATCCGATCGGCACGCCGATTCAGACGGTCGAAAAAGGCGTCTTCGGGCTCGAGCAAAAGGTCCTCAAAACGCCCGACGTTTTCGCGAATACCGCGGTGGCCGGAGCGTATGCAGCATCGTTCGGCGGATTCGTCTCGCAGAGCAACGTGGGCCAGGTCCACGTCTGGCTCAAGGACAACCGAACGCAACCAACGAGTTACTGGGTCCGCCAGTTCGGCCAAATCGCGCGCCGGTATTTACCTTCTTACGTTCAGGCGGTGGCTGTCCCATCCACGTCGACGACCGGCGGAAACGCTCAGCCGATCGATTTTCTCGTCACCGACGTCACGGGCGGCGACCCAACGCCCTATGCCCAAAAAGTAACCGATCTTTTGCGCCAGGTGAAAGGAGCGACGAGCATCAGCAGCACCGGCACGCAGCTCGGGCCCGAGATCTCGGTCGAGTTCGACCGCAATAAAGCGCAGGCGCTCGGGGTCGATCTTGGGCAAGCGGCCCAGGCCGCCGGCGCGGCGTTCGGCGGAAATGTTGCAACGCAGTTTGAGACGACTGCAGGCCTCGAGCAAGTCCAAGTGATCTACCCGCAGTCATATCAAACGAGCATCGACAAACTCGAGTCCGTCACGGTGCGCTCGTCGAACGGGGGTATCGTCTATCTCGGCGACATCGCGCGCTTCGTGTCAACCCCCACCGCACCGTTGATCACGCGCACCGATCGCAATAACGTCATTCACGTCGATGCGAATTATTTGCCCGGCTCGTCGCTCTCGGCGGTCGAGAATGCGCTGCTCAAGCGGCTGCCTTCGCTGCACCTCCCGCCGACGATCGTCGTGCGTCCGGCGCCGCTCGGGCAGCAGGACTTCATGCACCAGACACTGATCGGCATGGGCTTATCGATGGTCATCTCGGTGCTCCTCGTCTACCTGTTGATGGTCGCGCTCTATAATAGTTACCTTTCGCCCTTCATCATCATCTTCTCGGTGCCGGTGGCTGCGATCGGCGCGATCGGAGCCCTCTTCATCACCGGTCGAACGCTCAATCTATTCTCGCTCATCGGTACCATTCTGTTGATCGGGATCGCGACCAAGAACGGAATACTTTTGATCGATTACGCCAACACGCTGCGGTCACGGGGCTTGGATAAGCTCTCGGCGATGAAAGAGAGCGCGCACACTCGATTTCGGCCGATCATCATGACGAGTTTTTCCGTGGTAGCCGGCAACGTTCCACTCGCGCTCGCTTTCGACCCCGGCGCATCCTCGCGCTCCAGCCTTGGCATCGTCGTGATTGGCGGCGTCCTCAGCTCACTCGTGCTTACGCTGCTGCTCATTCCGAACATCTACATGTGGGTAGCTCCGAAGGATCACCCGTCGACTAACGGTGAGGCGCAGCCCGGACCGGAACAGTTGACGCTTCAAGCGCAGGCGATTCCGCAGCCGCAACGCGTCTAGCGGGCCAACGATTCTAAGGCGCTGGGGACGTCGTCGGCAGAGGCGTTCCGGCCAAGCGTGGGTCGGGCGGTTCGGCTGGAAAGGCGATGTCCCTAAACGTGATGTCGGCGATGATTTTATAGGTGAGGAACGCGACGTGCATCGTTTGACTGAACGTACCGTGCACGATCACCCAGTGTCCCTCGATGACCGCGTACTCCAGCGAAATCGCTTCGTCGCCCCCCCCGGCGACGCGCATCTCGATGCGCGAGGGAAGCTGGCTGGCGGCATCTTCGACGACCTCCGAGGGGTATATCCCCTGCTGCACGCGCGGAGTCGGCTCGATCAGGAGATGCAGCGCCGCGTCGGTGGAATCGGTTGCGTAACGCGCGGCCCAATAGCTATTGTAAGGAACGACGGCGTTCACGCTTGGATCGGCATCGGGAATCGTCAGGTAAAACGGCGCGCCGCGCTGCAATGTGATGTCGACGCGCTTCAGATTGGCAAAGTAACCAAACTTGAAGTTTGAAAGCGGATCGAAGTAGGCGACGATCGGGAAGGCCTGGCCGGTCCGTTGACCACCGTTGGGCAGATCCTTCATCACCGCAAGATCGTCGGCAACGCGCACGGCAATGGACCGATCGATGTCCTGCGCGCGGCCGAGGGTCGGGGCGCTCACATGCGTGTGCTCGACGTAGGTCATGTAGATTGGAGGGTGAGCCTGATAGAACGCGCTCGTCCGGTTGATCAAGAGCGCAAAGGCGAGATCGGCGGTCATCATCGCGCAGTTCGCTTCGCCGGCGGGAAGGAAAGTACCGGTCCGTTAACTCCGCTTGCAATGGCCATCGACGTAAACGAACCGCTGCACGCGCGGGTAGTCGAGCTGCGGCGTGCGATTCATCGGCGCCCCGAACTTGGCTTCGAGGAGTATGAAACGGCCGCGCTCGTCGAACGCGAGCTCGACGCGCTCGGTATAGAGCACCGCCGTATAGCAAAAACGGGCGTCGTCGCGCGCATCGACGGTGACGTGACCGGGCCCAGCGTCGCGTTGCGTGCCGATATGGACGCATTGCCGATCGGCGAGCGAAGCGGCTTGACATTTGCATCGGAAATCGAGGGCAAAATGCACGCGTGCGGGCACGACGCGCACACCGCGATGCTCTTGGGGGCGGCGCGTCTGCTGGTCGGGATGAAAGAACGGCTCGCGGGAAGCGTCGTGCTCATCTTTCAGCCGGCTGAAGAAGGCCCAGGCGGCGCTCTGCCGATGATCGAGGAAGGCGTTCTCGAGAACCCGTCACCACAAGCCATAGCAATGTTGCACGTCGATTCGCGCTTGGAAGTCGGAACGGTCGGAATTTCTCCGGGCGCCGCCAACGCCTCCGCCGACGAGTTTTATCTCAGCATTCGGGGAAGCGGCGGCCACGGCGGCTATCCGCACAGCGCCATCGACGCGATTCCGGCGTCGGCCGCGATCGTTCTGGCATTGCAAAACGTCGTGGCTCGGGAAATCGATCCCTTGGCGAGCGCCGTCGTGACCGTTGGCACGATCGCCGGCGGGTACCGCAACAACGTAATTGCCGATAGCGTCGAACTGGGCGGGACGTTACGCGCGCACGATCCCGTCGTACGGCAAGAGCTGGAAGCACGCGTGCGCCGAATCGTGGGCGGCGTAGCGGCCGCCTACAACGTCGAAGTCGACGTGCGCATCGTCCGAGGCTATCCCCCGGTACAGAACGACGTAGCCCTCGCAGGGCGTTTCGCGAGATATTTGCAAGAACGTAGCGGTCTGCGCGTCGAGCACTCTCCCGCCACCATGGGCGCAGAGGATTTTGCGTACTTTGCGCAGCGCGTTCCCGGTCTTCTGATACGACTGGGCGTGCGAAGCGAGGCGTCGGGTGCAGTACATCCGGGCCACAGCCCGCTGTTTCGAATCGACGAAGCCGCGTTGCGCTTCGGTGTGATGACGCTCGTCCTGTTCGTCACCGCGGCCGCGGGGGGCGAATTCCGCCCATAAATTTGCGGGGCAGTGTCGATATTTTCGTAAAAGGATACGATTCCCAGGCCTACAGAATAGGCTTTGATGATCCTCACCGATGATGCGATTGGACCTGGAATGCAATCGCATCGTGCAAACCTCGCTCTCGATTGTCGCGCAGAAGATGCATTTGCACTGCTTTGTGCGGTCGAGAAATGGCCGGTCTGGCTTTCGTTCCTACGCAGCGTACGGCGCGCGGATCCGCAGCTTCCCTTCGGCCTCGGCAGCGAGGTCGTCGTTCGGTCGTGGCTGCCCGGGGAGGAGGAAGAGCTCTACGAGGTCGACGGCTTCATCACGAACTATCGGCTCTCGTTGGTCGGCGCGTATTCATTGCGCCGGCGTCTCGAGTTCCGAATCGAACGCCGCACTGCATGCTCGAAGCTCCACGTTCGGCTCGACTATCCCGCGTACCACGGCCGGCTGGGAACGTTGTTGGACCGCTGGCAACGCGGTCGCCGCATCGCCGGCGCGCTTGACGATTCCCTCGTTCATTTCAAGGGCCTCGTCGAGTTCAAACGCGACGCCGGCATTCTCGCGGACTTCTAGACAGCCTGCTTATTCTAGCAGTCATTGACCGCGAGTGCTAACAAGGGCTATACTCTGGTAATGCCGCTTTATGATTATGCCTGCCCGCAGTGCGGCCGAGTATTTGAAGTTCGCCACGGATTCGACGAAAGCTACGGGCAGCCGTGCGAGGCGTGCGGCGGGGCGCTACGGCGCGTCTTCAATCCCGCTCCTGTGCTCTTTAAAGGCTCGGGCTTTTACGTGACCGATTCCCGGCGCGCAAAAGGCGCGGGTAAGGCCGAGAAGCCGAAGGACGAGGCGAGCGCACCAACTCCATCTGCGAAGGCCGGCGATGCACCGGCCAAAGAGTCCAAAACCGCGGAGAGTTCGGGTTCGGCCGCTTAGGCTCGGCGAAGTTCCTCGAGTGTCGCGAGGAAGCGGGGGAAGCTGACGTCTAGGCTTTTCGCGCTGTCGATGGCCAACGGCCCGGCCGCGCACGCCAACACGGCCGCGGCCATAGCGATCCGATGATCGTCTCGCGTTTCGACCGTTCCGCCCGAAGCAAGTGGGACCCCACCCAAGATCCATAAGACGCCGCGTTCATAGCCGACGTCGATGCCGACGGCTTGCAGAAGCCGCTCGACAGCGGCGATTCGATCGGACTCCTTCGTGCGCAGATCGCCAACGCCGGCGATGGTTGTCCTGCCTGATGCGAATGCGGCGGCAATAGCGATGAGAGGGATCTCGTCGATCGAACGCAACGCGACGTCGGGTCCGATGCTCGCTGCCGCGAGCGGTCGAGACTCGATCGCAACGTCGGCCCGCGGCTCCCCCGATACGGTTCGCGAGTTCTTCAGTTCTACCGCGGCTCCCATCGCTCGCAGGGCCTCCAGCAATCCGACACGGGACGGATTGACGCCGACATCGCGCACGACGAGAGCACTGTCGGGCGTTACGGCCGCAGCCGTGATGAAAAAGCCGGCTGCGGAAAAGTCGCCCGGGATCTCAACCGTTCCACCGGCGAGCGATGTTTGTCTAAGATCGACAAAACGTTCCGACCACTCGACTTCGGCTCCGAGATAGTGAAGGAGTCGTTCGGTGTGATCGCGCGATCCCCGGTCGCCATCGACGCGTATCGGAACGCCCGCAAAGAGTCCGGCAAAAAGCAGCGCCGATTTCACTTGCGCCGAGGGCGCCAACAGAATGAAATGCCGCGTCTCGACCTCGGGCGTTCCGAAGAGTTCCAACGGCAGATAGCCGTCGGCGCTGGCGATGTTCGCCCCAAACGCGCGCAGTTGCGCCGCGACCGGCTCCATCGGCCGTCGTCGCAGCGAGTTGTCGCCATCGAAGCGTGCCCGAACTCCGGCACCCGCGCAGGCGCCGAGGAGCATCCTGACCGTCGAGCCGGAGTTCATGCAGTCGAGCGTCACCGAGGGCGAGCAGAGGGGGGCTGCGGTAACCACGACGTCGCCGCCGTCGGTCTCGATCCGTATCCCCAATGCGGCCAGTGCCTCACGCGTCGCTCTCACGTCGCGTCCCGGATTGAGATGAGCGATGCGCAAAGACTCCCTGCAGCGGGCGCCGGCGATCAATGCCCGGTGTGAGATCGACTTGTCGCCGGGAACCGAGACGCTCCCGTGCAGCGGTCCGGGACCAAACGTCACGACCTTGCCTGGCACGAGCGTTTCATTTCAGACAAGGAGTCCATCATCATTTCGTAGCAAGCAGCGCGAAGCTATTTGGGACAATCGGAGCCTGCTTTTTAAACCGAAAGGAACCGATGAACAAAGTAGATTTAGTGCGGACGGCAATCGAGCGCCTCGAGATTTCGCGTAAGGATGCCATCGAGTTAATCGACGGTCTCTTCGAAGACATTCAGCAAGCGGTCGTCGCAGGCGAGGCCGTCAAGATTCCGGGCTTCGGCCAGTTCAAGGTTCGCGACCGCGCGGCGCGCATGGCGCGCAACCCGGCGACCGGCGAACAAGTGAAAGTGCCGGCCAAGCGCGTTTTCAAATTTTTGCCCGCTAAGGCGCTCAAAGAAGCCGTCATGTCGAAGCGAGGAGCACGCGGGGGCGGCGTGCGCAAAAAGGGCGGATCGAAGTCGGCCGCACGCAAATCATCGACGACCGCGAAAAAGAGCAATAGTCGCAAGAAGCGCTGACCAACGAAGCCGCGCGCTAGTGTTAAGAAGGGTCATCATGCGACGGTTAGGCGCCTTTTTCTTTACGCTGGTGCCGGCGCTTTGCGTTGCTGCATGCAACGCAAACGTCAACGCGCCCATCGGCAACGTACCTGCTGCATCGTCGCGTCTGCTTCACGTCCGATACACGCCGCCACGTCCGCCGCGCCACCGGCACAACGTGACGGCGGCTGACCGGGCCCGGGCGCTCGCGGGCGGATGGACGCCGGTCGCACGTAAGGCGCCCTGGTCGGGCGGGGCCGATACGGAGCTGTTGATGACCGACGGTACCGTGATGGTGCACGACGCGTGCACTTCGTTTTGGTACGCGCTTACACCCAATAAGTACGGAAACTACGTCAAGGGCAAGTGGAGCAAAGCGGCGTCACTGCCGTCAGGGTACGGGCCCGAGTACTTTGCCTCTGCGGTCCTTGCCGACGGCAGATTGATCGTTAACGGCGGCGAGTATAATTTCTGCGGAGCCATCGTCGAGACGAATCTCGGTGCAATTTACGATCCGGTTGCCAACAAGTGGACGGCCGTCGCGCCGCCGCCTGGTTGGAGCCAGATCGGCGATGGCCAGAGCGTGGTGCTCGAAAACGGCACCTACATGCTCGGAAACTGCTGCGCGAGCGATCAAGCTCTCTTGAACGAGTCGTCGCTGACCTGGACGCAGGTAGCGGCCGGCAAAAAGGACGAGAACAGCGAAGAAGGTTGGACGCTGTTGCGCAAAGGCGATGTCCTTACCGCGGACGTCCTTTCGGCTCCCAACTCGGAGGTTTACATTCCGCTGGCAAGGAGATGGCAAACGGCCGGCGCCATCCCTGCGGATCTCGTTACGTCCGAGGAGATCGGGCCGCAGACGCTGCGACCGAACAATACGGTCTTCGTAGCGGGCGCCACCGGCCTCACCGCGGTCTACAACGCGAACACGGGTATGTGGCGGCAGGGTCCAAGCTTCCCCGTCATCGCCGGTCAGCAAATCGATACCGCGGATGCTCCGTCGTCACTGCTCACCGACGGCACGGTCATGGTGGCGGCGAGCCCCGGCGTCTACAACGCTCCCGCAACGTTTTACATCTTCAACGGTAAGAAGCTTATTGCCATCGCGGCGCCGCCCAACGCGCCGAACGATTCGAGCTATAATATTCGGCTTTTGACGCTTCCGACGGGCCAGGTTATGGAATGCGACGATTCTAGGGACGTTGAGATTTACGCTCGAGCCGCTGGCGCTCGCGGCGGAATCGCGCCGCACATCACTTCGGTGGCGACGATCCTGACGGCGGGGAGCACCTACACGATCAACGGCAGACGCTTCAACGGCGACTCACAGGCGAACTTTTACGGCGACGATGCTCAGCAAGCGACAAACTATCCGCTGGTGCGCATTACCAACAACGCAACGGGTCACGTCTTTTACGCCCGGACGCATGGACATAGCTTCATGGGCGTTGGCTCCTACCGAAAGGTTTCGACCATGTTCGATGTTCCATCGGGCATCGAAACGGGCAAGAGCAGCTTAGTGGTCGTGACGAACGGCATCGCTTCTGCTCCCGTCGGCATCACGATCCAGTAGAAGCCGGCCTGTGCAGATGGAAGCTCCTTCCGTCCCACGTTTTCAGGTCCGACGTGCCGTTGCGGCGCAACTCGAAGCCGAGGTCGGCCGCGAAGCCTCCGGCGTCGGCCCGGTCGAGGTCGAGATCGCCCCGGTAGGAGAGATTGAGAATCAACACATCGCCACCGGGCCTCAGAACCCGCGCCATCTCTCTGAGCTGCCCTAACACGAAGGCGGGACCTCCGACTTCGTAAAGGTACGGGAAGCTGTCGACGGCGATCACCGCGTCGAACGAGCCGTCTGCCAATACCCGCAGGTCACGACCGGACGTCTCTAACAGACGAACGTTCGCGAGCCCGGCGCAGCGCTCGCGAGCCGCCGCTACCATCCCCGGCGCGACGTCTATTCCGGTGATCGAAGCGACGTGCGTCGAAAGCGCCGCTTCGAAACGCCCAATTCCGCAGCCGAGATCGAGCACGTCGCGGTCTGGCGACACCACGCCCAACTCGACCATGAGTCCGGCTGCCTCCTCGGTGGCCGCGCGGAGCAAACGCTCATCGCCAAGCGAGTAGAAAGCCACGCTCGCCGCGGCGTTCGCCAGGACCGCCTCATCGAACCGCCGGCGATACCGCGAGAGTCCCGCTTCGATCGAGGCGCCCGGCGGCGCATCGTCGTCCACGATTGCCGTCAGGGCCTGTGCTACCCTATCTCGGCGAGCTTCGAGCGATCTCGTTAGGTCGCGCGCGCTGGCCGCAAACGGTCCGGCACAGGACTTCGCGAGCACTCGCCGCAGGAGCTCGACGTCGCGGTAGATGAGCAGCAGGCGGCTCAGAGCCGTCGACGTCGACAGCTCGCCACGGCCGTGGCGGTCGAGAACATCCACGACGTTCGCCCAGGGCCGGCCCTTGCGAGCCAAGAGCGCCATCCGGCGCAGCTTGAAAATCATCTCCGCCTGTACCTTTGCCCCGCAATTGGCGCGGCGTTTCTCGGAGACCTCTGCGAGTAAGGTCGAACCGGCAAAGGCCGGGTATCGCCGGCTTCAAAATATAGAGCGGTGCTGAATATGAGCGGACGAATCGGGCGAGTGTTTCAAGCGCTCGTTGTTGCGGCACTCGTCATCGCCGGTGCGCAGATTCTCGCTCAGGCGGCGTTGAGCGCTTCAACGCCGGCACCACCGATCGTCATCGGTGTATGGGCGCCGGGCGGCGGACATTTCTGTTGTCGAGTGAACGACCCCGATCCCGGCGCGATCGCGGATCAGCATCTCTTCGCAGGTATCATCGACTACTCGCCACTCATTAGCGGCGCGGGTGTCACGTTGGAAACGAACTGTCCCGGTCCCGCTGCGAGCGCAAACGCGTCGGGTTGTATACCGGCGCACTACATGAACGTCATCCATCTGCTATGCACCTTTTCGCTGACGCTCGGCGCCTATCAATGGGCTAACGCAAACGACGAAGACGCCTTCTTGCACAATTACTCCGGGATGCGAATGAGCGTTAATCGCAATATCTTTGCGAACCCCACCGGCCGGCACTGTATCCCGCCGAGCGGTATCGGCAGCGCCTACTTCATGAATCCCGGCGATGCGAGCTACAACAACTATCTGTACCACTACGTCTGGACGAACGCCCAAGTTGCTCCGACGCCGTATGCGATCGTGGAAGACGTCATGGGCCTTGGCTACCCTGCCGAGTTCTCGGCCGAGTTCGGGCGAGGCGTCCTTCTCAACGGTCGTGGCAACGGACCCGGCGCCGTCGGTTATGATTGGGAAACGGCCCACGGCGACTTCATCAACGGCGCATGCCCGGCAGGCGGCAAGTGTTTCAAGATGATCGTGAACTCACTTGCCGGCGGGGCAGGCTCAACGCCGGGGCCATGCGGCGGTTCTCCCGGTAAGATCGTCGACGGGCACTGCTACGCCGACGGGGGCGGCATTATCGACGATCAGGACGCGATCGACAATATCTGCTCGACGGTTACCGGCGATAACCTGTACGCGATGCAGTTCGAGGAAGTCACCCACCTAAAAAACAACAACGTTCCGGGCCCCAGCTGGCTTGCGTATGCGACGAACACGATGGCGAATCTCGTTACGCACACGCGTGACGGCTGCAGGAATACCGTTGCCATCGACATCGAGTTCTCCTCGGGCGATGACAGCAGGTGCGGTAAGCCTAATGGAGGCTGTGGCGATACTAGCGGCGGAATCGCATGGCGCACCGAGGCGCTCGCGTGGCGTTGGTTGGTGCCCAACGTCGACGGCATACCGGATAAGGTGGAGCCGTTCGACTTCACGATTGGAGGGACGAGCACCGAGGTACCCTATTTCTTTGAGGACACCTTCGTGCCGTCAGGCTGCGAGGAATGCCCGCTACAAAAGTTCATCTGGAACGGCAGCACCGTCACCGAAGGCGACGGATGCCCGTCAACGCACGGCGACACGGGCGGCGCGATCGGCATTAGGGTGCAGTGCATCAACCCCGGTGCTATTTTATGCCAGCAGTACCAGCATCTTTTCATCAACAAGACGGATTATGGCCCTGCGGCAGCCTGTTTGAATACGAGCGCCGGTACGACCGAAAACATCGTTGCCTCGTGGTTCCTTCACGATCCGATCGGCACGTACAAATACCGCTTGGCCTTAAGCGGAGGCGAACTCAAAAGCGTCCCTTATGCGGAGTGCTGCGGGGGCACCATTGCGATTCCTGCGTGCAGCAATGCGGTGTACTGCACTGGCTCAGCGAACTTGGCGGCGCAGACGAAGGCTTTTGCCGGCGACGGCTCCGATACGCTGGCGGGAAACTCGGGCGTCATCCTCATGGCCAAGAACTAATGGCGTTTTCTCGCGGTCGCGCCATACAGCCCGGTCGTTGTAATGGCAAAGACGGTTCCATAGCCAAACGCGCCGCTCCCTTCCCCGTATGCACCACCATCCGCGGTCGTTCCGTAAAGCGTGCCATTCGCTTCGATCAAGCCCGCATCAGGGCTTCCGCCGTCGGAGCGGTTATCTAAGAAGTCATGCAACGCGGTTACGTTGCCGGTCGTAGTGATGCGCAAGAGCGTGCCGCACCCATACAAGGTGGGGGGCGTTTCGCATTGGCTGGTGGCGCCGCCATTCTCCGTCGTTCCGTAAAGGGTTCCGTTCACGTCGATTAGGCCTGCGTAGGGCTCCGCTCCATCGGAGCAACAACCGAACGTGTAGAGCACCTTCTCGCTGCCGCCGGTCGCCATGGTGAAGACGGTTCCCTCCGAATAATTGCTGCCGTAGGCGCCGCCGTAGGGAGTGGTACCGTACAGCCTATCGTTGACGTCGACGACGCCCGACACGGGGTTTTGGCCGTCGGTGCCGGAGCCGAAGCTGTGCAGCACTTTTTCCGTGCCGCCCGTGCTGATCCTAAAGACGGTTCCTTCGCCGTTCGTTCCGCCTTCTTGCGTCGTGCCGTACAACGCGTTGCTTACGTCGATTAAGGCGCCGGAAGGATACTTGCCGTCCGCGACCGAGCCGAAGCTGTGCAGTACCTTCTCGGTGCCGCTCGTGCTGATGCTGAAGACGGTTCCCCCGTTGTGCGCGCCGCCCCCAAAGGTCGTGCCGTAAAGGGTACCGTTCACGTCGATGAGGCTCCCAGCCGGCCCCGAGCCCGGGAAGCCGTTGGTGAAACTGTACAGCGTCTTCTCGGCGCCCGCGATAGTGATGCTAAAGACGGTCCCACCGTTGTGCGCGCCGCCGTTTTCCGTCGTGCCGTAAAGCGTACCCTTCACGTCGATCAAACTTGCACTGGGCACCGCGCCATCGGTGCTCTTTCCGAAGCTGTGCAGTACCTTCTCGGTGCCGCCGGTGCCGATGCTGAAGACGGTCCCGCCGTCGTGCGCGCCGCCGTATTCGGTCGTGCCGAGAAGCGTACCGTTCACGTCGATCAAGCCGGCGGCGGGCACCCGGCCATCATTGCCCTTGCCGAAGCTATGGAGTACCTTGTACGCCCCGGGCACCGCGTGCGAACGCACGATCGCCGATTGCCCCGAGTTAAACAACGGCGGATTGGTCACCGTACCGCGGCATGACGTTAACAACGCCGCGGCAAGGCACGCCCGAATCCATTGATGCTTCATCATGGAAGAGCTGTGCTCTCTGGCCGGAGGCCCCTCCTACTGACGGTATTCGGGACTACCGGCGTCGCATGGTTGCGGCACCTTTGAGGCGATACTTCGTCGAGTCAAGGACAAATGAAGAAGGCCCGCGTTGCGAGCCTCCTTCCGGGTTCTCCTATGCTACAGCGTAACTCGCACCACGACCTTGATGCGGTGGTGGCGCCTGTCTTTCACGATGAAATATCCGTTGCCGGCTACCAGGCCGGTGATGGTAAACTTCGTGGCTCTCGTACCCTTCGACGGCGAGATGAGGATGATCCCGGCGGTGCGGTTGTCGAGCCTAAACTTGCCGTCTCTGTAGCCCTTTTCATGGAATCTACAGTCGAGGATTCCCGCGACGACGATGTGAATCCGACGGCCGCAGCTCGAGACGATGCGATCTCTCTTCGCGTCCGCTATGGCGGCAGCGTTGCTGCCTCCGGTGACTTGTGGGGCGCCGAGACTGGTGCCCGTTGGTACGTATGCTGAATTGCCCGCCGATGAGCCGTGGCATGCGACGACCGCTATAAGAAGCGCCGCCGGCCCGACCACCAAGCGGATGAGCTGTCGATTCATGATGGTACTCCTTGGAAAACAGCTGCTTGGTAGACATCTACCGTTCCCCCGCTTGCCGAGCGAAGCCTGCTTCCAACGGAAACTCCCCTTCTGAGCGAGTTAACGCGTGCGAAAGCCTCCGGGCCTCTAGTAGGTGAGCGTGGGAAGCTCGACAAAGATCCGCACTGGGATGATAAACTCCGCCCAGGTATAGCTGCCTAGTTAATCTCACTTCTTAGCACTTCTTTTCTCTGAAGATTATATGGCCGTCCTTATGTATGTGCTCGGCAGTCACTAGGGGCACATGAGTCGAGATGGGACGTCGAGGCGGTCTCGCGTTGAGAGAGCGCATGTTTCAGCGCGGACAGATCAGCGCCGGCATTGCAAACGCCGCTCTGCAAGACGGCCAGAACCTGCAGAACTGGACGGGCCCGGGCGGCGGCATAACGGTGTACCAACTCTGCGCGATGGAGGGCGCAGTGCCGCAGACATGCTCGACTCAATGGGGATCGAGGCCGCCGCAAAACACGATTTACGACATTCAGGTGCGGGTCACCGGCGTATTCAGCTCACTGCTGAACTATCCAGGAATTCCGAGCCTGCTTTCCATCAGCGGCAGCGCGACGATGCGGGTCGCAACCCAGTAACGCTATGTTCGGACGCATTTCGTGCTCAGCAACTCATGGGGAAGGTGGGAGTCGAACCCACATGAGTTGCCTCGGCCGCTTTTGAGGCGGCTGCGTCTGCCATTCCGCCACTTCCCCAGGCAAGTCACGGCTCTTTCGCGTCGATGAAGCGGCGCGCCTCGGATGGGTCAAAGGCGGAGTAGATGCCAAGTCGCAATTCCACCGTTCGCCGGGCAAAAACCAGCGTGACGAGTTGGGCACCACGCGTTTGACGCACATCGATTCGCGCGACATCGCCATGACGGCATCTCAGCCAGGCAAGGCGCGTTCCGTGCAAGATGCCCAGCGTTTCACCGTCGGAGGATGCGATGGTGAGATCGCCCGGTAGGAAAGCGAATCCCGATATGCTTACAAGCCGTGCCGTCGACGTCGCATCCCGCGGCTCGAATTGCTCCGTCACCAGTAGTTGATTTTGCTGCACCGCTAAACGGCGCTCGAATCGGGCGCCGCCCGCCGGAATGTCGGGAGCGTCGTACCGGCAGCGAAAAGAAGAAGCCGGAGCGACGGCGGTTGCACAGTCGTAGGGGCGGTTGAACGTGCCTGCCGGCAACGGGTGGGTATACGCCGAAATGTAATCGCGCGTCGATGGAGACGGCTCCGGATCGATGGCATCGCGGAGCAGACCGATCGTCGTCGCGACGTTGCCGCTGCCCGCGTCGAGCTCTGAGATACGCGCGCCCGCCTGCGGCGCGAAAGCGACCCGAAGATGCTGGGTCCTCAAGACTTTCGCGCTACCGTCGACGAACGGCGGAGGATCTCCGCGGCTTGGCTGCGGATACGCGGGCGCCTCAGGGACGTGAACGCCGACGGGGATCAATCGCGCCGAATGCCCCGCAAGACGAACTGCCGCAAGCGTGACGCTGCCGTGCCTCAGACCGACACGAAACGGTCCGACCGTTCGAGCAGACCCGCTCGGATTGAGCGCATCGACAAAACCATACGAACCGTCGTCGGCAACGAGCAACGTGGAGTCGGGTACCATCCGCGTACTTCCCTCGAATTTCACCGACGACGCATCGCGTCGGAGCCGGCCGTCGCTTCGCAGTTCTGCGAGACGCTCGCGGGCCCACGGCTCGAGTTTCGAACGAAGTTTCGGCGATAGGACCATCGGTAGCAGCAGTGCCGGATGCTGCTGCAGCGTGAGGCGGTCGATATACCCGAGGTCGATGAGCGTGCAGGCGATACCGCGCGCGTTGCACTCGCGCTGCGTGGCAATGGTTGCGTCGGCGAATGCGGCGAAATCTCCGTTGTTGAGCATGCTTGGGCGAAAGAGACTCGGCGGCCAAATAATGGCCGCATCGGCCGCAACATGCGTGCGTGCCAAGAGCGGCCCGTAGCGCCGAATCAACTCGCCGAACTCACGCGTCGGGGCGTATCGCTGGGAAGCGTGCAAGTCGGCAGTCAGCGCCGCATCCCACGCATAGGACCAGTTCGCCCAGGGTACCTCCCAGCCCGCGGGATAGATCGTATCTTGCGCCGGAAAGGTGACGACGCCATGCATGCCGTCGCGCAGCAGCTCGTGTAGTGCAAGCGTCGTATTCGACGGGTCGCTCGGTCGTGGGACTGCGTCCTGCGCCGCTTGAAACCAACCCGCCTGAAACTCCGCTTGCATCAGCGGGCGCTGCGATTGTGTCTGCAGCAATCCGGTCGCAAAATCGAGATCGGCCAAATCGTGAACGCCGATGCGGTACGCGTCGGTTTGGTACCAGTTGCCCCACGCCCAAACGGGCGACGCCGCGGCGACTTTCATTTCGTAGGTGTTGACGAAAAGCGGTACCCGCGGGCCGACGACGGATCGTACGGTCGAGCGCAGCCACTCGACGTACGCGCGCCAATGCGGAGCCGGCCAGGTGTCGTTATCGAGATAGGCGCCTTGATCGTCGTCGAGGGCGATCGCAATCGTGTCGCGGGCGTACGGCGCGACGGCATCGAGGACAGCGCGCAACCACGCCGAGGCGTAACGCCGATGCGTCGCGTTCGCGAGCCACTCCGCGGCCGCGGCGTCGGCATTTGCGTTCTGCAGCGTCGCGGTGGCCGGGTATTGGCCTTCGAGTACGTCGCGCAGCGGCATGTCGTACTCCGCGCGCCGAAGCAGCCACGGCGGATAGCCTCCGTTACGCCACTCGTTGCGGATGACGGGACCCGGGCGAAGAATCAATCTGAAGCCGAGTTGATGCGTGAGCTTCAACAGACCCAAAAGATCGCGGCGCGGGTCGCCCCTTCCCGTGAAGTCGTAACGTACCGTTTGCCAACTGCCGGCCGAGCCGGGCGAAGCATGCCAGTTCCAGATAAGGTAGAGATCGATCGTGTTGATGCCGAGCCGCTTGTAGGCGAGCAGGGCGGAATACCATCGATCGCGCGGGATTCGCTCGTAGAAGAAGGCGGCACCGAAGACGAAGAATGGCCGCCCGTCCACCTCGAAGACCGGATAGGCGTTCTCCGAGACGATGCGCGCGACGTTCCAGTTCGACCATCCGCGCAACGCGTCGGCGCGAGCCGCCGCCGGGACGGCAAGCGCAAGAATCGTCGCGAGCACGAACGGCCACCATCGCTGCATGCGAGCGGCTACGAGATAGACTACCGAGCCGCAAAGAAGCCAGCCGAGGCCAAGTGCGATCGCGCCGGGGCCCGTTGCTGCGAACGCCAAGCTCCATCCGGCGAGGGCAACCAACGCAGGGAGCGGATAGAGCGGCATTTTGAATGGGCCGCTCGCGCGCTGGGCGCGCAGCACGCTCAGCGCGGCGATTTGCGCGATGCCCTGAATAAGCACGATCCCGGCGGTAAGAAAGGCAATGACCTCGTCCAGCGTAAAGAGGCATGCAAACAACGACAACGTTCCGACCGCCAGCAAGGCGATGTGCGGGAAGTCTTTGCGGGGATGAAGCTTGGCAAAGATCGGAAGAAATGCGCCGTCGCGCGCCGCGGCAAACGAGATGCGTGAGAATCCGAGAAGGTTGCCGTAGAGCGACGCAAACGCCGTCACCAGAACGAGCAACGTAACCAGCACTGCGGCGGTGCGTCCCCAGGTTCTTTCCATTACGAACGCTCCCACGTATTGCGCCTGAGTCGTCGGGCGCCCGTGCGGGTCGAGCAGCGATTGCCAGGGCACGACGCCGAGGACACCAAGTTGCAGCAGCACGTAGAGCGTCGCGACGATCAGTACCGAAAAGACGATGGCCTTGGGAATCGTTCGCTCGGGTCGCACAACCTCATCGCCCAAGCAGGGCCGCTTCCGCATACCCTGCGTAGTCGTAGAGTGTAATGTACAGCGCGCTGCCAAAGCCGGCGAGAAACCCGGCGCCTAACCGCAACGGCCGTGGAAGATGGAAAGCTTGCGTAAAATTGGCGTGTGAGAGGCCGGCAAGCGCAACGAGGGCAACCGTAAGCGTCGCCGCGGCCGCAAGCATCACACCGAGCGATGCGACGCGCGAGGTGCGCCGATATAATAAGAGCATCGTAAGGACGCCGATGGCGATTGCAACGGCATCGTGCGCGACACCGTTCGAGCCGAGAGTCGGATAAAGATAGGCCGCGTAGTTCGCAAAGCCGATGTAGCCGCTGGCCAGCAGACAGGGCGCCGCCAACAGAAACTGCCAATTGAACAGGAAGGCGAGGCCCTTTCCTAGGCCGTCGGACCCAAACACGTTGCGCAAGTAGACGTAGGTGCCACCCGATCCGGGAAAGCGCGATGAAAGCTCGGCCCAGACGAGACCGTCACAGAGCGCGACGATTGCGCCGGCGATCCAGCCGACGAGTGCGAGCGGTCCTCCGAGAGCCGCAACGACCAGCGGAATGGTCACGAGCGGTCCGATTCCGATCATCGTGATGATGTTGATCGAAACGGCGCTGCGCAAATCGATCGCGCGCTTCAGCCCGCTCATCTAGGCGCAGCCACTTCGTGCGCAGAAGCTCACGGCCATGCACGATCGCAGTGATATCGCGCGGATTCTCGGTCTTGCCGGCGACGTGCGCGTCGATTTCATCAACAGCGAGGCCTTGGCAGGAAATCCGCTGGGCGATCCGGTGACGCGCCCAATCGCCGTCTACACTCCGACCGGCTACGATCCTCAAGGTTCCCGTCGTTATCCCGTGCTCTACGTGCTGCACGGCTACACCGGTGACGTGACCGCGTTGATCTCCTCACGTCCATGGGAGACGAACGTTCTGCAGTGGGCCGATCGTTTGATCGCCGAGCGCCGCATGCCGCCGGTGTTGCTCGCGCTGGTCGATGGTTTCACGCGCTTAGGCGGATCGCAGTACGTCGACTCGGTGCACAACGGCCGCTATGCGACGTACGTCGTGAACGACGTCGTCGGACACGTGGATCGCACGTACCGCACCATTCGGGGCGAAGGCGGCCGAGGCGTTTTAGGTAAATCCTCCGGCGGGTTCGGCGCGATGCATCTCGTCTTGGAGCACGCGGGAACGTTCGGTGCCTTTGCGTCGCATAGCGGCGATTCATACTTTCGCTACGCGCATGTGCCGGCATTTGCGACCGTCCACCGCACGCTCGAAGCTTACCACTTCGATCTCGCCGCCTACGTCCAGGCCTTCGAGCGCAAGCACAAGCGCAACGCGGCCGAGTACACGACCATTGAGATGCTTGCATACGCGGCGGCATACTCTCCGCGCAGTGCCACGGCGTTTGATTTCGATCTGCCGTTTGAACGAGCCAGCGGGCAGTTGAGCGAGGACGTCTTCGGGCGCTGGCTGGCCTTCGACCCGGCTGAGAGGGTAACCACGCACCGAGCCGAGCTGGCGCGGCTGCGCCTACGCTATCTCGACTGCGGCAGGCGAGATGAGTATGGCCTGGACATCGGCTCGCGGGTCGTCGTGCAGCGAATCCGCGATCTCGGGCTCTCGGTGCGTCACGAGGAATTCGACGACGACCATCGCAACGTCGGCTACCGGTACGAAATATCGCTTCCGGCGCTCGCCGCCGCTCTGAATAACGAATGATGAAACGGGTTACTCTCTTACTTGCTGTGCTGCTGGGGCTCATCGGGGGCGCCCCGTTGCTCGCTCAAGTGCCGCCGCCTCCGACGCCGACGCCGGATCCGCATACCTATACCGATCCGGCGATGACGTTCACCGCGCCCGCGGACGCGGTTCTCATCTCGCGCCTAGAAGCGCCGTTGAGCGCCCTGGGGCAGGATCTCCAACCGGTAGCCGCCTGGGTGCTGGATCCGGGCAAGGAGAACGCGCGCACGATCCAGATCTCGATGGAGGCCTTCGAGGGGCCGCCGGATCAATGGGAAGCTCAGTTCGAGAGCCAGACGCATAGTTCGCAAGATGGCACGCTGATCCGAAATAAAACTCCGATGACTCTGCTCAACGGTATGCCGGCCACCTTCGTCGAGGTTGCGTACGGCAGCGGGTTCGATGCGCGCAAAGAGTTTGCGATCGTTTGGGCGGACGGACAACGCGGCATCGTGCTCTCCGAAACCGCACGCCTCGGCGACACGAGCGCCGAGCAAGCCCGCGAGATGCTCAAACAGGTGACGGCAGTTCGCTACCCCGTGTACCAGCCGTAGCCTCGAGCGCTGCGCACAGGTCGTCGAGCAAGTCGGCAGCGTCTTCAATTCCAACGGAGAGTCGCAGTAATCGGTCGGTGATGCCGCGCCGCTCGCGCTCGGCCGCGGGAATCGACCCGTGCGTCATGCGCCCGGGATGGCAGATCAGCGATTCCACGCCGCCGAGGCTTTCGGCAAGACTGAAGTACCGCAGACGGCTTGCGAATTCGAGCGCACGCTGCACCGGGCCCTCCAGCTCGAACGAGAGCATGCCGCCGAAACCGCTCATCTGCCGTTTTGCCAGTGCGTGCTGCGGATGGGAGCGCAGACCGGGATAGTACACGCGTGCGACGTCATCGCGCGATTCTAAGAATTCGGCGACGATTTGCGCGTTACGCGCGTGCTCGCGCATACGCAGAGCGAGCGTCTTGGCTCCGCGCATCGTCAGCCACGCATCGTGCGGCCCCGGCACGCCTCCCACGGCGTTCTGCTGAAAGCGGATCGCTTCGTGGAGCGCCGCATCGTCGGTTATGACGATACCGCCGACGACGTCGCTGTGTCCGCCGACGTACTTCGTCGTGGAGTGGACCACGATCTGAGCACCGAGCGAGAGCGGCTGCTGGAAATATGGGGTGGCAAACGTATTGTCGACGGCGATGAGTTGCTCGGGACGGCGCAACGACGCAATCGCCGCGATGTCGACCAGTTTGAGGAGCGGATTGCTCGGCGTTTCGATCCAAAAGAGCTTCGTTGCGGGTTTGACGGCGGCGCTGAGCGCGTCGAGATCCGTCATGTCGACGTACGTGAACTCTACGCCGTAGCGCTGGAGAACGCGAGAAAAAAGGCGGTAGGTTCCGCCGTAAAGATCTTCGCTGACCACGACGTGGTCGCCTGAGGAGACCAGACCGAGCACCGCGGCCGTCGCGGCCATTCCACTTGCGAAAGCGCTGGCATACCGCGCCGTTTCCAATGAGGCGAGCTGGCGTTCCAACGCAAGGCGCGTGGGATTGGTCGTACGGCTATAATCGAAACCTTTATGCTCGCCGACCCCCGTTTGGGTGTAGGTCGAGGTTTGATAAATGGGAACGATCGTGGCGCCCGTCGCGGAGTCCGGCTCTTGACCGACGTGGATGGCCTTCGTCGTAAATCTCATACGCCGTATCGTGTCGTCATTTATGAACGACTCGAGCTGGTTGAGAGAAAGCTAATGATGTCTTGACGCGCGAGCACGCCGATGGGCTCGCCGTTGTCGGTAACGACGATAGCGGGATTGGCAAGCGTCAGCACCTTGTAGGCGCGTTCGATCTCTTCAGACTGTTCCAAGGCAGGAAACGGCCGTGCCATGACTTCGCTCACGGGCTGATGGAGGATGTCGGCGCGATCGAAAACGCTCTGCATAACGCCGATGTCGTTCACGCTGCCTACCTGCTCGTGCCCACGCATCACCGGCAGCTGCGAAATCTCGTATCGTCGCAAGAGGTCGAGGGCCGTCTTCACCGTGTCGTCGTGCGCAACCGTGATCAGCGGAGGCAACGGAGTCTTGCTGCGCAAGACGTCGCCGACGGTCGCCCGACGCTTGGAGTCCGCCAAAAAGCCGTTCGCAATCATCCAGTCGTCATTGAAAATCTTCGACATGTAGCCGCGCCCCGAGTCGGGGAGGATGACGACGACGATTGCGCCGGGCGAGAGCGTCTTGGCGAGCTTGACGGCGGCAACCGCCGCGGTGCCGGAGGATCCGCCCACGAGCAAGCCCTCCTCGCGAGCGATGCGTCGCGCCATGAGAAATGAATCGCGATCCGAGACTCGCACCATCTCGTCGATCACGCGCATGTCGACGGTTTCGGGGAGATAGCTCATCCCAATGCCTTCGACCGCATACGAGCGCGGAATGTCGCCCGAATAGATGGAGCCTTCGGGGTCGGCGCCGACGACATGAATCCCCGGGTTCTTCTCTTTGAGATAACGGGCGGACCCGGAGATGGTTCCCCCCGTCCCAATGCCGGCCACGAAATGAGTGATCTCGCCGCCGGTCTGCTCCCAGATTTCTGGGCCGGTCGTGGCATAGTGCGCTTCGGGATTGAAGTGATTGTGGAACTGATTGGGCTGAAATGCCCCCGGAATTTCGGACGCAAGCCGATTTGCCACGCCGTAGTACGACTCAGGAGAATCCGCCGGAACGCTCGTCGGCGTAATGACCACATCGGCGCCGTAGGCGCGCAATAAATCTATCTTCTCGCGCGACATCTTGTCGGGCATGACGAGAATGCACCGGTATCCTCGAATCGCCGCTGCCATTGCCAGGCCCGTGCCGGTATTTCCGCTCGTCGGCTCGACGATCGTGCCGCCGGGCTTGAGCCAGCCTTGGCGCTCGGCCGCGTCGAGCATCGCAACGGCAGGACGGTCCTTGACGCTCCCCCCGGGGTTCACGTACTCGATCTTTGCTAGCACGAGACACGACGCACCGTCGACTACCTTGTTGAGGCGCACGAGGGGAGTGCGGCCGATGGCTTCGAGCGCGTTTTCGCAATAGACGAGTGCGGTCGTTTGGGACGACGGGGCGGGGCTTGCCATAGGAGCGGCGGCTTCGGCGTGCCGAAGAAGTTCGCCTATGAAAGGGTTCGGCGCGTTCTCGTTCGTGGTTGCATTGCTTCTCTTAGGTACGCAAGGATGTAATACCGATGCTTTGCCGCCTGCCTCCGGATTCTCAAGCGTAACGGGCGTCATCGTCGACGCCGCGACGAACGCTCCAATTGCCGGGGCGGTCGTCACGATCGACACCGTCTTGACGGCGACGAGCGACGCTGCCGGCCGCTTTTCGATCGAGAAGGTTCCCAGCGGAATCGCCGACTATTCCGTGCAAGCGAAAGGGTACCAACCCCTTGCATCGACGGCGAACGTCGAACCCGGAAAGCCGTTCCAACTCAACCTCACGCTTTCCCAAGCCGCGCACTGATTTAGCCTAAAGCGGTCGAACGGCGGTACGCACTCGCCGGCTTCACCAGCGTGGCTCGATTTGCGACCGTGCGGTCGACGATACCCAGAACTACCGCGGCGAGCTTTTCGGGATCGTGACGAACGTTCTCCGTTTCGCCGATCACTGCGGCACAGACGGGTTCTAATCCAAGCCCCGCTATACGGTCGACATCCGGTTCGACGGGCACCTGTCCCTCTTGGGCGTACGCTCCGAGGAGGCGCGAAGGGGGCTCGTCGTTGACGATGACGTAGTCACAGACGCGCTCGCCCGCGTTTGCAAGGAGCGCCTCCACATGATCCGCGGCCGTCATTCCATCGGTCTCGCCCGGTTGCGTCATGACGTTGCAGACGTACATCTTTACGGCATGCGCGTGCGCAACTTCGCGCGCGATACGGCCGACCAAAAAGTTAGGCGCGACCGAGGTGTAGAGGGAACCTGGTCCCAGAACGATCGCATCGGCGTCGCGAATGGCGGCAATGACCTCGTCGAGCGGCGAGGCCGCGGGGGAATCAAAGAAGACTCGTCTGATCGGACGCTTCGCCAATGAGATCTTCGATTCGCCCTCGACGATCGTGCCGTCGTCGAGCTCCGCGCAAAGCCGAACGACGCCCAGCGTTGCGGGAAGGACTCGCCCCACGACGTTGAGCACTCGGCTCGATTCCTTGATCGCCTGATCGAAGTTTCCAGTGATACCGCTCATCGCGGCCAAGAACAGGTTGCCGAAGGAGTGACCGCTCAGCCCCTGCCCCTCGGTGAAGCGGTAGCGGAACAGATCGGTCACGAGTGCTTCATCGTCCGCGAGTGCGACGAGACAGTTGCGAACGTCGCCCGGCGGCAAGACTCCCAGTTCTTTTTGCAGCCGCCCCGACGAACCCCCATCGTCGCTGACGGTTACGACCGCGGTCAGATTGCTGGTCCGGCGCTTGAGACCACGCAGCAGGGTCGAGAGCCCCGTGCCGCCTCCGATCGCAACGATCTTGTAACCTTGCCGGAGTCGCCGCCCGGCTAACGCATCGCGAAAACCCTTAGGGTTTCTTCCTCTCGCGATGCGAACGACGGCGCGAAGCCACATCCAGACCCCCGTCACGAGCAGCGCGATTCCGACGGCGGCCAGGATCCACGTGAGGTACGCCGGCGAGAAATAGTCGTCGACGATATCGTCGAGGATCTCATTGACGTGAATCCCCGTGCCTTCGGCGATCAGCCAACGCGTCGCCGCATCGAGCAGCACGATGACACCGAAAGCTGCTAGGAGGACCCAGCGCTTGACGCCCATGCCCGGCAAGAGCCAATGCAGCGAGCCGGATACTCGTCTACGCATTAAGCGGCTCGCGCGAGATCGCGCGCCTCGACGGCGACGTCCAGCCGAATGTCGTCGGCGAACCGTCCAGCCAGACGGCGCGCGACGTAGACCGAGCGGTGCCGGCCGCCCGTGCAGCCGATGCCGATCGTGAGCTGCGTCTTTCCCTCGGCAAGATAGTGGGGCAGCAGGTATTCCAACAGGTCGACGATCCTTGCGAGAAACGGCTCGAGTGACGGATCCTCCCCGATGAATGCGCCAACCGCGGCGTCCTCGCCGGTCTGCGGCGCGAGGCTTTCCTCGTAGTTCGGGTTGCGTAAGAATCGCACGTCGAAAAGGAGATTCAGATCCG
This sequence comes from Vulcanimicrobiota bacterium, assembly GCA_963778015.1. GTDB lineage: Bacteria > Vulcanimicrobiota > Vulcanimicrobiia > Vulcanimicrobiales > Vulcanimicrobiaceae > Cybelea. The sequence goes on from CAVZST010000001.1 coordinate 648,919, forward strand.
TCGGGAGCCCGAACTTGAAGCCGAAGGAAACGAACGTCATCGTGAGCTTCATCGGTCGATCCGCCAGGAATGCGGCAGCGATTCGCTGTTTGAGCGTTCCGGAAGTAAGATTGGTCGTGTCGATGACCGCGTCGGCCCGCTCGCGTAAGGGAGCCAGGAATCGTCGATCGGCGTCGATCGCTTCTCGCACCGAACCGGCGAGCGCGAGCGGATGGCGCCGCCGCGTCTCGCTGAAGCGGCGCACCAGCAGGTCGTCGGCAGCATCCAAGAAGAGCAGCCGTGCGTCGTGGACGCGTTCCACGCGGTCGATTGCGGAACGCGGGTCGCCCAGCTGGGCATCGCTGCGAAGATCGAGCGCAATGGCGACATCCCTGACCGCCGAACCTTCCAGAGCGGAAATCGCCGCATCGAGCACCACGGGAGGCAGGTGTTCGATGCAGTAAAAGCCCAAATCCTCAAAGGATTTAATTGCCTGGCTCAAGCCCGCACCGGAGAGGCCCGTCACAAAGACGATGCGCAGCGAACTCATATGAAGCTATTTTCGCCCGAACGCGCCAACGCCCTCATTTCTAAGCTGGTGCCGCTCATAGAAGAGCTTCTAAAGGGACGCCGGGATCTCGCGATCAAACTGCTCGAGTCGGACCCGGCGCTGCACCACACGCCGCCCCGGCGTCCCCGGCTCGCTGCGGCTCGCTCGGCGTTGCCGGCGCCTCGCTTCGGTGAGCTCAAGCACGAGATCGGAAGGCTAATCTATCGAATCGAATCGCTCGGATGCGTCGTTAAGGATATCGACCTAGGGCTCGTCGACTTTCCTTCAATGCTTCACGACGAGCCGATCTATCTCTGCTGGAAGCTCGGTGAGCCCGAGGTTGCCTATTGGCATGGGATCGACGAGGGCTTTAGCGCTCGCAAGCCGCTCTGACTCGTCGTCTCTAAGCGAGCGCTAGCGAGCGGAGTCTAAGGACGGTTCGGCGGTGACGAAATCCTCTGCAAGCCCTTGCAGGCGGACGTCGCCGAAATCGGCAGTATACGCGCCGCCTTCGGCGCCGGTGATTTCACCCACCTCCGGAACGTTGGCAAGCTGCGGAATCTTCGCGCGAATCTCGTCCGGAATGCGCACGTGATCTCCGACCGCAAAAGTTCCTTGATCGAATAAGGCGTTGAGGTTCTCGAGCAGCATCGGCAGAGGGATACCGTAATCGTCGCTGATCGCGCCAATCGTGTGGGATTCGCTGATAGCGCAGTTCGAGCAACCGCCTAGATGGAAGCGGGCGAAAACACGGCGGGCGCCGGCGTGAAGCTTGAACGCCTGGTCAACGGTCATTTCGGGGGTGAAGTGTTGCTGGCTCATCGGTTTGCTCACTTCGTTAGAACATGCGGATAGCCCCACCGGTTGCGGAAGCGAAGAGCGGAGCACGCCTGTAAGCCGGATTCTGTTCCCACGACGTGGGCGATGACCATCTCTCTGGGACGATCGTTGCCGATCGCCTCGTTGCGACTTGGCTCGTTTGGACGGGCTCTCCACGATCGAGCGTCTTGCTTCAGGTGGGGTTTACCCGAGCCTGCGTCTCCGCAGCCTCCGTGAGCTCTTACCTCACGATTTCACCCTTACCGCAAATGCTTGCGGCGGTATGTTTCTGTGGCACTTTCCTTCGAGTCGCCCCGACAGGACGTTATCCTGCACCCTGCCCGTATGAAGCCCGGACTTTCCTCACCCCGATTGGAGCGCGGTCATCCGGCGTGCTCCGCAGCGGTAGTATACCACTGCTCGATAATCTCGGTTGCATCGACCAACCGAGGCCCGGGGCGGCTAAGGTACGCATTCCCATCGATCGCCAGCACGCGTCCGCTGCGGCGAGCCGCAAGCGATCTCCACACCGGAACGGCATCCAGATCAGCGATGGCCCGTCGCGTCTTGGGCAAATCGAAACCGCATGGCGCAACGATCACCGCCTCGGGCTCGCTCGCGGCGATGCTAGTCCATTTGATCGGTTGCGAGTTCATCCGAGGATTCGCCAAGACAGGCCAGCCGCCGGCGAACTCGACGAGCTCGGGAATCCAATGACCGGCGCTCATCGGCGGATCGGTCCACTCGAGCACCAGGGTACGTGGCCGGTGCGCCCGGCGGCCGGAGCGGCTCTTCAATACCGCTAGACGCAACTCGAGGTCCTCGATGAGCTCACGAGCTTCTTGCGCGTGATGCGTCACCTCGCCCAAAAGCGAAATATTTTCGAACACGTTCTGGAGCGAAGCCGGCTCCAGGGAAATGATGCGAGGATCGGACCGCAAGCGCTTCACAGCGGTGGCGACGATTTCATACGAGACCGCGCAGACCGGACAAAGCTCCTGGGTGACGATCAGATCCGGCGCGAGTTCAGCCAGCAGCCCGCTGTCGAGATCATAGAGACTCGAGCCGGCGTGGACCGCCTCACGCACGTGACGATCGATCGCGCGAGGGTCGCTCGTGGGCATGGCTCCAGAAGAAGTGACTTTCGACAGCCGCAACGCGTCGGAGGGATAATCGCATTCGTGCGTCACGCCGACGAGTTCTTCGCCCGCTCCGATCGCGAAGAGAATTTCCGTCGCGCTCGGCAGCAGGCTAACGATTCGCACTCACTTATTCTCCTTGGGCAAGCGAGTAGCCGCGCTCGCCGTTGAAGGTATAGAGTCCCTCGGTCTTGATGACGTCGAAGCCGGCTTGATCGGCGGCCGCGAGCAGCCTGACGATGTGCTGCGCGGTAAATAGCTCGTCGTCGGCTTCGAAGCGACAGCACCAGTGGTCGCTCCAGTAGGTATCGGGGTTTCCGTCCGGCCAAACCTTGGTTCCGCGATTGCTGATCGTCGTCAGCTTGACGCCGTCGACGTTGAGCTTCTGCATGACGCCGGCGATCTGATCGGGATTGCCGTCACGACGGTCGACGAAGAGGTCGACGCCGGCCCGCAGCTTCATGGGCGGCTTGCCGGCCGGGCGAATCGCCAGGTTCATCTGCGCGTCCGTATCGTAGTCGACGGGCTTGAGATGCTGGGGTCGCCGGCCAAGCCGCGTGATGACGGCGTCGGCAAACTCTTTCGTCCCCACCTTTTCGCGCGACGTGCCCTCCTTGTAAATGTCGTAGGTATGTATGCCGTCCTCGATCGTACTCAGCCACGCATTGTGAACGCGTTCCGCAACGTCGGCTTGGCCGATGTGGATGAGCATCAGGATCGCGCCGTGGAGCAGCCCCGACGGGTTTGCGAGATTTTGGCCGGCTCGACGTGGCGCGGAGCCGTGGATCGCCTCGAACATCGAGCAGTGGTCGCCGATGTTGGCCGACCCCGCGAGACCGACCGACCCCGTGATTTGCGCGGCAACATCGGAGAGCACGTCGCCATAGAGATTCGGCATCACGATCACGTCGAAGGCTTCGGGCGTATCGGCCATCTTCGCGGCGCCGATGTCGACGATCCAGTGCTCGTGCTCGATTTCCGGGTACTCGGCGGCGATCTCCGTGAACGTTCGATGGAAAAGGCCGTCCGTAATCTTCATGATGTTGTCTTTGGTGAAGCACGTGACTTTTTTGCGCTTATTGGCGTGCGCGTACTCGAACGCATAGCGGATGATACGCTTGCTGCCGGGTCGGGAGATGAGCTTAAGGCACTGTGCGACCTGGTTGGTCTGGCGGTGCTCGATTCCGCCATAGACGTCTTCCTCATTCTCGCGCACGATGACGATGTCCATGTGCGGGTGTTTGGTCGCGACGTAAGGATGGAGCGACATGCACGGACGGACGTTGGCATACATTCCCAGCGTCTTGCGAACGGTGACGTTTAGGCTTTTGAAGCCGCCGCCTTGGGGCGTCGTGATCGGCGCTTTGAGAAAGACTTTCGTGCGGCGAAGCGACTCCCACGACGCCGGCTCGATACCGTTGCTCACTCCCTTGTTATAGACTGATTCGCCGATCTCGATGCGCTCGAAGGCGAGACGCGCACCGCCTGATTCGAGGATGCGCAGCGTCGCAGTCATAATTTCGGGTCCGATGCCGTCGCCGTAGGCGACCGTTACGGGCGTCTTTTGCATAAGCGTCCTGTTCGACGTGCGCCGCTAGGCTGCGACGCAGCGGAACTTTGCGTACATGTAGGGATAGTCGTCGTAAAACCAGTTTCGGAACGACCGGCGAATCAGCTCGCGCGGAGTGACCGGCGAAGCTCCCTTCATCACGTAGTGCTTTCCGTCGAAAAAGTCGGCGGAATACTGCGGATACGAAGCCATCGGCTCGAACCCTGGAAGCGGCTCGAATGGGGTCGCAGTCCATTCCCACCCGTTGCCGATGAGATCGGCGATGTCCCACGCGCTCGCACCGGCGGGATGCGCGTCGACGGGCTCAGGATCGAAGCGCGTGAAGTCAAAATTCCCATGTTGGAAGGACGGCGGTGCGTCGCCCCAGGGAAACGCGCGTTCCTCACCCTCCGGCGTTCCGAAGGCCGCGCGCTGGTACTCTGCCTCGGTAGGGAGCCGCATCCCACGCCACCGCGCATATGCTCGTGCCTGCTGATGCGTCACGTAAACGGGCCAGGATTGCGGCAGCGGAATCTCTTCGAACTGCAAGCGGAGCACCCACGCGCCGTCACCATGCTTCCAGAAGAACGGCACCGGGCCGCCGTCCGCGACGAAGCGTAACCAGTCGCCGTTGGTCACTGGGTAGGCGGCTATGTCGAAGCCAGCGACCTCGACCTGCATACGGCGGAACTCGTTGTCCCAGCCGAATGGGATCTGCTCCGGATCAGCCCCGAGCGTTGCCGTGCCCGCCGCGACGCTGCGCATCTCGCAGCTTGGCACCGCGTGGTCTTCGTGCCGGAACGCTCGGCGCCGCTTCCGCTCGAAGGGAAGCTGATGGACGATGTACAGCAGCGTCTCCTGGTGCATACGCTCGTGTTCGAGAATGGTATACGCCGCTTGCGCGTGCACGAGCCGCGGCACGCCGGAGTCTTCGATTTGCGCGCACTCGAGCGCGCGCTCGACGCGCGCGTCACAACGTGCGGCAAAGTCGGCGATCGTGCGGCGATCGGGCCAGTCGGCGCGTTCGTGCCGTTGCGCGTGGTCGACGCTCGCGGGATCGATGCCGCGTTCAAAGAGCCGTTCGAGGCCGGAATCGATCGGCTCCTCGTGCAGCCCCCGTTCGTTGAGCGTCACAAAGCTAAACGCCGGGATGTGTCCTTCGTAGAACACAAACGGGTGGCGTAGTGGAACGGGGCGGTCGTTGAACGCCTCATCGGCGACGAGCCCAAAGATCGCCGCCGTTCGCGCACGATTGCGGCGGTACCAATCCAGCAAGTAGGCGCGATCCAGCGCGGTCCCGGTAACTACAGCGTTCCTCGCTTTTCTTGCTCGCGCTCGATCGAAACGAAGAGCGCCTTGAAGTTGCCCTTGCCGAACGAAAGACTGCCTTTGCGCTGAATGATCTCGAAGAAGACGGTCGGACGGTCCTGTAAGGGCTTGGTGAATATTTGGAGCATGTATCCCATGTCGTCGCGATCGACGAGGATGCGCAGCTCGCGCAGAGTCTCCATCGCCTCGTCGATCTTTCCGACGCGCTCCTCGAGGAGGTCGTAGTACGAGTCGGGGGTATCGAGGAACTCGACCCCGTTCTTTTTCAGCGCCCGGACCGTGGCGGCGATGTCGTCGGTTCTAATCGCCATGTGCTGAACGCCGGCGCCCCGGTAAAACTCCAAATACTCCTCGATCTGCGATTTCTTCTTGCCCTGGGCGGGCTCGTTGATCGGAAACTTCACGCGGTGGCGCGAGTCCGTCATGACTTTCGAGCGCAACGCGGTGTACTCGGTCGAAATGTCTTTGTCGTCGAACGAAACGAGCTGGGAGAAGCCGAAGACGCGACCGTAAAAATCTCCCCACGCGTCCATCTCGCCCCACCCGACGTTTCCGACGCAGTGGTCGATGAACTGCAGGCCCGGTTTGAGCGCGTGAGCGATTCTCTTGCGCGCCTCCACGAAACCGGGCGCAAAGAGTCCCGCATAGCCGTCCCGTTGGATAAACGAGTGAACGGTTTCGCCGTAGGTCGCGATCGTCGCCTTGATGAGGCGCCCGCTCGCATCCGCAAGGACCGTCGGCTCGAGCAGGGCCCGCGCACCCCCTTGGAGGGCCATGTCGAAGGCGGCCTTGGCGTCGCCCACGAGTATGGCGACATCCTTGATGCCGTCTCCGTGGAGCATGACGTGCCGGGCGATTTCGTCGTCGGGAACCAGGCTCGCGGTCAATACGAAGCGCAGCTTGTTCTGCTCGAGCAAATAGCTCACACGGTCGCGGACGCCTGTCTCCGGTCCCGCATATCCGATCTGATCGAAGCCAAAGCAAGACATATAATAGTGCGCCGCCTGCTTGGCATTCCCGACGTAAAACTCGATGTAATCCCAGTCGATCTGCGCCAGAGGATTGCTGCGAGCTTCGGTCGCCGTGCTCATGGCGCATCGACTTGGCGAAGCCTCTCCGCCGGCCCTGTCGAAGCAGACCGCCATGGCCGCATCTACGGCGCTGCTCGGCTCGGTACGCGCGGCCTTTGACGCGCTGATCGACTACGCCGGTCTCTTTCCTCCGGCGCAGCTTCCGTTAGAGCGGGCACGAGGCGAGTACCAAGCGGCCCGCGGCGGGCCATACGCGTGGATGCTCGACCGATTCATCGTACCGGCGTCGCTGCTGGTCGCTTCCCCCGACAACTTCGCGGGCCCGCTCTCCGTCATCGCCGAGGGCGATGTCGAGACTTTCAACCGGCTCGGGGCGCTGCGTCGAAAGAATTTGCAAATTAAGGCGCTCGAGATCCCGCTGGCCAAGAGCGTTCCTCCGTCTCGCAAAAGCATTTCGCTCGACGAAATTCTCGACGTCACCGGCGAATTGGAGTCAAGCATCGTCGTTGCCGGCCTGCGCGATCTAGCCATCTTTGTCGAAATTCCGCGCTTCGAGCCATGGCCGAAGATGCTGGCGGATACGATGCAGGCTCTGGCGCGCATGCGATTGGGCGCCAAGCTGCGCTGCGGCGGCCTGACGGCGAACGCTTTCCCCAGCGTGGATGAGATCGCGCAATACGTCGCGACGGCGCAGGAAGCAGGCGTCCCTTTTAAAGCAACGGCTGGATTACATCATCCCGTGCGTCATCGAGACGAGAGCACCGGTTTTACCATGCACGGGTTTCTCAACATTCTTGCCGCCGCGGCGCTTGCACCGCGAGCCTCGCGCGAAACGCTGCGGCGCGTTCTGGCTGAAGAAGAAGCGACGCGCATTCGTTTTTGACGACGAGTCGCTTTGGTGGCGAAACGAGCGAATCGATCGCGCCGCGCTGACGCGTACGCGACGCGAGGCGTTCGTTGCGTATGGAAGCTGCAGTTTTTCCGAGCCGGTCGAGGATCTCGTGGCGCTCGGATTGCTTTCGCCAACGTGATCGCACCGGCCGATACCACCGATGCCCGCCTCGAGGCTTGGGTTCCGGTAGCGGGCGGGAGCGATTTCCCCATTCAGAATCTTCCCTTCGGCGTCTTCGTGCGCGAAGGAGCAGCGCCGTGCGTCGGCGTTGCGATCGGAGACAAGGTTCTCGATTGCCGCGCCGTCGCCGAAGCCGGTTTTTTCGACGATTGCTGCGCGCCGGAGCTTCTCAAAGCACCGCTGCTCAATCCGCTGCTTGCGGCCGGTCGCTCCTCTTGGCGCCCGGTGCGAAAGCGTTTATCCGCGCTGTTACGCGCGAACGGAGATCCGCGCTTGCGTGAAGGAGGCGCCGAGCGTTTCTTGTTCGACCGGGAGACCGTGAGCATGCGCGTGCCGATGGACGTGGGGGATTACGTGGACTTCTATTCGTCGATCGAGCATGCAACGAATCTCGGCCGGCTCTTTCGTCCGAATGCCGAGCCACTGCTTGCGAATTGGCGCTGGATTCCCGTGGGCTATCACGGACGCACCAGTAGCATCGTCATCGATGGGACACCCATACGGCGCCCATGCGGACAGCGCAAGTCGCCCGATGCCCCCGGACCCGAGTTTGGACCAAGCCGCCGGCTCGACATCGAGCTGGAGATGGGTTTTGTTGTGGGGCCGGGCAACGAACTCGGAACGCCGATCGAGGTCGCCGAGGCCGCGGAGCACATCTTTGGACTCGTCCTCGTCAACGATTGGAGCGCTCGCGATATCCAGGCGTGGGAGTATCAGCCGCTCGGGCCGTTCCTCGGCAAATCCTTCGCGACGACGATCTCGCCGTGGATCGTCACACTCGATGCGCTAGAACCATTTCGGGTTGAAGGGCCTCGTCAGCAGCCCGAACCGCTCGACTATCTGCGCGTGCACGAGTCTTGGGCGTACGATATTCAGCTCGCCGTCGATCTGCAAACCGCTTCAATGCGCGAACGTGGCCTCGCACCCAAAATGATCTCGGCGACGACCTTCCGCGACATGTACTGGAACGTTGCGCAGCAGCTTGCGCATGCAACGGTCAACGGGGCGCTAACGAGGCCCGGCGATCTTTTTGCATCCGGAACGATCAGCGGTTCGGGACCGGGAACGCAAGGTAGCCTCATCGAGCTTGCGTGGAACGGCCAGCGCCCCGTCTCGCTTCCCGGCGGCGACCAGCGCGCCTTTCTGCAAGACGGCGATGAAGTCACATTGCGCGGCTGGTGCGAAAAGCCTGGCGCGCGTCGCATCGGGTTCGGTGCGGCGCGCGGTCGTATCGAATCCAATGAGGGCTGAAAACCTGAAGCTGACGCTCCCAGGCTGAGGCGGCTTAGCTGACTCCCGTTGGCGCTTCGATCCAGGAGCGAAAATACTCGGGGTCTTCACACTCGCTTGCGGCTTGCGCGAGCTGCAGCGGCTTGAACGTGTCGATCATTACCGCGATTTCGTCGGTTGAGGTTTTCCCGAGGCTCTGCTCGACCGCGCCGGGCTGCGGACCATGGGGGGCACCGGCGGCATGGAGCGTGATCGAGCCCTCTTCGACGCCGCGCCGGCTCATGAAGTTGCCGCTGACGTAGTAGAGCACTTCGTCGCAATCGACGCTCGAATGGTTGTACGGCACGGGTATTGCCAGCGGATGGTAGTCGAATAAACGCGGAACGAAGGCGCAGAACGCGGCTCCGGGGGCTTCGAACGTCGCGTGAGCAGGCGGCGGCTGGTGCAGTTTGCCCGTGATCGGTGCGAACTCGTCGAGGTTGAATGCGTACGGATAGCAATAGCCATCCCACCCGATCACGTCGCATGGGTGGTTCTGCACGACGTAGATTGCATTGCGGCCTCCGTTGGTTACGCGCACTTCATACTCGCCCTGCGCCTCAATCGGCGCCTTGAGCACCGGGGCGCGAAAATCGCGCTCGTAGTATGGCGCATGCTCCTCGAGCTGTCCGAATTCGTTTCGGTACCGGCGCGGGATCGTTACCGTGCCCGTGGTTTCGTAGACCAGAATTCGCGTCGGAGATGAAGGAGCGAATCGATACGTCGTTCCGGTTGGAATCAGAAGGTAATCGCGGTCACGGTAGGCGAGCTCGCCGAACTGAGTTTGCACTACGCCCGCACCGTGGTGGATGAAGAGCAGCTCGTCGCCTCCGGTGTTGCGATAGAAGTACTCCATCGGTTGCCGTGCGTTCGCGACCGATATGACGACGTCGTCGTTGCCGAGCAGCGGCGTACGCGATTCGATTGGGTCGGTGCCCTCGAGGCCGAGGGCTGCCGTCTTCAGATGGCGATTGCGCAGCGGTTCATTCGCCTGGAAGGGAACCGTGGGACGCTGCCACCGCCGAACGTCGAGCGTTGCCGTCGGTGGACGCAGGTGGTAAAGCAGCGAGTAGACGCTCTCGAACCCTTTTGTGGAAAAGAGCTCTTCGGCGTACAGCCCACCGTCGGGTCGACGAAACTGAATGTGCCGTTTGTGCGGCACCGAGCCCGCGCGCACGTACGACGGCATTAGCTCGTCGCGCCTTCGGTTTCGATTGCCTCGATGACGACCGCGCGCTCTCTGGCGCAAAACCCATTATCACGATGGGAGCCGTCGCAGAATGGTTTGGTCTGTGAGCCTCCACACCGGCAGAGCGCGACATTCGGCCCCTCGACCGTATAAACGTTGCCGTCTGCATCGGTGATCGTCACCCTCCCGCGAACGAGATAGGGCCCGTTCTCGCGCACTTTGATCGTGACTTCGTCCATTGCTTGCGGGTTCGACGTGTCCCCGATGCGGTCCTAACGGTCGGACGCGGTCGCCTCTAGAACGGCGCGAGCCAAGACGTGTCCCGTCACGAGAGCTTCGAGTTTGGAGGCGGTGAGCGGCTCGCGGGCGGTGATTTGCGGCAAGTCGAGCGCGAGCAGCGTGAACGTGTAGTGGTGCGTCGCGCCCGGCGGCGGACATGGCCCGTAGTATCCCGTTCCACCGCGCGACGTCTTACCGAGCTGACCGTCGGTAAGCTTGGCGCCAGCGACGAGCCGGTGGGTCGTTGGCGGAAGATTGTACACGACCCAGTGGAAGAAGCCGCCGGCGATCGGTGCGTCGGGATCGCGAACGATCAAGGCGAATGACTCCGTTTCCTTTGGCGCGTCGCTCCACGCCAGGTCCGGCGAGCGGTTCTCGCCACCGCAATCGGCCGCCATTGCTCGGGCCGGAATAACGCCCCCCGGCGGAAAATCGGGGCTCGCAAGTCGCATCGCCGGCGTTGCCGCTGCCAGCACCATGCTCAATGTCGCTATCATGCGGCGCATGGCCGTATGGTATCATGGCCTGGCCATGATGGGAGTTAGGCTTCACGCGGCGTAACCCCGCGAACCCCGCCAGAACCGGAAGGTAGCAACGGTAAGCGGGCCCTTACGGGTGCCGTGAACCCCCTGGCTCTCGTCGTGGCCCGCTCGCGAAGTAAAAAAGGATGCCGTTGGAAACCTTCTATGCTGCCGCAGGCGCATTCGTTGGCGCTCTCTCGGCGCTCTTCGTCTATCACATCGCCGTCGCGCGACCATCGCTGGCGCGGACGAGTCGTCTGCTCGAGCTTCACGACAACCTTCTCTCGGGAGACGCGCAGAGCGCGGCGGGCCGGCTGGGCGCCTTGGAAGGTGCAGGGGTCGCGGCCCGAGCGGCAATGCAAGGGTTGAGCGACCGTATCGCCCAGCTCGAAGCCTTGGCTACAACCGACCTCTCGCGCGCCGGTTTCGTCCGTTACGATGCGTTTGCAGATAGCGGATCGGGGCTTTCCTATGCGCTGGCCTTGCTCAATCGACACGGCGACGGTGTGGTGCTCAACAGCATCTACTCGCGCAACGACACGCGTACTTTCGGCAAGCCGGTCGCAGGTTTCAAGCCTACCGTTCAAGCTTCTGCGGAGGAACTGGAAGCGATCGAGCGGGCGCGGCCGCCCACGTCGTAGAACCGCGGCGCTGTGAATTTGTTGCTCTGCGACGTGGCCAAAGCTTTGAGCTTTGTGGTCAACGTGTACACGATCCTATTACTCGTCTATGCCGTCATCTCGTGGGTACCGGACTTGAGACGCGGCCGCTGGGTGTACTACCTCGCCTCGGTCGTGGAACCCGTGCTCGTACCGATCCGCCGCATCATTCCGCCGCTCGGTGGACTCGATCTCGCCTTCCTCGTCCTCCTGCTCGTTCTCCAGCTGCTCGTTCGGCCGGCGCTCGGACACCTAGTTTTCAATAGCTGCATTCCCATCATCGGTTATTAGGATTCACCGATTCTGAAATCCGAGCGACCGCACCGCATCGATGTAGCGAGCAACGTTCGCAACTTCTGCATCATCGCGCATATCGACCACGGCAAGACGACCCTCTCCGATCGGTTGCTCGAGATAACCCGCACGGTTCATTCGCGCGAGATGGAGGCTCAGGCTCTCGACGCGATGGAGCTCGAGCGGGAGCGAGGCATCACCATCCGGATGCATCCGGTCACGCTGGAGTATCGTGCCAACGACGGACGGCTCTATCGTCTTAATCTCATCGACACGCCCGGACACGTGGATTTCTCCTACGAAGTATCGCGGTCGCTAGCGGCCTGCGAAGGCGCTTTGCTCATCATCGATGCGGCGCAAGGCATCGAGGCGCAAACGCTCGCGAACTATCATCTCGCGCTCGAGCACGATCTTACCATCATTCCGGTCATCAACAAGATCGATCTGCCCGCGGCCGACCCCGCACGGGTGATGGGCGAGGTCGAGGAACTGCTCGTGATGGAGAAGAGCGAGTGCATCTTGGCCAGCGCCAAGAACGGAATCGGCATCGAAGAGATCGTCGAAGCGATCGTCGAACGCATCCCTGCCCCGAAGGGTCATCGCGATCGCCTCAGGGCGCTCGTCTTCAACGCGCAATTCGATCCCTATCGCGGCGTGGTCAGCTACCTGCGCGTCGTCGACGGCAAGCTTTCGGCGGGAACGCGTTTCATGTCGATGGCGCATGAGCGCGTGTTTGAGTGCACGGAGGTCGGAATATTTGCGCCGCAGATGCGAGCGGCCCAAGCGCTCGAGCTCGGCGACGTTGGCTACGTCATCGCCAACATCAAGTCGCTCGGCGAAATCGATGTCGGCGACACCATAACGTCGGCGAGCGATCCGGCACACGTCGCGCTTGCGGGGTATCGCAAGGCCGTCCCCATGGTCTACTGCGGGCTCTATCCGAACGAAGGCGAGTACGACGGCCTCCGGGACGCTTTAGAGAAACTCAAGCTCAACGACGCGGCGCTCGTCTACGAGCCGGAGAGTTCCGTGGCGCTGGGCTTTGGATTTCGCTGCGGCTTTTTGGGCTTGCTTCACATGGAGATCGTGCAGGAGCGGCTGGAGCGCGATTACGGACTCGATTTGATCGCCACGTCGCCTTCGGTCGTCTTTCGCGTCGTGCGGACCGACGGGACGACGCTGACGATTGATAATCCGTCGAAGCTTCCCGCGCCCAACGTGATCCGTTCGATCGAGGAACCGTACGTCAAAGCGACGATTATCTCCCCGCCGGAGTACGTCGGAGCGATCATGGAGCTCACGCAGAGCCGCCGCGGCGAGCTCGCGAATATGGAGTACCTTAACGACGGGCGCGTGATTTTGACGTATCAGATGCCTTTGATCGAAGTGATCGTCGATTTCTTCGACGCCTTAAAGTCGCGAACCAAAGGCTATGCATCGCTCGATTACGAGGTGACCGACTACCGGGAAGGCGATCTCGCGAAGCTCGAGATCCTCCTCAACGGCGAGGTCGTCGACGCGCTCTCGTTCATCGTAGCGCGCGACAAAGCCGCGTCACGCGGCCGCGCGTTAGCCGAGAAGCTCAAGGAGCTGATCCCGCGCCAGATGTTCGAGGTGCCGATTCAGGCAGCGATCGGCGGGAAGATCATTGCGCGCGAAACGGTGAGCGCGATGCGCAAGAACGTGCTCTCGAAATGCTACGGTGGAGACATCACCCGCAAGCGCAAGCTACTCGAAAAACAGAAGGCCGGAAAAGAACGCATGAAACGCGTCGGCAAGGTGGAGTTGCCGCAGGAGGCCTTCATGGCGGTCTTGCGGCTGGGCTCGTGAAGACCTACGTGGCCACCCATAATTCGGGGAAGCTACGGGAACTGAAGGCACTCTTCGCGCGGTCGGCACTACAGATCGTCACGCCCCGAAAGCCGCTCGGAATCGAAGTCCTGGAAAACGAGGCCACCTATGCCGGCAACGCCATTCTCAAAGCGCGAGCGCTCGCCGCAACGCTACGGGAGCGTCATGTCGCCGCGAGCGTTCTCGCCGACGACAGCGGTCTCGAAATCGACGCGCTCGGGGGCCGGCCCGGAGTTTATTCGGCGCGCTACGGCGGACTCGAGATCGGTTGGCCGGAGCGGCGCGCGGCGCTGCTCGCCGAGCTGCGCGGCGTACCGCCGTATCAGCGGACGGCCCGCTTCGTATGCGTCTTGGCATTGATCGAGTCTCAAGCTGCGCCGATCGTTGCGCGCGGCGAAGTTGCCGGTTACATTATGGAAACGCAAAGCGGAAACGGTGGTTTCGGTTACGATCCTCTCTTTTTGTACACGCCTCATGGGCGCAGCTTCGCCGTCCTGTCGGAGAAGGAGAAGAACGCGGTCAGCCATCGGCGCCGTGCGGCCGACGCGCTGCTGGCCATGCTCCGCGACCGTGGTTGAGACCGTCGTTGCCCCGGCCTCACGCGATGACGTCCGATCGATACAGCGGCGTCGAAATAGCATAGATGAAACGGGTCTCCGGCTTTCACTGCGGTTCGCCGAGCTTGGCACGGTCTGGGTGGCGCGTGATGGGCCCGAGGTCATCGGCATTGCAGTCGCGCGGGACTCGGACCACGAGCGGTACGTCGGCGACCTCTTCGTCGAGCCTTCGTATCGCGGTCAAGGCGTTGGCGCGCGGCTATTACATGCGGCCTCGGCCGATACCGTCGACGTCGCGCGAACGATGCTGCTCGATCCTCGCGATGCCGGATCGCTTGCGCTGGCGTTCGGCCTCGGCATGGCGACGCGCGATTCGATCCTGCGCTTTGCGGGCACGCTTCCGCGCGAAGAGGAGCTCGCAAAGATGGCGGCCGGTCAATATCGGTTTGCGGTCGACGCGATCGACCCAGTGGTCCATGCCTTCGCCTTGAACGAGCTCGATCGTCAAACGCGCGGGACAATGAGGCAGGCCGATCATGCGTACTTCGCTCAGAACGGCTCAGGGCAGCTCTTCTTTTTGAGCGGCGAGTGCGTCGGCTATGCGTACGTGTGGCCGGACGGCCGCATCGGCCCGCTGGCATGCTCGTCCGAAGCGTACCTCGTGCAGATCTTCGCCTATGCGCTCGTTACGCTCCGGCGTGTTTATTCCGCATCGTGGTGCAGCGCGCTAGTGCCGGGATCCAACCGCCGCATCGCGCGAGGTTCGTTACGGGCCGGCCTGCGCCTTCACGAGTCGTACCTAATCGCCAGCGACTCGCCTATGCTCAATCTGCCGACTTACGCCGGCTACCACCGATTGCTCTTGTAGGCTGAATGCTAATCCGTTCGCAAAGTGCAGCACTGGCCAAGTATTTGCGTGACGACTCGGGCGTGGATCGCGCGAGAGGGATGCGCGCGAAGGCTGGGCCGGCAGAGGATCGTTTCCGACATCGCGAACTGTGACGTGCGTTGCGCGAATTGCCATCGTCGTGGGAACGTCGAAATTTCGATGGCTCGCACGCGATCGGGGCGTAGCTCAGCTTGGTAGAGCGTCCGCTTTGGGAGCGGAAGGAATCGCAGGTTCGAATCCTGTCGCCCCGACCAGAAACTTTGCGCCCGTGGTCTAACGGGATAAGGCACGAGTCTTCTAAACTCGAAGATGGGGGTTCGAGTCCCTCCGGGCGCATGCTCATGGAGATCGCGGTGACTGTAGCTCAGTTGGTTAGAGCGTCGGTCTGTGGAACCGAAGGTCGCGGGTCCGAGTCCCGTCAGTCACCCCAAACTGTTGCGGAGGACGTTACGTCGTCATTGCGTACACACTCAAAGCGAGAGCGCCGACGCAAGCGCCTTTAGCTCAGTAGGTAGAGCACCGGACTTTTAATCCGTTGGTCCCGGGTTCGATCCCCGGAGGGCGCATAGCTTAGGCACCGCTAGCTCAATGGTAGAGCAGGTGACTCTTAATCACTTGGTTCGGGGTTCGAGTCCCTGGCGGTGCAAGCCTTACGGTGTCTAGCAAAACTGGCCTCCCGCGTCACTGCGGGGGGCCAGGTTTCTTCCGCCAATGCGCTTGGGGGCGGTTCCAGCCTACGCAGAAGCCTTCGCAAAGTGATTCGGAGCAGGGTATCGAGCGTTCGCCCACCGCCAGACGGACCGGCCGGCAAGCGATTCACGCGCGTCTCCAGGTACGCGCCGCAGAAGCGACCCAGCACAACGTGCACGATTCAACGTTTATGCTGCGATTTTAAATGACGTCGTCTGCTGCGCATCATATCGGGGGCAGCCGCTATTCTCGCAGCTAGGGCGCCTTGACGATTTCTTGACCATTGCGCGGTACGAATTTTGGCCTAATGCTCGTTCACTGAAGCAAGCCAGCTTCGGAGGTATCCAATGAAGATTCGTACTGTGCGTCCACTCCGTTCTTGGGCGGTCGTGTGCGCTTTTTGTATCGCGGGCATCACCGGCTGCTCGGGCGGCGGACACAATGGAAACGCCCTTCCGCCCGACAACAGCTCCGTTAGGAAAATTTCGCCGCCGACCCCGGCGTTCACCGTCGTCGCGACGGGACTGCAGAATCCGCGCGGAATCACGTTCGGCCCCGACGGGCGGCTTTACGTTGCGGAAGGTGGTTTGGGCGGCTCTCGATCGACTGTGGGCCAATGCCGGCAAGTTCCGGAGGTCGGACCGTATACTGGCGGATACACGGGGCGCATTTCGGCGGTAAACGTAGCGACGGGCGTGCGCACCACGATCGTTCGCAATCTTGCGTCCTCTCAGACTACGGCTGCGTCGGGCGCTTTCGTGAGCAGCGTCGCGGACGTGGCGTTCTTGCATGGGACGCTGTATGCGCTCATGGCGGGCGCCGGATGCTCGCACGGCTTGGCCGGGACGTTCAACAGCATCCAGCGTATTGGTCCGGGGGGCAGCCACACACCGATCGTCAACTTGAGCAGATTCGTAAAGACCCATCCCGTCGCTCATCCGAATCCCGAAGATTTCGAACCTGACGGGACCTGGTACAGCCTCGTGGCGGTCGGCAACGCGCTCTATGCGGTCGAGCCCAATCACGGCGAAGTGGACGTGGTCAGACCGGACGGCAGCATCAGCCGTCTCGTCGACGTTTCGGCCACGCAAGGACATATCGTTCCGACGGCGCTCGCGTTCGTCGCTTTCGGACGCCCAAACCATGGCGTTAGAAGGGGTCAGTTCGTGCTCGGCAATCTGAACACGTTCGATCCCGGCTCGCAAAACCACGCCAGAGTCTTTCGTTTGACCATGCAGGGGCAACTCACCGAAATCACTTCCGGGCTCACCGCGGTGACCGGCGTTGCGGCGCATTACGGGCAAATCTACGCCTTGGAAAGCTTCACGGGCTTCTACGCGCCCGCGCCACCCGTCGCCCACACCGGAACGGTCGTGCGGCTCGGCCGCGACGGCTCGTGGCGCACCGTCGTTGGCGGACTGAGTTTTCCGACCGCGATGACCTTCGGCGCCCATAACACGCTGTACATCTCGAACAAAGGCTTCGGACAGCCGACGAATACGTCGGGTGAAATCGTGAAGGTGCAGGTACCGGACACCGGCGACTGACGCACGGTCAAAGGCGGCTGCAAAGCTTCAAAATTGGCAAAGCCCCTGCACGAGAGTGCGGGGGCTCGCTGTTTACGCCACAACCGAGACGTGGCGAACGAACTCGTGCCTAAGCACGATGACCTGTAGCACGGAACCCCTCGATGTGATACGGTGCCGTACAGACGCCTGCTCTCATGACTCTGCAGTCCACTCAATACTTTTGAGGTTGCGCGATCGAGGAAGGGGCTGCGGTTGTCTTGCGTTCATTGAAGGGTGGTCGAGCGGCGGTTACCACGACCGACGAGATCAAGGTCGTTTCGCCGGCTCACGGTCCTCGCGGCGACGCCCAAAAAACAAGTAATCGCATTATCGCCGCGCTCTCCGAATCGAGCCGTCGAAATCTTTGGTCGGCCATGGAGCGCATCGATACCAAGCGCGGGCAGGTCCTTGGGCGGATCGGCGAGAGCATTTCACATTTTTACTTCGTTGAATCCGGCATGATTTCGCTCATGAAGTCGATGCAGAACGGCGAAGCGGTGGAGATTAGTGCTACCGGGCCCGAAGGGATTGCGCCGCCCGGCGCCGTTTTCGACGTCGATCGCGCCGTCTTCGAATCGGTCGTTTTGATTCCGGGAGAAGTCTTGCGCATTCGTCGTGAAGAGCTCGCAAAGAGATTGGCGAGCGATCGCGAGCTATCGAACCTGATGCGCGGCTATGCCCGCGTTGCCCTGAACCAGTTAGCCCAAACCGCTGCCTGCAACATCCTTCATTCTGTCGAGGAACGTTGCTGCCGTTGGCTCCTTATGGCTCACGATACCGCGCTTGGCGGTACGTTTTCGCTCACGCACGAGTTTCTCGGGGCGATGCTGGGCGTCCGAAGAGCGAGCGTGTCGGTGGCGGCGCAAACACTACAGCGAGCGGGCCGGATCCGTTATTGCCACGGTCAGCTGACGATTACCGACCGTGCGGCGTTGGAACGAGCGGCGTGTGAATGCTACGCGGCGATGAGACAGGAGTTCGATGCACTCTTCCAACGGGCTGGTTCCAAACAGAACGCCGAATTCTCGGGTCTTTCTAGCAATCGCGCGGCAGATTGCTGAGCCATACCGCCGCCGGCACGGCAAGAGCGTATGTAAGCGGCCCATGAGGCCCGGCCCGGGAGTCCGCCCCGCGCACCATAGTCCATTATAACTAGTCCTTAATAAAGCCCCTAGTCTACGGCAAAATATACCCCACATCTGTACGGAAGCGTACAGACGGGGCGCTGCCGTTCCCGGTACGGTTACGCTACGTTGATTATCGTTAACGCATTAACGAAACGGTAAAAAGCGGGTTCGAAGCGAGCTGCTAGGTTGGATAGTTTCCACGCCGGCGACTTTGGTTTCGCGAAGAGGGGATTGGAGCGCAAAATGGTGGTCACCACGACCGAGACCGCCGGGTCCGTGAAGACGGACCTCAGTTCGACATTCACGTGGAAGGCGGCGGGGTCGCGCGGCAGGCGCGATTTTGCTTCCTCGGCCCGGACGTGACGACCGTGGATAGTGTCGTGGATACCGTTCCGGAACGTACGTTCGTCGCGGATCGGTCATCGGAACCGTCCACTCGGAGCCGCTCGATACGAGTATTTGAGCACGACAGAGCCTTTCTTCTTCTGCTGAGCGACTTGCTCATGTTGGGAGTCGCCTCGTGGATAGCCGTCTTCAGCGCCGGATTTGTGAACCACGTTCTTGACTATCCCAGAGTCGTCGAGTCGGCTTTGATTTGGACGGCTACTTCAGTCTGGACGTTCAAGACGCTCGGCCTCTACCGCATCTCGTACGCGCTCGATTCGAGGGACGAGTGGTATTACGTCGTTGTCGGTCTGGCGACCGGTGTAGTTCCGCTCTTGCTGATCTTCACCGTCGTACCGGCGTTGTCGAGCTCGCGCCTGGTCTTAATGGTTTCCTTTGGTTTATCGCTGCTGCTGGTGGGCACGAGCCGGTCGATCGTCCACAATCGTTTCGGAAGCCATGCCGGTCGCCGGAAGCGCCGGATAGCGCTGGTTGCGACCTCTTCGGAGCTACTCCCGATCGCCAACGCAATGGGCGGCGGGTCGAGCGTCCTGAGCTTGATTCCGGTCGAGGGAACCGAGCAAGCAATAGCTGCCGTACTCAATGGCTCCGGTCGTTCGTGGTACGACGCCCTACGCGAGCAGGGCTGCGACGAGATCGTTTTTTCCGGCATGCCGACGGTTCGCACGGCGCTCATGGTCGAGCGTGCCGCGCGTGACCGGATCAAAATAGGCTTTGCTCCGCCGGGGCTATCGCTGCAGGCCTATCGCCTCAACTTCCTGGCGACGCAAAGGCAGCCGATCCTGCTGGCGGGACGGGTGGCGGCGTGCTCGCCTCTTAACGTCTTCTTGAAGCGTCTCTTCGACGTGACCGTAGCGTCGATCGGGTTTTTAGTGACGCTGCCGATCATGCTCGGTGCAATGATCGCCATTCTCGTGGAGTCGGGGCGCCCGGTCATATTCCGCCAAACGAGAATAGGTCGCGATGGGAAGCCGTTCGAGATTCTGAAGCTTCGCTCGATGTCGCGGGACGCCGAAGCGCGATGCGGCCCCATATGGGCAGTAGGTGACCCGGCCAACGATAGCCGCGTGACCAAGGTCGGCAAATTCATCCGCAAGACTAGCATCGACGAGCTTCCTCAGTTCATTAACGTCCTGCTTGGAAATATGTCGATCGTCGGACCGCGCCCAGAACGACCGACCTTCGTGGAACGCTTTCGGACCGAGTACCCGCGATATGACGAGCGCCATTTGGTGCGGCCCGGCGTAACCGGCTGGGCTCACGTCCATATGCGCCGTAGCCCCGGGATGGACCAAATCGGCGAGCGACTGGACCTCGACCTTTTCTACGTCGAGAACTACTCGCCGCTCTTGGACATTTTCATCACGGTCAAGACGGCTGCGGAAGTATTGTTTCAACGCTGGTAGCACAGCGCTGCCCTTCAACCTGACGCAATACTGACGCCCTTGACGATCCGCCTTCGAACAGGGAAGAGGCTGGACGCACCCGAACGCGTGACGGTCAAACGGCTTACCACCATTCGCCTGAAAATCCGGAAATCTACTAGAAATCAAGGCTGACAACTAGCTTATGGCTGCAACACTTCGCGCGCTTAAAGAGCGACCACTCATCTCCGCTATCATCCCAAGTCTAAACGAGGAGCGATATATTGCGGGCGTCCTCGACGATATGCTCGGCCAAGAGGCGCTCGATGCCGATCTCGAGGTGCTGGTGGTCGACGGGGGTAGCACCGATAGGACGCGCGAAATCGTGGAGCGATACCGGGCCCGCGGAAACGTCCGCCTCGTAGACAATCCTAAGCGCTACCAGGCCCCGGGATATAACATCGCCATAAGAGAGGCGCGGGGCTCGATCATCTGCATCTTGAACGCACACGCCCGGTTTGCGAGCACGTACCTCGCGGCATGTCTCGACGCGCGGGAGCGCACGGGTGCGGCGAACGTGGGGGGAGTTATTCGCCCCCGCGGGGAGGGGCTCATTGGTGAAGCGATCGCACTCGCTACCTCCTCACCGCTGGGAGTAGGGGACTCGAAGTACCACCACGCAAAGCACGAGCAATGGTGCGACTCCGTAATGGGCACCTTTATAGACCGCCGCCTCTTCGACGAAGTCGGCTTTTACAACGAGACCAATCTCATTAATGAGGACTGCGAGTTTAATTATCGGCTTCGCGCCGCAGGGTATAAAGTATTTCTTTCTCCTCGCATCCAGGCGACGCTATTAGTCCGCTCGTCGCTTATAGCGCTCGCAAAGCAGTATTCACGGTACGGCTTCTATCGGCGCTGGACCGAAGTTCAGCATCCAGGCTCCGTCCCGCTGCGCGTCTACGCTCCGCCGGCTCTGCTCATCGCATTGGTGATTTCCGCGGCGCTCTTTCTTAGCGGACACGAGCTCGTAGCGGCGGTCGTACCGCTGCTCTATTCGTGCTTTCTTAGTATCGCATTTCTCGACGGGATGCTTCGGTCTAAACGCATTGCTCTTGCCCTCCTCGAACCGGTAGCCATTGCCACGATGCATCTCGCCTATGGTTTTGGTTGGCTGCGGGGGCTTGTGACGCTGCGAAGGGGCAACCCTGCACTCTGGAAATGAACCGGTGTCATCGTACGATCACGGCACGAGAGGTTGGTCAGGAAAATGGGGCGGGAAAGCGATCGTCGGGCCTCGAAGAAACCAAAAAGGATGAGGCGTCTAATGTCGACCTCAGGTCGTTGCATTGCTGCGGTGCTGTTCGTTTTTTCGCTCCTGGCAGCAACGGTCGCTCAGGCGGAAATCAGCCCGTACACGATTCATGCCGACGATCAGCTGCAGGTACTGGTCTTCGGCACTCAGGGCGTCAATTCGATCCCCGTCCAGGGGCAGTCCTTACCAAATACGATCCCCGCGCTCTCTCAAACGGTGACCGTGCTGAGCGATGGAACGATCACCTATCCCCTCATCGGGTCGATCAGCGTGGCGGGCTTGCGCCCCGCCGACGCCGCCGACCGCATTGCCGCAGCGCTCGCCGTCTTCGTGAAACATCCCACGGTATCGGTTCTCGTGTTGAAGG
This sequence comes from Vulcanimicrobiota bacterium, assembly GCA_963778015.1. GTDB lineage: Bacteria > Vulcanimicrobiota > Vulcanimicrobiia > Vulcanimicrobiales > Vulcanimicrobiaceae > Cybelea. The sequence continues at coordinate 670,731 of CAVZST010000001.1, forward strand.
GAACCCCGTCGAAGGTGGAGGTCCTCGGCAGCGTCGAGCACGGCGGCCAGTTCGAACTGGAGAAGGGCGACCGCCTCGTCGATGCGCTGGTTAAGGCGGGAGTGGGCCCAACCTCGTTTGCCGATCTCAATCACATCACGATCAATCGACTCGTCAACGGCGTTCCCCAGCTCTACAACGTAAACGCGTACAACATGCTCCTCAACGCCGATTATTCGTCGGATCCGTTACTGGAACCCGGCGACGTGGTCTACGTCCCGAAGGCAAGGCAGCACGACCTATCGAATCTGGCAAACGTTCCCTTCGCGCTGTATTATTTGTACTTACTGGCGGTACCGGGCGCGGCGGCGATGGTAGTGCACTAATGTACGAACTTTCGGTGATCCTTGCAGCGATTAGGCGACGCCGCCGGTTGGCGGTTGCTCTTTTCGTCCTGTTATTCGCCCTAGGCGCCGCGGCTGTCATGTTGTTGCCGCGCACGTATACCACTTCCAGTGAAGTGCTGGTCAAACGGCCGGACACCGCGTTGCAGTCGACCACCTATCCGCAGATCGATGCGCTGCTGGCCTGGAACCGCGCTACCGCCATGGAGACCTACGTGGCCCTGGCGCGGCAGCCGGCGATCGGGGAGCGCGTCGTTCGCCAGCTGGGCCTAAAAGTCTCTGCGAGAGAGTTGCTTGCTAAGAACGTCGTCGTAACGCCGGTAACCAACTCGGACATCCTCAATATCAGCGTGGACTGGCGCGATTCGGTTGGCTCCGCGAGCATAGCCAACGCCTTTGCAAATTCGTTTATCGAGCAACAACGCGTGCTGGCGGCTTCCCAGGCATCGGAAGCGGCAGCGTCACTCTCGGTGGCCTTGAATAGGGCGCAGACTGACGTCTCGAATGCCCATCGGTCGTTGACGCTCTTCGAATCGCGGCACGAGCTCACAGACGCGAGCACCCAAACGACGAGTCTACTCTCCGCGATCAGCGACATTCAATCGAAGACACGCGCCGTGGAAGCCGAACGCGCTCAGGCACAGGCGCAGCTCTCGAGCATCGGTGCGAAGCTGACGGCGTCTCCCGCAACGATCGACGCAAACAAATTAATTAGCAGCTCCCCCGTCGCCGATCAAATCGAGCAACAACTCGCACAGCAGCGGCTCCAACTCGGTCTGCTGCGTCAGCAGTTTACGGACAAGTACCCCGAGGTCGTTTCCACCGAAAAGCAGATCGCGACCCTCGAGGCCGCCTTGAGGGCTGCTCCGGGAACGAAGCTTACGTCAAGAAGCGAGGAGCCGAACCCGCTCAATGCCGGCCTCATGAGTCAAACGGCCACCCTGCAAGCCCAAATTGCGGGAGATTCGGCACAGCTAGGGACGCTGCGCTCTCAAGAGGCGTCGCTGCTGAACCAGTTACGGCTATATCCTGAAGATGTCTCCCAACTCTCGAATCTACAACGCCAAGCAAAAGCGGCCGAGGCCATCTATGACGCTCTGCAGAGCAACTACTTCAATGCGGTCGTAGCCAAAAGCATGGCGGTCAGCGATCTCTCCGTCATTCAAGACGCCGACCCAGCCTTCGCTACCGCTAGGCCGCCGCGATTGCCCGCCCTGTTGGCCGTAATCGTCGTTGCTTTCTGCGCCGCAGTAGGAATTGTCGCGCTTCTCGACTGGTATGCCGTCGGATCTATGGCATTAAGCGAAGCACGATAACGCTTCCCGTCGCGGCACCTCTTCAGGAAGCTTGCCTTAGCTTATGATGAGCAGCATCGCAAAAAAAAGTTTTCAGACCCTTGCGGTGCGTATCACCATGCAGCTTTTCGCTGCCGCCGGCGTGATTGCCATCGCTCGCACCTTCTTGCCGGTCGGCAAGGGCGAATTTACGTACGCCGGCACGATACTCGGTTTCGCCCTCATGGCGACCATCGGCCACAACATGGCCATCATCTGGCAATATAGCAGGCGCGGTCTTCCGCCGGGGGCGATCATTCGCGTGATGGTTTGGCTCATCCTCATTATCAGCACGCCGGTGGTGATCGCCTTGGTTTTGATTGGTTCACTCATACCATCGCAGCACAGCTTGCTGTTCGTGGCCGTCGCGCTCCCGTTTGCCGTCTTTTCCCAGTCAGGCGCGGGCATTTTACTCGGCGACGGGCAGGTCCAGCGCGTCAATCTAGCGAGTATATTTCCCACGGTCGGAGCGACGCTCGTCTACGTTCCGCTGATCGTGTTCGTTTATCGAAGCCTGTACCTCGCCTTGGCCGTTTGGGCCGCAGGCTACGTCGCTAGTGGAATATATATGATGATTGCGCTCCGGCGCTATAATCGCAGCGCTCCCCATGTCGATTTAAGAGCCCTTGCAAAAGAGCAGCTGACGTTTGGGGGGCAGGCCTGCCTCAGCAGTCTCGGGCAGTACCTGGCATTTCGAATCGACGTCTTTTTGGTGATTTACATGCTAGGCAACGCGGCTCTGGGCTTGTATTCGGTCGGCGTCGGAATTGGCGAGTTTATCTGGCAATTGAGCTACGCCATGATAAACCCGGCGTTACAAGATATCGGCGGCCCGGATTATGCCAGATCGACTGAGGTTACGGCCAAGTGCATGCGGCATTCGCTTATTCTCGTGTTTGCCGCCGCAGTAGTGGTCGCCGCAGTAGCCCGAACGGTTGTGCCGTTTATTTATGGGCCGGCCTTTTCGTATAGTGCCATAGTCACGATAGCGCTTCTGCCGGGAATCGTCTCGTATAGTATGATGCCGGCGTTAGCCGCTTTCTTCTCGCAGCAGTTGGGTGAGCCGCGAGTTCCGTTCTATTTTAGCGCGTTGGCGGCCGTCGTTTGCGCCGTCGCTACGGCGCTGGCACTGCCGCATTTTGGGATCATTGCGGCTGCCGTGGCGACGTCGATTTCTTATACCGTAGCATTCATCGCGGCGATGACGTATTTCGTGCGCCGTACAAAAATGAGCGCTCGCAGGATCTTCGCGTTGTCGGCCGACGATTTCCGGCCGTACTATCTGCTTCTAACGAGCGCAGTCGGCGTGTTTCGGGGACGATAACGTGTCACTTTATGGGCCGGATGGCGTTGCTCGGACGGACGCGGCTCGAGCGGCAGTAATCGCGGGAGTTGCCGTTGGAGCTTGCGCTGCACTAGGCCTCGTCATCGCGGTGACTGCCGGTAACTGCAACGCGTGGTTGGCAGTTCCGCTGTTATGTCAGTCGACCGCCGGGCTCATCGGAGCCGTTCTCATTGCGGCGCTTCCGCTACTTGTATTCGGCGGCCTCCGCCGGCCGCTATTGGTCCTGCTGGCACTCTATATTATTTTCGTCCCTATCAACGACGCGCTGCAGGTGGGCCGAGCGCTGACGATTACAAAAATGGTGGGCATCGGAGTCGCCCTAATCGCGCTGGCAATTATTGTGAAGCGACCTGCCGCCGTGCGGCTCCCGTATGCAGTTTTCGGTTGGGCTGGATTGGTAGGCTTGATGGCCTTGAGCACGATTTGGGGAATCGACCCAAGCTTGTCCGGCCAAGACTTTCCGACGATCGTCCAGGCATTTGCGTTACTGGTGCTTATCGTGGCCGTGCCGATGGAAGCCGCGGACTTCAAGGCCGTCATCACTGCCACAATCGCCAGCGGCGCCATCGTCGGGCTAGTCGCAATTGTAACGGGGCAACACGAGCTATCGAACATTGCCGGCCGACAGGGTCGTCTATATCTGAGTTTCGGTACTTCGGTGCAAGACCCCAACCGCTTTGGGGCGGCGCTGCTTTTGCCGGTCGCAATGACGGTGGGCGCCATTGGTCAGGCTCGAGGCTGGGGCCGAATCGGACTGCTGGCCATATTGCCGCTACCGTTTGCAGCAATCTACCTTACCGCCTCGAGAGGGACCACGCTCGCGCTCATTGCCATGGCGATTGTCGGCATCCTCGTCAGCAGGCACCGCGTAATTTTGAGTGCTTTGCTGGGTGCAGCCGTAGGCCTCGTGCTGATTATACCCAATGAGATTACTTCGCGCTTCTTTGCCGAAGGCCCCAAAACCACCGGCGCCGGCCGCCTGGACATCTGGCACGTTGCCCTTGCGATCTTTAGCAGTCATTGGCTGCTTGGCACCGGCGTTGGGACCTTTCCAACGGCGTACGATCGTTATTTGCTTCCAGCATTCGGATTCGCGCTGGCTGGTCGGCCGGGCGAGGAACAGTTCCCAGGGTGGGGCATGGCCCCACACAATTTAATCGTCTCAACCGCTACCGAGTTAGGCATCGTTGGGATCGCGGCTATGGCAGTGGCTTTATTTCTTCAGTACCGCAGCCTACGTTTCATCGGCCCCGATCACCCGTATCCTTGGCTGCGCACCGTGTTCACCGCGGCGTTCATTGGGTTACTCGTCGCCGCGTTCTTCGTTGATGTCATGACAACGAAAATTTCCTGGCTCCTGTGGACCGAAATGCTTCTTGCCGCGCGCCTCGCCGCGCTTGCGCCGAAGACACGACGCGTATAATGCCTCGGGTATCGATCGTCGTTCCCTTGTACAACAAAGCCGCCTACGTTTTACGCACGCTCGAGTCGATCGCGGCCCAGACGGTGAGTGACTTCGAACTCATCGTCGTCGACGATGGGTCGAGCGACGGCGGCGCGGATCTCGTCGCAAAGTTTTCGGACTCGCGACTGCGGTTGGTGCGTCAAGCGAACGCCGGGCCGGGCGCCGCGCGCAACCGTGGCCTGCGCGAGGCAAGCGCTCCTTACGTAGCCTTCATCGATGCGGATGATTTTTGGTTGCCGGAGTTTCTTGAAGCGAATCTTGCATTGCTCGAGCGCTACCCCTGCGCTGCGGCGGTCAGCTGTGGTTGGTTAGAGTATCCTGGCGGTGCGTCCCGGGCGGACGCCTGGAGAGCGCGCGGCATCGAGGAAGGCCTGTTCACGATCTCGCAGCAGACGACCGCGGAACGCCTCTTCGCGATGATCGGATTTTTGCATCCGAGCACCATTCTTGCGAAAAGCGACGCCGTCCGGCGTTGGGGAGGCTTTTACGAAGATCGATGCTTATATGGCGAAGACTCAGCGCTTTGGCTGCGAATCCTGCTCAACGAGCCGTTTTACTTTCATTTCTCGCCACTTGTCAGGATGGATGTCGAGGCTTCCGAGCTCTGCCGAAATTACCAGCAGGCGCGACCGGTCGAGCCGTTTCTGCGCGACCCGAGCATACTACGCGATGCCTGCCCGGTGGCGTTCCGCCCGCTTCTCGAGCGCTTCTTAAAGGTGAATGCCTGCAAAACGGCCGCGGTCATGGGATTCTGGGGCGAGTGGCGCAGGGCGCGTCAACTCGTGCGGCGTTTCGTCTCGGCACGCGATTGGCGGACGCCTCTCTTTCTGCCGGCAGTTTTGAGCTCATCCTCGTTCGTGATACCGCTCGGTTGGCTAGCGCGATTGTTCATCAAGCGATAGCCTACGATGGAACGATCCTCTCGAAGACTGAACGAATCGATGCGTAATAGCGCGCGGGAGAGTACGCAGAGAGCGATTGACGGGCGGCCGCGCTCAGCGCAAGGCATAATTCACCATCTCCGAGCAGCGTGACGACGGCGCGGGCTATGCCCTCGACGCCGCCGCGCGGTACAAGCAGCCCGCCCTCCCGATGGCGGAGCATTTCGCCGACACCGCCCACCGCCGTCGCGACGATCGGCACCTCAGCGTCCATCGCCTCCAAGAGCACGTTTGGCGAACCTTCGCTGTGGGACGTAAGAGCAAAAACGTCGGCGGCCTCGTAGTAGGCCGTCACATCGCGCTGATAACCAACCAGGCGCACCTCCTCGGCCAGGCCTAAGCGAGCGCAAAGGCCCTCCAAGCGCGCACGCTCCGGGCCGTCGCCGACGATAAGGAGTACGGTCTGGAAGGCGGTCATTCGTTTGACGTGGACCATCGCACGAATGAGATCGTCGTGACCCTTCTCTCTCGATAACCTTCCGACGGAAAGCACGACCCGTGCCTCGGGTGGTAAACCGAGCTTGCGGCGCAAGCCGTCGCCACTCGCACGACTATTTGACGAGCTCCTGGCGGCGATCGGAGACCTGTGCACGCTTAACCGTTCCCGCCTTATGCCGATGCGTGCGTTCAAATCGGAAGCGAACGCATCGCATGGAGTCATGACGGCATCGGCGCCGTGCAGCGACCATCGGTCGAGCTGACCGAACAGCCTCCATGCGAGGCTGGTAGCTGTGTAGCCGTGGTGAAAGGCCGCCCATGCTTGTCTGCGTTGCAGGCCCGCCATTCGGACGAGAAAATGCATCTTCGCGCCGTGCGTCCAGAGCACGTGAGGTTGACGCCGCTCGACAATGGCATGCAACTGTGGCAAAACACCGAAATCAAACCGCCGGCGCTCGCGGACGACGTCGACGACAAAGCCCTCATCGCGGAGTGACGTAACCAAATCGGGATCGCGCTGCGTGCGTGAGAATGCCAGCATCGATACGTCGAGCGGACGGAGTGCGTCCTTGTCTTGCCGCGCACATCTGGCAAAGGTCAGTACGGGTTTGACGTTGCCCGAAATAACGGTGTCGTCGAGGAAAGCGAGGACGCGGATTGCGCCGCCGGTACCGAGAGCTGAGCTCACGTTGGCGGTTGCCTAACCGTCCCGCGATCGACGGTCCCGCGTTGCGCTGGTCCGTTGCCTAAGCGCTGAAACCATCGCCGGCTGCCGCTTGCGTGAAGGGCAAACGTCGCGAGACTGCTGTGGCCCGGAGGCGAGATGCGATCGAGCTGCAACGGATCGCGCGTTCGAGCGCACCATTTGTTCGAAACGGTGAACGCGATCTCGTATCCGGCATCCCTCGTTGCGGCGAGGACGCTTTCGCCGATATCGCGCGAGCGGCCGTTGGGGTAGGCTACCGCCTTGCACGCTAGACCCGTCTGCGTTTCGATGCACGCACGACTCTCTCGCAGCTCCCGGCGGAGCTCTTCGGGCGAAAGCTGCTTGAGAATGGGGTGCGTCACCGTATGCGATCCCAGATCGAACCTCGCGGCGGCGAGGGCGCGTACCTCGTCCCAGGACATGAACTCTTGTACCGCGGAGTCGATCATAGCATTAGCGCGCGGCGTCTCGCGGGCGAGATACGCGAGGAATTCCCGGCGGCGATCGTCACTGCAATTCTTACACGCCTCGACGATCGAAAGCGCCAGCGCTTCGCGGGGCGCCTCGAGTTCGGGCACGGCGTTGACTGCTCCGTCGGGACCCTCGAGAGAGGTCCCGGTCCAGGCCACAACGCGCGAAAAAACCTCATCGGGCCAGAGGACCCGATCGCCTCCGATGTACCCGGAAGCGAGACAGAACAATGCGGGAAAGCCCTTTCGGAGCAAGAGCGGGGCGGCCACCGTCGCATTATTGCGGTAACCGTCGTCAAACGTTATCAAGACCGGCGGCTTGCGAGGCTGCCACTCTCCCCGCTTCCAGCGAGCGAAATCTGCCACGCCCACCGGCGTGCAACGGACGCCGAGCCAGTTGAGATGCGCCTCGAATTCGGCAAGCGTATGATGGTATCGAAACGGCTCGCCCCGTTCTCCGCTCAAGATGCCGTGGTAGACGAGGACGAGTGCATCGCGGGCGTGCAAGGAGACTGCGAGCCGATCTATGCCGGCTATAGCGAAGCCGGAGAGCGCGTATCGCTTTGCGTGCGCTAGTACTCTGTTCATACGACCGTTTCGTGGTATTACGTAGGCGTCTAAAATGCCTGCCCTGCGCGACCGTGTACGCGCGCGTCGCCGCTCCTTTGCCAGGGTCTCGATGCAGCTTCGCACGCATCAGCGGCAGCTCATCGAACGCGATACCAATCGTCGTACAAGTGCAAATTGATTGATGTCATCCCAAACGCGACGCGTTAACCGTAACGAAATCGCGCTTAAATTTTCTAACTCAACGTCGGTGCACGTTTACGCATTAACGCCACGTGCTTCTGGCATAATGCGCTGCATGTACCTCTTATATAGGTTGCGTGCTACCGCAATGTACGCCTTGTTCGTTGCTCTCTGTGCCTGCGGGGGACAAACGTCCTCGATGGCACCATCTCAGCTTCTGCCCGCGGCCTCAGGGCCCGGAGCAGCTGACGACGCGACGTCCGTCGCGCCCGCCTCGGCGGAACGAACGCTCGAGGCTCCAGATAAACCGACCGTTAATGAGTTCCTTGGAATAAACGATCGCGGCGACATCGCGGACACCGCGGGTGACGCAACGGCGATCGGTGCTTATGTCGTCCACCCGCCTTATAGCCGGCGCGATTTCAAGAAGATCGCGTTTGCGGGAGGCATCGGCACGGCCGTTACGGCGATCAACAACGCCGGAACGATCGTCGGCTATTATACCGACGCGAAGGGCAGCACGGTGGCCTTCATGAACCAGCACGGCAGCTGGACCCACTATGCGGGGCCAGGCCAAGCCACCGTCACGAAGTACCTCGGCATCAACGACGCAGGCGTGAAGGTCGGCTTCTACACCGACCGGCGCGGCGTCAATCGCGGCTTTGAGATCGGTGCGAAGAACGGCGACTTTCTGCGCATTCTCCCTCCGCGCGGCGTTAGCGTGACGCCCGCGGGCATCAACCATCAAGGCGAGGTCGTCGGCTACATGACCACGTCGCACGGATCCATCGAGGGATTTCTCTTGCAGGCCGGCAAGTTCACGGAATTTTCCTACCCGGGCGCCGCCGATACCAAGGCGCTAGGAACCAACAAGCGCAGCCAAATCGTCGGCTCTTACGTTGACGCTTCGGGTAGAACCCACGGCTTCGTGCTGCGCGATGCCGCGACGAGCCCCCGCTGGCAATCCGTCGATGCCGCGAAATCCGATCGCTTCACGGTGCTGACCGGCATCAACGCTCGCGGCGATCTCGTCGGCTATTACCGCGACAAATCGTCGCACACGCGTGCCCTTCTCCGCGCCGGCTCGCAGCAAGCGCCGCTGGGCGTTCCGCTCGTCATTCCGGTGTGGGGACAAGGCGGCGACTCGCATGATACCGATCCGGGTGCGGTTCCCGACCAGCATCTTTTTGCCGCCATCCTCGATAACGGCGCATTCTCCAACAAGAAGCTTGCCAGCAACTGCCCGGGCGTCACTATCAGTTCAACCTGCCAGCCGTTCAAGTACATCAATTTTTTCCACGATCTCTGCACCAACCCCGTCACCCTGGCGGCCTATCAGTGGGCTAACAGCAACGACGAAAACGGATTCCTCCACACATATCCAGGCGGACCCACCTCCGGCAATCGCCTAACTTATCAGGCAACCGGAAGCAGTTGCCCGGGCAACTACAACACGTACGTGCGATTGAATCCCGGCGATCCGGCGCTCAACGCATATCTTTACAACAACGTCTGGGCCGGTAAGAATTATACGAACGACTTTCCGGCGCCGTACGGGGCGATGGAAGATACCGCCGGGGCCACGGCATGGATCGTTGTCGGCGGCTATCCTGGCGGCCAGGTATCGACCGAGTACGGCAACGGCGTATCGCCGTCGAACTTCGCAAACCAAATAGGAACCTCGCAGTATCATGCCGCCACCGACTTCGAAAGTGCAATCGGCACGTTCGTCAACGGCGCCTGCGGCGCAACCTGCGTCCCCATGGCGTTCAACGGCGTCGCAACCGGAGCTGGGAACGTCGGCCCCTGCAGCGACATTAGCGGCGGTCACTGTCATAACGCGGGTTCCTCGGGCGTTGTCGACGATCAGGTAGCGATCGACAACATCTGCCGAACCGTCTCGGGCGGGAATCTCAAGTTCATGATGGCGGAGCGTCCGATCTTTGCCGGACGACTCGGCTTTGAGTTCCTCAACAGCCAGAGCGTAACCACCTGGATCAATACGAACGCGAACCTCTACTCGCACACCTCTGACGGTTGCGCGAACACCAAGATCGTCGATCTCGAACCCAGTTCCGGCGAAGGCGGCCTGGGCGATATAACCGGCGGCTATCGGGTCCGCCTTGCGGCCTTGGCCTACCGCTGGCTCGTCCCCAACCCGTTGACCAGCATTCCCGATCGCGTGATCTCGGGCGCCTTCACGGAGAACGCCACGCTAGGCGAAATACCCTATTTCTTCGAGGATACGCTCGTACCGTTTGGGGCTGAGGCTGCCGTTCCCAAGTTCGTGTGGAACGGCAAGACTAAGACGGTCGGCGGCGGCTGCCCGTCGGTCAGCGGAGACAGCGGCGGTGCCGTCGCGCTGCTCGTGCAGTGCGTGAGCTCCGCGGGAATCTACTGCCAGCAGTACGCGCATCTCTACATCAACGGGGCCGATAACGGCGCTACCGCGGCCTGCTTCAATACGAGCACGACGAGCGAGAACATCGTCAGCTCGTGGTTCAAGCACGACCCGATATCGTCGTATCAATACGTACTCGCTTTACAAGGCGGCGAGATGACTTCGGTGCCGTTCCAGGGCGTCTCCGGAGGATCGATCGCCATGAGCACGTGCACCAGCAAGCAATACTGCACGGGCAGCAACTCGCTGTCGTCGCAAGTCGCAACGTTCAAAGGCGATGGAACCGATACACTCTGCGGCCAATGCGGCGTCATTCTGTTGCAGAATAACTAAGCTGGACGGCGCCGGCGCTCAAGGGCGCCGGCGCGTCACCGCATCGGCTTTGACGCGCCGGCGCTTCACCGCGCCGGTGCTTCTTTAAATAAAACGCGACGAAAGGTTTTCTAACTCAACGTCTAGTGACGGTCTACGCATTAACGCTGCATGCTCTGCGATAATACAGGCATGCGCCTAGTTTCTTGGTTGCGTGCTGCCGCAATGTACGCCTTGCTCGTTGCTCTCTGTGCCTGCGGGGGACAAACGTCCTCGATGGCACCATCTCAGCTTCTGCCCGCGGCCTCAGGACCCGGAGCAGCTGGCGACGCGACGTCCGTCGCGCCCGCCTCGGCGGAACGAACGCTCGAGGCTCCAGATAAACCGACCGTTAATGAGTTCCTTGGAATAAACGATCGCGGCGACATCGCGGACACCGCGGGTGACGCAACGGCGATCGGTGCTTATGTCGTCCACCCGCCTTATAGCCGGCGCGATTTCAAGAAGATCGCGTTTGCGGGAGGCATCGGCACGGCCGTTACGGCGATCAACAACGCCGGAACGATCGTCGGCTATTATACCGACGCGAAGGGCAGCACGGTGGCCTTCATGAACCAGCACGGCAGCTGGACCCACTATGCGGGGCCAGGCCAAGCCACCGTCACGAAGTACCTCGGCATCAACGACGCAGGCGTGAAGGTCGGCTTCTACACCGACCGGCGCGGCGTCAATCGCGGCTTTGAGATCGGTGCGAAGAACGGCGACTTTCTGCGCATTCTCCCTCCGCGCGGCGTTAGCGTGACGCCCGCGGGCATCAACCATCAAGGCGAGGTCGTCGGCTACATGACCACGTCGCACGGATCCATCGAGGGATTTCTCTTGCAGGCCGGCAAGTTCACGGAATTTTCCTACCCGGGCGCCGCCGATACCAAGGCGCTAGGAACCAACAAGCGCAGCCAAATCGTCGGCTCTTACGTTGACGCTTCGGGTAGAACCCACGGCTTCGTGCTGCGCGATGCCGCGACGAGCCCCCGCTGGCAATCCGTCGATGCCGCGAAATCCGATCGCTTCACGGTGCTGACCGGCATCAACGCTCGCGGCGATCTCGTCGGCTATTACCGCGACAAATCGTCGCACACGCGTGCCCTTCTCCGCGCCGGCTCGCAGCAAGCGCCGCTGGGCGTTCCGCTCGTCATTCCGGTGTGGGGACAAGGCGGAGACCCGCAAGATACCGATCCGGGTGCGGTTCCCGACCAGCATCTTTTTGCCGCCATCCTCGATACCAGTGGGATTACGAGCAAGGAGCTTGCCAGCAACTGCCCGGGCGTTAGCAGCACCTCGACCTGCGAGCCCTATAAGTACGTGAATTTTTCACACAACCACTGCAGTACCGTGATCAGCCTGGCGGCGTATCAGTGGGCTAACAGCAGCGACGAAGACGCGTTCCTCCACGCGTATCCAAACGAACCGACGAAAAAGAATCGCCTCCTTGCTGCACCACCCCCGCGGGGTCAGAAAAAATGCTGGCCGAGCAACGCCGATTCGATCGTGCGAATGAATCTCGGCGACAGCAAGCTGAACGTTTGGCTTTATAAGACCGTATGGACGGGGACAAACTATCTGAGGGACTTTCCGTCGCCGTACGGGGCGATGGAAGACACCGTCGGGACGCTTGCAAATATCGTTGTCGGCGGCGATCCGGGAGTGCAGGTATCGACCGAGTACGGCAGCGGCGTATCGCCGTCGGGCTTTGCGAACCAAGTAGGAAGCTCGCAGTATCATGCCGCCACCGACTTCGAAAGTGCAATCGGTACGTTCGTCAACGGCGCTTGCGGCGCAACCTGCGTCGACATGGCGCTCAACGGCGTGGCCACGGGAGCCGGAAACGTTGGCGAGTGCAGCGACATTAGCGCCGGTCACTGTCATAACCCAAGCGCCGCCGGTTTGGTCGACGATCAAGCCGCGATCGACAACATCTGCCGAACCGTCTCGGGCGGGAATCTCAAGTTCATGATGGCGGAGCGTCCGATCTTTGCCGGACGACTCGGCTTTGAGTTCCTCAACAGCCAGAGCGTAACCACCTGGATCAATACGAACGCGAATCTTTACACGCACACCTCTGACGGTTGCGCGAACACCAAGATCGTCGATATCGAACCCAGCTCCGGCGAAGGCGGCCTGGGCGATATAACCGGCGGCTATCGGGTCCGCCTTGCGGCCTTGGCCTGGCGTTGGCTCGTCCCCGACCCAGCGACCGGCATTCCCGATCGCGTGATCGCAGACCAGCTCACCGAGCGCGGCACACGAACCGAAGTTCCTTATTTCTTCGAGGATACGCTCGTACCGTTTGGGGCTGAGGCTGCCGTTCCCAAGTTCGTGTGGAACGGCAAGACTAAGACGGTCGGCGGCGGCTGCCCGTCGGTTAGCGGGGACAGCGGCGGTGCCGTCGCGCTGCTCGTGCAGTGCGTGAGCTCCGCGGGAATCTACTGCCAGCAGTACGCGCATCTCTACATCAACGGGGCCGATAACGGCGCTACCGCGGCCTGCTTCAATACGAGCACGACGAGCGAGAACATCGTCAGCTCGTGGTTCAAGCACGACCCGATATCGTCGTATCAATACGTACTCGCTTTACAAGGCGGCGAGATGACTTCGGTGCCGTTCCAGGGCGTCTCCGGAGGATCGATCGCCATGCGCACGTGCACCAGCAAGCAATACTGCACGGGCAGCAACTCGCTGTCGTCGCAAGTCGCAACGTTCAAAGGCGATGGAACCGATGCACTCTGCGGCCAATGCGGCGTCATTCTATTGGAAGATGAATAGCGGGCTACGCGCGGCAGGTAACCAAGCGAACAGTCGAAACACAGATATTTATTTTGTTGTCAAGAGTTGCCTTGACGTTACTTTCTTTGGCATAATGCCACGCATGAACGCATACCGTTGGTTTCGTGCTACCGCAATGCACGCGTTACTGGTTGCCCTGTGCGCCTGTGGCGGACAAACATCCTTAACGGCACCGTCTCAGCTGCCACCCGGAGCCTCAGCAACTAGAGGAATAGACTCAACGGCCCTCATGCCCCCCTCGGTGCGGGCAGCGCACGCACGGGTACATCTTCGCTCGCTATCAACGCGACCTCAGAACGTTCCTCTCGTCATTCCCGTGTGGGGGTTTGGCGGGGACTCACAAGATAAAGATCCCGGTGCAATTCCCGACCGGCATCTTTTTGCCGCGATCTTCGTTAGCAGCGCGTTCTCCAGCAAGTCACTTGCCGCCAACTGTCCGGGCGTCAGCAGCATCTCGACTTGCCAGCCCTACAAGTACATCAATTTTTTTCATAACCTTTGCAACACTCCGGCCACCCTCGAGGCGTATCAGTACGCCAACAGCAGCGACGAATCCGGAATCCTCCACACCTATCCGGGGCCGCAAACAAAAGCCAATCGCCTCGTCTATAAGGCGACGCGAAGCAGCTGCCCTGGTAGTTACAACGCCTATGTACGGATGAGTCCCGGCGACCCTAAGCTGATCTCTTATCTTTCTAGTCACGTCTGGAACGGGACGAATTATCAAAACGACTTTCCGAAGCCGTACGGCATCATGGAAGACACCGCCGGGGTCCTGGCATGGATCGCCGTCGGCGGCGACCCCGGAGGCAAGGTATCGACCGAGTACGGCAGCGGCGTATCGCCGTCGGGCTTTGCAGACCGCATGGGAAGGTCCCGGTACCATGCGGCCACCGATTTCGAAACGGCGATTGGAAAATTCATCAATGGGGCTTGCGGCTCCAACTGCCACGACATGGCGTTCAACGGCGTAGCTACCGGAGCCGGGAACGTTGAGGCGTGCAGCGACATTAGCGGCGGTCACTGCCACAACCCGGGCTCGGCCGGCATGATCGACGATCAGGCAGCGATCGACAACATCTGCCACACGGTTTCAGGCGGCAATCTGAAATACATGATGGCGGAGCGTCCGATTTTTGCCGGACGGTTCGGCTTCGCGTTCTTGGACAGCCAGACCGTAACCATGGGCATCAACACGAATGCGAATCTGTACTCGCACACGTCTGACGGTTGTGGGAAAGCCAAGATCGTCGATATCGAAACGAGTTACGGCGTGGGCGGTCCGGGCGACGTTACCGGCGGCTATCGCGTCCGCCTGGCGGCCTTGGCCTGGCGTTGGCTCGTGCCCAACCCCGCAACGCGCATGCCCGATCGTGTGATCTCGGACCAATACACCGAAGGCGGGACAACGGGCGAAGTACCGTATTTCTTCGAGGATACGCTCGTACCGTATGGAGCTGAGGTTTCCGTTCCGAAGTTCGTGTGGAACGGCCGCGTACAGACGGTCGGCGGCGGTTGCCCGTCACGAGCCGGGGACAGCGGCGGTGCCGTCGCGCTGCTCGTGCAGTGCGTGGGATCGTCGGGAATCTACTGTCAGCAGTACCAGCACCTCTACATCAATGGAGCCGACCACGGCAAGACGGCGGCGTGCTTCAACACGAGCAACGCCATCGAGCACGTCAGCAGCGGCTGGTTCAAGCACGACCCGATGTCGTCGTATAGGTACGTGCTCTCTCTGCGGGGCGGCGAGATGACCTCGGTGCCGTATCAAGGCATTTCGGGCGGCTCGATCAAGTTGACAACGTGCACGAACAAACGCTACTGCACGGGGAGCAACAGCCTGGCCGCGCAAGCGACGGCATTCAGGGGCAGCGGCGAAACGCTGTGCGGTCCGTGCGGCATGGTTCTCTTGCAAGACAACTGACGTCGAAGCGTCGGGGAAGAGGCGAGATTCTGGACTCATCGCAGAATCTCGCCAACTTCACCGATCGTCCCGCCGGCATACGCGACCAAGACCGCGATCCTAAGGCAGCACCCAACAAACCCCGTTTCGGCGGACACGCGGCCACGTTTTTGACCGCACGCACGCACTCGGTACTGATTACTTCCTTGATTGCGAGCTGTTTGGCGGCGGCCATTCCCGCGGCCGCCGAGTCGTCGAGCAACGAGCAGGTCTGGCTCGCGGTGAGTGACGTTCATCTCAACATCTTCAATCGTTCGGTACGCCCTAGCCCAAATGCCACCGATACGAACGCAACGCTCTTTGAGTCTGCACTACGGCAGATGGAGCGCGCGGCGCAAGACCCGGCCGTCGTCTTGCTTCCCGGGGACTTCCTCGTCCACAATTTTAGACGGCACGTTCCGGCTAACGCCGGCACGCCGGACGAGGCGGGGATTCGGACCATGCGTTGGATTGCCGGAAAGCTCGGTCGCGCGTTTCCCAAGGCACAATTCGCGATCGCGCTTGGAAATAACGATGCCCCGTGCGGCGACTACAAAAGTGACGATCGCAGCGCCTACCTGGCGGCGGTCGGCAGCGTCTGGGCTCCGTTGATAAATCGCAACGGTGCGTCGCCCGATTTTTCCGCGTCCTTTCTGCGCGGCGGCTACTACACGTCGCGGCTTCCGCTGCACGGGCTTCGGCTGGTGGTTCTCAATACCGTGCTTCTCTCGAGCGAATATGGAGGGAACTGCGGAGGGGACGATTCCCAAGCGGCGTCCGACGAGCTGGCGTGGCTGCGAACGAAGCTGCGGGGTACGCCTTCGGGCACGCACAACGTCGTCATGATGCACGTTCCGCCCGGATTCGATGCGTTTTCGACAGACTACGTGCACGGGTTCTTAACGTGGCCCTTTTTGAAGCCACGCTACAATCCGCAGCTGGTAGAAGCGCTCGCGGCTCCCAGTAATCGCATCATCTATGCGATCGCAGGACACACGCACCGTTTCGACTTCAGGCTCGCCGGGGGCGTGCCGATCGTCGTGTTGGGATCGCTCTCACCGGTCTACGGCAATAATCCGGCGTTCTATACGCTGCGCGTCTTGCCAAACGGATCCATACGCGATGTGGACGCATACACTTTTGATGAATCGATCAGGGAATGGCAGCGCGCTCGAAGTTTCGACCGGAGTTGGAACGTTACGCGCATCGACGCGCCGTCTTTGGCGGCGTTGCATGCGAGATTGGGAGACTTTCCGGCGGCTCGCGCGCTCTGGGGTCGGCAAGCAAACGGCTGGCCCATATACGGCCCGCGCGCGCGGGGCGGCTGGCAAGGAAAACGTTGGCGCGTCGCCTGGTGCGCGCAAGCGCTTCTCATCGCGAACTTCGCGCAGTGCGCCGGCATCGAACGCCGCGTACGGGCGTTGTACGTGCTGGTTCCGGTAGTCGTCGTTGCGGTGGCCGTCACCCTGCTCCTCGTCGTTCTGCGCGCACGCAGCGGCGTTTGGCGACGGCTAAGGCGATGAAGGCTTCAGGTCGTCTGTGTATCCGCACGAAGCGGCGAAACGAAAGATCGCCGCGATCGTCACCGCATCGTCGATTTCGCCGCTGACGGCGGCGTCGAGCGCCCCGCCGATCTCAAATCGCACGAGCGTGATGCTTTCTTCCCGCGCGGGCTCGGCGGCGCCGTAATCCAGCTCGCGCGCCAAAAAGAGCTTAACCGGCGGATCCACGATCGACGGAATCTCACGCACGCTGCCAAGCTCCGACCAGATGTGAGCCGTGATTCCGAGTTCTTCACGTAGTTCTCGCTTCGCGCAATCCAATGGCAGCTCACTGGGGCCGGCTCCGCCTTTCACGATCTCGATAACGAGCCGCTGCGCCGCGAATCTTGCCTGCTGGGCGAACAATAACTCGCCGCGGTCCTCAACGACGACGCCGCAAGATTGCGGCGTTACGAGGAGGAGGTGCTCTCCCGGCATACCGCTGGGATGTACGATTTCGTGAGCCTCGGCGGCAAGCCACGGGTTCCGATAAAGCTCCCGTCGACTCAATCGTGTATGGAGGCGGCGAGTCATGAGACTCATGCTCGGCGGACCAAGAGGTTTTGAGCGAGGCGCTTCGCCGCAAAAAAGCCTTCTCTGCCCACGTTAAGCGCCGCGACCCGCACGCCTTTGCGTCTAAGAGTCGTGTTCGTCGTATACTTAACGTCGGTAGCAAGGGAAATTTTATACGCTTGGTCGCCGCGCGAGAGCTCGTAGCGTTGATAGCCCTCTTCGATCGCGCGACGGATGCTTGCGCAGCCCAGCATTACGCCCGGCGAGAACTGTGCGTATTCGGGATTGTGGCCGATCATGTACGCAACGACCGTGCGCCGCTTGTCCTCGACGAAAAAGCCCTGCGCTGCCATGAGCGCTTCCCCTTGATACATCGCAGCCACCTGAAAGCGCCCGGAGGCATAACAACGCGCGAACAGCTCACCGTAGACTTGCTGCCAGTCTCGCAAATCTTTTTTCCAGCGCATGCTATTGACGCGCAAGAGCGTCTCGATGGCCGCGTCGGCTTGATTGGATGGCGGAAAATCGAGACGGTAGCCATTCAAGGATTCAATCTTACGCAGATGGGAGCGGATCGTACGCCGAGTTGAACGGCCACGTCCTTCGAGGTACTCTTCCCATGTCGACGGCAACTCGACGTAAGGACAGGGGGTTGCCTCCCCGGGCAGGATCTGAAAGCGGTTGGGCAAGAATTGCTCGACGAGCGTCGCGATCCGTCGATCGGCGCAGCTGCTTATCGCGAAGTTATCCCACGGAAGCGCTTCGATCTCGCGCGCGAGCACCGGAATGATGCGCGATTCTTCGCCGCCAACGCCGACCATGCCGGTAAAATCGGCCCGTGGGCTGCCTCCCAGCCACAACACGCGGCTGAGCGCGGGTCCGACGGGCGGAAAACGCCCGAACGTCAACGGCAGAAAGGCGACGTACGGGCCGTTGCCGTCGCGGACTCCCAACACCATCCAGCGCTTTCTTTCGGTGGCAAGGCATGCGTGGAGCCATTCCCACGAAAGAAATAAGCTCGCCTCAGAATCGGCGTCGTAAAGCTCCATCCACCGGGATCGAAGGGACTCGAGCTCGCGGAGGCTTGAAAAGTGGTCAACGACCATGCCTCTGTAGACTCTGATTTGAGCGGTCGTTTCTCCTTTGTCATCGAGATGCGTATTGAAGCAGGACCCCTCGTGTCGAGTGAGGCCGCAGCCTGTCGACGCGGAGCGGCGTTGGGTGGGACGTTTGCTCACGAGCGCCAAAGTAAACGCAGAATCACCCGAGACGTCTCGGGATCGGTGAAGAGGTGCCTGGATGAGGGGATTTTTTACAAGACGACCGCTAATTGCGGTTGTAGCGCTTTTTCTTTGCGCTTGCAAGGGCACGAGCGAACTGCCATCGCCCGCGAATGCGCGATTTGGCGGTCTGCACCGGGGCGACGCGCCAGTCGAGCCGCTGCATCGGTTTCGGGGGAAAATCCAGCACGTCATCATCATCATTCAGGAGAACCGAAGCTTCAACAATCTTTTCTACGGCTTTCCCGGCGCAAAGACCGCATCGTACGGCTACGGTCTAAAGAACGAGAAGATCGAGCTTCAGCCTGTCCCACTCGAGACGAAGTGGAACCTCGAACACAACGCCAACGGCTTCCTAGCGGCCTGCAACGGCGCAGGAAAAATTCCAGGTACACGCTGCCGCATGAACGGCTTCGATAACGAGAAGTGGGACTGCGTCGCGTGCCCGAATAAGAATCCACCGTATAGCTACGTCCCTCACGACGAGACGAAGCCGTACTTTGATATGGCAAGGCAGTACGTCCTAGCCGATGAGATGTTCGCTTCGAACTTCGATTCCAGTAGTTTCACCTCTCATCAGTACATCATAACGGGTCAGAACCCGAATTCGTCGATCGATTACCCGTTTACGAATTGGGGCTGCCCCGGCGGCAGGACCGACAAGGTAGCGATGCTTGGCCCCCAACGCAAATTTCCGCAAGGCTACACGGTGCCGTGCTGGAATCCCACGACGCTCGCCGATGAGCTCGACCGGGCAGCTTTGACGTGGGCGTTCTATGGCGTTGCAGTCGTCGGTGGTCACGGCGTTTGGAGCGCTTATCAGGCAATCAAACACATTTACTACAGTCGCGAGTGGAACGAGAACGTCATCTCACCGCCGGCCCGTTTCCTACGCGACGTCTCCAATGGAAAGCTCGAGACCGTGACCTGGATTACGCCCACCTTGCCCAACTCCGATCATGGGGGTTCCGGTTCGAATACGGGGCCGTCCTGGGTTGCGTCGTTGGTGAATGCGATCGGTGAATCGCGGTACTGGAGCTCTACTGCCATCTTTATCTTTTGGGACGACTACGGCGGTTGGTACGACCCCGAGCCGCCCGTCTACAAGAGTAACGACTCACTTGGGCCTCGGCTTCCATTACTAATCATTTCACCGTATGCAAAACGAGAGTACGTCTCGCACGTGCGTTACGAGCACGGCAGCATCTTGAAATTCGTCGAAGACCAGTTTGGACTGGCACGCTTAGCTGCGAGCGACACGCGCGCAAAGTCGCCCGAGCTTGACTGCTTCAACTTCGCTGCTGCTCCGCGCAAGTTCGTACCGATTCGAGCTCCACACGACGCCAATTATTTCATGGCCCAGCCCGTCGACCTGAGGGCGCCCGATACTGAGTAAGCGAGCCCACGCTCTTCATAAAACGACTGCTTATGGGTAAGGCTGCTGTGAGGTCGGTTTGTGATGGTCGATCGCATCTGGTCGAAGGTCAAGACGGCGGCGGAGGGCGGAGCACCTCGCGCGGATCATCACCTGAGCCGCGGAGAAGCCGAGAACATTCTGCAAGACATCTGCACGAAGGAGGGCATTCGTCTGCCTCAAGAGGCTTTCGATTATTTCGTACGGGAGCTCGAGCGGCTCAGCGATCCGAGGCTGCCGGAAGACTTGCCTTAAGGAGAAAGCCTCAAGGGCCGTTTCCAAAGTGAGGCGCTGGTTCGGAACAGGAAAAGCGCCCGATGCGTTCTATCTATCCGGGTCGCCGGGCAAGTGGCGGAACTGGCAGACGCGCTGGATTTAGGATCCAGTGGGGCGACCCGTCAGAGTTCGAGTCTCTGCTTGCCCACACTCTGCGGGAGTGCCCTTTTTCAAACCTAGCGAGCTGTTTATGGGAGCATCGTGTGGACCGCGCGGCGTGATTGCGCAACAGAACCAGCGAGCGAGACCCGCGGAAGTAGCTCAGTGGTAGAGCATCGCCTTGCCAAGGCGAGGGTCGCGAGTTCGAATCTCGTCTTCCGCTGATTTCTTATGACCGGCTCAACGATTACGCAGCTAGCACCGACCGTGGTGGCTCTCGAATTCTCGCTTACCGAAGCAGAACTCGCCGCCGCCGAGGATCGCGCCTTCCGCCGGCTCGTCAAGAACGTGCGCCTGCCGGGCTTCCGCAAAGGCAAAGTCCCGCGGAAAATCTTCGAGCAGACCTACGGAAGCAATGCGGTCACCACCGAGGCAGTCGACGAAGTGGTGCCGGAAGTCTATGCGAAGGCCGTCCGCGAGCACGACGTCGAGCCGGTCGAGCGCCCCAAGTTCGAGATCGTGGAAGAGACGGACGGACGCCCAACGCGCCTCAAGGCGACCGTCGAGGTTCGACCTACCATTATGCTTGGAGCCTATAAGGGCATCGCCGCGTCGCAGCCGCCGTCCGCTATTACGGAGGTCGACGTCGAAAGGAGCCTCGCGGCGCTTGCCAAGGAACGGGCGACCCTGGTTCCGGCTGAGCGCCCGGCGAGGCTGGGCGACATCGCCACGCTCGACTACGAGGGTCTCATCGACGGGAAGCCTTTTGAAGGCGGGCGCGGGGAAGCAGAAACCGTCGAACTCGCGGAGGGGCGATTCGTGCCGGGCTTCACTACCGGCATCGTCGGCATGCTGCCGGGTGAGACCAAGCAAATCGAGGTCGGTTTTCCCGACGAGTATCCCGCTGCCGAGCTCGCCGGAAAGCCCGCCCAGTTTACGGTAACGCTCCAAGAGCTCAAGGAGCTCGAGCTGCCCCCGATCGACGACGATTTTGCTCGAACCATCTCGGAAAATCAAACGCTGGGTCAGCTACGCGACGACCTTCGCCGCCGCTTGCAAGCGGTGGCGGACGGTCGAGCTCGCCGGGCCGTCGGCAACGCGATCATGACCCAGCTCCTGGCGGCTCACGATTTTCCGCTGCCTCCATCGTTGGTAGAGAACGAGCTCGACCGCCTCGTCGAAGAGACCGTCAGAGCCGTCCCGCCAGAGCGACGAGACGAGGCGGAGGTTCGCGCCGCCCACCGCAGCGAGGCCGAATGGCACGTTAAGGCGGCACTCTTGATCCAAGCGATTGCCAAAGCCGAAAACATCGCCGCGACGCCGTCAGATATCGCAGCGGAGCTCGAAGCGCTGGCACGGCGTTACGGTCAGCCCGTAGCTCGAATACGCAAGGCCTTGGGAAATAATCTGCTCTCGCTTGTGGACGGCATCGTGCGAAACAAGACGCTTGAGTTCCTTATCGACAACGCCGTCGTCACGACCGACGAAGAAACCCGGCGCGCGACGTCGTAGAAGGCGGTATGGGACACTTGGTGCCAATGGTCGTAGAACAAACGGCGCGCGGGGAGCGCGCCTACGACATTTACTCGCGCCTGCTCAAGGATCGAATCGTCTTCGTCGGCGGCGCGATCGACGACCACCTGGCGAATCTCGTCATCGCGCAACTCCTCTTTTTAGAGAAGGAGGACCCCGAGAAAGACATCGACATGTACCTCAACAGTCCCGGCGGCAGCGTAACCGCCGGGTTGGCGATGTACGACGCGATGCGCTTTATAAAGCCTGACGTAGCGACCATCTGCATGGGTTTTGCCGCCTCCATGGGATCGATTCTTTTGACCGGAGGGGCGATTGGAAAGCGGTATGCCCTCCCAAACGCCAAGATCGTCATCCATCAGCCCTGGGTCTCTCAGATCGGGGGCCAGGCGACGGACGTCGAAATCGCCGCCCGCGACCTCCTGGCCACCCGCCAGACGGTCGCACGGATCTACCAAGAAACGACGAATAAGCCGCTCGAACAGATCCTGAGAGACATCGAGCGCGATTACTATATGACTGCTAATGAGGCCAAGGACTACGGGATAATCGACCAGATTATCGAAAATCGTCAGGGCCTGCCGCTACCGGCGTAAAGAGAGGATTAATCCGGCGCGCGATGTTTCGCTTTGGAGACGATAAGGGTCAGCTCAAGTGCAGCTTCTGCGGAAAATCGCAGGAGCAGGTGCGCAAGTTGATCGCCGGCCCCGGTGTCTATATTTGCGACGAGTGCATCGAGCTCTGCAACGAGATCATCGAAGAGGAGCTCTACAAGAACGTTGACGAGAACGTGCGTCTGCGCAACATTCCAAAGCCCAAAGAGATCAATCATATCCTGAATCAGTACGTGATCGGCCAGGAGCGCGCGAAGAAATCGCTCGCCGTCGCCGTGTACAATCATTACAAGCGCATCAACGTCGGCGGAGCGGCCGATGACGTAGAGCTGCAAAAATCGAACATCCTTTTGGTCGGTCCGACCGGATCTGGTAAGACCTACCTGGCGCAAACGCTGGCTAAGATCCTCGACGTTCCCCTCGCGATGGCCGACGCCACGTCGCTCACCGAAGCGGGCTACGTCGGTGAAGACGTAGAGAACATCTTACTCAAGCTGATTCAAGCGGCCGATTACGATGTAAAGCGTGCCGAAAAGGGCATCGTCTATATCGACGAGATCGACAAGATCGCGCGCAAGAGCGAGAACCCTTCGATTACTCGTGACGTGTCCGGCGAAGGCGTTCAGCAGGCGCTGCTAAAGATTCTCGAAGGCACGACCGCTAACGTGCCGCCCCAAGGCGGCCGCAAGCATCCGCATCAAGAGTTCATTCAGATCGATACCACCAACGTGCTCTTCATCTGCGGCGGCGCATTCGACGGCCTCGAGCGCATCATCGAGTCTCGGGTCGCGGCCAACAACATGGGCTTTCGCGCACAACCGGAGGGAAAGCGCGAGGTCCGCGTCGGCAAACTCCTGCAGCAGCTGATGCCTGAAGATCTCCTGCGATTCGGCCTGATACCCGAGTTTATTGGACGCCTTCCGATTGTGGTGACCCTCGATGCGCTCGACGAGCTGGCGCTACGCCGGATTCTCACCGAGCCCCGCAACGCGCTCGTTCGCCAGTTCCAGAAGATCCTCAACATGGACGGCGTCGATCTTCAGTTTACGAAAGAAGCGTTGGTCGCGATTGCCGGGAAGGCTCAGCGCCGCAAGACCGGCGCGCGCGGCTTGCGCTCGATCCTGGAAGAGACGATGCTCGAGGTGATGTACGATCTGCCATCGCTGCAAGGCGTCAAGAAGTGCGTCGTCAACAAGGATGTCATCGAGAAGAAGGAATCGCCGACGCTCGTTTATCACGAGCAGAAGAAGGACATGCCCGCCTAGGGCTCATATTTGCCCCAACTCGTTGTCGTCGAAAGCCTCGATTGCCATAGCAAACTTCGGCTTTCGTCTCCTAGATTTGGGTCAAATCTGAGCCCTAGGTATGCCTGAGCGCATGGACCTCCCCAAACACTACGATCCGCACGCGGTTGAAGCGCGTCTCTACGAGCGCTGGGAACGCAACGGCTACTTTCACGAGGATCCTGATCCCGCGCGGCCGCCCTTCATCATCTGCATGCCGCCGCCGAACGTGACCGGCCGCGCGCATTTAGGTCACGCCTCAACCTACACGCCGATGGACGTACTCACTCGCTACCACCGGATGCTCGGGGAAAACGCCGACTGGCTGCCCGGCGTCGACCATGCCGCTATCGCGACTGAGGCGGTTCTCGTCAAGGAGCTCGCGCGCGAAGGCGTGCGGCGGGAAGATCTCGGCCGGGAACGCTTCGTCGAACGGGGCTGGGAGTGGTCTCGAACCTTCGGTGGCCAGATCGACGCGCAGTTTCGCCGGCTCGGCTTCGGGCCGGACTGGCAACGCTCGCATTTCACGATGGACGAAAACCTCTCGGCTGCGGTACGCCGGGTCTTCGTGCAGCTCTACCGCGAGGGACTTCTCTACCGCGGGAATCGGCTCATCAATTGGGATCCCACGGCACAGTCGACCATTTCCGATGCGGAGCTCGAGCATGTGGAGCAGGAAGGCACCCTCTGGCGCATCCGCTATCCGTTCTCACGAGAGGATCCGAGCGAGGGCATCCAGGTTGCCACCACCCGACCCGAGACGATGCTTGCCGACGTTGCCATCGCCGTTCACCCGAAAGATCGGCGGTTCGCTCACCTCGTCGGTCGCACGGCCTGGCTGCCACCGCTGCTCGAGCGTGCCATCCCGATCATTGCCGATGACGCCGTCGATCCCCAGTTTGGAACCGGCGCGGTCAAGGTCACGCCCGCGCACGATCCGGTCGACTACGAGATCGGCGTTCGTCACTCGTTGCCTATGCCGTCGGTCATAGGAATCGATGCGCGAATGCGGGGGGACGAAGTCGCGGTCGGACGATACGCGAGCCTCGATCGCTTCGAGGCGCGGACTCAAATCGTCGAGGACCTCCAGCGGCTCGGACTCCTCGTCGCTGCCGACAAGCACCGTCATTCGATCGCCACGAGCGAACGCAGCGGCGACGTCGTCGAGCCGCTCCTATCCTTGCAGTGGTTCGTGAGGGCGGCGCCGTTGGCCGGCCCGGCGCTGGACGCCTATCGCAGCGGGCGAATTCGATTCGTGCCGGAGCGCTATGGGCGCACCTACGAACAGTGGCTGGAAAATATCCGCGATTGGAACGTCTCCCGTCAGATTTGGTGGGGGCATCGGCTTCCGGTCTGGTACACGCCCGACGGGCAAGAGATCGTTGCCGAAAGCGAAGAGGCCGCGCTCGAGATAGCGCAGCGCGATTACAATACGCGAGCGCTGACGCGTGACTCCGATACGCTCGACACTTGGTTTTCGAGCGGGCTTTGGCCGTTTTCCATTCTCGGCTGGCCGAATCAGACCGCCGAGCTGCGCTGCTGGTATCCGTCCCAGGTGATGGTCACCGCCGGGGAGATCATCTTCTTGTGGGTTGCCCGCATGGTGATGCTCGGTCTGCACGTGATCGGCAAGATCCCGTTTTACGACGTCGTCATCACTCCGCTCGTCTTCGATGCGGCGGGCCGGAAGATGTCGAAGTCGGTTGGGAACGTGATCGATCCGATGGAATTGGTGGATAAGTACGGCGCCGACGCGTTCCGCTTTTCGATCCTTCGACAGATGAGACTCGAGGGGCAAGAAATCCGTTACCAAGAATCGCGATGCGAAGAGGCACGCAACTTCAATAACAAGATCTGGAACGCGACCCGATATATGCTCGCGTTGCCCGAAAGGCTGCCGCCGCCGATGACGCTGCCGCGCGCCTGCGCGCTTACCATCGCAGACCGGTGGATTCTCACGCGGTTTCGCGAGACGATCGAGCGTATGCGAAGACTTTTGGACGCGTACGATTTCGGTAATGCGGCCGACACGATGTGGCGATTCATCTGGTACGAGTTTTGCGACTGGTACGTTGAGGCGACCAAGGCCGACGCGAACCGATCGACCAGAGCGCCGGTACTCTCCTACGTTTGGAATGGCGCAATGCGCTTGCTCCACCCGATCGCGCCGTTCATTAGCGAAGAGGTTTGGTTGGCTATACCGCACGACGGCGAGACGATCGTCACCGCAAACTTTCCCGATCCGCTCGAGGTACCCGCGTTTCCGGTGCATGCGGGCGAGTTTGCGCAGCTCCAGCGCGCGGTCGAACGCGTTCGGAACATGCGCGCGGAGTTCGGTCTTCACCCCAGAGATCGCGTCGTGCTGGAGCTTCCGGCAAACCTCTCCGAAGAGATGGCGGAACTGTTAGGGCTTCTCGCGACCGCATCGATCGAGCGCTCCGCGCCGGTCGGAGAGAGCACCGAAGCGGCGCTCGCGGCCCTCGCCGTGCGTGCACCTCGGGGCCTGCTTGCGGAGCGCTATCGCAAGGAGGCAGCGCAGCTGCGCTCTGAAATCGAGCGTGGGGAGCGAAAGCTCGGCAATGAGGCTTTCGTCGCGAGAGCCGCTCCGAGCGTGGTTAAGAAAGAGCGAGAGAAGCTTGCGAACTATCGGGGCGAGCTGGAAAGAGTAGAGGCCGCTTTGGTCGAGTTGAAGGAGCCTGCGTGACGACGGCTGCCGATCGCCGCGTCGTTGCGCGCGGCGCCGAAATCGAGCGGATCGTCGCACGCCTCGCTCATCAAATTCTCGAGCCCAACGAGGCCGCGCAGGGGCTGGTGGTGCTCGGCGTCCGGCGCGGCGGCGAAGCGCTTGCCGAGCGCCTGGCCTCGGAGATCGAACGAATCAGTGGGCGAGCGCCGGCCCTCGGGTTTCTGAACATCAACCTCTACCGCGACGATAGCGTGACGCACGAGCTCCCCGAATCCCGGATCCCGCTCGACCTCGCGGGGCGCATCGTGGTGGTCGTCGACGACGTCCTCTACACGGGGCGCACGATTCGCTCGGCCCTGGACGCAGTTACCGATCTCGGACGGCCGGCGGCGATCCGCCTTTGCGTTCTCGTCGATCGAGGTCTGCGCGAGCTTCCAATTCAACCCGATTACGTCGGACGCTTCACGCCAACCACGCCGCGCGAGCACGTGAAAGTCGTGCTCGCCTCCCGCCCCGCGCCAACCGACGAGATCACGATCGTGGAGAGCCGGAGTGCTTGAGTGCGCGTACGCCGTAGCCTGATAGACCTTGACGACTTGACCGCGCAGGAGCTCGCGCTGATCTTCGATCGTACGGCCGCTTTCGAACGTTCCGCGCCCGGACCATTGCTCGCGGGAAAGCCCTGCGTCAACATGTTCTTTGAAGAGAGCACTCGCACGTTCACCTCATTCAATCTTGCCCAGCTCGAGCTCGGGGCCCACGTCATCAACCTCGCGCCGAAGAATCTCAGCCTTTCAACCAAAGGTGAGACGCTGGAGGACACCGCCCTCACGCTGGGCGCGCTTGGCATCTGTGTCGTCGTCGTACGTCATCCCGAAGCCGGCTTTCCTCAACGCGTCGCGCTCGCGTTTGACGGCCACGTCATCAACGCGGGCGACGGCGTGCACGCGCACCCCACCCAAGCGCTGCTCGACATCTACACGCTCATCGAAGAGTTCGGCGAGCTGGCAGACCGCACGATCGCAATCGTGGGCGACGTTCTCCACAGCCGCGTGGCGCATTCGACGATTCGCGGTCTCGCTCGCCTCGGCGCGTCGGTCGTATTGATAGGTCCTGAATCCTTCCTTCCCAGCAGTTATGCGGGCACCGGCATTCGGGTGGAACGCGATTTTGACGCGGCACTGCCGGACCTCGATGCGATCGTTCTCTTACGCATTCAACGGGAGCGGTTTGTCGAGACTCCAATCTCCGATTACGAGTACGTCGATCGGTATCGGCTCGACCGGCGGCGCTTGGCGCTCGCGCGCAAAGATGCAATCGTCATGCATCCCGGACCCTATAATCGCGGCGTGGAGCTCGACGATTCGGTGTTGGAGTTCGCCGGCTGGCGGTACGCTCGGCAAGTCCAGCACGGCGTCGCAGTTCGGATGGCCGTTCTCGATTTGCTCGTCAACGCTCGATGACGGGACTGCTGATCAAAGGGGGCAGGGTCGTCGACCCGGCGACCGCCCTGGATTCGCTGCGCGACTTGCGGGTGCGCGCCGGCGCGATCCTCGAAATCGGGGAGCACCTCGAAGCGTCGAGCGACGAAGAGATCCTCGATGCCGCTGGGGCCATTGTGGCACCAGGGTTCATCGATATCCACGTCCACCTGCGCGAGCCGGGATTTCCGGAGAAAGAGACGATGGCAACGGGGACGGAAGCGGCGGTACGCGGCGGTTTTGCGACGGTGGCCTGCATGCCGAACACGAACCCTGCGCTCGACGATCCAGCCACCCTCGACTGGTTGATGCGCGAAGTCGTGCGTCATGCTCGGTGCCGGGTTACGCCGATTGCGGCTATCACGCGCGGGCGCAACGGCACCCAACCGTGCGACTTCGGCGCGTTGGCGCAAGCAGGCGCGGTCGCGTTTTCCGACGACGGCGATACCGTCGAAGACGCGAAGCTGTTGCGAGAAGCGGCAATGCTCGCGCGCAATCTTCGCGCACCGTTTATCGTGCACTGCGAGCCGGAAGGCGCGATCGTGAAACGCGATCTACGGATCGCGGAGCAGACTGGGAAAGCGTGGCACATCGCCCACCTCAGCACCGGCGATGCACTCGAGCAAGTACGTCGAGCTCGCATGCGAGGCGTGCGGGTTACCTGCGAAGTAACGCCGCACCACCTAACGTTTACGAACGCTCTCTTTGCGCAGATCGGCGATGCCGCAACGGTCAATCCGCCGTTGCAGAGCGAGCGGGACGTGCAGGCACTCCGCAGCGGCGTGCGTGACGGCACCATCGACGCTTTTGCGAGCGATCACGCGCCCCATGCGCCGGAGAAGGGACGAGACGCGCGCCCGGCCGCGCCGGGATTCTCGGGCCTGGAGGTCGCAGTCGGAGCCTATGCCGCTGCGCTTCCGGATTTGCCGTTGGGGCGCTTCGTCGCGCTGCTTTCGACCAACCCCGCGCGCATCGTCGGCGTCCGCGGCGGGACGCTCGCGATCGGGGAACCGGCCGACGTAACGATCTTCGCCGACCGAGCTTGGACCGTCGATTCGACGGCATTCGCGTCCAAGGGAAAGTGCACGCCTTTCGCCGGCTGCCGGCTGCCGCGCAAAGTGCTGGCAACGATCGTCGGCGGCATCGTGCGATATCGCGCGCAAAATTGCGCGGCATGACGCATACCACTCATCGCGCCGCGCTCTTCCTTGCCGACGGGAGCCGTTTCGACGGCGACGGCCTTGGGTTCGAAGGGACCGCCCTCGGCGAAGCGGTTTTCTACACCGGAATGACGGGGTACGAAGAAGCGCTAACCGACCCGTCGTACGCCGGTCAGATCCTCACGTTTACCTATCCGATGATCGGCAACTACGGCATCTCGGGCAGCGCGGCACAATACCCGCGTGCCTGCGTCGCCGGCACGGTGATCAAGCAGATCGCCTACCATCCGTCGCATCATCTCTCTAAACAGGACTTACCGTCGTGGCTCGACGATCAGCGCATTCCGGTATTGATCGGGGCCGACACGCGTGCAATCACGATTACTCTGCGGGAACACGGAACGATTTGGGCCGCGCTTGCGGTGGGCGACGATGCACTTCTGCAGGCAGAGCGACGGCTCGCCGAGTTCGTGCGCGACGCGAGCACCAAGGCGCTCGTCTCGAGCGTCGCGACGCGCGAAACGTACGACGTGGGCACCCAAGAGGGAAGGCGCATCGTGCTGATCGACTGCGGCGTGAAGCGCGCGATCCTGCGACAGCTCGAAGCGCTCGGCGCGCGAATCGTGGTGGTACCGTACGACGCAACGAAGGAGGAGGTGCTCGCCTCGGATCCCGATGCCGTCTTCATCTCGCCCGGTCCAGGCGATCCGACGGATCTGACGCAGACCATCGAGCTGCTGCGCGCGCTGGTTGGGCGTAAGCCCCTCTACGGGATCTGTCTGGGCCACCAGCTCCTCGCACTTGCGTGTGGAGGACGCACGTACAAGCTTCCCTACGGACACCGCGGCGGAAATCAACCGGTGATCGATATGAACGCACAAGAAGTGCTCGTCACGGCGCACAACCACGGCTACGCCGTCGATGCGGCATCGCTGCCCGACGAGCTCGAAGCGACCATGACGAATCTCAACGACGGCACCAACGAAGGGTTCCGCCACCGCGCGCTTCCCGTCACCGGCGTTCAGTTTCACCCCGAAGCCTCGCCCGGCCCATTCGATGCGCACAGGCTCTTCGCAGCGTGGTTAGACGAGCTGCCGCGCGCGTAGCGGCGAGCCTTGCTCTTTTTACGGCCGTGCTGCAATCCGCGCACGGAGAGACGCTTGCGCGCTTGACCGTCGAGTCGTTCGACCTCGCCTCCGACACAACGGCGCCAAAAATCGACGTGCCCTTCCATCTCGTGCTGACCGTGCGCGTACGCGAGCGGGTCCCAAAAATGCAGAATATCAATCTGCCGATTCTCGCCGAGCTGGAACTGCTCGGCGATGAGCGGGAGACCGCGAGCCGCCCGCGTGGAACGCTCTACCGCGAGACGATCACCGTCGTTGCGCGTAACCCGGGCCCTCTGGCGATAGCGCCGGCAACGCTGCTCGCAATCGATGCACGCGACGGCCGGGCGAAAGAATGGTATAGCAACTCGCTGCGGCTGCGCGTCATGGGATCGGGTTCGGACCACTTGCTGCGCAGTGGAGGCCGCGTGCTGCTCGCGGCGTCGCTTGCCGCGCTGCGGTTAGTGCTGTGGCTGCTGCTTTGGATGCTCGGCATTGGGTGTCTTGCGATGATAGTGCTGCTTTTCGTTCGGCGTCGCAGCCGGCTTCCCGCACCTTCTCCTGCCGCGACCTCAACGGCGGCCGTGCCCTCAACGGCGCCCTCGCTGCGGGAGCGCTCGGAGCGGGAGCAGGCGCAAGACGCGCTTGCGGTGCTGCGCACGCAGCGTTCCCGCGCCGCCGCCGTCGCCGTCCGAACCGCGATGTGGCGCATGGTGGGCGCCTCCGACGGAGAAACGCTCGGCGACGTGCTGCGGCGAACCGGCCTGCACGAGGTTACGATGCGCCAGCTCCTCGTTGCGCTGGAGCGAAGCGCGTTCACTCATGAGGGCGACCTGCACGCCGCAATTGAAGATGCCTGCTCGGCGCTGGAGCGCTACATCGAGTCGGTGCCGTGATCGTCGCACGCAGTCCCGGCGATCTTCGCGCCGCACTTGGAGAGACGATCGTCGGTCAGGCGGGGGTGATCGAGGCCCTGCTCCTGGCGCTGCTCTGCAACGGTCACGTGCTGCTCGAAGGCCCGCCGGGGCTGGCAAAGACGCTAGCCTGCCGTTCTTTGGCCGCGGCGCTCGAGGGCGATTTCAAGCGCATTCAGTTCACGCCCGATCTGCTGCCCAGCGACATCGTCGGCACACGTGTCTTCAACCAGCGTGAGAGCGCCTTCGCAACCGTCTTGGGGCCGATCTTTGCTAACGTCGTGCTGGCGGATGAAATCAATCGCGCGCCGGCCAAAGTCCAGTCCGCGCTCTTAGAGGCGATGCAGGAGCGTCAGGTGACGATCGGTCCACAATCCTATGCACTGCCCGATCCGTTCGTGGTCATGGCCACGATGAATCCGCTCGATTCCGAAGGGACGTACGCCTTGCCGATCGCTCAGATGGACCGCTTCCTGATGAAGGTCAACGTCCTCTATCCTTCACGCGAAGAAGAACTGCGAATTCTCGACCGATTCGCCGTGGCTCAGACACAGCCCGTCCGCGCCGTCGCCACACTCGACACGGTCCGAGCATGGCGCGTCCAAGCCAACCGCGTGCACATCGAGGAGAAACTTAAGCGGTACATCGTCGAGCTGGTCGCGACGACCCGACAGGCGGAGCACGTCAGCGTGCGCTCGCCGTCCGGCGCGACGTTCTCTGCCGCGGAACTGATCGACTATGGCGCGAGCCCGCGCGCGACGCTCGCGCTTGCCTTTCTCGCACGCGGGCTCGCGCTGCTCAACGACCGCGACTTCGCCCTTCCCGACGACGTGCGCGCGGTCGCCGCGCATGCGCTGCGTCACCGCATCGGTTTCAATTACCGGCTCGCGGTCGAAGCGATCAGCGTCGACCGCGTCATCGACGCACTGGTCGCCGCGGTACCGGCACCATGACGATCCGTGAGGCGCTGCTGCGGGCTCGGAATCGTCCTCGGAATTTGGGCGCCGGATCACCGACGATCTATCGCGGTGACGGCTATGAGTTCGTCGAGCTGCGTGCCTACGTTCCCGGGGACGACGTTCGCCGCATCGATTGGGCCGCAAGCGCGCGTTCAGGCGAACTTCAGTCTCGCGTCGTGCTTGAAGACGTCGCGCTCACGCTGGCCGCGATCGTCGACACGTCGCCCTCGATGCTCGTTGGCAGGAGACGTAGACTGTTGGACGCCGGCCGTGAAGCCTTGGAGAGCTGGTTTGGCGCGGCCAGCGGCGAGGACCGGTGCGTTCGCGTCGAGGCCGCCGGCGTGACGCCGCCCTCACTCCAGCGCAAAGCACACCGAGCGCTGACGGTATGCGCCCGAGCCGCAGGATTCGACGCCTCGCGCACGCTGCGGACGGCGCGCGCCGCGCTACCTCGCGGCAGCGCGCTGCTGGCGATCGGCGACTGGCACGATCTCGATTCGGCCCTCGATCGTGACCTGGCCGACCTTGGGGCGCGGTTCGACTGCACCGCGCTCATCGCGCGGGATCCATGGTTTGACGAATTGCCGGTCGCGGGCATCGTACGCATGCGCGGAGCCGAGGGAGGGATGGTGCGCGCCTACGTCGGCCGGCGCGAGCGCGCGGCCTTCGCAAACGCCGTCCGCCGACGCGAAGCCAGCCTGCTGACGCGATTTGCATCTGCGAATTGGCGCACCGGGATTCTGCGAGAAGAAGACGGCCGTGCATCGCTTGCGGCTGCCTTCGGTCTGCCTCACGCGTGAGCGTCGATCATCCCGCCCGGCTGGTCCTCGGCATCATCGCCGTTGTGGCATTTGCTATTTTCTACGCACGGCTGCAACGGCGCGCAACGGCCCGCGATCTGGCATACTCGAACGTTGCGTTCTTCGTCGAAGCCGCCAAGCCGCGGCAATGGATTCCGGGCGCGCTGCAAGCTCTTTGGATCTTAGCGCTTGCCGACGTCGTCGTGGGAATATCCGGACCGCACGTATCGATACCGCTTCCCGTAAGAGACGGCTACGTCTTCATGTGCATCGACACGTCAGGATCCATGGCCTCGGCCGATGTTTTTCCAACTCGCTCCCAAGCGGCCAAGGGCGCAGCTCGAGCTTTTATCGCACAGAGCCCGCCGGGCACGAAGATCGGCGTTATCTCCTTCGCCGGAGCTGCCGGGGTCGTTGCGCCGTTGAGCGCCGACCATCAGTCGGTTTCCGCCGCGCTCGATGCGGTGCCGCTTCCCAACGGCGCGACGGCCATCGGCGATGCGCTCAAGCTCGCCGCTCAGATGCTTCCGTCCACAGGCCACCGCGTCGTCATTCTCATCACCGACGGCGTCAACAACGCGGGAGCCGACCCTACAGAGATCGCGCAATGGCTCGGCGCTCATCATATTCCGGTTTACACCGTCGGCATCGGAACGCCCAACGGAGGGCTCATCCCGGGAACCAACGAGGAGGCCACGATCGACGAAGATGCGTTGCGCAGCTATGCCGGCGCGAGCGGAGGCGCTTATGCACGAGCCGAGAACGCGACGCAGCTTCGCGACGCCCTCGCGCGACTGGGCCGCGTCACCTCGCTTGCGCGCAAGCCGGTCGACGCATCCGTGGGGTTCGCGGTCGCCGGCGCGCTCGGAATGCTCGTCGCGTTTCTCGCGGGCTTCGGACTCGGCCGCTATCCGTGAGCGATCCCATCGCCCTGCTCGCGCGTTGGATCGATGACGCCGGCGGTGGCGATAAGCTTGAAGCAACTGCAATGTGTTTGGCGACGGCCGACCGTGCAGGGCTTCCCTCGGCGCGGATCGTGCTTCTGCGCGGTCTGGACGAGCGCGGCCTGCGATTCTTCACGTCCTACCAGAGCCGTAAAGGACGCGAGCTCGCGGAGAACCCGCAGGCAGCCGCCGTTCTCTATTGGCCGCAGCTTCATCGCCAAGCGCGCATCGAAGGCGCCGTCACGACCCTGGACAATGACGAATCAGACGAATACTTCGATGCACGCCCCCGCGGACATCGCATCGCTGCATGGGCTTCCGAGCAGAGCGCACCCCTCGAGTCCTACGCTACACTCGAAGAGCGCTTTGCTCATTTCAATGAGCGCTTTGAAGACGACGACGTTCCGCGCCCCCACTCGTGGGGCGGCTATATCCTCGTCCCGTCGCGCATCGAATTCTGGGAAGGACGTCCTAACCGTATGCACGAGCGCATTCTTTATACGCGTTGCGGCAGCGATTGGACCGCGACGCGCCTGCAGCCTTAACTAGCAGGACGGCGACACTTCATCATCCGGCACGCGTACTAAGCGTGATAGCGGTGTCTTGGTTGTCGGCGGTCTGCAAGCTGAGTAACCCCGCAGAGGCACCGCGCTTAGCAAGACCGAAACGCGACGGCCTCAGCATCTCTTACCATTTGCCTGCTTCTTGGTTAACTGATGTTGAAACAATTCTGCGCCTCGAAAGGTCGCTTCGCAGAGTACCGTCAGAAGGTCTGCCG
The DNA here is from genome assembly GCA_963778015.1 of Vulcanimicrobiota bacterium. Taxonomy (GTDB): domain Bacteria; phylum Vulcanimicrobiota; class Vulcanimicrobiia; order Vulcanimicrobiales; family Vulcanimicrobiaceae; genus Cybelea. Next base: position 705,443 of record CAVZST010000001.1, read on the forward strand.
GCCCCTTCTCGTTGCGCTTATCGTCGTTCCGTCGAGCTGCAGCGGACCGAGCAACGGACCTGCGACCACACCCCAACTGCAAGCACTGCCCGCATCGAACGCTTCCGGCTCGAGATCTTCCCGGAAAAAAATCAGCGATCCGCAGAATACGGATTGGGATTCGTTCGGTTTCGATTTGCAACGCACCGGCTACAATCCGTACGAGACGATCGTTGGGGTGAAAAACGTCGGCTCCTTACAGGAGGTTTGGCGTTTCAAAGTCGGCGGCATGATGGTTCACGAGCCGGTTTATGCCTTTGGCGTTCGAGTCGCAAAAGCGCCGACCAACATCCTGTATGCCGGCTCGAACGTCGGCGCGACGATGTACGCCATCAACGCACAGAGCGGCGAGCTCGTCTGGAAATTGAAGGTTGCGCAACGCCCCTATAGTTGCGCAGGCAACAAAGGGCTATTTGCGATCGGCGAAACGCCCGCGATCGACCGGGCAAAGCACTTGATTTACTTTTCCGACGGGTACAACCACGTCCATGCCCTCCACTTGTCGACCGGTGTCGAGGCGAAAGGTTGGCCGCTGGCGATCCCATATTCGGGGCAAGATTTCATGCACGGCGGCTTCACCTACAATCCGGCCAACGGTTTGTTGTATGCCGTGACGAGCTCGCCGTGCGACATTTCGCCTTGGTATGGACGAATCGTCGCCATCGATACGACTAAACCGGTCATCGTCAACACCTTCTTTACAGTGAGCGGCAATAACGAGCAAGGCACGAGCGGCGGCGGCATATGGGGACCGGGCGGCGCCTCCATCGACCCGGCGACCAACGGCGTCTTCATCGCGACGGGCAATGCTGATACCAACACGACTCCGAAGCAGCAGCAGAACGCCGGCTACGCGGAGCAGGTGCTCGAATTGGGCTCTGCGCTGTGGACCGTTCGTCAAAATAACTACCCCCCGAATATTCCGAACGACGGCTTTGACGATTTCGACTTCGGCGCGACGCCGATGCTCTTCCAGCCCGCGGGCTGCCCACCGCTGCTCGCCGCGATTAATAAATCTGGCATGTTCGAGCTTTACGACCGCGCATGGATCAACAACGGCCCGATTCAAGATATTGCGATGTCGATCCCATCGAACTATGGAAACTTTGTCGGCGTACCGGCGTACGATCCGGATACCGGCTTCGTGTACGTAGCCCTGCCGACCGCCGAAGGAATATATCAGCCGGGGATTGCGGCTTTTAGCATGGCACCGAATTGCACGTTGAATACAACCCCCGTGTGGAGCGCTCAGTTCGGACCCGCCGGCACCGCGAAAATGGCGGCGCCGCGCTCGCCGATCTCCATCGCCAACGGCGTCGTATACGTCAGCAACTACACCGGCGACACCGAGTACGCATTCAACGCTGCAACGGGCGCGCAGTTGTGGACGCTTCCGCTGCCGTATTACGGACGGCAGGGTACCGTGATCGCCAACGGCATGATCTACGTCAGCTCGGCGGACGGCACGATCACCGCCTGGGCGCCGCCCTCGTCGGCTCAAAAGCTGCGGAAAAAAGCCGTGAACGGACTCCCGCCTATCCGAGGACACGACATCTCGATTCCCGACGGCAAGGGAGGGACGATCGACTTGAGGAGCTCGACGAATGCGCCCGTCAACTTCGGCCGACCGGACCGCTAATGGCGCAATGTCAGGCGCCGTACTCATCGTTTATTCACCCTAGTAGAGAGGTACCGCGCTTAGCAAAAAGGAAAAATCGCAAAAGACCTAGTTACAGCACGCCTGCTTCTTGGAGTTAGCGTTGTTTCAGCGTTCCTTTATTTCAAAATATCGCCTTGCAGCGTACTTTCACAAGACGTGGTCCCTTCGCGTCGCGCTTGTGATAAGTTTCGCCGGGTGCAGTGGGCTGAGCAACGGACCTACGACCACGTCCTCCCTGCAAGGACTGCCGGCCGCGAGCACGCACGTTTCGAGCTCCGCATCGCTCAAGGCGAGACGCAATGGGGGGTCACAGCTTACCGACTGGGATTCGTTCGGTTTCGACCTGCAGCGCACCGGCTACAACCCGTACGAAACGACCGTTGGCGTGAATAACGTCGGCTCGTTACAGGAAGTCTGGAGCTTCAACGTCGGCAGCGCGGTGGTTCACGAACCCGTTTACGCCTATGGCGTTCAAGTGGCAAGCACGCCAACCAACGTCCTGTACGCAGGCTCGAACGTCGGCGCTACGATGTATGCTATCAACGCGCAGACCGGCGCGCTCATCTGGAGCTTCAAAGTTGCGCAACGTTCCTACAGCTGCTCGAGCAACACCTCGCAATTTGCGATCGGCGAAACGCCGGCAATCGACCGTGGAAAGAACTTGATTTACTTTGCCGACGGCTCCAACTACGTCCATGCGGTCGACTTAGCGACGGGCGTGGAGGCGACAGGTTGGCCCCTGGCAATTCCTAACGCGAGCCAAGACTTCATGCACGGCGGATTCACCTATAATCCCGCCAATGGGTTGTTATATGCGGTGACGGGTTCGACGTGCGATATTTCGCCTTGGTACGGACGCATCGTCGCCATCGATACGAGGAAACCGGTCATCGACAACACGTTCTTTACGATGACCGGCACGAACAAGGTTGGGACCAGCGGCGGCGGCATATGGGGCCCCGGCGGCGCCTCCATCGATCCCTTAACCAACAAAGTCTACATCGCAACAGGCAATGCGGATATACATACGAGTCCGCAGCAGCCCCAGAACGCTACTTACGCGGAGCAGGTGATCGCGCTAGGCCCGAAGCTGTGGGACATTCGCCAGCATAACTATCCGAGAAATATTCCAAACGACGGTTTGGAAGATTTCGATTTTGGCGCGACCCCGATGCTCTTTCAACCCGTAGGCTGCCCACCGCTGCTGGCCGCGATTAACAAGTCGGGCATGTTCGAGCTCTACGACCGCGCATCGATCGGCCGGGGTCCAATCCAATACATTGCGATGTCGGTCCCATCGAACTACGGAAACTTTGTCGGGGTACCGGCGTACGATCCGGTTACCGGCTTTGTGTACGTCGGGCTTCCGACGGCGCAAGGGATCTACCAGCCGGGGATTGCGGCTTTTAGCATGGCCTCGAATTGCACGTTGAATGCGACCCCGGTTTGGAGCGCGGAGTTTGGACCCGCCGGCACCGCACAATTGGCTGCGCCGCGCTCGCCGATCTCGATCGCAAACGGCGTCGTGTACGTCAGCAACTATACCGGCGACACCGAGTACGCATTCAACGCGGCCACGGGCGCCCAACTCTGGGCGCTTCCACTGCCGTACTACGGACGGCAGGGTACCGTGATTGCCAACGGCATGGTCTTCGTTAGCTCGTGGGACGGCACGATCACCGCCTGGGCGCCGCCTGGATCCGCTGCAAAGTTGCGAAAAAAAGCCGTTAAAAGACGCCCAACCGTCCGAGTACGCAACGTTTGGGTGCCAGACGGCAGGGGTGGGACCATAGATTTAAGGACCTCCCCAAATGCGCTCTCCAACTTCGGCCAACCCGACCGTTAACTCCACATCGAGCCAGCGGTCCGTCACTACCCAGGCCATTCGGCGCCTCGCGGATTGTATGCGTTACTACCGCACGCACACTGGTTAATGAAAAGCAGCATTAGTGTTAGGAGCGACGCGGGAACAACGTCGAGAGTTCGCAGAGAGTATGCTTATTTCCGGCGAACGAAAAAGCCGAGTCTAAAGCGCATAAGCGCGAGCCAGGGACTTTCGCGGTAATCCGATAATGTAGGCCTTTTAGTGCCCCGGCGTAACGTGATGGTCATCGGGTCGGGACCGATCGTCATCGGTCAGGCCGCGGAGTTCGATTACGCCGGCGTACAAGCGTGCCGCGCGCTTCGTGAGGAAGGCCATCGCGTCGTCCTCCTCAATTCGAATCCCGCAACGATCATGACGGACCCCGAGCTCGCCGACGCCGTCTATCTCGAGCCGCTCAACGTCGCTTCCGTGCAAGAAATCGTCGCGCGCGAGCGCCCCGACGCGCTGCTCCCAACGCTCGGCGGCCAGACCGGGCTCAATCTCGCCGTCGAGCTCGACGAGGCCGGCGTGCTGCGCGGCTATGGGGTCGAGCTGCTCGGAACGCCGATTGAAACGATCCGACTCGCTGAAGACCGCGAGCGCTTCAAATTCAAAATGTTGGAAATCGGCGAGCCGGTAGCGGAGAGCGCGGTCGTCACTGCAATCGAGCAAGGTCTCGAGTTTGCGCAGCGAACCGGATATCCGCTCGTTGTGCGGCCCGCGTACACGCTTGCGGGCACCGGCGGCGGGGTCGTTTATGACGAATACCAGCTGCGAGCGACACTCGATGCCGGCTTGAACGCGAGCCTGATTCGTCAGGTTCTGCTGGAAACGTCACTGCTCGGCTGGAAAGAGATCGAATACGAGGTGCTGCGCGACGGCGCAGGCAACTGCATCGTCGTCTGCAACATGGAGAACGTCGATCCGGTCGGCGTCCACACCGGCGACTCGATCGTCGTGGCCCCGTCGCAAACGCTCTCCGATTTCGAGTACCAAATGTTGCGCAGCGCCAGCATCAACGTGATTCGCGCGCTCGACGTTCAGGGCGGTTGCAACATACAATTCGCGCTTCATCCGCAGCGCAGCGAGTATGCGATCATCGAAGTGAACCCACGAGTCTCGCGCAGCTCGGCGCTGGCCTCGAAGGCGACTGGATATCCAATCGCCAAGGTATCGACGAGAATCGCGCTCGGACAGCGGCTCGACCAAATCCCCAACCCCGTCACCGGCGTGACGAAAGCCGCGTACGAGCCGACGCTCGATTACGTCGTGGTCAAAATACCGCGCTGGCCGTTTGATAAGTTTCCGATCGCCGATACGGCAATCGGAACGCAGATGAAGTCGACCGGCGAGGCAATGGGAATCGGTCGTACGTTTCGGGCAGCGCTGCTCAAAGCAGTGCGCGGCCTAGATTGGAACCGCGAAGCGCTGACCGGCGCACTGGCCGATTGGAGCGACGCGGAGTTGGAGGCGACGGTCGTTCGCCCGACGCACGAGCGCCTCTTTGCACTTTGCGAGCTCTTGCGCCGCACTCCCCATAATGACCGCACGGACGCGATCGAGCGAATCCACGAGCTCTGTGCGATCGACCGGTTTTGGCTCTTCGAGCTTGCCGAGCTCGTCGGCACGGAAGAGCGTTTGCGCGATACTCCCTCAGACGCGCAGCTCGTCGATGCATTGCAGAGCGGATATTCCACCGTAAGCCTTGCGATGCTGACGCGCGATGGAGCCTACCGCGACGGGCGCATCGCAAAGACCGCATTTCGAATGGTCGATACCGCGGCCGCAGAGTTTCCGGCGAAATCGCCGTATTATTATCTCTCCCGCGGCGAGCTCGATGAGATGCGCCAAACCCGCCACGATGCCGTCGTTGTGGTCGGGAGCGGGCCGATCCGCATCGGACAAGGGATCGAGTTCGATTACAGCTGCGTGCATGCCGCTTGGGCGTTGAAGAGCGCCGGTCTTTCCCCGGTGGTAATCAACAACAATCCGGAGACGGTTTCGACCGATTTCGACGTTTCCGACACACTGGTCTTCGAACCACCCGGTGCGGACGAGGTCGAGGCGACTTATCGCGCGACGAAGGCACGCGGTGTGATGCTTGCCTTTGGTGGACAGACGGCAATCAATCTCGCCGGCGAGCTGAGCCGCCGAGGCGTTCCGATCGTAGGTAGCGACCGCCGTTCGGTGGATATGGCCGAGAATCGCGAGCAGTTCGATGCCGCGCTCGCCCGGCTGGGCGTCGCGCGTCCCCGTGGTCGAGCGGCCCGAAGCTTTCGAGAAGCTCGAGCGATCGCGCGCGAACTAGGCTTTCCCGTCCTGGTGCGCCCGTCGTTCGTGTTAGGGGGCCGCGCGATGGAGATCGTCTACAACGAAGCGCAGCTTGCAGCATACGCCGAGTCGGCGCCACCGATTATTTCACAAGCACCCTTGCTGGTCGATACGTATCTGCGGGGACTCGAGCTCGAGGTGGACGCGGTCTTCGACGGCGACGATCTGCTGGTCCCCGGGATATTCGAGCACGTCGAACGTGCGGGCGTTCATTCGGGCGACTCGATCGGCGTCTATCCCGTTCGGTCGATCGATGCCGCAATGGAACGGCGGATCGCCGACGTCACCTCTGCGGTCGCCGCCGAGCTGCGAATCCGCGGGCTCATCAACATCCAGTTCGTCTTGCACGACGGCACCCTCTACATCATCGAAGCCAATCCTCGCGCGAGCCGAACCGTTCCGATCATTCAGAAGGCGACGGGCATCAATCTCGTCGCCGCCGCTACTCGCGTCGCGCTCGGCGAGAAGCTGCGCGATATGGAGTACGGAACGGGACTTCACGCGCACGTACCCTACGTCGTCGTAAAAGTGCCGGTCTTCTCGTTCTCAAAGATGAGCGGTGTTGAGACGATGCTCGGACCGGAAATGAAGTCCACCGGCGAAGTGCTCGGAATCGACGATTCGTTCGGGGGAGCGCTTCGCAAGGGCTTCTTAGCGGCCGGCGTTCGCCTGCCCGGCAGCGGTGGCCGCATTCTCGTTTCGATCGCCGACGAAGAGAAGGACGAATCGATACCGGTTCTGCGTGCATACGCCGCGCTCGGGCACACGCTGGTGGCAACGCCGGGTACGCGCGCGATGCTGCAGGAGAGCGGCATTCCGACGGAACCCATCAACAAGATCGCGGATGGATCGCCGCACGTGCTCGACGTGATTCGTTCGCGCGCAGTCGACTTGGTGATCAACGATGCCAGGGGACCACGAGAAATCTCCGACGACTACAAGATTCGTCGAGCCGCGGTCGAAGCGAGTATTGCGTGTTTGACGAGTCTCGATACCGCTCGAGCGCTGGCGGAGGCGCTCACAAGCAAGGCTGGACCGCCACGCAGCTTGCAAGAATACCGCAAGGCTCCGGCGACGATCGGAACGTAGAATCGCCGGAGAAGCCCCAAGTATTCGTTATCGGCGTCAACGAGAGCACACTCGCCGTCGTCAATAGCTTGCAGCCAAAAGACGGCGGCGAGATCAGCGTATGCCTCGTGCCGCTCGCGTGGACGCCGCTGGGCATCGCGATGGGAGATAATCGGCAAGACGTCGCCATTCCGCTCTCAGGTCTCTTCGATTGGATCGACCGCACGTTTGCGCTTGACGACGAACATGCAGCCGTCGCCTCGATGCGCGATCTCGAGCTCCTAAGCCGGATCGGTTGGACCGCTCCGTTTCCCGAGCCGCTCGATGACCGCAGCCTTCTCAACGTGGAAGATATTCCGGAGGACGTAGCCGCTGCGCTCGCGCGTCCGTCCGTCTCGCTCATCGCCTGTGCGGCGTGCCGGCGGCTTTGCGTGCGCGATGATTTTAGGTGGAAAGAGAAGGAGCTCTGCTCCTGGGATTATCACTCCCAGGTCTTCGGCAAACGCGGGCCCTGGCGAGAGGGCGCGTACGAACCGCGTCATTTTGAAACGCTCCCGTCGTGCGCGTACGTGGTTTCGGAGCTGTTGTCCGAACTTCGCGTCGAGATTTTGCTGATGGTCGGCCAACTCCCGGATTCGGCCGTGCACGCAATCGTCAACCTGCTGCTCGAGCAAGATCGGCCGCGCTCGCATATGGCCGTCAAGACGGCGGCCGGCGTCGTCGTGCTGCGCGAAGCATGACCAACCGCGCGATACGCGACCTCTCGACGTTCTTCGTGCTGCTCTTCGCGGCGTTAGCCATTCGCCAATTTTACATCCAGCTCGTTGCCGCTCCCGAGCTTTCGTCGCGCCCGGACAACCCGCGCCATGCGCTGCTCGACGTCGGCCGCGGCCGCATACTCGCAAGCGACGGCACGATATTGGCAGAGACGGTCGCCGGAAAACGGGTCTATCCGTTTGGAACCCGGGTCGCCCAGAGCGTCGGCTATGCGTCGGCACGCTACGGCACCAGCGGCATCGAAAGCAGCTTCGACCGCGCTCTGCGCTCCCCCGACTTCAGCGGCGACCCTTTGGCGCAGCTCGGCCAGCTCGCCGCGGTTCTGCGGGGGAGCCACGACGCCGCTCGCGGCGCGGACGTCGTCACTACGATCGTGCCGCCCGTTCAAACAAAGCTCTTCGGATTACTATCGCAGTATCCGCGGGCGGCGGGTGTCGTGCTCGATCCCCGCACCGGCGCGGTCCTCGCGCTTGCAAGCGTACCTAGCTACGATCCCAACGACTTCGATGCGGAGTTTTCCTCGTTGAGCCAAGATCCGGCATCGCCGCTGCTCGATCGCGCAATCGACGGCCTCTATCCCCCCGGTTCGACCTTTAAAATCTTCACCGCCGCGGCGGCGCTCGACAGCAACACCGTTACGATGAACTCGGCTTTCGAGGATCCGGGATATCTCGTGATCGGAAACTTCACGCTGCACGATAACGAGAGCGAAGCGACGGGGTACGCTGATCTGACGACTGCCTTTGCGCTCTCCAGCAATGTCGATTTCGCCCAGATTGCGCTCAAGATGGGGGTCGATACGTTCTACGAATATCTCAAGCGATGGGGAATCGGAGATTCGCTCGACTTTCAGCTCCCGGCCGAGCGTGACCGGGTACCGCCGAAATCGAGCATCGTGCCCGGTGAACTCGCCCAAATGGGCTTTGGGCAGGGCGCGCTACTCATGACGCCGCTGCAAATGGCGCTGCTGGGAGCGACGATCGCCAACGGCGGCAACGAGCCCCGTCCATACATCGTGCGCCAAATCGTCAGCGGCGGCATAGCGCAGAGCTCGTCGGCAACGGCAACGCTCGCAAGCCCGGTATCGTCCGATACCGCCGCGAAGGTCGCGACCATGATGATCGCGGTCGTGCAGCGCGGAACCGGCGCGCCGGCACGGTTACCGCATGCGACGGTCGCCGGAAAGACGGGCACGGCGACGAATCCTCTTGGCCGCTCGCACGCATGGTTCGTCGCGTTTGCGCCGGCGCAACGCCCTCGCGTCGCCGTCTCGATCGTCGTCGAGAACGTCGGGTACGGCGCGGCCTATGCCGCACCAATCGCCCGCGACGTCATCCGCACTGCGCTAGAGAGCATCGGGAGTTGATCGAAGAACGCATCTTCAATAATCGCTACCGGCTCGATCGCAAGCTCGGCGAAGGCGGCATGGCGACCGTTTACTGCGGCACCGATATCCTGCTGCGCCGACGGGTCGCGATCAAAGTGTTGCTCGAACAGTACGCCGCCGACGCAGAGTTCGTGCGCCGCTTCTACCAAGAAGCAGAGTCGGCGGCAAAGCTCTCGCATCCGAATATCGTCAACACCTACGACGTGGGTCAGCAAGGCGGTACGTACTTCATCGTCATGGAGCTTGTCGACGGACCTTCGCTTGCGGAAATCATTGCCGCCGACGGACGCCTTCCGGAACCGGTTGCGATCGACTACGCCGCACAGATCGCGAGCGGACTTGCTTATGCTCACCGTCAAGGTCTGCTCCACCGCGATATCAAGCCGGCCAACGTGCTCGTCACGAAAGACGACGTCGTCAAACTCTCGGATTTCGGCATCGCGCGTGCCGTCTCGCAGCAGACGATGGCGTTGACCAAACCCGGGCTGGTCATGGGCAGCGTCTACTATATTTCGCCGGAACAGGCGCAAGAGCACGAAGTGCACGAAACGGCCGATCTCTACAGCCTTGGCATCGTGCTCTATCAGATGCTCACGGGCAAGCTACCCTATGCGGGCGAATCGCCGGTCACCGTCGCACTCAAACACATCGGGGATCCCGTCCCGAAGATCGACGTCAGGGAAACGGGAGTCAGCCCGGCGCTAGCCGCGATCGTGAACCGGCTGCTGCAGAAGAAGCCGGAGCACCGGTTTGCCTCCGCGAGCGAGTTGGCGACGGCGTTGCGGGAAGCCCGGGAACGTCCCAGCGTCGCGGGATACCGCATTTCGGACGATGCGCCGTCTTTTGTGTCAACAGCCCTGCCGCCGCGCCGCTCCCCGATGCCTGATCGGCGCTCTGCCACGCAAGAGCGCGGCACCGAGCGCGACCAGCGCCGCTCTGCCTGGTCGGTTTTGGGACTCGTTGCCGCGCTGCTTGCGGCAACCGCGCTCGGTTACGTTCTCTTCGCAAAATCGTTCTCACCGCTTGGCGGTGGAGTCTTGGTCGGCGATTATTCCGGCATGACCCAAGCGGACGCCCAAGAAGCGATCGTCAACGCCGGATTGCGGACGCGCTTTACCAAGAGCGCAAGCGAAACCGTGCCGCCCGATCACGTCATACGCCAATCACCGCCGGCCGGAACAAAAGTGGAGAGGAATCAGGTCGTCGAGTTGGTCGTCAGCAATGGAAAACCGCTGCGAGGGCTTGACGACGTGCGTGGATACAGTGCGAACGACGCGGAGCGCACCCTCCAACAGAACGGTTTTGCCGTGACGCTCGAGCGACGCTTCGACAACACGGTCAAGGATAACGTAATCGACCAAATGCCCAAGCCCGGCTCAAAGGTCCCGGAAGGCACTCGCGTCACCCTCGTCGTCTCGAACGGTCCACGGCCGGTCGCGATACCGAACTTCGTCACCATGCGGGTTGAAGACGCGCGCGCGCTTGCGAGCCGGCTCGGCATCACGCTCGATGAATCCCAGAGCGTTCCTGGAACGCCGCCCGATACGATTGCATCGCAGAATATACCGAAGGGGACGCAGGTGGATCGCAATGCAATCGTGCGCGTCGTCATCAATGCAGGCGTGCCCAACGGGCCGCCGATACCCTCCGGCAACGCTCCCGTCGTAAGCCTGCCCAACGTCGTCGGCCAGGATTACGATTCGGCGCGGCAGATGCTCACGCAGGGCGGTTTCCAAATTGCCGTTCGATACGTACAGCAGAGCTCGAACAACGGCACGATCGTCGGTCAAACTCCGCCGGCGGGTCAAGTGCCGCAAGGTTCGACGGTGATCGTCATGCTCTCGGTTTCGGGCGAAGTGCCCGACACCGTCGGTATGACCGCTGAGGACGCGATCAAGACGTTGCGCGCCTACGGCTACTCGGTGGCTCGGTGGCAGTATACGACGAATCTCGGGGCTGACGGGAAGGTGATCGGAACCGAGCCGAGCGCCGGAACGGCGCTTTCCCCCGGCGGTTCGGTGACGGTCAACGTCAACGGGACACCGCCGCCGTAGCACGACGGTGAAGCGGGAGATACTGCGAATCCTCGGAATCGATCCGGCGTTGCGTACGACGGGTTACGGCGCGGTCGAACGCCGTAATGGTCGCGTGCGGCTGATCGAAGCGGGTGTGGTCGTGCCGAGCGCGACCACGCTCGAGGAGCGATTGCGCGAGCTTCACGCCGGCATCTGCGAAGTAATCGCGCAGACGGCGCCCGGCCTGATCGTCATCGAAGAGCTTTATACGACCTATAAGAATCCTCGCGCCGCTCTCCTAATGGGACATGCGCGCGGGGTGCTCTGTCTTGCAAGCGCTCAGGCAGGTATTGCCGTCCACACGCTGGGACATGCGCGCGTCAAACGCGCATTGGTCGGTTCGGGTAGTGCCCGCAAGGAGCAGGTCAACGCTATGGTGACGCGACTGCTCGGTCTGCGCCGTGCGCCAAAGCCGCATGACGTTTCGGATGCGCTCGCGCTTGCGCTCGCTTTTCTCAACGTCGTCGACCGCGCCGGGCCATTTCGTGTTCTCTAGGATATCGGGCGCGCTCGTCGAGCGCAGCGGCGAGTCCGCCGTGATCGAGGCGGGGGGATTGGGCTATGAAATCGTGCTCCCGCCTTGCATCGCCGAAAAGCTTCCCGCTGCGCCGGGCGGCCTCGTCACGCTTGAGATCTATTCGGTCGTCAGTCTCGACGGGAACAGCGGGCGTTTTACCTATTATGGATTCACCAATGCAATCGAACGTGAATTCTTCGAAGCGTTGCTCACGGTGGCATCGATCGGTCCGCGCTCCGCGGCGCGTGCGTTCAGCGCGCCGATGTCGACGATTGCCGGCGCGATCGAGCGCGGCGACTATGCCTTCTTGAAGAGTCTCCCCGGCATAGGGCAGCAAAAAGCTCGCGACATCGTCGCAAAACTCCAGGGGAAGGTCGCGAAATTCTTGCTGATCCGCGACGCACCGCCGGCACCGTCGAAGCCAATCCCCGACTTTGCGGACGAAGCACTCGCGGTGCTTCTCCAGCTCGGCTATAAGCGGAACGAAGGCGAGGCGATGATCCGGCGTACCCTCGAGGCGGAACCATCGATCGACCACGCCGAACGGCTGCTCGCGGAGATATACCGCCATAAGGCGAAGGAACCGGCATGAGCGAGGCTCGCAAACGTCTGCTCGGGCCAGCGGACGTTTCGCTCGAACCGGGTGGGACTCTCGAGCATGAACGGATCGTCGATCCGCACGACACGCTCGAAGACGAATTATACGGGGCAAGCCTACGCCCCCGAGACTTTGAGGAGTACGTCGGGCAAGAGCGCGTGGTCGAGAATCTGCGTATCTCGATCGATGCGGCCAAGCAACGCGGCGAGCCGCTCGAGCACGTGCTTTTCTACGGTCCGCCCGGTTTGGGTAAGACGACGCTTGCCGGACTCATCGCGCGCGAGCTAGGCGCGAACTTTCGGCCAACCAGCGGACCGACACTCGAGAAACCGAAAGACCTCGTCGGAATACTCACCGCCCTGGAGAAGGGCGACGTCTTCTTCGTGGACGAGATCCACCGTCTCAGCCGGATTGTCGAGGAGTTCCTCTACCCCGCGATGGAGGATTTCCAGATCGATTTCATCGTGGATCGCGGCGCTTACGCGAAAACGTTGAAGCTTCCGCTGCGGCGCTTTACGCTCGTCGGCGCGACCACGCGTGCGGGAATGCTGACCGCGCCGCTGCGCGAGCGCTTCGGGATCGTGCACCATCTCGACTACTACGCGGTGGCAGAGCTCGAACGCATCGTAGCTCGGTCGGCGAGCGTCTTGGGCGTGCCGATCGACGCGGACGCCGCCGCAACGATTGCGGGACGAAGCCGAGGCACGCCGCGCATTGCGAACCGGCTTTTACGGCGCGTACGCGATTTCGCGGAGGTCCGGGCGAACGGGCGGGTCACGCCCGCAATCGCCGAGGAGGCATTGCAGCGCGAAGGCGTGGACCAGCTGGGGCTCGACCGGCTCGATCGCGCGTTTCTGCGCACCATCGTCGAACAGTATCGCGGTGGGCCGGCCGGAATCGCGGCGATCGCGGCGACGCTCACCGAAGACGCCGAGACGCTCGAGGACGTGATCGAACCCTACTTGCTCAAGGAAGGTTTCGTCACGCGAACGGCGACCGGGCGCCGCGCTACGGCGCGGGCGTATCGACATCTTGGCCTGCCGGGCGCAATGCCCGTGCAGGACCGCCTTATCTAGGGGGCGCTCGTGCGACGCGCCTGTTTTTTGATGCTCGGAACGACGTTGCTCTGCGCGCGTCAAGCGCGCGCGCAAGATGACGCAGACCCCGCGACGTCCTCGCGCCGACAGGCGTTGCGCGTTTTACTCGGGCGCGGCGATGCCACGCCGGCGGCGCAGGGTTTCACCTTCGAGGGCAAACTCTATCGCGGCACTTTTGCGCGGGCGGCGGATGGGCAGGTCGTGAACGTCGTCGACCTCGAGGAGTATCTCTACAGCGTCGTTTCTCGGGAAATGCCGGCCGGTTGGCCGCCGGCGGCCCTCGAGACGCAAGCGATCTGCGCGCGCACCTACGTTTTGCAGCGCAGCGACCCTCGTCGCTCGTACGATGTCGTCCCATCGGAACTCGATCAGCTTTACGACGGAATCGCAGGCGAGACGGTTTCTGGGATCGCTGCCGTCGATGCAACGGCGGGAAGCGTGCTGACATTCGGCGGCGGCTTCGCCCAAATCGCGTACTCGTCGTGCTGCGGCGGACACACCGAGTCGTCCTCGGACGCGTGGGGCAATGCGGCGATTCCCTACCTGTCGGGCGTCCTCTGCGCCTACTGCGCCGACTCTCCCAACTATCGCTGGGAACGAAATCTCTCGTTCGATGCGATCGCGTCGCGCCTGCGGACGCTTGCGCCGCCGGCGCGAATCGACGATCTGCGCGTGAGCGTGCGCGACGCCAGTGGCCGAGCGCGCGCATTCGACCTGGTGACCGAGGGCGGCAACGCAATCGTCCCCGGAAGCGCCTTTCGCCGCGCTGTGGGCTCGCGCGTACTGCCGAGCCTACTGCTGACAAACGTCCGTCGCCTGGCCGGCAACGCCGCGGTTCTCATCGACGGCGGCGGCCTCGGACACGGCGTCGGACTCTGCCAATGGGGAGCACGCGGAATGGCGCTTGCGGGAAGCGCCGCCTCAGAGATCCTCGCATTGTACTTTCCGGGTACGGCCGTCCACGCTCTCAGCTAAGACGACGCTCTGCGCCGCAGCCTTCGACTACGCGCTGCCCGACGCGCTGATCGCGCAAACACCGGCGCAGGTTCGAGATGCAAGCCGCTTGATGGTGCTCGCGGGCGAGGCGACCTTTCACCGCACGTTCCGCGACCTCCCCAACTTGCTTGATTCCAGCGATCTTCTCGTCCTCAACGAGACGCGCGTGATCGCAGCTCGTCTTCTCGGCGAGCAGATGCGAGCAGACCGAGAAAGGCCGCGCGTCGTCGAGCTGCTCTTGCTGCATCCTGCCGATTCGATGCGTTACGATCCACATGCGGTTGCCTGGATCGCGCTGGCACGCCCGGCGCGCCGTTTGCGCGCCGGCGATCGTGTCTCGTTCGGGTCGCTGGGAGAAGCGGCGGTTCGCCGTCAGTTCGCACACGGCTTGCGCGAAATCGAGTTGCACCTCGACCTACCGTTCGAGGCATTTCTCGAGCGCGCCGGTCGGATGCCGCTCCCGCCCTACATTCGGAATTATTCATCTGCCGCCGGAGAGCGCTATCAGAGCGTCTTTGCGCGCCTTCCCGGGAGCGTCGCCGCGCCGACGGCATCGCTGCATTTTACCGAAGCGCTGCTGGACGAGATCGCGCGGCGCGGCATCGAGATCGTCCGACTCTCGCTCAACGTAGGTTTGGCGACGTTCCGTCCGGTCACCGTAGAGTCGCTCGAGGAACACGTGATGCACGAAGAGGCCTATGCAATCGAGCCAACCGCCGCTGCCGCCCTCGAACGCGCGAGAAGGCAAAAGCGCCGAATCGTCGCGGTGGGAACGACGGTCGTGCGAGCGTTAGAGGGTAATTTCCGTTCGTTCGGACGCATCGCACCCGGCGAGCACGTCACCGATCTATTTATCACGCCCGGCTTTGCTTTTCAGATGGTCGGCGCGATGATCACGAACTTTCATTTGCCGCGCTCCACGCTGCTGATGCTCGTAAGCGCATTCGCCGGACGCGAACGCATTCTGCGAGCCTACGCCGAAGCGATCGAGCAGAGCTACCGATTCTACTCTTTCGGCGATGCCATGTTCGTTTCGAAGTAACTTGGGTCATGCGGTACGTTACGTTTGACTCCCCCGGCGGGCCGAACGTCTTGCGCGTCGCCGAGACCGACGCTCCGCAGCTCGCGCTGAGAGAGGTGCTCATCGCCGTCGAAGCGGCCGGGGTTTCTCACGCCGACGTCATGCAGAGACAAGGGAACTATCCTCCGCCGCCCGGCGCATCGCTGATTCTCGGGCTTGAAGTGGCGGGGAAGATTGCCGCTCTCGGCGAGCGCGTCTCTCGTTGGCAGATCGGCGATCCGGTCTGCGCGCTGACCAACGGCGGGGGTTATGCCGAGTGCGTCGCCGTTCCCGAAGGTCAGGTGCTCCCTATACCCGAGGGCTGGAGTCCGATTGAGGCAGCGACTCTGCCGGAAAATGCCTTCACCGTTTACGACAACCTCGTCACGCGCGCGCGATTGCGCGCTCGCCAAACCGTCTTGGTCCACGGCGGTACGAGCGGGATTGGTACCACCGCAATCATGTTCGCCGCTGCGCTGAACGCAACCGCGATTGCTACCGCGGGCACGCCCGAAAAGTGCGCCGCTTGCCTTCGACTCGGAGCTTCGTATGCAATCGACTATCGCTCGACCGATTTCGTCGCCGAGGTGAAACGAATTACGAATGGGCGCGGCGTCGACGTGGTGCTCGACATCGTTGGCGGGGACTACGTCGCGCGTAACGTGGAGTGCCTTGCGCTCGACGGCAGGGTCATTTGCATCGCGACGGCGCACGGCAGCCGCGTCGAACTCGACCTACGGCGGCTCTTTGCCAAGCGGGGCGCCATTTTGGCGTCGAGCTTGCGTCCGCGCACTGCCGTCGAGAAGGGCGCAATCGCACGAGCGCTGGAGCGTCAAATCTGGCCGTTACTCGCCAAACGCGACAAGATCGTCCCGGTCGTCGACGCTGTTTATCCCTTCGAGCGGGTCGCCGACGCGCACGTTCGCATGGAATCGAGCGCGCACGTCGGCAAGCTCGTGCTCACGCCGGGCCGCTAGTGATAGATCCCTTGGCTCTGGGACGTAAATCCCGTCGCCATGAAGAAGATCATAGGAATTGACAGCATGGTGTTCACTCGCGACGCCAGGAATGCCGGACGCCGAGCTTTTGCCTTCTCGGCATCGGTCGCGGGGACTAGTCCTAGCAACTTTTTCTGGTTTGGCCAGATGATGCCCCACACGTTCAAAAGCATGATCGTGCCAAGCCAAGCGCCAAAGCCGATCGGCGCCATCG
Organism: Vulcanimicrobiota bacterium; assembly: GCA_963778015.1. Taxonomy (GTDB): domain Bacteria; phylum Vulcanimicrobiota; class Vulcanimicrobiia; order Vulcanimicrobiales; family Vulcanimicrobiaceae; genus Cybelea. Next base: position 722,124 of record CAVZST010000001.1, read on the forward strand.
GCCCTCGCAGCGTAAAGGCCGCGAAAAAGCCGTTGGTGCCGGCGCCGTTGTAATTTCCCAGTAGCGCAGCACCGAAAATCCACGTCACGACCGCGCCCCAACGAAAATAGAACAGGGCCCGCGGCATGATGTATTTTGAAATCGGGGCCGCTTCGCCGGCAGCCGTGGCTTCTTTGACCGCTGCCGCGCTGACGAAGTTGAAGAAATAAAGCAAACCAATCCACATGATGCCCGCCAAAATGTGGAACCAGCGGAAGATAAAGTCGGCATTGACTTGCACTTTATGCGCCTGTCCCCATCGCGCTCGAAACGATCCATCGCGCGATGGCCCAGAGAATCGCGGTCAGAATGAAGCCGCTAATGACGGTGCCCCAGAGCGAGTCCAATGGATTCTTCACGTTACACTCTCCTCGGATTCGTGGGTGTTGCTATGAGCGCATGGTTGCGCGCTCACTCGGCGGGTCCTCCCCTCGGCCGGCGGTTCGAGGGTCGACGGCACGGTAGCTCTGTTTCGCACAAAGACCGCGCGGGTAACGCCTTTATACTATGACAGTTTACTCCCCCATGGCGCCCTACGCGCCCAAGAAATGGGATCTCAGCGCGTTGCACGGCATCTCGGACGCAACGCTCGAGACCCATTTCGGCCTCTATGAAGGCTACGTCAAGAACACGAACTTATTGAACGAGCGCTTGAGCGAGATTCGGTCCGCCGGAAAGGCTTCCGGAGCCGATCCCGCTTATGCCGAGCTCGTTCGCCGGCTCGGATTCGAGTATAACGGCATGCGGCTCCACGAGTATTACTTCGACAACCTCACGCGGCGGCCAAACGAGATCGGCAACGGGCGGCTCTATAACGCCCTCGGCGAATGCTACGGTGGCTTCGACGAATGGAAGAAGGACTTCGTCGCGGTCGGCGGCATGCGCGGCGTGGGTTGGACGATTGCGTACTGCGACGTCACGAACGGCCGGGTCACCAATCACTGGATTGACGACCATCAAAACGGCAACCTCGCCGGGTTCGTTCCAATCGTCGTCATGGACCTTTGGGAGCACGCCTACATCAAGGACTATAAACCCGCCGAGAAGAGCAAGTACATCGAAGCATTCTTTGCAAATCTCGACTGGAAAGCGTGCGAGACGCGGCTTCCATGACGTAGTGCTCCGTAGGTCAAAGCTAACGCGGAGCTAGCGAATCGATCGATCTGGGCTGCGCGACGAGCGTCTTGGCTTCCGTATACCACACGAGTCCGGGGGGCGCTGCGCGCTGCTTGCGCACGTGCTTACGCAGCGTGTAGTCGACCGGGACCGCCGTCGAGCTCTTCGCCCGAGAGTAAAATGCCGCAAGCGAGGCCGCGAGCTCGATGTCGGGATCGGGAGGAACCGTCCGATCGTCGCGGCTGAGGATGACGTGCGCGCCCGGGATACGCTGGGCGTGGAACCAGAGGTCGTTCGGCCGCGCCATTCGGAAGGTGAGGTCGGCGTTTTCAATGGGCGATCGGCCGACGACGATCCGCGATCCCTGCGGCGTGCGAAATTCGAGCAACGGCCGCTTGCGCTTCGGCGGCCCAGCCGGCGCGAGTCCGCGACGTTTCGGTCCCAGCGCTGCGACCGCCGCTTCGACCGCTTCGAGGTCGTCGTCACCGGCGCGCTCGGTCTCCCAGCGGAGGGTCTCGACCGCCTCGAGGGCCGCACGCACGGCGCGTTCGCGCGTTTCCACGTGCGGCAGGCTCTTGGTAAGCTTCTTGTATTCGGCGAAAATTTCGGCGGCGCGCTCCTTGGCGGCGTCTCGATCGCTGTCATCGAGCGAGTGCAGGTTCGCGAAAATGCTCTGGCCTTCGGTGCGCAGGACGTAACGCTGCTCGGCACGGCGCATCTTCTCGGCCAACGAAACGAATTCGCTGCGGAGCTTGCTCTCGCGCTCGTCGAGGCGCCTCAGTAGCGTGCGACGGCGCGCGGCGGTTCGCTTTTCACCCGACCGCGAGTATTGTTGCAACGCTAGATCCGAGAAAATTTGCAAGAGCGAGCCTTCCCGGGAGAGCTCCACGTCTTTGAACCCTTCCAGCGGCACCACGTACGCTTGCAGGAGCTGCCCGCCGCGTCGGTAGACAAAGAGCGGTTCCGTGAGCCGATCGTCCTCGTCGACCGCGGCAAGTGCGCGGGCGCGAACCGGAAGAGGGGGAAGAGCGTATGGCGTCCCGGCTTGCACCGCACGGCGCGGGTTTTCGGAAAGCGCAAATTCCTTACGTGCCGCAATCACGCAGCCGTCCTTCACGAGCACGACGTTGCCGAAGCGCGGAACGAGCTCGAGGTAAAGCTCGAGCTCGTCACCCACTCCAAACCGAGAACGTGAGGCAAAGCTCAAACGCAGCAGCCGATCGTTACGCCGTGCGCTCACCTCCCTCAGCATCATGCCTTGCAGCGACCGCGCGAGGGCGCGCACGAAACCGGGTTCGATGACGATTTCGAATGCGCGCTCTTCGAGTGTCACGAGCGGCGGCGATGCAAAGAGATCTACCGCGAGAAGCGAGCGCGCGCCGTGCAAGCGAAATGCAATAGCAATACGCCCGTCAGCAAGCAGCCCGGCTTCGTCGACCCTTGCCCCGCGCAACCGGTGCTCGAGCTCGCGAGCAAGCCGGCGGATAAGGACCCCGTCGGTCAGCATCAAAACCTCCTTATGGTGAGAATCCCAATAGCCTTGGCGCTGGCCCCGCTCGCGCTGTTCGCTGCATGCGGTCGTGGCGGCTCGCCCGCATCTCCAAAGGGATGGCAGCCGATTCCGGGTGCGAGCGCCGCCTGGTCGAGCGGTAGCGGCCCGGCCGTTCAGCGATATTTTTACGCCAAAAGAAAATTTAACGGGACGCTCCAAGATCTCGCTTCGCAGGTGACGATCGAGGCCCTGATGCGCCATCGCGGCGCCAAATTCCATGGCAGCGTTCCGTTCGCCTCATGTCCGGGCTCGGCCGGTGTTGCGAACTTCACGCTACCCGGGGGCGAGACGCTCCAAGAAGGCTTCACGGTAAGTAACGGCGAGTCGATACGGACGACGTATGTTCGCCCTCAGGGAGCGTCCAGCGACCCCAACGTTGCCGAAGCGATGCTACGCGCCCTCTGCATTAGGCCGGCGTAGCGCCGGGCTCGGGTGATCACTCGCTACGATCTGCTTCCGGTCGCGACCGACTTTTCGCACCACGCCGTCGTCGACCCGCGCTTCGCATACGTCCTCGACGACGACGAGATGGCGCAGGGGAGCACCATCGGGGCTCCGCGCTGCTGCGCGGTGATAAGGCCGAGCGGAGCGATCGCGAAGATCTATTGCCCCGATGCCGGTTACGACTTACTCGGAGCGGTCGAGGTTCGCCACTGGGATCGGCGCAGCGGAGTTCGCCTCGGCAAGCTTCACGGCGAATTTCACATCCACCCCGAACGTCAAGACCACATCTTCACGCTCGACAACGGCGTTCGGGTGCACGAGGAGATCTTTCCTTACAACTGTCAGTGGGACGCGCCCGCATCGATTCCGCCGCCGGCGGTCTACTATCGTCTTCATCTCACAAACACGACCGAGTTTCCGGCGTCCTTCGATACGTACGGCTTTTGCGAGCTGCGCGGCAATACTAAGCACGACGTCGTTGCCGAGTACGACGACGCTCTGGGCGGCATCGTCGCATGGAACGCCTCCTGCCCCTCCCAAGCCAGGCTTTTCGCCATGCTTGGAAACCCGGACGGTTGGGAGACGAACGCAGATCGCGGAAAGGTCGTCGGGCCCCTTTCCCCAGGATCGCTTGCAAACGGGTCGAGCGGCGTTGGTGAGAATCCCCACGGCTTGCGCGCGGACCCCATCGCCGTGCTCCACTCGGCGGTCGATCTCGCGCCGGGGCAGGACCGCTGGATCGAGTTTCTCTGCGTGCTTTCGGCGTCGTCGCGCGACGAGCTCTCGGCAAGCCGCAGACGATGCCCGCCGGGCGAGGACGCGTCGCGACAGACGACTCAATACTATTGGAAATTCTTGCGGCGTTCGGTGGTACGCACGCCGAACGTCGACGTCAACCACGGCGTCCTGTGGGCGAAGGCCAATATCCTTCGCGTTCAGACCTACGCTCCGACGGGCTGGTGCTTTAGTAACGACCCAACACGCAGCAACAACAGCGTGGCCCGCGATACGGCCTGGATGTCCTTCGGTGCGGACTACTTGGATCCCGAGTTCGCACGCGAGTGCCTTTCCGCCTATTTTCGGCTTCAAGAGCCCAACGGAAAGATCGTCGAGTATTACGACGTGCGCAACGACAAATGCGATGACTACGGCTTGAACGTGAACGACAACACGCCGCTTGCAGTCATCGCCCTCTGCCACCACTACGGAGCGACCGGCAACGAGGATTTCCTGCGTCAATGCTACGCCGGAGCGGTGCGGGCGATGGAATATATGCTATCGCAGCCAATTCCGACGGGTTGGTTTGGTGCACCGCGACAGGGACCGCGGATTGGGGTATCGTCGGATGGCGCAACGTCATTCAGAATTACCGTATTAGCGGCGCATCGACCGAGCTCAATTCGGAATGCTATGCAGCGTTGATGGCACTGGCGAGCATGGCCCGCGCGCTGAACGACAGGAAGGCGGATACCTACGCATCGGAAGCTCGAGCGCTGCGCGAGGCGATCAACACCCATCTCGTCAATCCCGAGAACGATCTCTATCTGCTCAACATCGACGTCGACGGCTCTCGGCGAACGGACGTGACGGCGGATCTCATCTTCCCCGTGCTCTTCGGCGTGGCGCCGCCGAGCCGGGCCGCGGAAATCATCAACGCGCTCAGCGACGCTCACTTCTGGACCGATGCGGGCATTCGCACGGTGCCGCGCGATGCGCTCGATTATGGGCCGACGAACGGCTACGGTCTGCTTGGCGGGGTCTGGGTTGCGGTGTCGTATTGGTTCGCCTTTGCCGCCGCCAAGCACCAGCCCAGCTTCATGGCCAGAGCGCTCGCAAGCAGCTTCCATCATTTTTCCATCGATCCGCGGAGAAATAATACCGTCCCGGGCCAGTTCTCGGAGTGGCTGCACGGCGAGATCCTTGCAAATCAAGGGATGATGCTCTCGCCCTGGGACGCCCCGCGTTATCTTTGGGCTGCAATCGAGGGCGCCGGCGGTCTGCAGGTGACGCTGGCGGAAACCGGCATCAATCCCGCTCTCGCCGATGACTGGCGCTGGCTCACCGCGGTCAATGTGCCCTATGGCGGCGGCTCGATCGCCTGGATCGCCTGCCGGATGCCGGATGGGCTGCACGTGCACACGACCTCGGAGCTTCCGTCACGCGCGAAGAAGACGACGTACGCACGCGACGCAACGGACGGCGCCCGTGTCTCCGATCCCGACGCGACGGTCGTCGCGCTTACGAGCGACGACCGAGCGCTGCTCTTCGTCGGGAATTCGGGTGTGCGTACCGCGGTCACGGCTGCAGCCTTCGCCGATCTGCAGCGCGACGAATACTCCGTGCGGCTCTTTTCGACGGTCTGGAACGAGTGGCAGAGAAAGGGACGCTTGAGCAAAGACGAGATCTTGTCGGGTATTCCAATCGTTATCGACGCGGGTGGCTTCGCAATGCTCGAGATCCTCCCGTAAGGCGCGCCGTTGCTCAACCTCTACGGCCTCGAACTCTCGCATGCGGAGCTTTTGCAACGTATCGGCCGGCTCGACCAAGTCGGCGGAATCACGGAGTTCTCGTTTGCCGATGGAAGGGGGCGCGGCGCGCGCGGGATTCGCGTGGAGACCGGGCGGCTTTGCGTCGAGTTCGTCGCAGATCGCGCCCTCGATATCGTTCGCGCGTCCTGCGACGGCGTTCCGTTCGTCTGGCGAAGCGCAAATGACCTCGCGGCACCGTCCTTCTACGAGCCGCGTGGCGACGAATGGCTCCGATCTTTTTTCGGGGGGTGGCTGACGACGTGCGGACTCTCGAACTTCGGTCCCGCAGGAAGCGACCGCTGGGGAGAGTTCGGATTGCACGGGCGCATCGACAACCTTCCCGTCGAAGAGCTCTCCGCGACGACGCGCTGGGAAGGCGAGCGCTGTATCTTCGAAATCGCAGGCATCGTCCGCGAAACAAAGGCGCTTGGCGTCAAGCTCGCGCTTTATCGGCGGTGGTCGACGGAGCTTGGCAGCGCCACGCTGCATCTCGAAGATCGCGTCGTCAACGAGGGCGGAATCGAGTGGCCGCATATGATTCTCTACCATTGCAACGCCGGTTTCCCACTGCTGGGCGGCGATACGAAAGTCTGCGTTTCCCATTCGAGTATCGAACCGCGCGACGCGCAGGCACGAGTCGGCCTCCCGGCTTGGGATCGAGGCGGCGAGCCCGAGGCTGGATTTGCCGAACAGGTCTTTATCCACACGCCGGTGCCCTGCGCCGACGGAAAGGCTCGCGCCGCAATCTTTCGGCCGCAGCTCTGTGGCGGGACGGGGCTTGGCTTTGAGATTGCGTTTGACCCAACGGAGCTTCCCGCACTCTTTAGCTGGCGCAAGCTCGACGTAGGAGATTACGTGATGGCCGTCGAGCCTGCCAACACACGGGCGATCCAGGGCCGCGCCTTCGCAGGCGCTCACGGCCTCTTGCCGACCCTCGCGCCAGGCGCGCACCGACGATACGGTCTCGATTTTTCGGTGCTTACCGAAGCCGCATTACAGGAAAGCATCGCGACGATACGCAACGCGGAAGCGGGTTGACCACGGGCCCCGGTCTGCTGTTTGTCGTATCCGGGCCGTCGGGAGCCGGCAAAGATACCCTGGTCGAGGCGCTTCGAGAGCAGCGCCCTGGCCTGCGATACTCGGTCTCCGCGACGACGCGTCCGCCTCGGTCGGAGGAACGCGACGAAGAGCACTATTTCTTCGTCTCGGGGAGGGAGTTCGACCGGCTCCTTCGGGAGGGCGGGCTCCTGGAGTGGCGCGAGTACAACGGCAACCTTTACGGGACGCCGCGCGATTACATCCAGCGGAGCCTGACCGAGGGATACGACGTCGTCATGAAGCCCGAGGTCAACGGCGCCCTCGCCGTCAAAGCCGCGTATCCGGACGCGGTGCTCATATTTCTCGTGCCTGACCGGTTTTCGAATCTGCGCGAGCGGCTTCTCGCGCGGCGCACCGAAACAAATGAAGAGATTGCGCGGCGGCTCGAAATCGCGCAACAGGAGATGAAATTTATCCGCAGATTCGATTACATCGTGGTCAATGCACAGGACCGCCCAAAGGAGGCGGTGCGCGACCTTGAGGCGATTTTGCAGGCCGAGCGCTTTCGCATCCACCGATACCCCGACGACTCGATCCGGCGCGTCGAGTCGTCCTGAGAACCGATACCGCCATTACCGAGAAAGGAATCATTGGAAACTTCATGAGCAAGTCCGCATTCGGGGATCTCGACGCGCTGCTGGAGCACGCCGACTCCAAATTCAGCCTCGTTAACATCGTTACCAAGCGCGCCCGGCAGTTGAACAATTGGATTCGCGTCCAGCAGCTGCCGGCAACCGACCGCCGCGAATATTTCGCAAGTGAGCCGTTAGTCGACCGCGGGAGCATCAATCCGAACAAGCCGGTTTCGATCGCGCTCGACGAGATCGCCGAAGGCAAGATCAACTATCGCCGCACCAGAGAAGGAATAAAGTAAGCACTCATGTGCGGGATTGTCGGATATATTGGGCGGCGCGATAGCGTTCCGATCATTCTCGACGCGCTGCGACGCCTGGAATATCGCGGGTACGACAGCGCGGGAATCGCGGTGATCGATTCGGCTGGGTTGCTGGCGGGCTCAAAAGCCGAAGGGAAGCTTTCCAGGCTTGCCGAGCGTCTGAATGACGGCGGCGCGCTCTCCGGCGTCGTGGGAGTCGGGCACACGCGCTGGGCGACGCACGGCGCTCCCTCGGATGCCAACGCTCACCCGCATGCCGATTGCCGCGGACGCATCGCCGTCGTCCACAACGGCATCATCGAGAACTATGCTGCGTTGCGCGCGCGCCTGCTCGCGCTCGGGCACGTGTTCAGCAGCGAGACCGATACCGAGGTGCTCGCCCACCTGATCGAGCTTCATTACGACGGAGACCTCGAGGAAGCGGTGCGCCGGACCCTCCACGAAGTGCGCGGCGCCTATGCGCTCGGCGTAATCTCCAGCGACGACCCCGATCATCTCGTCTTTGCACGAAACGGTGCGAGCCCGCTCGTGGTCGGCATCGGTGAAGGCGAGATGTACGTCGCTTCGGATACGCCGGCGATCCTGCCCTATACGCGGCGCGAGATTATCTTGCAGGAAGGAGAGATCGCCGTCGTCGGACGCGACGGATATCGGCTTACCGATTACTCGGGCGCACGCATCGAGCGCGATGCTATTGCGATCACTTGGGATGCGGGATCCGCCGAGAAGACCGGCTTCAAGCACTTCATGCTCAAGGAGATCTTCGAGCAGCCCCAGGCGATCAAAGGAACCCTGAGCGGTAGGGTCGACGGCGCCGGCGCCGTTCATCTCGGCAACGAGCTCGGCGAGATCACGCCGCAGCGTCTGCAAAACATCAGCAAGATCGCGATCATGGGCTGCGGCACTGCCTATTATGCCGGGATGGTCGGCATGTATCTGCTCCGTTCGCTCGTGCGCCTGCCGGTCGAAATGGAACTGGCGAGCGAGTTTCGCTACGGCGATCCCGTGATCGACCCGACGACGCTCGTCATTGCGATGTCACAATCCGGCGAGACTGCGGACACGATCGAAGCGGTGCGCATCGCGAGGGCTGCCGGCTCGGGCGTCTTAGGAATTTGCAACGTGCTTGGCTCGCATCTCACCCGCCTCGCCGACGGCATGCTCTTCACGCGAAGCGGTCCCGAGATCGGCGTCGCCGCGACGAAGACCTACGTCTCGCAAGTCGCGGCCATGACGCTCTTCGCGCTCTATCTGGCGAGGCTGCGGGGCACCGCGGACGAACGACGCCTCAAGGAGATTGCGGACGGAACGAAGCTCCTTCCGGCCGCCGTCGACGTCGTGCTCAACACCTCGGACGAGATTCGAAGGGTCGCACGCGAGCTGCGAAAAGCGCAGAGCGTCCTTTTCATCGGCCGCTACGTCAATTTCCCAACCGCGTTGGAAGGCGCGCTCAAACTCAAGGAGATCTCCTACATCCACGCCGAGGGCTATCCGGCCGGAGAGATGAAGCACGGGCCGATCGCCCTGCTCGATTCCACCGTGCCGGTCGTCGGCATCGGAACCGACGATCGGGTGCGTGCAAAGATGATTTCCAATCTGATGGAATCCAAAGCGCGCGAAGCGCCGGTCATTGTCGTCGCGAACCGCGGGGACGACGAGATCGCCGCGGTGAGCGATCACGTCTTCTGGGTGCCGAAGGTCGACGAGCTGCTATCGCCGATCGTCAACATCATTCCGTTGCAGCTGCTCGCCTATCACATCGCCGACATCGAAGGCAAGGACGTGGACCAACCTCGCAATCTGGCCAAGACCGTCACCGTCGAGTAATGGTCCGCAGCGACCGGCGGGCCCATGACGAGCTGCGTGCGGTGACGATCGAACCCGGCTTCTTGAAATATCCCGAGGGCAGCGTCTTGATCGGCATCGGCAACACGCGACTCATCTGTGCGGCATCGGTCGAAGAGCGCGTCCCGTCGTGGATGAAAGGTCGCGGCGTCGGGTGGGTGACTGCCGAGTACGCGATGCTCCCGCGAGCGACGCAAGAGCGGACGCAGCGCGAGGCTTCCAAAGGCCGCGTCGGCGGACGTACGCAAGAGATCCAACGCATCATCGGGCGCGCGCTGCGCGCGGTAACGGACACCGCGAAGCTGGGCGAGCGCACGATCTGGCTCGATTGCGACGTTATTCAAGCCGATGGCGGGACACGAACTGCGGCGGTCACGGGAGCGTGGGTGGCGCTTGCGCTCGCGCTGCGGACGCGCTTCGATCCGGCCGATCGCGCACGTTGGCCGTTGAGTGCGATGGTGGCGGCGACCAGCGTCGGCATCGTTGCGGGGCAACCGCTGCTCGACCTCGCCTACGACGAAGATAGCCAAGCGCTCGTCGACATGAACGTCTTCATGACCGATACGGGCCGATTCGTCGAGCTGCAAGGCACCGCCGAGGCAGCGCCATTCGATCGGCGCGATCTCGACATGCTGTTGGCGCTAGCCGAGATCGGAATTCGCAGGCTCTTTGGGATTCAAAACGCGGCACTCGGCGCGCCATTGCCCGTTCATGCCCATTGAAGGCGCTCTGCTGGAGCTCGTAGCGCGCGTCGGCGCCTTTCACATCACGCAGCGCGCGATGAACCGGGCCCAACGCGCGATCGAGAAAGCGATCGGAAACGGTGCAATCGACCCATCGATGCGCGCCGGCTATCTGAGCGCCGTTCGGCGCTACTTTGAGGGCTTCGATGCAGAAGCACGCGCGCATCTGCGCGACGTCGATCGGCGCTTAGAACGCGTCAACCAGGTTCATTTCAATCTTACGGCCGAACGCGGGGTCGCGGTGAAACGGATAGAAGCCACCGGATCCATTTTGGAAGCGGTGCGCGGCCTGCAGGACGCGCCGTGAGAGTTCTCGAGCGCTTCGGTCGCGCGACCACCGGATTCTTCGAATATGCGGGGGGATTGACGCTGCTTTCTGCCGAGTCGGTGGGATTCATAGCGCGCCTTCGCATTCGCGCGGCCGAAACGATTTCGCAGTGCGCACTGCTCGGCGTGCAATCCTCGGCCATCGTGATGCTCACCACGCTCTTCACCGGGATGGTGATCTCACTCGAGTCGGCTCAGCAAGCCGTAGCGTTCGGCTTTGCGAACCTCGTCGGCGGGGCGGTTGCCTACGCGTCCGTACGAGAACTTGGGCCGATGCTCACGGCGATCGTTGTGGCCGGCCGCGTCGGTTCGGCGATCGCCGCCGAAATCGGCTCGATGGTGGTTACCGAGCAGGTCGAAGCGCTGCGCTCGATGGGTCTCGAGCCGTCGCGCTTCCTCGTCGTGCCACGACTTTTAGCGCTGCTTCTCATGCTTCCGCTACTTACGATCTTTGGCGACGTCGTTTCCATCCTCGGTGGGATGTGGGTCGCGCAGACCTACGCGCACATCTCGTATGATGCGTTCATCTCCTCAGTGCGGCAGTCTATCGACTTCAGCGACGTCATTAAGGGTATCGTCAAGTCGCTGGTCTTCGCCGCGATCATCGCTATGGTGGGTGCCTATCAAGGCCTCTCGACGCGCGGCGGGGCCGCGGGCGTCGGCCAGTCCACGACCGGCGCGGTTGTGCTTGCGATGATCCTCATCTTTATTTCGAACTTCGTGCTATCTTTTCTACTCTTCGGTTGACAAGTTTCGCTGGTTGCGCGCGGCCCCTCTGGGCACCGGTTATTACATGATAAACGGCGAGCGGTCAAAGGCAATTGCTCGGATCGAAAACGTAACGCTGGCATTCGGTGAGCGTGTCGTGCTGAAGAACTGCGGTCTCGACATCGTCGAGGGCGCGATTACCTGTGTCATTGGCCTGTCGGGCGCCGGAAAATCGACCATTCTGCGGCTGCTCGACGGCCTGCTCTTGCCTGACGCCGGACACGTGTACGTGCGGGGGCAGGACATCTGCCATATGTCAGAAGAGCAGCGCAACCGGGTCCGGCAGAAGATCAGCCTCTCGTTCCAATTCTCGGCGCTCCTCGACAGTCTCACCGTCGGAGAGAACGTTGCGCTTCCGTTGCGGGAGCACACGAAGCTCTCGGAGGGCGAGATTCGCCGCACGGTGCTCGACGCGCTTGCGAGCGTAGGCCTCACCGATGCGTACGACAACCTGCCGGCCGAGCTCTCGGGCGGCATGCTCAAGCGAGCCGGCTTTGCCCGAGCCATCGTAACGCGGCCCGATCTCGTTCTCTACGACGAACCGACGACCGGCCTCGACCCCATCGTCACCAATCTGATCACGGATACCATCCTCAAGCTGCGCGAAAAACTCAACGGCACGGCCGTCGTGATCTCGCACGACCTGCCCTCGATCTTTGCAATGGCCGACTACGTCGCGATGCTCTTCGAGGGAGCGATCATCGCTTACGACACCGCGGATCGCATCCAACGCTCGAAGAACCCAATCGTCGCTCAGTTTTTACAAGGCTCTGAGGTCGGGCCGATACCGATGTAGGGGAGCCCTTACCGCTTCGTGCGTCGGTTTCATATCGAAACCGGGTAGAGAAGCAACATGGCTGAGGTTTTTGGAAACGGCGGGGAGTCAGTCGAAATCGGTGGAGAGTACGAGTGCTCCGAGTGCGGGCATCGCCTGCATCTCGCGGCAGGCGACGTCTTTCCGCCGGATCATCATCCGGAGAAGCCCTGGACGCTCTACCTTCGCGATTAGCTATCGGCTGATCGCCGGCATCGCTAGTCTTCGAGAAGGAACGTGACGAGCAGATCGACGCGGTAGGCCGTGATGCCGCCGTTTTCAATGATCACGTTCTGCTCTTTCACCCAGGCTCCAGAGATGCCGCGCAGCGTCTTGTGCGCGCGAGCAATGCCCTGCCTTATGGCGTCCTCGAAGCCCTCCGGCGATGTCGCGGTGATTTCGGTAACTCGCGCAACTGACATGTGGTCTCTTTTACCACTCCGCTCGTGGCCCTAAACTGACGGGAGAATGCGGTCACGCGGCACACCGCAACTTGGCCGTCTGCGAGGCCATTCTCGCGTCAAAGACTAATAATGGCGGCTATGACCAGGCAAGCTCAGGTTGGTGCGTTCGCGATCGTCGCACTGCTCCTGCTCTTCGGAATATTCTACGTTATTACGGACTTTGGGACTCGCCATACCGGCTATCGCGTCGGCGTCCATTTCGAGTCGGCGGCGGGTGTTACGGCCGGAGCCTTAGTCTATTTCAGCGGGGTCAACGTCGGGTCGGTCGATTCGATCGAGCTGCTCGCCGACAATACGGTCGACGTGATCTTGGCCATTGACCGCAACATCGATATACCGGCGGCCTCGCGCTTCTTGATCGAATCACCGTTGACGGGATCGCCGGCCGTCGTCATCGTACCGCCGCGTACACGGCCGCCCGTTCCGCTGCTGCCCAGACAAGTCTTGCCGATCGCCGATCAACCTCAAGGAACCAACGCGACGTCGATTGCCGACCTGCTCACGCAGGGACAGGGTGAGCTCAAACGGTTCGATACCGTTATGGCGCTGGTTGCCCAGCGCACCCCCAAGCTGCTCAACACCCTTCAAACGACGCTCGATCATGCCAACGAGCTAACGCTATCGACCGAGGCCGAGCTGGGGCGGCTCTCCGAAGAATTCAGCGCGCTCGGCTCGAGCCTTCAGGGTAGCTTGGGTGCCGCAAGCACAAACGTGGTGCAGCTCTCCGCGACGCTGAACAGTGCCGCCACGACCGATTCGAAAAAGCTAAGTACCCTGCTCGACCAGTTCCAATCGACGGCAACCGCCCTCAATAGCTCGATGAGCGCGCTGCAGGATCTGGCGACCGATCCGCGCCTCAAGGCAAACGTTTTGGCGACGACACAAAACATTGCCGATACGACGCAGACGCTCGCGGCGCTGACCAAAGACCTGCGTACCGTTACCGGGAATCCGCAGACTCAGGCGCAACTGCGCAATACCATTGCAAATCTGGACGCCGTCATGCAGAAGGCGAACTCGTTATTGGCCGAGCTGGGCGCCACCAGCCACGTTTACGGCGTCGACGCCGGGGTGACGCCTGCTCCGCTGGCGGTGCCGAGCACCTCTCCATATCCGCAAAGCGCTCCCGCCGGCAGCCCGCCGCCCAGCGGCGGGGTCTCTCCGAAGCTGCGCTCGCAGCTGCAAGGTAAGCTCGCTTCGCTAGCCCGCAATCTGGTCGCGGTCCAAGTGCGTCTGAGCGGCCTCTCGCCGCAGCACAACGCCGGACTCAACCCCGTTCTGACCACCAGCCAGGGGCCGCTGGGTGATATCAACCTCATGCTGCTGCCCCACGGCACCACGAGCGTCATGGTCGGTGCGAATGCGATCGGCAACAACACGACTTGGAACGCCGTGCTCGAGCAGAACAAAGGCAGCTTTCACATCGGAGGCGGGGTTTTGTATTCGCAGGTTGGTGTGCTCGGCCAATATGCGCCGCTGCACGGCCTCGGCTTTGAGGCGCGCGTCTACGATCTGACGTATCCGATGGTCGACCTTTATGGAAACTTGCATCTCGCTCCGGGGACCCAGCTCTTTTTCGGGCAGCGCGACGTTACGCACGCCTCACGCCGCAACACGTTCGGTCTCCAATACCAGTTCTAGTGGCGCGTAGCTAGTGGCGGAAGAAGCGCAGCGGCCGCGCGTCGGCATCATCGGCGCGGGCGCGATGGGCACGCTCTTCGGTTTCCACTTGGCCGCCCGATGCCATGTAACGATCCTCGACGACAACGCTCAAGTCGCGCAATCGGTCGAGCGCGCCGGCCTGCGCGTCAATGACGAGCCGGCACGTAGGGTTTCGGTCGCGCGCCGCGCGCGCGACCTGTACGATTCGCAGATGCTCTTTCTCTTTGTCAAGGCTGTAGACACGCTGCGAGCCTTGCGCGCGTTCGCGGGCGAGCTCGACCCATCCGCACCGGTGATCTCGCTACAAAACGGCGTCGGTAACGAAGACGCGATCAAGACCGCGCTCGGCGGAGCGGTTCCGGTGATCGTCGGAATTACCACGGAGTCTTCGCAGACGATCGGCGCCGGCCACATACGAAGCTCCAAGCAAGGCAATACGGTCATTGGAACCATGACGGCTTCGCCGACGACCGCCCGAACCGTGACCGACCTGCTGACGCGCAGCGGCTTGCGCGCTTCGGTCGTGTACGATATTCGTCCGCACCTCTGGGGAAAGCTCGTTGCCAACGCAGCGGTTAACGCCCTCTCGGCACTGCTCGACTGTGAAGCCGGTGAGATACCAAAAGACCCCAATGCCGCGTGCCTTGCCGAAGCGCTGGCCGAAGAGACGGCCGACGTTGCGGCCGCGCTCAAGATCAATCTGCCGTTCGTCAACCCTTGGCAATACGTTACCGAGGTCGTGGCGCTAGGCGCCGACGCAAAGAGCTCGATGGCCTACGACCTCGAATCGGGCCATCCCAGCGAGATCGACCACATCAATGGTGCCGTCGTGGCGTTTGGGCGCCGGACCGCTACTCCCACACCGTATAACGACGCAATGGTCCGCCTCGTCAAAGCGCGCGAGACGTTGCTTTCAGCCTCACGGCTGCGGTTGTAGCCGCAGCAGCCGCACCGCTCCGGAGGACGTATTCACGTCGACGCGCTGCTCCGAATCGCTCCCGACGCTGCCGTCGATGGTTTGCGCGCTGCCGTTCGAGGTTCCACGCAGGCCAAAGTCGGTGAAGATTACGCCGTCGCCGGTGTGGAGATGAACGCGGAAGGCCGCCTTGGCACTGATCCACAACTCCACGTCGCCGCGCTGCGTCGAAAAATGAAGCGTTCCGGGCCAATCGGTCGAGCCGATCATCACCGAAAGATTACCGCGGCCGACTGCGGCCTGCGCGTAACCGGCGAGCTTGAGATCGACGTTGCCGTGCTGCGCCATCACGCGAGCGTTGCCCGTGATGCCGGTGACATTGACGTCACCGCTACGCGACTCGACCACGAGATTGACGCCGTCGGGCACGCGTACGAGCAACGAACCAAGATCCCCGCGCGCGCGTACGGCAACACCAAGCGGAGCGGACCGTAGACGCGGCGGCGGAGGGGGCGTGCCCTTCGGTAGGGCGGTCGCCGCGATCGTGAAGAGGTCACGGCGCTGGCCGCTCTTGGGCGGGGATGCGTTCACCGTTGACGAGTCCACGCGTACGACGAGCGTCGCGCCGGGTTTGAGAATCCCGACGGTCGTCACATACGGCGATGCGGTGCTGCAGGCGACGAGCGCCTGGAGCGTAAGAAGAAGGAGCCCGAGTTTCACGAACGCCTTTTTTCGATGAGCATTCGAGGCGTCTTTCCGGGTCGAGTTTGGTTCGCAGCACTGGCCCTCGTTCCGGCGGCGTGCGCCACGGGAGTCTTGCCCTCTTCAGTAAGCATGCCGGCATTTGGCGTTTCGGCGGAGACCGCCGGTACGCGCTGGATTCCGACGGCGGGTGAGTCCTACCAAATTCAATACGACGGAAAGCTCGATTTGAGTTATGACGCCAAAATCTTCGATCTCGACATGTTCGATACGCGTCCGCAGATCGTTGCGAAGCTCCATGCAATGGGCAAGCGCGTCATGTGCTACATCGACGTCGGTACCTGGGAGAACTGGCGGCCCGATGCGCACGAGTTTCCAAAGAGCGTGCTAGGGCACAAAGACGGCCATTGGGCCGGCGAACGCTGGCTCGACATTCGCCAGACGTCGACCCTCGAGCCGATCATGGCCGCGCGTTACGATCTCTGCAAGCACAAAGGCTTCGACGGCGTCGATCCCGACAATCTCGACGGCTATCAGAACAAGACGGGATTCCCGCTCACCTACGGCCAGCAGCTTACCTACGACACCTGGGTCGCGAAGGCCGCACACGATCGCGGCCTCACCGTTGATCAAAAAGGCGACAACGATCAGGTGAACGATCTCGTGAAAGTCTTTGACTTCGCCGTCGTCGAGCAATGCTACGCGCAGGGCTGGTGTCATCAGTTCGACGTCTACACCAATGCGAATCGCCTCGTCGTCGACGTCGAGTACTTCCATAACCGCCAGCGCTTTCTTCATCGGGCATGTCCAGAGGCTGCCCAGAATCACGACACGGCGCTGCTGAAGAAGCTTGAGCTGACCGCCTGGATCCTGACCTGTAAGCGCCCGTAACAAACGAAGCGTTGGGCGTCCCAGCGCGAGTCGAATCTCGAAATCGAAATAGCCCGACTCGGTTCCAGCAAATTCATCGCGCAGTGCAAAGAGCGCCATGTCTGCGGCGGCTCGGGCCACTGTTGACGATTCCTTGACGATCGCGTAACGGCACGAGGGTGCGGCCGGCAGGTCGGCCGCCCCTAAGGCTGGAACTCGGTTGGCTTGCAAGGTTACGGTTCAAGCATGAGCTTGAGCTTGTCGACCATTTCTAGGCCTCTAAAACTTCCTAACTACTTGTAAGGAGACTAACCTATGCGTTTGCTTAAATCCGCGATGTGTGCGACGGTTGTCGTCGGGTTACTCCCGGGCTGCTCCGGCAATATGTCTTCATCACCGAGCTCGTCGGTGCCAAGCAACGCCGGCAGCGCAGCCGCAACCCACGGCGGGAGCTACCTCGACGGCTCGGGCCGATTCGTGCCGGTCTGGTCGAGACTCGCGAGCGCCGTTCCCATCAAACTCATGCCAAAGCGGCCGATGCGCCTGAACGGACGCGTTGCGCCCGACTCGGAAAAAACGGGCATCTACGTCGGCGCGTTCTTCGCCACGGACATCTACGGCTACCATGCCGAAAATGAGGGGAACGGCCCGGCAACGTGCACCGAGAGCGGTGCATCTAACGTCAACGATATCGCGGTCGACGGCGTCGGCGATCTGATCGTTCCAAACGGCGGCACTCGCCAGATTCTTGTCTATAAAGGTAAAAAAATGTGCGGAGCGTTGAAGGCAACGATCAGCGACCCGTACGGCCAGCCGTCCGACGCTGCCGCCCGGCACGCGCTTACCGGCAGGTTCGCCGTCGCCAATATCTTCGATACCTCCGGTGCCGGCAGCATCTCGCTCTGCACGATATCCGGATGCACGGCCAACCTCACGAACTCGAACATGTACGAGGTCGCGGGCGTTGCGATGGACAAGCACGGAAACTGCTGGGCGGACGCAACCAACGCGACCGGTGTAGCGACGCTGACCTACTTCGAGCATTGCTCAGGAGGGGGCGTAGCCGCGACCGGCTTTAATAACACCTACTACGGCGGCCTGGACATTGATAAAGCCGGCAACTTGGTCGCCATCAGTTCCTCGACACCTTCAGTGACCGTCTATGCGGGCTGCAAGCCCGCCTGCACGCTCGTGGGCGGTCCATTCTCGCTCCACGGCGAGTCCATATACGGTCATCTCAACAAGAAGTCGAACGCGTTCGTGGCGGCCGACTACCAAAATGGTGAGATCGACATCTACCGGTATAGCCCCCATCACCTTATCTACAAGTACAGCTTCAACAACGGACTAGCGGCGTCACTCGACGTTGAAGGCGTTGCCGTCAACCCGCGTTCCAAAGAATAGAGTCGACCCTTCCACGTAAGTAGGCAAAGCGAGAGCGGATGGCCGGCAGGAGCGGGCCACCCGCTCCCGCTCTCGTCGAAGGAGCTTTTTCCAGTCGCTCGAATGCGATGAAAGAATTATTATGTCGCATTCAGCCAGCACGAAGACGCCCGGAGCGGCCCCCCCCGGCCTGGACCCTTTGCTCAGGGATCTTCGCGGCTATCTGCTCACGGAGCGAAAGCGCAGTCCGTTGACGGTGGCGGCTTACGAGCGTGACCTTGTGGAATTCGCCGATTTTCTCAAGCGCACGCAGCCGGGAGCGTCGCTGAAGGGCATCGTCGCGTCGCAGATTCGGCAGTACATCGCCCACATGTTCGACGCTCGCGGGTACGACAGCCGCACCGTTTGCCGCAAGCTCTCATCGATTCGCGCGCTCTACCGTTTTCTCAAGATCACGGGCGTCCTGGAGGACGATCCGGCAGCGGCGATTCCGGGCCCGTCAGTGGCAAGGAAACGGCCGGCGCCGCTCAAGGTGGACGAGGTCATGAAGCTGCTGCGCACGTCACTTGCGGGCCGAACCGAGACTGCGCGCCTGCGGGATGCGGCGATCATGGAGCTCTTCTATGCGAGCGGCATGCGCCGCGCGGAGCTCGCCGGCGTCCGCTTCGCCGACGTCGATTTAGCCGAGCGAACGATTCGCGTAACCGGCAAGGGCAACAAAGAACGCTCGGTCGTCATTAATCGTGCCGCCGCTGCGGCAATCGAGGCCTATGTGCGCGTGCGCCCGCGCAGTTCGGATCCGCGCCTGTTCCTCGGCCGCGGCGCCAAGGGCCTCACGCCGCAGCATATTTGGCGGATCTTTCGCGCGATCTATCGTGTGAGTGGCGTTGCGAAGCACGCGACACCGCACACACTCCGCCACTCCTTCGCGACGCATCTGGTCGAAAACGGTGTCGACCTCGAGACGGTCCGCGAGCTGCTCGGTCACGAAAGCCTCGCCACGACCGGAATCTACCTGCAGCTCGCAATGGGTCACAAACGCCGCGCTTACGACGAAGCGCACCCGCGCGACCGCATTCCGGTCGGTTAATCGCCCCTTGGCGCTCGTCATCGCCGCGATTGCGGTCGCGTTGCTCGCCATTCGGCCGCCTCGCGTTCCGGCATGGGCGTGGCCGGTCGGCGGCGCGTTGCTCGTTGTCGTGATCGGCGAGGAGCCCCTGCGCGCCGCTGCCAACGCGATCTCGCGCCAATGGAACGTTTTGCTTTTCATTCTCGGACTCATGGGCATATCGGCGGCCGCTCAAGAAAGCGGGGCTTTTCGTTGGATCGCCGACGTCGCGCTCGCCCTTGCCCGAGGCTCAGAGCGCAGGCTCTTTATACTGTTATTCTTTGCTTGCGCGACCGTCACGATCGTGCTTTCCAACGACGCAACGGCCATTGCGCTCACGCCGATCGTTTACGAGGCGGTTTTCAAATGCGCCGCAGGCAACGTGAAGCCGTTTCTCATTGCATGCATCTTCGTGGCAAACGCGGCGTCGTTCGGGTTGCCGTTCTCCAACCCGACCAACGTCTTGATCTTGCCGCATGCACGGTTGCTGCCATACGTCTGGCACTTGGGCCCGCCGCAGCTTGCGGCAATCGCCGCCACCCTTGCCGTCTTGCTCTTCTTCTTTCGCCGCGAGCTGCGCGGCCGATTCGAACCGGTCGCCTTACGAGCGCCCAGCCCGCGGGCCGCACGCGCCCTCGTCGCGTTGGTGCTCATTGCGGCGACTTACGTGGTTGCGCTCCTGGTTGGATGGCCGTTGGGCATCGTGGCCTCGCTCGGCGCGCTGGTCACAGTTGTCGTGTCGCGCACGAGTCCAGTGAGCGCGGCTCTGCGGATCTCGTGGAAAACGCTGGTGCTCCTGATCGGACTGTTTGTACTCTTCGATGCGGTCATGCGAGCGGGATTTCCGAACTGGGTCCTGGCCGAACTCGACCGCGCGCTGCGTCATGGAGCGCTTGCCGCCGCCGCCGTTGCCGCCGCGGGCGCCGCGCTGTTGTCCAACGCGCTGAACAACTTGCCGATCGCCGTGGCGGCATCGTATATCGTTGCGCGCTTGAACTCTGAACAACTTGCTTATCCGCTCATCGTGGGCGTCGCCGTGGGACCAAATTTTTTGACGAGCGGCTCTGTGGCTACGATTCTGTGGTTGGCGATCGTACGCGGCTACGGCGTGCGCGTGAGCCTCGCCGAATATATGCGCTTGGGTGTCATCGTCGTTCCCGTAACGATCGCGATCGCCGTAACATGGCTGTGGATCATTACTTGAAACCGCGCGTCCACCACGTCCCACCAGGAAAGTACACCGCAGAGCCCTCGCCCCAGATCACGTAATTGACGCCGCGCGAATCGACGGCGAGATCAAGATAATCGCCGAAAGGAAAATCATAACCGGCGCGGTGCTTGTACGGCGCGCCACTGCCGCGGTTCGATAGCCGAATGGCGTCGCTCCACGTCGTGCCGG
This sequence comes from Vulcanimicrobiota bacterium, assembly GCA_963778015.1. Taxonomy (GTDB): domain Bacteria; phylum Vulcanimicrobiota; class Vulcanimicrobiia; order Vulcanimicrobiales; family Vulcanimicrobiaceae; genus Cybelea. The sequence goes on from CAVZST010000001.1 coordinate 742,797, forward strand.
CGTCGGCGCTCCGCGCGTACCACGTATTCCACGCGTGACGGCCGTTGCGGTTGTCTTGCCAAACGAGGCGGAAATCGCCGGCGCCCGGCCCCGCAACGATGGCCGGGCTCGTGTTGTTTCCCGCCGCGTTGATTTCGGCCGGCACGCTCCACGTCGAGCCGCCGTCCTTCGACGTGCTGACGAACAGCGCGTTGGGGCCTTGCTTGCGCTCGTTCTTTGCAAAGACGAAGACGAGATTGCCGCGGCGATCGGCGGCGACGGCATCTTGCCCGGTATAAAAGTCCGGATAGCAGTGCTTGACCCTGCACGGCGCTCCCTCGTGGGTCCCCGCGAACGGAATTTCGCGCCACCTCGCACCGCCGTCGGCCGACGTCACCAGTTCCACACGACCACCGCGGGTCTCATCCGGGCCGGTCTCGCCGTCGACGGCAAACCAGATCGATCCATTGGGCGCGACCGTTGCGCCATACGAGTAATACCATTCGCGTGCCGTCGTCGCTTTGACGGGCGCGCTCCACGAATCGCCGTAGTCATGCGACGCGGCGACATACAGCGCGTTAAATGAGTTGAAGGAAACATACACGTCTTTACCTGAGGACGAGACCGCGAGCGTCGGCTTGTCGCTGTACCGCAGGGTTCCGTCGAGCCTGACGGTTGTGCTCCAGAATCTGCCGTGGTCGCGCGACCGCGTGAACGCGACGCCCGGGCGGAAGCCGTCAAGGCACACGGCATAGATGAGCCCCCCGCTGGTAACGGCGATCTGCGGATCGTATTGAAACGGCACGCGTATGCCGTGGCGGCAGATGTGCCGCGGCGCTCCCCACGTTTGACCGCCGTCGCTCGACGCGCGAAACAGGAGGTAATCCGGACGCTGCTCGGTCGTCATTTGGTACACCCAGTTTGAGCTCGGATCTGCGGCGTTGACGGGTTCCCAGTGGTTGGCATTCGAGGGACCCCACTCGTGCTCGGATTCGAATCCGCCGGCAATCGAACGGACCGCGCTTTGATTCTGCGTCATGGGCGGGACGGTGCCGACATTCTTCTCGATCGCGCAAGAACAAGCGGAAGCCGCGAGCAGCGCCGCGCAGAGAAAGTGAATAAGCTTCACGATTGGTCTCCCCACAGCGATTACCAATGTACCCCAAAAACCATTGTTGCACGACGGCTAAGAATCCGGCGTTTTGCCGTTTACCAGAACCAAAATCAAACGAGCGGTCAATAAATGCGGAGGTCGAGCGCAGCGCCCGACCTCTTTTAGGATGCTTATGGAACAAGCGCCGGGGTGACTGCTATGCCGCCACCATATATTCCCTTGCCGCCGGCACTGAACTCAAAATCAGGTACTCCGCCGGCCGGGTAGTCGTATTTTAATACTTCAGGAGTGCTGCCACTTTCTACCGTGTACAGATCACGACCGGACGACGTGAACGCTAACTCGGTAAGACCATACGAATTCTTGAGATCGGCAGTCGAAACGGGCTTGCCGAGAGAACGCGTTTTGGGCAAATTATACGTGTATATCACATTTGTAAAGGCCGCGCTTTCCCCGAGGAAGGCAAGGCGCCCCGCCTTGTCGATTTGAAGTCCCTGCGCCGCATGAATGCTATTGGCAGTTCTGAGCTGGACGGCTTTTGCCGCCTTGCAACCACCTTTCACTTCGCCGATCTGCGCGACATTGTGTCCAGCACTGGGCGAGTAGCTTCCCGCGATGTACAGATTCCCTTTGTGGTCGAATGCCGCGTAGATGCCGAATTCGTCATGAATCGCCGCCGGAACGCCAATCGTCGCGCACGGAGTAGTGGAATTCTTCGCGTAGAACCGAACTGTTGCTGAGCTAACTGGGCAACTAGGAGCCTTGCACTCATTCGCTACAGCCACCACGCCCCGAGGCGAGACGGCTACGTCCCAGGGGTAGTATCCTCCGTCATCTAGGGTGAGCTTCGGCGCACCAGTGTAAGGAGGCGCATACACCAGAACATTGGTTGAGTTGAAGTTCGCAGCGTACAAGTTCCGGTCAGCGTCGGTTCTCAGTCCGGCGGGTAAGAGACCGCTGATTTGGCCAACCATCTTCCCGTTCCGTTGCAAATAGATGCTGATGAGACCCGAACTGTCGTAATAGGTGCTAACGAAGATGAGAGGCTTCTGCGCGGCCCTGGCATTCATAAAGCTGTGAGTTGTCACCGCGCCCCCAGAAATCCGCGCGCCGTATAGAAAGCTGTTGACGCGGCCGTTTTGAAGCGCCTGGTGGAGACCGCCCTGTGATCCGATCTCCACCTGCCCGCGTGGGTACGGCGTGACTTGTGAACTGCCGCCGGAGCATCCGGCAAGCATCGCAAGTGTTACGGATGCGGTGAGCGTATGACTTGTTGCGTCAGAAATGCGCATGATCGAGTTCTCCTCTGAAGCAGGGAAGCTGACGAGTTCCCAAGCGAACATCGTGCGCTTCCGGACGGTGGGGCCTTGGGCCACGCTTCCTGGCTAAGGGGTCCCTTGGCATCATTGTCAACCTGGGAGGGCAAGAGATACAGGCACAACTGTTCAAGTTATCCGCTCAAGTGTATAAGCCGAGACTTGGTCTGACAGTCGCCGCATGATCGCGTCGAAGAGTGTCAGATGATTCCGCGGCCGCTGAATCAGGCCGCAAATAACTTCTCCTTGGCTAAGTCCAGACTATCTAAGAACGTCTGCAGCGGAGTCTTTCCGTAGCACCAACGGCCCTGATGTGAGCGTTCTGCGTTGTACGTTTGGATCCATGCGTCGAGATCAGCCTGCAGCTCGTCGATGGAGTGGTAGATCTTTTTGCGGAAAGCGATCCGGTAGAACTCGTTGAGCATCGTTTTGTGCAGCCGCTCCACGATGCCGTTGGTCTGCGGGCTCTTAGCTTTCGTTCGCGTATGATCGATGTCTTCGATCGCGAGGTAGAGCTCATAGGGGTGCTTCTGAGCGTCACCGCAGTACTCCGTGCCGCGATCGGTGAGGACCCGAAGCACGCGGATGTCGTGGTCTTCAAAGAACGGAAGAACACGATCATTGAGCAGGTCGGCAGCGGTGATCGGCGTCTTCTGCTCATACAGCTTCGCGAACGCGACCTTACTGTAGGTGTCGACGAAGGTCTGCTGATACACGCGCCCGACGCCCTTGATCGTACCAACATAGAACGTGTCCTGAGCACCGCAATAGCCAGGGCATTCGCTCTCAAACTCGCCGTGGGCATCTTTCTCGTTTTGCGCCTTCTCCAGCGCCGCGAGCTGCGATTCAGTGAGAACGAGGCCTTCCTGTGCACTCTTGGCCTCTAGCGCCTTGAGGCGCTTTTTCATCGTCTCGAGATCATGCCGTTGCCACACGCAGCGGACGCCGGCGGGCGAAATCGTCATCGCGCGCTTCTTGAGCTCATTAGCAACGCGCACTTGACCGTAGGCCGGTTGTTCAATGGCCAGCGCCACGATCGCATCCTCGATCGCTGGATCAACGCGGTTCTTCAGGATGGGCTTGCGGCGCGATATCTCCGCGAGCGCGGCCTCGCCGCCGGTTTCATAGAGCTCCTGAAAGCGATAGAAGCTATCGCGGCTAAAGCCCATCATCTTGCAGGCCTGCTGCACGTTTCCCAACTGCTTGGCGAGGTTCAGCAGCCCGACTTTGGCACGGATGACTTTACGTTCGGTGGTCAAGATCGTCTCCTTTATAGCCGACGTCACCTCGTGACTCGGCAGGATTCGATACGATCTTCGCTAACTGTCCGATTAAGTCTTAGCTAATGCAGCTCAAGTCATCGCTGGGTGACGCTGGAGGCCGATGGAAGCTGCGGGCCGAGCCGATTTTGGCACTCTGTTGCGGCAGCTTCGCCTTGCGGCTACGCTGACGCAGCAAGAGCTCGCCGAGCGAGCCAACTTGAGCGTTGAAGCCATCGGCCAGCTCGAGCGAGGCGCTCGAACGCGCCCCCAGCGGGAAACCGTCGTTTTACTCGCGCGCGCTCTCGATCTCTCGCCGGAGCGTCAGGCGTTGCTCACACGCGCGATAAGTAGCACACATCCGCCCCGGCGGCGCGAGCACGGCCAGTCGAATCTGCCTTTGCTGCGGCTCGTTCGTAGCGACGTCCAAACTACCGCGGGTCATAATCTTCCGCAACAGCTAACCTCGTTCGTTGGCCGACAGCAAGAAATCGGTGAGATCGCGGAATTGCTGCGCGAGCACCGGATTGTCGCCATTGTTGGGGCCGGCGGGGTGGGTAAAACACGCGTTGCCGCGGAGCTCGCCGTCGCTCTTCTTGACGACTATCCCGACGGTGTGTGGTTCGTCGACCTCGCTCCGCTCTCGCAACAGGCTCTCGCGGAGGACGCCGTCTTAACCGTTCTGCAGCTTCCTTCCAGCACGGCGTCCGCGATCGATGTCGTCATTGCACACCTCAAAACGCGGCGTGCGCTACTAATCCTTGACAACTGCGAGCACGTCGTTGCCCAGGTTCGCGAGGTCGCGGGAAAGATCTTCGAGGCATGCCCAATGGTGCGGGTTCTCGCGACAAGCCGCGAGGCATTGGCGGTCGCCGGCGAACAAGTCTATCGCCTTCCGTCGCTTGCAATTCCGCCCAAATCTTGCCTGAGTGCGCAAGACGCACTTTCGTACGGCGCTGTTTCGCTGTTCGTCGATCGTGCGCGCGCGGTCGACCCCGCATTCGTCTTGACTGACGACACCGCGCGAGATGTTGTCGATATCTGCCGCCGGTTGGATGGCATCCCGCTTGCGATCGAGCTCGCGGCCGCTCGCGTGAGGGTACTCGCACCCCGTCAAATCGCCCAGCGGCTCGACCAGCGCTTCCGTTTGCTTACTCGCGGAGAGCCTGGAGCATTACCACGGCATCAGACCATGACCGCGCTACTGGACTGGAGCTACGAGCTTTTGACGGCTCGCGAGCAGAGATTCTTCGAATCGCTTTCGGTCTTCCCCGGTGGTTGTACGCTCGAAGCGGCGACCTATGTTTGTGCAATTGATGGAGAGGACGACGTCGACGTGATCGAGCTCATCACGTCGCTGGTAACAAAGTCGTTGCTCGTCGCTGAGCTAGCGGGTAGCGAGGAACGTTATCGACTCTTAGAATCGTCACGGCAGTACGCGCGGGACAAGCTGTCGGCGCGCGGTGAGATGGAACGGACAGTACGGCGTCATGCGCTCGCCTACGTCGAGCTAGCTGAGAGGCTTGAAGCGGCGCGGGACACGACGCTCGAGCGGGCGTGGCTGTCGCAAGCGATCATGGAGGTCGAGAACTACCGCACGGTGCTGGAGTGGACCCTTGCAGAGCGGGGCGATGTCGTCCTGGGGCAGCGCTTGGTCGCTGCGCACGGGGTGCTTCTGCGCGCCTTCACCCTGCCTGAGGGGCGGCGTTGGGTGCGGGAGGCGGTTGAAATCATCGATGAACAAACGCCGCCCGATCTGAGTGCGCAGCTCGAACTCGCCGAGGCCGTATCCCTTCAACAACTCGGGGGATGGAAACTCTGTTTGACTGCGGCCGAACGGGCGCTGGCGCGGTTTCGCAACCTTGGTGACTTGTTGGGAACCGCTCAAGCGCAGATGTTGGCAGGTGGAGCACTCGCGTGCCTCGGGAGCCCTGCGGAGGCCGAGCACCTGTTGCAATCCGCACTGGAGACAGCGCGCGGAATCGGCCGTCGCCTGCTGATCGTTCGGGTCCTGCAGAGAATCGGATGGGCTCGATCCGCACTCGGCGACTTCGACGGCGCGCGCACCTACCTTACGGAGGCGCTCGAACTCGCCAAAGGGTTCGACACTCATGCGCCGGGCATAGCTTTGAGTCTTGCCTCAACTCATTCCGACGCGGGTGACCCCGCAACCGCGCTCCGGCTCACGGTCGAAACGCTCGCGAAGTACGAAGGTCCGAACTCCCTATCTATGCAGCCACAAGTTCGTGCCTGCGCGCTCGTCAATGCGGCAGACTGCCTCGTCGAGTTGGGCCGGTTCGATGAGGCACAAGCGCGAGCAAACGAAGCGCTCCAGTTCGCCCATGAGCACCAACTACATGCGGTTGTCGCGTTGTCACTGGAACATCTTGCCGTGGCCGCAACACTGATGGCGGTCGACCAAGACGGACTCAGCCCCGCCAAGGCCGCGCACGCTGCGCGGCTGCTTGGGTTTGTCGGCGCGGCCCGTAACACGTTAGGGATTGAGGAAGCCGTGGGGCAGAAATATGATCAGATGCTAAGCATGATTCGCACGGCAATCGGCGCCGATGAGTTCTCGCGCCGGTTGGCCGCCGGAGCTACCATGATCGAAGACGAGGCGATCGCAGCAGCGCGCGCACTTGAGTAATCTTCCTGCCCCGTAGTGTCAGCAACCTACCGGATAGGCGCCTCGCTATGGCATAGAGAGTCGAACGCGACCGCGTTTGACCTCCAAATTCGAAATCGCACACGTGGCTCTAGTTCGGCGAAGGCGGATCAAGGGCGACGCCGCCCGCATTGCCGGTGATCGAGTACTCGTACGTTCCCGAGGGGTACGCGAAGACGTCTATAGCGTTATTCTTTTGCTCGCTGACATACAGATGTTTGTTACGCTTGTCCAAACCGCAATACAGGGGATACCGCGGCGTCGCGATAGTTTGTTTCGGCGCACCATTGTAAGGCGGAGCGTAGATTGTAACGTTTTTGCTAGCGTTCGCAACGATCAGGTCATCGTTGCGGTCAAATGTTATCCCCAAGGGGTCCTTAAGGCCCGATAGCGTAAGCGCTTTGCTGCCCTTGTTACGACCGTGCGGAAACTCAACAATAGAACTGCCCGAATTAAAGACGTTGCCGTGACTATCCACCGCCACTCCAAATCCGCTGCCGCCATGTTGCGCGTTATGAAGTGTACGGCTCGGCCTCGTCGCGCCCTTGTCGAAGACGTCAATGTTACCGGTATTGGCACTAGAGACATATACGGTGCCCTTCCTATTGTCGACCGCAACGTCGGCGATGTCGGACTGATCGACAAGCTCCGGTCCCGGTGCGCCGCAGTCGGGCCCGAAGGTCGCGACATGGTGCACTAAGTTAGAGTTGTACGGGACGTACAAGATGCGATGCGCGTCAACCGCAATGCCGTTTACACCGCCGCTGAGCGGGACTGCATCGGAGCACCTCGGCCCGAGATTCTTCCTATCTGGAAGAGTGTATTCAAGAATAGATCCGGGTCCCGCAACATACAACCCTCCCGGTCCCGTTTTGGGGCGTTGCTTGAGGTCGGCCTGTTGGACGGGCCGGGTCGGTGCAGGAATTTGACTAAACGGCATCGACGCCGGCTGCGAACTGCCACTGGAGCAGCCCGCGAGAGCTGCAAGCGCGATCGATACGGTTAAGCAGGTGACTTCGTGGGTGACGAATGCGCATAGGTAATCTCCTCGATGAAGTCGGGAAAGCGGGGATCCTGACGCCTTGCGGCTCACGGTCCTTGAACCATTGTCTGTCCCAGTTGCGAACAGGTCCAGGGACACCCGTTCAAGTTATCCGCTCAAGTCATCGCCGCGTAACGCCGGGAGGCCGATGGAAGCTGCGGGCCGATCCGATATTGTTCCGTTGACGGGGTTAAGCGTCCTCAAAGCCGATGAACTCGGTATGCTCAGCAGGTCCACGCCGATCAAGCATCACGACAACGTTCCGCCGACCGGGATACGTACTGGGGACCAGCAATCCCCCGAAACGACCACTGCGATGGGCGGCCTCGCCGAGCCACTGTGTCGGCGCGCCATGTTCAGAATCGGTAAGCTCTAGCCAGTTTCCGGTCAACTCCTGAAGATTGGTCCGCAGGCCCGCAATCACGGCGGGATTCGTTACGTCAAGGAGCCGTTCGAAAACGGCATCGTATATGGCGACCCGGGCGCCTGCTACGGGTAACGTAAGGACGCCGGCAGCCGTGCGCACGCGCTGCCGCGTTTCCCATAGCGTCGTCTCGCGATCGTCAGAGAGGTACAGCGGCGGGAACGTGCATCGTCGATTATAACGATAGTCGTTGATCGGATTGCTCTTGTCGACGTGCCGCAGATCGGCCTCGGCAACCGCTCGGTAGAGGTGCCTGAAAAAGCGCGTAATCCAGGCCTCCGGCGCACTTCGCAGCGCGTCGAGAAGGCCGCGTGCACGCCGCACGCGCTAGTTGGGAGCTCCTTCTTCGATGTTGCCGACAAGAGATTCGACGACCCGGCGCCGGCGTTCGAGCAGCAAGTCCGTCGGTCGTCTGTAGTCGAGTTCCGGGTGCGGTGCGTGGAGCCAAATACGCGCACCCTCGACGTCACCTGCGAAAAGCTGGGCGACTCGCGTCAGCAGTCCGACGAGAGCCGCGAGTTCACACTGGGCGCTCGGCGCGACCTCGTTGCGGTTCAGCGTCGAAGCCGCTTTTCCAATGGCGCGCGCGACCTGTGGGACGGTGAAGCCGAGCTCATCGGCCAGCCGCTTTGCATTGATCGCACCCGTCCGCTCGTAGACGTCCACCAGAGGTCGCTCCAGGACTGCCATGACCGAATCTTATTACAAATGCACTGGAAATGCACGAAAATCTCGTGACGAACCATTGCATTTTCGTGGCGCGTGCATTACTCGTCGGTTGTAGGGCCAAGCTGGCAGTGGCTCGTTAGGTCGGGTGCGGCGACCATTAGGGCCGAACCGCGTACTCGTTTGCGGAGTCGTATTCCCCCTGAAGCACCGAGGATTGAAGGTCGTATCCACCTAGGCGCGTTCTCACGATCCGAATGGCGATCTTCGGAAAGATCGGGGCCTTTTCGACGTAATCCTTGCGCGCGATCAGCACGACGGGGTAGGCGCTGGCGGGGACGGCGACGAGATAGTCTTCCTCGGCGGCGCTGTGCGGCGGTAAAAAGAAGCTCGTCCGACTGCCGCCGACTGCGCCCGATCGCAGCCTTGCGATCGAATAGAGAAGTTTGACGGGCCGGCGCGGGACGTCGGCAGTCACTTGGGAAAACCTCGAAGTTTCGAACCGCGAATAGCGCGTCGACCGCTTCTCCATCCGTTCGCCGTAGACGCTGAGCGCCTCAGCTGCGAGGTCGATGCCCACGTTTCCGGTGTTCTGGAGCCGCTTGCGAACGGTGAGAAAGACGACGCCGTTCACGGTCGGGCCCTGGTCGACGCTGGTCGGAACCGCCCAGGCCGCGTCTTCGGTAAGCGGTTTGATTTTTTGCTCGTACACAAACGTATAGAGCGCCCATAGCCCTGCCGCAACGATCGCTACGATCTCAACCGTCGTTCGAAGTTGTTCGACCCGGGTTGGAACCGAATGGATGCGCAGCTCGTGACCCGGCCCCCGATCGTTGGTGTCGCGACTCAAGTATGCTCGTGCCTCTAAAGTTTGATTGTCAGCGAGCCCGTCACTTGCAACGGTTGAACCACGCCTAAGAAGCCCGTATTGTTGCCGTTGAACCAGAAAGCGTAGGGATACTGAAGCTGCGGCGGCGGTCGCGACGAGTTCGAGTTTGGATAGAAGTTGCCGGCCGGATAAAGAAAGTTCGTCGGCAACGACCCGTAGACGCAGACGTACGGATTGTCCCAGGCGTAGCCGCGCTGCCCGCAGACGTCGAGAAGATTCGTAAAGTTCAGGCGCGCGGTCACGCGCGGGCTTACGTCGTAGCTGAACGCAAGGCCCGTCTGCAGCTGCCACGGCTCCTTGAAAGCGCCGAGGTTGTCGTAGCCGTTCGTGAACGGATCGGGGATGAAGAGCGGCAAGCTTCCGAAGTCGTCGCAGGAAGCGGGATCGGCCGCCTTGCCATGCGCCGCTACCCACGCCGGCGCCGGCGCGTAACACGATGTGGGGTTGAATCCGGGCCACGCCGTGGGCGCCCCGTACTCGGCGCCGGAGTTGAAGTTCCAGTAATTCGTCACCGTAAACCGCTGATGCTTATAGCTCAACAACAGCGTCGTTACGTACGGCACGGCGTATCCGTTGGCTGCCGCCGCCGGGCCCGGAATGACGTCGTACGTCGGATACCACGCGGTCGGGGAAAACGGATTTTGATACGGCTGATTATAGTAAGGGTTGGCGACGACGCCCGGCTGTTTGCAGTCGTTCGTTCCCGCTCCGCCGGCCGACTCGTAGAAGTAGCAGGGATAGCCGCCGTGGCCCTTGAGGAACGCATCGTAGGCAACGATGTAGCCGTTGAGCTGATCGATCACGTTCTGACTGGTATTCGTGAAGTTCTGATACCTGATTTGGCTATGCGTATACGTAAAGGAGAGTTGTCCGCTCAGCCCATCGCGCGATAGGTCGCCCTTCTGCAGGGCAAGCTCGACGCCGCTGCTCTGCTGACTGCCGACGTTGAGCCCCGATTCGAGGCCGCCCTGCGGATCGATGTAGAAGTTCTGCAGTTGGTCGCGCGTCGCACGGAAGAACGGGCTCAGCTTGAAACTCCAGTCCGTTCCCTTCAGGCGGTGCTCCCAGGATAGATCGTAGTTGTAAGAGGTATCCGGCCGAATCAAATGGTCGGGCGTGTTGAACCCATAGCCGTAAAAATGCTCGCCGAGAAATGCCGGCAGATTTTCGTCGATCGTGTTGTACTGCGTCCAAGAAGAGTTCGGTGGCCGCGCGTAGACACCAAAGGAACCGCGTAGCACATTGTTTGCATCGAGCGTGTAGGTCAGGCCGAGGCGTGGCTGAAAGCGCGCGGTCGCATACGAACCGCCGCTCGTGTTCACGAGCGCGCCGTACGACGACTGGGCGAGCGCAACCGTCTGCATCCCGTTGACGACGGGACAAGCGCCGATGCCGTTATTGGTTCGATCGATCGGCTTGTTGTTGTTGACGCCGGGCGCAAAGCAAAACTCGGCGTTGTACGCGTTGAACCAAAACTGCCGCGCCGGGTTGTCGGGGCTGGTGTCGCCGAAGAAATACGCGAAGTTCTCGATGCGCAAGCCAAGATTGACGTTCAGCCGGTCGTCGGGACGCCATTGGTCGTTGATCGAGTAACCCGTAAGAGCCGCCGCAACCTGATTGAGCCCTTGATTTCCTTGCTCGAAGGTATTGGTGACCAGCCAACGCGGGTCGACGCCTGGAGCGCAGGCCGGCGGCTTCGGACTCCCTTTGCATGAGTAGGTCACCGGCGGCTGCGGATTCGTGAGCGTTCCCTGCGTTTGGTCGTAGCAGCCGATCTGAAGGCCGGTCGATGGATCGTAGCACTTGCCGTTCGTGCCGACGTAGCTGGTGATGTTCCAGTCTGAAGGAAAATATGTCACGAAGTACCGCTGCAGGCTCGAGTAGGTGTACGACCCCTCGACGCTGAGCAAGTGCTGCGCGCTAAGCTGGTTGACGTAACTGAGGTTGAACCCGTGAGTATGGTCGGGCAGAAAGTACGGCAGCTCCCAGCCGTACAGCGGCTGTGCGTCGGAGTTGTAGCCGTTGATATCCCAATTGGAATATAACGAGTAACCATATGCGCGTAGGTATGACGAGGGCGTGAACTCGTGCTGGTACTGCAGCTTCTCGACGGCGACCCCGTTGTCGTTGGGATCGCGGATGTTATCAGGCAACAAGCCTTGGAACGGATGCGGCGGGCTTGACGGAAAGAAGTATTTATAGACGTCGGACGGTCGAAACGGTTGGAACGGCAGCCCCTTGTATTGGTACGAGTCATCCCACGTCAGCGGTCCGTAGACCGCAAAAAGGGTATTTGCGCCGAAATCGTTGATCGAGCTATAGTACTGATTGAGATTCTCGCTCGTCATGTAGAGCGCCTGAACGTCGTCGCGCAATCCGCTGTTGCGGCGCGGGATGCCGAAGTGAAAGTTCAGGATCGTGTCCCGCAGCGATTGGGTTGCGAGCGAAAATCCAAGCCCGCTCGTGAAGAGCACCGGTGACGGCGCTCCGGTATAGACGTACCCGTTAGAGTGCGGCAGCGCCGTGCACGTCGAAACGCCGCAGGTGTAGCCGGGAAGAGCGCTCGTCGGGTAAAAGAACGAGTAGGGGATGTTCGAGCCGTTGCTCTCGTTCACGTATCGAAACGATTGATCGCTCCCGCCGATGCCGACGTAATAGCTAAAGAGTCGATCGGGCGTCGATCCGCCCGCTTCAATCGAGGCTTGGTGATAGAAGGCGGGATAGCCGACGCCGAGGTTGATGTCGCCGTAACCGGGCGACGTGCCGGTCTTGACGACCTGATTGACGTATCCCGAGATTCCCTGAGCGTCGGAGCCGGCCGGCACGCCGCCGGTATAGACTTGAACTTCCTGACTGCCGAGCGTCGAGAGCATCGTCTGCGGCGCGTTATCGTAGGCGCGATTGACCGGAATGCCGTCGAACTCGTAACCAACCTGATCGATGTCTCCGCCGCGGACGTGCAACGTCTGCCACCATCCCACTTCACCGGGATCGAGCTGCACGCCCGGCACCGTCGCTATCGCGCCGTACGCGTTATTCAAGCTGCCGGGTCCGGCTACGCCTTGCCGTGCCTGTTGCCCCGCGGCATTGACCGAATAGACGTCGCTCGTCGTTCCCGGCTTCACCAAGCTCGCTGCCGATTGAGCGGTCACGCGCGCAATCGTTCTTAGGGCCTTGACCATCGACGCGTTGTACGTTTGGACTTGGTCTGACACGACGGTGAGCCCGGGCTGCGTAACCGGATCGTAGCCCTCTTTGGTGAACGAAAGCGTGTACGTGTCGGGTGAAAGCGAAAGGAAGCGGAACGTGCCGCTCGTATCGGTGATTGATCTTGCGCTCTGCGAGGGCGCGCTCGCGGTAACCGACACGCCTGCAAGCGGCGCATGGCTTCGCAGGTCCACGACTCGCCCGGTGATGCCGCCGGTCGTACCCGCCGGTGTTCGTAACGGCAAGAGCGCAACGATCAAGAAGGCGGGAATCGATTTAAGCCAGCGCATGTGGGCATTTATTGCACCAGCGGCTGCCTGCCCTTCGCAATCCTACTCGTCAAGCCAGTCACGCGTGAGGTAGAGCCAGAACGCCAGACCGGCGTATTTGCCGTATCGGGCGAAGGCCCGGCGGATCGTCGAATCGGCGGCTCGTTTTTTCCCGGCCAGCCGGCGGTACTTCGGGCGAGTCCACGAGTCCAAAACGAGCGCGCGGTGACGCCCGAGCAGCTGCATGACGTGCGCCGCGCCGTAGGGTCCGATTCCGGGAAGCGACAACAGGCTATCTTCGACCTCGCGATCGCTATATCGCTCGATCTGAAGCAGCGCTTCGAGGTCGATCGCGCCTCCGGCTACTGCGCGTGCGACCGCTTGTACGTACGCGCCGCGATAGCCCATACGCGCAACCTCACGATACCAGGAATCGGGGGTCGCCGCCAGCACGTGAGCTCCCGGAAACGCACCTTCGCCGAGTTGCGTCAAGGCGCTGGTCATACGAATCGTCGCCGACCAGGCGCAGTTCGTCGTGCAGATCGTCTTGACGACGTCTTCAAAGACGGTCGGGCTCGCCAAAATTCGCCCCGCGCCGTGCACCGCCCATCCCAGCGCGACGTCGTGCGCGATGAGCGCGTAAAACGCCGAGAGGTCGTCGCTGAACCTGAACATGCGCGCGATCGAGGCTTCGACCTCCTCTCGCTCACGCGTCCGCAATGACGACGCCGTCTCTACCACGAGTTTTCCGTGCCGTTCGCGCATCGCTGCCTCCACGACACGCCGCCCCACCCGAAACCGCCGGCGATAGACGAGCGGCGAGGGCTCAACGATCGCCGGTGGCAAGTGGGCGCAGCCGTGTGAATGGATCGTACGCGCGAAGGAAATCGGCTCGCCGCCCGCTCCCCGCAGCGGCAGCTCGCAGAGAGTACTCACGCGGACCGAGCTAGGCTACGTAAGAAATGTTCACGGCGACTCCGGCGGCCGCCGCGCGCATCAGCACCCCGTAGATCTCGTCGAGCTCTCGTTCGATTGTAGAGATTTCGCCGGCGCTTACATGAAAACGGGCGGCATGCACCCACAGAATGCTGCGGGCGCGCTCGAGCACGCTGTGAAGCCGCTCGGGGGTCGCTTCCAAAACCGGCCAATCCAAATCACCCTGCGCCGGAACTACGCGCCAGCCGGGACCTGAAACGAATGAAACGTCCTCCTCGGCACCGAGCGCGTGGGGGACGGCGGCGAGGACGTCGACGGCTTCTTGATCGGCCAGCGAGAGCGGGAGCCCCAACTCCCCGAGGCGGAGGATGTAACGAAAAAACGACGCGCTGCCCACCGTATAAGCGCCTGCCGGGGACGCGACGTTTACGTGGATAAGATCGAGTTCGGGCTGGTCTCTGCCGGATGAGGTCATGCTTCTTAGTTCGCGGGTATCAGGCTCAGTTCTTTGACCGCGTCACGCTCTTTGCGCAGCTCGTCGAGCGTGACCGCTAGCTTTCGCCGGCCAAACTCGTCGTGTTCGATTCCTTCAACGATCCGTGAAACGCCGCCCTCGGTACGCGAGGGAAACGAGAAGATCAGTCCCGGGTCGACGCCGTATTCGCCGTGCGAGCAACGTCCCACCGAATAATATTCTCCCGGCGGCGTATCGTGAGTAAGGTTATGGACGCCGACGATCGCCGCGTTCGCCGCCGACGCCGCCGAAGACGCTCCTCGCGTCTTGATCACCTCGGCGCCGCGATTCTGGACTGTCGAAATAAAATCGTTCTCGAGCCAGCTGCGGTCGCCTATCGCCTCGTGGGCGATGCGTCCCCGAATGTTGGCGTGCGCGAAGTCCGGAAACTGCGTTGTCGAGTGGTTGCCCCACACGACCATCTGAGCGATCTCGGTTATGTCGGCGCCGGCTTTTTGGGCGAGTTGCGCGCGTGCGCGCAGCTCGTCGAGCGTCGTCATGGCAAAGAAGCGATCCTTCGAGACGCGCGGCGCATTATTCATCGCGATCAAACAGTTCGTGTTGGCGGGATTGCCGACGACAAAGACCGCAACGTCTTGCGCGGCATGCCTGTCGATCGCTCGGCCTTGCTCGGTGAAGATTTCGCCGTTGATGCGCAGCAAATCCGACCGCTCCATGCCGGCCTTACGGGGGACGGCTCCAACGAGGACCGCCCAGTCGACGTCGCGCATTGCTTCGTTGACGTCGCAACCGTACCGCACGCTTTTAAGCAGGGGAAACGCGCAGTCTTCGAGTTCCATGACGACGCCGCCGAGCGCTCCAAGCGCCTGCTCGAGTTCGAGCAGTTGGAGTTCCAGCTCGATTTGCGGGCCAAACATTTGGCCCGAGGCCATTCGAAAAACCAGCGCGTAACCGATCTGCCCGGCCGCACCGGTCACCGCCACCTTCACGCGCTTCTTCACGCTCCCCCGTTTCGTCAGAAGAAATGACGCTCATTCAAGGCGAAGCCACGTCAACCCGATGATCAAGCCGACGCTAACGGGCTTCAGTGGAACCGACCAGCCCGCCGCATCGATCTACGATACCTGCATTCGTTGCGGCCTTTGCTTGCCGTCATGTCCCACCTACCTCGAAACGATGACCGAAACGTCGGGACCGCGGGGCCGGATCAGTCTCATCAAGGCGGTCGGCGAATCGCGCCTCGATCTGCTCAGCTCCGGCTTCGTCGAGCAAATGTGGCAATGCCTGGACTGCCGCGCCTGTGAGGCGGTTTGCCCCTCCGGAGTTCGCTACGGACAGCTCGTTGAGACGGCGCGCACGCAAATTCGGCGCGCCGACGATTCTATGGCAACGCGGGGAGGAATGCTGCGCCGGCTTCTCGTGCGCACGCTCTTCGCTCGTCTCGATCTCATGCGCGGCGCTGCTGCCTTACTTCGCTTCGCGCAACGAACGCATTTGATCTCGCTCGCATCCCTCTTCGGCTTGGGCCGCCCCGCAAGGCTGGCACCGATGATTTCCGACAGGTTTTTCGTCGCTCGCGACCAGCGTTTCAATGCGATCGAGCCCCAAGGCGTCGCCTTTTTGCACGTCGGGTGCATCATGTCCGTCGCCTTCGCCGACGTCCACGCCGCAACCGTGCGCATGTTGCGCCGCGGCGGTTTATCGGTTGTGGTGCCCGGCGGTCAGGGGTGCTGTGGCGCCATTGCGGTGCACGCCGGCGAAATGGATTTGGCGCGCGACCTAGCCAAGCGCAATATCGAGGCCTTCGAGCGAAGCGGCGCCGACGTTTACGTAGCCAACGCTGCGGGCTGCGGGAGCGCCCTCAAAGAATATGCCGACCTCTTCGCCGACGATCCCGAGTGGGCGCAACGTGCGGTGAGATTTTCGAGACGAGTCCGCGACGTCACCGAAGTGCTCGACGCGCTCGAGCTCGGTCCCGCGACGCGGCCACTCCAGGCAACGGTCACGTACCAAGAGCCCTGTCACCTCGTTCACGCGCAACGCGTCAGCGGAGCACCGCGCCGACTCTTGGCACGCATTCCGCAACTGCGGTTGGTAGAAATGGCGGAGAGTGCGGTCTGCTGCGGAAGCGCCGGCCTCTATAACCTCACCCAACCCGAAATGGCCTCTCGGCTGCAACGCCGCAAGATCGACGCGATCCGAGAAACCGGCGCTACGATCGTGGCAACGGCAAATCCTGGCTGTGCTGCTCAGGTTGCGGCGGGTCTACTCGAGGCTGGCCATCGCGCAACGGTAAAGCACGTCGTGGAGCTGCTCGACGAAGCGTACGGTTGAATTACAGCGTCGCGTTGACTCGAGCTCGATCGTTTTGCGCGTCTTCGATCGAGCGATAGGCCGCAAAAACGCCGATGAGACCCGTGATGTTCAGCAGTCGCGAAATTGGACCATCGCTGACGATCAGGCGAAAAGGCGCGCCGCTCTCTGCGGCCCGACGGTGAGCTCCGATCAGAACGCCGAGCCCGGTTGAATCCAGAAATTCCAGTTGCGTGAGATCGACGATGAGATCGCGGCTTCGTTGTTCGGCTGCCTCGGCCAGCGCGGCGCGCACTGTCGGCGCGGTTGCCAGATCGAGGCATCCTCTCAGCTTAAAAACGAGCGTTCCGCTGCCTTCCTCGGTGCTGAGGTCGATGCTCAACTCGTCGTGCGTCATCTAGCGGCGCCCCTTCGCGCCTCGGGCTGATATGGCCTTGAATCGAGACCGGTCTCTACGCTAGACGAAACACGCCGCATCGTCGTCCCAACGTGCTAGATGATCGCCGACGAGATGAACCCCACCGATCCACCGGTCGATGGAGTGCTCGTCGAGCCAATCCGCGTCGCCGGCCAGCACGCGGCGACCCAGCGCGGTAGGTAGGAGCTTTCCCTCTTCTTCTTCGATCAGCGCGCCATCGCCGGAGCGGAGGTCTTCCAACAGCTTTTCAAAGATGCGCTCGCCCAAGAAGTATGCTTCTTCGCGCGCCTGAGCGCGCGCAAAAAGCTCGTCGGGCCGGCCCGGCCCTTGCACCGCCGCATACAAAGTCTGTCGTTGCGATCGCGAGAGACCGTCGCGCTTCCACGGATACTCTTCGCAGAGCCGCTGTAGCGCAGCACGCAAGAACGGCAGGCCGATCGCATCTTCGGCGGCCGCTGCGTAAAGATCGGCCGGCGAAGGCGAGGTAAAGCGCTCCCAGGAGCGACGAGCGGACTTGAAGATTGCCGGCGTCGACGTGCGCCGCTTGGGAAAGAGCGCGACTATCTCATCGACCGTCATGCTTGCGAGATAGTGATCGCTCTGAACGACCGCAACGCGGCCGGGCTCGAGGTTCAGCTCGTCTAGCGCGGTGAGGGTTTGAAGCAGCTGAAGTTGATCGAAGAGATCGTGCTCGAACCAGAGTACGACCTCATCGAACTCCCGAGCGCGGCGAAGCTGGGCGTCGCGTCGCGAAAAGTCGTGTATGAGCTTGATCGGATTCCCATAACCGCGCTCGGCAAGATAGCGTGACCGTATCGCACTCGTCTCTTCGAGCGATAACCCGGGTGGAACCGGACCGTCGTTGAGCGCGTCACGCCAGGCCACGTGGCTTCCCAAGATTCCAGCCTTTTGGAGCAAGTAAAGCGCTCCATCTCCATTGGTAATATGGAGCGCCGGCGTTGATCGCGCCGTCAGAATGCTCCGATACCCTTAAGGGAGTTCGAACCACTGCACGTCGTGTCCATGTCGCACTTCTCCCGATCGTGATGCGGTCGTTGCGTTTCGGTCTTCAACCCTCTTCAGAAGCGATCCTCGACTCGACGGGATCGCGAGGGCGACGCTCACGAAAGCGTTATTGCCCTTCGAGGCGTCCGATATTCGAGGTCACGAACGGCACGCACCATCCGGATCGTGCAAACGCTGGGGTGGCTGGATTCGAACCAACGCATGGCGGAGTCAAAGTCCCCTGCCTGTTCCCCAAAGTGCTGCGCACTTAGGGGGACCCCATACGTTGGAAGTCCGCTCCGGCGCAAAGCGCCTTCGCTGCGGTAAGGCAGCGCTCTTGACTCCGCGTAATCAAAGCTGGGGTGGCTGGATTCGAACCAACGCATGGCGGAGTCAAAGTCCGCTGCCTTACCGCTTGGCTACACCCCATCGCCGGTGGCTCAACGCCTAGCTTCGCTCATACCGCCCAAAAGGACAAGCGCTGCCGATCGGCGCAACCAAGTGCCGTCGCGTAGCCGGCCCGGAGCTAGCGGGTGGCGATCAGCCGTTTGGCCCCGACGTAGCGGGCGGCCCAGTAGGATTCCGAGAGTCGGCTTACGGTGACGCCGTGACTCGAGCTGGCGTGCACGAACTTCCCGCGTCCGAGATAGATGCCGACGTGCGAAACGCCGCCGTACGTATCGAAGAAGACGAGGTCGCCGGGGCGCGGTCCACCAACTGCCGGCCGGCCGGCGTCGAACTGCGCATCGGCGGTGCGAGGCAAGCCTATACCCAGCAACGCAAAAACGTGCTGGACGAAGCCCGAACAATCGAACCCCGACGCGGTCGTTCCGCCGAAGGCATAGGGCACGCCCAAAAAGCGCAGGGCGCTACGGGTGAGTTGTTGAGCGATCTTAGAGGTGCGGGCGAGGATCCCGCCGGTGAAGCGTTCGATTCCGCTTCGATGACGCTTGGGGGTGGTTACCAGCAGGTGAGACGTCCACTCGGCGACGTCCGGGCTCATGGCCTGAGCGCTTACCGCGCTGGAGGAGTCATCATAATTGACCTCGAGGGAGGTCGGGCTGCCGTCGGCTCGCGTAATGGCCCCCGAACCGGCGATCAACAGGGCAAACGCCCAAACAGCTAACACATGACGCAAGAAACCGCTCCTCTTTCACGACACTTGCGGGGTTAGTTGACGGGTTCGGGCGGGAAAGAATCGCCCTAGGGCCGACCGGCCCACTCACCCCTGCCGAGAGAATCCCCCGCTCGGAACTTCGTTCCGACTCAGTGACCTACGCAGGCGTCAGGCGGATCGCCGATGAGCTTTGCGGCGCTCGGGAGTCCCCTGATTCGGCGACGCTTCGGCATCATGCCAAGTCGCCCTCCCTTCGTGTCATTCGACCTCCGATTTCTGAACTTCGCTTAAAGTAAACCGTTCGACCTCCTGCTCGATACGCCGAGCAACTCGCCGGGCTTGCTGCTCGACAAACGTGCGGTCGTCGCCCTCCGCCATTACGCGGATGAGCGGCTCGGTCCCCGACGGACGAACCAACAACCGGCCCGTCTCCCCTAAGGCGGCTTGGGCTGCGGCGATTTCCTCGCGCACCGCCCCGCCGTCGAGCACTGCGCGGTAAGAGCTTCGAACGTTGAGCAGCACTTGTGGGGCGTACACGACATCGCGTACTAATTCGTGCAAGGTCGTCTCCTGTGCGGCGACCAGTCCGAGCAGCGTGATCGCGGTTCGCGGACCGTCGCCGGTCGTATTGTACCGGAAGTCGATGACGTGACCCGATTGCTCGCCTCCCAGCGTATAGCCGCCGGCGCGCATCCGCTCGAGCACGTAGCGATCGCCGACCGTCGTGCGAATCAACTCGATTCCGCGCGCCCGCAACGCCCGTTCGAACCCTACGTTGCTCATAACCGTTGCGACGATGGTCTCTCCTGCCAGCTCACCGGCGGCGCGCATCGCGGATCCGAGCGCAAACAGCACGTGATCGCCGGTGACGACCGCTCCGGTCTCGTCGACGAACAGCGCTCGGTCGGCGTCACCGTCGAATGCAACGCCGATGACGCGTCGCTCGCCCGCCTCGATTTTCGAGCGGACCGCCGCTTGTAACCCGTGCAAATCCGTCGCGCCGCAATTGACGTTGATGCGCGCTCCGTCGTTTTCGCAGTTTATTTCGCTAACCTCTGCGCCGAGCTTGCGAAGGGCGTAAGGTGCGATTGCGTAGGCCGCGCCAAAACCGCCGTCGACGATCACGTGCAAGCCTCGCAGCGAAGTTGCGCCTTCGTAGAGCTCGTGATAATAGTGCCGCGCGAGATTCTGCGCAACGCGCGCTTGCCCGACGCCGGTACCGGCAGGCCGCGGGATTTTCAAGGATTCCAGCGAGTCTTCGATGCGGTCTTCTAGCTCGTCGGAGAGCTTGAAACCGTCGGCCCCAAAAAACTTGATGCCGTTGTCCCCGATCGGATTGTGCGATGCGCTGATTACGACGCCCGCCGCAGCCCCTATCGAACGGGTAACGCAGGCGACGGTCGGTGTGGGAACGATGCCCAGCGATATGGCGTCGCGTCCGACCGAAGCGATTCCCGCAACCAGCGCGGCCTCGAGCATCGTTCCCGATAGCCTCGTATCGCGCCCCACAACGAAGGGCGTGCTCCGGTTTTCCTCTTCGAAAAACAAGCTTGCGGCTGCGCGCCCGATTCGTAAGGCTAGCTCGGGAGTCAGCTCCACGTTTGCGACGCCGCGCACGCCGTCGGTACCGAAGAGACGGCTCATTTGGCGGGGACCGTTCCCGCGGAGAAGCGCACTTGAACGCGGACGAGGTTCGGTGAGAGCGCCAGATCGGTCATCTCCGCTCCCGAGGCGCCAACGGCAACGGGACGCACCATTTCGTCGACCGCCTTGGGTTGATTCGTTAGTGAGACGTCGGCCTGCACGCCGGAAACCTGCGCGAGCAGAGAGCCGGGTCCTCGCACCAGTGCGGTCTGCGGCACGATCGCGACTTCGCTGACGACGATCCCGCTCGGTTGCGCACCCACGTAGTGGACCCTGACCGGGAACGAACGTTGCTCCATCTTCTCGATGTTCAACGTGACCGAGGCGGGGCTTAGGCTCTGTACCACGACATCCGGCGCGACGAGCACGACGGGAACGTTATAGACGCCGGTCCCTTTGTTTGAGAGATCGAGCACCGCTTTGATCTCTTCCGGCTTTACTGGCGGTGCACCGCGCTTCGTCGCGACGGTGACGACCGCTTCGTGATCCGTAAAGCGCGCGACGTATCCCGATGTCAAGTTGGCAACGGCGATCGGAATCGAGAGCTGCTGGAACTGCGCGGCCGCGACGAGCGGATTGCCCGCGAGGCGAAAATAGGCCCAGCCGACGACCGCCAGCGCAACCGCGAGCATCTTGAGCCCGAAGTTGTTTCTGACGACTTGCAACGGAATGAACCTTCAAGAAACCCGCGATGCGGGTTCCCCCCGCTGCGGCCGTAAGCGCGAACGGAGATGCCCAACGAGGTCGGTGCGGCGCCGGCGATGCCGCCGCGGAGGTCGCGTGACGGCCGACAGCATCTTGATTAGCCGCTGCTCGTCATCGATCGGGCGCGACAGCAGGCCTCCGCGCGCGATCGAAATCGTCCCGCTTTGTTGAGAGACGATGAGTACGACGGCGTCGGTCTGCTCCGTCAGACCAATTGCCGCGCGATGACGCGTGCCAACCCGCCTCGACGGTGATTGCTCCGATAGAGGCAATAGGCAGGCGGCGGCCTCGACCCGACCTTCGCGGATAACGACTGCACCGTCGTGCAGGGGTGAAGCGAGCGCAAAAATTGCCAGCAGCAGCTCTTCGGAAAAGTCGGCGTGCAGCATCTTTCCGCTTTCGCAACAATCTTTCAGCCCGCTCTGCTGCTCGATGACGATCAAAGCGCCAAGCCGGCTTTGGCCCAGCGCAAAAGCCGTTCGAGCGAGTGTCGCAATCGTCCGGTCGTCGGTTCTGCCGCTCAGCAACGCAGCCCCTTCACTTTCCATTCGAAAAAAACCGCCACGACCAATTTGTTCGAGCGCTCGGCGCAGCTCCGGTTGAAAGACGATTGGGATCGTCACCGCCGCACCGACGACGAGCAATCGCAGAATGGTACCGAGAAGATAGAGATGGAAGAGCATCGCGATGCCGAGCAATCCCAGCAAAACGAGAATGCCCGTGAGAATCTGCACGGCACGAGTGCCGCGGATCAACAGCAAGACATAATAAATCAGGATGCTGGTGGCGATGATGTCGACGATGTCTGGAATGCCGACGTATCCCAACGCGCTAGGCACGATCGACCCTAAGCTGCAAAATACGCTGCGGCGTAATCTGCGGGGCCTCCAAGCCGCTCGACGCGATCCTTGCGACGACCAATGGAGGCAGCGGTGAGAGCAGCTCTGTAATGCGCCCACTGGCGAAACGCTCTAACTCGAGGTCTACGAGCCCGATCACGACGCGGGCATCGGTAACCTCGGGGTCCCATTCGACCACCGCGCCCCCGTCGCACGCACGGCATCGAAGAATTCCGGCGGCCCGACCGCGGCCGCCCAGCGCGTCGAGCAACGCCGGAATGGCTTGCGCGACCGTAGGGAAAACTGCCAAGGCGATGATCGGTCTATCGTACGCCGTTGCCCCGGATGCTCCAATAATTGCCGCACCGTCGCACGGGTCGGGCAGCTCGAGCAAGGCGTACGAACACGCAGCCGCCTCGCTCTTGCGCCAGACGGCTTTGCCGCCTTGCTGGTGCACGGCATCGTCGATGGCCGCGCGCCGCGCGTCGTCGATATCGCCGTCGATGCTCAAGGTGAGATAAGCCACGTTCGCTTTATCGTTAGCCGTTTTAACCATGCAATCTTGCGTGTAACGCGCCCTCACCGGGCTTTGGTCGTCTCAACCGGGAAAAACTCAGCCTGGATATCGGTTGAGGGCGAGAGCGATCTGCGAATCGCACAACTTCGGCGTATGACGGGAGCCCGCTTCATGCCGGTCCCGGGCGACGCCCTTGAGGTGCGCATTCTCGAAGACGGTCAAGCTCTCGTGGAGCGCATGGCGCCGCGTAGTTTCACATTGGAGCGCCGCAGCGCGGGCGGACGCGCAAAAACGATGGCCGCCAACGTCGATCTGCTCGTGACGGTCACGGCGCTGGCAAATCCGCCGCCGCGTTTGGTTACGCTCGATCAACTCCTCGCATTCGCCGAGGTAGAGGCGATCGCAGCGGCAGTCGTCTTTACCAAACCCGACCTCAGCGACGACGTCGAGATGCGTGGTCTCATGGCGCTCTATGCAACCTTGGAATATCCAACCGTCGCCGTCAATCCGAAGATGGGCGATAACGTCGATGCGCTACGGGAGCTCATTGCCGGTCGCCGTGCGCTCCTCGTTGGCAATTCAGGCGTAGGGAAGAGCACGATCTTTCGCGCGCTCGGAGGCGACACGCCCATCGGCGAGGTTTCCCGGCATGGTCTAGGGAGACAGACCACCACCGCCGGACGCCTCTATCGGACAGGGAGCGGTTTTCTCATCGATAGCCCGGGCATCAATGAGTTCGGACTCGGCGCGATCGATGCGCGGTCGCTGAGCGAGGCCTTCCGGGAGATGCGCGAGCCGGCCCTACACTGCCGCTTTAGCGACTGCACTCATCTCCAGGAACCCGACTGCGCGGTGCAGGCGGCGGTCGCGCAAGGAAGAATTGCGCGCAGCCGCTACGGGAGTTACCGAAAGATACTTCTCGAGCCGACCTAGCCCCCTATGAGGTAGACACTCGCCGAGCGGGGCTGCTATGATACACGCCGTGCCGAATATCAAAGCGGCCCACAAATGGGCGTTGCAATCCGAAAAGCGCACCGCGCGCAATAAGAGCGTCAAGAGCCAACTTAAGACGCTCTTCAAACGCGCCGCCGACTCTGCCGATGCAGGGGCCGCGGCACCGGTCGAAAGCGCATTCGACAAGGCCGCAGCCAAGGGCATCATTCACCCCAACAAAGCGGCACGCAAGAAGGCGCGGCTTGCGAAAGCAGTGCAACGCAGCACCACCACGCCGGCGAAGACCGTTAAGGGCCGCTCGTCCCGCAAAAAATAGCAGGAAAGCCCTGATTTAGATGCAGCTCTAGGAGCCGATGGCCGAAGTTTACTATGGTAAATGAGGCCTGAGGCGACAACGAGGTGCGTTAAGGCAGGGCTTTCCTACGGGTCGATGTTGACGGCTAGGCGCGTGGTTCGATCCTCGCGCGCCGCCTTCAGAATGCGCTTGCGAACGATTTCACGTAGCTCGGCAGGCCGGCGGCCGCGCAATGCGATGCGGTAACGCCATTCGTTGTTCACGCGAGCAATCGGGTAGGGTGCCGGTCCCAACACTTCCACAGCCGCCGCATCGCGTGCCAGCCGCGCATACCGATCCGCCGCCGCCGCGACGCGCCGGCGATCGCGGCCGATGATCCCCAGGTAGGCCAGCCGTTGGTAGGGTGGGAAGCCGGCGGCCGCACGCTCTTGCAGCTCCGCCGCGGCAAAGCCATCGTAGTCGTGCCGCGCCGCAAAACCAATTGCGGGATGGCTGGGAGCGTACGTTTGCACGATCGCTTCTCCGCGGCGCGTCCGGCCGCTGCGGCCACAGACCTGCGCGATCAAGGCAAAGCTGCGTTCCGCCGCCCGAAAATCCGGAAGATAGAGACCGAGGTCTGCGGCCACGACGCCGGCAAGCGTGACGGTCGGATAGTCGAGGCCCTTGGCTACCATCTGCGTGCCGACCAAAACGTCGCCTTCGGCCTGGAACTCGCCAAGGATCCGCGCGTGGTCGCCGACGCGCGTCGTCGTATCGGAATCCATTCGGAGCACACGCGCCTGGGGGAAAAGCCGGCGCACTTCTTCCACTACCCGTTCCGTTCCAATGCCGAGCTCTCGTATCGTTTCCAACCCGCAAGCGGGACACAGGCGCGGGCTTGCGGTTTGATAGTCACAGTAATGACAGCGGAGTAATCCTTCGCTACGGTGGACGGATAGAGCGACGCTGCAGCGCGGGCAATGCGGCGAGTTTCCGCAGCTACGACAGAGCAATGCGCCCGCACTTCCGCGACGATTGACGAAGAGCAAACTCTTTTCTCCGCGATGCAGCCGCTCGCCCAACGCTTGGACCAGTGCGCTGCTAAAAATACCGCGATTGCCGCTTTCGAACTCTTTACGAAGATCGACGATTCGTACGTCCGGCAGAGGCTGTGCGGTCGCTCGTTCGCGCAGTTCCAAAAGCGTAATCCTGCCGCTCTGCGCCGCCGCGTAACTCTCCAGAGAGGGCGTGGCGCTGCCGAGCAGCAGTATGCCGCTTTCGTGCTTCATTCGCTCACGGGCGACCGCCACGGCGTGGTACCGCGGCACGACTTCCTGTTTGTAGGATGGGTCGTGGGCTTCGTCCACAATCAACAAGCCGACGCAATCGAGTGGGGCAAAGACGGCACTACGCGCCCCTACGACGACGTCCACCTCGCCGCGCGCGCAGGCCTGCCATGCGTCGAAACGTTCCCGTTCCGAGAGTGCAGAGTGCAGCACGGCAACGCGCTCGCCGAATGCGGCTTCGAAACGCTGGGCGGCCTGCGGCGTAAGCGAGATTTCCGGCACAAGCACGATGGCTCGGCCGCCTTCACGCACGACACGCTTGATGGCCTCGACGTAAACGAAGGTTTTGCCGCTCGCGGTGACTCCGTAAAGAAGCGCCGCAGCGAAGCGTTTTGCGTCGAGCGCGGCATCGATCCACCGCAGCGCACGCGATTGCTCGGCCGTCGCCGCCGGCGACTCCGACGAACCGGCAGCCCGTTGACGCCTCGCCGGCCGAACGTACCGTTCCCGTAGATCACCGTTTCGCAGCGCGCGGGCGATCGTGGCGCTGCTGAAACCGGCGAGGAGCGCATCGGCGCGCGGAACGCCGGGGTGCTCGCGTACAAAGGCCGCGAGCGCTTTGGCTTTCTTACCTCGGGCGTGAGCGTCGCCGGGATCGAGAACGCGCACTCGATACTCGGTCGTGCGGGGATCGACTAAACGCCGCTCTCGACGCAACGCGCCCGAACGTATGAGCGCCCGAAGGTGCTCCAGCAGCGCGCTTCGATCGCCGATTCGGCGTGCCTGCGGGTGGCGTAGAAGTTGCTCGGGCGCGAAGCCATCTGCCAGCTCGTCCCAAATTAAGCGAATGAGCCGCGGCGGCACCGAGGGATGGCGACGCGGGTTCGGCTGTGCCGCGCGCACGAAAGACGCCCGCATGCGTGGAATTGCATTGGCGAGCACGACGCCATTCAACGCCTCGCCCAAGGTGCAGACGTAATGCTCCGCGACGAAGCGGGCCAGGTGCAAGGCGGTTTCGCCGAAAGCGCGGGGAACGTCGAGCCGCTCGAGTATCGGCTTGAGCGGTTGCTGCGGCTCTTCGATCTCGCGCGGCGGAGAAACGACGAAGGCTAGAGTCTCACTGCTTCCCAGCGAGACGCGCACGATCTCACCGATCCGCAGCTCGAGAGAGCCGGCGTCGTATGTCAGTGTCATGTCAAAGCGTGACGAGCGAATCGCCGGCAACGCGTCAACGACGCGCACTGAATTTCTCTGGCGGTTCCTGCAGGCGTAAGAGAACCGCACGCACGCTTCGAGCCGCGCACTCGACGCCGTACTCCACGTCTCCGATGCTGCGCGGTAAGACGAAGCGCATGCGCCCCGAGCGCTTCTTCTTGTCCGCAGTCATTGCCGCGAAGATCACATCCGGCGAGGCCGCGGTTTGGAGCGGCAAGCCCAGCAAAGTCAAAAGCGTCAAAACGCGCAGATGTTCCGCTTTGCTGAAGCGGCCGGTTCGCAACGCGAGTAATCCCGCCGCGCGCAAACCCACCGCAACCGCCGCACCGTGCGTAATTGAATAATTCGATGCACGTTCGATGGCGTGCGCAAAGGTGTGCCCGAGGTTGAGCAGCTCGCGCGGGCCGGCCTCCAGCCGATCGTCGGCAACGGTCATCGTCTTGACTTTGATCGCCCACTCGATCACGCTAATCCACGGCCAGCGCGCAAAGGGATGGGGCGCGAGCTCTTCGAGCGCGTCGAAAAACTCGCCGCCTTCGATGATCGCCGCTTTGACGATCTCCGCGAGGCCTTCCGCGATCGCGCGCTGCGACAGCGTCCGTAGAGACCCAACGTCGCAGAAGACGCCGATCGGATCCCGAAAGCAGCCTGCGAGGTTCTTGCCGCCGCGCAGGTCGACGCCGGTCTTCCCGCCGATCGCCGCGTCCACCATCGCGACCAGGGAAGTGGCAACGTGGGCGTAGGAAACGCCGCGCATGTAGGTTGCGCACGCAAAACCGAACAGATCGCTCGCGACGCCTCCGCCTACGCCGACCACGAAGCCCGAACGCTCGACGCCGGCGCGCAGCATCGCATCGAGCACCCGCTCTACCGTCGAAAGACGTTTGCGCGTTTCGCCGAGCTGGAAACCCAGCACCGAAGGCGCGCCTACGGCAACGGCGACGTCATTCGCGCGCGCGCGGACGAATCGATTGGCGTCGCAGAGCAGCACGCTTGGTCCGCCGCGCTTACGCGCAAATGCTGCGAGCTCGGTACGCAGATCTTCGGCAACCATGACCGGATAGCCCAGGTCGTCGTTGACCGACGGCTCCGGCATCAGGACGCGACGCGACCGATGTCGAGCTTCTGTCGGCGCACCCAGCCCAGGATCTCCGCGACCACTTCTCCTTCACTGCGGTGCGTCGCGTCGATTACGAGGTCCGCGCGCTCGTAATCGGCCACTCGCCGGCTGTAGAGCTCCTCGATTTTTTCGAGCGTCGGATTAGAGCCGAGCAAAGGCCGCACCCCCCTGCCGCGTCGTGCTCGCGCGAGTATTTCCTCGGGCGACACTTTGATGAAGACGCGATAGGCGCGATCCTCGAGCAGGCGCCGGTTCTCGGCGACGGTGAGCGCGCCTCCCCCAAGGGACAATACGCTCGTTTCGTGGCTTTCAAGCGTCGCCTCGATGGCCGCGCGTTCGTAGCACCGAAACGCCGCCTCGCCTTCGTTTGCGAAGATCGCCGCAATTTGTCCGTGCGCTCGAACCACGACCGCGTCGGTGTCGAAGAATGGCCAGCGGAGCTTGCGCGCGAGCTTCCGGCCGATCGTCGATTTGCCCGAAGCCATGAATCCCACAAGCGCGAGGTGACGCTTCATCGCGAAAAGAGTCGCGTGGCGGCGTCACGACTGCGTTGAAGGTTGTCGAGAGTTTCTTCCATTGAGTCGCCGCCGTATTTCTCCAACAGCGGCTCCATGAGCGCGAGCCGGACCATAGCCTCCCCGACGATCGCGGCTGCCGGAACGACGCAGACGTCGCTGCGCACGATCGTTGCCGGCGCGTCGGTCCTTTGATGAAGGTTGACCGAAGGCAACGCTTTCATCAGCGTAGGAATCGGCTTCACCGAAACGCGCACGACGACCGGCTCTCCGTTGCTCATTCCGCCTTCAATGCCGCCCGCTCGATTGCTCCCGCGCACCACGCGTTCGTCGGCCAGCGCGAATACATCGTGGGCCTTGGACCCGGGCGTTGCCGCGACTTCCGCGCCAAGCCCGATCTCGACCGCTCGAACGGTCTGCATTCCCATGATCGCTCCGGCAAGGATGCCGTCAAGCCGCTGATTCGGTTGCCGATTACTGCCGATTCCGACGGGCATCCCATCGATGCGAACGATGAAGCGGCCGCCCAGCGTGTCGCCTGCCGTCTTGGCGGCGTCGATTGCCGCAATCATTTGCACGGCAGCTTGCCGATCCGGGCAACGCACGTCGCTGCACTCGACGTCGGCCTGATCCCACTCGTTTAGATCCGGCGCCTGCACGTCGCCGATTCGTGTGACGTAGCTACGCGTTTGAATGCCGAGCGCGGCAAGAAACTGAGCGCAAATAGCTCCCAAGCAAACGCGCATCGCGGTCTCCCGCGCGCTCGCTCGTTCGAGCACGTTGCGCAAGTCGCGTTGGCGATATTTCAACGCACCCGCGTAATCGGCGTGGCCGGGTCGTGGGTTCGTCAGCGGGTCACCCGTACCGGCAATCGGGTCCATCAACGCTCGCACCTTTGGCGTGAGGTAATCGCGGTTGCGCACGACCGCCGCGATCGGCGATCCCAGCGTCTCTCCCCCGCGAACGCCTGCCAGCAACTCGAGCTCGTCCCGCTCGATCTTCATGCGCGCGCTGCGTCCATAACCTCCCTGGCGGCGCGCGAGCGTTTCGTTAATCGCTTCGACGTCAAGTCGCAGATGCGCCGGAATGCCGTCGAGGATCCCGATGAGCGCGGGCCCATGCGATTCACCGGCGGTAAGATACCGAAACATCGGAACTGGCTTCGGCACCGCGCAGCGACCCTACTTCACTCGAACTTTTCAAGCGTTCGATCGCAGCACGATGCAACCGCGTTACGTGCCGCCGCGAATAGCCGAGTCGCGCGGCGAGCTCGACGACCGTTACGCCATCCAAATGGATGGACACGACGATCTGCCGTTCGAGCGGAGAGAGAGCCTCGAGCATCCGGTCGACGGTCAATCGGTCAAGCATCTCTTCGATTCCCGAGGCCGGGACGGAGCGCTCGAAACCGCTCGGCAACTCCAGGGGCAGTACGTGGCTGCGCGCACGATACGTGCGTATTTCGCGCACTTGAGCCGGGGTGGCGGTAACGAACCGCGCCACGTCGTTTTCCAACGGCTCTCGGCCAAGGAGCGACCAGAGCTCGCGCTCCGCCGCGCTCCAACGCCGTTCCAAGTCGCGCACCGCGCGCGGCACTCGGAGGAGCCGTTCGCTATCGCGAACGTAGTGCATCAGCTCGCCGATGATCAGAAGCCATGCGTAGGCTTCGAACGGCGCGCTCTGCGCCGGATCGTAACGATCGATGGCCTTAAGCAAGCCGATGGCGCCGACTTGTTCGAGGTCCGCTCGGTCGAGCCCGCGGCGCATGAATCGGCGCGCCGCCCGCTCACAGAGATACCAATATTCTGCAACGAAACGGTCGCGCTCAAAGAGCCGGCGCAACGATGTTGCACGGTAGCGAAGAGCCACACCCAACCTCTTCTTACATCACACCCGCGGAGGCGGCGCGAATGCCCGCATCCGTTGCTAATCGTTATATACCACGCACTTCGAAAGCGCAATACCCTGCAGGAGTAGCGGCGACGCGACGACTATTCTGCGACATGAAAGCGTCGCGTGGCGTACTGCTCGTGGCGCTCGCGCTTCTCGCAATCGCGGCTCTGCGCGATTTCGCGCGCCTGGGAGACGCGTTCCCCTGGCGACAGCTCTACGACTTCTCCGACTTCTACTGTGCGGGAGCGGCGCTCGACCGAGGCGCCGATCCATATCGCTACGAGCCGCTCCATCGCTGCGAGCATGCGGTGAACGTCGGCAGCGCGTATCGCGGAGATCCGCACCGGGCCGTTCCCGCGCCGCTTCCTCCGTACGACTTTCCGCCGTTCATGCTCGCCGCCCGGTTGAGCTTTCCGATTGCGCGCCTCATCGGCGGGTTGGCCATTGGGGCCGCCGTGATCGCGGCGATGTGGGGGCTCGCTCTCGTGGCCGCGCCACTCGACGTTGCGGCGCTCGCGCTCGTGCTGCCGGCGGGTTACGTGTTACTCAATGCCGGACAGGTCGTTCCGTTTGCGCTCGCCGCACTGGTCTTTTGCGGCGTCGCGCTCGCGCGCAGGCGCGATCGCCTCGCAGGAATTTGTGCCGGCCTCACGCTGATCGAGCCGCATCTCGGTCTACCCGTTTGCGCGGCCATCTTCTGCTGGGTTTCCCGCGGACGGCTCGCCCTTCTTGGAACCGTTCTTACGCTCGCCGGCCTCGCCGCAGCTCTCGTCGGCGCTGCGGGCATGGCGGAGTACGTCGCGCGCGTCTTGCCCGGTCAGGCCGCTGCCGAGACGGCGTACGTCTATCAATACAGTCTGACGTACCTTCTTCGAACGCTCGGCTTGCCGACTGGGCCGGCTCTCATTCTGGGGGATCTCTCCTATGCGGCGATGCTCGCCTTGGGAGTTTCTCTCGGACGGCGCGCCGCGCAGGGGCTCGATCGCCGCGAGCTCATCGCTTATCTCCCGGGTGCGTGCAGCGTGGTCGCGGGTCCCTACGTTCACATGGTCGATCTCTCGTTTGCAATACCGGTCACGGTCGTGCTTGCGGGCACCCTCCGAGGTCGAACTAGAAACGTGGCAATCACGGCTCTCTGCCTGCTCGCCGTTCCTTGGATCTTGGTATGGATCACAAAGAAGCTCTTTCTCGCGGCGCTGTTCGTCGTAGCGGCCTTGTTGCTGCGCCTTCGCGCCGACCCTGCCGTTGCGATCGGCACGTTGTCATCGATTGCTGCGAGCATCTATGTGTTGGAACTTCTTCCTCCTGCGGCGCTCGTCGCGACGACCGTCGGTAGCTTCGCCGCGAACGATTTGGCGCAGCGAGCGTGGCACGCCTACGTCGCGCAGCTTGGTCGCGGTAGCTTCACCTGGTTCCTCGTTAAAGTACCCACCTGGGCTGCGCTGATTGCGATGCTCGCGGCTTCTTTTGCCGCTTCGCGCGCACAGCGTTTACCCGCTCTCCAGTGAGTTTGCCGGTGCCCCGCCGGCAACTCGTTCTTGCCGTCGTGATGGCCGTGCTCGCCGTCGCCGCATCGCGCGATCTGAACCGTTTAGGAGAGGCCGCGCCATGGCGGACCATGGACGACTTTCCCGATTTCTATTGCGCCGGCTCGGTTCTGGACCGACGAGCCAACCCGTACACTTACGAGCCGCTTCATTCGTGCGAGCGTCGCGTCAACGCAGGGAACACGTTCCGCGGCCGGCTCTTTGCGCGAAATACTGGGGTTGCGTTTCCAGCGCCGCTGCCGGCCTACGATTTTTACCCGTTCATGGCTCTCGCTCGCCTGCCGGTGAGCGATGCACGTGCAATCGATGCGATCGCAATCTTGGCCTCCGTCGCATTCTCTGCCTTGGCCCTCACCGGTTTAGGCGTCCCACTCGACGTAAGCGTTGCGGCTTTGCTGCTCTCTACGGGCTTCGTCGAGCTCAACACCGGGCAAGTCGTTCCATTCGCATTGCTCGCGGTGGTGCTTTGCGGGCTGGCTCTGGCCCGCGGCAACGATTGGTTTGCCGGAGTCCTAGCCGTCGCGACGTCGATCGAGCCCATCGTCGGAGTCCCCGTGATCGCGGCGACGCTCTGCTTCGTGCCCCGCGCGCGTTGGCCGGTGGTCGTGACCGGCGGGATTTTCGCGCTCCTGGCGCTGAGCGTCGTCGGAGCGCCCGTGCTTCTCGAGTACGCGGTACGCGTCGTTCCCGCGCAGGCTGCTTCCGAGATTCATTTCCCCTTTCAGTTCAGCCTGACGTACGCATTGGCGTATGTGGGCATTCCGCCGGCGCCGGCTCGGCTCGCAGGCGCCCTTTCCTATGCAGCGCTTCTCGTAACAGGGTTGTTGCTGGCACCGCGAGTGACGTGGGCCACGGGCAGACGCGAGCTGCTCGTCTTTCTTCCCGCATTCTGCTGTGTTATCGGCGGAGCTTATCTTCACCAGGAAGAGCTCTGCTTTGCGTTGCCGGCCATTCTCGTCTTGGCGATCTACGAACGGGGGCTACCGCGGACGGTTTTCGCGACTGTTCTGTGTGTCTTGTCGGTCCCTTGGATTCTCGTCTGGGGCATGAAACAGCTCTTCCTCGCCTCTATCCTCGTCTGCAGCCTGATCCTCGTTCGCTTACGCATCGAACGATGGCCTGCGATAGCCGCGCTCGGCGCGATCGTTCTAGCGATCTACGGTTTGGAGCTTCACCCTCCGCATCTCCCGACGCCGACGTCGGCCATGCAGCATGCCTACGCGCCCGGCGCGCTCGTGCAGAACGTGTGGCGCGATTACGTGCAGGAACGCAGCACCGGAAACGTGCTCTGGTTTGCGATCAAATTCCCGACGTGGGCTGCCCTGCTTGCCGCGCTCGCAATGGTAATTCGCGGCAGCTTTCAATCTCGGCTCGCATCTGAATCCAGCCTCGAAAGTTTGCGTGAAAGTGCTCGTCGCCGGCCGGCGTGGCTACGTGCTCGAACGGGCTTAGGTGGCGATCCGTCCTGAGGCGCTCGTAGAGCTCGAGGTCCTTTTCGGTCTCGCGCCGGCCTTCGTGCGTTAAGTAGGAGACGCGCGCACAGCGCGCAGCCGAGATTCGCTTACGATCCTCCAGATCCAAGCCATTCTCGTCCGCATGCAGCAGCGGCGTATGCCACTGCCCGTACGCGAGGCTCTCCGGCGAGCTCCGCTCGATCGCGTCGCGCATACGAAGCGCGGCTTCGCGGAGCTCCGGCTGAGCGTTCGGCGCACAGCGCAAGGCGAAGAAATTCTCCCATTCCGTCGCCGTCACGATGACCGTATGCCATAGAAACGGCTCGAGCAGCCGATTCAGCTCCTGCTTGTGCACGTTGAGGTCAACCAGCCGGCGCGCCCGCAGAACGGCGTCGTCGCGAGCTTGCAACCAAATTTGCCGTGCGGCTTGCGTTTCTTCCGCGGATAGATGCTCGCTCGCCGACATCCCAGCCTTATTGCGACCCCACTCCAGAGGCCCGGCGGGATCGTGTTCGACCCGCTCGAGCAGCTTCGAGGTCGGCACCGCACGCGAGCTCGCGCTATTCCGAGAGAAAACTCTGTGCGTGTTAAATTCCGCTAGGACGAAACGCGGGAACGTTACCTCGAGCGTCGTGAGCCGGACGCCCGCCGGAGTGACGGAGTCCAGCAACACGCGCGCGCTATACGCCACGAGGAGTCCGCGAGAATCCTATCCGCGATAGCGTAAAAATGCCGGAACGTCGATATCGTCCATGCTGACGGGAGCGACCGAGTCGAGCCTGCCGGTGTCGAAGGCGTATCCGGCCTGCGGCCCGCGATAGCCTCGTCGCGCACCAAAACCGGCGGCCAGCACGGTAACGCGCACCTTTCCCGACATTGCGGGATCGATCGAGGCGCCGAAGATGATTTGGGCTTCGGAGTCGACCGCGCGGCTGATCATCTCCGCAGCTTCGTTCACCTCGTACATCGCCATGTCGGGACCGCCCGTGATGTTGAAGATCACGCCGTGCGCGCCTTCGACGGTCGTCTCGAGCAACGGCGATGCGATCGCCTTTTGGGCGGCGTCGGCGGCGCGGTGCTCTCCGGTCCCTTCACCAATGCCCATCATCGCCGATCCGGCGTCGGTCATGATGGTTTTGACGTCGGCAAAATCTAAATTGACCAAGCCGGGCTGCGTGATGAGGTCGCTGATGCCCGCGATACCTTGCCGCAATACGTCGTCGGCATACGAGAACGCTTCGTTGAGCGGCGTCTTCTTCTCGATTACCTGCAAGATGCGTTCGTTCGGAATGGTGATCAGCGTGTCGACCTTAGATTCGAGCTCAGCAATTCCGTTCTCGGCAGTCTGCATGCGTTTCTTGCCCTCGAATGCAAAGGGCTTCGTGACCACGGCGATCGTCAGCGCCCCCGATTCTCGTGCGAGCTCGGCAAGCACCGGTGATGCACCGGTTCCGGTGCCTCCGCCCATTCCGGCGGTCAGGAAGACGAGGTCGGCGCCCTCCAAGATCAAAGAAAGATCTTCTTTCGACGCTTCTGCGGCTTCGCGCCCAAGCGTCGGATTTGCGCCGGCGCCCAAGCCACGCGTCTGACTCCCGCCGATGTGAATGCGGTTTTCGGTCAATGCGCCGCGCAGCGCCTGCACGTCGGAATTGACCGCAAAGAAGTCGACTCCGCTTAAGCCGGCCGCGATCATGCGGTTGACGGCATTGCAGCCGCCGCCGCCGACACCCACCACTTTTATCGCCGCTTTGTGCTCGGGGTCCGGTATGGAGCGTCGTCCATCAGTCATTTCTTCGGGTCCTTCCTCATAAAACGAAGATTGTACGGTTAAGTCCAAAGATCCGCCAGCCAACGCTGGACTCTTCTAACGATTGTATTGCGGCGGCGTCCGACGCGCGACGCAGCGTCGCGCTCGCCGTTTGCACCAAAGAGAACCAGGCCAATTGCGGTT
This sequence comes from Vulcanimicrobiota bacterium, assembly GCA_963778015.1. Taxonomy (GTDB): domain Bacteria; phylum Vulcanimicrobiota; class Vulcanimicrobiia; order Vulcanimicrobiales; family Vulcanimicrobiaceae; genus Cybelea. Next base: position 777,805 of record CAVZST010000001.1, read on the forward strand.
GCGTATTGCGGCGCCGCCATGGCATCGGTCAAACCGCCGCCCGCGTTGGGCGCCCCGATCCGAACGGGCAAGCCGAAAACGTCCTCTGCAATCGCCTCGATGCCGGGCAGCTGCGCGCCCCCGCCCGTGAGCACGACCTCACCGAGCACCAAGTCGCGCGGTACGTTCTCAACGATCTTCTGCTTTGCCATGCGCAGCGTTTCGAGCACGCGTGGAAGGACGATCTGGCGTAGTTCTGCAGTCGACTGCTCCCGCGTCGCTCGGCCGTCCAGGGTGCGCACATCGAAGCGCTCGTCGTTTTCGGTTGCGCCTAGCCGCTTTTTTACCTCTTCCGCTTCGGCGAGCGTCGTCTTGAGGCCGAGCGAAATGTCGCTCGTCAGAACGTTTCCGCCGACGGGAATCGTTGCCGTGTAGATCGCGCTCCCCAACGAATAGACGGCAATGTCGGTCGTCCCGCCTCCGATGTCGAGCAAGACGACTCCGACCTGTTTTTCTTCCTGCAAAAGCGTCGCCGCGGAGCTCGCCAAAGGTTCGAAGACGACCGCGAGCGCCTCTAATCCGGCGCGCTGAACGCATTTGAGCACGTTCGTAATGAAGCTGGTGCTGCCGGTGACGATGTGAGTGTCGACCTCGAGGCGTCCGCCGGCCATTCCGATCGGATCGTTGACGCCTTCTTGGCCGTCGACGGTGAAGTAACGGGGCAGCGCGTGGATGATCTGTCGGTCGCTGGGCAAGTTGATGATCTTACTGGCGTCGATGACTCGTCGAACGTCGCCGGATGTGACTTCGCGGTCGTCGCTCGAAACGGAGACCACGGCGCGATTGTTCGTGCTCCGGATGTGGTCGCCGGTAACGCCGACGAAAACCTCGCTGAAATGAATGCCGGCCATGCGCTCGGCTTTTTCGGTGCATGCCTCGATCGACTTGATCGTCTCGTCCAAGTCGACCACGACGCCTTTGCGCATTCCAAGTGACGGAGCTTCACCGACGCCGACGATCTCGAGGCCGGCCGAACCGTTAACCGCAACGACCGCACAAGTCTTGGTCGTTCCGATGTCGAGCCCGCATACGGTCTCCTGCTTCATGCGCTCCCTCACACCTATTTCTAATTTGCCGCTTCGCCACAATATCTTGTGGTAAAGCCCACCGAATCCTACTACACATAGCTGAGACGGAGCGGCTTCGCAAGCCTTGGCGAGCACGCCGCCATCTCCTTGGGGAGAACCCTGCAAACGTGTCGAGGAAGTGAAGAAAAAGTGACGTCGCCGGTGGAAGCCCGGCGTCCGGTTGAGTTATGATGCACCCCTAATCGCACATCCGCCGAGTGGGAGTCGCCGCTAGTGAACCGTACTTGCTTGCTCTTCGCCATCTGCATCGTCATGCTGCCGATCGCAGGCCGCGCTGCAACGGTCGCCTCGACGAGCATTCCAGACGGAACGTACACCGTTAAAGTGGTCAAGGTCATCGACCCCAAGCACGTCGACGTCGTGTTACAGAATGGCCAAGAAGCGACGCTGCCCGCCGGGCGTCCGTACGTCGATTTTTCCAAGGTGCAGCCGAACGACCAGATCAAACTTTCCTTGATCGGCGGCAACGTCATGGTCTTCTTGGACCTGACGGCCCACTGAGTGTGGCTTTCGACTCAGCGGTAGACGACGACGGGGGCCGCGGGAGCTCGTAAGTCGATCGCCGCAACTCGCCGTTGACGGCCGACCACCTGAGCTAAGATGGCATCGGCGAGGGTTAGCTTTGGACCGAGATCGTTCTGCGCTCCGAGAAGTAAACGGACTCCTCCGCGCATCGTGACGACCAAGCCTCCAAAGCGGTCGAACTCCAGCTGGCGCGCAGCGATCTGTCGAGCCCCGATTGCCAGGTAAGCATCGCGCAATTCGATCGCAGCACGCGTCTGTACGTATGCGCCGGGCGAAAGGTCTACTCCAGGCTCGACGTTGAGGACCGGGAGCCCACCGGCGGCGGTTGCCGGCTCGAGCACGCGCAGGCTGCGATCGACGATCCCGGCGACCGCGCCGCTGCGGAGAACCACGAACGGCGTACGTTCGACGACGACAATTCGAATCGATGCGGGGAGGGTTCGATGTACTCCAACGGTTTCAATATACGGAATCGCTTCGATCCGGTTGGCGATTGCCCCGGTATTTTGAAGCCAGATGCTGACGTGGGGAGCAATCGCCGCGGCGGCGAGAATCTCGCCACGTGTTACGCGATGGTTGCCGGTAACGCTGATCTCCCGAGGATGGAAGCCGGGCCAGGTCGCCGCTTGGAAAAGCACCACGATCGCGACGACCGCCGCGAGCGTGATAAGCATCCAAAAAGGCCGGATGCGCGCGACGGGAGACCGCCGGCGCCGGCGCGCCTTCAGGCTCACGCGAGCACGTATTTTTCGATTGCCTCGGCGACGCCGTCGTGGGCGAGGTCTCCGACCACGGTATCGGCGATCGCGCGTAGCTCGGGCGGCGACGAGCCCATTGCGACGGCAAAACCCGCGGCCTCGAGCAGCGGCGCGTCGTTCCAAGAATCGCCGATGGCAATGGTTCGGTCCATGCCGACGCCCATCCGAGCGGCGACGAATTTCAGGGCCGCGCCCTTATCTGTTTTCTGGTCGAACACTTCCACGAACTCCGGCAGACTGCGCGTCACATTTGCCCGTCCGTCGAAAAGCTCGCGCAGTTTTTTTGCGTATTGCGCCGCAACCGGCTCGTCGCTAATGACGACTCCCTTCGTTGCCGGGCTGTATGCGAAAGCTTCCCTCAGCGAAGGCACGATCACGGGCTGCGTCATTGAAAGCGACGCATAGAGCTCCGAGAAACGGTTGCGTTCCTCGCAGTAGTACTCGTCATTGCGATAGAGCTGCAGGTGCATCCGGTCGCGCTCGGTCATCGCGATAAGCTCGCGGACGAGCTCATTTGCAAGCGCGGTGTGCGCGAGCACTTCATCGGTCGTCGGATCGACGATGGCAGCCCCTTGATAGCAAATGATGGGAGCATCCAAATGCAGCTCGCGTGAAAACGGCAGCGTCGCCCGGTACATTCTTCCCGTAACCAGGCAGCCCGCGGCCCCGGCTTGGCGCATCCGCGCCACGGCGTCGCGCACGCTTTTCGAGATCACGAGGTCGCGCCCTACCAGCGTTCCGTCCACGTCGAACGCTACAAGCCTTGCAATCGTCAATTACCGGAACCTCACGCGTGTGCATCCAGGGCGCCCTCGCGCACGCCCTGCGGATCGAAGATACGCTCGAGTTCCCGGCGTACTCGGGCGTCGCTTGCAATCGTACGAGCGACGCGCTGCGACCGCCCGCGCACGTGCATGACGACGGGAACCTCGCCCGGCCATTCGTCGATCAGCCGCGCCAAGCGATCGATCTGGTCGCGATGAGTGACGTCGACGTGCCATCCGCGTACCGCGCCGCCAAGCGAAGCGACGGCAGGCGGCACGAAGGTCGATACATCGTTCGCGGCGATGGAAAGCTCAACGCGCGGCTCATCCCCCGGAGCGGCTCCGGGCCGCTCGCGCAATCTCACTCGGCCCTTGACGATGAGAGTGGCATCGTTTACGAAAAGATGCTGAGCCTGTGGATACGTCTTCGAAAAAAGGACGACATCGCAGGGAGCCGTCGTGTCCTCGAGCTGCGCAACGAGAATTTGCTGGCCGGCCTTCGTGAGCGAGCGGCGCACCGCGGTAACGGTACCGGCAACGGTCACCGCCTCGTCGTCCGGAAGATTCCGCAGTTCCTTGATCGGCAGCGCGCCCGCCCGCGCGAGGAGCGGTGCGACTTCTGCAAGCGGATGTCCGGAAACGAAAATCCCAAGCGTCTCACGTTCCCACGAAAGCATCTCGCGAGTCGTTGGTGCCGCGACGCTGGGCAGCTTCGGTGCCAGCGTCGGCCCTTGAGCGCTCATCTCTGCGAAGAGCGAAACTTGGCCGAGCTGGGCGTCCCGAGCCGTTCTTGCGGCAAGCTCGAGCGCCGTATCGAGCGCAGCCAGATTCTGAGCGCGATTCCCCGAGGCTCCGTCGAGCGCTCCGCATTTGATCAGCGCTTCGAAAACGCGTCGATTGGCCTGCTTCGGGTCGACCCGCCGGGCGAGATCGAAAAGATCGGAAAAGCGTCCGTCGCGAGATCGCGTCTCTATGATGTTGCGGACCGCCGCCTCACCAACGCCTTTAACGGCCGCCAAGCCGAACCGGATCTGATCGCCAACCACCGTAAAATCGACGAGCGATTCGTTGATGTCAGGCGGCAAGACTTCGATGCCGAGCTTCTTGGCTTCATCGATGTACTCGACAAGCTTTTCGGTCTTGTCCTTCACCGACGTCATCAGCGCGGCAAGATACTGCAGGGGATGATTCGCTTTCAGATAGGCGGTCTGATAAGCAATCCATGCGTACGCCGCCGCGTGCGCCTTGTTGAATGCGTACCCGGCGAACGGCTCGATGTGATGAAAGAGCCGCTCCGCCAGAGCCCGGTCGATTCCGGACGTCACAGCCGCGCCCGAAACGAACTTCTCTTGGTAAAACGGAATCTTCTCCTTTTGCTTCTTTCCTATCACCTTGCGCAACTCGTCGACTTCCGTCAGGGTAAAGCCGGCGATCTCTCGCGCCATCCGCATCACCTGTTCTTGATAGAGCGGAATGCCGTACGTTTCCGCGAGAATCGGCTCCAGTTTTGGATGAAGATAGTGCGCCGTCCCACGTCCGTGCTTTCCCGCTATGTACTGCGGGATCCAATCCATGGGGCCTGGCCGGAAGAGCGCGACCAGCGCGAGTATATCGTCGAACCCGGACGGCTGCAGCTCGGCACAGACGCGCTTCATCCCTTCAGACTCAAGCTGGAAGATGCCAACCGTCTCGCCGCGTGCCAACATCTCGTACGTCTGCGCGTCCTCGAACGGAATCTTCGAAAGGTCGAAGTCGGGAACGACGGTTCTGCGAATTTCCCGAACGGCGTTTTCGATCACGGTCAGGTTCCTCAGGCCGAGAAAATCCATTTTTAGCAGCCCGATTCGCTCGATCGATTCCATGTCGTACTGAGTGTTGATGCCGGCGTCCCCAAAACGGCAAAGCGGCGTGTATTCAATAAGCGGTCCCGCCGACATGACGACTCCCGCAGCGTGCGTGCCGGCATTGCGCGCGAGCCCTTCGATTTCTTTGGCCGTGTCAAGAAGCTTGCGTGTCTCGGGTTGGGTCGCGTAGATCGCTTTGAGCTCCGCAATCTGCTCGATAGCACGTTCTATCGAAAATCCGCCCGGCCCGGAGGGGACGAGCTTCGCGATCCGGTCGACGTCGGGAAGCGGCACGCCCAGCGCCCTTCCCGCGTCGCGAATGGCGGCGCGCGCCGCCATCGTCCCGAACGTCACGATCTGCGCGACGCGATCCTTTCCGTATTTTTCGGTGACGTACTCGATAACTTCATCGCGGCGGTCGACGCAGAAGTCCGTGTCGATGTCGGGCATCGATATGCGCTCGGGATTGAGGAAGCGCTCGAAAAGCAGGTTGAAACGCAGCGGGTCGAGATCGGTGATCCTCAAACAGTATGCGACGAGCGAACCCACGGCCGAACCGCGCCCCGGTCCGACGGGAATGCCGGAGTCGCGCGCGTATTTTATGAAATCCCAAACGATCAGAAAATAGGACGAGAAGCCCATCCTCGTGATGACGCCCAGCTCGTACTGAAGGCGGTCGTTTAGCCCGGCATCGGCGCGCACCCGCTCCTCCCCATAGCGCTCGCGCAATCCGATCTCACAAAGCTCCCGGAGATACTCCGCGTCGCCACGCTCCGGCGCTCCTTCCTGTTGGGGAACGGGATACTGCGGCAGGTGGAAAACTTTTTCGGGTATCCTGACGTCGATGCGCTCGGCAATGCGAACGGTATTGTCGCAGGCCTCCGGAAGGTCGCTCCAAAGCTCGCGCATTTCCTGCGGGGATTTGAGGTAAAACTGGTCGGAATAGAAGCGCATCCTGTTCGTCTCGGAGACGGTCTTACCGGTGCCGATGCAAAGCAGAACGTCGTGCGCCGGCGCGTCCTTCTGTTCGAGGTAATGGGAATCGTTCGTCGCAACGACGGGTACGCTCAGCTCGCGACCGATGCGGATCAGTGCTTCATTGATCCCGTCTTGCTCGGGCATGCCGTGACGCATGACCTCGATGTAAAAGCGGTCGCCGAAGATCTCGACGTACGTCTTAGCGTTGCGGAGCGCCGTTGAGTAGTCGCCACGCAGAAGCGGCGCGGCAACCAATCCCGACATACAGCCCGAAAGAGCGATGAGACCGTCGTGATGCTGCGCGAGAAGCTCGAGGTCGATGCGGGGCTTGTAATAGTAACCTTCCAAAAAGCCTTTCGAGACGAGCGCAATCAGATTACGGTAGCCGATGAGATCCGCGGCTAGCAGCGTGACATGAGCTTCTTCGCGAGCGCTACGGTCGAAGCGTCCTCGCGGAGCAAGATAGGCCTCGCACCCCAGAATCGGCGTGAGCCGCAGCGCGCGCGCCGCATAGTAAAATTCCATGGCGCCGTACATAACGCCGTGATCGGTCAAGGCAACCGCGGTTGCTCCGACCTCGGCCGCGCGTCTGCAGAGTCCGGCTCGAACGTCGCCCGGGCGGTCGATACGGCAGGCGCCGTCGAGCAAGGAGTATTCGGAGTGGACGTGCAGGTGGACGAACTGACTCACGACCGGTTCGGACGGCAGGACACTCAGACGATTACCCTAAGCGACGCGGGCGACCCTTGTCGCGCTTTAGAAAGGACTTACGATCGCATGCAGCTGGAGCCATACCTTTTCTTCCACGGACGCTGTGAAGAAGCGCTTAACTTTTACAGAGAGTGCCTGCGCGGTGAAATCGTGGGCATCAATCGCTTCGCGGGCTCTCCGATGGAGCAGGAAGTCGATGCAAATTATCGGGACAAGGTCATGCACGCCAGCTTCGTCGCGGGGAACGTAAAATTCATGGCCTCGGACGGACGGCCAGGCTCGCCCCCCGAAGGCGACGACGACATTGCGCTGTCGCTGGCCACGAGCGACGCGGCCGAAGGCGAACGGGTCTTCAAGGCGCTCGCCGAGGGCGGCGAGGTGACGATGCCGCTTCAAGAAGCTTTTTGGGGCGGGAAATTCGGTTCGTTAACGGACCGGTTCGGAGTCCAATGGATGGTCAGCGTTCATTGACGCTCTCTTCCTCACGGTGCAATTGCATGAGCGGCGCGCAGCATGTCCAGCACGCGCGCGGCCGGAAGGGCGTAAACGGTAACGCCGTTGCGGCCGGTCATCGTCTTCGACTCGAAAAGCGCATCGTAGATCGCCGCTTGCGTCGCTTCGGCAGTCGCCGTGTAGAGTGAGTCGAGCGCATCGTCGTCTTCGAGAATCGGCTGCTTCGGCGCCGCCACCGTGTAATAGGCGACCTGCTCGAAAACCCGCGACGTGGAGAACGCCACGATCAGATCGCCGCTGCCAACCGACGACGTGAGCCCGGTCCTCGCCATGCCCATCGCGGCCCGCAACGCAAGCGCCCTCAGCTGACGGCTGTCGAGCGGCGCATCCGTGGCAATCACGATGATGATGCTGCCCTCACCGAGCCTTCCCTTGAGCGTAAGCTTTTTGGGGAAGACGGGGCGATATTCGTTTTTGAGGCGCTCGCCTACGGGGACGCCGACGATCGTCAATTGCCGGCGGCTGCTCCCGGTGTTGTCGTTGACGAGCACTCCGACTCGATAGCCACCTTGGTCGCTCGGAAGCACGCGCGACGCTGATCCAATGCCGGCTCGAAAGCCGAAGGCGTTCATGGCCGTGCCCGCGCCGACGCTGCCGCGCGCAAACTCTCCGGTTTTTGCGGAATCGAGTAACGAGACGACGTCGGCTGCGCTCACCGCTCGCGCTTGGATGTCGTTGAGCAGCGCATCGTCGCACTCGGCCACAACGGGGAGGGGGACGTCGTCGCCCCGTCCGACCGCGGGATGGTGCTCGATCACCCAACTGACCACGCCGTCTGCCGCTCTTCCAACGTCGAGCGTATCGGTCAGAACGACCGGCTCTTCCAGATAACCCGACTCTTCGATCCAGTGCGTTCCCGTCATCTCTCCGTTGCCGTTGAAGGCAAAGAAGGCAGCCGAGACCTTGTGAGTCCAGGGATCCGCATTGGGCAGAACTGCGGTCGCTCCGGTGCGAATGTCGTTGCTCTCGATCTTCGCCACGTTCGCGACACGAACGCCTGCGACGTCGGTGATCGCGTCGAGGGGCCCCGATGCGAAGAGTCCGAAGTGAAAGGGCAAGACCGCGCGGGCTGCGGTCACGGCGGTCAGCGTAAGCGCCGCAAAGCTGGGGAATAGAAACATCCAGCGCATGGCCTTGCATTGGACGCAAGCGCCGCGAGGCGCCTGCAGGCTCGCCCATGGCGTTCGGGAAAGCAGAGTACGGGAGCACACGAGGAGGGGCACTATTCTTTCGATACCGCAAGAGCTCAAAGTCGGCAAACTCTGGGAAAACCTATCCGCTCCGGCATTGATCGAGCACGCCATCGCCCGCGGCGAAGGCGTTCTCGGAGCGGCCGGGCAGCTTATCGTCGACACGCGCCCGCACACCGGTCGCTCCCCAAAGGACAAATTCTTCGTCCGGGAGTCCTCCAGCGAGCAGCACATCGATTGGAACGACGCAAACCAGGCAATCGAAGCCGGTCGTTTCGACCAGCTTTGGGATCGCGTGTGCGCCTATCTCTCCGAGCGGGAAGCCTACAGCCTCGACTGTTACGTCGGGGCGGATGAGCGCTATCGTATGCCGTTGCGCGTCTACACCCAGCTCGCCTGGCAGAGCCTTTTTGCGCGCCATCTCTTCATTACGCCGGAACGATCCGAACGGGACTTCGCCCCCGAGTTCACCGTCGTCGATGCCGCGCTCTTTGCGGCGGATCCGGCGCGCGACGGCACGCGCACCGGAACGTTCATCTTGGTGAACTTCGAGCGCCGGGTCATTTTAATTGGCGGCACGCGCTACGCCGGCGAAATAAAGAAATCCGTCTTCACCGTCATGAACTATCTTTTGCCGCTTCGCGAGACTCTTCCGATGCACTGCTCCGCGAACGTCGGTGCGAACGGTGACGTTGCCATTCTCTTCGGGCTATCCGGCACCGGTAAGACGACCCTCTCGTCCGATTCGCGGCGTCCGCTCATTGGCGACGACGAGCATGGGTGGTCGGCAGACGGCGTTTTCAATTTCGAAGGCGGCTGCTACGCAAAGGTCATTCGGCTTTCGCCCACCGCGGAGCCCGAGATCTGGGCGGCGACACATCGCTTCTCCACCGTGCTCGAAAACGTGGACTACGACGAGGCGACGCGCGCACTCGACGTCGATTCAGATGCAAAGACCGAGAACACTCGCGCAGCCTATCCGCTGGAGTTCATTCCCAACGTCGTGCCGACGAGCCAAGCCGGTCATCCCAAAACCATCGTCATGCTGACCGCCGATGCCTTCGGCGTTCTTCCCCCCATTGCGAGACTCTCGCGCGATCAAGCGATGTACCATTTCCTCTCCGGATACACGGCCAAGGTCGCGGGAACCGAACGCGGGATCAGCGAGCCGCAAGCAACGTTCTCCACCTGTTTCGGTGCGCCGTTCATGGTGCATCATCCAACCGTCTATGCGAGCCTGCTGGGGCGAAAAATCGACGAGCACGCCGTCGAGTGCTGGCTCGTGAACACCGGTTGGACGGGTGGTCCGTACGGGGTGGGCCAGCGCATGTCGATCGCGCATACGCGCGCAATGGTCAACGCTGCCATCGAAGGCCGCGTACCTGAGGATTACGAAGCCGAGCCGTTCTTCGGCTTGATGATTCCAAAACAGGTGCCCGATGTGCCGAGCGAGGTGCTCAATCCGCGCAATGCGTGGGCCGACTCGTCGGCGTATGACGAACAGGCGCGTAAACTCGCGCAGCTCTTTTTCGATAACTTCAAGCGGTTCGAGGCGCACGTCACGCCTTCGATCAACGCAGTCGCTATTCGGCCGCTTGCTCGATCCTAATCCCCCGCTCAGGCGGCATTGGGGTGGAGAGGCTAAGATCGAGGTCATGAGGATCAAGCTTTTGGCCGCAGCCGCCTTTGTCGCGATGCTTGCGGCGCCCATGGGCGTCTTTGCTCAGGGAAGCCAGCCGCCCGCGGCGCGGGCATACAGCCACACCAATCCCAGCCAGGCAAAGCTCCAACACCGTTGGACAAAGCGCTTCGGACGACTGAATCTTTCGGGCGACCAGCAACAGCGCATGCAATCGATAATCAATCAATATTCGCAGACCCACCCACAGGGAAGCCCGCGCGATCGGGGTGCTGCCCGAGAGTTGCGCCACCAACTCATGGGCGTGCTCTCAAGCGACCAACAAAACCAGTTCCGTCAGGAAATGCATCAGCGCCGCGCGCAGATGCGTCAGCGTAACGGGCAAACGCAACAAGGCGGAGAAGCCCAAGGCTATCAAGGAGCGCCGGATCAACGCTCTCAACAAGGCGCGCCTGAACAACAGTATCAGCAGGGCCCACCGAATCAGCAGTATCAGCAGGGTCCGCCCGATCAACAGTATCAGCAAGGTCCGCCGAATCAGCAGTATCAGCAGGGCCCGCCGGATCAGCAGTATCAGCAGGGCCCGCCCGATCAGCAGCAGGGTCCGCCGGATCAACAGCAGCCCGGCTCACCGCCTGCCTAAGATTCGCATAAACCGCTAGCCGGGGGACGGCGCGCGCGCGACCGAAAGAGGCTCGATGCGCGCGGCGGTTCTCTCTTTCGCCCTACTCTTAGCCGCCGACGCCCCCGCGACGCCGAACCTCCACGTCCCTCGCGGCTTCACGATCGAAGCGATCGCAGACGTGAACGGCGCTCGCGAGCTCGCCGCGCTGCCAAACGGTGACCTCATCGTCGGAACGCGTGGTCGGGCCGTCGACATCGTACCCGACGCTGAAGGAAAACCCGGTACACCGCGCGTCTTTGCGACCTTCGACGACGACCGCGCATCGGGCGTCGCATTTGCCGGCCAGCGCCACGACATCTATGTAGCAACGACGAATCACGTCTGGGTTATTCCGTATCGCGGCGAACGCTCTGCAGCGCAACCACACCGGATCGCCGACGTACGCAGCGGAAGCGTCGCGCCCGGAACTGACGGAGACGTTCATACGACGACTTCGATAGCCTATTCCAACGGCCTCCTGTACGTCGCGGCCGGATCCTCTTGCAACGCTACGATGGAGGACGGCAGCAGACCGTGCGCCGAGGTTGACCCGACGCGCGCCGCGGTATCGGTGATGAAGCCCGATGGAACCGGCTTCACCCAACGGGCAAAACGCATTCGTAACGCGATCGCACTGGCCGTAAATCCACTGACCGGCTCGCTCTGGGTCGGTGACGCGGGCCAGGACGATCTACCCCCAGGCCATCCGTATGAGTTTCTCGACAACCTGTCCAGCCATCACGGCGACGCGGACTACGGCTGGCCGGAGTGCGAAGAAGATCATCACGCGTACGTCTCGGGCGCCAACTGCTCCAAGACGGTCGAGCCGCTCGTCGAGCTTCCCGCATACTCAACGATCATCGGAGCGACGTTCTATTCGCCGCATCAAACGGGCACCTACGCGTTTCCGCAGCGATACCGCGGGGGACTCTTCGTCGCCGTTCACGGCTCCTGGCATACGAACTCCCATGGGTGCAACGCTGCGCCGCCGCGCGTCGTCTTCGTTGCGATGAACGGGGATCGCCCGGCCAAGAAGGTCGATTGGACGAATCCCGCGACGCAGTGGACGGACTTCGTAACGGGATTTCAAGACGGCTGCACGTCACGCAATGGGCGTGCGACCGGAGTTGCCGTGGGGTCGCGAGGCTCGCTCTTCATCGGTGACGATGACGCCGGCAGAATCTATCGCGTGCGCCCCACCCGTGCCTAAAGCGTTAGGCATCCTGGTGGGCGGCGGTCCCGCGCCGGGCATCAACGGCGTTATCGCTTCTGCCGCCATGGAAGCGTTTAAGTGCGGATTACGCGCAATCGGAATCTACGATGGTTATCGCGATCTCGCGGCCGGCAGCGCCCCGCAAACGGTAGAACTGAGCTTTGACCACGTTTCTAGAATCCATACCAGCGGCGGCTCGATACTGCGCACGTCGCGGACGAATCCGGCCAAAGATGAAGCCACGCTCGAACGCTGCGTTCGCTCGCTGGCGGCGCTCGACCTGAGATACCTTGTCTGCATCGGGGGTGACGACACGACCTACGGCGCCGCTCGAATTGCCGAACAAACGCGAGGCACCGTCGGCGTTGCAACAGTGCCGAAAACGATCGACAACGATCTGCCGTTGCCGGAAAACGCTCCCACCTTCGGCTTCGAAACCGCGCGATCCGTTGGTGCCGGCATCCTCGAAAGTCTGATGGAGGATGCTCGTACGACCGCGCGCTGGTACGTCGTCGTCTGCATGGGGCGAAAGTCCGGCTCGTTGGCACTAGGCATGTGCAAGGCCGCAGGTTCTACGCTTGCGGTGCTGCCCGAAGAGTTTGCGGAGAAAGCGACCCTGGCGTCGGTTTGCGACACGATCGTCGGCGCCATCGTGAAACGGCGCGCCATGGGGCGCCGTCACGGCGTCGCCGTGGTGGCCGAGGGAATCGCCGAACGAATCTGGGACGATGCCTTCGGCGCAAGCGAGGATCTCGGCCGGGACTCTTTCGGTAACGTGCGCCTTGCCGACGTGCCGCTCGGAACGGTGCTCCGCGACGCCATCCGCGATCGCCTCGCCGCCATCGGCGTCACCTCCGACCTGCACGCGAAAGACATCGGTTACGAGCTCCGCTGCGCGAAGCCGGTTCCGTTCGACGTGGACTACACGAGGACGCTCGGCTTTGGCGCCGTTCGCTATCTGGTCGAAGGCGGCAGCGGCGCATTGATCGCGCTCGAAAGCGGGCGGATTCGCCCCTTGGGCTTGGAAGATCTCCTCGACCCGCAGACCGGACGAATTCGAACTCGTCAAGTCGACCGCTCGACCGAGGCATACCGAGTCGCGCGCGATTATATGGTCTACCTGGAGCCGGCCGACTTTACAAACGAAGAAAAGCTTGCGGCTCTAGCCTCGCAAACGAATCTCAGCCCGCAAGAAATTCGCGCAAACTTCGAGTACGTTGCTTTGCCCTAGACAGACATGCTCCGCGGTGCTCGACATCTGAAACGCCGCACTAACACGATCCCGGTTAAAACCGCCGCAAGTATTGCGTTTGCGCTTCAATGGGGCCGCGCACTTTCGCACGCGGAAATTCAGAAATCGAGTCCGTCACGGGTCCGATCGTCTTGCTTCAATGGGGCCGCGCACTTTCGCACGCGGAAATTTCCCGCGACGAACGCGGTACAGAGAACAGTCAGTAAGCTTCAATGGGGCCGCGCACTTTCGCACGCGGAAATCAATAGGATGCTCAAGTCTTTTTTGCCGCCCGCGCAGCTTCAATGGGGCCGCGCACTTTCGCACGCGGAAATGTGCGCTGGTGGAGTGACCGACCGGGCGTTACAACGCTTCAATGGGGCCGCGCACTTTCGCACGCGGAAATCCCGGCGCAGCTTGAGCTTATCCGCCGAATGTGCGTGCTTCAATGGGGCCGCGCACTTTCGCACGCGGAAATTGACGATTCGCGCCGTTTCTGCTACCATTAAGCTCGCTTCAATGGGGCCGCGCACTTTCGCACGCGGAAATGAGTGGCGGGATAGCTCGTCACTTCGACCGGGAGCTAGCTTCAATGGGGCCGCGCACTTTCGCACGCGGAAATTCCAACCGCCCCTTCAATCAGTTGCACCCTACGTGCTTCAATGGGGCCGCGCACTTTCGCACGCGGAAATTCTGTGTTGGCGTTGCGATCAGGGGCGGACGACGAAGCTTCAATGGGGCCGCGCACTTTCGCACGCGGAAATGGCCCCCAATGTTACTGATACCATGTCAGTAACCACGCTTCAATGGGGCCGCGCACTTTCGCACGCGGAAATCTATACCATCGGCGGCACTCCGGTCACCTACGACGTTGCTTCAATGGGGCCGCGCACTTTCGCACGCGGAAATCTTTCACTTGCTACGAACGCCGAGATGGTCGAGGCGCTTCAATGGGGCCGCGCACTTTCGCACGCGGAAATTTCCCTCCGTACTCCTCCTTCGTCAGGGGATTATATAGGCTTCAATGGGGCCGCGCACTTTCGCACGCGGAAATCCGCGACGAGGTTGGCAACGCCCTGCGCCACGCTCTGCTTCAATGGGGCCGCGCACTTTCGCACGCGGAAATCATCCGCATGAGCGTCGACGCGACCGGCGAGGATTCGCTTCAATGGGGCCGCGCACTTTCGCACGCGGAAATTCATCATCCCGGCGGCACTCGACATTAGGCCAAGCTGCTTCAATGGGGCCGCGCACTTTCGCACGCGGAAATCTGACCCGCAAAACAACGAAAAAGCGGAAGACGCGCTTCAATGGGGCCGCGCACTTTCGCACGCGGAAATTTGCCGTCCGTGGCATACACGCCGTCAATGGCTAAGCTTCAATGGGGCCGCGCACTTTCGCTCGCGGAAATGTGACGCCCGACGACGGCATCTATAGCGGCATGCTGCTTCAATGGGGCCGCGCACTTTCGCACGCGGAAATGCGAGGCTTGCGCTAACGCGGCGGCGGTCAGCGACGCTTCAATGGGGCCGCGCACTTTCGCACGCGGAAATCACGTGTGCCGCCGGTGTTTTGCTCACCGATGAGGCAGCTTCAATGGGGCCGCGCACTTTCGCACGCGGAAATCATCAACTAGGAGAGCGAAATGCCCGAACTCACCGCTTCAATGGGGCCGCGCACTTTCGCACGCGGAAATCGTCGGGCGTCTGGCAGAAGTGGCTGTCGCTCTACGAGCTTCAATGGGGCCGCGCACTTTCGCACGCGGAAATGCGTATTTGAAGCCGACGGTACGCCGATGTACTACATCGCTTCAATGGGGCCGCGCACTTTCGCACGCGGAAATGTAAAGTGACAGCCCTCGCGTGCCCCGTCGGTGATCAGGCTTCAATGGGGCCGCGCACTTTCGCACGCGGAAATTCCATGTTCCAAGCAAAGAAGTCCGCATGGCCGAGCTTCAATGGGGCCGCGCACTTTCGCACGCGGAAATTCGCGACGGCACTCGGTGAAGACGTAGCCGGCAACGTAGCTTCAATGGGGCCGCGCACTTTCGCACGCGGAAATTCGCGACGGCACTCGGTGAAGACGTAGCCGGCAACGTAGCTTCAATGGGGCCGCGCACTTTCGCACGCGGAAATATGGGTAATGTCTGGAACCAGACCGCCACTTCCGGCACGCTTCAATGGGGCCGCGCACTTTCGCACGCGGAAATTCTCCAATGGTGGAAAAGCAAATGAAGTTCTTTGAACAGCTTCAATGGGGCCGCGCACTTTCGCACGCGGAAATTTTTCGAAGTGCAGCAGCGACTGAAGCGAGTAAATAGCTTCAATGGGGCCGCGCACTTTCGCACGCGGAAATTTGGCGCAGGTCGCGCATGACGCGGTCGGGACTACCGGGGGGCTTCAATGGGGCCGCGCACTTTCGCACGCGGAAATTCGACGTCGAGGCCAGTTATCTGGAGTGGCTCGCGACGCTTCAATGGGGCCGCGCACTTTCGCACGCGGAAATGAATCGTCGCAAACACAAGCCGCGTCGTGGCGTAGCTTCAATGGGGCCGCGCACTTTCGCACGCGGAAATGCCAAGCGCATCATCGAAATCCAGCCGGCGGACATGCTTCAATGGGGCCGCGCACTTTCGCACGCGGAAATCCTGAGCCAGTTCGCTCATATTGGCGTCACGTTTACGCTTCAATGGGGCCGCGCACTTTCGCACGCGGAAATTACGATTGCGCCTGGAACGAGTTCAATGTCGCCGAGCTTCAATGGGGCCGCGCACTTTCGCACGCGGAAATGTCTTACTTTTGGCCGCTTGCAATACCCGGGGCGCAGCTTCAATGGGGCCGCGCACTTTCGCACGCGGAAATCATCCGCGTGATTATGTCGTCCCAAGCCGTCTTTACAGCTTCAATGGGGCCGCGCACTTTCGCACGCGGAAATTCAATCCGCCGTTCCATCCATTGGAGTATTCAGTCGCTTCAATGGGGCCGCGCACTTTCGCACGCGGAAATTATTCTCCGCTGGCCCTAAGCTCTAACCTCTCGCATAGCTTCAATGGGGCCGCGCACTTTCGCACGCGGAAATCTCTCGCAGCCCGGTTATGCCGACGTTCAGATGCAGCTTCAATGGGGCCGCGCACTTTCGCACGCGGAAATTATCGACGACAAGGGCCAGAACGACGCGATTGACGAGGCTTCAATGGGGCCGCGCACTTTCGCACGCGGAAATGGAGCGCCTGCGGGTGAATTGCTGGCACTTACACGCGCTTCAATGGGGCCGCGCACTTTCGCACGCGGAAATTTGTGACCGCTTGCGGTCTGCGCTTGCGTTAGCGCACGCTTCAATGGGGCCGCGCACTTTCGCACGCGGAAATCTTGAACGCCCTATTGCAAGCGTTACCCTAACAGCAGTAGCTTCAATGGGGCCGCGCACTTTCGCACGCGGAAATTCGGCCCTTCGCTCGAGCCAATGCCGCCGGCATGGCAGCTTCAATGGGGCCGCGCACTTTCGCACGCGGAAATTGCCATGACACGTCCTCCATGAGCGTGCGCGTGCGGACGCTTCAATGGGGCCGCGCACTTTCGCACGCGGAAATCCTATCCGCAGTATTCACCGGAGAACTTAGGGCCGGCTTCAATGGGGCCGCGCACTTTCGCACGCGGAAATCGTAGATCGAGCCGGCGATCTGGCAAACGCCGTTTGGCTTCAATGGGGCCGCGCACTTTCGCACGCGGAAATCCCGTTGAGGGTGTGTCGCGCGATGCTGGCGTGGACGCTTCAATGGGGCCGCGCACTTTCGCACGCGGAAATGGCGTGGCATAAAACTGCCACGGTGATCGGCAGTTTTCCTGCAACTTTCGAGCAGGTGCCGGGCGAGAGCCGTGCCGACACCCGCAAAGGCAATGAGGTCCGGTTTTTCGGCGAAATTCTACGTCGAGCGCCTGAACGCGGTGGTCGCGTCGCCTAGGCGCTCGATGCGCCTATATGATGACCGCGCTACGCTGTTGCGGAATCGCCTGGCGTCCAAAGACCTCCATCGGAGGAATCCAGCTCTCGCGGTCGGCGATTCCGCCTAAATCGACGATGATGACGCGGTCCTCGGCGCGATCGATCAGCGCTTCGATTCTGGCGGCAAGCCGCACACGATCGTCGCGCCGGAGGAGACATGCAAAGACGCTGTATTGCAGTGGCCGGCCGAACGCCTTCGCCAGCCGATACATCGCTCTAAGGCGCTTTGGATCGGAAATATCGTAGGAGAGCAGATAAGCGCGCAGGTCGGCGTCTCACCTCGTGCTGAAGGCGGGGTAGGCGGGAATGTCACCCTGAATCGCACGAGCGAGCAATCTTGCCTGGACGTTTAGCGCGCGCCGATACGTTACCTGATAGCCGAAGATTGGATGGCGTATGGTGGCTCTCAATCGTCGCTCCAGCGCGGCAATGAATGTCCGCCGCCCCTCCGATGTCAGGACGATCGCTCGCCCCCGACGATCGAAATGCGCGGCCTTCACCTCACGCGTGTTCACGATACTAAGAACTGTGGAATCGACGACGAGGGGGCGAAACTCTTCCATTAGGTCGAGCGCCAGTGATGGTCTCCCAAGTCGAAGCCGATGATAAAATCCAAGGCCGGGCTCGAACCCTACCGCAGCTACCGCTGCCAACGCCTCCTTCACGAGGATCGCGTAGCCAAACGAAAGCATGGCATTTACCGGATCGGTCGGAGGCCTTCGATTCCTTCCGGTTACTTCGAACCCCGTCGCGACAGCGAGCATCTCGCCAAACATGCTGAAGTAGTGTCTCCCGGCCATCCCCTCGATGCCGAGGAGCTCTTCGCCAGACTTTGCGCGCTGCGCACGATGCTGCAACAGCGACATCGCCTGCAGCGCTCCCCTTGCCTTCGGCCCAAGCGCTCGCCGTATCATCGTTCGCTGATTGCGAATCTTCCCAATCACGAATTCGCGCGATAGCTGCAGGCACCGCTCCGCGTCGCGGGCTTTCTCGTATTGAACGATGCGCAGGTCAAGACTATGATCGTTCACAGAACGCGCCCACCCGTTCAACCAGCCGCCGTAACTCAAATAGAACACCGGGACGTCTCGCGCTAACAGTGCTCGCATCGCTTGCGAGGTAATTTGAGTGTTGCCGAACAGCGAAATGCTACCTGTCTCGACCAGCGGGATTTCCATCGAGGCGCCGTTTGTCGAGCGAACCTCGACCACTTCACCGCGCATTCCGAGTTGGCTGCCGGGCTCCAGAACGTAAACGGGAACGCGGTCGTCAGCGGGCGCGCCGAACGGTCGGACCTCACTGCGCTCCAGGCCGCGCAAAGAGTTCGTTTCATCAGGAAGGCAGATCGCATGCAGCGAGCACCGGCCGCACTTTGGGCTATCGATGAGCGGCGCCGGCATGGAAGAGCGGCTCGCGGTTCTCCGCGCTTCTTCAACTGCCTGGAGCGTTTGGTTTACGAGCGCGTCATCGATGAGTACGTCGACGAGCGTCTTCGAGGCAGCGTAATAGATGCGGGCGCGCCCGCATGCGTAGCCGTGCTCTCGCAGAAGGAGCGCCTGTATGCACACCTGCACGCGCTCCGGATCGTAAGCGCCGCTGGGAATGTTCGGCGCCTTTCCACGCTTAAAGTCGATTGGCACGACTTGGCCGCCATCGGCTCGGATCATGTCGATCTTGGCGACGACGCCTAGCTTCTCGGAGGCAAGCTCGACCGACGTCGCCTCCGCTTTCATGCGCAAAGCGTCATCAGGGAGAGTGCCTCGCGCCGCGTCGACCCGGCGGTGGACCCGCTGGCCGTCTACGGTATCATACGACTCCTCGAATTCTCGCTCGACGTACTCGAGCCAAAAGAGGCGTGGGCAATAGACATATTCGTTAACCATTCGCGCGGGCAGCAACTCGCCGCTCCGCGCGTCGGGTTGCGCGGTTAATTCCATGGGCGAGCAGCATACCAACTAAGTGCGCCAGCCGTGTGGCGCACCGTAACGTCGAGGAAACCTCGCGGAAACAGGCGTATGCTTCCGTAGCCAACATGGACGACCGCCGGTACACTGAGCTACTCAATGCCATCCTGGATCTCCGTAGCGCTACGGAGATGGGCTTCGTCAACGTGCACCAACGCTTTGACGCGCAGGAAGCACGGTCGCAGAACAACATCGACGCAATGGAGGAGCGCTGGGAACGCCGGTTCAGCGCGCTCGAAACCCGCGTTGAAGACGGCTTCCGCAACATGGATCGCCGATTCGGCGCGTTGGAGGCTCGGATGGATGCCGGCTTCCGCGACGTGGATCGTCGCTTCGGCGAGGTCGCCGTCGCGCTCGGCGGCATCCGCAGCCGGTTGAGTGCCGTCGAGCAGCGCTAAACTATAGGTTCGAAGCGGCCGAGACCGAAGTGCGCGAGGCGCCCGAGTACGATTGGTCCTTCTACCGGTTCGTCGAATTGCAATGTCGCGGCCGATACGGGAAGCGGCGGCATCGCCTTGCGCACGCGTGTGCGGCGGAAGGCATCGATGCGAAGATGCCCACCGTGGCGACGCTCGATGCCGCTGCCCGGCGGCCAAAGCTCCACGGACGTTGTATGGCCCGTGACACGCTGCGCCATCGCCGTGATTTGGTCCGCTGGCGCATCAACGACGCGCTGGCTGCGTCCACCGCCGCGTAGCTTCGGGAAGCGATCGAGCACGACCGGCGTCGCGCTCTTCCAGCGGCTTGCGCGAGGCGGCGCTATGCGGCCGATGAACGTCAGAGGAAAGTTGTCCTCGTAAACAACGTGTTCGCGAAGCTCGGGCACTGACGTGACCGCCATGTATTCCCAATGCGTACAGCCCTGCGGAAACCAAACGTCAACGCCGTCGATTTCGCCGCGACCTTCTCCGTCGAACGGAAGGAAGTACGGATGGCCATGGCCTTCATTCGGAGATCCTTGCGCGGATTTGCCGGCGAGCCGATACGTGGCGGGCTCGCCGTGTTTATCGGAGAGCCGCTTGATAGTGGCCGCGCGCAAGAGCTCGGCGAATACAACGGCATCTTTGATCGAAGGCTTGGGCGTGCGGACACCGCGGTCGAGTGCGAACCGCAGCAGTGTCGGGCCAAAGACGGCGTGCGTCCGTTCGCGACGCTCATGTTGCTCGCGCACCATGAGAAAGTCCGCCGGCAGAAGATATTCGACCCACGCTGCACCGACCGGCATGAGACGCCGCAATTTGCGCATCTCGCCGGTAGGTTCGGATAATGATCTCAGCAGTCCGTCACCGCGCAGTGACGGTCCCACCGCGAGGCGCCGTACCGTTGGGCCGTCGTTCGTCGCCCGCGATGCAAGATCAACGGCTTGCAGCCCATGGTCGTCCGGAATGGCATCGGCGACGCCGACGCTGCACCACGATTCCGCCCGACCGAGATGGCCGATCAGCGAACAGCACCGCTCCAAAAGGTCGCGTTCGCTTTCATCGAGGTCAACATGCGACCAAATGGCATACGCGGTCGCCGTCGGCTCACGGCCCTTTTCTAAGGCGATGAACGAATCGATCACGAGCGTCGTCTCGGAGCGGCCGTTCTTTACGCCGCCGAGCGGCATGTAGTGCCGGGTGTGTCCGGCGGCACCTCGTGGTAGGAGGAATACCGGAGGTTCGGTCAACCGATCGAGCAACGATACGAATAGGGCGCGGTCTCGTTGGCCGTCGAGATACCAACCCGATGCTATCGCTCGTACCAAACGCCACGGCGACGGCGGCCACTCGACTTCGCCATCATTTGTCCCGCGATCCCATGGATTAGCGTGAAAGCGCCCCGCGAGGAATTCGATTCGAAGTGCGATCATCGGTCGTTCTTTGGAAGGATGTGTTCTAATGTATCGACGAGCAGCGGCAGATCGTCCGACACGTTTCGGTCTTCCCGCGCTGCATCTCGACGGCCTCGCGCGCATGATCCAGCATGTGGCGGAACCGCACCTCATTCTCGTGGCGCGACGTATGCAACCTCCGCTTCTCGCAGCACGCGGTCGCGGAAGCACTTACTCAAGAATCCGAGCGTGCTGAGGTCGACTTTCCTGCCGAGAATCTCTGACAGCTCGCGCTCGATCGTGAAGAACTTCAACCCTGGCACGAATCCAGGCTCGAACTCCACAAGGACGTCCACGTCGCTCTCGGGCCTGAAGTCTTCGCGCAGCACCGACCCAAAGAGCGATAGCCTACGGATATGATGCCGCCGGCAGAATTCGGCGATGCGATCCTCGGGAATCGATAGCTTCATCCGGCTAGCCTCATTCACTGCCGGTTAACCCCGGATTGGGACGTCGCACCATCGTGACGATATAATGCATATGCGGTCGCTGTCGCCTCGCGCCCTTTTTCCAAAGCCATGAACGAATCTTTTATCGTTCGCAGCAACCGCAACGATGACGGCGACGGCGGCTGCTCGACTTCGGCGTCGTTTGGCCCGTGATCGCACGGATTGGCGTGAAAGCGCCCCGCGAGGAATTCGATTCGAAGTGCGATCATCTTCCCGTGAATTCTACCTTGGTCTTCGGAGGATCCGCGAACAGTCCGGACGCTTTGCAGTGCTCGATCGATTGCTTCATGATGCTCTCAAGTTCTGCGATGTTCGGAATTTGCCAATCCTTTGGGCGCGTCGTCTTGAGGACCGCCATATCGCGCTTGGGTTCGAGATCGCAAGCCGTTCGGAGTCGGCCGCCCACCTGGAGAAACCGACGAATCTTCCAGAGCGCCATCGCTACCAGCAATTCCTCGGCTTCCCGGCCCAGACCGTAAGCGCGCAACAGCGCCGTGTCGATGCTGAAGTAAGCGGTGATTTCTCCCGCCGTATATTCCGTCCGGGAGAATGGAACGTTTCCGAATCCCTTTGCGGCTCCTCCGAATCGCGCACCGGTCGGATCAACACGATCGTTCTTTACGCCGCCGCTCTCGGCAGGATTCGTGTTACGTGCTTCGATGAAGGCTGAAAGCACGCGCGTGAGCCGCGCCGTGCCGACGAGCTTCTCCAAAAAGACACCATGGAGCACGGAATTCGGATCGAGATAGAAGACCGCCCGCGCGAGCTTTCGGATGTCGACACCCGAACTTTCCGCCTCATCGCCGGCGCCCTTCTTCTTTCTCCCAGCGACGCCGACGCGTTCTTGCAGCTGTTCCCCGACGCCGGGATACAGGTAGGGCGAATTCAGCCGGTGAGCCTCGCGGATCGAGTCGGTCTCCTTTCCGTCTACGCTCGTCGCGACGTAGGGCAAGCCACGCAACGCTGCAACAAGCTCTCCCGACGCGTCATCCCAGGCCATGCCTTCGAGCCGGTTGGCCATCGACTGAGCAGACTCGATGAGAATGTTTGCGCTCCCATCCGGCAATCGAAACTCTGCGGCGCCGAGACTAGGGAACCCGGTTGGCTGAAAACGCGATCCCTGTACCGGCTCCAAGTTTACCTCAATGAGGATGCGAGGAGCCTCCAATGCGCGGTTCAGAATGTCACTCACGGGAAAGTAGTTCCTTTCCTTTAGAGGATTAATGTCGTCGAGGTAGCTTCGAACGCTGCTCGCATCGCTGCGCTGTAAGCGCGCGACGAGTGCCGAATTCAAAATCCCACGGTATCCGTTTACGGAGAGTTCGATTGGCAGCGCCAGCGCCGCCGCCGTCCAACGAGCGTCCCTGAGTTGTACATCCGAGACATTGCGCACGGCGTAGGGCAAACCGCGGATCGCGCGTGCCCTTCGGACGGCCATGGTCAAAGCGACCGAGGGGTTTCCGCTGAACAGCAATCGCACGATCCGATCGTCGCGGGCTGACGGGTTGTCGAAAACGAGTTTTAGCACTGCGTAAGCCGCGTCGATGGCTTCGCCCTCCCAAGGCTTCGGGCGTTCGACCTGTGGTGCAGTAAGCCGCACGAGCGAATATGCGCGCAAGAGACGGCTGAAGCGAGCTCGCTCTTCGGGGTCAAACGCGAGGAATTCGGTCGCATCGTCAGCCGACACCGAACACCTGGATCGAAGCCACCCCGCAAAGCGCTCCTTTGCGTCCTCTCGAATTCGTCGCTCCAGGAGTGCGCGCAAGGTGCGAGTGGCATCCTCACCGGCTTCGCGTAACTCGTCGCGGGTATCCGTTTCCAAGCGCGCTGCACCCAATGAAGCGACCGCAAGGGCGCAACGATGCGCGACAGTGCCGTCGTCCAGGACCTCGGTGATTTCTGGGCTCAACCTCGGCACAGGATCTACCTCGAGCTGCGTCCGCCAGATGGCGCGATCGATATCGGCAATTGCTACGAGCAACTCCTGGCGAGCCCGAGCTTTGCCTTGCGTCGGCACGCTTGGGAAGTCCAGCAGCCCATCGTCGAAACGCCGCAATGCCTCGCGCGCGCCCGCTCCGAGTCTTTCTATCCCGCGCAATCGATCTACCCAGCCAATCACTCGGCGCGAAATAACGGCGATCGCGTGATCGAATCGTTCCGCGGTGCTAATGGCGCCAATCGCGGCGGCGGAGTAAGCCAGACCGTTGCGCTGGACGAAAGCGACGCGCTCGAAGCGCCGGATTCCCAGCGGCACGCCCAGCGTCACCACGGCCGTTGCCGCCTCGGATGCGGTGACGGCGCTCCGGATGACGGAACGTTCGCCGTCGCTCGACAAATCGACGCGGCCCTTTCGAAGCAGGTCTCTCAACGATGCAAGCGATGCATGCCCGTCCCAGACCGGCAGCCAGACCTCGCCGCGCGGCCTCTCCTCGTCGCTTGCGCTGCCGTAACCGCCAGCGATGGCTCGCAACGCGAAAGGGAACGTGGGGCGTCGCGGCGATCGATCAGTACGCCGACCAACGGAGCCTGTGAAGAGCAGGGCTCCTTCGATCATCAGCACGTAATCCCACGGATTCACAAGCGAGTCGGCATTGAATCCGCTCGTCGCGTTGGCACCGCCGGCATGCCGCGGGCTGAACTGCCCAATCGCGACATCTTGAAGCAGCCGCGCTTCTGCCGTATCGTTAACCGAATCGCGCAGCAGTTCTCGTGCGTGCGCGAAAGACTCATCGCCGCAAACATCCAGTGCGCGTGCCGCGAAGTTTACGGAAAAGTCAAGCCGGCCGTCGTTACCGCCGCTGCCAAGCAGATACGGGAACGCCAAGTCGTCGCCAGAAAGCACAACCGCAGCATCAAGCCATGCAAGCATCGACTCAGGGCAACTCGCGCGCAATGCGCGAATGAAGGCAAGTTTGTCGCCCGAGTCTAGGTAGCGCTTTCGTTCGTCGGTATCAATAAAGCGCCGGTTAACGAAGCCGATGGCGTCACGATACGGCTTCCAACGGTCTCCTTGCGTTTGCAACACCCGGGTCATCGTCTGTCCCGCGGTATCCGCCTTGCCATCAAATCCAGCACCGCTGTTCCACGGATTGATGACCGGCGTCGGGAGGTAAACATCCAAAAGGAAGGCCTCCATCGCATCGCTTGACAGCATCGTAACGAGAGCAAATACAGGCCCGTCCCAGAGTCCGCGGGCGCCCGAGTCGGCCTGCGATGCTACCAGGCGCAAAACACCGAGCGCCTTGAGATAGCCGAGCAGCGAGCCACTCCTGCAACCCGCGAGCCGTATGGCCTTCATTCGGCCACCTCAGCACGTTGCCGTTCTTCTGCACTCGCACGCCAATCCGCGAGCCGAACCAGCAACTCCATGTATGCAAGCTTGAAAGGTCCAAACGAGGGGTCATCCCGTAACGCGCTCGTACGTTCGACCCAAGCGCGTTCGCCATCGGATGAGCCAACTTTGAACGATTCGAGCGACAGAGTGATCGACGGCGCCTGGACGCCGCCTCCGAGATCGACGCACGGCAGCCCGTCGCCGTCGCGAATCCCCAAAAGCTGAAACGGCGTGAGCGCGGCCTCATATGGCAGCTGTAGGGCGGCGGCGCGCAGCTTGCCGTGATGGGCCGCGATTAGGTACGCGATCGCATCCGCCCCCGGTTCCCCTTCGTGCGCCCGCAAATAGGCGAGCGCTCCGGGAAGCTCGTGGCGAAATCCACGGCGCTCGTGCCGCGCGAGGTGGACGCCTTTGGCCCATACCGTTCCATCCTCAGCGGCGATGCCGGCGTTGGCCCGGCGCATCGTGTCTTGAAATACAGCGTGCGCCTTGCCGACGTCATGCCAGAGGGCAGCGGTTGTAACAATCGTGGCGCTCGGATCGGCCAAACGCACCGTTAAGACGAGTTCGTTAGCTTTGCGCAGGGTGTCTTGCGCGTGTCGCGTGAGCGAAACTGGTACGGGCATTCCCTCAGCGAGCAAATCCGAATCCATCGATGCGCAGCTCTCCGATGGCTCGGTGGATTCCTGAGGCTCAACCGGCTCGACACGCCGCTGAATTCCCTTTTTGAAACCGAACTCCGCGTCGTACCGGCCGACGTTACTGCGCAGCCAGATCGTGATGCCAGGGCGTATCTCATGTTCATGAAGAGGCGTCCATCCTTCGCCCGGATCGATCGTAAATTGGTTCCCAACACGAGCGTCACCACCATGACCCGCAGCGCGCAGCGTCTTCACGATTTCCCTGACATCGCCGACTGGTGCAGAACAAATCTCCTGGCGTTGCGGAAAGGCGTTCTTGGCGCTCGGGGGTTCATCGCGCCAGAACAGCGAGGCCGAGACGTCGTGGGCGTCGCGAATGTACGGCGATACGTCGACGTCATGTCCGGCTAAGTCGAGAGATGTATCGAACAGATCGAAGAACTCCGGCTTGCGAATGACCAGCCCGGTTCGCAGTGGTATCGGCCGCTTCGGCAAATCCGCTGGAGCGCCGCTGCACCCTTCGAGCTCGTTGAGCAGCCGCCTCGCCTCGATGAGATCGCCAGTATCATAAGGTCGCGCATCGTTCTTTTTCGGCTCGCCTCCGTCGAGCCAGATGCAGGCTGCGTCGACGTCGTTGCCCCGTCGGTTGCACCGGCCCAACCGTTGCACGAGCGACGACCACGGCGCGGCGTCCGTAATCAACGTGGCTGCGCTCACATCGACGCCCGCCTCAATAACTTGCGTTGCTACGATGATCTGTCCCCGCCCGGATGGATCGATGTCTGCCTCCAGCCTCTCAGCGTGCGCGGCCCGATCACGCAGCCGAAAGCGGGAGTGCAGCAGCACAAGCTCGGCTTCGGCCTCGAGTCGCTTGAGTTGCCGATAGACGTCCTGTGCGCGCCCAACTCGGTTCACGACAACCAGCGTCCGCGTTCCGGCGCGATGACGCTCTCGCGTTATGGCAGCGACTTCTTTGGGGTCGTAGCCTTCGGCGCGCTGTATCTGCTTTTTTGCGAATAGCACCCGCTTTACAGCGGGATCGGTGAGGTCGCCGCCGTCGAGCGAAAGCCTAGCCGCATCGGTTAAGGTGAAGTCAGCTGTCTCGAACCAACGCTCGTCCACCGTGGCGGACGTAAGGGTGAGTTCCGTACGGTGAAATGTCCCGAACCGTTGCCGGAATGCATGTAGCTGGGCGGCGGTAACCGCACCGATCCCTTGGAGCTGCACCTCGTCGACGACCCAGTATGCATCGTCGTTCGCAGCGGCAAACGTCATCGGCCACTGGTAACGGCTCATCGCGTATCCTCGATTGAGCGCGCGCGAGATCAGCATGTCCTGCGTGCCGATCACTACCGCCGGGAGCTCCGGTTTGCGAAACCATTCCTCACCAACGTCGCCGCCCATCACGATGTCGATGTGCGGCACCTCGACGCCATGCGCCAAGAGCCTAGAGAAGCAAGCGTATAGGCGATTACGAGTTTGTTCGACCAGCGAACGCATCGGTAAACAGTAGATCAGTCGCCTTGGCGTTTCGCCGGCGTTAGTGATGCGCCGATAGAGCCACGCCAACACCGTCGCTTCCGTTTTCCCAAGCCCGGTAGGTACATCGAGGACTAGGGGGGCCCTCTGCGCCGCCCGCTGTTGATATGGATAAGGCGCGTTGCCGGTCGCTCGCCGAAAGAGTGACTCGTATGATTCCGTCACTGGCGCTCTACCTGACCCAGCTGCCGCCAATCGGCCGGCGCGCGATCGCAACAGTAGTCAATTTCGGCTGCGCGACGACGCCGTCGCGCAACGACGGTGCCGCGCCATTCCGAGCAATCTACTGCCCGAGATGTTGCGAAGGTTCTCGAGCAGCCGGAGGATCATCCCAGCTCATTGGGCAGTGCGGTCGCCGCGCCGTTGCCGTTCGCGCCGGCGTCTTTGAAGCGCACGTCCCGCGCGACGCTGGCGATCGGGTCGACGGATTCCGGATCTCCGGTGATACCGAGAAGTTTGCCGAGCTCGCGGCCGGGCACCAAGAGATTATCCATTTTCCCCACCGCAATGTTGAACTTTTCCACGGTGTGGTTGAGGTACCAGCCGACCTTGCCGATCGCGCTGAAGAAGCTCTGCAGACGCTCGTAGAGCATGCGGCCGCGGCGGGCGACTTCTTCCGCGTTTTCTTGCTGTTTTTGCAGGCGCCAGCCATGGGCGAAGGCGCGCAGGTAGCAGAGCAGCAGCAGCGGCGAGCAGATCATCATCTGATGGCGCAACGCATCTTCAATTAAATCAGGGTCACGCGCGAGGGCCGACGAGAGCATCGCTTCGTTGGGCACATAAAGGATCGTCATGCCGGCGTAGCCGTCGATCTTCCCGTAGCCGCGGCCGCGAAGCTCCGCGATGCGGGCACGCAGGTCGGTGGCGCTCTGCGCCAGGAGCCGCTCGCGCTCCGATTCGTTCGTTTCGCCGACCGCTTTGACGTAGTTGGCGGTCGAGGCTTTGGCGTCCACAGGAATGTTCAAACCGCCGGTGAGGTGGATCGTGAGGTCCGGACGCTCCTGCGTTCCGTCACTCGAGCGCATGCCGGTTTGGCGGTCGAAGTCGACGTGCTCGCTCATGCCGGCCAGCTCGACGATGCGGTCGAGGCTGATCTCGCCCCAGTTGCCCGCGACGCGCGGGTTTTGCAGCGCATCGCGCAGCCGTCCCGTAGCGTCGTTCGTGGTACGCACGGCGTCTTGCAGGCTCGTCTGCATGCGCGCGAGGTCGTGCAGCGAGGCCTTCAGCGCGCCGAGCTCCTGTGCGCTGTTCGTCTTGAGGGCATCCACGGCCGAGGCGAACTTCCCAAACTCATCTCGCAGCGGCGCGAGGCGCACCGTCGCGAGGTCGAGGAAGCGGCTCGACGCGTTGTCGAGCGCGCCTTGGGCGAGCATCGCGAACTCGCCGCGCATCCGTTCCTCCGTCTGCTGCAAGGTGCCGGCACGCTCATTGGCGGCGGCAAGCGCGCAGCGAACGTCGCCCACGTCGGATTGCGCACGTGAAAGTTGCGCAACGAGCTCAGCGCAGCGCACTTTTTCCTCCGCCAAACCAGTCCCGAGCGCGACAATCTCGCGCTCGCGGAAGAACCAGACTACAAGCGTACCCAGAAAGAGGCCGAATGCGAACCACAGCAAAGGCGTTGTGATCGTCATAGATCGCCAGTGTAGCGGTAGCGCGCGCCATACGGGTGTCGCGGCTAGGCGGTTCGGCGGCCTTCGCCTAGGCGCCGGCTCTCGGTGGCGTAGGTTGCGGCGATTCGGGCGGTGGTCTCGGCCGCCAGTGCCACGGCCTCGGGCGGCCCAACGATCGCCGCCTCCGCGCCGAACTGCAACGTCCAACGCACGGCTTCGGCGAGATCTTCAAAGCACAGGGTCAGTTCGGCGCCGCCGTCAGACAACTGGCGCACCTGTTGCCCTTGCTGCCAGATCCGCGAGCAGACGGCGGCGGCAATTATCGGGCTCACGTGAATCGTCACGTCGGTGCGGTGCGTTCCCGCCATCCAGCCGACGGCGCGTTCGGCGAGGAATCGCTCCGGAACCGGTCGCAGAGTGAAGGTTCCACTGCGCGCGACCGGGCCGCGGATCGCGTCGAGCGCAAAATAACGCCAATCGCGCCTCGCGAGGTCGTAGGCGACCAGATAGTAACGGCCGGAGCGGGCAACGATGTAATATGGCTCGACGCGCCGGTTACTGCGTATGCCCCGCGCGGACGTGTAGGCGAACTCGACGCGGGCTGGACCGGCGGCGGCGGCTTTGAGCTGGTCGAAGATCTGCGTCACGCGATCACTTGCGCTCGGCGACGGCTCGCGAACGTGCAAAAACCCGGACCTGCCCTCGATCGAAAGCTCGCCGGCGGCGGCGCGCATTTCTTTTGCGATTGGGCCGCCGAATGCGGCGGCAAGCCGGGCGAGCGTTGCCGTTGCCTCGCGGCTCCTAGCGCTCAAGACCGTGACGCGGCGATTCCCCGTCGAGAGAAAGACCCGTCCGCCCTTGGTGTGCGAGATGGCGAATCCGTGCGGCCGGCCTAGGGTGCGAATCTTCTTGACGTCGCGCTGGAACTGGCGGCGCGAGATGCCGAAGAGGTCGACGCAGCATCCGTACTCGAGCACGCCGTTGCACAAGAGCGTGACGAGCATCCACGCGATCCTGGCGACGTGCTCGGTCGGTGCATCGGTCCGACACTTTCTATTGAAGGCAGCGAATTGCGAGGAGGCGGCGCCCATTGAAGCCCTTTCATGTGGCACACCCCGCACGGACTTTTCGGCACGCCGCCGTTCGACTCCGGCGTACTCGGGTCGATGCGATAAAACCCGCCGTGGACGCGGCGGGTTCATCGCTACTTAATCTGGCACCGTCCTACTTTCGAGAGGCCCTGCGGCCAAACTATCATCGGCGCTGGCGGGCTTAACTGCCGTGTTCGGGATGGGAACGGGTGGGACCCCGCCGCCATGGGCGCCAGAAACTTGGTCCCCGAACGCGATGGCGAGCCGGAGCTCGAGCCGATCGCGTCGGGAAGTCTGTAAAAGCTGTACAGAGAAGAACTTTCAGTGCCACGGCGAGCACACGTTAGTAAAAAATTTCCGAGCGATTAGTACCGGTCAGCTTCACGCCTTGCGACGCTTCCACCTCCGGCCTATCAACGTGGTAGTCTACCACGACTCTTCACCCTTTCGGGATTGAGATCTCATCTTGGAGTCAGTTTCACGCTTATATGCTTTCAGCGTTTATCTGATCCGAACATAGCTACCCGGCTATGCTCCTGGCGGAACAACCGGTTCACCAGAGGTTCGTTCGACCCGGTCCTCTCGTACTAGGGTCCAATCTCCTCAAATCTCCTACGCCCACAGCGGATAGGGACCGAACTGTCTCACGACGTTCTGAACCCAGATCGCGTACCGCTTTAATGGGCGAACAGCCCAACCCTTGGGACCAACTACAGCCCCAGGATGCGACGATCCGACATCGAGGTGCCAAACCTCCCCGTCGATGTGGCGTTCTGCAATCTCTTGCAGCGCAGACTATACCTTCATCTCTTTCGAGATGGTGGCGTGTTATGAACGCGATAGATTTGCGCGCAAGGCGCGCCGCACGTTCATCTCTCGCGGCAGCGAGAAGTCGTTACAGGGAGAGCTTGTATAGCGTACTCGGCAGCGCCATTAGTAAGCGCAATGCCGACCTTAGCTCGTATTGAAACGAGTGGATTCACCCGTATCTACGACAAACTCTCTTCCCTCGATATTGCCCTTTTGTAAAGGGTTCCACCGATATGAGCCACTGTTCATCGTCCGATCGCTCGGACGAGGAGCCCTTCTTGACTCTTGGGGGAGATAAGCCTGTTATCCCCGGAGTAGCTTTTATCCGATAAGCGACGGCCCTTCCATTCGGAACCGCCGGATCACTTAGCCCTGCTTTCGCATCTGCTCGACCTGTCCGTCTCGCAGTCAAGCTCCCTTATGCCTATGCACTCTGTACGAACGGTTTCTGACCGTCCTGAGGGAACCTTTGGGCGCCTCCGTTACTCTTTAGGAGGCGACCGCCCCAGTCAAACTGCCCACCTGACCATGTCCTACCACCAGATTATGGCGGCTAGTTAGAATCCCAAGATCATCAGGGTGGTATCCCAACGTTGCCTCCCCGACAGCTAGCGCCGCCGGATCATAGGCTCCCACCTATCCTGTACAGACAATCTCAAAACCCAAGATCAGGATGCAGTAAAGCTTCACGGGGTCTTTCCGTCCTGCTGCGGGTAACCAGCATCTTCACTGGTACTGCAATTTCGCCGGGATCCCCATCGAGACAGTGCCCAAGTCGTTACTCCATTCGTGCAGGTCGGAACTTACCCGACAAGGAATTTCGCTCAGATTCCTCCGACGCTTTCACGCCGGACTGGACTCTATCTTCATCCATCAATACCCCTAACCGCGGACGGCTACAGGTATTCATAAGGATTGCAATCCTCGCAATTTCCCTTAGCCCGCCATTGGTCAAATGCCGGCCCTCGTCCATGATCTTCAGCACCTCCGAAAATCTCGTGAAATCAACGCGCTTTTTCGTCTTGAGCTTATGGCTCGTGAAGAAAGCGCCGATTTCATGGAGATGATCGAGCCGCCGAACCCGGTATTCCCATCGGTCCCCGTGATTTTGGCAGACGCGTCCAAACCCATAGAAGCTCTTTAGGGCATGAAGTACGTCTAAATCACGCTTATGCTGGACCACGCGGAATTCCGGAATGACTTGGAATCCGATCTTGACCGTTGGGTTTCTCTGAATTCCGATGAAGAAGCATCCCTCTCCATCGACGAATCCAACCACCCAATCCGGGGTTAGGTTCATCGCTTTGCACCCTTATCGTGGGATGCCTGGCATATAGTCTCTGAGGATCCCCCGACTCATCAGACTCGAGGTTTCCTGCGGATTGTCCAATCTCAACCATTGTTACTGGCGCGCATCGTGCCGCCGAGTAGATCGAGCTCTAAGGATGTTCCCGCATATAGCCAGGTTGTCGTTCGCACGTTTCCGTACGATGAGGCAACGATTATGTCACCTTAGGACGGTTATAGTTACCGCCGCCGTTTACTGGGGCTTCAGTTCGCCGCTTCGCTTGCGCTGACGACTCCCTTTAACCTTCCAGCACCGGGCAGGAGTCAGCCCCTATACGTCTGCTTTCGCATTCGCAGAGACCTGTGTTTTTGTTAAACAGTCGCTTGGGCCTATTTTGTGCCGCCTCCCTCAGCTTTCGTGGTAAACACTAGACCAAAGGAGGCACCCCTTCTCCCTAAGTTACGGGGTTAAATTGCCGAGTTCCTTAACAGGGATTCTCCCGTCGCCTTAGCATGCTCTGCCAGTCTACCTGTGTCGGTGTACGGTACGGGCACCTACGATCTACCTAGGGGCTTTTCTTGGCAGCGTGGAGTTAGTCGCTTCGGCTCCGAAGAGCCTCGCATTCGCTTCTCGGCGTTACGTGCTGCGGATTTACCTACAGCACCGCCTACCGGCTTAGACGCGCACATCCATCCGCGCGCCGACTTATCCTCCTGCGTCACCCCTTCGGTTCATAGACCTGAGTTAACGATGCCATGACCGCGGGTCTTTTCGCCGATCACTGCGTCGCTCTTCGGTCATGGTCCATAGACCACTCCCTCATCGCTCCTTGTGCTCGATCGAAAATCCCTCGCGGCTTCGTTTGCGAAGGATCATGGCACTGTTCACCCAGGTCTAAACGGTCGTCGGTGGTAGCAGAATATGAACTGCTTGTGCATCGCCTACGCTTCTCAGCCTCGGCTTAGCTCCCGACTCACCCTGAGACGATTGACGTTGCTCAGGAAACCTTAGACTTCCGGCGTGCGGGGTTTTCACCCGCATTTCTCGCTACTTATACCTGCATTCGCACTTGTGGATCGTCCACACGTCCTCACGGTCGTGCTTCAGCCTACGCCACAACGCTCCCCTACCGATTATTTTAGTAATCCCAAAGCTTCGGTTCGATGCTTGAGCCCCGTTGGATTTTCGGCGCCCCATCACTCGACTAGTGAGCTATTACGCACTCTTTCAAGGGTGGCTGCTTCTAAGCCAACCTCCTAGTTGTCTGAGCGACAAGACCTCCTTTACCACTGAGCATCGATTAGGGACCTTAGCTGTTGATCTGGGCTGTTTCCCTTTTGACCATGGAGCTTATCCCCCACGGTCTGACTGCTGCGCAGTTCGCCGCGGTATTCGGAGTTTGATTGGGTTCGGTAGTCCGGTAAGACCCCTAGCCCTGTCAGTGCTCTACCCCCGCGGGTTAACGCGCAACGCTAGTCCTAAAACTATTTCGGGGAGAACCAGCTATCTCCGAGTTCGATTGGCTTTTCACCCCTATCCACAGCTCATCCAATGTTTTTTCAACAACAACAGGTTCGGGCCTCCACGTGAGGTTAATCACGCTTCACCCTGGCCATGGATAGATCACTCGGTTTCGGGTCTACTGCAACGGACGAACGCCCTATTCAGACTCGCTTTCGCTACGGCTCCGGCTCAACACCTTAACCAAGCCCGTTACAAGTAACTCGCAGGTTCATTCTTCAATAGGCACGCGATCAGCCTTGTTTGCACATTGGCCTTTCACGGTTTGTAGGCACGCGGTTTCATGTTCTCTTTCACTCCCCTCCGGGGGTTCTTTTCACCTTTCCCTCACGGTACTAGTACGCTATCGGTTTCCACAGAATATTTAGCCTTGGAAGATGGTCCTCCCAGTTTCAAACGGGGTTTCCCGTGCCCCGCCCTACTCACGAACAGCTCCGCGAGATCGAACGCTTTTGCGTACGGGACTTTCACCCTCTGTGGTGCGGCTTTCCAGCCGGCTTCTGCTAACGATCGATTTTTTGACTCGCGCTCGGAGATTCGGCTCCGAGACGGCTGTCGTACAACCCCGCTCATGCAACGCCCGAACGCTTGCACATGAACGGTTTAGGCTCTTCCCTGTTCGCTCGCCACTACTAGGGGAATCTCGGTTGATGTCTTTTCCTCCGGCTACTTAGATGTTTCAGTTCACCGGGTGCGCTCACTCACGACTATTGAATTCATCGTGGTGTCCATGCCCATGACGGCATGGGGGTTGCCCCATTCGGATATCGCCGGCTCATCGCTTCTTAGCAGCTCCCCGACGCTTTTCGCAGCTTGGCACGTCCTTCATCGCCTGTGGAACCAAGGTATCCACCTGCATGCCCTTAATTATTTTTAACTAACGCAAAATTGCACCCCCTTGCGCACAGCGCACAGACTGACCGTGTCATCCTGAGAACAGGATGGCCGTGTCCTCCTGAGCTCCGTCGAAGGAGGCCGCTTTTATGTGTCTTCGTTGACACATGAAAGTTCTTCTCTATACAGTTTTCAAGGATCTTTGAGGTTCATTCCCTCAAGACTGAACAGTGCAGGCAAACACAATTTCTCGATACCTCCGGCCCGACGATCGAGTTGATCGATAGACTCCTCGGCATGAGACGCTCCCTTCTCATCCTATCGGAGTTGAAGGGGTCTGTGGTCGACTTAAGTTTCGTACGTCATCGCGGTCGTGCTAGGCACGATCCGATGACATGCACTCCTTAGAAAGGAGGTGATCCAGCCGCACCTTCCGATACGGCTACCTTGTTACGACTTCGTCCCCCTTACCTAGCATACCTTAGACGCCTTGCTCCTTGCGGTTGCACGGGCGGCTTCGGGTACACTAAACTCAGGTGACGTGACGGGCGGTGTGTACAAGGCCCGGGAACGTATTCACCGCAGCGTAGCTGATCTACGGTTACTAGCGATTCCGACTTCATGAAGGCGAGTTGCAGCCTTCAATCCGAACTGAGAGAGGGTTTGTGAGATTAGCTTGCCCTCGCGGGTTCGCGACTCGTTGTCCCTCCCATTGTAGCACGTGTGTAGCCCGGGACGTAAGGGCCATGCTGACTTGACATCATCCCCACCTTCCTCCGGCTTGTCACCGGCGGTCCCGCGTGAGAGATCTTACGACCAACACACGGCAAGGGTTGCGCTCGTTGCGGGACTTAACCCAACACCTCACGGCACGAGCTGACGACAGCCATGCAGCACCTGTCTCTGCGTCCGGTTACCCGAAAACCTAGTCTCCTAGGATGTCGCAGGATGTCAAGCCCCGGTAAGGTTCTTCGCGTTGCGTCGAATTAAACCACATGCTCCACCGCTTGTGCGGGCCCCCGTCAATTCCTTTGAGTTTTAACCTTGCGGCCGTACTCCCCAGGCGGGACACTTATTGTGTTAACTGCGGCACAGATGGAGTCGATACCACCTACACCTAGTGTCCATCGTTTACGGCTAGGACTACCGGGGTATCTAATCCCGTTTGCTCCCCTAGCTTTCGCTCCTCAGTGTCAGGTTAGCCCCAGATGATCGCCTTCGCCACTGGTGTTCCTCCCGATATCTACGCATTTCACCGCTACACCGGGAATTCCATCATCCTCTGACTACCTCAAGATCAACAGTTTCCACACGGATTCCCGAGTTGAGCCCGGGTCTTTGCTTGCAGACTTGTTGATCCACCTACGAGCGCTTTACGCCCAATAATTCCGGACAACGCTTGCCCCCTACGTCTTACCGCGGCTGCTGGCACGTAGTTAGCCGGGGCTTCCTCCAAGGGTACCGTCATTATCGTCCCCTTCGACAGTGGTTTACGACCCGAAGGCCTTCTTCCCACACGCGGCGTCGCTCCGTCAGGCTTTCGCCCATTGCGGAAAATTCCTCACTGCTGCCTCCCGTAGGAGTCTGGACCGTGTCTCAGTTCCAGTGTGGCTGGTCGCTCTCTCAAGCCAGCTACCCATCGGAGTCTTGGTAGGCCGTTACCCTACCAACTAACTAATGGGACGCAGTCCCCTCTCCGTGCGGATTGCTCCTTTCATCGCCTTGGGATGCCCCAAAGCGATCGTATGCGGTATTAGCTAACCTTTCGGCTAGTTATCCCCCACACAGAGGTAGGTTGACCACGTGTTACTCACCCGTCTGCCACTGGGTATTGCTACCCCGTTCGACTTGCATGTGTTAGGCACGCCGCCAGCGTTAGTCCTGAGCCAGGATCAAACTCTCCATAATAAAACTATGGAGCCTTTGATAGTGGCCCTCAAACTCTATGATTGATAAGAAATCTCGCGACCGGAAAGACGTTGCCCAACGGCATCGCTTCCAGAGGTCGGAGACCCACAGACTTATGCGCTTGCTGCACTGTTCAGTTTTCAAGGAACGAACGGAAGCCGTGACGACCCGTAAGCGAAGTCCACCGACCGCGCCGGGCGCCGAACGCCTTTCAACGCTTCGGGCCTGCCCGAGGGACTTCCCCGCTGCGGGCACGACGGCTATCATATCGCCGCAAATTGGGACTGTCAAGAAAGATTGGGAGAGGGCGCCATGCTGTTCGATCACGTCGACCTAAGGGTCGGCGACTTCTCGAAGGTCCGCAGCCTCTATGACGCGCTGCTGCCGGCGATGGGTTTCACTCGCCTCGAGGAAGACGCGGACACGATTTGCTATTACCGGCCGGGCGACGATCGCTCGACCCCCTTCTTAGGACTGGTTCTCGATTCTCGGCACCGTCCTAACGGCACCCGCTTGGCCTTGCGCGCCGCCAGCCGCGCCGAGGTCGACCGCCTCGCCCAAACGGCGCGGGAGGCTGGGGCGACGGCTTTCGAGCCGCCTCACGTCTGCGAAGAGTACACGCCGTACTATTATGCGACGTTTTTTGAAGACGCCGAGGGCAACAAACTCGAGATCTGTTACCGCGCAGCGCCCTAGAGTCTTCGCGAGATCGATTTTGCCTGCATGAAAAGTAGGAGGTAATCGCGCCCCCCGGCCTTGCTGTCGGTGCCCGACATGTTAAAGCCCCCAAAGGGGTGGACGCCGACCATTGCGCCGGTGCTCTTGCGATTGAAGTAGAGATTGCCTACGAAGAACTCGTCGCGCGCGCGCTCGATCTTCTTTTCGTCGGAGGTGTAAAGCGAGCCGGTCAAACCGAACTCGGTATTGTTGGCGATGGTCAAAGCATCCTCAAAATCTTTGGCTTTGATCACGGCCAGCACCGGGCCGAAGATCTCCTCTTGCGCGATGGTGGCGTTTGGTTCGACGTCGGCGATGACCGTCGGCTCTACGAAATAGCCACGGTCGCCGAGTTGCTTGCCCCCGACCAGTAAGCGGCCTTCGTCTTGTCCCCGCTCGATGTATCGCATGATGGACTTGAGCGCTCGTTCGTTGATCACCGGACCCATGAAGTTGGCCGGGTCGCGCGGATCGCCGACGCTGATGGAGCCGACGCGCCGTCGCAGTTTGTCGAGAAACTGATCGTAAACTTTTTCTTCCACGATGGCGCGCGAACAGGCAGAGCATTTCTGTCCTTGGAAGCCAAACGCCGAAACGGCGACGCCTTCGACGGCCGCGTCGATATCGGCGTCGGCCGCGACAACGATCGAGTCCTTGCCGCCCATCTCGGCGACGACACGCTTAATCCATTTCTGCCCGGGCTGCGGCGTCGCTGCCAGCTCGTTGATATGCAGACCGACTTCTTTTGACCCGGTAAACGAAACGAACCGAATCTCCGGGTGCGTAATGATGACGTCGCCGATCTCGCCGCCGGAACCGGGAATGTAGTTCACCACGCCGCGAGGCACTCCGACTTCGTGCAGGAGGTCGACGAACCACGCCGCGATTACGGCCGCATCGCTCGACGGCTTGAGCACGACGGTGTTACCGCAAACGATCGCCGCCGACGTCATGCCGATCATGATGGCCCCGGCGAAGTTCCACGGCGGGATAACCGCGCCGACGCCAAGAGGAATGTAGACCAGCTCGTTTCTTTCGCCCTCGAGCGGGATCACCGGTTGAGGCTGCGCGTAGCGCAGCGCCTCGCGCGCGTAGAACTCGAGAAAGTCGATCGACTCACAGATGTCGCCATCTGCCTCCGCCCAGCTCTTCCCAACTTCGTAGACCAAGAGCGCGTCATAATTAAAGCGCCTGGCCCGCAGCAGCTCCGCCGCCTTAAAAAGGTAGGCCGCGCGTTCCGGGAGCGAGCAGCGGCGCCAGGATTGGAAGGCGCGAGTCGCGGCTTCGATGCCTTCGACGGCCTGTTCCTTCGACGCGGCGCTCGTGACGCCGACCAGCTCTTGGGGGTTAGCCGGATTGAGCGACCGGATCTTCTTCTCGCTTTCTATTTTTCGCCCACCGATCACGAGCGGATAATGCTTTCCGAGTTCTTGCTTCGTTGCCTCGAGCGCCGCGGTCATTGCGGCGGCGTCTGCCGGATCGCTGAAGTCCTTCACGCGTTCATTTTGAAATGGCCCCACGTCGAGCGTGGGTTTCGTCGCTGTCGTTGTCATGCAGATATAGTACCAGACGCCTCTGCGCGGGCCTTGCAAGGGTATGCGGGGGGCTCGCTTGCTGTTAGTCGAAAGCCTACGGTATGACGCAGTTGCGAGCCGTAGCCATTGCTGCTTTCTTTCTTGGTATGGGTATGGCGGGCGAACCACTGATGCCGCTTCGTGCTCTCCTGGCGGTAGGTCTCATGCTGCTCGTTGTCACGCTTCTGCATGAAAGATCATCGCCGCTCGTGATTTTCCTGGTGGCAACCGTCGGTGTGCTGCTGACCTGTTATCTGCAGCGCAGCGATATTTACGATCCCGAGCGCACCGCGGTCGTTGCCGTGGGCTTGGGTGGATTGGCGGCTTCCTCTTTCGGAAGGCGCACGGCCCCGGTTGCAACTGCCGTGCTCGGCACGCTCATAGGGATCGGACTCTTCTTTCTCTCGCCGGAATAGCGCTCGTTACACGGCTCCGATCGGATTGCGCGCACCGCCGTGCAGCGCCCCGATCAAGGACTTCGGGTCTTCGGCTCGCATCAGCACCTCGCCGACGAGAAAACCATGCGCCCCCGACGCACGCAGGCGCGCAACGTCCGACGCGTCGCGCATGCCGCTCTCGCTGATAGCGAAGATGCCCGCGGGAACCTTTGGCAGGAGATGCTCGCTGACGGCAAGGTCGGTTTCGAGCGTCCTCAAATTGCGATTGTTGATTCCTACGAGTCGCGCTCCCGCCTCAACAGCTCGTCCCAGCTCGCTTTCGTCGTGCGCCTCCGCGAGCACATCAAGCCCGTACGTTGCGGCCTCGTCCATCGTTTCGCGTAGCGCGGCGTTATCGAGCCCACCTACGATCAGCAGCACGCAGTCCGCGCCGTACGCGGCCGACTGCGCGACCTGATAGCGCGTCCACATGAAATCTTTACGGAGCAGCGGACGAGACGTTACCGCGCGCACCTCGTCGAGGTAGGAAAGCTCGCCGAGGAAGTGATCGCGCTCGGTAATGACGCTGATGGCCTCGCAACCGGCGGCATCGTACGCCCTCGCAATCGCAACCGGATCGAAGCTGCGGGCGATCAGTCCGCTCGAGGGAGAGGCGCGCTTGACTTCTGCGACGATTGCTGCGCCCGTCGCCTGTCGAAGCGCCGCTAGAAAACCGCGGCGCTCGGTCATGCGCGCGAGCGCGCGAGCGCGCACGACCTCGTATGGCTCGAGCGCCTGCTCCCGCTCCAGCGAAGCGGCCTTAACGGCAAAGATCTTTTGCAGCGTATCCGTGACGTTACGTTGGGGTCGACGTCGGCGAGGAGGACGGGCTCGTCGAGGGAGAGATCGACGGGGTCGGCGTTGGAATCGGCGCCGGGCCAACCTGCACCGTCGAACCGATCGCGTAACTGCGTACCGTGACGTTTTTGCCGGCGGTCCCCGACGCGAAAGTTATCTTTCGCTTATACTGGCCGTTTCTGTTGGCTTGCTGCTGATTCGGGTTCCACGTATCGTCGAGCGCGCTGACCGTTTCGTTGCGCCGGGTCAAGAAAATTTCCGTGCTTCGCGCGCCGATGAACACGTTTCCGCCGTTCGATTTCGCGACGCCGCCGCCAAAGTCGATCGCTCCGGGGACAAGCGCCACCACGACTGGACTGATTGCGTCCGCATAGGCGTACTCACCCTGCTCGAAAGCCTCGCCCGAAGCCGTGACGTTCACGCTTCCGTCCGTGACGAGGTCGGCGACTTTCGCCGCGATCGTGCTATCGCCCGTCGAGTGGCTCAGCATCACCGACGGCGTCGTGTTGGACGGCGACGCCGTCGCAATGGGTACGGAAAGTGCGGCGATTCCGAAATCGTTTCCCCGAATTTGGCACGAACCACAGCTGAACGAGCCGCCGGCGACGAGCACGCCGCTGACGTTACGCAGCGGCGATACGATGCCGGCACCGAAGCTCGAATCCGATCCGTTCAGCGTGCCGAGATCGTCGAGCGACGCATAAGCCGCGCGGGAACTGGGAAGCGAGATCTTCGAGGCGCCGACGTAGATGTCGCTCACGCTGCCGGTCGCCGCCACTGCAAATTCGAGCGTCGCGTACGCCGTGTGCGACGGGGCGTGAACGAGAGCCTCGAATATCTTGTCCTCGCCAAGACCGTTGATAAACGCGCCGCTTTTGGCCCCAAAGCCGTAATTGGTCCCGGTAATCGTCACGTTGGTTGGAATGACGACAGGAAACTTTTCGCCATTAGCAGCGTTGTAGTCGCCGCTTCCCAGATTGATGGTGACGCCGGAAGCAGAGAGTGACTTCGCGGCCGCGAGCACGGTGACGGCCTTGGTCAGCGTTTTGTACGGCTTGGTCATGCTGCCGTTCCCGCTCGTGTCGCTTCCGGTGCCGGCATCTACATAAATCGTCGAGAGCGGGGCAATCGTCGGAGTCACAGGGCCGGGTTGGCCCCAGCGCGTGCACGCGGTGCCGGTGACGATTCCAGCCCCGGCCAACGCAGCGACCACCGCAAAAAATAGGCGCGCAAACCAGCGGCTTTGCATTGAATTATTCCTTTGCCGAAGCACTGCTCGGAACCTCGGGGAGTCGCACTGCGCGCTCCTGAAGAGATGAAACGATGGTTAAGAAGCCCGTCAGGTCCATCATCGGCGCGATCGACGCCGCCGCCGCTCGTTGGAGCGATGCTCGATTTACACCGCGTCTGCGCGCCCGAGAAGCCGTCACCGCCCGAACCGGATACTCGCTTCCCATGGTCGAGTATGCGTTCGACCGTCTCTTCGGGGCGCTGTGCCGCGAGTCCATCGAAGCCGTCATCGCCGACGAGTTGGGCTGCATCGACGTTCTCGATGGGTTTGCCGAGCGCGCCGGGCGTCCGGCGGCGCGCGCTCTTCCACTCGGCCGGGTTTGCGTCGTTTCCAGTCGCACGACGATCGGAGTCGCTCTCCCGCCGGCGATCTTCGCCCTGTGCTCTAAATGCGACGTGCTCGTCAAGGATCGCGAGGACCATCTCGTCGCAGCTTTCTTCGACACGCTCGCGGGCGAGCTCGACGAACTTCGCGATGCCGTTAGGGTGCAGACCTGGAAGGGGGGCGACGACGCAATCGAGCTGAGCGGCTTCGACGTCGTCGTTGCGTTCGGCAGCGATGCTACCCTCGCGCAGCTCGCGACGAAGCTGCGCGCTACCGCGCGATTCATCCCGTTCGGCTCGAAAGCGAGTGCCGGATACGTAACACGTGAAGCGTTGAGCGGTGCCCGCGAAGCACAAGGAATCGCCCGCGGCGTTGCGCGCGACCTCGTACTCTACGAGAGCGAAGGATGTTGCTCGCTTCACGCGCTTTTCGTCGAGAACGGCGGCTCGGTCACAGTGCAGCACTTTGCAGCGATGATCGCCGACGCGCTCCGCGCGGCTACGGCCGAGCTTGCGCCCGAGCCGCCGGACGCAGCCACAGCCGCTCGTCTCGCGCTCGAGCGGGACCTGGCGACCTTTCGCGCGGGCGCCGAAGGCGTTTACTCGGATCCGGGCTCCGGCTGTCTCGCGATCGTCGATCCACCATTCGAAGAGCCGCCGCTCTTTATTCCGCGCGCGATCGGCATTCGAAGCGTCGAAAATTCTTCACAAGCGGCTGAGTACTTGCAACGTCACGAGCTCGCGCTCGAGGCGCTCGCGGTCGCCCGTTGCCGCCAAGATCTGGTCGACCTCGCGGCGACTGCGAAAGCAGCCAGAATCGCTCACTTTGGTACGCTCCAGGCGCCGCCCTTAGGCGTCTTTCATGGAGGCAGGCCGCGCATCGCCGACTTCGTGCGTTGGATGGGGGACGAAACGTGAGCATCCCCGGGCCGCGCAGCATGGTGCTCGCTCGCGATCTCGGCGTTTACGAACAGCGCAACGTTACCTTCCTGGCCGAAGATTTTCCGATCTTTTGGGAGTCGGCGCGCAATGCGACGGTGACCGACGTGGACGGAAACCATTACATCGATTGCACCGCCGCCTTCGGCGTCGCCAACGCCGGTCATTGCAACCGGCATGTTATAAGCTCGGTCGTGAAGCAATCGAAGCGCCTCGTGCACGGCATGGGCGACGTGCATCCCACAGCGATCCGAGTGCGGCTCTTCGAGCGCCTGGCAAAGATTCTGCCGCCCGGTCTGACCAAGATGTTCTTGGCAACGACTGGTTCGGAAGCCATTGAGGCGGCACTGAAGAGCGCGATGCTGTGGAGTGGAAAGTCGCGTTTTGCCACCTACCGAGGAGGCTATCATGGCCTTTCTTTTGGCGCCCTTGCCGTCGGGGGCATCGAACGCTTCCGCCGGCCTTTCACCGCCGCCCTTGCCGCCGAACCACTGCTGCTCGACTATCCGCGCGCCGCCGCGGTACCGCCCGGGCAAGCCGTATCGCGCACCGGAGACGCGCTGCGTGCGCGCGACGACATCGCCGCGCTCGTGATCGAGCCGATCCAAGGGCGCGCCGGCTGCATCGTGCCTCCGCACGGCTATCTCGCCGGACTACGTGCCGTTTGCGACGAGCTGCGTATCCCGATGATCGTCGACGAAATCTTCACCGGTTTCGGTCGCACCGGAACCTGGTTCGCCGTCGATCGAGAGGAAATGGTTCCGGACATTCTTTGCATCGGCAAGGCAATGGGCTCCGGCATTCCGATCAGTGCTGCGATCGGCCGATCCGACGTCATGGATGCGTGGCCGCCTTCCTCGGGTGAAGCGCTCCACACTTCCACCTACCTTGGAAATCCGCTCGGCTGCGCCGCCGCGCTCGCGACGATCGACGAGCTGCAGCGTCTAGGTCTTCCTGCTCGCGCCGCACGGCTTGGCACACGACTTCGCCCTCGCCTCGAGGCGCTGCGCTCGTCTGCCGGCGTTGTCGACGTACGCGGTTGCGGCTTGCTGTGGGGTTTAGAACTCCACGATGCTGCCCTTGCATTCGCCGTCGTCAAAGGCACGCTGAAACGAGGCGTGATTCTTTCTCAATCCGGCATGAGCGGCAACACGATCGCGATCACGCCCCCCCTAACCATCGGCGAAAATGCCCTCGATCGCGCGATCGAAATACTCGAGCTCGCCATACGAGAAGCCGCGTCGCAATGAACGCATGCCGCATTGGAGTCGTCGGTGCCGGCTTCGGCGCAACAGGTCACCTGCCGGCGCTGATCAATCATCCGCGCTTCGAAGTTGTCGCGATCGCCTCGCCGTCGAGCGCCCAGGATGTCGCCCGCCGTTCCAATATTCCCCACGCCTATCGCGACTGCGCGCAGATGCTCGCCGGCTGCGAGCTCGACGCCGTCACCGTCGCGTCGCCGCCCTTCAAGCATCGTGAAGACGTTCTCGCCGCGCTTGCCGCCGGCAAGCACGTGCTGGCCGAGAAGCCGTTCGCACTCAGCACCGAAGACGCACGCGCAATGCTAGATGCACAAAAGTCGGCCGGCACCGCCTGCGGCGTCTCTCACGAGTTTCGGTTCGTACCGCAAGTTGCGGCACTCAAAGAGCTCATTGCCAACAATCATCTCGGTCCGCTTCGTAACATCGAGATCACGCTGCTGCGCTCCACGTTGAGGCAGCAGGAGCGCAGCCGGTCGCGGGGATGGTGGTTCGAGCGCGAGCGCGGCGGTGGCCTTGCGGGCGCGGTGTTCTCGCATCTCATCGATCAGGCTAATTGGCTCGCGGGGGGCGGCGCACTGCGCACCCTCGGCTTTCGCAGGACGGCGAATCCCGAGCGGATCGACGATCGCGGTGCCTTTCGCTCGAGCGTCGATGATGGCGCGTTTGCTCTGATCGAGTACGGCGGCGCCTTAGCGGCCAGGCTGTGTGCCGACGCGACGACCGCCGTTGAATCGTACACGTGTGCCGTTCACGGTGAGAGACGAAGCGCCGTGGCCAGCGGGCCGGATATCGTC
Organism: Vulcanimicrobiota bacterium; assembly: GCA_963778015.1. Classification (GTDB taxonomy): domain Bacteria; phylum Vulcanimicrobiota; class Vulcanimicrobiia; order Vulcanimicrobiales; family Vulcanimicrobiaceae; genus Cybelea. The sequence goes on from CAVZST010000001.1 coordinate 821,961, forward strand.
GATCTCACGCTCTACGCCGTCGATCGCGAGCAGACCGATCAGCTTGAGTGTAAGCGCTCCCCGTATCGCGATTTGGAACGGATCAACGACAACGTCCCTCTCCTCATGGAGCTCTACGATGAATTTTTGAAGAAAATCGAGGGAAAGCCCAACTCGCTGCCTACCTTTGAAGAAGCGTTGGCCACACAAGAAACCCTCGCCGCAATCGGTTACGAACTTTGATTCTGTAGCGGACCTCTGAGATGTTGCCCGAGGATGCTCAAGGCCATGCTCGTTGCTCGCGCCACAATCGCTTCACGCTCGCCGGATAGTTGAAGACGTCGCGCGAATGCGACTCCTCGCGCGTCATCGAGTCCAATCCAAACCAGACCTACCGGCTTCGACGGCGTGCCACCGCCTGGTCCGGCGATCCCCGTCGTCGAGAGCGCGACGTCCGCGCTGAGAACCGTCCGAGCTCCACGCGCCATCTCGCGCGCGACCTCCTCGCTGACTGCCCCGACGCGATCAAGCAATTCGGCGCGTACGCCAAGCTGAGCGACCTTAACCGAGTCCCGGTATGCAACGACGGCACCGGCGAAGCTCTGCGACGATCCCGGCACGCTCGTCAACGCGGCCGCGATCCTTCCTCCGGTGCACGACTCAGCGATCGCGAGCATTCGACGCTGCGAACGAAGCAGAGCGTGAATCGCGCTCGCGGGGGTATCGGCGTCTCGGCCGAACACATAGCCTTCCAACCGGCGCTCGATCTCGGCTTGCAGCGGAGCGATCGCAGCCTGCGCGGCGTCGGCCGAGCCGCACTTGACGGTTAGCTTCACGTCGGCCCTGAAATCGTGCGCAAGCACGGCGATCTTCGGGTTCTCGTAAGTGCGGAAGAGGTCGGCGATACGATGGTCGACCTCCGACTCGCCGATGCCGATCGTATGCAGCACGCGCGTGTAAATTGCCTCGCCGGTGCCCAGCCGCTCGTGCAGAAATGGCAAGACCTGCGCGTCGAGCATCGGCTTCATCTCGCGCGGCACGCCAGGCATGCACGCCACGAACTTTCCGTCCCGGGCGAAGGCGACGAATCCCGGCGCGGTTCCGTTCGGATTTTCGAGCGGGCGGCTGCCGCGAGGAAGCTCGGCTTGTTTTCGATTGTTCGGCCGCATCGGGCGACCGAGCGAGGCAAAAAGTTCCTCCATGTGCTGCAGCGCCGGCGCGTAAAGCTCCGTATCCAAATCGAGCGCCTGACAGACTGCCTCCTTCGTGAGATCGTCAATCGTTGGTCCCAGACCGCCCGTTGTGACCAAACCGTCGGCACGTCCAAGAGCGTCCCGAATCGCCGCTGCTATGCGCCCGCAGTTGTCGCCGACGGCGTGCGTCGCGCGAACGTCGATGCCGTTTTGCGCCAGCCGTTGTGCGATAAACGCCGTGTTCGTGTCGACGAGCTGACCGAGCAGTAGCTCCGTGCCGACGGCCATGAGCTCAATGCCCGGCATCGAGGTCCTCAAACCATCGCGGATACGAAAAGCGCACCTCGGCTCGGAAGCCTCGCGCCGCCTCGATCATGGCCTCGCGCCGAACGTTCGAGCTTTCGGGCGACGGGTGAGCCGCGCGAATCCGTTCTCTCCCGACGGCCAACCGCTCGACGAAGCGCGCAAACCGTTCATCCATGGCTTTTTGCAGGCCGTTCTTCAACGCTTTGGCCACGCGCGGTGCGAGTCCGGCGGTCGAGATCGCGATGCGCACGGGTCCGGCCTTCGCGATGGCTGCCATTGCAACGAAGCCATGCTGCGGCTGATCGATGCAGCAGAGCAGAAAGCGATAACGGTCGGCCAGCGCGCGCAGGCGCGCGGAGAGCGCGGCGTCCTGCGGGGTCGAGATGACGAAGAATGCGTCGGCTACGTCCTCATCCCGTAACGCCTGCACGTCGTGCAACTGCCGGAGGTCGGCTCCGGCTTCCCTCAGCGCAGCCCCCTTTTCAATTGCTTCGCGGTCATCGGCCGCCCCGATGACGACGCAACGGCGACCTTCGAGATTGAGTCCCACCGGAAAAAAAGGACGGCGCATGTCAATAGTCCACCGGGCGCAGGTAAAATTCGTTGATCGCCGTGTCCGTGAGCATTGCTGTCGTCGGCAAGTGGCGCTTCCAGTGGCTTGCGTCGACACGTCGCCGAATGAGCGTCACTTCATCATGAGAGAGCCCGCGTTCGACGAGCTGCGCGTCGGTGTATCCGAGCAAGAGCTGCGCCAGAATCGCGTCGGCGCGGGCATACGTGATTCCGAGGTCCGCTTCGTCGGTTTGGTCGGCGTGCAGATCCGCGGTCGGGGCCTTGTCGATCAAACGCTGCGGAACGCCGAGGTACCGCGCGAGCTCCCAGACCTGACTTTTGAAGAGATCTCCGATGGGATTCACCGGCGGAGTATCGTCGGCGTGCCACGTAAAGTATCCGAGCAGACGCTCTGTCTTGTTTCCCGTGCCGATGGGCAACGCGTCGAGTTTGGCGGACTGATCGAAGAGCACCACCATCCGCACGCGCGCCATGACGTTTCCTCGCCGGCGCGCGTCTGCATCCGGCTCGAACTGCAGGTACCCGTCGACGGCGGCGCTGATGTCGATCGTTGCGCAAGGCAGATGCAGTTCGTCCACCACGAGTTGCGCATCGTTCAGGCTCGAGGCGTGCGACGTCTTGTAAGGCATGCGAATCGCGTGCACGTTCTGGGCGCCCAGAGCACGCGCGCAAAGAAATGCCGTGACGGCCGAATCGACACCTCCCGAAAGGCCTATCACGGCTCGCGGGATGCCACGACGGCTCACCAGCTCGTCTCGCAAGAATTCCACGAGCCACTCGGTCGTAATGCCCGCATTGAGGGCAGGCGGCGCCGGCGACGTCTGGGGGCTTTCAAAGATCGGCAGCGTCATATCGTCGTCGCGGCAAAGGAAGTTCGTCGTCGAGCAGCAGATCGGGGAGGGCCGCCTCCAAGTCACCTAGCAGCGGCAGGGTTGCGCGAGCGAGGTCTATCTCCCGCAAATCGAGGTCTGCGCGAACGATGCACGCTTGTGTCGGCGGTGCTTGCACGAGGATTCGACCGCGCGGATCGACGACGCACGAGGACCCCGTCATGCCTTTGCCACCCTCGAACCCGGTTAAGCCGGCATAGATGACGAAGACGCCGTGCTCGAGCGCGGTGATCCGCAGCATCTCGCGCCATTGCACGATGCTCTCGAGCTCGCCGTCCCCTTGAATCCCGCGCCCGGGCGACGCACTGGGAACGATTAAGATGCGGGCGCCTTTGACCGCCGCTACGGTCGCAGCGATCGCGTGACACGCATCTTCGCAGATCAACAGCGCCATGGTGCCGAAGCGCGTCTGAAAGACGCTCAACCTATGTCCGCGCGACAGAAAGCGTTCCTCGTCGAAGACGCCGTACGTCGGTAAGAACAGTTTGCGATGGATATGGACGATCCGTTCGTTTTCGGGCTCGATCTCCAGGTAGATCGCGCTGTTGTGATACGTTCCACCGTCGTTCTCGAAGAAGCCCGCCGCAAGATCGACTCGCCCACCGCATGCCTGGCGCCACGTGCGCGCAAGATCGTTCGCAAACGTCGATGCGGAAAGCGCCAGATCGTAGACGCCACCTTCCAGAAAGTAGCCCGTCAGGGCGGCTTCCGGTAGCACGACCAAATCCGGCGCGTCGGCCGAGAGCTGCGCGAACGCCTCGCCCGCTGCCGCGAGGTTCCGCTGGTACTCTCCCTTTGCCGGTTTGGTCTGCAGCAACGCAACACGCAGACGCGTGGGAGCTTCACTCACCGGCAATGCTCGTCGCCATCTCGACCTGCTCGTCGCCGGGAATCTTCCGGCCAAGCTGTGCCGCACAGGATTCAGCGGGATAGGTCCAGATCTCTGCGAGCGTCGGATGAAGGTGCGGAATCCGCATGAACTGATCGACCGTCGCGAAGAAGTTCATCGCGACGATCACCTCGTGGACGAGCTCTGAAGCCTGGGCGCCCAGAACGGAAGCGCCCAAAATGCAGCCCGTTTCGCGATCCGCCATCATTTTTACGAACCCTTTGATCTTGCCCACGCACTGCGCTTTGCCGTGCTCGGCGAAATCATAACGGCCGCACACGTACGCGACTCCTTTGCGCCGCAGATCCTTCTCGCTCATCCCTACGGTTGCCAACTGAGGATCGGTGAAGATCGTGTGCGCACCCACCAGACGGTAATCGGCCGCCTCATTGGTCTGAAGGCACGCGTTGCGCGCGGCCACCTCACCTTGGTAAATCGCTACGTGCACGAGCATATACTCTCCGGTTACATCCCCCACGGCATACACGTTGGGATTGCTCGTGCGCAGCCGCCGGTCGACGGTAATTCCGCCTGCTGGCCCGAAAGTGACGCCCGCCTTTTCGAGATCGAGGCCGGCGATGTTTGGGGTGCGGCCGAGCGCATAGAAGATCTCGTCGCCAACGGCCTCGCATTCCTTGCCTCCGTGAAGATAGCGCACGACTTTTTGCGCGCCGCGGCCCTGGGCGGCCAGGAGCGCTGCGTGAGTGACCACCTCGATGCCTTCTTCACGAAAATAGCCGGTGAGCGCGTGGCCGATGTCCTCGTCGCTCTCCGTCAACAAATGACCGCTGCGAATCAGCATCGTCGTGCGCGCGCCCATTCGTGCGAGGAACTGACCCAGCTCGCAGGCGGTGTAGCCGCCGCCGAGCACGACGACCGAATCCGGAATCGCTTCCAAATCGAGCACGGCGTCGCTGTCGATGTATCCGGTTGCCGTAAGACCCGGCAGCGCGCTGGGTGCCACGATGCTGCCCGAGGCGATAACGAACTTCGACGCATCCAGCAACACGTCGTCTCCCACCGCGAGCCGCGTCGGCGAGAGAAAGCGCGCGGCGCCCAGATAAAGCGGGAACTCGTGGATTCCTTCAATTCTATAGTCGGCGAATCCGCGCACGAGCTCGCGCTTTCGAGCCGCGACGTACCGCATATCGACGGCAAGCGCTCGCGCGTCGATTCCAAGAGCGCGTGCCTCCCGCGCATCCTGCAGCGCGTCGCTCGAGGCCAGGAGCGCCTTACTCGGCATGCATCCCCGCAAAATGCAGAGACCCCCGAGTGGCCCTTCGTCGACGAGCGCGACGTCGCAACCCACATCGCGAGCGGTGCGTGCAGCGGCATAGCCGCCCGACCCGGCACCGACGACGATTAGGTCGTGACGACGGGGCGAATGACGCATTGAAAAGCGCTCAGCGAAGGTGCGGGCGCGCACCGAGCCGGTGCGTCGACTCGATAAATCGCACGGTTCCGCCGGAATGGACGAGAATAGAATGGGTTCGCGCTTGATTCCCAAAGAAGCGCACGCCGCGAACCAAGTCGCCGTCGGTGATACCGGTGGCGCAAAAGATAACGTCGTTGCTTCGAACGAGGTCGTCGAGCTCCAGGACGCGCCCGACGTCTCCGAAGCCCATCTCAACGGCGCGTTCGGTTTCGGTTTGATTGCGCGGTTGAAGGCGACCCATGAAGTTTCCGCCCAGGCACTTAATAGCGGCCGCTGCCAGAACGCCTTCGGGCGCTCCGCCGGTCCCCATGGCTACGTGAATGCCGGTAGAGTCGATCGCCGTAGCGATGCAGGCATCGACGTCTCCGTCGGAGATCAATCGAATGCGCGCACCGGCCTCCCGCACTTCGCGGATCAAATCGGCATGGCGGGGGCGGTCGAGGATGATAACGCATACATCGTTGATCGGTTTTTCCAATGCGTTGGCTACGGCTTCGAGATTTTCACGGACCGGTGCGTCGATATGCACGTACGGCGCGGCCTTGGCGCCGACGGCGAGCTTTTTCATGTAGGTATCCGGTGCGTGAAGCAGCCCCCCGCGCTCGGCAATCGCCATCACGGCGATGGCGTTCGGCAAACCGTTCGCGACCAGGTTCGTACCTTCGACGGGATCGACGGCGATGTCGACCTCTTTGCCGCCGCTGCCGACTTCCTCGCCGATGTAGAGCATCGGCGCTTTGTCGCGTTCGCCTTCGCCGATGACGATGCGCCCGGCGATCTCCATGTCGGCGAGCGATTCACGCATCTTTTCAACGGCAGCGCCGTCGGCTGCGTCGCGCGCGCCTCTACCCATCCAACGCGAAGCCGCGAGCGCCGCGCTCTCAGTGACCTTCACGAAGTCGAGCGAATGAACGGGATGGTCTAGCACCGCTCGCATGATGGACCGTGCCATTAGTGGCCACGTACAAAGGGAAGCGGCGTATTTCCTGTTAAAGTCGTTACTGCGTGTTCGCCGGTACCCGCCTTCCACGACCGATGCTTTCCCGACGCATCCACGTGCCCGACCTGCTTGCGGGAGGATGGGCGGCATTCGTCGGCGTTGCGCTCGCCGGACTGACCCTGGGTTTCTTCGGGTGGTACGCGCTGATCGTTCCGCGACATCACGGCGCATTTAGCGAGCTCGGCCTTTTGGCGGGCCTCGTCGCGGGCCCGTTCGTCGCGATGACCGCGTGGATCGGCTACGCGCGATACTTTTCGCGCCGTGCCGGAATTACGCTTCCCCGATCGCTGCAATACGACGCGCTGACGTGGCTTCCGTTCCTGCTCCTATGGCTTACGTTCTTCATAGCGCAGTTCACGCGTGAAGCGCGGCTGTTCCTCATCGCGGTCACGCTGGCTTGCGTCGGCAAGGTTCTCGTCGCAGCCCGATTCAATCAGACCGTTCGCGAGGTTCTCATCGACTTCGCTGCGACGCGCGCCGTGCTCATCGTCATTGCCGAGCTCGCGTCCGTGATCATCGGACAACGCGCCGGGACCCACGTTCAAGAGTCCTCGTACGCTCTTTTGGCGGTATGGGGACGCTGGGATGCCGTTCACTATCTCGACATCGCAACTCAGGGGTACCAGGGTACGGACATGGCGTTCTTTCCCCTCTATCCGCTGTTGATAAGAATCGTCGGATCGCTCTCAGGCAATCACCTCGTTGCCGGCCTCCTCATATCCAACGTCTCGTTTTTCTTCGGGCTGCTCTACCTATACAAGTTGCTCGAGCGCGAATACGATCGAGCCGTAGCGCGCCGCGCTATTTTCTACGCGTCGATATTCCCGACCGCCATCTTTTTTTCGGCAGTCTATCCCGAATCGCTGTTCTTCGTGCTTACGGTCGCGTCGTTCTATTACATGCGCACGCGGTCGTGGCTTCTTGCGGCGGTCCTCGGCTTTTTCGCGGCGCTCACCCGCGTCGAGGGCGTTCTGCTCATCGTTCCTTTTCTCGTCGAATGGGCGACGCAGAACCGCCCGCTGCGGCCGGCCTGGCCGTACGACCTTGCTTGCGGCCTCCTCATTCCGCTCGGCCTCTCCGTCTACATGGCTTACCTTTGGGTCCTGCGAGCCGATCCGCTCTATTTCTCGCACGTCCAAATTCACTGGAATCGCCATCTCGCGTTGCCTTGGGTGAGCGTAGCCAACGCGTTCGGCAAGGTATTCCACGCGGCCGGAGGACAGGTCGTCGCGAACCAATCTCTCGAGATCGCGTTCACCTTCCTCATGATCGCCGTTCTGCTCGGTGGTTGGCATCGGCTGCGTCCGTCATACATTGCCTATATGGCTCTCTCGATACTCGTGCCGATGTCAACCTCGAACCTCATGTCGATGCCGCGCTTCGCGCTCGTCCTCTTTCCGATGTTCGCCATTCTCGCGCGTTGGGGCGACCGGCCGTGGGCGAACAACGTAATACTCGCCTTCTCGCTGCCTCTGCTCGGGCTTTTTACGGTGCTTTTCGCCGATTGGTATTGGGTTGCGTAGCCGGCGCGGCGTTCGGCAGTTCTTCAAGTTTGGGATGGTCGGAGCCTCGGGAATGGTGGTCAATTTCATCGTAGCGCACGCGCTCGAAAAGACGACCACTCTCTCATGGTTCGCCGATTTCGCAATCGGATTCATGGTCGGCGGCATCTCCAACTACATTCTCAATCGCATCTGGACCTTCGGCTCGCGACGCAATCCGATCGTCGAAGGCTTGCAGTTTCTCGCCGTCTCGGCGATCGCGCTGCTCGCGGGCAAAATCGTCTATACGATCGCGGGAAAGGCCGGCTTCCATCATTTCACCACGACATGGCTGGCCGCAACGCTCTCGGGTGTCTTCGTAAACTTTTTTCTCAACAAATACTGGACGTTTCGCCACCTCAATTGAGGGCTTACCGAACCTCTCGTTGTTGGACTCTCGCGTTGGCGGCAGTGCTGCTTCTCGCGTTGGCGCTAAGACTCCACGGCATTCACGATCCCATTCTCGACCATCCGGGCTGGCGCCAAGGCGACACCGCAGCGATCGCGCGCAATTTCGACCGGCTTCGGTTCGATATCATGTATCCGCAAACGCTCTACAACGGGCCGCCGCCGAATTACGTCGAGCTGGAGCTCCAAATCGTGCCCTTCCTAGCCGCGTCGCTCTACAAGATTTTTGGCGTGCACGAAATATTTGGGCGCATCTTCACGATCGCATTCAGCCTTGCGACCGTCCTCGCCCTCGCCTATTTCGCGCGCTGGCTCTTCAGCAGTGCGTTAGCAGGAATCGTCGCCGCGTTCTTCTACGCTGTCTTTCCCGGAAGCGTTTACTACGGCCGCACTTTTATGCCGGACTGCGCGATGGTCTTTTTCCTGACCGCGGCGCTTTATGCGGCAACGCGTTATCTCCTCGAAGACGAGGCCTTTTCGCTTCGGGGTTTAGCCGGGACCACCGCGCTGCTCGCGCTTGCCTATCTCGCAAAGCCGGTCGCGGCGTTTGCGACGGTGCCGCTAATCGGCGTCGTCGTCGAACGAGCGCGCGCCGGGCGCGTGATGCGGCCGCTCTTCGTCGCAATCCTCCTTGCGCTTCCGCTGCTCGTTCTTACCCTCTACGATCGCCGACTCGATTCCTACGCGGAATGGCATTGGGCCAGTGGCATTACCCGGTTGCACGTGCTACCCGCGCTTCGCGAGGCTCTGACGACCGCTCAAGGCTTCAAGGCCAAGCTCGAGGACCTGCATGTGGTCCTGGGTCTCCTGCGCGATACGCTCCTCGGTGATATTGCGTTTCTGGTGACGGTCGCGTGCTTCGTCGCTTTACCCTGGGCGCCGGCGCGCAGCAAAGCGCTGCTCTGGGGCTGGCTCGCGGGCGGGCTCGCCTACGTCTACGTCGTGGTAACGGTCGAACGAGTAGATTATTATATGTATCCGTTGCTACCGCTCTGCGCGCTGGTCATTGGAGGCGTGGCCGCGCGCTTCGTCGCGTCCGTGCGCACAGCCGACGTCGCGCCTGGTGCGCGCTACGCGCTGCTCGCCCTCGTTCCGATCGTCGCCATCGCGGCGCTCCTGGGCAGCCGCGCGCCGATCGCTCGATACTATAGCTACGACAAAGAAGTTTACCGCAAAGCGGTAGGTCTGGACCAGATGCTCCCAAAGAGCGCGCTCGTCGTCATCGGCCATTATGGGCCCGACGTGCAGTACTACATCGACCGGTTTGGCTGGGAGGAAGACCCGCTGTTGTGGACGCCGTTGGACGAAGAGAGCGCCATCGGGAAGGGTGCGCGGTACTTCATTTCGATCGAGGACGGGCGCATGCGACACAATCTAGAGCTCTGCGCGTGGCTGCAGCGCTTCCCAGTGCGCAACCCGCACGCGGCGTGGCCGGTCTACGAAACCGATCCGGCAAAGGTTTCGCCGGATGCAGAGCGATTCTGGCGCGAATTTCGCAGCGCCGAGCGTGCCGGAGCGGGACGAGCCTTTCTCAATGGGGCGGAACTCTGCCGGGTGCCGAGGCTACGGTCTGCTATCCGCCGATTGCGTTGAACGTTTCGATCAGCGCGCGGAACGCTTCGGGCTGAACGTGAATGCTACCGCGAAACGGGTAATCCAACGCCACGACCAAGAATAAGACCAACCCGATCAACAGACTCAAGCCTCCAATCATCAGCTCCTGCATGAGCGTCTGATCGAAGCCGAAGAGATAGGTAAAGGCGACCGTGATGAAAGCACCCAAAATCAACACGGCCCACATGAGCCGGTGGATGCCGCTCGAGTCTATCGTCAGACGCGTTTCGCGATCCATCAGCGCCGTGTCCATCGCCGAGAGCATCTGCGCCTGGATGTTTCCCAGCCGAACGGTGTTCGCCGGGAGCGCCCTGACGTATCGATCCGCGGCCTCGAGCAAGGCGTTGGAAAGCCGCGATCTCTCGCCCCTTTTCATTTCCGGCCATTCGTCGTAGATAGTCGAGTGCACGTATGCGCGGATCATCGTCCGCAACCTTGGGGCGCCCGGAAACGATCCCGCGTCGCGATAGACCGTCGCAATGGCGCCCGCCTCCTCATACGTCCGCGCCTCGGCCTGCTGGAATCGTTCCCAGACACCAATTGCAACGAACGCCAGCAGCACCGCGTAGACGACGCCGATCACCGCCAGAATGAATCCGGCACGGTCGTTGTGCGCCATGCGAACCTCGCGGGACGTGAACTTCGACACCAGGTATCCGATCAAGAGCGCGACCAGGACGAAGCCGCCGACGATCACGATGCCGGCCTTGATCGTGGGCAACGATTCGAGCCAAGCGATCATCTTCACAGCTTCCTTCTGCTACGGCAGCGGCAGCAGCGAACTCGCGCCGAAGTTCCCCGACTGCTTCGGAGCTCCGGGCACCCCCGAAGTGACGAGCTGACGGTAGAGGATCAATCGATTCGTATTCCTCGCAACCTCGAGCTCGAGCTCGTAGCTGCGTTTGATGGCGCTGGTGAGCTCGTTGGCGTCAAACGTGTATCCAAAGCGCTTGAGGTTTCGCAACAAGATGGCGTTGTTCAAGTTGAGCTGTTGATAGGCCCGCTGAAGCTCGAGTCCGGCCGAACGATACGTGGGGTAGTTTGACAGCACGATCTCGCGCTGAAGCTTTGCCTGATCGATCGTCGCTTTGAGTGCGGCGAGCCGTACGCTCTGCGGGTCCGCCGCGAGGCCGCCGTCCACCGTCGCCAAAGCGTCGTCAAAACTTCCCTTGGTGTATTCGCGCTGGGCCAGCGCAGCCGCGGCCTCGACGAAACCGGCACGCGCTCGCGCATCTTTGGAATCCACGCGGAGCGCCAGCCGATATGCTAGTTCCGCATCGCGGGCGTTCCCACGAGCGAGGGCGACGTCGCCTTGGTGGACGCGCGTGTTCACGATCCAACGCTCGATCGAGCCGGCGCATCCGCACAGGAGCGCGATGCCGAACAGAGCGGCTACGAGCCTAAAAATGAACTTGCCCGGCAAATCGTGCAACCACCTCGATGATTACTGCGGCCGGATAGAGGATCGCCTGCGAGAGCAGCGACCCGATGATGGCCGTCAGCGATAAGTAGAACACCATCGAGCGGACTTCCTCGACGGTTCGCTTGCCGTGAATCGCCTGATCCGTGATCATTGACGACGTAGGGTCGACGAACAACGTAAAGGCTATGGTTCCAACCCCATTGATAACGCCCGAAAGTCCGATGGCCGTCCGGGCGACGCCGGCGTCGAGAACCGAGGCTAGGTACGACGCTTGCACTCCGATTGCATAGACGCACATCACGACGGTGTTGAAGACTAACAGACGCTTGGGCAGCATCCGCCAGTCGAATGCGCGCAGTTCGGCGAGTCGAGGCAACCGCTCAGATCCGAGCACGTCGGCGATCACCGACGGCGACACCAAGCGCGTCAGTGAATGGGGCACCGATCCTCGCGCTTCAAACGAATGAACGCCGCGCCGAAAGAGGTAGGTGAACATCGGCAAGAACAGCGCGAAGGCGATCATGCCGAGCGTGCCGGCGAGCACGATGAGCCGAAGCTGTGTCTCGAAAAGATGCTGCCAGGCCCCGACGGCCATGGTCTCGCCCCTCAATCTACCCACCGCCGTACCAGCCTGGTCCGAGAGCGGGCCGACGAAGAAGGCCATGAAGAGGTTCGCCAGCCGTCCCGTCGTCACGAGCAAGTTGAAGAGCGAGATCGACGTTGCGATACGTTTGGTCTGAACGCCGGCCAGCCGCGCCGCATACGCTCCAATCGTCACGCCTTGAACGACGAACGTAATGACCATCGCGCCCACCAATTTTCCAGACCACAGGTGTGGGGCGATCGCCACTGCAAGGCTCGTCTGCATTGGCGAGCTACATGCCTTGTGAGGGGCTCCGACGCGAGCGCCATTGACAGGAGGTCAAAATCGTCCTTAGCAGGTAGCGCGAGCGCGGTGCAGCAGGAGCGGAGCACGGATGCGGAGCGACGAGCGACCAGAACGAGGCATGTAGCTCTCCAATGCAGGCAATGCCGGCGCTAGGCAGCGTGGGAGCCCCACACGATGGCGGACTCATCGACGGGACCGATGATGCACAAGCCGAGATTATTCTCGACGAGCAGCTCCCCAGCGAGCTCCCGCACTTCTTCGGCGGTCACGGCATCGATTCGACGCTCGATCTCCTCCGCAGTCACCTCCCGGCCCAACGCGAACTCGTTGCGACCTAGGCGAATCATGCGGCCCGACGTCGACTCGAGCGAGAGCGTGAGATTGCCCTTGATGTGCTCCTTTGCAAGGTGGAACTCGTTTTCGTCGATCGCTGCCGTGCGGACGCGAGCAAACTGCTCGAGGACGACGTCGATGCACGCCTGGACGTTGCTCGGTGAGGTCCCCGCGTAGACGCCGAAAAGTCCGGCGGCGCGATATGCCGCCTGAAACGAGTAGACGCTATAGACGAGCCCGCGCTGTTCGCGGATCTCCTGAAAGAGCCGGCTGGACATGCCGCCGCCGAGCACGGTGTCGAGTATCGAGAGCGCGTAGCGGCGCTCGTCGCGGATGTCGATGCCGGGCGTTCCGACAACGACGTACGCCTGCTCGCTATCCTTGTATCGAACCTTTGTAGCAGGCGTCGCCGCAGGCCGCTCCGGTTCGGGTAGTCCGCAAACCCCCTCGAATCCGGCGAACTGCTCGCAGACGAGCTCGACGAAGCGCTCATGCTCGACGTTTCCGGCCCCCGCAACGACGACCGAGTTGGGTGCGTAGTGGGCACGCATGTGCGCTCGCAGATCGTCCGGCGTGATACGCACGATGGTATCGGCAAATCCGATCGTCGGCTCGCCTAGGCTCGATTCGCGCCACATCGTTTGCAAAAATACGTCGTGAATCAAATCGTCGGGAGAGTCCTCGTACATCTTGATCTCTTCGAGCACGACTTTCTGTTCTTTGGCGAGCTCCTGCGGATCGAAGGTCGAGTGAAGGAACATGTCCGCGAGCACGTCGAGAGCCAACGGGATGTGCCGGTCGATCACTTTCGCGTAGTAGCACGTCGTTTCTTTATCGGTGAAGGCGTTGAGGTTTCCACCCACGCCGTCCATCGTTTCGGCGATTTGGCGCGCGGTTCGACGCTGCGTTCCCTTGAAAAGCATATGCTCGACTAGGTGAGAGATACCGCGCCGTTCTCGAGTCTCGACGGACGAGCCGACGTCGGCCCAAATGCCGACGGTCGCGGAACGCACCGCCGGCATCGTTTCGGTCAGCACCCGCAAGCCGTTGGGGAGCGTCGTCTTGTTATACATTACGCGGGCTCTCGGAAGGCCGTGCGAACCCATTGCACGTCCCAGAAGACGCCTTCGCTCGAACCCGTTAACCGGGCGCGCAACGAGGAGGCGCTTTCCCCGCGGCGCGTGCTCACGCTGAATACCGTTCGGGAGGTGGGCTTGGCCAGGTCGCCGCTGACTACCACTCCCTTCCCGACGCCGATCGGCACGCTGGCCCACAGATCGACCTCCTCCGTCGCGGGAGCTGCCGCAAAACTCGCTTCCACCAGCCTGGCGACTTCGGACGCAAACTCTCCCCGCGTCAGCGGTCGATGAAACTTGACGCCTAAGATGCGAATGCCGAGGATGAGGTGCCCCGCAAGTTCGTTCGCCGAAATTTGGCTTACCTCGGCCGCCCATCGGATCGAAAAAATCGACGCTCCGACGCGCTGCGCGACGTCGCGGCGATTGCCGGCCGCGCGCGCCGTTGCGTCGAGCTGCGCGACGCTGGGAGCGTAAGCCGGGGCCGCGCCGCGGGCGATTTCCATCCCGACGGCGACGCTAAAGACCATGCTAATAAGACTGCGCAAAATACGCCCGAGCTTTCGCCGGTTCTCCACACGCCACGCAGGCGAGATTCCTTTCCTCGAGGGCGCGCACGACGCGCGTGGTCGCGGTCGTTAGCGCCTTCACCTGAGCCTCGCATTCGGCTCGTTCGCACCACGCAATATCGATCATGCCGGCCCGACTCTTACAGAGGTCGAGGAATTCGGTGCGGTCTTCCGTAGCAAAGGTATGCTCGTCCAAAAACGATTTCGCCTGATCGTAGAGCGAGTCCTGAATCTCGTCGAGCAACTCGCGCAACGCATCGGGGACGTGAGACTGTGCCACGCTGCGCCGCTGACCCGGCTCTTCCTTGCCACGGTCGCGGCGCGCGAGCACCGCCGTTTGCGCATCGACGTCACGCGGGCCGATCTCAATGCGAACCGGCACGCCACGGAGGTCCCATTCGCTATATTTCCAGCCGGGCTGCTCGTCGCGCGCGTCAACGCGAACGCGGAAGCCGGCCGAACTCAAGCGGCCGGCGAGATTCGTCCCTACTTCGATTGCTCGATCGTCGTTGGAGCGAACGATCGGGACGACGATCGCCTCCAGCGGCGCCATCTTTGGAGGAATGCGCAGGCCGCGATCGTCGCCGTGGACCATGATCAAGGCCCCAAGCATCCGCCAAGATACGCCCCACGATGTCGTGTAGGCATGCTTGATCGAGCCGTCGGCATCGACGAATTTTATGTCGTAAGCCTTGGCGAAATTCTGCCCCAAGTCGTGCGACGTGCCCGATTGCAACGCCTTGCCGTCGGGCATCAACGCCTCGATCGCAAAGGTTTCGATCGCGCCGGGAAAGCGCTCGCCGGCGCTTTTTCGGCCGAAATAGACCGGCACCGCTGCAACGTTCTCCGCAAAATCGCGATAGAGTTCGAGGATTTTCAACGTTTCCTCACGCGCTTGCGCTGCGGAGGCGTGAGCGGTATGTCCCTCCTGCCATAGAAATTCCATCGTGCGCAGGAAAGGGCGGGTCGCCTTCTCCCATCGCACGACGTTTGCCCACTGGTTGATCAGAATGGGAAGATCGCGATACGACTCCACCCATTGCGCGTACATCATCCCGATGATTGCTTCCGACGTCGGTCGGACCGCGAGCCGCTCGGTCAGCTGTTCGCTGCCGCCCTGGGTTACCCAGGCGACTTCGGGTGCGAAGCCCTCGACGTGCTCCGCCTCTCTTACGAGCAAGCTCTCCGGAATGAAGAGAGGGAAGTATGCATTTTCATGTCCCGTTGCCTTGAAGCGCGCGTCGAGATGCTTATAGAGGTTCTCCCACAGGCCGAAGCCATAAGGGCGCAGGACGACGCATCCGCGGACCGGCGAGTACGAAACGAGCTCCGCTTTGAGGCAGGCCGCCGTATACCATGCGGAGAGGTCAGCCGCCTTCGGAGGAATTTCCTTGACGGCGCCCGCACCGAGCGCTTCGGACATGACCGGCCCCGTTTCGCGCGCGATGCGGAGACGGCCTTTGCCGAGGAGCTTGCGTCCGCAGAGCGGCATAGGGAAGCGATGCCTAAGCCGACGCGCATCTATACTCGCACGGGCGATCAGGGGTTGACGGGACTGATCGGCGGCACGCGCATCAAGAAGAGTGCGCCGCGCATCGAGACCTACGGCACCGTCGACGAGCTTTCAAGCGCCCTCGGCATGGCGCGAGCCGCGTTGCGACCGTCACTCAACGAGTCGCAACGCGTGGCCCGGCTCGACGCCTGGCTCGCATGGGTGCAAGACGTCCTCTTCAAGCTCGGCAGCGAGCTGGCTACGGTGCCCAAGGATCGCCGCCAAGACCAGCCGTCGGTTGGGGGCGCCGATGTGCAAGCCTTGGAACGCGCCATTGACGAAGCGCAAGCAGAGCTTACGCCCCTGGCCAATTTTATCCATCCGGGCGGCTCGATGCCCGGTGCTTTTCTCCACTTCACGCGGACGATTTGCCGCCGCGCCGAGCGGCTTTTGGTCGCCCTCAACGATGAGGAAGAAACGGGATCCGAGGAAGCGCTGCGATATCTCAATCGACTTTCAGACGCGCTTTTTGTATGGGCGCGTTGGATCAACGACGCAAACGGCGTTGCCGAGCACATCTGGAACGCTTCCAGCAGGCCACCAAGCTCCTAGTGCGAAGCGTCGCTCGGATGTCGTTCCTGTCCGAACTCTTCGCGACGACCGATGCGGATAAGTTACGTGAAATCGGCAAGCGCAAGATTCTTCGCCGAGCACTGACTGCAAAGGACTTGGTCGCCATCGGGCTCGGTACGATGATCGGCGGCGGAATTTTTACGACGATTGGAACCGGCGTTAAGGGCGCGGGGCCCGCCGTCATCATCTCCTACCTGCTCGCCGGCCTCACGTCGTTCTTTGCGGCGCTCTGTTACGCGGAGCTCGGGGCCATGGTCCCGGTAGCCGGAAGCGCGTATACCTACGCCTATGCCACGATGGGGAAACTCTTTGCGTGGATCATCGGATTCGCGCTGATCTTCGAATACGGCATCAGCGCCGCGCCCGTCGCACAGCAGTTTTCGGCCGCCATTCAAGACGTTTTCAAGGGCGTTGGTGTAGTATTGCCCGCATGGGCTCAGCAGTCGAGTCTGTCGATACACGGCGCCTGGTGGCTGCCCTCGAGCTGGGACCTCGCTCACTCGCAATACGATCTCGTCGCCGCACTCTTCGTGATTGGTCTGAGCGTCTTGCTCTCCGTGGGCATTCGCGAGTCGGCGACCGCGAACAATGTCTTCGTCGTGCTCAAGATCTCGGCGTTGGTCGTCTTCGTTATCGCCGGTTTGTTTCTCGTTCACGCCGCCAACTTGCACGACTTCAATCCGGTCGGTTGGGGAAAGCTTCGGCCCTTTGGAGGCCTCGCCGATTATTCGTCTTCGGCGCAGCCTTACGGGATCATCGCAATTGGCGCTTACGTCTTCTTCAGCTATATCGGCTTCGATACTGCGACGACGACTGCAGAAGAGTGCAAGCGGCCTCAGTTCGACGTCCCGGTCGGCGTGATCGGCGCGCTCGCGATCGGCACGGTCATCTACTGCGCTACCGCGATCGTGTTGGTCGGGGCAGTTCCGTGGAACCAAGTGCCGATCAAGAATCCGCTGGTCTATGCGCTGGCACCGCTGCATATCCCCGCCCTCACCTGGGTGATTACCGTGGGGGTTTTGGCCGGCACGACGAGCGTCGCGCTTGCCTCGTTGCTTGGTCAGTCCCGCATCTTTTACGTCATGGCTCGCGACGGCATGCTGCCGCCGGCGGTCGCCGCAATCCATCCGCGTTTTAAGACGCCCTTAGTCACGACGCTCTTCACCGGGGCCGTCGTGGCAATTCTCGCGCTCATCGTACCCCTCAACAACTTGCTCAACCTGGTAAATATCGGAACGCTTATCGCATTCTCGGTGGTTTGCGCCGGCGTGCTCTACTTACGCAAACGGCGGCCGGAATTACCGCGCAGCTTCCGCGTGCCGTTTGTACCGCTCTTTCCAATCTTAGGGATCCTCTTCTCGCTCTTCCTGGCGGTGTTCGGCCTCTCTCGAGCGACCTGGACGTGGTTTGTCATCGCGCTCGTCTGCGGGCTCGTGTTCTTTTTTGCCTACGGATTCCGCAAGTCGAACCCCGCAGATGTCGTGCCGGTCGAAGAGCCGGCCGGCTTGGCCGAATTTGCCTAGGGGTCCATTCTCACTGTGGGGCTGCGCCCTCTGGATTGGGCGCTTGGCCGACGCCCGGAGTCATTACCTCGATGCGCGCGTCTCGCGGATCGTACTTCGCATGGACGTGCAGCGCCCGCGCGACCGCGTCGAGCGAGATCATGGTGCGCCCGCGCACGCGGAAAGGCGCGTGCTTCAGGGTAAACGGCATACCGTTGAGTCTCGCGCGCGTATCCCCGACTCGCACGCGTAGCGACTGAGCCCCGAGCACCACGTCGACCCCGCCCGTCTTGGCGTCGACCTCCGTTTCGGCGCCGAGCGCATCGGCGATCGAGCGCAGCGGCACGAAGGCCTTTTCGCTGGCCGTTGTCACCGGCGACACGTCGCTGTCGACGCGTTCACCGTCGACGAGCATGACGATTGGTCTCGAGAAGACGAGCAGCACTGAAATTACCAACGCCGCAATACCGACGGCTGCGAGCGGCCGCAGGCCCAAGCCTGCGTAGAGCTGCGCAGTGCGCCGAATCATACCGCCTGTTTGCCGATTTCTTCGACATGGGCCGGATATTTCTCGGCGATCACTTTTTCGATCTCCAAGCGTAACATACCGAGCAGCTCGCTCTCCGGATAGGTGCCGACGAGCTCGCCGCCGCGATAGATCGCGCCCTTCCCTTTGCCGCCCGCAACGCCGACGTCAGCCATCTTCGATTCACCCGGACCGTTGACCACGCAGCCCATCACCGCGACCTTCACCGGCGCGCTGTACGACTTGGCTATCGCTTCGACGGCACGCCCGAGCTCGAGCACCGATATTTCGGCTCGTCCGCACGAGGGACACGCCGTGATTTCGAAACCCTTTTCGCGCAGCCCGAGCGACTTGAGGATGCCCCAGCAAACGGGGACTTCTTCGATCGGATCGTCGGCCAAAGAGACTCGAATCGTGTCTCCGATTCCCTCCCACAGCAGAATCCCCAGCCCAATCGACGATTTGATTGTGCCGTCGCGCAGCAGGCCGGCCTCCGTAATGCCCAGATGGAGCGCGTACGGCGTCCCCCGCTCGAGCAGCCGCGCGTCCATCAAGCGATAGGCATCGACCGTCGTCGCAACGTCATGTGCCTTGAGCGAAATCGCGATATCGGTGTGCCCGTGCTCCTCTAAAATCTCCACGTGACGTAGCGCG
The DNA here is from genome assembly GCA_963778015.1 of Vulcanimicrobiota bacterium. GTDB lineage: Bacteria > Vulcanimicrobiota > Vulcanimicrobiia > Vulcanimicrobiales > Vulcanimicrobiaceae > Cybelea. The sequence continues at coordinate 840,886 of CAVZST010000001.1, forward strand.
GAGAGCACCATGGCCTCGGCCGTATGACCGAGTGACTTTTCCAGATCGGGAGCGAGCGAACCCATGTTCACGCCGACGCGAATCGGAATGGCGCGCTGCTTGGCGGCCTCGACTACCTCTGCGACCTTTTTCGGATCGCGGATGTTTCCGGGATTCAACCGCAGCTTGGCGACGCCGGCTTCAATCGCCGCGAGCGCCATCTTATGATCGTAGTGAATGTCCGCGACAATGGGCACGGGCGAGCGATACACGATTGCCGGCAGGCCCGCGGCGTCGGGAGGGTCCTTCACCGTAACGCGAACGATCTCGCAACCTTCCATCGCGAGACCGTAAATTTGCGTCAGCGTCGCGTCGGCGTCGGCGGTATCGGTCGTCGTCATCGACTGCACGGCGACCGGATGGTTCCCTCCGATCCATACGCTTTTTGCGTCGGCCTTTCCGGTTTTGTTCTGTAAAAAAATCGGCTTGCTTTTACGTCGCACGCGCAACATCACATCACCCCCTGTCCGTTGACGATGCGGGCGATGTCGTGGAATGCGACCAGCATTATCAGCGCCATGAGAGCCGCGAAACCGGCTATGTGAACCATCGCCTCTTTCTCGGGGTCGATCGGGCGGCCGCGAACCAGCTCGGCGACGATGAACGCCGCTCGACCGCCGTCGAGAGCCGGAATCGGGAGAAGATTGAAGAGTCCGAGCGCAAACGAGATCGTCGCCGCAAGCGAAAAGTAGGGGCCCCAGCCCCAATCCTGCACGGTTGCGGCTACCTGTCCCATGCCGATCGGTCCGGCAATCTGCGGCGCGTATTTGGCGAACTGCGTCGCGAGGAGTGCGAGCCCTCCAAACGTTTGACTCGCCACCGCCGCGAATTCTTGGCCGCTCAGACGGATGGCGGTTTGCAGCCCTACCCGCTCGTAAGCGGGAACGGGCGAAAACCCGATGCAGCCGAGGTTTTTACCTACCTGCGCCGGACACGGACGCGGCGCGACGTAAACCTCACTTCGGATGCCGTTGCGATCGTAGATGAGATCGAGCCTTTTGCCGAGAGCCGCATGGATGGTGTCCACGAGGCTCTTGCCCGACGTAATAGCGACGTTGTCGATCGCGACGATCCGGTCGCCGGGCCGAATTCCGGCGATCGCCGCGGGAGACGAGGGCAGGACCTCGCCGACAACCGGCTGGTTCGCTTTGTCGCTGGCGACGCCGAACGCGAGCGCGCCGATCAACAGAATTGAGTAGCAGAGCAAAAAGTTCGCAACCGGTCCAGCCAGGACGATCGCGAGCCGTCGCCAGGCAGATTTTGCTTGAAAGTTGCTCTGGGCGATTCGCCCTTCGGCTAAGAACTCGCGCTGCTGTTGCGCCTCCGAGACGCGATTGTCTTCACCTTCCATCGCGCAGAAGCCGCCGATGGGCAGAGCTCGCAACGTGTACTGAGTACCGCTGCGCCGGCTCGTCCAGCCGAGGAGCCGTGGCCCGAAGCCAACCGCAAACTCGTTAACCCGAACCCCGTTGCGGCGTGCCAAAACAAAGTGACCGAGCTCGTGAAGGACGATCAACACGGAGAGCATCACCAGGAAGGTGACGACCTTTTCGAATCCGATGAAGGTCACGACGGCAAACAAATTCAACGACTGGGACTTTCGATGGCGCGTACCATCTCTCCGGCGATTTTGCGCGCCTCCTGATCGGCTCTTCTTACCCCGACGAGAGTTGGCTCTTGGGGTTGCACTCGACCCATCGTGCGTTCAATGACCTCAGCAATCCGTCCGAAAGGGATCTTACCCTCCACAAACGCGCCGACCGCCACTTCGTTTGCAGCCGAGAGGACGGCGGGCTGGGTGCCACCCGTGGCCAGCGCTTCGTAAGCAAGACCGATGCAAGGGAAGCGAGCGAGATCGGGCGCTTCGAACTCGTGGCGAAGCGCCGTTTCTCCATCCTTGGCTCCGAGCAATTTGAGCACATCGTTGTTCGAGGAAGACTTTAGTCTTTCTGGGTAGCTGAGCGCGTAGCCGATTGGAACGCGCATATCGGGCGCAGCCAGCTGCGACTTGACGCTGCCGTCGGTAAATACAACGAAACCATGCGCAACGGATTGTCGATGCACGACGATTCGTATGCGTTCACCGTCGAGGCCAAACAGCCGGCTTGCCTCGATTACCTCGAGGCCCTTGTTCATCATCGTCGCCGAATCGATGGTGTTCTTCGTTCCCATTCGCCACGTCGGATGGGCCAGGGCTGCGGCAAGCTCGGCCTGCTCCATCTCTTCGCGAGACATCCGCCAGAATGGACCACCCGATGCCGTGAGGACGATTGCAGCGACGCTCGACGGCTGCTCGCCCACGAGGCACTGGAAGATTGCGCTGTGCTCGCTGTCGACCGGCAACAGGCGCGACCCACTACCGCGACTCGCTTCAACCAGCAGCGCGCCCGCAGCAACGACCAGCTCTTTGTTTGCGAGCGCCACGTCGATCCCGCGCTCGACGGCGGCAAAGACCGCCTCGAACGCTACTGAACCGTCGGTCGCAGCCAGCACGATGTCGGGCGCGCTCTCTACCGCCACGCGCTGCAAGCCGGCGGCTCCGTCTGCCGCGGTGCTCGTGACGTCCGCCCCGAAGCTGAGCGCTTGTTCGCGCAGCCGGTCGACGTTGCGTCCTGCTGCGAGCCCAACGACTTCGAACTGATCGCGGTGACGCGCGATGACGTCCAGCGCCTGCGTGCCGATCGATCCAGTCGATCCCAAAATCGCGACTCTTCTTCGCGGCATCGCTAAACTTGGAGGAGGCCGACAAGGTGCAGCGTCGCGTAGAAGGTAACGCCGCCCAATAAGTACGAATCAAACCGGTCTAGAACGCCACCATGGCCTTGGATCATCGCTCCCGCGTCCTTCACCCCAGCATCGCGTTTGAACGCCGACTCCACGAGGTCCCCAACCTGTGCCGCGATGCTCGTCGCGAAACCAAGTGACGCGCCTTGCCACCAATAGAGATGGAGTTGGGGGAGCCAGGTTGCGGCGATGGCGACCCCGACGACGATCGCCAACGATCCGACGGAGCCTTCAACGGTCTTGTTCGGCGAAATTTTCGTGAGACGACGACGCCCGAGACTGGTGCCGACGAGCATGCCGAATGTGTCCGTTAGCGCGATGATCACGATGACGTAGAAGGTAAGCCACATGCCGTTGCCCGCGATCTCGCGGATGAAGACGAAATAGGTCAATAGCTTGCCGATGTAAAGAACGGCGAGCAGCGTGTAGGCAGTGCGCGCAAAATACCCCTTCTCTTCGCCATACATACCGATCGCAAAGGCAACGATCACGATGGCCGCCAGGAGTACGCCCTCCCACTTGTGCAACAGGCCGAAGACCGCCATCGCGATATAGGCGCAGACGCCGAGCACCGCAACCGGGTACTCCAAGGGCTGGCCCTTGATGGCGCACAAATAGTTGAACTCGTAAATGCTCGCGAGCCCAATGGCGAGGACCAACACGTAGAAGACCGACGGAACGAGAACGCAACACAGCCCGACCGCCGCGACGATCAAACCGACGACGATGCGCCGTTCGGTCAGGTCGCGCCGAAGCGCCGTTCCCGCTGTTGAAACTCGATCAACGCTCGTACGAAATCATCCTTCGAGAAGTCCGGCCAATAGACGTCGGTCATTACTAGCTCCGCGTACGCGGCCTGGTAGAGCAGAAAGTTCGAGAGCCGATGCTCTCCGCCTGGGCGAATCAGGAGATCGAGCTCCGGAAGGTCCGCCGTGTAGAGATAGCGCCCGATGACGTCTTCGTCGATGCTTTCCGGAGCGACCGCACCATCAGCAACGTCGCGCGCGATCGCTCGCACGGCCCGTTCGAGTTCGGCGTGCGAGCTATAATTCACCGCCAGGTTCAGAAGCAGGCCGGTGTTGGCCGACGTTTCCGATTGGAGGTCGGCGAGCGCGGCGCGCGGCGCGGCCGGGAGAGATTCCCACTCCCCGATGACGCGAACCCGCACGTTATTGCGACGAAGCTCGAGGAGCTCATTGCGCGCGAAATAGACGCAGAGCTCGAAGAGAAGCGAGATCTCGCGCGCGTCGCGGTTCCAGTTCTCCGTCGAGAAGCCGTAGACCGTCAGGACGCCGATGCCAAGATCGCTGGCAACGCGCGTCACGTGACGCAGTGCGATCATCCCACGACGGTGTCCCTCGATCGCCGGCATGCCGCGTTCTTTGGCCCAGCGACGATTCCCGTCCATGATGATCGCGACGTGCCGCGGGAGACTCCGCACGTCGAGGTCTGCGCCGATCCCGGCGGCCAGCGACATGCTCACGGCTGATACGACTCGTATCCGACCGTCAACTCGACTTCGCTATCGGTCATTTTCAAGCGGAGCACGCGGAGCGTCCCAGATCCGGTCCACGAACCATAAGGAGCGAGCATGCGCAAACGGATACGCCGTCCGGGCAGACCGCGGCGTGCCTGCACCTCCGGCACCAGCACGAAGTCCTCGTTCACACTTCCATGATCTCTTTTTCTTTAGCCAGGACGAGTCCGTCTATCTCCTTGATGTACCGATCGGTAAGCCGCTGCAGCGACTCTTGCATGCGCTTGTTGTCGTCTTCGGTGATCTCGTGAGATTTGAGCTGCGCTTTGATCTCGTCATGCGCCCGGTGCCGAACGTTGCGGACGGCGACGCGACCGTCCTCCGCCTTCTTCTTAACGAGCTTGGCGAGCTCGCGGCGCCGTTCTTCGTTAAGTGTCGGGATTGCAAGGCGAACCGTCGCGCCGTCGACGTTGGGCGTCAATCCGAGATCGCTCTTCTCGACGGCTTTGCGAATTGCGGGGACGACCGCCTTGTCCCAAGCCGTGATCAAAAGCGTACGCGGGTCCGGTGTCGAAACGCCGGCCACTTGCTTGAGCGGCATCGATTGACCGTACGCATCGACGACGAGCCGGTCGAGCAGCGCCGGTGCCGCTCGGCCGGTGCGAACCGAGGCAAACTCGCCCCGCGTCGCCTCGACGCATTTGTGCATTTTGGTTTCAATCTCGTTGAAGTACGAATCGGCCATGCTAGGGAGTCACCACTGAGCCCGCTTCCGCCCGGCCAACGTACGTGCCGATGGGTTCGCCCCAAATCACCCGGCGGATGTTCCCGGGAACCGACATGTCGAAAACGACTACGGGCAAGGCATTGTCCATGCAGAGCGCCATCGACGTCGAATCCATGACCTCCAAGCCGAGCTGCAAGACTTGTATATATTCCAGGCGATCGAAGCGCGTCGCACGTGGATCTTTTTTCGGGTCGGCGGTATAGATGCCGTCGACTTTCGTTGCCTTGAGGATTGCCTGGGCGTTCACTTCGACGGCCCGCAACGCCGCGGTCGTATCGGTCGTGAAGTACGGATTGCCCGTTCCGGCGGCGAATATGACGACGCGACCTTTCTCGAGATGTCGGATTGCGCGGCGCCGGATGTACGGCTCGGCGATCTGGTGCATCGCGATTGCAGTCTGAACGCGCGAGGGAACGCCCATGCGCTCCAGCGAGTCTTGAAGGGCCAACGCGTTGATCACGGTCGCGAGCATGCCCATGTAGTCGGCGGTCGAGCGGTCCATTCCGGCCTCTTCGTGCACCTTGCCGCGCCAGATGTTGCCCCCGCCGACGACGATAGCGATCGAGACGCCGGCGCGTCTCACTTCCGCGATCTGTTCGGCCATGGCGTCGGTGGTATTGACGTCGACGCCGGTACCGTTTCCGGCAAACGCCTCGCCGGATATCTTGAGGAGCACGCGCGCAAATCGGGGCCCCCCTATCTCACTCACCAAGAGCGTATCGCACAAAGCGCCGCACGCGAATCTTTTCGCCGAGCGCTCCCACAGAACGATAGATCAACTCTCCGACGCTCAGCGAGTCGTCCTTGACGAACGCCTGATCGAGCAAGCAATGCTCCTCGAACCACTTCCTCAGCTTTCCTTCAACGATTCGCTCGCCGACCTCGGGCGACTTTTCGGCGGGAATGCCGCCGTGAAACTCGGCGCGCAACCGCTCGACGACGTCGACCGGCACGCTTTCGCGGTCGAGATACTGCGGTGCCATCGCCGCGACGTGCATCGCGATGTCGCGCGAAAGTTCGGCAAACTTTGGGCTTCGAGCGACGAAATCGGTCTCGCTATTTACTTCCAGCAGGACGCCGATCTTGCCGCCGGCGTGGATGTAGCTCGTCACCAGTCCTTCGTCGGTGGTGCGCTCGGCCTTCTTTGCAGCCTGCGCGGCGCCACGCTCGAGAAGGAAGGCCTTGGCACGCTCTACGTCGCCCGCCGCGTCGACGAGCGCCTTGCGACAATCCATCATCGGCGCGCTCGTCTCTTCGCGCAGCGCCTTGATCTCCTCGGGCTTGGGCTGATAGGAAATCAAAGCCCGGCCTCGGCCATAGTCGCAGGGAGCTCTTCGGCGTAACCTGGCGCCGGCGCGTCGTAGACTGCCTCGTCGTAGGCGCTCTCGGTCTCGGTCTTACCTTCGATGATCGCGTCGGCAATTTTGCCGACCATCAACTTCACCGCACGTATCGCGTCGTCGTTGCCGGGAATCGGATAGTCGATCTCGTCGGGATCGCAGTTCGTGTCGATTACGGCAATAATTGGTATCTTCAGTTTGCGCGCTTCCAAGACGGCGATTCGTTCTTTCTTGGGGTCCACTACGAAGAGCGCATCGGGTAATCGGTGCATGTCCTTGATTCCCCCCAGAAAGCGCTCGAGACGATTCATCTCGTCCTGCAGCTTGGCAACCTCTTTTTTGGGAAGCCGCTCGAAGTCGCCCTGCAACTTCATGTTCTCCAGCTCGCGAAGACGCGCGATGCGTTTTTGGATTGTCGCGAAGTTCGTCAGCGTGCCGCCGAGCCAACGCTGGTTGACATAGAAGGTACCGGCGCGCTCCGCCTCCTCGCGAACGACGTCTTGCGCCTGTTTCTTCGTGCCGACGAACAGGATAACGCGGCCTTCCCGGGCGAGTTGCTTCACGACGTCGTACGTCTCGCGCAGTCGTTGCACGGTCAGAGCGAGATCGATGATGTAGATGCCGTTGCGCTCTTGGAAGATGAACGGCTTCATCTTGGGGTTCCAGCGGCGCGTTTGATGGCCGAAATGAACGCCCGCCTCCAAAAGCTCTCTCATGGTAACGACGGTCATAGACGAACCTTTCTGGCTCCCGGCCGCCACCCATCCCTGGCGTTGCGGTCGCGTCGCGGAGCCATCGCCACCCCGCATCCGTACGGGGCGAAATGGTGGACAACCGCGCGATTATAACACGAGACCGCGGAGGCTCCAAGGGCCGCGCCGAAGCGCGCGGCATGCGCTGGCTCGTCACGGGGGGATTGGGCTTCATTGGCTCTCACTTCATACGCCTTGGTTTGCGCGAGCGGCCGGGACTCGAAATCGTCAATCTCGACGCCATGACCTACGCGGGAAATTCCGCAAACCTGCGCGAGATCGAAGGAGATCCTCGGTACCACTTCCTCAAGGGCGACATCTGCGACGGCGCAGCGGTGCGCGCTGCCGTGGGTGAAGGGGTGGACGCGATCGTCAACTTCGCCGCCGAAACCCACGTCGACCGGTCAATCGTCGATCCCGAAGTATTCCTGCGAACCGATGCGCTCGGGACGCATGCCTTGTTGCGCGCCTCGCGAGAGCTCGCAATTCCGCGCTACCTTCAGGTGTCGACTGACGAAGTCTACGGCAACGTCGCTCACGGCCAATCTCTCGAGAGCGATCCGCTCCGCCCACGCAGTCCATATGCTGCAAGCAAGGCCGCGGCCGACTTGCTCGTGCTTGCCTACCATGCCACCTACGACGCGCCGGTGATCATTACGCGCGGAAGCAATACCTACGGCCCGTATCAATATCCCGAGAAGATCGTCCCGCTCTTCGTCACGAATTTGATCGACGATCTGCCCGTCCCGCTTTACGGCGACGGCCTACAAATACGAGACTGGCTGTACGTCGACGATCATGCGCGCGCGATCCTCGACGTACTTGAAAGGGGTGAAATTGGGCACGTCTATAACATCTCCGGCGAAACGCCGCGCACGAATTTGGAGCTCACGCGCACGCTCGTGCAATACTGCGGACGCTCGATGGAAACCCACGTCGCGCGCGTCGAGGACCGTCCCGGTCACGACCGCCGCTACGCCGTGAACTCGAACAAGCTTCGCGCGCTGGGATGGAACCCTCACGTGCCGTTCGAGGAAGGCATCGCTCGAACGACCGACTGGTATCGCGCAAACGAAGCGTGGTGGCGCCCCTTGAAGGAAGAGTATGCGCGCAGCCGTAGCGCTACGCGCGAAGTGCGGTGCGTTTAACGTGAAGGGCATCGTTCTAGCCGGTGGGCTCGGCACGCGGTTGCGACCGCTGACCAAAGTGACGAACAAGCATCTTCTGCCCGTCTACGACCGGCCGATGATTTATTATCCCCTAGAAACCCTGTGCCGTGCGGGCATTCGGGAAATCATGCTCGTGACGGGCGGCAATTCCGCTGGGGACTTTCTGCGCCTTCTGGGCAACGGCGCCGAGTTCGGCCTCAACAACATCTACTACGCGTATCAAGAAGGAGAGCGCGGCATCGCCGACGCGTTGCGACTCTGCGAGTCTTTCGCGGAAGGCGAGCGCATCGTCGTCGTTCTCGGCGACAATGTCCTCGAAGACAACATCGCGCCTTACGTTCGCAAATTCAGGGCGCAGAATTCCGGTGCGCGCATCCTCCTAAAGCAAGTCGACCATCCACAGCGCTTCGGCGTGCCCGTCTTGCAGGGCGATCGCATCGTCGAGATCGAGGAGAAGCCTGAGCGCCCGAAAAGCGGTTACGCGGTGACCGGCGTCTACATGTTCGACCGGCGGGTTTTCGAATTCATTGCAAGGCTGACGCCGTCGCGGCGAGGTGAGCTCGAGATCGCGGACGTTCACAATCAGTACATTCGAGAAGGCGATCTCTGCTATGACGTGCTCGAAGGTGCGTGGAGCGATGCCGGTACGTTTGAAAGTCTGTTACAAGCGAACGAGCTCGTCGCTCGCCAGCGGGCAGGGAGCGTCGAGAAGCGCTAGCCCTTCGGGTGCGGCAGAATCGGCAACAAAGCGAGCGCGACGAGGACGAGCACGCCTGCCAGCGCGCCCCGGAACCACCGCTCCGGCAAGCGCGTCACGAAGTACGCGCCTACAAAGACTCCCGGAATCGAGCCCATCAACAGCGAGCCCGCAATTGCGGGGTTGACGTCTCCAATCCGCCAGTGCCCTAGTAGCGACGGCACGAGCACCACGACCGCAAAAGCAAGGTCCGTTCCCACCAGACGCCGCAACGCGACGACCGGCGCCACGAGCAGCAGCAACGGGAGCGTCAGCGAGCCGGCGCCGATCGACGTGATGCTGACCGTCAAACCGACGAAGAACCCGATGAGCGCCAACCGCAATGTCGGCAAGGCGGTAGAGCTCGAAGCATCGCCGGCGAGCTTGCGATTGAAGATAATTCCAGCTGCGGAGATCAACAAGGCCGCCGCGACGGCAATGCGGAGTACGTGCTCGAGCTGATGGATGTTGAGCGTCCGGTGCAGTTGTGCGCTGATAATGACGCCGATGATAGCGCCGGGAAGCCCCCCCATGGAAAGACGCCAGAGCACGGACCCTTGCACCGTGCCTTTTTGGATGTGCGTGATCATCGCCAGGAGGCGCGTCCCTAGTGCAAATAGCAAATCGGAGCCGATGGCCTTATCGGTACCGACCCCAAGGAAGATCAGCAACGGCGTCGTGATCGCGCCGGCGCCCACGCCGCTGTACGCCGTGCAGGCACCGACGATGAATCCGACCAGGACGTACGCCCAGTTCACGGTCGCATCACCGCTTCGACGTTCGGGCTAGGTTGATTGCGGGGGGCGCGGTGGCGATCACGTGTCGCGTACTATAGGAAAGGATACCTCACGTAGGAACACCGTGCGGCCACGCTGTGCAAGCGGGGAAGCGCACGGGAATGCCTCGCGCATAATAGAGAACCCGCGGGACTCGAGCTCGTCGAGATCCGTCTCAGTTGCGGTCGGCATCGCGGGTTATATCGGCCTCGTTAGCTGCTTTTCCTACCGACCGTAGCTTGTTTAACGGAGCGGCAGAAGCACCGACTCGGTGGATCTCGGCGAAGACTTCGAAGCGATGGACCGGCACGTCACGCGGTGCCTCAATTCCCAGCTTTACTTGATCGCCATCGAGCCCAACAACCAGAATCCGAATATCGCTGCCGATCATGATGGACTGATTCGCCTTGCGGCTAAGCACGAGCATAGTGCGCTCCTTCGCCGGTCGTACGCTAGGAGGTTCCCCCTTTCGAGCGCTAGGGTTCCGCCGCCTCCGCATACAATCGCCAAGACCGGGAGGACCTGACGATGGTCAAGGATATCGCGTTTTTCGCCTACTCCGTACGGGACGTGCCGCGGGCGCGCGCCTTTTACAGCGAAACGCTCGGCCTGCAGCCGGGAGACTCGTTCGGCGAGCACTGGATCGAGTTCGACGTAGGGAACGCGACCTTTGGAATTGGAAACGGCGAGCCGCTTGGATTCGAGCCTGGATCTTCCACCGGCGCCGCGTTTGAAGTCGACGACATGGACGCCATGCGCGAACGGCTCAAAGCGAGTGGCGTCGAGGTCGGCGAGGTGCACGAGTTTCCGGCTTGCGTCACGTGCTTCGCCTCCGATCCCGAAGGAAATCGGTTCGCGCTACACCAACGGCGGTCGCCGGCGTAGCAGAACGTCGCTTAAGCCGAGGCCGGCTCGCGCGAAGCCTCGATCAGGATCTTCGCGACCTCCGGCCGCGAGAATTCCGGCGGGGGCAATTCTCCGGCTCGAAGCATCTCCCGCACTTTGGTACCGCTCAACGAGACGTGGTTCTCGGGATCGTGGCTGCACGTCTTCTTCGAGCCCATCTGCTGACAACGCCGGCAGTAGAAGCTATTTTCAAACTTGAGCGGCGTGATTCCCAATTCCGCCGGATCGAATTCCGCGAAAATCTTCTGCGCGTCATAGGTTCCATAGTAACTACCGACGCCCGCGTGGTCGCGACCCACGATGAAGTGCGTGCAGCCGTAGTTCTTGCGGATCATTGCGTGAAAGATCGCCTCTCGCGGGCCGGCGTATCGCATCGCCGCGGGCAAGGTGCTTAGGAGCACTCTTTCCGCCGGATAGTAATTCTCGAGCAGCGTCCGATAACACCGCATGCGCACTTCGGCTGGGATATCGTCGCCTTTTGTCTCGCCGACCAGTGGGTGCAGCAGCAACCCGTCGACGACCTCGAGCGCGCACTTTTGAATGTATTCGTGCGCGCGGTGCACCGGGTTGCGGGTTTGGAAGCCCACGATCGTATTCCAACCGCGGCGTTCGAACTCGGCGCGCGTTTGGGCCGGTGAGAGACTCTCTGCATCGCGCTCGCGCGGCAATAGCCGAACGGGACCGCCGACGAGAACCTCTTTGCGCTCGAAGAGCGCTGCGACGCCCGGATGCTTTTCGTCCTCGGTGCGATAGACGTTCCGCGCTTCGTGCAGCTTGTCGTAATCGAATATGTCGTCGACCTCGATGACGCCGCGAAGGTCGCCGTCGCCGTCGTAGAGCGCCGCGCGCGCGCCCACGCCGGGCGCTTCCTCTCGGCTCACGGCCAAAACCACCGGAATGCTCCACGGTAATCCATTCGCTAGGCGCATTGAGGTAACGACGGGCTCGTAATCCTTGCGGGTCATGAAGCCGGTAAGCGGGCTGCAGGCGCCGTTACCGATCAACGCGAGATCGTTGAGCTCGCGACTCGTCAGAGTAAGGCTACGAAGTCCTTTGGCGCCCTCGCGCAACTCGAGTTCGGCTTGGCGAGAATCGGCAGTCCGATCGACCAGCTTGCCGCCGTGAGGCGCGATCATAGCACTCCTTCGCTCAGGACCGGCGCCTTGAGATCCGCGTGCACGTGTCCGCGTCTCTGTAGCTCGGCCAGAATTTTTCGGACGCTCTCTTCAACGGTTTCGCGCTCGCTGTCGACCACGACGTCGGGATTCTCAGGGATTTCGTACGGATCGGAGACCCCGGTAAAGTGCTGCAGTTCGCCCGCGATCGCTTTTTTATAGAGGCCCTTCACGTCACGCCGCACGAGCTCGTCCAAGGAGCAGCGTATGTACACTTCGACGAACTGCGTGCTTCCGATGCGCCGGCGCGCCTCGCTTCTCGCCTGCGCATACGGTGAGATCGCCGCGGTAATCACGGCCGCCCCATGCTTGACGAGCAGCGAGGCTACAAAGGAGATGCGCCCGATATTTATGTCGCGGTCTTCTCGGCTGAATCCGAGTCCCTTGGAAAGATGGGTGCGGACCTCGTCGCCGTCGAGCACCTCGACGTGGCAGCCGCGCGCGGTCAGCTCGGGCGCGAGGACTTCAGCAATCGTGCTCTTTCCCGCGCCGGACAGACCCGTAAGCCACACGGTGAATCCCTGGTTCAACTCGAGTTCCTTTCTGGTAGCGAATTTAAAGGGGGCACCCCTCGCTGCAAAAGCAGCACTCAAGGAGGATGTCCCCAGATGGCCGACTTCTTCGGCCCATTATTGTTGGTTTCCGGCCTTGGGACCTAGGTCCTGAACGAAAACTGCGCCGCGTGAAGGCGCGCATAGGCGCCGCCCCTCGCCAGCAGCTCGTCGTGGGTGCCGATCTCGACGACGCGGCCGGCCTCGATGAAGAGCACCTTGTGCGCTCGCCGGACCGTCGAGAGACGGTGCGCTATGATGAGCGTGGTTCGGCCAGGCAAGAGCCGATCGAGAGCTTGCTCGATCATCGCTTCGGAGTGGCTGTCGAGCGCGCTCGTCGCCTCGTCGAGAATCAAGATGCGAGGATCTCGTAAGACGGCCCGTGCGATTGCGATGCGCTGGCGCTCTCCGCCGGAGAGACGCATGCCGCGTTCCCCAACTTGGGTGGCATACCCGTCGGGAAAGCTTTGAACGTACTCTTCGACGTTAGCGTCGCGAGCGGCCGCTCGTACTTGCGCGTCGGTCGCTTCGATGCGGCCGTAGCGAATGTTATCGAGGATGGAACCGCGGAAGAGTTGCACGTCCTGCGGAACGATGGCGATCGCCGCGCGCAGGTCAGAGAGCCGGAGCGTTGCGATGTCGAGCCCGTCGAGAAGCACGCGACCCTCTTGCGGCTGATAAAAGCGCGGCACGAGGTTCACGATGGTGGTCTTCCCGGCGCCCGAGGGTCCGACGAGGGCGACGATCTCTCCCGCCTCGATGGTGGCGCTGACGTGGCGAAGGGCCGGCGGCTCTTCGCTCTTATAACGGAAGGTCACGTCGTCGTATTCGATGCGGCCGCGCACGTCCGGCAACGCGATGGCGCCGGCCGGGTCCCGCACTTCGACCGGAAGATCGAGCAGTTCGAAAACGCGACCGGCTCCCACGATCGCCTTGCTGATGTCGCCGAAAAAGGCCGCGACGCGATTCATTGGGTTCATCAAGTTCACCAGCAAGCCCCAGTACATGAAGACTCGGCCGGTGTCGAGCCGGCCAACCAAAACCTCCCGAACGGAAAGCCACATTATGGCGACGACCGCGGCAACCATGATGGTTGAAATAACCAGCGGCTGGGTCTGAATGAACTGCGTCAGCTTCATGTATGCGCCGAAAAAGTCGTCATTTCGGTTACGGAACCGCGCAACTTCGAACTCCTCGCGAGCGAAGGATTTGACGACTCGCTGACCTCCAAGTATCTCCGCAAGATTCGCGGTAAGGTCGGCTATTCGCTGCTGAGCGCGGTGTGTGCTCGAGGAGATCAAACGCTGGAAGTTGGAGACCGCGAGCGATACGATTGGGGCGACCAACACGAGCGAGAGCGTCAGAAGCCAATCTAGATAGACCATCGTCGCAAACGACGAAGCAAACGTGGCGAGCGCAACCACGAGCTGTGGGACCGAAACGCTCACCGCATCGATCATGATTTGGAGATCGGTTGCGAAGCGCGCCATGAGTTCGCCCGGACGCCATTTGTCGAACTCGCCGAGCGGCAGGTTCAGGAGCCGATCGAAGAGCCGCACCCGAAGGCGCGCGACGAGATGCTGCCCGCTCCATGCCGTGAGATAGGTTTGCCCGTAGATTGCGCAGTTGGCGAGCACCAGCGCGACCGAGGTGAGGCCTAATGCAAGGTACAGCGCGTTTAAATCAGGCGAGCGGCCGTGCGTTGGAACGAGCACATCGTTGATGATGATGCGAAAGGCCATGGGGGGAACGATGGAGAGCACGCCGGCCAGCACTCCCATAGTCATGGCAAGCACAAGACGCGGATAGTAGGGTCGCGCCTCCCGCACCAAGCGCAAGAGAATCGAGCGGCGGCTCATCGGCGGCACGGTTCTTGCGGTCCCATGCGAATGAAACCTCCCCCAACGCACTCCGGTACGTAATGATGTAACGCTTTTAGGAGGACCGGGAAGGAACATGGACTGCTATTTTCACTCGAACGTACCGTCGGTTGCGCCCTGCGCGGAGTGCGGTAAGCCGATTTGTGCGACGTGCCGCGACGAACGCGGCGGCTGCCCGAGTTGCCGCCTCGCGGCTAAGGTAGAGGCAGCAACCGCTACGCGTCAGCAGATCGCCGGTCAGGTACCGCCTCGTGCCGCGCCGGCGAGCGTACGTGGAAGGGCGACCGTCGCCGCTCCCGCCGATCCGCTCGAGTCCCGCGCGCTGGTCGCGCTCGGCTACCCGCTCTGGCCCTTGGCTCTCCTTTCGCTTCTCGATCGCAAACAATCGCGCACCCTACGGCGCCAGGCATTCCAAGCAATGGGCTTCAACGCGGGCTTCTGGGGCTTCGGCGCTCTTCTCTGGCTCATAGCGCAAGTGCCGTTCATGGGCTTCTCCGCCTGGGTCTTGCTGCCGTTGCTTCCGGTGCTATTTCTCTTCTCTAGCGTCTATTACGGGATCAAGACCTGGAATGGCCACGACGTTCGCGTTCCCGTCGTGGGCAGCTGGATCGAGGAGCGCATGCCCAATGGAGCCGCTGACTAACCAGCTGCGGTAAACTCGCGATAGCGGCGAAGGAACGCTCTCGCCGCAACGGCGTGATCGACGGCCGGTTTCGGATAGGCGTCGCCCGCGTAAAGCGCCAGCCGAAGTTGCGGTGAAGCGGGCGGGCGACCGTACCAGCCATCGAGCGGCACGTGCTGCAGCTCGCGTACCCAGCGCCGTACGTAGGCGCCCGCCGGATCGTAACGGCGTCGCTGCCGTTCGGGGTTGTAGATGCGCGGATACTGCGCCATGTCCGCGCCGACGCCGGCGATCCATTGCCAATTGCCCGTCGCAAGCGCAAGCTCGTCTTCGACGAGCCAACGATCCCATTCGTCGCGCCCGACGCGCCAATCGACGCCGATGTCGAAGCACAGCCACGACGCCGCGACGGTTCGTACGTGCGGATGCATCCATCCGGTGGCGTGCAGTTGGCGGATTCCGGCATCGACGAGCGGGTAACCCGTCGTACCCGACCGCCAACGGTCGAGCGCGCGATGGGAGCGCTCCCACGCGAAATCACGCATCTTCTCTTGCAGCGGTTGGTCGTGCGTCCATGGGTGAAACCACGAAAGCTGCAAGAAGAAATCCCGATGCGCGAGAGCGCGCAGAAAAAGGCGCAGCGAAAACCTTTCCTCGCTGAGCGCGAATGGATCGCTAAGTTGCTCGCGGACGGTGCGTGCGATCGCGCGCGCCGAGATCGTGCCGAAGGAAAGATGCGCCGATAGGTGCGAGGTCCGGTCCTCGGACGGCACGTTTGCGGCAATTGCGTAACGCGAGGCTGCTTCGCGCAGAAATCGGTCGAAGCAGCGACGGGCAACGGCCGGCCCTGCAGCCACGCCATCGCGGTGCGCACCGAACTCATCGACGCTGGGAAGAGGCTCGCTCTCCACGTCCGAAGCGGCAAATCGAAGAAGCAGCGGATGCTCGTGTGATGCGATTGGAAGATTCCACCAGATTTCGAAGTAGGGCGCGAACGAGCGATAGCCCGGGCCCGTTGCACTTCGCGCTGCCGCACTCTCCTCGGGCGCGATTGCGGGAGCGTCGTGCACGATCTCGGCAACGAGCGCGCGCTCTTCGAGTTCATGTTGAAGCGCACGATCGCTCCGCATCGCATCGGAATCGTAGGAGGCGCTCCATGCTACGCCCGCCGCATTGACGCCGGCGGCAATCTTGGCAATCGCCTTTCCCAAGTCACCGCGACGCACGACGAGCTTACTTCCGCGCTCACGCAACTCCGCATCGAGTGCGGCAACGGCGGCGCAGAAAAACGAAGCTCGCCGCGGTGAAGACCGTAATCTCGTTTCCGTTGCGCGGTCGATGACGAGCACCGGGAGCACCGGTCCGCGTGCGGCCGCCGAGGCTAATCCTGCATGATCGTCGAGGCGCAGGTCCTTGGTAAAGCGATAGATGAACGGCCTCTCCGCCATGGCGGGCCGTTTCGGTGCGTCGCGCCCGAGCTCCAGCTAGCGGTGGATTGGTGGTGAGTAACGCGCGTGCATGGCGGCACGGCAGACGGAGCGATCGACGACGCGAAAGCCCGAGCTCTTTGTGATGGTGCACTGCAGCGGCGTGCCACGTTCATCGACCGTTACGTCAAACGACGTCGATAAAGTAGTCGCGGCACCGACGCGCAGCGATTCCGCGCGCGCTTCTCGGCGCGGTGCGGTCTGGGTATCGAGTGCCGCCACACCATGTATTTCCTGCGACGAGACCGCCCGCTGCGGCGACACGATGGGCGGCGGTTTCTCCGCCGTTCGCAAGCCGAGGGTGAGTACGACCGCGGCGGCGAGCGCCAGCGCAAGGGTCCACGCGTTGCGCCGCATCTCCGGCGTCGCGAGCCTGAAGCGCCGCTGTGGCTCCCAGCACTCGTCTTCGCGCGCGCGCGCGACGGCGCTCATAACGCGTTCGATCTCATGCTCGCCGCCGAGCGCCTGCAGGCACTGGCGGCAATCCGCGACATGCGCGCGATAGGCGACGCGTTCCTCGTCGCCGGCTTCACCGATCGCGATGGCGCCGGCGAGCCGTTCCGCCACGACACAATCGTTTCGAACCGTCGTCACTCCGTAGCCTCCTTCATTACCGTTCTCAAGACCCGCATCGCTCGGCAGACTCGCTGGCGGACCGCGTCGGCCGTAATACCGAGGATAGCGGCGGCCTCTGGCGACGAATAGCCGGCATAGCTCGTCAACAGCAGCGCTGCCGACTGCTCCGGAGCCAACCGCGCCAGCGCCGCCTGTAAATCAACCGATGCCGCACTGCGCTCGTCAACGCGCCACGCGCTGCCGTCGATCTCGCGGTCGAGCGGAAGCATGCGCAGTATTTTCCTACGGCGGAGGAACGAGATTCCGGCATTGGTTGCGGCCCGATAGAGCCAGCCGGCGGTGAGCTCCCGGCCGGGATCGGCCTCGAGCATGCGGTATGCAGAGAGAAAAACTTCCTGCGTCAAATCGAGGGCGACCTCGGCGTCCCCAACCATGCGGCGCAGATACCGTGCGAGCTTCGTCCGGTATTCGATGACAAGGGCCTCAGCGCGGGCGTGCGCGAGCGCCGTTGCGTCGATACCCTGACAAGCCTCCATGCCCTTACTCAACGGCCCGCGACCTGCAATCGTGACGACGCGGTCAACCGCACGCGATTGCAGCGCTCGCAATAGTCCAAAGGAAGCGGGCTAATCATGCGGACGGCACCGGCCGTTACGGGCTGTCGAAAACGCTATCGGGAAGCGTTGGATTTACCTTATAGTCGCCGATCGTCGACGTAATATCGGCCACGTAACCGGGTTCCTGGACGTGCCCGGTCTGGGATTGCACGAGGAGGTTGCCCGCAACGCGGCCGTAGCGGTTCGCCATCTCGGCATAGCCGCCGTTGGTATAGTTCCACCGCATCGAAGTCACCGTCGCGTTCTTGTCGTCGACGGTTGCGTCGATGTGGTCGACGTTTCCCCGCTTGCGCGGCACCAGCTTAAAAATCGCCGTTCTGCCGTCGTCCGAAACCGGCGTCACGACGTAGAGCGCCTGCCACTGAGACGGGCTCTCGATGTGCGCGTAGAGCTTGTCGAACTCCTGCGCAACGACCGGAACGCCGCCGGTGAAGACCACTTTGTTCTTGTCGGGCGCTTCATAATAGTAGGTGCCCACGAGATCGGCTGATAGGAATGGAAACGATTTCATCGCCACATGCGCGCGAAGCGTCGCAGTGAAGGTGTGAAGGGTCGGGTTCAGCGCGGCCATTCGACCCAGCAGCGTCGCGGCCGACGCGACCGCGAGCAGGCTCATGCGAAGACCTCCAAAGCGGAGTCGATCTCGGCGCGCACCACCGTCTCCGTATCCACAGCGTAGTGCCGGCGCAATGCCTCAATCGCTCGAGGCGAGCCGATCCTTCCAAGAGCCCATGCGACGTGACCCCGGACCATCGGATGCGGATCGTTGCGGAGGCTTTCGATCAACGCGCCGACGGTCGATCGATCGAGCGCGTTTCCCAGTGCCACCGCCGCATTGCGCCGCAAGATCGCCGCGCCGCGCCAGCCCATCGCAGTCTTTGCATAGCGCCGCCTGAAGGCGCCGCTACGTAGACGCAGCAGATCCACGAGCGGCGGATGTTCTGCTTCGGCATCGCGCGGTCGCCAATAGAACGAGGGCGCCGGAGGAGCCGCTGCGGTCGGCGGACAGACGAGTTGGCAAGTATCGCATCCCCAGACCCAATCGCCGATCAGCGGACGCATCGCAGCCGGGATCGAGTCGGTGCGCTGCGTGAGATCGGAGATGCACCGGTTCGCGTCGATCGTATAGTCGCCGCGCAGCGCTCCGGTAGGACAAGCCTCGACGCAGCGCGCGCACTCACCGCAGCTCTTGCGTAGCGGCGCGTCCGGCGGCAATTCGAGCGTCGTAACCACTTCGCCAAGGAAAACGAACGAGCCGAGCGCCGGTGCAATGAGATTCGTGTGCTTGCCGATCCAACCCAGGCCGGCCCGTGCGGCGAAGGCTCGTTCCGCCAAAGGACGCGTGTCGCATACGATCGCCGTCACCGGCGCCCCGGCGGCGGCATCGATCTCGTCGGCGACCGCGCGCAACACCGCGCGTAGGCGATGATGATAGTCCGCCGACCACGCATAGTTGGAAACGCGCCCTTGCAGCGGCAGAACTCTCCTTCGATGCTGCAGTGGCGTAGGGTAACGCGAGGCACACGACGCTACGCGCATCGCGCAGGAGCTCCCCCGGATCGCAGGCCCGGCGCGCGTACTCGCCATCGTAGTACCACGTTGCGAGATCACCGCGCGCGAAGGCCGCCTGCATTCGCTGTCGGGATTGCGTGTCGGGCGACGCCGGCGCAACCCGCACCGCGCCGGCGCCAAGCTCGAACGCGGTGCGAATGGCGCGTTCTTTGATTGCGCCGTAATCGGCGCTCGCCATCATAACGTCGCTAACGGCCCTGGGCTCCCACGTGGAAACGCTTCATCGATGGCGGCGATGTCGTCGGGGTCCAGCCGGAGTTCTCCCGCATCGGCATTCTCTTCGACGTGTTCCACCCGCGCGGCTTTTGGAATCGCAAAGAGGCCCTTTTTACGAGTCAAGAATGCCAGCGCCGCTTGCCGCGGGGTCGCGTCGTGCTTGCGTGCGATTCGCTCGAGGGTTTCCCGACGGTGGGCGCCCGATCGCAGGAAGCTTCCACGTCCGAACGGCGTGTACGCGACGACCGCGATCCCGCGCGCTTGCGCCGCTGGGATGACCGCGTGTTCGATGCCTCGCTCGCAGAAATGATAGAGAACTTGATTGCAGGCCAGCGGCACCTTGCGTAAGTACGACGCCGCCTCGACCATCTCGTCGGTCTCGAAATTGCTAACTCCGACGAACCGGCTCTTTCCTTGCTCGACCAGCGCTTCAAAGGCCCGCATCGTCTCTTCGAGTGGATACGAGCCCGGCCAATGTAAAAGGTAGAGATCGACGTATTCGCAGCCCAGCCGGCCGAGACTTCGCTCGGCGGCGGCGAGCGTTCCTCGATAGGTTGCGTTGCTCGGAAGAACTTTCGTAGCAATGAAGAGCCGCTCGCGCGCGATGCCGCGAATGGCTTCGCCAAGTAGTTCCTCGACACGCCCCGCGCCGTACATCTCTGCGGTGTCGATATGGACCATGCCCAACTCGATCCCACGCCGGATCGCGCGCTGCGCCTCCTTGCCGCCCGCGCCGCTCTCGGGCATATTCCAGGTGCCCTGCCCGATGACCGGGAGCTCGACGCCGGTTGCTCCGAACGCCTCGTACTTCAGATGCGCTCAACCACCGAACGGCATGCCGTATGTTTCCGCTTCGCCGCGCCGGATAGGACCAGAGACAAAACCGGCTATCGGCCTCTCCACGCGGGTTTGCGCTTTTGGAGAAACGCGCTGGTACCTTCTTTGATGTCCTCGGTATCGACGAGCGTTCCGAACTCGAGCGCTTCGATCTCGAGGGCGTCGTCGATGGAAAGATGTGCTCCGTTGTTGATGGCGCGTTTGCAGGCTGAAACCGCTAGCGGCGCTTTTGAAGCAATCGTCGCGGCGATTCGTTTTGCTTCGTTCAAAAGCTCGACGGCCGGCACGACGCGCTCGACGAGTCCTATCCGAAGCGCTTCTCGGGCGTCGATCATCTCGCCGGTCAAGCACAAGTAGGTCGCCATTCCCTTACCGACCCGGCGCGTCGTGCGGGCGGTGCCGCCGTAACCCGGAATCAGACCGAGATTGACCTCGGGCTGACCAAATTTCGCGTTCTCGCTTGCGATGATGATGTCGCCGGCCATCGCAATCTCGCAGCCGCCGCCGAGGGCAAAGCCATTTACCGCCATGATCGTCGGCTTGCTCATGCGTTCGATCTGACGAGTGAGAGCTTGACCGCGGCGCGCTTGAGCGGCGCCCGAGCCGGCCGACGCGAGCGCGTTGAGCTCTGATATGTCGGCGCCCGCTGCAAACGACTTTTCGCCTGCTCCCGTCATGACGACAGCGCGAATACGGTCGTTCCGTTCCATCTCGGCGAGCGCCTCGGAGACTTCGCTCAACAATTGAGTTCGCAATGCGTTGAGCACGTTGGGACGGTTGAAGGTGATGGTTCCGATTGGCTCTTCCGTTGCGACCAGGATGTCTTCAAATATCATACAGGCAAACCTTATGGTTTGATAAAGGTTGGAGGTTCCTTCATTCCGTTGCGGGGAAGTGCCCTTTGGCCTATACTGAGAGCGATTTTACAGGAGGTGGCGGTGGCGGTTCGGACGGCGTATCACGAGGCTTTGGAGGCGACGCGGCTCGACGTCGTGCGCCTCGGAGCGCTCGTCGGAGACGCGCTGCGCGTCGCCGTTGACGCGCTCGACAAACGCGACGCTTCCACGGGAGCGCGCGTCGTGGCTGGAGACGACGCCATTGACGATCTGCGCCGGCGCGTCGAGGCGCATTGCATCGAGCTCATCTGGCGGCAGCAGCCCGTTGCCGGCGAGCTGCGAGAAATTGCCGCGATGCTGGAAATCTCCACAGACCTGGAGCGAATCGGCGACTATGGCGTCGATATTTCCAAGAATGCGATCAAACTCTCCGATCAGCCGATGCGCCCGCAGCGCGTCGAGATCGATCGCATCGCCGGCGTCGCCCACGCCATGCTGCTCGATGCCATGCGGGCGTACACCGAGCGCGACGCCCGTCTAGCGAGCGAGGTTATCGATCGCGACGACGAGGTGGACAAGCTTTACAAGCGCAGCATCAAATTGCTTCAAGGCGAGATGCGCGCCGATCCCGAGATCATCCGCCCGGGCACGCGCTATCTCTTCGTGCTCGCGTCGCTCGAGCGCGTCGGGGACCGTGCCGGAAACATCGCCTGGCACACGAAGGACATGATCGGCGCCGAGTGAGCACCGCGCTCCCGCGCTGTGACTTCGCCGTTACCCGGCGTTACGTCTACCTCAATCACGCGTCGGCCGGCGTCCTGCCGCTCTCCAGCGCGGCTGCGATTGAGACCTTCGTTCGAACACATGCCGAAGCGGGCGTGCGTGGAACGTTTCCGTACGATCTGCGTATGCCGGAGTATCGCGAAAAGATCGGCCGCTTCATCGGCGCCGAGGGATCGCAGATCGCCATCCTTGCGAACACGAGCGCCGCAGCAAACGTCATCGCAGCAGGTCTCGAATGGAAGGCCGGGGACGAAGTCTTGCTTTGCGACAACGAGTTCCCGGCAAACGTCGTGCCGTGGCTCGCGCTTCGCCGCCGCGGCGTCAACGTTCGGCTGCTTCCGACGGCCCGAGAGCGCCTGACACCAGAGGTTTTACGGCGGGAAATTTCCTCCCGGACGCGCGTCGTCGCCGTTTCTTGGGTTTCCTATTCCGACGGCTATCGGCACGATCTGAAGCGGCTCGCCGCCGTCGCGCATGAATCGGGTGCGTTGCTCTGCGTGGATGCAATCCAGGGGCTGGGCGTTTTACCGATCGACGTCGCGGACGCCGACATGGATGCGCTTTTCGCCGGTGGTGGAAAGTGGATGCTCGGCCTACACGGCGTGGCCATTCTCTACCTCGGAAAGCGCCTTGCGCAGCGCCTGCACTTGGCCATGCCGGGCTGGCGTTCGGTGCGCGATATGTGGGATTTCCACAACTACGAGCAGCCATTCTCCCTCGAAGCGATGCGCTTTGAATGCGGCACGCCGAATTTGATTGGCACGCTTTCACTCGTTTGCGCGATCGATCTCTTCACGAAATGCGGCCCGACGGCGATCGCCCACCACGTTCTCGCGCTGACGGATCAGCTTTGCGCAGGCCTGCATCGGCTGGGCGCCGACCTCTCCACGCTGCGCGCTGACGGCATCTCGTCGGGCATCGTCACGTTCTCGCTTCCCGGGTGCGACAGCATGGAGCTCGGAGCAGCGCTAGAAAATGAAGGTATCATTACCGCCTACCGCACGACCGGCATTCGCGTCTCGCCGCACGGGTATAACACGTCCAGGGAGATCGACGCTCTTTTGGAAACGCTCGTCAAGGTTGCTCGTCCGCACGAGGTAGCGTAAGAGCCGATGCTACCGGCTATGCTGCTCCTCGCCGTCGGCGCGAGCCCGGGCTTTCCCGCGCCCGGAACGTACCGCTACTCCGCTTCGCTCAGCGGGCAGCGGATCGGAGAATGGTCGGTCAGCGTGAAACCGAGCGACGGCGGCAGTGAGATCGACGAGAGTTCCACGGGCTCTTTTTCCGGGATGCAGCTGGCGGCGACGGCCTCGCTCGTGCTCGGTCCCGATCTCGCGCCGACGCGATATGGGGGCAGTTATCGCATGGCCGGTCAGAATCCAACGGTCAGCGTCACGTTGACGCCGTCGTCCGCAACGATCGTCGGAAGCATCGGCGGATCGACGCGTACGCTCGCCCTCCAACCGAATACTCATCATTTCGTCGTGATCGAACCGGCGTTGCTGGCGGGTCTTTTCGCGCTGCCCGCGCAGCTACGAGCGTGGGGTGACGCTGCCGTCACGTGGGTCGCGCCGATCGCGGGACAAGAGCAAACGATTGCGGCGGATTCAGCCAGTCCCGCTCCGCGCCCGACCGCCGCGCCCATGCAGGACGTTGCGCTCTCGATGCGGGGTCAAATCCCCGTGACCATTTGGTACGATCCCGTTACGCTCGTTCCCGACGTCGTCGTCGTCCCATCGCAAAACGCGATTCTTACACGCGAACGATCCTAAACTCGCTCGGCTGCAAGCCGGCAACGATCGCAGAGTCGAGCGGCAGATCCCGTATCAACCGTTCGAGTATTCCTAGGGTCACGCGGTGACCGACCACCAGCGTATTGCCGTCATTTCTCAACGCGTATGCTAAGGCACGGAGCCGCTCGGCCGCATCTTCGAAACTTTCGCCGCCCGGCGGTCGGAAGTGGACGGGATCCGCCCGCCGCTGCGCGAGCAGCTCGGGCGCGCGACGCTCGACCCACTCGAGCGTCCTACCTTCCCACGATCCGAAATTCACTTCGCATAGCGCCGGCTCGACCGCGAACGGCAACGACGGCGCAGCCCGCTCCCGGGTCTCCAAACAGCGCCGCATCGGGCTGACGAGGCACCGTTGAAAGGCAAACGGCTTCAACGCCTCGCGCAAACCTTCGCACTGCGCTCGTCCCTGCGGGGCCAACGGCGGATCTGAAATGGAGATAAAACTCTTCGTCAGATTGCTCTCGGTGGCGGCATGACGGCAGAGGACGATCGTCCTAGACACGGATTGACGACGTCATCACGGCATCGTTCATTCCGTGAATGAGTCGCTTATCGGCCGGCGCGACCGTCGCCAGTGCGCCGCCGAGCTCCACGCTATCTTCGCCGGTAACGAAGTAGTAGGGACAAAGCCGAACTCGCCCGTCGTACTCGCGAATTTCGTCGCGCTCTCGGTCGAAGTAACTCTGCCGCACGAGCTTGCCCTTGTGGAAGCGCTGCAAAATCCACGGCGTGCGCTCGTACGACGCGAGCGCCGTTTCTATTGCCGCTGCCCATTCCTCACGGGTGAGATCGTCGCCGATTTTGACCCCGCGCGAACCCCAGGCCAGCTCCGAAAAACCAGAGGGTTTCACGACGTAGGCGCGTTCGCTCTTGGGAAGCGCGATGAGCTGACGAAAATCGGAGATCGGTGCACCGCCCGCTTGCAATCCTTGAATCGTTCCTTGCGGCGGGAGAGGACGCGGGTCGATTACCCACGTCTTCGGGAAAAGACGCTGCAGCCGTTCGAAGGTTTCTTTACCGAGCTCCGAACGCCAGAGCGGCGCGAGCGCGTGATGATGAAGCAGTGCGAAGCTAAGCTTCTCTTCGAGCGTCGCTTTCGGCGACGGGATCATCTTGACGCGATTGTGACGCGCGGCATAGAGCATGAGCTCTTGCTTGGGCACGTTGAAGAGATCGAAAAGCTCGAAGTTGCGATAGATCGCGTCGAGCCTCGACTCGCGCCCGTCCTCGTGACGAATGAATAGGCCGTCTTCGCTAAAGGTAATCTCTTCCGGCCGGCGCAGCCAGGCGTCGGCGAGACCCAAACGCCGCAGCGCCGCGGCGAGCCACGCCATCTCGTTGCGATAGTCGGCCGATTCGTCGGAAACGACGATCGCAACGGTCGGGTGCTCGGCGCGCGTGACGTAGCGCATCGTCGCCGCAAAGCCTTTCGGAATGCCGTCGTCGCCGCCAAAGCTCTCGATCCCAAGACGGCAGTACGCCTCGGTCATCGCGCCCAAAAAGCCCATACCGCCCGGGATGCTGTCGAGCTCGGTCGCGACGAAGCCATCCGCGGTGAGAATAAGGTCGGGCCGGATGACGCCCGGCACGTCCTGTTTGAAACGATTTTGCCGAGCGAGCTTGACGACTTGTTCGGGTTTTCCCTCGTCGAGGTACTGGGCGATAAACGCCGGCGCGGTACCGCGCACGCTGCGGTTATAGAGGTTGTTGAGCGCGCGATAGAACTTTAAAAGTTCGGGCCCAAGCCGTTCGATTTCTTCTGCATCACTTGCGGACAATGCAAACGGCTCGGGGCTGACGCGCCAGGCGATACGTTCGTTTTCGTCCTGAACCCGGAAGAGGCCGGGTGGTATCGCTTCATACAGGTGGTGCGCTTGCTCGCGAGCCGTGAGGTTCGGAATCGTCGCCGTACAAGGCATGGTAAAAGGGCAGTCTCCTCTATCGACAGCCGTCGGGGATCTTTGAACTGTTAAAGGCGATGTAGCGCCGGCGCATTTCGGTCTCTTAGAGCCCTGCTTACCCGGATTCGGTTGCGACCAAGAGCGCCGAGCACGACGTGGCAGGACTCATTTTATCGTAATCGCCCCGGGGGTCAGCAAGGCGCCTTCCAATCGCACCAAGCCATGAGAGTACGCCAAGGTGAGATGCAAGGTCCCGCTGAGGCCCAGCTTCGCCAGATCGAGACTCTGGAGGACCCGCGAGACTCTCTCCCCGGCGATGAAATGCAGGTCGATCGAGCGGCGCAACGTCCCTGCGGGCGCTGAGTAGGTCGCCGTCACCGGCACGAGCAGCTCGTCGGCTCCGTTAGCCAGCAGCGGACCAGAAACGCAGTATCCGATCGTCAGCGGCGCGCCCTCGACCGTGAGCTTCTCTTGAGTGCACGAAGAGGCGGAACGTGCGGGCGGGACGGTGCTTAGGGTCAAGACGATGAAGATCGCCAGCGCGCGTGTCATGTTGAAATTTCGCAGCCTCAATTCGGTACGAACCCAGGCCTTACCCGTCGAAGCAAGGTCCATGCAGATTCGCGTGTTGCTCGGCGCACCTTTCCGGGAAGCGATCGGAGCGCCCGAGCGGAGCCTGGAGTTACCCGAAAGCGGCGAGCTTGCGCTCCTGCCGCCCGTGGGCGGCGGATAGCGAGTTGGGTCGCTCGATGCCGATTTGGAAGCAGGAGCGCTATGCCGGCGGTATCGCGCAATGGAGAGCCGGTGAGCAAGGTTGAGCTCTTCCGCCTCTCCGCTTCGAGAAACCCGGTCGCGGTGCTTCATTACGAGCCCCGCCGGCCACGCGGCGTTTGCCTGATCGCGGGTCACGGATATTCGTCGAGCAAACAGAATTTGGATTTTCTCTGCTCGTTTCTGTCCAGCCATGGCTTTGGCGTCTATAGCTTGGATTTTCCAGGCCACAAGCTCGGCTCGAGCGGCGGCGAGCTGCGCGGAGTTGACGATTGCGTCGACGCGATGTTTGCCGTCGTGGCGTTCGCGCGCGAGCGCGGGGACGGCGCGACGTATACCTTGGGACACAGCATGGGAGGAATGACGGCGATCTTCACCGCCGCTACCGATGCGAATATCCTAGGGACGATCGCTATTGCGACCGGATACGGACGCCCAACCTCGCTCGAGACGCTGCGAAAGGTCGGCGTCGCCGATTTTCGTTCCTCATACGTCGTCGGTGTTAGCTTGCCGGAGCTCGTTGCCGACGTCGACCGGCGCTACGGCGAACTGCTCGTGCGGCTGGCGGGACGTCCCGCGCTTTATGTGGCCGCGAATCGCGACGCGATGGTGAGCCCAAAGAGCGTGCGAGAACTTTACGATCGGGCACCGGAACCGAAATCGTTTGCTACGATCGAGAGCGATCATACCTACGCCGCCGAGCACTCCCGCGCGGCCGTCTTAGCTTGGCTGAACGACCACCATCCCGTATGGGAAAGCGGCAGGGAATGAACGCGCGCGAGCGGCGCCGTTACAGCCGCCACCTCTTGATTCCCGAAGTGGGATTATCGGGGCAGGAGCGGCTGAGCGCGTCGCGGGTTTTGGTGATCGGTGCCGGTGGTTTGGGATCGCCGGCGTTGCAGTATCTCGCGGCTGCCGGAGTCGGGCGCATTGGGATCGTCGACGACGACGTCGTCGATGAAACGAATTTGCAACGTCAGACGATTTTCAGCGAATCCGACGTCGGACGCAAGAAAGCCGCGGCCGCCGCGCAGCGGATGGGGGGCATCAATCCGCTCGTCAACGTCGATGCCCTCGCGCTGCGATTCGATTCGAGCAACGCTCGCGAACTGGTGGGACTCTACGACGTCGTGCTCGATTGCACGGACCGCTTTCCATCGCGCTACCTGATCAACGACGCGTGTTTCTTTGAAAAACGTGCCGACGTCTACGGCTCGATCTTTCGCTTCGACGGCCAAGTGAGCGTCTTTCGAGCGCCCGACGGACCGTGCTACCGTTGCCTCTATCCCGAGCCGCCGCCGGCGGAAAGCCGTCCGACGTGCGCCGAGGGAGGCGTGCTCGGCGCGCTCGCCGGAATCGTCGGCGCGTGGCAGGCGAGTGAGGCGCTCAAGCTTTTGCTCGGCATCGGCGACGTGCTCGCGGGCAGGCTTCTGTTAATCGACACGCTCAGCGCCCGCACGCGCGAGGTTCGTTTCCAACGCGATCCGCAATGCGAGCTCTGCGGAGACCGTGCGACGATTTCCCGGATTGCATCCGAAGCATATCAAGACGCTCCCGCTGATTCCGTGGTGCAGGAGATCGAGGCCGACCAGCTCGACGAGGCGCTCCGAGAGGCGCGCTTGTTGGACGTTCGAGAACCCCACGAAGCGGTGCTAGGATCGATTGACCACGCGATCAGCATCCCGGCGTCGGAACTCGAAGCGCGAATGCACGAGCTCGACAGCGCCTCGCGCTACGTCGTCGCCTGCCGGGTCGGTGCTAAGTCTCTCTGGGCGGTGAGACGGTTGCGCGAGGCGGGGTTTACTCGCCTGCAACACCTTCGCGGCGGTCTCCTCGCGTACGCCGTACGCCACGAAGAATTCGAATTGTTTTAGGGGAGCAACACGAGTCATAGATGGTTCGCGGCGTTGGTTAGCGCCAGACCGATGGCGGGATTGAGGCCTTCCCACTTTGCGCGAATGTCGCCGGTCGCGTCGATCACGACGATCGTCGGAAAGCCTCCAACGCCGAAGAGCGCTGGAGCGCTGCTCTGCGGATCC
Organism: Vulcanimicrobiota bacterium; assembly: GCA_963778015.1. Taxonomy (GTDB): domain Bacteria; phylum Vulcanimicrobiota; class Vulcanimicrobiia; order Vulcanimicrobiales; family Vulcanimicrobiaceae; genus Cybelea. The sequence goes on from CAVZST010000001.1 coordinate 869,308, forward strand.
AGCGCGACGTTTTGCAGCGAATAGCGCCGTGCAAACCGAATCGCGACCGGGCGTGCTTCTCCGACGTCGACGGGTACGACGACGGCGTTTGGGTGAGCTCGCGACCATCGCTCGACGAGCGGCAGCTCGATCTTGCACGGCTCGCACCAGCTCGCATAGAAATCGAGAAAGACGACGTGACCGCGTTGATCGGCGACGCGAAACGTACCGCCGTTAATTCGAGGATAGACTGCGTGCGGCGCGGGTTGCGATCCGGGCGCAGAGAACGAACGCGGCTCGACGAAAATCTTCCAGAGTGCAAATGCGATCGCCAACACCGCGAGCGCATCCCAAACCCTACTCCACGCTGAAGAGCGCTGCGATACCTTGCCCTCCCCCTATGCACGCCGACGCGATCCCGTAGCCGCCGCCACGCTGCCGCAGCTCGTGAAGCGTCGTAATTGCGAGTCGCGCACCCGATGCGCCGAGCGGATGGCCAAGTGCAATCGCACCCCCGTGCGGGTTGAGGGCAGCCCCATCATTTCCCAGTTCGCGAAGACATGCAATGACTTGCGGAGCGAACGCTTCGTTGATCTCCATGACGTCAACGTCACGCAGCTCGAGACGGCCGCCTTGCAAGGCTTTCGGAATCGAAAAGGCTGGACCGATTCCCATGATCGTCGGATCGACGCCGACGACGCTGCCGGAAATGATGCGGCCCAGCCACGACAGGCCGTCGGCTTTCGCTTGCCTCACCGTCGTGAGCACGACCGCTGCCGCGCCGTCGGTGATGCCGCTCGCATTGCCCGGCGTCACGACGCCATTTTCAACGAAACGCGCCGGCAGCTTTCCGAGCTTCTCCATCGTCAAACCGGCGCGGGGACCTTCGTCTTTTTCAACACGCATGGTCGTGCCCTTCGGCCCCGGAACTTCGACCGGGACGATCTCCTCCGCAAAGTAGCCGTTGCTTTGCGCTGCGAGCGCGCGTTCTTGGCTTGCCAGTGCAAACTCATCGGATTCCGCGCGCGAGACGCCGTATTTCTTTGCGAGGTTTTCCGCCGTGATCGCCATCGGCGTGTTGCCGTATGAGTCGATGAGCGCCGTCCAAAGCGAGTCCTCGAACGAAACGTTTTGCCCGAGATGAAAACCCTTGCGCGCGCCGCGCACGACGTGCGGCGCCTGGCTCATGTTCTCGGTGCCACCGGCCAACGCGTACCTCGCGTTGCCGAGCGTCAGCGATTGTGCAGCGGAAAGAATCGCTTGGAGCCCGGAGCCGCAAAGGCGATTGACGGTCAAGGCCGGCACGCCTACCGGCAGGCCGGCGCGCAAGCCGACGTGGCGAGCGAGGTAAATCGCATCCGCGCTGGTTTGGATCACGTTGCCGAAGACCACTTCGTCGATCGACTCGCGCGCCACGCCGCTACGCGAAATCGCCGCCTCGGCCGCCGCGACGGCGAGATCGGTCGCGGAGAGATCGGCTAACGCTCCGCCGAGATTTCCAAACGGAGTTCGGGCTCCCGCGACGATAACCACGTCGCTATCCTGCAGTTCGATGCTCATGACGCGTCGGGGTATTCCGCACTCGGCAGGCGCGGTCATTCAGCATCACTAAGACGGAGCAAGTATGCCGATGACTCGACCCGCAGCGGTGACGCTTGACGCCCGGTCGCTTTTAACCGCCAGGAAAACCGAGAAGATCGTCGAGGCGTTCGACAAGCTTCACATCGGCGGCGCATTGGAAATCAACGAAGAGACCGATCCGCGCGCACTGCGCAACGAGATGGCGCAACTTCGTCCTGGGCGCTTCTCCTGGGACGCTCGCAATCTTGGAGGAAACCGCTGGACCATTCGCCTCGAGCGAATCGACGAAAACGCCGACGGCCAAGGTTTTCTCTCGCACGTCGGAGCTTTTACGTCGGCGAAGGCAAACACCGTCAAAGAGTTGGCCGCTCAGATGGCGGAACGCAGCTACCGCTCCGGTGACACGATTTTCGACGAGGGCGAGGTCTGGCCTTATCTTGGTATCGTAAGGAGCGGCAAAGTCATTTACACGCTGCTCTCACCCGACGGCAAAACGCACACGATCGGCGAGCGGCTCAGCCACGACACGCTCAACGAGAGCGGCACGTTCGACGGCGGCGGCGCAACGACGCGAGCCGAGGCATTGACGGACGCCACGATCATTACGCTGCCCAGCGAAGCGGTGATTCACGCAGCACGCAGCGACGCCGAGCTTGCGCTGGGCTTCCTCATTGCTTCGTCGCAAGCTCGGCGACGCTCGATCGATACGATAGCCGACCTCGCCTTCGCGCACGTCTTGCAGCGTGTCGCGAAGTTTTTACTCGGCTACGCGCGGACCTCAGTGGGAATGGCGCGCGGTCTTCCCGGCGTCGAAGACCTCTCGCAAGCGCAGATCGCCGCTGCCGCGGGCACCGTCCGCGATATGGCCGCGCGCGCTCTCTTGCGGCTCAAGAACGCTGGTGCGCTCGAGCTGGCTCGCGGACGAGTGCGAGCGATCGATCGCGCGCGCCTCGAAGCCTTTGCCCATAACGTCGAGGCCCCGCCCGTTTAGGCCGTCGCTATTTCCTTGCTTTGGAGTTCAGCTTGACTGCAGCGCGGATTAGCTCCTTGAAGGCAGCTTCGTTGATTTTCTCGCCTTCATAGAGATCGATTGCGCGCCTTAGGTTTCCGTCTAGGCTCGAATTGAAGATGCGCTTGGGGTCGCTGATGAAAGCGCCCTTCGCAAAAGTGAGCTTTACGTGAGTCTTGTAAGACTCGCCCGTGCAGACGATCCCGCTGTCATACCAGACTGGAACTCCCCTCCACTTCCATTCTTCGGTTATCTTAGGGTCTGCCTCTTTGATGAGCTTGCGGACCTGCGCAAGCGTCTCGCCGCGCCAGTCGTCTAGCTCTGCGATTCTTTCGGTGATGAGCTGAGAAGGGGATTTAGCCATAGAGGATGGCCGAAAAAGATGTCTCGTCGAGGGAAGCCATTAAAAATTATACGTGATAGACGTCGACGGTGGCGTTCGGATCGACCAGCGTCGGATGGACGCGCGGGCCGCTGCACATGAGCGCGTCGTGTCCGATTTCTATTCGCAAGCGCGTTACTTCCCCACCGATCACGTCGTCGAGGGCGCAACCCTCCACCTTTCCCGGAAACCGCGCCATGATGACGTATCGTCCGGGATCGAGCGTGACGTCGCTAAAAAATCCGCGCGTATTCGTCTCGAGCTTCATGATGCGATTGTTGCCGTGCTCGAGATAGGGGCTGCGATAGTAGTACAGGGTCGCGTGGGCGATCGGCTGCCCGGTCTTCGCATCTACGACGGTGCCCGAAATACCGCCCGGTTGGTCCGCAAACGCCGGCGTGAGAAGTGAGCCGGCGAGCGCGAGCACGATTGCTATTTGCTTCATGTTGCTATAGCTTTCCCAACCTTCCGGCTACCAGTCCTAAACCGATTCGAGCGCGGCCGTCTCTTCCGTCGCCGTCGTCAAGTCGAACGCCGCCCGTTTACTCTTCGCGGCCGCTTCCGCGAGCGGCTGGGCGGAAGCTTGGCCCTGACGTGCCCCACCGAGCAGTTCGCGGCCCTTACGGACGACTCCAAGCGCTCCGCCGAGACGTGTCTCCATCTCGAGGAGCACCTCGGCGGCATATCGGTCGGCGCCTTCACGCACGACGCGTGCGCGCTCTTCTGCCTCGCGCAACACCGCATCCGCGCTCGCACGAGCGCGCTGCCAGATCTCGTTTTCCTGGACGAGCTCTCCCTGTTTGCTGGCGGCTCCCTGAACGATTGCCTGCGCCTTCTCTTGCGCGGCGCGCATCATGCGCTCGTGATCCTTGGCAATGACCTTTGCGCGCCCGACCTCCTCTGGGAGCGACGCACGAATTTTTTCGAGCAGCTCGAGCAAACGCTCTTCCGAGAGAATGCGATAGCCGGCGGGCAGCCACGTTCCCTCGTGAACGTAGGCTTCGAGCTTATCCAGCACGCGATAGACCGACATTGCTACCTCCGTTGCAAGCTTATGCGTTTCTCCGCCATCACGCGGAGTACCGGTTCGGGCACGAGCGCGGCGACCTCACCGCCTAGGAAGAAGACCTCTTTGACGAGGCTAGAGCTAACGAACGAATATTTTTGGTCGGACATCAAGAACAGCGTATCGACGTCCGAAAGCGAGCGATTCATCAATGCGGCCGACATCTCGCTCTCGAAGTCGGAAATGACCCGCAAGCCTTTCACGATGACGTCGGCGCGAGCAGCGCGCACGTAGTCGGCGAGCAGACCGCGGAAGTGCTCGACCCGCACGTTCGATAGCGACGCAATGCTCGCTTTGAGCATCTCCTCGCGTTCTTCAAGCGAGAACATCGGCGCGCGCTTCTGCGGATTGACGACGATCGCGACGACGAGTTCCCCAAAACAGTTGGCCGCGCGCTCGATAACGTCGAGATGTCCGTTCGTCGGCGGATCGAACGATCCGGGGTAAACCGCGCGCGTCAAGCGCATCAGCTTACCGTTCGTCAAGAGTCCAAAGACAAGAAGGCGAGAGCGACATCGCCATAGACTTCTTCGCGCACCGAGCGATACCCGGGTATCTCGGGCAAGATACGTTTTGCCGCATGCTCGTAGACGACCAAAGCGTTGGGCGCCAGCACTCGCCGCTCACGCATGAGACGAAGGAGCTGCAAGGGAACCGGATCGGCGTAGGGCGGATCGAGGTAGACGATGTCGAACGGGCCCTCCAAACGATAGAGCGCGCGCTCCGCGGGCGCAGGAAATACCGTTACCACGGCGTCGACGCCAAGAGTCTTAGCAGCCCCTTCAATTGCGTGAGCCACCTCACGCGAAGCCTCGACGGAAACGACGCGGGCGGCGCCTCGCGAAGCCGCCTCGAAACCGATTGCGCCGGTACCGGCGAACAAATCGAGCACGCGAGCGCCCTCGAGCCGGTCCCTCAAAATGGAAAAGAGCGACTCTTTCACGCGTCCCGGCGTGGGACGAACGTGCAGGCCCTTTGGCGAACGCAGCTTTCGGCTTCCAAGCGATCCGCCGGTGATGCGAGGCGGCATGCGGCTAGAACTCGTGAGGTGCAAGCGGCCGCAGCGAGCCACGCAGCCACGTGTCGTCACCGAGCCATTCGTAGCGAATCGTTGAATAGGGTACGGTCCCATAGGAAAGCAGCCGGTCGTGAAAGCGGCGCTGTTCGAAGGCGGTCCCTTCGCGATCTTGGACCAGACCGAGCAGGGTTTCGATTTGTGTCTTTCCGACGAGATAGTCGATTGCCTGGCCCGGATCCATGGCAAAACGGGTCGCCTCGCCGCGAGCGGTATCGTAATCGATTCCGGCGTTCTTTTCGAAATACGCGATGGCTGCCGGCAGCGTCATCTCCCCAGTTGCCAAGGCGACGTCGACACCGATTCGAGTCGCCCGATGACGCATCAAATGAAGCACCTGCCGACGTGCGCCGGGATCGTCCGCATACAGCCCTTCCCTCATAAGCATCTCTTCTCCGTAGAAAGCCCAGCCTTCGGCGAAGACGCCGTCGCCTTGAACGTGTCGGATGAAATCCGGATTGTGATAGGCGTACGTGAACTGCATGAAATGCCCCGGAATTCCCTCGTGTCCGAGTAGCGGCAGCACCGACTGGCGGGCTTGCTCGACGAAGAAGCTTTGATTGCTTGGGCTGAAATCCGGCACAAAATAGAATCCCTGAGGATCGCTTGAGAACATCCCCGGCGGGTTCATGAAGCCGCCCGGGTAGGTTGCGGCGAGGGCTTTGGGAACCTCGACGATATGGAACGGCCCAATATACGCTGGAATCGTGACGATTTGATGCGAGTTGATGAACGCAACGAGCTTTGCCAAGCTCTGCTCGTAGTACGAAAGAAAAGCTGCTTTCGATGCGAAGGTCGGCGCCGGTGAGGGCGACGGCTCCTGGGCGTCGCGAGCCGCCTCCCATCTCTCCAAGGCGCGGTCGCGAGCGAGCTCGAGACGCCCGATTGCCGCCACCTGCACGGAATCGTAGGGCAGCAACAAGACCCGCCGCAGATACCAATCGTACTGCTTGCGCCCAACGGAAAAGCCTCCAGCAGGAAAGCTTGCCATACGGGCGTCGAGCCAGGAGCGATAGGCGTGCAAGGCGCGCAGCGCGACCGCTTGGGCCTCGCTCAATTCTCGCCGCGTGGCGGGCGAAACGTCGTGCGCGACTTGGTCCAGGGACACGGTGTAGAGGGAGTCGCCGTCGCGAATGTCCTCCGATGCGATCTGTGCGAACTCTCGCACCGTTTGCGTGAGGTTGGCACGCCCCTCGTCGAGCACCCGCGGGCAAGCACGCAGTCGACCGATCGCAGCGCGAATGCGCGTCTCATCGCTTGCGTACTGCCGTTTCAAGATCGAGAAGATTCCGTTGCTGCATTCCCCTTCGTAGATGCTGGGGTTGCGCTGCAGGCCTCGCAACACGGTTCGGCTCCACCACTCTCCCTCGAGATTCGCTCGAATCAAGAGATAATCGACGCGCTCGTGCGGGCTCGCGTCCGGGGGCGGCTGGAGCGCGGCCAGCGCGTTGCGGTACGTCCTCAGTCGTGCCATCTGGGCGGCTTGCGCCGCCGGGGAGAAATCCGCGAGACGATTATCGTAGGCATGAAGCCCGGCATCCGTCGCCGAGGCGGGGTCTTGTTCGAACGACCAGAAGGTGTACCGGCGCTCCAGCGCCACGAGCCTTTGCTGGTAGCCTGAGGCGGGAGACGCAGCCGCGCAGAGCAGCGCGCATGCCGCAGCGAGCACAAGGCCCCGCATTAGACCCCCGCCCGTGCCGGTAAAAACTCAAGCAGCTCCGGAAAACTCGCAACGATGTACGTCGGCGGCTCCAAACTTGCCGGATACGCCTTACGTTCCCAATTCATCCAGACGCCTTGCATCCCGGCGGCTTGCGCGCCCGCGACGTCCCCATGCGGATTGTCTCCAACGTACCACGTCTGTCGCGGATCCGTTTCGAGCGTACGCACGAGCATCGCGAATGCGGCGGGCGCCGGTTTCTGTTCCCCGATCTCGCTGCTCACCAAAACGGGGCCACGAAAACCGGCCCGTTCGGCCTTGCGCGCCTGCAGCGGGTTCCAGCCGTTGCTCAGCACGGCCACGGCGATCCCGCGCTCCCGCAGCGCTTCCAGCGTGCGCTTGACGCCCGGCAGCGGCACAACGAACGCATCGACCATATCGACGGCGCTTCGCCGGAACTTCTCGATGTGATGGTTCGCCGGTTCCAAACATCGCTTGGTGACGAAGCGGCGCACCGCGTCGTCAATGGAAAAGTCGCCTCGTCGCTGTTGCGCCAGCAGTTCGTCGATGTCGTCGATCTCGTCGCTAAGCGTCCCGACCGTCCGTCCGCCCTCCGCCAGAACTACTTCAAGCAGCCTCAGAAAGGCCACGCGTTCGAGGCGGTTGTCGATCGCCATGGTATGGTCGATGTCGAAACCGATCCCGCAGACCGCATTCATTCGGCTTATCGCGGCCCCGGGCCGGTGACCACGCGCACGAATCCATCCGGCCGCACGTACTTGGCCAACGCGGCCTGGACGGTTTGCGCCGTCGCCGCGAGCTCGGCCTTCGCGTCGACCACGTTCTGATTCAACGGCAAGCCGAGCGTTGCGTAGTCGAGAAGTTGAGCCGTGACGCCATCGTAACTCGACTCGCGAATCGGTACCTCGCCCATCAGCAGCGCTTTCGACCGCAAGAGGCGATCGGGTTCGATCGGCTCGCGCTGGAGCTGCGCAAGCACGGCTTTTACGAGCGCCTCAGCCGGAACGATGTTCTGGGGCTCGCACGCATAGTCGATGCTGAAAGTCGCCCTCACCTTTCCGGCCTTGACGCGACTGCCCACGGAGTACGCATAGCCGTGAATCTCACGCAAGTCGTGGTAGAGCAGCGACGAGTAGAACCCGCCCGTCAGCACGGTGTTGGCGAGCTGCAAGTGCGGCCACGCCGGATCGGTGCGTACCAGTGGAATCGTTTCAACCAGTTTTACCGACGACTGCACGCGTCCGGTCGCTGGAACGTTCACTTGGCTCGGCGCGTTGGGCGGAGCGGGCGGCGGATCGACCTTCGGCTTCGGCCCGGCAGCGGTCCACCCGCCGAAGTATCGTTGGAAGATGGCTTTGGCCGCTTCCGGCGTCGTGTCGCCGATCACGACGATCGTCGTGAGGTCCGGGCGATAGGTCCTCGTGAACCACGATGTGACGTCGCTGAGTGACAATCCGTCGACGCTCTTGGGCGTCGCAAAGCGCTGCGCCGGATCGCCCGACGGATAAAGCGCTTTTCCGAGCGCTACTTCGGCCAGATGATTGGGCGCGGTCATTTCTCCCGTTACGGCTCCGACGGTCTGCTGCCGCACGATCGAAAAATCCGTCGCATTGAAGGCCGGATGCAGCTCTTCGTCGGCCAACAGCTCCACGCCCCGGTCGAATTGCGACGACAGCACTTCCAAACCGAAATCCGTGCCGGCGGTCGTCGAAGCCGCAATCTTGTCGAGCTGGGCTTGCAATGCGATGCGATCGTAGGTTGTGGTTCCGTACGGCAACAGCGAGGCCGTCACGTCGGCAATGCCCTCCTGATTGGGCGGCTCCTGCACTTGAGGATCGTTTTTGACTTGACCAGCCACAACGACGGTATGCGAGATATGCTCGGGCTGCACGATCAGGCGAATGCCGTTCGACAGCGTCATGTCTGCCGGCTCCAACGTCTGCTCCGGAACCTGGAGATGCCCGAGCACTCTCTGTGCCCAAGCCGGGAGGGGCTCGTGCGACGTCGGAGGAATCTCGTTGTTTTCTTTGGCCATCGCACCGCCCGAGATTGCCGCTCCGGCATTCTTCGGCACGGCGTAGGCGGCGACGACGCGGTTGTTGTCGAGGTATGTTCGCATAACCCGATTGACGTCCGCCACGCTGACCTTGTTGAACTCCGCGATCATATCGTCGGGCGACGAGAGACCTTGAACGGCGACGGCCTGACTCCACTGCGTAGCCTGCCCCACGATCGAGTTGGCATTGAACTCCAGCTGCGAGATCTCTCGGAGTTTTGCCGCCTCGACGAGCTCGGGCGGGACGCCGCTCTTCTGGTAGCCGTTGATGATCGCGCGCATGTCGCCGTCGATCGTTTGCGCCGGCGTCGTAACCGGCACCGCAGCAAACGCAATCGCGACCGCCGCCTTCGGATATGGTTGAATGAAGAATTGCGTAGCGAGAGCCTTGCCGGTAAATGCTAAGCCGCCGAAATTACTTCGCTGGCTGGAGAGAACGTCGCCCAAGATTTGCCCGGCGGCATAATCCGGACTCTGATAGCCGGGAAACCGATAGCCGAGCAGAACGCCGGTGTAAGGCTGATCGGAAACGTCGTGATAGACCGCTCCTTTGAGCGTGGTGAGACGTACCGGTTCCCGCGCCGGCAGCTTCCCACGTGGAATGTTGCCGAAAAGCTCTCTCACGCGCGCGATGGTGGCCGCCGGGTCGACGTCGCCGGCGATAACGTAGATTGCGTTGTTGGGATGATACCACCGGTGATAGAACTTTAACAGTTGCGAGCTATTCACGTTCTTGGCGAAGTCGGTCACCGTTCCCAGCGTGTTCTTGTCGTAGGGGGTTCCTCCGATCAGGCGTGTCTGCATTTTGACGAATAAGCGATAGAGAGCGATGCTGTTGTCCTGCTGTACTTCCTGAGTGATCGCCCCCCGCTCCTGATTCCATAAGTTCTGTGACATCAATAAACCGGTCGCCCGGGAGCGTTCGGCGCGCAGGCCGATGTCGAGATACTGGGACGGCATGGTGAAGAAATATTGCGTCACGTTGCTCTGCGTGTCGGCATCGAAATCTCCGCCCGTGATTCCCACGGCTTCCATGAGCTGCGACGACGACAGCGTGCGGCTCCCGCGAAACATCATGTGCTCTGTGGCGTGCGCGAGCCCCGGAATCGACTGTTCGTCGGAGCCGACCTCATAGTTGAGCATGAGCGTGACCACCGGCGCGAGCGTGTTGCGCACGACGATCACGCGAAGCCCGTTCGAAAGGGTCGCTCGAGCTACGTCGGCGGCTTGTGCGCGGGCGGTCGTGGGCAGCGCGGCGGCCGACGCTGTCGCAAGCACGAGCATCGCGATAAAAGCCATACGATTCTGCATGGCTGCGCTATTCGCTTCGCCGCGGCCTAACCCTCACGACGAGAGCAGCAGCGCGCGCGAGTTCGGCTGCGTTTCGAGCGCAGCTCGCAAGCCCGCGTGTTCGGGGTGCGCTAGCGTCGGATCGCGCGCGACGATCTCTTGGGCGGCGAGCTTGGCCGCACGATAGACGTCGACGTCGCGCAGAAGATCCCCGAGCCGAAGTTCGGCCGCGCCCGATTGCACCGTGCCGGCGAGCTGCCCGGGCCCGCGCAGTCGTAGGTCTTCATCGGCGATTTCGAACCCGTCGGCCGACCGAGTGAGAACTTCGAGACGCTCGCGCTCGCCGGCGTCGTCGGGATAAACGAAGATGCAGAACGATTTGGCTGCTCCGCGGCCAACGCGTCCTCGCAGCTGATGAAGCTGTGCGAGACCGTAACGCTGCGCGTCGAGGATAACCATTGCGGTGGCGTTGGGGACGTCGACTCCGACTTCGATGACGGTGGTAGAGACGAGCACGTCGAGGTCGCCGCGCACAAAGCGTCCCATGATTTCCTCCTTCTCACGCGAGGAAAGACGACCGTGTAACAGACCGAGCCGCAAATCCGCAAAGACCTCGTTTTTGAGCCGCTCGGCTTCGGCAACGACGCTCGTGAGGGGGCCTTCGCCTTCCTCGATCACGGGCGCGACGATGTACGCTTGGTGACCGGCTCTCGCATTCTTGCGCACGAACTCGTACACCCTGCTAAGTCGACTCGTTCTCACCGCAAACGTCTCGACCGGCGGCCGCCCGGGCGGAAGCTCGTCGATGATGGAAAGATCCAGATCGGCATACACGGACTGGGCGAGCGTCCGCGGAATTGGCGTGGCCGTCATGTGCAGCGTATGCGGCGAGATGCCCTTGGCTCGCAAACGAGCGCGCTGCTCGACGCCGAAACGGTGCTGTTCGTCGATGATCGCCAGACCGAGCCGGTCGAAATCGACGCCATGGGTCAGAAGCGCGTGCGTACCGACCCCGACCGAAGCTTCCCCACTTGCAAGCTTTTCGAGCGCTGCGTTGCGCGACCGCACGCTCTGGCTGCCGAAGACGCCTTCGAGCGTGACGCCGAATGGCAAAAGAAGCGGAGCCAGTTTGCTGGCGTGCTGCCACGCAAGCAGCTCGGTCGGCGCCATGAGCGCCGACTGCATGCCGTTTCGGGCAGCGAGGAGTACCGCTGCCGCGGCGACGAGCGTCTTGCCGCTCCCGACGTCGCCTTGCAAAAGCCGGTTCATGGGAACGTCGCGGCTCATGTCGCGCCAAATCTCGAGCACGACACGCCGCTGCGCGTTGGTGAGCGCGAAGGGAAGCGTCTGCTCCAAGCACTCGAGCAAGTCGGACGGTACGCGCAGCGCGCGAGCGTCGTGATCGCGCTCGCGCTCGATCCGCCGCAATTGCGCCGCAGCCGCCAGCACGAGAAACTCGGCGAAGACAAAGCGCTCTCGCGCGCGCTCGGCCTCTTCCGGGGTGCGCGGCGCATGCACGGCGCGGTACGCCTCCGCGAGTCCGCCGTATCCGCGAGCGGCGGCAAGCGGCGGAGGCAACGGATCGGGCGGCGCCGACTCGAGCAGTCGTGGGAGGTTCTTCCTCACCACCATCGCGATCTTTCGGCTGGCGAGCTCTTTGGACGCACGATAGATCGGAACGAGCTCGCCGCGGTAGTGCTCGTCATCGTCGAGCTGCACGTAATGCGAAACGCTTATGACGGGGCCGGAAAGCGTCCGCTCGACGCGGCCCCGCGCGAAGAGACGCATCCCGTCGTGGAAGCGGCCGTAGACGTAGCGGTTGCGTCCAATCCACTTGGCGTGGAACGAATCTCCCGCGTCGTCGGTAAGCCGCACCTCGACGATCTCGAGACCGCGAACCCGCCTTTCCTTTACGGCGGCGACGCGGCCGACGGCATTCTCTTCGCCTCCGGTTTCACCGAGCCGCCGCGCGGGCGTGGGAAACCGAAGATCGTCGTAGCGGAACGGGAGATACTCCAAAAGCGCCGCCGGAGTAGCAATTCCGACTCCCACAAAGAGCGGAGCGGTCTTCGTTCCGACGCCGTGCAGCGCGCAAATATCGTCTGCGCCGATACGCCGGGCCGCGATCACTTCAGCGACTCCGCCACACTCAAATGGCGAAGCCTTTCATAAGCAGCGCGCAAGTGCGGGACGGCCACGCCGTACCTGTCGCCAAGCTCGACGACCGCACCCAGAATTTGGATCGAGCTCGAGCGACCGTCCGCGCTCGTAATCTTGCAGCATCGAGGTTTTCACATCGTTCAAACGAGCCGCATAATCGATGCGCGCGTCAACGTCAACGGCGGATACGACGCCCATTGCTTGGCCGACCCGCAACGTCTCCGTCATCATTTCGCGCACCTGCGCGCGCGCGCCGGAATCGGCAAGCATGGGTTTGATCGTCATGCCGCGCAGTACGCTCGTTGGATTGAGGCCGGCATTGTTGACGAGCTTGAGCCAAACCGTCGCGCGTACGTTCGCATCGATTTCCGGCGCTAGGCCGGCGTCGCGAAAGATCGCGGCGAGCGCGTCGAGCGTATCGCCTTTGCCACCGTTGGGAGTGCCCAGCACATAGCGCAAACCTCCGCTCTGCCGGACGAAGCCCGGGGCGACGATCTCTCCCGAGACGTGCACGACCGCTCCGATCACGCGATCGTCGCCAAAGAGCTTACCGATTCTGCCGCCGGCATCGACGCTTACCAACGGCGGTTCACGAACGTACCAAAACGGCACCCCGTTCTGCATCGTCACGATCGCCGGCGCTCGAACCGCAAACGGCTCGAGCTGTGCTTGGAAGTCCGGCCACTGATGCGCCTTAAAAGTGAGGAGCAGCACGTCACAGTCGGTGAAATCGCGCAAATCGTCGCTTGCGTCGACGTGCGCGGCGAAGGCGCCAAGATCGCTTTCGACACGCAGCCCGTTGCGCCGGATCGCGGCAAGGTGCGCTCCGCGTGCGACGACTGCGATCGAGAAGCCGGCCTTGGCGAGCGCAGCCGCGAGAAATCCCCCGATGGCACCCGCCCCGACGACCGCGACACGTGTCATGTGGAAGCCTTTTAGGCGACGGGCAGATTCGAACTGCCGAATGGGGCTTTTGCAGAGCCCTGCCTTACCACTTGGCTACGTCGCCGAGCATCGGCTGGAGCGGGTAGTGGGAATCGAACCCACGCATCAACCTTGGGAAGGTCGCAGGCTGCCATTACATCATACCCGCCCACCGGCGACCTCAGATTCGAGCCGACCCATGCTGCGCCCTATAACCCGCGACCCCGCGCTTGAGTTCAGGCGTAACGGCCGCCTCGGGCAACTGCCCGGCCGCAGCTAGGCGCCGGCGCAAACAGAGCAATCGACCGGCAATCTTCATACCTTATGTGATGAGGCTGATCGCTCGGGCGAGGACGATCGCGATGGTAATCAGCGCGATGGTCGCCTCGGCACCCATCAGCGCCTTTGCTTGCCGGCTCAACGGCATGACGTCGGTCGGGCTGAAGGCCGTTGCGTTGGTAAACGCTAGATAAAAATAATCGAAGAATTGCGGCTTCCACATCGGATCGATGCAGCTGGACAATGCACCTCGGCTCGCAATCGTCATCTGCATCTGCGGAAAGAGAAAATCGGTGTTTTGGAACTCTGTTGCGGCATTAGCATGCGCGCGCGCTTCCGGGCCGTCGCTGTCGAGCTCCCAGAACCACAGCGCAAAGACGAGAATGTTCGTAAACCAAATCTGCGCGCCGGTGCGCAGCAATAAGCCCGGCTGATGCGCCGCCGCTTCGGACCGAAAGAAGGACGCGACGAGCAGCAGCACCGAGGTGAGGTTAAAGAAATTGACGATCGCAATCAGGATGATTCCCGCGAACCGCGAGCGACGCGTCTCGAGGTGACGGCGCGGCGCCAAGATGGAAAGCGGGATGAGCAACACCAGCACCAGAGCCGGAGCAACCCAGGTCGGCCCAATCGTCAAACGCGGCGGGAGCGTAACGTAGAGCAGCAGCGCCGCTAAAACGGCCAACGACGCATGCCAGCGCGGCTCGTGCGCCGGCAACACCTTTTGCTCGTGCATGACTTGTCGTTCGCTCGCCTGGCCGCCGCAACCCGTCGCCGCCGCCGCGCATTATGAAGCGCATGCCTACCGATTTTCGAGATGGAAAAACGTTTCCGCGGCGCGGACGCGACGCTATCGGCGAAGCCCTTTGGCTGCTCCGCGCGGCCGACAAAGGGCGCGCGTCGGCCGCCGGAACGATACACGATTACATCTATCCATGCCCGATGGACAGAGGCGTGATGGAGCGCTGGGGAATTACCGTAGCCGAGTTCGACGAAGTGTTGCGACGGAATCCGAACGACGACGAGCTCTACGCGTGGTTCAAGGAACGCGTGCGTCCCGATAAGGTTCGAGCTGCTAACAGGTGGCTCGTCAGCGAGCGCGCCGAGAACTTAGATCGACAGGATGCGGAAGAGGTCGCCATCCTGGAACACCGCTGATGGGCTCGACGGTCGAGTTCGCGCGGCCCGACGGAAAGACCGCGCCGGGCTATCTCGCGCAAGCGCAGCAGCCGCACGCGCCCGGCATCGTTCTCTTCGAAGAATGGTGGGGGCTCGACGATCGCATCAGGGCGACCGCGGACCGCCTCGCGTCACACGGCTTCAACGTGCTCGTTCCCGATCTCTATCGAGGGCGCAGCGCGGCGACCGGTGACGAAGCAAACCATTTGATGCAGGGCCTTGATTTCAGCGACGCCGCAACACAAGATGCGGCAGGTGCCGCGCATTACCTGCGCGAGCGAGGCGCAAGCCGCGTGGGCGTCGCCGGCTTCTGCATGGGCGGCGCCTTGGCGATGCTGAGCGTCATGCACGGTCGCGAGTTTGATGCGGCCAGCGTTTGGTACGGTTATCCGCCTTCGGATGCAGGTGATCCGAGAAAGATATCTGTCCCGCTCCAGGGACACTGGGCGCTCGACGACGGCTTCTTTACGATCGAAGGCGTCGACGAGATCGAGCGTAAGCTCAAAGCGAGCGGCGTCGAGCCCGAGTTTCACCGTTACGACGCCAAGCACGGCTTCTACAATACGGGCGAACCCGGCGAGGGCGGCCTGGGACATTACCATCGAGAGCACGCCGAAGCGGCGTGGCGCCGAACCGTCGAGTTCTTCGACCGAACGCTGCGCGACTGACTGTTGGCTCATAAAATGGTGCCAAGGGCCAGAATCGAACTGGCGACACCGCGCTTTTCAGGCGCGTGCTCTACCGACTGAGCTACCTTGGCCCGTTTGTCGTCGAGCGCACCGCTCTTGCAATGCGCTCGACGCAAGCTGGCGACGCTGATGGGGCTCGAACCCACGACCTTCGCCGTGACAGGGCGACGCTCTAACCAACTGAGCTACAGCGCCAGAGACCGGCACCACCGACCTGGTGGGCACGGTTGGGATTGAACCAACGACCCCCCGCGTGTGAAGCGGATGCTCTCCCGCTGAGCTACGCGCCCCGACCGGTAGCGGCTCCTTGGACAAAAGCGTATCTTACCCTACCGTGCGCAGGCTGTCTAGCACGGAGTGCGCGACGCGACGGTTGAAAAACGTCGCGTGAATCTGCTTGCAGTCGTGGTCCTTGCGGCGGTTTCCGTGGCAGCGCCCGTTCACTTGCCCGTATCGACGAACGATTCGCAAGCACAAACGGCAATCGATCGTGGCCTCTTTCTCTATTACGCCTACGACGGCGAAGAGTCCGCACGCGCTTTCGCGCAGGCCGCTGCCATCGATCCGCACCTTGCGATGGCCTATTGGGGAACGGCGCTCGCCGAGGGACCGGATTTGAATACGCCGCTGACCGAAGACCGATTTGACGTCGCTGCTCGCGCAATACGCAAAGCGGTCACGCTCGACGCCGGCCTACCGGCACCGGAGCGGCGTTTCATAGCGAACATGGCGTTGCGCTATCAAGGCACATTCGCAAACTGGTCCGGCGACGATGCGGCATATCGTCGAGCGATGGTTGATTTCGCCAAATCGTCACATGACGAAAACGCGGAGCTCTTAGCCGCCGAAGCCCTCATCGAGCATGGCGGATTGGGGTGGCGGAATGGAACGCTCGCCGGCGACGAGTCACGAGAAGCGCTGGACCTCGTCTCCGACGTACTGCGCGACGACCCATCCAACGTGATGGCAAATCATCTCTGCATTCATCTTTACGACCTCGCGCCCGATCGCGCGCCGGCGCTTCCATGCGCGCAGCGTCTCGACGGCGCGGTGTTTCCGCCGGAAGCCGAACACCTCGCCCACATGCCCGCGCATTATTGGATCGAGACCGGGAAATACGCCGCGGCAATGCGCTCGAGCGAAAAGGCCTATTCGTTGTTGAGCCGGCTCATAGCCGGCGATGCGGGGTCGGAACACGCGCAGCGTTATGCGAAGCACGACGTTGCAGTCGGTTATTCCGCGGCGATGATGATGGGAAGCTATCAAGTCGCACAGCAATGGAGCCAACGCATGGGCGTTGCCTTTGGAACCAGCTTCGACGGGATGACTGCGCTGCGCTTCGGCCGGTACGACGCGGCTTACGCGACCGATGCAAACGAGTTCGCCGAGCGGAGCGTTCGGGGCCTCGCGGCCCTGCGCTTGGACCACGGCGCTGAAGCACATGCCATCGCCGCTCGGATCCCAAAGAAAAACCAGACCCAAGGCTATCTGCCGCAGCTCTTTCTCGCGAAGCTCGCCGAGGCGGACGGCCAGTACTCTCTGTCGGAGCACTGGATCGAGCTGAGCCGGACCAATCAGCGCGCGGACTTCGGCGGTGAGCTGATTCCGCTCATCCCAGCGGACGAAGCACTGGGCGGTCTATTGTTACGTCGGGCCGACAACGCCGGGGCAACGGCTGCCTTCACCGCCGCTCTCCAAGCTTATCCCAACGACCCCCGCGCGCTCTTCGGCTTAGCTCAAGCGCTGGCGGCAAACGGAGAGCCCGCGCAAGCGGCAGCCGCGCGCGCTCGTTTCGAAAAAGCGTGGGAGGGCGCCGACACAAAGATCGAGGACGCCCTACCCTAGCCGGTCATGCGGTTTCGCCGTTTCGCAAGTTACTCGCCAGTGCAGCGAATGCATCGCTGATCGCCTGCGCAGCATCCGCGATACGAATGCGAGCCCCGGTACTTCGTCCGCTCGCCGCTCGGCGTGCTAACCAATTGCGACGGGCGTTTTCCAAGGCGTCGTCACGGCGAATCCGGATCTCGGCTTCCAGCCAAAGTTCCATGGTTCACCTCGTCGAAGAAGTACGGATCAATTGAAAAGGCCTCCGTCGATTGCGGAGGCCTTCGTCCTTGGGCTACAGCTCGCTTAGCGAGCTTCCCTCATGAGGACAAAGGTCCAACGCACGTCGACCCAGCGCCGATCCGCGGCGTGGTGGAGGAAAGGTGACGCATTTGATTCATCGTGCCTCCTTAATCGAGTGAGTAATACGCGAGACTCTACCATGCCGCCATTCTGTTGTCAAACGCATTGTTGGAGGTGCGCGAAACTCGTTTCCGAACGTTGCATCACTTCGCGCGGCGGCGACGGGCGGTTAGCTCAGTGGGAGAGCGCTTCCTTGACACGGAAGAGGTCACATGTTCAATCCATGTACCGCCCACCATTTTCAGCCTTCGAAAACCGCGACGTCGATGCGTGCGTTAAGCTCGCGCGAGAATATTGGGCCGGCCGAGCGCTATGCTAAAGTTGCTGGCTGGCTTGTCGACGGAGCCTCCAGCACAACGATCGACGCCCGCAAACAAACGTTTCAAGTTGGCAAACCTCAGCAAAACGGAGCTGCGAAGGCTCGTTGCGCCGCCGGCGATCGAAGCGGAATCGACGCTCGGCGACGTTACCGATAATCGGGGGTTAATGGATGGTGGCTACGTGGCCTCGACAAAAGACGAAGCGGCCGCGGGCCGAGCTTTCGCCGTCTGCCGCTCGGCCCGATTTCGCATATCGCGCTACAGCTGCGGGTTGTTCATCTGCGGCAGCTTCGGTAGCTTGGCGTGCGTTGGGGGTTTGATGCTCAATCGCGGGAGACGCGCGTCGCTTGCGCCATACGGATGGGCAACGACGCGGTAGTCGAAATGGACGGACGAGCGGCCACGCTCGTTCTCGCGGACGATGAAGCCGCCTTCGTATTTTGCGGAAACATAGAGACCGCGCGTGTCGCCGTCCGGTGCCAAGAAGACCTGATAGCCACGCCTTGCGTTGATCGTGCTTGCGAAAGCCGGATCGAAGCGCACCGCGCCCTCCCCATTGAGCAGTCGAGCCGTTCCCGTATCTTCCATCGTCGCCTGCGGCGTCAATGCGACGCTTGCACCGAGACTTTCGCCGTTACGGGAGCGGACGTCCGTGTTGAAGCTAGTTGCGCTGACCGAGCCCGAAAACGTGCCATCTCCGCTGAAGTCAACCGTGAAATAACCGGGGCCGCTCGCGGACCCATTCCCATATGCGTCAAAGAGATCGATTCCATCCGACCCTTCAGCAATCAAAGCCGCAGAAGCATAGGGACTGGTGCTTACGAACTCGCCTGCGATACCGTTAGCGCGGGCGTAGACCCCTCCTCCACCGCGCCCCCCGCCGTCAGCAGCGACCGCGACACCAGCCTCGCTGACCGTCACCCCTTCAACGCCGGCTCCGCCTGAGTTGCCAGCACCGGCTGTCCCGTAGACGCCGACAGCAGTGCTGGTTCCGCTTTTGGAGAAACCACGGCCTACCCCGTAGACCCCGACACCGCCGTTAGCGTTGGAGCCGGCGACGCCAAAGCCGGTTGGACCGTAACTTTTGCCATCCACGCCAATGCCGCTTGTGCCTCGTCCCAGGCCGTAAATCGCAGTAGCGTTCTTACCTACGGTAGAGCCCTCAATGGCGCTGTGGTGGCCGGTGGCTTTCGAGGTGTTAGACACAGTGAGGCAAGGACCACTTGAATTGCTGCAGGTAGTAGCGGGTTGAACGAGGCGGCTACCCGCGGTAGAGTTCGCTCCGGAAACGACGCCCGCGCTCGACAGCGCCAAGCTCGTTCCAAGTAAGATGACACCTGCGCTAGTAATGACCGCGCTTTTTAAAGTCAGTCGCATGGGTTTCTCCTTGTCGTAGTGACGGTCTGATAGTCACGAGTATAAGGACCGTTGAGAGGCTCGACAGAGCGTTAGCCTACGGCGGTTCTCGGCGGCGCCCAATATGCAACGAAGAGCGCCGCGCTAGACCCGAAAGCTTCATTGAAAATCTCGTCGCAAGCACACAAAGTGCCTGTCTTCGGGCCCTTAGGTCTCCGTAAGGTTGCCCCTACCAAACAAGCGGGGGAAAGGCTTCTAACGTACTCGAAGCGGCTCTGTCTTAGCAGGTTCATTTCGAGGAGGATACACGATGGGAAGTTCATTTGGCCGCAATGTTTTAGGTGCTGCGTTCAGCGTCGCAATGTTGAGCGCTTGCGCCGGCAGCGGCACTGGCGGCGTGCCGAATGCGGCATCGCCATTGGGGGCGGCTCAAAACAGCTTTGGCCAGCAAACCAGCAGCATCGCTTTTAGCGGTGAATATGTCGGAAGATTTCACGAAAAGGGACACGGGGGCTCGAGGCTCAACCTCATCCTCTCCCAATCTCAAAACGCGCTCGGTGGCGCCCTAGTCTCGGCTAAGGGATCGCAAGGCTTTGGGGCGGCCATCGCATGGGTCGCAAACGGCAATACGATTAGTGGAAACGCCAGCGCCGTTGCCGGGGAACTTTGCACGTTCTCGATGAGCGGAACGTACAAATATCGCAGGCTTACGGGCACGTACAGTGCGACGTACGGCTGCCCTGGTCAGACTGGGACCTTCAGCCTCTGGCACAAATGCTATTTCCAGGGCACTGGAAGCGCGGCCATTCGCCCGGAGGCCGGCCTTAAACCCTGCTAGCATTCCTCGAAGCGCTATGATAGAGCGGCGTTCGCGCCGCTAGCGCTGTTGTATTGTTGTTCGCAACTCTAAGGGCTGCGAATTATCTTCTCGGCTCCCCAAGGGCGCGGAAAGGCCAACTAATGCCAGAGACCAAGACCATTGCGACCGTAAGCGAGGAGTGCGTGGTCGTCCTGCCGCCGATGCGCTGCCGATACAACCTCGCAATCGCCGGATGGGACCGCGAGCGCCTGGTTATGGCCCTCATGGAATGCGTAGGCACCGATGAACGGCGCACTATTGCCGCCGCCTCGTCCCGTTTCGAATCTCTCGATCCCCCGACGCTCGTCGCTGCCACGGCGCGGTTGGTCGATGAGGTGCTGGATTTGCTTGAACACGCGAAGCGGGCCGGCGATCGACGAACTGCGCTCGTCGCACTGCCGGAAGCTCGGGATGGTTTGGCGTTGCTCATGAAGACGGCTGGCATGTTGGCGCCGGATGGTGCCGTCAGGGTCAACGTCGATCAGCGTAAGCTCGCGTTCGAGACGCTAGCGCGACTACCGGAGGATTACATTCGGCGGATAAGATCAGGCGACCCAACGGCGATCGATCTTATCCTTGCGGCGACGGAGACTCACGATGCAACTGAAATCGGGACGCCGTTTCGGGTCCCAAAAAGCACTGAATCAGCGTGATCTGGCTTCTATCCCGCAAAGGAACGGTTTTGGGATCTTATAGGGCGCCCTTGGAAACAAGCATTTGGGCCTTGCGATCATGAGCCGGCGCGAGGCTTGCGGGGCGAGCCGCTGGCCTCGCCCCGCGTTTGTTTCATGTAACGGTATTAGTGTGACAGTCGCGCAGGTGACCTTTCCTTAGCCGGAGCGGGCGGCAAACGGTCATTATTGGCACCAAGCGGACGCGCGACAATGCGATAATCGAAGTCAAGTGTCGAACGCCCGCGTTCCGTTTCGCGCACCTGGAAGCCCCCCGACGTTTTTTGGCTAACGTACAGGCCGCGCGTGTTTCCCAGCGGTGTGAGGAAAACGTAATACCAGGCGCCCCGCTTAATCGTGGAAGCGAAGTCGCGTTCAAAATAGACGTTCGCCACGCCGCCGATCATATGCGCCGTGCCGACATCTTCGAGCGTTGCTGATGTCGATTCCGAAGGATACGCGAGTACGCGGTTGCTGCCGCTGGTCCGCTGCCGAAGACGGAGAGCGCTCCCGGTGATTGATCCGTCGCAGGTCAAATCCGCAGACGAATTGATAGAACAAATGTTGTCATCAGGAACACTAAGCGCAAAAAACATATCGGCATGAGAGTCTGTCTGAGCCACAACGGCGGCGGAACCCGAGTTACTTCCGCCGCTAGCACCAGTCTCACCAAAGACGCCGGTGCCGTGTCGAGAGAAACCGTAGACGCCGTCGCCGGTGTCGTCCTCGCCGGCTACGCCCGCGTCTCCCGCACGCGTCGACGTACCTTGCACGCCGACGCTGGCGCGCGAGGTGCCCAAAACACCAACCGCATTCGGCGCGCCGCCGTTTGTATTGCTACCCTGAATGCCTGCGCCTCCGCCGCTATTGGTATACGCCGCACAAGGGCTATGACTCCCGCAATGCGAGTTAATGAGCGCAGTTTGTACGGCACCGGCGGTTGATGTGACGACGACGATACCAATCGCTAGCGCGCCGACGAGAGCAAAAGTCCGTTCAATG
The DNA here is from genome assembly GCA_963778015.1 of Vulcanimicrobiota bacterium. Classification (GTDB taxonomy): domain Bacteria; phylum Vulcanimicrobiota; class Vulcanimicrobiia; order Vulcanimicrobiales; family Vulcanimicrobiaceae; genus Cybelea. The sequence goes on from CAVZST010000001.1 coordinate 891,053, forward strand.
GATGACCTCATCTCGAATCCCCTTTCTTGGCGAGCCGTATCTCAAAACGGCCTCAGGCAATCTGGACTCGCCCTTCTTTCGAAGCACACCGGACGCCCTGTGCTAAGCTCGGCGAATCGGCCGCATCAGGAAGCGGACCGGCGATGAGAGGCGACGTCGGCCTCTCGGCGCCTCCATAACAAGCGTGGGGGAGGTTGCTAGCCTTTTAAAGCAGTATCGCTCCGGCAAGCAGGTTCGCTTTAGGAGGACACGATGCAAAGTTCACTTAGCCGCAAGTTTCTGTGCGCGACGATCGCGGGAGCATTCTTGACCGCCTGCGGCGGCAGCGGCGGTGTACCCAAAGGGGGATCATTGGGAGCGGCTCAAAGCTCGTTCGGACAAGAGGCCGGCAACGCTTCTTTGAGCGGTATATATACCGGGAAGCGACACGATTCGGTGCAGGGCACCTCGAAGGTCCAGCTTTATCTTTCGCAATCCCAAAGCGCGCTCGGCGGCGCCCTGGTCTTTGCCGAAGGATCGCAAGGTTTAGCGGCAGTCATTGCATGGACCGCGAGCGGGAATACGGTTAGTGGTAACGGCGTCGGTCCTGCGCCGAGCGGTAGTGGCCTGTGTACGTTCGCAATGATCGGCACACGCAAGTATCGCAGACTCAACGGTTCGTATAGCGCGACGTACGGCTGCTCTGGTCAGACCGGAACCTTCACGCTATGGCGCAATTGCTACTTCCAGGGCACGGGAAGCGAGGCTATTCGCCCGGAAAGCGGCGTCCAACCCTGCTAGGATTCCGCCCGCGCCAAAGCGGTGCACATTGGCTAGTCGGTTACGTCGAAAATCTCGTCGAAGTTTACGATCTTTAGGACGCGCCGAATGTGCGTATCGGCACCTACCAACATTATTGACCTGGTTTCATCTCGGAGCCGAAGCAGCCTTAATTCGCGCAAGAAGGTCGCGTCCATGTATGTGACGGCCGTCATGTCGATGACTACGGAACTCTCGCCGTCGATGCTGGCAAAGAGCGCGGCAATCTCATCCTTTCGTGTGAGGTCGTACTCACCATCAAGTTTAATGAGGCGTTTTCGGGAATCGAGAGCCTCCACGGCGGACCGATCCTTTCTCTCGCAGAGATGCGGATTGGCCGGTCGCTGGAAATGCGGTCAAAACATATTAGGTTGAGATATCCAGCATACCACAGCTCCGGCAATATAGCGCAGAAGCCGCGGAAACAACCCGCAGCGTCGCAAGCAGAGGGCGCAGCGGTTCAATAAAATGCCAGCGTTGGGACTCCGGTGCTAAGGCTCACGGGCATGCAGCGGAAATCGCCGCCATCTCGTTGGCTCCGAGCGACAATGCCTGTCGACTGACGCGATGGGTTGGTACTCGGAATGCAGAAACGCGAGCTCGGTGGCGCGATGACGCGGCATGAAATCAAAAAAGCCGCGTAGCTAGGCGTGGCTTTTTCTTGGAGGCCCTGGCCCGGAGAATTGACTCTCGTTCAGAGCCGATCGTATCGAAACGAACCTACGAGTTTGACTCGTGTGTGTCCACGCCTATTGTAGCATATAAAGCGCTCTTGCAAGCCGCCGTACGCCCGGCGAAGCGTAAGGCGAGTGACCATAAAAGTACGGAAGGGCGCGTTGTCCCGCGGTTTCGTCACATTTCGATTCGCTCGATCCTTTGACGCTCGCGGCGGTGGGTAATATTACTAAACAACAGCGCAGAAGATGCGGAAAAGAGTCGCAGATGTGGTTTAAGGACTTCCCCGAGCATGATCCGAACTCGAACTATCCCGCGCCTTCGGCGAAGCAGGTGCTTTACGAAGCAGAAGCCCATCGCTATCTCAAAGGCCTTAAACGCGCTCTCAGTCACCTCACGGTGCCGCAACAGCGTGCAATCTTCGCGGAGCTGAGCGGGCGCGTATTCAAGAACGAAGCGGCGGCTGGCAACGAGCATTCGATCAAGAACGAGTATCCCGCGCACGAGAGCGAGGGACAGGCGCTTACCGAGGCAGCGCAGACCGACGATTAGGTGAGCGCGCCGCCCGCAGTGCATAGGCATACAGGGGGAACGGAGCCCTCACCACGATATCGCACTGTAACCGGCCGGTAAAAGTTCCCTTCGCCGTTGCTCCTACTGCGGCAGATGGACTGTCGGGCCATTGCACGACCATTACAGCGGCCCTCTCCTAAACGGACCAGAGGCGTTATGCTCCGGCGTTGCGCCTTCTGTTTTTTTCAAACGAAAGCTTACCGAGAACACCCTACGCCTGTCGGGCCCGCAGGTGAGCCCTGGCTGGCTATAGTACCCCGATAGAAGCCGGCCTACCCGGATATCTCATGGTGAAACCAAGCAAAACAATCAAGAAGGAGCCATTAATGAAAACGTTAAGCCGACGCGCGTACGCCTTAGGTGTACTGGCCGCAGCGGCATTACTTGCCGGCTGTAACAGCAGCGGCGGATCGCAATCGTCGCGACTCATGCCGAGTTCTGGAGTGAGGAGTCACGCTCTTAATCCGAGTGATACGTTTGTGGGCTTGAAGTGGATCGGCAACGTACACCCGGACCGTCAAGCGTCGTGGATTTCGCCTGACGTGCAGCGAGCGCCGCGACTCCTCTTCGTATCGGATACCGCGACCGACGACGTCGACATCTTTGCAATGCCAGATATGAAGCTCAGGGGCACTATCACCGGCTTCAACCAGCCGCAAGGTGAATGTTCCGACAAGCACGGCAACATCTACGTCGCGGATACACAGGCGACCCAAGTGGAGGAGTATTCGCGCACCGGAACGCTACTCAACACTTATCTCGACACGTCTGGCTATCCGGCTGGATGCGCTGTCAATCCGCTCAACGGCGACCTTGCCGTCGCCAACATCAGCGGACTTTCCAGTCGCGGCCAGGTTTTGATCTTTACAAACTCGTCGTCCAAGCCCACTGTCCTCGTCAACCGGGCGCAGGTCTCCTACTTCTTCCTCGGCTACGACACCCAAGGCGACCTCAGGGTCGATGGGAGAGATAAGCTGAAAAACTACATTCTCTCCGCCTGCGGCAGATCTGTCTGCCATACGGTCAATCTCAGTGGCGGAAAAATCTACTTTCCGGGCGCCGTGCAATGGGACCAGAAAGACGATAGTTGGGTCCTGTTCGACCAGCGCTGCGGCAACAATAGTGCCGCGTGCAGCTATGGGGTCTCCGCAAGCGGCGTCCTTGGTCAGGCCACGAACTACCAGAACTACGATGGCGGTCCAGTCTGCGACATGATTCAGGGCGTGGTTGCTGCCTACGGCAAACGGTACACCGCCGGCTCCGATTACGAGTACACCGGCTGCGCCAATGCCGGCAACAGTTCCGTGAATCGCTGGGTGTATCCAGCCGGCGGCGCGCCGACCGACTATACACCGAAATTTGTGACGCAGCCGGCTGGAGCAGCGATAAGCACGCAGAACGTAAATCCCCCACCTCAATGAGGAGTGTTGCTAAGCGCGACGGCCTCGCGAGCGCGAAGCCGTTGGGCAACTTTTGACGAGTTGCGAGGCCCTAAGGCCCGAGTTTTAAGAAATCCGGGACACTTACGCCTTTTGTAATCGTAAATTCGAGGCCGCCGTGGCGAGTATTGTACACCGTGACTGAGTCACTCGCAGCGTTAGCAACATACAAATCGCCATTCGCTACCCGCAGACTGGCAGGGTTGTCTATTCCCTTCGTTATCGTTCGAAGAACATGAGTACTGCCGGGCGCGTATACCGTGATGGTGCTATTGCTACCGTTGGCGACGTAGAGATTTCCGGATCTATCTAATGCGAGCGCAGCCGGATAGTCTATACCATCGGTAATGGTTCTCGAAGGCGTCTTGCTTCCCGGCGCAAAAACCAAGACCGAGTTAGGGCTGTTCTGACTGCCCACGTACAAGTTGTTCGATTTATCGATCGTTAACGCCGGCGGGGTATTCACGCCGTTAATTGTGTACAGAAGCTGATTGGTGCCCGCACTGTAGACGGTTAGAGAGCCACCGTAAGAAAGCGCACCGTTCGCGCTGTAAAGCTTGCCGCTGCTATCGAAGGCAATCGCAGTTGGATAGGAACTTTGCGGAGACCCAAGACCAGCGCTAATCGTTTTTAAATAGTCTCCATTGCTATCGTAAACGGTTATGTTTCCCCCGACATAGTTTGCAACCTACATGTCGCCCGATGGAGCCGCCGCAATGGAAAATGGTACGCCTATCCCCTTCGTTATCGTTCGGCGGATGGCGGTCTTGCCGTAGGAGTACGTCGTGACGGTACCATTTCCGGATCCTCCACAATAGAACCCGCAATTCGCCACCCAGAGGTCTTTTTTGGTGTCGATCCCGAGTGCGACTGGTAGTCGGATGCCGGCGGAGATGGTGAGTCGCGGGGAACTCGTGCCGAGTTTATAGACAGTGACGGTACTATTGCCTTCGTTCGCAACGTAGATGGCCGACGGTGGAGACGCGTCAGGACGAGGTTCCCTTGGGCGCACGGCGCTCTGGGGCAACGCGCCAGGTCCTCCGGTCGTCGGCTGCGATCCGCCGCAGCCGGCGAGCAACACACTCGTCACGGAGATCGTAAACACATAACGGTTCAAATGCAAAATTTTCATCTGCCTCGCTCCTTTTGGTGATGGATCGACGCGCGTGCGCCAATCACATTAGAGCGTCAACTGCATTAGCTAAGACTTAATCGGACAGTTAGCGAAGATCGTATCGAATCCTGCCGAGTCACGAGGTGACGTCGGCTATAAAGGAGACGATCTTGACCACCGAACGTAAAGTCATCCGTGCCAAAGTCGGGCTGCTGAACCTCGCCAAGCAGTTGGGAAACGTGCAGCAGGCCTGCAAGATGATGGGCTTTAGCCGCGATAGCTTCTATCGCTTTCAGGAGCTCTATGAAAGCGGCGGCGAGGCCGCGCTCGCGGAGATATCGCGCCGCAAGCCCATCCTGAAGAACCGCGTTGATCCAGCGATCGAGGATGCGATCGTGGCGCTGGCCATTGAACAACCGGCCTACGGTCAAGTGCGCGTTGCTAATGAGCTCAAGAAGCGCGCGATGACGATTTCGCCCGCCGGCGTCCGCTGCGTGTGGCAACGGCATGATCTCGAGACGATGAAAAAGCGCCTCAAGGCGCTAGAGGCCAAGAGTGCACAGGAAGGCCTCGTTCTCACTGAATCGCAGCTCGCGGCGCTGGAGAAGGCGCAAAACGAGAAAGATGCCCACGGCGAGTTTGAGAGCGAATGCCCTGGCTATTGCGGTGCTCAGGACACGTTCTATGTTGGTACGATCAAGGGCGTCGGGCGCGTGTATCAGCAGACCTTCGTCGACACCTACAGTAAGGTCGCGTTCGCGAAGCTGTATGAGCAGAAGACGCCGATCACCGCTGCCGACCTGCTCAATGATCGTGTTCTTCCGTTCTTTGAAGACCACGACATCCGCGTGCTTCGGGTCCTCACCGATCGCGGCACGGAGTACTGCGGTGACGCTCAGAAGCACCCCTATGAGCTCTACCTCGCGATCGAAGACATCGATCATACGCGAACGAAAGCTAAGAGCCCGCAGACCAACGGCATCGTGGAGCGGCTGCACAAAACGATGCTCAACGAGTTCTACCGGATCGCTTTCCGCAAAAAGATCTACCACTCCATCGACGAGCTGCAGGCTGATCTCGACGCATGGATCCAAACGTACAACGCAGAACGCCCACATCAGGGCCGTTGGTGCTACGGAAAGACTCCGCTGCAGACGTTCTTAGATAGTCTGGACTTAGCCAAGGAGAAGTTATTTGCGGCCTGATTCAGCGGCCGCGGAATCATCTGACACTCTTCGACGCGATCATGCGGCGACTGTCAGACCAAGTCTCGGCTTATACACGTCAAACGTCCTAAGCGCTGTTCCCTGCGGGCTTCTCTCTCCTGGCGCGATGGATGAGTTTGATAACTCGTTCGACCGCGGGCGCGGCTTTGGTAATGTTGATTTTCCCGTCGGGAGAGATCCTAACTGGAATACCGGCTTCCTCTGTCATGCAGCCTCCCTGGTTTTCTCGGGCCCCGAGCAAGTGGTTATCCATTCGAACCGACCTTTTTCTCGCGAAAATGCGGATTGGCCGGCTGAGGCTGCGGTCAAGACGTATTAAGGTAAGGTCTTGAGCATACCCTAAAAAGTGTCGTGCGACACCGGGGAGAGTTGTCCCACCTTCTGACCTTGCATCGCCGGCACTGCAGTTCGCCTTGAGAACTATAGCTGAATCGCGGCAGAAATGGGGCTCGCTGCCTTTTCAGGTCGCCGCCCGATCATCAGATCCGCTCCTCATAGGATCCGTCCGCCGTGGTTCTGTTGAGGGTGCGGCGCGCCTCGGCAATCTATTACGTCGGCATCCGGTGCGCATCCAACGTTTGCTCGCCCGTCGGAACTCTTGCGTCTCCGAGATATGATGGGGTGGTCATCGGAACTCATCCCGTTGGCACGCCCCCGACGAGTCAGAATCTCGCTCGGGGCCTTCTGGCACCGTTTTTCGGCGCTGACGATGGGCGCATATGGTGGATATGACTATTGAGCGCAAAAACGCGGCTTGCTCGTGGCTTCCTTGACACCGAAGAGGTCACATGTTCGGTCCATGTACCGCGCACCTAAGCGCGTGCCTCTATGATGGCGCTTTAGGTGCGCGGTTCGTACTCTGTGGTCGCGCTCGCAATTTTGATGCTGCCCGCGTTGGACGGTACGCAGCGCGCCGGCGCGCAGACGGAACCAACTCCGACTCCGAGTCCCCAGTCATCTGATCCATGCGGTGGCCCGGGCCGTTTACTCGCCACCGCAAATCGCCCTACGATCGGTTTTAGCGCCTGCGCCGTCAAGAAAGGCACCGCCGTCTTCGAGCTCGGTTACCAAAACGAAGTCGACGGCACGTCGAGCAGAGGATCCATCCAAAACCAAGTGCCGCAAAACTTTTTGCGATTCGGCGTTGCCTCCCGGTTTGAATTCGACGTCATCGGCCCCAACTACGAAGGGCTTCGCACGTACGCGCCAGGTAAGCCGGATACGGTCATTCACGGCGTGACCGATTCCGGTCTGGGCTTCAAGTACGAGCTTCCGCCCGGCGACCGCTGGACAATCGCCTTCGACGGACTCTACACGGGACCGAATGGCTCTCGACTCCTAACGGCCGGGAGCGCCACGTTGACCGGGAACTTCGACGCTTCGTATGCCATGAGCTCCGCGACCAGCGTCGGCACCACAATCGCCGTGTCGTCGACCGGCAATTACGCAGATGCTCTGCGCACGCAGTATGGCGTGACGACGCCCTCGTTCGTAATCACGACGCAAATACCCAATTACTACCAATTTTACGCCGAGTACGTCTTCGTATCGAAATTAGCACCGGATCGAGGCGGCCGCGCGTTCACGGATTTTGGCATCCAAAAGTTGCTCGGAACTCGCACCGAATTGGACCTGGAGTACGGCCATGCGTTCACGGGCATTCCCGCCTTGAGATTCAACTACGTTGGTGCCGGCCTCGTCGTGCAGTTCCGATAGCCTTACGAACCTTCGCGCCGCAGCTAACGCCGCACGCTCGAAGGATCTGCGGCAACGCCCTCTAGGTCGCCGTACTCCTCGCGAGTCAACTGGAGCCGCGACGCGCCGACGTTCTCGGCGAGATGCACGAGAGACGACGTTCCGGGGATCGGCAGCATCGCCCGGGAGCGTTGCAATAACCAGGCCAGGCCGACTTGCCATACCGTCGCGCCGCGCGCTCGGGCGATGGGCGTCAGCGCCGAAATCGTCGCCAGATCGCCGCCGTCGAGCGGAAAGTACGGAATGAAGGCGATGCCCTTGGATTCGCAGTAGGCGAGAACCGGTTCGCTAAAACGATTGCCGACGTTATAATTGTTCTGCACCGACGCGATCTCGACGACCCTTTCGGCGCGCCGAAGCTGCTCGAGGTCCACATTGGAGAGCCCCACGTGGCGAATCTTTCCGGAATCGCGCAACTCGCGAAGCGCGCCGACCTGCTCTTCGAGCGGAACCTGGGGGTCGATTGCGTGGAGCTGGTAGAGGTCGATGCGATCGAGCCGAAGCCGCCGCAGACTGCCTTCACACGACGCTTCCAAGTGCGCCCGCCGGCCGCAGCGCTTCCACTCGCCCGGTTCGCTGCGGATCAGGCCGCCTTTCGTTGCAATGACGACGCCCTGCGGATACGGATGCAACGCCTGTGCGATCTGCTCTTCGTTGACGTGCGGGCCGTAAGAATCCGCGGTGTCGATGAAGGTCACCCCCAGCTCGACCGCGCCTCGAAGCACCCGCAGCGCGTTCTCTCGATCCGCCGGCCATCCCCAAATTCGCGGGCCGCACAAGCGCATCGCGCCAAAACCAAGACGCGAGACGGTAAGCTCTTTACCGATCGTGATCGTCGCGGCGGCCGTCATGGCAAAACCTTCGCTGGGTAATGATAAAGACCGCTCGCCATTGCGCGAGCGGTCTTTATGCGAAGTGGTTTCGGTTTACTTGCGCCGATGCGTCGTCGGACGGTTTGCTCTTGCCGGCGTGCTCGAAGAAGTCGCTGCAGACCGGAAATTCGCTTCGCCCTGCTTCTGCGTCTCGACGAGCATTTCGGCGATCCGCATCGTGTAGGCTTTGCGCATCTCGAGCATCTGGCTCGCGAATCCGAACGAAAGCTCGACGAGCTCCTTGGGCGTCGGGATGTCCTCGAAAGTCGGCATGGTGCCGGGCTTCTCGCTCATCTCGTTGGTGAACTCGCGAAACGAGCTCATCGCCTTGAGGCTAGCGTCCTGACTCTCTTTGAGAGCGGCGAGCCCCTCCTCCTGAAATCTGTTGATGTACTCTGATACGTTGACGGCCATGGTTGCTTCTGTTTCTCCTGACGGTGTGCTGCTTTGTTGCGCTAAGTATACCAAGCAGATGCTATGCTTGTCAACGGGCAGCGCTTCGGCTTTTTGAACCATCTAGCGAGTGCTCAGTCGCTTCCGACGAAACTCCTGTAGATCCGGATCAGCGCTTCCTTTTGATCGACGGTCAGTCGGGGATCCAGCTTCACCGCGTGCTCGACCCCATGGTGGCTCTCCTCGCGCCCGTGGGAATCGTCGAGGAGTCCCGCCTGGGCGTACATCGTTTCGGCCGAGATCTGCAGGGCGTTGGCGATGTTTTTGAGCACGTCGGCCGACGGTTTGTAGAGGCCGCGCTCGACCTGACTCAAGTAGGGGTTCGAAATCTTCGCAATCTCGGCGAGCTGCCGCATTGAGAGATTGGCCAACTCGCGTTGGCCGCGAATGAAATCGCCAAGGCTGCGCCAGGCTCCGCTTGGGGCGCCCTTCTCGTCCTCGCTCACGATCGAGCCCCGACCTTCGGCGCGAACGGTTCACCAGTCTCGTTCCGAACGTAGCGGCCGGGTGCCGGCTCGCCGTCCGGAATGGAGTACGGCTTTCGCTTCGTGCCCCCGTGCGCGTGCGCCCACTCGGCCCAGTCCAGCCACCAGGAACCATTGCGGCGATCGGCGCTCTCCAGCCATTCGTCGGCGCTCTCACCGCGCTGCACCGAAGGCTTCGTATAGTGCCAGGTCTTCTTTCCGCCCGGCGGGTTAACGATGCCGGCGATGTGTCCCGAGTTGGTCAGCACGTACTTGGCGTCGCCGCCGACGTGTTGCGTGGTCAAATAGGTCGCGCGCCACGGCGCGATGTGATCGTTCTCGGCACCGAGCACGTAGAGCGGCGTAACGATTTTGCCGAGATCGATCGGCGTGTCGCCGATGGCAAATGCGTTGGCCTTTACGATCGAATTGTGCAGGTAGCACGCGCGCAGGTACTGCGAGTGCATCTCGACCGGCATCCTCGTCGAATCGTTGTTCCACGCCAGAATGTCGAACGCCGAAGGCTGTTTTCCCTTGAACCAGTTGTTGACGACGTAGCTCCAGATCAAGTCGCTCGACCGCATCCAGTCAAAAGTGCGCGCCATCTCTGCCGGCTCGAGATAACCCCGCTCGCGCATGCGCTTTTCGAGCCGCGCAATCGTGTCCTCGTCGGTAAAGACGCCCAGGTCTCCGGGAATGCTGAAATCCACCAGCGTGTTCGTGAGGGTTGCCGACCCGATCCGCCCGCCTTGGCCATGCGCGGCGAGATAGGCCATGGCAACGAGCGCGAGCGTCCCGCCCAAGCAAAGGCCGACGAGGTTCACGCGCGGCGCTCCGGTGATTTCCTGCACGGCGTCGAGCGCCGCGAGCACACCCTCGCGCAGATAGTCGTCCATCGTGTAATGCGCCATCGACTCGTCGGGATTCCGATATGAAATCATGAACGTTTGATGCCCCTTGCCTACCGCCCACTCGACGAACGAGCGCGCGGGCGCCAAGTCCATGATGTAATACTTGTTGATCCATGGGGGGCTGCCGAGCAGCGGAATTTCGTAGACTTGGGGTGTTTGCGGTTCGTACGCGATCAGCTCGACGAGCGCGTTGCGCATCACCACGCGCCCCGGCGTCGCGGCCATATTTTTTCCGAGCTCGAAACCGGTTTTGTCGACTTGGCGCGGGTATCCGCCGTTGTTTTTGACGTCGTCCAAGAAATTTTGAAGCCCCCGCACGAGGCTCATTCCGCTCGTTTCCGTTGCCTCTTTCACGACGCCGGGATTGAGCCACGGCACGTTGCTTGGGGCGAACGTGTCGCACATGAGCTGCATGGCAAAGCGCGCCTTGCGCCGCGTCGCCGCCGGCAGCCGCGCGGAATCGACGAGCTGCAACGCCGCCTGAGTGCGGGCCTGGTAATCTTCGACCAAGCCGGCAAGAATCGGATTGCTGCTCCACTCCGGCTCCGCAAAGCGCTTGTCGTCGCCGGCCGTCTCTGTCGGCGCCGCACCGCCGAGCCGGCGAAGCATGTTGAGGCCGACATTCTGCTCGGAAAGCGCAAAGCCCGTGAGCCACGTGGTCATACGCATCGGGTCCGTCATGGCGTCGGCCATAACGGCACGCAGCGCGTCGGTCAGCGAGGCCGGATCGAGTCCCGTAACGTCGATGCCGTAGCTCAGCTCCTCCGGCGCCATGCTTTTGGACTGAGCACTCTCGGTCATCACATGTACCATCCGCCGCTGATATTATAGACGACGCCCGTGATGTAGCCGGCCTTCTCGTCGACGAGCATCCGCACCACGTGGGCGACCTCTTCGGGTTGGCCGAGCCGGCGCTTGGGCGTCTGCGCGACCGCGGTCTCCAGCGCTTCCAAAGGCATCGCCTTGGTCATATCGGTGTCGATAAAGCCGGGCGCGATTGCGTTAACCGTAACCCCGCGCTTGGCCACCTCGCGCGCGACCGTTTTCGTCAGTCCGATCAGGCCGGCTTTGGCGGCCGCATAGTTGGCCTGCCCGAAATTTCCGGTTACTCCCACGACCGAGCTGACGTTGACGATGCGGCCGTAACCTTGCTCGAGCATCGTATCGAGCACCGCTTTTATCATAAAGAACGGCCCCGAAAGATTGACTTGCAGGACTGCTTCCCATTCTTCGACGGTCATCTTACGGACCGTGTGATCGCGGGTGATTCCGGCGTTGTTGACGAGAAAGTCGATTCGCCCATGCTCGCGGAGTACGGCGGCGACGGCTTCCTTACACCGATCGAATATGCCGACGTTGGCTTCGTAAAAATGCAACCGTGGCGCCGCTCCGTTTAGACGGGCGGCAAGATGGGTCGTGCGCACGCGATCCTCGGGTAAGCCGAGAACGGCGACCGTTGCGCCGTCTTGCGCGAGCAAACTGCTTACGGCCCCTCCGATGCCCCGTGACCCGCCGGTTACGATGCCTACCCGTCCTTCGAGCGGTAAACTATCCACATGCTAGATTTACCCAACATTGGCCGCCTGCCCTCCATGCGAACGGCTGACTCCGCGGTTACATAGATAAGCCGCCATTGATCGCAAACTCGGCCCCGGTAATGTAGCTCGACTCGTCCTCCAGCAGGAAGCGCACGACACGCGCGACTTCTTCGGGACGTCCGAGGCGCCGTTGCGGAATCTTTTCGACGATCTTGGCCAGCGCCGCCTCGGGAATGGCGGCCACCATTTCGGTAGCGATGAATCCAGGCGAGACGCAGTTCACGGTGATGCCGCGCTGCGCCATCTCGAGCGCAAGGCTCTTCGTGAAGCCGAAGAGACCGGCTTTCGAGGCCGCGTAGTTCGCCTGACCGATGTTGCCCGTTCCGCCGATGACCGAGCTGATGTTGACGATTCGTCCGGAGCCTCGCTCGATCATATGCTCGAGTACCGCTTTGGTCATCTGGAACGCGCCCGACAGATTGACCTCGAGCACCTGACGCCAATCGTCGACGGTCATTTTGCGCACCGTCTTGTCGACCGTGATGCCGGCGTTATTGATCAGGTAATCGATCCGGCCAAAGCGGCCCATCACCTCTTTGACGACGCGGTTGCAATCTTCCACGTCGTCGACGCGCCCTTGATGGATTGAAACGTTCGCGCCCGTGCCGGCCATCTGCCGCGCGAACGTCTCGGCACTCTCGCGCCCTCGATTGTACCCTGCAGCTACCGCCGCCCCGCTTTTGGCCAGACACTCGGTGATAGCCGCGCCGATGCCGCGCGTTCCGCCGGTAACCAATGCCACACGATCCGCAAACACTGATCTCTCCTCCGCCGCCGAAAATTCGAAGCGAGAAGGACGCGCGCCTTCTGCGCTATTTGGAGGTCGAGTCTGCTCCCGTCGACGTGGACACAAGGGTAAGGCGCTGCAACCGCGCCGGCTCCCCAGGTTCGTGTCGTACGCTCTCGAGACTGGGCCGAATGTCGAAGAGCCGCTCGAGGTGGCAAAGTTCGAAAACGCGGCGTACGGAATCGTGCAGCCCGACGAGGACGAGATGAGACTGGCTATCGTGGACCGACTGCCGAAGTGTCAGTATGCAGTGGAGAGCCGACGAATCGATGTAGGTGGTCTTGTTCAAATCGACGATAACGGTCGGCGAGGCAGCGGCGACAGCAAACGCATCGTTCAAGCGACGGCGATCGGAAATGTCGAACTCGCCCTCGAGACTCACAATAGTTACAACGTCTGTGATTTTAAGCGCAGCTGACCTCGCCACTCTAAAATAGTCCGCTCATTCCTTGCTCCACGTCTGCCTGCTATCGAACATTATTGCCGAGCAGTCGCCCTTCAGCCTCAAAACCTGCTATAGTAGTGAAGGTCGGGACCGCCGACACCCAGGTAACCGCCGGAATTAGCGTTCTGCCGAGTGCCTCTTCACGAAAGGGCTTCTTCATGTCGAACGCACCGGCTTTGACCAACACCATTCTTGACCGACTTCCGCCATCCGAGGTTGCCTCAATGCAAGGAGACCTACGGTTGGTAACGTTGGCGTTGAATGAAACGGTTCATGACGCCAATGCAAAGCTCGCGCACGTCTACTTTCCCACAACGGCCGTTCTCTCGGTACTCAAAATAATGAACAACGGGTCGGCAGTCGAGACGATCGCAATCGGCCGCGAAGGAATGGCTGGGGTTCGGACGATTTTCGGAGCGGATCGAGTTTCCGACAAAATGATCGCTCAGATCCCGGGAGAAGCTTACCGCATGCCGGTCGCTCGATTTCAAGAGCACTACGCACGTCGCCCGAGATTTCGCGCTCTTTTGCAAGATTGTTGCCTAAAAATCCTTGACTCACTCTCGCAATCGATCGCATGTAATCGATTACATCACGTCAACGAGCGCGGCGCAAAGTGGCTGCTGATCACGCAAGATCGCGTGGGCGGCGCAACGTTCCCGATGACCCAAGAGTTCCTATCCATGATGTTGGGAGTCAATCGAGCTGCGGTGAGCATTGCTGCCGCCACGCTTCAGTCGGCCGGGCTAATCCGTTATTCGCGCGGAAAAATGACGATTCTCGACCGGGCCGGCCTCGAACGGGCCGCTTGCGAGTGCTACGGCGTCGTTGAGAAGGCCGCGAGCTGACTATCCAAATCGCCCCGTGATGTAATCTTCCGTTCGGCGGTCGCTCGGCTTAGTGAAGAGCTTGGCGGTGTCGTCTATCTCGATCAACCGGCCGATGCCGCTTTCGTCGGCGAGCATGAACGCCGTCACGTCCGAGACTCGTGCGGCTTGTTGCATGTTGTGCGTGACCGCTACAATGGTGAACGCCTCGGCGAGCCGGGACATTAGCTCCTCGATCACGCCGCCGGCAATTGGATCGAGCGAGCCCGTCGGCTCGTCCATGAGCAGAACGTCGGGCTCGGCGGCGATGGCGCGCGCGATGCACAGGCGCTGCTGTTGTCCGCCCGAAAGCCGCAGCGGGCTCGTGCGCAGCTTATCTTTGACTTCGTCCCACAGCGCGGCCGAACGCAGCGCGCGCTCGGCCTTCTCGAGCTTCTCTCTACGGTTCAGGCTCCGGCCCGCGCAGGCAACGGTGTTGTCGAGAATGGAGAGGGTCGGAAACGGATTCGGGCGCTGAAAGACCATGCCGACCCGCCGCCGGATCGACATCGGATCGACGTCGCTTGCGTAGATATCCTGACCGTCCAAAACGACGCTGCCCTCGACGCGAGCGTCGAATGCGACTTCGTGAATTCGGTTGAGGCAGCGCAGCAGCGTCGTTTTGCCGCAGCCCGACGGACCGATGAGGGCAGTGACGGCCTTACGAGCGAAGCCGATGGAAACGTTGCCGACCGCTTTGCGCTCGCCGTAATACGCACTCAAATCCTCGGTGGCGAGCAACTCGTCGCGCACCGGCGGCGCAGCGGCGGTCAACTTTCGAGCCCGCGCATCGCACGGCGCAGCATCAAGCGCGCGCCCAAACTCAGCACAAAGACGGCTACGATTAAGAGAAGCGCGCCCGCCCACGCCTGCGCCTGCCAGTTCGGATAGGGAGATATCGCGTACGTGAAGACCTGCAGCGAGAGCACCGCCATCGGTCTACCTGGATTCGTTTCCCAAAATTGACTGCCGAATGCCGTGAAGAGCAAGGGGGCGGTTTCGCCGGTGACGCGCGCAATTGCGAGCAGGAGCGCCGTAAATATTGCGGGTCTTGCGGTCGGAAGCACGATGTGCACCGTCGCACGGAAATTCGACATCCCCAGCGCCAGCGCACCTTCACGCACCGTCTGCGGCACCGATCGTATCGCCTGCTCGGAGGTGCGCACGAGCAGCGGCAGCATGAGCATCATAAAGGCGAACGAAGCCGAGAATGCGGAAAAGTGTTTGAGCGGTGCAACCAAGACGGCGTAGGCAAATAATCCGATCGCGATGCTCGGCACGCCCGAGAGGACGTCGGAGAGAAAACGCAGCGCTTCCGGAATCGGTCCCCGACCGAACAGCGCGAGATAAATTCCGGTCAAGAGCCCGGTCGGCACCGCCATGGCCGTCGCCATGCCGATGATGATGAACGTCCCGAGGATGCCGTTTCCCACACCTCCGCCAGGAACGCCGACCGGGTGGGGAAGTTGAGTGAGAAAGGCCCAATTTATGGCTCCGATACCCTGTACCAGGACGTAACCCAAGATCGCGAGGAGTGCGCCCGCCGCCAGCGTCGCGCAACACAACGCCAGCAAAATTCCGATCGATCCATACGCACGCCGTCGTCCGAGACGCTGATAACGCGGCGACTCCGCTTCGTTCAAGGTGTTGCTTGAAACCATCGTCTTAACTGCCGGCCGACCCTCGCACGCTCCAAATCATCAGCCGTGCAAACGCGTTGACGACGATGCTGACCACGAAGAGAAGGAGCCCGAGCTCGACGAGCGCGCTAATATAGACGTTCGTCGTCGCTTCGGTGAACTCGTTGGCGATCACGCTCGCCAGCGTATACGACGGCGCGAAAAGCGATGCCGAAATGTCGGGGCGATTTCCAATTACCATCGTCACCGCAATCGTCTCGCCCAAGGCTCGGCCGAGGGCGAGAACGCAGGCGCCGAAAATTCCGACGCGCGCCGCGGGCAGCACGACCTTCGTCGCGGTTTCCCACTTCGTCGTTCCTAACGCCATCGACGCTTCGCGCAAATCACGCGGGATCGCCGCGACGACGTCCCGCGAAATCGCCGTGACCGTCGGGACGATCATCAAGGCGAGGATGATTCCCGCGGTGAGCAATCCAACGCCGTAGATCGGGCCTGAAAAGAACGGCGTCCAGCCGAGCGCCTTTTGCAACGCAGGTCCGATCGCAGTACGCACGAAGGGCGCGAGCACGAATAAGCCCCACAAACCATAAACAACGCTTGGGACCGCCGCCAGCAGCTCGATGAGAAACGAAAGCGGCGTCGCAAGCCAACGAGGCGCGAAGTCCGCCAGAAAAATCGCGGCCATAATTCCTATGAATGCGGCGAGGGCGATCCCGATGAGCGACGTCACCACCGTTCCGTAGATCATCGGCAGCGCGCCGAACGTATTGGTGACCGGATCCCAGGCGCTTTTCCAAATGAACGACGGCCCGAATGCCACGATCGACGGCCACGACCCGACCACGAGCTCGACGAAGAGACCGACGATCAGCAAGGCAAAAAGGATGCTGCCGCCGTAAACGACCGCGGCGAAGCCGCGATCGGCCGGGCTAACGAAACGCGCTACGCGACGAAACCGTGGCTCGGCGTTTTCCAATCAGCGTTGCATTTGCTTGAGCGTGCCGGCGGCCCTGGCTTGAATGTTGCTCGGCAGCGGCACATAATCCACCGACTTTGCGTTGGACTGTCCCTGCGGTCCGACTAGCCATGAGAGAACGTCATAAAGGACCCTGGCACGAGACGCATCGGCCGGCTTCTTATAGACAACGATCCATGAATAGCCTGAAACCGGATAGGCGTTCCGGCCCGACGCGTCGACGATTGAGAAGTTCGTCGCGGTGACCTCTGGTTTCGTTGCTGCCGCGGCCGCGACGGTCTCGGCGGCGCACGCCACCCACTTTCCCGCGCGATTCTGCAAGAGAGCCGCCGGCATGTGGTTTTCGATCACATATGCCAGCTCGACGTAACCGATCGCACCGGGCGTGCTGCGGACCTGGCCCGCGACGCCTTCGTTACCCTTAGCTCCCACGGAGCTCGGCGCAGGCCACGATACGCTCTTGCCCACGCCCACTTTGCTCTTCCACTCGCCTGACACGTGGCTCAAAAAATCGGTGAAGATATAACTCGTGCCCGAGCCGTCCGAGCGGTGCACGACAACGATCGACAGGTCGGGGAGCTTCACCCTTGGATTCAGGTTAGCGATCTGCGGATCGTTCCACCTCAAAACTTTTCCAAGGTAGATGTCGGCGACAACTTGGCGTGTAAGCCGGATGGTATCCCTGACGCCCGGCAGGTCGTACGCCATCGCCGCGCCACCGAGCGTCACCGGTATCTGGAGGACCGGCTGCGCGGCGCGGACCAGCTCCGCGGCGTTCATTGGGACGTCGGTCGCGCCGAAATCGACGTTCCTCGCGGTGAACTGCGCGATGCCGCCGCCGCTACCGATCGATTGATAGTTGATGGTTACGTCGGGGCGCTTTTGATTATAAACATAGAAGGCTTTCGAAAAGAACGGGTAGTCGAAGCTCGAGCCCGCCCCGGTCAGCTGCGTTGCCGCCGAGGCCGGAAGCGCCGCGGTAACCGCAACGGCGGCCGTCGTTAGGCAGCGCACGAAGGACACTCTCACGGAAGACTCCTCATGTAAGGTAGGTACGCTCTAGTTTTAAAGCAGCGCCATTAACGTCACGTTAAGGCCGATCGCGCAGGCCGAAGGATGGGCCGCCACCCCGCAGAAGGCGCGGCGATGGTTGCCGACGCCGCCGTTGACGATCGCCGGCCTTCGCTCGCGGAGGTTCGTCATACGGCTGCTCACGTGCTTGCCTATGCCGTTACGGATCTCTTTCCCGAAGCGAAGCCTACGATTGGTCCAGCGATCGAAAATGGTTTCTACTACGATTTTGACCGCAGCACCGCGTTCACGCCCGACGACCTGGAGCGTCTAGAGCAACGCATGAGCGCGATCGTTGCGGCCGATTACCCGATGACCGGCCGAGAAGTCACGCGGGCCGAAGCGATCGATGCGTTTGCGAGCAATCCGTATAAAATCGAAATTGCGCGTGAGATTCCCGATGGCGAGCCAATCACGCTCTACACGATTGGAAGCTTCACCGACCTTTGCCGCGGCGGCCACGCTGACTCAACCGGGGGAATCGGCGCATTCAAACTGACGAGCGTCGCCGGAGCCTATTGGCGCGGCGACGAGCAGAGGCCGATGCTGCAACGGATCTACGGCACGGCCTGGTACGATCGCGCGCAACTCCAGGAGTACCTCGCGGGGCTCGAAGAAGCGCGACGGCGCGACCATCGTAAGCTCGGCGCCGAGCTCGATCTCTTCTCGATCGAGGAAGATGCGGGCGGGGGTCTCGTTTTCTGGCATCCCAAGGGTACGGTCGTGCGTAACGTCATCGAAAATTTCATCCGCAAAGGATTACGCGAGCGCGGCTACCAGCCGGTCGTCACACCCCACGTCGTCAGCGAGCGTCTCTACGAAATCTCAGGACATCTTGATAACTTCGGCCAGAACATGTTCGGACCGATCGACCTTGAAGGGCAGCGTTTCCGGCTCAAGCCGATGAATTGTCCCGGGCACATTCTCATCTACAAGAACAAGCTGCGCAGCTATCGCGACCTGCCGCTACGCCTCTCGGAGTTCGGCACCGTCTACCGGTTCGAGCGCTCAGGAGTGCTTCACGGCCTCACGCGCGTCCGCGGCTTCACGGTCGACGATGCCCACCTCTTCTGCGCGCCCGAACAACTGCAGGGGGAGTTCGAGCAGACGCTCGATGAGGCGCGCCGCGTCATGAACGCGTTCGGCTTCGCCGACATCACCTACGTGCTCTCGACGCGGGCCGCGGAAGACCGAACCGAGACGGACGCGATCGCCGAAGAAGCGATCCGCGAGGCGTTGCGCCATAACGAATTGCCCTTCCAAGTCGATGAGGGTGGCGGCGCGTTCTACGGCCCGAAGCTCGACATCAACGTACGCGATGCCATTGGCCGGTCGTGGCAGCTGGGAACGGTGCAAGTAGATTTCGTGCTGCCGGCTCGCTTCGAGCTCAAGTACCGTGCCGCCGACGGCCACGACCGGCCGCCGGTCATGATCCATCGAGCGCTGGCGGGGTCGCTCGAGCGCTTTTTTGGCATACTCGTCGAACATTATGGAGGCGCGTTCCCAGCGTGGTTGGCGCCGATCCAAGTGGTGGTCGCCCCAATCTCCCAAGAACAAGCCGGTTACGCGAAGCAAGTGACCGCCCGGCTGGATGGAGCGGGCTTTCGCGCCGAGCTCGACGAAAGCAATGAAAAACTCGGGTACAAGATCCGGCACTGGAAGACTCAGAAAGTGCCGTATATCTTAGTAACGGGCAAACAAGAGGTTTCAGACGGTACGGTGAACGTCAATCAACGCGGCGTCGACGATAAGCGCACGATTTCGGTCGAGTCCTTCGTCGAAGAATTAAATAGAGCCATCGAGGCGAAGCAGTAAAACGATGAGGTTTGACGCTCGCGCAGTTTTTGCGGCATGCGCTCTCATATTGGCCTCTTGCCAGGGCAGTGGCTTCGATAGCGGTGGCATGGGCGGCGACATGGGACCGCCGGTTTCTAATCCGGGCTCGATGACCGGCGGAGTGGGAAGCAACGGCGGACTCTCAGGCAGCATGAACAACGAAGCCGGCCCAACCGTTGGTCCAAACGGCCAAGAAGAGCTCACTAACCCCGGGGCAACGCTCGCGCCGAACGAATCGCAATATCCGATCGGGCAAGGACCCAGCGGCATGAAGTGCCCCGTCGTGCAGCAGTTCCAGCAGCAATACAACTGCACGATCGCCTTCAACATCCCCGCGCCGTCACCGTCGCCCAGCGGTTCGCCGCGCGCGAACAGCACCGCGGCCCCGACCGCCAGCCCGACCCCGACTCCGCAACCGACGTCGTCGGATAGCGACGACAGCGACGACAGTTCCGACTCTCCGACGCCGTCGCCGACGCCTGCCGGCATGATGACGCTGCAAGTCGAGCCCTTGCCGCGCGACGTTCCATCCATGACTAACCCAAATCCGCTCTTCATGCGCATCACGCCGCTGGTCGCCGTTCGCTTACAAAGCAACATGGATTTTGCGCTCAACGGTGGTGCGACGGTGCAATACACGCTGCCGGCGATGCAGTTCAACGGTCGCGTGTTCGCACTGCAGCTCTACAACGAGACGTACCTTCGAGGGAAGCGGACCGATCAGATCCTCGGTACCTACCAGAAGTTCACGACGCCCCAGAGCAATACGTTGCGCTTCCAGTTTAGCGTTCCGAAGGTGACGGTGCGGCATAACCAGATCTGGCTGTTAGCGATGTATGGTGCTCAGATTCCGCCGGGCACGACCCCGACGCCCTCGCCGACCCCGTCGCCGACGCAATCTCCGACTGCTTCGTCCAGCGCTTCGCCGTAAACCGCCTGCGGCCTCATTCTGAGCCCCGCAGCACGTAAGACGTTCATCGCGAGCTTCCTCGGATGGACGCTCGACGCATTCGACTTTCTTCTTCTAACGTTCGTTATCTCACGTATTGCGACGAGTTTCGGCCGCAGCATTGCCGAAGTCGCATTCGCAATCACGCTGACGCTGATGTGCCGCCCGATCGGTGCGCTCATCTTCGGCTGGATCGGCGATCGCTACGGCCGGCGCACGCCGTTGATGATCGACATTGCGTTTTACTCGCTCGTCGAGCTGCTCACGGCCTTTTCTCCAAACTTCACCGTCTTTCTGGTGCTGCGCGCGCTCTACGGCGTCGCCATGGGCGGCGAGTGGGGGCTCGGCGCCGCGCTGACGATGGAAGCGCTGCCGCCCCAACGCCGCGGACTCGTCAGCGGATTCTTGCAACAAGGATACATGGTCGGCTACCTGCTCGCCGCTCTGGTCTACTACTTCGTCTTTACCTTCACGCACTGGGATTGGCGCGCGCTCTTCGTCATCGGAGCTCTCCCCGCTGGACTTATCTTGTATATTCGCACCAGCGTTCCCGAGTCAGAAGCGTGGCTGGCGCGACGCGCGGAGCGCGTCGCCGCGCCACCAACCTTTTTATTGAAATCGTTGCTAGCGCATTGGCCGCTCTTCATCTACGCCGTCGCGTTCATGGCCGCCCTCAACGGGATGTCGCACGGCACCCAGGACCTCTATGCGACCTTCCTTCAAAAGCAGCACGGGTTTTCGCCGAGCGTGACATCGGCGCTTTCAATCCTCGCGGCGATTGGCGCGCTCTTGGGATCCACGATTGGCGGCACGCTTTCGGAACGCATCGGCAGGCGGTCCGTCGTGATGCTCGCCGCGGTGTTGGCCGCATGCACGATCCCAGTATGGGCGTTCAGTCACGGTATGGGACTGCTCGCCGGGGGTGCATTCCTCATGCAATTCGCCGTACAGGGCGCCTGGGGCGTCATTCCGGCTCACCTCAACGAGCTCTCACCGGCCGACGTGCGTGGAACGTTCCCGGGCTTCACCTATCAGTTCGGCAATCTCATCGCCGCCGGCGTAGTCCAAATCGAGGCTTCGGTCGCCGCAAAGATGCCGCTATCGAGCGGGACGCTCGATTACGGCGGTGCGATGGCGTTCGTTCTCGGCGTGGTGCTCGCCGCGGTTTTTGCGCTCGCTGCAATCGGCTATCTCGTGCGCAAAGAGAACCGCGGCGTAAGCTTCGTTTCTGGTTCTACCGCGTCGTCGTAAGCGACTATCGATCCGACTCTCGCCGCAAAAGTTGGCGAAGGTGGTTGACCGCCTGCGCGTGGATCTGCGATACCCGCGACTCCGAAACGCCCAACTCGCTCTTGATCTCCTTGAGCGTGTCACCCTCGAAGTAATAGCGCTGGACGACGGTGCGCTCTTGCGGCGCGAGCGACCCGACGGCGCGGACCAACTCGGCGCGAAGCTCGTCCCGTTCGATCTCGCGCCCGACGTCGCTCGTCGTGTCCTCCAGTGTGTCTCCGACGAAG
This sequence comes from Vulcanimicrobiota bacterium, assembly GCA_963778015.1. GTDB lineage: Bacteria > Vulcanimicrobiota > Vulcanimicrobiia > Vulcanimicrobiales > Vulcanimicrobiaceae > Cybelea. Next base: position 913,018 of record CAVZST010000001.1, read on the forward strand.
AGCTGTTGATCCTCAGCGCTCGGTAGCGGCTCCTCGAGGGAAACGACGCTGCTTCCGCGCACGCGCTGACGAAACCGGTCCAAATCCCGCACGGAGACGTCGAGCCGTTTGGCCACTTCCTCATCCGTTGGATCCCGCCCTAATTCACACGACAGGCGCTCGTGAGCTCGGTCGATCTCGCGCGCGCGCCGTCGCACCGTTCGAGGAACCCAGTCTTGGGTACGGAGTGCGTCGATAATCGCTCCGTTTATCCGTGTGATCGCGTAGGTCTCGAATTTTACGGCGCGAGAGGCGTCGTACTTCTCGATCGCGTCGATCAAACCAAAGACGCCGTCGTTGATGAGATCGTTGATGTCGATATTGGCGGGCAGATTGACGAATATTCTGCCGGCAACGTACTTGACGAGGTGCAAGTACTTGTGAACGATCTCTTCCCGTGAAAGGGAGGCGCTAGCCACGGGATGCGAACGTGCGTAACCCAAAGTGCAATGCCCGTCGATAGAGATAAAGGCGATCGCTCATCGTCCGCTCGCAATCTTCCTTGAGCAATACCTCGCCCAGGCGTGGAGTCCTGGCGAGTTCCTCGAAGAGTATCGAGAAACGGCGAGGGCTGCGTTCGAGGTAACGCATGATCCCTACTCGATGGAGCAGACGGCGGCGGAACCGATCGGCCATCAGCGAGGTATAGCGCGCGCTCGTGCGCCGGGCGTCGGCGCCGCCCCACACCACCGCCTCCGCTGCAAATCGGCCGCTCATTGCGGCTTCGAAGATCCCTTCTCCGTTCGTCGCATCGACCAAGCCGGCTGCCGTCCCGCCGACGAGGATCCCCGCATCTGCGACGCTCGGCCGCGGCGGCCCGCCGTAGAGTAGATGTCCCTCGGTCTTCACCGCAAGGACGGCGACGGACGGATAGAGTCGTGTGCGAACCCGCTGTGTAAACGCGTCGAGCTCATCGCGCAAGAGCCTCGCGCCAAGCTTTCCCATCACGCCGAGTCCGATCGCCAGATGGTCACGTTTCGGGAACATCCACGCGACAATCTGCCGCCCGTCGCGCGCGGCGAAATAATGCAACTCGAGGGTGCGATACGCTACGGCGGCGGCTGGGCGCTCCAAATAGACGCGGTGCTGAAGCGTCGTCAACAACCCGGCAGGCCACGTCGGCATCGCCAAGTTGCCGAACGAGGAGCCATCGATTCGCGCCGTGGCGCCCGGTGCGAGGAAGAGGCACCGCGTCGCGACCCTTCGGCGCTCGCCGGCAGCGAGATCGGCGTACTCGACGATAAGGTGCGTACGCTCCCGGTAAATTGCACGGAAGAGCACCCGGGTCCGAATCTCGGCGCCGTCGCGCGCGGCCAGATCGGCCATCGTGGCGTCGAGCTCTTCGCGCGTCGTCGTATGGCCGGGGCCGAAGCGGATTTCGTACTCGGCACCGGCCGGGTCGAAAAGTGCGAGCCGGGGTGTGTCGCAATGCACGATCGCGCGCGGCAGGTTGAAGGTGTCGCAAAAGCCGGGCCGCAGGCCGGCTGCACAGACTCGTTTGCGGCCGACCACAGCGTCGCGTTCCAGCACGACCGTGGCTAGGCCGGAGCGTGCCGCTTCACGGGCGGCCGTCGCTCCGGAAGGCCCGCAACCAACCACTAACAGATCTAACACGGGTAGCAACTATGCCGAAGAAATAACCGTCTCTCGCCGCTCATCGGCCGGACTCTTCCTCGTTTCGTTCGGCGAGCAGCTGGGAAATCTCTTGGCACCTCAGCATCCTAGGGAAATAGCCTCATGCGGTCTATTATGTAGAGCCAGCGTTGCGCTATGACGCTGGCTGCTCTCTCGCCCAGCATGGTAGCGTGCCAGGCACCAACCTCGCGATCGACGCCAAGAAGGGCACGATCGTATCCTCCTGCGGCTTTCGCATTCACATCATCGTCGCGGGAATCATCGGTTGGAACAGGTTTACCCGGTTCACTATCGCGGGTCGTAACCTTCGGAAAGAACATTTCGCCGTCCGAGACCGCCGAAGCAACGCCTTGAAGGTCATGGTTCGCATTACCCTCCACTCGTACGTGCTGCAAGGAGGTCCGCGACGCGGGCATCCTTCGCGTTTTCACGCGAGGAGAGTGCGGATAGGACTTGCACGCCTGGCCGGAGTAGGCAAGCCGCTCGGCCCTCCCGGGGCCATATTTTTGCCCAAAACCCAAGGATAGGAATGACCGCACAGACAGCAATTTCAGCCGGACTGATCGGAGGCGCCCTTGCGGTGCTCTACGGTATTCTGCTTACCTTCTGGGTGCTCGCGCGCCCCGCCGGCAATCAGCGCATGCGGGAGATCGCCGCCGCGATCCAAGAGGGCGCAATGGCGTTCCTGCAGCGGCAGTATCGCACGATCGGGATTGTCGCGATCGTTTTGGCGATTATCATCTTGTTCGCTCCGACGCTGGGGGGGGAGGCCGCGGTCGGCTTCCTGATCGGCGCGGTCCTCTCCGGGGCCGCCGGGTTTATCGGCATGATCGTCTCGGTCCGCGCCAACGTCCGGACGGCCGAAGCGGCTCGCGGTGGGCTCGCGCCGGCGCTCAATGTCGCGTTCCGCGGCGGCTCGGTCACGGGCATGCTCGTCGTTGGTTTGGGTTTGCTCGCCGTCTCCGGCTACTACGCAATTCTTTTGCGGGTCAACAGCGGCGACGCTGCCATGTCGCTCGACGCGATGGTCGGGCTCGCCTTTGGATGCTCGCTCATCTCCGTCTTCGCGCGCCTCGGCGGCGGCATCTATACGAAGGCGGCCGACGTCGGTGCGGATCTGGTCGGTAAGGTTGAAGCCGGGATTCCGGAGGACGACCCACGCAACCCCGCCGTGATAGCCGACAATGTAGGCGACAACGTCGGCGACTGCGCCGGCATGGCGGCCGATCTCTTTGAAACGTATTGTGTCACCACGGTAGCCGCGATGCTGCTTGGAAACCTGCTCTTCGGCGCCAGCCTGCCGGGCGCAACGACGTTTCCAATCTTACTTGGCGCCATTTCCATCGTCGCGTCGATCGTGGGAGTGATGTTCGTCGGACTCGGCGGCGTGCGCCGCCCGAAGATCATGGCCGCACTCTATCGCGGCATGATCGTCGCCGGAATCCTCTCGCTTGTCGGATTTTACTTCGCCGCACGTCGAGTCTTCGCGGGCGCGATCGGCGTGAGCGAAATGGGCATCTTCATCTGTGCCGTCGTCGGCGTCGTGATCACCGGCCTCATTACGTTCATCACGGAATATTACACCGGCTCTCAGTTCCCGCCCGTCCAGCGCATCGCCAAAGCATCGATCACGGGCCATGCGACCAACATCATCGCCGGTCTCGCCGTCTCGATGCAGGCAACCGTCTTTCCCGCAATCGTCATCGTCGTCGGCATTCTCGTGAGCTACGCAATGGCCGGGGTTTACGGCGTCGGCATCGCCGTCATGGCAATGCTGTCGATGGCCGGGATCGTCGTCGCAATCGACTCGTTCGGCCCGATCACCGACAACGCGGGCGGTATCGCCGAAATGGCCGATATGCCTCACGACGTGCGCGACGTGACCGATCCGCTCGATGCCGTCGGCAACACTACCAAAGCCGTCACGAAAGGTTACGCGATCGGTTCGGCCGCGCTCGCGGCGCTCGTGCTGTTCGCGTCGTTCCTCGAACAGCTCACGCGGCACAAATGCCCCGGCACCGAAATCGCAGGCTGCGTCGCAGGCGTGCGCAACCTCTTTGCGATCGGCAACCCGTTCGTGATCACCGGCCTTTTTCTCGGCGGCCTGCTGCCGTATCTCTTCGCGTCCCTTTCGATGGAGGCGGTCGGCAGGGCCGCCGGCGCCGTTGTCGAGGAAGTGCGCCGGCAGTTTCGCGAGATTCCTGGAATCATGCAAGGCACCGCGCGCCCCAACTACGGAACGACCGTCGACATCGTAACGCGCGCGGCGCTGCGCGAGATGATTCTTCCGGCGCTGATTCCGGTCGGCGTTCCGGTAGTCGTCGTCACGCTTACCTACTTCAACGTTTTTCGCGGCGACACCGGCGCGCAGATGATGGGCGGCATTCTGGTCGGCTCGATCGTCACCGGTTTCTTCGTGGCGATCTCGTTCACGTCGGGCGGCGGCGCCTGGGACAACGCCAAGAAATACATCGAAGACGGCAACTATGGCGGGAAAGGGTCGCTGGCTCACCAGGCTGCCGTCACGGGCGATACCGTCGGCGACCCGTACAAAGACACCGCCGGACCCGCGATCAATCCCATGATCAAGGTGCTCAACATTGTCGCACTCTTGCTCGTCGCGTTCCTCGTTCACTAATCCGGCACTGCGAAGCGAAATCGGCTAAATTCATCCGATTATGCTCCGAACCGTCCGAACGTGAGCGACGCCACGTAGCAATGCTGGTACGCTCCTCTCACACTTGAGATGGAGGCGTATCACCATGACATTCCGCGTTGTTATCTGCTCTTTGTTGGCCTCGATGCTTGCTTCATGCGCCTCGAGCGGAAACGCTTCACTTCCGAGCGCGCAAGACGCCGCTGCGCCGGCTGCAGCGACTAACCCGACCTGGACCTATACCGTCGTCGACTTGGGAACGTTGGGAGGCGCAGTCAGCGGTGCCAATAGCATCAACGACCTCAACTGGGCGAGCGGCTTTTCCTCCCTGACGTCGACTTCGTACATACACGGCGCACTTTGGAAAAACGGTGGGCCGGCAATTGACATGGGTACGCTCGGCGGACCGAACAGCGCCGTCGAGTGGCCGGTCAAGAACAATCAAGGTCTGATCTCCGGGATCTCTGAAACCGCAGCAAAACAGCGCCTGGGAGAGACATGGTCTTGTGCGGAGTCCTTTTTCCCGCAACCGCCGAGCGGTCACATTTGCCGCGGCTTTGCTTGGCGGAACGGCCGGATGATAACGCTGCCGACGCTGGGAGGCAATAACGGGTTTGCGGCCGGCGCAAACAACCGCGGGCAGATCGTCGGCTGGGCGGAAACTCGCAAGCACGACCCGACATGCACCAGCCCCCAAGTGCTCGGGTTCGAGGCCGTCGATTACAACGTTTTGAAAAAAACGATTCGCGAGTTGCCGCCGTATGGCAGCGACAAAGACGGAGCCGCGACCGAAATCAACGATCGCGACCAAATAGTCGGTATATCCGGTAAGTGCGATCAGGCCGTCGGCCGGTTCACCGCACGCCACGCAGTGATGTGGGATCACGGCAAGATCGTGAATCTCGGCACGCTCGGCGGCGTCGCCTGGAACACCCCAATGGCGATCAACTGGAGAGGCGAGGTCGTTGGATTTTCGGACCTGCATGGCGATCAGAACGGCACGCCCAACTTCCAAGCTTTCTTGTGGAGGAAAGGCCGCGGGATGATCGATCTCGGCACACTTCCCGGCGACGTGTATAGCCAAGCACTGGGCATCAACGGAGTGGGACAGGTCGTCGGCGTTTCGTATGGCGCCAATTTCGCCACCTCGCGCGCCTTCATCTGGGAGAACGGCAAGATGACCGATCTCAACTCGCGCATTGGCAAAAGTTCTCACTTCTATCTGCTCTACGCCAACGACATCAACGACAAAGGCATCATTGCAGGGGGCGCCTGCATCTTGACCAGCGGCACGTGCGGAAGCAACGCGCCCGCATACATGGCCATTCCTTCGAAGGAGACCACTGGTTCTTCAGCCGCCGGCGTTGCCTCGCCCACGCTGCCCAAGCAGCTACGGCGGTTACTGCTCAGCCGACTGTTCATGCCGCAATGACTCGGTCGCTGCCCATCCTCGCGGCGATGATCCTGGGGCTTCTGCCTCTACGGACCGTCGCGGCCTGTGACGCGCCGGTTTACCGAGAGTTCGACTTCTGGGTTGGCAACTGGCGCGTCACGGATGCACGCGGTAAGCTGCTTGGATTTGACAGAGTAACCAAACGTCTGGGCGGCTGCGTCATCTACGAAGAGTACCGCGATGCAAACGATTCGAGCATCGGAATCGGCCTTACCGGCTTCGGCTTGCGTCCCGGTCAATGGCATCAGGACTTCATGGACGATCGCGGTTTCGTCCTGGCGTTGGACGGCTCGCTGCAAGACGGGCGCATGGTACTGACCGGCACGGATTACGTCGGCGGCACCGCGCGATTGAATCGCGGCGTGTGGAGCCGGCACGGCGACATGGTCGAAGAACTCTGGACCCGTTCCACCGACGGCGGAACGACCTGGGAAACGCGCTTCGACGGCTGGTTCCACCGGATCGAGTAGGCCCTTCCATTGTTTTGGCGCGGTCACGATTGGCCGCGCCATCGCGTTATCCCTAATTCGACATGTGGCAAGAACGCGTGTGGAGCCGGCACGAGGACCGCGAGATGGTCTTTCGCGCTCGTGCGACCAGCGCGCAGCGCAATTGGAACGGCTTCGACGCGATCATCTACGAAGCGTCTGCCGGCTTTTCCGAGCAGGAATTCGTCCGGCACAACGTCAGCATGCAAATCGGCCGGCCCGTACTGGTCACGAGCCGCTGCAACGGTCAAACGCTGCGACGGCTTCAGGTGCCCGGCGACGTCAAAATCGTCCCGCCCCGCGTATCGCGCGTCTGGGAAACGGAATCCTCAACGATCAAGCTCACGATGTACCTGAGCTCCGTCTTGATGCTCTCCGCCGCCGACGCGATGGGCGTCGATCCTGACCACATCGACATCCCGCCGCAACTGCACGTGCGAGATCCCCGCATCGAGCACATCGGCTGGGCGGTCAAGGCGGAATTGGAATCCTCCGAACCTCTGGGCCGTTTGTACGGCGAGAGTCTTGGACTCGCGCTCGCCGCTCACTTGTTGCGAGCTTACGTGCCGGCGCGCACGCCGCCAACTAATGTCCGGCTCGGCCGGCGTCGCCTACAACGAGTCGTGGATTACATCCAGGACCATCTCAGCCAAGACCTCTCGCTCTCCGACCTCGCAAAGCTGCTCGACATGAGCCCGTCGCACTTTAAAGTAATTTTCAAGCAATCGATGGGCTTGCCCGTCCATCAGTATGTCATTCGAAGCCGAGTCGAGTATGCGACCGATCTGATCGCCCGTGGGAAGCTGCCTCTCAGCGATGTGGCTCTCCAGGCAGGTTTCGCGAACCAAAGCCACATGGCGCGTTCGATGAAGCGTCTCACAGGCGTCACCCCCAACGCGGTCCGCCGTTAGCGGCTACGCTTTCTGCAGCGCTTCGTATTTGCGGAAAATGATGAGGTAGCTGCTCGCAATAAATGCGATCGCGAATGCCAACAGTGCGTCGCCGATAGTGCTCGCAAGGCTTCCCCGGTGAGGCGCCACGAAGCGAACGCCCGAGCGCAGGATCAGGGCGAAGGCGAAGATTGCCAGCGTCACCCAGGACGAGCCTAAGTACATGACCCCACGCCGGTCGGTCGGACGCACGTCGGTATGCATGCCGCGCAGGACGCCAAACGGAATGCCGACCAGCGCTCCGACGAGCAGTCCGAAGGCGATCTCGAACGGCGGCGCGGGGTTGAGCATATTGTTCGCATAGATCACCCATGCCGTCAGCCCACAGAGAATAGTCGGCGTCAGCCACATACGAGTCACGCTTATCTTCTGCGGTCGTATCATGCGATACGCTAGTACGACCGCCACGACGACGAGCGGGAGCAGTTGCGCCCAAGCCGGAGCGCTTTGGTCGGCGTGCGCCGTTACTTAATCTCCACTTTGGCGCCGGCTTCTTCGAGCTTCTTCTTCACTTGCTCGGCTTCGTCTTTGGTCACGCTCTCTTTGACCGCCTTGGGCGCACTTTCGACGAACGCCTTGGCTTCGGTGAGGCCGAGGCTGGTGAGCTCGCGGACGGCCTTGATGACCTTTATCTTCTCCGCGCCGAAGTCGGTGAGAATGACGTCGAACTCGGTCTTCTCGGCTTCCGGTGCGGGCGCGGCGGCCGGCCCGGCGGCCATCATTGCCATCGGGGCGGCAGCGGAGACCCCGTATTTCTCTTCGAGCTGCTTGACGAGATCCGCCAGCTCGAGAACGGTGAGCTTATCGATTTGTTCGATGAGATCGGTGAGTGCCATAGTAGGTCTTTATCCTTATTAAGCGTTTGAAGTTGCGCCGGCTTTTTGCTCGCGAATACGCTCCAGGACGCGCACGAGGCCACTCTGGTTCCCCGAGAGCACGGTGACCAGCCCGCGGATTGGATTCACAAGCGTGCCGACGAGCATCGCGATCAGATCGCTTCTCGGCGGAAGTTTCGCGAGCTCCTCGACCTGCTGCACACCGACGATCTGCCCGTCGATGTAGGCGGCCTTGACGGCAACACGCTTGACCGTATCGCTGAACGTTTTGAGGGCTTTGGCCGGCGCGACGGGATCGGCTCCGGCGAAGACAATGCCGGTCGGGCCGGTGAGAACGCCCTCCAATCGAGCGGCGAGATCGCCGGCAGCGATGCGCAAGAGCGTGTTCTTGACGACGGAATACGTGTTTCCATCTTTGCGAAGCTCGCTGCGCAGCCGGGTGATTTCGTCGACGGTCAACCCTGCGTAGTCGGTCAAAAAAAGACTTTTCGCTGCGGCGAGCTTCTTGGTGAGCTCTTCGATGGCGGCTTCTTTACGAGCGGTCGGCATGCGTTGTACTCTTCCGGCTAAAGCGATCGGCTAAAGAAAAGCGCCCCGTCGAGGGCGCCTCATTCAAAGCTCGCATCGCCTAGCGATGGGAAACTCATCGTAATCGCGTCCTCGGTATCCTTCGACGCCGCTCGAGACTTCGGCGCTTCGCGCCTCCGGCCTAAGGAAGTCAAAATTAAGGCCTTGCGGCCGGCTACGGTCTTTGGAGCCGTCGGCTAGACTACCACAGGATTGCCCGGGAACGCAAGGGCTTGCCGAGAAGCCGACTGCTCTCGAGGCTCTGGAGCGTTAAAATGAGTGCCTTCGATTATCTAACCGTCCTGGTATCGATCGTGCTTGGCCTCGCGATCGCAAACGTTCTTACGCGCCTCGCGACGGTCATTACGGCACGTGAACGCGTGGATTTCTATTGGCCGCCAGTCGCCTGGGGCATATTCCTTTTCTTCATTTCAGTGCAGCACTGGTGGGCCGAGTGGGGCGTGCGCCACACGACCGCATGGAACTTCGGCACCTTTTGGCTACAACTGCTCACGCCTGTCGATCTCTTCTTGCTCTCCGCACTCGCGTTGCCCGAACGCGAGGAAAACGGCAAACTCGATCTTGGCGCCTGGTATTTTCATAATCGTGTCTGGTTTCTCGGCTTCCTGTTTTTCTTACCGGCACTCGGCATAGCCGAAGAGGTCGCGAGAACGGGGCATATGGCGTCGCGGCTCAACTTTGCGTTTTTGGTCGCTTTCGACGTCGTCATCGTGGTAGCATATCTCCTAAAGTCGCGAAAAGCACAGGAGTGGCTCACCGCCCAGGCGATGGTCATGACGGTCGCGTACGTTGTGCTCCTGTATCTCCATTTGCCGGTTTAGGCGGGTGCCGCGTGGCCTTCGGCAGAGCCGCTAGGCCGTTGCCTTCACGCGATTAGGATCGACCTTGACGCCGGGGGCCATCGTGCTCGTGAGCGTCACGCTGCGCAAATAGGTTCCCTTCGCCGCTGAAGGCTTGGCACGAACGATTGCATCGAGCAGCGTCGTGATGTTTTCGACCAGATGGGCTTCGTCGAAGTTCGCCTTCCCAACGATCGTGTGAATTATACCGGCCTTGTCGAGACGGAATTCGACCTTACCCGCTTTGATGTCGCGAATCGCAGCGCCTACGTTCGGCGTCACCGTCCCGGCCTTGGGGTTGGGCATTTTTTGCGCGAGGATACGTCCGAGCTCTTTACCGACCTGCGCCATCATGTCCGGCGTGGCAACGGCTACATCGAACTCCACGAAGCCGCCTTTTACCCTGTCGATCAAATCCTGATCGCCGACGACGTCCGCGCCGGCCTCCTGGGCCGCCTTCGCATTTTCACCCTTGGCGAAAGCAATAACGCGAACGGTGCGCCCGGTGCCATGCGGCAAAAGCACGGTTCCGCGAACGCTTTGATCGCTTTTCTTGGGATCGACGCCCAGCCGAACGTGCGCCTCAACCGTTTCGTTGAACTTCGCGTTAGCGTTCCGCTTGACGATCGCAATTGCTTCGGGAGTAGAAAACAGCCGTTTAGCGTCAAAGCCGGCGGCCAGCGCCTTGAAACGTTTGCCGTGGTGCTGCGGCATATCAGGCCTCCACGTCGACGCCCATCGAGCGCGCCGTGCCGGCGACGATCTTCTTGGCCGCAACCATGTCGTTAGCGTTGATGTCGGGCATTTTCACCTTGGCGATCTCTTCGAGCTGTTTTTGGCTCAGCTTGCCGACCTTATTGCGATTCGGCTCTTTGCTACCCGACTCGATGCCCAGAGCCTGCTTGATGAGGAACGACGCCGGCGGCGTCTTCGTGATGAAGCTAAACGTCCGGTCTTCAAAAACCGTGATTTCCACCGGAACGATCATGCCGGTCTGCGACGCGGTACGCTCGTTGTACTGCTTGCAAAAGTCCATGATGTTGAGCGAGTAGGGTCCAAGCGCCGGACCGATCGGCGGCGCCGGCGTTGCCTTGCCGGCTGGAATTTGGAGGCCGATCTTGCCTACGATCCTCTTAGCCACGTATTTCCTTTCGTGATCCTTGCGGGATAACTGCCCCTCGATACGGCGTGCGATCGGGGTCGCTTCGCACGCCAAACCTAGATTAGCGGGTCAGACCTTCTCCACTTGGAAGAATTCGAATTCGACGGGTGTTTCGCGGCCAAAGATCGAGATGAGCGCGCGTAGGCGCTCCTTCTCGGGCGCGATTTCGTCAACGACGCCGGTGAAGTCGAAGAACGGTCCCGAGGTAACCTTGACGCGGTCGCCCTTCTTGAAGTCTATCTTGAGCTTCGGCGCCTCGATACCCATTTGCTTGAGGATCGTCTTCACTTCTTTGTCTTGCAGCGGCACCGGCTTCTCGCCGGGGCCCGGACTCCCGACGAAACCGGTGACGCCCTGCGTGTTACGCACGACGTACCAAGACTGATCGTCCATGATCATCTCGACCAGGACGTATCCGGGAAAGACCTTCTTCGGCGTGATCTTGCGCTTGCCGTCTTTAAACTCGACTTCGTCTTCCATCGGAACGAGCACGCGGAAAATCTTGTCCTGCATGCCCATCGAGTGAATTCGGCGCTCGAGATTCGCCTTGACCTTGTTCTCGTATCCAGAGTAGGTGTGAACGACGAACCAATTCCGGTTGTCCTTTGGTTTGACCGGCGCGGCCTCGACGGCGGGCTCTTGCGCCTGCGTCTCCTGGTCGTCAGTGGCTGCCTCGTCTACGAGCGGCTCTTCGATGGCCGTGGCAAGGTCGCCCATCTGGGCGTCGTCAATGAGCGCTTCCTCGACCGACGGCTCGTCGGTGCCCCGCTCCTGGCGTTCTATGTCGTACATGTGTTACTGCGTGATGCCTTGTGTTGCGGGATGGATCACGTTGAAGACCCACCCGAAGAGTTGATCGACGAGGAACGTGAACAGACCGATTCCGACCACCAGCGCGATGGTAAGGATCGTCGCGGAGATCCACTCCTCACGCGTCGGCCACGTAACGCGCCGAAGCTCCGCGACGACGCCTCGGAGGAAATCACTTCCTGCGATCGACTGAGCCGCTTTCTTTTGTTGTTCATTCACCAAAGTTTCATTTCCGAGGTTGGCAGGGCGGACAGGACTCGAACCTGCAACAACTGGTTTTGGAGACCAGGACTCTACCAATTGAGCTACCGCCCTATCGGGTCTCCCTATGCGGTTTGTGCGAGCGGCAGAAGCGGCAGTACTTGCTGATGTCCAGCCGGTCCGTTGTCTTCTGCTTGTTTTTTTGCGTGTTGTAATTGCGGCGTTTGCATATCGTGCAAGCCAGAACCACCATCACGCGCGTCTCTTTCTTTGCCATTAATAGTCTACCACAACATGAATAAACGGACCCCCGGTCCGTTCGGAACATTCAATGTAGCACACGAGCTCACCGCCCTGCAATGTGACGGCGAGGCCGGGCAGAGCAAGCAAGCGTTCGCGCCCGGCCAGAATCGAACTGGCAACCTTGGGCTTAGGAGTCCCCTGCTCTATCCAGTTTGAGCTACGGGCGCGCATGGTGAGTTGTCTTATTTGACATGCGTTTTGGCCGCACCGCCGTCCTTGGTCTTCCTCCCAGCCTCGCAGAGGTTGACTCGCCGAAGCCCAGGGATGGCCGAGCGAGCGCTCATTGCGCGCCGCCGCGGACACCCGCCCGGCCTCTGTGTACGGTTTGCTACATCGCTGATTTCAGCGCAAACCTGGATGGGCTAGTTACCTGAGGTGGCCATGCGGCGCTTTTTACTGCATGCCTTGCATCTGGTCGCACGAGGGGCTGCCGCCGCCGCCCGCGTTGCTCATCGTGAACTCGATCGAGGGGTACTGCAGTTCCGGCGGGTTCGCGGGAGCAGTTACGAACTTGAGGTTGTTCGATTCGCCGGTCGTTCCGGAGTTCACCGGACAGTCCGGCGCCGTCGTCAAGCCGATGTCCGTCTGCAGACTCACCGTGATCGTAGAGCCCTTGTTGAAGTTCGCGATATCCCCGCCGCCGTTACCGATGACGTTGAACTCGGCTCCCTCCCAGTGCGCCGACAGATCCGTGATGCCGTTGCGCTGAATGTTCCGCATTCCGTATTCTGTCTTCCCGACGGAAAGGTAGATGCTGTCGCCGCGTGAGGAGGCCTTGCCGGTCTCGGTGAAATCGCCGAGACTCTTGATGGAGACGTTTGGAATGTTCACGGCGGTCGGGCTATTCTGCACGCATCCGCCGTCAACATACTCCCAGCCTTTGCCGGGCGGGCACCCACTTAAGCCGGAAAATCCGGTCGGAACCAGCCAATCCTGAATGAACAGCTGACCATTCCTTGAACCGGGCGGATTCTCGTAGACGAACTGTTCCCATCCGGCGCAATGCTTGATCTTGCCGCACGCGGACGTCGCGAAGAAGTATGAGTTCAGCTGCAGCGTATAGCTGTTGCGACCGTTGTCGCCGCCGCCACCGAACTGGGGATTGGTGACGCTCTTGACCCTTGTGACGCCGGTGACTCGAGGGAACGCGCCAACGGCCGTGGACATAATGTTCGGGCTCGTGTCTGCGCTGTAATCTGCGCCGTCGCCGACGTTCTGCGCTAACGCCTCCATTGCATGGCGCGAGGCCGGAACCGGGTACAAGAGATGCGGCGGAGTCGAACAGGCGACGCGCGTCCACTCCGTGGACGGATAGGACGTTTCGAAGCATCCCAAATCCGGTAGTAGGCTGCGCACGACCGAACGATGCCAGAGTTCTATTGCCGCGACCTGCGCAGCAGATTGGCCCGCGGTGGGATTCGCGATGGTTCGGGCCGGAGTTAGTGATTGCGTCGAGCTGGAACACCCCGAGAGTGCCACCGACAAGATCAGGCTCGCAACGATCGCACCGGCGTACGCGAAAGACCTAGCTACTCGTAGGGACAGCATTTATCGACCTCCCAAGAATGGCAGCGTTGGAGCGTCCCCGTGGGTACGACGGGTCCGTGAGGCGCACCTCCACAAATCGCTACGAGTCGACAGGCAGAAAACTACGGCGGTGCTATTGACGAGCTACGGTACCGAAGCCGTCGCCATGGTGCAAATAGCAAATGATACGCTGTGGTCACGCATAGCTGATCACGAGGATCGCTCCGGCGATCGCTGCGCCGTCCTCCGTCAGCGCCGCTGGGACGCTCCCAATCACCGAAATCGCTCGGATGCGCAACGCGAGTCCCAGATATGCCCCGAGCGCAGCACCGCACGCACCGAGCATGGCGTTAAGAGCAGGCGCAGGCGCCTTGGCAGCCGTTATGGTCCATCCGCAAAAGGCACCGCTGAGTACGCGTGCGATGAGGCCGCCGGCGCTGGTCCGGGCAGGCGCGTTGGGATAGAGGTCGCCGCCATACTCGAGGAGCGCGAGCAGGCCAAGCGCGTATGCCGGCGGGCCACCATGGCGCAAAAGCACGAGCACCGCTGGAGCCGTGAACGTTCGCAACCCGGCGACGATACCGAGCAGCAGCGCGCTCATCACGCCGGCGCCTTGCGAGCGCCGCTCACAAGCCTTTGGTGTACTGCATCAATCCGCCGTCGATAAAGAACGTTGCAGCGGTGACGTAAGCGGCCGCATTAGACGCCAAGTACGCCGCCAGGGCCGCCACCTCGTCGGGATCACCGATTCGACGCAACGGGATCTCGCCGAGCAGTTCCTTATGCTCTTGCGGGTCCCGCCGCACGTCGCGATTGATCCGCGTCGCTATGGCACCGGGCCCGATGTCGTTGACGGTGATGGCGTGCTCGGCGAGCTCGAGCGCGAGCGTCCGCATGAACATTCGCATGCCACCCTTCGAGGCGCAATACGCCGAGTTGTCCGGCATCGCTAAGTCTTCGTGGACCGACGAAATATTGATGATGCGGCCGCCCCGCTTCTGCTCGATCATGCGGCGAGCGGCAGCCCGAGCGCATAAAAAGCTGCCGGTGAGATTGATGCGAATGATTCGCTCCCAAACGTCGAGCGGCATCTCGACGACCGGGTGGTTCTCTTCGATGCCGGCGTTATTCACCAAAATATCGAGACCGCCAAACCGCTCGACTGCCGCGGCAACGAGTCCATCGGCGTCCTTCTCCTGCGCTACGTCGGCGCGAACCAACTCGACCCTGCCGCCATCTCGACGAATGGCGTCGAAGACCTCTTGAGCCTGGCTGCGGTTTCCCTCGTTTGGATAGTCGACGACGACGTTGGCGCCGGATTGAGCAAAGCGCGTTGCTATTGCGCTTCCGATCCCGGTTGCAGAGCCGGTTATGATTGCGGTGCGTCCGGCGAGATCGACGCGCAGGTCGTCTTTGTGGACATCGGTCTTGACGTCGGTGGACATGATGAGCCTCCCATGCAATGCGATTCCCTGGGTGCGCCGCACGATAACGCGCAAAGCGCTCCCTTGTCAGCGCGAAATCGGGCCGAGTCGATACAGAGCGGACCCCTTCATTCTGCAAGCGAAGCATCGCGCGTGCCTCTTGTTGCGCCGGTTGCGCTTGCATGTTCGGTCACTGTATTTGCGCGATATGGTAGCTATGTGCCCACCCCCCGTCTTCATGGCCCAGGCCTTCTGCTCGACGGCGGTGGCGCCTTGGAAGCGCCCAACTCGTCGCTGCAATGGTTGCATCGGCGGTTGGCTGGTAATAGCGCGGCACGCGCGGGCAACGTCGTGATTTTGCGCGCTTCCGAAACGAACATTTACGACCGGCGATTCTATCGTTACGCAAAGCTTACATCGGTGCAAACCGTGCTGATCCCGCCATGCGCGTCGCGTGCGCAGGTCGACTCGGTGACGCCAATTGTCGATAAGGCTGACGCCGTCTACTTCGCGGGCGGCGACCAAGCGCATTACGTCGCATGGAAGGGAACGGCGCTGATGCGGGCAGTCGCACGCGTCTACGCGCGTGGCGGGGTCGTCGGCGGCGGCAGCGCCGGCTTGGCAATCCAAGGCAGCGTGATATACGACTCCGTGGCCGGAGATCGCTTAAACGAAGAGACCCACACGAGGGACGCCGTCGCTAACCCGCTCGAGCCGCGAATCAGCTTCACCACGGGCCTGTTCGCGTGGCCGGCGCTCGCCGACACGATTACGGATACCCATCTCGTCGTCCGCGATCGGTTCGGCCGGATGGTCGTCTTTCTCGCGCGTATCATTTACGACCGGCTTCTCCCCGAAGCGCGCGCGATCTACGCGCTCGGCGTCGATCAGGCGAGCTCGGTCGTCGTCGATGCCGACGGCACCGCGACGGTGCTCAACGGCCCGGGAGGACGCGGCGCGTATCTCGTCCGCGCCGACTCGATGGCGCACCTCGCTGCCGGTCCGCCGCTCCGCTACACCGTCGCGGTTTCGCATCTTGGAGAGAACGGCGAAAAGTTCGATCTGCTCCATAAACGCACCGCCGAACCATGGTATACGGTCACCGTTGACGGCGCGCACGCGCCGATCTATAGTCGCGACCCGTATAGCCGATGAGTTCCAGCGTCTCGTATGAGCTGCTCGAGGAACAGCTCCGCTCGCTACTCGCCGATGAAAGCGACTTTATCGCCAATGCGGCCAACTTCGCCGCGTTCGTCTATCACGAGCTGCCCGAGGTCAATTGGTCGGGTTTTTATCTCGCGAGAGCGTCGGAAGAGCTCGTTCTGGGCCCCTTCTGCGGGCATCCGGCCTCGACGCGTCTGCCCGCAGGTCGTGGCGTCTGCGGCGCCGCAGCATCACGCCGCGCGACGCTCGTGGTCGACGACGTGAGCGCCTTCGCCGATCACATCGTCTGCGATACGGCATCGCGTTCCGAGATCGTCGTGCCGATCTTCGTTCGCGGCGAGTTCGTCGGCGTCTTCGATTGCGATAGTCCGAGATGCGCGCGCTTCACCGACGCGGACCGCAGCGGAATCGAGCGCCTCGTCCGCGTCTTCAGTGACTCGGTTCGGGCGCCGACGGCGTTCGCACGCTAAGCATAACCCAGCCTAAGTTCGCCAGCGCCATCGATCCAATCGTCAGAAAGACCGTCTCGAAGCCGAAACGCGCAGCAATCGTTCCGCCTAGCAGCGGCCCTGCGAACATGCCCATGAACGTCGCGCTCGATGTGATCCCAAATACCTGGCCACGCCGCTCGACTGGGAAGATTCGACCGATCAGCGCGTTGGCCGTCGGGAGGACGCCGCCCAAAAACAAGCCGACGCCGAACCGTAACGCGATGAACGCACCGGCGCTATGAACGAACGCCTGTGGAATCGTGAAGGCGGCGACGCCCGCAAGCGAGATCAAGAGCACGCGACGGTACCCGATGCGATCGCTGCGCTTGCCCAAGAACGGCGATGCGATGAGGTCGGCGAGACCGGTTACCGCAAAGGCCAAACCCGCGGCGGTCGCAAGCCATGGCACGTTGCCGGCCAGATGGCGCACGAAGAGCGCAACGACCGGCTGCACCCCGAAGGCGACGACTTGAGCGAGGAGCACCACCACGAACATCGGTGCAAGGCTCGGATGGGTCGCGACCTCGTGCAGGCCTGCGAAGAAGGAGGCGGGCCGGTTTGATCCCTTCTCGCGCCGGAAGCGCTCGTGCACGAAAATGAGGCAGACGAACGTCGCTGCAAGTGCGAAAAACGACGTCACATAGAATACTTGGCGGTAATCGTGAAGCCGGTCGGCCAGGAATCCCCCGAAGAGCGGCCCGCAGAGGCCGCCGACGAGCTGGCCCGTAGTCATCCAACCGAGCGAATATCCAAGGCTCTCTTCGGGCACCTGCGTGCCGACCATCGCGATCGCCGCGGCCGAGAACCCGCTAAAGATTCCCATGCAGGCGCGCGCGGCGAAGAGCTGCCAGACGTTTTGGACGATGCCCATCACCGCCGTAAAAAACGCAACGGCAAGGCACGAGCGAACCACCATCGCCTTTCGCCCAGTCCGGTCGGCAACACCGCCCCAAATCGGCGAGAAAATCGCCGCCGCCAAAAAGTTCACCGACGCGATGACGCCGGCCCAAATCGAAACCGTCGCGATCGGCTTAACGCCGAGCTGAATGATGAAGAGCGGTAAAAACGGACCGGAAACGGAGAAGGCGAAGGACATCAACGCCTGCACCGTTACCATGAGCCAGAGCGTGCGCTGCCATGCGCTGAGCGTCACGCGCTGGCTGTACCCTTATTGCGGCGGTGCGCCCTCCATGTGCATCATGCCGGGGCCGTGCCAATCCATCATGCCGAGCATCGGTCGCGGCGTCAGCGCCATCAGCAACAGCGTTCCGGCGTCGAGCTGGCGGTGCGACGGCATCGCGCCGTTCTGCGACCCATGGCTCATAAAGCCCGGGTGACCCGCCGGCATTTCGCCCTGCAGCTCGGTCCGCATCTGCTCGTGCAGCTGGCGGCTCTGGGTCGCGAACGATGAGTGGGCCATGATGATCCGCTGCCGCTCGGCCGGTGAGAGCATCTGGTCCAGTCGCCTCGCGGTACCGGCAACGTCCGGGCTCTGCGCGATCGCAAGCTCGCCGATCGTCGCCCCGACCGCGCGCCGGTGAACCGGACTGAGAGCCGAAAGAATTTGCCAACGCATCTGCTGATGGAGTTGCTCTTCTTGCTGTACAAAGCGCTGCAGCGTCTGATGCATCGCCTGCCGTTGGTCGGCCGTCGGGGCGGGCGGCGCGCTGGTCTCCTGTGCGAGCGCCGCCAGAGGAAATACGCTGAGCGCGAGACCCAGCGCCAAAGTCTTTCTATTCATAGGCCATCCTACCGCTTTCGCTTGTAAAGGTTGCTGAGAGCTCACAAAAAGGGCTAGGCCACCAGGTCACGCCAACTCGATGCCCTCAGCGTGACACCGTAGTATCCGGCGGCAGCTTTGATGTTGCCGAAAGCTTGTGCGCGCTCGGTTTCGGTCACGCCTCGCACTTCGCCAAAGCGCGCGATCGCGCTGCGAACGTGTGCCGCGTCGGTCAGCGGCTCTTTGCGCTCGTTGGGGAAGGCGAAAGCGCTATCGGGCAGCTTCGCGCGAGCGGAGTCCGCATCGTCGCGCATCGGTTTCCACGTTACTTCCATCTGTCTACCCTAGAGCGAAGCTGTGAACGGCGCGTTGACCGGCTGTTACACCTTTTGCATGAGATCCGCAAGGATGGCGTGCGCGGCGCGTTTGCCGGGAAAGCCGCTGACGCAGCCTCCGGGGTGCGCTCCCGAACCGCAGAGGTAGAGGTTGCGCACCGGGGTGCGGGTCGCGAAGCGGTCTTGATAGATTTGCCCGGGAAGCAGCTCGCCGTGAAAGATGTGGCCGCCGACCAAACCGAATCGCGTTTCTAATTCGGGCGGCGCCAAGACCTCGCGGTGTTCGATCGCGGTGAGAAGATTCGGCGCGTAGGCAGCCATGATTGCAACGATTTTGTCGGCCGCCGCTTCACGCTTCGCGCTAGTCCAACCGTCGGCGCGATCGTACGGAAAGTACTGCGCGAAGATCGAGAGGATGTGCTTTCCGGCCGGTGCGAGCGACGCATCCGTTGGCGTCTGGAGAAAACCTTCGATTAGCGGCTCGTCGCTTTCGCCGCGGCTGCGCGCATCCGTATACGCCTTCTGCAGATAATCGATCGACGGCGCAACGTGAATCGTCGCGCGGTGGTGCGGCCGAGCGTTGGTTCCGGGTCTGCATGTGAAGTTCGGCAGCTCTCCCAGGGCCAGGTTCACCTTCAGCGAGGGTCCGACGCTCTTCCATTCCCGCACCTTCGCGGCGAAATCGGCGTCAAAAAGCGAGGGTTCGAGCAACTCGAGGAACGTCGTGCGCGGGTGTGCGTTCGATGCAACGATTCGCGCCCGTACCGTCGCGCGACCACTGCCTTGCGGGCCAGAGTGTTCCACGCCACAAGCGCCGGCGTCTTCCACCAGGATTCTGGTCACGGCCGCGTCTGAAAAAATTTCAGCCCCATACGCGACGGCCGCCTCTGCCAAAGAGCGCGAGACCGACCCCATGCCGCCGCGCACGAAGGCCCACGAGCCTTGAGAGCCCAGCAGACGCCCGGCGAGATGATGAGCCAGAACGTACCCCGTGCCGGGGTCACGCGGACCGAGGTACGTGCCGATCAATCCATCGTTGACGAGCTCTGCCTGCAACACCGGCGTGGAGATATAGCGCTCTACTAACTCGGCCGCGGAGCCGCACAGCAAGCGCTGCGTCTGAGGATCGAGTCGCTCAAAGCGCGGCTCCTCGTCCGAAAACGTGTCGAAGAGCGTCTTGCCCAAATCGTCGGTCTGCTCGACGTAAGCGTCGAAACCGGCGACGTCGCGACGGTCGAAGGCAGCGATTTCGCGGGCATTATTCGCGCGATCGGTGCCAAGCAGCAGAGATCGACCGTCGAGCAGCGGCGTGAAGGCGTAAGGATCTTTTCGATAGTATGCGAGTCCGCGCTCGCGCAAACTCAGCTCTTCTACGAGCCAAGGATCGAGTAAGCTGCACACATACGACGCTGTCGAGAGCGTATAACCCGGCCAGAGGCCGGTTTCGCTGACGGCAGCGCCGCCTATGGCGTTCCTCTGCTCGAAGACCGCGACCGATCGTCCGGCCTTTGCCAAGAGCGCCGCGCACGCCAGGCCATTGTGGCCGGCGCCGACGACGACGGCGTCGTACGAGCGCCTAGGGGCTGATGGGAAGCGGACGCTCAGCGATAAGACGGCCGCGAGGCAAAGCAATCCCGGCAATACACCGGTTTATCGCCACGCGGATTGAACGGAACCTCGGCCACGCCTCCGCAGTTACTACAAGTCGCCGTGAACATCTCGCGAGGTCGCGACATGCGCTCGGTGGTCGTCCCGCCGCTCGTGCGCATCTGTTTTCGCGCTTGACGACAATCGGGGCAGCGATTCGGCTTGTTTTGAAAGCCCTTTTGCTCATAAAAGCGTTGCTCGCCCGAACTGAAGACAAACTGACGTCCGCAGTCCACACAGTTGAGCATTTCATCTACGTACACGAAGGAACTCCTTAGAGACTCTGCCGACGGTGTGGACTTCTAAACGGAGCATCCGAGAATCCGACCGCGTGACGAGAGTAGCATTTTGTCGGGGGTTCTGCGACCTGGACGGCACTGGTCCCTGCCGCCCCCCGGGGAAGGGGCGCGACGCGACGAGGCCGTAGCGACGGCGCAGCATCGTGGCCGAAACGATTCCTGAGGTGATCGCCCCCGCCTCGCTGGCCGACTACTTCGAGGTGATGACGCGGGCCGTCTTCCAAGCGGGCGTGAGCTGGAAGCAAATAGCGCAGCAGTGGGACGCCTATCGCGAGGCGTTCTCAAATTTCGATCCGGCTCGCGTGGCCGCGTACGATGATCTAGATGTTGAGCGCATCCTTGCAACGCCCGGTATCCTTCGCATGCGGCGCAAAGTTCGAGCCGCGATCGCCGATGCAAAGGCGCTGCTCGAGGCGGATCGCGCACACGGCGGCTTCCAAAAGTATCTGCGCTCCTTTGAATCCTATGCCGCGCTGGCAAAGGATTTCAAGCGTCGCTTCGCCTTTATGGGCGACATGAACGTGTGGTACTTTCTCTTTCGCACGGGCGAAGAAGTTCCGCGCTTCGAAATTTGGGTCAAGACGATTCGGGGCCAGCATCCGAGGATGCGCGAAATGGTCGAACGCGCGCGCCGCGAGGGCCGTTCACCAGAACGTTAGGGCGACGGCGAAGGCCGGGGCTGCCTGGGACGGATGAGGTAGAGGCCGAGCTTTGGCGCGTAGTTGAGCTCGGGGATGAGCTTGCCGTCGAATCCGAGACGCGCAAGCTCGTCGGAGGTCGTTGCCGCGAGGCGCCCGCACATCATCATCGCCGGAATGATCGTCGCATCTCCGGCCTCCAGCTCGTACCAGATGCCCCCTTTGGCCGAGTGCTGCGTAATGGTCCAGCTCGGCGCCGCTGTGCCGCTTGAGAAATGGCTCTTGAGTTCGTTGAGGGATTGCGTTGCGAGATTACGGACTTGGCCCGCGCACGACGTCGACGTCCGAATCTCGAATGGATCCTTCGGCGGCGTCGTCGGAAGCTTGTAGACGCGGAACATCTCTTGACCGGCCTGAGGTTGACGGGCCACGAAATAGAGTCCGACGGCCGGCATGAAGTTGAGCTGCGCCACGAAAAAGAGCGGGCTTGAGGGCGCGTAGAGCTTGCGCTGCGAGACGTCGCTGCTACGCGCGATATGTAGCGCCATGCAGCCGGCGAGTGCGCGAAGCATGCCAAAGCCTTTCGGCGTAATCGCCAACGCATACGTCGTGCCCAGCCCATGATAGGTGATCGTCGCATCGCTTAGCGACGGTGCCGGCATTGTCGCCGGGTAACCAGCTGCAGTTCGGGCCGCGTCGATTTGGGCAACGTAGGCTTTGACCTCAGCGGAGAGCTGACGCGCGTTGCCGGCATTCTCGGTGCTGCAGGTGGCCGGATTCGTCCCGACGACGAAAGGATCGGCCGGCGGCGTTTGCGGCAGGGGCGAGAAAAGCGATTGGAAACCCCGGCCGCCGCGAGGGCCGCCCGGCCCAGAGGGACCGCCCGGCCCACCGAGCGGACCGCCGTAGCCGCCACCCGGGCCACCCGGACCGCCTCCCGTGCCTCGGGCGTGAAATGCAGTCGCCGTCTGGGACGAAAGCGCGCCTTGGCCGAAGCGCGCGGAGTACGTCAGTGAATAGGTGCGCGGCATCAGCGGGCGCGCGATGTTGGCGATCGTGTACCCGCCGGCCGTAGTGTACGCAACGGCGTCGGCGGGGCTTGCGAAGACTCCGCCGTAGGCGTTGGTGATGTTCGCCGCCGCGAAGGTCAGCGTTCCGCGCGTCAGCTGGGCGGTTACGCCGGCGTCGTACGTGGTGTACGGCGGCAAGTCGTTGGGATTGTTCGCGCCGACGTGCTGCGCGTCGGCGAGCCACTCGAACATCGAGTTCGGCGCCTTGTAATCGAGCACGATCCCGGCCCTCTGCAACGGTACGTTGGGGAGTTGTTGACCTGGAATCGTGATCGACCAGGGGTTATCGAAGAGATAGATATTGGAGTCCGCTTGCGCGCCGGTGAGATTGTAGTACGGCTGGATCACGAGGTTCCCAACCGTCAGATATCCGGTGAGCTCCGCGCCTTGATAAAGCCGCCGCACGCCCGAGATCGGCGTCATAAAGTAGAGTTGCTGCGCCGCAAACGGCGTGTTCAGCGGCGTGTTGCAGCCAGCGGGGGAATTGTAAATCTGCGCGACCTGCTGCAGATATCCGGCAGGAATCTCGCCCATCTGGTTGAGCACGTACCCGTTGACGTAAACCGGCAGCAGGACGCCGTTTTGCACTTGGCGGTAAAGCGTGAGCGATACGTTGCCGCCTTTGAGCTGTCGCGTATAGCCGACACGAAGCGAATTCGACGAGCTGTTCTGCGGCTGCTCGCCCGGCGCGTTGCCAAAGGCAACCTTTCCAACGCAATCAAAGCGCAGCGACGCAGGATCGCTGAGGATCTGGAGCCTCCCCTGCGTCGCGGCGGCGCCCCCCAGCGCAAACGATGCGCTGTAGGCGTCGCGGCTCGTGGGACGCCAGGTCGCGCCGACGCTTGCAAGCTGGGAGATGCCGGCGTTGCCGGTCGCCGCGCTGAGGCCGGCTGAGCCGGACAACGTGAGCTTGTCGCTCGAGTGAATCGTGTCGCTTGCCTGCAGCACGTCGTATTGCGTTGATTGCGAGCCGATATAGAATTCCTCGGCTTGCGGGATGAGCGGCGTCGTCGTGAACTGAGACGACGTTCCATAGGCTTGGAGTGAGATCGTGTGACGCTGCTGCGCCGGCAAGGTCGCGTTCACGACGTAACCGGTCGAGCGCGTGTCGCTCGAATAGCCCGTCGGCGACGGGGCGCCGTTCACATAGCGCGCCAGCTCGTCCAAGAGGCCGCTCGAGTCGAGGGAGAAGACCGAAGCCTGAAGCTGGGTCGCGCCGATCAGCGCATTGTCAGACAACGAGTAGAGCTGCACGTTGCTGCTATTGGTATTGTTCGGCCCGTATCCGCAGGGAAGCGTCGTTTGCGGATCGCCGTCGTACCGCAGACAGACGATGTTGGTGTCTCGCGTCGAGTTCATGAACATGCCGCTCAGCGAGTTGTTGTCGCCGAACTCGTAGCGCGTGGAGAGGACGTTGCCCGAGATGGTGCTATCTCCGTCGTGGACGTAGTCCAGGCCACTGGCGTCCTCGTAGAGATCGCCGTCGATTAAGCTCGGATACAGGCGATTGACCGTCTGCACCGCCAAGCCGAGCTTGCCGACCGACCCCGTCTCCGCAAGCGAGTAATTGTAGCGGCCGTAGGTGCCGGTGGAGATCTGCAGCTGCGTTATCCAGCTCAACGTGGGCTGCAGCGTGCTGAAGTTCACCGATCCGCCCAATCCGCCCAGCGTTGCTCCCATGTGCACGGATGCGCCCTGGAAGAGATCGGTCGCAAACGCGCCGAGATTTCCCGTCGATCCCGGCGCATTGAGGGGGATTCCGTCGAGCGTGAGCTGCGTCTGCGAGGGATCGTGACCCTCGAGCGAGATCGTTTGCGTCGCATCGCTATCGTCGCTGGAAGTAGAAACGGTCACGCCCGAGAGCTTATTGAGCGCGTCGGCCAAATCAGTCGAGAGCCGTCGTTGTGGCGAGTTTTGATCGATGCTGGTAGAGGAGATCGTCGCCGACGCCTTAGCGGTCACTTCGCCGATGACTTTCAAACCGCCGTTCTCCAATGCCAACGCAAAACTCACGGTCACGATCCGGCCGTCGAGGACCTCGAACGAATCTGACGTCAAGCTCGTGTAGCCGCGCCGCACGATGCGGGCGCGGTAAATACCGTCGGGAACATCGGTAAAAACGACCTTTCCGTTCTTACCGGTAAGCTCGGACGTGATAACCGGCCCGTCGAGAAGAACGCGAGCGAGTTCGAGCGGCTGCTTGGTCGACGCGTCGATGACGACGATATCGATTTCTCCGGAATCGGACTGGGCAGCCGCATTGGGCATTAAGCCGGCCATTAGCAGAAGCAGCGAAACTGTCGCCGCAGTGCTCCGTCTGAGCATGTTGACACGATTATATGAAACGTCCGCTGAGGGCGCCTGAAGTTGCCCTGTGAACGGCTAGATTGTGATCGTGACCGCGGTGCCGTGCCCTGGGGCGCTGTCGATGGCGATGTCTCCGCCGGCCCGTTCGACCGCGCGCTTGGCAATCGCCAAGCCCAGCCCCGTTCCCACAATTTCGCCGCGTTGATCACCACGGTAGAATCGTTCGAAGGCATGAAGTCGCTCGGACTCCGACATGCCGGGACCCTCGTCCCGAACCCTGATGATCGCATGACCGTTGGTTCGAGCCGCGCTCAAATGAATCGGCGCGTCGGGCGCATATTTTAAAGCATTCTCAATGACATTCCAGACTGCCTCGGCCAGTTCACCGCGATCGGCTTCGATCGTTTTCAGCCCGTCCACGCTGTAATCAATCGTCCGGCGATCGTCGAGTCGCCGGGCGGCTTCACATTGACTGCGCAAAAGGTCCGCGACGTCGACGTGCTCGATGTGCGGCGGCGCTTCGGAGTCGAGCCGCGCCAAGCGCATCAGCCGGTCGATCAATCCGCGCATGTGCTCTTTCTCGAGCGACATCGTCGCGAGGATCTGACGGGCAATCCGCGGCTCCTCGATCGCACCGCGGCGCAGCACGTCGATATATCCGGCGATCACCGTAAGCGGAGTACGCAGCTCGTGCGAGGCGTCGGCCGCAAACTGGCGCATGCGTTCCTCGGCCTGACGGCGGTGATCGATCGCCGTCGCGACGCTGGCAACGGCGTCGTTGAAGGCTCCGGTAAGGGATGCAACTTCGTCGCCGCCCGCCATGACGAAACGGCGCTGCGTATAATCGCCGTCGGCCAAGGCCCGCAACGAATCGCTCACCTCATTGATCGGCCGCAACGACTGTTGCGCGAACAGGCGCCCGACGAACCAGGAAAGCAAAATCGCTGCCAATGCGATCGTGAGCACGATCCGCCAATACGGGAGCAATGACACGAGCAAAAGTGGGAATGAAGGACCGAAGCCAACGTATCCGCCTTCCACATAGGTAAGTGAAAGTGGTTCGAGGCGCGTAGGATCGGGTGGGAGCGGCGTCAGCGGCCCGTGATATGTATAGAGCCGCAACGCCGGGCGTGCAAAGCGATCGGTCGTACCTTGTGGCCCACGCAGCGCGGGCGGAATGAAGTGTTGCATTCCGCCGGCTGCTAAAACTCCGGCGAGCGATTTGGGCCGCAGCGTCTTGTCACCGGCGAGATAATGACCTTTCAAGTCGTAGATGGTCACCCGTAGGCCGATCCCGCTCAATGCGTTGACGATTTCCGGTGCCGCCTTTGCGAGCGTCATCCCTTCGCGCCGGTACTGATCTACGAGGATTCGCGCCTCTTCGTGCTTGGCAACCATCACGTCGCCGGAAAACTGCCACAATTCGAAGACCAGGGCAATCGAAGAAGCGAGGATGACGATCAGGACCGTCACGCCAAGCAGCACCGCATACAGAGCGGAGAGGCGCGCTGCCAGCTTCACTGTTTGAGCGCGATCCTATTGAGAAAGGCCGTAGCCGACGCCGCGGACCGTTCGAATGAACGAGCCGGGTTCGCCGGGACGATCCACCTTCCCGCGAAGATACGATATGTAGGTTTCGACGATGTTCGGGCCGCCCTCAAAGTCGTGTCCCCAGACGATTTCCAGGAGATGATCCTTGCTGAAGACGCGGCGAGGTTCCCGCATGAACACTTCCAGCAGGTCGAATTCGCGCTGCGTGAACTCTAGCGGTTCCTTTCCCCGCCAGGCCTCGCGGGTGGCGGGGTTGATCGAGATGTCGCGCCAACGCAGCACGTTCTCTTCGATGAGCTGCGGCCGCCGAAGCTTCGCCTGAAGGCGGGCGATTAGCTCTTCGAAGACAAACGGCTTGACGAGATAGTCGTCGGCACCGGAGCTCAATGAACGGACCTTGTCCTCAGTGCCCCCCTTTGCAGTAAGCATGAGGATGGGCGCTTGCGTGATCTCCCGCAGGCGCGGCAGCAGCGTCACCCCGTCGATCTTTGGCATCATAATGTCGAGAACGATGAGCTCCGGATCGAAGATCTTGACGAGCTCGAGCGCAGCCAGCCCGTCCATTGCGGTCCGCACCTCGTAGCCTTCGCGGGAGAGTCCAAGTTCCAACATCTCCCGGACCATGCGATCGTCGTCGATGACCGCAACGCGGGCATTGGGCATTGTATGCATTTCTACGCTGCATCGTGCGTTCTCACCCTTGGAGCTACCTGAACCCGCTCGCCCGGCTGACGATGACCAGCTACGCAGCCCGGTCTGGGGAATGCCACCGCTGGAGGCGCTGACCCGAAACGAGCGCTGCCCTGCCGATGGCCGCGAGAGGATGCGCAACGACCCGGATGCCCCGCTGGGCCAGAAGAGCGCTGGTCGATTCGTCGGGCAGCCAATGCGCGAAGATATGGACCTCATGCGTTTCGGTCGCCTCAGCAAGCCTCACAATGACGTCGTCAAGCGTGCATTCGCCCTGGGCGAGAAGCTTGCTCACGATCTCGGCTCGAAACCGCGATGCGCTCCAGCCCGCGGCCACTATGAGGATGCGCGAGACCTCGTCAACGCGCGTTGCTTCGAAATCGACCAGGGCTGCCTCGATGCAGCAAGCTAGGCCAGGCTCAGTCTGCGCGTGGAGAGTTGCTCCGGCGATGGAAGCCGCCGGCCCCGCCGTCAGGAGCGCCCCGGCCCCGATAAAGTACTCGTCCATGCCGCAATCCTGGCATGGACGAGTGCCAACTGGGTGGCGCACGCTTTGAGCGCGCCACCGATTATCAAGCCAGTGGATCGGGCGGGGTCAGCGCAAGTGTCAATATAAGACCTATCAGAAAGCTCAGCATGCTTATCCCCCTAACGTTTAGCGTAGAGAGACTCTACGGTTCGAGCGCCGTTTTGTCTCTAATCAAAGTTAACTAGACTTTGATCGCCCGGTTAGAACCCACTGGGTCATATTAATCCCATGCGTCGAGCGGCGCGTAGTGCTTCCGAGTGCCCATGGCAGCCGAGTTTTGCGATGACGTTGGCGATATGCACCCTCACGGTGTGCACACTCCGACCGCTCCGTGCTGCAATCTCTTTTGGAACCAAACCTTCCGCCAAAAGCACCATAATGTCGCGCTCTGACGCGGTCAGGCTGCCACCACCAAAGCTTTCTTCGCCATAACGCAGTACGCGGTCGACGGCTCCCAAAAGTCTTGCCACGTCGGCGTAGCCAAGCGCAGTGAGGCCTTCAACACTTTCTCTTATTCGATCTAGGCCACTTTCGCCGCGATGACGCAGTCGCAACAGTAAACTGTCTGCCGCCTTTACAAGAAGCACAATAACCGCATCGCTGTCTGTTTTTACGCTCATCAACACACGGTCCGCATAAAGCGTGCGACCGTTTATCGCCTCGGCGATTGCGCAGAGCGTCTTCGCAATCTCCATCGAGCGGACCCGAAAGAGGCCAGTAACCTGGGAGGAGGCTCGTAAACCTAGGATTTCTTTCACCACATGCGCCGCTGGCTGAAGACGTCCGTCGAGCGCTAAAAAGAGCGCGTATTGACTACCACACACGATTCGATCGAAATTAAACGGCAGCTGCGCCCAGCATGGAGCAACCAACTGATGGGCTTCGGCAAACCGGCCTTCCCAAGCGAGGCGAAGAGATCGGAAGAGCGTAAGGTATCTGATCGCCAAATCGCTTTTCCTCGTGCTCTCCAATCTCTGCTCGATTTCAATGCTTTTTTCTAAGTCACCTCGACGCATCTGCGCACTAAGCATTTGTAATAGCGCGGTTTGAAGCGCGAACGCATCGCCAGCCCTCGTGGCTGATTTTGCCGCAAGTTCTGCATACTGCAGTTGCCGGTCGACATCGTCTTCTTCGTGGAGGGATAGGTTGGACAAAACGGCATTTGCGCGACTTACAATACTGTACAAGTGAAGCTCCGCTGCAAGCTCGCTTGACTGCGTAAGCACTTCAAATGCTCTACCGGCAACGCCAAGGTGATGAAAGGCAATGCCCATGTGATGTAACGCTTTCGCACGCACCGAGTCGGAATCGACTTCAGTCATGAGTGCCTCAACCAAGGCGAGTGCTTTACGCGCTGTCACCGGATCCCCAGCAACGGCTCGCTGACCTGCGATCAGGGAGAGCGCTTCCGCACGATGGCCCGTACTTTGCTCTTCATCTTCACCGACCGCATTCAGCAGCTCCCCCACGTCTTCGCCCTGGTTTGCCATCAATGACGCGAGGCGAAGAGCTGCCGTTGCCTTCAAATCGCGGTCGTTTCCAGATCGCGCCAGTGCACGACGAAAGAGGGATTCCGCTCTGGCGAATTTACCTGCTACTGCGTGAAGCGCGCCTTGCAGCGCTAGAACGGTAGGATTCTCGCGGCGGGTTTTTTCGTCGAGCGCTTCAATGGCGTGCGCCACGACGTCGCCGTGAGCGCGTTCCAAAAGATCGAAACCGTGGGCCTCGAGCAAACGTAGCACGTCCGCCGGCGATGCCGCCGCAGCGTAGGACGCAATTGCATGCTCGATGTCGCCGCTTGCTTCGAGGGCGCGGGCGGCGCGCTCGTGCACGAGCTGTTGGGCGCGCTTACCGCCAAGCGCAGCCTCGCGTCGGAGGAACTCACGAAAAAGGTCGTGGCATTGATAAATGCCCGGCGATTCCTCGTAAATGAATGCCGTCCGCTCGCGCAGTCGCTCTACAATGGGGAGCGCGCGATCGAATCCGGCCCGTTGGAGCACGGTTATGTCAATGAGCGGCAGCGCAACGGCGACTTCGAGCAAGCTGCGCTCGTCGTCATCCAGAGCAGCGTAAACCTGCTCCGCGAGAAGTCTGTAGATCATCTCTCTGGTGAGTGCTGCGACGTTGCGCAACTCCGATGAGCGCGTCGAGGTGTGCAGAGCAAAGCTCATCGCCGCGGGCCAGCCTTCAGTCAACTCCAACAGATCGGCAAGCTCTTCGTCGCTTACTTTAAGCCGTAAGCCATCGGCGCCTTCGCGCGCTTCGTCCAAAGTGAACCGAAGGTCGTGTTCGTCGATAGGAAGATCAGCGTCGCGATAAGCGAGCCAGGTCCCCACGGGAAGACCCGCCGTCGTGCGTGAGGCGAGGATCCAGCGGATCCTTCCCTTCGCTCGCTCGACCAGAGAAGTCAGGAATTCCGTAACTTCGGGATCATCGTCGACTACGTGAAGATCATCAATGGCCACGATGCCCCGGAACGATTCCAGGTGCGCATCCATCCAACGAGCGAGATCGCGTGCCCGCTTTGGAGAAGAGGCATTGCGCTCATAAGCGTTCGGTAGCGCTGTGGTCGCGTGCGGCGCGTGTTCACGCAGCGCCTCCGTTAAGCCGCGAAGAAAGCCGAGAAGGCTCGCGTGCTCCGCGCGCACCGGGAACCGAACGCTCGGTTCGACGAGCGAGCCGAGATATTGACGAAGTACGACCGACTTACCATATCCAGCGGGAGCGATCAAGAGCGCGATTGGATACTTTGCGGCGGCGGCCAATCGCCCGAGAAGGCGCGGTCGCTCGATCGATGCAGACGCATCGCTGCGATCTTCGTTTGGCAGCGCGCGGATCATCGCACTTCGTTCTAAAGCGCTTGTGGCGTTGCCTGTTCTCGATATGCTCCAGGATTTCGAACGTTGCCTTTACCGATCAACGCGCTCAAGAAGTGCGCCAGCAGAGCGCCTATCCAGCGCAGCCGCGGCTCGAGCCATGCACGCTGCGATGGACACGTGATCTCGCCGAGCTCGAGCACGAGGGTTGCGTCGCGCGCATCGACCTGGCGGTATGCGTAATACTCGCGCAATCCGATCGAAAAGTTATTCGGTTGAAATCCAAACGGCCAGTAGTGTCCATATAGCGCGCGCCACCGTGCTGCTGCCGCCGCGTCGCTCTTGTGCGAATAGCCGATCGATGCGCGGCTACGGCAGGGAGGGTCCGAGCCGTCGAAGTGAATGAAGACCGCCGCAGTCACTCGATACTTTCCGGCGAAATCGGCGGGACGACGCGCAACCGTCAGACCGTGCTCTCGGAGGATCTGCGTCGCCGCATCGGCGACGATCGGCGTCCAACTGCGCTCGCCGGCCGCGCCGAGATTGCAACGATGCTGGGGAAAACGCGCGCAGCTCGCGGGCCGTCCTTCGTGGCCGGCTGAAATCAACACGTCGTAGGTCAGCATGGAAAAGCCGAGCATCAGCCCGAGCATCGCATCACCAGCCGCCCGAAGCGCCGCCGCCTCCAAAGCCGCCGCCACCGGCCGAGAAACCGCCGCCGAAACCCCCGCCGCCGAACGAAGAACCAATGCCCCCGGCGAACCCGCCGCCGCCCCAGAACCACGAGCGCCGCATATCTCGACGTGCGGCCATCGAGCCTTCACGCATAACGAGATAGCCATAGCGGAGCGTGCCGATGATTTGCATCACGACCAGGACGATGACCAAGAGCACAATGAGGGAAAGCACGACGATCACAATGCCGCCATTGAGTCCGATCGCCGTTTGCTCGGGCTGGGGCGGCGGCGCGACGCCTTTGTAGGAGGGAGAGATCGTGGTCAGCATCGCCGCGACGCCGCTGGAAACCGCGCCGTCGATATCGCCTGCCCGCATGCGCGGAAGGACCTCGTTCTGAATGATTCGATACGAGTCGGCGTCGGTCAGAGCGCTCTCTAAGCCATAGCCAACTTCAATACGGACTTTGCGATCTTGCATGAACAGAAACAGCACGGCACCGTCGTCATGTCCGCGCCGGCCGATCTTCCAACGATCGGCCGTCTCGCCGGTCCACGTCTCCAAGGGAACGTCGCCGGTCGTCTGGCCGATCCACACGATAATCTGATGTCCGGTCGACGCTTCGTAGGCCTGAAGCTCGTTTTCGAGTGAGGCTCGCGTGGCGCTTGAAAGAACGCCGGCATCATCGCTGACTCGATGATCCGGCGTGGGCGGCACCTTGAAATCGGCCGCCATCGCCGCCATGACCCACGCGCACGCAAGCAGCGCACCGCTGAGAGCAAGAAAACGCGTTCTCATGTGGCTCGATCGCTCGACCGCTGAGCAAAGTACTCGTGCAGCGCTTCGCCGATCCGTCGGACAGCATCTAGAATCCCTTCCAATATATCGCCGCGAGCGAAGTATGGCCGGCTTTGCTCTACCACCTCATTCCAAAACGCTTCACCAACGCGCTCGTGTAGCGCTCGATCGCCCAGCACGGCAAACCGCCGTGCTTTCGGGGCGACCAAGATCAACGCAGCGTTGGCGTCCTCGTGCCGATGCAGGCGCAAACGTTCGAACTCGCGTTTCGCGTGGACTAACGCGTCGACCCTTGCGTCGGGAATAATTCGGACGGCGATGCGCCCGGTCGTTCCCTCCTCCGCGGCGCCAATCGAGCGCGCGATCGTCGCGCGCTGTTCGCGCGTCACGGGCTAAAATTCACGACCGGCGCTTTTTCAGCGCCGGGCTGCGATTGAAAGTACGGCTTTTCGTTGAAACGGCTGCCGAACATTCCGGCGATCAGGACCGTGGGAATCGTGTCGCGTTTGGTATTGAACGCTCGGGCCGCGTCGTTGTATTTCCTTCGCTCGAACGCAATCCGGTTTTCCGTGCCCTCGAGCTGTGCCTGGAGCGTTTGAAAGTTTTGCGTTGCTTTGAGCTGCGGGTAGTTTTCCACGACCGCCAGCAACCGCGAGAGCGCGGCCCCTAATTGGTCCTGCGCGGCGGCATACTTTGCGAAATCTTGAGGATTGCTGACGGCATTTTGCACGGCTTGGGGCGAAATCTGCCCAACGCTGGCCCTCGCCTTCGCGACCGCCTCGTAGGTCGTCGATTCGAAATTGGCGGCGCCTTTGACGGTGGCGACGAGGTTCGGGACCAGATCGGCGCGGCGCTGGTACACGTTCTGCACCTGACCCCATTGCCCGTCGACCGCCTGGCCAAGCGTTACGAGCGAATTGTAGGATGCCGCGACGAACAGCGCGACGACGACCACAATTCCAATGACGACGGCGGGTCCGACGTATGAAGGGCGTTGTTGCATAGCGTGGCGTAATGCGCCGCCATGCGTCCCGGCCCTGCCTCGAGCGTCCGAATGCTGCGGGTGGTGCTCGCGGCGATTCCGTTTGCCGCGCTGACCCTCGGGGTGCCGCTCGTCAATCACGTCGAGCCTCGGATACTCGGCATGCCCTTTCTGTTGTGCTGGATCATCGCTTGGGTTCTCTTGACACCGGCTTTCCTCTGGACCATCGGGCGCTTGGAGCGGCACTGGTGATTTCACCCGCTACCACGGCGCTTGCAATCGTTGCGATCGTCGTCCTTGGAACGATCATCTTTGCACTGCTCGCCGTGCGGCGCGTCAAAATGGACCCGGCGCAGTATATCGTCGGTGGCCGCTCCTTCGGAACCATCTTTCTTTGGGTTCTGATGGCGGGCGAAATTTACACGACTTTCACGTTTTTGGGTATCGCGGGAATGTCGTACTCGCAAGGCGCGCCGGCATACTACATCATGGCCTACGGAACGTGCGCGTACGTCATCGCGTACTTTCTAACGCCTGCCGTCTGGCGAGTCGGCAAAGAGCATAATCTGCTCACCGGCGCCGATTTCTTCGAGACCCGCTACAATAGTCGCGCGTTGGGCGTCGGCACCGCACTCCTGCAGTTCCTCATGATCGTGCCCTACGTTTCCTTGCAGCTCAGCGGCCTGCAGATTCTTCTTCGCGTTGCGGGCTACGGCGCGTACGACGCGAGAGCCGCAGTCTGCATCGGTTTTATCATCCTTGCGCTTTTCGTCTTCAGCGCCGGGCTACGCGGCACGGCCTGGGCGAGCGTCGTCAAGGACATCTTCGTGCTGGGAGCCGTCGTTTTCGCGGGGATCGCCATTCCCATACGTTTCTTCGGTTCCCCAAGTGCGATGTTCGATCGGGCGGTGCAGCTCCATCCGCAGATACTCGCCCTCGCTCCCGGGAGTGCCTTTCATGGAACCACCTGGTACGTTTCGACGGTGTTCTTGTCGGCGATCGGATTCTTCATGGGCCCACAGTCGTTCAATGCAGTTTTCAGCGCGCGAAGCGGCGACTCGCTGCGCCGCAATGCGATGCTCTTGCCCTTCTATCAATGCTTCTTGAGCTTGATGCTCTTCGCCGGCCTTTCGGCCGCCTTGATCGCTCCCGGGTTGAAGGGCACGGCCGTCGACCAATCTTTTTTACTGGTCGTCACGCACTATTATCCCTCGTGGCTCCTCGGATTGATCTGCGCGGCCGGGGCGCTTGCCGCACTCGTTCCCGGCTCGGCGCTCCTTCTTGCCGGCGCCAGCCTCATCACCAAGAACGTCGCCGGCGACGCGTTGGGCATTGCGACGAGTGACAAGGCGCGGACGATGCTGACGCGCGTGCTCGTGATCGTCGTCGCGCTGATGGCGCTGGGCGTATGGCTCGTCGCGCAACGTACGGTCGTGGAGCTGCTCTTGCTTTATTACAACGGGATCGCGCAGTTTGCGCCGGGCGTTGTGGCAACGTTCCTCTGGCGCCGCGCGACCGCGTTCGGGGTCGGCGCAGGAATCGCGGCCGGGTTGGGTGTTGCAGTCCCCCTGGCCGCCCTAAACATTACGCCCTGGGGCATCAACGCCGGCTTTGTCGGGCTTGCGGCCAACGTCGCGGTGCTGGTCATTACGTCGGTTATCCCCGCTCACGTTACCAGCGGCGCGCCGTCAATGGGTGATCCGAGTCGGCTCCGCGCGGGACGAGGAAATAGATAACGATCGCTAGGTATAGGGCGAAGCTCACCACCGGCAACACCAGTGCCACGAGCGTCGCCGCCAGATAGACGCACCAGCCCGTTCGATATCCCCGTACGGTCGCGGCGATCGCACCGGGATCCACCTCCCGCTCAAAAGCTTCGGAGCGCACGAGATGCATGAGCATGAGGTTATAAAACGTGGCGCTGCCCGACAGAACGAGGCCGTATAGGAACGTTGAGGCCGAGAGCGTGGGATACGAGCCGAGCGTCGTGGTCGCAAACGGAATCAGCACCGTCGCGGCGAGAAGGAACAGGTTCCGGAAGACCGTCTCACGGTCGACGCGGTTCACGAGGCGGAAAAGCGCGTGGTGATTTTGCCACATGAGCCCGATGACCGAGAAGCTCAAAACATAGGCTACTAAATTGGGCCAGAGCCGCAGCAGCGCGTGCGCCACTTCACGATTCGATGGCGAGTGCATGTCGGGAAGGACGAAGCCCAGCGCCAAAAGTGTAATTGCGAACGCAAAGACACCGTCGGAAAACGCTTCAAACCGCCCCTTGCTCACCGCTTCCTCATCCAACGATCATGACGTGATGCCCTGCGGCGCGCGGGATAGAAAAAGGCCCCATCTATGATGAGGCCCTTCGTCCTTCGACTTCGGTGCTTCGCACCTTCGCTCAGGATGACACCGTTGCGACTTCGCTCAGGATGACACCGTTTGCGACTTCGCTCAAGATGGCACCGCAGAAGCCTATAGGTCTTCGGGATTGATCCCCTTGAGGCGGTCGTACTGCGTTTTCTTCGGGCCTGCGTGCGGGCTTGCATGTTCCTCATACTCGCCTTCGTACTGCACGGTGAGCGGCTCGCGGTTGCGTTCGTACGCTGTGACCAGCCGGCTCAAGCCGTCGCCGTTTCCGCCCATTACCTCGGCGAGCGCCGCTTCGTCCGCCGTCATCGCGGCGTAGGGCACGTCGTACTCGTGCCGCGGACGCCCGTCATCGTCGACGTCCTGTCCGTCCGGCACGATGTCGACGTTCCGGTAGCGCGACATGCCCGTTCCCGCGGGGATCAGCTTGCCGATGATGACGTTCTCCTTCAGCCCGAGCAGCGGATCGTACTTGCCCTTGATCGCGGCATCCGTTAGCACGCGCGTCGTTTCTTGGAAGCTTGCCGCAGAGAGGAACGATTCGGTGGCAAGCGACGCCTTCGTCACGCCGAGGAGCACGGGATTGGCGGTCGCCAACTCCTTTCCGGCGGCCTTCATACGCTCGTTCGCCTCGTGGAACTGGGCCGCTTCGACCAACTGTCCCGGAAGCAAGGGCGTGTCGCCGCCCTCGACGATTTTCACCTTGCGCAACATCGAGCGCACGATCACTTCGATGTGCTTATCGTTGATGTCGACGCCCTGCGAGCGGTAGACCTTTTGAACCTCCTGAACGAGATAGTTTTGCAGCGCCGTCTCGCCCTTGACGCGCAGAATGTCGTGCGGGTTGAGCGAGCCCTCGTTGAGCTGATCGCCCGGCTCGACGTGCTGCCCATCCTGTGCCAACAAGTGCGTGCCCGGCGGGATCTCATACTCGTGCTCGTCGCCGTTAGAGTCAAGCACGTAGACGAGACGCTTATTCTTCTCCTCGCCCAGCTTGACCGTACCGGCGACCTCGGCAATCGTCGCCTGGCCCTTTGGTTTGCGCGCCTCGAAGATTTCCTCGACGCGCGGCAGACCGGTGATGATGTCTTCGGTCGCGACACCGCCCGTGTGAAAGGTCCGCAGCGTCAGCTGCGTGCCGGGCTCGCCGATCGACTGCGCGGCGATGATTCCTACCGCCGTACCGATGTCCGCGTGGCTTCCCGCGGCCAAATCGCGGCCGTAGCAAAGGGAACAAACGCCATACTTCGATCGGCACGTCAGCACCGAACGGATCTTCACCTGATTAATGCCTGCCTCGGTTAGTGCTTTGGCTTTCTCTTCGTCGATCTCTTGATTACGCGTAACGATTGCCGTGGTCGGACGCTTCGGATCGAGCCGGATCTCTTCGGCCGCACGCCGCCCGATGATGCGATCGATAAGCGGCTCGATGATCTCTTTTCCAACGCGAATATCACTCACGACGATCCCGTTGGTCGTGCCGCAATCCTCCTCGCGAATGATGACGTCTTGAGCGACGTCGACGAGTCGCCGCGTGAGGTAGCCCGAATCGGCCGTACGCAGCGCCGTGTCGGCGAGACCCTTGCGCGCGCCGTGCGTCGAAATAAAATATTCGAGCACGGTCAGCCCCTCTTTGAGCGACGCCTTGACCGGGATCTCGAGAATTCGACCGGATGGATCGGACATCAAGCCGCGCATGCCGCCGAGCTGTTTGACCTGCGCGATCGAACCGCGCGCGCCCGAAGTCGCCATCATAAAGACTGGGTTGAGCGGATTCTGCGACGATTGCATCGAGGTCGTGACCTCGTCTGACGCCTTCGACCAGATGTCGATCGTCTTGTTATATCGTTCGTCTTCCGAGATGAAGCCCTGCTCGTAGAGCCGGTGCAGCTCGTCGACTTCGTCCTGTGACTTACCGACGATCTCGTACTTATTCTCGGGAACGATTACGTCGTTGATCGAGACGGTTGTCCCCGAGAGCGTTGCGTAGTGGAAGCCAAGGTCCTTGATCGCGTCGAGGAAACGCGCCGTCTCGGCGTTGCCGTAGCGGCGATAGCAATCGGTGATCGTCTTTTTGAGGCCGCCCTTGTCGACGATCGCATTGACGAACTCATGATTCCATCGTTCGGGGAACGCGTAGTTGAAGATCACACGGCCGACCGTGGTCTTGATGAGCGCGCCGTCCCAGCGCACGTAGATCCACTCTTGAAGCCCGACCTGTTTGTTCTCGTAGGCCATTATCGCTTCTTTGCCGTCAAAGAAGGTCGGAATCGCTCCGGCCGCGTCGGCGGCAGGCGCGTTCTTCTTCTTCGAGCGCTCGAAGCGTTCGTAATCGTCGGGAATTGCGGCCTTTGCCGGACCGCTGTACTCATCGCGGTGGAACGTGAGGTAGTAGAGCCCCAGGACCATATCTTGGGTCGGGATCGAAACGGGATTTCCGTAAGCCGGCAACAGGATGTTGTTCGAGGAGAGCATGAGAATGCGGGCTTCGGCCTGCGCGCCGGCAGAGAGCGGAAGATGGACGGCCATCTGGTCGCCGTCAAAGTCCGCATTGTACGGCGTGCATACGAGCGGATGAAGATGCACCGCCTTGCCCTCGACGAGTACCGGTTCGAAGGCTTGAATGCCCAGACGATGCAGCGTCGGCGCGCGGTTCAGCAGGACGGGATGCTCCTTGATCACTTCTTCGAGAACGTCCCAGACTTCGGGACGCACTCGTTCCACCATCCGCTTCGCGCTCTTG
Source organism: Vulcanimicrobiota bacterium (assembly GCA_963778015.1). Taxonomy (GTDB): domain Bacteria; phylum Vulcanimicrobiota; class Vulcanimicrobiia; order Vulcanimicrobiales; family Vulcanimicrobiaceae; genus Cybelea. The sequence continues at coordinate 950,748 of CAVZST010000001.1, forward strand.
ATGTTGTGCGCCAAGCCGCGATCGACGAGTTTTTTCATCACGAATGGCTTAAAGAGTTCAAGCGCCATTTCTTTTGGCAAGCCGCACTGATGCAGCTTGAGCGTCGGCCCCACGACGATGACCGAACGCCCCGAGTAATCGACGCGTTTGCCAAGCAGGTTCTGACGAAAGCGCCCCTGCTTGCCTTTGAGAATGTCGGAGAGCGACTTGAGGGGACGATTATTCGGCCCCGTCACCGGACGTCCGCGCCGGCCGTTGTCGATCAATGCGTCGACGGCTTCTTGGAGCATCCGTTTTTCGTTCTTGATGATGATTTCGGGCGCGTTGAGCTCGAGCAGACGCTTGAGCCGGTTGTTGCGATTGATGACGCGCCGGTAGAGATCGTTCAGGTCGGAGGTCGCGAACCGCCCGCCGTCGAGCTGCACCATGGGTCGCAGCTCCGGTGCAATGACCGGCACGGCGGCAAGCACCATCCACTCGGGACGGTTGCCGCTGGAAAGGAATGCCTCGACGACCTCGAGCCGTTTGATCGCCTTGAGCCGCTTTTGACCGCTCGTCTCTTTGAACTCTTTGCGCAGCTCTTCTTGGAGTTTGCGCAGGTTGAGGTCGCGCAGCAGCTCGCGAATTGCTTCCGCGCCCATGCCCGCCTTGAAGCGGTTACCGAACTTATCGCGCGCTTCGCGGTACTTTTGCTCGGAGAGGACTTCCCGCTTGGCAAGCGTCGTATCTCCCGGATCGATAACGACGTAAGCAGCGAAGTAGATCACCTTCTCGAGCTGGCGCGGCGACATATCGAGAAGAATGCCGATGCGGCTTGGCACGCCTTTGAGGTACCAGATGTGGCTGACCGGTGTCGCGAGCTCGATGTGTCCCATGCGCTCGCGGCGGACCTTTGCGCGCGTAATTTCGACGCCGCAGCGGTCGCAGATCATGCCCTTGAAGCGAATGCGCTTGTACTTACCGCAGTGGCACTCCCAGTCTTTGGTAGGCCCGAAGATCTTCTCGCAGAAAAGCCCGTCACGCTCGGGCTTGAGCGTGCGGTAATTGATCGTTTCAGGCTTCTTGACTTCGCCGAACGACCAAGCGCGAATTTGCTCCGGCGACGCGAGGCCGATGCGCATTGCGTCGAAGTTATTGACGTCGATCAGGTTCAAAGGATGGGACTCCGTCCGGCCCGCGCCGCCGCCGCTTACGCAGGGAGATCGCGCTCACGTCGTCACGTAAGGGCTCCCACCGTCGCCGCTGGCAGAGGGCACAGGCGGCTAGTTTATCACAGCGCCGGCCTAACGTTCAAGCCATAGAAGCGTAGGGGCCCAGCCGTCGCCGGCTGGGCCCCCGTTACCGATTCGTTCGTCGGCTTTAGCGCCTACTTCTTATGCGAAGATCGCTTTCGCTTCGGCACCTTCCCCCCCGACCGGCGGGCTTCACTCAAGCCGATCGCAATTGCTTGCTTGCGGCTCTTAACCTTTTGCCCCGAGCGTCCGGATTTCAGCTCGCCGCGCTTCATCTCGTGCATTGCCCGCCCGACCTTCCTGCCGGCTGCCGATCCGTACTTCCGGCGCGACTTCTTACGCGAGCTGCTCTTCTTACGCGAGCTGCTCTTCTTACGTGCACGGGAACCGCTCGTATGCGACGTGCTCTTTTTTCGTGAGGAGCCCTTTTTCCGGGAGCTCGATTTCTTTCGAGGAGCCATGAGGGCGTTCTCCTTTTTGGGTACTGCTAGACGCGCAGACCGCGACCCGTAACCAAGTTAACCACGACGAGGATGAGCACCACGAGCAACACGATGTGGATCAAGCCTCCGCCGAAGTGCAGCAAAAACCCGATCAGCCAAAAGAAGAACAGGATCACGATGATCGTCCACAGGATGCCTACCATTTCCCCTCCTACTTGACGTTAAGCGACGGACGGCGCGCGGTCGCGTCGACCGCCCCTCCTTGCGTTTGCTGCAGGCTCTCTTGCCCAATTTAGGGCTTGCTGAATCAAAAGACAAATGAGCAACGGCAGAGCGATTAGCAACGGATCGAAGCAGCTGGCGCAAACCGCGTGCATTCGCAAGCAAAACGTTTCGGGAAAATAGATACGGGCTCGAGGCCTCACGAAAGCCGCTGCCAAACGGGCTTTGGGGAGACGAGAGGCTTTTGCCGTTCGTGTACTCTAACTACTGGTCTCTGCCAGGTATGAAGCGACTGAGCGAACGAGAGCTCTTCCCCGTTCCCGGCGGATCAACCATGCCTTCCGTTCGGGTCGCCATGGCCTGGATGGCCGACGTGTTGTGGCGGGCGGACTCGGCCGGAAAGGTCGTGGTCGTCACGCCCTGCCGCCCAACGCTGCGGAGCGGACAAGGGGAGCTCGATGAGGCCGAAATCCGACGCGTCGAGCAGCTCTGGCGCCGCTGCGTTCGCTGCGCCGAACGCTTCACCGCGATCTATCACGTCCGCAGCCCCGGCTCGTCGCCGCGCACTTTCCTAGCGCAAGCGCTGCCCGTGCTGGATAATCGCGATGAAGTCGTTTACTGGTCGGGCAGCGCGGGCGAGGTGGAGCGCCTTGCCGATGCCGGTAGCCAGTTCGTCTCCGAAGCGGCCTCAGTTCTCTCTTCGTCCCTCAATCGCGCAACGATCGTCGATCGGTTGGTCGAGGCGTCCGTGGAGCACTTTTGCGATTTCTGCGCGATCCACGCTTTCGACGACGACGGATCGATGCATGTCGAAGGCATTGCAGATCGCCGCTCCGAGCAGGGCATCGACGCCGGCCTACTGGGCGAAGCTATCCACGAAGCGGTGCGCATCCGCCAGCCGCTGCTGCTTCTGCGGGCAGCGGCGCGCGATTCGGTCGACGAGCAGATGCAACGCGTACTTAGAGCCCTAAAGGGACGCTCGCTGATCGTCGTCCCCCTGCTAATCGGGACCAGCTGCATCGGTGCGATAAGCTTTGTCGAATCCGAGCGTCCCGCAAGTTTCGCGCCGCCTGACGTCGACGTCGCGCTCGTCGTCGCTCGTCAACTGGCAATGGCTCTCGAAAATATCAAGACGTTCGAACGCGAGCAGCGCGTCACCGAGCGCTTTCGCTTCTTGGCTCGCGTAACCGAACGTCTCTTCACCACGCTCGACCCGACGAAAATGTTCGAGCTTTTGCTCGAGGCACTCGGCGACGGCTTCGCCGACTACGGGGTTGCAGCTTCGTTATGCGATGGCCGGCTGCGAACCGTCGCCGCGGTGGGAACCAGGGCGCAGCTACGCGAGAGTGCCGAGCCGGATATTCTGGCCGCGCTGCGCGGTCGGCGCTCGCTCCTGACCGGAGCCGTACCGGGGGTAGGAGAGCCGGTACGAGTCGCGGGCGGCCCGCTCTTGGAACCGGTTCAACCCCGCTCGTGGATGATGGTACCGGTTTTCGTCGGCGACACGATTTATGGCGCGATCATCTGCTGCTCGAACTCGCATCGTTACGACGCGGGGGAGCTGGAAGTTCTCCAAGAAATAGGGCGCCGCGCCTCACTCGCACTGGAACATGCGGAAAGCTTCGCTCGCGAGCGGCGGCTCATCCAAACGCTTCAGAAAGCGACGCTGCCCTCGCGGTTAGCAAGGGTCGACGGCGCCTCGTTGAGCGCTATTTACCGCCCCGCCGCGTCCGAGGTCCAAGTGGGCGGCGACTGGTACGACGCATTCGATCTCGACGAGCACCGCGTGCTGCTTACCGTGGGCGACGTCACCGGGCACGGCCTCGAAGCATCGATCGTTATGGGAAAGCTGCGGCATGCCATTAACGTGGTGGCGATGTACGAGCCGGATCCGTCGCGAATCTTGGACGCTGCCGAGCGCGTTCTCTTACGTCGCTATCCGGGTTCGGTGGCTACGGCGTTTGTCGCTGTTTTCGATTCCCGCAATCGTAATCTTACCTATGCGAATGCGGGTCATCCATATCCGATCTTGCGCCGTAACGATGGTTCGCTCCAAGAACTCGAAGCCGATGGTCTTCCGATCGGGCTTCGCTCGGAGGGTCCAAGTATGGAGCCACGCACGAAGTCTCTTAACGATGCGTCGCTCCTTGCTTTCTACACCGACGGATTGACCGAAGCGACCCGAGACATTTCCGCCGGGGAGCGGCTCCTGCGCGAGGCGCTGGCCAGCGACGCCATTTTCTACGTCGAGAGTCCGGCCCAATACCTCGAGCAATTTTGCTTGCGCGATCAATCGTGCGACGACGTGGCGATACTGCTCCTAAACTTCGTCAAATCTCGGCGTTGGACGTTCGAGTCGAGCGACCATCGCGCGGCTAGCCGAGCGCGCCGGGAGTTTTTGGCTGAGCTCGCAGCATGGGCCGTCCCAGGAAGCGACCTCAAACTTGCGCAGCTCGTCTTCCGCGAGCTGGCTGCCGACGTGGCCCGGCGCGGCGGAGGCCCAATTGAAGTCGCGCTCGAGCGGCGAGATGGCGCGGCGGTGCTCCACGTCATCGATCGAGCCGAAGCGATCGATCACGGACCGGATCTGCGGGAGATTCACGCGTTTCGGGCGCGGCTCGACGTCGAGATACTCCCGAGCTTCGGAACGCACGTCCGCGCGATGCTTCCCATCCGAGTCTCTGTGCCCGACGCCTAGATTTGCTGGTACTCTTTCGTCCTGGCTAAAATCCGATCCGCGTAACGAGGGAGCACGCTTCGAAGGCGCAGGATGGTTCTTTCGGCGGTCGGCAGCGATGTCGCCAGCGAATGGAACGCTCCGTTCGCCAACGCCTGCAGCCCATGCCAGTGGTCACCGAGCACGTCGTCCATTGCACGCCGCATCGCGACGTCAAAGCTACGCGAGAGCGACGGAACGAGCTTGCTGTGAGTCGCTAAGAGCGGACGCATCGCCGGTATCTGAAAATCTTCGCTCAACACGTCGATCGGATAGCCGCAGTACAGGTCGAAGTCGACGGAGACCAACAGGTCGTTCCAGAGCCGTTCCAATTCAATCGCGGCCGTAAACGCTCCAGCGCTCCACAAGCGGCCGACCATTTCCCCGTATGCCCGCAAACCCCCGTAACGGCCCGAAAGACCTTTGATGAGGTTTCCGACGTTCCGTTCGAAAAGCTCGGCGTCGGGCCAGCCGTGGCGCATAAACGTTGCGAGCGCTCGCGCGTCGTCGAGCACGATCAATCGTTGGTCATAGCGAGCCTGCCCGCGCTCTTCAAGACGCTCGATCTCGGCGACGATCGCCTCGCGGCGGGAATCGCTTGCTATCACGACGCCGGCTCGTCCCGAACTCAGCGCATAATGGAGAAAACGCCCGACATCGCGCTCAAGACGCGGCTCGTCTTCGCCATAGAAATGAATTAAGTGCTCAGGGCACCTCACTGGGGCTTTGGACTCACGTTCACCATCCTACCTGCCCCGCATCGAGGGGAGTCAAACCAAGCTTGGGTACGATAATCCCATGAGAGCGACATGGAAACCTCATGAAAAACACGGTCGGTTGACTCGACAAAGTGATCTTCCGAATAGCGTCTATGCGTTCCCGAAAGAACGCAAAGAGCCGCTGACCGACGCACGTCACGTCCGCAACGCGGTGGCCAGGTTCGATCAGGTGATCGGGGCTTGCGCTGCCGATCGGGAGTTGGCCTTTGCCAACATAAAGAAGGCCGCGGATTATTACGGTGTCGCGCTCTCGGAAAGGTCATGGGAGGAGCTCGGCGTGCACCCCCAGCCTCGGCGCAAGCAAAGCGCCCGGAAAAAGACAGGAGCGCGAAAGGCGCCGACCCGCAAGAAACACCCCCGAAGTTAACGGGCGCGCGTTTATCGAACGTCGTTTCACGGGGATACCCACCACATGGATGAGTTGAAAAAGCGGCGAGTTGCCGTGCTGGCAACCGACGGCTTCGAAGAGAGCGAGCTAACCGAACCGACCAAAGCGCTTCGCGAAGCCGGCGCGACCGTCGAAATCATTTCACGCAAGCGCGAGCCGATCCAAGCGTTCAAGCACCACGATAAATCGATCAGAATCGACGTCGACAAGACGCTCGATGAAGTTTCGCCCGATAGCTATGATGCGGTACTCCTTCCGGGGGGCGCGCTCAACGCCGACGAGATGCGAACGGACCCCAAGGCCCAGCATTTCATCCAACAGATGAACGCGGCAGGAAAGCCGATGGCCGTGATCTGCCATGCGCCGTGGCTTCTGGTCTCGGCGGGTCTAGCAAAAGGCCGGACCTTAACGAGTTGGCCGACCATCGCCGACGACTTGCGCAATGCTGGAGCGCAATGGGTCGATCGCGAGGTCGTAGTGGACGAAAATCTCGTCACGAGCCGAGGTCCCAAAGACATTCCCGCTTTTAACGAGGCGCTGCTGGGTCAGTTGCGCCGCACCGCTGCGCCGGTCTAGCCGTTTGCCAACTGCAGCTTTCGAGAGCGAACCGCAAGCGTCGGCGGCCGCGACGGTCTTGCGCGAGTTGGGATTTACGTCCGAAGTCTTCCTACGCGGCGCAAACAACTTCGAAGAGCGCGCCCGAGCTTTCCTCAGCGGAAATCCACCGCCGTTCGAGCCCAACGCAATCCTGGTCAGCAACGACGTTGACGAGGAACGCTTCTTGCGCACGGTGCAGCGCCATTACGGCATCGTCGTACGCGGCGATCTCTGATCGCTCGACAACCTCGCTCGCGCGCTCGCCGCGCTAATGGCGACGACTGCGCACTCGGCTGCTGCCTACCTGCCGGCGCGTCCTTCGTTTACGAGCTTGCGCGGCGCGGCGGCGCATTGCCGCGGCTGCGATCTCTATAAACACGCCACCCAAACGGTCTTCGGCGAAGGTCCGGCCCGCGCACGCATGATGCTCGTCGGCGAGCAGCCCGGCGACCGCGAGGACCAGCTCGGTCATCCCTTCGTTGGGCCGGCCGGCAAACTGCTGCACAGCGCGATGGAACGCGCCGGAATCTCGCCCAGCGACGTTTACGTCACCAATGCGGTCAAGCATTTCAAATTCGTCGAGCGCGGTAAGCGGCGAATTCACGCTAAACCCAAGGCGATCGAGATTCGAGCGTGCAAGCCGTGGCTCGAAGCGGAGATTCAAGTCATCCGTCCCGCATTGATCGTCGCACTCGGCGCGACGGCTGCGCAATCACTCTTGGGCGCCGGCTTTCGCTTGCTGGCGAATCGCGGTCGCATCATCGCCGCAGTGCCGCCGCTCCCGGTTCTTGCGACGATTCATCCTTCGGCGATTTTGCGTGCCCCCGACGACCGGACGCGGCACCGCGAGATGAACAAGTTCGTCGAAGACCTCCAAACCGCGCGCGCGGCCTGCGCGTCGTAGGGTATAAACCCGGCATGCGTAACATCGAAGCGAGCCGATCGGGGTTTTCGGTGCTCGAAAACGGAAACGAGTTGCAGACGGCCGTCATGGTTTTGGAGCCCGGCGAAGAGAGCGGGCCGGTCGGAAACGATCACCCTTCCAGCGAGCAGGTTCTCTTCGTGGTTGAAGGCAAGGTCGAGGCTGTTCTCGACGGCAGGAAGTTTGAGATGCACGCCGGCGACAGCACGATCGTTCCGAGAGGCGCTGCGCACCAGTTTGCGAACCGCTCGAACGAACGAGCGGTAACCTTTAACGTTTACGCGCCGAAGGCGTACTGATCTCGCCTGCGTCGCGATTAGAGCGTCTGGACGTAGGCGGCGATGTCGCGCGTCTGTTTCCTGCTTAGCTGCGCCGGGTAGAGTTTGGGCATCGGCGGCTCGGGGTCTTCGATCCAGGAGGCCAGCGTTTCGAAATTCATCCGCCGCGACTCGTCGCGAAGCGACGGCCCGACGCCGCCGCCGGCGCCTTGAGCGCCGTGACAGCTCGAGCAATTTGCGGAGAAAAGCTTCGCGCCTGCCTTTTTGTCGCCGCCCTGGGTGGCCCCGGAACCGGCCGTCACGGCATTGCCTCCATAGGATGCCGTGGTGCAGGCCACGAGCTGCAACGCGAGCACCGCGCAAATCGGCCGGATGATGCGCATTGTCGCAATGTACCCGCCGAACGGCTGGGTAAATAGTAGTTCCATGAAGCTAGCGGCGGCGGCTCTCGCCGTGTTCGCGGTCGCGTCGCCGGGCGCGCGCGCTGCAGATGACGGCGCGAGGCTCTATGCGACGTATTGCTCGTCGTGTCACGGGATTCGCGGACAGGGCAGCAAGGTGGCACCCTCGCTCATCGGAAAATCGGCGGCCTACGTTCACTTCATGCTCGATACCGGCCGAATGCCCGCGCCGGCTCCCGGCATCAATGAGATCCCCCGCGTGCCGCGCTTCACCTACGCGCAGATCGATCAGATCGTCAACTACGTCGTCGGTCTCTCGCCGCGGCCCGTCGATACGTCCTTGCCCCTCGTCACATCGGGTAACGTCAACCGCGGCCGGACGCTCTTTGCAGAAAACTGCGCGCAGTGCCATGGCGCGGTCGGCGACGGCGCTTCGGTCGGAACCGATAACGTCGCACCCGACCTAGCGACGGCAACCGTCTTTCAAATCGGCGAGGCGATCCGCTCCGGTCCCGGCGTCATGCCACGCTTCGGCCCCGACGTCCTTAGCGATCGAGACGTTGACGATATCGCGTATTTCGTCAACTTCGTCGAGACGCACGCCGACGACCGCAACGGGCCCAACGCCGGCGGCTTCCCGCTCGCGCACATTGGTCCGGTCGCGGAGGGCTTCATCGCGTGGATCTTTGGGCTCGGCGCGCTCGTTCTCTTCATCCGCGGCATCGGCACCGCCGGCGACGAATCGTAGCTTTTGCTCAGCCCAATCAAAGGCGGCTGAGCACGTTCCTCGCGAAATCGGATTCGAAGTGCTGCAGAATTTGCGGATTGCTGGTGATAAGCGAGATCGCTCCCTGCTTGAGCGCTTCGGGATTCGAACCATGCTGCGAGATGAGGGTCATGATCTGTTGAGCGATCCCCGATTCGCCGTTCTGGTTTGCGTTGTCTGCGGCGGTCTGCAGATTTTGCTTGACCTGCTCGCCATCCATGGACGAAACGTGCTCGCTGGCCGATTGTGAAACGGCCGACTGGTCGACCTCACCGGTTGTCACACGCTGGAGAAGTCCTTCTACCTCATTGAACATTGTTACGCTCCTACGGCGCTGCTGCGCCGTTGAATGCCGATTTGCCCTTTCGCCGCTGTCGACGTAAGGGAACCGAAGTGATTGGCATAGACGTGCGTGAACTCAGCTCCCAAAAGCATGATCTGAGCCGAATAGTTCACCCACAGCAGGAAGACCACGAGGCCTCCGAAGGCGCCGTACGTCGAGGAGATGCCGGCCCGGCCGAGATACCAACCGAGCAAGAACTGGCCGATTACAAAAAGCAACGCCGTTATGGCAGCGCCCAGCCAGACGTCAGACCACGCTATCCGGCATTCCGGCAGAAATTTGAATAGCAATCCAAAGAGCGCCGTGACGAGCCCAAATGACAAGAGAAAGTCGGCAATCTTCACGAGCGTTGGGAAAAACGGGAAGACGTGCATCAGGGCGTGCCCGGCGACGGTGAGCGCGGTGTTCGCGCCCAGCGCTACGAGCAACAGAAACGCGATGCAGATGACGCCGGCAAATGAAAGAACTCGCTGCCGAACCATATCCATCAGCCCTCGCTTCTTTGGCTCGACGTCCCACACCGTGTTGAGCGCTTCTTGCAAGGATGCGAAGAGCCCAATTGCCGCTACGGCAAAGATAGTCCAGCTAATGATCTGGGCCATCGGGCCCGAGCGCTTTTGATTGAAAGTCGCCGTGACGATCGAACGAATTCCGCCGGCCGCCGACTTCCCTGCGGTCTGGGAAAGATATCCGTATAACGCGTCGAGCAGGCCGTGATGGTGGCCCAAGACGGCCCCCGCGATTTCGACGATAACGATGATGAGCGGCGCAATTGCGAACATCGTGAAATACGCGATCGCAGCCGCAAGCCACTGGGCTTTATGGCGCTGAAAACCGGCAAAAGTCTCTTTCGCTAAAGGTACTAATTCTTGTCGGATTTGAGCCCACTGCGCGCCCATTGCAAGTCCTCCTTCACGTTTTCTATGGTCTGCTCGGGTACAAACGGCCCGGCACTCTGAATTTTGCGCTTGCCCGCCAAAGCCAGAGTCGCCGTAACGGCCGCCCACACGATCGTCACGATCAGCGCGGCAAGCCATGGGACTACGACGAGCGAGAGCGCCAGAACGAGCAGCGCGGTAAGTGAACCAAGCGTTACCAGTGCGGTCAGCGCCGACCCACTGAGCATCCCAGCGCCGACGCCGGCGGTTTTCGCTTTCTCAGTCAGCTCCTGGCGCGCAAGCTCGAGCTCGCTGCGGACGAGCACGACCACGTCTTCCGACAGCTGCTTGATTAAGGCCGGCATGCCTTCCGGCTCGTCTGAGCCCCCTGTAGCCACGATCCACCACCTTTCGCTGGACTGCCTGCGACACCGTACCCACTCTCGCGACGCCTCAACATTGGCCTGACGGCTTTTCAGCGCTACGTACGCGCGCTCTCGGCGCCTAAACGCCAAAAGCACAGCAGCATCCCGATGAGTCCGGCGATTCCCAACAGGGGCGACCATAAGGCGCCCGTCATCGTCGCGAGCGCCGACACCGCGATTAAAACCGGATACGGCGTCTCCGTCGTAAAGATGCCGAGGTCTTCACCTACAACCTCTTCATTGCGCTTGTTCGGGTAGTCGCCCTCGAGGTCGGCGTCACGTTCGGCCACGACGGCATAAAGCGCCGCCAAGCTGAGCGCCGCAGTCATGATTCCCAAGAGCGCGCTACCCGCGCCCTCCTCATGTGCGATGAAGAAGTACGCGATGGCGACGGCACCACCGAACACCGCCGAAATTCCAAAGAGGCCGACGAACGATTTCATCCGTGCGGAGCCTCGGACGGCATGAGATCCCAAACAGGGCGGCGGCTGCGAATGGGGGGCAGCTCTTCAAAGTTGAACTCGGGCGGCGGTGACGACGTCAGCCACTCCAACGTGAAGCCGCCCCATGGATTAGCCGCTACCGGCAGCCGTCTGTAGACCGAAATCGCGACGTCCACGAAGAACAACGTGGCGCCGATCGCGATCAGCCCGGCTCCCGCGGTCGCGATCGCATTGAGCAACGCGAGATGGCCCATCGGAGGATACGTGAAGACGCGACGCGCCATGCCCTCCATGCCCATGAATCCCATCGGGACGAACGTCACGTTGAACCCGACGAACATGAAAGCAAATACCCAGCGCCCGATCCGCTCCTGTAGCTTGACGCCGAACATTTTTGGAAACCAGAAGTAGAGCGCTCCGAAGAGCGCAAACATGCTGCCGCCGCCGATCACGTAATGAAGGTGCTGCACGATAAAGTAGCTGTCGTGCGCTTGGTAATCGAGCGGCGGCGACGCTATCATCACCCCCGTAATTCCGCCGATCAAGAAATTGAGCAGAAATCCTATCGCGAAGAGCATCGGCACGGAGAACTCGATCGAGCCCTTCCACATGGTCCCAATCCAATTCACGAACTTAACACCTGTCGGCACCGCGATCAAAAACGACATTCCCGCAAAAAACTGGTTGCTGACGGCTCCCGTCGTGAACATGTGATGAGCCCAAACGCCGAGCGAGAGCCCTGCGATCGCAAAAGCGGAGATGACCATTCCGACGTAGCCGTAGACCGGCTTTCGCGAAAACGTCGCGATGATCTCGGTGACCATACCGAAGTACGGCAGGATCATGACGTAGACTTCAGGATGACCGAAGAACCAAAAGAGATGCTGGTAGAGAATCGGGTTTCCGCCGTAGAGCGGATCGAAGAAGTGGCCGCCCATGTGCCGCTCGATCAGGGACATCGCAAAAACGGCTGCGAGCGACGGAAAAGCCATGAGGACGAGCAACGCGGTAGCGACCATCTCCCACGTGAAGATCGGTATGCGCCACATCGTCATTCCGGGTGCTCGGAAGAGAAATATCGTCACCAGGAAGTTGATCGACGTGATGATCGTCGAAACGCTCGCCATCAACAAACCGATGAACCACAAGTCCTGACCGGCACCGGTTCCTTCATATAATTCGCTGAGCGGAGCATAAGCGGTCCAGCCCGCCGCCCCCGCGCCGCCGTAGGTGGCCAAGCCGGCGAAGACGGTAATTCCACCCAACACGAAGAGCCAGAGTCCCGTCGCGTTGAGCCGCGGAAAGGCGACGTCGGGCGCGCCGATTTGCAGCGGAATCAAGAAATTCGCCAGGCCTATGCCAAAGGGCGCAATGACGAAGAATATCATCGCGGTTCCGTGCAGGGTGAAGAGCTCGTTGTAGACGTGGCGCGACAAGAAGGTGTTGTCCGGAACGGTGAGTTGGGTCCGAATCAGCACCGACAGGATGCCTGCCGCGCAGAAAAAGCACATCACCGTCACGATATACATGATGCCGATCTTCTTGTGATTCGTCGTGGTGAGCCACTCGATCATGGGGTTGCCGCTCCTCTCGAGGCGATGAAGCGATCGTACGCGACGCGCGGGACGACTTGAACCGTAAACGACATCAGCGCGTGGTCGAGCCCGCAATACTGCGCGCAGCGGCTCGGAAAGCTCCCGGTGCGGTTTGGCGTGAGGTCGAAGACGTTGGTCATGCCGGGAATGGCATCGCGCTTGAAAAGGAAGGCCGGCACCCAGAACGAGTGCGTGACGTCGGCCGAACGCAGATCGATCTCGGTAATCTCACCCTCGGGCAGATAGAGCGTCGGGGGCGACGCCGGCGTTCCAAAGGCAGCAATGCCGCCGGGATATTCGAAGTGCCACGACCAGCGGAAAGCGGTGACGGCGACCCTGTTGCCGGGATTGGCTACCACGTGATCGACCGGCATCTCGATCGCGTAGGTTACGCCGAAGAGCCCGCCGACGATCAAAAGCGGGAGGGCCACGTAGAGAAGCTCGAGCGGCGTGTTCCCGCTGAACTGCTGGGGACGGTCATCCGTTCGGCGGCGGTATCGAACGATGCACCAGAAGATGCACGCGTAGACGTAAAGTCCGACGAAAATCCCGGCTCCAATAAAGATGTACCAATCCGTACGCATCAGAACGCCGTGGGTGGAGGCCGGATTCATCAGCCAGTTCACAATGCCGGTTTTACCCCAAACTCAGCGTGGTGTAGGAGGCCCGCTCGGCGGGTAGGACGAGGCATGGCTACTTCGGCGAAGGATAGCGCTAGGTCGCTCGCGCCGTTGCCTATTCGCGCGCACCCGCTCGTCCTCGGCGTCGTGCTCTTCCTCGCCTCTGAGTTGATGTTTTTTGCGGCGCTTTTCGCCGGCTACTTCGAGCTACGCGCAAACCGCGGGCACTGGCCTCCGCCGACGGTGCAACTCAAGCCGCTTGAAGCCGGATTTGGAACCTTCCTACTCTTCGTCGCCTCGATCGTCATGCTCTTCGCCACGAGAGCGATGGACCGGCATAACATGCGCGCAGCGCGCTGGTGGACCCTGTGTGCGATCGTCGCGGCAGTAGGTTTCGTCTTGGAGTCCGTTCACGGTTATGCCGACGATGCGTTCGGCATCTCAACCAATGCATACGGCTCGATTTACTACACGATGACGGGCTTTCATTTGCTCCACGTGATCGCCGGCATCGGCATCCTGACCGCGCTGCTCGCGGGAATGCGCAGCCCGGCGCTGCAAGTCAACCGGCGCGCCGGTGCCGAGGCCATGACGTACTACTGGCACTTCGTCTTCATCGTCTGGGTCGGCATCTTCGCCACCATTTATTTCGTGCGGTGAAGAAAGACGCCGCGATCGCCTCGGCGCTCTTCGTCGCCATTCTTGGCAGCGCCATCTTCATCGCCGCCTATTTCACGACCGCCGACCGGCTCTTCGAGGGTCTTGGCCTCGCGATAGCCGCCGCGGCGCTGTGCGCCGCCGCGCTCGGTTGGGCGTTCTGGATAATCCCCGACGAGCAGGTCGTCGAGGAGATCGAAACCTATCCGTCGCCTCCGGGCCAGCGCGCGGCCCAAAGCGGCGAAGTCGCCGAGAGCGCGCGCGAAGTAACGCGTTCGCGGATGCTGATCGCGCTGCTCGGGGCCGCCCTGGGGTCGTTCGGGCTGGCCTTGATTCTGCCGCTGCGCTCGCTGGGGCTCGCGCCGGATACTCTGCTGTTCCACACGCGCTGGCGAAAAGGCGAGCGCGTCGTGCGCGACGACGGCAGCCCCGTACACGTCAACGACGTCAACGTCGACTCGAGTCTTACCGTCTTTCCCGAAGGTGCGACCGACGACGCGCAGTCGGTGGCGACTTTGATCCGCGTTTCGGAAGAAACCCCGGGAACTGCCGGCGGCTACATGGTCTATTCGCGCCTCTGTACGCATGCCGGGTGTCCCGTCGCGCTCTATCGGGCCGACGTAAAAGAGCTCATATGCCCGTGCCATCAGTCCGTTTTCGACGTGCTGGCGAACGGTTCGGTCGTTGCGGGGCCCGCCGATCACCCGTTGCCGCGGCTCCCGATCGAAGTAGGCGCGGATGGGATATTGCGTGCGAGCGGCGATTTTCCAGACCCCGTCGGCCCCGGCTTTTGGGAACGCGCATGAAGCGCATACTCGACGCGATCGATCTGCTTCGCCCAAGGCAAATCGACGAACCGCCGCGCGTGACCACGATAGAACGCTTTCTGCTCTGGATCGACGATCGATTGGGAACGGCGCACTTTCTACGCCATGCCTTGCGCAAGGCCTTTCCCGATCACTGGTCGTTCATGCTCGGCGAGATCAATATGTACGTCTTCGTGGTCTTACTCGCTACCGGAACCTTTCTTGCGATGTTCTTCGACCCTAATACGTCCAAAACGGTTTACGACGGGCCGTACAAGCTGCTCGACGGCGTGCGCATGTCGTACGCTTATCGCTCGGTCATGGCGCTCAGCTTTGAGGTGAACCTCGGTCTCTTGGTTCGACAGATTCATCACTGGGCCGCGCTCCTGTTCGTCGCCGGAATCGCGACCCATATGGGACGCATCTTCTTTACCGGCGCGTTTCGCAAGCCGCGCGAGATCAACTGGGTGATCGGTTTTCTGCTCTTTTGGCTAGCGATCTTCGAAGGCTTCTCGGGGTACTCGCTTCCCGACGATCTGCTCAGCGGCATCGGGCTGCGGATCGCGGTTGCCGTCTTGCAATCGGTGCCGGTCGTTGGAACCTGGCTGACTTTTCTGCTCATCGGTGGCGTCTATCCCACGAAACAACTGCTGGGCCGGCTCTTCACGCTTCACATTTATCTGGTGCCGTTCGCGTTAGCCGGTTTGATCACGCTTCATCTGATCGTACTTTGGCGCCAGAAGCACTCGCAGTTCCCCGGGCCGGGCCGAACCGAGCGCAACGTCGTCGGCTCGCCGCTCGTTCCCAGATACGCCGCGAAGTCAATGGGCCTTTTCATGGCCGTCATAGCGGCGGTATGTGCGCTGGGCGCGCTCGTTCAAATCAATCCGATCTGGCTCTGGGGCCCGTACGAGCCGTGGAATGCCGTGAGCCCCGCACAACCCGATTGGTACATCGGCTGGCTCGAGGGGGCGCTTCGTCTGGGACCGCCGCTTGCCGTTCGAATCTGGGGACACATGATTCCGTCGCCGTTTTGGCCGGCGGTGCTGCTGCCGCTCCTTCTCTTCGCCGTCTTTCTCGTCTGGCCGTGGATCGATGCGGCGATTCGCAAGGACCGCGCCTCCCATCAGCTGCTCAACAATCCGCGCGACGTTCCCTGGCGCACCGGCGTCGGCGTTGCGATCTTCATCTTCGCATTCGCATTGACGGCCGCCGGCGGCGACGACGTGCAGGCGCGGTACCTGCACCTCAACATCACCACGATCGTGACCTTCTATCGCGTCTTCTGCCTGGTGGGACCAATCCTCGGGTTTTTCGTCGCCTACGCCGCGGCGAGCGAGCTGCGCGAGCGCGCCGGCGTGCGGAAGGCTCCGCGGGTGCGCCTTCGACGCAACATCGAGGGCGGATTCGAAGAGGAGTCGTTGCCCTGAGCATCGAGTCGAGAGCGGCGCTGTGCCTCGGGGCGGCCACGCTCTTCGGAATTGCGGCCGTCGGACCGCCGCTCGACCGCCTCGCGGATACGTCGTTCGCGTGGCACATGGTCCAGCATCTCGCGCTCTTCTTTTTGGTAACGCTTTTGCTGCTGCTCGCACGCCCGTTCGACGTGCTCGCGCGAATCGCCGGAAAACGGCCAACCGGGGCCTTTGTGCGGGCGACACGCCCGCTGCACGCGCTCGCCTTGCCGCCCGTAGCTTTGATCGTCTTCATCGCGACGCTGTGGGCAACGCACTTTTCACCGCTCTACGAGCTTGCGTTGGAACATCCGTGGGCGCACATCGCCGAGCATGCGCTCTATCTCGCCGCCGGCGTCGTTTTTTGGCTTCCCGTCGTTGGGCCGCCCCCGCTCCGGCCGCTGGGCTATCCGGGACGATTGCTCTATCTTCTTGTCGCGCTGCCGCAAGGCGCGCTTCTGGCGATGGTTATCGCAAGCGCGCGAGACCCGCTCTATCCGCACTACGCCACTGTGGCCGGCTCGCGCGCGGCCGCGCTCGCCGATCAAGCCAATGCCGCCGCGGCGATGTGGATTCTCGGAGGCTTCGCGGTTCTCGGTGCCTTGCTGCTTACGCTCGCCGCCTGGGCGCGCCGTGAGGCCGAGCAGACTCCTTCGTCAACTCCACAATGCAAAATCCCAACGCATCCAGATCGATCGCGAAGGGCAGCGAACGGACGAGGCGCAGCGGCGTCGTAACGGTTCACGTCGCGGTATTTCCCCTATGAAGTGCGCTCGTACCGCCGTCTCACTCCAGCGCTTGCGCCTGCGCGATTGCCTCGTCTTCAGTCATCGTCGCGCCTACGCCCATCAGATGCGCGAGGTCATCGGCTCCAAACGCATCGCGAAGCAGGGCGATCGCGCGACCGTATTCTTGTGTCAAGTCGCACAACCCCTCGATTCCCAGCGCATCGCGGCGAGCATCGACAAAGCCGAGTATCCGCGCGACACCCCGCTGCGCGCCTAGTGTGCGTCGGCCCTCCACCTGTGGCCTTAGCGCGGTCGCTAAAGCAAGATGGTGCAGGGCACCGGCTACGACCGTAGTGAGATGGTTAGCGCAGCCAATTTCAAGCGCTTCACTAGCCGGCACTCGTGCCTCATCGTACCGGCCCAACGCGACGAGGCAATCCGCCATGTTGAGGAGGGCCGTCGTCATGGTGTCAGTATCGAGCTCGGCCTTTCCATGGGTTGTAAGCACATCCCTAATCAACAGCAACGCAGTTTCGGGGGCCCCTGCGTCAAACTCGTTGGCGGCGAGATTCAGCGTGAAGGTAGCCGCAAAGGACTGAGCGCCAAGGACATTCGCAAGCTCAAGAGCCTCGGTAAGTTGTGCGCGGGACTCGGCGAAATCACCGAGCCTTGAACGAGCAAGTCCGATTCTGCTTAAAGCGTAGGCAATGAGGGGGCGGTCGTCCAGCGTGCGAGCTGAATGCAAGGCCTCTGTCAGCAGAAGCTCTCCCTCCGACGGTCTCCCGAGACTCACGAGCGCTTCGCCTGCCAAGATTTGCGCCTGGGTGGTCCCCGTGACATCACCGAGCTGCCGATACCGTGTCAGAGCCCGCTGGGCCGCCGCCAACGACAGTTTGCGTTCACCTAGTTGTCGTAAGTATGCCGCCTCCGCGTGTTCGAGCCGCGCCACCAACAGTGGCGGCGTGAACTCATCGACCAATTCGAGCGCCATCCCGATCCAGCGCCGCGCTTCAGCCCCCGGAAAGCTGAGCCCAATCACCTTTCGCGCAGCGGCCAAGCGTTGCCCCAGAATAACATCGCCGCGTTTTGTCAGCATCCACTGCAGTGCCGCTCGCCAATTCCCTAACTCCACGTGCGCCTGCGAGAGCCATACCGGCTCCGGCGCCGTGCCCCAACTGGATTCGAGCCGCTCCGCCAGCTCCACGCAGAAAAGCGCGTGACGTCGCGCTGTTCGCTCCTGCTCACCGCGCGCTATTAGCTTCGCACTGGCGTACTGGCGCGACGATTCCAAGAGGTAATAGCGTTGCTCGTTACCGGCCTGCTCTGCAACCAGCAGTGACTTCGTTACGAGCGACTCGATAAGATCTATTACGTCGAGGTCGTCTTCTTCATCGGTTGCGCAAACCGCGGTCGCCGCCTCAAGCGTGCAGCCAGCCGCGAAAACGGAGAAGTGCTCGAAGAATCTTTGCTCACGCGGCGTCAGAAGATCATAGCTCCAATCAATGAGCGCGGTCATCGTCTGATGCCGCGGCAGCCCTCGAGCCTTTCCCCCGGTGAGCAGCCGAAAGCGCTGATCCAGCCGTTGGGCGATTTGATGAGGCGTAAGCACTTTCACCCGAGCGGCAGCCAACTCGATCGCGAGCGGAATCCCGTCAAGCCGACGACAAATCTCGGCAATCACCGCTGCGCTGTCGTCGGTCAATGCAAAGCTTGTATTGACCGCAAGCGCACGATCGACGAAGAGCGCGATCGCTGCATACGGCAGTATGTCTCGCGCGCTTCGGTGCGCTTCCGGTGGAACCGCAAGCGATGGGAGTCCGTAGGCCCACTCACAAGATACGTCCAATGCTTCTCGGCTAGTCGCCAGGATGCGTACATTTGGGCACGACCGCACAATACTCGCCGCAACCTCGCGAGCGGCCTCCATCACGTGCTCGCAGTTGTCCAGAATAAGCAGGAGCCGGCGGGACTTGAGGTACGCGACGACTGTGTCTAAGTCGACTCCCGTCGTTGACGGAAGTTGCAAGCGCAGCTCAAGACAGCTGTTGCCACAAGCGTTTGGTCCGCAAGGGGCGCCAAATCGGCGAGCCACACGCCGTCTGTAAAGCGGTCGAGCCAATTGCTTCCGAGCTGCACCGCCAGGCGCGTCTTACCAACTCCCCCAGCCCCCACCACAGTGACAAGCCGGTGTTTGCTGAGGAGCTCCGCGAGCTCTCCGGCTTCACGCTGGCGACCAACAAACGAGGTCATCTGCTGCGGAAGATTACTCCGAGGCGTTGCGTGACCGTCGGGGCGTACGAGCCGTAGCAGCGACGCATTTGCGGCACCATCGTGCTGGGGCCGACGGGACGAGTCGATCGCGCTTCTCAGGCGCGCTTCGCGCTCCGGCGTCAACTGGAGTGCGAGGGCTAGCAAGCCCACCGTGTCCCTACGAGGACGCGTTCGAGCTCCACGTTCCAGCGTGCTGATCGACTCGACGCTGAGCTTCGATCGCTCGGCGAGGTTTTGTTGCGTCATCCCAGCGTCGAGGCGAAACTGCCTCAGCAGCGCCCCGAAGTGGGCTCGATCGGCCGCCTCCATTTCCCCTCCGATTGGTTAGTCTATTGTACGGGTCATTTGTACGAGCGTACCTGGAGTTCATGCCTCTGAAGGCTCACAATTGCGCAAAGATCTGTGAGCACTAAAGCGCCATTCGGCGCCGCCGCGTCTAGCGCGGCCCACCCGGTAAACTAACAGCCTAACGCTATTTAGGGAAGGGTTAAACAATGCGAATCCCTCAACATACCCTGTCAAAAGTCATTGTATCGGTCGCCCTGACAATGATCGCAGGCTGCACCGGCAGCGATTCGCAACTCGCGCCGGGTCCTAGCGAGGTGATCCCTAGCGCCGCGGTGTCGTTGGTGCGGCAACAAACTGCGCAAAACCCTTCAATTAGTAACAACGTCGCGCGTGACAGCGTGGCTAGTTCAGTGCCAGCAATAGCGCCGAGCTTTTTCGATCCGCATGCTAGGATAAGGCCGCTGATTTTTATATCCGATCGTCAGACCAAGGTGAATATCTTTTTGCAGGCGCGCAAGGATCCGAAAATCGGTCAAATCACCGGTCTCCATTCCCCGCAGGGTCTTGCAACAGACGCGAGCCGTAACCTGTACGTCGTTGACGGCGGCACCGGGAGCGGGGCGAACGCGGATGTTCTGGTTTATACGCCGCCTTACACCGGCTCACCGAAGCTGATCCTCAACGATCCCGGCTATGAACCCAACGGCGTGGCTGTCTCCCCCAGCGGTGTGGTTGCGGTGGCCAACTACTGCACATTCCCGAGTTGCGGTGGCCCTAGCAGTGTGGTCCTTTACGCCAAGAACTCAACGAAGCCGTGCGCGACGGTCATAGCAGACTTAGCAGTTCTTTTCGATGCATTCGACCAGCGTGGAAATTTATACATCGATGGATTCGGCACCAGTCGCGTGGCCGCCCTGGGCGAAATCTCCGGCGAGTGCAAGGCGAAAAAGATCAAGTCCCTTACGACGAGCAACCATATCGGCGTACCGGAAGGTATCCAAGTCGACAAAGCGGGTCGGATCGCAATTCTCGATCAGGGTGATGACACTATCTACGCATATAATCCGCCGCACGATCGCGCGCTGGGCAATCCCGTTTCCACGACTCCACTCCTCGGTATCTCTGCCAATACCTTTGTATTCCTCGCGTCAGGCGTTGATCTATATGCGGGTTCCAATTGGGGCGATGCCGGCGAATATCACTACCCGGCCGGCGGCACAGCCAAGAAGATGATTACAACGAGCGGCAGCGCATGGGGGTTGGCAGTTACGCCGGCGCTCATTAAGTGACATCATTGTTACCTGCACACAGCATCCTGGCATCTAGGATTGAAGCAGCGGGGACCCGCGACAGCGACGGAAGCGATAGACCCGTTCGCCGGCGACCTCTGCAAGTCTCGAGATGCTCGCCGCCACAACGCTAGCGCAGCTGATAAGGTGCTCACATTCGCCAGCCTATTTGTACGGGCTCATCTGTACGGGCGTACCTGGACGCCCTGCCCCAGCGGGCCCATAGTGGACGTGTCGCGAGACAGCGCTGAAAGCGCTGGAATTCGCGCACTCGGAAACCTTCGCTAAGGAGAGTTAATTATGAGCATTTCTAACGCAGTGGATCGTGCGGCAATCGCATCCGTCGCACTCGCGATGCTGGCCGGTTGCTCCGGCGGTTCGCTAACGGCCGCAACGCCGGTCGGGCAAACAGCGAGCGCCGATACTAAGTCCGCCCAGGAGCAAGCCGTGCAAGGAGGCCGCAACGAGATGGGCATTTGGTTGCGGAAGGGGTCCATCGTTTCCGGCCTTCGGGTGACAACGCCGAGCTTTCTGAGTCCTGATGCCGTGGGCAAACCTCTTCTCTTCGTTGCGGACGACACGAACAACGTCGTCGACATTTACCGGCAAGCGCATAAGAAAAAGATGGTCGGTCAGATCACCGGCTTGAGCTTTCCCGCGGTCGCGACGGATACCGGTGGACGCCTGTACATCGCAAACTCTAGCGGTTCGGCCGGGGGAAATGTACTCATCTATACGCCTCCTTATACGGGATCACCGATCCTGACCTTGAGCGACGCCGGCTATTCTCCTTACGCCGTTGCCGTTTCCTCCACGGGCGTTGTTGCCGTAGTGAACCTTTGTAACGCCCCGAGCTGCGCGACTGGTAGCGGAAGCGTCAACTTCTATGCTAAGAATTCGACGATGCCTTGTGCGACGCTCACCGATCCTTACCTCACGAATATGTTTGGCGGCACGTTCGACGGCAAAGGGCGCCTCTACATCTCGGCGCAAAGCTTCAGCGGCCCGGCAGTCATCGGTAAAATTAGCGGCGGTTGCAAAGCAAAGAAGATTACGCTCCTAACTACTAACAACCCCATTGGCGTGCCGGGCGGCGGCATCCACGTCGACAAGCTCGACAGGATCGCCATATGGGGCACCAGCGGGTCATCTAACTCGTCGGTTATCGAAACCTTCAGGCAGCCCAAGATGGGCTCTCTTGGCAAGCCTGTCTCGATCACTCCGCTGACGAGCACCGCGAATTATTGTTCCGTCGACTTTGCGTTCCGGGCATCAGGTCGCAAGCTCTACGTCGGCGACGGTTGCGGCAAAGCTGTGGAGGAGTATGACTTCCCGCTGGGTGGTACGGCGAAAAAGACGATCACCTTCCCCAATGGAGCGCCCTACGGAGTGGCCGTTACCCCGCCCCTCGTTCCGTAAGTCGAATCTATGCAGCGTTCTCAACTGTGCCGGCTTGTGCAAGGAGGTCGGGCGACAAACCGTACTCGACCTCTCTTGCTGATGTGCTTTGCTGATCGATTTATGCCTCATTTCTGACGCTGAAATCCTGTTCGAAGGTTCAACAGCCAATGTAGCACAGGTCACTGAGAGAAAGTGAACTGTGGTTACGCGGCCGCCACCGGCTACCATGCGCTCATCCCCGCGTCGAGCGTTTGAAGTGCAGTCTGTAGCGCCCTTCGGTAGATCCTGCGGCCTGCTCCGACGGCACCGTCTTTTTTGGCTTCCCGTCGTTGGGCGCCGCCGCGAGGCGCGCTTCTGGCAATGGTTATCGCAAGCGCGCGAGGTCCGCTTTACGCTCGCCGTCTGGGCGCGCCGCGAGGCGGACGAGACTCCGGCACCAGCTCGAGAACACAAAATCCCAGCGCGTCCAAATCGATCGCGAAGCCCGCTTCGAGTTTGCGAGCGTCCAAGCTCCCAGGCTCGACCCACTCGCCGAGCAGGCTCGTGAAATAGCGGACCCGGTAGCGCCCGCGCAGCGAACGAGCGAAGCGCAACGGCGTGGTAACGGTGCGCGTCGCCGTATTTCCAATGAAAATCACCAAACTGCCGCGTCGCTGCAACGCGATTTCGGTGACGTCGTCGCCCAACCGCAGCATCGGCGTCGCGTCGCGGTCGTACGTCTCGACATGTAAGCCGGAGACGCACGCAAAGTTCGCATAGAGCGAGGGCTCGGGCGTACGCGCGATAAACCAGGTGAGCCGCTTTCCGCGAACCACCACGTTACGGCACCCGAGCCACTTCCATTGCGGCGCGAGGCGAGGATTGCAGACGAGCTGCTTCCCGCGGATTTCCAGGCCGCATGCGCCTTCGATTGCGGACCAGACGTAGCGAGGCGGATACCAAGGCGAGAGCATCATTCCTTGGTTCGCGAGCGTCTCGCCGTGGAGCCACTCGGAAAACTGCCCCGGAACGGTATTGTTCTGGCCGGGGTCGCGCGAATAATGCGCAAAGCTCGTCCCCAGCGCGTAGGCCATAAAGCCGGGATTGAAGCGCGCCGCTGCCATTGCATAAAGGAACGTGCCGCCGACCCAAACGCCGCCGAGCAGGCCCCAGCTTTGGATGGGGCTGTATTCGAGATCGTCGCGCGCGACGGTGCGGATGCCGGCCTCAGTCCAAAACGATGGGACGCTGAGGCGGCTGACGATGCGCGCAGCCGTCTCATGTTCGGCAACGCCGAGAACAACGGGAAAAAGCATGTCGACGGTAACCTTCGAGCGGGGCCGGCCGTCGACGTCGATGTTGAGGTAGTAAAGCCCGGTGTTGGGATCGATCAGGTGTCGGTTGATTGCCGCACGCAATCCGGTTGCCTCGCGTTCGAACCGGTGCTTATCGTTCTTGTTTCCGAGCGCCGCGGCCATCAGCGCCATCGCGGTGAAGGCAGCGTAGCATTCAGAGTTCACTTCCGTCGATGCGCCCGAGATTCGATAGTCGTCGATGATGTTTCGCCAGCCGACGATGCCCCACATCGAAGTCTTCGTCGACGTGCACCAAATCAAGCCGCGCGCGTCGCGCTGATCGAGCAGATATTCGGCCGCGCGTTTGGCTGCCGCATACGACTCACGAAGGAATTCAAAATCGCCGGTTACGAGGTAATGATGACTCAACGCAAGGATGACCAGCGGGGTGTCGTCGTTCACATTCAAGCCGTAATCGTTCGCGTCGCCGTTGCGAACGTCGTAATACTCGACGATTTTGCCGTTTCGCTGAGCATTGCGAAGGTACCATCGTAACGATTCGCGCGAAAAATCCGGCGTGACATAATCGGACCCGAACGCGAACGAAGCAGTGTCGCGGCCGACGCTGTTGTTCGAGCGCGTCGGGTCGTTGACGAAACACCAGCCCGTCGGCGCGTAGAGCTCCGTGCGCAACATGTTCGCCTTTGCCCAAAGCACGCCGCGGTTGACGTTCGCGTCGGGGGTGACGACGATCGCGCGCCCGAGCACTTCGTCGTAGTGGCGGCGGGTTTGGACGAGCGCGACCTGTGCGGAGGGGGCGGTCCGGTAGCAGCGGCGCGCGCCGCGCGCTCCTTGCGCAGAGCCGACCAGCGTGAACCAAAAACGGTGACGTGTCGCAGGCAAAAGACGGTACCGGTGATGGAAGAACGCGATCGGCTCGGCGACCCCGCGGGACACGGAGTTTGAGAGCCTGCCCGCAAAGTGCGGCCGAGTCATCTTGCCGTGGTCGCCGGTTACTTCGAAACTCGTCGGCGCGCGGGAGGACCCGATCGCGCGTCCCGCATGGGGCTGGGACGCATTCCACGCGACAAAGGCTCGAAGCGTCCGGTCGTAGCTTGCGCGCACGTCACGCAGGGTGTTGCCGCGCAGAAGCGCGCCGGTGAAGCTGTCGAACTCGTGGGTTTCGTGCGAATCGTTGCGTACCTCGACGATGAGGTAAGCCGTCAGCGGATCGACGCGATTGCCTTGCGGCTTGGCGTTGAGGACGAAGAGGCTTTCGACGACGCTCACGCCTTCGTCGATGCGGTACTCGTACTCCTGAAAATCCGGATGGATCCGGAACTTACCGTCGACCTTCGCGCGCGCCGCACCGGATGGCGCATCCCAAAACTGAATCGAAACGCCTGCAAGGAGGTTCAGGCCTAGGTCGCTAGAGTAAAATTTCTCGATCGCGCCCGAGGCTTTGATGAGGATCGCGCCCTTCGGGCCGCCGAGCGTGCTGCCGACGGCGAGCTGCGTGTCCTCGACCTCGTAGACAGCGATTCGTTCGCCGGAACCAAAGATTCGAGCGCTCACGGCAAGTCCGATTGCTTGCTTTAGAGGCCCGCTCCTCCTTAGCGCTAATTCGCTTCTGCGTGCTGATGCTCGCTATCGAAACGTCGTGCGACGATACCGCGGCAGCGGTCGTTCGCGATGGGTGCGACGTGCTTTCGAGCGTCGCCACCAATCAAGACGCCTTTCACGCAAAGTACGGCGGCATCGTTCCGGAGATCGCCGGCCGCCGGCATGTCGCATTGCTCTCGGCGGCGGTCGAAGATGCCCTCGAGCGCGCCGACGTGCGGTTTGGTGACCTGGACGGCATCGCCGTAACCTGCGGTCCCGGTCTCATCGGCAGCCTCGTCGTCGGCGTCGCGGCGGCGAAAGCCTATGCCTTTGCGTTGCATCGTCCACTTTATGGCGTCAACCATCTGCACGGCCACATCTTCGCGCCCTTTCTCGGCCGCGATGAGCCGCTACCGTACCCCTTTCTCGCGCTGCTCGTTTCGGGGGGCCATTCGCAGCTGGTCGCGGTGCAGTCGGCGATGCGCATGCACGTACTCGGTCGCACTCACGATGACGCTGCGGGCGAAGCGTACGACAAGACGGCGCGTCTACTCGGACTTCCGTACCCCGGCGGCCCCGCGCTCGACGCGATGGCGCAACGCGGTGATCCCCGTGCATACGCCTTTCCCCGCCATCGGCCCGCTGCCGACTCGCTCGATCTCTCGTTCTCCGGACTGAAGACCTCGGTTCGCTACTTCTTAGAATCCGAAGCCGGTCGCGATGCCAAGCCAGAGGACGTCGCAGCTTCGTTTCAAGCCGCGGTGGTCGATGTGCTGATGACGCGCCTTCAGGCGGCGTACGAACGCGATTCTTACCGTGCCGTCGTGCTTTCGGGCGGCGTCGCGGCGAACTCCGCGCTCCAAACCGCCTTTCGCTCGTGGAGTAAGCGCAACGGCATCGCCGCATTGACGCCGCCTGCAAAGTACTGCACCGACAATGCGGCGATGATCGCCGCGGCGGCCTACTACCAGCGCGACGCCGTTCGCGCGGATCCGCTCACGCTCTGCGCCGACCCGAACCTGCCGTTCGCCTCGCAACGCAGCTAACAGCCACGCGGCATTTTCGGAAGGTCGTTCGCAATGAACAAGCCGAGGTCGCCGTCGCTCGTCATCGTACCGCGTGCGTGCACGCGGCGCGACTATCTACCGCCGGTCGAATGCCGCAAGCGAGATAAGCGTCTAATCTGTCCAGAAACCGGGGTGTCACTTCAATCAGGCTTTTGGTCAAAGAATGACGCGCCAGAGGTCGCGTACCTTATCGAGACAGGCGTATATCACAAATAGTATCAAGGCACAGGCATCGTCATACTAAGCAGGCCCTAAAACGTGCGCTCGGACAACAAGTCACCAATGGGGCGGTTCTTCAAGCCGGTTTAGCCGTCAATAGATTCTAGGTAGGCCACGTCGGCGAGATCCTGGGGTCGGCCTGCAGCCTTCTTGTTCTCGATCAGCTCCGCCTTACCAATGTAGCAAACCGGAACGCCGCCGTACGTTGACACGACCCGCGCCGCCCAGGCCTGCTCGAACGTCACGCCGTCGATGGAAGTAATGATGTCGATCTGATTGGGAGGCCGCCCCATGATGTAGAACGTCCCCGGCGTTTTCAGGTCGTCCGGTCGAAGCTCGGTCAACGGCGCACCAAAGGCCAGGAGCGCTCGCCAGACCTTTTCGGCATTTTTGGAATCGAGCCTGACGAAGATGTCGACATCGCAGGTTGCACGCGGACGCCCGTGAAATGCGAACGCATACGCACCGATAATCAGATACTCAGCGCCTTCGGCGTTCAACGCGTTCAACAGATCGATCAAGTCGACGTTCTGATGCATCCGTCCCCCAAGGCATACGTCGTACGAGTTCCCAAATTGCCTCGACTCGCAGTGGCGCCGGAACTACCTTCTGCGCGTCGCGCTTGAAGGATGCGAATTCCGACGGCGACCGCGCGACAAATTCGACCCACGTCGAGCGCCGCACGGCGGCGCGCTCTTCGAATGAGTTCATTGCGCCTTCAAAGTTCGCGGTGAACGGGAAGTCAACCCCCAGCGCAGGCCGCTATAACTCAAAGCGGCAGACTTTGCTGTCTCGAGTAAGCGCAATCGTCGGCGTATTCCAATACACGTTGTTACTGAGCGTCGCGACAACCGCAGCAAAATTCTGACGCCGGCCATTTAGACTGCGCGGTCGGAGGGACTCGAACCCCCAGCCAACAGGTTCGAAGCCTGCTGCTCTATCCAATTGAGCTACGACCGCGCGTTTACATGCAGCGTCCTTCGACACGCTCGCTGCGCTCGCTGCTCAGGATGACACCGGAGTAGCGCCGCTCGCTGCTCAGGATGACACCGAGTAACACGGCTCGCCGCTCAGGACGACACGGCATAAAGATCTCGCCGCGTTGCCGGCAGCTCCACGCGGCCATCTTGGTCCGGCCGCGCGAGCAGCGACTGAAAGACGCCGATCCGGCCAATGTTAAAGCCTTGCGCGCTTCCGGCGAGATACAGACGCCACAGGCGATAACTCGTTTCACCTCCAGCAGCAATCGCCTCGCTGCGATTGCGCTCGAGCTTCGCAACCCACGCGCGCAAGGTGCGCGTATAGTGCTCGCGCAGGTTCTCAACGTCGCGCACTTCGAAACCGGTTTCTTCGGCGACGCGCAACGAATCGGCGACGGCAGCGAGTTCTCCGTCGGGGAAGATAAAACGACCCAGGAATCCCGTCGCGGTACCGTGGCGGCGCCGGCCAGCGCTCTGATCGGCGATTGCGTGATTGAGAAAGAGACCCCCCGGACGCAGCGCGTCGTAAGCGGCGCGAAAGTATTGCGAAAAACGCGCCTGTCCCACGTGCTCGAACATCCCCACGCTGACGATCTTGTCGAAGCGCTCGCCCGCCAGCTGCCGGTAGTCGCGCAGCTCGACGCGGGCCCGATCGCCCACGCCTGCCGCGGCGATGCGCCTCTGCGCCTCCTCGTATTGTGGTCGGCTCAACGTGATGCCCAGGGCATGCCCTCCAAACTGTGCGGCGCGAATAACCAGCGCGCCCCAGCCGCAGCCGATGTCGAGCAGCCGTTCGCCGGAGCGCAACCGAAGCTTGCGCAGCGTGTAGTCGAGCTTGGCGGATTGAGCGCCGTCGAGCGAGTCGATGCCTTCGTCCCAATACGCGCACGAATAGACCATCTCGCGATCGAGAAAGCTGCGGTAGAACGCCGCGGGCTGGTCATAATGAAAGCCGATCGCCGCCCGATCGCGGGCGCGCGAGTGAAGCCTTCCACGAAGCTTCGCTTCCCGCAAGCGCGGAATGCCCACTTTCGGTAACTTGCGCAGCACGTGAAGCAGCCGGACCGCAGTGATGGTGCGCAAGGATCCGCTCGCCCGATAGATGGTATCGACGGCGTGTTCGAGATCGCCATCAACGTCGAGCAAACCAGCGCCGAAAGCTCGGCCGGCCGAAAGATCGAGCGGCGCCGTGAACGCCGAGCGGAGCGCGCCGGGCGAATTGACCTCCAAGACGAATCGCTCGCCGTTTGACGCGTGCACACGCGTTCCGTCCCAAAGCCTGGCTCCGAAGTCGCGCGCGTACTGCTCTCCAAAGAGCAGCCGCAGCACCGCGAGCGCGATCCGCGCGTAGGGATCGGCCGACGCGAATCGCTCAGCGATCAAAGGCGACGATTTGGTTCGCTTCGCGATGGCTGGTCCAAAACTTCGAACCGTCGTAGGCGAGCGAACGAGCTGTAAACGGTATGCGCGCGAGATCCTCGCTCGCATTGCCGCCGTTGCCGGAAACCCGCGTGAGAAAATAGTCGTCGCTCTCCTCGCGATCGGTCGTGACGAGGTAAAAGCTTCCGTCCACGTAGCACTGTCCGCAGATCCCGTGCGGCACATCGATCTGACGCACGACGTTACCTCGCTCGTCGAGCCCTAGAATCCGGCGGTTGTACCACTGACTGAGATAGAGGCGGGTGCCGTCATAACTAAGCTGAGATCCCGTCGCATCCGGACAATCGATGGTGCCCTGCGACTTGAAGCCGTGCCCGGGGACGAAGCGGCGGATGACGCGGTCGTCGTTCTCACCAACGCCGCAAACGACACGCAACTCGTCGCCAATTACGGTCATGCCCCAGGGTTTGCCGGGCACGTTCTCCTCTTCGATCAGGGTCCATTGCCGAGGATCGATCGCGTAAAGCCGATTGGTCTCGATCGATCCCATCCATAGCTTTTCCCCATCGAAAGCCAGCGCCTGGGGGCGCGGTGCCGGCGATGGAAGTCGTAGCGTCTCGGTTACGTTGTGCACGCTGGAAGCATACGTCGTTAGCTGTTGACTACCTCTCCTCCATTCACGTGGATCGTCTGACCCGAGACATACGACGAATCGTCGCACGCGAGAAAGATGACCGCGGCTGCAACCTCGTGCGGTTGTCCGGGCCGTTTCATCGGCGTATCTTGCCCGAACTTCTCGACCTCGTCCTTGGGAAACGTCGCCGGAATCAACGGCGTCCAGATCGGCCCCGGTGCAACCGCGTTGACGCGGATGCCCCGATCGACGATCGAGTTCGATAACGCCCGCGTGAACGAAACGATAGCACCCTTCGTCGAAGAGTAGTCAACGAGCTTAGGGCTGCCTTGGTACGCCGTCACCGAGGCGATGTTGACAATCGCCGAACCGCTCTGCAAGTGCGGCAGCGCGGCCTTGACGACGAAGAACTGCGCGAAGATATTCGTGCGGAACGTTCTCTCGAGCTGTTCTGCGGTTATTTCCTCCGGGCTTTCTTGCACGTGCTGCTCGCCTGCATTGTTAACGACGATGTCGAGCCGCCCGAACCGCTGCACGGTTTCCTCAATCGCGCTGCGGCAGAACGCTTCATCGCCGACATCCCCGCGCAGCGCGGTGCACTCGCGCTCGAGCTCCTTGACGAGACGGCAGGTTTCCGCCGCATCCTCGTCTTCATTTAGGTAGACGAACGCGACGTTGGCTCCCTCGTGCGCCGCGGCAACCGCCACTGCACGACCGATTCCGCTGTCGCCGCCGGTAACAAAGACCGTACGATCCCTAAGCTTGCCGGAGCCGGCAGTCAGCGGCGCGCTTCTCGGTTGCGGTATCATTTCGCGCTGAAGTCCCGGCTGTTGTTCCTGATGCTGCGGCGGCAAAGTTTGGCTCATTGAAAGTCTCCAAATATAAACGTTGATGTGGCACGCATTTTCCCTCGGACGCGCGCCTTCAATCAGCGCCTGTGGACGCCGAGGATTACGAGCCGCCTTTGCCGGAAGACCCCGCATGCCCATCGTTGCGGTGACGCAAGCGCAGCCGGTGAGACCCGGCGGAAGCTTCGACTACGTCGCGGTCGATGCGCAGCGCCGGCGCGTCTATGCCGCGCATGGCGGCGGCGGGGGCTTAATGATTGCCGATGCCGACACCGGCAACGTGCTCGCGATTGTCAGGGTTGGCGCCATGGCGGGCGTTGCGGTCGATCCCGCAACCGGACACGTATTTACGGGCAACGGTAAAGGACGCTCCGTAAGTGAAGTCGACCCTCAAGCGCGGAGTATCCTCCGCACCGTGGCCGTCGACGGTCCGGTCGATGCGATTGCTTACGACTCCACCCTGGCCCGCATCTATGCCGATGAAGCCGACGGGACGCGCGTCTTCGTCATCGACGCCAGGACGTTCAAGCAAATCGGCACAGTCGAGCTGCCGGGTCACAAACCCGAATACATTCAGATCGATCCCGAAACGCACGACGTTTATCAAAATATTTCAAGCGACGACCCCGATGTGAGCCAGATCGTCGTCATCGATCCGACGTCGTTAAAGTTAGTGCGCTCGATCGCCACGCCTTCGCTCGAGAGCAATCATCCATTGCAATACGACACCGAAGATCGGGCCCTGTTGGTGGCCGGCGAGAATAGACTTCTGGCCGTCTACGACCGCTCGGGAAGACTCTTGCACCGAGTTACCTATCCGGGACGCGTCGATCAGTGTAGTTGGGAGCCATCGCGAAGATGGCTAGCCTGCGCCGGCGGAGGCATCACGCTGTACTCGTACGACGGCCGTTCCAATCCGAAGCTCCTAGCCACTTTAACACTTGCCCGAGGCGTGCACACCGCTGCCATCGATTCGAGTACCGGCACGATCTGGACCGTCTGGAGCGACCGCACGACCGGGTCGGCGTCGATTCAAGGATTTACCTATAAGCCCTAACGTCAGCAGTTAGGGCGAAGGTGAAGGAGTAGAGACCACGTTGCTGCAAAGCGCGGCGCTCGACATCACCGCCTTAGCCGCGTCGTTCTCGCGCGTCGCGGTCTGATCGATCGTCCACCGAAGCGCTTCGAGCAACCGCGTCACGGGATTGTAGCCAAGCGTCAGCCCCGGAACGTTTGCCAAGTCGATGTCGTATGGGTTGGGAGGAAGCCCCGCGTAATTCGGGTTCGCTTCGAGCGGGTTGGGCGCCGGTGTAGCCGTCTGGGCTCCCGCGACGTCCGGCTGCGATATGGAACTGATGTACTCTTCGCCGGCATGCTGTAAATCCGCCATCTGCTGCGTATCGACGAAGCCGCTGATGATGTCGAGCGACGCATTCTGAGTGGCGAGCGCCTTGAGCAGCTTATCGCGAATCTTTTGAAGCCGTTGGTCGTCGTCTTGACGGCCGGTACCGATACGCAGCTGAGGCGAATCGAGCATCGTTTCGATCGCGATGATGTTGTTGGCGATCGGACGAATCAAATTTTCCATTCCCTGCAGCGCCATATTTTGCGAGGGATTCAAGGGGCCGCCGGGATCCCGCGCGGCGGGATTGTTTTGTGTTGCCGCTGAGCTGTCGCCCTCGAGAGCGGCGTCGTTGTACCGCTTGAACAGGTTCGGGCTTTTTTTGATCGTCGTATCGTTTTGCAGCATCATCCCGATGGCCGGCGCAATGTGCTGGTGAAGCTCGGCGCAGAGCGGGCGAGTGACGATGTGGTAAATCTGCGGCGGCGGCGTAGGCGTAGCGCCGGCCGCGAGCAGCACGACCATCAGCGAGACCGCTACTCGCAACACGAAACCCCCTCTACCACTACGACGTCCGGCGATACCTGCCTGTGACGGCAAGCAAGCTCAAATATACCGGCTTAACCAGTCCAAAATGAGGTGCAGCCGCTCGACTCGGTGGACGGGCGAGCCGGTGCGCGAAAGATCGTGATTTTCGTTGGGAATCGCTACGTACTCGACCTTCCGCGCCAGTATCTTCAGGGAGGTGTATTCCTGGAGCGTCTGATCGATCGGCGAACGCGTATCCTCGTCGGCGTGAAGAATCATGACCGGCGTTCGGACATTCTCGACGTACGTCAGCGGCGAAAATTTGGCGTAATCGGTGCTTGTCGGATCCCACGGCGGTCCCCAGTTGTAATAACCCCCGCCTAAGCCGTTCTTTCCGGCGAAATCGGCCGCGAGATTCTCAGTGCGCAGGTTGCTGACCGCACGCTCGGCCACCGCCACCTTGTAGCGATCGGTGTGCGCGATTACCCAAAGCGTCGCGTATCCGCCGTAGGAGCCGCCGAGTACGCCCAAGCGTGTGGTATCGACGTCGGGTCGGCGCTCGGCCGCATCCATGACCGCTTGGACGTCTTGGAACATCGCGTCTCCGTAGTTGTTTTCGAGCGCTTCTTCGAAAGCGTAGCCATGTCCGGTACTGCCTGCCGGATCGGAGAAGACGACGTTATTTCCCATCGACGCATACAATTGAAACTCCGCAAAGAAGGTGTCACCGAACTGCGTCTCGGGACCGCCGTGAATGTCCAGCAGCGTCGGATGTTTCGCTCCCGCTGCGCCCGCCGCGGGCATGAACCAGGCCTGTACAGAGCCCGAAGGACCTTTGACGGCGAACTCCTGCGGTTGCGAGAGCGTCACCGATGCGAGGTACGCCGCGTTGACGTTCGTGAGCTGACGCGGAGCCTCGCCGCTTAGGTTCGCGACGTACAGGTCCGCCGGATGCGTAAAATCGCTGTACAGATACGCGACCCGGCTTCCGTTTCGCGAAACGGTGCACGACCAGGCCTCGCCTTTAGGCGGCGTAATGTTCGTAAACGACCCATTGCTCAAATCGAGTCTTCGTAAATTCGAATAGCCGGGCCCGTCCACGTTGAGCAGCGCCTCTCTCCCGTTCGGCAGCGGCCAGGCGCAGAAACCGCCGCCCTCCTTCATATCGGCGAGCAGCGAATCGCCCCAAGAAACGTTATCGCCGGCTACAACGACTTGTCTCTCCGAGCCGTCACTCTTTGACGAAACGAGCGCGGGCAAACCCGCCGCATCTTTCACGTCCGTGCTTAAGAAATAGACTCGACTGCCATCGCCGCTGAAGAACAAGCCGAAATTCGCCGGGAGCGATGAGGCGAGCTTTTGCATGGCCCCACCCGCCGACGGAATCGTGTAGACGTCGTTCGGGCCGCTATCGACCGACTCGTAGCGCAATGAGTCGAAGAGGATGCTGCGATCGTCGGGCGACCAAGCATCGAAGCCTTCGGAATATTTGCCGAAGGTAAGCTGCTTGGCCCGCGAGCCGTTCGCGTCGACCGTCCAAACGTGCTGATGATCGCGATAGGTATAGCCCTGCCCGTTCGCTTGGAAGAACAACTCGTTTATGATGCGGATGTCGGTTTTCCTCTGGGAAGCCTTCGGCGTAAAACCGGCTTTCCCAAAATCGACGTACGCGTCGTGAGCTGCGTCGGTATCCGTGACGGTCAGCGCGATTCGGTCACCGCCGTGGGAAACGACCGGCGTCGAAACCCCTTGCTTGATGTGCGTTAGTTGGGCGGCCGCGCCGCTTGCAATCGTGTAGCGATAGAGCTGCGGCTTCTGTTTATCCAGCGTCCGGATGAAAACGAAGCTGCGGCCGTCCGGCATCCAAGCGAAGTCGCCGTCGCCGACGCGTTTGGTAACGTTAGGGGTCAGACGCCCGTTAGAAACGTCCACGAGCTCGATCGTACGATCGTACGTATCTTTGGGTCCGTTCGCGCGCGACGCCTGGACGAGCACGTGAGCGCCGTCCGGCGCGATGACGGCGTTGCTCAAGAACGTAAGCTTGAAAAGGTCTTCCGGCTCGACGGGAGCCGCCGAAACAGCCAGAGGATAAAGTACCGCTACCGCTACCGCAACCGCGAAAGCTCCAAATCGCATGCAACTGATACAGCGCGCAGCCGACGGTGGTTTCAACTCACCACTCACGTCAGGTGCCTTTTGCTGCGCCGGCATAAAAGATGAACTTGAAGATGGCTTGGGGCACGGTCGTAAGCGTGTTCGGATCGCCGTAGGCTAGATAAATTTCGCTCGAGCGCAGGCGCAGATGGTAAGCGACTGAGACGTTCGAGCAGGAGCCGATGCAGTCGCCGCCGCCGTTCGGCACCGGGGGATTCCCGATCACGCGCCGCAAGCCGACGGCGAAGGACGAATTCCGGCCGATCTGATACGCGTAACTCAGGCTCTCGAACCATTGAATGTTGTTGGCTCCGGGCCCGGGTAGCCGCTGAGCCGTGTCGTCGAGCGCCAGCGTGAGCGAACCGTGACTGCCCACCCGGATGGTGGTGGTGCGAAACCAGGTGTCGAGCCTTCCATTTCCATACCGTCCGCCGTTATAGGAGATGGTCGTCGGCGTCGCCGAGGGGCCATGATATGGGAAGTTGCCTGGATTGTTGGTCTGCAAGCCGCTGTCGTAAGTAAACTGAAACCCGCCGTTTTGCGAGATCGGCGTCAGAACGTTGCCGAAGCGCCAGTAGTTCGATCCACTGAAGATCTGCAGGTCGAGCGCGCGCTTCGTTAGGAGGTCGACCAGGATCTCGTTGTCGCTCTGCGCGATGCCCTGCGAGGGCCCCTGATAACGATCGACAAAGCCCGAGACGCCGGCCGAAGCCAGTGCGTCGGTCGCGCTGAAATCCCAAATCTTTGCCATATAAAGCGCATAGCCGGCGATGCCTGGATGCGAAATGAAGCCATCGGCCGGATCGTAGTATTCGCCAATCTTACGCGTACTGCCATAGAACCCAAACGTTTGGTTCGCCCACCCTCCACCGAGGTCGTAATACTGGGCCTGGTCCGGGGCGAGCACGTTCGTTCCCGAGTCGCTGCCGTAGTTGAAGTAGGTGCTAACGTGTTTGAGATCAGAGTATGCGATGCCCGTCTCGGTTGCGGTGTCGCTCAAGCCCGGCATGTTGACCGATATGCGCTGAATGCTGGAGCTCCACATCGCGTTCTGTGACGTATAGTCCAGCGCGCTCGCCAGGTCGTTGCGGTTGTCGCCCATTGCGTCGAACGAGGCGAAGCCAAACGAGCCCTGCTTTCCTTCAACGGCATAACCCTCCGCCGGCGTCGGGATGGCGGGGGTGTAGAGCGCTTGAATGTTCGGACAGGCATCGCAATTGAAGTCGTTGTAGAAGCTCGCGGCCTGAGTAAAAAAAGGCCGCACTTCGGTGTAGTAACGCTGGTACACGGTAGGAGCGATGGTCTGCTGATCGAGCTCGACGTTCGAATAGTCCGGATGGAATGTCGAGTAGAACGAGGCCGTCCGCGTGATCGGGACGGAAAAGTCGGCACCGACGCGCGAGGTGGAGCCGCCGATGGTCTTGGCGGCGGCCTCGCCAAGTGCGTAAATTGCGGCACGCGGCTTCGCGCGTGCGGCGCCGATCGTTAACTGCGGCAGCGCGATGCTGCCGGCGTGAGCGTAATCCGCGTTTCCGTACGAGTCGGGTTGCATCTGAACCCGGTCGTAAGACCAGACCTGTTGCTCACCGGTCGCTCGCACATACCGAACGAATTGCGCCTTCCAGGTTCCGCCGCGCGCGTTGCGGAGTACTTCGAGCGGAATCTTCATCGTTACCGTGTAACCGCCGTCCGCGTGCGCGACTCCCTGCGACTCCCAGTTCGGTGAGTACGCCGTGTTCTCGGAGGAGTACTCATAATGCGTGCCGTTGGGCGTCGCGTAAAACTGGTAGAAGTAGCCGCTAACGCCGTTCGGCCACAAATCGATCCAAACGGCGTCGTCGCTGCCCTGCCCCACGTCGTTGGTATGCTGCTGCGCTACGATCGGCTCACGCTGTTTCGCATCGAACCGGAGGTAGAGCGCGCCACCATCAGTCGCGATGAAAGCCTCCGTCGGCTCGCTCGCCGGCCGCGAGCGAACCGCGTCCCACATAAGATTTAAGCTCGCCGCTTTCGCCCAATCGCTCGCCGGCGCGCTGGGATCGAGCGAAAGTTCCGCCGATTGGGGCACGGCGATCCACGGTACGACGAGCTGCGGATAGGCGACGACGCGCGCCGTCGTCGCCAAAATTGCAGCGACAGATGCAACCGTCGTTGCTCGGCCGATCATGGAAGCAGCGCACCGTCCAACTGCGAACCGCTCGCGCGCCGGAGCGTCGCCGCATCGGCGGGTTCACAGCTGCGCGGCTCGTGTCCGCTGCGGCAAACGAGCGCACCGCGCAGGTCGGCGCCGCGCAGATCGCTGCCGCGAAAGTTGGCGCAACGAACTCTATCGCTCGGATTGAAGCGCATGGCGCCAGTATCGAGGCTGAGCGAGCAGAGCCTGGCCTTGCGAAAGTCTGCCTGGCGCAGATCGGCATTGGCAAAATCGACGCCCTCAACGTCGGCGCCTTCAAATCCAACGCGGCGGGCTCTGGCTTCCCGAAAATCGCTTCCAATAATGGAAACGCCGAAAAGGTTGATGCCTTCAAGGACGGCGCCACGCGCGTCGCATCCGATGCATCTGCGGAGGACGCCGCGTAAATCCGCACCGTCGAGATCGCTGAGAGCGTTGCGAAGATCGGCTCCAGTGAGGTTTGCTCCGTCAAAGCGCGCTCCGTGCATTCGCGCGCCGGCCAGATCGACGCCGGTTAAGTTTGTTTCGCGAAGGTCCGCCCCACGAAGATCCGCGCGTGCCAGATCGACGCCGGTAAGATTCGATCTACGGATGTCGGCGTTGCGCAGATCCGCACCCGCGAGGTCGACGCCGACATACGACACGTTCGAGAGATCGGCTCCGCGCAAATTCCGCCCCGCAAAATCGCATCCCGTACAGTTTGCGGGCAGGGATAGGGCCACGGCGAGCGTCAACGCAATCATTCATGTCCTCCATCTGGTGGCTCGAAAGGGACGCACGGAACCAGGCCTCGTACCGCGAGGCAATTTTTACGTCGTTGCGAGTACTTAGGAGGCTGTCGCCTTAGGTTGCGGCGGGAGTCATCGGTCCCGTAAATCCATACCGATCAATTTCGTCTTCGAGAGGTCGACCCGACTGAGATCGACGCCTCTCAAGTCGCAGCCGTTGAGCGTTGCGCCGGCTAAATTCGCCCCGTCGAGCTTCGCGTTACGCAAGTCGGTTCCGACGAGCTCGGCGCCGCCAAAGTCGACGTTGCGCAAATCGGCCCCCGAGAAGTCGTCTCCGTTCGTGCGTACTCCCCGGAGGTCGAGGCCGGCGAGATCGGCCCGGCTGAAGTCACAGCCTTTGCAGCCGTCGAGCACGTCTCGAAGCTGGGACGAGCGGAGCCGGGCGCGCGCAAACTGACAACCCGAAATCGACGCGTTCGTAAAATCGACCCCGGCAAGGTTCGCGTCGGAGAAATCGCATCCGGTGAGACGAGCGTTCCTAAAGGAAGCGCCGCCCAAATTCGCGCGGGAGAAATCCGCGCCGTTCATCGAACTGCCGCCAAAGTTAACCCCCGAAAGATTGGCTTTCGAGAAGTCGACGCCGTTGTAGTTCACGTTTCGTAGGTCTCGACCAGGCCAGTTGACGCCGCTATAGTCGCAACCAACGCACGTCTTTGCTTGCGCGACGGCGGCCGTACCGGCGCCACGGTCGAGTCCGGCGGCGACGCTTTGACCGATCTTCTCGCCAAGCTGCTTGGCATCGAGGCCGGGCACGGGCACGTCGACGTTCGTCCTCGGCACGTCTACGCGCGTCCGCGGAACGATAACCGTCGTTTTCGGAACTTCCACATGCGTCGGTGGGACCTCAACGTGCACTTTTGCATCCGAGGGCGGCATCGTAGCAGCCCGCGTCGGCCCAATCGTTGTAACGACGTGTCGGACGTGCGTCGTTCCGCCTGCGGCAACGGCCTCCTTCCGCGCGGTCTTGTCATGCGATGAAACGGAAACTGCGCCGCTCGGCTTCGCTGCCGGCACTTCGATCGGCGACGCGGCCACCGACGGTACGACGAATGCAATGACGCACGCAATCATTCCGACGACGGCGACGGCGGCCGTAGCCGGCGCTACCGCAAGACTCGTGGCGACGTTGCGGCCGGCGCCGAGCAGACGCTCGATGCGAAGCGAGATGTGTCTACGCGTTGCGAAGACTCCGGGCGCGGGGATAGGATGGCGCGGCCACGCCGCGCTCTCTACCATCTTGGTGAGACAGAGCGCGTATGGGCGCACCTTGCCGACGAACGAGAGCACCCAATCGTCGCATGCGACCTCGCGCTCGAGGTCGAGCTGCTGGCCGATGAACTGTACGGCCGGATTCCAGGCGAGCAATGCGCTGAGGATCCGTTGCAGACCGTTCGTCCAGTCATCCGCGCGGCGCAAGTGGGCGAGCTCGTGCAAACAGATCTGGTCGACTTCCGGTTCGGTAAGCCGCTCGAGCAGCGATCGCGGTACCAAAATCATTGCGTCGAAGAGTCCCACCGCAACGGGCACGTCCGTCTCGTCGCTGACGCAAAGCCGTACGTCGCGGGCGCCCTTATTGGCGCGCAGCCATTGCGGCATCGCGTCGCGGTACTCGATGGGCAGCGGTAATGCGTCTCGCTTGAGCTGCTCCAAGCGCAGCAGCCCGATCGCAAGGCGAACGAGCGAGTACCCGGCGAGCAACAGCCACAATCCAAAGACGGCCAAGGCAGCAGGCAACGGCAACATCACGCGCAAGCGTTGTGAACCAAGGGCCACCGCTGACGGCGCGCGCGAACGGACGGCAGCGGCATCGGGTCGCGGCGCGACGCTCGCTGCGATGCGCGCGGCTGCAGTGCCAGTCGACGGCGCAGCTCGCATCGTCGAGACCTCTGCGGGCGTGAAAAACGCCAGCGTCGTCGCGACCGGCACAACGAACGCGGCGGCGAGCGTCGCGCTCCACACCATGTACCGCGTCGCGGCATTCACTTGGGGCCACGCGCGCAAGAGCAGCCAGACGAAGATTACGAGGAGCGCGTCCTGCCAAAGCGCGTTGAGCGCCGTGGCAGAGAGCGCGCTTGCAAACGTTACGAATCCTTGATGCCAGTCAGTCACGTCGCGGCTCCTCGTACTCTTCGATCAGCGCTTTGAGTCGGAGCAGCTCTTCATTCGACGGCCTTTCCGTTTCGATCAAGCGCAGTGCCAGCGTACCCGCGCTGTTGTCAAAGAATCTCGAGAGGAGGTGTCCGACGGCGTGCCCGGCGGCTTCCTCCCGCGCCACGAGGGGCCGGTATATGTACGCACGGCCGGCTTCCACGTGCGCTACGTAACCTTTGCGCTCGAGAATGCGCATCGTCGTCAGCACGCTGTTATAAGCAATCGGCGGCGGCGGCAACGCCCCGGCGATGTCGGCAACCGTCGCTTCGCCCTTCTGCCAAAGGACCTCCATGAGCCGCAGCTCGGCTTCGGTCAGCGTGTTGGACCGGCGCCGCGCCATCCTAGCGTCCGAGCTCCGGCCCCCAGCCTCCAAAGAGGCGAGCCTGGGAAAAGCCTTCCGGAATCCGGACTCGGCTGCGTGCCATCGGGGGGACTTCTGAGCTGCGAGGCTCCGGCATACATGTCATGATCGTTCTCCTAAACTAAAGATTTAGTTGCATCATACTGATCCGATGGCGACTTGTCAACTAATTATTTAGGATTAAAAGAAGCGGCTCACCGGGGCTCCCTTCCACGGCCACGCGGGAAAGGCGAAACGCTCTGCCAATAAGGGAGGCTGTCCACTTCCTGTATGGTCCCAAGGAGAACCCATTGTTGGCAACGGCACGCGTTGCGCTCGCGTTTCTAGCCGCCGGCTTTCTGGTCGCCTGCGGCAAAGGCACGCCGATTACGAGCGGCACGCCGACCCCTGCTCCAACGCCCACGCCGGCGGTAACGAGCCAGTATCCGATACCGACCGCATCGAGCCGGCCGACGGGCATCGCGTTAGGCGCTGACGGAAATCTCTGGATAACGGAGTTTGCGTCGAGCAAGATC
The DNA here is from genome assembly GCA_963778015.1 of Vulcanimicrobiota bacterium. GTDB lineage: Bacteria > Vulcanimicrobiota > Vulcanimicrobiia > Vulcanimicrobiales > Vulcanimicrobiaceae > Cybelea. The sequence continues at coordinate 990,703 of CAVZST010000001.1, forward strand.
GGTCAGCTCGCGAGCAATGGCACGATCTCCGAAAGCGCGACGCCCACGCGCAGATCGGGCCCGATTGGCATAGCCTCCGGCCCGGGGCCAAATCTGAACCTCTGGTTCACCGAAAGCAACGACGCGAAAGTTGGACAGATCACGGTTGGGGGGCCGCCGTACGTCGAGTACACGTTGCCGAACCCCGCTGCGAAGCCCGCCGGCATCGCGCTGGGCTCCGACGGCACCGTCTGGATTACCGATCCCGGAACGAACTCTGTTTGGTCGATCAAACAGCTTCATGGGCCGCCGCACGTCAAGTTCACACAATTCCATCTGACCGGCAATGCGCGGCCGCTGACGATCACGAACGGTCCCGACGAAGCGCTCTGGTTCACCGAGCCGGGGACGAACAGCATCGGACGCATTCCGCTCAGCGGAAGTCCGCTGAGTGAGTACAAAGTGGGCAATTCGAGCCCCACGGGAATCGCCCCGGGAACCGACAACGCCCTCTGGTTCACCGAGCAAAAAGCGAAGATGATCGGACGTATGTCGACTACCGGCGTCGTAACTGCGCAGTACCCGCTTGCCGGCGCCATGACGCCCGACGCGATCGTTCAGGGCGTTGATGGAAACTTCTACTTTACCGACACCGCCGCAAACAAGATTGGGCAGTTCTTCTTTCGGCGCCACAACGTTAACTACTATCCGGTACCGACGGCCAACTCGCAGCCAACGGCGCTTACCCTGGGATCCGACAACCAAGTCTACTTCGTCGAAACCGCCGGAAACAAGATCGGTCAGTTCAGATACTTCAACGTCTAGCTCGTAGACTTAGCTGCGAGGTGGCTCGCTCGACGGCAGAGGTCTAAGCTCGGCCTCCCGCAGTTCGGCTAGCGCCCAGACTCCGCCGGCGGCGCTGCCGATCAAAAAACAGCGCGATCCCACGCTGACGATGTAAAGTACGGCGTGCTGCGAGAGCGCCATCGATTCGAGCAGCCTCAGGCAACGACTCGCACGCGTGAAGAGGCGCGTCCGGCCGAGCCGCGCCGCAAAATACAACGCGGTGAGCGCGAGGGCGACGGTCGCAAGCTTTTCGAGGTAGCCCGTCCAGAAGCTCCACGCCATCGGAGCTATACGCCGTGGGGCCGCGCGGCAATGAGCTTTTGCCTGAAGGCGACGACCTTTCGCTCGATCTCGTCTAGCGGCTCGCTCACGACGACGACGTTCCCCGTTGTGAGCGTGATGACGGTTTCCGCGTTGCGCTCGACCGATTCGATTAGATCGCAGTTCAGCATGACCGGCTGTCCGTTGAGCCGCGTAAGCACGATCATCGAGCCGCTCTTTCGGCTCCTCGCGAGGTCAGCCTCTCGCGGAGCGCACGATCGTAGCGCCGAGCGTTGAAATCGTCGAGCTCGAACTCTTCGCGACGGGCTCGCTCGGTCTCAAAGGCGCGGAGGCGCCGCTCTTTGAGTTTCTCGATCACCCGCCGTTCTCGACTGGCGGCTATCAACTCTTCACGCGCGCGCCTGCAGGCTATTTCGACTTCGCCACGCCGGCGCCGCGCTTCATCGAGCGCGGCTTCGACCCAACGAAGGTGGGCGTCCCGCTCACCAAGGTCCGCCGTAACTCTTCGCAGCGCCGTTTCTACGAGCTGCTTCAATGAGTTCCGGCGCACGTTGCCCAACCGCGCGAGCTCGCGCACGGATTCCTCGACGGCGCGCCGGCTCGACGCAAAGTTCCTTTGTTTTTCCTCTTCAACGCGCCTACGCTGGTCGAGCAGCGGCTGTAAGCGAAATTCGAACTTAGCCGGCATACTGAAGAGAACTCCCGGCGGCCGGCGTCAGCGAGCCAACTGGCTACGCTCCCGTCCAACGGAGACGAGCTCGATGGGAACGCCTAGAAGTTCTCGAATCCGCTCCACATAGAAACGCGCGGCCTTCGGGAGGGCCGAGATGCGCCGGCAGTCGCCGATCGCATCACTCCAGCCGGGGAGCTCCTCGATCTCCGTTTTGAGTTGGGGTGCGCCGGCACTCCCAAAACCAACCGGCTCTGCGCCCTGACGATAGCCGGTGACGATTCCGATACGTTCGAAACCCGTAAGCACATCGAGTTTGGTAATCACCGCGCTCGTCAAACCGTTGAGCGCGACCGCGTATCGCGCGGCAACGGCATCGAGCCAGCCGCAGCGTCGAGGGCGCCCGGTCACCGTACCGTATTCGTCCCCTTGTCGGCGTAGCCGCTCGCCGCGGTCGTCGTGCAGCTCCGATGGGAGTGGTCCTGCGCCGACTCGCGTGCTGTAAGCCTTGAGCACCCCAACGACTTTACCGATGGCACCGGGGCCGATGCCCAGCCCCGTGCAGGCGCCCCCGGCGATGGTGTGCGAGCTCGTGACGTAGGGATACGTGCCGTAACCGACGTCCAAAAGGGAGCCTTGCGCGCCCTCCAGCAAGACGCGCTTGCCGCTCGTAAGACGTTCGTGGACGTACGCCACACCATCGACGACGTGCGGCGCGAGACGCCGCACCGCTGCGAGCGTCGCTTCGACCGCGTCATCCCGAATCGGATGAGGGCCATTCCGAATTCTTTGCGCCGCGTCGGGCTGCAAAAGATCGGCAAATCGTATGCCGGTCCGAGCGACGCGATCCACGTATGCCGGTCCGATTCCACGCCCGGTCGTGCCAATCGCGCTGGCGCGCGAGCGTTCGTCTGCGACGTCGCGATCGACGTGAGGCGGCAAAACGACGTGCGCGCGATCCGAAATCTTGACGCGCGAGACGTCGATGCCGATTGCAGTCAGCGCATTCAGCTCGTCGATCAGCGTTTGCAGATTGACGACCGTGCCGCCGCCGACGAAGAGCTCGACGTGAGGGTACATGACGCCCGACGGCACGATCCGCAGCGCCAACTCTCGCTCTCCGACGACGATCGAGTGGCCGGCGTTATCGCCCCCGGCAAATCGCGCGACGACGTCGTACTCCGCCGCATAGAGGTCGACGATCCGGCCTTTGCCTTCGTCGCCCCACTGCAGCCCGACGATCACGTCAGCCTTTGACATGCCCTCTTCTCTCTTTACACGAACTCCGACAAGCCGCGCTTAGGTGCCGCAGAGGGGCTCCGACGCGAGCGCCATTGACAAGGAGGTCAAAATTTTCCTTAGCAGGTGGCGCGAGCGCGGTGCAGCAGGAGCGGAGCACGGATGCGGAGCGACGAGCGACCCGATGCGGCACGTGAGCGGGGCGTTCGGAGTTCGTTTCCTTTATTCCGTATTGAATTCGAGGTCGCTCGTGTCGCCCATCGGAATTTCGGCGGCGCCGGTGAACTGCGTCATGACGAACTCCGAAAACAAGGCGTTCGGCCAGCCGAAATTGCGACGAGTGTATTGCTGGGGATTATCGGGATTGAAAGATTCGTGCAAAAGATGATCGCCCGGATCGCTGGCGAGAAGCTGGCCGAGAACGTCCTGCTTCTCGACACCGGTCGTGGCGGTCATACCTTCGACGATGAGGGCGAGCGGCCAAACCCAATGGTCGGGAGTGTGATAGCTGCCGATTCCACGCGCCCAGTGGCCCTGATAGAACGATGGATTGTCCTGCGAAAGCAAAAAGCGCCGCGTGTTCAAATAATAGCGGTCGTTCGGCATCGTGTACCCGAAGTACGGCGCGGCGAGCAGGCTGGGGATGTTGGCATCGTCGGTAAGGATGGCATGACCGAGGCCGTCGACTTCGTAGGCATAGATGTAACCATATTTTGGCACGAGCACCAGGCCGTATGTTTGAATCCCGCGCTGCACCTCGTCGCGTAGCGCTTTTGCTTCCTTCGCCTTCACCACGTTGTGGTAGACGTCGAGCTCGATCTGCGCCATGTCGCCGAGGGCGACGACCGCAAACATTTCTGATGGAATCAGGAAATTGTAATCGCAGGCGTCGTCGGAAGGCCGGAAGCCGGTCCAGATCATGCCGGTGTAGCCGACCGGATTGCCTCGTCCGTCCTGCGGGAGCTCCTTGTGCGTGTACCGCGAGTCCCGTGGATGGTTCTGCTCGCGTTCCATCGTGGTGAGCACGTTGTCGAGCATCGAGGAAAAATCGGCGGTGAATATCGATGCGTCGCCGGTCGTCTTCCAATAACTCCAGGCCAGCGCGGTGGGATAGGCAAGCGAATCGAGCTCGAACTTCTGCTCCCAGACGCGATAGTCCAACGTATAGGCGTTGGCGTACGGATCGATCCGCAGGTACTTCACCATTCGAGCAATGATCGCGCGCAGCAACGCCCGCACGTCCGGATCGTCTTTGGCAAAGAACAGATAGGGACGCGCCTGAGCGCTCGCATCGCGCAGCCATTCGGCCGGGATGTCTCCGGTCATGATATACGCCGTGCCGTCGGGCGCGTATTGGGCGAGCCTGCTCGTGTCGAGCAGTGCGGCTCGAAACATCTCCGCGAGGTGCTCGTTGGGGCTGCGGTAACCGGCCGCCGCTTGCTCGATGGATCGCAGCTCGAGCGCGTAGCTCGGAAGCGGACGAAGCAAGGCTCCGATGCAAAGGAGTGCCAACAGGGCGCTCGAGGCGACATGTCGCCCCATTATGCGGGCCAGGATCCGTGTGCGTACAAAGCCGGCAGCTCCCTATAACGTCCTAGATAATCGAGGCCATAGCCCACGACGAATACGTCTGGGACCTCGAACGCCCTATATTTAATTTCTATATCGGCAATTCTCCTGTGGGGCCGGTCGAGAAGGGCGCAGACGGCCAGCGACGCAGGGCTGCGTCCCGCCAAGCTCTTTATGACGTACTGCAACGTGAGCCCGGTATCGACCGTATCGTCGACCAAAATAACGTGACGCCCGCCCACCGGGATGGCCACATCTTTCTCCAGGGCGATGCCGTCGCCGTCGCAGCAGTGGTTCACGGAGACAACGTCTACATCGCATGAGATCGTGACGGCTCTCGCTAGGTCGCCGAGAAATGTGGCTGCCGCGGCGAGCAGACCGATCATCAACGGTCTCTTACCCGCATAATCGCGTGAGATGGCCGCTCCGATGGCGGCGACGCGTCCCGCAATCGACTCCGCGTCGAAGAGCGGGTCGCCGATCACGAGGCCCGCTTGAGGCGGGAGAAGACGCGCTCGACGTCGCGGCGCGTGAAAAGCTTTACCTTCACGTCGGCGTGGTGCGAGCGCATCAGCCGTAGCTTTCGGTTCTTGCGGGTATTACGAATCGGCTTGGCGACCGTTACCTCGATGTAGAGGTCGTATTCCGAAAGGTAAAAATCCGGGGTGAAAAACTCGACCGGGCGGCCTTGCTCGTTCCACGCGATGGGGAAGCTTCGAGGCTCGTATTCCCAACGTATTCGATAAAAGTCGAAGAGTCTCGCCAGCTCGGCTTCACTTGCATGCGCGAACGAAACCCGCGACATAGCCACGGACTATTACCTACGATGCGTGCGGTCCCTTATCCCGCCGGAAAGCGTAAGACGAAACGCGCACCTCCAAGCGGTGACGGCTCGACGCGAACGTCGCCGCCCGCGCGCTCGGCGACTGCCTTGACAACGGCAAGCCCGATGCCGCTTCCCGATCGCCCCGCAGCATTGCGCCGAACGCCCATGATGAAGATAGACTCACGGGCTTCGGGGGCGATTCCGCCGCCATCGTCGTCGACGGCTATAACGACGAATCGCGCTTCGCGGATGCATGAAATGCGGACCATGCCGCGTTCGCTCCCATATTTTACCGCGTTTTCGACGAGATTTGCGAGCGCGTGAACGCAAGCGTCGCCATCGACGAGCGCGTGAGCGGCATCCGGGAGATGCGTCTGTATCGTCACCCGCCTCGCCGCTGCCATCGGGGAGAGCATCTCGACCGTCGCGCGGATCTGCTCCACTGCATTGCAGACCGCCCGATGTTCGCTCGTCGAGAGATCGAGAAGCGAAAGCTCGAGCATCCCGTCCACGAGCCGGCCTAGGCGCAGCGTCTCGCGACGCGCGGTTTCGAGAAAGCGGCGCGCCGTTGAAGGGTCGAACTCTCCATCGAGCAGCGTCTCGATGTAGCCGCGGATCGAAGTGAGGGGGGTCCGAAGCTCATGGCCGATCGTTGCGATCACGGCACGAGCGACGGGCCGGTCGACGGCGCTTCTAGCCGCGCACAAGTTTGTAACCGAATCCATGGACGGTGCGTAGCAGCGACGGAAGCTGCCATCGTTCCTCAATCTTTGCGCGCAGGCGGTGGACGTGCACGTCAATCGTCCGCTCGTCACCGTTGAAGTCAAAGCCCCAGACCCGCTGCAACAGCCAGTCGCGCGAAAGCGCGACGCCGGCATTCCCAGCCAACTCCATCAAGAGTGCGAATTCGCGCGGCTTGAGCTTCACATCGATGCCGTCGACGCGGGCCTCACGGGCGCCGCCGTCGATCTCTAACCGCCCAAAGCGAAGGACCGGCTTCGGTTGCGCAACGGTACGGCCGCAGCGACGCAAAATCGACTTGCTTCGCGCCACCACCTCACGCGGCGAAAAAGGCTTCGAGACAAAGTCATCGGCACCGAGTTCGAATCCGAGGACGCGGTCGATCTCCTCGGAACGACCCGTCACCACGACGATTGGCACGTTGCGTTCCTCTCGTCGCAGCGTTCGCACGACGTCGTAGCCGTCGATGCCGGGCAACCCTACATCGAGAACGAGCAAGTCGGCGGCGGAGCGTGCGCGCCGCAGCGCCGCATGACCGTCAGGAACGCCGACGACCGCAAACCCTTCGCGCTCGAGATGATGGCCGAGCAGTTCGCGAACCGCCGCATCGTCCTCGGCGACGAGAATCGTTTGCATCGACATGCCGGAGCGAGTGCCCGGCTCTCTTTCCTACTGAGACAAAGACGTCGCTTCGACGTTGGCAAGCGGACCGAATCTTGCTGCGTGACCGCGCAGGAGACGATAGATCGTCGCAGCCGGAAATCCGAGGCGCTCTAAACGTCGAGCTGCCGAGGGGTAAGCGATTGTCGGATACCTGATCAGGAGTCGCTCGAAAGCGGCAGCACAGCGGGAAGCCTCGTCTGCCTCGAGCGACCTTACCGCCTCGGCGGCGGCTTCACCATCGACTCCCTTGCGGATCAGCTCGCCAACGAGTTGCTCATTGCCGACCGGCTTGCGCTTGCGCTCTGCGTAGAGCCTCGCGTAGAGGCGATCGTCGACGTAACCTTCTTTCTTGCAGCGTTCGATCGCCGCTCGGGCAGCTTCGTCGTCGAATCCTTTGCGCTCCAAGTGTTTCCATAGACGCGCCTCTGTACAACGCTGCTTTGCCAGAAACGCGAGCGCAGCAAGGTATGCTTTTTTAGGCGCTCCCTCATGTCGTTGCTGCTCGCCGCTCGACTGGTGAATCGCTCCACGCTCCTCGCGGCTAGACCACAAGCCGAACGATTACTCTTCGATGGCGACGGCTGCGGCCTTGCCGTTGCCTGAAGCCGCTTTTCCTAGTGCCTGCCGAATCTTTGCTTCGATCTCGCCGGCGAGGTCGGCATGTTCCTCGAGAAACGCTTTGGCGTTTTCGCGCCCTTGCCCGATGCGCTGCTCGCCGTAGGTGTACCACGATCCGCTCTTGCCGACGATGCTCTGATCGAGCGCAACGTCGAGAATCGAACCCACCTTCGAGATGCCATGGCCGTACGTGATGTCGAACTCGGCCTGGCGAAAGGGTGGAGCGACCTTGTTTTTCACGACCTTGACACGGGTACGCGTGCCGACCACGTCTTGCCCGACTTTGATGGTTTCGAGCTTGCGCACGTCGAGCCGCACCGACGCGTAAAATTTTAGCGCGCGGCCTCCCGACGTCGTTTCGGGATTGCCGAACATGACACCGACTTTTTCGCGGAGCTGGTTGATGAAGATCATGACGGTTTTGCTGCGCGAGATCGCAGCGGTCAGCTTGCGGAGCGCTTGCGACATCAATCGCGCCTGTAAGCCGACGTGCGCGTCGCCCATGTCGCCCTCCAGCTCGGCTCGCGTAACGAGGGCCGCGACCGAATCGACCACGACGACGTCTACGGCATTGCTACGCGTCAGCATCTCCGCGATCTCGAGCGCTTGTTCTCCGGTGTCCGGTTGGGAAACGAGCAGATTGTCGAGATCGACGCCAAGTGCGCCGGCGTAGTTAGGGTCGAGCGCATGCTCGACGTCGATGAACGCCGCCGTTCCGCCCGTCTTTTGCGCCTCGGCGATGGCATGCAGCGCGAGGGTCGTTTTGCCGCTCGACTCGGGGCCGTAGATCTCGACGATCCGGCCCCGCGGCAGACCTCCAACCCCCAAGGCCAAGTCGAGCGCGATCGAGCCGGTCGGTACGACTTCGAAGGCCATACGCTCCTGGAAATCGCCCATTCGCATGATCGAGCCTTTCCCGAACTGCCGCTCGATTTGAACGAGCGCGTTGGTAAGGGCGAGTTGCCGTTCGTCTTCTGCTGCCATGTTAATCCTTTCTCTTTCCTTACATCACGCTCTCACGTCGGCGTGCCAAGGGGATGGCATTCTTCTTCAAAGAGGGCATCGATGAATTCTGCGGGAGCGAAGGGGCGCAGGTCTTCGGCGTCTTCGCCCAGGCCAACGAACTTAATTGGGACTTCGAGCTCGTCAACGATTGCCACCAGCACACCGCCTTTGGCGGTCGAGTCGAGCTTCGTGATGACGATTCCCGTTAGCTCCGTCGCCGCGTGGAAGAGCTTCGCCTGCGATATGGCGTTCTGTCCGTTCGTGCCGTCGACGACGAGTAGCGTCTCTGCCGGCGCTTCACCAAGCTCGCGCTCGATCACACGGCGGATTTTTTTCAACTCCTCCATCAAATTCGTCTTCGTTTGAAGCCGGCCGGCGGTATCGATGAGAACGACGTCGGCGCCACGCGCCTTCGCCGCGCGCAGGCCGTCGAAGACTACCGAGGCCGGATCGGCGCCCTCGGCCCCCCGAACGATCGTGCTGCCGCTGCGCTGCGCCCACACGGCGAGCTGTTCGGCTGCTGCAGCGCGGAAAGTATCGGCGGCAACGAGCAAGACTCGCTTACGTTCTCTCCGCAAACGGGTCGCCAACTTGCCGATAGTCGTGGTCTTCCCGCTGCCGTTGACGCCGACCACCAGCATAACCGCCGGGTCGCGATCAAGGCGTAAGGCGGCGCCAGGCAGCGTCAGAAAGCGTTCGACGTCTTTCCGAAAGCGCGCCACGGGTCGATCGGCGGTCCGCCATTCTTCTTGACGGGCGACGGTCTGAAGACCGGTGAGAATTTTCTGCGTCGCCGGTACGCCGAAATCGGCTAAGATGAGCGTCTCTTCGAGCTCGTCCCAAAACTCGGGCGTCAACGGCCGTTCGGGACGACCTAGACGCGTCACGGCAGCGAAGCTTTCCCGGGTGCGTGTGAGGGAAGAGCGCAAACGGGACAGCCAGCTCACCGCGCGCTCCTCCATGCGTTCACGCTACCGACTCTATCATGCGAACGTATGTTCGTCAACGTGCGCATGGCGAGCTTCGCTCAGGATGACGGCGAAGGGCCAGGCGCTACGCGCTGTGCGCGGCGTTTTCGCGCTTGCGTTCGCGCAAGAAGTGGAAGAACTCGACGCCTTCGCGTAAACGCCGCTTCATCACCTGACGGTCGCCAATCATGCCGCCGAGCAGTGAGAACATTTTGCGCGGCCGGAAGTAAAAGCGTCGATAAAACTCGTCGACCGACTCGAACATCATGGTCGAATTCAAGCCCGGATAGTTGAGCGCCGCGTGCTGAATGCCTTGCGTGTCGACGAGCTCGCCGCTTTGGATCTCGAGCCATCCCTGCTCCTGCGCCTGTCGATACAGATAAGTGCCCGGATACGGCGCGGCGAGTGAAACCTGGATCGTCTCGGGATCCATTTCGCAGGCGAAGTTGATCGTTTCTTTGATGGTCTCCGGCGTTTCACCGGGCATGCCCAAAATAAAAGTGCCGTGGACTTTGATGCCGAGCTCCCGGCAGTCTTTGGAGAAACGCCGGATGATGTCGAGACGCGTTCCCTTCTTCATATTGTTGAGCACCTGCTGATTTCCCGACTCGTAACCGACCAGCAGGAGACGCAAGCCGTTCGCCTTGAGGATCTCGAGCGTCGGGCGCGGCACGTTGGGCTTTGCGTTGCACGACCACGTAATGCCCAGCCGACCTAAACGGCGCGCGATCTCCTCGACGCGCGGAATATTGTCAGTGAGCGTATCGTCGTCGAAGAAAAACTCTTTTACCTCCGGAAACAGCACTTTCGCGCGGGCCATCTCAGCCTCCACGCTCTCGACGCTGCGCACCCGATAGAGATGCCCGCCGATCGTCTGAGGCCATAGGCAGAAGGTGCACTTTGATTTGCAGCCGCGTCCGGTATAGAGCGACAGGTACGGATGCTGAAGGTAGCCGTTGAAATAGTTCGGGATCGTCAGATCGCGCCGGTAGACATCGAGCACCGATGGAAACGCATCCATGTCCGAGATGGTCGGGCGCTCCGGCGTGCGCGCGATGTCGCCGTTTTTTCGGTATGCGAGGCCGTCGATCTCGCTCAGCGGTTTCCCCGAGGATACGTCCACGCAAGTATAGTCGAACTCGCCGACGCTCACCCAATCCACCGCGGGCGCGCCTTTGAGCGATTCTTCGGGGAGCACGCTGACCTGTGCGCCGACCATGCCGACGATCGCGCTCGGGTTTTCTTCCTTCAAACGCGCCGCAAACCGCGCATCGTTGTTGAAAGAGGGCGTACTGGTGTGAATGATGACGCGCTCGTACTCTTTCGCACGGGGCGCTACTTGATCGACGGTGAGGCCGTCGGGCGGCGCGTCGATCAGCTTGCTGCCCGGCACCATTGCAGCGGGTTGCGCGAGCCACGTGGGGTACCAGAACGACCTGACCTCGCGACGACACTGATAGCGCGAGCCGGCGCCGCCGTCGTAGCCTTCGAAGGTCGGCGGGTTCACGAACAGGGTCTTTAGGAACTCGGGCACGGGCGTCATCTCCTCCGGTCGTTTCGGTTTTCTGCGCGGACCGCAAAGCCTTCTTGGGAGCTGCCTGGCGCTAGAGCGCGTGCAAAGCGCTTTGTAGGTCGAAGAAACGCTTGAATCCCGTATAATCTATGTGAATCGTCCCCGCTGCGGCAAACGGCCCAATGCTTCCGCTATATTGCTGCGTCTCTTGAATCGACCGCCAGTATCCCGCTAGCACTTCCGCACGACGATCGGTTATCTGGCCCCAATGGGCGTGCGGCGGGAGCGCGTTGGGCTGGTACGTATAGGAAACGACGTCGTTGTGCACGTCATACGTGAAGCTGCCGTTGCCGTGCCCCGCATCGTGCACGCTCGACGTAAAATCGATCGTTGAAGCGCCGCCGCTACGGTATTGGTATGCGTCAAAGTTTCGCGCATCAAAAGGCGGCGCGAAGACGTCGGCGGGCGTTGGATGGTTCCACGACTGCTCCACGTTCGAAATATCGCTTGCACTCGCGGGTTTTCCGTCGATCGCATAGCTAACCACGCGCACGCGCACCAGCGAACCGTCCTCATAAACGCCGTTCATCACGAGATCTTCGTGGCGGCCGCGCAATGGATCATGAACGTCGAAGACGCGATGCATCTGGAACGTTACGATTCCGCGAGTCGTCTCCGCATAGCGCTGCGCCACCTGCACCAAAGCAGGCGGCGCACTCGCCGGTACCGTCAAGCCGGCGCCCTAAGGACGCAAGATGACGCGATTGGCAATGAACGTGCCGTTGCTGTAATAACCGACCACCGCCGCGCGCTCGCCCTGCGTCGGGGTCGCTCCCGTCGGATAGATAACGGTGCCGTGTTTCAGATCGATCGTCTGCACGTTGCCATTGCGCCGTGTTATCGTCAAGCGATACGGCGCGAACGCGGACACGGTGCCCAGGATGACGTGGTGTCGATCGTACTGATAGGTATCCCAGCCCGGCTGCCACGTCGTATATGGGGGGACATCGTTCTGGGCGGCAGCGGGCAGGCTCGCAAGACCGCCACCCATGAGGAGCACGGCCGCGAGTGAAGTCATTGCTGCAAAGAATCTCATGGTCGCCCTCATACCCTATCCGCAGCAGGCTCTAACTCGGACCGTGGCCTGCGCAGGCACCGGCTAATCTTCTCTTTATCCGGACGGCGAGACATAGACGAAGCGGTTGGGGAGATCCAGCGTAAAGCTGCGTCCCGCCCAGAACGAGTTGCCGACGTCGCAATCGTATATCAGGTCGGAAAAGCGCACGGTCGGCGAGAGCATTGCCGTTTGCGGGGCGCCCGCGAACGCGATCGAGGTGAGGCGCGCCTCTGCGGCGCCCGGATTGAGCCCGATCGACGCGGCGAAGGTCTTGTCGAGCGTGATGCCGGTCGAGCCGGTGTCGATCTCGCACAGACCGGTCTTACCCCCACCGAAATCAAAGCGCGCGAAGAGAGCCAGCGCTATTCCCAGATCGTCCTGTAGGATCAGCGGGATACGCACCGCCGTGCGCACCCGTTCTGAAAACGTCTGAGCGTCCTCGATCACAATCTGCCGATTGTGGAAGTCGAAGGTCGTGGCAATCCTGCGAAAGGCCGTCGCCGAGATCAAACCGTCGATCCCGGTTCCGTCGAGTCCGTTCCATATGCCGACGTGCGGCGCCTCGATTCGCACGCCGCCGATTGCGAGCGTGACCACTTTGCCGAGCGGGAGATCGACGCGTTCGCCGGTCAGCCGAAGACTGACGTACTTACCGTCGACTGCGACGAATCGGCGGCCTAGCACGCTCGATACGATGTCGACTCCGGCCCCGAGATTCACTAGCATCGGGACCGGCGCCTGGCCGTCGACTGAAGCCTGAACTTGGAGCTGGCCCCCGTTGACTTCGGTAAACGGGATCGTGTCGACCGCACTTGCCGGCCGCGGCAGGGTGCAGAGCAGTGCGGTTACCGCTGCAACGGCCAAGTTGCGCTTCATGCGGGCGGATTCACCGCGGCAGGTCACGAGCCTTGCGAGTGTCGTAAGCATCCGCGATGTTCGCACGCACCGCTGCCGGCTTCTACGGCATTCTAGCGTTGCTCGCACTCAACGGCTGCGCCGGCGCGATGAGCCGAGGGACATTACCGCCGGCGGCTCGAGATCGCTCGAGCGAGACCACCTTCCCTATGCCAGCCACGCTCACGTATGCCGGCACGCTTGAAGAAACAACCGTTACGCAGGGCAAAACGACGCACCGATTGCTCAACGCCGCGCAACAGGTCCGCGCGCTGCGCGCGACATTCGGTCAACGCGCCGTGACGGAGTATCGCGGCACCGAAACGGAGACCGGGAAGGCCACGAAGCTCGCGTCGCATTTCGACCTGTACGCGGCCCAAATTGCGAGCAGGATCCGCAAGGGGAGCGACGTGACGCTTCTCGACGCTAACGCCGAAGATTCCACCGGCACGGCGGCGATGATTCTCTTTCGCTCGGGCAACGGCACGTTCGACGAGCTACCCGAAGTCCCCGAAGCACGCTGGCAGGATACGGCCGCTCGCGTCAAGTCGCTCACCGATGCGAGCGAATCGACGCGCGACGTTTACTCGGCCGACGGCTCGTATCGAGGGATGGTTTCTTTCAGCAGCAACGAGGCGCGAGCGTCGCTGCAGAGCTATGCGGACGGGCACGCAGTCTACCAATGGCCTTACCAAAACCCTTCGCAGGACTCAAACATCACGTTTTCGCCGCCCAAGCACGGGCAACTGAGGATCGAATTTACCAATGCCTCCGATGGCTTTCCAACGACGACGGTCTTTCAGATCCGGGCATGGTATCCGAGCGTCCGACCGTTGCTTGGACGCGATAGCTTTCAAAATCTCGGCTCGGTGCAGGTCCCGGCATATTGTCATCTTCCCAAAGGCGTCCCAACTCACGGCACCGAGCTCGTCGAACGGCGCTACGCGCTCGACATCGTTTTCGGAACGTACGAAACGCTGCAGCGACATCTCTACGTGGCGGCGCCATACGGCTTGATTTGCTCCAACGTTCGAGCTCAACTGGCGACACACTACGACTACGGCGCGCTTGACTTCTCGACGACGCCGCTCGTCACTATCACGGAAAATGAGATACTCCGCCTGAAGCAAGCCCATATTCCGAAAGGCGATCGGATCGCGCAAACAGACGTCGTGCTCTCGCTCGATGCGCAGGTGAACCTGTTGCTTGACCGGCGGCATCTGGCGCAAGAGCGGCGAATCTTCAATTCGCTCAAGCGCCTAGGGACGATGCAGTGAGCGGACGAGCGCGTGCGGCCGTGCTTTGCGCGCTGCTTGCAGGCTGTTCGGGCAGCGTGCAGAGCGTACCGGTCGCCGACCTGGCGGCGCCGGCCGCGCCGGCCGGCCAGGCGGTGGTGACGTTCGTCATCATCGTACCGCCCGAGTCGCGCCGGCACCCGAGCTATATCGCGCCCAGCACGCAATCGGTCGTCGTTTCTCTCGATGGCGCGCGTTTAATCACGATTGAGACGGGCTCAAACTCGCGCGCGTGCACTGCGAGAAAAGCGGGCTCGCGTGCGTGCACGGCGCAAACGCGCGTACCAAGCGGCCGGCAAACGTTTGATTTTGTCGCCTACGACCAGCCTCGCGGTGCCGGCAACGTGCTTGCGGCAGGGCGCATTTCAGCAGCGCTCGCCCCCGGTCAGCACCGCGAGTTGCGCGTCTCGCTCATCGGCAAGGTAGCATCTTTTGCCCTGCGTGTGGCTCGGCCATATCCGCCCGCCGGAACGGCGGCGACCGTCAACGTCGAACTTGCCGCACTCGATGCGGACGGAAACACGATACTAGGGAAGTACGGGACGAAGATCCAGCTTAGCGACAACGATACGAGCGGAACTACAAAGCTGTCAACCGCGTCCGTCACGCGCTCATCCGAATCGGTAACGCTCGCCTACAGCGGCGCGCCGCTCTCGCGCGCAGTCCTGCATGCGCGCGCGCCGCGTGGTCGCCGCGCGAAGGCCATCTTCGCGCCGACTCCCACGATCGTGTCGCAGCGCAACGTTCCTTTCATTCCCGCAACGCCGCAGCCGGTGCCGGCGGGACTGAGCGATCTCTGCATTGGACCGGACGGCGACATTTGGGGTACCGCTTCGAGCGGCGGAGCGATCGAAAAGATCTCTCGGGACGGCACGTCGTTCAAAGCCTATCCGATTCTAGGCAGCGATCCCGTCGGAATCAGCGTCGGCGCCGACCGCAATCTCTGGTTCGTCGAACAGAACAGCGGCTCGCTCGGGAAGATTACCACTGAGGGAAAAATCACGACGTATCTCATCCCGGTGCCGCCAGGCGGGTTTGCGCAACCGGCGTGGACGGCGCCGGGGCCCGACGGGCGCATTTGGTTCGTCGATCAAGGAAGCACCGTGGCAGCCGGTGCCGCAACGTCGCACGGAAAAATTACGCTCTATCCGTTACCAAAGAACAGCTTCCCCCAGGAAATCGTCGCCGGGCCGGACGGCAATCTCTGGATAACCGATAGTGGAAAGAACGCAATCCTCGTGCTGTCGACGGCCGGCAAAGTTTTGGCGCAACACGCCATACCGACCGTCAACGCCCAGCCCTGGGGAATCGCCGTCGGACCCGATAAAAATCTTTGGTTCGGCGAGTACAATGCCGATAAGATCGGGCGCATAACGACCTCCGGCGCAATAAAAGAGTTCACGGTGCCGACGGCGTTAGGTGGGCCCCTCAACGTCACGGCGGGGCCCGACGGTAACGTCTGGTTCACGGAAACGGGCGGTGGCGAGTTTGTCGCCGGCAAGATCGGCTATGTAAGGACCGATGGCTCGCAGATTCGCGACTTTCCCACAAACAATCTGTTTCACGTGCATAATTTGGTCTTCGACGCCAAGGACGTGCTGTGGTTCAGCGAGTTCTTTCAACTCTCGAGCAAGCTCGGCAGACTCGTCTATTAGGAAGCTCAGTCGGGCAGTTCGATCCGACGCCCGTCTTAGAGCCAAGCGCCCCAGTCGCCCTTACGTCCGGTGTAACGTCGTTCAGAGCAGCGGCATGAGAGTACGGGGCGTCGAGTCATAAGCGAACTGGGTTGGACCGGCATCGGCGTCGATTGCGTCGTCGCGGGGCATCAAAGCAGTAACTAAGGTCACCGCGCCGACCTGAGAATCGCATGAGTCCCGCTGCGTGGTATGGCTGCGAGCAGCTCCCACAAGACTTTCGCTTTTCCTCCGTCGAATGATTCAAGTAACGACGCTCGTTGGGAGGTGCCATGAAACGGTTCGAGGCCTTTGTTTTTGTCGCCGCGCTCGTCGGCATGGTCGGATGCAATAATTCGATCGGTTCGACGCCCGCGCCGGCTCCGAGCGGATCTCCGCATCAGCAATCGATTCAGCATATCGTCATTCTAATTCAGGAGAACCGCAGCTTCGACAACCTCTTTGCGGGCTTTCCGGGTGCCGACACGACGCTGCAGGGAGCGTGCAAACCCGCTCCATGGTGCACTGGTGCCCACATCGTCAAGCTCCAGTCGGTAAAGCTCGCTACCGGGTCGCTCAATCAAGGGATAGACATCGACCACAGCCACCGCGGCTTCGAAATCGAGTGCGACGCCAATCAGACCAACGTTTGCCAGAACGACGGCTTCGACCTCATTAATTACGGCGAATCGGGACAAGGGTCGCCGGCAAAGGTTTATCCGTACGCGTACGTCGACCGGGCCGAAACCGCTCCCTACTGGAAGCTCGCGCAGCAGTACACCCTAGCGGATAAGATGTTCTCAACCGATACGGCCTCGAGCTTCATCGCTCACCAGCAGATGATCGCCGGAACCGTTGCGCTCAACGATCGTGAATCGCTTACCGACCAGCCGATCTACACTCCCTGGGGCTGCGACGCTCCACCCGGGACGACGACGCCACTCCTATTTTCAAATGGCCGCTACAACGCAAACGGCCCGTTCCCGTGCTTCACGCAGTACGGAACCATCGCCGATCTGCTCGACCCGGCGAACGTTTCTTATCTTTACTACGTCGACGGAATGTTCGGCAGCCAACCGCACTACGATTTTTCGGGCGCCGTCTGGAATGGATTCGACGCCATCAAGAAATTTCGCTATGGCCCAGATTGGAAGAAGCACATCAGCATACCGAACACAAACATCTTTACCGATGTCAAGAGCGGCACGCTTCCGGCGGTCTCGTGGGTGATACCGACGCTCTACGATTCGGACCATCCGGCGAGCGGATGCAACGGCGGCCCGCGCTGGGTGACGAAAGTAATCAATGCGCTTGGCACCAGCCAGTATTGGAAAAATACGGCGATCATAGTCTTTTGGGACGACTGGGGCGGCTGGTACGACAACGTGCCGCCGCCGCAAGTCAACTACACCAGCCTCGGATTCCGCGTTCCGATGATCGTTATCTCGCCCTACGCCAAGCGTGGTCATATCTCACATACCGAATACAGCATCGGCAGCATCCTCAAGCTCATCGAGCAGACCTTCGGATTGGGCTCGCTCGGCAAGACCGACGCATCGGCAAACGCGATGTCGGACGTCTTTGACTTCACGCAGACGCCGAACACCTTCAAACCGGCTCCGCTTCCGCCCGCGGAAGCATGCGCGGACAACGCAGCCGACGGTAACGCAACGCGGCAAGTGATCGAGCACGATGGGGGAGTTCCAGAATAGCCGTGCAGCTTTTCGGCGACCGCAGCGATGCCGGACGCCAGCTCGCCGATGCACTCGCAGCCTATGCCGACGCCGCGAGCGTCATCGTCCTCGCGCTTCCGCGCGGCGGCGTGCCGATTGGTTATGAAGTAGCGCAGCGGCTCCATCTGCCGCTCGACGTTTACGTCGTGCGCAAACTCGGCGTCCCGGGGCACGAGGAGCTCGCCATGGGCGCGCTCGCAAGCGACGGAACGTGCGTCGTTGACGAAGAGATGATAGACTCGCTCGGCATCGACGCGGCGGCGTTAGAGGACGTCGTACAACGCGAGATCGACGAGCTTCGGCGGCGAGACATCGCATACCGCGACGGAAGGCCGGAGCCCGATATCGGCGACAAGACGGTCATCGTCGTCGACGATGGCCTCGCCACCGGCGCGACGATGCGGGCCGCAGCCACGGCGCTGCGAGCGCGCAAGCCCGCTGCGATCGTTGCCGCGGCGCCGGTTGCCGCCCCGCGTACGACCGCGAGTCTCGAAAGCGTCGTGGATCGCGTCGTATGCGTCGCGACACCCGAGCCCTTTCATGCCGTTGGCCTTTACTATCACAACTTCGAACAGACTTCCGACGATGAGGTTCGACGGCTCTTAGGCCGGGCCGCTGCCGATCTTACAGGGCGACGGATGGGCGCGTGGTATCAGAGAGCATGAAGCGTCCATCGGCAGCCGCAGCCGCGTTCGCCCTCATGCTCGCCTTGGCGGCCGGCGGCGCATCGGCGCAGACGATTCTCTCGACGTTCACCGGCCTGCGGGGAACGGCCGACACCTGCAAGTGGTTTGACGACGAGCTCTTCGATCGGTCAATCGACGCCTTGACGCGTCAAACCGATCTTCTTTTCAACCGCATCGCCCTTCCAGCTGGCGCCAATGTCACCATGGGCGGAACCGCCGTAACGGCGCAAGGCGAACAGCTCGTCGATTTCAATTTGGACTCCGCGCGGATCTGCACGGCCGGCGAAGCGCTCTACGGGCCTACCCCGTCGCCGTCGCCTTAAAAGCGGCCCGTTAACGCACGTCCCACTTTTCCGCGTCGACCGGATACATCAGCATGTTCCGACGGAAGCCGCTGACGCGGTTGGCGATGACGTCGACATTCGATTCAAAGGCAATCGGCACGACCGGCACATCCCTGCGCACGATGCGCTGCATCTCGATGAAGTCGCGGCGGCGTCGGAGGGGATCGCCAGTAACCGCTTGATCGCGAAAGAGCGCGTCGAAGCGCGGACTGCAGTAGTTCATCGAGTTATTGCCGTTGGGGCCGCGCTGAGTGCAAGCGAAGATCACCGATTGCTCGGGGTCGGCGGCTCCGATCCACTGGGCTGCCGCAAGCGTGAAGTTTCCAGTCCTCAAGGGGCCACCCGGGGCGTTAAAAATCGCCGCTGCGTAGGGCTTTAGCGCGGTCTCGATCCGCGCGCGGCGCAACTCTTCCTGCTCGACTACTTGCATCGACGTTCCCCGCTCCGGCGAAAGCGCGATCGTCAGCGCAAGCGCTCTGCCGTCCTTGAACCAGCGGACGCCGTTCTTTCGCCATCCCGCGGCGGTAAGCTCGCGCGCGACGGTCGCCGAGTCGCCGTCGACCGTTCCGGGCGCCGGGTCGTGCCACCTAACGACCGGCGGCAGAAACGAATCGGCAGGCGTCAGCGCGCCGAACGCTCCGCGTACGATCTCACGGCGATCGAGCGCTGCTGCAATTGCGCGGCGAACGCGCACGTCGTCGGTCGGGGGCGCCGTTGTTTGGATCAACAAGAAGTACGCCCCGTTGATCGGCGTGATAACCACATGCGCACCGGAGATCCCGCGGGCGTCGGGGATTTGGGCCGAGCCGATTTCGGCGATGTCAACGTCGCTCGCCCGCAACGCCACCAGCGAGGATTGCGTGGTGGGGACTAGCGCAAAAACAACGCGACGCAAGCGCGGGCGCGGACGAAAGTACGGATTGGGCTCGAGCACGATCCGGTTTGCGCGCTCCCATTCGACGACCCTGAACGGGCCGCTTCCGAAAGGACGCTGGTTCCATGGGGCTCTCGTGACGTCGGTTGATGCAAACGCATGGGCCGGAAGAATGCCGAACGCAAAATCGGCTTGAGCAAACAGCTCGGCAACGGCGGCATTCCACCGCTGTTTCAATCGTACGATCACCGTGTAACGAGCCGGCGTTTCGAGCGAAAAGACGCGCCGGTATGCATCCTCCGACTCCACTGGGTTGTGAGGATCTTCGATCGCGTGAAACGTAAACGCAACGTCGGCCGACGTGAGCTCCCTTCCGTCGGCAAATCGTACGCCGCGGCGCAGATGATAGACGATCGTTTTGCCGTCGGCAGAAATGTCGCCGTTCGCACGCGTGGGGATCCGCGTGACGAGCACCGGCACGAGCTTATTATCGGCCGAAAGGCCGACCAGCGTCTGCGTGACGAGAAGATCGTAGCCGATCGTATCCTGGTCGTGGGCCAGGAGCGGATTTAGCGATGATGGGTCCACGTTATCCGCGATCCGCAGCACATGCGGCGCTGCCGGCGCACTTCCCGTGCGCGCACAGGCCGCCAGCGCCAGCGCCAGTCCCAACGCGACGGCGTTATGCCGACGGGATGAAGTGAACGTTGACGTTGCGCCGTTCCGCTAAACGCGCGAGAGCGCGGTCGGCGGTCGCGAGTGCAGCACCTTCCCGCTCCGCCAGCGCAAGATAGAGGCAGTCCGGCAGATTACTTTCAGCCGTCAGAGCGAGTGCTAATGCGGTGAGAATCAGCGTTTCATCCTCGGCAAACGTGAGGCTTCCGTCTTTGGCGTTCTGTAGGAGCATCTCGAGCGCTTGAATCGCGTACTCTGCACGTAGCTTGCCCGCAACCACGTTACGCCGAAGAGCCGCAGCAACTTCGGTCGTTAGCAGCCGGGGCGCCAGCCACCAATGGGCCGCGTGAGGAGCTCAGCCGCCTGTTCGCTTCCAGCCTCACGCACGAACCAACGCACGGCGACGGATGCATCGAGTACCGCAAGCTCTACATCAGCCCCAGGCATCTCGGTCTTCTCGGATGGTCGCGGCGCTATCGAGCCAACCGTCCGGCAAATCACCGATGGCGGCTCTTAGCGCCGCCGCGCGCCGTGCAAAGGCTTCGCCGCGCCGCGTGACCGAGAGCGACAGCGCTCGACGCGCTTCTTCTTCTATTGAAGTCCCTTGCTGTCGGGCGCGCGCACGCAATGCCGCCGCCACGCGGTCGTCGAGGTTGCGAACCTTGAGATCGGCCATAGCGCCATGATACTCCTGACCCCACATGGGGTCAAACGCCGATTACACGTCCACAGAGCGAATACATCTCTGCGCTTCATTAGACACAGCATTAGGTTCGGGATCCCCAGTACCGAATAATGCACGTGGAATAAGGGTAATTCCCCGGCGCCAACGGGAATCAAATCGGAATGCAGAGGTGGTCTCGGTTAGTTGAACACCTCTTTGTGTGATGACTTCCTGCGCTGCGGGTCGAAGGGACTTGCAAAGAGGAGTAGTCATCGTGAAACGTTCTCGTCGAAACCACACGCCGGCTTTCAAAGCCAAGGTGGCGCTGGCAGCGATCAAGACCGATCAAACGGTCGCGGAGCTTGCCAAACGCTTCGATGTCCATCCCAACTCGATCGTGCAATGGAAGAGCGAACTGCTTGAACGAGCGGGTGAGATTTTCGAAGGCGCACGCTCAGCCCGCAGCGAGGAGGTCGACGTCAAGGAGCTGCACGCGAAGATCGGACAGCTCGCACTGGAGAACGATTTTTTAGAAGGCGCGCTCGGGCGCATCGACGGGCCGAGCGCAAAGCGATGATCGACAGAGACCATCCTTTGCCGGTCACGCGTCAAGCACAACTGCTCGAAATATCACGCGGTTCGATCTACTACGTTCCGGTTCCGGTGAGCGATGCGGATCTGGAGCTAGTGCGGGTCATAGATAAGCTGCATCTCGAGCGCCCCTTCGCCGGCGCGCGGATGTTGCGCGACTTGCTCAAGGGAAAGGGTTATCGCGTTGGCCGCCGCCACGTCGGCCGGTTGATGGGCCTGATGGGCATTGAGGCGCTCTATGGCAAGAAGCGCGGCACCAAGACCAACCCGGGGCATCCCAAGCACCCCTACCTTCTGAGAAACCTCATCATCGATCGCCCGAATCAAGTCTGGGCGGCGGACATCATGTATATCCCGATGCGTCACGGATTTCTCTACCTCGTCGCCGTGCTGGACTTGTTCTCACGCAGAGTGCTCAGCTGGCGGCTCTCCAACAGCCTCACGGCCGACTTCTGCATCGACGCCGTCGACGCGGCGATCGCGACGTACGGCTGCCCGCAGATCTTCAACTCCGATCGGGGCTGCCAGTTCACCGACCTCGACTTCACCGAACTGCTCAAATCGTACGGGATCGCGATCAGCATGGATGGCAAGGGCGCCTGGCGCGACAACGTGTTCGTCGAGCGCTTTTGGAAATCGCTGAAGTACGAGGAAGTCTACTTGTGCGCTTATGACTGCACGTCGGACGCTAAGCACTTCATCGGATCGTACGTCACCTTTTACAACCAAGAGCGCCCGCACTCGGCACTCGGCGGCCGAATGCCGGACGCGGTATACTTCAATCGGCCGCTGGCGGAAGCGGCTTAACTTGGGCAGTCATCACATAATCGAGACCGGTCCGCTGTTCAAAAAACCGGCGCCACTGCTGTTCCCCGATGGCGCGAGGTGTGACCACTCGACGAGTAGGAATTTTCGCGAAATTCGGACTAATGGCTAGCTTCGCTTCGTCGACCTAACGGCTTTTTCGCTTCGCCTGCCACGGCGGCTAAACCGGGGGATCCGATCATCGGCTTCATCGAGCGCGGCGAGAAAAGAGTCCGCGTCGATGAATTCATCATCGCGGGCGCGCCGAGATAACGCTTCGTCAGTCGGTGGTTGGGGTCTCCATGGCTCAAGCAGACCGCTGACGCTCGCGCCAAGGTTGTGCGCGAGGCGTGCCAGAGTCGTGAGCCGGGCATCGCCACGGCCCTGCTCGAGTTCGGAAATGATTGCCCGCGACACGCCTGAGCGCTTCGCTAAAGCAGCTTGCGAAAGGCTAGCTCTCGCCCGTAGAACAACGAGGTTGATCCGCAGCGCCCCGTTCAAGGCGGCGAGTGGTTTCGGTAGCGCCATTTCACGACATCCTACCAGCGATCGCCGGATTTGTCCAGAATAAAGGGCAAAAAAATTGGAGTAAGAGGCTGCATTGCGGCGGTATAATACTGTATTATTAAGCCATATTACTGGAAGACCGAGGTTGATCGCATGAATAGCAGTATGAACGAGGGGCTCCGTGACCTTTTCGAGGAAGACGCCGGTGCGCGGGAGTTTTTGAAATGGGCTTCGGAACGTCAAAATGATGCGGCAAGGACTTCAATCGACCGTTTAGAGCAAAAGGCGGGAATCGACCGGCGCAAGGCGATCGAGTTGGCCAAGCGATTTGATCAGCTCGGCTGCGGCCGGTACGTCATAGGGCGGCGCGGCGCACCAAGCCGCATCGAATGGGAGTTCTCCCTGAAGAGCATTGGCCACGCCGCCGTTGGGGAAACCAGCTCGCTCGAATCGGTCGACCCTGAACTCGTCGCCGAGAGTGCGGATTTGGCTGACTTGAAGAGAGAGGACTCGGCTCCGCCCGTGTTCGATGGCCTGTCAATCGCCGAGGCCAAGCGGCGGCTCGCGATTACCCTCGGGGTCAAACCCGAGGCGATAGATATCACCATCCGTGCCTAAACCGCCTCGAGCGACAAACCGCGATGCAGCCGGCCCACGGCCGTGGGCGGTCGAGTTCGCCACTAGCGCTGCTCGGGAGATTCGCGGCTACGGCCTGTACGATGCGCGATTCCGGCCGACCCTGCGCGAGCTGCTCGAAGCGCTAAAGCAAAATCCGCTGCAATTCCCGACGAAGCGCGGAAAGTTAAAGGGCGCACGGGCGGCCGCCCTTCGGTTTGCAGGAGCAAGCTGGCGCGTCGTGTTCGTCGTGAGCATTTCGCAGCACCGCGTGCGAGTCTTATCAATTGCTCCGCACGACGCCGCGTACGATCGCGCGGAGCGGCGCCTTTGAGGAATGTATCATCGGAGTCGTGGCTACCTTGAAGGTCGGTTACCCATTTGGGCTGAGCCGAGCCGCAGCCGTGCGACCCCGCCGTTTTGGTTGTGCGTTTGTGCGCGCAACCACCGGCTTGCGTCTTGAAAACCCTTCGACTGGCGTCAACGATAAGCTCCGGCAAAGCACACCTTAGCGCAAGGGAGTAACGTGCCGGCGCAAAGCCAGAGCACAGGCATGTGACGTCGCTGCACGCGGGGTGTTACGCGGCTGCAACGTCTCAGATTATCACTGGATCATCGGATTGCGCGGCGATAACGGCACGCAACACGTTGCGAACGCAGATGCCATGAGAACGCACTGCAAAATGCGACGGAAAGCCCAGAGGTAGCATCTCACTAGCATCGCAAATGACGGAGCCGGAGTCATTGCGACATGCGGCCGGGTCGGGTTAGCCGTAAGCGCCGAGCGAAGCGGGCCCTGGACTGCCTACTCCGTTAGAGAGGGCCGTACGCGGAGTGCGACGCTGATGCGCGCGCCAACCGCAGCGCGCGTTTTCGGAACGCCGTGATCGTAATGGAGCTGCGTTTCATAGCTCATGACCAGGAGGCTGCCGTCCTCCAAGTCCAGGTCGAAGACTCGCCGCGGTCTCGCTTTGCTGCGAATCGTCATCAAGCGCGTGGCACCGAGCGAGATCAAAGCGATCGGATGACCGGCCACGATCTCGTATAGGTGGTCGTTGTGGGGTGCGACGCTATCGCGCCCATCGCGATAGAAGTTCAAGCCGACGCTGTTGAACGGGGTTGCGGTCGTATCGGCGGCGCGGCGGGCCGCTTCTTGCAGTACCGCCGGAAGATGTTTGTCGTTGAGGCGATAACTCGCGACGAGTCGCGGCACGTCCACGTCGCGATCGTACATCCGGCGACGCTCGCTTTGCCAGGTGACTTCCTCGCGGAGCGCATCGAACCAGCGGCGCGCGGTCGGCGCGTCGGCGAAGGCCGGCGTGTATAAAATGGTCCCGGTTTCGTCGTGGACGAGCGTCCGACGGCCGGCGCCGAAGAGTCCGAGCTGCGTCAGGGGTAGAGGCCGCGCAGCTTCGTCGCCTCGGCGACTCGCGCTACCGCGACACAGTACGCGCCCTTTCGCATCGAAACGCCGTGGCGTTTTGCCTGTTCGTACGTTTCACGGAAGGCGCGCGTCATTTTACGCTTGAGACCTTCGTTGATCTCGTCTTCGTCCCAGAAGTTTGCCTGAAGGTCTTGCACCCACTCGAAATAAGAGACCGTCACGCCGCCGGCGTTGGCTAAAATGTCGGGCAGCACCATGATTCCGCGATCGAAGAGAATGTCGTCGGCATCGGGGAGCGTCGGCCCGTTCGCCGCCTCGGCGACGATGCGCGCGCGAACGCGCGGTGCGTTCTCACGCGTGATCACCTTTTCCAGCGCGGCCGGCACGAGCACGTCGCACTCGAACTCCAACACTTCTCTGTTGTCGGTGCGCTCGCCGCCGGTATAACCGACCACCGACCCGGTCTCGAACTTGTGCGCGATTAGGCCCTTGACGTCGAGGCCCCGATCGTTGGCGACGCCACCCTGCGAATCGGAGACGGCCACGACCGTGTAGCCATGCTCGGCCATTAATTGCGCCGCATACATTCCGGCGTTGCCAAACCCCTGAATCGCAACGCGCGAGCCCTCGATCGTCCGTCCGAGCGTCTCCATCGCTTCATCGACGACGTACATGCAGCCCCGCGCGGTCGCTTTGTCGCGCCCGAGCGATCCGCCGATCGAGACCGGTTTGCCGGTGACGACGCCGGGAATCGAGTAGCCGTGCTGCATGGAAAACGTGTCCATGATCCATGCCATAATTTGCGGCGTCGTGTAAACGTCGGGTGCGGGGATGTCTTTTTCCGGACCGATGATGATAGAAATTTCGGTGGTGAAGCGCCGGGTGAGGTTCTCGAGTTCCTGAAGCGACATTAGCTTGGGGTTGCAGATGACGCCGCCCTTGGCACCGCCGAATGGAATGTTGATCAGCGCGCACTTCCACGTCATCCACATCGCCAGCGCCTTGACTTCGTCGAGCGTCACGTCTGGATGGAAGCGAATTCCGCCCTTGCCCGGACCCCGCGAAAGATTGTGCTGCACGCGATAGCCGGTAAACATGCGAAACGCCCCGTTGTCCATGCGGGCGGGAATTGAAACCTCGAGAACGCGCTTGGGTTGGCGTAGATAACCGTGGAGCGACTCGTTCAGTCCAATGAGCAGCCCGACTTCGTCGAGCTGGCGCTGCGCCATCTCCCAGACGTTATCAAGCGCTTGTACGGCAGAAACATCTTGTGCAGTCATGTTTTATCTATACCGCTCCGTTGCGGCAAACCCCCGCACCGGGCTGTTGAACGGACGTAGGCGCGGGCAAGTCGATTTGAAGACGCCCGTCGCGCGCCTCCATGCGCGCTGCTGCTCGTCCATTTTTTCGGGTCAGCAAGCTTTGAAACAGCCATCCATGGCTGGCCCGAAAAAAGCTGGACGCTTCTCATCGACCCGCTTGTGCCTACGTCCTTTCAGGTTGTTATTAGTACGACGGTTTGCCGTAGATGGAGCGCTTGAGCGCCGGAAGGTGAGGACTCTTCCACTTCGAGCCGTCGACGAACGTAATCTTGAGCGGAACGCACTCCGCGAGACCCGTGTTCAAGGGAAAGACATTTGGACTGAGTCCAAACTCATGCTTGATCTCGGCACCGGGCGAGAACGTGCCAACGTCGCGAACTTCCGCGACGAGGTTTCCATGAGCCACCAAACCGAATTCAATATCTTTCATCACGACACCGGTGGCGTTCACGTAATCGATGCCGAGCGTCGGATGCCCTTGAACGGGATATTGATAATAATTGAGTCCGTAGACGGACGGCCAGCCCCAGTAGGGGCCGACGCCAACCGGGTAGTACGCCGGAACATACCCCGTGGCCATGTAGTGGTTGCGTTTAGGATTGCACCCATTTACTCTAATGGGATGCGAAACGTTGGCGTGCGAATATGCCGACGCGAACGTAGGCAGGCCGGCGCTCAAACAGAGCGCTGCGACGCCTACCGCAAAGCGTTTGATTATCATAAGTTGGCGACTCCTTCAAGAATCCGAGGCGGGTGAGGACGTTGGTTTCTGCAACCGAAAGGGCGGCGCCTTGGCGCCGCCCTTGACCTGCTTTTCGCGGAGGCTCTCAGTGCGGAGGCCGACCACCGCCGTGCGGACCGCCGCTTCGGTCGCCGTTACCCGACGAATGCGGAGCGGAATTGGCGCCTCCGCGCGGGTATGACGGCTGCGAGCTACCGCGTGAATACGATGGCGCCGAGCTGCCGCGTGAATACGATGGCGCCGAGCTGCCGCGCGAATACGATGGCGCCGAGCTGCCGCGCGAGTACGACGGATAGGATTCGCGCGAGTACGACGGATAGGAACTGCGCGAGTATGAGGGCTCGGAACCACGCGAGTACGACGGATACGAACCGCGCGAGTACGACGGATAGGAACTGCGCGAGTACGACGGAGAGGAACCGCGCGAGTATGACGGCTCGGAACCGCGCGAGTACGATTCGGAGGAGGAGCGGCCGTACGACGATGCGTTACCGCGCTCGCTCGAGAACCGGCTCCAGGGATCAGAAGCTGCGCGCCCGTCGCGCGAACCTTCGTTCGCGATGCTCGGGCGAGCTGACCCGTTCGTCGCCGAGTGCGAGAGCGTTGAAGCGCCACGCCCTTCCTCGCCGCGGGTCTGACTGAAGCGCTGCCACGAATTCGTCGTTGCGCTCGGGCGCCCTACCGAAGCGTTCTCACGGGTGCCGAGGTTCTCACGCGTGCCGACGTTCTCACGGGTGCCGGTGCTCTGGCGCGATACCGGCGCGCTGCTGCGCGCATGGTTCTCAATCGCTCCCGATACCGCCCGCTGCTGCTGGTCGAATGACAAGTGCCCCGCGAGCGTTCGGTTGACCGATGTGAAGCGCGGAGATTCGAAGGCTTTCGAAAGCCTGACGGGCGCGCTGATCGAGCGACCGCCGAAGCCGAGGCTGTCACGATTTGGCGTCACCGGCATGGCGCCGTGGATCATTCCGATATGCTCGCTAATGTTATGCGGATTCACAGCGAACGTGTGACCGCCGACCGTTCCGTGCTGGAAGTTCCCAATGGCGGTCCCGTGCACGCCACCATGCGGGAAGTACCGATAGATGTTCGTGACATGGGTGACGTTGACGATACGGGTTCCGCCCCATCCCCAGCGGTAACCACAACAGCCCCAGCCGCCCCAGCCCCAGCCAAAACCGTTCCAGGCCCACCCCGGGTACCAGGAATAATACGGCCAGTACGGTTGGAGCGGATACCAGCCGATATAGGGGTAGCCGAATCCTACCGAAACGCCCCAGCCCGGTCCGCCGACGCCGAATCCAAAGAAGCCGACCAGCGCGGGCGACCAGGCCGGAGAAGCCGAGTACGCCGGCGGAACCCATGCCCAGCCGTAGCCGTTTGCGTAGAGCCAGCGGCCGTAATGATACGGCGCCCAACCCCACGGTTCGGCGGCGACCCAAGTCCAACCATAGCCGTCCTCCCAGGTCCAGGATCCGTCGCTGTACGGCGACCACCCCGATGACTCGTCGGGAACCCAAGCTTGACCGTAACCCGCGACGTTCTGCCATTGGCCGTATGCGCCGAGGTTATCGTAGCCGGCGATGTCCGGATTGAGGTTCGGGCTTGCATTGAGCGCAGCAATCATCGTCTGGTCGCGCTTCGCATTGAAGTCGTCGAACGTGTCGTATCCGACCTCCGACGTGTAAGTGACCGACGGATCCGAGGCAGATCCGCGAGCGACGAGGGTACGACCGGATTCGAGCGTATAGGTGCGCTGCGGTGTGACGACCTCCGCGCTGCCGCGCCGGGTCGTCACCCAGCTTGTTCCGTCCTTTCCAATCGCAATGCGATAGTCGCCGGCGCGACTCGCGCGCACCGTCACGGACGGCGTGTCGACTTGCACCAAGCCGGTATTGCGAACGAGACCGACCTCGATCGTACCGTCGGCCAGCTGCACCTGCCGGTTTTGCGGATCATCTCTGGTAATGCGGGCCTGCACGTTGCCGCCAAGCCGTACCGCCGCGGAGCCGTCGAATTGCAGCTCACTGCGCGAGCTTGCGCCCGTCGAAATGTAATCGCCCGGAAGCAGCGGCGCGTTCACGGTCGCGGCTACTTGCTTGTTACTGTCACCGCGCTGGACGACGGCCGTGCCTTCAACGACGCTGACGCGCGTAACGCCGGGCCCGTTGTTATCGGGCGCTTGCTCGGCGGATGCCGGAAGCGCGCTCATAAAAGTCACCCCGACAAGAGAGCACCCGCAAATCAGGCTAGTGATCCATTTGGTAATCATGTATGCACCTATCCCCTCATTCACATTGAACCCGACGGCGGCATGCAAAGCATCGAAGCGTGATTAGCTTACCATTAAGCTGGGGTGAGAGCGGAGCGCGTACTCTTCAAACGCGGCAGAAAATAAAATCGCCGAATTGCGCGCTCGGGCTACGTACCGACCTGGGCCGCCGCGTCACGCATTAGGCGACTTCGAAGAGCGCGGCGGCGCCGATGCCGCCGGCGACACACATCGTAACGACGACGTACTTTTCGCCGCGGCGCTTGCCCTCGATAAGCGCGTGCATCGTCATGCGCGCCCCGCTCATGCCGTACGGATGGCCGATTGAGATAGCGCCCCCGTCGACATTGAATCGCTCGTTCGGTAGGCCGA
Source organism: Vulcanimicrobiota bacterium (assembly GCA_963778015.1). Lineage (GTDB taxonomy): Bacteria > Vulcanimicrobiota > Vulcanimicrobiia > Vulcanimicrobiales > Vulcanimicrobiaceae > Cybelea. The sequence goes on from CAVZST010000001.1 coordinate 1,020,186, forward strand.
GCGCGTCGCGGCAGTAGACGGTCTGCACGGCGAAGGCTTCGTTGAGCTCCCACAGACCGATATCCTCGATCTTCAAGTTGTGCTGTTTGAGAAGCTTCGGCACCGCGTAGACGGGAGCAATTCCCATTTCGCCCGGCTCGCAGCCGGCGACGGCGTAGCCGCGGTACAAGCCGAGCGGCTGGAGATTGCGCCGCTGCGCTTGCGTCGCATCCATGATCGCGACGGCGGCCGCACCGTCGGAGAGCTGTGAAGAATTGCCGGCCGTGATTGTGGTGTCGGAGACGCCCGGAACGGCGCCTTTGAGAGCCGCCAGACCTTCCAGCGTGGTATCGGGACGGTTGCCTTCGTCATGTGCCAGCTCGACGTGCCGTTCGGTAACGGCACCGGTCTCTTTCACTTGCTCGTATTTCCAGGAGGGCAGGGGCACGATCTCCGCGTCGAAGCGGCCTCCGGCTTGCGCGGCGGCGGTGCGCTGCTGGCTTTGTAACGCGTACTCGTCTTGGCGCTCGCGGGAAACGCCGTACTTCTTGGCCACCTTGTCAGCGGTAAAGAGCATCGGCGTATAGAGATCCGGGACGTACCGTAACAGCCATTCTTCGGTGAGAAAACGTACGTGCACGTCGTTCTGAACCATGCTGATCGACTCGACGCCGCCGGCGATGACGATCTCCGCGCCGTCGGCAATCACCCGCTTCGCCCCACCCGCGATCGCGTCGAGCCCCGAAGCGCAAAAACGGCTCACGGTTTGGCCCGGAACGGCGGTGGGACAGCCGGCGCGCAGCGCGGCGGTCCGGCCGATATTGTTGCCGGTCGCTCCCTCGGGCAATCCGCAGCCCACAATAACGTCGTCCACTTCCGCCGGATCGATCGTAGCGCGCTCCATCGCCTGCTTGACGACGTGACCGGCCATCGTGGCACCCGGCGTTTGATTGAATGCGCCACGAAACGCACGCCCGATCGGCGTCCGGGCGGCCGAAACGATCACCGCTTCACGCACGGGAGTACCACATTGGGCCGCCGCGATGCGGCGGAAAGCCATAGCCATAGACGTATACGATGTCGATGTCGCCGGGACGCAAAGCAACGCCCTCTTCCAGCAAACGTTCGCCGCGATTGCTCAGCGCGCGAAGAAGACGATCGCGTATCTCGTCATCGCTCACCTCGCGCGGCGCGATTCCGGCCTTTTGAGCCTCTTGCGCAAAGAGTCGTTCTACCTCGGGGTCTGCGATCGGCTCGCGGCCTTTTCCGACCGCCTCGTCGTACTTGAAATAACCCGCCATCGTCTTCTGCCCAAGCCGGTTCATTTCGACGAGCCGCCTGAGCACGGCGGTACGCCCGAACGCTTCCGCACCGCGCGCTTTTTGGACTTGCCAACCGATATCCAAGCCGGAGAGATCGCTCATCGCGAACGGACCCATCGGGAAGCCGAACCGCTTCATCACCGCGTCGACGCGCGCCGGGGCGACTCCCTCTTCGGCCAGCGCCGTCGCCTCGAGAAGGTAATCGAAGACCATCCGGTTTCCGATGAAACCGAACGCGTTGCCGGAGAGCACCGCTTTTTTATGCAACGTCTTGGCGAGTTTGAAAGCGGTCGTCAGGGCCGGCACGGATGTCTCGCGGCCGCGAACGATCTCGAGCAGCGGCATGATGTTGGCAGGCACGAAGAAGTGCAGGCCGAGCACGCGTTCGGGGTGCTGCGCCTCGCCCGCCAGCGCGTCGATGTCGAGCGTCGACGTGTTTGTGGCAAGGATTGCGTCGGGCTTCACGATGCCGTCGAGCGTGCCGAAGACTTCACGCTTCACATTGAGGTCTTCGAAGACCGCCTCGACGACGACGTCCGCATCGGCCAGCTCGCTCCAATCGTCGGTGAAGCGAATCGACTGGCCGCGTTTCCAGGCTTCTTCTTGCGTGAGCCTGCCTTTTTGGACCTGATACATGAACATGCCCATGACGGTCTGGCGCGCCTTGCCGACGGCTTCGTCGTCGTTATCGACTACGACGACCGGAATGCCGGCTTGTGCAAAGGCAATCGCGATTCCGCTCCCCATCGTGCCCGCGCCCACGACGCCGGCTCTTCGCACCCCATCATCCTGAGCCGGCGCGGTGTCGATGGATGGTCGAAGGAGATCCGTCCCGTCTATCTTTGACAACTCACGCTCGGCGAAGAACAGATGACGCAAAGCGAGCGACGGTTCGGAGCGAACGAGCTCGTCGAAGAGTCGCGCTTCACGTGCGATCCCAAAGTTGAAAGGCAGCTCGACGGCGGCCGCTAGGGCGTCGATAAGTCTGTGCGCCGCCAATCCGCCGTTATCTTCGGCCGGAGCCATCTTATGGGCTTGTGCGACCACGAATGGGGCCGCTTGCATCGGAACATCTTTTGCAATGATGGCCTGGCGCTCGGAGATGCGTCGCTTCGGACGCGTCGCAACGGACGAGGCGTGCTCGACGACGCCGCCGGAGGCGATCTCGTCGACAATTCCCAGCTCCAACGCCCGCTCGGCCGAAACAGACGAGCCTTTGAGCATGAATTCGAGCGCCGCACGTGCACCGATCAGGCGCGGCAGCCGCTGCGTCCCGCCGGCTCCGGGCAGAAGCCCGAGCTTGATCTCGGGCAGGCCAAGCTTTGCACTCGACTTCGCGATGCGGTAATCACAAGCCAACGCAAGCTCGAGGCCGCCGCCAAGACACGTGCCGTCGATAGCGGCGACGTGGACTTTCGCATTCGACTCGATTGCCGCAATCACGTCACGTACCGTCACCGCGTTAGGCGGAAGCTCGGCGTTGAAATCATTGACGTCGGCACCGGCGCTAAAGAGCCCGTTGGCGCCGGTCAAGACGATTGCCGCGACCGAAGGATCCGCGTGCGCGCTTTCGATCTCCCCCAGCAATCGCGCGCAATAGGCAAACGAGAGCGCATTGACCGGCGCGTTATCCAGCGTGACGAGCTTGATCGAAGTAGCCCGTCCTTCGACTTCGCTCGCTCCGCTCGCTACGCTCAGGATGACACAACCTTCCTCGCTACGCTCAGGATGACACAACCTTGCTCGCTACGCTACGCCGTTACCGGCATCTTACGATCGAGGTCGAACTGCGCGTCGGTAAGCTGCATGACGTCACCCGAGCCCTCGACGATCTGCCGCTGGAACCAGGCTGCCGCAGAGAGTATATGCGTCGCGTAAAACGAAGCGGTCGCGAGCTTAGCCCGGTAGAACTCGCTTTCGGGATCGTTCGAGCCGATTTTGGCGGCGGCAATCTGCGCGGCGCGCGCCATTTGCCATCCGCCGGCGACCGTTCCCCATAACCGCAGGTAAGGAACGGAACAGGCGAAGGCCCGGTGAAGGTCTCCCATTGCATTCATTCCGATCCATTGCGACGTCTCGCTGAGGGTCGCGAGTGCCGTTCCGAGCGCTTCTCCGATGCGTTTGACGACGGGGTCCGAATGGGCCGTGCACTCTTTGGCGACCGCCTCCATCTTCTTCCCCACGCTCGTTGCGCTCGCACCCATATCTCGAAGCAGCTTACGTCCGATCAAGTCGAGCGCCTGGATTCCGGTCGTTCCTTCGTAGATCGTGATGATGCGAACGTCGCGATACTGCTGTGCGATGCCGGTCTCCTCGATGTATCCCATGCCCCCAAAGACCTGAAGTGCCGTCGAACAGAGCTCGACGGCGTTTTCGGTGCACCAGCCTTTGACGACCGGAATCATCAGCTCAACGAATGCTTTGTGCTCTTTTCGAACTCGCTCGTCGGGATGGCGCTGCGCGTAGTCGAGCGACGACGCGGTCACATAGGCGAGAGCACGCATTGCCTCGATCGTCGCCTTTTGCCACATCAGCATTCGCCGCACGTCGGGGTGCTTGATAATCGGCTCGGGCGTACGGGAACCCGGTTTGAGATCGCGCCCCTGGACGCGCTCCTTCGCATATTCGAGCGCACTCTGATAGGCGCGATCGGCTAGTGCGATGCCTTGTACGCCGACCGAGAAACGGGCCGCATTCATCATGATGAACATGTACTCGAGGCCGCGGTTCGGCTCGCCGACCAGATAGCCGATGGCGCCGTTTCCCTTCTCCCCGTAATTGAGCGTGCAGGTCGGGTTGCCGTTGATGCCGAGCTTGTGCTCGATGCTCGCGCAGACGACGTCGTTGCGCTCGCCGAGCGTGCCATCGGCGTTGACCACGAACTTCGGCACGATGAACAGCGAGATGCCCTTCGTCCCTTCGGGCGCGTCCGGCAAGCGAGCGAGTACGAGATGAACGATGTTCTCCGCCATGTCGTGCTCGCCGAAAGTAATGAATATTTTCGTTCCGATGATGCGATAGTGGTCGCCGTCCGACGTCGCGCGCGCGCGTACTTGCGCTAAATCCGAGCCGGCCTGCGGCTCGGTAAGGCACATGGTACCGGTCCACTTGCCCGAGACGAGATTGGGAATGAAGCGCCGCTTCTGCTCCTCCGAACCGACCAGTTCGATCGCTTCGATCGCCCCTTGGTTGAGAAGCGGACCGTTGGCAAACCCGATGTTGGCGGCGTTCCACATTTCTAGCGTCGGCCCGAGCAGTATCTGCGGCAGCCCCTGGCCGCCGTACTCGGCCGGAACGGGTAGGCCGATCCAGCCAGCATCGGCGAATTTCTTGTACGCCTCCTTGAAGCCGGGCGGCGTGGTGACCTCGCCGTCGAGCCATCTGCATCCCACCTTGTCGCCGGTTCGATTGAGCGGATCGAGCGCGCCCGCTGCAAAGGCCGCGGCCTCCTCAAGGACCGAGTCGAGGACGTCGAGCGTCTCCTCGCAGCCGGGCAGTGCCGCGATTCCATCGATGCCGGCGAGCTCTCGCAGCGCAAATTGCATATCACGCAGAGGCGCTCGGTAGACGCTCATGTGTGCTCCTCTTCTATTTATGGTACCGTTTCGGCCGACTTTGGTACCGTTTCGGCCGACCGGGCGTAGAGATACACCATACTTTATTAGAAATAATAGCTCAAGGGCAGGCGGCCTGTGGCTCGTCCAGGCTACTTGCGGCAAGTTAAAAGTTGCAGAGAACGCTTCGCCTGCTTGCGGGCGTGAGCGACGCCGGCCGTTATCCTACTCGTATACATCGCACACCGCTCGCAAGGAGATTACAGAATAACGATGTTCCTGATGTCAGTACTCTTATCGGCGATCTCGTTCAATGCAATGACGCCGAGCTTAGCTGGGGTCCCCACTGAGGGATACATCTCAGCCAACGTTATCTCTCCCGACAAGACCTGCAAGCCGGGCGCTATCTGCGCCTCCTTCACGTTCAACCATAATGGCTGCTTCTTCAACAACTTCTGGAACAACAGCAAGGGCGGAACGCCGCTGGCCATCGATGTCACGCAGACCGGCCCCAACGGCAGCAAAACCTACGTGTATTGGGTCAACAATACGAACACGAGCATCGCAATCAAAGGGCAGGCCTACGCAAAGTACTATTGCCTACGGTAACCCGGTTGGATGACGGCCGCGGCGAGGGCGCGACGTTGCACGTGCGCCTGCGCTGCGGCCGAATCCGATTTCATGGCTGCAAAACTTGCAGATTGTTGGCGTTGTCGTCGTTGAAATAGAGCTTGGTGGTGCTGGTCGACGTGCCGGTCGCCACCATGCCGAAGATCGCGCCGGCCGCGCCTTTGTCGACATTGCGGGTGGCTAGTACTTTGCCGTCCGGAGAGAGCTCGACCATGATATTCTGGCCGGCCGGGTTCCCGGTGTTTCCAACGACCAGATTGCCGTTGTAGAGAAGGGCCGAGCTAATCGGCGCGTTGAGCGGGGTGCCGGCGAAGACCAGATGTGCGGAGTGCGCGCTTGGACCCGTGAACGTTTTGCCGTCTTTACCAACTTTGATGGCGTCCTTGGGGATAACGCTCACGTTGGAGAACGAGACGACCGTATTGTTCTTACCGTCGACGATGTAAAGGATGTCGCCTACGGGATTGTACGCAAGGCCCGAGGGCCCAAGGATGCTACCCGGTTTTCCGTGATTGATGGCAAAGCCCGTGGCAATTACATCGTACGTGATCTGCGAGAAACCGATATTGACCCTGACGATCGTTCCATCGCCGGCGTTCGATTCATAGAGGCTGGCGTCCCACGATGCCGGTTGCGCGTAGACAACGCCGAATGGGCGGTTGAACGGCTTACCCTTGAGTTCCTCAACGAGTTTGCCGACATCCGTGAGGAATAGCATGTTGTTGGCGGAAAAGTCGGCCGTGAAGGGAACGTCGCCAGCGGTAAGCGCCAGCGCATCGCAACCACGCAGCAACTTGTCCGTAGAGAACAGGTGGGGGGTCGAACCGGGCGTTGGATGAAGCGTGACGATCGTGTAACCCGTGCCCTGAACGTTTTTGTTGTTGTTGAAGTTGCAGACGACGAGGTCGCCCGCCTTGAAGTCTCCGTACGTCGACGGCGCGACGGTGAGCCCATAGGGATTGAGCTGATGCAATTTCGGGCTGATCGTAGAGCCGATGACGACCTGCTTCTTCAGCGTTTTGAGAATTGACGTTCCCTTCTTCGCTTCGGTTTGGCTAAGTGGCGCCGGCGCCACGGCGGCTTGCTGCGGGGGAACTACCGCACCACCGTGGGCGCAGCCGGCTGCAAGAAGCAAAGCAAGCGCGGCAACGGTGGCCCGCGGTGAAAGTAAACTCGACATAAAAGCCTCCCAGAGTAAGCGAGCTGGAATTTTTTCTATGAGCTTGATTACACTCAGCGTGCGAAAAACCCCTGAAACGCTCGAGCCATGTCCCGATAAGACTCGTGCGCGACGATGGCGCCGTGCAAAAGGATGCAGCCGCAACGGCGCGCCGTCTTTTCGAATGCAACTGTGGCCGGGCGGCGGAATGCGAGGTGATCGAGACGCTGCTGCGCTTCGGCCGCGGCGCGCTTGCTTATGCCCTGCGCAGCCGCATCCGCATTATGCTGTTGCGCTCGGGCGAACTCTATCGCGAAGCGTCACAAGCATTAGCGCGTTTGGGCATCGACGTCGACGCATGGCCGGCGCCGCCGGCCGGACTCTTCGTCGTCGAGGAGCGCGCGCTCTACTTGCGTTCGCGCAGCGCGATGACCGTGGCCCACGAGTTCGGACACGCGCTCGACTGCGCGCTCGGCGGCGGCGTCTATCGTAGCGGCATCGATCCACGGGTACGCGCGCTCTTTGCGAACGCGACGAGCTTCGTTACGCCGTATGCGGCAACGGGGATCGACGAATACTTCGCCGAGTCCCTGCGTGCGTACGTCGAAGCCAACGATCCGGCATCGTCGTGGCCGCGCGCGACGCGCGCTCGTCTGCGTTGTGGCGATCCCGCAATGTTCGAGTTCATCGAGCGTCTATTCGAATGCGAGTTCGGCGAATGCTTAAAGCGTCACGGGGACGCTGCGATTCTCATTTAACCGATGCAACGTCGGCAGCGCTCACGCCCGGCGCGTGGTTCTTCCAAGAACTGCGAATATAGGTAATGACCGCGGCAATTTGCTCGTCGGAAATTAGGCCGTTCCAATGCGGCATGATTCCGCTATATGCCTCTCCGTTGACGACGACGCGGCCCTCGAGCCCGTTCTTGACTATCGCAATAACCGCGGTGGGGTTTCCGGTAACGACCGGATTGCCCGCGAGCGGCGGGAATGCGCCGGGCACGCCCTGACCGTTGGTTTGATGGCAGCTCGAGCAGTTGGCGAGATAGACGACGGCTCCATCGCTGGCCGAGGCCGGGTTCTTTGCCGCGGCCGCCGAGGCCGCCGCCGTGGGCCCGTGGACGCTCTTGGCGCAGCCCGCGACTGCCAAGGCCAACGCGACGAATACGAGCTTCATGCCGCCTTCCGCGGTCGCGCGCTCATCGCCCAGACGAGCGCGACGAGCAGAAAATTGGCAACGAGCGAGCTGCCACCGTATGAAATAAAGGGCAGGGTAATGCCGGTGAGCGGAAGCAACCCGATGACACCGCTGACGATGATGACGACTTGAAAGCCGAGCGTCGCGCCGAGGCCGGCCGCCAGCAGCTTCGTGTAAAGGTCGGGCTGCTCTAGCCCGGTTATAAAGATACGCCGAACCATATCGAGGAAGATCGCCAAGACGACGAGCGCGCCGATCAATCCAAACTCCTCCGCAAATGCCGCATAAACGTAATCGGTTGCGACGTCCGGAATGAATTCGGGATGACCGAGACGGTACCCGCTTCCGAGGAGGCCGCCTGCGGCCAGCGAGTAGTACGCCTGAGAAGATTGATAGCCGGCGCCGAGCGGATCCATGAATGGATTCCGCCACACGGCAATGCGCGTCTGCACGTACGGATAGTGATGGACCGCCCACCAAGCGCCGAGCGCGAAGAGCAGCGCACCGAAAAGCACGATGTCAAGCCTCCGCGTCGCTACGAACAACAGCGTTGCGAACGTCGCCAGCAAGAGCGTCGCCATCCCGAGATCCCGCTGCACCACCAAGATCGCCATCGATGCGCCCCAACCGATAAAAAGCGGCCCGAGATACTTTACGTTCGCCCGCAGCGACCAGGGACGCGCATTGGCAATGACGTCGGCCGTCTCGGCGAGGTACGCCGCGAGAAAGAGCACGATGAAGAGCTTGATCAGTTCGATCGGTTCATATTGAATCGGTCCGAGTTTGATCCACAGCCGTGCGCCGTTGACTTCCTGTCCCAGCAGCAGCAGTAAAGCAAAGAGCGCGAGGGATCCAACGACCCAAAGATACTTGTAGGCAGCGAACCGGCGAAAGTGCGAGAAGGCCGGCGCCAGCCCAATCGCTAGCACCAGCGACACGAGAATCCAAAGCTGCTGCCGCTGCGCAAGAGTGGGTGAAAGACGCGCGACGATTGCGAGGCCGAGCGCCGCCAGCACCACGGCGAGCGCCGGCAAGAGGTCGTCGCGCACCATTCTTGCGGGTTGCCAGAGCACCCATACAACGGCGAGCACCGCGAGGAGCACGAGCATCCAGGGCGGTCCAATCGCGCGCGCCGGCGCGAAGTGAAGGATCAGCGCGGCAACCGCGAGCGCGCCGAGCATCGGTGCGAGCCGCCGCAGGACGAGCATCCCGAGCGATAATTGAAGGATCAGTCGGGGCCTATCGAGGTTACGACCAAACGCGTCGTTCCGACGTCGATTTCGTCGCCCTCACGAATTTCGATCGCCTCGTTGACGCGGCGGCCATTGAGAAAAGTGCCGTTTCTGCTTTTGAGGTCTTCAACATAGACCACCCCATTATGGCTTTCGAACCGGGCGTGGCGACGGCTCACTTCCGGGTCGCTCAGAACGATCTCGGCCTCTTTGCTTCGGCCCAGCTCAAACGGCGGCCGAGCCTGATGAGCGCGGGGCTCGCCTCGCTCGCGAATTTCCAGATCGACGTGCACGGGCGTCAGCGCGCCGATATCCGCCGCCGCGCGAATTCGAGGTCGAGCGGCAAGCAGCGCGACGAGCGCGAGCGCTCCCGTAATTTCAAGCGAGCCGATGCGCATCTGCCGATCGAAATCGGCGACGGCGCCGAGAATGCAGATCACCGCGTCTCAAACTTCATACGCGTGTTTCCCAAGCGCAGCTCGTCGCCATCGTGAAGCGACTCTGACTCCACGCGCCGGCCGTTCACAAACGTCCCGTTCGTCGATCCCAGGTCGCGCACAATCGCGTTGCCGGCGGTGACTTCGACGACGGCATGGGCGCGAGAAACGCTGGGATCGAGGAGAATGATTTCGCTTTCCTCGCTGCGCCCGATGCGGGACGTTCCTTCGACGGCATAGACGCAGTCCGGCGGAAGCCCCTTGACCGTGCGCAGGAACACGCTACGCCGTGCTTGCCGAACACCGCCAACGTCGATTTCGATTGCACCGTGGAGCACGCTCGCGCGTGACGCCATGCCGACGCGTGCCTCGCCCTCTTCAAAGGCAACGCCCACCCTATCGGCGAGATCGCGCAAAAGGTCGCCCCACGCTCGCTCGAGATATGCGCGATGCTCGGCAAGGCGGTCGAAGTCTGCGGGGCTTACGTTGACTGTATACGATCCAGGGGCACGCAAGCGGCCTTCATCGTTGCGCGTCTGCGCTTCCATCGTCGAAACGAGTTTACGCGCGATTTGCGCCGGCTCGAGGTCGCTGGGAAAAGTTTTGGCAAAAGTGCGCTCAATAAAGCTTGCACAGAACTGCTCGATCTTTGCAAAGAAGCTCACGCCCGTCGCTCCACTCGGGCTATGTAAAAACCGTCCCGGCCCTCGATGCCGGGCGGCACGAGGACGTCGCCGTTGTCCGTCAAGAACGAGCAATACGCGGAGGGTATCAAGCCCCGCTCGAAGTTTTGCCGCGCCAAGAACCAATCAATCACTTCACTCGTTTCGCGTGGATCTGCCGAGCAGACCGCATACACGAGCGCTCCTCCCGCATACACATGACGGGCCGCCTGCTCGAGGAGGGCCCGCTGCGTCAGCGCGAGGCGTTCGCCGTCGGTGCCCTGCTTCTTCCAGCGTGCCTCCGGATGGCGCCCGATTACGCCGGTCCCCGAACAGGGTGCGTCGACGAGCACGCGATCGAAGTGTTGGTCCCGCGGAAGTACGTCCGTGCTCGCGTCGCCCGTTACGAGAGCAGCAACGACGCCGGCTTCTGCCAATCGCCGGCCAAGGATCGAGACTCTCCGCTCGTCGCGCTCGATGCAAAAGAGCGCGCCGAGTCCCGCCAGGCGCGCGCCGATTTGCAGCGCCTTGTTACCGCGTCCGCTGCAGACATCGAGGATCGTTTCACCGGGCTGCGGTCCTAGTACGTCGACTGCCATTGCCGAACTTTCCGATTGCGGCCACCAGGCTCCGTCGCCATTTACGCGCGCAGCCGGACCTCGTTCGACGAGCAACGCCTCGGCCACGTGGGGCGACGGTTGGGTCCTGATTCCATTCGCCCAAAGACGCTGCGCCGTTTCCTCCAGCGTGCTCTTGAGCGCGTTGACGACGATGGCCGCGCGCGCCGGCTCGTTGACGGCCATGCAAATCGCTTCGAGTGCTTCCCCGAACACCTCTCGCCATTGACGCACGAGCCAAGTAGGCAACGAGTAGCGGGTCGCCAGATATTCGTCGTCCGTCTCAAAGGACTCAGGCCGCGGCTCCGCCGGCTCGGCGCGCAGCAGCGAGCGCAGCACGGCGTTGACGAGATTGGCCAAGCCGCGGTGTCCCCACCGCTTTGCAAGATTTACGAACTCAAAGACCGTCGCATGAGCGTCGGCGCGGGTGTAGACGAGCTCGTACGTCGCCAACCGCAGAATCTCGAGAATTGCTGGCGGGACCCTTCGATTACGCTCAGGATGACGCAAATATGGGTTGAGGCGCCAGTCGAGCGCGCGGCGCATCTTGATCGCGCCGTACGCCAGCTCGGCCGCGAACGCACGATCGCGTTCGCTTAGGTTACTCCGTCGCGCGCGGTAATCGAACGAGGCTTGCGCTCCGCGCGCGACGGCCTGCGTACCCGGCGGCGGAAAGACGTCGCGCACGACGGTCAGCGCCAGCTCGCGTGCGCTCATCGTTCGTGCTTCGTCCGACTCCTCATATAGTCTTCGCCGCTCATCTTGCCGCGATTCGGCGCGATCAGCTCGTCGATCACAAGCGCGCCGTCTGAGGCGACGTGCGCGCGCAAAATCTTTACGATCTCACCTTCGAGCGTCGCGCGAGCCGCGGGTTGCGGCGAGTAGGCCCGCACGAAATTGACGATCCGCTGCGGGGGCCAGCTCCAATCGATGGCGAGCTCTTCCTTTGAGATCGGCCGGGTCATGCTGGCTTCTCCCGCTTGCGGCCGGCGCGGCAGCTCGCCGCCGGCGGCCAGATCGATCGCCCGGCCGAGCAGTTCGGCACCCATCCAGGCGAGGCGGTCATGCAGCTCGCCGTAGGTTTCATTGGGCTCAATCGTGACGCGATCGGCAAGCACGAGATCGCCCGTGTCAAGCCCGGCATCCATCAGCATGATGCTCACGCCGGTCTCCTTCTCGCCGCTTGCGATTGCCGCTTGAATCGGCGTTGCGCCGCGATACTTCGGCAAGAGCGAGGGATGAACGTTGAGCGCGCCGAGCCGCGGTAGAGCGAGCAACTCTTTGGGAAGCATGCGTCCATACGACGCCAGCACGAACAGATCGAATTGCTCCTTGGCGGACTCTTGCGCAAAATCGATCAACCGGGACGGTTCGCGCACGCGGATGCCCAATTCGAACGCCGCCGATTTTACGGCGCTGGGTTTGAGACGGTGACCGCGGCCGGCGGGCCGATCCGGCTGCGTTACGACGCCCGCAAGCTGCGTGCGCGTCGCCAGAACGCGCAGGCTCGGCACGGCAAAAGCGCTCGTGCCGAAAAAAAGCGTCTTCAAGCCTCGGCGGCTTCTTTCTCCTCGTCGCTGACGGCCGGTCGCAGATTTTTAGCGCGGTCGATGTAGAGCAAACCGTCGAGATGGTCCACCTCATGCTGAAGACACTGCGCGCACAGCCCTTCGCCGTCGATTCGAATCTTCTGTCCCCGCCGGTCGAGTCCCGTAACGATCACGCGGTTATGCCGCACGATCTCGCCGACCATGCCGGGAACGGAGAGACAACCTTCTTTCAGCTCGACTTCTTCGCCGAGTCCTTCGAGCTTCGGGTTGATGACGACCGCCGGTTCGTGCTCGTCGTCGTGCACGTCCATGACGAAGAGCCGCTTCGAGACGTTGATCTGCGGCGCGGCCAGGCCGACGCCGGGCGCCGCATACATCGTCGCGAACATATCGTCGACGAGCTGCTGGAAGAGCGGCTCTCGAATCTCTTTCGGGTCGACCTTCTTTGCGACTTTGCGCAGCGCCGGGTGGCCCTCGGCGAGAATCTCACGGACGTAGGGCATCGCGGGCGGCTATTCTTCTTCTTCGCCGCCCGCTACTCTACAGGCTCCCAGGGAGTCGCATACGCGCTACTTCGTGTGGAAGGAGGAAACGACAAAGAACGGTGAGCAGTTCTTGCCGCCGTCGTTCCAGAGCAAGCTTACCGCCTGCTGCGGGCCGATGATGTAGGTGGACCCGTACGGACCCGCGATTGCGGAGGCGTAGTACGTTGGGTTCGGATAGCTCGGCTTCGCGTGTGGCGTCGGTATCTGCGATGCGCTAAGCTGAGCGAACGGGCCGGTAAACGTGGCAGCTCCGTTCGACTGCGACAAGTAGAAGTCGTAGCTGTTGCTCGGCGGCAACGCGCCTTTGGTCGCAACGTAGATCGCCGTCAACGCGGGAGGAACGTCGTGTGAGCGCGGTATCGGATAGAGTACCTCCAGCTGGCTGGGCGGACGACCACAATTACCGCTGGGCCCGGCTGTCGGACCGGGGCCGACAATACCGTTGTTTCCGTTGCAGGCTACAAGCATGCTAGCCGTAGCGAAGAGTGCGAGGGCGCCAATCGACTTTTTCATAGTGTAGAATCCCCTTATTCCGCGTCTCGCGCCTCCCGGACCTAATGTGAATCTCCTTAGAGAATGTACCCGGAGAGATCGGCGTTCGCCACGACGTCGGCGAGCCGCGCGCGGACATACGGACCATCGATCTCCACGCGGCCTGTCTTTTCGGGAGCATCGAAGCTGGCGTCTTCAAGAACGCGCTCGAGGACCGTGTGCAGCCGTCGCGCGCCGATGTTTTCGGTCTGTTCGTTCACCGTCATTGCGAAGCTGGCAAGCTGCGCGATCGCGTCGCCGGTAAACTCAAGCATCACCCCGTCGCTAGCGAGCAACGCCTTGTATTGCTCGACCAGCGCGTTCTTCGGCTGCGTCAAGATCGTCTTGAAATCTTCGGCCGTAAGAGAGTCGAGCTCGACGCGGATCGGCAAGCGCCCTTGCAGCTCGGGGATCAAGTCGGACGGCTTGCTGATATGAAAAGCACCGGCAGCGATGAAGAGGATGTGGTCGGTCTTGATGGCGCCGTGCTTCGTGTTTACGGTCGAGCCTTCAACGATCGGCAGAATATCGCGCTGTACGCCTTCCCGCGAAACGTCCGGCCCTCCGCGCTGCTGCTGCGAGCCGGCGACCTTGTCGATCTCGTCGATGAAGATGATTCCGTCCTCGCCGGCGCGGCGCAGCGCTTCGCGCTTGACGGCATCCATGTCGATCAGCTTCGCACCCTCCTCTTGCTCGAAGATGCGAAGTGCTTCGGCGACGGTAACGCGCTTTTTCGTGCGCCGCTTGGGCAGAATTCCGCCAAGCATCTCTCCGATGTCGCCGCTTTGGTCGACGCCGCCGCCGATGACGCCGATCGGCAGGCTCGGCGTCTCTTCCACTTCGATCTCGATCAGGCGCACGTCGTAGAAACCGCGCCCGATTTCGCCGCGCGTTTGATCGCGGACGCGTTGAGCATCGCCGGAAACGGCCGCCGCCGGACCGGGCTGCTGCTGCCCCGAAAAACCGCTGCCGAAAATCGAACCGAGCGCACCGAAGGGGTTTCCCTGCCCCTGCGGCGAGGGCGGACGAGTCTCGGGGTGCAGGCAGTCGATGACGCGCTCGACCGCATGACGAGCGGCGAGTTCCCGGACTTCTTCGCGGCGCTCCTCCGTCACGGTACGAATAGAGGCGTCGACGAGGTCGCGAACCATGGACTCCACATCGCGACCGACGTACCCGACCTCCGTATACTTTGTAGCCTCTACTTTGACGAACGGCGCGCCCACGAGCGCGGCTAAACGGCGCGCGATCTCGGTCTTTCCCACCCCCGTGGGTCCGATCATGAGGATGTTTTTAGGCGTGATCTCGTCGCGCAGGTCTTCGCGCGCGCGGGCGCGACGATACCGGTTGCGCAGCGCAATCGCGACTGCACGCTTCGCATTCGCCTGACCGACGATGTACTTGTCGAGCTCCTGCACTATTTGGTGAGGCGTCAGACTGGCCGGATCGAGATTCGCCGGCAGCGTGCCGGTCACGGCAGAGCCTCCACGACGATGTCGCTGTTGGTATAAATGCAAATCTCCGAAGCGATCTCGAGCCCTTTGCGCGCGATCTCCTGCGCGTCGAACTGCGTATTGCGAAGCAGCGCCGCGGCGGCGGCTTGCGCGTACGGACCGCCGCTGCCGATCGCGGCGATCCCCTCGTCCGGCTCGATGACGTCGCCCGTACCGGAAAGAACGAACAGATGATGCGGCGTGCCGACGATCATGAGCGCTTCAAGGCGTCGCAGAACGCGATCTTGGCGCCAGTCCTTTGCCAGCTCGACCGCGGCACGCGTCAAATCCTTGAACTCGCCGTACTTGCTCTCGAACTTCTCTAAAAGCGTAATTCCATCGGCGGCCGAACCGGCGAAACCAGCCAGGACTTTGCCGCCTGCTATCTTCCGAACCTTGCGCGCACCGTGCTTGACGATCGTCTTGTCGAGGGTTACTTGCCCATCGCCTGCAACGGCAAGCCGTCCATCGCGGCGGACCGCCAAGATCGTCGTCGATTTCATACTCGCGTCAGTACCCCGACGGCGCGTAGAGGGTTTCAGCGGCCATCGTTTCGATGGCCTCAAGCGCGCGCCCGGCCATTAAACGGCGCCTTTCCCTCTTACCGGCGCCCCCCTCGATCGCAGGAAACGGCGCCCAGGTGACGTTCGAGGGTTGAAAATCCGGCGTATCGCGGTTCTGCAAATGCGAGACCACCGCACCAAAGGCGCTCTCGGAGGGAAAGTCGATCGGCGGCAAACCATGGATTGCGCGGGCAGCGTGAATGCCGGCCATCGCGCCGCACGCCGCGGCTTCTACGTAGCCTTCCGCGCCGGTGATTTGGCCCGCGAAGTAGACCGCATCGGTTCCGCATAGTTTCAAACGTGCGTCGAGCAGATGAGGCGAGTCGATGAAGGTGTTGCGGTGCATCACTCCCAAGCGAAGCCACTCCGCGCGCGCGAGTCCTGGTAATCTTCCAAAGGCTTCGCGCTGCGCCGTCCACGTCATACGCGTTTGGAAGCCGACGAGATTGTAGGCGCTGCCTTCCCGGTTTTCTTTACGCATCTGCACGACGGCATAGGGCGTTTTGCCGGTGCGCGGGTCCCGAAGGCCCACCGGTCTGAGCGGTCCAAATCGGAGGACGTCGTCACCCCGGTCGGCCATTTCCTCAATCGGCAGACAGCCCTCAAAGTAACGCGCTTCCTCGAACTCCTTGGATGGATGGCGTTCCAGCGTTCTCAAATCGCGGAGCAGCCGCGTGTATGAATCTCGATCGAGCGGAACGTTCAGGTAGTCGTCGCCGTCGCCCTTATCGTAGCGAGATTTTCTATACGTGTGCGACTCGTCGATTGAGTCGGCCGCAACGATGGGCGACGCGGCATCGTAGTAGTGCAGGCGCCCCTCGCGCTCGGGGTGACACGCGATGAGGAGCGCGTCGAGGCCGGCTAAGAATGTCTCGGTCGGCAGCGGACCGCAGGCGACGATTACCGGCCGATCGAGCGGAATCGCTCGGACTTCTTCGCGATGGAGTCGTATTCGCGATTCGGCCGCCATCCGCGCTTCTACGGATTCGGAGAATCGATGCCGATCGACCGCGAGCGCCGCTCCGGCGGGAACCGCAGTCTCGCGCGCGGAGGCGACGATCACCGAATCGAGCCGCGCAAGTTCTTCTTTGAGCAACCCCACCGCGTTCTCCAGCGCCGCGCCGCGAAACGAGTTGCTGCAGACAAGCTCGGCGAGCCCACCAGTTTTATGTGCCGGACCGCTGACGGATGGTCGCATCTCATAGAGATCCACGCCGACCCCGCAACGCGCGGCCTGCCATGCCGCTTCACAACCGGCAAGACCGCCCCCAATCACCGTCAATCGTTCCATCGCGTTTCGTTCTTCGTCCTTCGACTTCGCTCCACTTCGTCTCGTTTCACTCACTCGGTGTCGCTACGCTCAGGATGACACCTTTAAGGCGCCACGTTTAAGCGTGACATGTTCAGCGTGCGCGGTTAGGACGAGAGGGCTGCGGTGGCGTCGCCGTGACGCCTTTCGAGCATGCTTACGTCGTGCGTCCGGTCCGCGGCGCAATGCACCTGGAGGTTGCCTCCGCGCCGGGTTTTCGCGAGAACGTGCGAGCCGCAAACCGGGCAGCGTTCCGGAAGGACCACGTCCCAGGAAATAAAATCGCACCGTGGGTAGTTCGCGCAGCCGTAGAAGATGCGGCCTTTCTTCGAACGGCGCTCGACGATTGCGCCGCCGCACTTGGGACAGTCCGCCCCGGTTTCCTTGATGATCGGTTTGGTCGTCTTGCATTCGGGATAACCGCTGCACGAAATGAACTTGCCGAAGCGCCCGAGTTTGATTACCATCGGACGGGCGCAGGTAGGACAGATCTCCTCGGTGGGTTCGTCGCGTAACTCGAGACGCGGAAGCTTCTTCTCGGCCGCGTCCAGCTCGCTCTCGAACGGTCCGTAAAAGCGGCCCAGGAGCCCGATCCAATCCTCCTGACCCTCGGCAATGCGGTCGAGATCGCCTTCCATCTGTGCGGTGAAGTCGAGATTCACGATCTTCGGAAAATGCTCGACGAGCAAATCGTTGACCGAAAGCCCGATCGGCGTCGGCACGAACCGACGTTCTTGCTGGGTGACGTAGCCCCGGGCCTGAATCGTCTCGACGATCGTCGAGTACGTCGACGGCCGGCCGATACCGTTCTCTTCGAGCGCTTTCACGAGAGCCGCTTCCGTGTAGCGCGGAGGCGGCTCTGTAAAGTGCTGTTTGGGCTCGAGCTTGCGACACTCGAGCGGTTCGTCTTCATTCAATTCCGGAAGCCGGACGCGCCCTCGACCCGCCGCCTCGTCGTCCTTGCCTTCTTCGTAGACGCGCGTGAACCCAGCGAACCGCATGACCGTGCCCGTTGCACGGAAGGCGTATTCGCCCGCAACGACCTCCACGATGGTTTGGTCGAATAGAGCCGCGGCCATTTGCGAGGCGACGAAACGCTCCCAGATCAGCGTGTAGAGCCGAAGCTCCTCGCGTCGCAGCACGCCTGCGAGGCGTTCGGGAGTACGAAGCAACGAGGTGGGACGGATCGCCTCGTGCGCATCCTGCGCGCCTTCGCGTACGCGATGGCGACCACCGCCGTGGAACGGTTCGCCATACGTCCCAACGATGAACTCTCGCGCGGCTTCCCGCGCCTGATCGCTGATACGCGTCGAGTCGGTCCGCATGTAGGTGATTAAGCCGACGGTGCCCTCGCTGCCGCCAAGGTCGACGCCTTCGTAGAGGCTTTGAGCGACCTGCATTGCACGCCGGACGCGCATCTTGAGCTTCCTCGACGCTTCTTGCTGAAGCGTCGAGGTCGTGAAAGGCGCGGGGGGATTGCGGCGCAGCTCGCGTCGCTTGATCGCGGAAACGCGGTAGGCGACGCCGTCGAGCGCGCGCACAATCGCATCGGCCTCTTCTCCATTGCGGATTTCTAGCTTCTCACCGCGGTAGGCGATCAGGTCTGCCAAGAATGGTATCGGCTCCCCGGGCGTCGCGTTTTCAGCGGAGCTCGCGAGGAGCGCAGCGATGCTCCAGTACTCCTTCGGGAGGAAGGCTGCAATCTCACGTTCGCGATCGACGATGAGTTTAACGGCTACCGATTGCACGCGGCCCGCCGAAAGGCCGCCGCGGACCTTAGCCCAGAGCAGCGGCGATATTTTGTAACCGACGAGCCGGTCGAGAATTCGCCTCGCCTGCTGCGCGTTAACCCGATCCATATCGATGATGTGCGGGTGCTTAAGTGCCGCTAATGCCGCTTCTTTGGTGATCTCGTGCAGCTCGATCCGCTGCGGATGAGGCAGCTTCAGAAGTTCCGCCAGGTGCCAAGCGATTGCCTCGCCTTCGCGATCGGGGTCGGTTGCGAGGTAGACGTCGGTCGCGCTCTTGACCGCACCTCGCAGCTCCTTGATGATCTCCCCTTTGCCTTTGATCGTCAGGTACTTTGGCGCAAAGCCGTTCTCCACGTCGACGCCGAGCGTGCTCTTAGGAAGGTCGCGTACGTGCCCTACGGATGCTTTCACCGCGTATCGCGGAGGCAAAAACTTCTTTATCGTCCGGGCCTTCGTAGGCGACTCAACGATGATGAGCGGCTTTTTCACGGGCCTTAGTATACCGCCGGGGTCAAGACCCGGCAAATTCATCCTTCATCTATATAGTGTATTACGAGCGAATCGGAAGTCGAATTTGCATCATTTTCGGAAATCCACTATGATGCGGTCAAAAGCGCGAAATGCGCTGTCCACTACACGTTTATCGTCCCCAGGACGAGGAGGATTGAATGGACTCCGATTCCATAATGAACGGTGGGCCGGAAATGGAAGATCAGGGCCCCCGTCGCAAGGGAGGCCGCCGCAAGGGCGCCGCAAGCCGCGGTCGCAAGAAGTCAACGAACGGTCGGAAAACATCGACGAATGGTCGTAAGAAGTCGTCGCGCAAAGCCAGCTCCGGTGGCCGGAAGACGAGCGCCGGACGCAGTAAGGGTGGACGGAAGAAGAGCGCCGGCGGCCGCAAGAAGAGCACCGGCGGCCGGAAGGGCGGACGCAAAAAAGCCGGCGGACGCAAAAGCAAAGGCGGACGCAAAAGCAAAGGCGGACGCAAGAAGAGCGCCGGCGGCCGCAAGAAGAGCACCGGCGGGCGAAAGGGTGGACGCAAGAAAGCCGGCGGACGCAAACGTAAGGGCGGACGCAAAAAGAAATCTTAAAGCTTAGAATGATGGAGAACGGGCGGTCAGGATGTGGCCGCCCGTTTCAATTCATGTCAGGTCGGGACCGCGGCCGCCGTGTTCTTCAACCCAATGGCACGCGGCGAAGTGGCCGGGCGCGTATTCTCGGAGCGGCGGCTCTTCGACGACGCAGCGGTCAAATGCGACCGGGCAGCGGGTGTGAAATCGGCAGCCCGAGGGTGGATTCACCGGAGACGGAATGTCGCCCGTCAGCACGATCCGTTTTCGGCGCTTCTCGCGGACGGGATCCGGAATAGGGATCGCGGAGAGCAGCGCCTGACTGTACGGATGGAGCGGATTCTGATAGAGCTCGTCGCGGTCGGCAAGCTCGACGATTTTACCGACGTACATCACCGCGACTCGCGTAGCGATGTGCCGCACGACCGACAGGTCGTGAGCGATGAAGAGATAGGTCAGCTTGAACTTTTCCTGCAGATCCTCAAGCAGGTTGATGACTTGCGCCTGGATCGATACGTCGAGCGCGGAGACCGGCTCGTCGCAGACGATGAATTTCGGGTGCACTGCGAGCGCTCGCGCCACGCCCACGCGCTGGCGCTGGCCACCCGAGAACTCGTGCGGATAGCGGTTGGCGTGATACGGCTGAAGCCCGACCAGCGCGAGCAGCTCTACAACCTGCTCGTCCCTCTCTTTGCCTGACGCCAGGCCGTGAATCCGCAAAGGCTCGGCGACGATCTCCCGGATGGTCATGCGCGGGTTGAGCGATGCGAAAGGATCCTGAAAGATGATCTGCATCGAACGGCGGATGCGGCGAATCTCGCCGCGGTTCATTGCAAGCACGTTCTCGTTCTCGAAGAAGATCTCGCCTTTGGTGGCCGGGAGCAGGCGCAAGAGGAGCCGGCCGATCGTGGTCTTTCCCGAACCTGATTCACCGACCAGGCCGAGCGTTTCGCCCTCTTGGATCGAGAAGCTTACCCCGTCGACCGCGCGGACGTCCGCAATATGCCGCGACATCAGGCCCGCGTAGATTGGAAAGTACTTGTAGAGGTCTGTGGCTCGGACCAGCGCGCCGTCTTCCATTAGGATGGCCCACCAGCGGGAATGATCGGAAGGCCCTGAGCGGCCGGTGGCCGCTGGTCGCGTGCACGCTCGTCATACAGGTAACAGCGCGCGACGTGGCCTTCTCCAAAGTCATAGAGAGGCACCGGGTTGTCGCAGATCGGCATGCGATAGACGCAGCGCCGGGCAAAGGCGCAGCCCGGTGGGAGCCGCAGCAGGTTGGGCGGCTGTCCGGGGATCGGTTCGAGGCGCCGATGCTCCCGGTCGTCGAGACGCGGCAGGGATGCGAGCAGTCCTTGCGTGTACGGCATGCGCGGCTGTTCGAAGATTTGCTCGGCATTGCCGTATTCGACCATATTGCCGCCATACATCACGAGCACGTTGCGGCAGAACTCGGCAACAACGCCCAAGTCGTGCGTGATCAGGATAATTGCGGCGCCGGTTTCCCGCTGCAAGTCGTTCATCAGCTCGAGCACTTGCGCTTGGATCGTTACGTCGAGCGCGGTCGTGGGCTCGTCCGCGATGAGAAGCTCGGGATTACAGGAGAGGGCCATCGCAATCATGACGCGCTGGCGCATGCCGCCTGAAAACTGGTGCGGATAGTCGCGCAGCCGCGTTTCAGGCTTGGGGATTCGCACCTTATGAAGCATCTCGACGGCACGAGCGCGCCCTTCGCTCTTGCCCAAGCCGAGATGGAGACGGACAACCTCGGCAATCTGCTCGCCGATGGTGAGCACTGGATTGAGCGACGTCATCGGATCTTGAAAGATCATCGCGATCTTGTAACCGCGAATCGTTCTCATCTCGGCTTCGCTTTTTTTCGAAAGCTCTTCACCGTTGAACGCAATCCGGTCGGCGGTGACGGTCGCACTGCGCGCCAGAAGCCGCATGATTGAAAGCGCGGTGACGGATTTTCCCGAGCCGGATTCGCCGACGATCCCGAGCGTTTCGCCTTGGTCGAGCGAAAAGGAAAGCCCGTTAACCGCCGTTACGGGCCCATCTTCGGTGCGGAAGGTGGTCCTTAGATTGTCGACCTCCAGGAGCGGCACGCGCTCAGATGCCGGTCAGTGAGAGAATGAATCCAAAAACGACGAAGACTACCGCAACGACACCCGTCCAGCGCTTGAGCTGTTCTTCGGCGCCGAGACGGCCGCGATACGCGGACTCGACGCGCCCCCCAATCGATCCGGTCAGGCCCTCTTGTTTGGTCGTCTGGACCGCGAGCAAAAAAATCAACAGGATCGCCGCGAGGATGAAGATGCCGGCGCTGCCATGCGTGAACCACGGTAAGTGTTGAGCGAACCACGTTTTTGGCTCGGGCGCAGGCGCAACGGGTGGGACTGCGGGCGGTGCATTGGGCGATGGCACGACATGGCTTGCGGCCGCAGCGATCAGTAGGACGGCGTTCATTGCGCCATCGAGTACGACCGCCAGCCTCGCTGCCCCTTCGTCCTTCGTCCTTCGTCCTTCGTCCTTCGTCCTTCGACTTCGCTCCACTTCGTCTCGTTTCACTCGCTCAGTGTCGCTGCGCTCAGGATGACATCGCTGCGCTGCGCTCTACTTCGACGAGCTCAGTGTCAGGATGACATACAGCGAAGTATTCCGTGGAGACCGGCCGAAGTTGTAAGGGTGGCGAACTCACGGAGGCCGGTAGAGCCGCTCCAAACGATCGTTCCGATCAAGAACCGGCGCGTCTGGCGCGATCTGGCGCGCAGTCTTTCGACGATCTTCAATCCTTTCCTGACCGCATTCGCGCTCTTCATCATCCTCGCGCACATCGGCGCGAAAGACACGCTCGACTTCTGGCGTCTGCTCTTCATTTCAACGTTCTTTTCATCGATCGGTCCGATGCTCTACGTCTTCTGGCTCTACGCTACGGACCGCATCTCGGACCTCGACATGTCGGTGCGTCTAGAGCGGGAGATGGTCTTCACCGCGTTCGTCTTCTTCGACTTATTCGGCGCCGCGACACTCTGGCTCGCGCACGCGCCGCGTTTGATGATCGCAGCGATGCTCGGCTACCTCGTTTCGACTGTCGTGGTTCAATACATTACGCGCTATTGGAAGATCAGCACGCACGCCTTGGGCATCACCGCGCCGCTCACGGCGCTCACGTTGATCTACGGCCGTCAACCGCTTCCGTTCATGGTTTTGATTCCCATGGTTTGCTGGGCGCGCGTCTATCTTAGGGCGCACACCATCATGCAAGTGATTGCGGGCGTGGCACTCGCGGTCGCGACGACCGCCTTCTTCTTCTCCCTCTTTCACGTGGGATTGCTCTCCGCACATTAGCACGCGTTCGAAACGCCTAGAATACGCGCCAGGGCGGCCTGGAAAGCGGCTTCGTCGCCGCTCGTAATGAAGGTCGTGCGGCCGGTTCCGCGCGCACAGTCGCCTAAAAGGTCGGCGGCGCGCTGCGCCTGCATGATGGCCGGATCGATCAACGCGACGCCGTCGCCAAGCGCGGCTTTGAAATGCGGCTCGAGCAGTGGATAGTGCGTGCAGCCAAAGACGAGCGCTTCGAGGTCGAGGGGCAGGTGCGCGCAAACCTCGGAAACGGCCGCGCGCGCATGCGCGCCCTCGATCGTGCCGGCTTCGACGAGTGGAACGAGCGCCGGCGCGGCAACTTCCACGACGTCGATTCCTTCGATCCGCGCGCGTAGCGTACGACCGTAGGAGCCGGCCCCAACCGTCGCTGCCGTCGCGACAATGCCCACGCGTCGAAACCCGTCGCGTTCGACGGCAAGCGCCGCGGAATCGATTAAATCGAGCACCTGCGCGCGGGAACGCGGCCAGCCGTAGCGTTCGGCGATCGCGCACGAAGTGTTGCAAGCCATGACGATCGCGGCGACGCCGTAGGTATCGAAGCGCGCGACGTTTGCACGAAGCAGCTCTAAAAGCTCGGCGTGAGTGCGATCGCCGTATGGCACGTGCGCCTGATCGGCAAAGAAGATCGCGTCAGCGGCGGGCAGCCGTTCGCGCACACGTGCCAGCACGGTCAGCCCGCCTAGTCCCGAGTCGAACAGGCCGATCATCCCTCGCCCTTCGACGCGCTCCACTTCGACGTGAGCAGACTTACTGAGCGGGTTGATCGGAGGCCGGATATTCCCGAGCGTATTGACCGATGCCGTCGGCGATCTCTTGCACGACTTTTTGGCGCCAGGCCGAGGATGCGAGCAACGCATAATCGCTCGGATTCGAGAGGAAAGCCGTCTCGATGAGCACCGCCGGCATTCGCGTGTGAAGCGTCACGTAGAGATGGCTCTTCACGATGCCGTCGTCTTTCGTGCCGTCAGCCGCAAGGTGCGCTTCCACGATACGAGCGAAGGCGACGTCGTCGGGCTTGGAGATGTAGCACGTCGTTCCGTAGGGACCCGAGTTTATGTAGGCGTTGGCATGAATGCTTACGAAAAGGCGCGCTCCGGCATGGTTGGCGACATCGACGCGTGCTTGAAGCTCGTCTCGCGCGCTGTCGTTCGCCGCGTAGACGTCAACGTCGCTCTCGCGGGTCAGCTTCACTTGCCAGCCTCGAGCGACCAGGATATCGCGCAGGCGCTTGGCCATGTCGAGGGTGAGATCCGCTTCCTTGAGTCCGCCGTGCTCGGCCCCCGTATCGCTCCCGCCGTGTCCGGGATCGATTACGATTAGGCGCGGATTCTGTGCGACGTAATGGCTGCGCGGCGCGAACTTCCAACCCGTCTCGCTCGAGCTGCCCAAGTCGCTCGTCGAGTTGTCGAGTGGCGCGGGCGTGACCGGCGCTGCATTCTGCTCGTTTGCCGAAAGCACGGTACCGATGCTGCCACTTCCGGAGCGCGGAGCGCCGGCGACGTCCTCCTCGCCGACTTGGAGGAGCAGTCCAGTCGCCGACGGCGTGATTCCGATTGGTTTGGGCCCGCTGAGTGAAAGCGCGATACGAACCGTCGCCGGATCGTCCTGACGCACGCGAATTGAAACGAGCGGGCTCGGCGTGCCCGTCCTGAGCGGAGTCGAAGTGCTTTCATCGATCGGTGGACCTTGCAACTGTGCGTCCTTGATGTCAATCCAAAAGCGGTTGTCGGGGTCGCGCAGCCGGTGCCATTCATACGCGGCGTTGCCGG
Source organism: Vulcanimicrobiota bacterium (assembly GCA_963778015.1). Lineage (GTDB taxonomy): Bacteria > Vulcanimicrobiota > Vulcanimicrobiia > Vulcanimicrobiales > Vulcanimicrobiaceae > Cybelea. The sequence goes on from CAVZST010000001.1 coordinate 1,044,943, forward strand.
TCACGGCGATCGCGACCGCGACGCCGCCGGCGGAAGGCTGCACCGTCACGGCGGTGACGAGCGCCGGTCCATTGACCGCAGAAGTATTGGCGGGCGAGCCGTTCCCGGGCGTCTCCGCAGGCTCGGGCGTGGGCGCTGTCTCGCCGACGGTCCGTGGCGACGCCGCGTTGCCGCGAAACGCCAGCGCGACGTCGCGCTCGCCGTTGTTCTTCGGCGCTTCGACGATCGTGCCGGCTTGCAACTGCAGCGTTACGAGCGTCGTGGGATCGCGCACCGTGCCGGTGCTTTCGATTTGCATGCTCCGTACGCCGCCGGCCCCGATTTGCCGGGTGCCGGTCAACGTCGTTCCGACGCCGTCAAAGGCGTATGTCAGCGCGGAAGCGCTCTGCTCCACGATCCGCGCGTGTAGCGGCGCCCCGCCGTGCGCGAGCAAGGTCACCCGATCGCCCTCTTGGCGCACGTCGAGCGCCGCAAGCTGCGGTTGGAGGACCGTGACGGCGCCGTCTTGTCTCGGCGCAAGATCGAGCGCGCGCAGCACTTCGTTGAAAGGCAGATACACTTCGTTGCCGCGCTCGTACGGCGCGAAGCTCGCTTGAAGAGCGATGGGGCCGACATCGTAGCGCCGGTCGCCGAGTGCGAAACTCACGACGGTCGGCACCGCCGTCGTGATGAGAATGTAGCGCTCGCCGGGCTTCCACGTGAGCAGCGACCCGGTGCTGCGAAGCAGCGCTTGGAATCCCGGATCCTCGACGCCGACCGCGATCCCTGCGGAGGTCGAGGAGACGTGCGAAAACACCATCGTCTGCGCCCGAAAGACGGTAGTCAGCGGCGCATCGGCCGACGCCGGAAGAGCGAACGCCGGCGCGGCGAGCGCAAGCAGAAGCGGTGCGGCCCGGCTACCAGTCCGACCGATGAAGCGGTTGATCCAGTTCAAGATGTCCCCCCGGCAGCGTCTCCAGTCGAGCGCCGTCGACCGTTACCTGCACTGCGCTGATGCCGTGAATTCCGGTCACCGTATAAACGAGCCCCTTGAATTCACCGTTTTCGCCGAACGATCCGCCGGCTTGCTGCTCGACTTCCTTCGAGAGATCCACGGTTGCCGTGCTGCCCTCGACGGCGACCCCGCGCACGCGAGTTCCGGGCGGAAATCGTATCGCTTTGATATCGTTGGGCGGACCGGCAACGGCCTCCACCGCAGCATAGAGGACCGCATTGTGCCGATGCTCGGCAGCACTTTCATCGGGTTGGCGCGGTCGCAGAGATACGCTCACATCGCCAAGCGAGGTTCCGTCGAGCTTCGTGTAATAGACCGCCATCGTTTCCCCGTTGCTCGTGGTTCGTTGCGAGTAATAATACCACGTGCCGGCAGCGACGATTGCCAGAAGCACGACGAGGAAGGGCAGGCGCGTCGATCTCACGTCGGAACCGTTGCTTCTCGGAGGTTCGCCGAAATACCCCCGTCGAACCCGGCGCTCAGTGAGCATACCGTCGCGGTGAAATGGCTGGAAAGAACCATCGCGCGCGAGCGGCGAGCTTTGGAGCGCGCCAGGCACCGCTTTATTTGCAAGCCGAACGAGAAGCGTTTGCACCACGTGCGCACGAAAGGGCGGCGTTTTCGATCGCTGTTGGACGTAGCGGCGCTGGCTCCGTCGCCGCGGCTTCGCCGCCGCGTCAAGCGCGCAGCCTCCGTTACCAACGCCGCTCGCGACGCAACGATCATTCGGATGCTGCTTCAGAGCAGCGTCGATCCGAGCGAGGCCGAGATGGCGCGGCCGCTCCTGAAGCACTTGCGGGAGCGAGAAAAAGATGCGATGCGTCGGGCTCACAAGAGACTGCGCCGCTTGCATTTCGTTTCATAAGCGTTGACATGAGGCCCGAAAATATCGACCTCGCAGGCGTGAAGGACGTGCGAGAGCTCGTAACCCGCGTCGCGAAGACGCGTTTGCGCGAGGCGCGCCGCTTAGCGACGGCGTTGGAGCGGCGGGACATGCAAGGGCTTCACGATTTTAGAATCGCCTGCAAGCGGTTGCGCTACGGTCTCGAACGGTTCGCGGAAATCGAACCGTCGCTGGACGAAATCGCGGGTCGCCTCGGTGTCATGCAGGACGCCCTCGGAGAAACGCACGACCGCGACGTGCTGCTGGCAATACTGCCGCCGACGATGGCAGCGACGGAACGGCGCCTTCAGACGGAACGTGTGCAGTGGGTCGATCGGGCGGCCGCCCTCTGGTCAGAGCTCGATCGATTGATCGAGTGCTCGACTCTCACGAGATCGCAATGATGCTTTAATCGGCCGCATGCGCGCCTTTTGCGGGAGCGTGGTAATTACATGGCATGATGAATCTCAGAACCATTCTTCTTGCATGTGCGCTCGGCGGAGCGGTCGTCGGCGCGACTCTCCCCGCTGTGGCACAGGTTTCCGGCAGCATTTACGTGCAATCCGGACCTCCGGCGCCGATGTATGAAGCGGTCCCGGCGGCCCCGGGCCCGGGTTATTATTGGGTACCGGGATATTGGTCGTGGAACGGGTACCGGTACGTGTGGGTTCACGGGCGTTACTCCTACCCGCCATACTCCGGCGCCGTGTGGCATCCGGGACATTGGGCGCATGGTCCGTACGGCTGGTACTGGCGGCCCGGACATTGGGGACGCCGCTACTAATCAGCTGAAACATCGCCCACTAGTCATCACGGCGCGAGCCAGGGCGGTGGGCGATGTCCTTCCCGGTGTTGAACCGGCGCTCGCATGCAGCTGCGGCGCACTCTGGGTCTGCCGGACGTCGTTCTTTTCTTTGTGGTTGCCGGTTCGAATCTCCAATGGGTCGCGACGGCTGCGGCCGCCGGAGCAAGCTCGATTCCGGTCTGGTTGATCGGCATGTTGGCGATGTTTGCGCCCTTGTCGATTGCGGTCGTCTTTCTCTCATCGCACTATCCCGATGAAGGCGGCCTCTACGTCTGGAGCAAGCGCGCTTTCGGGCCGTTCGCGGGCTTCATTACCGGCTGGACATACTGGACGAGCAATCTCCCATACTTTCCGGCGCTGCTCTATTTTGCGGCCGGAAACGCGCTCTTCATCGGTGGAAGCAATGGAGGAACGCTATCGGCTTCGCCGGCGTACTTCATCACCATCGCGATCGCCGGATTGGCACTCGCGACGATCGTCAATATTTATGGATTGCAGGTCGGGAAATGGCTGAACAATGCGGGGGCCGCTTCGCGATGGATCGCGACGCTGCTCCTCGTTGCCCTCGGCGGGCTCGCGTGGTGGAAGTTCGGCGCAGCAACACCGATCAACGCCGCAACGATGCGCCCCGGCCTGCATATCAAAGACCTGATCTTCTGGTCCGTCATTGCCTTCGCATGGACCGGTCCCGAGTCGTTGCCGTTCATGGGCGGCGAGGTCAAACGTCCTCGACGAACGATTCCGCTTGGTCTTGCGCTTGCAGCGCCCGCAATCGCCGTCATTTATATCCTCGGAACGCTCGGCGTCTTGGCCACGCTCGTGCCCCATGCGGTCAATCCCTCGTCGGGTGTCATGCAAGCAATCGAACATGTCGCGACCCGATTTGGCTGGACCGCGCTCACGCCCATTGCAGCGCTGCTTGTCGCGGTGAGCTGCATCGGGAGCTGCGGCGCGTGGCTCGGCGCGGTCGCGCGCATTCCGTTTGTCGCGGGCATCGATCACTATCTTCCGGCCGGCTTCGGCCGCATGCACCCCCGCTGGGGCTCGCCGGTCGCCGCACTCATTACCCAAGCCGGCATCGCGGCGATCTTTATCTTTCTCGGACAGGGCGGCACGAGCGTTCGCGGCGCCTACGACGTCCTCGTGAGCTCGACCGTCATCATTACCTTGGTGCCGTTCCTTTTCTTGTTTGGCGCCGCGCTCAAGCTCCGCGCCGCAGAATGGACGCCGGAGATGGTACGGATCCCGGGCGGAGACTGGACGGTCGCCATTGCAGCGCTGATCGGGTTGACGACAACGATTGGAGGCATCGTCTTTGCCGGCTTTCCTGCCGACGACGATCCAAACAAGACGCTCGCGGTCGTGAAAGTCATCGGTCTAACCGCTTTGATGATCTTCAGCGGCGTAGCGATCTATCTGATCGGAAGACGAAAGGCACTTCGTCAACTCGCCGGCTAATCGTAAACGCGGTGCCCCCCGAAGTGCGTGCTCACGATTTTCGTGTGGAGGATCTCTTCTGGTGCAGCCGTCATCCAATCTCGATCGATCACGACGAAGTCGGCGAATTTGCCGGGAGTGATCGAGCCGATGAGCTGCTCTTGAAAGTTGGCGTGCGCGGCCCAGATCGTCATCGATGCGAGTGCTTCTCGCCGAGTCATGCGCTGCTCGCACCGCCAGCCGCCGTGAGTGATGGCCGCATGGAACGTCCGCGCCGTGCTCGCCGGTTCTACCGGCGCGTCGGTTCCGTTCACGACCCTCGCGCCGGCGTCAAGCAAGGATCGCCAGGCATAAGCGCCTTCCCTGCGTGGTGAGCCGAGTCGTGCTTCAAGCCATGGGCCGTCGCTGACGGCGTGCGTGGTTTGCACGGAAACGATCACGCCGAGCCTCGCAAATCGTGCGATGTCGTCCGGTGCGACGACTTGGGCGTGCTCGATGCGTAATCGTGGATCGGCGCAAGGGCCGACGCGCTCGAGGGCCGCTTCATACGCATCCAGGACCATACGATTGGCACGGTCGCCGATTGCGTGCACGCAAACCTGGAAGCCGGCACGAAGCGCGGTCTCGGTGAGTTCTTCGATGCTCTCTTGCGGCGTCAAAATAAGGCCGCTGTTCTCCGGGTCGTCGCTATAGGGTGAGAGCAACGCCGCCCCGCGCGAGCCGAGCGCTCCATCGGCATACATCTTGATGGCACGCACCCAGAGCCGTCCGCCGTAGGCCGCGTCGACGATGCCGCGAGCGACGTGAGCGTCGATCAAAGACGGCTCGTCGTCGAGCATCGCGTAGTTTCGAATCGAGTAGGCATCGCTTTCGAGCAACTCGACATGTGCCGCCAGTACCGCATCGTCGCACCCCGGCTCCGCCACCGCGGTCAGGCCCCACCGATTGCATTCGGCAATCGCTGCGCGGGTCGCTCCGACGAGCTCCTCGTGCGCCGGTTTGGGGACCCTGTCGTAGATCAACGCCTGCGCGGCGTCGACGAAAATCCCGGTCGCCTTGCCGTACTCGTCGCGCACGATACGACCGCCGAAGGGATCGGGTGTCGAGTCGTCGACGCCGGCCAGCTCAATCGCCCGCGAATTCCCCAGCAAAGCATGACCATCGACTCGTGCGAGCGCTACCGGGCGATCCGCGATCGCCGCGCTCAACATCTCTTGCACCGGCAAGGTGCGGGTCGACCACAGATTCTCATCCCAGCCTCGCCCCAGAATCCACTGCGCCGACGCGGTTCGTGCAAACACCGCGGTGCGCTCGACCACTTCTTCGAAAGAGCGGCTCCGATCCAGATCCACTTGACCGAGCTTTAGCCCGAGATTGGTAAGGTGCAGATGCGCATCGACCAAACCCGGAAGCACCGTCTGGCCGCTGACATCGAGCACCTCCGTCGCCGCATCGCGCAACGCCATTGCACCCGCAAGCGAGCCGACGTAGCTAAAGCGGCCGCCCCGAACCGCAAACGCCTGTGCACCGCGCAAAGCGTCGTCGACCGTATGAATCGTTCCGCCAACCACGATGAGGTCGGCCGGCTCGAAGGTCATCGCGTGCCGATTCGACCGTGAGGTGAAACGAAGTCGACGACAAGCGCAGAATGATCCGTCAAGCCCTCCGATCGAAAGCCGTGGTCGTATTCGGCGCCGCGAAGCTGCGGTAAGAGGGCGTTGGATACGAAGGCCTTATCGATTCGCCAGCCGTTGCGGCGCTGTGCGGCGCCGTTGGTTCGAAATGGATACCAGCTAAACTCCGTCTTGCCGGGGTGCTCGTGGAGCCATGCTTCCGTCCAATGTTGCTCGAGCTCCGCATATAAATCCGCGGTGCTGAATTCGTCGGCCAAACGGCTGCGGCCAAGGTTGAGTTCGATGTCGGTCTCGTTCCGGCCGGAATTGAAGTCGCCAATGGCGAGCGCGGCTACGTTTCGTTCGTTCCAACGTTGCGCCGCCGAGATCAGACAACGCAGATGGGGGCGTTTGCGGTCCTGGCCCGGCAGATATACCCCGTAGACGCGACAATTATCGAAGCGCGCTTCGACGATCGCGTTGGGATATTCGTCGTCAGCGAGTCCGAAGGGATTGTGCAGCGCCTGGAACTTTTGAAATGCGGCGATGAGGACGCCGTTGCCGCGATGCTCCGGAACGCTGCCGGCGTGGTGCGCGTAGCCGGCGCCTTCGAGGAAGCGCCGAATCTGCGCTCCAACCGAGTTGTTCCTAAACTCGGAAAGCGTTATGCAATCGGGGCGGTGACTGAGACAACGCTTGACGAGCCGCTCGATCGTACCTCGACTTCCGCCTGAGCGCAGGTTTACCGCCAAAATGCGCATGCGTGAGCTTTGGATGCCTCGCTAGAGCATGTAGGTCTTCGGAGGCGCGGCCATTTGTAAAATCGGCCGATCGATCTTGAACGCGCCGAGGTCGAGTCCACCTTCAGCGACGTCGACGAACGAGGGGCCCAGCACGAAGTCACTGAGAATGCGACCGATCGCTGAGGCAAACTTAAAGCCGTGGCCGCCTCCGACCGCGATGCTGACGTTGGGATGCTCCGGCATCGTGTCGATGATGAAATCGCGGTCGGGAGTCAGCGCGTAGAGGCAGGTCTTCAAGCGCTGCACCGGCCCAAGCGCGGCCGGAAGATAGCGCTCGATGAAAGCGGTAACGCGCGCCGTGATATCGGGATCTTCTTCGAAGCCGCGAGCGTCCGGATCGACCGCTTTGCCTCCGGCGTCCTGCGTGATCTTCACGGCCTCCTTTTCCCCGAAGATCGGAAGGCCGTAAAAGGATGGATCGTCCATCCAAATCCAGATCGGAAACGAGCCGAGCGCGAAGCTCGCAAGATCCGGCCCTTTGAAGTACATCACCTGCTCTTTGGTGACCTCAAAGGGAATGCGAATGCCCAGTTTTGCGAGCAACTGCGGCGTCCATGCGGCAACCGCAATTACGAGCTTTGCAGCGCGGTAACGCTCGCCGTCCGCTTCGACTTCAATCTCGGCGCCCGAGTCGCGTATTGCGGTGACGAAGGCGTGCTCGCGAAGCGTCGCGCCAAAAGACGAAGCCGTGCGCCGCAGTGCGGCGGTCGCGCGCTCGGCGGCCACGATCCCGCTATCCGGCTGGAAGAGCCCGTGGATTTCGTCGCCGATTTTCCAGACCGGCCAGCGCTTGCGAATCTCCGCGGCGTCGAGCTCCTGGAAAGATACGTCGCAGGCTCTCATTGAGTCGGCATAGTTCGAGAGCGGAATTGCGCCGTCGCGCGGCCCAATGTCGAGGCCGCCCGTCTTGAAGATGAGCTGCTCGCCCGCGTCGCGTTCGAGCGATTCCCACGCGCGGTAGGCTTCTTTCGCGAGACGGACGTAGGCGGGCGAAAAATACGAAAGCCGTATGATACGCGACCAATCGTGCGAGCTGCCGCGCGCGTGGCCGAACTCGAACTGCTCGAGGCCGAGCACGCTCGCGCCGCGCTTAGCGAGCCAGTAGGCGGCGCCGCCGCCGAGGGCGCCGAGGCCGACGACGATGACGTCGTACTCGCGCGTCACGATCCTAAGCCACGGGACGCGATGTAACGGCGGATGTCGAGGCTCGCGTCTTCCATTGGAGCGTAGTAACCGTGGTGAAAGGCGCGCGAACGCATGCCGGCCTGAACGCTTTCACAGATTCTCCAATCCTGCTTGTTGATGAGATCCCAAAAGTCCACCACGTCGGCCGGATCGAAGCCGGGCTTTCCGATTTCGGTGGGATGAAAGAGAAGATCGCACACGACCGCGGTCACCGCGGGCTCTCGCGGCCAGAGCGAAAAGGCGGCAACGTGGTCGGCAGCAAGACTGAGCATGAAGTTGGGATAGATGAGCTCTCCCTTGTGGCGCACTTTCTCATCATCGCTCAGCGTTGCAAATGCAGCTCGATCGCTGGTACCGTTTGCGGTGAACGTCCAGGCGCCTTGCCGGTGCGGGATGCCGCGCTCCCAATCGAGGTCGGCGCCTCCATACTGCTTGAACGCTGGGACGACCCGGCAGAGTTCGGGGTGGACGCCCGCGCAGTGATAGCATTCGTTATAATTTTCGAGCATCACTTTCCAGTTCGCCGCGACGTCATAGCGCAGCGAACGCGCAACTTTGAGGTCGGCGAGCGGATAGCGCACGAGTCGTTTTGGGACCGGTCCGAGCTGCGCCGCGAGACTCTCGATTCCGGCTTTCCCTCCGCCGGCGAAGACGTGGACGAACACGAACCCCTCCCATTCTTCCACGCCAACGCGATGCAAGCGGCGAGACTCTTCCGGGATCGCCTCGCGCGAGACGAACGGCGACGCCACGAGGTTGCCGTCGAAGGCGTATGCCCAGGCATGATAGGGACACCGAATGCTACCGCGGACGATGCCTTCACCGCAGAGAAGCCGGCTGCCACGGTGACGACAAAAATTCAGAAAGCCGTGCAGGCCCTCCTCGGCGCGGATAAGGATGATGCTCTCACCCGCGACGTCGACGACCCGATACGCGCCGACGCCATCCATTTCTTCAGAGCGCCCCACGTAGAACCACTGGTCCCAAAAGATCGCTTTTTGCTCGCGAGCGTAGAACGAGGCGTCCCAGTAGGCTTCCCGCGAAAGGGACGGCTCAAGGACGATATTTTCCGAAGGTTTCATTGCTTGATTTACCAAAAAGCCAAACAAACTGCTGGTTAAGGGCGGATTCAGTCAAATGGGATAGAACCCTCTGCCGCCGGGCTGAAGGGCGAGCCGCGCAGGAGATTGGAAAGGTGATTGCATGCAGACGTTTGTGAGGCCGAATGTCGGCACCGGCGCGAAGACGCTGCCGGCTTCCTGGTACATCTCGCCTGAAGTTTTCGCCCGTGAGCAGGAGCGCGTCTTCTCGCGCGAGTGGTTGTGCGTGGGCCGCGAAGAATCGATTGCCAAGCCGGGCGACTTCTTCACGGTCGAGCGGGCCGGCGAAAGCCTCATCGTGACGCGCGACGCCAACGCTGTCGTGCACGCCTTCTATAATGTATGCCGGCATCGCGGATCGCGCATCTGCACGGCGGCATCCGGGCATTTCCAAGGCTCGATTCAGTGCCCGTATCACGCCTGGACGTATGGCCTCGACGGCGCGCTCAAGGCCGCACGCAACATGGCCGAGCTTCCGGGCTTCGACCGTTCCGCGTACCCTCTGAAGGAAGCGCAGGTCGGCCTCTGGGAAGGCTTCGTCTTCGTTAACCTCACGTCGTCCTTCGACTCCGTTCGCTGCGCTCACTCCGCTCAGGATGACACAACGCGGGCTGACACAACGCGGGCTGACACAACTCAAGTCGGCAGAATCGAGCCGTTTGAGAAAGCGTTTGCGCCGTTGGTCGGCCGCTTTGCGCGCTGGAATATCGGGGAGCTGCAAACGGCACGCTCGCTCACGTACGAACTTGCCTGCAACTGGAAGCTGGTCTTTCTCAATTACTCGGAGTGCTACCACTGCCCACTCGTTCATCCGCAGCTCGATAAGCTTTCGCCCTCCGACAGCGGGCACAACGATCTCTCGGAGGGACCGTTTCTCGGCGGATTCTCCGAGCTGCGTCAGCACGGAACCAGCCTCACGACGACGGGACGCAGCTCTCGGACCCCACTGGGAAGCGTCGACGGACCGCATCTCGACCGCGTCTACTACTACACGATCTTTCCGTCGTTACTCTTGAGCTTGCATCCGGATTACATAATGGTGCACTATATGAGGCCGCTTGCGCCCGACCGCACCGAGGTCGTCTGCGCGTTCCTCTTCGATCGGCAGACCATCGCACGACCGGACTTCGATCCCAGCGATGCGGTCGATTTTTGGGACCTCACGAACCGTCAAGATTGGCATGTCAACGAGCTCACGCAGCTCGGATTGAGCTCCCGTGCCTATTCACCGGGCCCCTACTCAAACGCCGAAGGGCTGCTGAGCGCCTTCGATCGTCACTACTTGCAGGTGATGGGGGAGTAAGACGACGCTGCAGCTGTTTCTGGCTGCCGGCGTCGCACTGCCCTCGCTGCAGAATCTCGCCTGGCGAAACATCGGACCGGCGGTCGCGGGCGGCCGCACTTCCGGCGTGGCAGGCACGAACGCCGATCCAAACCTCTATTACTTCGGGGGCGCCGACGGCGGCGTTTGGAAAACGACGAACGGCGGGCTTCAATGGCGCAACGTTTGGCCGCAGGATGCCGTTGGCCCAATCGGCGCTATCGCCATCGATCCCCACGACGCTAACACGGTTTGGGCCGGTACCGGCGAGCCGAACTTTCGCAACGACATTTCTTACGGCGACGGTATCTGGATCACGCACGACGGCGGCGTGCATTGGCGCAACGCGGGATTGCGCGAAACGTGGGCGATCGCGCAGATCGTCGTGGACCCCGCAGACTCGCGGCGTGTTTGGGTGGCCGCGGTCGGCAATCCTTACCGCGACAGCTCGGCGCGCGGCGTCTACCGTACGACCGACGGCGGACGAACCTGGCAACGCACGCTCTATCTTGGGCGCGCGAGCGGCGCGTCGGATCTCGCGATCGATTCGCGTCGTCCGAACGTGGTCTTTGCCGGTATCTGGCAATTTCGGCGCGTTCCGTGGAATTTCTCCAGCGGTGGCCCGCGCGACGGGATTTTTAAGTCGACCGACGGCGGCGTGACGTGGCGCTCGTTGCGGGGCAATGGACTTCCGCGGGGTTACATGGGCCGCATCGGCATTGCCGTCGCCGGGCGGCGCGTATATGCGGTGATTCAATCCAAGGAAGGCGTGTTGTGGCGCTCGGACGACGCAGGGACGCATTGGCGCTTGATGACGGCGGATACGCTCGTCAACCAGCGACCGTTCTACATGAGCCGGCTCGCGGCCGATCCGTCGGATCGCAATCGCGTCTTCTTCTCATCCGAAGATCTCATCGAAACGCGCGACGGCGGAAAGACCTACAGCGACGTTCTAGGCGCGGTCCATCAAGATCACCACGGTTTATGGATATCCAACGACGGCCGGCGTATCATCGAAGCCAACGACGGCGGCGCTCCGATTTCCATCGATGGCGGCAAGACCTGGGATTGGCGCTTCAACGTAGCGTTGGCGCAGATTTACCGGGTGGGCTATGACGAAGAGAATCCGTATCGCGTGTGCGGCGGAATTCAGGACAACGATTCCTATTGCGGCCCGTCGGACTCGCTAAGCCCGCTTGGAATCGAGAACTCCGACTGGCGCGACGTCGGCAACGACGGCGACGGCTCTTGGGTTTGGCCCCAACCCGGTGACCCGTCGTCGATCTGGAACGTCGGCGTGAACGAGCTCAACGGACAACTCGGGATTTACGATCTCCGCTCCCGGCAGAATTACGACATCTCGCCCGACGTCACGGATACGAACGGACGCGCGCTCGCCGGTCTGCCGTTTCGTACGAACTGGGAGGCGCCGATTGCGTTCGGTCACGGCAACACCGCTGCTTACTTCGGCGCTAATGTTTTATTTGAAACCCGCGATCGCGGACGCACTTGGGCGATCGTCAGTCCCGATCTCACCCGCAACGATCCCAGCAAACAGCTCGTCGCCGGCGGCCCGATCAACACCGACGTCTCCGGCGCGGAATTTTACGACACGATCTTTGACATCGCGCCATCGCCTCTGGAGCCGCGATGCATTTGGGTTGGAACCGACGACGGCTTGGTGCAGTTGACGACCGATGGAGGGGCGCGATGGCGGAACGTTACACCGGCGCAGATACCTGCGTGGGGACGTATCGACACGGTTGAGGCATCGAGCGCCGACGCGCGCCGCGCGTACGTTGCGGTCGATCGTCACGTAATGGGCGACCCTCGGCCTTACGTTCTCGTTACGGGCGACTCCGGCGCGACGTGGCGTTCGATTTCCGGCGGATTGCCGCGCGATCAGTACGTCCACGTCGTGCGTGAGGATCCGGCGAATCCCGACGTCCTCTACGCCGGATTGGAGCAAGGCGTTTGGTACACGCTCGATCGCGGCGCGCATTGGCAGCCTCTGCGCCTCAACATGCCGTCGGTAGCGGTGCACGACATGCGGATTCAACCCCAGCGCCACGATCTGCTGATCGCGACGCACGGGCGCGGGATTCTGGATCCTCGACGATATCGGCGCAATCTCCGGCCTGACCAAAGCCGTTGCCGCGGCTGCGCCGACGCTCTTTCCGCTTCGAACCGCGTACACGTGGTACCGGTGGTGGACGTCGTACTATGGGACGCATCCCGATGGGTGCTGTTTATCGGCCGGAGCCTATGCGGGCGAGGACCCACCCGAGGGTGCGATGATGACGTATTACTTGCCGTCGCCGGCGCGGGCGTGGATCGACGTGCTCGACGCGAGCGGCCGGCGCATTCGTTGCGCCGATGCCCCAGGCGAAGCGGGCGTGCAGCGGATCGCATGGGACCTGAGCGAAAGCCCGCCGGTGCCATGGCGTCGCGCGCGCCCGTGGAATAGCGGCAGCGCCGGGCCGACCGTTGTGCCGGGACACTACACCGTTGCGCTCCACGCCGGCGCGACGACTATGCGTGAGCCGCTCGAGGTACGGCCCGATCCGCGCGCAGCATGGACTCAAGCGCAGTACGTGGCACGATACGAATTCGTCAAAGCGTTGGACGACGAGTTATCGGCGATCGACGTCGCGCTCAATCGGCTTGATCGGCTTGCCCTTCGCCCTTCGACTTCGGCCCCTTCGACGGGCTCAGGGGCCTCCGCTCAGGATGACACGGCGTTGCGGCGCGACGCGAGAGCGGTCTATTCCATGCTTACGTCGGGCGTGGTGAACTCCGAAGACGACCAACTTATGCCTGACCGGTTGCGCGAACGGCTTACGATTCTTCAGGGCGTCGTTGCGCTCTCGCAAGGTCCGCCGCTGCCGCCGCACGAGCGCGAAGCTGCCGCCATTCACGCGCAATTCGAAACCGCGATGGCCGCGTATCGCGCCTTCTTGGCCGCGCACCGATTACCACCCGATCCCAAGCTGGAGGCATGCACATGAGGCGCCCTGCGCTTTTCGCCCTTCGTCCTTCGAGACGCTCGCTGCGCTCGCTCCTCAGGATGACACCAATTGCCCTCATCTTGAGCGCCGCGATGCAGTGGGCGTGGGCGGGCACGACCGGCGGCATCAACGGCGTCGTCACGGAAGTGGGGTCGGCGACGCCGATTGCGGGCGTTGCGGTAACGGTGACGAGCCCGTCGCAGAGTGCGAGCACGATGACCGACGCGCGCGGACACTTCGCATTCGTCTCGCTGGCGCCTGACGAATACACCGTCGCGCTGAAAAAGAGCGGGTACGAGCCGCTTTCCTACGCCGGCGTGGCGGTGCTCGCCGATGCTCAGCAGACGCTGACCCTGACCATGCGCGTAGCACTGCGGACGATCGCAAACGTCACATCGCGTAGCGCCGCGAGCCTGGTAAAGCCTGGAACGACCGCGGATATCTATTCCATCAATGCGGCGCAGCAAGCGCGCACCGCCGTACTCGGTGGCGGCGGCGACCTCAATAACGCCTATTCCGCGATTGCGTCCGTCCCCGGCGCCTACGTCCCAGCCAATCAAAACGGATACAATCAGGCGGTCCACATCCGCGGCGGCGATGCTTCGGAGGTCGGCTATGAGTTCGACGGCATTCCGGTCAACCGCGCCTTCGATAACTATCCGTCGAGCTCGGTCTCCTCACTCGGCCAGCTCGAGCTTCAAGTCTATACCGGCGCGACGCCCGCCAACGCCGAGGCTCAAGGCCTCGCCGGTTTTATCAATCAGGTCATCAAGACGGGAACTTTCCCCGGCTACGCGGCCGCGAACTTGAGCGCCGGCACGCCGGTCTTCTACCACAGCGCCAACGTCGAAGCCGGCGGCGCGACGCCCGACCGCATGTTTTCGTATTACGTCGGAATCGGGGGATTCAATCAGGATTATCGCTATGTCGATCAGTTCGGCGGAGCGGCGTATGCCAACGAATTCGGCCAGCAGCTCGGCTCGTGCCCGTCGCCAAAGAACCTTGCGGGCAGCGGACTTCCGTCGTGTTATACCAACGGCGCACCGAACGTTGGGCTCAATGGCACGCCCGGCTGGATTCTCGGCCCAATCGGCTTCGGCACCGGCGATGCCGCGAACGTCGCGACGCGCACGTCGATCATGAACTTCCACATTGCGATTCCGCACAAAAATGACGGGCTACGCGACGACATTCAGCTTCTCTACGACAACGATGAGATCTTTACCACGTTCTTCAGCTCGGTAAACGACGAGGGATACAGCAACTGGATCAATACGGTCGGAAGCTATCCGCCGTACTATCTCGATGCCTGGCAGTACAAGGGCCCGATCGGGACGTTCTTACCGACGAACTACGCGTCGCAAGTGAAACCGTACTTCTATCCCTCGTCACCGGCGCATCCGTTCGACGGCCCTATCCCCGACCCGAACAATCAGCGGGACCGCGGTTACAACGGTCAGGCGATCTTCAAGCTGCAATACCAAAAAAACTTCAGCTCCAACGCCTTCCTGCGCGTCTACGGCTACACGTACTACTCGGATTGGATCGAGAACGGGCCGATGATGTCGCTGCAGCCCTACGCGTACTACGATTCCGGCGATTACGAGATCAATAATCACACGCGTGGCGTCAGCGTGAACTTCACCGACCAGCTCAGTCCCCAAGATCTCCTCGAGGCGGAGGGATCGTACACGACGTCGACCGGCGCGCGCATCTATAACGAGCAGAATTTCCAATACGGTACCGCCTACGGCAATGCATTTGCCGTGCTGGTCAATCGGAACAACCCATTCAGTGGAACCTGTTACCACCTTTACGGCGGAGGCACTCCTTATACGGTGCCGACGACATGCTCGGACGGACAGGCGAGCGGCGTCACCTACGGATCGCTCCCGACCTTTCTCCTGCTGAGCAATCCGACGGCACACTCCAACATCAGCGGCGTCAGCTGCGGCGGCGGCCCCTGCGCCTATTATCTGGTGGAGAACGGCGCATACGGACTGAACAATACCGTCACCCCGTACTTCACCGGCTACTCGATCACCGATCAATGGCGGCCAAGCGACAAGCTCTTTTTCAACCTCGGCCTGCGCGTCGATAACTACGACTATGTGGGAGCCAACACCGATTTCGGCCCCGCTCGAAATTTTTGGTTTAACGCTTTCAACCAGGATACGTGCTTCAATACTCAGACGCTCACGCTCGTCGATCGCGGAGCGCTGCTCGGGTCTTCCGGCTGGAGCACGAACTCGCAGAGGCCGTGCTCGGCCTTCGGCAAGCAATACGTCAACGCGAACGTGCAGAACATTCCCGGCGCGTTCGACTACAACATCCCGCAGCCGCGGTTCGGCGCTACGTATACGGTAAATCCCGACACGGTGCTGCGCGCGAGCTACGGCAGGTATAACGAACAGCCCAGCGCGGCCTACGAGCAGTACAACGGGCTAGAGCAGAACCTTCCCGATACACTCGCTCAATTCTACGCACTCGGGTTCACGACGCCCGGACACGAAGTCGCGCCGTCGGTCTCGTATAACAGCGACTTTTCACTCGAGCACCACTTTCCCGGAACGGACATGTCGTTCAAGCTGACGCCTTTTCTTCGCCAAACGCAAGACCAGATCGAGAATTTCTACGTCAACTACACGACCGGGCTCGTTTCGGGACTCAACGCAGGCTTTCAGACTTCGAAGGGCTTCGAGTTTCAGTTCGATAAGGGCGATTTCAGCCGAAACGGCTTTGCGGCGCAGCTCTCGTTCGCCTATACCTACGTGACGGTGAAATTCAGTCAGCTGCCCAACGGCACGAGTGTGATCTCGCCGATCAACTCGGGCATTTCGCAGTACAACGCGTACACGAAATCGTGCGCGCCGGGCGGAATGGACTACCGCAAGAGTCAGTTCGGAGAAGCGCTCTGCGGCGCGACCACCAATGGGCTTGCGGCGGCGCCATGCTATACGCCCGGCGGCAAACCGGATCCGTCCTGCAAAGCGGGGGATGTTGCCAACCCCTACTGGCTTTCGCCGGCGTTTTCGCTGCTCGACCCAACCGCGTCGTATCTGCCGTATTCGGTGTTTCCGGGGCCGATCGGCTCGGGGGTCAACGCCTTCAACTATCCCTACGTCGCCACGCTCATCTTGAATTACAAGCACAACCGGTTTACGATCACGCCCTCGTTCCAATTCGTCGCCGGCAACCGGTACGGCGCACCGCTGACGACGCCCGGCATCGACCCCGCGGCGGGGTGCGGAAAGCCGCTGACGAGTTCGACGACGGGCGATCCGCGTTACCCGTATGGCGCGGCCGGCGGCCGTCCATTCAATGCCGACGATGCGGCGTGCGCCGCGACGCTTTCGATTCCGGATCCGTACACGGGACAGTTCGATGCCATTGGGGCGTTTCGCGAGCCGGCTCAACTCCTCGGCCACTTGCAGATCTCATATCAAGTTTCGCCGCGCGTGAGCGCCTCCGTCACGCTCGCAAACTTGCTGCAGACGTGTTTTGGCGGCCAGCACACGGCGTTCACCTACTACTGGAGCAACTCGACGTGCATTTACACCAACCTCATCGGAGGGCCGTCGACGCCGCCGGTCGGCAACGCCTATAATCCGGGCGCGAACGTGCAAACCTTTTTGCGCTATCCCTATCAGCCGGAGTTCGGCACCTACAACGATCAGACGAACTCGCTCAACCAGCCCTTCAACGCGTACTTCAGCCTGAAGCTGAGCATTTAAAGTGAAGTACGACGCCATCGTGGTCGGCGGCGGGCACAACGGCCTCGTCACCGCTTGCTATCTCGCCCGGGCGAAATGGCGAGTGCTGGTGTTGGAGCGGCGCTATGTCGTCGGTGGCGCGTGCGTGACCGAAGAAGTCTTTCCAGGCTTCAAAGTTTCGACCGCGGCGTACGTCAATAGTCTCTTTCGTCCGGAAATCATCCGCGATCTTCGTCTGCAAGAGTATGGTTTTGAGGCTATCGAGCGAAACCCGGCGTCGTTCTCGCCCTTCCTGGACGGCCGTTATTTGATGCTGGGGACCGGAACCGCCCGAGACGCGAAAGAGATCGCAAAGTTCAGCGACCGCGATGCCGAGAACTATCCGCGATACGAAGCGATGCTCGAGCGCGTCGCTTCGGTGGTAGAGCCGACGCTCACGCAAATCCCGCCCAACCTCGTGCGCCCCAGCCTCGGACAATTATTTGAAGCGGGGAAAATGGGACGCGCGCTTCAGCGCCTCGGTCCGGCGATGGGTGAGGCGATCGAAGTGTTGACCGGCGCGGCGCGTCCGATCCTGGATCGCTGGTTCGAGAGCGAAGAGCTCAAGGGAACGATTGCCACCGATGCGATCATTGGGGCCTTCATGGCGCCGTCGATGCCGGGGACGGCATACGTTCTCTTTCATCACGTGATGGGCGAGACGAACGGAAAGCGCGGCGTTTGGAGCTACGTGCGCGGCGGCATGGGCGGCTTGACCCAAGCGCTTGCGGCGGCCGCCAAAGATTTAGACGTCGAAATTCGCACCGACGCGGAAGTTGCGCGAATTTTGACGCGAGACTCGCGGGTCACCGGCGTGGCGCTCGCAAACGGCGATGAGTTCTGCGCAAAGCACGTGGCAAGCGGCGTGGATTGTCATCTCACCTTTGAGAAGCTGTTGGATGGAGCAACGCTTCCGGCGCCGTTTCGCGAGGCGGTTGGACGGATCGCGTACAGCAGCGCCTCGTGCAAGATCAACGTCGCGCTCGAGCGGCTGCCAAGCTTCAGCGCGCTGCCCGGTCACGAACCCGGGCCGCAGCACTTCGGCACGGTCCACCTCTGTCCGGATCAGGATTTCATCGAGCGCGCTTATGACGATGCCAAGTACGGCTCGTTCTCGCGCGAGCCCGTCGTCGAATGCACGATGCCGTCGTCTTTGGATTCGACGGTCGCACCGCCCGGTAAGCATCTTATGTCGATGTTCACGCAGTACGCGCCCTATCGCTTGAACGACGGGCCCTGGACCGACGCGCTTCGCAACGAGTACGCCGATCGCTGCTTCGACGTCGTGGAGCGTTACGCGCCTGGTTTTAAAGATTCGGTCATCGATCGGCAGATTCTCACTCCCGTCGATCTCGAAGCGACGTTTGGACTCACCGGCGGCAGCATTTTCCAAGGAGCGATGCCGCTGCATCAGCTCTTCGCGTTTCGCCCCGTTCCCGGTTATGCCGGTTACGCCACCCCGATTCGAGGCCTCTATCTCTGCGGGGCTGCCGCACACCCCGGCGGCGGCGTCATGGGCGCCGCCGGCTGGAATGCCGCGCGCGTCATGCTGAGCGGCAAAGCCTAGACGAGCGGGGTTTTTGCGCAGTCCAGCAAGAAGGCGCTCGCGATGGAGCTTCGACCTCTCGGCTTCGGCGAGATCTTCGACCGCGCCGTCACGCTCTACGTCCGCAATTTCGTGCCGTTTGCGGCCATCGTATTAGTCTTCGTTGTGCCGCTTTCGTTCTTGCAATATTTTATCGATCGAGGCTCTCAACCGCAGTTGGAAGCCATCATTCGCGTCCTCCAGCATCCAGGCCGGCCGCCGGCCCAGCCGGTTCCCACGATCTTCGATTCTCCCAGCGCCACCGCGCTCTTGGTTGCGACGGCGTTTCTCTCGTACGCGCTCTGGCCGTTCGTGATGAATGCGGTGGCCGTGGGCGTCGCACGTCTCTACCGCGATCGACCGGTCGAGTTCGGGGCCTGTTACCAGGCCGTCTTTCGGCGCTGGCTGCAAATCGCGGGATTGATCGGAATCGAGTTCCTCGTGCTGCTGGGATGGTACGCTGCTACATTCGTTATTGCGTTTGCGGTCGTTTTTGTCATAGTGACCCTAGCAGCCGGGCTACACGGGCTCTTCTTAGCGTTTGGGTTGATCGGCATGCTTTTCGTTTTGTTCGCGATGCTTCCACTGCTCGCACCGCTCGCTCTGGCGCTTGCGTTCGCGATGTATTCGGCCGTGATCGAAGAGCGCGCCGTCGTCGCATCGCTTCTGCTCGGCTTTTCGCGCGTCTTTAATCGTTCCGAGTTCTGGCGCGCCCTGCTTTTCGCAATTGCAGTCTTCGCCATCATTCTCGGTGCTTCGGCGATGTTCGGCGGCCTTGCGCTATTTGCGGGGATCGCGCACTTGCCGGCCCTCCAGACGATCATTCAGGCGCTCCCGAGCGCCGTCATCACCCCATTCGCAGTCGTTCTTCTCGCGGTCTATTACTTCGACGTGCGCATTCGCCGCGAAGCGTTCGATCTCCAAGCCAGCCTCGAGCGTCTGACCGCCACGCAGGTCGCGTGATCGTCACCGTCGCGGCGACGGTTGCGCTCGGGGCGCCGTCGCGCGAGGTGCTGATCGAACGCTGGCTGCACGCCAATCGTACGCACTCCGCGGCTCGCCTGGAGTCCGCACTTCGCCGTCCCGTGTCCCAGCAAGCGGCACCCGATCTCGGGGCATTGGCGAAGCACGAGCTCGGGATTCCCGGACGCTACCAACTCGTGAGGTCATTGCCCTCCGCCGCGACGCAGCCATGGTGGCGGCGGGCGTTACAATGGCTCGCCGATCGTTGGCAGTGGTTTTGGCGCACGATCTTTTCTCGCGTTCACGTCGGCAAGGAACAAGCGGCAAGCATCGGGGATCTGCTGCTCGTCGTCATCCTCCTGCTCTTGCTCTTCGTCGCAGCGCGGCTTCTAAGGAATCTTCAGTTTTCGCGTTCCAACCTGCGCACGAACGCCGCGCCGCTCG
Source organism: Vulcanimicrobiota bacterium (assembly GCA_963778015.1). GTDB lineage: Bacteria > Vulcanimicrobiota > Vulcanimicrobiia > Vulcanimicrobiales > Vulcanimicrobiaceae > Cybelea. The sequence goes on from CAVZST010000001.1 coordinate 1,064,836, forward strand.
CGGAGGCACCGAGTCCAGATTTCCTTTACAAGCGGGCCTGCGACGCGGCGAGCCGCGGCGAGTACGGCAACGCGGCGGTGCTTCTCTTCACCGCGACCGTCGGGTTGCTCGATCGGCGGGGAGCGGTGAAAGCGGGAGGCAGCGCCACCGTCGGCGATTTACGACGCGAGCTTCGTGCGGCCGATGCCGCGCTGGTCGAGCCGTTCGATGCCGTAGCCGGTCCATTCGTCGAGAAGGCCTATGCCGAACGCTCCGTCGCGCAACCGCAGTGGGATCGCGCGCGCGATGCCTTCGACCGCCTCGCGCAGGAAGGTGCGCCATAAAGCCGCGCCTCGACGCCGTCGTTCTGGCAATCTGCGCGTTGCTGCTCGCGCTGCTGGCATACGAGCGCAGCGCCATCGAGCAGGAGCGACGCCCTTCCGTCTATTCTACTTACGATACCGGGCCGAACGGATACCGCGCGCTCTATGAAGTACTGCATGCCGCGCGCGTGCCGATTCGGCGATTCGAGCATCCCATCGCTGCGCTCGATTCGACAATCAAGACGCTCGTCGTTACGGGTTACGAAGACGATCCGTCCGCTGTTGGCTTCGACAAGCACGGTGCGGCGCTGCTGCGCAAATTCGTGGCCGGCGGCGGGCGTCTGGTCACGATCGATAGCCAGTTTGTGGGGCCCCAAGACGTGACGCCCGGTGTCGGCACGACGGTGCTCGCGCCTTATGGCGGCGATGCCATTCCGCTAGCCCGCAACGCCTATACCCAAGGCGTCGCACGGGTGCGGGGCAGCATCGAGTGGCTCTTTCCGTTTAAAGAGCCGCGCGGCGTCCCGCTGCTCGCAGGAGCGCACGGATTGGTCGCGGTCGCCTATCGTCTCGGCCGGGGCGAGGTGATAGCGATGACGGCGCCGGCGCTGTTCGGCAACGCTCAACTGCGCAATTCCGACAACCTGCGCTTTGCCTACAACGTCGTTGCGGGTCACGGCGAGGCGGCTTTCGACGAGTACGTCCACGGCTATAGCGAGAGTCCGACGATGTGGGCCGCGCTGCCAAAAGCGGTGCATGCCGCGACTTGGATCGTCGTCGCCATCGTTGCGGTCGCGCTCATCGGGGCGAACGTGCCGTTCGCCCCGCCCTATCTCCCGGACCCGCCCGACGAGCGCGACTCGTCGCATTACATCGCGGCGATGGCCGAGCTCATGCGTCGTTCGCGCTTCCGACCGAACGATGGCGACGTCCTGCGGCAGGCAGTTGGTGAGTTCCAACGGCGAAAGGAACACGCGTGAGCCTGTCGGTTCAAGAACTCGCCGGCCGTCTCTCGGACGCAATGGAGAGCGTCTTGGTCGGCGCCGATCGTCTGACGCTCGGCTTGACGGTCGCGCTGTTCGCGCGGGGTCACGTTCTGATCGAAGGCGTACCAGGCACCGGCAAGACCTTGGCGGTGCGCGCCCTGGCGCGCTTCGTCGGCCTGGAGTTTCGGCGTATTGCGTTCACGCCCGATCTGATGCCTTCCGACGTCGTCGGTACGACGGTCTTCAATCCGCAGACGGCGCAGTTCACCACGCGCATGGGCCCAATCGTGGCCAACGTCGTGCTTGCCGACGAAGTAAACCGCACGCCGCCAAAGACGCAGTCGGCACTGCTCGAAGCGATGGAGGAAGGGCGCATCACGATCGACGGGGTCGCTTATCCGCTGCCGCAGCCCTTTTTGCTCTGTGCCACGCAGAACCCGATCGAATACGAAGGCACCTATCCGCTTCCCGAAGCGCAGCTCGACCGATTCATGATCAAAGTCGCGTCGTCGTATCCTGCGGAGTCACAAGAGCTGGAGCTGCTTGCCCGCACGGCGGACGGCTTCGACGCGCGCGCCTTGGAGGCGTCGCACATTGCACCGGTAACGAGTGCGGCTGAAGTGCTCGAGGCGCAGCAATCCGTCCGGCGCGTGCACCTCTCGCAAGGTGTGCGCGAGTACGCGTATCGGATCGTCGCGACGACCCGCACGCATCCCCGGCTTACCCTGGGAGCGTCGCCGCGCGCCGCTATCCAACTTCTGACGGCATCGCAGGCGTCGGCCGCCGTCGGCGGGCGCGACTTCGCAACGCCCGATGACGTGAAAGACGTCGCGGATTTCGTGATTCCGCATCGCTTGATCGTTGCGCCCGACGCGGAAATCGAAGGCGTTTCGGCGCGCGACGTGCTGCGCGAGGTGCTGGCGGCCGTCCCCGTTCCGCGTGGCTAGACCTTGGCTCCCGGCATGGGTCACGCCGCGTTTTCTCTGGACGCTGGCAGCGATCGCATTGCTCGTCGCATGTTCGCCCGGCGTTGCGATCTTCGTACCGCTTGCCGCGGTCCTGAGCGGCGCGCTCGCGCTCGCCACGATCGCCGATGTACTGCTTGGGCCGCCGGCGTCCGCGGTGCGAATCGCTCGAACGCCGCCCGAGCACTTTGCACTCGGGATCGGCGCCGAGCTCGTGTATACGATCGAAAATCGCTCGAACCGTGCCCTGCGAGTCGGCATCATCGAAACGCCGGTTGCAACGCTGCGTTTCGAAGTCGATGAACTCGCCGGCCAAGTGCCGGCGAAAAGCGTCGCGAGCATGGTTCGCCCCCTGACACCAATTTCGCGCGGGGCCGGCGAGCTGCAACCCCTTTACGCCTGGTATGAGAACTCGCTTGGCCTCGTGCGACGTCGCCGGCGTATCGCGGCAGTCGAAGCGATTCGCGTCTACCCGGATCTCGCAGCCGTCCAACGGTACGGCCGGCTCAATGTGCGCAACCGCGTCATCGAAGCCGGCCTGCGGCGAATGAAGCTGCGGGGTGCGGGAACCGAGTTCGAGTCGCTGCGGGAATGGAGCGACGGCGACGCCTTCCGCACGATCGATTGGAAGGCCACGGCGCGCCGTGGCAAGCTGATGGTGGCGCAGCACGAGGTCGAGCGAAGTCAGAACGTGGTGCTGCTGCTCGACTGTGGCCGACTCATGACGCCGCGCATCGGTACGGCCCGCAAGCTGGATTATGCCGTCACGGCAGCACTCTCGCTAGCAACGATTGCGGGACTCGCAAGCGACCGCGTCGGTCTCGTCGCGTTCGCTCACGACATCCTTACGGCCAGCGCACCTCGGTCGACGCGCTCTTCCATCGCGGGTCTCTCCGAGGCCTTGTACGGGCTGGAGCCCCGCTTCGAGGAGGCGAACTACACGCGCGCGTTCGCCTACCTCCGCCATCATTTGCGCAAGCGTTCCTTGATCGTTTTTCTGACCGACGTGATCGATCCGCTGGCGCAGGCGACGGTGATGGCGGAGGTCGCATCACTGTCGCGACACCATCTACTGATCTGCGTCTTCATGAACGACGCCGCCGTGAGCGCGGCGCTTTCACGCGAACCGCAGAGCGTGGGGGACGCCTATCGCGCGAATGTTGCGCTCGAGCTGGCGAACGAACGGCGTATTGCCGCCTCGATACTCGAACGCGGCGGCGTCATCGTCATCGACGTACCGGCCAAGAAGCTGACGACGGCGCTCATCGACGAGTATCTGCGCGTCAAGCGGCGCGGCCTTTTGTAACGTCTTCGACGCGGCGGCCGGCACTCGTGAAGTAGAAAATCAGCAGCACCGCAGTGAAGAGGCCGACGGCTACGCGCACCGATTCCGGCAGGCGGCGCGGCGAAACGAACGCTTCAATAGTGCCGGCCACGATCAGCATCGAAGCGACGCCGAGGATCAGCGTTCCGGCCCGCTTTGCGTTCGCGACGATCAGGTCACGGCGCCGCCGGCGCCCCGGATAGAGTGCGCCGGCGGCGATCAGCAGACCGGCGGCTCCGGCAATCTGGATAGCGGTTAGCTCGATGATGCCGTGCGGCGCGATCGTCGCCCAATAATCGCCGCCGAATCCCGCATTGGTGAAGAGCGCTCCAAAGCCGCCCAGCATCAACCCGTTGAACGCAATGATATACACGGTCAGCGCTCCGAGCGTCACCGAGCCTGCGAACGCAATGATCGCCACCTTCACGTTGTTGGCGACGATCATCGCCGACATCGCGGGCGCGAAGCTCGGATCTACCGCGAAGTTAGAATCGTGCAGGCTTTTGCGGATCGTCTCGGGCACGAGCAACTTCGGCAGCAGCGCGTAGACATCGGCTGGGTTATTACGCACCAGCACGTAGGCGACGACGGTGCACGCCACCGTAATCGCCGTGCAGATGGCGATGTAAGGCAACGAGCGGCGAAACTCCCGCGGAAAGGTTACAGCGTAGAAGTCGGCAACGCGCTTGATGCTGCTCTCCGGCGCCCCGGCATAGACGTGCGCGTGGGCGCGCGCGACGCTGCGGTTGAGATATTCGAGCAGCGCAGAGTCGAAGCCGCGGCCGTGGGCGTAGGCAAGATCGCTCGTCGTTGCACGGTAGAGCCGGCCGAGCTCGAATATCTCCTCCGGTGAAAGCGCGCGCATGCCGCGACGTTCGATACGCTTGAGGAGCGCATCGAGACGCTGCCATGTCTCCGACCGGCGCGCGACGAAAACGGTTTGCGTCAACGCTCGGGAGTTGGCGAGCGGCGGCCGTCGAACCTGGCCTTGTGAACCGCACCCTTGAGGTTCGTACGCCCGAGAGCATTGCGTTCAGCTACGAGCTCGCCGGTTTGGGAAGCCGCTTCCTCGCACTCATCGTCGATCAGGCGATTCAGATTTTGGTCCTGTTTGCGATATTCGGAAGCTTCTTTCTGGCGCTATTGCGCGCGGCCGCCGCGCGACAGACCCCTCCCTTCGCCGACAAATTTGCGGTCAGCCTGATCGTCGCGCTGCTCATTGTAATTCTCTTCGCGGTTCTATTCGGTTACTTCATCGTCTTCGAGGCGCTATGGAGCGGGCAGACGCCCGGCAAGAAGCTCCTCGGCCTTCGCGTCGTGCGCGACGGCGGCTATCCGATCGACTTCGGCGCTTCACTGATTCGCAACCTTATTCGGGTCGGAGAGCAGCTTATCGGCTACTACGCTCTTGCGGCGATCAGTGCGCTACTCTCTCCAGAGAACAAACGCCTCGGCGACCTCGCCGCCGGCACCATCGTCGTACGCGACGCGGGTCTGGCCCCGCCGCGCGCACCGCTCGAACGCGGCTACGAGCCTGCGTACGCTGCGACTCGATATCTCAACGGCGACGAACGTGCCTTGATCAAGCGATTTCTGGACCGCCGCAACGCGCTGGACGCCGCCCGCCGCAAGGAACTCGCGGCGCAGCTCGCGGCGCGCGTCCGAGGGCGCCTGCCCGAGGAGTTGTCACGGTTGGAAGACGAGCCGCTTCTGGAACGACTTTAACGCCGCAGGACGTTCGCTGCCGTTGCATAAAAGCGACACCCCGTGAGCGGGGCCAGAACCCTTCGGGAAATCTTACCGGGCCTATTCGTTCTCGTCGCCTGCAGCCGCGGCGCCCAGATTCCCGCGCTTTCTGCGCAATCCGCACCGACGACGCCGCTACGAACGTTAGCCCGTCAACAAATTTCGGGAATTCAACACGTCGTCATCATCATCCAGGAAAACCGGTCGGTCGACAACCTATTCCATTTCTTACCGAAGGCGAATACCGTTTCCTACGGGGAGAATTCCGAAGCGAAATCCGTACGATTGCAACCTGTCTCGTTGACTGCGCCCTATGACGTCAACCACAACCATCCGGACTTCGTCGCGGAGTACGCCAAAGGCCGACTCAATGGTTGGAACCTCGCAGGCGTAAAATGCAAGAAGCCGACGCAATGCCCGTCGCAAGCCGTTGCGGCTTACGGCTACGTTCCCCAAAGTGACGTCCAACCATACTACGATCTCGCAAAGCAATACACGTTTGGCTCCGCAATGTTCCAGAGCAATGCGGGGCCAAGCTTTCCGGCGCACCAATATCTCGTGAGCGGCACCTCGACTATTTCGAGCGGGTCGGGCCTACGAGCGGCCGAGAACGCATTTACGCGCAACGCTATCGCCACGGGCGGTTGCGATTCCCCGAAAGGCTCATCGGTGGAACTCATTGACGCAAACGGCATCGAAAACCAAAGCACGTTTCCCTGCTTCAACCGGCGCGCATTGACCAGCCTCATCGACAATGCGGGCCTCTCATGGCATTACTATCAAAACACTCCCGGCGCGGGTATGTGGAACGGGCTGGACGCAATCGAGCCGTTGTGGGAGACGAAGGCGGAGTACAACGCAAACGTGATCACCCCGTCATCGCGATTTCTCACCGATATCGGCCGCGGTTACCTCGCAAGCGTTACTTGGATTACGCCGTCTACCGCGGCGTCCGATCACGCGGACCGCAACAATGGCTCCGGCCCCTCGTGGGTCGCGTCGGTCGTGAACAAGATCGGCAGCAGCAAGTACTGGGGCACCACCGCAATCTTCGTCACTTGGGACGACTGGGGCGGCTGGTTCGACCATGTACGCCCACCTCAATACAATTCGTACGAGCTCGGCTTCCGCGTTCCATTGTTGGTCATTTCCCCGTACGCCAAACGGGGCTATACTTCAACCGCGCGCCATGAGTTCGGCTCTATTTTAAAATTTACCGAAGAAGCGCTGCACCTAGGGTCGATGGGCACGACGGACGGCCGGGCCGACGATCTATCAGATTGCTTCCAATTCAACAAGCCTGACTACAAGTTCGTACGCATTCGAAGCAAATACGGCGAGCAATATTTTCTGCACCAGACGTCACTCGGGCTTCCCGACGACTAACATCTCACGCTTCGAGGGAGCGTTCCAACAGGAAATACTCAAGCGGCAGTGCTTCGACGAAGGCGATTACCGGCCGAAGTGCCGCATGTCCAGCAACCAAGGGAAAGGCTCCTACCCCATTGAAGCGATCGCCCTTATTCAGCAGCGCTTCGAGGGGGAATCACGATGGGAAGTTCACTTGGCGGCACTAGACTTTGTGCCACGATCGCCGTTGCGGTTTTGACCGCTTGCGCAGGCAGCAGCGGCGTACCGAATACCGCATCATCGTTGGATGCGGCTCAAAACGGCTTTGGCCAAGCGGCGAGTAGCGTCGCTTTGAGCGGTGAATATGTCGGAACATTTCAAGATAGCATAAACGGCCCGACGAGGCTTCGGCTATATCTCTCACAATCTCAAAACACGCTCGGCGGGGCCTTAGTCAATGCCCGAGGATCGCAAGGCTTAGCGGCGGCGATTGCATGGGTCGCAAACGGCAAGACGATTAGCGGAAACGCCATCAGCCGTGAGCAGAGTGGCTTTTGCACCTTTTCCATGAGCGTTAGGCACAAGTATCGCAGACTCAACGGTACATATATTGCGACGTACGGCTGCACCGGTCAGAGCGGAACCTTCAGCCTCTGGCACAAATGTTACATCCCAAACACGGGAAGCGAGGCCATTCGTCCGGAGCGCGGCGTCAAACCTTGCTAGCGTAAAAGGGGGCCGGTTTGGGTGATAAGGCATACGATGGTACCGCATGAAACGACGCCTTTATGAGCGCCCAGCGGCTTGAGACTCGTCTGGCTCATCTCGAGGGAGCTTTCGTACAGATTGACCGGCGGCTCGAACCGTTTGCGTATCGGCGCGGTTACGTTCGTGCTGGCGGCGTGCAGCAGCAATGGCATTTCGCCTGTGTCGAACGGCGCGCCGATTCGCGCCTTTTCGCGATCCCCCGCTTCGCCCATCCGCCACGTCGTGCTGCTAATTCAGGAGAACCGGAGCTTTGATAACCTCTTCGCGAAGTTTCCCGGCGCTCGGGGCGCGACTCGCGGCAGAGCGAAAGTCCCGACACGCAAGGGCTACGTCGAGAAATGGGTGACGCTCGAAGCCTCTCCACTAACGATCCCGTACGATTTGCAGCACTGCCATCGAGCCTTTGAAACCGATTATGACGGCGGCAAGATGGACGGCTTCTACCTCGAGGGGAAGGGCAATTGTCCGGTGGCAAAACCGGCCGAAACGCTGCCCTATCGGTACGTCGAAAAGTCGCAGATCAAGCCTTACTGGGACATCGCCAAGCAGTGGGTCTTAGCCGACGAGATGTTCCAGACACAAGGCAGCGGGAGCTTCACCGCGCATCAAGACCTCATCCGCGGAGGCACCTGCATCCGGGCCTGCGGATCGCTTCGGCAAAAAACGGAGAGCTTGATCGACAACCCCGGCTACTGGCCTTGGGGCTGCGATGCGCCTAGCAGCGCCCGAACGCATGTCGTCAACATCAAGGGTGTAAAAACTTACACCGGACCATTTCCATGCACGAATAAATTTCCCATTAGGTCGGCAGGCTATGCCACGCTGCGCGACCTCCTCGACGCTGCCGGCGTGCCCTGGAAGTATTACACGCCCTGCTTCAGTAGCGCGAAGCAACGTGGCTGCACCCCCAGTTCCGCCTGCGACGGCGGCGTGCATGGCTGCGATGGCGATGAGCTCGATGCGTTCGATGTCATCTATCCGGTTCGTTACGGCGCGGAGTGGGGCTCGAACGTTTCGTGGCCCGAGACGAATATTTTCGACGACATTGCAAGCCGCACGTTGGCGGCGGTGTCGTGGGTTATCCCCGAGGACGACGAGAGCGATCATCCCGGCGAGAAGGTCGACAAGGGGCCGGAGTGGGTTGCGAGCGTCGTCAATGCGATCGGCAATAGCGCGTACTGGAAATCGACCGTCGTCATCGTGATTTGGGACGATTGGGGAGGCTTCTACGACAACGCGGTGCCGGCTCAATACCGCGACGTGCAAGGCGGCCTTGGCTTTCGCGTACCAATGCTGGTCGTCTCGCCGTACGCAATCGCCGGCGCCGCACGCAAGGGCTCCATTTCGCATACGCGCTACGAGTTCGGCAGCGTTCTAAAGTACATCGAGGAAAACTGGAATCTTCCATCGCTCGGAACGACGGACGTCCGTGCCACCTCGATCTCAGACGTCTTCAACTACCGCCAAAAGCCGCGCACCTTTACGAAAATCCCGTCCAAGCTGTCGGCGCAGGACTTCGTCAGCATGCCTCACCAAGTGCAGCATGGCGATCCGCAATAGCTACGACTAGATCGTCAAGAACAGTTGGAGTTTAACTGATGGCGGAATGGATTCCCGAAGGCTGGCATAGCGTCACGCCGCGTCTGGTGGTTCACGATCCAGCGAGGCTGGTAGAGTTCCTCAAGGAAGCGTTCGGCGCGAACGGAGAATTGCTTACGAGTGCGCCCTCGCTCATGAGAATCGGCGACTCGATCGTCATGGTCAGCGGCGTCGGTCCTCGGGATCCAACGGCTGCCTTTCTCTACCTCTACGTCGATGACGTCGACGCGACTTATCAACGTGCATTAGAGGCAGGTGCCGTTTCGATGGAGGAGCCTAACGACGTGCCGTACGGGGATCGTCGCGCAATGGTCAAGGACCCATGCGGGAACGATTGGCAAATTGCGACTCACAAGGGCGGCCGTTAGCCGAACGCGGCGGGAGGGCTTGTCAGCGCGTCAGTTTCTCAAACGTATCAATGATCGTGTCGGCAGTCGACTCGACGGAACCGGCTTTACACTGACTAACGCGTGATGCGTCAGGGCCACGGCGGAACGTCACCAGCAGGTCACTTGGTGACGGGCCCTGAGTGATGGTGGCCTCCGCGTCATTGAGCCGCCACACGTTTCCCAAGCGAAGAAAGCCAAAAATGTGTTCCTCCTTGGCTCGATCGGCGACGCGCTCGTGAACCTTGTCTAGGAATTCACCGAACTCAAGCCCGCGATCCTGCGCAGCCTGCGCAGCCAGCGTCGGCTGTGTCGCCTGTTTAACCGTATCGTCTTTGTCTAGCATTAGCTCATCCTTTTCAGTGTCGGGTGCTTCGCGTTTTACCCAAAATTCCCGGCGTAACTGTGGAGACCGGCCAGGAGCCGCTTCAACGGGAAACGGCGCTTGCCATCCCAGCGACCGGATAGGGTTTGCCTTCGAAGATGCTTCCCCAGATCGGTATCTCCCCAAGATGCTCCACGCCGACTTCGCGGGGGTCTTCTTCCAAGACGACTAAGTCGGCGCGCTTCCCAGAAGCGATGCTGCCGATTTCGTTTTCGAGACCAAGCACGAACGCGGCATCGATCGTTATTGCGCGAAGTGCTTGCTCTAAGCCCAGACGTTCTTCCGGACAAAGTTGGGTGCCGTTCGCGGTGCGGCGGGTCGCAGCAATCTGAGCGAGCAGCAGCGGCCGCGCCGGCGCCATCGCAAAATCGGAATGCAGCGCGAGTGGGACGCCGAGGCCCGCGACGCTGCCGATGCGCACCATCTGCGAAGCCCGGTCCGCCCCCATGCCGACGACGGAATAAGCGTCGCCAAGCTCGTAAAGATAGTACGGATTTGCCGAAACGATCGCACCAAGCCGCGCGAGCTTTCGAACCTGGTCGTTGGTGCAGTAGCCGAAGTGCTCGATGGTAAAGCGGTGATCGAATTTTGGTTTGGCATCCTGAAGCTTCTGCAGAGTGTTCAGCACGAAGGCGACTGCCTCGTCCCCGTTCGTGTGGACGTGAATTTGATCGCCGGCATTCCAATACGCGATCGCAAGCTGCTCGAAGAGCGGAGGCGGAGTCATCCACGATCCGCTGTGACCATCGATATAGCAAGCTCCTCCAAGGCGCATGTTCTGCGAGTAAAATGCGCCGTCCGCGAAAAGCTTGATATGACGAAGGAAGCGCAGACGAGAGGTATTGCGCTCGGGCAAAGAATCTGCCCATATCATCGATTCCTCAAGACCCATTTTCAAGGCCGGCGTCTTAGCGTCCGGAACGAAAAATGTCCTGAAAGGAACGTCGTCAGAATCGAGCGCGCGGCTCGGGCCGAGCCATTCGAGATCCGCATCGGTGATGCCGAAGGAAAGCTCCGCTACCGTCGTCATCCCGCCGAAGCGCACGACATCTCGCACCCGCGCCATACCTTTGAGGTAACGGTTCGCTTCGAACATGAACGCGCCGAGCTTCGGGGCTGCGATCTCAATCATGCCGGCTTCTGCGTAGTGGCCGTCTTCGTAGTTTACCGCCGGATTCGTACGAGCTTCTGCTTCGGTTAGGCCCCAGCGCGTCAGCGCCGCCGTATTGAAGAACATCTCGTGAGCAGAGCGGTGCCACAAGACGATTGGCCGGCTGGCCGAGATCGCATCGAGATCGCGGCGCGCCATGGGACCGTGCCAGAGCGGATGGTAGCCCCAGCTTATCAGTGGTTCAGTCGCATCCGCCTTCGCGCTCTCTATGCGGCGCAGCTCAGCGATGTAGGCATCCTTGCCACGCGTCGCCCGGACCGTGCCCCACGGAAGCCGCCATTCAAAGGCGACGACGAGGTCGGTCATCATCATCGCGGCTGCCATGAAAGGGTGAATATGCGGTTCGACAAGGCCCGGCATTAGGATTTTATCGTTGAAATCCGTCACGATCTGGTAGCCGCCATTGGCGAGCCACGGTTGCAAATCGGCCTGCGAGCCGACGCCGAGAATCATACCATCTCTCACGGCGACGGCGGTTGCATCGGGCGCACTCGGCTCCATCGTAAGAATCTTCTTGGCGGTGTAGATGGTTATCGGGGCGCTCACGGAATAATGAAAGGTTGCTGTGAAGCAATTCAGAATCCCTCTTCTCAAAGGAGTGCGTTATGCACGCCGCAACTGTGCTTGCAGAAATCATTTTTACCGGAGCGGACGTCGTCACTATGGACGAGGCGCGGCCGAGCGCGCAAGCCGTTGCGATCGCCGCAGGGCGCATCGTGGGAGTCGGAAGCGCGGCAGAAATTCAAGGGTTCAAGGGCGAGGCGACCCGCGTCATCGATCTTAAGGAAAAGGCGCTGCTGCCCGGTTTCGTCGATGGACACAGCCACTTTTTCCAGGTCGCATTGGTCTCAGGCTCAGCGAACTTGAGCGCGCCGCCGGTCGGCAGCGTCAGCACCATCGCCGAAATCGTCGCAACGCTGAGGGACCACGTCAAGAAGCATCCGCTGCAGCCCGGAGAGTGGCTCGTGGGATTCGGCTATGACGGATCTGCGCTGACCGACGGTCGCGAAGGGACGCGCGACGATCTCGACCCGGCGTTTCCCGATACGCCGGTGTTGCTGGTCCACGTTTCGGGCCACGGCGGTTTGTTGAACTCCGCAGCGCTCAAGCTCGTCGGCATCGACTCGAATACGCCGACCCCTGCCGGCGGTGTGATCGCGCGCAAACCCGGCGGTAACGAGCCCACCGGCTTGCTGATGGAAACGGCCTGGCTTCACATCTTGGGATTCGTGCCCCGGCCGACCCCGCAACAGGCACTCGAGAGCACCGCGAGCGCGCAGGCGTCATACGCGGCCAACGGCTACACCACCGCTCAGGACGCACCGGCCATCCCGCCGATCATGGCACTCTACGAAGAGGCCGCGCGCCAAGGGCGTCTCTCGCTCGATCTCGTGGCTTACGCAGATGCCGACGGGCTCACCGATCGTGTGACTAAGGGCCTGCAGTTTCCGACCTCATACGCGGGCCGGATGCGCATCGGCGGGGTGAAGCTCATTCTCGACGGTTCGCCGCAGGGTAAGACGGCGTACTTTACGCGCCCTTATCTCACCGACGGCCCCAATGGCGAGAAGAATTATCGAGGAGCTCCGGTCATGACCGAGGACGACGTTCGAAAAGCGGTCGCATTCGCCTACGACCACGGCGCCCAGGTTCTGGCGCACTGCAACGGAGACGCCGCAATCGATATGATGCTCGACGCGCATCGCGCGGCCGGCGCCCCGGCTGGGCGGCGAACCACGATCGTTCACTCGCAGTTCGTCCGGCGCGATCAGCTCGAGCGTTACGTCGAGTATGGCTTCGTCGCATCGTTCTTTACCAATCACGCTTATTTTTGGGGCGACGTGCACGTCAAGAATCTCGGCAAGCAGCGAGCCTATGCTTTGAGCCCGATGAAGACGGCCCGAAGCTTGGGGCTCCGCATGTCGGATCACAGCGACTTTTTCGTGACGCCGCTCAACCCGCTTTTCATCGCATGGACCGCGGTCAACCGGATCTCTCGGTCGGGCGAAATCATTGGGCCGGACGAGCGCATCTCGGCGCACGACGCGTTTAAAGCGCTGACGATCGATGCGGCGTATCAGTACTCTGAGGAGGACCGGAAGGGTTCGATCGCTCCCGGCAAGCTCGCCGATCTCGTGGTGCTCGACAAAAACCCGCTCAAAGTGGATTCGGCTGAAATCAAAGAGGTGCGCGTGCTGCAAACCCTCAAAGAGGGCGCGACGATCTACCAAGCTTCAGGTGCGACCGCATGAGCGTCGATACCGCGCTGCTGCGCAGCGCCGTATTCGTCGCCTTTGTGGCGCTCACGTCGATCTGTGCGTATTACTATCAGCGCAACGAGCGCAAGCAGCGGCTCTCGGCCATTTGGATCTGGCCCGCGTTTTACACGCTCTTGGCCTTGCGGTCGGTGATCGTGCAGCTCGGCGGCGACGCATCGCTCGCCGCATGGCTCGCGACTGCTTTTCCGGTCGGGCTAGCTATCGGGATCGCGCGCGGCTTGGCTTTCCAGGTGCGGCCGGCGGGAGAGCCGCGCACGATGCTGCTGATGGCCACGCCGTTGAGCGCGGCAATTTACCTGGCGGTTTTGTTTTATAACGAGTTCATCCAGGTCTTTCACCACGGCGATCCGCAGCTCGGACGCCTTTCGTGCGCGCTGCTCGTGGTAACGGCGGGAAGCTCGATTGCCGTTAATGCCGTGCGGGCAATGCGGTATGCGTCCGTTGCACGGCGAGTTTGAGCTTTCGCCGCTCTTCGATCTCGGCGCCACGTTCGTCTGGGCCGTTTCCGGCGCCGGGCTTGGCGTGCGATACGGCTACGACTACACCGGGATCTTCGTCATGGCATTCGTTTCGGCGCTCGGCGGAGGGCTCTTACGCGACGGAATTTTCTTGCAGCACGTGCCGGTTGCGCTGCAGAACCCCAACTACCTCATCGTCGTTCTCTGCGGAGCGATCGTCGGCACCGCGAGCGGCGTTGCTGCGGGCGGGCGCAAACCCTCGGGCGCGTACCAAGGCGTGCTCGATACGGTCGACGCCTTGGGCTTGGGTGCCTACGCCTGCGTGGGCGCGCAGATGACGCTTCAGATGGGACTTTCCGTACCCGCAGCGCTGCTCGTCGGCGTGATCAACGGCGTCGGCGGCGGGTTGCTGCGCGACGTTTTAGTGAATCGCATTTGGATGTTGCCGGGGCAGATTCTCACCATCGCCGCTCTTGCCGGCGTGTCGCTCTTTGTCGTGCTCGTGAAGACGACGACGCTCCCCACGGGATCGGCAGCCTGGTCTGCGATCGGTCTCACGTTCATTATCCGGATGCTGGCGATCCGCTTCGATTGGAGAACGCGCGCGCTAATCTCAGGCCCCGATACTCAATAGGATGAAGATTAGTTTCAATCGCGCAAGGACATTGGATCGTAAACGATCACGCGATCGCGCATGCGGCCGAATACGGCATCATTACTTACGACCACGAGGTTGTGCACATAAGCGGTCGCAGCGATGAGCCCATCGATCACCGGGATTGAGGATCCTCGTTCCTGATTCGCTGCGGCAAGGTCGCCCCAAGCCTTTACAACGGCGCTATCGATCGGTAGTATCCGATCTGCCCAAAGCGTCTCAAGTTCTTCGAGTTTTCGCTTCAATAAATACCGCTTGCTGGTCGTAAACTGCTCCAGGTCATCGGCCTCAGTCAATGGCCGGTAGGGAACGAGGTTTATACCTTTATAAAGTTCTCCGATCGTAAGCACGGAGAGCCGTAATCGTTCATCCCGAATGTTCTGAAAAAAATGATGCACTCCGGGATGAAGTGCTTTTCCTCCAACGATGGCGCTGATGATGTTCGTATCCAAAAGCCATCCGTCTCGAACCTTGTCATAATGTTCGAGATCGGAAAGACGCTTGGGCATCAGAAAGTGATGTCGCGTCCGTAATCAGCTCGGTCGCGCGGTGGAACCTCAAATTCCGGCCAACCCCGCAAGAAGCTAAATAGCGATTCGCGGCCTTCCCGGTGCCGTACGAGCTCATACTGCGCATAGGATAAGACGACGGCGACCGGTTGGCCATGCCGGGTGATGACTTGTGGCACCGTTTGAGCCGCCTGAATAAGCGCGCTAAGTTCTGCCTTTGCTTCCTGAACCTGCCATTCTGACACGAATCCTAGTTTATCACGTTGTGGTCAGTCTGACTAGGTGTGGCGCACCAATTATGGGCGGCCTGACTAGCTTAGGCGGAGGCCACGGTCTGCTAACGCGGCGCCGGAAGCGTGGGGTCACATCTAGGTGACGCCGGCGGAGACGGTCTCCGTCCGCATCGTTGGAACGACCGTCTGGGAAGTCCAGCCTCAGCTGAAAGTGCCCGAAGTTGTTACGCCGGCGCTTCCGAGCTGGATTTTCGATCAGCCCGCGTACGATCGCCATCGAAGCGCCGGCGGGCCGGATTTGTTCGGCGAAATCATGCAAGCTTCAGGTCCGCCGCGTTGATTACCGGCCAGGCGCCTCAACAAACCGTGAACGTGCGCTAAAGCAGGGTGGCCGCGAGTATGTTAGCGCGGCAGGATGTCGTGCGTTTGAGGCCTTGCAGAAAGCCAGACAGACACTTAGCGACATCGTTACTCTCACCAACGCCAATGATAAAATCGGCGTGCAGTAAACCGCGTGATTGCCCACTTAGTTAATACGTGTCGACGGGCAAGTCTGAGGGCGGCTGTCGCTCGAAGTATCTCTGAGAATACTCTGCAGGGATCTTCGTAAATGGGCGGGGTCCGTGAGAAAAATCGAAGCAATCGATCAGGCTGTTGGCGCGCACGTCGGTCGCACCGAGCGATCGCAGATTCCAGTTCTCTTCGATGAACTTCAAGATGCTGCCAAACTCGTACTGAGTGTGGGAGACGTAACCGGGACGACCGCCCGCCTCGCGCGCGTACGCTGAGACGAGCAGCATAGGAACGCGCATACCCAGGCCCTGGCCGTCGAGTTGCGGCGGCGCGACGTTATCATATTCGCCGCCCCAATCGTCCCAGACGACGATCACGACCGTCGAGTCCCAGTACGGGCTCTCGCCGATCGCATTGATGACACTCGCGACCCACGAGGGACCGCGACCTTTATCGAACCCCGGATGGTCGGAGTATCCCGAGCCGGGAATCACCCACGAGACTGCCGGAAGCTTCCGCTTCGAGATCGTGTTGAAGATTTGGGGCGGCCAACGGACGATGTTCGTACGCCACTCGGGCCCTTCGCGCACGACCTTTATCGCGTCGAATGCGTTCCAAAGGTAGAACGACGCGTCGTTCGTGAAGTAGAGCCACGAGAGTCTTTTCGCGTCGAGCCGATCCCGCAGCGTCGCATAGGTGAAGCATGGGAACGGGCCCCGGTCCGGCAGATATTGGCCACTCGGAGTGATCAGTGACGTTACCGTGCCTGGTGCCGCATTACATCCCCAATAAGGGGGACTCGGGAAGTCGATCACGTTGTCGCCCTCTTTATCGACCGTCGTGTCGCCGGCAATGAGATCCTGATGCGCGGTAAAGCTGTCGCTGCTTTGCGTCATGAACATGTGGTCGGCGAGCACGTATTGGCGTGCGATCTCCCAGTACGGCTTGATATATCGCGGAGCAACCACGCGGTAGGTATAGACGCCCGCCTGAACTCCCGAGCCCCGCGTAACCAGGTTGAAGCCATCCATCTTCCCGTGATCGTACTCTAGCTCGAACGAGTAGTGCGCGTGGCTAAGATCGTGAGAATCAAAGCCGGCTTCTTTTACATGGACTTGAATGACGCCGTGCGGCGTCTTCATCGAGCCGTGTGTCGCCCCGTCGGCACCGGGAAAGGTCGAGAAGAAGTTGTCGAAGCTGCGATTCTCTTGAATCATCAGCACGAGGTGCTTGATGTACTTGCCGGAGCGCGGGCCTGACGTCGGTGTAGGACTCGCGCTGGAGCGGGCAGTTGGGCTCGGGCTGCGTCCGCCTCCTCCGGGACTGCTCGGCAAACCTCCGCCGGAAGAGCCCGAGCATCCCCAGGCCCCAAGAAAGATCGTCAGCAGAGCAATCGGCAAAGAAGTAAGCCGAAGGTTTCTAAGCCATGACGCCCCCATCGTTCGCGCTTCCATTTCCGTAAAGGCCGCCGTCGTATCCCTATCTTCACTCTATAGCAGCGTAGCCAGCTTGGCGCCGCTTCGATCGCATCGTTGGCTGAGAACCACGCGACATTCCTGGGTGCAGAACCACTTGCTAACATTTGCTAGCGCAATCTTAGGCCCTCTCCAGCGAGAGGAGCGACCGGGCGAGCTCGTTGACCGCCCGGCGCTCGAGGCCCTCGATTGAACCCGCGTCCAGCGAGAGCGTCACAACCAGCGATGCTGTGCCCCACAGCGTCTGGACCTCTTTGATCGAAACGCCGTCGGCCAATGTGATCGACGCAAACGCGTGAACAGCGGGGGGATTCCTTTAGAGATTTTATAAAATGCGCAAGTGAAACATTCCGCATAAGCGCAACGCTTTGACTGATCATTTTGAACCTGAATGAAAGCCGGACGCCCAAAGCAGCGTTCGACCTGGGAGACTGTGTAGAGGAGTTTGCCCTTCGTTTTTTGCAAAAATGGGCGCGGGGCCGATCGGCTAGTCGGAGGGCGTGATTTGGAATACGCGGAAGCTAAGAGCCGATCCATTGTGAAGGTCTCTCGATGGAAGTGAGGACGAGGGCGCCATTCCGTTTTGGTTGGCTGCTCACTATTTTTGTACTCTACCTTTGTCTCGCCGCCGTTTACGCATATCTTGGCGCTTGGCGTTACACGATCTTTCGAGCCGGCGTCGATGACTGCATCTTCACTCAAGTCATCGACGGCGCGTTCACGACGTTCTCCAGCACCCTCGAAGGGTCCGTGAACCATTTTTTGATCCACTTCTCCCCTATTCTCTGTCTCGCGTTTCCCTTCGTAAGGGCGTTTAACGGCGCTCGCGGGTTAGTATTCCTACAATGCCTGCTGGCGGCAGCGACGATCTTTCCGGTGTGGGGCATGGCGGCTTCGCGGTTGCCAAAGTGGTTGGCGTTGGCAACGACGCTGGTCGCGGTGACCTACCCACCTTTGAGCGCCGAAGCTGTCGGGGACTTTCACGAGCTTGCCTTCGTACCGCCGATTGCGGCGACGCTAGTTTGGGCGATCGATCGCCGATCGCGTAGCATCGCCATAGCCGGCGCCGTGCTGCTGGCGATCGTAAAGGAGGATCAGTTCGTCAGCCTCGCTTTCATCGGCCTCGTCGTGGTTATAATGGCCCGCGATGACCGGAAGATGCGATCGTGCGGATTTTGGATCGTCTCGATCGCCGTAGCGGCGGCTGTCTTCTATTTTGGCCTTCTACGCCCGCTTATCGATCCTCACTTTAATTACTTCTCACTGCATTATTATCAGTGGTGGCGTACCCCACCAACGCCCGCGGGCTTCGCTGGCGTGCTTTCGCCGCTGCGACCGCAGTATCTCTTTACGCTGCTCTTACCGCTGGCATTCCTACCATTAGCATCGCGCTACATGCTTTTTGCGATACCCGCGCTTGCGGAAGTGCTACTCTCGCATGAAGCCATCACCATGGCGATGGGAGCACATTACACTGCGACGTGGATTGGATACGTTCTCTGTGCGTTCGCCGACGGTACGGGCCGCATCTACGGCCGTTCGGAGCTCGTGACCAAGAGCTTGCTGGGATTCGCGTTACTTGCTTCGATCTGGACCTCGCGGTACTTTAGCCCTATCAACCCTGGATTTGCGCTATACCGTCAGCCTACGACGGCAGACCTTGTACGGGAGAATGAGCTGGCAATGCTCCCACGAAACGCGAGCATTGCGACCGGTGGATTCGTCATAGCTCATCTCGGAATGTATCCCCACGCTAACATCGCCATGAGCGACCCCCAAGATTACCTCGTCTTTGATGCCTTCAGCGACCCGGCGTTTTGGCGGGCTAATGACGCATCAAAGGTCGCGCAACTCCTCAAGAGCGGCGCATACCGGAAGCTCTATGAAGGGGCCGGAATCGTCGTACTTGCTAGACGATAAGGCCCAGCACGTGATGATGTCGGCGCCGGCCCCGGGAAAAGTTCGTGGCAACCGCCGCAAAAGAGGTTAATGACACCCACGCCTCAGCCGCAACCGCTGCCACTTTACAAACAGCCAGTGCGCATCGCGAACATTCGGTTACGCGGGATGCTACGCCCGCCGGTTACGCTCGCGGGGCGTGAATCGCGCCGGTCTAAATGCGCATTCAAGGATGCGTGTGCCCCCTGCCGAATGGGCTTGCGCGTGCCGTGACGCTATTCGCGCACGGTCGAAAGTGTCTATCTGCTTGCGAAGGAGGAATACAGCATGAATTTTCTACATCTTACTGCCGTGTTTGCAATCGCGTTGGCCTCGCTCTCCAGCGCGGTGGCAACCGCCCAGGGAACAGCGACTCCCGCTAGTATTAGCATTCTCCCAGGCACTTGGAACTGCACGACGCACGGTTCCACCGGAACGTCCGCCGGCACGGTCACGTTCACGCAAGTGACTCCCAACCTCGTGCAGTTTAACTGGACCGATACGAGCGGAAAGAATGCCGGACAGAAAGGCGGCGGCGATTGGTTTTACGATCAAAAGAAGGGTGAGTACGTAGCCTTGGGCGCGGGAAACGGGTCTTGGGGTGTTTCGCAGGGCACGGCGAGCGCAGATGCGACGACGATCACCCTAACGGATACGTACCCGAGCGACCCGACGAACGGGACGACCACATACCATTTCGCTCAGTCGACAATCGGCTTCACCAGCGACTGGAAGAAGGACGGCAAGCCGATGCACATCGAGCAGACTTGCACCAAAGCGTAGCCGCAAAAAAGTGCGACATCTGTAATTAAGACAGAAGGGCGCTCGAGCTACAAAGGGCGCTCGTCTAGGCGAGCGCCCTCTGTCGCATGCATCGAGCGGAGTGGCGTTAGCCTCCGATCATAACGTTACGCACTTCGGCGGAGCCGATCCCGGCGCTTTCGATGCCGGCCTCAATGTATTGCGCATTGGGCGGCACCGACAATTTTAGCACGAATGGGATCCAAGCATCGCCTGCCTGCGCGCTAATTGCTGGGCCGGATGCCATGCGGGCCGCTTTACCGTCAGTGCCCATTGCTTGCACCACCGGAAAGGCAAAGCCGAAAAGATCTAATCGCCGCGCTTCTCCCCTGACTTGCACGGTGCGTCCCTGGTAGGATGCCGCGTCGAAGCGCCGCACCAATTGATTCGGCATGTCGTTCAAGCCATCGTTATTGTTTAGCGCAGCGCCGTGCGCGACGGCTGAAACTGTGACGTCGTTGAATCCCGGACCAGCGGCGATCCACGGCTCGGTGCCCTCGACTACGTCGCGATGCATCTGCCACGGAGGAACACCGTAAATGGCGGCGGTGCTGGTTGGAACGTACACGAGTCCGTCGTACGCCTTCGAGACGAACATCGGTACCCTACCGCTCGAGCCGCCCTGGGGAGCGAGCGCGCCGATCTGTTCGATGCCATGCTCCTCCGAAAAGTAGGTGCCCAAAGCGCTGCCGGGCCTCAACCCGCGTAAATCGACGAACGCTATCGCGTGAAGAGGTCCAAACAGCGCTTTAATTGAGTCATAAGGTGCCGCCGGAATTGCCACCGGCTGCAACCCGTGGCCCTTTACGACTGCGCGAATCATTCCGCTGCCGAACGTTTGACCGATCGTATAGTAATCCGCGCCGAATTGCTGGCGAAGATACGTCCCCATCGATTCGTAAACGTTCGGGCCTACCGAGGCGCTAACGTGGAAGTTGTGGGCCCATAAAGCTATCTTGGCTCGCGGGTAGCTGTTGGTAGCGAGCCATTCGACGTTTTCCGCCATGTCGCAATCGCGCACTGGTGATGAGGAAACTGCGGCTTGCGAATCGAGATACTGCTGCACGTTTGTTAGCGCGTTCCGAGCGATGTCCACGCCTGGTTCGTCCCCAAGCCGGTCGACCCGGCGGCTAAGCGCGGCGACGTTGCGCTGACAGTCGGCGATTGGCCTCCTATCGTGCGACCCAAAATATTGGCTTGAAACGCGATCCGCGACGCATGACAACACATCCTTTGCGTTTTGGGCCATTTCGGCATGGTGCCCGCGGAGGAATTCGATGACGAAATCGGCCGGACCCATCGGATCTTGCATGTCGAACCCGGCGAAGCTCAATATCGGGTGCTGCCCTGGTCGCTCGTTGTAATAGCGCATCCATTGCACGAGATCTACGACTTCGGGCGTGTTCCAGGTCCAAAACTCGAGCGCCGCGACGGCCTCCTGCGCCGTGCCGGGACCGCCCTTGATATAACGATCGACTGCGCGCCCGCCGCCCCAGGATGCCTCCATTGCGAACACGGTGAAACCTTTATTCTCGACGAGATACTTATACAAGCGGTCCTTGAACGCAAAAAACTCGCGTGAGCCGTGGCTGCCCTCCCCCATTCCAACGATGCGCGCATCACCGATTGCTGCGCCGATTGCACTCAACTGTTGTGGGTCGGCGTTCAGATCCAGCGTGGGGATGACGATAGCGCGCCTGCGGAGCTCGGCGATCGCCGCATTCGGTGGCGGAAGCTGTTCGTGTTCGTTTTGAACGAGCTTGCCGTCGGCATACCAGATCACATCGTGAACCATGCTCGACGCAAACCTCCACTGCCCGGCATCGAGCACCCACCGATCCGTTGTATCTTCCGTGCCTTGCAAGGGCTTTGGGACGCCCTTCACAACGTAGGTTCCAGTTATGAGGTATCGCGCTTGCGCCACCGCTGCTTGACCCGTGACGGTAAGCTTCGTAACAACGATGCTTATGGATGAAATCGTCAACCCCGGCGTGGGTTCGACCTCATCCTTGATATACGCATCATGGTCGTCGATGGTGCCGTCAACCTGCTGTTCTTGAAAACTCTTGGCGAGCAAAGGTGCAATCGCTGAGGCGTTATTCTTGAGAAGCGCGTTTTGAAGAGTCCCATAGGCGGAGTGGATGGCCTGTTCTGCGCTATCTGCGCCCGCGCTTAGACCGCTTTGTACTGAAAGGGCGAGCAACGCGACAAGCCCGCTCGTGAAAAAGCTTCCGGCTCGAAACATCACAGCATGTTCCTTGTCTAAAGCAGTTTTCCATGCAAGCACTAATCCGCGTGCACTCCGGCTTCTGTCTACGCTCGGGCTTCCGCGCGCACGCGCGAGGCGAAACAAATTCAGACCCCGCTTTCGCACGCCGCAGTTTGCCAAGCTCCGTTTTGCAATGCTTTCAGCGTAGCCGTTTCACGGCGACAACGAGAAGACGGTTCCTGCGTTCTTCGCGCCGCCAGCAGTCGTCGTGCCGTAGAGCGTACCGCTTACATTGATGAGGCCGGCATACGGGTATTTGCCGTCCTTAAAGGCGCCGAAACTGTGGAGCACGCTTTCCCTACCGGAGGTTGTAGTCTTAAAAACTGTTCCGCATCCAGAGATGTCGCCGTATCGCACACCGCATGCGACCGTACCACCGTTGGAGGTCGTACCGTAGAGCGTGCCGTTGACATCGAGGAGGCCCCCGTATGGAAAAATGCCGTCCCCCGAGCCGCCGAAGCTGTGGACCACGGTTTCGTTGCCGGAGGTCGTGATCGAGAACACCGTTCCCCGGTTGTTCGCCCCTCCGGATTTTGTCATGCCGTAAAGCGTGCCGTTCACGTCGAGGAGGTCCGCCTGCGTTGGGTATCTGCCGTCTCCCGGCCCACCTTTGAACCTATAGAGCACGGTTTCCATGCCGGACGTCGTGATCGTAAAGACCGTTCCGCAACCGCCACTCGAGCTGCAGTTCGCGCCGCCCTTAGTGGTCGTGCCGTAGAGCGTGCCGTTGACATTGATGAGGCCAGCGTATGGATGTGCACCGTCCGATTTACCTGCAAAGCTGTGGAGCACGGTTTCACCGCCGGACCTCGTGATCGCGAAGACCGTTCCCTTGCCGGCGGTACCGCCGTCGACTGTTGTACCGTAGAGCGAGCCATTGACATTGAGGAGGCCCGCATCGGGGCCGACGCCGTCTGGTTCACCCGCGAAGCTGTAGAGCACGACTTCTGCGCGGGACAGTGTGACCTTGAACACGGTTCCGCAATAGCAGGACGCGCCTCCACCATAGATGGTGGTTCCGTAGAGTGTGTCCGCGACGTCGATGAGGCCCGCCCGCGGATTTTTACCGTCTTTCGGGCCAACTTCGAAGCTGTGGAGCACGGTTTCGCCGCCGGACGTCGTGATCGCGAAGACCGTGCCGCCGAAGCAACGGTCATGACACGGGCCGCCCCCGTATACGGTGGTGCCGTAGAGCGTGCGCTTGATCTTAATGAGAGGACCCGCGTGCGGGTCTCTACCGGCGTTCCCGCCTTTGAAACTGTAGCGCAGCCTGTACGCGGGACGGTGCATTCGCGCCGACGGAACTCCGCCACGCGACGGGCTAAGCGGAGAGTTTTCGCCTCCGCACCCCGCTACGACCACGGCTAGAATCACTGCAGCAAAGGTTTTCACCCGTCCGTCCCCCTGAAGCGGCGGCACTTCGACAGGCTTGAGTGTTCCCCGCCTCCGAATCTTCCGAGGGTACTCTATGACTATCGCCCCGTTGGCAGCCCGAGCAAAACCATTATCGGCTGAGCGGTTTCTCGCCCTTGCATTCTTGAGCCTTATCGTTCCAGCCGGGTGTTCTTCTTCTAACAGTACACCTGAGGTTTTGATGCGCGCGCTGCCGCAGAGCGGATCTCCGAGCCAATACATTACTCACGTCGTCGTCATTATTCAAGAGAACCGCAGCTTTGAGAACCTCTTCCCCGGTTATCCTGGTGCCAACGCGCCGTTGACGGGCTGTGCGATTCCAGAGGGAAGCAGAACGGCGCGACCGCGGGTCAGCGGACGCCTCGCGCGCCCCGGCTCGAGTTCGGATTGTCCCCCTGGAGACATCACGGTTCCGCTCCGACCAATTACCTTCGACGATCCCGACCTGGGGCACGACTGGCAGAAGTCTCAGAGCGAGTACGATAAAGGGAGGATGGACGGCTTTTCTAAGTTTAGACCGTCGCACCAATGGGGGCCGTATCCCGCGTACGCGTACGTCAAGCGTTCTCTGATCAAACCGTACTGGGACATTGCGCGGCAGTACGTGCTCGCCGACGAAATGTTTCCGACGGAGTGGGGTGGGAGTTTCACTGGACATCTGACACTCGTCGCCGGCACCGACGACATCCATCGTTCACCGTCTGAAGCCGAGATCGATAATCCTACAGCGGCGCCCTATGACTGCGATTCGCCACCAGGCACGAAGAGCTCGTACGTAACATCGGAACAGAAAGTCGAGATGAATAAGGGGCCGTTCCCGTGTTTCGATCAGTGGAACTCGATTGCCGAGGTGCTCGATAATGCCGGCGTCTCGTGGAAGTATTACGCGACCAAAATACTGGACGCCGGCATCTGGGAGCCCTTTGAAGCGATGAGATACGTGAGATACGGCCCCGACTGGAAGGCCGACATCATCGCACCGCAGACGAAGATATTAACCGATCCCGGCACGGGAAATTTGGCATCGCTAAGCTTCGTCACCCCGAGCCTTGTCGACTCCGATCACCCGTGGGGGAAGGGGAGCGACAAAGGCCCTTCGTGGGTAGCATCGGTAGTCAATGCGATCGGAGAGAGCTCGTATTGGGATTCCACGGCGATCGTCGTCCTGTGGGACGATTGGGGCGGATGGTACGATAATGCGAAGCCGCCACAGCTCGATTATCGCGGGCTCGGTTTCCGTGTTCCTTGCCTCATCATCTCCCCCTACGCCAAGGACGGTTACGTAGATAGCACGCAATATGAGTTCGCCAGCATTCTGAGGTTTATCGAGGAGGTCTACGGGACCCAAAGTATCGGGTCGCCGTCGCAAGGCTACACCGACCAGCGCGCAACGAGTTTGGATGCCGCCTTCGACTTCAGGCAGCCGCCGCGGAGCTTCACCGCGATTCCTTCGAAGTATCCGCTCTCGCACTTTCTGCACGAGCCGCCCTCGGACGAACCCGTCGACACACAATGACGTCTTAAGGGATTTTCCAAGGCTTTGCGCGCGTGAGCGCTCTAAAAACTCGAATCCGCAGTGGCTATTGACTTGCGCGATATTGCTGCGGCGATTGACCGCAGAAGCCGGCGCTTGCACAACCCCGCGACCGGCGTTCACTCGCGAGGCCGTTTCGCTTGACGGCTGCGATGTTCGCTGACACATGGGACCCGAGTAGGCTGCGTCGAACGTTCCAAGCCGCTCGAGCGTTCAGCTTCAGGAAGGGCAAGGCTATGAGCATCTCAGGTCTTAGCCGCTACGCGCTTAGCAGCTGCGTGGCTGCGGCGATGCTTTCCGGCTGCGGCGGATCGCAATCGCCGATCGGCGCACGAGCCATTCTACAAAACGGCGAGATGCATGGCGTACAGTACAGTGTGCTCCACGCCTTCAAAGGTAAAGCCCATGGCTATGCGCCGCAGGCCCTCATTGCAGCCAACGGAAGGCTTTACGGCTTAACCGACTTCGGTGGGTACACCAAGGCCCACCGGTGCGGAAGCGGCTGCGGCGTACTTTTTAGCATGGCCATAGACGGCAGCGCGTATAAAGTACTGCACCGCTTTATGGACGCTCTGACGGAGCGGGCCCCTTCTGGATATTCGCAAAGGGCAGTAACCTGTACGGCGTAACCTACGAAGGTGGCGGAGGAGCTTGCAAAACGCAATGGTTCACCGGTTGCGGGACCGCGTTTCAAATTGGCCTCGATGGTTCAAACTACAGCGTCCTTCATCGGTTTCACAATCCGGAGACTAGCGGCTCGTCCCGTGCGGACTTGCGGCGTTCGATGGCGAGCTATACGGGACTACGTTTGGGGGCGGGAAACATAGGTACGGCACCGTCTTTCGAATGGACGGTTCGGGTGCTAACTTTTCGATCGTCCACTCCTTTGCAGCCAATGGTGACGGCGCATCGCCGAATCCCGACCTTACGGTGCTGAAAGGAACGCTATTCGGCACGACGACGCATGGCGGACGCGCCGGATATGGTAACGGTACGATCTTTGCGGTAAACGTTCAATCGACGTACCGACAAATATATAACACGCTCTTTCAATTGCCGCTCGCTGGTGTTATTTCGGTCGGCAATCGTCTTTTTGGTACGACCGCCGCCGGTGGGCTACCGGATTGTCCGCAAGGATGCGGCACGGTCTATCGACTTGCGCCGAACGGTGATCGCTTCAAGACCCTGCGCAAGTTTACCGGTCCTCCAGATGCTGTCGGTCCACAGGGTAATCTGATCGTTTCGGGCGGCATGATCTACGGGGTGTCGACGGGGGGCGGCGCGTATGGAGAGGGCGCAGTATTTCGAATAAACCCCTCAGGATCCCATTACGGAGTCGTCTATTCTTTCAAAGGCAAACGGCAAGGCGGGTCCCTTGGCATCATTGCATTAGCTGGAAAGTACCTCTACGGAACGGCGGCCGGCGGAAAGGGTAGTGGTGTTATCTGGCGGTTGGCTTTGTATTAGGCACCTGGTAACGCGCTGCGTCGCTCCGCATTGGAGCTGCGAGCGCCTCGCACCGCGGCAGCATAGCTCGCAGTTTTGCTCGGCAGTCTAGCAGCTGAACACCCGCAACAACACAGCGCAAAGGGATGAACGCGTCTCCCGCGCGCGTACGGCCCAGTGCGAAAGACCAGGAGGGGTACACGCAAATGAGCTGCTGAACCTGGAGTTCGCAAAGCCGCGCAGCCCGTTCGCGGCGTTCTGTAAGCGACTAGTGGTTCTTCAGGCTGATGGTTACGCCGAACGGTTCGTCGACGCCGTGTGAGACGTAATGAATCGGGTCGCCGCCAGCCGGGTAATCCCAATAGTAAACTTCACCTGAGCTGCCCGACCCGGCGCCCGCTACCACCTGCGTCCCCTGCTTTTTCGGATTGGCGTTATAAATCCAATAGGGACCATTGCCCGGCTTGCTGACATAGGTATCGCCGATATAATAGGCTTGTCCTTTGATGAGGCTGACGCGATAGAGTTCGCTGTATTCGTCGAGCACGAAATATTTGCCGTCCCATTGAATCCCTTGCACGTCATTCCACCTCCAACTGGGTTCGGGTCCAGGTACGTTGACGTCGAGCAGTTTACTGCCGCCATTGGGTAACCACGCAAACGAGCTACCACCGCTTCGCGGACCGTAGCGTCCATCCGTCACCAGAAGGTTCCCGTCGCTGTCGTAGGCGCAACCATCGAAATTCTTCAGCTTCGCATCGGTGTAAATCGCCGGCGTTCCGCTCGCGTGTGTATAGATCGCGATGTCCCCTTGAACGCTCGACGTGCTGCTCAGGTTCGCCACCGCCAGATTGCCGGTGGTAAGGTCGACGGCGCACGCGTATGGACTCAACGGCGCCTCGTCAAAGGCCGCGATCGCCTTCGTTCCGCCATGGGCGTATTCGTAAACCTTTTGCGCGGCATAGTCCGCGACGAAAACGTCACCACCGCTGTTGACGCACATGCCCATCGGTTGTGTGAACTTCGTGAGGATGCCGACCAGCGTTCGCTGCCAATACCGATAGACGGTCACTTCGCCATTGGCGTCAGAAACGTAGAGGAGGTCCGCGTTGGGAACGTCCGGCTTCATCCAGGAGCTGGCGCGCGTCGCTCGGACCGATAGCGGGTTGGGCGCCGGCGCACTCGGCGCTACACCTTGCTCCGCCGAACTACCGCAGCCCGTCGACACGGCAATGCCCGCGCTCCACAACGAGAGGTTAACGGCAACGCACAAAGATTTCATAGCGAAGTATTCTTTCTTCTCGGCTACTTTACGCTTATCGCGGCGCCCACGGGCGTCGAGACCAACTTCGCGTTTGTCGCGACCGGGGCACCGCCTTGGGGATACCACCAGACGTAGGTCGCGCTGGGGGCATAGCCGCAGAAGTCATTGTCCGACCCGGCAATCATTTTGCCGGTCACGACGCCCTGCGCCATGTCGCAAACTTTGCCTCCGGCCGAATTTTGGAGGTGGCTTACTCCGGTTATAGTGCCGGTTTTTGAGGCGAACGAAAGCCGGTAAATGCAACTGGCGTTTTTATTATTGCAGCTCTGATCGCCGACGACGAGTACCGAGCCTACCCATTGCACCATACCTGGAAAATAGATAGTGCCGCGGGATATGGCGACCGTATGCGCCGAGCTGGCACCGGCAGCAAGCTTTGACAACATGAAATTGCCCTTACTATCTCGGCCGTCGAAAAAGAGGTTACCATCGCTATCGTAAGCACCGAAATTGTAATAGTACTGGTTCGAATTCGTATATGCTCTCGGCGAGCCCGAAGCGCTCCGATACACGAGCACGCTGCCGCCGGTGCTGTTGAACCCGATAAAGTTCATCACGGCTAGATTTCCGTTGTTTGGATCCCACGCGCATCCGACTGGATAGCCGCTATCATCCTTCAGAGTGTTCTCGAGCTGGCCTCCGTGTGAGAGCTCGTAGATGCTCCTCGCGCTGCTGTCGGTTACCCAAACGTCGCCACCACTATCCGAACACTCCCCCTCAGGTTGTGAGAACCCGGTCGCTCTGCCCGCCATTCTAAGCGAAGGCACTCGGTAGATGTAAACGTCGCCGGTCATTGCATCCGAAACGAAAAGCAGGCGCCGACTCTTCCCGACATCCCTCGCGAACCATGACGCGCGACTGTCATGTTGCTGCGGTGGTTGCTGTCGCGCCGCCGATATCGGCAGCAACACCGCGGAATTGTCAACGTGCACTGAAGGCGGCGTGCCGCCGGTGCATGCGTTCAGAAGAAGCCCGGCGCAAAGAAGGCCAACTGCTCGCATCACCTCTCTCCTGCGCTACTGCTTGCGGCTGATCGCGACGCCGAAGGCCTGGTCGAGTTTTTGTGTCACGCTGGCAATCGTGTCTCCCCCGGCAGGGTACCTCCAGTACTCTGCAGCGCTGCGGCTCTCGAAAGCGGTGCTGCCGACGACCTGAGTCGGGGCGGAAGTGGGCGTCGGTCGGTAGAACGCGAACGGGCCTAGATCGTTTCCATAGGCTCCGCTCAGCTCGATGGTTCCGACGAACGTCGCTTGCCTGCCGCTGATCGTGAGCTGGTAGAGATCCTCGTATTGATCGATCACCCAGTATTTGCCGTCCCATTGGATCGCCTGTACGTAAAACGGATACCCGCTCGAACTGAAATCGATACTGATGAGCTTGACGGCTTTCTTCGGCAGGTAAACAAATCGAGACCCATAGGACGAGCTGCTGTAGCCGTTACCATCGGTCGCGAGGAGATTACCATTATCGTCGTAGGCGCAGCTCCGGAATCCCCTAAGGTAGCTATCGTCATAAATGACGGCTTTGCCCGACGCATGCCGGTAGATTGCGATGTTGCCGCGCGAGTGCGACCGAGAGTCGTAAAAGTTTGCGACGGCGAGATCCCCGCTTTTGAGGTTCACGGCGCAGCCATAAGGATCGTAGCCTGAGTCCTCGATCGTCTTGATCGGTCTCTTTGCGCCATGTGCGTACTCGTAGACCTTCCTTGCTCCGGAGTCCGCGATATACACATTGCCGGCGGCGTCTGAGCACTCGCCCTCCGGGTGATCGAAATCGGACAAGATGCCGGTGAGGGTATGTTGCCAATATCGGTAAACGTTAACGAGCCCGTTGGCATTGGTGACGTAAAGGAGATCCCAGCGCGCCGCACCGGCATCCATCCAGGTGCGATCGGTCGCATGCATGCGTATCGGCACGCTAACCAGCGGCAAGGCCGCCGACGTCTTGATTGCAGACTGCGGCGAGCATGCCGAGAGCGATATCACAGCGATGCAAATACCAAAAGTGCAGCGGCTCATGCGAACCCCCTTTGCAAGTTCTTAGTGGTTCGCTCATTTGCGGGCATCTTCCCTTTCCTCACGTCCGCGGGCCTACGCGCGCGAGGGAAGCGCATTTACCCCTTTGGGGTGCACTATTGCGTGGCTCATAACGGGCGACATTCTCCCCCGTCTCCGAGCGGCGCGCATGCGTGGGAGATCGCCTGCGGTTCCCACCGGCGGGCGGACAACGAGCCCCTGATGCGCTTAACCAAACGCGCCAGCCGAGCGCTCGACCCATTCACCCCTTCGCGGTGTGCGGTTGCGAGTGACTCATTTGCGTGCGCTCTCCCCGGTCTTCCGCCCGCGCGCCTACGCGCGCGAGAAAAGCGCGTTCACCCCTTCGCGCGGCGCGGTCGGCTGTGACTCGGGCTTGTCGCTTGCAGCGTGTTGGCGCATCCGAGTTGGCTCGCAGATTCCGCATCGGCCATTGGGGTGCGTTCGGCGCACTGATCGAGATATGAGAACGCCCATCGGCGACGCAGCCGCGGCCCTGAGTCCAGGCACCTGCGCAGCTGTGCCGAACATCCCAAGCCGCCGACGCGTTTATGCTTCAGGAGGCAAGGCTATGAGCGTCTCAGTGTTCGGTCGATACGTGCTTAGCAGTTGCGCGGCTGCGGCGATACTTTCCGGCTGCGGCGGATCGCAGCCGCCCGTCGGCGCGCTGGGCGCGATGCCGCAAAGCCAAAGCACGCTGCCGGGGGCGAATCTTCGTCGCCGCGGCTCGTGGATGTTGCCAGAAGCGAAGAGTGAAGACTTGCTCTACGCCAACGTCGCGGATAGCAAGATTCACGTCTACTCATATCCGGGCGGGAAACACGTCGGAACGCTGACAGGCATCGCGACTGCCAACATGTGCTCCGACCAACTCGGTGATGTCTTTATCACGAGCATAAGCAGTCAGATTTTTGAGTATGCGCATGGCGGCACAAGTCCAATCGCGACTCTGAGTGACGGGCCGTATTCCCCAGCCGGTTGCTCGGTCGACCCGACTACCGGAAATCTCGCCGTTGCGAACTCCCGGGGTCCAGGATCACGGGGTTTCGGCAACGTTGCTATTTTTCAGAATGCGCAGGGCACTCCGACGTTTTATTCCGACCCAAACATTTATTGGTACTATAACTGCGGCTATGACGACAGCGGCAACCTCTTTGTAGACGGGAACAACGAGAGTTTTCCGGCTCCGTTTGCCGAGCTCCCTAAAGGCAGCAGCACCTTCACTGACATCACATTAAGCAAAGGCCTGGCCGACTGGGGTCCTATTTATTGGGATGGTAAGGGCTTAGGCGTTGGCTGGGGAGATAACAGTCACACTACGATTTACCAGGTCGCAGTATCGGGTTCAACGGGAACCGTCGTTGCCGCGACCACGCTGCAGATGCCACAAGGACCTCATCGCGGAATATCGTGGCAATTCTGGCTTCAAGGCCACACCGTGCTGGCCCCATATACGTTGCGCCGAAGCCACTATCGCAATATTGGATTTTGGCATTTCCCCGCCGGCGGCGCAACCTTCAATGATATACGCGCTGCTCCAAGAACAGTTTTCTTCGCCGTAACCGTCAGCATCGCTCCTCGATAGCCTCAACCCAACACGGCCCGCGGCGTTCGCGACCGCGCCACATCGCGCAGCCGCGGCCTGCACGTATTGCAGCTACGAGCGTCCTCGCATCGCGGTGGCTTGCTCGCAGCGGCCTCGCAGATTAACAGCTTAGCTCGCAGCGGCTTCGATAGGCTCTGCAGCCAGCTCGGCCCAGGTGTCTCGTCTCGGCTTCGCTACCATATGGGATTGAGCGCGCTGCGTCGAACGATCATAGCGCCGAAGCGTTTATGCTTCAGAAGGCAACGCCTATGAGCACCTCAGGTTTTAGCCGCTACGCGCTTAGCAGTTGCGCGGCTGCGGCAATACTTCCGGCTGCGGCGAATCGCAGTCGCTAGAGGCATCGGGTACGATGCCGCAAGGCGCCGCGATCATGACGCACGCCGAGCGTGGAACGTCGTAGATGCTGCCGGAGGCGAAGAGTGGGGATTTGCTCTATGTCTCTGGTTACGTTTTAAGAACTCGAACTTGGGGCTGTCGAAGTTCTCTCGTATCCCGGCGGAAAGCTGGTGGGAGAGCTAGAGGGACTCGGCCCGATCGGATTGTGCTCGGCTAGTGCTGGCGATTTCTTCGTGATGGACGTTGGTGACTACAAAATCGTCGAGTACGCTCATGATGGTACAAGTCCAATTGGAACGCTCGATACCCAAGAGGAATTGACAGGTTGCTCTGTCGTTCCGACGACCGGAAACCTGGCCGCCACGGGAGCATACCTTGCCATAGAAAAGGCCGGTATCGTCGTGTACCCCTGGTCAAGCGGCGGGTTCGGCGCACCTACAACATACAGCGACTGGCGCGCCTTGGAATTTGCTTGGTGCAGCTACGACGAGAGCGGTAATCTCTTTGCGAACGGCACGACCAGAACCGGGACAAATGGGCAGTCCGTGCTTGAGGAGCTGGCCGTACCCCGCCGGTGGGAGTCCGACGAAATCAGTGCAGACACTTTCCTTTAAGCTGGGCGTCACCGTCAGCCTCGCTCCACAGTAGTCTCTAGTGGCTTCGCGGCCGCACTGCATCGCCGGCACTCCGCTAAGCTCGCATTGCAGCTGAGAGCGCCTCGTTTCGCGGCGACTTAGCTCGCAGCGCCTCGCAGTTTAGATTGTCCCCGCCTCGATTCGCTAAGAGCATAGCGGCTTTGATGGCTTGGAGCCGGGCGGCTGGGGTGTCTTGGCTTCGCTACCCCATGAGGCTGAGTGCGCTGCGTCGAACGATCCCAGCCACCGAAGCGTTTATGCTTCAGGAGGCAAGGGCAATGGGCATCTCAGGTTTTAGCCGCTACGCGCTTAGCAGTTGCGCGGCTGCGGCAATGCTTTCCGGCTGCGGCGGATCGCAGCCGCCGGTCGTCGTCGCGCCCGGCGCGCTGCCGCAAAGTGCAGCGATTCTACACGCCGCGCGTGGCCGATCGTGGATGGCCCGTGAAGCACAGAGCGAGGACCTCATCTACGTTACTCACGAGTATGCATCGGACGTCTCGGTATATTCCTATCCAACCGGCATGCTGGTGGGGTCGCTATCGAATCCTGACAACCCGATCGGCGACTGCGTTGATAAGGCTGGAGATGTGTTTATTGTGAACTTCGATACCCCGTCGGAGCAGCCGGGCAATGTGGTCGAATACGCTCACGGCGGTACTACGCCGCTACGCACTCTGAGTTACCCAAACGCATATTTCTCCGGTTGCGCGGTCGACCCGGTCACCGGGAACCTTGCAGTGACGGTGCTAGAGAAGCAAAACATAAAGCGGGGTGGGGTTCTGATCTACCAAGAGGCTACGGGGACACCCACCGAATACTCGGAGCGACATGTCGTTGACTACTCTTTCTGCGGTTACGACAATAACGGTAACTTGTACGTTGACGGCGACAGCCTTCCCAACGGCGTTTTTCAACTCATGGAGCTTCCTAGCGGCCAAACGAGATTAATGGACATTTCGCTCAGTAAGGGACTTGAAGGTAAGCTCATCCCCGGAAGCGTTCAATGGGATGGAGCTAGCGTCGTGATTGGTAACGGAAGGACCGCTCACAATGGCGTGCACATTCGCGTGTATCAAATCAAGCTTGACGGTTCGACCGGGAAGATCGCTGGAAAGACGCTTTTAAGGCGGGCGCATTCTTATCGCGACTTTCAATTCTGGATACAGGGCGGGACGATTCTTTCGCCTTATGGCGTTGGCGATCGGGGGGCGGGTGACCACGTGTTGGGTTTCTGGACCTACCCGCAAGGTCGTTTTATAAAGCTTATCCGCGATAAAGAAGGACCATGGGGTGTGACCGTGAGTTTAGCATATCAGTCTCGGGCTAATCAGCTGCGTCGCTAAGGAATGCTCGCAGGCTCCGGCCGCGCGGCCGACGATCCCTGCGCGGCGCGTTAGTCCGTTTTGGCCTCGCTAACTCGTATGCCCGCTACGCTGCTGCTGGGGCATTTCTTGTATTTGAGCCGCTTTGGGCCGGTCACGAAACAGGCGGCGGCGTGAGAATCACCAGTGCATCGTCGTTGCGCACCGCGGCGCCGACATTTGGGCTTGCGAGCCATGAAAAAGCTTCCTCGACCTCCTCGCGCGCGCAGCCTTCCGAGGATCCCGCTTGCTTCAGGGCTTCGTTGACGAGAAGCATTGCGGCGTCGAGTGTTAATCTCGGCGCCTTTGTTGGGCCACCCTGCGCGGCGGCGTCGCGCTGGGCGTTCCAACCCTCACGCCTCAGCAGAAGGGCGATCGTTGCGACCCGTTTGGCGAGACCGTGGCTTCGCTCCCATAGTAAATCGCTCATGACATCCGACGCATAGCCGGGCTCAAGGACACGGCGAACTTCGAGCGGGTTTGCGCCAACGCGCAATAACGTTTGCAGGTCGGGTACGGTCACCGCCGTGACGCGATGCGTCTGCAGTTCCCGGAGCAATTCGATCTCGTCCGAAAAGTCGGGCCCCACGAGCAGGCAGTGATCTGCCTTAAAGGCGTCGCGAAACTTCGCCGATTCCGCCGCATCGGGCTGCGTGACGATGTGGCGCGCCGTCTTACATTCCAATAAAACGCGGTAGCCGAGCGGGCCAAGGATCGCGTCGGCGACGCCGTCGGGTTGGGCGCGCCCGCCCAGATGCTGCGTGAGAAAGCCCAGATGCGCGAACGCGTCGCAGACGGCGGCCTCGAATGCGGCCGGATCGTCGCCGCTGCCGGTCGATTCGAGCCGGTCGCAGAGTGCCTGGGCAGCGGCGTCCGCCGAGCGTTGCGGCGCGGGAGCGAAATTGGGCCAATCGTCGGGCGGCTCGTTGATGCGAAAGCGCCTCTGCTCGTCTTGCATGATCGGTGGCTTTCGCCCGCGCCCGAGCTGGCGCGCGATGTACTCGATTAACGCGGTGTAGACGTAATGGTACGTGGTGTTTGCCGGCACCAGCTTGCGCGCGAGCGCTTCTTGCAGCAGTTCCTTGGCGTCTCGCGCTTTGCCGTCGCCGAGAATTTCGATCGCGGCGACAATGATGTGTCCGCGCGGCTCCGGCGTCGTGCGCATCTGCACGTGGTTGTCGAACCGCTGCGCGGCGATTGGGGAAAGCTCGCGGGCGAAGACGTCGCCAAGCTCGCGCAACCGATTCGGAATATCCGACGCGCGGACGGCATCGGCGCTCGCAAACGACCCAAGCTCTTCCCAGTGAATCGGCGTGCAGACGGTCAGACCTTGCGCGCGAAGGCTGTACGGTACGGCGCTGTAGTGACGCGCGGCGTTGCTCGATACATGAACGTGGACACGGCCGTCGGCGTGCGTGTTGAACTCGGTCGAGATGAGGTCCGGGTGCAGAGCCGCCGCGCGGTTCGCGAAGCCGTTCAGCCACCGACGCAGCTCGAGCGCGTGCGGTGCATCGGCGAACGGTATCCAAAGGGCCACGCCGCGGCCGCCGTCGAGCATCGGGACTGCCCCGAACTTTTGCATCTCAAGGAGCAACGATCGCAGCGCAAGCGCCGCCAGCTTCACGCGTTCGAATGCGACGCCGCTTGGCGGTTCGAGCAGCACGCGCGCGAATCGTAGACGGTCTTCGTCGTGCGCGTCGGGCGCCCAGGTGTAAAACTCGATTGCGTACTTGGCGTGGATGAGCCAGAGCAGCTTGTTGGGCGAAAGCGGAACATCCGTGATGTGGAAAACGCCTGTCTTGTCGAGCCCGTTCGGATAGTTTCTGTAGACGATCGGCGTTCCAGCAAGAGAATCGTCGATGAGCGGCGCGGTGAGCCGGTAGTGCGCCAAAACCTGCGGCAGGGCCGCCGCATCGCTCACACCCATAAGCGATTGCATAGCGGCGGCTGCTTTCGCCGTCTTTTTCGACGGTCCTCCGGGCTTGCCCGGGGCTAGGGATGCATGTTCATGCCGGGCATGTGTTGTCCGTTCACCGCTCCAACCTGAGAACCGAAGTAGAGGAAAAAGTTGGTTGGAACATCGATGCTGGCTTGTTTGTCGGCCTGCGCGGCGCGCAGTTTGGCAAGGGACGTGATCCCTTTCGTTCCTTTGGCATTCGGCCACGCCGACGGTTTTTCTACCAGAACGACGATGACTTGCCACCACTCTTGGGCTTCATTGACGGTTTGGTTGTTGAGCAGATGATCGTGGTTGGCGAGCGGTACGTACAGGGTCGTCTTCGGCGGCACGAGCTTTAGCTGAGCGAGCACCGGGCCAAGATCGGTTTCGAGCGGATGCATCGTGCACGTCGCAGGCATATCCTTCGGTGCCGGACACTGTACGGGCACACCCGGATCTGGTTTGTAGGCGTCGGGAACGAAGCCGAAGAGCTTCTTGAGCGCGACGCCTAACGCTTTCGAGAAGGCCGGCGTCTTTGGATTGGTCTCGAAAAATGGTAGGAGCACGTAAAGCGGATCGGTCTTGCCCACGGAGTGACCCGTCGGATCGATCGTCGAGGGGTAGCCCACTTGGCATTCGGGCATGGCGAACTGCGACGCATCGATATCGGCAGGCTTGCCGCTGTAGTTTCGGTCGTCGCCGGGCTGGACGACGCAGTCGAACTGCTGCTGATAGGTAAACGTCAAAAGACGGCCCGAGCCAAAGCCAAGCGTTTGATTTCCGCCAAGGCCGGCCGACATCGAGTCCATCATTCCGCGATAGGCTGGATTGACGCCGCCTGTATACCCGGCCCCGTCGTAGCGATACGACGAGTGGTAGGAAGAACTTGGTTGAGCGCCAGAAGCGCCCGGCAGATCGCTCGCGTTCGATTGCGAACTGCACGCCGTCAGATTGCTGACGGCTAAGAGCAGTGCCACGGCCGTAACGGCGGGCAGGGTGCCCATTTTCATCTAGCTTTCTCCTTAAGGTAGCTGCTTGCTGATTCTCCACATCCCCGTCGAGACGGCAATATGAGATATCGAGTGAACGGGCGAGAGCGGCGGACGGATTTAATGAGAAGGAACTTTGCCGCTAGGAGGCCAGTCCAGCGCGCGAGAACGGCGCGCGCATGTTGCAGCATCTTTCGCAGCTTCATCCGTTGCTGGCGGTCGGCGTCGTCCTGAGCACGGCGGCGACGGATGCCGTTTACGTCTTCTTCACCGCTGCCGTTTCAGGACGCCGGCGTATCTCGGCCGCGACGTGGAGCAGCGCGTGGTATTTGCTCTCTTCGTTTGCCGTCATTACGTACACCCGCGATTGGACCTACGTCGTCTTTGCTGCGCTCGGCTCGTGGATCGGCGCCTACCTCTCGATGTCGTTCCTCCACGCGCCGACGCGAAACACTCCGGCGCCGGTCGCTCCGCCGATGGAATAAACCGTTCCCTGATGGATGCGCGGCGACGTGCTACATTACGTAACGTCATAGCAACGTTTGCGCCTGCAGACGCGCGCATCGAGCGGGTGACGGAGCACGCTGCGCGCGCGATCGACGGCTTGACGCCGCGCCGACGCACCGAAGTCCACCGGTTGCTCGATCTGCTGTGGTTGCCGATGATGGCCGGCGACGCCACGCGAGCCGCGCTGCTCAAGCTTCTTGCCCGATCGCCGGCCGCACGGTTACGTGCGGGCTTTGCCGCACTGAAACGGCTGTCGCTTTTTCTCGCCTATGCCGAGAGCGAGCCTGGGGACGAGAATCCAGCGTGGGCGAGGATCGGCTATCCCGGCCCGCGTGGCGACGCTCATGCGGTGGCGGACTCGCTGCCGCTCGCAATTGCGCGCGACGGCGAGCAGATCAGCGCCGACGTCGTTGTGATCGGCAGTGGAGCGGGCGGAGGCGTCATCGCGTCGGCGTTCGCGCACGCCGGCAAACAAGTTGCCGTACTGGAAGCCGGCGACGCGTACGGTGCAGGCGATTTCACGCAACGCGAGCTGATGATGTCGCAGCTCTATCTCGATGGCGGCCTTGCTTCGAGCAGCGATCTTGGCGTTGCAATTCTTGCCGGATCGGCCGTCGGCGGGGGGACGACCGTAAACTGGTGTACCTGTTTGCGCTTGCCGGAGCGCATTGCCGATGAGTGGAGCATGCAAAGCGGAATCGAGCGGCTCGGGGCCGAGTTGGCATCGCACTACGCGCCAATCGAAGACCGGCTCGGTATTCGACCGATAACGCATCACAACGCCAACAATCGCATCATTGTGGATGGCGCCGGGGCGTTGGGAGTACACGCCGAGGCATCGCCTCGAAACGCAGCGACCGATTGCGGCGACGGCTGCGGCTACTGCGGTTTTGGGTGCTCGTACGGCAAGAAGCAATCGACGGCCTCCACATTCCTGCGCGACCTTGCGGCGAACGGTGGCGGCATTTACGCGAATGCGACCGTCGAGCGCATCAAGACGAGCGGCGATCACGCTCGCAGCGTGGTTGCACGCCAAACGATCGCAGCCGACGACGTGCGTACCTTCGACGTTACAGCAAACCTCATTGTGGTTTGCGCGGGCGCGCTGCGCACGCCCGGCATTTTAGCGCGGAGCGGAATTGAGCACCCTTCGCTCGGCAAGCGGCTCTTTTTACATCCGGTCGCGGCCGCGGTTGCGGAGTTCGATCGTCCGGTCGAGCCTTGGATCGGTCCGATGCAGAGCGCGCACTGCGACGCGTTTAATTACCGCTCGGGCAATTACGGAGCGAAAAACGAAGTCGCGCCGGCGCATCCCGGCATGGCCGCGCTCGCGCTTCCATGGGAAAGCCGCGCTCGGCACGCAGAGCTGATGGGCCGCTTCCGCTACGCCGCGACCATGTTCGCGCTAACCCGCGATCGAGATCCCGGCTCGATCGACGTCGACGATGAGGGCTACATCCGCTATCGGCTCTCATGCTTCGATGGCCAGAACCTCATCGCGGGACTCCTTGGAATCTTCGATCTTGGGTTCGCCGCCGGAGCGTTGCGCATGATGACCCTGCACAACAAGCCGATCGAAATCGAGCGGTCGCAATGGGGATCACGCCAACGCGATGCGTTCGCGCAACGCCTGCGCAAGATCGGTATAGCGCCCAATCGCCAGATCCTGTTCTCGGCGCATCAGATGGGAACTGCTGCCATGGGCACGCATCCGCAGCGCTGCGTCGTCGATCCCTCCGGCCGCGTCTGGCGCTATCAGAATCTCCTCGTTGCCGATGCGTCGGTCTTTCCGCAGTCGAGCGGCGTCAATCCGATGCTGACGATCATGGCGATGGCCAGTCGCATCGCGGTGCAGCACGGCGGTGCTATTGCTGCGCGGTAAACCCCTGCGGAATGCCGAACACCGGATCGTCCGCCGATATCGGGCGAATGTTGCCGCGTTCGATCGTGAACGTTGCACCATGGCCTTGCATTCCGAATGTCATCGCCTCGTACATCGTGACCTTGCCAGTCGGAAGCAGGGGACCGTTTTGGTTGAAGCTCAAATGCAAATTGGTGCCGCCCGACGATACCGCGCTCATTAGTTGGTCGTATATGCCCATCACTCCGGGTCCGAACGATGCGGCCATAGCGACCCCCGAGCAGGCCGACGCCGGGTTTCTGTAAGCGGAGTAGTAGGCGACCCGAACGGCGTTCACTGTGTGAGCTTCGCCCGAAGCGCTCGTTTGCGTGATCGTCATCTGCGAGCGGAATCCATTACTCGGCTGCCCGTCGACGACGAGCGCACCGAGTGCCGTGTTCGTGGCTGAAATAGCCACGCTCGTGCCATTTTTGAGAAAGCGCGACAGCGGCTCACCGCCTGGGCCAGAAGTTTGCGCGGCCTGGTCCATCGAGACGACGTGGTAGGTTTTGCGACGCAAATCGAGCGTTGTAATGGTGCGCGCATCGCAATCGACGATCGTTGCGGTCTGCTGGGCGATGTCATCGATGCGCTCCTTCGAAGCGGCGACGTAATGCCGCTGCGCAAGGCCGGTTTTCATCATCCGTTGCACGCTCTGCATTGCCGTCGGCGGCTGCATCGGAGCTTGCACCGCGGCCGCGGCGGCGTAGTCCGCGTCGAACGAACCGGGCTGTAACGTCGATGAATCGGCAGTCATCGCGAGCTTCGTAACCGAATCCCAGGCCAAGCCGTTCGGGGCTGCGGATGCTGCTAGCGGAAGAGCCGCGAGCGTCAGGACGAGGATGAGCTTGCGGATCATGGCGTCGGCGTCGGAGTCGGCGGAGCAAGCGCGTCGGCCGCGCTGCGCGGCACGTCGTCGGGAGTCGGGTTTGAAACCTTATCCGTGTGTGCGCCCATCTTCCACAAAACGACGCCGGCCTGTGCGCGGGTAACGGTTTGCTGTGGCCGGAACATCGCGATGGCACCGAACGTTCGCGGAACGTTTTCGATCACGAGGTTGGGGTGAGACCAGTTGACGACCGCGGTTCGATCGAGGCCCGAATCCTCCGCGATCGCTCCGCGAAAGATCTTGTTGATCTGCGCCTTGTCCTTCCAGTTGGGCATGGTGGAATCCCAATTCGTCACGTAGTATTGCTGCACGCCGCCCCGATCGACGCTTTCTTTGATCGCGATCATCTGTTCGTGCGTCAAGAGTGCGTCGGGCTTGAACGTTTTGTCGGGAAATCCGACGGCGAAGCCGGCATCATACATTCCTTGAATGTACGCGAAATCCGGGTGCTTGGCCGAAACGTCCGGATACGAGGACGTCGTGCCTTGCGACGGCTGGATTTGCTTTCCGGGTGTGTTGGCGAAAATCGCGTTGTTCGCGAGCACGAGCCACTTCACGAAGTCGCCACGCGTGATCGTGCCGGCCGGGTTAAACGTTCCACTCGGCGTTCCAAAGACGCCGAGCGAGGCGAGATCGGTGATGTATTTCTCGCCATTCGTGCTGGAAAGATCGGTGTAGGAGACAGGGGTACCACCGTTTGTTGCGGGCGACGCCTCCGCGCTCGCGCCGGCGTTTGGGCTCGGGGACTCGGATGGTGACGTGACCGATCCCGGCGCGGCTGCGGTCATGGCCGGCGACGCAGAAGCCTGCGAGTTCGAGCCATTCGAGCTGGTACAGGCGCTCAACGAGATGGACGCGGCGAAGAGGGCGGCGACAGCCGCGCGATAACGATGCATGCTGCGCGGTTCGTCATCGTAGGCTGCTCCGCCCTGCTGCCGGAGGTACGGTTACATGCTCTGCATCTGCCCCGCAGCGTTGAGGTGGTAAGCCGCCGCGAGGTCTTTCATCGCAGTGGTAAGGATTGCATGATATTGCGCGTCGGCCGCGAGGCCGTACTTCACGTCGATATCGCTCATCACCTTAAAGTGAATCGGATGGGAGACCGCCCGATCGAGCATCACTTCAACGTTGAAGCCTTCGCCGGTCTGGCCGGCTGCCCATAATGCGCCGGCTAGCGCCGCGCCATCTTTGGGGTTGGGATTGGGTTGGCTGGGAAGTGCGACCTTCTTCTCGGCGGCAATCTTTAGCGAATCGTCCACGACGAAATCGAAGGTCTTGAGAAACTGGCCGACCTGTGCTTTACCGTATTCGTTCGTCAGTTTAGCAACTTCTGCATCGAAGTGGGAACCGGTGAGCGTCTTGAGCAGCGTCGCGGTGCTAAAATTGCTGGGACCGCCGCCAGCCTCGACCATCGAAAGCGTCACGGCGAGCGCCGGCGCCCCGGTATAAATGCAACAGGGTCCCGAAAAGCGCGTCGGCGCCTTGACGACGTTCGCCATGAGTGTAGCTGAAGCGATCCCGGTGCCGATCGAAGCGAGGGCGACCGCGAGCGCGGCGGTCGATCGAAGATTCTTCATAAATTCCTTTCTCGAGCGCGAAGCTCTGCAAAGGAAACGTGCGGAGCGAGATTTTGGATTGCGGCCGGCTAAAGCAAACCGCTTAGATCGTCACCAGCGCAATAGGCTTTGTGGTGGGCTGTTTCGATCCGCCTTCGGGCTCCACGCTGACCGCAACGGCGGCCACGGTCGTCGCCGCTTCGGGCAATCGGACGAGGGTCGTACCGGATTTGCCGGGCTCAAAGGTCACCGACGGGGCCATGGTCTTTGATGCTTTGGGAAGCGTCCACGCCTGATAGACGCGGCCCCGCGGCGGACTGGGCAAATCGTGCATCGCGATGTAGAGGTGCGTACCCCGTGTGACGACCTCGCCGTGGCCAAAGCGATGGCGTTGCGAATCGGGCGCGGTGAGATCGGCAATAATCTGTGTCTGTGTTGCAGCCTGCGCGCGCTCGCGTTGCATTTGCGCAATAGAGAGCGCCCGATCACGATTGAGCCGGCCGTTCAGCGAGAGGTCGACAAGGCCCGTGACGATGGCAATCGCCAGACATGCTGCAGCAATGGCGTAGGCCGGCCAGAGCTGAGGTCGCGAACGCCGGGCGTCGGCGCGCACCTGCCGCATGATTCGTGCTTTGAGCAGCGCGCTTCCATCGGCGCCGCTTTCCGCGGAATAGGCAACGGCCGTTACCGCCGAAAGCAGCAAGCGGTACTCCTCGCGGCACTGGTCGCAGGTTTGCATATGACTGACCACCGCTTGCGCTTCCGAGGGTGGAAGGAGGCCGAGCGCGTAGGCGGCGACGTTGTCGAGCAGTTCGTCGTGCGAGGTCATGCCGTCACCGGGCCCGTCAGCGCATTACGCAGCTTTCGCAAGCCGGTCCGTATGCGTGTCTTGACCGTCCCCAGCGGCAGCCCGGTCTGGCGCGCTATCTGCTCTTGGGAGGCGCCTCCAAAAAACCCAAGCTCGATCGGCTCTCGCTGTTCGCGCGGCAGCCCCGCGAGCGCTTCGCGAACGCGCTGCCCATCGATGCGAGCCAAGGCCGTGTCCTCAAGCGCATCTTCGGTGGGAAGCGCTTGGGCAAAAGTTCTTTCGGCATGCACCATTCGACTGCGCAACACGTCGAAGGCGCGGTTGCGCGCGACGCGAGCGATCCACGCCCCAAAGTTGCCGCCGCGAAAAAGATTCGGGTCGCTCCAAATCTTCAAAAACACCGCTTGCGTGACGTCCTCGGCAGCGGCCGGCTCGGAGAGCACGCGCAACGCC
Organism: Vulcanimicrobiota bacterium; assembly: GCA_963778015.1. Lineage (GTDB taxonomy): Bacteria > Vulcanimicrobiota > Vulcanimicrobiia > Vulcanimicrobiales > Vulcanimicrobiaceae > Cybelea. The sequence goes on from CAVZST010000001.1 coordinate 1,107,677, forward strand.
AACCCATAGACGAGACGGTGGTACTCGTCGTAGAGGACTTCAAATGCGTCGGCGTCACGCGCCCGGACTCGGTCCATGAGCCGGCCTGCCTCTTCCACGGCGCCATCCTTCGCTGCTTATGGTGTTCTGCACTGCCCTCTGTAACGTCCGAGGGACTCGCATAGATTTTGCCGCGCGAAGCGGAAGGCGAGCTAAATCAAGTTGTAAATGAGGCGATCTCGTTGGCGTCTCGCAGGCACGTCCACCAACGCGAGCCGTCGAATGCGAGCGAGCGCGCTTCGTCGGGCAGCGGGCGAATGCTCTCGAACTTCGGCTCGCTCTGCGCAATATCGAGCGTACCAAACTGCAGGTGTTCGAGCTCGTCGTCACCCGAGATCATGAAGAATCGGCCGCCCGGACCGAAGCTCAAACCGCCACAACGCGTCGGCAGCGCGATTTCGCGTTCAACCGTTGCATCGGGCTTGAGCACCATGATTCGCCGGAACGTCATCTGGCCGAGATAGGTCGTCGAACCGGCGGCTGCGAGAAAAGAGCCGGTGAGATCCGGGCACGGCGTTTTACTACTGAGGTGAAAGCCGGCTTCGGGCGCAACTCGGTAGAGATAGCGATCGTCATCGGCGCCAAGCGCAACGACGACCCGCAGCTCGTTCCCAACTGCGGTAATTCCGTATGGCTTTCCGGGAGCTTCGATTTCTCGGCGTACGCTCCAGCTGCGCGGATCGATCGCGTAGATGCGATCGGTGTCCCACGAGCCCATCCAGAGATTGCCGTCGAGGTAAGCGAGCGGATGGGGGCGAGTTGCCGGCGACGGCCGCCGGTCGAGTTTTTCGCTAGTCTGCATGTCGCCAGAAAGGCCGCTACGTTGCCGAAGGTTGCGCCGCGAGAGCCGCGAGGCGGTTTTCGAGAAATCGCTGCTCGGTCGAATTGCGGGCAAATGCCAGCGCGCGTTGAAAGTGCGCTCGTGCGACCGCGTTGTTTCGGCGGCGCAGCTCGAGCTCGGCCCGCGCCGCGTGATAAAACGGATAAGCTTCGAGCCGCTCACGTTCCGGGATCGCGTCGATCGCTTCCAACCCACGCTGCGCTCCATCGGCTTGTGCAATTGCGATCCCGCGATTCAAAGCGACGATCGGTGAGGGCGCAATTCGCATCAAGGTATCATAGAGCGCAACGATCGCGTTCCAATCGGTCGTTTCAATGCTGGGCGCAGCCGCGTGTACCGATGCAATCGCAGCCTCGACATGATAACGACTGAGCGCGGAACCAGTTGCCGATCGGTCGAGCCATACTTCTCCTTCGGCAATCATGGTCCGGTTCCAACGCGTTCGGTCCTGATCGAAGAGCGAAGTCAGATTGCCCGAGGGATCGAGGCGCCCCGGGAGACGCGCCGCGTCGAGGTACATCAGCGCGAGGAGCGCGCGCGTCGAAGGCGTCGTTGCCAGCGGGTGTTTGGCGAGCAAATGGGTGAGGCGAATCGCTTCGTGACAGAGATCCGCGCGCACGACCTCGGTGGCCGACGCCCCGTGATAGCCTTCGCTGAAAATGAGATAGAGCGCTCGCTGCACGGCAGGAAGGCGGCGCCCAAAGTCGGCGTCGTCGGCGATATCGAAGAGCGCGCCGGACTCTTTCAACGTCCGCTTCGCGCGGCTGAGGCGCTTTTCTACCGCGGCGTGCGAACTGACGAAGGCCGCCGCGATTTCCTTTACGCCGAAGCCGCCGACGAGCGCCAGAACGAGCATGACTTGGGCCGCTTCAGGAAGGCTGCGAGTGCAGCACGAGAACATCATGCGCAGCTGGTCGTCGCGGACATCGGTTGAGTCGAAGACTTCTTGGACCGCTTGTGCGGCGGTCCACTCGGTGTGCAACAGGCGTCCGTACTCCGGCGCGAACGTTCGAGCGGTGCGTTCGCGCCGCAATACATCGAGCGCGCGATTTCGCGCCGTCGCCATGAGCCATGCCCGCGGGTTTTCGGGGACGCCTCGGAGCTTCCACACTTCCAACGCTCGGCAGAAGGCGTCTTGCACGACGTCTTCTGCCAGCTCGAGATTTTGCATTCCGAACACCCGCGTGAGCGCAGCGACCATGCGCCCCGCCTCGTGGCGGAAGAGATGGTCGCTGGGATTCAAAGCTACATGTCCAGCTGCATGATTGGGCGAACTTCGACGGCTCCTCCACGTTCGAGGACCGGACAGCCCTTCGCAAGCTCCGCCGCGCGCTCCAAGGTCGGCGCCTCGATGAGCGTATATCCGCCGACAAGGTCTTTGGCCTCGGCAAAGGGACCATCGGTCACGGTGCTTCCCTTATCCTTGACGACTTTGCCCTCGGCTTCAAGGGGCTGGCCTCCGTCCTTAACGTTGCCGCTCGCCGTGAGCTCCTTGAACCAGTTCATCCATTTTTGCATGATCTGCTCGCTCTCTTGCGGCGTTGCGCCCCGCTGTCCGCCGCGGTAGAGGTAAAGAAATTCTGCCATTGACGTGCCTCCTAAAAGCGTGTTGATAGCGTCTAGACGTTTGACCGGTCCGCGAGCGGACATTCGGAGCAAAAAAAGACTTAGCCGCGCGGATTTAAAGGGCTTCCGGCAAGTCTGACGCGCCGGTGAGTCCGACGGGGGAACGCACAACGCCGTGGTCCATATCACTCCAGGCTTGAGAAACGATCGAGCGCAGCGAACAGAGGGAATGGGTGCCGTCGGGCTGCGAATAAAAAGTGATCGGAAGCCCCGCGTCGCGTAGGTAAATCGCCGTAGCGGTCGGATAACTCGTCGGCACGGTCGCATCGCGCGCCCCCGTGAGAATGTAGAACCGGAGATACCGAAGTTTCGCCGTGACGAGCGGCGCGCGTGACGCGAGCAGGGATCCAGCGATGGACATGACCGCCGACCAGTCATTCGGGTGCATGGGCGCGAGACGAAAGGCCGAGAACCCGCCCATCGAATAGCCCGCGAGGTAGCGCCGACCGGCGTCAATGGTAAACGCGCGGTTCGCCGCGTCGAACGCATCGTAGACGTCGCTTTCAGAACCGCTAAAGTCGAAGGAACCGCGTCCGTATGGCGCAACGATGATGCCGCCGGTCTGCTCCGCCAAATCGCGGATGTACTGCGGGGCGAGGAGATTCGATTCGGACTGGTCTCTGCCGTGCAGAAAAACCACTAACGGCGCCGGCGTTCCCGCCGAATAGCGCGCCGGCACGTAGACCGCGACGGGCTGCATGGTGCCGTCTTTCGAAGATCGCACCAACGTTTCGCCGAGGCCTCGAATCGACGCCATCGATTGATAGGACCGGTGCAAGAGCTGCGTTGCGAGGCTTAAGTCGAGCTGCGACTCCGCTGCGATGGTCTGCTGCCAGTTGCAGCCGGAAAAATGGTTTGGCGGTGATTCGCTCAGAAGCTCCGCATCGCTGAGCAGCCGGTCGTAGTAATCCATGGTCGTATCGCGTCCGGCCACCGTCGCGACTTGTCCCGCTTTCGCGTAATACGTTGCGGCCACCGAATGCAGCGTCGAGCGGAGCGTTTCATTACCAGCGCCCACCAACGCCGCGACGGCGGCGACCGCGGCGAGTCTCCGAAAGAGAGTCACACGAGTATAACGATTGATTGCCAGCGGTGGTGACGGTTAGGACGGGCGGGGGGCGCGCCTGCGCGGAAGTGCGGCGAGCGCCACTGCGGCGACGGCGGCAAGCGCAACGAGGTTGGAGACCAGGGTAAAGCGGTCGTTGATCGTCATCGAGCCCATCGAGATCCCGCCAAGCGTGCTGCCGATAAGCTTCTCCATGATGGCCCCGGCCAACACGGCCCCGATTGCGAAGAGCGCGACGAACGCCCAAGTGACGCGCGGCGGAAAAGATTTGCGGTAGATCGCGATGAGCGGGAGAATCAGCAGGTCGCCGTAGATGAAGGTCGTGTTGGCGCCGAGCGGTATGCCGGCGTTGGCGAGGAAACGCGCGACCGGAACGTTCCCCATCGAGCAGACGAAGGTCGCGACCGCGAGCGCTAGTCCGGTCAAGAGCAGCAGCGTGTATCCGACCGCCGGAACCGACCCCACCGCGTGCAGCGCGCCCGCGAGCCAGCCGGGCGGTACGAGCGCCGCGGCGAATCCCGCGATCAGATAGCCGACGATCAGCTCGGTGCGCAGCATGCGCACGTCGGCGATCGCCGTTGCGCCGACGGCATCCCAGCCGCGGTGCCTCTCTTGCAGGTGGCCGTGATGCGCGCAGCTTTCGCTTTCCGCACCATCTCCGGTCTGAGTTTGCACATATCGCTGCTGGAGCCGCTCGAGCTCGCCGGCGCGGAAGAACACGCTGAAACCGGCCGTCACGATAATGATAATGATCGCGCCGCCGAAGAATTCCGCGAATGCGAACTTCCAGCCCAGCAACGACCAAAAAAGAACCAGAATGGCGAGATTCATATTGGTCGAGGAGATCAAAAAGGCGAAGACCGAGCGCGCATCCGCGCCATTGCGGTAAAAGCCCCGCGCCGCAGCGGCCGCGCCATAGGAACACGCCGAGGAAATGATGCCGAAGCCGGCACCATAGAGCAGACCTTTGAGACCGGGACCGAGATAGCGGTGCATGGTCGCGGGCGTCAGCATTACCTGCACGATTGCAGAAATCAGAAAGCCGAAGATGAGCCCGAAGAGGCTATCCCAAAAGAATGCCGCGGCTTGCGCGATGCCGGTTATCAGCGCATGACCGAGCCCGAGGGCCATTATCCGCCGACCGAAACGGGGGCGTGCCCAAAGAGCGGCGGCACGTAGTGACCGACGAGATAAGAAATGATAAAGACGCCGCAGCCGTAGAGCGCGACTTCAACGCCCTTTCCCACGGGATTGCGTTCGCTCAGCGTTCCTGCGTAATAGCCAACCGCGAAGAGGCCGACGATCGCAAAGGCCAGCGAGCTCAGCGTCGAGGCGAGGACCGACAACGGCAGCATGAAGGCGAGAATCGGCACGAGCGAGCCCACCGCAAAAGAGCCTCCCATTGCCAGCGGAGGCCGCAGCCCCGACGCTTCAGCTTCACGCGGATCGATGCCGAATTCGTCGCGCACCATTTCGTACAGGTAAATGTCGGGATGCTGCGTCAACCGCTTGACGATCATCTCGGCCTCTTCCGCGCTAAAGCCCTTGAGCTTATAGAAGGCGACTTGTTCGGTGAACTCACCCTGCGGATCGTCGGCCATTTCTTGTTTTTCGAGATCGATCGTCGCCTGCACGACCTCGCGTTCTGCGTTGCGACCGAGATATTCGCCGACGCCCATCGACAGCGCGCCGGCGATCAACGCGAGAAAACCGCTGATAAAAACAGCCGAACGGTCGCCCTCGGCAACGCCGACGCCGGTGATGATCCCCAGCGTCGTGAGAATGCCGTCCTGGACGCCGAAGACGATTTCCCGAATGCTGCGCCGCTTTTCGAGGGCACGACGCTGCTGCGTATCGGGGATGCGCGGCCGCACCTGCTGCCAGCCCGGGACGTCGACGACGACGTTCTTGACCGGCGGCGTCAAGTTTTGGGCATCGCTTCGCTCGGGCATCGTCGTGCGCTCTTAGACGCCGAAAGGGCGCCGCCCCGCTGTGGTTCAACCCAACACTATGGGATTGCTTTCGACGTTCGCCGCCGTCGGCATTATCGCCGTGACGCTCTTACCCGCTCACTCCGTGGACTGGCCGGTCTTCGGATTCGATCCGGCTCGCAGCAGCTTTAACTGGCTTGAAACCACCTTGACGATAGGAAACGTGCATCGCCTTCACGAGCGATGGCAAATTTCGCTTGGCGGCGAGGCCGACTCGACTCCAATTTTGGTGCGCCACGTGCGGGCCGGACGCCGATACCGCCAGATGCTGTTCCAAACGCTCCGGAACGGCCAAACGCTGGGAATCGAAGCGAACTCGGGACGAATTCTCTGGCGCTTCGTTACGCATGGTCCCAACTACACGCATACGACGCCTGCGGAGGACCCATCGCGAGAGGCAATTTACGTGGGCGGCGTCGACGGCAAAGTGCACAAACTCGACGCTGCAACCGGTCACGAGCTTCACGCGCCGGGATTCCCAGCGCAGATCACCCTCGCGCCGCAGACCGAAGCGAACGAATCGCCGCTCAACGTCGCCAACGGTTATCTCTATGCCACGCTGTCGGGCTACAATGGCGACGCACCCCCGTACGACGGACACATCGTCGCCGTACGTCTGAGCGACGGCAAGAGGACGGTTTTCAATACTTTATGCAGTAACGAACATCAACTTCGCAGCCCGACCTTCTGCCCGATGCAGCGCTCCGGGATATGGTCTCGAGGCGGTGCGGTCGTCGATCCGGATCCCTCGATGAACGGACGCATCTACGCCGCGACCGGAAACGGCGATTTCAATGCGAATCAGGGCGGCAACAACTACGGCGATTCGGTGCTCTCGCTGAGCGCCGATCTTTCAAACCTGTTGGGCAGCTACACGCCGGTCGACGACAAGCGGCTTCAAGACGAGGACCTCGATCTCGGAAGCACGTCGCCAGCGCTCTTGCCGGCGCAAGCCGCGAGTCAGACGCCGTGGATGCTCGTTCAAGGCGGAAAGGATGGCCTGTTGCGACTACTCAACCGCGCTGCGCTTCCCGGCGTCGGCAACGAGCTGCAACTCGTCGACTTGCCGGACCTCCTCTACTCGACTCCCGCCGTCTGGAGCGATCCGAACCATACCTGGCTCTTCATGGGCTTTCCCGACGTCGTGCAAGGCTATCTTTTGGTAACTGATAAGAACGGCGCGAGCAGACTCGTGCTGGTCTGGCAATCCAGGGCCGGCCACACCGACGGCCGGGGCACAACGCCCGTCGTTGCCAACGGCATCGTCTTCGTCGCCTTCGACGGCGCCATCGTCGCACTCGAGGCTCGCAACGGCCATATTCTCTGGAGCAGCGCGCGCGGCGCCGGAAAAACGATCGGCCCGGTGCATTGGCAAAGCCCAATTGTCGTCAACGGCTCGGTCTACTGCTCAGACCAGAACCACAAGCTCACCGCATACTCGCTGCGCTAGGGCGTCCCGATTCCTCGCGCGGGACTGGTTGACGATCTTATGGTGCTTGGGCTACAATGTAGCTCAGAGAGTAAACAGTGCGATGGCAGAAAATAGTGTAGTGCGGGCGCGCATCGACGAGCGCATCAAACAGGAGGCGGCAGCCGTTCTTTCGTCCATGGGTCTAACCGTATCGGACGCGTTTCGGCTGCTGTTGGTGCGTGTTGCACGCGAAAAAGCCCTGCCCTTCGAACCGCTAGTACCTAACAGGAAAACCATCGCTGCAATGCGCGCGGCAAGACATGGAAGAGCGAAGCCCGTTGCGCGCCTCAAGGACCTCCTAGTCGATCTGAATGCGGAGGATTGAACGCACTGCGCAGTTTAAGCGGGACTATAAACGCGAAAGCGCGGCGAACATCGCGCCGACCTAGACGAACGTCTACTTCAGCTCGTGTCCTGGCTCGCCGCGGATACACCCCTCCCCGAGCGGACACGAGATCACGCGCTCTCAGGTCAGTGGAAAGACTTTCGCGATTGCCACATTAGACCTGACCTCGTTTTGATATATCGTAAGCCGGACGATGATACGTTGCAGCTGGTTCGTCTCGGGTCCCACAACGAACTGAGTTTGTGAATAGACAGTCAGCGCATGGCATCAGCCACGCGTAGCATACGTCGCTGCTCTGAGGTTAACGGTAGCTGCGGCGGCATTGGGCGTTCCCAGGCCTGATCTGCGCGCGAGCTTGCCACGAGATAGCGCATTGCCGGGATGAAGGGGACGCCGTCAAGCCCCGCGCGTCTTCGTGTGAGTTCTTGAGCCTGCGCTTTATCACCATCGGTGAAAACCGCGTGCGCCAACTGCGGCCAGAGCGCCACGCTGCCGGAGATGCATCCCGCAACGCCGCGCGCCTTGGCCGCTAACAAATCGCTCTCCGAGCCGGGAAAGATCGCCAGCTCCGGATGACGTGCGAGAACTTCCGCTTGGAGATTCGCGTCGTTCGAGCTGTCCTTCATGCCGACAATCGTTTCGGGAAACTCGCCCACAAGGCGATCGACGAGAGCCGGACGAAACGTAATGCCGCTCATCTTCGGGAAATTATAGAGAAGCACGCTGCGTCGCGGTGGATTCGCACGCGAAAGCAGCGCGTCGAAGTATGCGACGATGCCCTCGTCGGAGACCTCGCGATAAAAATACGGCGGCATCAGGAGCGCCGCCGAATAATTGCAAGCAAAGGCGGCGCGCGTTAGGCGGACGGCGTCGCGAAGCGCTGCGGCGCCAGTTCCAACCATCATTCGTTCCATCGGCAAACCGCTCGATGAAAGCGCTTCCATAAAGTCCACACGCTGGTCGGCGCTAAAAGACATCGCTTCGCCGGTCGTTCCGAGCACGTTGATGCCGTCGCAACCCTGCCGCAAGAGGTCGTGGTAATACGCCGCTGCCCGCGGTGCGTCGGGGCAAAAGTCCGCGTCGATCGGCGTCAGCGCAGCCGACCATATGCCGGTCAGACGGCGTCCTTCGACTTCGTTCGCTGCGCTCACTTCGCTCAGGATGACACCACTGGGGCGCTCAGGATGACCTTGAGAAAAGCGCGGCTTTGAGGAAGAATGCGAGGTTAGCGGGGCGCTCGGCGAGCCGGCGCATTAAGTAAGGAAACCAGTATTCGCCGTACGGTATGGAGAGGCGCACGCGATACCCGCGCTCCAACACGCGGCGAGCGAGCGGCGTGGAAATGCCGTAGAGCAGCTGAAACTCGAAGCGTCCGCGCTTGGGCAGGCCATTTGCCGCCGCGAACTGCGCGACACGATCGATGATGGCGGGATCGTGCGTCGCGATCGCAGTGTAGCCAGCGTGTGAGAGCGCAAGCTCCGCGAGCCGGCGGTAATTCTCATCGACGTCGCGCTTGCGTGGATAGGCTACCTCGGGTGGTTCGAGATAGGCGCCTTTCACGATGCGAACGTTCGGCGCGACCGGGAGCATTGCGATGAGGTCGGCATGGCTTCGGTAGAGATAGGACTGCAGGACGAATCCCACGTTCTCGTAACGATCGCGCAGGCGCCGATAGATGGCGAGCGTGCGGTCCACATAGCGCGACTGTTCCATATCCATGCGCACGGTCTTACCGCCCTCCGCCGCCGCGGCCGCGATCCGCGCAGCGTTTTCGAACGCGAGCTCCGAGTCGATATCCAGACCCACGTGGGTGAGCTTGAACGCCACGTTAGCGTCGAGGCCTTCTCGAGCAAACGCATGCAGAAGCCGGCAGTAGTCTTCGGTGACCGCGCGCGTTTCCTCGGGATCGTGCACGCTTTCGCCCAGAATCGTCGCCGCGACCGCAAAACCTTGCGCGGTTGCGGCTCGTGCGACCGGCATAAACTGCGCGGCGCTCTCGCCCGCGACGAAACGCCCCGCGCCCAAGCGCATGCCGTAGCGCGTCACGGTGCGGCGCACGAGCGCGCTGTCGGCCGCGGCAAGAATGCCGGCGCGCAGCGGCCGATCGAGAATGGAGCTCACGCGACGATATTCTTCGCCGCATAGGAAGCGACTGCAACGGCGGGAAGGCCGCAGCGTGAAGGTTCCGTGGGTGCTGATTGCCGCGATTCTCGGCTCTTCGATGGCATTCATTGACGGCACTGCGGTTAACGTTTCGCTTCCCGTGATTCAGCGCGAGCTCCACACGACCACCGCTCAGACGCAGTGGGTCATCGAAGGCTACTCCCTCTTCCTTTCAGCTTTGATTCTCACGGGCGGAGCGCTCGGCGACCTCTACGGTCGGCGGCGCGTCTTTGCCACGGGCATCGCGCTCTTTGCAATCGCGTCGCTCGGGTGCGCGCTCGCGGGTAACATCGCGGCCCTCATCGTGGCGCGCTGCATCCAAGGAATCGGCGGGGCGCTCTGTACGCCGGGAAGCCTTTCTTTGATTAGCGCGGCGTACGAGGAGCGCACGCGCGGACGCGCGATCGGAACGTGGTCGGGCTTTACCGCGCTGACTTCGGCCGCCGGCCCGGTCATCGGCGGTTGGCTTACCCAGGATTTTTCTTGGCGATACGTCTTTCTCATCAACGTCCCGATCGCGCTGGCCGTGCTGCTCACCGTCGCGTTTCGCGTTCCCGAGAGCCGCGACGAATCGGCCGATCGACGGGTCGACGTCACCGGTGCGGCGCTCGCGACGCTGGCGTTGGGATTGCTCGTCTACGGGCTCATCGCTATGAACGGACGCATTTCGGCTTCGGCGGTTGGGATGGCTTGCGCCGGGCTCGTCGTGCTCTGGCTCTTCGTTCTCTTCGAGCGGCGAACTGCGGATCCGATGGTGCGCTGCGATCTCTTCGCGTCGCGAACTTTTAGCGTCGCAAACGCCTACACGTTCCTTCTCTATGCCGCGATTGGAGGAAGCCTCTACTTCGTGCCGTTCGTGCTGATCAACGTCCACCACTACGCTCCGGCCGCTGCGGGCGGCGCGCTGCTTCCGTTTATCTTCATCATGGTCGTCTCGTCGCGCTGGTCGGGCGGTTTGGTTGCGCGGATCGGTCCGCGGACGCCGCTGCTCCTGGGATCCGTTCTCGCCGGCCTCGGCTTCCTCGCGTATGCATTGCCGGGAAACGGCGGATCGTACTGGACGACGTTTTTCCCCGCTGCAGCCATCCTCGGGCTGGGCGGCGCGCTCTTCGTTGCTCCGCTCACGACGACGGTGATGGACGCCGTGAGCGTCGACCATTCCGGCGTTGCGTCCGGAGTGAACAACGCGATCGCGCGCACCGCGGGGCTCATCGGTATCGCCGCACTCGGGATCGTCGTTACCAGCGCGCCTACTTACGTGTATGGATTCCGAGGCGCGATGGTCGTTTCGGCGCTGCTCGCTTTTGCCGCCGGCGGAGTTGCTGCAGCGGGGTTCGCGCGGCAACCGGCCATTGCGTCATAAAGAGTTTCGGCTCAGACTTTTTGAAGATTCCGGCATGAAGAGAACAATCATCGCTGCGCTCCTTGCGGCGTCGCTGTTCGTATCGGGACAGGCAACCGCACGCACCGCGCAGCCGTATGCGGCATTCATCGCGGGTGGCCAGGCGCACCGCGGCTTGTTCACGATCTGGCAGAAAGAGGGTGGGACGTATCTCGAACTCGCGCCCAATCAACTCGACACGGACTTCCTGGAGACGATTGCTCCTGGGAACGGGATCGGCAGGGAGCCCGTCTGGTGGGGTGATACGGACTACCTTCCCACGCAGATCGTCCGATTCGAGCGGCGTGGCGATAGCGTCGTCATGCTGTGGCGTAACTGGTATGCACACGCCGGATCTAACGCGTCGGCACTGCTCGCCAACGAAGCCAGCTTTCCCGACTCGGTCGTCGGCATCGGCAAAATCGTGGCCGAGAGCTCTTCAACGGGAAACGTAATTTTCGATCTCTCTTCGCTGCTTGCAGACAACATCGATCTGCGCAACGTCATCAACGGCGCCATTCCTTCAGACAAACAGTACAGGCTAGATCCGACGCTCTCGTACTTCGATAGCGTCAAGGCGTTTCCGGAGAACGACGTGATCACCGTAGCTCAGACGTGGGGAACCGACGCAAGTCACGTGATCGACACCGCTCCCGATGCGCGCCGGATTCTGATGCGGATCGTATACAACTTCGTGCAGATGCCGCACGACGATTACCGCCCGCGGTTAATGGACGATCGCATCGGCCTCTATGACGACATCTACATCGATTTCTCCAACGATAACCGAGAGCGACGCCAACTGCCCTATATCGTTCGCTGGAACTTTGACCCGGCCGATCCCAGCCGCCCCTCGAAGGCGCGTCATCCTATGGTCATCTATCTGAGCAACACCGTGCCGCCCGCATACCGTGGGGCGATTCGCGACGCCTGCCTCGAGTGGAACAAGGCCTTTGAGAGGATCGCCATTCTCGATGCTATCGTGGTTCGCGACCAGCCGAACGATCCGAATTGGGATCCGGATGACGTCCGCTACAGTGTGATGCGGTGGCTCGATGAGACGCAACCCACCTTCGGCGCAGATTCGCAGACGCTCTTCAATCCGCTCACCGGCGAGGAGATTCGCACCGGCGTTCTCGTCTCCGCCGCGGTCGGCATGTACCCGCGTCTGGCGTGGCGGTACCTCGTGGATCCGGTGCGGTACGGCCGCACGACCGACCCGATGCCCGCGGCGTTTCTGCACGACGCCGTGTTTTCGACGCTCGTGCACGAGATGGGCCACAACCTCGGCATGCAACACAATTTCATCGGCCACGAAGCGTACACCGCCGCGCAGGTGCAGAGCACCGAGTTTACACGCGCACATGGCATCGCGTCGAGCGTCATGGAGTATGCGCCGCTGAACCTCTGGCCGCAGCCGGACAAGCAAGGCGAGTTTTTTCAGACCACGATCGGACCATACGACTACTACGCGATCAGGTTCGGTTACGCGAGTATTCCAGGTGCGCAAACACCCGAGCAAGAGGTTCCGACATTGCGGCGCTGGGCCTCGGCGTGGTCGAACCCGTGGACGCGTTATGCTTCTGACGAAGACGTCGATTATGCAACGGGGCACGCTGCCGATCCTCGCGTGGAGCAGGGAATGCTGACCGATGATCCGCTCTCGTGGTGCAACGTACAGATGAAAATGTATCGCGACCAGATGGCGTCGCTCAACAAGTACTGGCCCACGACCGGGAGCGCATACCAGCAAGAGCGCGACATTTTCGAAATCATGCTGAGACATTACGATAGCTGCGCAATTGCGGCCGCGCACTATCTCGGCGGCCAGTACCTCTCGTGGGCTCATGCGGGCGATCCGAACGCCCAAACGCCCATCGTACCGGTAAGCCTGAAGACGGAGCGGCGTGCGATGGGCGTTCTCGACGCGGCGCTCTTCAATCCAAACGCGCTGATCGTGCCCGCTACGGTGTTGAATCGACTGCGATACACCGAGTGGTCGGGCTACAGCTACACCAGTTGGCCAGGCTACGGAAATCTGCCGACGTGGGCCTACGATCCACCGGGGCGCCACGATTTCCCGTTCGTGGAGCGGATTAACGACGCGCAACTCAAGGCCGTAGACTATTTGTTTAAACCGCTCGTGCTGCAACGGATCGACGAAAATCCAGCTGAGTCCAGCCGCCCGACGATGACCATGGCGGAGCTCTTTGATTGGCTACACGCCGGAATCTTTGGCGATTTGCGCGACGCCACGATTCCGCTCGTCTCTCGGAATTTACAAAGCGAGTACGTCGAACGCTTGGCGATCCTTGCCACAGCACCGCCTAAAGGCACGCCGCCCGACGCGCAAGCGCTCGCTCACGACGAGCTATTGCGGATCGCTCGTGACGCTGCGAGCGCAATGCGAGGCATTCACGATGCGGTGACCCGTGCTCACCTCACCGCACTCGTGCATGCGGCCATACACCCCAGCGCACGAAAAGCGCCCGACGAGACGCCGATCCCCTGATGTCTGCGGGCCCTCGCGGCGGGGGCCGTTGCTAAAGAATTGGCGCCGCCATGCAAGCACCGGCTGAGTTCTCATTCCCTTTGGCTTAACGGCTTGCGCGATAGCAGGCGGAGTCCAAACGCCAGTTCCGTTCTCTTGTGGGGTCGAGAGCATCGCCGGGCGCGACTCGCCCGTAGATATCGCCAGCGAGAATGAATCGGTGCGGCAAGCGACCGTCCCAGCCCATGATGGCTTGAATAATCCGATGGAGTCCGCCCACTTTTGTGAATGCAGACACGTGAATGCGCCGCCAATCAGCGGCTCTGCGCCCTCAAGAACGATGAGCAGCTGCGTGAGATCCGGACAGTCGCGCATAACAAAGAACGGCGGACGGCTAGCAGCCTTGTCGAAACGGCAGCAGACGCAGCCGCGTGCGAGCGTGGTCGATCGTTAGCAGGGCGCCTGTCTTCAGCTCCCCTTGAGCCTGGCGTAGTGCCGCAACGACCTGAGAACCAATCGCTTCAACGCCGACGTCTTCGGCTCGGACTTGCACCACGCTCGGAGTTGCTCCGCGCGATGCTGCAAGAACCGAAGAAAAGTCCAGATCATGCGTCAGAACCACGTAGTCGTGCGCCGCCGCATACTCCATGATTTCGAAGTCGCTCGCCGTGAGATCGCCGACGGTCGACCAATGCGCCGCTTCGAATCCCGAGTCTTTAAGCCATTCGATCCAGCGCGGTGACAAGTTCAGGTCGACCAGGACCTTCATGCGCTCGGCAGCACGATCTCCCGTTCTTCGGCAAGCCACGCCGCGTACCGCAGTGCTTGCATGACGTCCTCACGCTCCAAGTAAGGATAGGCGGCTAGAACGTCTTCAACGTTGTAGCCAGCGCCGATCATTCCGACGATCATACCGACGGTGACTCTCATGCCGCGTATGCAGGCCCGGCCACCCATGACCTCGGGCCGCTGGGTTACTCGATCCAAACTTTCCACGGCAGGTTATTCTTGCACCCTGTCCGGGCGACTCCCTCGCCTCGCCCACGGATCTCGTCTAACGCCAATCTAGCGGACGGGCGGGATCCGATAAAATCCCAAGGGACTCAACCCTGACTGAACGGGCTACAGCTACACCAGTTGGCCAGGCTACGGAAATCTGCCGACGTGGGCCTACTATCCTCCGGGGCGCCACGATTTCCCGTTCGTGGAGCGGATTAACGACGCGCAACTCAAGGCCGTAGACTATTTGTTTAAACCGCTCGTGCTGCAACGGATCGACGAAAATCCAGCTGAATCGAGGCGGCCAACGATGACCATTGCGGACCTCTTTGATTGGCTACACGCCGGGATCTTTGGCGATTTGCGCGACGCCACGATTCCGCTCGTCTCTCGGAATTTACAAAGCGAGTACGTCGAACGTTTGGCGATCCTTGCCACAGCGCCGCCTAAAGGCACGCCGCCCGACGCGCAAGCGCTCGCTCACGACGAGCTAGCCGTAGGGGCTAAACCTTCAGCGCTTGCTCGACCGCGTGATCTTGCGACCACGTGGCTCCTTGCGCCGTGAGTTTTGCAATCTCGTCTTCGTTCAGTTGCTCGTGTAGCGCAACCATGAGCCTATCGTAACCCCTTTTCTCGGTGCGTTCGCGCTCCAGTCCAAGCTCTCGGTATTGCGCGTCAACATAGCCTAACAGCGCAGCTGCACGTTGGCCGTTGCCGGCCAGCCCCGAGAGTAGGGCCAGATGCTGAAGTGAAACGGCAATCAACTCTTCGGCTCCCGCCTGCCGTGCGCAGCGCAGCCCCTCCCGCACCGACGCGCGTGCGCTCGTGAGGTCGTCCAGCGCGATACAATACGCCGCACTGTTGATGTGACCGGTGGCGACCCTCTGGGCGTCTTTACCGCGTACATCGATCGCTAGGGCTTCGCTTCCCAACCGCAGCGCCTGCTCGGGGCGACCCTCGGCAAATTCCAGCTCCGCCGTGTTGCTCAAGACCAGAGCGGCTCCCGCCTCATCTCCAAGTGCGTTCCAGGCCGCAAGCGCCTGAGCAAAGAGCTCACGCGCCGCGTGAAGATCGCCGCAAGTCCACGCGATCGACGCCTGCGCGTTGAGGACCATTGCCACATCCCGCTGGTCACCGCACGCGCGCAACCTTGCAAGTGCCCGCGCAATTTCGTCGCGTGCTTCGTCGACCCGTCCCATCTGATAAAGAGCAAACGCAAGCTGCGACTGCGCACGAGCCGCCCAGCGCGCATCCCCTACCGACTCATACAGCTGCATCGACCGCTCAACTGCGTCGTGCTTGCGCTTACCGGAGGAAAGGCCGCTGAGCGCGTACCACAGCATTGCAGCGATACGTGGGTGCTCGGCGGCGCTCAACCGCTCGAGGGCAAGCCCCATCCAGTAGCGGCCTTCTACCGCGAGGCCGGCTGCGTCCCACAGGGCTGACAATGCTCCAGCGATGGCTGCGCCCACGAGCGCGTCGCTGCCGCGCATAAGCGCCCACTCCAGCGCAGCCCGGTAGTTGTCAAGCTCCAGCTCCACGCCGGCAACCCACGCAAACTGCGAGCTCATACCGTAGCGTTCGCCGGCTGCTTCTGCCTGGATGCGGTAATACTCGGCGTGGCAGCGTGCCAGACGGTCGCGCTCCGCCAACGCCAGCTTCTCCAGCGCGTACGCATTAGTCGATTCGAGCAGCCGGTAGCGCTCGTGCTCACCACTCGTATCTGCAACGACCAGCGACTTGTCGGTCAATGACGTGAGCAGGTCGAAGCTATCGATCTCGTGGAGGCCTTCGCCACCGCAGACCGCCGAGACGGCATCCAGGCTAAACCCGCCGGCAAAGATGCCCAGCCGCGTGAACAGCAGTTGTTCCTGCGGCGTGAGCAGGCCGTAGCTCCAGTCGATCAGCGCGCTCAACGTCTTCTGGCGGGGCAGAGCGTCACGGCTTCCGCCGGTGAGAATCTTGAAGCGCTCGTTGAGCCGCTGTGCCAGATTGGTAATGGAGAGCACCTTGACGCGCGCGGCAGCCAGTTCGATTGCCAGCGGAATGCCGTCCAGACGGCGACAGATCTCTGCGACGATGGAGACCGTGTCATCGGTGAGAGCGAAGCGCGTATCGGCAGCCCTGGCGCGATCGACAAAGAGCGCTACCGCACCGTAGTGCTGCGCGTCGTCCAGCTGCAGGTTCGCAGCCCGTTCCGGTATCGCAAGGGATGGAACTCGATGCACGGTTTCGCCGGCGATGTTGAGCGCTTGCCGCGACGTCGTCAGGATCCGCACGGCCGCGGCCTTGTTAAGCATCGACGCTGCTAGGGCAGCAACAGGCTCGAGCACATGCTCGCAGTTATCGAGGATGAGCAACAACTTCTTGCGTTTGAGCCAGTACGGAATCGCCTCGTCGATCCGGCGCCCCGCCTGTTGGCTCATGCCCAGCGCTCGCGCGACGACGCTGGAGACCAATTCTGGATCGGTGATCGCGGCGAAGTCGACAAACCACACGCCGTCGGGATAGCGATCGAGCAGCTCTGCGCCGAGCTGGATCGCGAGCCGCGTCTTCCCGACGCCGCCCGAACCAACCAACGAGAGCAGGCGATGGCAGCCGAGAAGTTCTTTGACCTGCGCTACATCCTGCTCGCGACCGACGAACGAAGTGCGCGCAATGGGAAGGTTGTTGGGCAATGCTTCCGGCGAGCGCAGCGGCGGAAACTCGTTGGGCAATCCCGCGATGATGAGTTGCCACACATGCTCGGGTTCGGCGAGATCCTGCAGCCGCTGCGAGCCAAGATCGACGAGCGTTGTTCCGGCGGGCAGATCGCTGCGGGCGAGATCTCGCGTCACGCCGGAGATGAGAATCTGCCCGCCGTGGCCGATAGACATGAGCCGAGCCACGCGATTGACCGCGGGCCCAAAGTAATCGCCATTGCGCTCGTCGGCGGTGCCGGTGTGAAGGGCAGCGCGGACCCGCAACCCATCAACGGCGGAAAAGTTCTCAGCGGCAATGGCGCGCTGCACACTTGCAATCGCTGCGATGGCATCTTCAGGTCGCGCAAACGCGCAGCAGAAGGCGTCGCCCATCGTCTTGAAGACGTGGCCGCCATGCTCCGTAATTGCGGCGCGCAGGATAGCGTCGTGGCGGCGCACGGCCTCCTGCATCGTCGCGCGGTCGCGATCCCAGCGCTGCGTGCTGCCCTCGATGTCGGTGAATAAGAACGTCACCGTGCCGGTCGGCAAAAGGTGAGCGTCGGCTCCCAGCCTCATTTTAGGCTGAGCGTTGCGCCCACGGGATACTGAAGGCCCTCGAGAATTTTCGTTGCCGAGCCGCCGGCGGGGTACTTGTAGAAGCCGACGTTATTTTGGCAGATGTCCGGTGCGATCACTTGGTTTTTCTCTCCATTGCTTTTGCCGCCGATGCGACCAAACGTAAATTGAAGCACGTCGCAGCTTCCGGTGAGAGGCGTGGTTCCTTTCACGCGTGCCTTCGATCCTGAAATGGAGATTTGGTAGATGGCCGACGTATGCCGCCCCTGATAGTCTTGATCGCCGATCGCGACGTACTTACCGTCCCAGTGCACGCCGCCCGGGAATCCAACGCTTTTGTCCACGCTAATGTCGTTGAGCGTACTCTTCCCCTTGGGCAGCTCGGCGAATTCGAAGGCGTATCTGCCGTCGAGACCATCGACGAAAAGATTGCCTCCAAGGTCATAGCCGTCGGAATAGGCGAAACTGATTTTGGGAGCGTGATAGTTCTTCGGCGTGCCTTGCGCGTGAGTAAAAATCCAAAGGCTTGCTCCGCCGGTCGAATTGCCAAGGTCGGTCACGGCAAGGTTTCCGGTCGTCGGATCGACGGAGCAACCGAGAAGGCTGTCGGCGCCGCTCACCGCAAGCGTCGTTATGGGCGTCGTCGCGCCGTGCGCGAATTCGGTGACTCGGGACGATGCCGATTGGACGACCCACACGTCGCCGCGAGTGTCCGTGCAGAGGCCGGCCGGCTGCGCTAAATTCGTGAGCTTGCCCGCCCGAGTGCGGGCGGGATAAGTGTAAACGTAAACGGCATTGGCGCCGTCATCCGACACGTAGAGCAAATTTTGGGCTTTGGCAGCGGATGCCATTTGCGAAGGCGGGAACGCTCCCGTCGGTGCGGCCGGGGCGCTCACGCCGGCGCAGCCCGAGAGGCCTAGGAGCACAAGACATAGCTTCTTCATCTGAATTACTGTGGCGACTTGGAAGCCTGCTTCTCTCCTCGCGCTGGAGTTTCGTACCGGTATTGAATATGATTCCTCGAAGAGGAGAATACTGCACATGGCGTGGGATCGAGGGGCGGTGTTCGACGAACATCTGCGCGATGAGTTCGAGCTGCACGACGCGGCGGCCACCATGGAGACCATGAGTGCAAAGCCGCATGTCTATCACGTGCCGACGATGACCGGTGGCAACGGCGCAGATGAGGTCTTTCGATTCTATCGGGATCATTTTGTGACCAAGTGGCCCGCGGATACGTCGACGACGCACGTTTCGCGAACCATCGGAGAAGATCAGCTCGTCGACGAGCTGGTCATGACCTTCACGCACGACATCGTGATGGACCCACTTTTGCCCGGCGTCGAGCCCACCGGAAGGCGAGTTTCGTTGCCGGTCGTCGTCGTGGCGAGATTTCACGACGGGAAAGTTGCCCACGAGCACATCTACTGGGATCAGGCGTCGCTCCTCGTGCAAGTCGGCCTCTTGGATCCTTCGACCTTGCCGGTCACGGGCGCGGAACAGGCTCACAACCTGTTAAACGGCACGTGCGCGACCAACGCGCTCCTCGCGGGCCGACGTTAGCAGTAATAACGCATGCACCCGTACATGTTCGATAACTCGTCGACTGCCGAATACGAGCGGCTCGACCTCATGTCAAAAATTCTCGATCCACGGACCAGGGCTTCTCTTACCGCCCTCGGCGCTTTCGACCTGGTGATGTGTCGCGCGCGGCGGCGGTGAAGCCCGGCGGCTGGCTCTTTGCGTGCGAGCCTGATTTCAATCTCGTGCGGACGTGCGGACCGGAAGCTTGGGCAAAAGCCTGGGACGGTATCCTCAAATGGGACAAACGCAGGGCGTCGATTGGCTTATCGGCCGCAAGCTGCCCGCTATGCTGACGGCTCTGGGATTAGGACATCCCGGGACGTGGTGTATTTTGAAATGTTCTTCGAGACGGTGCGCGACCGAGTGCTCGAGTCCGGACTGGTGGATGCGAAGACGCTCGAAGCAGCCTCCGCAGCGCTCGCCGATCCCGATTGCTGGACCCAGTGTTGGATGCTGACGAGCGCGTGGGTCCGCAAGCCAGTGGCCTGAGGGAGCCCTCGATCAGCCCTCTTGTTCGAAGCGCCGGATCGAATCGAGCCGATCGAGCGCTGCCGCGAGGCTCCGGCCGGCGATCGCGTCGGCGAGCGAGCGCGTTACCGTATGACTCGCGATCCGAGAGCCGCACTGGTTGGCAATGAAGATCGCCAGCGGTATCACGGCCAGCCCGAAGAGAGCGTTTGCGACAAGCCACGTCCCACCGGCAGCATAGATGTCGACGCCGAAAATGCCGCGCAACGCCACAATTACTAACGGCACCCACATGAGTGGTGCGAACAGCAGGGTGCCAAGCGTCGTGCGAATGCGCCGCAGCCGCAACTCGGCAAGGTCTTTTTGGATAGCGACGATCGGATCGTCGTAATCCGTCGCGCTGATCTGAACCAGCTGCCGGGCGCCCGCGGCGACGAGCGCGATGACGTAAACGCCCAACGCGAACGCGGGAATCAAGAAGGGGGGCTCGTGCACGTGCGCAGCAGCGAACGAGCCGACGAGCACGATCGCGAGAACGTTCGAAATCAACTCGAAAGTGACTTGCCGCGAGAGCCGTTTGAGCGACGTATCGGCTTTGCGGACGTTCAAGTGCTTCAACAGCGCGGTGTTGAGCCGCATGCTTGCCTCGAGCCTTCGGTTGCTGTCGGTCCAGAGGTTTTTCATTTCCTCGATTTCCATATCGTATTTCCTTAACGCCGGCTTCGGCCGACGACTTTGCGTTTTAACTGCTGCCTGATTCGGCCGAGCTTGGTGGCGACGTTTGTCTCGGAAATGCCAAGGATTGAGGCAATCTCCGAGTACGGGTAGTCCTCGAGATAGAGGATCATCAGCGCGCGGCTGAGCGGGTCGAGCTGCTCGATGAGGTCGAGTACGAAACTAAGCCGATCGTCGGTTTGCGGCGCCTCTGGGGCAGCGATTCCGTCGAGAAGGAAACCCTCCGTCGGTAAAACCCGACCCAGAGCGCGCGTCTGTCTTCGAGCGTACGAAATGGGGACGTTCATCGCCATCCGATACATCCACGTGGAAAAGCTGGAACGGCCATCGAAGCGGCCGTAAGCGCGCCAGAGCTGCACGATTATTTCCGCCACGAGATCCTCGCGATCCGCGGCGTTGCGGCAGTAGGCGTTGGCAACCTTGAAGAGAATCGCGCGATGCCGACCGAGGTGATCGACAAAGGCGTCATGCAAGCCATCCGCGCTCATTTCAACTCGTTAGTCGCTCGCGTCGTGGAAAAAATCACAAGGTCGGACACTTCGTTCACCGAAGGGACCGCTTCCATGCAAACGATGATGACGATTCCCTTTTACCACCTCGACGCTTTCACTCGCGAGCCGTTCGGCGGCAATCCCGCGGGCCTCTGTCCGCTCGAGCGGTGGCTCGACGATCGCACGCTGCGCTCAATTGCCGCGGAGATGAACCTCCCGGCGACTGCTTTCTTCGTCGCGGAGGGCGACGACATTGCGCTCCGCTGGTTTACGCCGGCGGCAGAGTTGCAGCTCTGCGGGCATGCCACGCTGGCGAGCGGCTACGTTCTGCTCAACCGCCTGCGCGCGGGACAGGAGCGCGTCCGCTTCGCGTCGGGCGCCGGCCGGCTCGACGTCGAACGCGACGGCGAACGGCTCGCGCTCAATTTTCCAGCGCTGCCGCCGCGCAAAGAATGCGCACCGGACATCGTTGCGAAAGCGATCGGCGTTCGTCCAATCGAACTTTGGGAAGCGGAAGGGAATCGCGGCGTCGCGGTCCTCGACGATCCCGTGCATGTGCGCGAGCTGCGCCCGGATATCAACGCGATTGCAGCGCTGCCGTTTTCCGGCTTGATCGTCACCGCGCGCGGTTTCGACGGAGATTGCGATTTCGTCTCTCGCTTCTTCGTGCCCAAGCACGGCATCGCCGAAGATTTCGTCACCGGTTCGGCGCACTGCGTGCTGACGCCGTACTGGGCGGGCGTGCTCGCAAAGTCGCGGCTCTTCGCGCGCCAGCTCTCGTCGCGTGGGGGCGAACTCTGGGTCGAGGATTGCGGCGACCGGGTGCGGATTTCCGGCAACTGCGCTCCAGTCGCCGAGGGAACGCTCCATATTCCCGGGGTTTACATCGACTCGATATAGCGGACGACGCCGGCATACGCGGTTTCGAACGGGAGCTCGCGGACTTCATGCCGCGGATCGTTGAGCGTGGCCGAGAGGCAGACTCTCGTGCCGCGCTTGGTCGTCACCATCGTCGTGAGATTGAGGACGCCGGTATCGGAGCCGCCTTTATAGGCAACGTGCCGGAACGCGGTTGCATCGGCGAGGCCCGGGTTGATCGACATGATCGGAAGATCGGCGACGCGCCGCATCAAGCCGCAGAGCGCGCGCACGCTGTAATGCCATTCGATCGCCAACTCCGGCGAACTCAACATTTCGTCGAGCGCCGGCAGAGGCAAGGCGTCGACTCGTTTGAGAATCGCGGCTCGCGCCTCGGTCGTCGCGGCTCCTATGTATGCCGCGCCGAGGTTTGCATGCGGCCGCGATTTGAGAATGAACTCCTCTCGCGTCGTCAGGAACGGGTCGTTGCCGACATCATAGGGTCGCAGCGCGTTCTGGCCGACGAGCGCAATCAGCGCGTCGGCAGCCGTGTTGTCGCTAATCGAGATCATTTCGGCTGCGTAGGTCGCCACGGTGATCGGCGTTCCATCGGGCCACCCCTCGAGCACGCCGCTCGGCAGGCTCTTCCATCTTGCTTCGAGCGGCACCACGTCGCTCCAGTGCCGCGAGCCGCGAGCAATTCGATCGAGCAGCGCGTTGAGCACCGCGAGTTTGAAAGCCGAGCCGACTGCAAGCGGTGTATCGGAATTGAAGGCCGCTCGTTGCGATCCGTTAACGACGACGATGTACGAGGTCGTAGCCGTTGACTGGCGCAGCGATTGGAGAGCGCCGTCCAGCGACGACTTTGCAAGCACCGGCGGCTTAAAGAGCAAGCCGTCGATCTTGTCGTCGGCATCGAGATGGATCAAAACATCGTCGGTGCCCTTCGCGAAGTGCGCGATAAACTTCCCCGGCGTAAACTCAAGGCTGCGATACGAACCGAGCGTTGCCGTAACGCCGGCGATGACCTCATCGACCTTGCCGGCGGGAATTTCGCCGAGGAACGAAGCGCTGAACCAGGAGGGATCGGCGTGGCCGGTCCGCAGCATCGTGTCGAGCCGGCTGCGAGCGAGTTCGATCGCGCTCGTTGCCGCGGCGGAGCTTGCCGACGCCGATGGGCTCGCCGAGGGGCCTGGTTGCGCGATTACCTGCGGCGCACCAACGAGCGCACAGACCAAGGCGGTGAAGAGCGCTAACCGCATATGGCTCGGTGTTGCTAGTGCGTGGAGTGCGAATCTTTCACGATCTTCACCTCGATGAGGTCGTTGCTGTAGACGCTCCTCATCGGTATATGCGTGCGCACATCGCGGACGATCGCCGGAATCTTCGCTACGGGGTCATAGACGATCCGCTGCTTAGAGGTCGCCTTGAGATACGTTCCCCCTTGCTGACTCAGCGTGCCTTCGGCTTCGATCAAAACGAGCGGCGCCGCTCCTTTGATCGGCCCTTTGCCCTGCAGATTGTACGCGAAGTTCCACGTGGTCGGCTGGCTCGCGAAACCGGAGGCTCCAGGAATAATTGCCGCGTAAAGTTGGTAGCTACGCTTCCAATTCGACGTCGCGTCCGCGTTGAGGCCTTTGAAGTAGCCCCGCGCGAGCAGCGGAAAAATGGTGACCTGAATGGGGGATATGGCATAGGGAGGCTGCGAGCACGACACTTTGCCGTTGGGATGCGCCTCGCATGTATTCGTTGCCCGTGGGCGTACGGTGTTCCACCAGCGATCGGTGCCGCTGATCGTTACGCCGCCGTCCTTTGCGGGACCGGAGATGTCGATGGTCGTCGTGCCGGTTCCTTGTCCGGAGCTGGCCACCGCTGTATTGTAGCCAAACTGGTAAACGAGATGGCGCGCATATGCCGGCGCCTGTGCCGACGCGTGACCACTCAGCACAAAGAGTGCCGCAAAGAGCAGGCCGATAATTTTCACGTTCTACTTCTCCTACAGCCAAAGCTATCGTTAGTCGGAAGTTGACGCCACGGCGATTAACGGGCAGCGTGCTTCTACGTTCCCGTGCATCCGGCCTGGGGGCGCAATATGCGGAGCGCCTGTTCGAGATCGGCGATCAGGTCGCTGCTCGATTCCAGACCGATGCTGAAGCGCACGAGCCGGTGCTCGTACGAGGGACGGCCACGACGCGAGCCGATCGTATAGGCAACGGCAAGGCTCGTCGTTCCGGCCCAGCTATATCCGATCTCGAAGAGCTCGAGTGCATCGACGAACGCAAAGACCTGTTCGGGCGTCGGACCTGATGCGAGCACGATTGAAAAAACGCCCGAAGAGCCGGTGAAGTCGCGCTTCCAAAACTCGTGGCCGGGGCACGACGGGAGCGCGGGATGGAGCACGCGCTCGACTTCCGGGCGCTCCGCGAGCCACCGTGCAATCGCGAGCGCGGAGTCTTCGATCGCGCCCAAGCGCACGCCGAGCGTCTGCAGTCCGCGCAGCGCCAGGCTGCAGTCGTCGGGCGAGACCGCGCAGCCGATCACCTGACGCGCCGCGCCGAGGCGTTGATAGAGCGCATCGTCGCGAACCGTGATCGAACCGAGCAGCAGATCGCTGTGGCCGCCGATGTATTTCGTAATCGCCTGCATCGTGACGTCGACGCCGTGTGCGAAAGCGTCGAAGAGCACGCCGGCCGCCCAGGTGTTGTCGAGCACGACGGTGATCCCGCGCTGGTGGGCCGCCGCGGCGATCGCCGGAATGTCTTGGACTTCCATCGTGACCGAGCCGGGGCTTTCCGTCCAGACCAGGCGCGTGTTTTCTTTAATGAGCTGCGCTATCCCGGCGCCGATCGTGGGATCGTAGAATGTGGAGCTGATTTCGAAGTTCGACAGAAGCGAAGTCGTGAGCTGACGGTTTGGGCCGTAGACGCTGCGCGGCACGAGAATGTGATCGCCGGCTTTGAGCAGCGCAAAGTCGATGAGCGAAATCGCGGACTGACCGCCCGGCGTGAGCATCGTGCGCCGGCCGGATTCGAGCTCGCAGATGCGCGCTGCCAGCTCGAGCGACGTCGGCGTGCCGTAAAGGCCATAGGTGTAGCCGACGCGTTCTTGGTCCCACTCCTCGGTCACGGCGGACGCCGACGCAAAGAGCGTCGTCGAGCCGCGGTACACCGGAGTCGCAAGCGAACGATAACCTTGCGGAACGGTTGCGCCGGAATGAATCAGTCGCGTTTGCCACGTCTTGCTCATGCGCGGCCTGGTTCCCATTCTCGCCCGTCGACTCCGCTCAGGGCGACAATGGGCGCGGCGGTCTCGCGCCGTATTTTGCTTGGATGAACTGCTATTTCTTACGCCACGGCATCGCGGCCGAGGCGGACGAGTGGAGCGGCAGCGACTTCGACCGGCCGCTCACGCGTGACGGACGCGCGCGAATGGAGCGCGAGGCGAAGGCGATCGCCGATCTTTCGCTCGAGCTCGATTCCATCGTCACGAGCCCACTGCTGCGCGCGAAGCAGACGGCCGAGATCGTCGCAGAGCGGCTGGACTTAGGCGGGAAGCTCGCCGAAGACCCGCGCCTCGCGAATGGCTTTAATTTCGAGGGGCTCCGTGCGATTCTGGCCGATCACCCCAATGACAAGGCGATCATGTTGGTTGGGCACGAGCCGTCGATGAGCGCGACGATCGGACGCGCGATCGGCGGCGCCAGCATCGAGTTGAAGAAAGCCGCGCTGGCCGGTATCGAGTTTACCGACTCCGGATCGAAGAGGGGCACGCTCTTCTCGCTGATTCCCCCGAAGGTCTTGGTGACGCTAGGAAAGCGATGAATTACAGCATCGAATAGTCACGAGACTGGTGACTGCGATAGCGGCCGCAGCGAGCGCGTGCGCGCTCCTGAGCGGCTGTGCGTTGCAAGCTCAGCGAGCTCTTCCGCAGACCGGCGCTGCGTTGAGCGGCGCTGCGGAAAGCAGCGCCGGCCGTATTGTAGTATTGCGCGTCTTCGATAGGCATGGAAAGCGCGTTGACTGGCGCGTATTTCGTCAGGTCGAGGAGAACGGCCAGGGCGCGAGCGGCATTAACGATGCCCTGCTCGATTCGAGCACCCTCGTGCTAGCTAGCACTGGGCCACTCTTCTCCTCCAATGGCTCGGACGAAGGAGACCCTGCGCTGACGCTCTCCGGACGTGGTGCGGTCGCGCTCTCGCTGGCGTGGCCCACGAGCGACGGTTATTCCAATCTCATACTCGGTCTCCCGAGCCAGGCGGGCACCTACGATTTCAACGAACTTGCCGCAGCGCAAGTGCTTCACGATATTCGGGCGAGCATTTCCGCGCGGGCGTGGTATCACGCAGCCAGGCGATTCGCGGCCCTGTATGCGGCCGCACGAGATGACTACGCGCACGCGCTGCGGTTGAACGACGAGGCGCGCCGCGGAGCGCTCTTCGCGCGCTCCCTCGACTCGGGCGTAGGCGCCGAGATGCTGCTCGTGGCCGAGGCGGGAGTCGCTTATGCCGCGCTACACCCTGGGCCCAGAGAGTGGGGCGCGACCTTCGACACGATTACCGGCGGCATCGCCGAGCTCGAGACTGCGGCAGATCTCTACCCCAAGGATGGATGGCTTCGCATCTGCTTCGATCCCGGCGAGAGGCCTTCGTATTACGCTGCCGAGATCGCCCATGCCCACCAGCTTGGTCTGCGCGTCGTCGGGCAGATCCTCGACTCGTCGGAGATGCGCTGCTGGAGCGTCGGCGCCTTCGAGCGCCGCACGCGAGAGTACGTCGGTGCGCTGCCGGACGTAGACGAGTGGGAGACCGGCAACGAGGTCAACGGGAGTCGGCTGGGATCGATTTCGAGCGTCGTCGCTAAGACGCAGTACGCGTCGCGATACGTCAAGGAGCACACGCATTCGCGCGTGCTGGTGACGCTCTACTGGGAACTGGGCGAGGGGCGCTCGGTCAACGCCACATTTAACTGGGCACGTACAAACATGAGATCGATCGTTCCATACGTCGACGATTTCGGGATCTCGCTCTATCCTCGCCAGAATCCAATGGGGGAACCTTTCGACCGTGTCGTCGCAGCGCTACACAAAGCATTTCCTCAACAGCGCATTATGATCACCGAGCTCGGTTACGACCGCCGACTCGGATGGTGGTGGGGCGATCATGGGGTATCGCTATTCGGGCGGCGGTACTTTTTGGTGGTATTTCGTCGAAGAAGTTAGGCGCGGTAATCCGCTCTACCGGACGCTGAAATCGGTCTATCGATCGGCGCAGTCAAGGGGCGGCTGATAGAGGCTTTTTCCACGCGGGCGATACGATCAGCGATCGCCAACTCGCATAAGCGAGAAGCGCGACTGCGGCGACGAGGCATGTAAGGATCGCGCAAACGCCGGCTTCGGGCCCGAAAGCGCCACCGGTAAAAATCGAAGGACCGGATACGCGCGCGGTGAGCGCGTTTGTGAGGAAAACCCGGCCCGAGACTTGCGTTCCGAAGATTGGGCCTTCGAAGAAATTCCAAGCAAAGTGCAGACCGATTGGAAACCACAGGCTCCGTGTGACAACGTAGGCGGCGCCAAGCAACACGCCGGCTTCGAGCGCGATGGCCAGCGTTGAAATCCAGGTCGCGCCGGGATTCGCGGCGTGCGCAAATCCGAATATTACCGCCGAAACCCCCAGTGCAATCCACGTTCCGCTCCACTCCTGCACCAAACGAAAGATCACGCCCCTGAAGAGAAGCTCTTCGGCCGCGGCACCAGGAAAGAGAAGGAACGCAGCAATTGCTAGGTCGCGCGTTGGGTGGATGGCCACGATGCGGTAGAAGCCGCCCAATGCCAGCTCGAGCACCACAAGCGAGAAAAGCGCCGCGCCCAGCGCTGCGCCTAATGCGAGATATTGGACGGCGCCGCGCGCAGCGAGTCCAATCGCTGCGAAGGACTTCCCGACCGTAAAACGTTCGACGGTGACGATGGCGGCAAGCAGCAACGCCACAAGGATCCAGTTCAGTGCGACGTCACGCCATGTTGTATGTGGCGCCCGTGCAGCGAAAACCACGGGCGTCACGAGCACGCCGAAGACCACGACGATCAACACGAGCCGCACGAAAGGGAACGCCAAGACGCGTCTCATTTTTCTAAGTTACGAGCCGGTGGAGGCGCGATTAGTTGTTGGTATGCGTCGGCATCTTAAATCCCGCCCCTCTGAGCGCATCCCGAATACGCTTGAACCGTTCGTACTGCGATAGTGTTAGCGGCCCGCTTCGAATCGACCAATGGCTACACATCTCAACCGCGGAGTATCTTCAACGCAGCAAAGACGAATGATTTCCGCTACCAGTTTCCGACGAAGGCCGGGTCGATCGCCGCCGTTACGACGTTGGCGAACGTTCCCATCGGACAGTCCAAACCGGGACAGCCCGGAACGTAAACCGGTACGCGCACAGGGTTTTCGCCGTGGCCAGCGCGCATCGCATCCAACGGTTGCGCCGTGAAGAATGTGCGCACAAAGGCCTCGCCGCCGGCGTTCGGCCGGTGCACCTCGAAGACGAGCGCGCCGCCCGGCGGCGTGTCGTCGAGCTGATCGCCCTTTATGAGCCATGATACGCCAAGCATTCCTTGCAGTTCCGATAGCTGCGTGTCGTGACCGGACAGAAAGACAAAACGCGCCGATGGCGGTACGCGCGTTCCCGAAACGGCCTTGCCGGTGGCACCTTCTTGAAGCGTTTGGAGGATGTGGGCCAAAATATTCGACGAGTGGGCGCGGCTCCCGTAGCGGTTGTGCTCTAAGTGCTTGCCGAGCACGTGCAGTTGCAGTAACTGCAGGAGTGTTTCGTGATTCACACGCCCCCATCCGACGACACGATGGCCGTCGGTGTATTCGAGCAGCAGATTCTCCGCAACGTCGGCCGCCATATCGAGACCGCCATTGATGCTAGCAAGGCCGCCGTCGCCATCGTTCGTGACGTAGGTCGCGACTTGTGATATCTGTTTGCATCGGAATGGCTCCGTGCAGCCGAGGATTTGCTCCATCGTTGCAAACTGCGCGCCATAGGCCTGGACGATGCCGTTGAAATCTCCACCAACCGCACCACGCACCGAGGCCGTTGATTCGCTCTTATTCACCACGCCGGTGCCGGGTATTGGATCGAAGAGCGCATCGTTGTCGCCGCTCGCGTGTCCGACGGCAATGCCGCAGCCAGGAGCGAAACCTTGCACAATCGCGTCGCCGGTGGCCTTGGTTCGTTGGTCGACGTCGGCCCAAACGACGACGGATCCGGCCGGCGGACAACCGACCGTACCAAAACCAAGCATGCCGCCGTAAAAGCGCCGATAGTACCCGCCGAACTGCCGCATCAGCAACGAGCCGCGCGCCGTGAGATAACCCGGATGTATTCCAGACCATGCGGGCCACGGCTGGGCCGCGTACGCTTGCAGCTCCGTAGGATGCGTTGGGGAGCGGACGCCGTGCCGGCTGAGTACGACTACCATCGCGAGACGCGAGGACTGCTGCGAGGGAGCACTGGATGACGATATGGCGCTCGCGCACGTAATGGCCGCCACGAAAACAAAGATAAGCACGTTCTTCATTGCGCCAGTATAACGGTCGCCCATGACATAAACATGAACGCCGAAACAGCCTTCGCCTTCGCTCTGGATGCGCGCGACGGCCCCTTTTTTGGTGGTGACCAGTAACTACCGAAACGGCAGCCCCTGTACTGGTCGGAGCGTCGCTGGATCGTCGGGGCGGCGCGGCCCACGCCCGGACGCGCATCGTTTCCGTCGCGCTTTCGCACGCGCCGTCGACTCCGCCGCAGGATTATCAGGTGAGGTTTTAATAGCGGCTTCGTCGTAGAAGCGAACGTGCGGATCCTCATCGTCGAAGACGACGAGCCATTGCGCGCGCTGCTCCGGCGCGGACTTAGCGAAGGAGGGTATGTCGTCGATGCAATTGCGGACGGCCGCGAATGCGCCGCATATCTCTCTAGCGCCCAATACGATGTGGTCGTGCTTGACCTCAATCTTCCCGGCATCGACGGGCTCTCTATTTTGCGCCGAATTCGGAAAAACGGGGAACACGTGCCGGTGCTGATACTTACCGCCCGCGACACCGCGTCGGACGTTGTGGCCGGCCTCGACGCAGGCGGCGACGATTATCTGCGCAAGCCGTTTGCTTTCGACGAGCTCGAAGCGCGACTGCGGTCGCTCGCCCGCCGTCCCCCAAGCTGGGTTGCGAGTCTGCTCGAATTCGGCGACCTCGTCTTCGATTGCGAAACACGCCAAGCGCACCGCGCTGGCCGCGATCTGCTCTTAACGGCAAAAGAAGGCCTCTTCCTCGAAATCCTCATGCGCAACGCAGGACGAACCGTGACGCGGCGGATGCTCGAAGATCGCCTTTGGGAGCGCGATAGCGACCCTCTTTCCAACGTTTTGGACGTCTACGCTCGGCGATTGCGCAAGAAACTCACGGAGTGCGGCGAGCCGCAGCTTCTCCACACGCGTCGCGGTCTGGGATACAGGTTGAGCCGCGTGTGAGCGTTCGAACCCGCTTTACGTTTACGGTGGTCGCAATCGTCGCGGTAACCGTGCTGCTCTTCTCAACGCTCTCAATCGTCGCACTCGACCGTGCGTTGCGCTCCGATCTCCACTCGCGCCTTCGTGCCGAGGCCCAAGCAATCGCCGCCACCGTCGACGTTCATCACGGGCAGATTTCAATCGATCCAAGTGATCTACGAAAGCTTGCATCGCTCAATGAGGAGATGACTTTTGCCGTCTACGCCACGGACGGCACACGGATCGGTGGCGAGCCGCCACCATCGCAGGCTCGCGAGCTGCAGAGCGCGGACGTTCCGGTGATCCGCGCAGGGCGCAATTTCGGAAACGTCAGGGTATGGCAGTCGGGCCGCTGGATCGGCGACGTCGACCGCGATGCGGCGCTCCTTTCACTCAGCGTCGGTCTCTTGCTGATGGCGCTGGGCACCTTTGCCTCGCGGCGCGTCGCCGGTCGTGTGCTCGCGCCGGTCGCGCAGATCGCGTCACTGGCCGAGCGCATCGAAGCGCGGGATCTTTCGGGACGCCTCAATGCCGACGGAAATGACGAATGGGGACGGCTATGTGCGTCCTTCGATCGTATGCTCGATCGTTTGCAGGGCGCTTTCGCACGCGAGCGCCGCTTTGTCGATGATGCCTCGCACGAGTTTCGAGCGCCGTTGGCGGTGCTGCGCGCCGAGACGGACCTCGCTCTTCGGCGAGAGCGCAGCAGCGACGAGTATCGTGCCGCCTTGACCGCCGTTGCGCAAGAGGCGGTCCGCTTAGAACGTTTGGTCGACGAGCTGCTGGCGGCGGCTCGGGCTGAAGTCGACGCGCGTCAGCGACGCCCGCTCGATGCGAGCAAGCTCTTGCGAGAGGTCGGCGACCGCGTACGGCCGGCTGCCGCCGCCCGCGGCATGAACGTGCGTGTTGAGGCCGAGGGCGAAGCATTCGCCGATGCCAACCGCTCCACGCTCGAGCGAGCGTTGGTGGCAATCGCGCACAACTCGATCTCGTACGGCCGGGATGAAGGCACGATTCAGCTACGCGCAACCCGACAGAGGAACGCCGTGCGAATAGAGATCGTCGACGATGGCCCAGGCTTCACCGATGAAGCCCTTGCGCATGCCACAGAACGGTTCTGGCGCGGGGATGCTTCTCGTCCGCGGGGCGGTACGGGTCTCGGCCTCGCGATCGCTCGCACGATGGTCGAGGCCAACCGAGGACGTCTGGCGCTGACCAATGCAGCGGGCGGCGGCGCGATCGTTACCATCGAATTGCCGGATTAAGGGATAATTATTATACGACGGGCGAAGTTGGTAATCAATGCGCTGCTATCGACATGAGTCGCGGCATGAGCGCCTCGCGGAGGGCGGCCGCCTTATGGAGCGCGCCGGTCCAGCCGAGCGCAAAGTACGCGACCGACTGATTATCTCCCGCAAACGTGTGGCCGATGCTGAAGAGAATGCCGAAGCTCTTCGTCAGAGTGATGTAGGTCCCGGCATTGTAAAACATCGATGACCTATCGCCCAGGAACTGCGCGCCTTCATAGTACAGTTCCCCGCCGAGCAGCACGTTCTCGCTCAAGTCACGTTGCGCGAGCCATCCTGCAAATGGGAAGTTAGCCGCGCCGGGCGCGGTGTTGACCGCGTAGCCACCGCCGCCGTAGGTCGTCCACCGCCCCCAGCTCTTTTGTATCCACAGCGGAAAGCGATACCATGTGCGACCGTTCCCGATGCCGTTGCCTTTATTGCCAGTCGGGAACTCAACCGACGGATAAAAGCTCATCTGTGGGCGCCCCGCGGTCTCTTGAAGGAAGCGAAACTTCACGCCGAACTCCGTGTCGCCGATGCCGGAAACCGTCGCACCCGCAATGCTCTGCGGCAAAATCGCGCTCGTCGCCGTTGGCACGCTGAGAAATGTGTACGGTATGCTGAAGCTGACCTGCAGGTTCGGCAGGGCTCCCCAGTTGAATTCAACTGCCGGTGCGGCGGTCGTCGTCGCGATGCCGGCGCTCTTGTCAGCGGTCGCGAATGTGTAGAGCTCGTAGTGTTGGTAATCGGTCGGTACGGGATCGTCGGTAAGAAACGGCGGACCCGCGGCGGCGCGTCCCATGGTTGCTGCCACCAGGAACAGGGCAAGAAGCGCCGGCTTCACGCTAGTGGATGAGATGAAGCGCCGCCACGCGGCTTTCCGCAGCGTCGGCCCACACGGTCCATAGGGTTTGCGTCTTCGAATCCCAAGCCGCCGTATGCGCGTCGCCGCCGATTTTTCGGGACGCGATCACCTGCAGCGTGTGATTTGCACGCAAAGCGAGCACCCAGATCAAACCTTTTCCAGCGCAGCCAACGAGCTGGTCTACGTCGTCCAGATCGCATTGATCCACTCCGCTTGGCATCGTCGTCTGTGAGAGTCTCTTTCCGTCCATCGTATAAACGGCTATGGTGCCGTTCTTCCCCGCAGCGATTACCGTGCTGTCTTTAGCGTCGACCATTAGCGGATGGTTATCGTGAAGCTCTGGCGTATGAACGGCGCGCGTAATCCGCAATGTCTTTGGATCGATCACGACAAATCCGTTCCAAGGGTCTGGAATGTTTTGAAAGATCCGATGAGATACTGGATCGATCGCAATGGCCTCGTGATCGTCATCCGGAGTTTTAATGGTCGCAACGACCTTCATGCTTCGCGCGTCTATTACGAAGAGCCGGTTGCCGCTATCCTCGTCGGCGTAAATGTGCTTGTAGGACGGATCGTACGCGATATAGTCGATCGCGGCAGGCAAGTTCGCAGTCGCGATCACCGACCCGGTGACCGGGTTGACCCGACTCACGGTGTTATCGGTTCCATTGCCGGTGAACACGTCGCCCGTGATTTCGTCGACGGCGACGCCATGAATCGGGCCGACCGCAATTTGACGCAGAACCTTTCCAGTGCGGGCGTTAACGACGAGAAGCCGTTCGCTGCTCGTGTGCGCGGCATAGACCCGCTCTCGCTGCGGGTCGACCGCGACATAATCGAATTTCCCATACTCCGGCACTAGCTGCGGAGGGCCGGCAAGAGAAAGAGCTGCGATTACTGCGAAAAGCATGTAGAAAACTCCTTAGAAGCTAAACTTGGTGGTAAACCAATATTGGCGCAGCGGAAGGCCGAACTGTTCTTGCGCTTCCTGAAGCGCGCTCGTGGGACCACCCTGCGCGGCGGTGCCGTAGAAGTTTACGGGGGCGTAGACGCCGGCACCAACCAGGCCGTATTGTAGCGCCGCGCTATTGAAGAGGTTCTGTACGCCGAAATTCAGCGTTAGGCGAGGATTGACGACTTGAGAAATGCTGGCGTTGGCAAACCAAAATGGAACCCGGTTATACGAGTTGTACGACCCGATGTACGTTGCGTCGATGCGTGCCTCGAGACCACGAGGCATCTGAAGCGCTAGCCCCGCGTTACCCGAACGCAGGGGAACGCCCAAGATCTGGCCGCCATCGAGGATGTTGATGTTTTGAAAGAGGATAGTCTGCGGAACTCCAACGTACGCCGCTGACGTTACTGCGTAGTCGGCTGTAAATGTGAGGTTGTGCGTCAGTCCGACGCTCGTCGATAGGTCGATCCCCCTATAGCGAGCTCCGGAAGCATTGAAGGTCGTTTGAAATCCCAAATCGTTGATGGTCGGATGAAGTCCGGCGCACTTGCTCAAACGCGTGAGAGACTCGTTGATATAATTCGATGGCACGGTAATGCCGGTGAAGCCGATGATGGGCACGAGGCCGTTGAGGAGTGCACCGTGCTCCCATGATTGATACGCCACCGCCTGGACGTTTGTCGTAATGCTGAAACGATGTCCGTAAGACAACTCAAGGTCAGTAGATGTTTCCGGTTGCAAGGCTGGATTCGCCACCGCAGCGACGTTGGTAAGCGCGCCTGGACCGGAGGTCTCCGGGGGACAGTTTAAGCTCGACGGAGCGTTATAGACCGGTGGCGCAAGCGTGATCAGCGAAGGGTCGGGCTCGCTGTACGATCGGCCCGCCGCTATACGAACTACATCGTTGCTATCGGGGCGGTACAGCAACGAAAGACGAGGATCTACGTGAGTCGAGGATGTGTCCAGCGAGCGTTGCACCCAGACGGTCGCAAAGCCCTGTAGCTTCTGATTCGGCGTCCACGTATCGCGCGCGAAGTAGCTTGCCGTCGAAAGATAGAGCGGCGGGTTGTTGCCGAATACGTTGATCTGGTTGCCGTTAGGAAAGCTATACGGGTATTGACCGTTCGTATTAGATTGGTGCAACCATGAATAGCCGAACCCCAGGTCGTTTTTCGACATTGGAATATCGTCGCTGATTAAAAATCCACGGTTGTGATAGAGAAAGAGGTAGTCGGGACCCGGCCCGTAGGTGGTGTAGGCACCGAGTGGAGCACCCGGACCTTTCATTTGGTTGTAGTTGTAGGCGTCGGCAAAGCCATCGATGGTGATCTGCCCAATTCCGAACGCCTGCGTGAGGCGGGCGTCGTAATCCTGATTTCCGATCGTTTTCCATTTGTCTACGCCGCCGCCGAACGGACCGTAGAACGATCGTGCGTACTGCGCAGCGCTCATGCAGCTATACCCGGGTGCGGCGTCCACGAGTACGGCGATGCCACTTTTACAGGTCTTTGGCGTTCCATTTACCAAAATGGTGTTTGGACCGGCAGCAATCGTCTGCTGTGCCGAGTACAGTACGTACGGATATGTCAAGTAATCGTTATCGCCGTTTCCGGTGCTGTTTGACCACGTGTTTGCCGAATACACCGTGAACTGCAGCTGCGTACCCGGCGAAAGGTTGTAGCGGATTTTTCCGACGAAGTTGGTCTGCGAATATTGCCCCGTCACCCAATAAGTGTTGAGATAATTGTTGACGTTCTGGCTTGTTAGATCCGGTGGCGGGGCATTGCAGTTGTTTTTCTTGGGACAGTAGGGCGGATTAATGACGCTGTTTTGAAGCAGCCCGGTTTGCGTGATGTTGGCGCCCGGGAAGTTCCCATTGGTTCCTTGCACGCCCCACGCGAGCGCATAGCCCAGCTTACCAACGGTTCCCGTTGACATAAGGCCGGTCAGTGCCTTGCCGTTAGTGCCGAGGCCTTGTGTGATCTCAAGATGGGGGTCGCGCGTCGGATCGATCGTTTGAAAGTTAACGGCGCCCGCAATGGTCGTTGCTCCGAAGAGCCCGCTCGCGCCCGATCCAAAGATGACGTCGGCGCTGCTGAGGCCCCAGAAGGGCGAGACATTGTAATTGTACCCGTTACCAAAAGCACCCACCGGTCCGACCGGATGACCGTCGAGCAGCGTCGCCGTTTCGGTTGAATCAAAGCCTCGGATCGAAAGGTTGATATCGTCGCCGGCCGCCGAGGTGGGATCCTGATTGATAACTCCGGGGACGGTGATCAGGGCATCGACCGAGCGCTGATAGCCCTCGCTTTGCAGGACCGCGGGGTCGATGGTCGCACTGATCGTCGCCGTCGTCTGCAAGGCCGTTCTACCCGCGGTGGTCACCTGAGCGATCGTCTTTAAGCCGCTGGCGCGAAAGATTGCCGTTCGAATCGTAACTTGTCCTTGGCCGTAGGCGATCTCAAAATCCGCCGAACGCGATTGCTGATAGCCCGCAGCGTTGATGGATAAGGAATAGACGCCGGGCGGTTCGTTTTTAGGAAAGGAGAAGTTGCCATTTACATCGGTGGTCGTCGTGGCAAT
The DNA here is from genome assembly GCA_963778015.1 of Vulcanimicrobiota bacterium. Classification (GTDB taxonomy): domain Bacteria; phylum Vulcanimicrobiota; class Vulcanimicrobiia; order Vulcanimicrobiales; family Vulcanimicrobiaceae; genus Cybelea. The sequence goes on from CAVZST010000001.1 coordinate 1,143,717, forward strand.
CTTCACGTTGCTCTGGTAAAGCTCGATCCTCGCTCTCGTTACCGGAAGGCCGCCCTGCGCATCGAGTATTCTGCCGGTGATCCGCGTTCCGGTTTGAACTTGTGGAGTGCTTGGGGCTTGCGCAACGGCAGGGCCTCGCTCTAACGCAAACCCGACGAACGCTACAGTGGCAATTCGAAGGCAAGCTGTTGAGAACTGAGCCATTGTTCCGCTCCTTTATTCTTTTGGAGGATTCCCGATTGCAGGGGTTGCTCCGGTCATTAGGCTGACTGTCTCTTCCATCGAAGCGCGTTTGGGATCCAGCGTGCCGACGCGCTTTGAGTGCCGAAGGACGACGATCCGATCGCATGCCTCGAAAACATGCGGTAGATTGTGACTCACGAAAATAACTGCAGTGCCTTTACTGCTCGCTCTTCGCATGAGAGTCAGCACGAGCGCGGACTGCGTTATGCCGAGCGCCGCAGTGGGCTCGTCCATGATCACGACCTCTCGGCCCCACAGAACCGCGCGCGCGACCGCGACGGCTTGGCGCTGACCGCCGGAAAGCGCGTCGACCGGCTGATGGACTTTGTCGAGCTTTAAGCCGAAGTCGCGCAAATGTTCGGCGGTTCGGCCGTCCATGTCGTCCGAATCGTAGAAGTCGAACATTCCCCAAAATCCTTTGCGCAACGGCTCTCGGCCGAGAAAGAGGTTCGCCGATACGTCCAGATCAGGGGCCAGCGAAAGATCTTGATACACGGTTTCGATCCCTACGCGCAGCGCATCACGTGGCGTCGAAAACGTACAGGGACGACCTTTGAAGAGCATGGTTCCCGAGTCGGGGATAACCGCTCCGGCCAAGATTTTAGTGAGCGTCGACTTCCCAGCGCCGTTGTCGCCGATCAGGCCGAGCACTTCACCATTAAACAGTTCGAAATCGACGCAGTCGAGCGCCACGACGTTACCGTACCGTTTGGAAATCCCGGTCGCTTCCAAGATGGGCTGGTGCGCGTTGGGTTGCTGGTTCATGCGGACGCTGCCAGGCGTTTGCGCTGTTGATCGGCAAACACGAACAAGATGAGGAGAGCGCCTTCGAGCATTCGGGCAACTTGCGGATCGAAGTTCATCAAGTTCAGTCCGTTCGTCATGATCTGCACGAGCAACACGCCCAAAAATGCGCCGAGAATCGTGCCGCGAGCACCGAACAGGCTCGCGCCTCCCAGGACGGCCGCAGCGATCGCATCGAGTTCGTAACCGGTGCCTGCGTTCGGGTCGCCCTGCGCTTGACGAGCGGTTATGAGAATACCGGCTAAGGCTGCAAGAACACCGCTTAGAACGTACACGGTAACGATCGTTGCGCCGACGTTGATGCCCGCGCGCCGCGCGCCTTCCAAATTGCTACCGACCGCATAGATATACCGGCCGCGGCGAGTAAACCTCAAAAACACGCCGGCGAGGATACCGACGATAAGAAGAACCCAAAAAAGATTCGGAATGCCGAGAAACTTATCCGATGCAAACCCGACGAGGCCCGGAGCGCTGAATGCGACTTGTTGACCGTTTCCTAAGATCTGCGTCAAACCCCGAAGGATTCCCAACATGCCCAGAGTGACGATGAATGGTGGAAGCGCGCCGCCCTTGACTAGCCATCCGTTGATCGAGCCGACGACCATTCCCGCTGCCAAAACGGTTGGAACGACGATCGCGATCGGCCACCGGGCGGAAAGCGCTAAGGCGGCAAAAATTCCGCCGAAGCCAAGCATCGAGCCCACAGAGAGATCGATGCCTGCGGTGATGATCACGAATGTTTCGCCGATGGCCAAAAGACCAACGACCGCCATCTGCCGCAAGTTGTTCTGAAGATTTTGTGCCGACAAGAATCCTGGTGCTGCAGCAGAGAAAAATACGAGCAAGGCGAGGACAATGCCGACGAGTCCGATGCGCAGGATGAGATTCCAGACGAGAAGACGCTGCTTCAGGCGTCGCTCCTCTACCGCGCTTCGATTTACGGAGGGAGCCGGACGTATGCCGAGTGCGTCCATCATCCCACCCGTGCGAAGCCGAGGTGGCGCTGCGTTACCGGGTCCAAAAGACCTCGAATTTCCGGCGTGTCGAGGTTGTCGGGAGTCGCGACGTAGGAACCGGTGTCGATGGTTTTTGGCGTTATCAGGCCGGCGGAAGCCAAAATGCCGTACGCGATGCCTCCGTATCCCATCTGATATGGATCCTGCAGCACGATTCCGTCGACGCTGCCGCTCCGAAGCGCCTCGATGAGAAGGGGTGACGCGTCGAAACCGATTAAGGAGGTCTTGGACTTTTGAACGTTGTTCTCCCGAAAAGCCGTGACTGCGCCCTGTAACGTAATCAGCGAATCCGCAAAGTAGCCCACGAGCGCGGGAAATCGGGTCAAGGTATCGGCCACGATGCTGATTGGGATGGTGGATTGACTGCCCCCGGCATCGCGGTGTGCAACAATCGTAAGCGCGGGATAGGCTTTGATCGCGTCACGAAAGCCGCGGTCACGCAAAGTCAGCGATCCGACGCCGCTCAGAAAAGTAGAGTACGCGATTTGCCCGGAGGCGGAGCCGGTCTTTCGTTGGATCGCCGCGGCGAGCGTTTTGGCCGCGAGTGCTCCCGCCGCATAGTTGTTTGTTGCTAAGAACGTCTGATACTTGCTGGTGTTGGCGGCTGAATCGATGAGAATCACTTTGATGCCAGCCCCGTTTGCCTGTTCGATCGTCGGCACGAGTGCTTGCGCGGCCGTCGGTGCAAGGACGATGACGTCCGGACGCTTCGCGATCGCGTCTTCGACGATCGAAATCTGTCCCGCGATGTCCGCTTCGGAACTGGGGCCGGTGAACTGCAGCGCCTCGATGCCGAACTGCCGCGCGGCCGCTTTGCCACCAGCCAAGCAATCCTGCCAGTAATCGGAGTTGGGAGTCTTGACGATGAACGACAGCCGGACTCGGTCTAGGGCGGAGGCCGGCTTTGGCGCGCAGCCGGGCGCCGCCGTCAGCCCGTAGGCTGCTGAGCCGAGTGCAGCCGAACCGGCACCTCCAAGAAATAGCCGCCGCGAACATTGAGGCATGCGTTCATCCGTCCGTCGGTTCTAGTTTCAAAGCATGTAGCACTATTTTGCAGAATGGTCAAGCGCATTGAATATTTGAGGTCTCCGGCGCTCCTCCCCCTTAGAGTCTATTGACCATAATGCAATACAATTGTTATAACAGAGAAACGATGGCGGGCCCCACCCTGATCAATTCGCTGGCTCGGGGTATTCAGATTCTCCGTTTGCTCGCTTCACAGGCGAGCAGCAGTGTGACCGACGTCGCAGAGTATCTGAGAGTCGACCCGAGCACCGCCTATCGTTTGCTCTCGACGCTCGAAGTGCACGGCTTCGTCACGCAGGATCCCGCGACGAAAAAATACGCTCTCGGATACGGCGTCCTCGAAGTGACCTCCGGCCTGCTACGGCGGTTAAGCGTCGTCGAGGTATCGCAACCGCACCTCTACGCGATCACAACGACGCTTGGAGAGAGCTCCCATGTCGCTGTTCGCGATCGGCAGTTCGCTGTTTCGGTAGGCCTGGAGTCGGCGGCGGGGGTACTTCGTGTCGAAACCGTCCTCGGCACGCCCGAGCCTCTCTACTGCACCGCCGTAGGAAAGGCGCTGTTGGCCGATTTCAGCGGCCCGCAACTCGAGGAGCTGTTCGGCGGTAAGCAACTTGAACGACGCACTCCGCACACGCTCACCACGATCGACGAGCTTGAGTTGGATCTTGCGCGTGTACGCCGCCTCGGCTATGCGTTCGATGATGAAGAGCTTCATCCGGGCGTGCGCTGCATTGCGTCGCCGGTACGTGACTACAGTGGTCGAATCGCCGCGGCATTTGGGATATCATCGCCTGCCGTTCGCCTGACGCGCGAACGTACCGAAGCGATTGCGGCTCAAATTTGCGAGCACGCCCAGACGATATCGTTGCAGCTCGGGTACGCCCAAGCCAGTGCGGCGGCCATGAAAGTGGGTGTGCGAAGATGAGAATGACCGGCGGCCAGATTACAGCGGAGTACCTGATTCGTGAAGCTGTGCCGATGCTTTTTGGAGTTCCGGGACACGGCAACACTGCGCTGCTCGATGCGTTCGTGGATCGCCGGGGTGAGATCTCCATCATGCAAGCGATGCACGAACAGGGCGCCGCGCACATGGCCGATGCGTTCTACCGGGTCTCGCACAAGCTGTCCGGCGTCTTTACGTCGATTGGTCCCGGCGCTGCAAACACCGCGATGGGCGTCGCGTGCGCGTATATCGATTCGATCCCGCTCTTGGTTCTTACTGGTTCAGTTCACACGTATATGCGCGGACGCGGCGTGTTGCAAGAGCTGGAACGAACGCACTGGGCAAACTTTCCGCGAATGATGGAACCCGTCGTGAAGCGCTGGTGGCAGCCCAGTCGCGTCGATCAGCTCCCGAATGTCTTGCATCTGGCGTTCAACGTCATGCTAGAAGGAAGGCGCGGTCCGGCGCTCATCGACATTCCGATGGACGTCCAAGCCGAGGCCGCTGAAATCGAAATCTTCCCCGACCCGCCCACCCGCCGCGCGCGTGGCCGCGTGCACGGTGACCCAGAAATGATCGAAGCCGCCGCTAAACTATTGCTGGAAGCGGAACGTCCGATGATCATTCTCGGCGGTGGCGTGCAGGCTTCAGAAGCGGAGCTCGTATCCGTGCAAGCCGCAGAGTTCCTGGGCGCGCCGGTTACCGTGACGTGGATGGGCAAGGGTGCGATTCCTGAGGATCACGACTTGTACGTCTGGCCGTGTGGAGATCTGGGGTCGATATCGGGCAACACACTTGCGCGAGAAGCCGACGTCCTCCTCGCTGTCGGCTGCCGTTTTACGGACCGCACAGCATCGTCGTTCCGTCGCGACGTAACCTTCAACATTCCACCGACCAAGTTGATACAAATCGATCTCGACCCGTACGAAATCGGTAAAAACTATGGCGTCGAGATCGGGATCGTCAGCGATGCCCGCGCGGCGCTCGAGGATCTCCTCCTCGCTTTGCGCGAGCGCTCTAGTCCTCGCGATTACCGGAACACGCCGTATTTCCAACGAATTCGTGCACTGAAGCGGGAGTGGAACGAGCTGCTGCGAGGACCGCGCCAGAGCGCTTCGAATCCGATGACAATATCGCGTGCGCTCGTCGAGGCCCGCAAAGTCTTGAGCCGAGATGGTATCGTCGTAACCGGCGCCGGAAACCCACAGAGTCAGGCGTTCAACGAGTTTCCGGTCTATGGGCCACGGCAGCACATCACACCGGGGGGATTCTCCGCGATGGGTTTCGAGATCCCCGGAGCGATCGGCGCCAAACTGGCTGCTCCGAATACTCAAGTCCTGGCCATCGTAGGCGACGGTAGTTTTCTGCAGACGGTTCAAGAACTTGCGATGGCAGCGCAATACGACATTCCCGTCGTCTTTCTCGTGATGAACAATTTCGGCTGGGAATGCATAAAGAATCTTCAGGATATCCAGTTCGGAGCCGATCGCATCATCGCGACGACCTTCAACAAGCCCGACGGCAGCGGTTTTTCCGCAAACCTGGCACAGGTTGCAGAGGGATTCGGCTGCTACGCGCAGCGCGTGGAGCGAGGCGACGCGCTGGGGCCTGCGCTCAAGCGCGCATTCGCGAGCGAGCGTCCCGCGGTGATCGAGGCGCTTTGTAGCCGGCAGTTGCCGGAGAGCGGCACGACGTCGACCGGTTGGTGGGACATTACGGTACCGGCGTACCTGGTCGACAAACGCGCGCAGTACGAGGCTGCGCGGTCGCAGGAGGCACTCACGTAGGTGCCGCTGGAAGATCGCGTCGCGGTCGCGGTTTTTGGCGTTGGCCGCATGGGAAGCGTCCACGCCGAGAACGTGGTGCATCATTCCAGCGCGGCGTTCGCGGGAATCGCCGATATCGATACGGGCGCCGCCGAACGGCTCGTGCGACGACTGGGGCAAGGCCGCGTCGATACCGTCGAGGGATTTCTAAAAGATCCCACGATCGCCGCCGTAATCATTGCCACACCAACCGCCACGCACGCGCAGCTCATCGAAGCGGCCGCAGCCGCGAAAAAACAGATCTTCTGCGAAAAACCCATCTCGCTTGACGTCGCCACGACAATTCGAGCGATCTTGGCCTGCGAGCGTGCCGGTACGATCTTGCAAGTTGGATTTCAGCGTCATTACGATCGGGATTTCCTTAGCGCGCACAGTGCGATCGAAGCCGGAAACCTTGGAGAAATCCGTTTCATTCGTCTCGTGAGTCGCGACCGCTCTCCGCCATCGCCGGCTTACGTCTGCGTCAGCGGCGGCCAATACAAAGACCAAATGGTGCACGATTTTGATGCGGCGCGCTGGCTACTCGCTCCGGCGAGCGTTGAGGAGGTAATGGCGACGGGAAGTGCGCTTGTCGATCGGAGTGTCGCCGAAGCCGGCGATATCGATACCTCCGTGGCGGTGCTCCGATTTTCTAACGGGGCAATCGCAGTTCTTGATGATTCTCGCGAAGCAACTTACGGGTACGATGTTCGTGGTGAGATTCACGGCTCTCTCGGCATGCTGCTCATCGGCGAAGACGGCATGAGGGCGGGCGTGGTCTTGGACGCCTCCTTCCTAAAAGCACAGAACGAATCGTTCATCACGCGATTTGCGGCCGCGTACCGCTCGGAGATCGCCGACTTCGTCGACGTCGTCTCCCACGGAGAATGGCCGCGCGTGAAAGGGGACGACGCGCTGCAGGCCTTGAGGATCGCAATCGCCGCAGACCGCTCGCGAATGAGCGGGCGCACGGTACGATTATCTGAAGTCGAGGGCGGCTAGTCAGAGCGGGATGCGGCTGCTAATTCGCGGTTCGAGTAACGACTACGGTGAGACCGTTTCAGTTACGCCGAATGGAAATGATTGGAAATACGTGGAATTTCGAGTCTTTCGGGTTGCTGCGGGCAACGCGCACACCGGTAACACGGGCGGAAACGAAGCCGCGCTGGTTTTCCTTGAAGGAACCGCCGCCGTTCGCTCCTCGCGCGGCGATTGGGAGGGCGTCGGCGGCCGGACAACCCCGTTCGACGGGCCGCCTCAAGCAGTCTATCTGCCTCCCGAGACCGATTACCGAATCCTCGCCACCACCGACGTGGGGATTGCACTTTGCGCCGCGCCTGGGCGCGAGCGGCTTCATCAGGCGCGCCTGATCGCGCTCGAAGAACGCGATGGACACGAACGGGGAACGGGGCAGGCGCGTCGGCGGATCTACGACCTTCTCATGAATCACGAGGCAGCGTCGGCGCTCTTCATAACCGAAGTGCATACGCCCCCCGGAAACTGGTCGAGTTATCCGCCGCACAAGCATGACGTTGACGACCCGCCGCGCGAATCCGAGTTGGAGGAAGTATATTACTACCGAATGCGGCCTAAGCTTGGATTCGCATTGCAGCGGGTCTACAGCGGGGACGGCGACCTCGACGAAACAGTGACGGCGAGAGATGGCGATGTCGTCCTCGTGCCCCGCGGTTACCACGCATGCGCGGCCGCTCCCGGGTACGCAGTCTATTACTTGAACGTACTGGCGGGACCCCGCCACGTTTACCACATGAGCTTTGATCCGGCGCATGAATGGATCAAAGACGGGTGGACGTGGTGAACGGCATCCGGGTCGGAACGGCGTCGGTGAACTGGGGTTTTGATCCGCTCTACACCTGGGTGGCAACTCCTGCGTTCGAGCAGATGCTGAACGAAATGGTAGAAGCCGGGTATAGCGCGACTGAGATCAGTTACCATTTCCCAGATGATGTCGAGGTAGTCGCCCTCGAATTGCGTCGGCGGCAACTGCGAGCAACCGCAACATTCCACGCAGTCAACGTTCGCGATCGCGCAAACCACGAGGCTGCTCTGAAAAGCAGTACGCGAGCTGCCGAACGGTTACGGGGGTTGGGCGCCGACGTTCTGATCCTGGCCGATGAGCCTTCGCCCGCGCGACTGAAGGTTGCGGGGCAGGTTGGACGCTATGACAAATTGAGCGATGCGTCGTGGCGCTCCATGGCGGACGGCTTCCAACGAATCGCCGAAGCATTGGCGTCAATCGGCATATCCGTCGCGGTTCATCCGCACGTGGGAACCTATGTGGAAACGCGCGATGAAATCGACCGGCTGTGCGACCTGACGCGAGAGTCTCCGATCATGCTGTGCCCCGACACCGGCCATCTCGTGTATGCGGGCGTCGACCCCCAGCGGCTCTTTTCGGACTATCTCAAACGCATCGGCTACGTGCACCTCAAAGATGTCAACGCGGCGGTATTGGAACGTGTCCGGAGAGAGCATATCGATTTCGTGGAGGCCGTTCGGCTGGGGATGTTCGTCGAGCTGGGTCGTGGTATGGTTTCGATCGATCGCATCATCACCGCATTGTGCGGCGGCCGTTACAGCGGCTGGCTCATCGTCGAACAAGACGCACCGCGCAATCCCATCGCCTCGGCGAAAGCGAATCGCGATTACCTGCGCGAGAACTTCGGATTATGACGCCCGAAGAACTTTCGGACATCGGCAACGATATTCGGCGCCGCGCCTTGCAAGCCGTGTATCATGCCGGAGCCGGGCACATCGGTGGCGTCTTTTCCGCAGCCGACATGCTCGCCGCGCTCTACTTTCAGATATTGCGCCTCGATCCGCAGCGACCAGACTGGGTGGATCGTGACCGCTTCATTCTCTCGAAGGGCCACTGTGCGATCGGTCTGTACACCGTGCTCGCGCTGCGCGGGTATTTGAACCTGGAAGAACTGACGACGTTCGATGCGATCGATTCGCGCTTGCAGGGACATCCCGACATGAGCAAGCTCCCGGGCATCGATATGTCGACCGGCTCGCTTGGACAAGGATTGTCGCCCGGTGTTGGCATGGCGCTCGGCGCGCGTGTCCTTGGGAAATCGTTCCGGACTTGGGTGATGCTCGGTGACGGTGAGATTCAAGAAGGAGAGATTTGGGAAGCTGCTCTTTGCGCGGCGCGCTACGGGCTGGACAATCTCACCGCGATTCTAGATTGGAATCATTTACAGCAATTTGGGTGGCCAGGACCCGGGGGATATTCGTCTATCGACCGACGCGATCCAGTTGATCATCCGCGAGCGAAGTGGGAAGCGTTCGAGTGGAACGTCATCGATTGCGACGGCCACGACACGGCGGCTTTCGTCGACGCGTGCGAGCGAGCCGCCAGCACGAAGGGACCACCTTCGATCATCATCGCGCACACGGTGAAAGGCAAGGGCATCTCGTTCATGGAGCATGACTACACCTGGCACTCGCGTCCGCTCGAGGTCGATCAGCTCGAACGGGCACTTGCCGAATTGGAGGCCTGAAATTGCTTGCCCAGCGAGAGGTCTTCGGCGACACGATTGTGTCTCTTTGCGCCACCGATCCGCGAGTCGTCGTGCTCGACGGAGATCTCGCGAATTCTACGAAAGCCGATAAAGTTGCGCTCGCGCGACCGGATCGGTTTTTCATGCTCGGCATTGCCGAGCAGAATCTTGTTGGGGTCGCCGCGGGTATGGCGACGCTCGGGCTGGTTCCATGGGTCTCGTCGTTTGCAGCATTTCTCGCGACGCGCGATCTCGACCAGGTGCGTGTCGTAGTGGCGCAGCCTCGCCTCAATGTAAAGCTTGCCGCTCATTACAGCGGCATTCTGACGGGCTATACGGGTAAGACGCACCAAGTCGTTAACGATATCGCTATCATGCGCAGCCTTCCGAATATGACCGTCATTGCGCCGTGCGACGGCGAGGAAGCGCGATTGGCCATCTATGCAGCAACGGCATTTATCGGTCCCGTTTATATGCGCCTGACGCGAGATCCAATTGCGACGGTAACGAGCGGTCAAGCGTTCAGTATTGGCAAGACCTTCCTTCTGCGCAATGGAGAAGACGTTGGCTTGATCTCGACCGGCGCACAGACGGTTCGGGCGCTGGAAGCTGCGGAAATGCTCGAGCGCCAGAAAATTCGCGCCGCAGTTTTGCACGTGCCGACCATCAAGCCGTTGGATACTGAGGCGCTCGTAAGCTTCGCGCGGCGAGTACCTTGCATCGTTACATGCGAGGAGCATTCGGTTCTGGGCGGCCTGGGCGGCGCGGTCACAGAAGTACTGTCGACGCTGTCTCCTATGCGCATTGAGCGGCTTGGTTTAGCGGACGTGGATTGCGAGAGTGCACCGAACGATGGATTACTGGACAAGTATGGCTTGACGCCGTTGCATATCGTGCGACGAACCGAATCGCTGCTGGCCGCCGCATGACCGTCGCCGTTCTCGCAGGTGACGGGATTGGACCGGAGATTACGGCGCAAGCAGTGCGCGCGCTAAATGCCGTGCGGCCGGACGTTCGATGCGTCGAGGGACTCGTCGGTGCAGCAGCTTTACGCGCGGGAAAGCCACCGCTTCCGGCGGAGACGCGGGCGCTATGCGATCAAAGCGATGCGATTCTCTTCGGATCCGTTGGAGATTCACTGTTTGACGATCGACCCTTTGCGCAGAGACCTGAAGCCGCGCTCTTCGCGCTTCGCCGTGATTACGGTCTGTTCGCGAACCTACGCCCGGTACGAGCGTATCGCAGTCTCGAAGGTGCCTCGCCGCTGCGCGCGGATCGCGTACAAGGACTCGATATGATCGTCGTCCGCGAGCTAACCGGCGGAATCTATTTTGCTGAGCCGAAGGAACTCGCGTCGGCCTGGGCGGTCGATACCATGCGCTACGCTGCCTTTGAGGTCGACAGAATCGCACGTGTTGCGTTCGAGCTGGCGCGCAAGCGTCGTAAACGTGTCACCTCTGTCGATAAGCAGAACATTTTAGCGACGTCACGCCTCTGGCGGTCAGTGGTAAGGGACGTCGCTACGGGCTATCCGGACGTTGAACTCGAGCACCTGTTGGTCGATAATGCCTCGATGCAACTCATCCGCCGCCCTCGGGATTTCGACATCATTCTGACCGAAAATATGTTCGGCGACATCCTTTCCGATGAGGCGGCCATTCTAACGGGTTCGATTGGCAATCTCCCAAGTGCAAGTCTTTCCAGCGGCGCTTCGAGCGGTACGTTCGGCATGTTCGAGCCAGTCGGCGGCACCGCGCCGGACATTAGCGCTAAGGGAGTCGCTAACCCGACCGGAGCGATTCTCTCCGCCGCCATGCTATTGCGGTACGGTTTGGGCGATGATCCCGCCGCATCTAACGTTGAGCGCGCCGTCGAACGCGCATTCACGGACGGATTGCGGACGAGCGATCTCGCCGTTCGGGGTGAGAGGGCTCTTACGACGCGAGAGTTTGGCGATGAGGTCCTCGACCGTGTTCAGGCGGCGAGGACGAAGCGTTGAACGGGATCAGACGCGAGCCGAAGCTCCCTCATGTGCAACCTTCCACGGTAACTTCGTATGCAAATCTAAACTGGAGGTGCGAACTCATGTCTTTACGTTTGCTCTCACGGATCTGGATGGTTATCTCTCTGGTGCTGCTTGCGTCTTGCAGTGAACCAAGCCGGAAGAGCGCGCAGCTTCCCACCGTGCCGTCAACGGTAACCGGCTTCGCAAGCGAGGCGCGATCCCCGCAATCGGATACGTCATTCGTGCCCGATCGGATCATCGTGATCGTTATGGAGAACCACAGCTTCGACGACATTATCGGTGCAACGGATCTTTCGGGAAACCATCTCTTGGCGCCATTCTTTACGCAAATCGCTCAGGCGAGCGGTCTGTCGACGCTATACTTTGGAGTAGCGCATCCAAGCCTACCCAATTATCTCTCCATGATTGCGGGTAATTCGTTCGGCATTCACGACGACAACGCCAGTTGTTACGCGGTGCCACGAGCGCCGTCTCGGCCGTGCCATGGCTTTACGACTAAGAACCTCGTCGATTCGCTCGATGCCGCCGGCATTAGCTGGGCTTCGTACAATCAGTCGATGCCGCACGAAGGCTTTCTCGGGGCGCAATATCCATCGAAGGGCGATGGCTTATACCGCCAAAAACACAACCCGTTCATGTATTTCAAGGACATCGCGACGAATAAGACCCGTCTCACTCGCATTCGGACGTTCGGCGCGCTGATGTACACGCTCAATAACAAGCTGCTGCCGCGGTTTTCCTACATCGTCCCGGACGAGTGCCACGACATGCACGGCTCGGTGCCGTACTGTCCCGGGCCGAACGATGCGCTGATCGAGGCGGGTGACAGTGAGGTCGAGCACCTCGTCCAAGCGATTATAGGCTCAGGCTCGTTCACGCGGCGTTCGCTGATGTTCATCACCTTCGATGAGGGCGATAATAACCTGGGCTGTTGCGATTCTCCCCCGGTACAGGCCGGCGGGCACCTCCCGACCATCGTGATCGCTGGCGTTCCCGGCGTACGGCTGTCGGCTCAACCGTACAATCACTATTCGCTCTTGGCAACGATAGAAACGTTGTGGGGCTTACCAAAGCTCGGCTACACGCGTGACAGGAACAAGGTCAAACCGATGCTCGATCTGTTACCGTCGAAGTAGAATCTAGACGATAGCGAGCGCGTATGAATTGGAAATTTCTTGACGCACAACAGCCACAGCGGTTGAAGGCAAAAGATCGCCTCGCAGCGGCGCCAAAGACCTCTTCGGAAGCAGCATAAGCGACGAACAACGTTTTGGTGACGTCTACAGATCGTAGTCGATGGTGAGCGGAGCATGATCGCTGAAGCGCGCTTCTTTATAGATGGATGCTTCGCGGACGCTAGCCGTTAAGCTGGGCGTGATCATCTGATAGTCGATCCGCCAGCCGAGATTACGCTCCCAGGCGGCCGGCCAGTTCGACCACCACGTGTACTGCCTGCGCTCCTGATTGACGACGCGAAAGGCGTCGACCCAACCCAGCCGTTCGATCAGCGCGTCCATCCATGCGCGCTCTTCAGGAAGAAAACCGCTGACGTGGCTGTTGCGCCCGGGGCTGTAGGTGTCGATCGTCTTGTGCGCGATGTTGAAATCGCCGCAGACGATGTGGTTTTTTCCCGAATGGCGCAGCTGGGCGAGTACCGCGAGCAGACGCTCGAGGAAATCCATCTTGAAGGCTTGTCGTGGCGGGCCGGTAATGCCCGACGGAACGTAAAGCGAGGCGACGGTCACGGTGCCGAAATCGGCTTGAATGAAGCGCCCCTCGGAATCCATGTCGTCCCAGCCCAGCGTGCGCCGGATCGTAAGCGGTTCTTGGCGGGAGTAGAGTGCGACGCCGCTATACCCTCGTCGCCGGGAATCGACGAAGTACGCCGTAAAGCCGGCAAGCGCCAACGCTTCGGGCGGCAGCTGATGTTCTTGGGCGCGCGTCTCCTGAAGGCACACGACGTCGGCTTGCCGCGCTTGCACCCAATCGAAGAAGCCGCGTCGCACGGCAGCCCGAATGCCGTTGACGTTGAGCGTGATCACTCGCACGACGGGACGCTGATTATGTCATTTGTCTGCGGGCATCGCTTCACCGACAATCGGCTCTTCGCTCACTTCTTCTCCAAGTAGCGCCGGATAGACGAGCCCTGCCAGGCCGCCACCTATGAGCGGCATAATCCAAAACAACCAAAGCTGCGATAGTTCCGCGGCGCCTGCAAAGATCGCCGGCCCGGTGCTGCGCGCCGGATTGACCGACGTATTGTCAATGGGAATGCTGATCAGGTGGATGAGCGTTAACACGAGTCCGATGGCTATGCCGGCGAAACCAACCGGAGCCCGCCGGTCGGTAGCGCCCAGGATTACCATAACGAATACGAACGTGCAGACGAGCTCCATGACGATCGCCGAGCTCATTGCATAGCCGCCCGGAGAGAGCGCGCCGTAGCCGTTGCTCGCAAATTGTCCGGCGACAAAACCGGGCTTTCCGCTTGCGATAAAGTAGAGAACCCCCGCTGCCACAATAGCCCCCAACACCTGCGCAATCATGTACGGAAAAACATCTCGGACGGGGAATCGTTTCGCGAGATAAAGGCCAAACGTGACGGCCGGATTGATGTGGCAACCCGAGATGGGACCTATGGTATAGGCCATCGTCAGCAGCGTCAATCCAAACGCCAACGCCACGCCTGCAAACCCTATACCGAGTTGGGGGAATGCGGCCGCGATCACTGCGCTTCCGCAGCCGCCGAATACCAGCCAAAACGTTCCGAAGAATTCGGCAGCCGCGCGTCTCGAGAGTGCCATTATCACCGCTCCTTTAACAGAGTGCTTTTGCCGCACGCTATTTTGACGTCTGCGGCTCGTTCACTGCGATGGCCGTATGAGCCTCTTGACTACATGCCTAGCACCTCGTCGCACGAGGGCCTGCCGCCACCGGCGTTGCTCATGGTGAACTCCATAGATGGGTACTGGAGCTAGGGCGGGTCCGCCGGAGCGGTTACAAACTTGAGGTTGTTCGATTCGCCGGTCGTTCCTGAGTCTGTCGGACAGATGGGCGCCGTAGTCAAGCCGATGTCCGTCTGCAAACTCACCGTGATCGTAGCACCTTTGTTGAACTTTGCGATGTCGCCGGTCTCAGTGAATTTGCTCAGACTCTTAATCGAGACGTTTGGAATGTTCACGGCGTTCGGACTGTTCTGCACGCATCCGCCGTCAGCGTACTCCCAGCCTTTACCCAGTGGGCAGCCACTTAAGCCGAAAGATCCAGTCGGAACCAGGCAATCCCTAAGATGCACGAATTGAGAAGAGCGAATAGCTAGCAACTGCAATTAATGCGCTGCGATGGCTGGCGGACTCTTTGTTCTAGAAGCCCGCCTTCGTTAGGTCGCTCACCAGCGCTTTTGCGTTGGTTGGCGGCACACCCACCTGCTCGAGCCAAGCAAGGCTGTTCATGGAACCGCCGCCCATCTTTAGAAGGTCTAGCTTCGTGCCGTTAATCTTGGCGAGAGCTTGTCCAGCTGAGTGCCCATCGGTCGTTGCCCATTCACCAATTACGTACGCGCCTTCTTGGAACATTTTACTACCAACATGGATCCCCGTAGCGCCCATCTTCGTAGCATAGTTCTCCATTAGCTGAGTCATTGCTGACCTAACTCCACTCGATGGAGTCGCCGCCGATGCTGCAGAAAAGCCACATGCCACAATTGCGGCAACGGCGGTAGGCCATGTTATCGTTCTCTTCATCTTACTATTCCCGAGCGAGAGGTAGGGCATAACTGCCGCCGAGACTTGGAAGCCTCCGCGTCCTGCAACCCAGCCTCAACGCTGGGCACGAAATTCGTGTTGGTACCAAACTCCATGTGTACGGCTGCATCAAGGATCTTGTTGACTATCCAGTCGCACGCATTTTCGCCGCCGTCTGGACCTGCCTTGGTCGACCACTTGTTACTGTACATGTATTTCGGCTTGTTGTAGATAGCATGAGCCTTTGATGTACCATTTCCGCCTCTCGGACGGGGAATCGTTTCGCGAGATAAAGGCCAAATGTGACGGCCGGATTGATGTGGCAACCCGAGATGGGCCCTATGGTATAGGCCATCGTCAGCAGCGTCAATCCGAACGCCAACGCGACGCCTGCAAACCCGATACCGAGTTGGGGGAATGCGGTCGCGATCACTGCGCTTCCGCAACCGCCGAATACCAGCCAAAACGAATCACCGCTCCTTTCCGCGAACGCGTTATCGCACTCGCCGTAGTTGATTCTAGCGCGAATATAGACCTGCGGCCTATTGAGAGAGGAGCTTGCGAAACTTGACGAGCCGTTCCGTCTCGGAAAAGCCGCATCGGAGGTGCGCCGCTAATGAGCCCTCGTTTTCAACGGCGCTGTCCGACGCGAGCTCCGTGAAGCCACGTTGCCTGGCCCAAGACTCCGCCGCTCCCATGAGCGCCTTTCCGACGCCCCGCCCGCGCGCAAACGGTTCGACGTACCATCCTTCTACATGAGGGACGGGCCTGGACTCGCAACCATCGGCGAACGGCCGAACCGCGAGCTCGACAAACCCCAGCGCGACCGCCTCCTCCACTGCAAAAAACGCCGCAGCGATCGTAGGCAGGTTGAGGCCGTTTAAAAATGCCTGCGCCTCCTCGCCGAGCTCGGCGCTGTCGGCATCCGGCCAAAGCCTTGCTCGAAGCGCGGCCCACGTCGCGGCTTCGCCTTTTTCAATCGGTCGTATCACAATGCAAAGATTTTAGTCGATTTCGGAGCTCGGCGAGACGGTAAGGCCTTCACGGGGAAGAGATTAGATAACGTGAAAACGCACAGCTACGGAGCCTATGTCCGCTGGACGCCAACGGATGGCGCAGGCACCATCCACTATGCAGGCTACTCTCGAGACCATACGCTCGGTGTGGAAGGAAAGCCGGAAATCGCTGCTTCGAGCGATCCCTCGTTCCGCGGCAACGCGGCGCGTTACAATCCCGAAGAGCTACTCGTTGCGAGTCTCTCCTCGTGCCACATGCTGTGGTATCTGCATCTTTGTTCGGTCAACGGAATAATCGTCGTCGACTATCGCGACGACGCATGGGGTGCGATGGAAGAGCAGAGCGGCGGATCCGCGCACTTCGTCGCGGTGAAATTGCGGCCGGTGGTAACGATCTCCGGAGAAGGTGACGGCAGGAAAGCGCTAGCGCTCCATGAGGAGGCACATCGCCTCTGTTTCATCGCCCGGTCGGTCAATTTTCCGGTGACCATCGAAGCAGAAATCATTCAAGCCGGCTAAACCGCCATTTCGTCGACGTAACACCATCGCCAGTTCTCGCCCGGCTGGAACGATCGAACGATCGGGTGGTGCGTCGCTTTGAAATGTTTGGTCGCGTGCCGGTTCTTCGAACTGTCGCAGCAGCCGACGTGACCGCATTCCAGGCACTCCCTCAAGTGAACCCAGGTGTCGCCCACGCGCAGACAATCTTCGCAGCCGTTCGAGCTTGGCGTGACTTTATGAATGTGATCGAGATGAGTGCATTCGGCCATATTACCGCGTCATGCGCCTTTAGCGTCGGGGGCCCTTCCAAGCCCTGAGATGGCGGCGATCAGTTCGCCGGCTTTCTCTGGAGCATGCCGGGCGCTTACTCGTCTGAGGGACAGTCTCAACGCTGCGTGCAAGTAAAGCGCCGCTATGTGGACTTCGGTGTTTCGAGCAGTCGGCGCACTGACGGGCGGCGATAAAGCGCAGCGCGACTTCGATCTTGCGGCAGAACGCATTCAGACTGCGCTGCTCAAGGTTAGCTTGCCGGCAATCCCGGGACTAGACCTTGGAGTACACGCGGAGCCGGCTCGCCTCGTCGGCGGCGACTACATCGACGTCTTCGCGCTTAACAACCGATCCCTGCTCTTTGGGCTCGGTGACGCCTCGGGAAAGTCGCTGGCCGCGGCCCTCAACGCGCTGATGCTGCGATATTGCGTTCGCGGTCTCGTTCAGGCACTCACGTTCGAACGTTTGGAATCCATCCTCGCCCACACCAACGCCGTTGTGTCGGAGGACCTGCAAGAATCCGATCACTTCATCACGCTTCTTCTTGGAACGGTCGACGCCGCCTCGGGCAAATTGCGCGTCGTGAACGCCGGTCACGAGCCTCCGTTGATCTTGCGCGCCGGCGCCGCCGACGTGGAGGTCATGACGACACACAGCATCGTGCTCGGCGTCGATCCAACGGTGACGTACACAACGGAAGAGTCGACCTTGGACTTTGGAGACCGGGTCGTTCTTTACACCGACGGCTTGACGGAAGCCAGCAACGAACGCGGTGAGCTCTTCACGTTGGAGCGGCTGCGAGAACACTTCCTTGCGCATCGGGACCTGACCGCCCAAGAGCTTGCCGACGCTCTCTTTGAGACGGTGAAGTCGTACGCGAGAGATACGATGCGCGACGACGCGACGCTTCTTGTGGTGCACCGCGTCAAGGCATAATGTTTTTGGCGAAGACGTTGCGCCGCGCGAGGGTCGCGGTTCTATCAGCGGCTGCGTTGTGTCTATGCGCGCCGCTACCAACCAGCGCCCAATGGACGAATAGGCAGCTGATCTTCGGTCCCCTCATGCTCGCTCTCGATGTTGCGTATACGCACTGGCTAGCCGGACCACTTGCCGGTCGTGCGCCAAGCGCCGCATCCTTTACGGCGACGTTGGATGCCACCAACGATCCGTACACGATCGTCTTCGCGCCCACAAAGGGGTATTCGACGGCGGGTGGCCGTTATGAAGTTCTCTCGACCAAGGTGATCGATCCGTCCGCGGCGCCGGCGCCGACTTCTTTTATCGCGCCTAAAGAACCGGTGATACTCTCCGGGACGTACGTCCTGGCGTACCAGGCGGCGCACGCGGCCCACGGTACGCTCTATCCGGCCTACGACCCAGCCTTCGCTTTTGAAAACGCTCCGGGGAGTCGGGTCGCGATCGCTCACCCGTGGCACGACCGCCGCATCATCGTGGGATTCGCTCAAGCTGTTGTTCCGCCGCCCGGCAGCAAACGGATCATCGGTTGTTACAAGGAGCAATTCTATTTGGTCGATGCGTCAACATTCGTTGCCACGCAAACGAGGATGGGCTGTCCCGGGTAAGCTATGAATCCATGAATGGCCTTTCGGTATCTCGTGAGCCGTATGATGTCATTATCGTCGGAGGCGGTCCGGCGGGTTTGAGTGCGGCGCTCATCCTGGGACGGGCTCGCCGTTCCGTTCTCGTGTGCGACGACGACCATCCGCGTAACGCATCGGTGCAGGAAATGCACGGCTTCCTAAGCCGCGACGGGACCTCTCCGAAAGAGCTCAGGCGCGCCGCACGAGAAGAGCTTGCCCGATATCCCTCCGTCGAGTTCGCGGCAGAGCACGCGATTGATGCGTGCGAGGAGGGCTCGCGCTTTGTCGTTTCCGCGCAGTCGAAGCGTCGTTACTTCGGCCGCCGGCTGCTTTTGGCAACCGGCATGTTTGACGATCTTCCGCCGATGGACGGTCTGGCGACCCGCTGGGGCCGTTCGGCTTTCAATTGTCCCTTTTGCGACGGCTGGGAAGTGAAGGACCGCCGATTTGCGGCGTACGGCCACGGACGGCAAGCGGTGGGCTTGGCGCAAGAGCTTCATGGCTGGAGTAAAGATCTCGTCGTGTGCGCCGATCACGACGATTTGACAGCGCAAGATCGTGCATGGATCGAAGCATCGGGTTCGGCCTTGCACATCGGGGACATACGAGCGCTCGAGGGGCCGGGAACTTCAATCGAACGCATTACATTCGAAGACGGCTCGAGCGTCGACTGCGACGCGCTCTTCATCTGCGCGCCGTTGCGTCAGCACTCACCGTTGTTTGAGTCACTCGGCTGCGTCCTCAACGAATCACACGAGATCGCCGTCGATGCTTGCAATCAAACGTCGCATCCCGGCTGTTATGCCGCAGGCGACGTCGTGACGTCGGTTCATCAAGTCATCGTGGCAGCGGCGAGCGGCGTGCGCGCAGCGATCGGAATAGTGGAAAGCCTGGTCGACGCCGACGCCAAGGCCACCTTATCCCTGTAGCGCGGACGGGCGAGGCGCGCCCGTGCCGGCCGCCGAACGCGCCATGCCCATGAAAAAAGTCAACGCCCGCGACCTCGAACCGATTCGTTGGAATTCACCAAAGGGCACATTCGGCGGTTTTGGTTTTCAAATTTCAGAAGCACTGGGACGGGTGCCGCAATCGACCGATCTTCTGTTGCGCCATCCGTTCGACGTCGAAATTCTGCACGTTCCCGCCGGGAAACTCGCTTATCCCTTCCACTCGCACAGCCTGCAGTGGGAGTTCTACTACGTCGTCTCGGGTCGCGGCGAAGCGCGCGACGAGAATGGAACCACGACGATCGAGCCGGGCGATGCGTTTTTGTTCAAGCCCGGCGAGGCACATCAGATCGCCAATCGGGCCGATGAGGAGCTGGTGATTATGGTCATCGCCGATAATCCTTTGAACGAATCGACGCATTACCCGGATAGCGACAAGTGGATCGTGCGCTCACCCGAGCGGCGCGTCGTGCGTGCCAGCGACGACGATTATTTCGCCGGCGAAGAATAGGCGATCGTCGTGGCGCCCCTAATGCTCGTTGGTTTCTCGCCGGCGGCTCATCAACCGGTAGGTGAATGGTGGAGCTGTCGGGGTGCTGCCCCCCGAGTCCAAGAAGCCCAACCGGCGCGTTCTCCAGGCTCAGCCTCGAATTTGTCTTGATCGAGCGGACGCCTCGAAGCGTGGCTTACCGTTCGCTGCAGATTCTTGTTCTTGCACGCGCGTCGAATCACGCGCGCGTGCCAGCCCGAGTTTGTGACCGGAAGGCAGAGTGGTTCGGGCCGACTCTCTGCGTCCGGTGACTAGCCTAGATTAGGCAGCCAGTGCGTATTCGTGATTGGCAGATATTGCCGTTGCGATCGTTTAAGGAGTGCTCGCAACTCCGCCTGCTGACGCCGACCGCAGCCTTCCTGTCGAACCTATTTCAGCCCCGCGATCGTCCTTCCACTCCGCTTACGATGCCGCGGCGAGGAAGGCGCCACCCAGTATAACACGCAGAGGCAAGTCTGAGTTACGCCCCCTTCGACGGCTCGCTGCGCGCGATCCGGGTGACAAGGCGCCCGCCTAGGGGTACCTTCGTGCCTGCGTCTCGCTTCCTTGATGCGTGAGCGTCGAAACGATCATCATGATGATGGCGCCGTACAGGTCGGCAAGCCACGGATTAACGCCGCTGGTCGGATCGTAAAAGTGCACGAAGTGAATGGTGATTGCGAAGAGTATGTAGTTGATGACCAGCGAGAAGAGGCCGTGCGTGAGCCAGGTAAGCGGCAATGCAATGAGGCGAAGAAACGGTCCGATGAACATGTTGACGAGTCCAAAAACGATTGCGGCACCGATCGCGTTCCAAATACCGGGGTGGTGGTAGAAGCCGGGGACGTATTTGGCGATCAAGTATAAGACGATGGCATTGATGAGGAATCTGAGTAACCAATTCACGGTCGATAGCCTCCTTCCAACTCCTGTTTGACCTTTGCGGCCAACGCGGGCGTCATCCCTTTGATCGCTGCGATTTCGTCAAGACCGGCGCGCCGAATTCCGGCCGGAGACCCAAATGCGGTGAGAAGCCGCTTTTTGCGTACCGGCCCGACTCCCGCGAGCGCATCGAGCGCCGATTGCGTCATCGATTTCGCTCGCCGCTGCCGATGATAGGTGACCGCAAAGCGGTGCGCCTCGTCGCGAATTCGCTGGATGAGATGCAGCGCCGGCGAGTTGGCCGGCAAGACGATGGGCTCGGATTGATTCGGCAGATAGAGCCACTCGTGCTCCTTGGCCAATCCCGCGGCGACGAGGCCGGTCATGTCGAGTTCTTCGAGAACGTCGACGACCGCGTTGAGCTGCCCCTTGCCTCCGTCGATCAGCAGCAAGTCCGGTTTCTTGTTGAACTTCTCTTTCTTTGCAAGTGCGCGCTCGATCGGCGTTTCCGTGCGATCCGTCTCCCGTCGCAAATAACGCAGGCGCCGGCGAAGCGTCTCCTGCATCATCGCGAAATCGTTTGGTCCGCGGTCATATTGTATCTTGAACTTTCGGTACTCGCTCTTCTTCGCGCGGCCCTCGACGAAGACCACCATCGATGCGACCGGATTGGTTCCTTGAATGTTCGAGACGTCGTAGCATTCGATGCGGTGCGGCGGTTCGGGCAGTTCCAGCGCGTCCGCGAGATCCGTGAGAGAGCGCGCCTGCGCGGTCTCCTGCACTTCTTGGTGAGCCAGAAATGCCTTGAGGTTCTGCTCGGCGTTCTTCTGCACCAACCGCATGTATTCGGCGCGAATGCCGCGGCTGGGTTGCAAGATGCGCACGCGCTGTCCTTTTATCGCCGACAGCCACGATTCTATGGTCGTGCGCTCTTCGGGAAGCGCCGAGACGAGCAGCTCCTTGGGAACGGCGGCCGCGCTCGAACGGCTTGCGCGTCGCTTTTCCGGCACGGGCGCCTGGTTGTCGCGCGCGATTCGGGCGGCAGAAAAGGCCTTCTCGTCGGGCGCGCCGGCGGTGCGCGCGGTGTAGAACTGCTTGAGAAATTCGCCCGTCAGTACCGCGTCCGATTGTTCGTAGACGCCCTCGAGAATGAAGTGCTCTTGCCCGATCAGTTTGCCGCCGCGAACGAGAAAGACTTGCATGCAGCCTTGCCCCTGCGAGCGCGCGACCGCGATGAGGTCCATGTCGAGACGCGACTTCCAGACGACCTTTTGTTCTTCGGTCACTCGGCGCACCTGAAGTATGCGGTCGCGGATGCGCGCGGCCGCTTCAAAATTGAAGTGCTCGGCGGTTTCGGTCATCTCGCGCTGCAGCCGCGCCAGCAGCGATTCTTGTTTACCCTCCAGGAAAAGCACGACCTCGTCGATGGTTCGGTCGTAGTCGGCTTCGCTCTGATAGCCGACGCACGGCGCCAGACAGCGCTTGATATGATACTGCAGGCAGGGACGCTTACGCCGCCCGTCGATCGGTTCCCGGCAAGTGCGTAACGGAAAGACGGTTCGCACGAGGTCGATCAGTTCGCGCAGACCGTGCGCGTTGGTGTACGGGCCAAAATAACGCGCACCGTCGTTTCGAACGAAACGCGTGAAGACGACGCGCGGAAACGGCTCGTTCGTTACCTTCAAATACGGATACCGTTTGTCGTCGCGAAGGCGGACGTTGAAAGGCGGCTGATGGCGCTTGATGAGGTTCGCTTCAAGGATTAAAGCTTCCACTTCGTTCGTAACGACGATCGTTCTCACGTCCGCAACCTTCTCTACCATCGCCGCCGTGCGCGGGTGATGCACCGCGCCTTCTTGGAAGTAGGAACGTACGCGGTTGCGCAGCGAGATCGCCTTTCCGATGTAGAGGATTTCGCCGTCGCGTCCGACCATCAAGTAGACGCCCGGCGCGTCGGGGGTTTGCGAGAGGCTGGGAAGCAGGTTTTACCTCGCCCCGACGGGCCGAGCCCGAGCGCGCATCACGAAAATTCCCGCGACGCATACGACGGCGGCCAGCCCAAGCAGAGCGTATGCAGCGCGATGGAAGAGCGGCAGCACTGCACTCAAGTGAGTTCCGAGTGCGTTCCCAAGCGCGATCAGGAAGGTGCAAAAGATAAGCGAGCCCAGAAACGTCCAAAGATAGAACAGCACGATGTTCATCTCGGCAATGCCGGCCGCCGTTGCGGAGATGCCGCGCACGACCGGCAAAAAGCGACAGACGAAGATTGCGAAGCTTCCCCAGCGCTCGAAGAAACCGTGCACTCGCGCAAGCCGCGCGTGCGTAAAATGAATGTACTTGCCGTAGCGTTCGATGACCGGCACGCCCCAGAACCTGCCGATAGCATAGCCGACCGAGCCTCCACCTAGTTCGCCGGCCAAGGCAATGACGACCGTCAGCCACAAGCTGCTCAAGTGGCCGGTGGCCGTCAATGCTCCCCCGATCGGAAGCAGCAGCTCCGTGCCGATCGGTACGCCGATGTTTCCCAGCGCAATTCCGATGAAGAAGCCGAAATAGCCGTAGTGATTAACCAGCGCGTCGATAACCTGTTGGGCGTGCTCCACGAAGCTGGTTACTCCACCGGTGAAGCGGTGTTTCGAGGGGCGGCGCGCCGAAGAATTTCCGCGGCCGAGCTTCCCCCTTCCGAGCGCAGAGCTTCAAAAAGGTCGAGCGGTCCGACCTCGCGTTCCCCCGCGCGCTCTTCCGCGAGCGTGATAATTCGTCGAAGCCTCGGCGTTATGAGAATTCCTTCCCAGAGACGGTCTTCGCCGGTCCCGAGCGCTCGCCGCACTTCGGCGTGAACTTCCGGAACGTCGATGCCGTCGGTGTCGAGCGCCCGCAGAATCGACGGATCGCGCTCTTCGAGGAGAGCCGCTAGTAAGTGTTCCGCTCCGACGTAGTAGTGACTATGGTTCCGGCATTCTTGCTCGGCTATGCGAAGCACGCGCTGCGCGGCCGGATTAAATTTCGAGAACAATCGATTTTCTACGCCCTTCGACGGAGCCTGAGCCGGGTGGAATCGAAGCACTGGAAGACAGGAGGGGAGAATATCGGGGCGACACGATTTGAACGTGCGACCTCTTCGTCCCGAACGAAGCGCTCTACCAAGCTGAGCCACGCCCCGAAGAACCTCGTAGCTTTCACAGACCCGTACCCCCTTCCTTGTTTCTTTCTGCAGCGGCCAGGCCGAAACCAGGGTATAACGAAGAGCTTTCTGAAGTTTCGTCGCTGATAATGAGATACGTGATCGTAGGCTGCGGACGTGTCGGATCCGCCCTCGCGAAACTCCTCGACTCCGACGGTCACGACGTCATCGTCGTCGATGAAAATCCCGCCGCATTTAAGCGGCTTGGACAGAAATTCAGAGGGCACGAGATCGTTGGGACCGGCATCGATTACGACGTTCTCAAGCGGGCCGGCGCGACAAGCGCCGACGGCTTCGTTGCCGTCACCAATGGGGACAACCGCAATATCATGGCTGCTCTGATCGCGCAGCGTATGTTTAAAATCAAGCGGATCGTCGCCCGCATCTACGACCCCCCGCGCGGTCAGATGTATCGGGAGCTCGGCGTGCAAACGGTCTGCCCGACAACGGTTGGCGCAAAGCTTATCCGCGATGTGTTGATCGAGGCGCCTTGGGATGCGCAAAACTTCGATCTTGGAAAGCTCACGTCGCTCAGCGTCGTCGTAGGACCAACCGATGCTGGGAAACGTGTGGGAGAGATCGAGGAGCCGGGACGGGTCCGCGTCGCCGCTGTCCGACGTGGCATGCGCGAGGTGATGGTTGCCTCGAGCGATTTGGTATTGGAAGAAGGCGACGAGTTGAGCGCCGTGGTCGCTCCCAATGCAATCGGTGATTTCGCCCAACGCTTTCCTGCTATGTCGCCGATCAAAGCGACGGCTTGAGCGTGTTCATTCTCATCGTTGGTGGCGGCAAGGTCGGCACCTATCTGACTCGCGCGCTGCTCAACCAAGGCCACGAAGTCGTCGTCATCGAGAAAGACGACCGCAAGGCCAAGATGCTCGAGCGGCTGATCGATCGCCAGATCGCGGTCGTCGGTGACGGATGCGACCCACTCATATTAGAAGCCGCAGGCGTCAGTCGAGCAGAAGTGGTCGTTGCGGACACGGGTGACGATGAGGATAATCTCGTCGTCGTTCTTCTCGCTAAACGGAAGTCCAAAGCGCGCTGTATCGCACGCGTCAACAACCCGGCTAACAAGCTGATCTTCAACTCCCTCGACACCGAAGATCCCGTCATCGTCATCTCTTCGACCGAACTGATCCTCGACGTCCTCAACGAGCACGTCAATGCATCGAAGTATCGCTCCATGCTCGAAACGATGCACCTCTTCGGTAAAGGCGAAATGCAGCTCGTGAAGGTCGCGATTCCAGAGCGGTCCCCGGTTGACGGCAAGCGCCTTGCAGAGATCGACCTTCCGCACAACTCGGTCGTCGTTGCAGTTGACCGTCCCAACCGCGATCTCGAGATTCCAACCGGCGATACGACGCTGCAGGCGGGCGATGCGATGATCGTGATCGTCAAGGACGGCGCCGTCGAGCGGATCCGCGCAATCCTCGGCACCTAGATATAGCCCTTTTTCAGAGCCACAACCGCGGCTTGCGTTCGGTCGGCCGCCGATAGCTTCTCGAGAATGTCGCGGATATGCCCCTTGACCGTGCCTAAGCCGATGTGCAGGCTTTCGCCGATCTCGGAATTCGCCTTGCCATCGGAAATCAAGCGAAGGATCTCGGTCTCTCTCAAGGTCAGTGGTGAGAATTGGAGACCCTTTGGCGTATCGGGTGAGAAGCGTGCCAAAACCACGTGCGCGATGCGGGGATCGAAGTAGGCGCCCCCTTCGCTCGCGATACGAACGGCATCGACGATCCGCTCCGGCTCCGAGCTTTTCAAGCAGTACGCGTCGGCGCCCGCCGCTAACGCGGCGAGTACTTCCTCTTCTAAATCGATCATCGTCACGATGACAACGCGTGTTAACGCAAGCTCGGCGCGCACGCGCCTGGTCAAGGTGACGCCGTCGACCGCCGGGATGCCGATGTCGATTACCGCCACGTCGGGTCGCTGGCGAAAAATTGCTTCCCAGCCTGTACGGCCGTCGGCCGCCTCCGCGACGATCTCAAATGACGGTTCCAGCGCGGTGCGCAGCCCGGCGCGCGTCAGCGCATGATCCTCGACCAGGACGATGCGGATGCGACCGTGCTGCTCCATCTATGCCACCATCGGAAGAATCAACGTGAACGCGCTGCCGCGTGGCGCTCTTGGCGCATAGCCGACGCTTCCACCGTGCGCCTCGGCAATCCGCCGGACGATATAGAGACCAAGCCCGCTGCCCGAACCCAGTTGCCCGCCTCCAAAGCGCTGAAACAGCTCCTGGCGACGTTGCTCGGGAATGCCGTAGCCGTCGTCTTCGACGCCGATGATTATCGAGTCATCGGAGCGATACCCGCGCACGATGACGTGCCCGCCCTGGGGGGTCGCATCGATCGCATTTGCGAGGAGGTTGGCGATCGCGCGCCGGAGCTCGTGCGGATCGCCGCGAGCCGTCAATGCCTGCGGGGATAGCTCCTCGTGTAAGTTGACTCCTTTGATTTGCGCGACGGGACGAAGCTCGGCGACGATGCGAGAAACCAGCTCTTCGCAGTGGACTTGCTCGCGCAGGGTCGATGCCTCGCCAGCTTCGTAGCGGGCGACGAGCAATAACGTTTCGACCATGCGCCGTTGGTCATCGTTAGCCGCCAGCGCCGTGCTTAAAATCGTCCGATAGCGCTCCGGAAGCTCGCCGTACGCGCCGGAGAGTGCCTGATCCATCGTCACGTGTGCCGCGACCAGCGGCGTGCGAAGATCGTGCGCCAGGGCGTAGACGATGTCGCGAATCACGTCGCTGCGATCGGCGAGCTCGTTCTTCTGGCGGGCAATCTGCTCGTTTCGCTCGCCGAGCTGCGCGAAAAGATGAGCCTGCTCGAGCGCAATGGCCGCCTGCTCGCTAAAAGTCCGCAACGTCGCAAGCGCGTCCGCGACGAAAGTCTTTCCGCCGCTTACCGATTCGATGAGGACGTAATCGACCGTATCATTGGTTGCAATCGGCGTCACGAGAGCCTCCTCTGCAGCGAGCGCTTCGAGCGCGAGCCGCCCGAGCAGATCGTGGGCCGTGACGCGAAAGACCTCTGCTTGACCGCCGGCGCGCATGACGAGTGACGCGAGCTCGGTCGAGAGTGTGCGGCGTTCTACGGAAACGTCCGCTTCGCCCTGCCGATACTCGAGAACGAGGTGAGGACCGAACGGCGTTTCACGGACGATCAGCGTCGCTTTGGAGGCACCAAGAAGCGCAACCGACTCACGCGTAATCGCGCGCTGCACCAGCTCGACGTTCAGCGTGCCGCGCACACGGCCGGTCGCTTCGCGCAGCGCCTTTTCGATTTCGACCTGTCGCATTCGTCCCCCAGAAGCTCCCGCTTCCCGGGCATACTCCTGCGTCTTGATGCTTAAAAAACCAACCAATACGAACGACGCAGCGAGAAGAAGCCGGTCGGCGATCGCGATACCGTTCCAATGATAACCGTCTTGAACGCCGTTTACGTACGCGGCAGCGGCGTTTGCAACTTCCGCGGCGACTACGAGATTGGCCGTTAATCGGCTTTGCAATGCCAGGCTGCTGAGTGCGATCGGTCCGTTCAGCAAAATCGCCGCAATGAAAAGCTGGGGCGTGATAAGATCGATGATCCAAGCGGCAAGGAGCAGCCCGTAACAGAGCAAGGCCACGAGCACGCGCTTCGGTCCAACCGGCGGGGGCGCCTTGCCCGAAGCGGAGAAGGCTGCCGGTATGGATCGCACGGCGAAAGCCGAGCAGCTTTTACGTGAGCTCGGTGGGCGCGCGCGCCTTGTCATCTACATTGCAAGCGCTCCCGGGTCCGGCAAAACGCGACGGCTCCTCGAGGACGCGCGACGCCTCGTTGCTGATGGCAAGCGCGTCGTCATCGGCTGGATCGAGACAAAAGGCCGCCCCGACCTCGAGCGTGCCGCCGGGTGTGTATCGCGTATCCCCCCGCGCAGAGTGAAGATTGGCGACCGTATCTTCGAGGACTTCGATTTCGACGCGACGGTGCGCGAAAAACCCGATGTCGTCGTCCTTGACGAACTAGCTCATGACAATCTCGGCGGGGCGCCGCACGCCAAACGCTGGCAGGACGCGCTGGCGCTCAAAGATCGCGGCATCGGCGTCATCGGCGCTTTCAACATCCAGCACCTCGAAACCGTCGCGCCGACGGTCGAAGCGTCGATCGGATACCCCGTCCGCGAAATCGTTCCCTTGTCGTTTCTGCAGGCGGCCGATGAAGTCGTCGCGCTCGACGTCTCACCGCAGCTTCTGCAGAGTCGCGTCAAAGCCGGCAAGATCGTCAACGAACACGACATCGACCGCGCGCTCAACGGAATCTTTAAAGAGCAGACGCTCTACGTGCTCCGCGAGCTGCTTCTGCGCACGGTTGATAATCTCACCCTTCCCGTCGTAAGAGCCGGTCGCAGCTCGATGGCCGCGGCTTTGGTCTATCCGAATCTGGACCAGGTGGCCTATCTCAAGCGAACCGCGGCGATCGCGCAGGCGCTCGATCTCGGCCTCGAGGTCGTGCCGATCCAGGGCGTGGATCGCCCCTCACTCGAGCGCATCACCCGCGAGCTGGGCGCTGAAATGCTCCACAAAACGCTGGACCCCGCGAGCGCGCCCGGCGATATGCTGCGTGCTTCGCTCGTCGCGCTTCCTAGTGGGCGAATCGCAGCCAAGCTTGCAAACATACCCCTGCCGTACGATCTCTTCATCGTTGGCGCCGGACAAACATATCTTGCTGCGAATCCGGCGAGGTCGCCTTACTCGCAGACCGCGGGAGACCGCCTCCGCGTCGGATACGGCAAGCTTACCGTCTATCTCGGTGCGGCTGCTGGGGCCGGAAAAAGTTATGCGATGCTCGACCGCGCACACCAGCGTTTGGCAGAAGGCGTCGACGTCGTTGCCGCTTTTGTCGAGACGCATGGGCGCAAGGAGACGGCGGCGCTGCTCGACGGTTTGGAAATCACCCCGCCTAAAGCCGTCAGCGTCAACGGCATCACCTACCGGGAGCTCGATCGCGACGCCTTAATCGCGCGAAGGCCTCGAGTTGCACTGATTGACGAGCTGGCCCATACGAACGCACCCGGTTCGATCGCACCAAAACGCTTCCACGATGTTTTGGCCGTGCTGCGTGCCGGAATCGACGTGATTACGACGCTGAACATCCAGCATCTGGAAGGGCTGGGTGACACGATTCGACGGCTGACCGGGACGGTCGTAAGGGAAACGCTACCGGATGGAATACTCACGCTTGCCGACGAGGTGATCCTTATCGACGTCACGCCTGAAACGCTGCGTCAGCGGCTGCGCGAGGGCAAGATTTATCCGCAGGAACGCTGCGAAACGGCTCTCGCAAACTTCTTTCGCACCGAGAACCTTTTTGCGCTACGGGAACTCGCTTTGCGAGAAGCGCTGCGGGCACGCCATCGCGAGCGAATTCCATCGCCCTTCGAACGCATTCTACTTGCAGTCGGCACGCGGGACGTCGATCTGGCGATGATCCCTCGGGCCGGTCGCATCGCGGCACGCCTCGCCATCGAATTCGCCATCGCGCACGTGGTAACGCCGCGCTCACGGGTCGACCAGGCGGTGCTCTATGCGTTGCGCGCTGAAGCACGCAAGACCAACGTGGAGTGGGTTGATGAAGTGGCAGAAGACGTCCCCAGGAGATTGATTGAAATTTCGCGCTCCCGTCCCGAAACGACGATCGCGCTGGCCCAAGCGCAACGACCCGCGCGCTGGCTTGGCCGCCCATCATTCCCACGAAGAATACTCGACGCGGGGGCTCGCGAGCTGCTCTTACTCATGCCGCCCACCGGCGCCGGTGCGCCCGCACCGCCCGAAGAGTAGTCACTGCGGTTTTACGCCGTCCAAGGCCAGGTTGAGCTCGAGCACGTTCACTCGCGGTTCGCCTAGAAAGGCGAACGTTCTTCCCTGCACTTGATTCGCGACGAGAGCGTTAAGCAACGAAAGGCTCATATGACGTGCCTTTGCTACGCGAGGCGCTTGCCAGTACGCGGCGGCCGGAGTGATGTCGGGATCGATGCCGCTGCCGCTCGACGTGACCAGATCGATCGGCGGCGGCCCGTTCGCGTCGGGATTATCTTTCTTCAGTTGCACGAGCGTCGCTTTCGTCGAATCGATGAGCTTCTTAGAGGTTGGTCCATAGTTCGTACCGCCGGTTGCCGTCGGATCGTAGCCCTTCCCGGCTGCCGACGGCCGCCCGTGAAAATACTGCGGCTTAGTCCATAGCTGGCCAATAATTGTTGACCCCGCAATCTTCCCGTTCACGACGATCATTGAGCCGTTGGCTTGCCAAGGGAAAATGGCTTGTGCGACGGCGGTCATTGCCAGCGGATAGATCAATCCCAATAAAATTACCGACACAATCGTGACCCGCAGCGACGTACCCAAATATTTGATCATTTTTTTGATTTCCTAGGTCAGGTGGAGCGCCGCAAGGATCACGTCGATCGCCTTGATCCCAATGAACGGCACGATTATTCCGCCGACGCCGTAGAGCATAACGTTCTCTAAAAGGACGCGATTGGCGCCCTTGGGTTCGTATCGCACTCCGCGTAAGGCGAGCGGAATCAACGCCATGATGATCAGCGCATTGAAGATCACGGCGGAAAGGATCGCACTCTGCGGCGTCGTTAGACGCATGACGTTGAGCGCGGTCATCGCCGGATAGGCGATCGCGAACATTGCCGGGAGAATTGCAAAGTACTTCGCAACGTCGTTCGCGATGGAAAAGGTCGTCAATGCTCCGCGCGTCATGAGCAGTTGCTTGCCGATCTCGACGATTTCGATGAGTTTGGTGGGATCCGAATCGAGATCGACCATGTTCGCGGCTTCTTTGGCCGCTTGCGTGCCGGAGTTCATCGCGACGCCGACATCGGACTGAGCGAGCGCGGGGGCGTCGTTCGTGCCGTCTCCCGTCATCGCGACGAGCCGCCCGGACGTCTGCTCGCGTTTGATCAAGTCCATCTTCGTTTCGGGTGTCGCTTCGGCCAGAAAATCGTCGACGCCGGCTTCCTTCGCAATCATTGCGGCGGTCAGCGGATTGTCGCCGGTGATCATGACGGTGCGAATGCCCATGGCGCGAAGGCGGTTGAAACGCTCGGTCATGTTCGGCTTGAGTATGTCCTTGAGGTATATAACGCCGATGACGAGCGTGTTTCGAGCGAGCAACAGCGGCGTGCCGCCGCTGCGCGCAATTCGCTCGATCTGTGGTGAGAGATCTGCTGAGGGAGTACCGCCTTGTTCGCGGATCCAGGAAAGCACCGAGTCCGGGGCTCCTTTGCGGATTTTTGTGCCATCAGTGAGATCGAGCCCGCTCATGCGCGTGTATGCACTAAAAGGCACGAAGACGGAGCCGGCCGGGGCTTCGGAGTTTACCCCGAGCGGAATCGAGGGGTCGCGCGCCCCTACCCGCTGGGCGAGCGCAACGATCGAACGCCCCTCCGGTGTCTCATCGGCAAGCGAAGAAAGATAGGCGATGCGCCCCGCGTCTTTAGCATCGATGCCGACCGACGTGATAATCTCGACGGCTTGGCGATTACCGAGCGTGATCGTGCCGGTCTTGTCGAGCAACAGGGTATCGACGTCGCCGGCCGCTTCGACCGCGCGACCGCTCATCGCCAAAACGTTGCGCTGCATCACGCGGTCCATGCCCGCGATGCCGATTGCCGAGAGCAGACCGCCGATCGTCGTCGGGATAAGGCAGACCAGCAAAGCGATTAACACGGTTACGCTTTGGTGCGCGCCCGCGTAAAGCGAAAACGGGGCCAGGGTTGCGACGGCGATGAGAAATATGATCGTCAGTCCGGCAAGGAGGATGGAGAGCGCGATTTCATTGGGGGTCTTTTGGCGCTGTGCGCCTTCCACCAAACGGATCATGCGCTCGAGGAAGCTTTCTCCGGGATTTGCGGTGACACGCACGACGATCCGATCGGAGAGCACGCGCGTTCCGCCGGTCACGGCACTGCGGTCACCACCGGATTCGCGAATGACCGGTGCCGATTCACCGGTGATCGCCGACTCGTCGATCGTCGCGGCGCCTTCCAGCACGTCGCCGTCAGCTGGAACGATCTCGTTGGCCTCGACGACGAAGCGATCGCCTTTGCGCAGGCTCGTGCTCGACACGCGCTCCTCCTTCCCGTCGTCGCGCAAGAGTCGTGCGTAGGTGTCCGACTTGGTGCGGCGCAGCGCCTCGGCTTGCGCTTTGCCGCGTCCTTCGGCGACCGCCTCGGCGAAATTCGCGAAGAGCACCGTAAACCACAACCACGCCGCGATAGCGAAATCGAAGCCTGGATTGCCACTATGGCGCAGAAGATCCCGTAGGCAAAAGATCGTGGTCGCCGCTGCGCCGACCTCGACCACGAACATGACGGGGTTACGCGCTTGCCAGCGCGCGTCGAGCTTCTTGAAGGAGTCGCCAACGGCTCGCGTCAGAATCGTCCGATCGAAAAGCGAGCGCGCCGTCGGACGGCGTTCCAAGCGCCGTTGGCTCAGCATCAGAACGTCCTTCCTTGCTGGACCAGCAGATGTTCGACAATGGGTCCCAGGGAGTCCGCGGGTAAAAACGTCAACGCGCCAACGATCACGATCACGCCGATAAGCAGTCCGGTGAAAATTACCGAATGAGTGGTAAACGTTCCGGCGCTTTCCGGAACGGATTTCTTTGCAGCCAAATTCCCTGCCAGTGCAAGCGCCGGTATTGCGACGGCAAACCGCCCGAACATCATGTTCGCTCCCGTCAGCAGATTGTAGAATACATTGGGCCCCAAGCCTGCGAATGCAGAGCCGTTGTTGGCATTCGTCGACGTGAATGCATAGAGAATTTCCGAGAAGCCGTGCGGGCCACCGTTATTGAGCGTCGCGAGACCCGCCGGCAGAATTGCAGCGATCGACGTCGGTACCAAGCAGAGCACCGGAGTTACCAACGCCGCCAAGATTGCGAATTGCACCTCTCTGCGCTCGATCTTCTTGCCGAGATACTCAGGTGTGCGGCCGACCATCAAGCCGGCGATGAAGACCGTCAAGACGACAAAGACGATCATGCTGTAAAGACCGCTGCCGACGCCGCCGAAGACGATCTCGCCAAGCTGCATATTGACCAGCGGGATGAGGCCGCCGAGCGGCATGAACGAGTCGTGCATCGAGTTAACGGCACCGCACGACGTGTCGGTGGTCACCGTCGCGAAGAGCGCCGATGTCGAAACGCCGAACCGGCACTCCTTCCCTTCCATGTTGCCGCCGCTAATTCCCAAATGGTGGATTATCGGGTTGCCGGCGGCTTCTGCCCAATACGCGGCCGCAAAGCCGGCAAAGAAGAGGACTGCCATCGCCGTGAAGATTGCCCAGCCTTGGCGTCTGTCTTTCACCATCTTGCCGTACGTGTACGTCAGCCCGGCGCCCAAGGAAAAGATTAACAACAACTCCACGAAGTTGCTTACGGGCGTCGGATTTTCGTTCGGAGAAGCCGAATTTGCGTTGACGAAGCCGCCGCCGTTGGTGCCCAGCTCCTTGATCACCTCTTGCGAGGCCATCGGGCCACCGGTAATGGTCTGGGTAAAGCCCTCGATCGACTTTACGGTTTGGTAGGCATGAAAATTCTGCGGCATTCCCTCCCACACAAAAAAGAGTCCAATGAGGATCGAGATGGGGAGCAGCACGTAGAGCGAGCAGCGAGTCAGGTCCACCCAGAAGTTCCCCAGCGTTTTGACGCTCGTTCGAACCAGGCCACGTACGACTGCAATCGCGATGGCAATGCCGGTCGCGGCAGAGGCGAAGTTATGCCAAGCGAGACCGGCCATTTGCGAAAGGTAACTCATCGCCGTCTCGCCGGAATAAAACTGCCAGTTCGTATTGGTCGTAAAACTGACCGCCGTGTTCCACGCCAAATCCGGCGCCATGTTACCGATGTGAGCCGGATTGAACGGCAGCCACTTCTGCGTCCGCAGCAAGACGTAAAGATAGGCTAAACCGACGAGAGAAAATCCAAGCATCGACAGGGCGTAGACGGACCACGTCATCTCTTCATCTTCGCGAACGCCGCACAGACGATAGATCAGCGTTTCAACCGGCAGGAATATAGGGGTGAGCCAGGTGCGCTCGCCGTCAAAGACGCGCGCCATGTACGAGCCAAGCGGCTTCGTGATCGCGAGAACGATCAGGAAAAAGACGACGGCTTGCAGCCATCCGATCATGGTCATTAGAACTTCTCTGGTCGTAGCATCGCGTAGACGAGATATCCTAGACCGGCAACCGTAAGCGCCAAACCTAGGGCGTCATCGAAGCCCACCGCTACAGTTTCTCGCAGCCAAGCACGTAACAGTCGAGCAGGACGAAGCCGGCAATCGTAAGGAGAATGACCACGGCTTGGAGGATCACGCGCTAAGCATAGCCGACCGCTCGCGGGCCGAATATCCGCCGATTGGATGATCCAAAAGGATAGCCGGGTGGATCGTCCGAGTGGCGGCTGCTCGATTCTGGCATGTAGCCTTATAATGGGACCGCTATGTTCCAAATCGCGCTTCTAGCGGGAGCCGCCGTCGCGTGGGCAATCGCCGGGGGCGCTCCGGCCGCGGCGGCAGGTGCCTCACCCTCACCGTCGCCGGCCCCGAGCGCTCCAAGCGACCCCTGCGGATCGATTCTGTCGATCGTCAATCGGCCCACCGTTACGACCGGCGTTTGCACCGTGCGCACCGGGCATTTCGACGTTGAAAACGGCTACGAAAACGCGATAGCCTCGGGAACGGCCGGCGGAAGCGACACGAACTATCCGCAGACGCTCGTGCGAATCGGCACCGCCGATCCCCATCTGGATTTCGAGGTCGGCCTTCCGAGCTACGAGACGTCGTCGGCCGGCCAACACACGCTAAACGGATCGAGTGACGTGAGCCTCGCGACGAAGTACGAGCTGGGCTACAGCTCGAACGCCGATTGGGGCTTGTATGGCGCGATCACGTATCCAACGGGAAGTCAGGCCTTTACCGCGGGCAATGCGGAATTTACCGGCGATTTCGATTGGGCATACACGATTAACTCCGAGTTTGGGCTTTCCGGGACACTCAGCTTCAACGCCTTGAGTGGGTCAAACGCTGCCGGCGTCGCTCAATCGTACTTTGCGTTCATCCCGAGCCTTCAGCTCAGCGCCGCGCTTCCCGGCGGTCCGTCGCAAATTTTGGCGGAGTATGCGTATTACTCCGCCGCGGGCCCGGGTTTCCGATCCAAAAGCCTCATCGACTTCGTTTACCAACGCGATTTCGGAAACCATCTCCAGTTTGACGCAGAGTATGGCTTCTCTCCGACGCTCGTCAACGGTCAAAAGCAGCACTACGTTGGCGCCGGCCTTTCGTTCATGAACTAACCGTATGCCGTGTCATGCTCAAGACACGTCGTACTCTTAGCTCGGCCTATGGTCGAGCATTTCTACTTTCAGCGTGGCATGACGTTTTAGGCTCCTAGGCGGGAAAACCATAGGGTCTGCCTAACGCGCATCCTATGAATGGCGCATCGATTCCCGTCAATATCGGCAACACCGGCTTTATGCTTCTCTGCGCGAGCCTGGTTATGCTGATGACCCCAGGACTCGCATTCTTCTACGGGGGTCTCGTGCAGCGCAAGAACGTGCTCACGATCATGATGCAAAGTTTCATGTCGCTCGGATGGACTACGGTGCTATGGTTTGCCTTCGGTTACTCCGAGAGCTTCGGCCCGGACTGGCACGGCATCATCGGTAATCCGGCGACCTACGCGTTCCTGCGTGGCGTGACGCTGCATACGATGTTCACCGGAAATGATGCCGGCATTCCGCTCGTCGTACACATCGCCTACCAAATGATGTTCGCGATCATCACGCCGGCGCTCATCACCGGCGCATTCGCCAACCGCGTGACATTCAAGGCTTACTTTTGGTTCCTTTCCGGCTGGCTCATCTTCGTTTACTTTCCGTTCGTGCACATGCTGTGGAGTCCCAACGGTATTTTGGCGAGCTGGGGCGTTCTCGATTTCGCCGGGGGCATCGTGGTTCACGCCTCCGCCGGCTTTGCAGCACTGGCGTCGGTGCTCTACGTCGGACGGCGCCACGTGATCGAGAACAAACCCCACAACGTTCCACTGATTGCGCTGGGGACCGGATTGCTGTGGTTTGGATGGTACGGATTCAACGCGGGCTCCGAGCTTCGCGTCGACGCCGTGACGGCTGCCGCTTTTCTCAATACCGACATCGCCGCGTCGTTCGCCGCGATCACCTGGTTGCTCGTCGAGTGGGCGCGAGGACGACAGCCAAAATTCGTTGGCTTGCTGACCGGCGCCGTCGCCGGACTCGCGACGATCACGCCGGCCGCGGGCTACGTATCGCCGACCACCGCGGTCATCATCGGTGTCGCTGCGGGCGTGGTCTGTTACTTTGCGGTGACGCTCAAGAACGGTTTGGGATGGGACGACGCGCTCGACGTCTGGGGCGTGCACGGAGCCGGAGGCTTTTTAGGGATCGTCCTGCTCGGCGTCTTTGCATCTACCCTTTGGAATCCGCACGGCGCCGATGGCCTGCTGCGCGGAAATCCGGCGTTTCTCGGCAAGCAGTTCGTCGCGGCGCTCGTTTGCAGCACTTGGGCCTTCACCTTCACGTACGCGATGCTTTGGCTCATCAACTTGGTGACGCCGGTCAAGGTGGACGAGGTCGCTGAAGAACGCGGCCTCGACGTCGCCCTCCACGGTGAAGAGGCCTATCCGCTGGGCGTCTGACGCAGCGCCGCACGTGCCACCGCTCTGGTGAGCGTCAAGCTGCCTGCTGCGAGGGTCGCCAGCGAGACGGCAAAGGTCGCGTCGACAATTGCTTCGCGATACGGGATGCCCGCGGGAATTGCCAGCGCAAGCGCGAGGGATAGGCCACCTCGCATCCCTGCAACGCGCACCACGTCAATCCATTCGCGCGGATAGTGACCGGGTAAGAGCAGGCCCGCCACAACGATTCGAGCGACGGCGACTGCAACGATGCACGCGACGACAAAAACAGGCTCCTGCGTGACGCGCCCGATCTGCAACGCAGCACCGACCAGGAAAAACACCAGTACGTTGGCAACAAGAGCCCCCACGTCCCAAAATCGATTGACGTCTTCCGCGATGCTCAGCGTGATCCAAGCTCGCTCGTAATATCGCAGCGCAATCCCGCAGGCGATCGTCGCAAAGATGCCGGAGAGCCGAAGCTCGTCGGCCGCGAAGTACGTTCCGTACGCGCACAGAACCGTCGCGGCTATCTGAACCCTGACATCGTGACTTCCCCGCAGGGCGCGCGCAAGTACAGACGCGAAGACGACGCCTAAAATTACTCCTCCGGCAGCCCCGCCTAAAGTGCCGAGCGCGACCAGCGCGATCGCGCCGACGCTTGCCGCTCCTATCGCCAGGGATACCAGCACGGCGCGATAGAGCGCGACCGCGACCGCATCGTTGAAAAGCGACTCGCATTCGACAATCGTTACGAGCGTCTTAGGAACTTTCAATCGCCTAAAGACTGCGACGACCGCGATTGGATCCGTCGCGCTCAGTATCGCCCCGGTCAGTAATGCTGGGCCAAACGGCACTCGCGCGACCGAGAGCGCTCCCGCAATGATCAACGCCGTTAGCAGTACGCCGGGCCCAGCGAGCGTCGCGATCGCGATCCATTGCCGCAAGATCGCCCTATAGTTGAGGTTCCAGGCAGCCTCGAAAAGTAATACCGGCAGAAAGACGTAAAGCGTTGCGTGACCGAACGCATAGGCCAGGCGCCCCGGTTGGATCAGTCCATAAGCGATGCCCAAGGCGACGATGAGGAGGATCTGCCAAAGCTTCACACGCCATAACTTCTAGTGACTATGGGTGAAATTTTCCACGCTAGCCAGTTTGCGCATGCGTTCGATCGCGCGACGCATGCCCATCGGCGCGCGCGGCCGGCCGACGGCATCGAAGTAACTCGCGGGGTCGATGTTGAGCGTGCGAGTCTGAATCGTGCTGACCGGCGTGTCGTGCAGAAAGCCTTCCATTGCAGACATCTCCTCCTCATCATCCGTCACGCCCGGGTGCGTGAGAAGATTCAAGCTCACTCGCAACCGGCGCGAGCGTGCCAGTTGGATCGATGCGAAGACATCCTCGAGCCGGTATCCTATAGGGCGGTAATAGGCTGCATACACGCGCGAACGAAATGAATTCAGGCTGATCCGAACGGCATCCAATCCGGCATCGATGCAGCGGCTCAGAGCTTCGGCCTGGCTGCCGTTTGTATTGAGATTTATTGTTCCATCGGAGTGGTTGGCGCGAATCGCTTCTATTGCTCGCGCGATCGTAACCGAACGTAAGAGCGGCTCGCCTTCGCAGCCCTGCCCAAACGAGACGATTCCTTCTTCCACGCGTTCCAAATGATGAATCGCAACGGCGGCAAGCTCCTGCGACGCCGCTTCATCGGCGATCCGCGCCTGTGGAGAAGGCACTCCCGCATCCATATCTTGCTCGGAGATGCAGCCGATGCAGCGCGCGTTGCATTTTGGCGAAACCGGCAATGCGGCCTCGCCTCTTTCCAAGAAGACGTTTTGCGCAGTGAAGCAAGCATACTGGACCGAGCAATGTGCGACTTGGCGCAGGATTCGATTGCCCGGCTCGCGCGCCAAGCGCCGCGCAATGACGTTTTCGAGCTCTCCGCTGGCAAAGCGGCGCGGCTCCCATTCCTCGCTTTCGTCCGTTCGCATTGCGGCGATGTGCAATCGATCGTCGAGCGCGCACGCAAAGGTGTAGCCGAAGAGCGGCAGGGCGGTTGCGTTACGGTCGGCGGCGTACGCGGGAAGGAGCAGACGCGTGTATCCAGCCGGCAGGGCGACGGCCATTGCGGTGCGCGCGGCGATTGGGCCGATGGTCGTCAAGGGCCGGCGTTGCGGCAAGACCATCTCGAGCGTTCCCGGCGGCGCCGGAATCAATTCGTCGAGCAGCGCTTTTCTAACGAACCCGCCGTCTGCGAGCGGAACGAGATCTGCATCGAACGCGAATCGGCCGCGTGCGTCGCAGGAAGCCAGGCCTACGCCGGCCGCTTCACCGCAAAGAGCCGACACCAATGTTTACCTCGGCATCGAAGAGGCGCACTGCCGGACCGATGAGATGCGCGTCGCCACCATCGTTCCACTCGACGATCAGAATTCCACCGGGAGCGATGACTTCTACAGGCGACTGAAAGCCTCGTCGATCGATTGCGACGACAGCACAGGCGACCGCCCCCGTCCCGCAAGCCATCGTCAATCCCACGCCGCGTTCCCAATGACGGACGCGTAGCGAACGCCCACCACGTTCTGCTGCGGCATGCACGTTGGTTCCCGCGGGAAAAAGCGGCTCTTTTTGCAGGCGCTCGGCTAGGGTTTCGAGATCGAGATCTTCAACCGCCGCGCAAAAAAACACGACGTGCGGATTTCCCATATCGACCAGCAACGCATCCGAAAGGCCCGGGATCGCGGCGGCGCGGATCTCGGGGCGGCCCATCGTAACTCGCACCAAGTACTCGGGCCGCCGAGCGACGACTTCCGTGCGCACGATGCCGGCGTCGGTATCGAAGGCGATGTTATCTCCTTCCCCGGCTTCGTCGAGCCAGCGCGCGGCACAGCGTATGCCGTTGCCGCACATCTGCGCTTCGGTTCCGTCGGCATTGATCGTACGCATCCTCACCTCGGCAGTTCGGCTGGACTCGAGTACGATGAGGCCGTCGGCACCAATGCCCTCGCGGCGGTCGCAGGCCCATTGCGCGAAGGACGCCACATCGTTTAGTCTCTTTCCACGCGAATCGAGGATCACGAAGTCGTTGCGTGCGCCGTGCATTTTGGTGACGTGCATCAGCCGCGCTTCGCAAACCAGCCAAGCTTTTCCCGTGCTACCGTTCCGACCGATTCCGGCGCAAGCCAGAGCGTCGCAGGCTCCCCACGAAACCACGCTCTTTGACGACGGGCGTAGCGCCGGGTGGCTCGTTCGAGCGACGCACGAAGCTCGGCCTTCGCGCTCCACCCGCGCAAATATGCGTATGCCTGCGCATATCCAACCGCGTTGGCCGCCACGGCGTCGCTTCCGATGCGCTCGGCTTCTTCAACGAGTCCCGCATGGAGCATCCACGCGGTGCGGCTTACAATACGCGCGTCGATGACGCTCCAAGGAAGATCGAGAAAAACGACCATCGAGGCGAAGCCTTCACCGGCAAGAGTGCGCGGCGGCTCCTCGGCAAGCGTTGCGGTCGGCGCGGCCAGCGCAATTTCCAGCGCACGCAGAACGCGATATCTATCGCGCGCGCCGAGCGCCCGCGCGCGAACCGGATCGCGCTGCTGGAGCCAGTCATAGAGAAAGTCCGCCGGGTGAAGCAGCGCCTCACCGGCCAGACGCTTCCTCAACGCTTCGTCGTATTGCGGTGCGAGATCGACCCCACCGGTGAGAGCGCGAATATAGAACCCCGTGCCGCCGGCAACGATCGCGCGCTTGCCACGGCGATGAATGTCCTTAACCGCTTCAATTGCGTCGCGCGCATATCTTCCTGCAGAATAGCGTTCAAACGGACTGAGAAACCCGATCAGGTGATGCGCAACTTCTCCCAGCTGCTCCGGCGAGGGCGCGGCCGTGCCGATCGGCATGCCTCGATACACCTGCCGGGAATCGGCACCGACGATCTCCGCGTCGAACTCACGCGCAAGCTCGATGGCTAGCTCGGTCTTCCCACTTGCGGTCGTGCCCGCGATGATGAGAACGTTGGAAGAAAAAGAGCTAGACACGCTTGAACATGCGCGCGATCTCGCCGGGACCAAGACGCACCATCGTCGGGCGACCGTGCGGACAATGCATCGGATTGTCGCACGCTTGCAGCCGCTCGACGAGGATCGTCATTTCTTCCGCTTCGAGACTCTCGCCCGCGATGGTCACGGAATGACATGCAAGCGAGGCCCAGACGCGTTCTCGGACGTCGCGTTGTTTGGGCTCCTCGGTCAAGTCGTCGATAAAGCCCGCTAAGTCGAAACGGCGAGCGCCATAAGCAAACGGAGTCGCCACGACCCGATACGTGCGCTCGCCGAACGGTTCGATCTCGAGGCCGCCTTCACGGAGCGGCTCGATCGTTCGATCGAGCACGGCGCTGCGCGCCGCGTCGAGCTCGACGACGTGCGGCACGAGAAGCGGTTCGCTCGCAGCGATCCCGCGGGCGGAAGCGACGATCCTCTCGTAAGCGATGCGCTCGTGGGCGGCATGCTGATCGACCAACAGTAGCGCCTCTCCTTCGCGGGCGAGGATGAAGGTGCGATCGAGCTGCGCTAGGACGCGGAGTCGCTCCCGTGCATGCATCTGGTCTGCAGCGATTTGGGCGGGGGCGAATGAGACGTCCGCAGTTCCCGCGCCGGCGCCCCCATCGAGAGACCGTGTCTTGGCGTGAGCGGTGAGGGTGGCGCCGATGGTACGGCGCACGCTTTCAAAGACTTGACCGGCGTAGCGCAACCGAACGTCGCTCTTGGTGGGGTGCACGTTCGGATCGACGTGGTCTGGCGGAAGATCGAGAAAGATGGCGCCGTACGGATGGCGTCCCATCATGGCGAAGGTCGCGTAACCGCTCGTCCACGCTCCCGCCAGGATTGCGCTGCGCAACAATCTGCCGTTGACGAAGAGCACTTGCATTCTGCGATCGGGACGGTCGTATCCCGGAGCGCTCACGAAGCCGCGCAACCGTCCGTCGAGCATACGAGCTCCGGCGCGGTCAAGCGGCAGTAGCGTTTTGGCCGCTTCCCTTCCAAAGACCATGGCCAAACGATCCCGTTCCTCCCCGCTCGACGGCATCACCCAGACCTCCTTGCCGTCATGGCGCAACGCGAAACTCCGCTGTGGATACGCAAGGGCGAAGCTCGAGAGCCATGACGAGATGCGGTTGAACTCCGCGCTGGCGGAACGAAGATATTCGCGGCGGACCGGGACGTTTTCGAACAATGCTTGCACTCGGACGCACGTACCCCCCGGTGCGGCGACCGGCTCTACGGCACTCACTTCCTCTGCGTGCGCGCTAATCCGAGCGCCCATCGAGCGGTGCGCTTCCCGCGAAACGATTTCCGTGCGCGCGACCGCGGCGATCGAAGCCAAGCCTTCGCCGCGAAAGCCGAGCGTCATAACCGCCTCCAGCTCGTCGGCAGTTCGAAGCTTGCTCGTCGTATGGCGGCGCACTGCAAGCGGCAGATCCTGCGGTGTAATCCCGATGCCGTCGTCGATTACTTCGATCAAATCCAGACCACCGCGTTCGACGTTAACCCTAATTCGCTCGGCACGAGCATCGATTGCGTTTTCGACCAACTCTTTTACTAAGGAGGCTGGGCGATCGATGATTTCCCCGGCAGCGATTTGACCGATCGTGACGGCGTCGAGTTCGTGAATGGCGGCCACGATAAGCAGTTCGCGGCTCGGGGTTGACAAAGCCTCGGTCGGGAGTATTCTGGTTAAGGATTCCTCGTTAGGTGAGGCGTCTGCACGAAGAGATGCCGCTGCCCGGAAAGGTCGAGAGACCCCAACGGGTGACCAGATTCCGCCGAATCAAGGCGAAATCTAACGCGGCTGACCCCGATCCTTCCACTCCGCTCAGGATGACAAGGCAAAGAGTCTACGTTGTGCAGTGCTAAAGCTCGACATTGAGGGAGATGGCGCGGCCCGCCGCGCGAAGTTTCTCAAACTGTCAGCTGCGAGGAGCGGCGACAGTTTTTTATTTGAGAGGGGGTGGCGGCAACGCGCGTCGTTCGGCCGAACGTCTGGAGATCGGTCGTCATGTTCCTTTCGATCGTGGGGCCGGGCATCATTACCGCCAACGCCGACAACGACGTGGGAGGAATTTGGACCTATTCACAGGCCGG
Organism: Vulcanimicrobiota bacterium; assembly: GCA_963778015.1. GTDB lineage: Bacteria > Vulcanimicrobiota > Vulcanimicrobiia > Vulcanimicrobiales > Vulcanimicrobiaceae > Cybelea. The sequence goes on from CAVZST010000001.1 coordinate 1,186,635, forward strand.
AGCGCAGTTCGGTTATTCGTTGCTCTGGCTTCTGGTCCCCATCACGATCGCGCTCGTCGTCGTTCAAGAGATGTGCGCGCGCATGGGGGCGGTCACCGGAAAGGGCCTAGCCGACCTGATTCGCGAGAATTTTGGAGTCAGGGTTACGTTTTGGTGCCTTCTCCTGTTCGTCTGCGGCGACGTCGGCAATACGGCAACCGAATTCGCGGGCGTCGCTTCCTCCGCGCCGATCTTCGGAAGCTACCTCCACGTCTCCAACGGAGAAGCCTTCAAGATCGCGATGGTCGCCGGAGCGGCCATCTTCGTCTTCCTTACGGTCACGCGCGGAAATGCGAAAGTCGTCGAGCGCATCTTCTTCTTTTTTTGCTTGGTTTATATTGCCTACGTCGTCAGTGCGTTCATGGTGCGTCCCGACTGGCACGACGTCCTGCGCCAGACCGTCGTTCCGCACTTGCAAGCGTCGAAAGCCTATCTGATCATGACGATTGCGGTGATCGGGACGACGATCTCGCCCTGGATGCAGTTCTACATACAAGCCGCGGTCGTGGACAAGGGAATTCGCAAGGAAGACTACGGCTACTCACGCCTCGACGTCGTCACCGGTGGTTTATGGACCGACGTCATCGCGTATTTTATCATCGTGGCGTGCGCGGCGACCATCTACGTGCATAATTTACACGCGGCACATCCCGTCGCCGTAACCAATAGTGTGGGCGACGTAGCCGTCGCGCTCACGCCGATCGCCGGTAAGTTCGCCGCGCTACTCTTTGCGTTGGGCTTGCTTAACGCGGCCGTCTTTACGGCGTCGATTCTCCCCCTTTCCACGGCGTACTACGTCTGCGAAGCCTTCGGCTTCGAGCGCGGCGTGGATCGCCGCCTCTTTGAAGCACCGGTTTTCTACGGCTTCTACCTCGCGCTCATCATTGCGGGAGCAGGAATCGTTGTCTTCCCCGGAGCTCCGCTCGGGGGCATCATATTCTACTCCCAGGTGCTCAACGGCATGCTTTTACCGATCGTGCTCGTGCTGATGCTGTTGCTCGTCAATAACAAGCGGCTGATGGGCACGTGGACGAACGGAGCACTCTTCAACATCGTCGCCTGGGCAACGGTCTTTATCGTCGGCGCACTGACGCTCGCCTCGACGCTGCAGCTCGTTTTTCCGTCGTTGCGAGGGTGAGCTACCTCATTCGGCGTCCGGCGCCAGATCCGCGCCGATGACGAGCGCCGTTTTCGTGCCTGGCTGAATTGCCGTCGCAAACGTTTTCGCGAGGCGGGCCGCAGCGACGGAGGAGCCGATGACGACGCTCCGGCGCTTTGCCTTCGTGTCGATAAAGGTGGGTACGTTCCAGCCGGCCCCGCGCAACGCACCGACGATCGTTCCATCGAGCGTTGTCTTCCCCGTTGCGTTTGCAACCAACACCTCGTCCTGCGGCGGATCGCTCTTTCTGAAGAGGAGTGTGCCGATCAGTTTTGCCCAGCGCGGATCGGCGAAAACAACCGAAGCGTCGCCGACCCAGCCTAACCTGCTCGGAAGGGTGAACGAACGGATGTTTTCGTCAGGTACGTTACGGTAAATCGTCAAGAGCGAGATCATTTGCCGGTTGCTCATCGTCGTATTGATCTCTTTACGCGCCAGTTGCAGTACGTGCGGCAGTTTGGCCCAATTCTGCGGTTGGCTCAACTGATCCAGCATCAATTTGAGCACCTCCTGCTGCCGCCGAACGCGCCCGAAATCAGAGGCGGGGTCTTGCCGAAAGCGAATGTATCCGGCGACTTGGCTTCCGTTGAGGTGCTGCTCGCCTTTTTTGAGATGGACGTGAAGTCCGCCACTGTTGTCGTCATAGTCCATCGTCTCGTCGACGTTGACGTCGAGGCCGCCTAAAGCATCGACGATGGCAGCGGCGCCTTCGGGCTGCAATGCAACGATTTCGTCGATGGAAATGCCTCCAAGAAGCCGGCTTGCAACCCGCGCGGTGGCATGCGCTCCCCCGTAGGCGTATGCCGCATTGATCTTGCCGAATCCGGGTCCCGGGATCGAAACCCAGGTGTCGCGTGGGATTGATACGAGGGTGGCGGCACGCCGCCCGACGTCCAAGTGTGCGACGATAACGGTATCGGTCGTCATTTCGTCGGCTTGATAGCCGAGAATCAACAGGTTCAGCTTAAGCTGTCCAAAGGAACGGCGCGCACTCTGCGCAACGATTTGCTGCCGAATTGGACTTCGGACGATCGTAAACCCGAGAGCGACCGAAGCGACGGCTAGGATGGTGACGACGACGGCACGGAACCACCATTTGGAAAACATATAGGTACCCCCGCGATAGCTGAATTTGGTAGCTAGACCGCGGCGATCGGGGGTGCCCGCTCTCCAATCGTGCAGAGCACGGGCAAGAACTTTTTAAAGCAGACGTTGTCAAATCGGCGAGCGGCAATCGTAGTGGCCGGCTTGGAACGCAACGTCGCAATCATTGCGACGAGGCGAACTACCCGTAACGTCGTTTCCGCCAGCGCTCGCCTCGAGCGCACGATCGCGTACGTGACCGCGATGCAAACGGCCGCGTGAACGGCCAAACCGATCGCCGGCGGCGCACCCAACCATATCGTGGGGCCCAAGGTGTGCCCGACCGCGTGCATCTGCTCCAGCGTCTCCATGACGTAGAGAGCCAATATTTGAAGAACGAAGATCGACGGCAGCAACGAGACGCAGCCGCCCGTAAGCGCCCGTCCACACAACACTGCACGCGCCTTGAGCACCATAAACAGCGCCAGGAGCGCGACGCCGGCGAGCAGCGCCGGAACGACATCGACGTTGGTGTGGTCGGTAAGGCTGCCCGGCCCGAACCAACCGGCGTTGGAAGCGAATTCGACCAACGGATTGGCGATCGCTGCCGCGATTACCGCGACCGCCAAGCAGAATCCGAAAACGGCGCGCGAGATCCTCAAGGGCGCGCCTTTCCGCCGTCCCGCGAACGACACCTTTTACGCACTCTCAAGCAGGTCTCAGGATTGGAGGAATGAAAGCTGGCGCTCCGGCAATGCGCGCTTGCGCATCTTTTTTCGAAGCGGCACGCGCGCCTCGACGTCGGTCTGAGCGGAGAGCACGTCGGCGATCTCCTGCGCCCGCTCGACGACCGCTTCAGGCAATCCGGCCATGCGCGCGACCTCTATTCCGAACGAGCGAGAAGAGCTTCCCGGTTGGACGCGATGCGAAAAGACCGGCGCACCTCCGCGCGCCGTATTTTCGACCGCCGTGATGTGGTGATTGGCAACCGCACTCCAATGATCGCTCAACGTGCAAAGCTCGTGGAAGTGCGTGGCGAAGAGCACGAGTGGAACTTGTTCCTCGAGCGAGAGCAGGAATTCGCAGATCGACTGCGCGATCGCGAGCCCGTCGAGCGTCCCCGTGCCGCGCCCCACTTCGTCGATCAGGAGCAAGGAGCGCTGCGTGCTGCGCCGCAGGATGTTCGCCGCTTCGGCCATCTCCATAAAGAACGTCGACTGACCAGAAGCGAGATCGTCGCCCGCGCCGATGCGGGTAAATATACGGTCGACGACGCCCAGCTCCATCCGCCTCGCCGGTACGAACGAGCCGATCTGCGCCATGATCGTTAGAAGCCCCGTCTGGCGCAGGTAGGTGGACTTGCCGCCCATGTTCGGCCCGGTCAAGAGCACGAAGCGGTGCTCTCCTGCGCGCAAGCTGAGGTCGTTCGGAACGAACTTCGTATGAAGAACGGCTTCCATGACCGGATGGCGCCCTTCCTCGATTGCGACGATGCTCTCATCAACGAACGTCGGACGCACGTAGCCGCGCTCTGCAGCGCATCGGGCGAGGGCCGCAAGCACGTCGATCTCGGCTATCGCACGCGCGGCTTCCAGAAGTTCCTCGGCTCTCGCCGCGACGCGGTCGACGAGCGCCTCGAAGAGTTGCTGTTCGAGCCGCTCTTGTCGCACCCGCGCTGAGGAGATTGCCAGCTCGAGCTCCTTGAGTTCCGGCGTGATGTAGCGCTCTCCGGCGGTCAGCGTTTGCTTGCGAACATACTCCGGCGGCACCGCCGCGGCGTAGCTCTTACTCACCTCGATCGCGTAGCCGAAGGGGCTCGCGTACTTTACCTTGAGCGTTTTGATGCCCGTGCGCTCGCGCTCGCGTTGCTCCAGCTCGGAGAGTCTAGAACGCGCCTCGGTCTGCAGCGCAACGCATTGCGCGAGGTCCGCATTGACCTGCGGCCGGATTGCCCCGCCATCAGCGAACAAAGCCGGAGGCTCGTCAACGAGCGTGGCGTGCAGGTCTTCGAGTACGTCGTCGAAATTGCCGATCCGCGCGAGTAAAGGGGCCAGCATGGGCGATGCTGTTTGCCGAAGCGGCCCAAGCACGTCGAGCGTTCGACGCAGCGAGATCAGATCGCGCGGCATCGCGCGGCGATAGCGCGCCTTTTGTGCGATGCGCTCGAGGTCGAACGCGCGCTTGAGAATTTCACGAATCGCCTCCCGGCGCGTATGCTCCCCAACGAGCGCTGCAACCGCATCCTGCCGGCCGCTGATAGCGTCTCGGTCGACGAGCGGACCGAGTATCCAGCGCGACAGCATCCGAGACCCCATCGAAGTCGCGCAGGAGTCGAGCGTTCCTACGAGCGTCGCACGGGAGTTCTGGCCTTGCGCTCGTGTCAGCTCGAGATGCTTGCGCGTGGCCGGATCGAGCGCCAAGAACTGCTGCCTCCGATAAAGTTGCGCGCTGCTCGGCCCGAGTTCGCCGTTGGTCACTCCGGTGCGTTTGACGAATGTCGCCAGGGCCTCGAGCGCGCGATGTATGGCCAGCGATTCGTCGATCGAAAAGCCGTCGAACGTTTGCCGCTCGCGCGCTTCCACCAGGCCAAGGGCGGGGGTGGCCAATCGCGCACCCATCGCCTCGACCGCGGCCGCAATGGTTGCGCGCAGCTCGGCGGGGACGTCGGCGACGATCTCGGCCGGCCCAACGCGCGCCAGCTCGGCGAGGAGTTCGTCGTAGGCGTCTTCGCCGGCGACTACCGTGGCGGCGGCATAGCTCGTCGAAACGTCGGCATACGCCAAGGCAAACGTCTCGCCGACCGCGGCGACGGCCGCGAGATAATTATTCAGTTTGCCGTCGAGCAGCTGTTCCTCGACCAAGGTGCCAGGCGTTATTAATCGCACGACCTCGCGGCGCACGAGCCGGTTTGGCTGCGGGACCTCGAGCTGTTCCGCGAGAGCGACGATGAAACGCTGCTTCACGAGCCGCGCGAGATAGCCGGCCAAAGCGTGGTGCGGCACGCCCGCCATGGCAACGCGCCGGCCGGCTCCGGCTTCCTTGCTCGTCAGCGCAATCTGGAGAGCGCGCGCAACGATCTCTGCATCCTCCCCGTACGCCTCGTAAAAATCGCCGACCCGCGAAAGCAGTATCGCTTCGGGATGCTTGGCCTTCATTCCGAAGTACTGCTCGAGCATCGGAGAGAACTTGGACACGGATTACCGCCGCAGCGTTTGCAGCTCCAGCACGGTGAGATCGACCGTCGGCCGCTCGACTCCCTCTCCGGCGTCCTCGAAGCGCTCGGCTCGCGCGACTACCGTTCCGAAGCAACCCCAGACGTGCGCGCTTTCTATCGCGACGTCGAGCCAAGGCGTCCGGGCATACGGATGTGCGTCAGCTCGCGGCGCCGAGGGATAGTTCGGCGGCTTTGGCACGACGACCGTGACGTTGTCGGGCGTCTTTGCGGTGAGCCTGCTTGCGTCTTTCTTAGAATCCCCGGCGATCAGCGCTCGCACCACTCGACCCAGCTTGCGATCGTGATACGCGCGCGTCGCGCGGTTCTGCACGTCGACCAGCCGGGTAAAGCGCGCGAGCGCGACATCCCGCGGCACCTGCTCCCACCTCGCGGCCGGCGTCCCCCGCCGAATGGAATAGATGAACGTGAACGCATTTGCAAAGACGCCGGTCTCCGCGTAGGCGAGGGTCGCTTCGAAGTCGTCGTCGGTTTCACCCGGGAAACCCACGATGATATCGGTGGTGATCGCGCACTCGGGCAACCGGCTCCGGAACCCTGCCACGATCTGCTGAAAACGGGCCAGCGTATACTTACGATTCATCCGCCGTAAAATCGCGTCGCTTGCGGATTGCAGCGGCAGGTGAATCCGCGCGTTGAGCTGCGGAAGGGCGGCGAGGTCGTCGAGAATCTTCTCAGTGAAGTCTTTTGGGTGGGGCGAGATGAAGGTAAGCCGTTCCAATCCGGGCACACCCGCGATCGCTTTGCAAAGATCGCCGAAATCTGCACCGCCGCAATCTCGCCATGCGTTGACCGTTTGGCCAACGAGCGTTATTTCCCGAGCTCCGCGAGCGATGCGTTCGCGAACTTCTTCCACAATGGCGTTCTGCGGGCGGTGGTCGAAGCGGCCGCGCACGTGCGGGACGATGCAGAAGGTGCAATAGTAGGAACAGCCGCGTTGCACGGTGACGAATGCGCGCAGGTGACCGAAGGCACCCGTTACCCCGTCCGCGGTGCCTCCGAGTGCGAATCTCAGCATGTTGTCGCGAACGTCATCTTGAAGGGCGGCGCGCGGCGCGGCGCCTGGAAGTGGACCGGACCATGCGGCGAGCTGATCGCCGAGTTGCGCCAGCTCTCGCGTTCCGAAAAGCGCGTCGACGTGGGGTGCTCGTTGCGTAAGCCGTTGGCGGTCTTGCTCTGCCAAACACCCCGTAACCACCAGACGCACACTGGGATCCGACGTTTTCAACGCGTTGAAATGGTTCATTCGGCCGTAAGCTCGGCGTTCCGCGCTATCTCGGACCGTGCATGTGTTGAGAACGACGACGTTGGCCTCCTCGGGCGTGGAGACAATGCTGTATCCGGCCGCGGCTGCGCGTTCGGCAATGTAGCGGGAGTCGGCTTCGTTCATCTGACAGCCGAAGGTCTCGATGTAGACGCTGGGCATTCTTCCGGGTGCAGTTCGCGTGACGACGCGGCCGTTCCGGCCCGATGGGTCATCCTTGCGTCAATTGAGAAAGGAGCGGGATGCTCCACCCGGCGACGGTTGCCATCGTCGGACGACCAAACGTCGGCAAGAGCGCGCTCTTCAACCGGCTGATTGGCCGCCGGCTCGCAATCGTCGAGGATACGCCCGGCGTTACCCGAGATCGACTCTACGCGCTCGGCGATTGGCGCGGCTTGGCGTTCAGCGTCGTCGACACCGCGGGCATCGATCCGCGCGCGGACATGGCGCATGGTGCCGAGCTGGCCGACGCCACGCGGCGCCAAGCGGAGGCCGCCGCCGATGAATCGGACGTCATCGTTATGGTCGTCGACGCCCAGACCGGACTCCATCCACTCGACGACGACGTCGCGCGCATCTTGCGCCATAAGCGAAAGCCGATCGTCCTGGTTGCCAACAAGGCCGAGGCGTCCGACGCCGCGGCTGCCGTCCACGCCGAATTCGGCGGGCTCGGATTCGGCGAGCCGATCGCCGTTTCGGCGATCCATGGAGAAGGTACGGGCGACCTGCTCGATCGCATCGTGGAGCTGTTGCCGCCGCACTCCCCCGATACGTCACCCCAGGATGAGCTTGCTCTAGCGGTGATCGGGCGCCCCAACGTCGGCAAAAGCTCTCTCGTCAACGCGCTGCTCGGCCAAGAGCGCGCGCTCGTTTCGCGGAACCCCGGGACGACACGCGACGCGGTCGACGGCGTGTTCCGTTGGCACGATCGCGACTTCCGCTTAGTCGATACCGCGGGGTTCCGCAAGAAGCCCGAGGCTCACGGCGCGATCGAATATTATGCCGCCCTGCGCTCCTTGTCGGCGATCGCGCGTTGCGACATCGCGCTTCTCGTCTTCGATGCAATGACGGGCATCATGACGCAGGACCGCCGGCTTGCCGGCATTGCTCTCGAGGAGCGCAAAGGTCTCATCGTCGTCGGGAACAAGTGGGACCTCGTTCGCGAGCAAGAAGGTGAGTTCAGTCAGAACGAGCTTGCAGGAGTCGTGCGAGAATCGGTTCCTTTTGCTGCGTTCGCGCCCATCACGTTTCTTTCGGCAAAGACGCACCGCCGGCTCGGAAGCCTCATGCCGATCGTCGCAAGGATCGCCGAGAACCTCGACCGTCGCGTTCCGACCGCACGGCTCAACGAGGTGCTTCGCAGCGCTATTTTGGCGCATCCGCCACCGGCGACCGCGGGCAGACTGCTGCGAATCTACTACGCCTCTCAGCCTGCGACGCACCCTCCGCTCTTCGTGTTGCACTGCAACGACCCGGAGCTGGTGCAACCGCATTACAAACGCTTCTTGGACAACACGATCCGCCAAAATTTCGATTTCGAAGGCATTCCATTGACGCTCGAGTTTCGCGCCCGACGCGACCGAGACGAGCCCAAGCCATGAGCGATATGCCCCCCTCGTCGGCGCTTCTCCTGATCTTTAGTCCGATTGCTGCGTTTGGCGGAGGGTTCCTGATCGGTTCGATCCCGTTCGGCTATGTTATCGGTCGACTTTTTTACCGTACCGACATTCGAACGAGAGGGTCCGGGAACATCGGTGCGATGAATGCGCTGCGGACCCTTGGCAAAGCCGGTGCGCTCCCGGTACTGCTGCTCGATGCGCTCAAGGGCTTTGCTCCGACGATTTTGGCTCTCCACGACAACCAAATCGTCGCGGCGCTCGTTGCGACCGCAGCGGTGCTCGGACATTGCTTTTCGCCATGGCTTCGATTTCGCGGAGGCAAGGGCGTCGCGACGTCGTTTGGAGCAATTTTTGCTCTCTGTTTCCCGGCAGGCCTCGTAGGGGCTGCGGGCTGGGTCGCCGGCGCGGCGCTAACACGCTATTCCTCAGTCGGCTCGATGCTTGGCAGCGTCCTCGCGGCGTTTGCGATCTGGTTCTTCACCGGCTCGCTGCCCGAAACGCTCTACGGCGCTTTTTCCGCTCTACTGATTCTCTTCACACACCGCGCAAATGTCGCTCGGCTGCGAACCGGAACGGAAAGCGCGATTCGCCTCTCCAGGCCGCACACGTAAAGGCTCGGCCGTTTCGCCAGGGCTTGCCTCGCTGCGGCCCGTACTCTGCAGAACGCATGATTTCGTCAAACGACCTCCGCAACGGCGTGACCATCGTCGTGGAAGGCCAGCTATGGACGGTCATCGAGTTCCTGCACGTGAAACCCGGGAAAGGCTCGGCGTTCGTCCGCACCCGATTGAAGAACGTCAAGACCGGAACCACGCTGGAGCGAACGTTCAGAGCCGGCGAAAAGCTGGAGCGGGCAGTCGTCGATAATCGCCAGATGCAAATGCTCTACAACGACGCCGAAGGCTACCATTTCATGGACCAGGAAACCTTCGAAAACGTCACCCTCCAGCGGGAGCTCATCGGCGATCCCGCCGATTTCTTAAAGGACGGTATGGCGGTCGACGTTCAATTCCACGACGGTACGCCCATCGGTATCGATCTGCCGGCACACGTCGAGCTGAAGATCGTAGAAACCGATCCCGGCTTCAAAGGCGATACTGCGACGAATGCGACGAAACCGGCTAAGCTCGAGACCGGCGCAACCGTCGCCGTCCCCCTCTTTGTTGAAAGCGGCGACGTCGTACGCATCGACACCCGCGATCGCCGTTACATCGGGAGGGTAAGCTAGCGCGTTTTGCGCTGGAGCTCTTCGCGGCTGCCTTCGTTGCCAGCATCTTCGGCTCGATGGTTGGGCTCGGAGGCGGCTTCATACTGGTTCCGATACTCCGGCTTTTCTTGGGCTTTTCGCCCGCAGATGCGGCCGGCACGTCGCTCGTTTTGATCGTCGCCAATAGCGCGAGCGGCGCGTTCACTTACTTGCTCTACCGGCGCGTGCACCTTCGCATCGGATTACTGATTGCGCTGGGCGGCCTGCCTAGCAGCATCATCGGCGCCATCGTCTCGCTGCACATTCCGGCGCGCATCTTTGACGCGTTGCTCGCGATACTCTTGGTAGGAGTAGCGATAGATTTGGCCTGGAATGCCGAAAGGCGCATGGCCGGCCGGCCCGAGCGGCATAGTCTCCACGAAATCAAAGGAATGTCGTACCGCGGCGCACTGGCGCTCGGCTTCGTCGTGGGAATTTCTTTAAGCCTCTTCGGTTTGGGCGGGGGAACCGTGCTCGTTCCCGCGTTCCTCTACTTTTCGGAACTGCCGGCCCACGCAATCAGCGCTACGTCGCACTTCGCGATTCTATTGACGTCACCGGTCGGTTTGATCGTCCACGCGTTTCAGCGCGACATAGTCGCGCGCGACGTGGTTCCGCTCGTCGCCGGCGGGTTGCTCGGCGGCCCGATCGGCGCGCGTCTCTCACTTCGGTTGAGGTCGCCGCAGTTATTGATCGTCGTAGCCGTCGCGCTCGTGACCGCGGCGGTTACGCTCGTTTGGCGCCAGCTTTAGCTAGCCCGGAGAGGTCATTCCCTTGGGAACGACGATGCGATCGTATTCCTCTTCGGTGACGTGCCCGAGCGCGAGGGCAGCGTGCTTCAGCGTCGTCTTTTCGTGGTGGGCCTTTTTTGCAATCTCGGCGGCCTTGTCGTAACCGATCTGCGGCGAGAGCGCGGTGACGACCATCAGCGACTCGTCTAAGTACTTTTGGATCTGCTCTTCGTCGGCCCGGAGTCCTTCGACGGCATGCTCGCGGAACATCGCACACGCATCGCGCAGCAGCCTCGCGGAGTGCAAAAAATTGTAGATGATGACCGGATTAAAGACGTTGAGCTCGAAGTTTCCCTGGGACGCGCCGAAGCTGACGGCGAGATCGTTGCCGTAGACTTGAACGCAAACCATCGTCATCGCCTCCGACTGAGTCGGATTCACTTTGCCCGGCATAATGGAGCTGCCCGGTTCGTTCTCCGGCAGAATGAGCTCACCGATCCCCGCGCGCGGGCCCGAAGCGAGCCATCGAATGTCGTTCGCGATCTTCATCAAAGCGGCGGAGAGCATTTTCATGGCGCCCGAGGCGAAGACGAAATCGTCGTGGGAAGCGAGCGCCGTGAACTTGTTGGGGTGGGAGCGAAACGGAAGCCCAGTTAGCTCGGCGATCTTCCTCGCCGTCCGTTCGCCGAACTGGGGATGGGCGTTGAGCCCCGTTCCCACGGCGGTGCCCCCGATCGCAAGATCGTAAAGCGGTTTCAATGCTTCCTTGCAGGCTGCGATTGCGCGATCGAGCTGGGTGACGTATCCGGAGAATTCTTGCTCGAGCGTAAGCGGCGTGGCGTCTTGCAGATGCGTGCGTCCCACCTTGACGACGTGAGACCATCCTTTCGCCTTGGCGTGCAGCGCCCCGCGTAACGCCTCGACGGCAGGAAGCATCTCCGCCATCGCCTCTGCGGCGGCGACGTGCATGGCCGTCGGGAAAGTATCGTTCGACGACTGCGACATATTGACGTGATCGTTGGGATGGACCGGCCTCTTCGAACCCATTTCGCCGCCGGCAAGCTCGATCGCGCGGTTCGAAATGACCTCGTTGACGTTCATGTTTGTTTGCGTGCCCGAGCCGGTTTGCCAGACTCGCAGCGGAAAATGCGCGTCGAGTCGTCCATCGACTACCTCGTCGGCCGCCCGAACGATCAACTGCGTCTTCTCGGCATCGAGTTTGCCGAGGTCGTGATTGACCAGGGCGGCGGCCTTCTTGAGAACCGCCATCGCTTTAACGACCTGCGCGGGCATCACGTCGCGCGGCCAGGACCCGTCGCCGATGTCAAAGTGAACGAGCGAGCGCGCCGTTTGGGCTCCGTAATATCTATCGGCGGGAACGTCGATCTTGCCCATCGTGTCGCTCTCGACGCGCGTCTGCTCTCTCATTTTCGTAGTCGTCATCGTGCGTCTATCTTCGTCACCGCGAGGGGCCTCTCCGCGCCGCACGCGCTCCGTCCAGACTCGTTCCGGCGAGCCGCATCTCGACGATCTCGTAGATCGTGAGCGGATACCGCTCGTCAAAGCGACGTTTGTTGCAGCGCGGGCAGCTCGACGGCTTGCGCGGAAGCCCTCGCCGCAGTGCTTCGAAGGCGCAACGGTGGCATCGGAGTATGAAGCGCTTGGTCGACTCTTTGAGGGGAGCGGCATTGCCGAGATCGTGGTAGATTGAGTGCAGCCCGCACGCGCGCAGCTTACGCTTGAACCGCGGGCCGTGTCCGGTGTCGCGAAACTTGGCGTAGCACCAAGCATGGATCATTTCGTGCAAGAGCGTTTCGGTGAGCGCCTCGGGGTCTAGACGAAAGTGCTTGGGCGAGAGCTCGATTTCCAGGGGATGCCTACCGTAGGTGGTGCGCCCCGCCGAATTCGAAAAACGCTCGTTATAACGAATCCTGCAATCCGGAGCTTCGCCGTTGAAGAAGTCGTAGTTCAACCGCGCGAACAGCAACTGAAGCTCCGCCTCGCTCGGCAACGCTTTTGATTCCACGCAAGATTTGCTTCGGTGCGCGTCCAACGGAACCATCGTGTCCGAATACGAGCCGAGCGGGCTGCCGCCCCGGATATACGTTCCGATCGTCACGCTCGTCGGGGTGATCTTTCTTTGCATCATGGCGTATCTCGTAGCGATCGGGTTCGGTGTTACGGGATCGGTCTTCGGCAAGGCGGCGCAACCGGCAACCGGAGCGGCGGCACGGCAGCAAGGCTCTCAGAACGCCGTCGAAGGTGGACCGCCGGCTCCCGTCGTCGCGCAGCTGCAGACGCTGCGCGCCCGAATTGCGACGCATCCAAACGACGACGTTGCACTCACGCAGCTCGCCGATATGTACCTGGCCGCGAACCGTTTCGAGGAAGCGATCCCACTCTATCAACGCGCCCTGCGGGCAAATCCGCACAACGTAGCAGCACAGACCGGGCTTGCCCAAGCGCGTCAAGCGCTCTCCCCGTGAACGTCTATATTTCGTGCGACATGGAGGGAACGGCCGGCGTTTGCTCGTGGAAGCAATGCGATCCGAGTGACATGCACGAATATCCGACGTTCCGCCGTTACATGACGCTCGAGGTCCGCGCCGCCATAGACGGCGCGCGCGAAGCCGGCGCCGGCGGCCTCATCGTCAACGATTCGCACTGGTCCATGCGCAATTTGCTCCTCGACGAGCTTCCCGACGACGACGATCTTCGCGTGATCTCGGGCGCTCCGAAAACCTGGAGCATGATGCAGGGCTTGCGCGAAGGTCTCGATGCGGTCTTTTTCACCGGTTACCATGGCAAAGCCGGCGATTGTGCGACGCTTTCGCATACGTTTAGCGAGTCCGTCTACGCGGTTGCGGTCAACGGCACGGCGTGCAGCGAGGCGCTGCTCAACGCGGCACTAGCCGGGACCCACGGAGTACCGCTCGTTCTCATCACCGGCGATCGCACGATCGTGGAGGAAACGACGCGCGTCATGCCGTGGGCAATCGGCGTCGCAGTCAAAGATGCAATCGGCTTCTCTTCCGTGAACTCGCTCACGCCTCAGGCTGCGTGCGACGCCATACGTGCGGGCGCCCGGGAAGCCATCGGCCGTATCGAGCGTGCGAAACCGTTTGTTTTCAATGCGCCGTTCGAGCTGACGATCGAGACCGCGGCCGTCGAGCACGCGGACTTCATCGAACTCATGCCCGGCTTTTGCCGCATCGGCGGCCGTGCAGTACGGTTTACGTCGAGCGACTACCCGACGGTCCTGGAAGCCTTTATCGCAGCGACTCGCATGGCGGCAGCCGCGAACCCCACTGCGTGAACCATTCGACTTCGGCCACTTCGGCAAGCTCGACGATCTTCGCTCAGGATGACGGCAATTGAAGTTGTACATATCGAGCGACATGGAAGGCGTTGCCGGTGTTTGTGCGTGGGAGCAAGTCGACGCTCGGACTCCGCACCCCGATTTTGCGGCCTACCGCCGATATTACACGCAAGAGGTGACGAGCGCGATCGACGGAGCACGCGCCGGCGGGGCCGCCGACGTGCTCGTCAACGACTCACACGGCCCAATGCGAAATCTGCTGATCGACGAGCTCCCCCGTGACGTGCGCGTGATTTTCGGCAACCGCAAGCCGTTCTCGATGGTGCAGGAAGCCGACGCCGGCTTTGATGGAGCGTTTTTTATCGGTTATCACGGCGGCGCCGGTGAGGCCGACGCGGTGCTCTGTCATACCTATACGCCATCGGTCGTCTATGAAGTTCGCATCAACGACGTGCGCTGCAGCGAAGCGACGATCAACGCCGGTCTGCTGGGATACTTCGGCGTTGCGCTCTTGCTCGTTACGGGCGATCTCACGACGGTCCGGGCCGTTCAGGCTCAAATGCCGTGGGTGCGCGGTGTCGTCGTCAAAGAGTCGATCGGCAACTTTGCCGCAAATTCGATGACGCCGGCCGCGGCGCGGCGCGCAATTCGTCGTGGTGCGGAGGAAGCCGTCCGGGATGCGGCTGCGACGAAGCCCTTTTACTTCGACTCGCCGCTTATCCTCGACGTGCAGCTCGTCACTTCCGCGCAGGCCTATCTCGCCTCAACGATTCCCGGCTTTCGACGCACCGGAGCGCGCAGCGTCCAATTCGTGCACGACGACTATGCGGTCGTCTTCAAAGCCTTCGTCGCGACCTGGCGCCTTGCTGCCCTGGGCTAGCGTCCGCATCGTGCAACGCCTGCTCATGAGCGGCGGCTCTGCGCTCATCGCACTCCTCGCTCTTGCGGCTCGTTCTCCAAGGAGCCCACCGAGCGACGCGCAGATCGCGAAGATTCAGCAGATCGTTCGTGCGGAAATGAGCCAAAGTCGAGTGCCGGGCATGGCCCTTGGAGTCGGCCTGAACGGAAACGTCATCTATGCCCGTGGCTTCGGCATTCGAGCTCCCCGAAGGGTCGTTGACGACAACACGATTTTCCCAATTGGATCGATCACTAAGCAGTTTACTGCGGCTTGCGTCATGCAGCTCGTGCAAGCGGGACGCGTTCGGCTGGACGATCCGATCGCAAACTACGTTACAAATGTCCCACACGCTCCTGAAATAACGGTGCGGGAGCTGCTCGACCAGACCAGTGGCCTCGCCGATTATACACGCCAACCGGCGCTGCAGAGGGCTGTGGGTCCAAGCAAACTAAACAAGCTGACCGACGCTGATCTCATCGGCCTGATCGGGCACGAGCCCCTTGAGTTTAAGCCCGGTAGCAAGTTCGAATACAGCAACACGAACTACGTCGTGGCCGGAATGATCGTAAAAACCGTCAGCCACGAAAGTTACCCTACTTATCTTCAAGAGCACATCTTCAACCCGCTGCATATTCGCACTATGCAGTACTTGGGAACGTCGATTCCAAACGGCACCGACGTTTCGCATGGGTATAAGCTTGAAGACGGCCGTGCCGTCGAGCTTCCAATCTTCACGATGAGCTGGGCAAAAGCCGCAGGCGCGCTTGCCGGCAACGTACGCGACCTGATTATGTGGGACGATGGGTTCTTTCACCGTAGAGTGGTGTCGGCGTCATCGGTGCGGGTTATGATCGCGCCGTCGGCCGTCGGAAAAGACTACGCGATGGGTTGGGCGGTCGACCGAGTAAATGGAAAGCTAATGATCTGGCACAACGGAGGGCTGCCGGGCGTCCATGCGATGAACGCGGTCTTCCCGCAAACAGGTTACGAGGTCGTGGTTCTCACCAACCTCTATGCGGCCAAAGCCGAAGACGTCGCAAAGGAAATATTCGCGGTTCTCGATGCACAAGATATGGACCACCATGGCCGCTGACGAACGGCAAACTCCGTTTAGGACCATCGATCACGTCCAATTAGCGATGCCTCGGCGGGGAAAAGGAGGCCCGCACGTTTTACGTTGATGTCCTCGGCATGGAGGAGCTGCCAAAGCCACCTGAATTACTCGCACGCGGCGGCATCTGGTTTAGGAGCGGCGACGTTTTCGTGCACCTCGGCGTCGACGGCGAATTTCATCCCGCGAGGAAGGCTCATCCGGCGTTCCGCTGCATTGACTACGACGCGCTCCTGCAACGCCTTCGTTCACGCGGAATAACCGCTTTTTCGGAAAAGGGCCTGCTCGAAGGCAGAGCCCACTGCTATATCAGCGATCCGTTTGGAAACCGCATCGAGCTCGTCAAGGAGGCTGCCTCGCAACTTGTCGGCTAACTCAGCAGGCTCTAAAATGCGTCGCGGTTTCCCAGGAAGGGAGCCGGCATCTGAACCTAAACGGGAGCGTCCGTAGACTGGTTTTCGCCCCGGATACTTGAGGAGGGAGATATGAATTTGAATCGATTGGCCGCTGTTACGCTTGCCGCGGCGATTGCGTTGTTATGCACCCCACCGATTTTAGCCGCATCGAATACGAGCGGCGTGACCGCAGCGATCAATCATGCGGTCGCAGAATTCAACCAAGGCAACATGAAGGGGTGGATTGCGTCGTGCACCTCGTCGGCAGCAATTATCGATGAGTTTCCGCCTCACGCTTGGCAAGGACCGAACGCATGCGCCGATTGGGCGAGCGCGTTCACGGCCAACGCGAAGCAGAATGGAATCACCGGCGGGATGGTGACGCTTGGAACGGCGTGGCACGTCGCCGTCACCGGTGAGCACGCATACGCGGTTTATCCCGCGACCTACACGTACAAACAGCATGGTAAGTCAATGAAGGAGTCCGGCACCTTCGCATTAGTGCTGCAGAGAACCTCAACTGGTTGGCTGATCGCCGCCTGGTCGTGGGCAGCGCACTAGTCCCACAGAGCACGAGCGCGCTACACCGGTCGTGATGTCTGGGCTACGAGGCCTTGGCGGGTGTTCCTAATGCAATGGCGATTTCGATGACGTCGTCTTCGTTGAGCGATAGCCGGCGCATCGCCGTTTCGTAGAGCTCCATGGTCTCCTCGCTCCGGCTCGACGCCGCGCGTTCTTCGCGCAGCCGCTTTACCTCGTCGGTGACGCGATGCGCTAACTGCGAAGTCGGCTCTACTCCGGCGCGTACGAGCCGGTCGCGTTGGCGCCGCAGTGTATCTTCGACGAGCGCCGCGCCCGTGTGTTTGCCGAAGACCCAGCTCGTTCGGCCCCCGACCAGGTCGGCCGGAACCGCTTCATACATCCGGCGGTCGATGAGCATCGCTTGCGTGTGAATGCCCGACTCGTGGGCGAAGACTTTAGAGCCGACGATCGGCTCGTGCTGCTGTAGAGGAATGCCGCTCATTCGTTCCATGAAGCGCGCCAGCTCGCGCAATTTGCCGTACTTGAAGCCGGGCAGCTCGACGCCGTAAAGCACCCTCAGGGCAACGACGAATTCGTGAAGCTTCACGTTACCGGCGCGCTCTCCGTAGCCGTTCGCCGTCACCGAAATTACCTTAAAACCGCACGACGCCGCCTCGAGCGCGTTGATCGTGCCCAGGCCATAATCGTTGTGCAAGTGCGCGACGATCGGCAGCTCCTGCGGCAAGGCCGCTACGATGCGCGAGCAGTACCAACGCGTCGCCTCCGGCGTCAACGTGCCGACGGTATCGGGCCACGCCGGCCGCGCACCCCCCGCCTCTAAGCCGGCTTTAAAGTATTCGATGAAGTAATCGACGTCGCCGCGGCTCCCGTCTTCGGCGCCGAATTCGACTCGCTCGATGCCGCAGTCGCGCGCGTGACGAATCGCATCGCACTGCAGCCGGATGTTGCTCGCGCGATAGAACGACAGCGGCAATTCGAGCCACTCCTGCTCGTCGCGTCCCTCATAGCGCAAGAGGGTCTTTCCGATCTTATACTTTAGGTGGAGGTCGCTGCCGCTGGTGAAGATAAAGAACGTCACCTCGCGCGGATCCACGCCGACGTCGCGGAGCGTCTTCACCGTAACGTCGATGTCGCTACGATTACTGCGGCACATGACGACGATCTCGGCGTCCGCCAGCTCGCCGCGGCGCTTGGCGTCCATCACGAGTTGCAGCGTGCGGCGGTCGCTCTCCGATGCGGCCGGAAAACCGACGCTCATGATATGCACCCCGACCAGGGCCAAAGCTTTGGCGATTTCCAGCTTCTGGCCGGGAGTGTAGCAGACGCCGGGCATTTGCTCCCCGTCGCGCAGCGTCTCATCGTAGATACGAATTTGCGCCGGATCCGGAAAGCTCACGCCGGCGGTGAATTCCTTCGGATCACGGATGAGGCGCTCGATCGGTTCGCGGAGCATCGTCAAACGTTCTACGGACGCAGCGCCATCTCTTCGTTCGCGGTACGTTGCGGCTCTCCGAAGCGCAGTTCTGCCGTATCGCGCGGAAAGAGCAGCTCGAGCGTCCAATCGAAGGCGACGCGCAATTTTCGATCGAGCCCCGGTAAGCGCAGCAAATAGTAGCTGCGCCAGAGAAACCACGCAACGAAACCCGTAATGACGCGATCGCCGGGGAGTTGCGCGACGCCCTTGCGCCCGCCCAATGCGGCCATCATGCCGAGCGTCCGGTATGAGAACGGCTTGGTCGGAAGGCCCCTCAGCACGGCAACGATGTTGTCTGCGATTCGCGGGCCTTCGCGAATGGCGTGTTGCGCCGTCATCGGATAGAGCCCGCCCTCGCCGTCCGGAATCGCAGCGCAATCGCCGAGCGCCCAAACGCCGCGTGGACCGGGAACGCTCATGTCTCTGGCGGTTTCGATCGCGCCACGCTTGGTCTTGCGCAGTACCGTCTCTTTTGCGATCGTGGGCGACGGTTTTACGCCCGCACTCCAAACGATGGTTTCGCTCTCGATGCGCCGGCCGCTCTGCAGCGTGAGTCCGCGTTCGTCGGCCGCCGTAACGCCGTCGCCGACGAGAACTTCGATGCCGCGCCGTTCGAGAACGCGGCGCGCGTAGGTGCCCATCTTCGCCGGCAGACCCGCGAGGAGCGTCGGACCCGCTTCAACGAGCATGACTCGCACGCGGTGAGCGCGCACGCGTCTGTAAAATCGCCGCACGCTGCGGAAGAGCTCGGCTATTTCACCGGCCGTTTCGACTCCCGTGAAGCCGCCACCGACGATGACGAGCGTCAGCAACCGATCGCGGCGAGCTTCGTCGTCGATCGTATCGGCAAGCTCGAGCAGCCATACCAAATGATTGCGCAGCGCGTCGGCGTCGTCGAGAGTCTTGAGCGCCCAGGTGTGCTCCGCGATGCCGGGCAACCCGAAATCCGAGGTGGACGAGCCCAGCGCGAGCACGACGTGATCGTACGGCTGCACCACGCTCTTGCGCGTAAGAACGTGATGATACCTTAGCACGCGTTGATCGACGTCGATCTCGTCGACATCGGCCAAAATGAAGCGGCTGCGGCGCAGCTGGGCACGAATCGGCGTTACGATGTGACGCACTTCGAGCTCACCCGAGGTCACCTCAGGCAGCATTGGCGTAAAGAGCGTGTAGTTCTCACGACTTAAGAGGACGATCTCCGCTTCGCCCGGGCGCAGCCGCTGCTCGAGCCGCCGGGCGACCGCAATCCCCGCGAAACCCCCGCCCACGATGACGATGACCGGCACGCACTGCGGTTGAAGAGGGTTGCGTGCAATACCTCCCGCCGTCGTCAGATCCACAGCCCGAGTCGCCGAAACAGGCGCAGCGGCGGCGCAGCGGCATCGGCGCGGCGCTTGCCGCGATCCTCGCGTTCCTGCTGAAGTTTAAGTTTCTCTTTCTCGTCGGCGCCAAGCTCTTCGCGATAAGCTGGACCTTCTTGCTGTCGCTTTGGATTTACATCGTCATCTTCGGATGGAAGCTTGCGGTCGTCGTGATGCTGCTCTTGTTGGCGCACGAGCTGGGCCATTATTTTGCGTTTCGAGCCTATGGCTTGCCGGCGCGTTTGCCGGCGTTCGTTCCACTGCTCGGCGCCTTTACCGCCGGCGCTGCGCCCGAAGACCTCGAGCAAGACGCATACATCGCGCTGGCCGGTCCGCTCGTGGGCCTGGGCCTCGCGGCGGTCTGCTATGCGTTTGGGGATGCAACGCAGGATCGCTTCTGGTACGCGTGCGCGGACCTCTCCGCTTTCTTGAACCTTTTTAACATGATTCCGATGCCGCCGTTTGACGGCGGCCGAATCATCGGAGCGCTCTGGCCGCCGCTATGGATCGTGGGTTTCGCACTCTTCGTCGCCTTCGCAATCTTCATTCATATTCCGGTGCTCTTCGTCGTCATTATTGGAGCGCTCGGGCTTCCGGCAATGATCGCGGCCTGGAGAGGACACGTCGACCCTCGCGCGGAGCACATGACGTTGGGCGCGCGGGTACGCGTCAGCCTTTGGTATCTCGCAACGTTGCTTGGACTCTTCTTCGTGATGGCACAGTCACATATATTCGCGGCGTCGCACGCTGGCGGACGCATTGGGTGGTGACGCGTCGCCGGCTGCTCGCGATCGCTTTCGCATCGATCGCCGTGGCCGTGCTTGCAGAGCGTCCGCGCCCAACGCCGGGCCCATTCCTGCGCGATTTCGAGGCCTATTGGTCCGCGGGCTCGGCCTGGAACGCGCAAGCCGATCCGTATGGTGGCGCAATCTGGAAGAAAGAGCGTCGCGTTGCGGGTGTGGATGCCGGCCGTGACGAGATCTTGCCGTTCGTCGGTCCGCCTGCGGCGCTGCTCGTTTGGGCGCTCTTTGCGCGGTTGCCGTACGCGACCGCCGCGTTTCTATGGTCGGCGCTCCTTGGCATCTCCCTTTTGCTGCTGGTCGCAAGTGCGCTTCGCGGCGGACGCGAGGCGATCGCATCCTTTCGCGGGCTGGCAGGCCTTGCGCTCGCGGTCGCTTTTGGCCCGATCACCAGCGACCTCGCCCTGGGACAGGTTGCGCTCCCTGCGTTCGCGGGAGCGACGCTCGTCGTGCTGGCCGCCGTGCCTTCGCTGCGGTCCGCCACGGCGGCGGCTTGCCTCGCCTTCGTGCAGCCGAATCTCTCGCTCGGCCTCTTTTCGCAACTTGGACGCAATCGCGCAACGTCCGCGCTAGCCCTCGGCGCCGTCGTAACGTATGCGCTCGGCGCGCTCGCCGGCGGCTGGACCTGGCCGCTCGAGTATGCACGGGTTGTTGCCGCGCATGGCGCAGCGGAGCAATTCGCTGCGATCCAACTCAGTCCGGCCGCGATCGCTTTCGGCTTTGGCGCAACGCCGCTTGCCGCGCGCTCTACCGCGATGATGGTGACACTGCTCGCGATTGCGGCCGCCATGCTAATCGGGTTTCGAGTCCGCGACCACTTTGCGTGCTTCGCCGCGTTTTCGGCGCTTGCGCCTTTTGCCACGGGTTTTTTCCACGAGCACGATCTCGTTGTGGCCTACCCCGCGGCGGTGTGGTGCGCGCTGCGAACCCGCGCGAGGCTGCGTATCGTCGCGCTTTGCGGAACGCTTCTCGTCTGCGTCGATTGGCTCGGCCTCGCGCAGCGTCCAACGGGCATCGCGCAGAGCGCGCTGCTTGCTCTCGCCGCGCTCTGCGCTTTCACGGCGCTCGCACACGAAAGCGAGCTGCGCGGTGAGCTCATCGCCGGTTTCATCCTTGCCGCTCTGTTTGCGGCCGCCGCCTGGCTCGCCGTCCACAACCCTGCCCCGGTCTGGCCCGATGCACTCGGAGCGTTTCACGCCCCGGCCGGCGCATCGATTGCGACGGTATGGGCAGCGGAGCTACGCGCGAGCGGCTTGCTTGCGGCGATTCCCGCCTGGGCGCTGCTGCGCTCGCTATCGCTGCTCGGGTGCGCGCTGCTCGCTTACGCTATATATCGACATTCATCATATTGTCGAACGGAATGATGGCGTTGGGATGAAAGTTTTTTAAATCCTGGTTGTAACTGTAAATGTCTTCTCGCAACGACGTCACGACCGTGGGAACGTCTTTCGTTAACTCCCGCTGTAAGATCAGCACGTCGCCGTTGCGCTGTTCCTGCTGATAATGCGTGAATAGAGCATCCATTGCAGCTTGCGCTCGCGCGTTGCACCATCGAACGTCGTTCTGTCCGTTTGGCGGAAACGAGTGGCATGACAGAAAGGCCGACATATCGCCAATGGCGTCGTTCAACCAGGCAAACACGATGACGTCCCACTTGTTCGAATAGACGATTCCGCCTTGCTGCAGCGGAGCAAACATCAACGCAGGCGGATAATGTCTGACGGTGATGTCGACTCCAATTTGTTTCCAAGATGCCCGAATCAACTCGATCATTTCGTCCGTGTCCGGCGTGCCCGCGCCGGTCGCAAATTCCAGCGACAGTCGAGTCGCACCCTTTTGCCGAATTCCATCGGATCCGCGTCGCCATCCATTTTGGTCGAGCAACGCGTTGGCGCGGCCGATATCGAATGGAACCATCGGGATTGATTTGACCACGTACGGCGCATTTGCGGGCGTCGTAACCTCTTGGAGAATGCCGACGCCGCGCCCGATTTTGTCTCGGATCGTGCGCCGGTCGAGAGCCAGCCGTAGCGCTTCACGTACCGCCGGGTCACGTAAGGCCGGACGCTGGGTGTTGAAGTCTAGGTGATTGTACCAATAGGCGGGTTGCCGAATTATCGAAAAACCCGGTATATTTTGGGCACGAGCCAGATATGCCCCCGGAACGAGATTCCACATATCGATCTCATGCGCTTGCAACTGAGACATAACGGTGTTTCGATCCGGTATGATCTTGTAGATCACTTCCTTCAGTTTGGGCGAGCCGCGCCAGTAGAGTGGATTGGCAACGAGAACGACCTGTTGCGCCCGATCCCAACGCTGGTACTTAAACGGTCCGATGCCGACCGGCAGCGAATTATATGCGACGTGGTTGATGTTCGGATATTGCGCGAGGAGGTGCTTTGGAAGAATGCACGGATTCGCTCCCCCGGTCGAAAAAAACGTCTCGACGAAAGGCGAGTACGGCTTCTTTAGATGATATACGACCGTGAATTTGTCCGGCTCGTCGATTTTGGTTATCTGATCCCAGCCCAGGCGCCCCACTTCGTTGTTGGCCTGATTGTTTACCACATTGGTCGAAAAGACCACGTCGTCGGCGTTGAAGGGAATTCCATCCGACCACCGGACGCCCCTTCGCAAGTGATACGTGATGGTCAGGCCGTCCTTGCTTACCCCGCCGTTTTCTTGATCGGGAACCTGCGTGGCGAGCTCAGGATACGGCCGGTTATGCTCGTCCCACTTGATCAACCACGCCATCGTCATCGATGAAAGATATCCTACGTCGATGAGTTGGCCGAGATGCGGGTTGAGCGTGTTGACGTCTCCCGCATCCGCGAACCGGAGCACGTGCGGCTGGGTCCACGCGTTGACCCGTCCGCCGGTTCCCGCGACCGAACCAACCTTCGCGCATGAACAAAGCGTTGCTGCCGCCGTAAGCGCGGCCGCGACCTGCGCAAACCGTGTCTTCACGTTGCAAAGCTCCTCAAATCGAGTAATTCCAAGGATCCCAAAAAGCCGAAATGACCGGCGACGGATCGAAGCCGTTCAAATCGCTGTTGTAGACGTACGGCACGCGCTGGAAGTAGAGGACGATCGTCGGCACGTCCAGCGCAAGTTGCTGCTGGACGATCACGTAATCCCGCTTTCGACGCGCCTGATCGATGGTTTTGAGGGCGTCGTTCATCGCGTTGGTTGCCAGTCGATTGTTCCAGAACATCGCGTTCTGGCCGTGCGGCGCGAAGTTGTCGCCGGAATAGATAGCGCTTTCGTCTGGATCGGCGGCGCCGACCCATGCGAAGAGAGCGACGTCGTAGTGACCTCCCTGCAACGTGCCGTTTGCGGAGTTGTCGAAGAACTCGTTGGTCGGATAGTTCTTGACGTCGGCTTGAACCCCGACTTCCCGCCACTGCCGCTGCAAGATCGTCTCGTTCGCTTTTCCGTTGTTCGATTCTGTTTGCGTGCTCACGGTGAATTCGAGACGCTGACCGTCCTTGACGCGAATTCCGCCGGGCCCGACTTTCCAGCCGTCGGCATCCAAGAGAGCTTCGGCTTTTGCCGGATCGTACTGATATTGGACGAGGCGGTCGGTGTAGGCCCACGAATAGTGCGGCTGCTGAGGGGTATCGGCCGGAATCGCCGACCCATGAAGCACCTTTTCGATAATTTCGTTCCGGTTGGTTGCGTACGCGAGAGCGCGGCGGACCTGGATGTCGTCGACGATCGGATGTCGGAGGTTGAAGTCGACGTGCGACCACACAAAAGCGTCGACGCGAATTGCCCGAATGCCGTTGCGTGGATTTGCCGCAAGCGCGGCGTACTCCGGCCATTTCAAACCGCTGCCTTGCCCGAGCATGTCCAGTTCGTGCGTCTGCAGCTGCGTCACAGCGGTGTTCTCATCCGGAAGTATTTTGTAGATCACTTCTTTCAGCCTGGGCGGCCCCAGGTAGAAATTCGGATTGGCGACCATTCGAACGTCTTGACCGCGGTTCCAGGCCACGATCTTGAACGGTCCGCTGCCGATCGGCAACGAGTTGTAAGCGGCAGTGTTGAAAGAGCCTTTATCGTCGTTGTATTTTGCGAGCAAATGCTCCGGCAGAATCGGCGCGTTCCCGTTCTCGCTCCAAAGCTGCTGCAAGAACGGCGCGTAGAGCTTTTTCATATGAACGACTGCGACGTACGGATTGCTGCAATCGATGCTGCCGATGTCTTTATAGCCGTCGGTCGTGACGACGTTATTGTGCGGGTTCATGACGACTTGCCAAGTGAACTTGAGATCTTCGCAAGTCACCGGAGGCCCGTCTTGCCACTTGATGTTGGGCCGAAGCTTGTACTTGAGCGTTAATCCGTCTTTGCTCACGTCACCGTTGGCTACGGTTGGAATCTCGCGTAGCGCATCCGGAACCGGACGCCCGTTGGCATCGTAGCGAACCGTCCACGAAAAAGCGAACATCGCAATGTCGAGCGTGGGCGTAGCCGCGTTGAGTACAACATTGAGTGACTTCGGATCGGAGGCCTCGGAGAAGCGAAAGACCCCGGATTCCGTCCACGGATGCCGGGCGCCCTCAGCCGCATTCCCGCCGGCGACTTTCGTACAGCCGGCCGCCGTGAGGGTGGCTGCCAGTGCGAAGGCCGTGCACCAAGACTTCAAGCTCACGCAGACGCTCCTTCCTCGCCTTCTTCGGCGCGCATCGAATCGGCGTCGATACCGTGGGCGGTGCAAAAGTCGCGGTATGCCGCGGGTGCGATCTCGGACGGCTTGATCTCGCTGCGGCCGCCCCAAAAAACGTTCGTATATGCGAAGTCGATACCGGCCTCGCGCAGGTGCGCGTCGATGGCCGCCTTATGCGCCAGCACGACCGGCTTCTCCATCCCGTGGGCGACCGCCATCACGTTGACGTTGTGGAATTCGGGGCCGCCCTCCCGCCAATACGCGTGTGTGACGATGTAGTGCCTGCCGACCTCGCGCCCCGCCTCGATCTCCCGTCCCGGCGGAACGGCCCAGTGGAAGAGCGCGTTGTAACGAGTCGCGCGCTCGTTTCCGGCCGTCGGCTTCACGTGTTCCAGAAACGTCGAGAACCGCCCGACGACGCCGCGGTCGTGGAGTGAGCGAGCGACGGAAAGGAACGTCGCGGCGTCAAGACCGGCTTGCGCGGCGCGGGCATCCCAAAGATCGCGCGTAATTTCATGCGGCACGAACTCACGCTTCAGAGCGACGAGTACGCGCCAATCGAGCTCGGACAATTTGACGACCGAAGTTTCGAGCGGCTGCGCGGGCTGCTCCGAGCGCGCGCCAGGTTCCAGACCGCGCCGGCGAACGTGACCCACCCCTAAGGTAAAGAGCATCTTCGCCGGCATCAGCAGAAAACGTTCGGCGCCAACCTGACCGCGCAGCCATTGCGCATGCTTGCGCAGAGCGAAGCCTTGCGGCACTTTGAGCGTCGTCCACAGACGATAGCTGCTCCCGGGTGAGATCGCGTCCGTCGTGCGGATCACGACGTGACCCGAGAACGGATCCTCGCGAAACATGTACTCGAAGGCGCCGTCGAGTTTATGCGGCGCGATCTCCCACGCGCAGAGCGCTCCGCTCGCGAGACTCGTCGAGAGCAGCGTTTGGCGTACTCGACGAATCGTCCCCGCCGCAAGCATCGCGACGATGCGTTCGACGACCGTCTCTACGGGAATGCCGCTCCGGTCCGCTACCGCGCCGAAAGGATCCGCTTGAAAACCCACCAAGCGATCTTCCGAGACGGCGAGAATCGCGGCGTTGATGGGATCCGAAATCGTCGCCGGCGCTCCGGTAGCGTGGCGGTTCATGGCCTGCTAGATTTGGACGTCGCTGATACCCGTTGCGTACAAATAGTTCTGTTGTGCGGTCTGCACGCCGTAGAGTGCCGTAATATAGGCGGACTGGGCGGTGGTTAAGTTTGCCTCAGCCGTCACGACGTTGAGAATGGTGGTCGCGCCGACTCTATACTGAGCTTGCGTCGCGCTCAACGAGACTTGAGCCGACGTCAACTCGGATTGTGCCTGCACTAAGGACGACCGCGCCGAAATCAACGTCGCCAACGCCGACCGAACGTCGGATTCCACCGTTAGCTTCGTCGAATTGAGCGTGGCGATCGCTTGATCCACCTGCGCGGCCGCATTGGCGATGTTGTAGTTTGTCAGGCCTTGGTCGTAGAGCGGCACCGTCAGGTTGAGTCCAACCGTCTTGTCGTTGGAATAACTCTGCGGCCCCGGACAGAGCGCTGCCGACGCCTTCGGCGGCAGGCCCGCCTGACCGTAGCAATCGATAAACTGGCGGCTGATGCTATCGCTAGCGCCCGCTGACAGGATCGGCCATCTCGCGAGCTTGTAATAGCGCAAATTCTGTTGGGCCGAAAGCACGTTGAATGCCGCCGAAATATAATCAGGGCGCATGATCAACGCTCGTTTCAAGGCTACCGCGTACGTCGGGTTGGGAGCGGTGAGCTGTCCCATGACCTGCTGCGGCACGACTTGGGCATCCGCGTCGAGTCCCAGCGTCGTCGCAAAAGTCGCTTGAGCTCCGATTGCCGTTCCTTGGGCCGTCACGAGGTTTCCACGCGCTTGCGCCGTTTGGAACTGAGCCGCGGCGATGTCGGAACGGGCTGCGGCGCCGTTGCGAATCTGCGCCGCGACGGACGACTCGTTGACCTCGAACTCGCGTACCAGCTGCGCGTCGGCGGTGACCGTCGCGTTATCTTCGAGAACCGCAAAGTATGCGTTCGCAACGTTGAGCGCTAACGTCTGAAGCTGGCGGAGCAGCGTCGCGCGACCGGCTATATCGGCCTCCTTGGCGGAACGAATATTCGCAATCGTGCGGCCACCGTCATAGATCAGTTGCGTGATACTAATCGATGCGGACTCATTCGTGACGGTTGCCCGCGATGGCGGAGCCGGAGTCGCTAATCCGGCGATTGCCAACGGGGTGCCCGCCAACGGACTTGGACTCGTCGTCGGTCTTCCCGTGGTGCCGGTGCTCGTCGTTCCATTACTGTACTGGTTTCCGATTTGCGCGTTGCCGCTTACCCCCGGGTAGAGCGCCTGGACGGCAGACGTATACCTGGCGTGAATCGCGGCCCATTGCGCGTTCTGCAAAGCAAACGTCGGCGAGAGCGCGACGCCTATTCGAATCGCATCGGCAAGCGAGATGGACTGCGGCACTCCTTTCTTGGCCGTGAGCTTCGCCACGTCGGGCGCCGGCGTACCGTAGGCGGGATAGGGAAGCGGGGTGCCGCTGATCGTCGGTTGCGGGAGCGGAGACGGCATCTGAATTCCGGGGACGCCGGGGATTTGACCTTGATTGGGCTGGGGAGTCGGGAGCGTTTGCGCAAGGGCAACACCGCTCGCAAGGGTCCCCAGCGCGAGCGCTACGAAGAGCGCTCGCGCGCGAAGCCTTCCGCGGCCCACTTCAGTGCACCGAGCCGTTGGTGGAGGCCGAACTCGAGGCGTTTACGGCAACCATGCTGCCGTCTTTGAGCGCATCGGGACGCGTCGTCACGACCGTTGTTCCCGGTTGGATTCGAGGGCTTATGACTTGCGATAGGGTGTCGGTCTGGACGCCGACGCGTACCGGTACGGCCTGGGCTTTGTTGTTGACAACCACATACACGATGTTGCCGTTGGGCGACTGAGCGACCGCGCTGCGCGGGACGACGACCGCGTCGTCTGCCCGCGATTTCGTCACGGTGACCGTCACCAGCATGCCGCCTCGCAGGACGTAGCCGGGATTCTGCAGCTCGAGCCGGGCTAGATATGAGAGCGTGCCCGACGTCGGCACCAAGTTCACCGTCTTCACCGGACCGCTGAACCTGCGACCCGGCAGCGAGGTCGATTGGAAGGAGACCGAAATGCCGGGATGGACGTACGGCAGATCCTCATCCGGCACGTTCAGGTTGAGCCAGACCCTATCGACGCGCGCGACTTGGAGCACGGGCTGGGAAGGCGAGGCGTACGCTCCCGGATCGACCAGCCGGTTCGCCACGACCGCGTCGTAGGGAGCGTAGAGAAACGTCTGCGAGAGCTGCGTGCTCAGCAACTGGGCTTGTGCCGCGGCGGCTGTGGCTTGTGACTGCTGCGACTTCACATTCTGCAAACTGACGACGTTGTTGCGCAGGCCCACGACCGAATTGTTATACGTTTGTTCCGCTTGCACGTAGTTCGCTTGCGACTGCTGCAGCGTCGTCTCCGAGACGTAACCCTGCTTGTAAAGCTGTTTGTTCTGATCGTACACGAGCTTCGCGTTCTCGAGGGAAGCCTTTGCGGTTTGAACCGCCGCTTCGTTGGTCTGAACCTGCACCGGGTATCCGATGACCGAACCCTGCGCTGCGGCCGAGTACTGCGCCGCCTGTGCGCGCGCCTGATCCAGCTGCGCCTGCAGCGTCCGAGGATCGATCGTTGCCAGCAACTGGCCCTTATGCACCATGTCGCCGATGTTCACGTTGATCTTCTCGATCGTGCCGCTCTGCTGAAAGGCGAGCGTCGATTGATCGAGCGGCGCGATTTGTCCATCGAGCGTCAGGTAGGTGGCCAGGTTCTGTCGCGTAGCCGCAGCGGCATCGACGGTGAGCGGAGGGGCCGCCGGCGGGGGCTTCTTACCACACGCGGCGAGAACCGGCAATGCGACGATCGCGGCAAGCGTCAACAGCGTCGCTTTAAAAGAAACGGAAGGCGGTATCATCCAGCATCTCTTTCCTAAAATCGGTCCTTCATTACTCTGATATACGGCGCCCAATCGCCTTTGATTCAAAGGAACCGGCGTGGGTGCCTACAGGTAGGGAAACCTCGGCATGAGGTAATCGGCTGCAGGGCGTATCTCCCGGGGGCATGAGCGCGAAACTCGACATCGGCCGCTCGTACAGCCTCCAGAGCCGCGTCGAGGAGTGGATGACAGCCGAAAAGGCCGGAAACAAGGGCGTCGACGTGCTCTCCACCTCGATGCTGGTTCAGCTCGTCGAGAGCGCGGCGATCCATTGCGTCGAGCCGATCTTGAAGACCGGTCAGATCACCCTGGGAACGCACATCGATCTCGAGCATAAGAAGCTGGTTCCCGTCGGCTTCATCGTGCGCACGGAAGTGGAAGTCGTGATGCTCGACGGCCCGCGCGTCAGCTTCGCCGTCCAAGTCTTCGACGAGCAAGAAGCGGTCGCCGAGGGCACGCATGAACGGTACGTCATCGACAAGGTCAAATTCTTGGCGAAATTGCGCGAAAAGCTGGCCTGAGTAGCCTCCCACTGCAGGGGAGGCAATCGCCCGTCCCCGAAAAGGACGCCGAAGGTTTCACATCGGACCGGGCCCGCCGGGTCCGGACGGTTAAGCCTAAGTCATTTCACAGCTAGGAGGACACATTGAAGCGACTGAGCACTGGAGTCCTGTCCGGCCTGATGATGGTTGGTCTAGGATTCAACGCGGTCGCAGCTCAGCCTGGGGCGTCGCATGGCAACATTGGAACCAACGCGGTCGCTCAAGGCCAGGGTGCGATGGCTGCTCCGCCGGCGAATTTTGGATCCCCGCCGTCGGGTCAGTATCCGATTCTCTTCAATGATCATCACGTCTATGCCAAGCCCGATATTCTGAAGCAGGCTCGCGTCCTTGCCGCGCTGGTGCGCGGAGGAACGCTCTTAATCCCGCTTCGCTCGATGTTCGAACAAATGGGTGCAACTGTGTCGTACGACGCAGGGAGCAAGACCGTGACGGTCAGCAAAGCTGGCGCCGAGGTCAAAGTGACCGTCGGAAAGCCGGAGGTCATCATCAACGGCGAGTCGCGTCCGCTGGACGTGCCGCCGATCATTTATCAAGGCATCGTCCTCGTACCGGTTCGGGTAATCTCCGAAGGAATGGGAGCGTACGTTCAATGGGTACCGGACCGCCGCATCGTCGTGGTTCGTTATATCCCGCCGACGCCTCCACCGACTCCGGCTCCGCCGCCGCCACCGCCGCCACCGCCGCCGGTTGCAACGCCAGTGCCGACGGCGCCGCCCTACTACGACTTCTACGTCGCGGGCGACTACATCATCTCGCCAAAGGTCTACAACGAGTTCGTCAACGGCAGCACCAGCGATAATAACAACGGCGGCTTCTCGTACCGGCTGCACGGCGCACTCGAAATCCCGGTCATGAGCCTACCGTTCATGGTCGAGGTCGACTACCGGCAGTATAATTGGCAACATCAATGCGGTGGTGCCAATTGCTTCGTCACGACGATTGGCGGACTCGGACAATCGTCCGTTCCGGCCTTCGTCGGGCGTGATTACGACTTCGACGCACGCCTCGGAATTCGGATCCTAAAACCGCGCATCTATATCGTGGGTGGATACATGTGGCGCGGTAACAACTACGGATATCCGAAGGAAACCGGCGCCGGCGTTGGACTCGAAAAACTTCCGGATCTAGATCGCGTTTTCTCGTTCTACGGAAGCGCGCTCTACTATTTCGACGTCAACGGCAACTACTCGAGCCCGCCGGGGTCTTGCGGGATCGCAATCACCGGCGGCACTGCCAGCACCGCTGCCGGATGCTCGTTCAACGTCGGGTACAACATGCTGAAGTACGACATCGGCGTCACGTACACGTTCCCGGGCTTCCCCCTCTTCCTCGAGGCCGGATTCTTGGGCGACCGGGGTTGGAATACCAATGCAGCTCCGATCGGATTCTCCGAAAGCGGACCGTACGCGGGCATAGGTCTGAAGATCTAAGCTTCGCAGCCGCGCAATTCGAAAGCCCCTGTGTAACACAGGGGCTTTCGTTCTACGCCCTCTATTAGAGCTTGGTCGGCAGCGCAACCGGCGAGGGCAACGGGCCGGCCGCTGGAGTGTCGCTCTGCCCCGAAGCCGGCGACGGTTGCACGCATGGCGGCGTGATGAGATCCACCGAGGGCTTTCCGGGCGCCGGCGAAGCCGAGGGGGTCGCCACCGGAGTGGCTTCCGGCATCACGCCCGCTGGAAGCGGCGTCGGACAAAGCTGGGCGAGCGAAAACCAGTGTTCCGTGAAACCGTGAGCAAGACTCGCCTTCATCACCTTGCCGAAATAGGTATTGCCGTATTTCGTGACCAGGATTTGGATGAACTCCCAGGTGGTCTGTTGCTCGAACTGAGTGTAGACTTTTCGTAGTACCTGGATGCCCAGGAAATACGAGCGCGGCAATTGGGGATCGTTCGGATACTTGGCCGCCCAGCGTTTCAACGCTTCGGTGGCGAAGTCGAGTTTGGCGATGAGCCTGGGATCGGTCGTGTAGGCGCCGGCGCTGATCGCTCCGTCTTTATACGTGTTGTCGATACCGAGATAGCTTATCTTCATGCGTCCGAAATATTCGTCGCCCGGCGCGGAGCTGTTGTACTGTTCGCATTGTAGGTGAGCCCACTTGCTCTTGGTTTCGCCGCAGGCGTCTTTGCTCTTCGATGCTGTCGGGGTCGGCGTCGGCGAAGCTGCGGCCACCACTGGCGCCTGCGGTGCCGCCGCAAATAAAACGGCGCTTGCAATGAAAATCGCGAGCGCGAAAGGTGGTATCGCATGGGTCACGTTTAGTAACATCTCCTTCGGGTCTGCTCGAGCGTCGCTAGAACCCTTTGGGGAGCATCTCTTTCTCAAATAGAGGCTCGCAGCCTTCTCGCCCTCGAACCAGCCGCCAGCATGATTAGTTCGATCCGCATAGCAGCGGTGCAGCTGCGAGCGCACGATCGTAGCGACTTTCCCGATGCGCTCGAGCGCATCACCGATGCGGCGCGACAAGCGGCCTACCACGCCGACTTGGTCGTGATGCCCGAGGCGACGTTTCCCGCATACGTGCTCGGTCCGCTACCGGTTTCGCAATCGGCTGTTGCAGCGGCGGTGGACGCTTTGCGCGAGATTGCGACTGCGACACGTACGGTCATCGTCGTGGGCACGGCCTCGCCAAGCAACGCGGGCGTTCGGAACGCCGCCGTCGTCATCGACGCGGACGGCTCGCTCGCCGGGCACGCCGACAAGCTTTTCCTCTGGCACTTCGACCGTCGCTGGTTCGTGCCGGGCGAACGCATCGAGCCGATACCGACCGCAATCGGCGTGCTTGGCGTTCTCGTTTGCGCCGATGGACGGCTTCCAACGATAGCACGTACTCTCGTCGACCGCGGCGCAAGGGCACTCGTCATGCCGACTGCCTGGGTAACGAGCGGACGTAATCCGCAAGCGCTGGAAAACGTTCAAGCGGATCTCCTGGCATCGGTGCGCGCCTATGAGAACCGCGTGCCGTTCGTAGCTGCAAATAAATGTGGCAGCGAGCTCGGCATGGTCGCGTACTGCGGAAAGAGCCAGATCGTCGATCGCCGCGGCGAAACTGTGGTGATCGCCGGCGAACGCGAGCCCGAAACCGTGCAAGGCTCGGTCGAGCTCGGCGAGGGGCCCGCGCGAGCGCCGCTTTCACATCCAAGCGCGCGCGCTGCGGTCAGCGACGGGGTCGTGCGCCTCGCGATTTCGTTCGATCCACTTCCCGTCGACGTCGACGCCACGCTCGAGCTGCTCGACGACGCCTATGCAATTTCGCCGCACGATCCGCAGCGTCTCGCGCTCCTCGATTCGGCGGTGCCCGTCGCGTCGGTAGACGACGATCTCGTTCTCGACCCGGCCGGATTGGTGGCCCATCGACGAGCCGGTTACGCTTTGATCTGCTGGACGACGGAGCTCGGCCCGCCTTGGTCGGAGCGCCTGGCGCGGGCGCGGGCGCTCGAGCTGAGACTCTACGTCGTCGTCTTCGACCGTTCGGTGCGCCGCGCGTTCGCCGTCGATCCCGACGGCACGATCGTCGCCGGTACGTTCGACGGATATCGACTTGCGAGCTTCTCCCTCGACGCGCGCAAGACGGCGGAGACGGCCGTTGCGCCCGGAAGCGATATAAGCGAAGGGCTCGAACGCATCGCCGCCATCATCGAGCAGAGGGAGACGCCGACGTGAATGCAAGCGACGCAACGCTTAGCGTTGCACGGCGCCGCGACAGCAAGCTCGTTTCTCTCGCCGCAGCGATCATCGCCGTCCTCGCAGCCCTCGGGACGCTCTTTTCGCATCATCGCTCGATTGGTGCTCTCTCGGCGAAAAACCAAGCGATTCTGGCGCAAGCTCGCGCGACCGATACCTACAATGCGTACGAAGCCAAGCAGACGCGCTACAACATTTATAGCGCGCTGCTTGCAGGCGATCTCGTGCGTGGCCCCAAAAATCGCGCGCGCCTCCAATCCGTCGCCGAAACCGAACGCTCGTCGTCCCCGGCGGTTTTGGAGAAAGCACAGGGCCTGCAGGATCAGGCCGCGCGCGAGGACGAGCATTCGGAAGCGCTCCTGAAATCGTACGAGACGTTGATGTTCGCGACGACCATGTTCGAAATCTCGATCGTCCTCGTCTCGATTTCCGCACTCGCCGGCGCTCGTCTCTTTCTTCCGCTCGGCTGCGGCTTGAGCAGCCTGGGCTTCGTGCTATTGGTGGTCGGTCTGCTGCAGGGCCGATAGCGTGCCGTGATACCACTTCGCGGCATCGCCTTTCTCTTGTCGGCCTCGGCCCTGCTCGTCGGCGGCGTTGCGCGAACTGCGCCTCCGCATCTGGCGACCGGACGTATCGCAGTCGCAATATGGCCGTATCTGCCGGGAAGCGTCATTCCCGTCCACGTCGACGGATTTGCACCGCCCTACCATACATTGTTGTTTGGGACCGGCCGGCTCTTGCCTGGCGGCCTTTACCAAATTCCGCAAGAGGCGACGCCCGGCAGCGCGCTGCTGGTCGCCGGAAATGCCGCCGGTCTCGCCGCAACCACCGTGCGCATCGGCAGGCCGCCTTCGGTCGAGCGTTCGCTTCTCATCGTTGCGTCGTACGATGACGGCGTCGTCTTTCACGATGCGAGGAACTTTTCCGTGCTCGGCGTGCTCGCAACCGGCGGTGCGCCCAGCGACGTTGCCGTCGATGCGTTGGGAAGAATCGCGGTTACCGACACGCAAGGAAACTCTTTGACCCTGGCGACGCTTTCGCCGTGGAGCGTCGCGCGCGTCGAGGGCGTCGTGTTCGGTGATGAAGTCGCGATCGATCGAGCCAGCGGCGCGATCTTCGTTACCGACCGCGACACGAACGGAACGGGAGCGCTCACGCGAGTGAGTTCGCGCGGATACGTCAGCCGAGTTGCAACCGGGGTGACGGCGGAAGGGCTGGCCATCGACGAGCGGCGTCAAATCGTTTACGTCGCCAACGTCAACGACGGCACTGTTGCGGCGGTCGACGCACGGTCGATGCGAATCGTGCGCCGGTTCCAAGCCGTTGCTCGCGTCTTCTCGCTCGCGCTCTCGGCCGACGGAACGCGCCTTTACGGCACCTCGAATCAGAGCGCCGGCTCACCATTTGCCGCGCCCGGCTCCGCCGTCGCACTCGCCGTGCGAGGGCCGCCCCACGTGATCGCGCGAAGCGGCGATCTCGGATTCCCGCTCGGCGCCGCGCTCGACCCCAAGACGCAGACGCTTTTTGTTACCGACGAGGGGTTCGGCGAAATCGACGTGCTCGATTCACGGACGCTTCGTCGAAAAAGCGCGCCGCTGCGAACGTGCGCCACCCCTTGGGAACCGTCGCTGGATTCTGCGAGCGAACGTCTCTACGTTCCGTGCGCCGGCGCGAATGCGATCGATGCATTTGACACGCGCACGCTGCGCCGCATTCGCGGCGCGCCTTTCGCAACGGGAAGTTACCCGCTCGCCGTTGCGATATGGCGTCCGGACGGGCGGGTAGCGCGCGGGAAGTTGCGCGCGCGGCGCGAAGTGCAACGCGCCGGGAAATGAAACGAGTCGTTTTCGGCCTTCTCCTTCTCTTTTTTGCAGCGATGGCATCGTCGCGCGCCGACGAGCTTCCCGCGCGCTTAGAGCCGGACGCACCCTTCCCGCGGATCATCGAGCAGGCTCCAACCATCGAAAGCGTCGCACCGGGCGTCCAATACGCCAATTACCAGCTCGAGACGACCGCCGGACCGCTCGCGATACACGTCGTCGCAGTGGTACCCAACCGCAGCGACGTTCGGATTGGATCGGTCGTAGCCGACGATGCGCTCGTATCACGCGGCGAAACGACCGGCTCCATGGCGCGGCGCACGCGCGCGGTTGCCGGAATCAACGGCGACTTCTTCGACATCGGCAACACGAATCGACCGATCAACATGGTCGTGCGCAACGGCGCGCTGCTGCAGCTCCCGTACAAGCGCTACGTCCTTGCGGTTACGCACGACGGCGTTCCTCACATCGCCGAATTCACGTTTTGGGGGCAGATCGTCATCGGCCAACGTGCGATGCCCCTCGACGGCATCGACGAAATGCCGCAGCCCGGCGGCGGCATCTCGCTGCTGACGCCGCTCTACGGACGGGTGCCGCCTCACGACGATGTGACGCTGGTAGCGCTCCAGCCGATCGAAGGCGTTCCACCGCTGGCGCGCTATCGGGTGAGCGGTGTTGCCGACAATCTCACTCCCCAGCCGCCGGGCTATTACGCCGCGATCGGTCCGAGCGATTACAGCGTCGTGGGCGTTCCTAACGTTAACGATGTCGTGACGGCCAGCGGGGACCTCTCACCGTTCCCGCTCGACTCGATAACGGCCGCGATTGGCGGTGGTGCGCTCATCTTGCACGCCGGCCAGTGGTACGATGACCGCGATGCGCCCTACCGCGCGGAGAATAACAAGCGCATGCCGTGCTCGGGCGCGGCAATCGCGGCCGACGGCCGGCTTATTCTCGTCGAGGTGGACGGGCGGCAGCCCGAGTTGAGCGTCGGCGTCACCCGCAGAGAATTTTCGGCTCTCATGCGAGCGCTGGGCGCGATGGAAGGACTGCTGCTCGACGGCGGCGGCTCGTCGACGATGGTCGTGCGGCGGCTCGGTGATAGCGTTGCCGATGTGGTCAATTCGCCGTCAGACGGAAAGGAGCGCCCCGTCGCCGACGGCATCTTCGTCTACAGCAGCTCTCCATCCGGGCCTCCGGTCCGCCTGGTGGCTCGGCCGGGTACCGTCCGCGCGATGGCCGGCGCACAAGTACCCTTGCGCGTCGCAGCGGTCGATGCCGCGTATCGCGTTGCGCAAACCAGTGCACCGCTGCGCGCGAGCGTCGTCCCATCGCGACTTGGCGTCTTTCGCAACGGTGAGTTCACGGCGCTGCATGCGGGCAACGGCCGTTTGGTGCTGCGCGGCGGCGGCCTCAAAGGCGGCGTCCCGATCGAGGTCGCCGCGACGCCGGCGCGCACCAAGATCGTGCCGGCGCGCGCGAATGTGGATCTCAATGCGACGATCGCCTTGGCGGCGCGCGCCTACGACTCACATGGATACGCGCTCAGGCTTCCTCCGCTCTTGCGCTGGACCGCCAATGCCGGCTCGATCGATCGTTGGGGACGGTTTCGCGCCGGATCCCATGATGCAAACGTCGCGGTTCGAATCGGCACGACGGTGGCTACCACCCGGGTAACGGTTGGATCGCATGACGTAGCCCTACCCTTTGCGCAAAACGCGCGTTTCGTTACCGCCCGTCGCGGGGGCCGAGGCGGCGTTTTTAAGGATGCGAGCTGTCGAAGCTGCATTCGGCTGAGCTTCGCGTTTGGAAACGGCGAACGAGCCGCCTACGCATCCAGCGACATTCCCCTTCCGCCCGACACGATCGGGCTTGCGTTCGACCTGCAAGACGATGGAAGCGACGGGCGCGTCCGAGTCGCCGTGCGCAACGAGATCAATGAAGACATTCTGGTCGAAGCAACTGAACTCGGCGATCCAGGTTGGCGCAACGTGAGGGTGCGCTTTCCGAACGACGCTCGTGCGGCGCACCTGATGGCGATTTACGTGCTGCCGCCTAAGGGCATTGAGCTCTCCGACGGCAGCATCGTTTTGAGCAACGTTCGCGCGATTGTCGCCGGCCACTAGCGCGGTAACATCAAACCGATCATGCCGCCGAATATCAGCGCCGCGCCGAATGCCGTCGCGAGCACGTTGGGAGCGGCTACGACTTCGACTGCCGGATAACTTTGCACCGTTGCGCGCAACGAGAGCGCATCCACGCGGACGGCTCTGTTGCCGGCGCTCAAACCGATTGCGTTCGGGAGAGGTCGTTCGTTCTCATCGTCGACCGCGAAAAGCACCGCCGGCTCTCCAATTTTCGCGCCGCCGTTTAGCAGCATTGCGGCTTGTGCCGGAGTAAACATCACCGCTTTGACGATGCGCCCGGCGGCCGGAACGTTGAACGAGTCGTACGGGAGATCGATGCCGGCGATCTTTTGGCGGTGCTCCATCAAGAGCACCGGCGAGAGAAACGCCGAGCCGGCGGGTTGCGTGATCGTTAAGCGATTTCCTCGCAGATCGCGAGCCTCAACGTAGATCACGCTTCTCGGCAGGGTGTGCAAAATGAAATTACCGGTGTCGGTCCGCTGCTCTTCCAACTCCATCGGCGCGTGAGGCGGACGTTCGAGGGTGACCGAGCCCGCGGGCGCGTCGCTCGACGCCAGCGGAAAGGCGAGCACCCCGAGTGCGTCGACGGGAATACGCTGCCCCGGTGCACCTACGAAAGTACGATCGTCGGGCGCGAAGAGCCCGCTGGCGGCACCGGCCAATCCAGCGATCGCCGCACCGGCCGCGATCGTGAAAATCGCAAACCGCGCGCTAGATAGGACCGCTCGGCGAAACTGTCGCCGGCCGGCTACGATCGCTATCGCGACGAGCGCGCCTAGCGCGACGTTATACCAACCGGCATGATAGACCACTTGGCCGGGAAGCGCGACCTCTACGACGACCGCGCAGGCAACGGCCAGCGCCGATATGCAGAGTACGTTCAAGGCGTCGGCACCAAGGGCCTTACGGCCGACTCCATCTGAGCGAAGGTGAGCGCCCCGTCGAAGGCGCGGACGACGATTCCGCGTCGATCGAGAATGACGCTCGTCGGGAGGCCAAGCGCGGCGTAGATGCGTCCGTATCGCTGAGCGGTGTCGATCCAGATCGGAAAGCGAATCCCTAACGAGTTCGCGAAGGCTGCCGCGCGCTGCGGCGATTCTCCCTCGTTCACGCCGACGATCGCGATTCCGGCGGGCCCATACGCGTGTGCCAGCCGCTGCAGATCCGGCATCTCAGCTCGGCACGGCGGACACCACGACGCCCACAAGTTCATGAGCACGACGCGTCCGCGATAGCGATCGAGCGAGACCGGGGCGCCGCGATCGTCGAGCAACGGAAAGACCGGCGCGGTTTCGCCAATCAAACTTGCAGGGCCGCCCGAGCGCGCCGTTGATGAGACGAAGAACGGCTCGAGAAGAAAGAACGCGATTCCCAACGCCACCGCGCCGATCGACCAGAGGAGATAGCGAGGCATTCGTAAGCCTACGGCCTCCTAGGTCCCTATCCTTTGCCAAACGAAACGGCGACGCGTGGCTGCCTTGATTCTCGATGGAAGAAGCCTCGCCGCAGATTTGCGCACCGAACTCGTCGCACGCACGAGCTCCTTACGCGAAGCCGGCGTTCGTCCGAAGCTCGTCGTCGTATACGTCGGGGAGAACGAATCGAGCCTCGCTTACGTGCGCAATCTCGAACGAACCGGCGAGCGCGTCGGCGTCAGCGTCGTCGTTGACCAGGTTGCCGAGAAAGCAACGGCCGCGGAAATTCGTTCCCGACTTCAGGCGCTCCAAGCGGACTCAACCGTCCACGGCGTCATGCTTGGGCAGCCGCTACCGCCGCATCTTTCGATCCGCGAAATCGCCGACGCGATTCCTTCGCACAAAGACGTCGATGGAACCCATCCGACAAATCAGGGCCATTTAGCTTTCGGCAGCGGAACGGAGTACGTGCCGGCGACTCCGGCGGCCGTCATGCTGCTGCTCGAGCGAAGCCCGCACTGGCCGCTGCGCGGCCGTCGGGCCGTGATGGTGGGCCGATCGGTCGTCGTCGGCGCGCCCGTGGGCATGCTCATGCTGGCGCAAGATGCAACCGTTACGATGCTTCACAAGGAATCGCACGACTTGCAGCCATACGTCAAAATGGCCGAAGTCCTGGTCGTGGCTGTCGGTGCTCCGGGTTTGATACGCGGCGACGACTTGATGCCGGGCGCGACTGTAATCGATGTTGGAACGACGCTTGTCGACGGCGCGCTGCGCGGAGACGTCGATTTCGAAAGCGCGGTCGCCGTTGCGGGTGCGATCACTCCGGTTCCCGGCGGCGTCGGTCCCGTTACGAATGTCGCTCTTCTGCGAAACGTCGTGAAGTCGGCGGAACGCGAAGGTCGTCCATCGCGCGGCGCATATGAATAACGCGGAGGCGTTTCGCCTCGCGATGCGTCGCGTGCCCACCGGCGTCACGGTCGTCACCACGTTGAAGGAAGGCGTGCCCCGCGGCATCACGGTCAACGCTTTTTGCAGCGTCTCTCTCGAGCCGCCGTCGCTTCTGATCTGCGTCAATCGCGAGGCTCGCAGCTATCTCTTCATCTCGAGCTCCCGGGTTTTCTGCGTCAACGTGCTGGCGGGCGATCAGCGTTCTCTCGCGGAGCATTTCTCCGGCAAAGTGCGCGACCGCCAGTTCGCGCAGATCGGATATGCAATCGACGTTACCGGCGCACCGGTTTTGAGCGGCACGATCGCGCATTTCGATTGCGAGCTCGCCGAGGAATACCGGTTTGGATCGCATTCGATTTTACTCGGGCACGTCATCTCGTGCGGCGCGCGTGCCGGGTCGCCGCTCGGGTACTTTAATGGCGGCTTTCACGATTTCGGCATTCACGTGGATTAGCTGCCCTTTGATAAGGCAAACCTTCGCAGTTGGGCCGCTCGACTGCAACTGCACGATACTCGCGAGCGAGGCGAACGGCGAGGCGATCGTCGTCGATGGCGGGGACGGCGTCGATGAAGTGATCGCTCGCCTAAACGGCAACGGCTGGCATGCGAAGTTCCTCGTGCACACGCATGCGCACATCGATCACATCGGCGATCTCGGGCGGCTGCGAGAGCTTGCCGGCGGAACGGCGTTACTGCACCCCGCCGATCTGCCGCTCTACCGGGCGCTGCCGCTTCAAGCGCGTTGGATCGGAATCGCAGACGCGCCTCCGGTTGTGGCGCTCGACGGCGTGCTGCACGATGGCGACGTGCTCGCGCTCGAAGGGCTGCGCTGCCGCGCCCTGCATACGCCCGGCCACACGCCGGGCAGCGTCTGCTTCGAAGTCGGCGACGGCAAAAACCTCGTGCTGCTCACCGGCGACACGCTATTCGCCGGTTCGATTGGGCGCTGGGATCTTGGCGGCACATCTATGGAAGAGATCGTGAGTTCGATTCAAGCGAAGCTCTTGGATCATGACGACGAAACGCCGGTCGTGCCGGGGCACGGCCCTTTTACGACGATCGGAATCGAGCGAAACTCGAATCCCTACCTCATCGATGATTGAGCCGGCCACGCGTAAGCGGCGGCTCTTCGTCGGAATCGATCTGAGTCCGTCAACCCGCGCCGCTTGCGGCCGCCTCTGCGAGGAGTTGCGCAAGACTGGGTTCGACGCAAGATACGAAGCAAACGAAAAGCTGCACGTGACGCTCGCATTCTTGGGATTTGTCGAGCCGTCGCGCTTGCGTGAGATCGTCGGGACGCTGGTTGCGGCTGCGGCGCTATCGAAGCCCTTTTCCGTTTCGCTCGACAAGCTCGGCGCTTTCCCACACGAGCGCAAGCCGCGCGTCGTCTACGTCGGCGCCCGCGAACAAGGCTCGCCGTTCCGAACGCTGGCAACGAACCTGCGAAACGCTTATGCTGCGCTGGGCTTTGAGTTCCACAACGACGCCGTCGCACACGTAACGATCGCCAGAGTCAAAGACGCGAAGCGTCCGCTACCTCCCATCGAGTTTGCGCCGGTTCCGCTCCGGCTGAAAGAGCTCGTGCTCTTTGAATCGCTCCCAAATCCGGCGCACCGGACGTCGCGCTATGAAAAGCTCGCCGCGGCGCCCCTCGCTAGCGCAGTTTGATCAGCTGTTTTCCTTCGACGCCGTTCGTCGAGGACGGCGGCGCGACCGCTTGCGTTTGAACCGGAGCTTCAACCGGCCGCGGCATCGCCGCGTAATCGGGCACGGTGCCGGCGGCTACCTTGCCGCGATAATCGGCGATCGCCACCTGCAGCGCCTCGAGCGCGCGTTCGGGATAATCTTTTTTCTTTTCCGGATAACCGTCGAGCTGGCGCTCGACGTCGCTCGCCGAAATGGAGCCCGCTTCCTCGATGGTCTTTCCCTTGGCCAAATCCACGACGAGGCTGCACGTCGCCGTTCCGAATCCGCATCCCGTCGTGAAGTAGGAGATATCCTCGATCACTGCGCCGGGACCGACCTTCAAAAAGAAATTGTACATGTCGCCGCAGGAATCGCTGAAGTACTCGCCGCTCGCGGTGGCATTCTCCATCGTGCGAAATCCGGTGCGCTCTTCGACCAAGCGCTGAAATTTCGGAAAATCCATATCAACCTGCCGTCTCTGCTGGATGAAGTTCGAAGCGGCACTCTTTCCCGCCGGCCGCAAGCGATTCCGTCTGCGTGTATTCCCCGCCGATCGTTTCGTCGATCACATGATGGATGACGTGACAGACTTCGGGATGCTCCTTCGCCGTACTCGAATAGGGACAGGTGTGCTCGTGCAACGCGAAGCCGCCATCGATCAAACTGTACTCGGCAACGACACCGCTTTTTCGCAGCATTTCGGTCAATTGGGCGACCCTCTGCTCCGGTTCGTCGGCGTTGACCGACACGCGCGCGCGCTTGATCGCGCGCCTCGAAAGGCCG
Source organism: Vulcanimicrobiota bacterium (assembly GCA_963778015.1). Classification (GTDB taxonomy): domain Bacteria; phylum Vulcanimicrobiota; class Vulcanimicrobiia; order Vulcanimicrobiales; family Vulcanimicrobiaceae; genus Cybelea. The sequence goes on from CAVZST010000001.1 coordinate 1,228,683, forward strand.
TCGAAGACTCGCTCGATCGCCTCGGAGCCGAACTGGCTGCGCACTTCACGCAGCACGGCCGTAAGCATCTTGTCGTAGCCTTGAGGAAAGAGCTTGTCGGCATCCACGGTAAGCGAAAACTCGTAGGTCGGTTTCGTTGGCCCGCGCCGCACCGGGGTTTCCACCACCAGCCCGTCGCGCTCGAGTACCACGAGCTGCTGGCGGACGGCATTGGGCGAGAGCCCGAACGAACGCGCCAGATCGGTCGCCGAAGCCGAGCCGCGGCGGCGCAGCTCGCTCACGATCTTTCCACGGGTTGTCTGAAAGAACCGATCAACGTGCATCTACGGCGCTATCCTAGCATGAAGGCGGCGAGATAGTAAAGTTTTTCCTTGACTTTCTAAGAGAGCCTCAGCTACCATAAATCGCATGGCCGAGCAAGGTCTCCGCATCTCCGAGCTGCATTGCCGCGTCGCCGGCAGCGAGATATTAAAAGGAATTGACCTCACGGTCGAACCTGGCCGCGTTGCGGCGCTGATGGGACCAAACGGGAGCGGAAAATCAACCCTCGCGTTCTCGCTTACCGGGCACCCCCAGTACGAAGTAAGCGGGCGCGTCGAGCTGGATGGCGAGGACTTGCTCGCCCTTGCTCCCGATAAACGGGCGCGTGCCGGCCTTTTCCTTTCATTCCAGTACCCTGCCGCGATACCCGGAGTGAAAGTAGCCAATTTCCTGCACGCCGCACGGCGGGCAGAGCGGCCCGGGGATCTTCCGCCTGCGAAGTTTCGCGCGCTCCTACTCGAAAAGATGGAGCAGCTCGGAATCGAGCCTTCATTCATGGGCCGCTATCTCAACGACGGCTTCTCGGGCGGTGAGAAGAAACGGCTCGAAATGCTTCAGTTGGCGGTGCTGGCACCCAAGTACGCGATCATGGACGAGACGGACTCCGGCCTCGACATCGACGCGCTCAAGGACGTCGGCGACTCAATCGCCGCCTTGCGAGCAAGCGATGAAGGACGGAACACCGGCTTCCTCATCATCACGCATTATCCGCGTATCTTGCAGTACGTCACTCCCGACGTCGTTCACATTATGATCGACGGACGTATCGTCAAGACCGGCGGGCACGACCTCGCGCACCGCATCGAGCGAGAAGGCTACGATAAAATCCGTGAGGAGACCGGCGCGGTTGTCTAGTGCCCTCACTGCGCTGACGTCGGAGCCTATTTACGAGCGGCTTAACTCCTTGGACGATGCGCTGCTTTCGCGCGACGCGCGTACGCGTGCGCTCGAAAATTTTTCGCGTTGCCGAGCAAACGTGAAAAGCCCGGACGCTTTTGGAAGGTTGACTTTGAATCGATCGTGCCCGACGCCGCCGCAATCGAATTCGATCCGGCAGCGGCGACGATCGATAACCGTGATCCAAGGGTCATTGCATGCAACCTCGCCACCGCGGCGCGCGAGCATCCCCAGCTTCTCGCTCGCGCTTTCGGCACGACGGGAATTGCGGCGAGCAAATTCGGCGCGCTCGCGCACGCCTTTGCCGGTCTCGGCGTCTTCGCGTACGTTCCTGCCGACCACGCTTGCGACGATCCCATCGTCATCCGCTATCACGCTCGGCCCGGCGCAGCGATCTTCCCTTGGAGCGTCGTGCTCGCCGAACGAGGCGCGCGCGCCACGGTTATCGAGCGCCTAACGGGCGACGAAGAGGCCTTTATCTGCGGCGCCACAGAGGTCGTCAGCGCGGAGCACGCCCGCGTTACTTACGCAGTGCTGCAGGAAGCTTGCGGTGGCGCTCGCGTCATCTCGAGCCGGGCGGGGCGCCCCGGGCGTGGCGCGCAGATTTCATTTAGTCTAGCAGAGCTCGGGGGCGTCCTCGCTGCCGGCGACGTTCGCGTCTCGATCGAAGAGCAGGGAGCCAACGCGCAGATCGCGGCGATCTTCTTCCCGCGCGAATCGCAACACGTCGATCTGGTTAGCACCGTCGAGCATCTGGCCGGCGATGCGAGCTCCGAAACGCTCGTGAAATCCGCGGCGATGGGGCGGGGTCAGGCCCGCTTCCTGGGCAACATTCGCATCGCCCCGCACGCCCAAGGGAGCGACGCGCGGCTGCGCGACGACGCGCTCCTACTCTCACCGACGGCCCACATAGATTCCATACCCGCGCTCGAAATCGGCGCGAACGACGTAAAGGCCTATCATGGCGCGACGGTCGGAGCGATTGACGCGGAGCAAATCTTCTACATGGAGAGCCGTGGCATCGAGCCCGCGGCGGCCGAACGCATGATCGCGCTCGGATTCTTCGAGCCCGCGATCGAGTGGTTTCCTTCCTTGAGTCTTCGTGACGAAATCCGCGCCGCCTTAGCGGCAAAGCTCTCATGACGCAGGCGCTGCGGACCTCACCGTTCGACCAAGCCCGCGTTGAGCGGATTATTGCCGACTTTCCGATTCTTGCCCGTCCGACGTCCCGCGGCAAGCGGCTGGTCTACCTCGACTCGGCGGCAACCTCGCAAAAGCCGCGCGCGGTCATTGCCGCGTTGGTCGAGTACTACGAGCAGTACAACGCGAACATTCACCGCGGCGTCTACGAGATCGCCGCGCGCGCAACCGCGGAATTCGAGCAGGCCCGCGTCAAGCTGGCACGCTTCATCGGTGCGGCCGATTCCGAGGTAGTGTGGGTGCGCAACACGACCGAAGCGATCAACCTCGTCGCCTATTCTTGGGGCAATGCGAATTTGAAAGCCGGAGATGCAATTCTGCTGACCGAGCTGGAGCATCATTCCGATCTCGTGCCGTGGCAGCTCCTAGCGCAGCGTTGCGGCGCGCAGCTACGTTTCGTCCCGGTCGACGATCGGGGACTCTACGTTCTCGACGACCTCGACGAGCTGCTCGACGGCTGCAAGCTCGTCGCTATCGCCCACGTCAGCAATACGCTGGGAACGATCTTGCCGCTGGAAACTATCGTACCGCGCGCCCACGCGGCCGGTGCGGTCGTCCTGATCGACGGCGCGCAAGGCGCGCCGCATTTGCCGCTCGACGTGAAAGCCCTCGATGCCGATTTTTACACCTTCAGCGGGCACAAGATGCTGGGACCGACGGGCATCGGCGTCCTTTACGGCAAGCGCGCTCTGCTGGAAGCGATGCCGCCGTTTTTCTCCGGCGGTGATATGATCCGAAAGGTCGAATACGATCGCACAACCTTCGCCGATCCGCCGCGCAAGTTCGAGGCTGGAACGAGCAATATCGCCGATGCCATCGCCTTCGGCGTCGCCGCCGAGTACCTCGAAGACGTCGGAATGACGTGGGTGCGCGAACACGAGCGATCGCTGACCGCCTACGCACTGCAACGACTCGCCGCGCTCGAGCCGCGCGGCCTGGCCATCTACGGACCGCGCGACCCCGCGCTCGTTTCCGGCGTCATCTCGTTCAACCTAGCCGACGTACATGCGCACGACCTCGCCTCGATCTTAGATACCGAAGGTATTTGCGTTCGCGCGGGCCATCATTGCACGATGCCGCTGATGGAAAAGATGGGATGGTCGGCTACGGCGCGGGCTTCGTTTTACATCTATAACACCGAAGCGGACGTCGACGTGCTTTGTAGCGGAATCGAAAAAGCGGCTCGCATCTTCGGGCTTTAAGGCTTCTCGTGGACGACTTCTATCGGGACTACATTCTCGATCACTATCGCAATCCGCGCAACTTCGGCACTCTGGAGCAGTTCGACGTCGAAGCCGAAGATCTCAATCCTCTATGCGGCGATCAAATTCGCATGGAGTTGAAGCTCGACGATGGCATCGTCAGCGACGTGCGTTTCTCCGGCAAAGGCTGTGCGATTAGTCAAGCCTCGGCATCGATGCTGACGGAACGGGTCAAAGGGATGAAACTCGCAGACGTGGCGAAGCTCGGCAAAGACGTCGTGCTCGAAGACGTGGGCATCGGCATAAGCCCCGCGCGCATGAAGTGCGCGATGCTCGGCCTGCGCGTGCTCAAAAGCGCCGCGGTCGGCGAGCTGGCCGGGTGGCCCGACGAGGAGTGAGGCATGGCCTCGTGCCCAATCCCTGGCAGGCTCTTGCCGCCGAGCCTGAATTTCGTGCGCTGCAGCGGTCGCGCCGGCGCTTCGTGATACCGGCAACCGTTTTCTTTATCGCCTATTATCTGATGCTGCCGGTTTTGGTAGGCTGGCTCCCCGAGATGATGAGCCGGCCGGTGCTGGGGCCTTTGACGGTCGCATATTGTTTTGCGCTCTCTCAATTTGCCATGGCCTGGATTCTGCTCGCGCTCTATCTATGGCGCGCCCGGAGCTTTGACGTCCGCGCCGCAAAAATCCGGCGGCGAGAGAGCCGCGAAGTCCAAGACTTGCAACCTTGAGGACGCAGCCCTCGCTCGTGATGTTCGCGATCTTCGTGGGCATCACGCTCGTCGTCACGTACTGGGCCTCCGGTCAAAGCCGCACGAGCCGCGGCTTCTATACCGCCCACCGGAGAATTGGCGGCCTGCAGAACGGCTGGGCCATCGCGGGCGATTATGTTTCCGCCGCGTCGTTTCTTGGAATTACCGGCCTGGTCGCATTTTATGGGTTCGACGGCTTCATGTACTCGGTGGGTTGGCTCGTAGCTTATCTAGCCGTCCTCCTTCTCGTGGCAGAACCGCTGCGAAATATCGGCAAATACACCATGGCCGATCTGGTCTCGTTTCGCCTGCGGGGCCGTGGCGTTCGCGCGATCGCGGCGCTCTCGACGCTGGCAATCACCCTCTTTTACTTGATCGCGCAAATGGTTGGCGTAAACGCAATCGTCAATCTGCTGCTTCCCAGATCCGAAGGCGTCATCGGCATAGCGGCCGTCGGCGTGCTGATGCTCGTCTACGTGCTCTTCGGCGGCATGCTTGCGACGACGTGGGTGCAGATCATCAAAGCCGGCCTGTTGCTCGTGACGGCACTCGTGCTCTCGGTTCTCGCGATGAAGCACTTCAGCTTCTCGCTGGGTGAATTCTTCGGTGCTGCGGCGGCTGTGCCGGTCGCCGGGGGCGCGTCGAACCTGCTGCGCCCGGGCTTGCTCTTTCACGGGCCGGTCGGCGCATTGAATTTGGTCTCGCTTGGGCTTGCGCTCGTCCTCGGCACGGCGGGCCTCCCCCACATTCTCATGCGCTTTTTTACCGTGCCCTCAGCAAAGGCGGCGCGCACGTCGGTGGCCTGGGCGATGGTGCTAATCGGCATCTTTTATCTCACCACGTCGTTCATGGGACTCGGCGCCGCGACGATCGTCGGCAAAGAACACATCGGCCGGCGGATGTATGCGGGCCAGGCGATCGGCTACATCGCGCGCCATCCGGAGCGGCAAGATCCACTCGACGCACAGCTCAGAGAGAACGGGTACATCGTGCCGCAATCCGACAGCAATCTGGCCGCGCCTCTCTTGGCAGAGCAGGTGGGAGGCTCGCTGTTGACGGCCTTTGTGGCGGCCGTCGCCTTTGCCACGATTCTAGCGGTCGTCGCCGGCCTCACGATCACGGCCTCTTCGGCCTTCGCGCACGACATCTGGTTCAGTCTAATCCGCAGCGGGCGCGGCGACGAAACGGAGCACATTTTCGTCGCGCGCGCGACCGCGTTGGTCGTCGGCGCGCTTGCAATTGCGCTGTCGATTGTGCTGCGTGGCTTCAACGTCGCGTTCTTGGTGGGACTTGCCTTCGCGGTGGCCGCGAGCGCTAACGTGCCCGTCATTCTTCTCGCACTCTCCTGGCGGCGTTTTGCTAGGCTTGGCGCGATTACCGGAATGCTGGCGGGTTTGATTTCCTCGCTCGCCTTGATTGCGGTGAGCCCACTTCTCATGGGAAGCCGAGCGATCTTCCCGCTCGAAAACCCGGGCATTGTGTCGATTCCGATCGGCCTAGCAGGCGCGATCCTAGGGACGCTGCTCGCGCGCGACCGTGAATCCGAGGCGATGTTCGACCAGCTGCAAGTTCGCGCCGCAACCGGCATCGGCGCCGAGGTATAAAACGGTCTGATTTAGATGCAGCTCTAGGTCGTCTCTCGCGCCTCCTGCGCTTCACGACATTGCCCGCATCCTGCGGGGAAGAGCCACGGGCCGAAGTTTACTGACGTAATCGAGGCCCGGGGCGACACCGAGATGCGCTAAAGCACGCCGTTTTATTGGGGCTTGATCGCGTAGTGATCGGTAATTTGCAAACCTAACGGACCATTTTCGACGGTAAACGTGACGTAGTACTCGCCGCTACCGGTTTGCACGTCGGCCGTGACGCGATATTGCTGCGCGCCGATGTTCGCCGAACGAATCGATTCGATGTGCGCGGCCGAATTCATAAACGTCTCGGTCGGAAGCCCATGGGCAAGGTACGAAGCGGCAGCCGTGCGATCGCCGTGCGCGAGCGCTCCAAGGTATGTACGAACGACCGTGGAGGCCCGGCTCTCCGTGCTCAACGCGGGCGAGGCTGAAACGGGCGGGACGGGCGGCCTTGGAGTCGGTACGCTCTTAGGGGAAGTGCTCGGCACAACGGCAATTACCGTCGGCATTGTCGTCGGAGCCGGCGTTTTTAGAGTCCGCGGGAGAATCGTCGGAGTCTTTGCGGACGTCGGCGTTGTCGCTGGCCTCGTAGAAGGCGCGGACGTTGGACGAGCGGGCGTTGGACGAGCCGACGTTGGACCCGCGGATGGCATGGATGCGCGAATGACGGCAGGCGGCGCGGTCAAAGTCGGCGCAGGAGTTGCGGCCGGAGAAGGCAGACCGGCGACCGCCGCGGGTCCCGGTCGTGAAGGGCGCTGCGAGCCGAAGAAGTGCGCAAGTGCGCCGCCCAGCAGCAACCCTGCCAAGATAACCACGAGAATGAGCGGAAAGAGCGGCAGGCCTCCGCCGGCATCGTCGTCGGACCGACGCCGTCGTCGCGGTTCCCTCATCCTTCGTCGAAGCCCGTCCTGAGCAAATTCGAAGGGTTCAGGACAGGGTCCGCGTCAGCCGTTCGGCCAGTTGATCCCGAAGCACGGCGGGGAGCGCTACGATCAGATCCGGACGCTGCTCTACGAAAATCGTCGTTGCCTCTTTGAGCAGGTCCGGGCTGCCGCGCGCGTATGCAAGCAGCGCGCTGATGCCTCCGGTTTCTCGCCTCGTGATGGCGTCGAGCGTCGTACCGGCTCCCTCGGCGGCATCCTCCGACGATTCACCCCGGTCGCGAAACGCGGTAAAGAGTGCTTCGACGAATATGGGAACGACGTCTGACGGCATCGTTAAGAGCTCGCGTTGGTACAAGGCGGCGAGATCGGCCTCATCCATCTTCGCGAGAAGCTTCTCGACTGCACCTGCCAGCATTTCTGGCGGTACGTTCCCGAAGGACATTGGCCGATTCATTTATCTGCGCCGGCAGGCAGCTCCTCGATGCAGCAGAAAATGAGCGTCTCATGATCCGCGTGAGGGTACCGCTCGATCTCCACGCCGTCGCAATCGGCGGGTCTGGTGTCTTCGCGCTCGCTACGCCGTTGCGCGTTGCCCATTTACTGGAGTTTGCCGTCCGCGAAGCGATTGGTTCCCGAGCGCCACACGACAAGTTCTCGCGCAGCGTCCACCGTACGCTTGCCGGCCTCGCCGGCGGCGATTTCATCGTGGAAGTCAACGGTCGTCATTTCGCCGATGCCGACGCCGTCGTCGTCTGTGAAGGAACGGCCGATATCCGCTTCTTCCTCGCGCAGCGTCGCCGTACCGTCGTTCACGGATTCAAACGCCGCTAAACGCTCCGCTCTTGCCACGAATGATAGTGTAGTAGAAGCAAGACATCTCGCAAGAAACGGAGCACACAATCAAACTTGCCGTCGCGCTGGTTGCCGCGCTCTTGTCGGTAACCGGACCTGCCTGTGCCGACGTGCAATACGATACATCGGGCCAAGACGTGTATCGCATCGTCTCGACCAAGACTTCTTCGAAGGTATCGTATGCGGGGACGGAGCGCTTAATGGCGCGACGAGAGGGCAAAGCTTGGCGCTTTGAAGTGCGCGCTCGCTACACCCGTAGCGGCCCCAACGGAAAGAGCCGCAACGAGGCTCTTTTCGTTCAAATCCTTCTGCCGAACGGCACATTCGAAGACCGTCTTGATAACGACCCCGATTTCTTGACGATCCTCAATCAACCGTTCGCCGTGCGGCTGGACGCCGCTACGCTTCGAGACCTGCGCGCGCTGCACGATCGCGCACCCTTCTCCGCCACTTCTCCGCTGGGTTCCGAGACCGTCTTGCATGGATTCCTGCGCCCGGTGCCCGGCGGTCCGATCGGCGGAACGCCAACCGTCGGCGTGCGCTTCGAGGCCGAGGGTGCGATGACCGGACCGCTGCCCGGCTATGCGGAGACGCTGGTATCGGGAACGATGAAAATGGACGGCACGGCGTACTACGAGCTGGAGGGGGCGATGCTTTTGGCGCTGAGCATTACGTTGACGCTCGACGCGCGCCTCGCTGCGAGCCGAATGGTGACGGTCCCCGTACGCATCGTCTACCGCCGATCGATCAGAGCGACCGCTAAAATGCCCCCACCAACTCCACCTGCAAAGGATGGCGGAACGGACGCTCCCGCAACTCCGTGAGCGGTGTAAAAGCAAGATGGTTCTGATGACAGTCGATCAACATCTCGATGCCGCGTCTGACGCAACCGGTCTCCTCGACGTACTTCGCGAGTTTCTTTTTGAAGTACCCTTGAGGATCGCGTAATACTTTTGCGTAGTACGGATCCTCGGTGAGACCGGCGGGATCGACGCCTTCTTTAGGGACGAGCCACACGAACCACGGATCCTCGCTTTGGCGGTAACCGATGAGCGCGAGAGGAAGCGCTCGTGCAGAGTTGATATCCGGCAAAAAGCTGCACATCGTGTACGCGTCCAGCGAAATCTCCGTTGGCTCGATGGCTTGCTGCATAGACCGCACCTTTCATTCGATCGGAGAGCGCAAACGAAAAACCGCTTCTCTCATTGCGAGCGAAGCGGCTTCATACTCTTTCCTAGGCCGGCGCTCATGCGAAGCGGCATGGCAATCCTTTAGAAACGCCTACAAAAAGCCCTCCCCTCAGGAGTTTTTGGGGTGAGCGTGAAACCACGGCCCTAGCAGTGGTGGTCCGGGGCACTGTATGAGCGCGCTCGCACCACTCCTTACGGGGGTATACGTGCCATCAGCGACGACGCCCGGGCGGACCGCGGCGATGCGACCCTCGGCCGATTCCGCCCCCAGCGTGCTCAATTTCGAGCGGATTGTGGAGGATTATCAGCGCCGCCTCTATGGCTTTGCGCTTCGGATGACGGGGAACCGGGAGGATGCCGAAGAGATCGTCCAGGATGCCTTCGTTCGAGCGTACCGCGCGCTTGGCAAGATGTCGCCCGAACAGCGTTCTGAGCTCCGGCTCCAGCCCTGGCTCTACACGATTACGCTCAACGTGACGCGCAACCGACTGCGAAGCAAGCGTCCGTCGAACGTGGCGCTCGACGCGCTCGCCGATCCAGACGCGCTCTTGCGCGAGTCGAACGAAGGGCCGCCGCAGCCCGAGGCGATCGTCGAACAGAATACCGAGATCGCGCTCGTGGAGCGGGCGCTCCTACAGCTTCCGATGCATCTTCGAGCGGCAGCCACGCTGCGGTTCATCGAAGGCCGCAGTCATCCCGAAATTGCCGAGATTCTCAACCAACCGATCGGCACAGTTAAGTCCCACGTCCATCGGGCCGTGCGCATTCTGCGGCGCATTTTGGGTCCGCAAATCGGACGATTTGCCCCCGAAGGAGTCCCCCTGCATGCGTTGTCGTGACGTCGAGGCGCTGTGGGACGAGCTTCGCGGCGAGTGTCAAGGCTCGCTGAAGGAGACCGTCCACAGCCATCTGCGTGCCTGCCCATCTTGCCAAGCGATGTACGAGCAGTACGAAGGCGTCGCGTACTGCCTCTCTTGTCTACCGCCGCCCGAACCGTCGTGCGATTTTACGAAAAAAGTCGTCCAGCACATTGCGGCGCTCAAAGGCAAGATCTACCCGCCCGTCGTGCTCTCTGCGGTCAGTACGCCGGTCGGGCGGCTCTACGTCGGCTTTAAATCGGATAGAATCGCATACGTCAACCTGGATACCGGAGAGCCCTTCGAAGAAGTGGCGCGGCGAGCGGAGCGCCGGCTGCACCGTCGCGTCGTGAGCGGCGAGGCGCCGCCTTGGCTCGTTCGCGCGCTGGAACGCTTCTTCAGCACGTGGACCGTGGACGACGCACTCGTCGACATAAGCGACCTAACCCCATTTGAACAAGCCGTGCTTCGCGCCGCCGCTCGCATCCCGCCGGGCGAAGTGCGTTCGTACGCCTGGGTCGCTACTCAAATCGGTCGGCCAAAAGCCGCGCGAGCAGTCGGCCGCGTGATGGCGCGCAATCCTCTTCCGTTTCTTTTCCCCTGCCATCGCGTCGTCGATTCGTCGGGTGATCTGCATAATTATTACTACGGTCTCGAGATGAAAGCTCGCCTTCTGGAAATGGAGGGCTACCGGGGCTAGACGCCAACCTTAGCGAACGTGGCGACATCGGTGTGCGCGTCCAGATGAGCGATCCGCGGATCGCAGCCATTCCCGACGTTCACGGCCACGCGAAAGGCGAACATCGCCCGTATACCGAGGAGCGACCGATCGCGTACTCTGCGCGCATGCTCTTTCTGTGGTTTTATCATGCCTGCCGGCGGGAGTCGCCGCGTTTCTTGATGGTCGCAGACCACGCTAACTATCTCACATTTGAAGACCCCGGGGCCGTCAATACCGTACGCCGAGCGCTGAACCTGGCGCAAGCAGGCGATCTGCTTGGGGCCGCCGAGACGGCCGGGGTGGACATCGCGCATGCGGCCGTTGTTTCCGAAGCGTTGCGCCGCGGGATGCGTTTCTCGATCGGCGCCGAGATCGATAACGACCCGCGCGCGCGTCCTGACGCTCAGAACATCGTCGACGCTATGCGCCCCGATGGAATCATCCGCTCCGTTCATTTCGTTCCCATCGAGCACCCGGAGAAAGGAGCCGATTGGCTCTGGCCATTCGACAATGAGGAGTTCAGCGCGCTGCACGAAGTCATCGGCAGCGACAAGCTCTGGGAGCTCTACATGGCCAAGCTGCTCGACGATCTCGAGAAGCTGCCCGGCCATATCGTCGGCCATTTCTTCGTTCCGGCGACGTTCGGCCGCTGGCTGCCCAATAAGAAGCTCGAAGAGCATGAGGACCGGATGCTCGACGTCGCTCATCGCCGCGGCATGGCCGTCGAGGTCAACACGCGCTTTCTTTATCGCGACTATCCCGAGGATCGCAAGAAAAAATATCTCGAAGCCAATGCCAGGCTCGTGCGCAAGGCAAAGGCTCGAGGCGTCGGCATAGCAGTTGGCTCGGACGCTCACAGCCCGAAGGATCAGGGCAACGCTTTCGGCGTCGTGCTCAAGCTGCTCGATGACGCGCGTATCAACGAAGTGGTCTTCCCCGTCGCGGGCCGATTGGCTCGGGTCGCACTCCGCGCGACTCGCGAACATCTCGAAGCACAGGCTCACGCGCTCCGTCAGCTCAGCACGCCCGGCAGCAGCATCACCGGCTACAGCCGAGCCGAGCTGGGACTCCCTGAGGCAGCCGAAACAGCCGGGTCGCGCCGAGGCACGCGTGCCCGCGACGCCGGGCCTAAAAAACGTCTCGGGGACTCGGCACGCGCTTCGAAGCGACCGGCGCTTCCGACGCCCCCGAGTACCGGTACGTCACGTCGCACGATCGAGTCTTCCGCTTCGGCGAGCAACATGAGGGAGGCGCGAAGTCCTAAGCCTGCGGCTTCACCGAAGAAGAAAAAACCACCAACCAAGAAGCCGGTCTCGAAGCCGCGGGCGGCCAACGTCAGAAAAGCGTTGCCGGCGCGAGCTGCGGGGGCAAAGAAAGCGGCTCCTAAACCGGCGCCGCGCAAACCGGCGGCCCGAAAAACGGCTGTCCGTGTATCCGCCGGCCTTAAATCGCGAGCCCGCAAAACTCCGACGCGTAAGCCATCCACCGAGCGCACCGCAAGAAAGAAAGCCGCAGGCAAGAAGTCGACGCCGCGCAACGGGCTAAAGCGCAAGCGCTTGCCCGGGTACGCAAAGAAAAGCGTCAAAAAGAAAAAGACCGCGGCCAAACGCCGTTAGCACGATTTTTTATAGAGGACAAAGCAAGTGGCGGATATTGAGCGCGTACGGAATATCGCTTTCGTCGGACCGCATCACGCGGGCAAGACGACGCTTGTCGAGGCGATTCTTGCTCACACGGGAGCGATTGGGCGACGGGGCTCCATAGCCGACGGCACGACGGTAACCGATCACGAACCCGAGGACGCGGCGCATCTACAATCGACCACCGTCGGATTTGCGCACACGGCGGCAGACGGCGTAGAGATCACGATCGTGGATACACCGGGGTTCGTCGACTTCTTCGAAGAGACCAAACAAGCGCTGGCGGGCGTTGACGCCGCCGTCGTCGTCGTAGAAGCCGATCCTGGACGGATCGTTCAAACGCAGGCCATTGTCGATCACCTGGAATCGACGCACATGCCGCATTTCTTCGTCATCAACAAGATCGACCGGCCGGGCGCCGATTTTATGGAAACGCTGGCCGCGCTGCAAAATGCGTACGGCCGGCACGTCGTTGCAGAACAGTTGCCGTTGGGCTGCGTCGAACGCTTTGAGGGCTATATCGATCTCGCGCAGATGGCGGCGTACCGTTTTACCGGCGAGTCGGGGGCCGGAACGTTCGGCGAAAAGCAAGATGCGATTCCCGCCGACCTCGAAGAACGCGCGCGAAGCCTTCACGTCGAGCTGCTCGAGGCGATGGCCGACTTCGACGATCGCTTGATGGAGGAGCTGCTCGAAGGCGTGGAACCGCCGCTCGAGGAGATCGAACGCGATCTTTGCAGCGAGTGCTCTCACGACCAAGTCGTTCCGGTCTTGGCTGCCGCCGGCGCGTCGGGTGCAGGCGTTGCGGCACTGGTGCGAGCCGTCGAAAAGTGGTTTCCGTCGCCGGCCCAGACTTCTCATCCCGATGCCGAAGGACGCGCGATCGCGCCCGATCAAACGGCGCCGGTGGTTGCTCGCGTCGTCAAGACCTCGATTCATCCGCAAAGCGGGAAGCTCTCGATCGCGCGCGTGCTCTCGGGAACGATCAAAGCCGACGCGACGCTGACGAACGTCAGCAAGCGTGACGAAAAGGTTCGTCTTGGCGGACTCTACCGGCTGCAAGGCAAAAAGCAGGAGCCGATTCCGGAGGCCGGTCCCGGCACGATCGTCGCGCTTGCCAGGCTCGATTCGGTGGCGACGGGCGATACGCTGACGTCAAACGGTCACAAAGTGCTCTTACCGCGAGTACCGATCGCCGAGCCTGTCTTCGGCGTGGCCGTCAAGCCGAAGGAGCGCATCGACGAGGCGAAGATTTCGCAGATGCTGTCGCGTATTGTGGACGAAGATCCGGCGCTGCGCATCGAGCGAGCCGAAGTGACGCACGAGCTGCTGTTACTCGGCAGCGGGGAGCAGCACGTCTCGATGGCCGTAGAACGGCTGGCGCGCAAGTATAAAGTCGAGGTCGACACCGCCGCGCCCACAATCCCGTATCAGGAGACGATCACCGGCGGAACCGAGATCCATTCGCGCTACAAGCACCAGACGGGTGGTCATGGTCAGTTCGGCGACGTGTGGCTGCGGTTCGAGCCGCGCGAGCGAGGCGCAGGCGTTACCTTCGAGGAGAAGATCGTCGGCGGCGTCGTGCCGCGGCAGTTCATTCCGGCGGTCGAGAAGGGCGTCCGCGAAGCGCTCGTGCGAGGGACCAGCGGATACCCCGTGACCGATTTGCACGTGACGCTCTTTGACGGTCAGTATCACGACGTCGATTCCAGCGAGCAGTCGTTCAAGACCGCCGCCGGGATGGGCGTGCGCGAAGCTCTTCCAAAGTGCAATCCGGTCGTCCTCGAGCCGATCGCATACGTGCGGGTGACGGTGCCTACCACCTACACGTCGACCGTTATCCAGCAGCTCACCGGCAAGCGCGGTCAAATCCTCGGAATGAATCCCGCGGAACGAAGCGGCTTTGACGTCGTCGAGGCCTACGTTCCGGCAGTCGAGCTCTCGCGTTACATCACCGAGCTGCGGACGGGCACGCAGGGGCTCGGGACGTATAGCTGGCGCCACGAACGCTACGATCCGGTTCCTGGAAATCGGGTCGCTCCAAAAGCTGCGGTGTAATCTGGCACGACTTTTCGGCGCGGATCGCGTCGTACTCGGAGTGGCTCGTCGCTCCACATCCATGTTCCGCTCCTGCTGCACCGCACTCGCGCCACCTGCTAAGGCGCATGCTCCCGCACCTCCTGTGCCCGCATGCATTGCGGCCATCCATGTCCGGAACAATTTTGACCTCCTGTCAATGGCGCTCGTGTCGGAGCCTCCTCGTACGACATGACGCCGCGCCTCAAGTCGTTTACGATCGTTCTTTCCGCTTTGTTGCTTTACTCTTGCAGTAAGGTTTCGAATGGACCCGTTGGAGCGCGGCATTCGTGGACGCAAGCCGGCGTCTTGCGCGTGGCGGTTCAGAGCGACTTGAAAAACCTAAACCCGCTGCTGAATTCGAACACGACCGACGTTTTCGTCGACCGATTGATGTTCGAGCCGCTGCTCACCGCCGATCCCAAAGGCAATCCGCTGCCGATGCTGGCGGCGCAGGTGCCTACGCTCGCCAACGGCGGTATCGCCGCCGACGGGCTGACGATCACCTACCGCCTGCGCCGCGATGCGAAATGGACCGATGGCGTTGCAGTCACGTCGCGGGACGTCAAATGGTCGTGGCAAGCGATTATGAATCCCGACAACAACGTCGTGTCACGGCACGGATACGATGACGTGGCGAGCATCGGGACGCCGAATGCAAGCACGGTCGTGGTCCATTTGAAACGGCGGTTCGCTCCCTTCGTCGATACATTTTTTGCCGAAAGCGACCAACCGTACATGATCGCGCCCGCCCACGTCCTGGCAAGCTACCCGAACATCAATCAGATTTCTTTCGATAGCCGCCCCGCCGTCAGCGACGGCCCGTTCAAATTCGTCGAGTGGGCTCGGGGCGACCACATCTCGCTCGTGAGAAACGACGCGTTCTTCCTCGGCAAGCCGGGGCTCGACCGAGTTCAGGTGAGAATCGTTCCCGATGAGGACACGTCCGTCACGCTGTTGAGAACGCACGCCATCGATTACATGTTTCAGGCGTCGATCGACAACTACGAGGCTTTGCGTTCGCTCCCCGACGTTCGCATCGTATGGGTAAACGTCAACGGCTATGCTTACGTCCAGCTCAATGTCGGGCGCCCATACCTGACCGACCCGCGCGTTCGGCTCGCCATCGCTTATGCGGTGGACAAGAGGGAGATCGTCCGAACCGTCACCTATGGGACGCAAACCATAGCGACTGCGGACATCCCCGATTGGATGTGGGCGTTCAATCCAAACACTCATAACTATCCTCACGACCCGGTGATGGCGCGCCGGCAGCTGCGCGAAGCGGGTTGGGCGCCGGGACCTGACGGCGTCATGCGCAAAGGCGGCGAGCCGCTGCAACTGGTCATGGTCACCAACAATTCCAGCGCCACCCGGCGGCGCGAGGCGCTCGAAATTCAGGCCATGCTCCGCCAGGCCGGGATCGACACCGCAATAAAATATTATCCGGGTGACGTGCTCTATGCTCCGGCCGGCATGGGCGGAATTCTGCAGCTAGGAAAGTTCGACATTTCCGTCAGCGGATGGTTCGCCGGAATCGACCCCGACGACAGCACGCAATATACTTGCGAGAACTTTCCGCCGAGCGGATATAACTATTCACGATATTGCAACCCTCAGATGCAAGCCGCTCAGTCGATCGCCTTGACGCACTACGACCGGGCCTCGCGGGCCGCGGCGTACGATCAAATTCAGGAGCTCTTCGCGCGGGATAATCCGGCGCTCTTCATTTATTGGCTTCGGCAGATGGAGCCGATCAGCGTAGATTTTTACGGTTTCGATCCGAACCCGGTCGTCGAGTCATGGAACGCATGGCAATGGCGCATCTAGGACTTCCCGACCTCGCGTGGCTGCGCAAGGTCATTGTCGAACGCGCACTGACGCGCGGGGATTACCTCCTCTCCGGCGGCGCGCGTAGCGACTACTACATCGACAAATTCAGCCTCTTCTCCGATCCGCTCGTTCTACGAAAGATCGCTCGCTTTTTTACCCCCATCATCTCCGAACTTCATCCCGACCTGGTCGCGGGCACGGAACTGGGCGGCGTCGTCATTGCGACGGCGGTCTCGCAGCTATCCAACATTCCGATGATCGCGGTGCGCAAAAAGCCGAAAGCCTACGGTGCGTTCGCAAACGACTACGTAGAAGGGCCGTTTGAAGCCGGCCAGCACGCCTTGCTGCTCGAGGACGTCGTCACCAACGGGCGCGAGCTTCTTGCCGCGGCCGCGCGCCTGGAGGAACTCGGGCTAAAAGTCACGCCCTATGCCGTCATCAGCCGGGGACTTGCGCCCGTGCACGCGTTGATTCAGTTCTCGCTCCCGCTCAGCGACCCCAAGATAGAAAACTGAGCGCCGTCCTCGGCCGCGCTTACCGGCCCCGAGAAGCGGGTTTGCGCGGCTTCGACGAGGGCTTGCGGGGTATATTCGGCCGGATAGTGCGTCAGCACGAGCCGCTCGACGCCGGCACGCTGCGCCATCTCGCCGGCTTCCCAAGCGGAAGAGTGGCCGCGTTCGCCCTCCTCGCTGCCAAGCCCGAGCGCCGCTTCGCAAAGAAAGAGGGAGCTGGTTCGAGCGTGCTCGATCACGGCTTCGCACGGCGCGGTGTCGGCGGAGTACGTGATGCTTTCGCCGTCGCATTCCGCCCGTATTGCGAAGGCCTCGACGTAATGACGCGTCCGGCAAAAGCTCAAGCGTAGATCCTTTACACGCAATGCTCGCGCCGGATCGTACTCCTCGAGTGCAAAGACGGCGTCGAAAAAATCGGCCGGTGCGTCGGTCGCAACGGCTACTCGAAGCGCCTCGAGCGCCCTGCGGCCATCGGACGGCAGCCAGAGCGCCAGCCGTTGCGCACGCGAAGCGTTGCCGTATTTCAATCCGTACCGAAAGGGCACGAGATCGAAGAAGTGGTCGGCGTGCATGTGAGAGATCACGATTGCATCGAGGCGCTCGTACTCCGTAAAAAGTTGGAGCTTTCCCAACGCGCCGCTGCCTACGTCGATGAGCACCGCTGCATTGCCGCTCTCTATCAGATACGAGCTGGACGCGCCGCCCGGGCGCGGCATGGCTGGGCTCGATCCGACGATGCGCAGCCTCAGGGCAGCGATGCGAGAACCTCTTCCGCGTGCTCGTTGACATTCACCTTGGGCCAGACTTTGAGGATTTGACCATCCTCGCCGATGAGAAACGTCGAGCGCGCGTTAACTCCGACGGCTTTATAGAGTTTCGACTCAGTATCGGCGAGCAGCGGGAACGGAATGGAGAACTTCTCCTTGAAACGCTGGTGCGACTCGACCGAATCCCGGCTGACGCCGACGACTCGTGCGTTCTTTTCCTTGAACCGCTCGTAGACGTCGCGAAATTGTGAGGCTTGGCTCGTACAGCCGGGGGTGTCGTCCTTGGGATAAAAATAGAGAATCAACGAGCCGCCGAGCAGATCCGTCGTCGTTACCGGAGTACCTCGATCGTCGAGCAGCGTGACCGCCGGCAGTATATCGCCTTCGCCTAGCATTTTTTTGCCTTTCTAGAAAACAGGGATGGTGTCTGCACCGCATCCATTGGCCGAACGCCTGATCGAACGCCTGCACTCCGCCCCCGGCAGCCGGGTGCTCGATTTCGCCACGGGCGGCGGACGTAACGCGGAAGCGCTGCGGCGCGCAGGCTTGCGCGTCGTCGCGGTAGCCGACGATACGGCCGATTCGGCACCGCTTCCAGGACCCGGCGAACGATTTGCGGGCGTCCTCTCGACGCACGGACTCCTTCACGGAACGCCCGGTGCGATTGCGGCACGAGTGCGGCGAATTGCGCAGAGCCTCCCGAGCGGCGGATTACTCTACGCAACTTTTGGCTCGATTCGCGACGCGCGCTTCGGCCAGGGCGAGCGGATTGACGACGCGACGTTTGCGCCGACCGACGGCGACGAGCGCGGGGTCGCGCACGCCTATTTCGATCGCGAGCGGTTGCTGGCAATTCTCGACCCTTTCTTCGTCGTCGAATCGCTGAGCGAACATTGCGTCGACGGCGTGGTCGGGTTGTGGGCCCATCGGGAGCGCCCGGTCGGGGCCGCGCATTGGTTTGCAATCGCGCGCAAGAGATGACCCACGCTCTCTCTATCGCCCTGCTGGCGGCGCTCTGTTGCGCTGCCTGTTCCTCTGCGGGAGGCCGTCGTCACACCGGCGCGACGCTCGTCTTCAGCGGCCTGGCCGGCGAACCCGATTCTTTGAACCCTCTGCTCTCCAACGAAGACGACGAGCTCAACTTCAGCCACCTTTACATGTCGTATCTCATCGAAAACGACGATCGAGGGAACGCCATACCGGAGACGGCTTTGCAGGTTCCCACGCTAGCCAACGGCGGAATCTCCAACGACCAGCGGACGATAACGTACCATCTCCGCCCGAAGGTTCGCTGGCAGGACGGTTTTCCATTGACCGCGCGCGACGTCGTCTTTTCGTATCGCCAGGTGGTCAATCCGCGAAACAACGTAGCGACGCGCGTCGGATACGAGGAAGTCGAGAAGATTGCGTCGCCCGACGAACACACGGTCGTCGTTCGCTTGCGACGCCGATTCTCGCCGTTCGTTCAGTATTTCTTCGGGCCCCAGGGCGTCGGTGCGCTCATGCCGGCACATCTTCTCCAAGGGCACGTTGACCTCAACCGGCTCTCGTACAACGAACGC
This sequence comes from Vulcanimicrobiota bacterium, assembly GCA_963778015.1. GTDB lineage: Bacteria > Vulcanimicrobiota > Vulcanimicrobiia > Vulcanimicrobiales > Vulcanimicrobiaceae > Cybelea. The sequence goes on from CAVZST010000001.1 coordinate 1,247,579, forward strand.
CCCCTCGGATCCGGTCCTTTTCAAGTGATGCAATGGCGCCACGGCGACAGTATCACGCTGGCGGCCAATCCGTACTACTGGCGCGGCAAAGCTAAGATCGATCGTCTCATTTATCGAATCATCCCCGATCCCAACACGCGGCTTGAACAGTTGCGGACCGGCGAGGTCGACGCCTATTTCGACGTCGATCCTACCCTCTTGCCGCAGGCGCGATCGATCCCGGGCCTGCGCATCGCGCTGACGCCGGTCAACGACCTGCACGTCCTACGCTTCAATCTTCGCGACCCAACGTTGCGCGACGCGTCGGTTCGCAGAGCGATCGCCATGGGGATCGATCGCCGGACCCTACTGGCGGCCGCGACGCACGGGAGCGGCATCTTGATCGATGGCGATCAGCCCAGCAATGGCTGGGCGTACGACGCGGCAATGCCGGCGATTCGCTACGATCCCGTCGCTGCGAGACGGTTGCTGGCGGGCCGCTCGCTCGATCTGACGCTCGCGATCGCTCCGCAAATCATCAACGGCTCGCCGCTGGTGGCTGCCATCGTCCAGGAGGATCTGCGGCGGATCGGAGTTCGCACGATCATCAAACAGTATCCCAGCGGCATGTTCTACGGGCCTGCCACGCAGGGCGGCCTCTTGGCGGGCGCACGGTATCAGTTGGCATATGATGCCTGGTGGGTGTTGGGCAGCGATCCCGACGACTCGTGGAACTTCGCTTGCGACCAGATGCCGCCGGCTGGCGTCAACTACTCTTTTTGGTGCGATCCGCGCGCCGACTCCGCGCTGCGCGACGCCCTGTCTCGTGTCGACCGGATGCGCCGCAAAGCCGATTATGCGATCGTACAGCGCGCGATCGCTCGCGATATTCCGGTTTTCACGCTCTGGCAAGTGCGAATCCCTAATGCGTACCGAACCTACGTGCGCGGCATCGAGCCGGCACCCGGCGGCTCGACCTTCTGGAACGCCTGGAGCTGGCGTATCCTGTCATCCTGACCCGAGGTTATTTCTGCGTTGAAATGAGGTCGCGCATCGGGCTCGATGCGTCGGCGTAAAGCCGCTTCCCCATTCGCCCGGCCAAAAAGGCCTCGCGGCCGGCGATGACGGCATATTTCATGGCTGCCGCCATGCGCACCGGATCGCCGGCGCGCGCAATCCCCGTATTCATCAAGAGCGCGTCGACGCCAAGCTCCATCGCGATCGCGGCATCGGACGCCGTGCCCACTCCCGCGTCGACGATCACCGGAACGGTTGCCCGCTCTTTGATGATGCGAATCGAATAGGGATTGCAGACGCCCAAACCACTGCCAATCGGCGCGGCGAGCGGCATGACCGCCGCGCATCCAACTTCCTCGAGCTGCTTGCACGCAACCGGATCGTCGCCGATATATGGCAGCACCGTGAAGCCTTCGTTGACGAGCTGCTCGGCCGCAAGCAACGTCTCTCGTGAGTCGGGGTGGAGCGTCCGCGCATCGCCGATGACTTCGAGCTTTACGAGATCGGTTTCGAGCAGCTCCCGGGCGAGCTGCGCGGTGAGCACGGCCTCTTTCGCCGAGTAACATCCCGCAGTGTTCGGAAGAATCGTGTAGCGCTCGCGATCGACGTAATCGAGCAGCGTCTTTCCTTCGGCGTTGTCCAAGTTGATGCGCCGAATCGCGACCGTCACCATGGCGGCGCCGCTTGCCGCGTGTGCGGCGCGCATCATCTCCATCGAGGGATACTTTCCGGTTCCGACGATCAACCGCGAGTCGAGTTGATACGCGCCTATTCTAAAGCTATCGCCTGCCATAACCGCCCCTCTATCCTCCAGCAACGGCTTCGATGATCTCGACGCGGTCGCCGTTGAGCACCCGCTGCCGGTCGTATTCGGCACGGCGTACGACGCGCTCGTTGCGCGCTACCGCGATACCGCTTCGCGCGGAACCGAGCAGCTCGAGCAGAGAGCCGATGGTCAGCTCATCGGGCAGGTCGGCAGAACGGCCGTTGATCGTAACCTTCACGCCTGACGTATTCGTTCAACGGGGGCTCCTTCCGTGCCGAACCGAGCGAACAGAAACGGCGCGAGGGGCTCGACCGCATCTTTTTCGATCGCGTCGGCGATCAACCGCGCAGTTGCCGGCGCGAGCAGGATGCCGTTGCGAAAATGACCGCTTGCCAGAAAGTAGCCCTCGATCGCAGTGGGCCCCAGGAACGGCAGCCCGTCGGGCGTTCCGGGCCGCAGCCCCGCCCAGCTTTCCGTCATGGAAAAGCCGGCGAGCGCCGGCGCCGCGGCGAGCGCCGCGCGCAGGAGCTCGTGGACGCCTTGCGCCGTGACGCGTTCGTCGAATCCGACCGATTCGACGGTCGCGCCGATGAGCAGCCGGCCGTCATCGCGCGGCACGAGATAGGCTCCCGGAACCCACGTCGCGCGTCGCACGAATCCGATGGGCACGGCCAAAGCGACCATCTGTCCCTTCACCGGTTCGATACTCGGAACGCACGACTGCGGCACGCCGGCGATCTCCGAAGCCCAAGCGCCGCAGGCGTTGACGATTGCTCGCGCCCCGGTGAATCCGCGGCGAGTACCTATGCCAAGGACGCGGCGCGCATCGCATTCGATCCAGAGGTGAGGATTTTGCTCGATGACGACGCCGGAAGCTTCGCACGCGGCAACGAGCGCCCGGCTCAAACGCCGGTTGTCGACATAGCCTTCGGCATTTTTGAGCAGTCCGCCGAGAACTCCGGGGCCGAGCCACGGTTCGGCCGCCAGTGCGCTTTCGCGGCCGAGCACGTTGCAATCGACGCCCCGTGATTCGAGAGCGCGCGCGTGGGCATGCAATGCGTCCAACCCGGTGCTATCGAAGCTTGCATAGAGGACGCCGTTGAGGTGCAGTTGTGCGTCGACGCCGCTTGCGGCGAAAACGCGCCGCACGAACGCCGGATACTCCGCAAGCGAGGCCGCGCAAAGTGCGAGCAACGCTTCATTGGTAATGCGCTCGGTGTAAGGAGCAAGCATTCCGGCGCCGGCCCAGGACGCACCCCGTCCCGGGGCCCCTCGATCGTAAACCCTTACACTCGCGCCGCGTCCGGCCAGCTCGAAGGCGATCGCAAGGCCGATCAATCCAGCACCGACGACGATGACGTCGCCGTCACGCTCGCTCATTGAACTCCCGTTTGACCGGTGAACGTTGGTCGCCTTCGACTCACGATCGCGGCAACTACATACCGAGATAGACCGGACCTTCGCCCCCCTGCGGGGGAACCCACGTGATAATCTGATACGGGTCGGCAATGTCGCACGTCTTGCAGTGCACGCAGTTCGTGAAGTTGATCTGAAGGCGTCCCTGAAATTTTCCATCGACCGGCTCGAACATCGGCTCGTAGACCGCGGCCGGACAGAAGTCGCGGCACGGATTTCCGTACTCTACGGTGCAACGGTCGCGGCAAATGTCCGTATCGGAGACGATGAGATGACAGGGCTGATTCTCTTCGTGCATCGTGCCGCTGTTATACACGTCGGTCAACTTATCGAAGGTCAGCACGTTGTCGATCTGCGCCCGCGGTGTTTGCGGCGGATTCCAGCCCATCTTCACCATCTGCGCGTATCCCGGCTGGCCCGGCAGCTTGTCGATGAATCCAAATGCCGCGCCACCGGTGATCGTCGCAAGGCCGGCGTTGATTAGACCCGCCAGCAATCCGTTGTGAAAGCCTTGGTGGAAGTTGCGTGACGTTCGCAGTTCGGCGTAGGCCCACGACTCCTTGAAACGCCGCTCGAAAGACGAGAGCGTCGCGCTGTCATAGCTCTGCGCCTCGAGGGCGTCCCAGATCGTGTCGGCGGCGAGCATGCCGGATTTCATGCCAAGGTGAATGCCTTTGAGGCGCATGCCGTTCAAGAAGCCGGCGGAATCCCCCACGATTAAAAGCCCATCGGCGTACGGGCGCGGCATCGCAAACAGCCCGCCCTCCGGAATCGCCTTCGCACCGTACCGAATCAGTTTTCCGCCGTCGAGCATGCGCGCGATCGTCGGGTGTTGTTTCATTCGCTGAAGCTCGTTGTGAGGGTCGGTCGTGGGATTCTTGTAATCCAAGCCCGTGACGAAGCCGATGTCGAGAACGTTACCGCCCATGCCGTAGATGAACCCGCCACCGAACGTCTGCGGCGGAAGCGGATAGCCCAGCGTGTGGATTACCGCGCCGGCCTTGAACCGGTCGTCGGGGATTTGCCAAAGTTCCTTGACTCCGGCGGCATAAACTTGCGGCTCGCGTCCCTGGTAAAGATTGAGACGCGACGCCGCCTGTTTTGCAAGCGTTCCGCGCGGGCCTTCGCCGAGAACGACGACCTTTGCGAGGATGTCGGCGCCCGGCTCGTAGTTGGACTTTGGCACGCCGTTATGGTCGAGTCCCTTGTCGCCGGTGCGCACTCCGACGATCCGATCGTCGTGCCAAAGAAGCTCCTGTCCGGGAAAGGCAGGGAAAACTTGCGCTCCGGTCTCTTCCGCCACGTCGGCGAGCCACTTACAGAGTTTTTGCAGCGACGCGACGTACTTGCCGTGATTGTTGAGCGGCGGCGGAGTAAACGGCGCCTTGATCTTGCCGCGCGACGTCAGGAACCAAAGCTCGTCGCTCGTTACCGCCGATTCTACCGGCGCTCGCTCGCGCCAATCCGGGAGGAGCTCGTCGAGAGCGCGCGGATCCATGACCGCTCCGGAGAGTGCGTGATGCCCGACCTCGCCGCCCTTTTCGATCACGAGGATCTCGAGCGCGCGACCGGCCGCTTGAGCGAGTTGACCGAGCCGAATCGCACCGGCAAGACTCGCGGGACCGGCCCCGACGAAGAGAACGTCGACCTCGAGCTGGTCCCGTTGCGGCATCGCGAGCTAGTGGCCCGCAACGGAGGGATTGATACCGCTGTTTCGAGCGCCGGTGCCGTGAGCGCAAGGCGCGACGAACGACAATACCCGCAATGGTATGGGAGTGAGGAGCAACGAAGCGGGCGCGGCACCGCCGCCGAAACCCGCAGGGCCGGGCGCGGCTTGGCAAATGTCTGCGTCACTCATCGCTCGCATAGCGCTGGCGCTATTGTCGCTCTTCATTCCTTGCCCTTTGCCAAGCGGCATCCCGGCATCGGTATCAATCCCTCCGTTACGGACCACTAGTTAAACGGAATGGAAGCGGAATCCTCAAGTCGAGCCGCTAGCGCATCGATCGCCGCGAGCACCACCCTGCGGTGCATCGCGAGACGCTGCTGCCATGAATGCGCCGACGGTGTCTCAAACGTCAAGGCGTGAAGCGCGGGTGCGCGCGCCAGCGCCAGCGAGTAGGAAAGTCCTCGCAGCAGCGCGCCCTCGAGGACCCAATCCGCGACGACGCGCCCGCGTTCGCGCCGGCAGTGCCGATCGTCCAAAGCACCCGCTAAATCGAGGGTCGGGTTCAATGGATCGATTGGGAATCCGCGCGCATCGAGCGCGGCGATCACGGAACGTCCGATGGTACCGCCGCCGTACTCGTAGCAATAGAACCCTGCAGCGTCGCAGTCTTCGTGCAAATCGAGAGAGAGCGCGAAGCTTTGTCCGCGAATTGCCGCCAGGATCGCCCGGGCTTCCGGTGATCCGCCCTCTGCGCCGAAGGTGCGATTGACGTCGACTCCGTCAGCGTTCTCACGCGTTCGCGCGTCGAAGCCGGTTGGATTGGTGCAGGGCCAGATGCGATACCGAAAACGACCGTCGAGCGCGCGCGCTTCGATCAGTTCGAGTAACGCCCACGGCCCGGCCGGCTCGTCGCCGTGGACGCCGGCTGCGATGGCAACCGCCGGCCGACGGGCGTCGCCCATTTCAAGACCGATCAGCACTCGTCCGGGGTCGTCGCATGCGATTTCACCCAGACGCAAAGCGTGGCTCGAGCGTAACGCTTTCCAACGCCGCTCGAGCTCGCGGTAGGGCCCGCCCGGTCCAATCACGGAAGTTGAAACCCATGGCGGCTTCAGTGCGTCGCAGCTTTGCAAGCGACAACAACGCACCGGTCGCGCCCGATATCCTGAAGGCCATCGTCGAGGCCAATGCCGGCGATGCGATCGGCTACGGCGGCGACGCGTGGACGGCGCGTGCAATCGAGCGCTTCAAGGAACACTTCGGCGAGCAGACGCAGGCATTTTTTGCATTGAACGGCACCGGTGCAAACGTCGCCGCACTGAGTTCCCTGCTGCGTCCCTGGGAAGCGGTCGCCGCGCCGGCAAACGCGCATCTGCAGACCGACGAATGCGGCGCGCTCGAGCGTTTCAACGGATCGAAAGTCATTCCGATACCAACGAAAAACGGAAAGCTGCGGCCGTCCGACATCGAGCCGTACCTGCACGCCGGCGCGGACGTCCATTTCCCGCAGCTGCGCGCCATTTCGATCTCACAAGCCACCGAGTTCGGCGACGTTTACGAGATCGAGGAACTGCACGAACTCTGCGACTTCGCACACGCGCGAGACTTGATCGTTCACCTCGACGGCGCCCGCCTCGCCAACGCCGCCGTCGCACTTGGTTCGACGCTGCGCGAGTCGACGGTCGACCCCGGCGTCGACGTGTTGACCTTCGGCGGTACGAAAAACGGTTTGATGCTCGGCGAAGCGATCTGTTTCTTGCGGCCAGATTTGGACGCCGGGGCAGCGCCGTTCGTGCAGAAGCAATCGATGCAGCTAGCGTCAAAGATGCGCTACGTCGCCGCGCAGCTCGAAGCACTGCTAACCGACGAGCGCTGGTCGCGTTATGCTGCGCACGCGAACAGAATGGCTGCGCGTTTACACGATCGCGTGCGAGCGATTTCCGGAATACGCGTGACGCGTCCCGTGCGATGCAATGCCGTTTTCGCAACGCTCGACCGTAACGCGCTGGAGCGAATCCGGGAGCAGTACTTCTTCTATGTTTTCGACGAGTCGCTGCCTGAGGTGCGCTGGATGACGCACTGGGCTACCTCCTCCCAAGACGTCGACGAATTCGCCGACTGCATCGAGCGCTCAGTCTAGCCTATCAACTGGCCGAACTTCGCGAGGTCGATATTACCCCCGGAGACGATCGCGACGATCGGTCCATTCCCCGCCTTTCCCGTCAGCGCGGCCGCGAGCGGGAGCGCCCCCGCGCCCTCGGTGATGATGCGAGTCTTCTCCGCCATGAGGCGCATTGCGGCGCGGACTTCGTCGAGGGTGACCACGATGACGCCGGCGAGAAGCGGCTCCATGCGCTCCCACATGCGCGGAAAGACGCTTTGCCCACCAGCACCGTCGACGAACGAGGCCGTCCAGCCGGCGAAAACCTGAGCCGATCCGGCTGCGAACGACGCGGCGGCAGGCGCGGCGGTCGAAGGTTCGGCTCCCCAGACTTTGATTTCGGGCTTGAGCGCGAGTACGGCACTTCCGACGCCCGTGACGAGGCCGCCGCCGCCGATCGCTGCGATGACGGCGACGGTATCGGCCGCGTCCTCGAGTATCTCTAGTCCCATCGTCGCGTGCCCGGCGATGAAGTTGTCGTCGTCGAACGGGTGAATGAACGTCCCCTCGACGCCGGGATACGCACGATCCTCCAGCGCTTTCCAGCAGATTTCGTATGGTGCCAGGACGAGTCGAGCTCCGAGCGCACGCATGCGTTCGAGCTTTGATTCCGGCGCGGTTTCAATCGCAACGACGGTGCACGGCACGCCGGCGCTGCGGGCTGCGTATGCCACTCCTTGCCCTGCGTTCCCGGCGCTGATCGTCCAGACGCCGCGCGCGCGCTCGCTCGGCGCGAGCGCGGCGACCGCGTTGGCCGCTCCGCGGAGCTTGTAGGCGTTGATGGGCTGTAGATTCTCGAGCTTGAGGCGCACGTCCGGATAGCCGGCCCCGAGCTCGAGCCGCACGAGCGGAGTTCGCACGATCGTTCCGGCGATGCGGGCACGCGCAGCTTCAATCGATGTCAGGTCGATCGGGCGAACTGCAGGGAGCTGCATCGACTACGCCGTCCAGTCGAGCATCGCGTTCCATTCGGGTTTGGGAAAGCGCTGTTTGGATTTGATCGCGTCCACATACTTGCGTTTGCCGGCACGATTGCCCTTACCAAGCATAAGCCCTCCCACTAAACGCTCCTCCCAGAAGAAGAGAGCGCGATACCACTTCTTCTCACGATCGACCTTGCGCGCGATCTCGAGGTCTTGGCGCAGATCCGTTCCGAGCCCGAACTGCGTGATGGTCTGTCCCTTGAAAAGCAGCGACGAATATTCCGGCACGTCGTGGTACTTCTCGCTGCCGCCCATCATGTTGAGCGCGACCACCTTGCCGTGCGCTCCGGCGTTGTTCCACGTCCCCATGCGGTATCGGATTTCGAGAATCGGGTCGTAAAAATCCGCGACGTCGCCTGCGGCGTAGATGCCCTTGACGTTCGTCTCCAAGTGGTCGTCGCAGAGAATCCCGTTCTTACTCGTATGTATTCCCGAACCTTCACAGAGCTCCGTGTTCATCGCCAAACCGAAACCGTAGGCGTAGCACTCCGCCGCGATCTCTTTGCCCGCATTCGTGCGGACCTTCGTAATTGCACCGTTGGAGCGCACGAACTCTTCCACTTCCTCGCCATAGTGCATGTGCACACCGTCGGCCCGCGCCGCTTCGTGGAGCAGATCGCCGGCCTCTTCGTCGATGATGCGATGCAAGCCGCGCGGGCCACGCATCAGCCAATGCGTCTCGAGGCCTCGCGATGCGAACGCTTCTGCGAGCTCGTAGGCGATGAACGATCCTCCGATCGCCACCGCTGCGCGGCTTCGATCGATCTGTTCCGAGATCGCCCGCGTATCGTCGAGATATTGAAAGGGATATAAGTTGGCCGCGCCTTCGGAGCCCGGCTTGCCGGTCGGATTCGGCCGGCCGCCCGTCGCGATCAGCAGCGCATCGTACGGATAAGATTCCCCGGCAGCCTCGACGACGCGCTCTTCGGGAACGACGCGGTCAACGTGTGTGCGCAAGTGCAGCGCGATGCGATGCTCCTCGTGCCAGGCAAGATTGCGAATCATCACCTTCTCTTCGGGGATCTGCTTACGCAGCATCGGCGGCAGCGAGATGCGATTGTACAGCGTGTAGGGCTCGTCGCCGAAAAGCGTGATCTCGCAAGCCGGATCGTGCTTGCGCAGCTGCTCGGCCGCGGTCGTGCCGGCGAAGCCGTTGCCGACGATCACGTACCGGCGAACGTCGGTGCTTGCCGCGCTATCCATGCAGGCTGAGGGCCACCATCATTTCGCATCCGACGTTCAGCCCTCGCTCGTCGATGTCGAACCGAGCGCTGTGATGGGGCTCGTGACCCACGGTCGGTCCTCTCGCTCCGACGAGGAAGTAGGAGCCGGGCCGCTCCTGCTGCATGAACGCCATGTCTTCCGACCACATCACGATCTCGTGAGGGTCGACGACGTTGTTTGCGCCGACGATTCGCCGCGCGACCTCTCGCACGAGCCCGTTTGCCGCCGAATCATTGATCGTCGGCGGATAGCCCCAATGGTAGTCGAATTGATATGCGAGGCGCATCGCGCTGCAGAGGCCGCCCAGGACACGCTCGATGCGCTCGGGCAGCCCTTTACGAAGGGCATCGTCGAATGCGCGCACGGTGCCCTGCAGTTGGGCGAGCTCGGGTATGACGTTGAACGTACTGCCCGCGTGCAGCGAGCCGACGGTGACGACCACCGGCTGCGGCGCTGCCACTTCGCGACTCGCAATCGTTTGGAGCAGCGTTACGAATTCGGCCGCTCCGACGATGGGATCGACGGCTTTCTCGGGCATCGCGCCGTGGCCGCCCCTGCCGATCAGCTCGATGTGAAACCGATCGGACGACGCGAAGAACGCGCCGTCGCGCACTCCGATCTGACCGGCGTCGAGCCCGCTGTAGAGATGAAGCGCGAAGGTGCGGTCGACGTGCGGGTTTTCCAACGCGCCGTCTTCGATCATCTGCTTGTTACCGGAGAAGCCCTCTTCGCCGGGTTGAAAGCAGAAGACGAGCACCCCGGGGACCTCTGCCTTACGCCGGTAGAGCTCGCCTGCCGCAGCCAACAGGATCGCCATGTGACCGTCGTGGCCGCACGCGTGCATGGCCCCGGCACTCGCAGAGCGATAGGGTGCATCGTTGAGCTCTTCTACGGGAAGCGCGTCCATGTCGGCGCGCAGCAGCGTTACCGGCCCGTCTTTGCCGCCTCGCAGCGTCGCAAGTACGCCCGTCCTTCCAACGCCCGTACGAATCTCGGCGAATCCAAAGCTGCGCAGCTCACGCACGATGAAGGACGCCGTCTCGTGCTCCTCCATCGAGAGCTCCGGATGCGCGTGAAAGTGACGGCGATATCGAACGAGATCGTCGTTCCGAACCATGGCTTGCTGTTGGTCGAGCGCCGCTTCGCTACCTCCGGCCGCAGGATTTGGCTCGGTCAGCGAGCGACTACGCGTCGGTGGCCACTCACAAGCCAACGCTGGTAGCCTTCGACCGCCACGGATTGAGCGACGAATCGCTCATCGCGATCTTTCGGACGATGCTGATGCAGCGTACGCTCGAAAATCGCGGGTTCCAGCTCAACCGCCAAGGAAAGATTCCGTTCGCGTCGGCGAGTGAAGGACACGAAGGGCTGCAGGCCGGCGCCGCGATGGCCTTCCAGCGCGGCGCGGACATCCTCGTCCCGTACTACCGCGACCTCGGGCTCGCCCTGGGAATCGGGCTAACGCCGTACGAAGTGCTGCTCTCGCTCTTCGCGCGAGCGGCCGACCACTCGGCGGGGCGTCAGTTCCCGCATCATTATGCCAGCCGACGTCTTGGCTTACATACCATCAGCTCGGTAATTGCCGCTCAGCTTCCCCACGCCGTCGGTGCGGCCTACGCGCTAAAGTATCGCGGCGAGCGCGGACGCGCCGTTTTGACGACCTTCGGCGACGGCGCTACCAGCGAAGGCGAGTGGCACGAATCGGTGAACTTTGCTGCGGTTCACGCGCTCCCGGTCGTCTTTCTTTGCGAGAACAACGAGTGGGCGATCTCGACGCCGCTCTCAAAACAAATGGGCCAGCCCGACGTGTACAAACGCGCGCCCGGCTACGGGATCCCGGGCGTCGTCGTCGACGGGATGGATCCGATCGCATGTTATGCCGTGGTCGATGAGGCCCTGGGTCATGCGCGCTCCGGCGGCGGACCCACCTTGGTCGAAGCGAAGTGCTATCGCTTCTTGTCACATACTACCGACGACGATGACCGCACGTACCGATCCCGTGACGAGGTCGAGGCGCGTCGTAAAGACGACCCGGTTCCTCGTTTCGAGCGCCTCCTCGTCGAGCACTCCATCTTGACCTCGGAGGGCGTGGAAGCAGTGAAGCGCGCTGTTCTCGAAGAAACCAACGATGCCACCGACCGGGCTGAAGCGATGGTCTATCCAGCGGCTCACGACCTTTACAAGCGAGTCTACGCGGAGCGCTTTGACCCTTGGATTTGACGAAAGAGACGGAACCGACAATGGCTAGGATCGACATTGCGACCGGGAGTCTCGAGCGCCGTGGGCTGAGCGACGAGCAGTTGCGCGCGATTTTCCGCAATATGCTGCTGCAGCGTCAGCTCGACAATCGCGGCTTTCAGCTCAATCGGCAAGGCAAGGTTCCCTTCGCCCTCGGCAGCGAGGGGCACGAAGCGCTCCAAGCCGGGGCGGCGATGGCCTTCAATCGCGGCGTAGACATCCTTGCACCGTACTATCGAGATCTCGGTCTCTGTTTGGGAATCGGGCTTTCGCCCTACGAGATCATGCTTTCGATCTTTGCGCGCGCTTGCGATCACAACGGCGGACGCCAATTTCCGAATCACTACTCGTCGAAAGCCGCCGGACTCATGTCGTTCTCGTCGATTTTGGCGGCGCATCTTCCGCACGCAGTCGGCGCCGCCTACGCGATTAAGTACCGCGGCGAAGCGGGCCGCGCCGTCCTCGCCACCTGCGGCGACGGAACGACGAGCGAAGGCGAATGGCACGAGTCGATGAACTTCGCCGCGGTTCACAAGCTGCCGTTCGTGATGCTCGTCGAGAACAACGAGTGGGCAATCTCGACGCCACTCGACAAGCAGATGGCGGAACCCCAAATCTGGAAGCGCGCGGCCGGTTACGGCATGCCCGGCCGGCGTTTCAATGGCTTCGACCCAATCGAAACCTACGCCGCGGTGAAGGAAGCGATGGATCGTGCACGAAGCGGCGGCGGACCGACGCTCGTCGAGGGCACCTGCTACCGCTATTTAGCGCACTCGACCGACGACAACGACATGACGTACCGGACGCGCGACGCCGTCACGGAGCGACGCAAACAGGATCCGGTGGCCGCCTTCGAGGCCTTACTCCTCGAGCATTCGATCGTCAGCCCGCAGGACATCGCCGAGATGCGCAAGTCCGTCTTAGGGGAGACGAACGAAGCGACGGACGCCGCCGAAGCGCAGCCGTATCCGCAAGCCTCCGATCTCTACAACCACGTCTACGAAGGAGCCTGGCAGCCGTGGCAGTCGTAAGCGCCAACTCGACCGTGATGAACAACGTCGAAGCCGTCCGCGCGACGCTCTACGAAGCGTTGAAGACGGACGACCGTACGCTGATCATCGGTGAAGACGTCGGCGCGCGCGGCAACGTGTTTTTGATCACGAAAGATTTCGTCAGCGAGTTCGGAGAAAAGCGCATCATCGATACCCCGATCGCCGAGGCTTCGATCGTCGGCATCGCGATCGGCATGGCGATGGAGGGCCTCCGGCCGATCGCGGAGATTCAGTTCGCCGATTTTATCTATCCTTCGTTCAACCAAATCGTCGGTGAGGCCGCAAAGACCCGCTATCGCTCGAACGGCGAATACACTTGCCCGATGGTTATCCGCACGCCGTACGGCGGCGGGGTTCGCGGCGCGCTCTCGCACTCGGTATCGGTCGAAGCGCTCTTCTATCACGTGCCGGGACTCAAGGTCGTCGCGCCTTCGTTTCCCGCCGACGTCAAAGGTCTGCTCAATGCCGCGATCGACGATCCCGATCCGGTTCTCTTCTTGGAGCACAAGAAAACCTATCGTCTCATCAAGGGCGAAGTGCCGAACGGTCACTACACCGTGCCGATCGGCAAGGCAAACGTGTTGAAAGAGGGAACGCAGCTCAGCGTCGTCTCGTATGGGCTCTACGTCCATTGGGCGCTCGAGGCGGCGCGCCAACTCGAGGACGAGGGCCTCTCGGTCGAAGTGATCGACCTGCGCTCGATCCGGCCGATGGATAAGACGGCCGTTGTGGGCAGCGTCGAAAAGACCCGCAAGCTGCTGGTGATCCACGAAGACAATAAGTTCGGCGGCATCGGCGCCGAGATCAGCGCAATGATCGCTGAAGAAGCGCTCTTTCATCTCGACGCGCCGGTTCGGCGTCTCTGCGGCCCCGACGTTCCGGCAATGGGGTACGCGTTGCCGCTCGAGGAAGAATTCATGTCTTCACCGGCAGAGATGGCCGCTACGATGCGGGAGATGGTGAAGTTCTGATGGCTACGACGATTACCATGCCGCAACTCGGCGAAACGGTCACCGAAGGCACGGTCGCGCAATGGCTAAAAACCGTCGGCGATAGCGTCGACAAGTACGAAGATTTCGTCGAGGTCTCAACCGACAAGGTCAACGCCGGCGTCCCCTCGCCGGTAACTGGAACGATTCGCGAGCTGCTCGTCAAAGAAGGCGAAACGGTCGCAACCGGGACGCCGATCGCCGTCATCGACGAATCGGGCGTCGCTAAGCCCGCTGCAGAAGCTGCGCCGGCCGCTCAACGCGCCGAACCGGTGCAGAGCCCCTCGCCCAACGGCGCCAAACCCAACACGATCGATACCGATGACTCGGATAATGTAGGGCGCGCGGCATCGCCGGCCGTACGGCGGCTCGCTCGCGAGCATCGCGTCGACCTTCGCTCCATCAAAGGCAGCGGCGCGAACGGCCGGGTGACCGCCGAAGACATTTTGGCCGCAGCGCGCTCGACGGTTTCGAGCCCTGCCGTTTTATCGCAAGCAACGGCGCGTCCCGCGGTATCGCCGCCTCCGTCGACACCGCCGTCGGTCGTCCCCGGCGCGACGAGAACGTCCACGTACGCGCAGCCGATTCCCGGCACGTTCGTTGCGCTCTCGCAGGCACGTCGAATCATCGCGGAACGCATGGTCGAAAGCCGGCATACGGCACCGCACGCATGGTCGATGGTGGAGATCGACGTTACCGAGGCTTGGCAATGGCGTTTACGAGAAAAAGACCGCTTCGAGCGCGAGACAGGCTACAAGCTGACGCTGCTGCCCTTCTTTATTCGAGCGGTCGTGCAGGCTCTCGCGGCGTTTCCCTTGATGAACGCAAAGTTCGCTCCCGCATCGGAGTCCAGCCAAGCCGGCATCCACGTCAATGCCGAGGTGAACGTCGGCATCGCGATCGGCCTACCGGCGAACCTCGTCGTCCCGGTCGTCAAGCAAGCCGATAAGCTTTCGATCAAGGGAATCGCGATCGCGGCCGGCGAGCTCATCGATAAAGCTCGCAAAGGAAAGCTCGGCGTCGACGATCTTGCCGGCGGAACGTTTACCGTAAATAATAACGGCGCGAACGGCTCCTGGGCGTCGGCACCGATCATCAATGCGGGGCAAGCCGGCATCGTGACGATGGAGGCCGTCGTGAAGACTTTAGTCGTGCGCGAGGACGACTCGATCGCGATCCGGCGTATGATGAACTCATGCCTCTCGCTCGACCATCGTGTCGTCGATGGTTACGTCGCCAGCGGCTTTCTCGCCGACCTGAAGCGGCGCTTGGAAGCGATGGGGCCGCAGGGAGAGTTCTAAGTCCAAATTCGCAAGCATTTCCGATTCGAGGCCGCGCACACGCTGCCGTTTCATCACGGGAAATGTGCGCGGACGCATGGGCATTCCTATCGCCTCGAGGTGGCCCTACGCGGACCACTACGCAACCGAGGAGCGGCGCGCGGCATGATCGAGGATTTCGAGCGAATCGAGCAGACGGTGAACGACCGCGTGCTCGATCTTGTCGACCATCAGAATCTCAACGAGCTCGTCGAGAACCCAACGGTCGAAAACATCGTGCTTTGGATCTGGAAGAAGCTCGACGGCGCGCTGCTGCAGCTCGACGAGCTCGTCTTGTGGGAAACGCCAACCGCCTGCGCCGTTCTGCGGCGTCAAGACATCGGCCGCCCAAAAGTGTCATCCTGATGTATCATGCGCATGTGTCATCCCTGAGCGAAGTGAGCGAAGCGAAGGGCGAAGGACGCAGGCGCAGGAGAGCGCGCTGATTGCTACAGCTGAACGAAATCTTCTACAGCATTCAAGGAGAAGGCTTGTGGACCGGCACGCCGGCGGTCTTCGTGCGACTGGCCGGGTGTAATTTGGCGTGTGATTTCTGCGACACGGATTACTCGACGAAGTTCTTTGCCGGCGTCGACGAGATCGTCGAAAAAGTTGGCGACGCGGGAGCCGACTGTCCGATGGTCGTGTTGACCGGGGGGGAGCCGTTCGCGCAAGCCGAAGCTCCGGCCTTGATCGAGGCCTTACGTCGCGACGGGCGCCGCGTACACGTCGAATCGAATGGCACGATCTTCACCGATTTACCCGACGACGTGTGGCTCTGCGTTTCGCCGAAGGAGCGCGTTGACCCACGCATGGCGCTGCGCGCAAACGAGGCGAAGCTGATCGTAGATAAGCGCGTCCCGGAAGAACACCTGTCGCTCTTTGCCGAGAAGCCGACGATCTTGCTGCAGCCGGAGGGGAATAAACCGGCGAACGTCGCGATTGCGCTCGGCTACGCCAAGGCACATCCGCAGCGCTTTCGGCTCTCGCTGCAAACGCATAAGTTTATCGGCGCACCATGATTCTGCTGGCGAGCGCCGTCCAGGCAGAGTTGGATTTTTGGCAGCCGCAAGCCGGCGTCACACGATTGGTCACCGGCGTCGGGCCGGTCGAAGCGGCGTGCGCGCTCGCCGAAGCACTCGCACGGCGCCCCTACCGCCTCGTGGTCAACGCCGGTCTTGGCGGCAGCTTTGAGGGCGCCGCCCGGATTGGCGACGGCATCGTCGTCGCCAACGATGCGATCGAGCTTGCGCTCGAAAGCGGAGCCTCGCTCGCGCTCCCACCGGGAGCAACGCTGGTGGATAGGGCCAGCTCCGACCCGCATCTCGTCGACCAGCTGCGTTTGCGTGGTTTCTTAGCGCTGCGCGGCATTACCGTCGCGCGGGTTACGTCGAGCGAAGCGACGGCTCAACGCCTCGCGCGCGACTTCGGCGCACAGGTTGAGTCGATGGAGGGTTTCGCTGCGTTGCGCGCCGCCCAACGCGCCGCCGTTCCAGCGATCGAGCTTCGCGGGATCTCAAATCGCTGCGGAGATCGCGACAGAAGCGGCTGGGACTTCGCTGCAGGCGTTACCGGGCTGCGCCGGGTCCTCGACGCGCTATTCCTACTATGCGGGCTGGGTACCGAAAAGGTGCGATGAACTCCTACACGTTGGCATACTCCCCTTGCCCGAACGACACGTACGTCTTCGGCGCGCTCACAAACGGCCTGCTCGGCGACGCGCCCTCGGTGAGAGCGCATCTCGCCGACATCGAGGAGCTCAATACCGCTGCGGGACGCGAGCAATTCGAACTGATCAAAGTCAGTTACGCCGCCATCCCGTTCTTGATGGATCGGTACCGCATCTTGCCCTCCGGCGGCGCCGTCGGACGCGGCTGCGGCCCGCTCTTGGTGGCGTTGCCCGGCGAATCTCCGCCGCTCTTCGCCGACTTCGCGCGAAAGCGCATCGCGATTCCCGGAGAACGGACGACCGCGTACATGCTGCTGCAGCTCGCGCTCGGCACCCGTCCCAAGCACGTGCCGATGCGCTTCGATCGCATCATTCCTGCGGTTATCAGCGGCGAGGTAGACGCCGGCCTCGTCATCCACGAGTCGCGCTTCACCTACCGCGATGCCGGCCTCATTTCCATCGCCGATCTGGGTGAATGGTGGGAGAACATGACCCTGCTGCCGGTTCCGCTCGGGGCGATTCTCGTGCGCAACGACATCGGCGACGAGGACGCGCGGGAAATCAACGCCGCAATCCGGCGAAGCTTGGCCTTCGCACGCGAAAATGAAGCCGCCGTCATGCCGTATGTCCGGGATCACGCCGTGGAAATGAACGACGAAGTCGTGCGCTCGCACATCGAGCTCTACGTTAACGAGTTCACCGACGACATCGGCGAAGAAGGCCGTGCGGCCGTTCACGCGCTCTTCTCACGCGCCCACGACGCCGGAATCTTACGCGGGGAGGCCGAGCCACGCTTCGCCGCCGCTTCTTAGCCGGCAGCGCCGCGCTCGCGTTCGCAAGCGGCGGTCGGACTTCGGCCGAGTCGCTGCCGCCGGCGCGGATGGAGCTCGGCGATGAAGTCTTCTTGCGCACCGCCTGGCGAGAGTTGGGCGGCCGGACGGTCGGCGTGATCGCCAATCAAAGCGGCGTCACGTCACGCTTGGAATCGATCGTCGATGCAATTCGCCATCACGGCGAGATTCGCATCAGGGCCGTCTACGCGCCCGAACACGGCTTTCGCGGCGATCGCGGCGCGGGCGCATCCGTAGCGTCGTATATCGATCCGCACACGCAGCTCCCAGTCTACAGTCTGTACGGCGCATCGCGACACCCGAGCGCGGCGATGCTCGGCGGCGTCGACGTTCTGCTATTCGACATCCAGGACGTCGGCTCGCGCGCCTACACGTACATCTCGACGATGGCCTATGCGATGCAAAGCGCGCGCGCGTACGCAAAAGAGTTCTGGGTACTCGACCGCCCAAATCCGATCGGCGGCGCCATCGTCGAGGGGCCGGTCCTCGAACCGGCCTACGAATCGTTCATCGGCCTCTATCCCATTCCGATTCGCCATGGGATGACGGTCGGCGAGCTCGCGACGCTCTTCAACGAGCGCTTCGGCATCGGCGCGAAACTACGCGTCGTGCGTATGAACGGTTGGCGTCGCTCGATGATCTGGCCGGATACCGGCTTGCAATGGGTTCCGACCTCACCGAACGTCCCCACCTGGCAGACGACGGTCGTGTACGTCGGCACCGGCCTGCTCGACAGCGCGGGCATCAACAACGGCAGCGGTTTCACTCTGCCTTTCTTCCTCGCGGGCACCGCCGGCATCGATGGGGCCAAGCTAGCCGCGCGCTTGAACTCGCGCGAGCTGCCCGGCGTCTGGTTTCGCCCGGCGGCCTGGTCGCCGCTGACCGGGTTTTGGGAAGGTCACGAGTTGACGGGCGTCGAGTTAGTGGTCTTCGATCCGCGCCGTTTCTTTGCGGTTCGCACGGCCGTCGAGATCGCGGTCGCCGTTCGGGATCTCTTTCCACGCGCCATTAGCATCAAGAACGCTTCCGGCCTCGATCGCGACTGGGGCACCGATTCGTTTCGCCAAGCGCTGCTCGCCGGCAAAACCGCCGAAGCGATTATCGCTCAATGGGCGCCCAGCGTTAGCCAATTCGAATCGACGCGCCGCAGGTATCTGATGTACGAGTAAGGCCGATTATAATTTGCCCGCGTGGTGCAACACTTCGTAGACTTGATCCATGAGGTCGCCGATTTTGTTTTCGTTGGAGTTGGGTTGGCTGTTGAGCCCGAGAGCGACGACGGCCTGCGTCCTGCCAAGATAGAAGTACACGACCCGGTAACCAAGCGTCGTGCCTTGATAATACCAATACGTGCCAAGGCTGGGTTTGGTGGCCTGCCCGACCCCGAGGCCAAAACCGACCGGGTCTTCTGTGGAGGTTATGGCGATTGGCGCACCGTTCTTTACCGAGACGATCGTGGTGAGTTCCTTGCGCTGCCTCTCTGCGAGCAGAGG
The DNA here is from genome assembly GCA_963778015.1 of Vulcanimicrobiota bacterium. Lineage (GTDB taxonomy): Bacteria > Vulcanimicrobiota > Vulcanimicrobiia > Vulcanimicrobiales > Vulcanimicrobiaceae > Cybelea. The sequence continues at coordinate 1,266,405 of CAVZST010000001.1, forward strand.
GCCTTCGTAGAGGTTGCGCGACCACTGAGTCACGTCTTCCATTTGCGAAACGATTCCGCCGGCCGCCTGCATCCATGAGACGCTGTCGTTCTTGACATCGCGCCCCAACAGCGGCTTTAGCAGCGCGTTGTCTGCGTCGTGGTTGTAGAAGTAGCCGGAGACCATGCGATCGGTGATGGACGATGGATAGCGGTTCTGCTCGTAGTACGTGTGGTTGAGGCCGGTCCGGCCGAACAGTCCGCGCACGACCTCGCTGTAGCTCGCACCGCTCGCTTTCTCGATGATCATCTGAGCCAGAATGTAGTTCGTGTTCGAGTAGGTCCAGCCGCTCACTGGTTTGGGGTTTCCGCCATGAGGATAGACCGACGCGACCAACTCTTCCGGCGAAAACGTATGGTTGGGGTGCTGCGCCATCATCTTGCTAATGGAATCCTGGTTGTCGTAGCCGGGAATCGGGCTGGTCATGTCGAGCAACTGGTGGATCGTGACGGACTTCCATGCGGGGTATTGAGGAAGCCACTTTCCGAGCGTGTCGGCGATCGAGAGTTTTCCGGCCGCTTCGAGATGCAGGATCGCCACGGACGTGAAGGCCTTCGTATTGCTTCCAATCTCGAACAGATCGGCCGGCGTCACCTTTTGGCCTCCGGTCGGATACTTCGTCGTTCCCGCCGCCAAATTGATGTTCGACGTCGCGCCTTTGAGGTTGATGCTCAAAGAGATTGCCGAAATGTGCTCTGGCTTCGAGCGCACGAGAAGATAGCGATCGAGTACTTTTTGGAGCGCCGCCGTCAGCGTAGAGTCATTCGGGGTTGCCCCGGATGTCGCGGCGGTCAATAGAGCAAACGCGAGCGCCGTCGCTACCATCCGAACGAACATGCCGTACTCCTTTTGCGGTTGAGACGTCCCTTAAAGATCGGTTTAGATGCTTCGCTCGTTTTCTCTTGCAGCGACAAAAGCGGCGCAAATTATCTCGATGCGAGACGTGGCTGCGGTCGAACCCTCGTACATCTGACGGCCAACGTCAAGATTCGACCGCGCCCGTCGAGACGTGCGCGTTGCCGAAGAGCGGCGCTAAGCTATCGACGTCGTCACGCGCCATGGCATCGGCGGCCGCCTCGAGCTGCGCGGCGAGCCGGCGAAGCGGTGGCTCGATGTTCGCGGAATTTGCGTTCAGAATCTCGCGCCACATGACGAAGCTCGTCCCGGAAATCCGCAGGAGCTCGCGTGCTACGGGTCCGCAGAACTGCCTTGCGGCGCCTTCGTCGGCGCGAAGCAAGGCGGCGTAACAGGAGGCGACGACCTGCGGCACGTGCGACGTAATTGCGACCGCCCGATCGTGTTCTTCGGCCGTCATCCCAATCGCTACGGCGCCCATCGAGCCGATGAACCGGCGCGCCTGCTCGTCTAAGCCTTCGTCGCCGCTTGGCACATACGCCCAGGCGCAGCCCTCAAAAAGCCCAGCGCGAGCCGCCCCCACACCGCTGCGTTCGGTGCCGGCCATCGGATGCGTCGCAACGAAATTGCGGAGCCTCTTTGCGGCGCTCACGACCGGAACTTTGACGGAGGCGACATCCACGATAAGGGCCGGCATGAGCGCCGACGTGCGTGTCAAGCGCGCCAATTCGAGCAGCGTCGGCTCGAGATGCGCGGCAATGACGTACAGATCGGCGGTGGCGACGAGCTCCTCGCTCGTCGCGATCGCATCGATCGCACCGAGGTTGCGCGCATTTTCCAACGCCTCCCGATCGTCATCCGCGCCGACGACGTAGGCGCCGTTACGGCGAGCGCGAAGTCCGATCGAGCCGCCGATCGCTCCGACGCCGAGAATTCCGAACGTCTCTTTGCTCAAGACGGCGCGCGCATCAAGTCGGGGCGCAAGACCGTTGCGCCGTCGAGGTAGACGTGTTCGATCTCAGGCGGTCGCCGCGTCGTGTTCACGTGCATCAGCACGCGTATGCAGCGCCCCAAGGCGCCGGGAACGTCGATCTCGCAAGCGTGTAGCATCGGCACCCAGAGCCAACCCATTTCGCGCGCCGCAAGCGCGGGAAAACCGGCGCGAAGGTCGGGCGTAACCGTAAAGAGCACCGACGCTATGTCGTCGAGCTCGATTTGGTTACGCCGCGTCATCTCGGCCAAGAGCCGTTTTGTGGCGCGCGCGATCGAGGCGCCGTCGTCGCCGTCGGCAGTGATCGCACCGCGAATTCCGCGACAGAACATCGCCTTCGAACCAATCACAGCCCCCGGTGGTTGTCAAGACCCGTCTTTGCAGCGAGCCGCCCTTTAAGCGGCGAAAACTCTCCGTATGCTGCGAGAGAGACTCGTCGAGGCGCTGGGCAGCGACTCGGTAAAAACGGCGCCGGAAGATCTCGCGGTCTACTCATTCGACGCCTACACCGACGGCGGGTCGCCGTCTGCGGTCGTCCTGCCAACCTCCACCCGAGACGTCAGCGCGGTCGTAAAAATTGCTCGCGATTGCGGGGAGCCCATCGTCGCGCGCGGCGCGGGCACCGGACTTTGCGGCGGCGCGGTACCGACGGTAGGCGGCGTCGTTCTCTCGTTCGCGCGGATGAACCGCGTGCTCGAATTCGACGAACGCGGTCGCCGCGCGCGCGTGCAGCCGGGGCTGATAAACCTCGATCTTTCTCGCCGGGTCGCATCGAGCGGACTCTTCTACGCTCCCGATCCTTCCTCGCAGCCGATTTCGACGATCGGGGGCAACGTCGCGACGAATGCGGGGGGAGCCCACTGCCTTTCCTACGGCACGACGGTCAATCACGTGCTCGCGCTTGAAGTCGTCGACGCTTGCGGAGAAGTCTTCCAAACGAGCATCGACGATGTGGGATATGATCTCACGGCGGCTCTGGTCGGCAGCGAAGGTACGCTCGGCGTCGTGACTTCGGCGTGGCTTCGCCTTCTCGCACTCCCCGAATCGGTGCACGTGTCGGTTGCCGCGTTCGACGACCTGGATTCCGCGTCGGCGGCCGTGTCGGCCATCATCGCCGCAGGAATGCTACCAACGGCGCTCGAGATGATGGACGCCGTGATCACGCGTGCGGTCGAAGCGGCCTTTCATGCGGGCTACCCCACCGAAGCCGCGGCCGTGCTGCTCGTTGAAAACGCCGGCTTTGACGTGGACGTCGATGCGGCTCAAGCCGCTATTCACTCGATCGTGATGCAGCACGGGGCACGTTCGTGGCGAAACGCTCGCGATCGCGCCGAGCGCGATGCGCTTTGGGCCGGCCGCAAGAGCGCCGCGGGCGCGACCGGGCGCATTGCGCCCAACTATTACACGCAAGACGTCTGCGTGCCGCGCAGCAAACTGCCGCAGGCACTGCGCGCGGTCGAAGCCGTGTCGCGCGCAAACGGAATCACGGTAGGAAACGTGTTTCACGCCGGCGACGGCAACCTTCATCCGCTGCTGATGTACGACAAGCGCAACCGCAAGCAGGTCGCGGCGGTGGTCGAAACGGGCAATGCGATCTTACAGTCTGCGATCGATCTCGGTGGAACGATCAGCGGGGAGCATGGGATCGGTTGGGAGAAGCGCGACGCTATGACGCGCGTCTACTCGACTGCCGACCTTGCTGCAATGGCGCGGGTGCGCGACGTCTTCGACCCCAAGCGAATGCTCAATCCGGAAAAGATTTTTCCGAGCGGCGCGCGCTGTCCCGAGGTGGTGCCGGCATGAGAGCGACGCAAGAGCGCTTGGCGCCCAAGAGCGTGCAGAGCGTGAGCAAGATACTCGCCCGATGCGACCGTGCCGGCGAGAAGATCCACGTCGTAGGCGGAGCAACGTTGGCGGGGATGGGTTTTCCGCCCGAACGCCTCGACGTCACGCTTGGCACGACGGGACTAACGGGCATCGTTGCGAACGAGCGCGCGGATCTGGTGATTGCTGCGCAAGCCGGAACCGCGATTCAGAAGATCTGCGCCCTCCTGGCGGGTCAAGGACAGTTCGTTCCGTTCGACGCGCCCCAACCGCGTTATGCGACGCTCGGGGGCACCCTCGCCGCCGGCTGGTTAGGCCCCCGGCGACACCTTTACGGCCGCATTCGCGATTATCTGCTGGGCTCGACGATCGTTCTGGCCGACGGAACGATCGCACGCGGCGGCGGCATGGTCGTCAAGAACGTCGCCGGTTACGACATGAGCAGGCTCTACGTTGGATCGTTCGGCACGCTCGGCGTTCTGACGCAAGCAAATCTCAAGACGATTCCGTTGCCGCCGCACGCTCGTCTCTTCCTGGCGCCGCTCCCCGAGCAGACACGGGAACGCGCGTGCGCGCAGCTTGCCGCCTTGCGCATCAGGCCGGCAGCGGCCTTCTGGATCGACGGCTTTCATCATGCGATCGATGGCGACGAAGGACCTGAGGGCCGGATCCTGACGTTGCTCGAAGGCAGCGCTGCGTTGCTGGAGCGCGCGACGCTCGAGCTGCGTTCCGCATTGGGCCGCGCCGGCGTGCCCGAGACGCGCATTGTGGAAGCCGGCGCCCGAGAGGCGTTGCAGCGCGTTCTGGACGCGTACGTCGCATGCTTGGGCGAGCGCTCGGTGACCTATCGGCTCTATCCGACGGCACAAGAGGCGGAGCGCCGCGCGTTGAGCGCCCTGGAGCTCGCGCGGCACTTCGAGCTGCGCGGTGAAACGATCGTCGACGTCATGAACGGCGATGTCGTGCTACGCGTAAGCGATTTCGATCCGCACGCCTTCGCTGCGAAAATCGGATTCTTCGACGATGGGCTGCACGAGCTCGACCCGCGCGCGCAGGTCGTCGCGAGCGAACATCCCCGTCGCCCTTACCTGCGCGTCTGGGGTGCCGCGCCGGCTGCAATCGACCGGATGCGGGCGCTCAAGCAGCGCTTCGATCCCAACCGCACATTGAACCCCGGCTGCTTCATAGACGGGATCTAGCGTTTTATGCGCTGGCTTGCCTATGTCTTAGCGGCAATTGCCGGCATCGTAGACGTCGCCGGGTATATCGCGCTCGGCGGAATCTTCACGGCACACGTCAGCGGCGACACGGTAAAGGCCGCGGTGGCGGTCGCGCACCAAACCTGGGGATCAGCATTGCAGCATTTTGCGCCCGTGCTGCTCATCATCGTCGGCTACCTGATCGGAGGAGCGATGGTGAAACTGGCCACCGTCAACAAGCTGTCCTATTGGTTCTCGATTGGGGCAGGGCTCGAAGCGCTCTTTCTGGCCATCTTCGCCGTATCGCATCGTCGCCTTGCGGGCAGCTCCGTCAGCTACGTTCCGCAGGGCATCAGTTTATTTTCTTTGATGGCCTGTCTCTCGTTTGCAATGGGCGTTCAGAACGCACTGCTACGAAACGTGGAAGAGGCCGGCGTACGGACGACGTTCGTCACCGGCATGATCGTGAACTTCGCACACGAGCTCTTGGATTGGATCTTCGCGCGATTCAACACCGCCGACCCGAGCGAACAAGGAGCCAAGGCGGGTCTTTATGCGGGAATCTGGGCCTGCTTTGCGGTCGGCGGCTGTACCGGGGGTTACCTTCAGGTCGTCCACGGGGCGATCATTTTTCTCATTCCGTGCTTTGCGATGATAGCGCTCGCGCTCTACGCCGGACGGCATCCCTTCCCGCAGGTGAAGCCCGGTGTTTAGCAGAGGTAGTTAGCGATGAATGATGCAAAGCGGCTAGCTGCGGCGCTCAATACGCTGGCGAAGTCGCCCCAGTTCTCAAATAGCAAAGCCCGCGCTGCGGCGCGTCAAGAACCCGCCGTGAATTGGCCGGCGACCAAACGGCGCAACGCCGACTTTAACCCGGAAGTCGACGGCTTCGAAACGTTCGTTATGAACGATGGAAGCACGTGCATGTGGATCTCGGGCCAATACCGCTACGCCGCGAAATGAAAATTCTTCTGCTCGGCGCTTCAGGTTTCGTCGGCAGACATCTCTCGGCCGCGCTGCGCGCGCGCGGCGAGGATGTCGCGACCGCATCACTGCGCGATCCTTCCGCCGCCGCGGACGTCGCGATCGCGTGTGATGCAATCGTAAATCTCGCCGGCGAACCTTTAGGGCAGCGCTGGAACGCAGACGTCAAGCGACGTATCGAAGCAAGCCGCGTCGATGCGCCTCGCCGATTCCTCGACACGCTTGCGGAGCGCTCGTCGAGAAGCAAGACCTACGTCAGCGCATCGGCCATCGGCTATTACGGCACGAGCGAAACCGAGACGTTCGTCGAGGAGAGCCCGCCCGGAAACGACTTCCTCGCTCGCGTCTGCATAGGATGGGAGCGGGAGGCCCGGCGTGCCTCGGAGCTTGGGATGCGCGTCGCGCTCGTGCGCTCGGGGGTTGCACTTGGTATCGATGGGGGCGCGCTTGAGAAGATTCTTCCGCCCTTCCGGCTCGGCGCCGGCGGCGTCATTGGAAGCGGTCGGCAGTGGATCTCATGGATTCACATAGCCGATCTGGTTGGAATCTACGTCATGGCTCTCGACGGCGTCGAGGGGCCCCTCAATGCCTGCGCTCCAAATCCCGTCACCAACGCGACGCTTACGAAGCAGATCGCCGCATCGCTCAACCGACCGGCTCGCCTCGGCGTCCCGACGTTTGCTCTGCGTGCGATGCTCGGCGAGGGCGCGGAAATACTCTTGCGCGGTCAGCGCGTGCTGCCTCGCCGCACGGAACAACTCGGCTATCGATTCCAGTTCGCCCAGTTCACAGACGCGCTAGCGAATCTACTTTAAATTCCTGCGCCTCGAGGTACTTCTCGACGTCCATCGCCGCGCGGCATCCGGCGCCGGCCGCCGTCACCGCCTGCCGATAACGATGGTCGTTGACGTCGCCCGCGACGAAGACGCCCTCGACGTTCGTTGAGCTTCCGTCTGGTGAGACGACGTAACCGCGCACGTCGAGGTCGAGCTGGCCGGCGAACACGTCGGTGTTGGGGTTATGCCCGATCGCGACGAAGAGCGCGGCGGTTTCGACATCGTTCGTGCCGCCGTCGAGCACGTTGCGAAGCCGCAGGCCGGTCACGTGCGTTTCGCCATGCACCTCTTCGACGATGGCGTTCCAAATAAAATCGATCTTCGGATGCGCTAGCGCGCGGTCGGACATGATCTTGCTGGCACGCAGACGATCTCGCCGGTGAACGATCGTCACGCGGCTGCCGAATCGCGTCAGGAAGAGCGCCTCTTCGAGTGCCGAGTCCCCGCCGCCGGCTACAACGATGCGTTTGTCGCGAAAAAATGCCCCGTCGCACGTCGCGCAGCTCGAGACGCCGCGCCCCCGTAACCGTTCTTCGCCGGGGATCTCGAGCCAACGCGCACTCGCACCGGTCGCCACGATCACGGTCGCGGCTTCGTGCTGGGCGTCGTCGGTCCGCACCAGGAGTGGACGCTTCGTGAAATCGACCGACGTCACGTCGACGTTTTCGATGCGCGCCCCGAAGCGCTCGGCCTGCTCTCGAAAGCGAATCATCAGCTCGGGCCCGAGTATGGCTTCCGGAAAGCCCGGATAGTTTTCCACCTCGGTCGTGAGCATGAGCTGGCCGCCGTAGAGACCGCCGGCCAGAACGAGCGGCCGCAGCTTCGCGCGCGCAGAGTAGACCGCCGCCGTAAGACCGGCCGGTCCCGATCCTATGATGATGACGCGTTCCACTCCGAAGCTGTTCGACTTCCGCCGCCCCATCCCGGTTGCAGTCGCTGGGCGCGGCGCGTCGAAATTAGCCGCGTGTCGGAATCCCAATTGCCGCTCGAGGACACCTTCGGCGATATCCTACGCAAGGCGATGCGCGGGGTCGGCATCGACACCGCACAACTGGCAAGCGCCAGCGGCGTTCCAACGCCGTCGATTACCCAATGGCTCAAGGACGACGGCGCGGCAAACGACGATCAGGCTTGCGCGCTTGCTTCGGTCTTACGCCTCGACGGCGCGAAACTCGCCGACAGCGCCGCGCAACGGTGGCAGCCTCCCGCGATCGAACGCTCGGACGTGCGCCGCCATTCGCAGAATCCGCATCCCAGCAATGGGTACGTCTTCTTTCTCGAGAACGGACGGCGCGCCGCCCTCGTCGATCCGGCCGGCATCCCGCAGAATCTTTTGCGCATCGTGCGCGACGGCGACTACCATCTCCAGTACATCCTCATCACGCATAAACACCCCGATCATTGCGACGCGACCGCCGAGGTTGCGCAAGCTTTTCCAGACGCTCGGATCGTGATGCACGCGCTCGACGCACACGCCATCGGCTCCCTCGCGAGCACCGCGCTTCCACTACGCGACGGCGAAACGCTTCCTTTCGGCGACGGCTCGACGATTCGCATGCTGCACACGCCTGGTCACACCGACGGGTCGTCCTGCTATCTCTTTCAAGAGGCGCTTTTCTCGGGGGACACGCTCTTTGCCGCGAGCGTCGGCGGCGCCTACGGCGACGCCAGCACCTACGGCGACATCCTCAACAGCGTTCGAAGCAAGCTTTTCACGCTTCCGGACGACACCGTCGTCATGCCCGGCCACGGTCCCCCGACGGTCATCAAGCTAGAAAAAGAGCACAACCCCTTTTTCCCGGCCACTTAACTTCGCGCCGCCTGCCCACCTACCGTACCGTTTGATGAAATGCGGAGTCGGCAGCCTCATCTTTCCAACACGCGCAGATCGTTGTGGTTGTCGTCGTTGAAGTATACTTTCGTATTTGCGTCGCTCGTGCCCGTGGCGACCATTCCGAAGATCGAGCCGGCGGCCCCTTTATCAACGTTGCGAACGTCGAGAATCTTGCCGTATGGCGTCATCTCGACCATGATGTTCTGACCGTTCGGATTGGTGGTGTTGCCGATCACCAGATTTCCGTTGGGCAGCAGCGCCGAGCTGATCGGACCATTAAGCGGATTACCCGAGAAGACCAAGCGCGCCCGGACTGCCGACGGACCTTTGAACGTTTTTCCACCGGGCTCGACGGTGATTCCGCCGGCCGGAATGCTGGTCACCTTGCGGAAGGCGACTACCGTATTATTGGTGCCGTCGACGATGTAGAGCGTGTCGACACGCGGGTCGTATGCCAATCCCGACGGCCCGAAGATGCTGCCAGGCTGCCCGTGATTGACCGCAAACCCGCTGGCGATCACGTCGTAAGTGAACGTCGATCCGAGATTGATCCTCACGATCGTTCCAGCAGCCGCATTGCTTTCGTAGAACACGGGACTTCCCGACGTGGGCTGCGCAAAGACTTGACCGAATGGACGAAAGAACGGCTTGCCTTTGATGTTCACCTCGAGCATGCCGCTGGGCGAAAGAACTGGATTGTCGTTGGCAGAGAAGGCCGCCGCCCAAATGTCGTCGGCCGGCCCGAGCGCCAGCGCGTTGCAGCCGCGCAGCGTCCTGCTCGCGGAAACCAGGCGCGGCTTCGAACCAGGAGTCGGATGCAGCGCCACAATCGTAAAACCGGTACCCTGGATGTTGCTCTTCGCATTGAAGTTGCAGACCGCAAGGTCGCCTTTAACGAAGTCGCCGGCCGTTGCGGGTGCAACCGTGAGGCCGTAGGGATTGAGCTGGCCGAACTTCGGATCGACCGTCGATCCGATGACGACTTCCTTCGTGAGAAGCTTCAGGATGGAAACGGCGCCATCAGGCCGCGCCATTTGGGCCGGCTTGGCACCGGGCCCGGCGGCCTGCAGGGGAAGCATGCCGCCGGAGCCGTGAGCGCAACCCCCGACAGCCAATCCGGCGATCATGACGAGACCAATCCGCGCCTGCATGCGCATGCGTAAATTCGACATCATACCTCCAAAAGTTAGCTCGCAGTTTCGCTAAGCCTAGACTCGGGAGGTGAAGAAACTCTGAAGGAGGCGCAACGGCGCGCTAATCTCGGCAGCGTAATAACCCGTCGGCGCCAACCTGCAACGTTCTATCTTTCCAACACGCGCAAATCGTTGTGGTTGTCGTCGTTGAAGTAGACTTTCGTATCCGCGTCGCTCGTGCCCGTGGCGACCATTCCGAAGATCGAGCCGGCGGCCCCTCTATCAACGTTGCGAACGTCGAGAATCTTGCCGTGGGGCGTCATCTCGACCATGATGTTCTTGCCGTCCGGATTGGTGGTGTTGCCGATCACCAGATTTCCGTTGGGCAGCAGCGCCGAGCTGATCGGACCGTTAAGCGGCTTACCCGAGAAGACCAGTCGCGCGCGAGCCGCCGACGGGCCTTTGAACGTTTTTCCGCTTCGCTCGACGGTGACGCCGCCCGCCGAGATGCCTGTGACCTTCGAGAAGGCAACCACCGTGTTGTTCGCGCCGTCGACGACATAGAGCGTGTCGACGCTCGCGTCGTAGGCCAAACCCGACGGCGCAAAGATGCTGCCCGGCTTCCCGTGATTGACCGCGAACCCCTTGGCGATCACATCGTAGGTAAACTTCGATCCGAGATTGATTCTCACGATCGTCCCATCACCGGCGTTGCTTTCGTAGAACGCGGGGCCGCCCGACTTTGGCTGCGCGAAGATTTGCCCCCAAGGGCGATCGAACTTCTTACCACTGATGTTCGTCTCAACCTTTCCGCTCGCCGTAAGAACAGGATTGTCGTTGGCACCGAACGCCGCTGCCCAAATGTCGTCAGCCGGCCCGAGCGCCAGCGCGTCGCATCCCAAAAGCGTCTTGCTCGCGGAGACCAAGCGCGGCTTCGCCCGATGCGCCGGATGCAACGCGACGATCGTAAAGCCGGTGCCTTGGACGTTGCTCTTGGCATTGAAGTTGCAGACCACGAGGTCGCCCTTCTTGAAATCACCCGTCGTGGCCGGTGCGACGGTCAGACCGTACGGATTGAGCTGGCCGAACTTCGGATCGACCGTCGAGCCGATGACGGCTTCCTTCGTAAGCCGCTTCAGTAGCGAATCGTTACGATCGGGCCGCGACATTTCGGCCGGCTGAGAACCAGCCCCGGCAGCTACAGAGGGAAGCATGGCACCGGAATTATGAGAACAGCCCCCGGCCAATACGGCAACCGCGACGAGAGCAACCCGTGCCCGTATCCGCACGCGTGAATTCGACATCGTACCCTCCAAAAGCTAAGCTCGCAGTTTTAGCGAGAGTAAGCTCAGGACGTGAAGAAATCCTGAAGGCTCAGTGGGCCGAGTCGGGATCGCTAGCCTCGATAGGCCGAAGGAACGGTAACCGATGCTCCGTCGTTATCGGTAATCGTCGCGCCGCTCCGCTTGGGCGCGTCGTCCGATTCGCGAATCAGTTCGAATTGGATGACCGCTTGGCCCGAGTGAGGCAGCGCGACATTGATGCGCTGCGGGGAGCAGAGCCTCGGCGTGCAAAATGCGGCGATCCATCCGGAAGCGACGCCGACGGCACGCAGGCGAACGGAAGCGTTTGGCTTCCCGCTCACTTCGAGGCGGTACTTTGCGGCGTTGCCGGTCGTGACTTGAAAGTCGGAACCGGTCCACGGCTGGATCGAAAGACGCGTTGCCGGCTGCACGAGCGCGAGCAGAATCGTTAGAGCAATCGTCACGTACGCAGTTTATATCCAATCGACGTCATCCGCAAGACCGTGGCAAGTGCGATAACGGCGAGCAGCGCGATCATGGCGATTGAGAACACGGGCGCAAGATAGCTATCTCCCGTGTAGCTGCGGCGAAAAGCGTCGATCGTGTAGAAAATCGGATTAAAAAGCTCGAGATTGCGCAGTACGGGCGGCAGCATGGTCGCCGAGGTAAAGACTCCGCCGACGAAGGTGAGCGGCGTGATGACGAAGGTCGTCAGGATCGCGATATGATCGAATTTGTCGGCGAGCAGCCCGAAGATCAATCCGAGGGCTGAGAAGAGGATCGAAACCATCGCGATCACGCAAAAGTACAGAACCCAGTCGCGCGGCGAGATACGAACGAGCACGGCGCCGACAACGGTGATGAGGCCCGCGATCAGCAGCGCCCGAGCCAAGCTCCCCAGCACGTAGCCCGCGACGATCTCTCCGGCCGACATGGGGGCGATCAAAAGCTCTTGGATCGAGTTCATAAACCGTCCCTGAAAGAGCGAGCTCGAGCATTCACCGTACGAGGCATCGATGACCTGAAGCATGATCAGACCCGGTATTAGAAACTGCGCATAGCTTACGCCTTGCACGCTCGGGATTCGACTGCCCAACGCCAGACCGAAGACGAAAACGTAGAGCAGCGTCGTGATGATCGGCGGCCAGATCACCTGATTGATGATCTTGAGACTCCGAATTATCTCGCGCTTGACCAGCGTCCAAAGACCGTATGGATTAATTGCGCATCAGCTCCAAGAAGACGTCTTGGAGAGAGGCGCCGTCCGCCACGAGCTCTTCGGTCGGCTTTTCGGCGATCATGCGTCCGTTACGAATGATGCCGATGCGCTTGCAGAGCTGCTCCGCCTCCTCCAGATAATGCGTCGTCAAAAAGATCGTCAGCCCGTCGTCGTTGAGCGCCCTTAGCCACTGCCAAAGCTCCAGACGCAGCTCGACGTCGACGCCGGCGGTCGGTTCGTCCAAGATTAGCAGACTGGGCTGGTGGATCAAGGCGCGCGCGAGCGAAAGCCGGCGCTTCTGGCCTCCCGAGATCTTCGTGTACTCGAGGTGAGCGCGCGACGTTAGTCCGAAGCGCTCGAGCAGCATGTCGGCGCGCTCGGCAACGGCTTTGCCGCGCAGTCCGTAGTATCCGGCTGAAAAGATCAGAACGTCGCGAAGCGAGAGATAGCGATCGAAGTTGTACTCTTGGGGAGAAAGGCCGATGAGGCGGCGAGCCTGGCGCCATTGCACCTCGTTGTCGTAGCCGAAGACGCGGATCGTCCCGGCGCTCCTCCGAGCCAACCCGACGATAGCATTGATCGTCGTCGTTTTTCCGGCGCCGTTCGGTCCCAAGAAGCCGTAGAATTCGCCGACTCCCACGCTCAGCGAAATTTCATCGACCGCCGTGAAAGCACCGTACCGCTTCACGAGACGATCGATCTGTACGGCGGGCGCGCTCAAACCTAGGGAATTAAATTCTTTAGTCCTTTATACCGATGGCGGCGGAGGGTAGCGATAAGTTCCGTACTCTCCGGAATCCCGCAATCGGCCAATTGGGTTGCGACACGCTTGATGTCAAATCGCACGCGGCGATGCTTTACTTCCCAGCCGCTTTCGCGTTCCGTGAAAATGGCGTAGCCGGCACGCGGGTCTCCGTCCTTCGGCAACCCGGCCGAAGCGACGTTCGCGAGCAGCTTTCCCCGCCAGAGGCGGAAATACGGCAAGTGCAGGTGACCGAACGCAATCGTTGTTGCGCGCTCTTCCCCGACGAGGCGCTGCAAGAAAGCCTCGTCGGCGTCCGGCCAGATGTGCTCGTCGTCGCTCTTGGGATTGGCGTGGACGATCAGGAGCTGATTGTAATCTTCCCCAATGCGCAAAGCAAAAGGCAGGTCTTTGAGCCAAGAAAGCCAGCGTTCTCCGACTTCCCGTCGCGTCCAGGCAATCTGAGCGGCCTCTGCCGGCTCGAACTTTTCCTCGGGCGTATCCTCGGACAGATAGCGATCCGTATTGCCGCGAATGCACGCCGCGCCGATCTCTTCGAGACGTTGCAACACCTTCTTCGGTTTCGGCCCATCCAAGCAAAGGTCGCCCGCGATTGCGATCGCATCGGCGCCTCCTTGCGATTCGAGATCGGCCAAGCACGCGTCGAGCCCCAAGAGATTGCCGTGTATATCGGAAAGAACGGCAACTCGCATGCGTCCTCGCGTTATTCGCGCCGCACGGCGAGTGTCAACGTCGACGGCGTTAGACCGAGCTTGGTGAATTCGTAAAGATCGATCGCTTCGACGCTGATTCCCGCCCGCCGCATCGTCCAAAGCGCGGTGCGAAACCGAAGATCCGCCAGCACGTGCCCGTCGCGCAAGACCAGCACGCCCGCGGCTTGCGATTCGCCGACCTCCAGCGCGAGCGTCCGAAACCCCGCGAAAGCCTTCGCATCGACCTTATCGGCTCCGAATACGATGGTGTCCTTCGATACCGCGCCCGCCATCGCGCGCAGTGCCGGCACCCCATCGGCGAGCTTCACTTCGACGACGCGATAACCGTGAGCGCGCGCTAACTGCGCGAAACCGCTGCGGCCCAACTCATTGCCGCGCGATCCAACTCCGACGAAGGCGGTGCCGCCGACGAGCAGGACGTCGCTGCCGTCCAACAAGGCGGGCGCAGCGATATGCCCGGCGAGCGGTACCTCCATCCTCGCAAACTCAACCTCCACGCGATCGACTTCGGCGCGGCGTGAGAGAGCGGTGAGCCGCATCAACGCCGCTCCGTCTTCAAAGACGACGGCCGCATCGCCGACGCCGGTCTCGTAAGGATCGCCGCCTTGCGGCTCGACGACGGTAACGCCCACACCGAAGTACTCGAGCGTCGTGCGCAGCACGTCGTGCTGCTCGAGTGCACGCGAATACACCGCTCCAGGTTCTCCGATCAACGGTCGGGCGGCCTCGATGTTCGACGACGGCCGGACCAAGAGAGCTGCGCGTAACCGCCCCGTCGGCGTCGCGACCAAACGCGGCCCGAATCCGACGCTATGCTGCGCGGTCATCGCGCTTGATAGAACATGGGTGTCGGTGCCTCGGTGAAAAAGTCGGCCATGTCGGTGGCGAGAAGATCGTTCAGCGTCAGCGGAGGAAGTCCGAAAATCTCTTCCTCGGTCTTGAGGACGCTCGCCGCACTAAGATGGGCCTTGCCGACGTAGCCGCGTCGCGCTGCCGGTGAGACGACCAATGCGTACGAGCGCAAAAAGTTGACGTGGTCGTTCGAGTTCTGCGAACCGTCGGGGACGATGAAGATCGCCGTTGAGCTCCAGTGCGGAGTGTGCGAAATGAAATCGACGATCGAACCCACCGCTCGGTCGGCATCGGTCGCGCCGGCGTCGCCGCTTTCGGCGGGAAGCCGGATGTAGGTGAACCGGGGCATCGCGTCGCTCTGCACGTACCGCTGCATATCGGTAACGAATTCCTTGGCACGATCGGCATCGGTCATCGTTAAACCCGCGCTCGCGTACGCCAAATCGACGCTCCCATTGAGCGCGGCTAACGCCGGCACGTTGAGATGGTAGCCGAAGTCATCATACCCCGAGAGCCGTAGAAGGCCGCCATAGTCGCGGAACGAGAGCCGGGCGCGCGCCAGCGCATTGAATACGTATCCGGCTCTGCCGTAATCTTCCGGATCGTCGCCGCGATTGTTCATCGGAGAGCGAGCCGCGCCGGCTGCCGCCAGGAGCTGCTGGTAAAGCGTCGCATCGCCGGCCGTCGCAAATTGTTTTGCCACGTCGACGTCTTCGTCAGAAGCATAAAAGTTATCGGCCAGCGCGTACGAACTCGCCAAGGCGTGCAGGTTCGGCGTTACGCTCTGCGGGTAGAGGGTCAGCCAGGCGTCGCCGTTGCCGTGCGAGCCCCCCGTGTCGTCCTTCAAATCACCGAAGATCGCGTCGTAGCTCTGCGGCCCGACGGCGATGTAAACGACGCGATCGATCGCTACGCTGCGCTTGTTCGAGCGCAAGGGAGGAACGATCGGATTGAATCGCGCGACGGTAGGCTTACGGATGTAGCGCAGCGCGTCGAGAGTCGCTCTAACGAGGTAGGTCCGCTTGAGGTCGACGCGCTGCAAGATGCCCCACCCGTTGACGCCCTTGCTATCGAGCACGAAGAGATAGCGTCCGTCACGAGAAAGCGCGAGCGCCGTCGGATACCACCCGGTCGGAATCAAACCGTAGCGATAGCGCGTTGGCCGCTGCGCATCGAGCACCGCTACGGCATTGAGTCCGGCAAGCGCGACGTAGAGCCTCTTGCCGTCCGAGCTCAGCGCTTCGGCGCTCGGCTCCGCACCGTACGGCGCACCGCGATAGAGACGAAGGTCGAGGCCGCGCAGGACGCGAGGTTCGCCCACGAGCGTGACGACCGCGACGCGATCGACGTTCGCAAGAGCGACGTAGGCGAGTTCTCCATCCCGGCTCAAGATCGTCGCGCCCGGCGCTGCGCCGCCGACGATTTGCGTGCCGTCGGGTGCCGCGTCCATGGCCACCGTTGCGGGATCGCCAAGCTCGGCGCCCCCCGACGTTTCGAAAACGCTAAGCGATGAGGACTTCGTCCGATCGAAAGCCGGTGGAGCGAATTGCGGATTTTGCGTCGGCGGTTCGACCGGCGCGTAAGCCGAGAGTCCGGTTCCGGCGGCGAGAATGTCACGGGTGCCGGCTGCGACGTAGAGCGGAAAATCGCCGACCGGAAGCGTTCGCACGACGCTGCGCGAGGCCAAATCGATCGCATCGAGCGTGTCGCCGAGATTATCCGCTACGTACGCGGTGCGCTCGTTCGGCGCAATGGCGATCTGGGCGGGAAAGGCATGCCTGCCGGCGACCCCAGGCAGTGCAACGGACTGCGCCGGCGTCAATTGGCCGCTTGCGTCGAGACCGAAGACTCGCACCGTACCGGTTGCACCGTCCGACGCCAGCGCGATCGCGCCCAGCGGATCGCTCGGGTCGCGCGCGACCGCGATGCCGACGAAAAACGATGCCGACGGATCGCGATACTCGCTGACGACTCGCAAGGTTTTCGTATCGACGACGGAGAGCGAGGATTTCGGCAGGCCACCGCCATTGGAGACGATCGCGTAGCGACCGTCCGGCGATAACGCTAGGCCCAGCGGATTCGGCCCGACGAAGAGAGTCGCGCCGGCAGGTGCGGCGATTCGACCGTTCGGAAGGACCGCATCGGCCGGGTGGATCATGTCGGCACCCGTTGGTCGATTGCCGGCGGGAGCCGAATAGACGATGAGAGGAGCCGGTCGACCCCCGGCACCCAATAAAACGGCGGCTAATATCGCCGCTGCAATAGGTCTAGACGACACGGGAGGTATGCCATTACCATGCGGGCCGCGGGGACCCTGCCGGCGGGACGGAACGTTCTCCTATGAGCGCCGATGCGCGTATCCTCGCCGTCACGACGGCCGTCCCGCCCTTCGTGCTCGGTCAAACCGAAGTGATGCGGCGCATCGATCTCGCACTCGGCCCCCGTTCGCGGGAAATCGTGCGTCTGCTTCCCATGTTCGGCAATACCGGCATCGAGCGGCGCTATTCGTGCGTCCCGATCGAGTGGTACGAGCATTTGCACGAGTGGCCGGAGCGCAATCGCGTCTACCTCGACTCAGCCGTGGATCTGCTCGAGCATGCGACGCGCCGCGCGCTCGAGCGAGCGCAGCGTGGGCCGGAGGAGATTGACGCCGTCGTTGCGGTTTCGACGACGGGCATCGCCACGCCGAGTTTGGACGCCCTGCTGATGGAACGCATGAACTTGCGGCGAACGGTACAGCGCCTGCCTATTTTCGGCTTGGGCTGCGCGGGTGGCGCAATCGGATTGGCGCGTGCCGCTGCGATCGCCCGCTCGAATCCGGGCGCACTCGTGCTCTTCCTCGTCGTGGAGCTGTGCGCGTTGAGCTTTCGCCGAGACGATTTTTCGAAGAGCAACATCGTTGCAACCGCGCTCTTTGGAGATGGCGCCGCCGCAGCGCTGATCTCCTGTGCGGGCAAGGGCGCCAGCATTGTCGCCGGGGGAGAGTTTACGTGGCCCGATTCCCTTGACGTGATGGGCTGGGAGGTAACGCGCGAGGGGCTCAAGGCAATCTTCTCGCGCGACATCCCAGAGCTCGTCAGCACCAAGCTGCACGACGTTGCGCTCGACTTTCTGGCAGAACACGCGCTGACGCTGCGCGACATCGATTGCTTCATCTGCCACCCCGGCGGCGCCAAGGTGCTCGACGCCTTAGAGCGTGCGTTCGAGTTGCAACCGGAAACGCTACAATCTGCGCGCGACGTGCTGCGCGACTACGGCAATATGTCGGCCGCAACGGTGATGTTCGTGCTGGAACGAACGATCGGCGATTCATTGCCCTGGAAGCGTGCGCTGGTGAGCGCGCTGGGGCCGGGCTTCACGGCCGGTTTTACTTTGCTCGAAAACGATTCGTCCTGAGCCAAGTCGTTAGGACGAAGGATGAGCGTACTCTGGATCGTTCTCGGCCTGGTCGCGCTTCAGCGCGCCGTCGAGTTGGTCTATTCGGCGGCCAACACCCGCCGATTGCTCGCCCGCGGCGGCGTCGAATCGGGCGCGGCACAGTATCCCTTCTTCATTTTGCTGCATGCGTCGTGGCTGGCGAGCATGGCGATCTTTATCCCGGCATCGACCATCCCCAACTGGAGGCTGCTTGCGCTTTATGCGCTTCTGCAGCCGTTTCGAGTTTGGACCATTGCGTCGCTGGGGCCTTACTGGACGACGCGCATCATCACGGTTCCGGGAGCGCCGCGCGTGAGGCGCGGCCCCTACCGCATGTTCCGGCACCCAAATTACGTCATCGTCTGTGCCGAAATCGCCACGCTTCCACTGGCCTTCGGCGCGCGTGAGATTGCGATCCTTTTTTCGTTCCTCAACGCCGCATTGCTTTCGTGGCGCATCCGCCTCGAAGAACGCGCGCTCATGAAATCTCGCTCATTTCGTTGATTGCCGGCGTTCTGCGGGCGACGCCCTCTTCCGCCGCCGCATTGGCGACTGCTTTAGCAACCGCATCGACCACGCGCGTGTCGAAGACGCTCGGTACAACGTACTCCGGGCTGAGCTCGTTCTCCGTGACGATTTGCGCGATTGCGAAAGCCGCGGCGAGTTTCATGCCTTCGGTGATGCGTCGCGCGCGAACGTCGAGCGCGCCTCGAAAAATGCCCGGAAAGGCAAGAAGGTTGTTGACTTGGTTGGGAAAATCGGAGCGTCCGGTCGCGATGACCGCGGCGACGGGTGCCGCCACGTCCGGCATGATCTCGGGAGTCGGGTTCGCCATTGCGAACACGATCGGGTCGCGTCCCATCCGCGCTATGTCGTCCGGCTGCAAGATGCCGGGCGCGGAAACGCCGATAAAGACGTCGACACCTTCAAGCACCTCTCGCAGCGGTCCGCGCCGGTTTTCCCGATTGCAGTGGTCGGCCAACCAGCGCCAATGGGGGTTCTCGTAACGGTCGCTGCGATTCAGCGCGCCGGCGCGATCGACCGGGATGACATCGCCCACTCCGGCCGCCAGCAGCATCTTGATCGTTGCAGTTCCGGCTGCGCCGCTGCCGGAGACTACTACCCGCAGGTCGCCCAGCGCTTTGCCGACAACGCGCGCCGCATTGACGAGCGCGGCCATGATGACGACTGCCGTGCCGTGTTGATCGTCATGCATCACCGGAATGTCGAGCGCGTCGATGAGACGCTGCTCGACCTCGAAGCAACGCGGAGCGCTGATGTCTTCGAGATTGATTCCGCCGAAGACGGGGGCGATACGAACGACCGTTTCGACGATCTCGTCGACGTCTTTGGTATCGAGGCAGATCGGGAAGGCGTCGATGTCGGCGAACTGCTTAAAGAGCATCGCCTTGCCTTCCATCACCGGCAGCGCACCGAGCGGTCCGATGTCGCCCAAACCGAGTACCGCGGTCCCGTCGGTGACGACCGCGACGGAGTTGCGCTTAACAGTGAGCTGAAAGGCCTTTGCGGGATCGGCCGCGATGGCCATCGAGACGCGCGCGACGCCCGGCGTGTAGACGGTCGAAAGGTCTTGCCGGCTCTTGATCGGCATCTTCGAATCGACACGAATCTTACCGCCGATATGCGCCAGGAAGGTCGAGTCGGAAGCGAAGATGATTCGCGCGCCCTCGATGGCTTCGACGGCTCGGCGGACGTCGTTGGCAACCGAATCCGAGGGCGCGCCGATGGTGACGTCGCGCACCACGCGCGTCCGGGCGACCGAATGCATATCCACGGCGCTGATCGCTCCGCCCGCATCCCCGATGGCGTTGGCTAAAAATCCGAACGCGCCGGGCTCATTGGGCATGTCGATCCGCAGGACCATCGTCAGGCTGATAGCAGGCTGCGATATCATTGTCGACCTCTAGTTTCCGCTGACCGTCATCTCGGCGACTCGGAAGGACGGCGAGACGACGGCCGCATCAAAACGCAGATCGTTTGCGATCGCGTCGATGCTCGCGAGCATATTGGCGTATTGCCCCGCAATTGTAAACTCATCGATCGGATACGCGAGTTCGCCGCCTTCGATGAAAAAACCGCGTGCGCCCCGGCTGTAGATGCCCGAAGCGTGCTCGGTTGCAAATCCGATGGTATCCATCACGAGCACCCCGACCGGCGTCGCGGCGATCAGCTCGGAGAGCGACATGGCGCCGGGTTCCATGTAGAAGTTGCTAGGTCCGACCCCTCCGCCGGTGGAGTTGCCGGTGGTTGTCGCACCGAGCTTGCGCGCATAGTAGGTGTCATAGAGGAACGTGCGCAGCACACCGCGTTCGAAGACGGCGGTCCGGCGAGTGGGAACTCCTTCGCCGTCGAAGGGCGAACTGCCCAGGCCACCCGGTACTTGCCCGTCATCGACGACGGTTACCAGCTCGCTTGCGATACGGTGACCGATCTGTCCGCTCAACCATGAGTTGCCGACGGCAACGTTGGCCGCGGAGCCCGCCGCGAAGAGATCGTCAAGCAACGATGCCGCGACGTCGCGTTCGAAAATTACCGGCACGCGCATCGTTGGGGGTTTGCGGGCACCAAACAGATCGACGGCTCGACGCACGGCGGTAGCGGCTACGGAGCCGGGTGGCTCGAGATCGGCGAGGCGGCGCGCTCCCGTGCCGTATTGCGCGATACGCCTAACGTCGCCGTCAAGCGCGACCGGGCCGGTCGAACGGCCGGCTTTCGTCCAAGTATAACCCGCGGCGAAGCCCGTCGAATTGGCGATGGCCGTCACTCCGACGGCATCGGTATAGTGCGAGCCGCTCGAATTGACCACGCGTGAATCGGCCGCACGAATCAGGCGCTCGAGATCTAACGCCTCTTCAATCTTTTCGGCGCCCTCGCGATCCGCGATTGCGGCATCCGAGAGCTCGAGCTTCGCTCCATGCGCCGCACATTCGTCGGGCAAACCCGCGAACTCGTCGGGCGCCACGAGTTCGGCGTGCGCGACGGCACGCTCGACCGCCGCCCGTAATCCGTCGGCGGAAAGATCGGAAGTGGAAAGCGTCGCCTTGCGCCCATGCCAGAAGACGCGCAAAAAGAGGCTTTTGCCAATCGATCCTTCGAACCGCGAGATCACGTTCTCGCGCGCTTCGACGTGAAACCGCCGGGCAATCGAAACTGAGGCTTCCGCGCTTTGCGCGCCGGCAGCATGAGCGAAAACGAGTGCCTCCGACGCAAGCGCTATCGCGGCAGATTCATCCATGCTGCGTCCCGCCGACGGTGATGGAAGAAATCTTCACGGTCGGCATCCCAACCCCAACCGGAACGTATTGACCGCCCTTGCCGCAGGTATAATGGCGCCGCGCCAATCGGGCGTCGTTGCCGACCGCCACGACCTTGAGCATGGCATCGGGGCCGTTGCCGATGATCGTGGCGTTGCGGACCGGCGTCGTGATCTTGCCGTTCTCGACCAAGTAGCCTTCGCCCACCATAAAGACGAAATCGCCCTTCGCGATCTCGACCTGACCGCCCGCGAACGACTTCGCATAAATTCCCCGCTGCGTGGAAGCAACGATGTCGTCGACGCTTGCGTCACCGCTTGGCATATACGTGTTGCACATCCGCGGTTGGGGAGCGAAGCGAAATGATTGCCGCCGTCCACTGCCCGTTGGGTCGGCGCCCATCAATCGGGCATTGAGACGATCTTGCATGTAGCCGAGCAGTACGCCGTCTTCGACTAAGACCTTGTGCTGACCGGGCACGCCTTCGTCGTCGACGTTTACGCTGCCCCGTTCGTGCTTGAGATTTCCGTCGTCGTAGATCGTGACCAACTCGCTCGCAACGCGTTCGCCGATTCGTCCGCTGTAGAGCGAGGTGCCGCGGCGATTGAAATCGCTTTCGAGCCCGTGCCCAACGGCTTCGTGGAGCAAGACGCCGCCGCCGCCCGCGCCGACGATCATTTCCATCTCGCCGGCCGGAGCCGGGAGCGCGCCGACGTTGACGGTCGCAATACGGGCTGCTTCCGAAGCCAGAATCTCCGGCGTCTCGCGATCGAAATAAGCGATCGAGGTTCGTCCGCCATCGGCCACGTAGCCCGAGCCGCGCTCCTTTTTTTCGCTGGCAACGACCTGGACGCCGAGCGTAACGAGCGGGCGGCAATCTTGTACGAGTCGACCTTCGCTCGTCGCGATCCAAACCTCTTGGAGCTCATCGCTCACGTGCGCGTTGACCGCGACCACGCGCGGATCGTAACGGCGCGCCGCGGCATCGGCGGTCTCAAGCATTCCCACGTAGCGCGCCGCATCGAAGACCGCCGCAGGCTCGCAATTGTAAAACGACGCCGGCGAATGCAACGAAAGGTCGACCGAACCTGCTTCTCCGCTCGCCGCCGTTCGCGCGATCAGCGAGGCGGCGTCGGCGGCTGCCGTCAGCGCCTCCTCGCTCAAGTCGTCGGAACACGCATACCCGGCCGACTCTCCCGCGACCGCTCGAATCCCAACGCCGATGATGACGCCGTACGATGCGTCGTGAATCCGACCGTCTTGCAGCCGGTACGACAGGGTCTTGCGCCGCTCGCAAAACACGTCGGCGAACTCTCCCCCGTGCCGCAACGCGCGGCCGACGAGCCTGGAGAGCAACGCCTCGTCCAACATACTTACTGCGTTGTTTCTTAAAATGCCGCCAAACGGTCGACGCCGCCGACGATTGCCGCGTCCGCGTCGCCGGGCGAACCGTTGATGAGGAAAGCAAACGATATGCGGCCGTGACGCCGCGTCGTGACGTATCCCGCAAGGGCGGAAACGTTGGAAAGGTGGCCGCTCTTGGCGCGAACGCGCCCAAGCGCCGTTGTAAAATCGTAATACTCGAGCGTTCCCTGACGACCGCCCAGCGGCAAGAGCAGATAGAGCGATGGCTCGTAATCGGCAAGCAAACGTGCGAGGGTGATTGCTGCGACTCGATTATCGGCGGAGAGTCCGCTTCCGTCAAAGAGTCGAAGGCCGGGCGTCGGTATGCCGTGCCGATCGAGGAATTGCCGTTCGGCATCGAGTCCGCCGGCGTCGTCTGCCGCCGCATTCGTCTCTCCGCCCACCGTTCGGAGCAGTTGCTCCGCATAGTGGTTATCGGAAACGAAGAGCATGTGGCTTTCGAGCGTTTTCAACGGCGCAGAACGATGGTCCCACAGGACGACGCTTTCTAGCGGAGCGGCGCCTAGCGCGGGCGGCGCGGCAGTCGCGATTCGCCGCGACTCGAGCATTCCGTTGACGGCTCCCGCGACGTACCGCGCGACGTCTTGCATCGGCGTCCACGTCATTTCTTCCACGCCACCGACCTCTTGACGCGATTCGATCGTATCGCCGTCGAGGGAAATCGCGCTCGTCGGAGCTGCGTAATCTTGGCCGTCGTCGTCGCTTCCCCAATGCCGATTGAGTCCCGGCCCGCTCAGCGTGGTATCGTCGACAATGACGCCCCCGTTGATTCGGCGCAAGCCCGAGCGCGCCAGGACGCCGACGCCGTTACGCAGATCGGCGGATTGCAACGACGGGTCGCCCGATCCGATGAGCCAAAGGTCGCCACTCAGCGTCCCGCCATCCTCTATGCTTCCACGACCGGCAAAAAGCGTATGGTAGCGATAGGCCGGCCCCAGTTCGTCGAGCGCGGTTGCCGCAACGATCAGTTTTTGAACCGATGCCGGCGCGACCGCGCGATCCGCTCGATCGTCGTATATCGTGCGGCCATCGGCCGCAATCACCGCAAAGCTCCAGCCGCTCGCCCCTGCAGTCGCCGGCCCAAAAGCTCTCTGCAAATCATCCCTCAACCGCTCGCGGTCGTCGTTACTCCAAGAATTTGGCGAGCTGCTTGGCGTGCAGGCACGTTCGGCTGAGAGGCTTCTCAATTTTCCGACAACACAGGAGGTGTTATTCAAAGCTTGCTCCTCGGAAAATTGAGGCGAGCGAGCAGAGGACACGACGTCCGCTGCGAGCGGCCTCGAAGCCGAATGTGCATGCACGACGAGTAGCGCGACGGCAGTTATCGCGAAGAGAAAGACGATCGCGAGCGCACGTCTCTTACGTGCGCGCGAGCGCTTCGATCTTCTCCTGAAGCTTACGCTGCTCTTCGCGTAGTTCATCTATGTCGTTCCGGAGTATTTTGACCTGCGCGGGAACCTTCAAGTCCCTTCGAATGCGGATTGCGGCTTCCATTGCGTGGCGGCGCAGACGTCCATCGAAGGCTTGTTCTCCGAGCCGCTCGAGCGCGGGCAGCAGCCGCGCGTCGCCGACCGACTCCGTGGCGAGGATGGCGGCGACCGCGACGGAGAACGACTCGTCGTCGAGGCGCCGTTCCAGGGCGTCGACCGCCGCGGTCCGCTCGTTTTCCACGAGCGCGGCGATGCGACCCAGCGCCGTTACCGCCGCGCGCCGTACGCCCTCGGTCATTTCCGGCGCGCAGGCATTGAGTACGGCCGGCATCGCTCGGGCGTCCGCCAGTTCGGCCAAACCCGCGATTGCACCGGATTCGACGGTTCCATTCCAGGTGCGCTGCTTTGACGCTGCCGCAAGCACGTCAAACGCGCGCGGATCCCGCGTCTTTCCGAGCGCGGTCAGTGCGCAAGCGCGAACGAAGTAGGACGCGTGACCTTGCGCCGCTGCGATGAGCGCGGACGCAACGCCGGGGTCGCGAAAGTTCCCGAGCGCCGTAGCGGCGGCTCGCACCACCTTTGGATGTGGATGCGAAAGCGCGCCCATCAACGTGCTGCGTGCCCAAGGAGCGCGGGTCGCCCCCAGCGCGTCGGCCGCCTCAGCGAGCACGCCCCAAAACGGTTCGCGGTCGAATGCCGATTCGATTGCCCGGCGCGCTGCGCGGCTGCCATCCTTGACGAGCTCGCGGGCTGCGCGAATGCGCGCTATGGCGTCGGGATCCGCTCGCAATGCTGCGGCGGCAAGATCCGTCCCCATAGCATACGTAACGTCCGCAACCAAAAACGCGCCAGGATCGAACCGCACCAGCCGCGGCTCGAAATCGAGCGGTACGGCGATCGTCTCGAGCGACCGCTCGACGCGAGCGCGGATCCGCCGCTCGCCCGGCACCAAGCCGTTTCGTTCCACGGCCGGAATTGCGTCGGCGCTCGGCGCAAAACCGAGCTCGACGTCGCATTGATAAGGGGGATGCTCCGCATCGGTCGTCTGGGTCTGATCGATTGCGACGGTGGCGACTTTGCGTGCGGCGTCCCAGGCCATGCGTACTTCGAGTTTTGGGTGACCCTCGTTAAAGACCCACCGGTTGAAAAAGCCGCGTAAATTCCGCCCGGTGGCGTTCTCGATCGCGCGAACGAAATCGATCGTTTCGACCGAGCGCTGCGCGTTATCGCGAACGTAGCGCGCGACCGACCGCCAAAAACGCGCCTCGCCGAGCTCGCCCCGCAGCATGTGCAGTACGGCGGCCCCTTTTTGATAAAGGTGGCGATCGAAGATTTCGATTGGCACGATGTACGTGTTGCAGACGATGGGCCGGCGATAGCGGTCGGCATCTTCTTTGAAGTACGTGGAAAGGCACTCGAAGATATCGTAGAGGTATTCGTCGTAGCCGAGGTCGACTTCTCGCCAGACGGCTTCCATGAAGGTCGCAAAGCCTTCGTTGAGCCATGCGTGCGACCAATCGCGGCAAGTGAGCAGATCGCCGAACCATTGGTGCGCGAGCTCGTGGGCGACGAGCGGGTCGCTCGAAAAATCGAGCGCAGCGGTCGCATCGTGCAGCGTTCGATCGGTTTGCGTCGTCGCCGACGTGTTTTCCATCCCGCCGAAGATAAAGTCCGACACGGCAATCTGCGAGTAGCGGGCATAGGGGTACGGCGTCCCGATGCGCTCTTCAAAGCGCTCGATCATTTGCGGAGTCTTGCCGAACGACCGTTCGCCGTCGCTCTCTCGCCCCGGCAGGACGTAATAGAAGACGGGAACGCCGGTTTGCCCAGCCTTTCCTTGGGCGGTCTCCGCAAAGGGACCTACGACCATCGTCATGAGATAGGTGCTGTGCGGGACGTCCTGGCGATAGCGGAAGATGGTTCGATCCTCTTCGTCTTTGCGCTCTAGGAGCTCACCGTTGCCGAGCGCGAACATGCCTTTCGGAACGACGATAGTCGTCGACGTCGGCTGCTTTTCGTGCGGGTAATCGAGGCAGGGAAACCAGTAGCGAGCATATTCGTCCTGGCTTTGCGTCCAAGCGTGGGCCACCTTTTCGGGATGCGTGGCGGTCGGCTTTACGAAAAAAAGGCCGTGACGCGGCTTCGAAACGCGATAGTGTATCGCAAACGTTTCCCGCTCGCCCGCAGCAATTGCCGGCTCGAAATCAATTTCCAGCTTGCCGTCGCGAGGCGTAAATTGCAGATCGCTGCGCGCTCCGGACGGCCCCGCCGGACGCTCGACACCGGCGATTGCGAGATCCACGGCATCGAGCGTCAAGCGCGACACCGGTTCGTCGAGCGCTCGCACCGTCATCGTGCAGACTCCGTCCAGGGATTCGGTCGCGAGATCCGGCGTCAGGTGAAGATCGATGTGCTCGACCGCAACGAGTTTATCGGGTCCGTACTGAGGATGCGCGCCGGGCAAGGCAAAAGGCTGATGTTCCTTAGCTTCGTCGCCCGTCATCTCCGCCGACCTTACGAGCCGGCCATAGCGCAGTCCTGTACTGCTCTCACTCGGCCGCGGTTTGCAGGCCTCCGGTCACTTCGATTACCGCTCCGGTAACAAAATCGCGCTCGGGTGCGACCAAGAATCGCACCGCGTCGGCGACGTCCTCGTAGCTGGCCGCACGACCCCGCGGATTGCGTGCCGCGCGCTCAACGGCGCGCGCGCGATCGATCGCTTTGTCTCGGATGTCGCCCGGCGCTACCACGTTGACGGTAATGCCGTTGGGAGCTTCCTCCACGGCAAGACACCGCGCAAACGCGACTAGTGCGCTCTTTGCTGCTTGGTAGAGCGAGAAGCCGCGAAAGGGGCGGGTCTCGCTCGACCCGAGCATTCCGAAGAAAACGACGCGCCCGAACCTCGCCTGCCGCATTGCGGGCAGGGTCGCGCGTGCCGCCAGCACGGCGCTGCGCAGATTTCCGTCGACCACTTCACGATAATCGTCGAGCGTCGTGCTTGAAAAACGCTTCACGACGAGGGGACCGACGGCGTGCACGAGCGTATCGAAGGGGCCGTGCTTCCGTATCGCGTCGTGGAGCTCGCTCTCGATCGACGCGGCATCGTCCAAAAAGTCGATTCGCTTCGCGAAGGCGGCGGCACCAGCCGCTTTGATTGCTTCCATCGTGGCATCGGGCGGCGTGGAGCGATAGGTAATGGCAACGCACGCGAACCCGTCCCGCGCTAGTGCGGGAGCGATCCCGGCTGCGAGACCGGCGGCCGCTCCCGTCAGCAATGCGCGGCGATTTATCGCCGCGCCGATTGACCTATCCGCGTACGAACGTCCATGAGAGATCGAACGGAAGACCGCGAGCCGTCGTGCCGTAAACGCGTACTCGGTGAGGACCGCTCGCGAGCGGCCACGCTAAAGAGATGACGAAGCTTTGACCGTTCTGACGCAAGCCGGACGTCACGTCGCGCCCGTCGACCTTCACGCGGAACTGCGCGAGCTGCACCGGCCGGTCGAACTGAAACCGAATCTTCGGATATGCAGCGTAAATCGTGCCCGTCGGCGAGACGGCGACCAACTGCGGGTTGGGCCGGGGCGCGGGCGGCGGAGCAGGCTGAGCTGGAGGCCCGCCCCCGCGGCCGGTGATGGTGACCGTGCTCGTCGAGTCGTTCCAGTTGACCGCCGCTCCAAGCGCCTGGGATATGAAGCGCAACGGCACGAACGTCGTTGCGCCGACGATAAACGGTGCGACGTCGATCGTTTCAGGCTGCCCGCCGACGGTCGCCTGCGTCGAGCCGATCGTAAGGGATATCGTGCGTCCATGGCCGGTGGCGTTGATCTGTCCGTTGCTGTAGACGACGCTCGCGCCCAGTTGCTGAAAGACGCCGCGAAGCGGCACGAAAACTCGACCCGCACGCACGATCGGCGGTTGAGCGAAGTTCATGGCTTGGCCGTTCACGACGACGGTAACCGACTGCGCCGTCGCCACCATAGGAAGCGTGGCGATAACGAAGCTTAAAATAATCCGCCAAACGTTCTTCATGCGCGCTCTCTACCCGCGCTTGCTTTCTCTCAAACGACGCCGACTTCGCTGGGCCTCGTCATCTCGGCAACGACCGCCCGCTGATCGGCGCGCCGCTCCAAGAAGCCGATCCACGTTTCGTAGACCATGGGCACGAGGAAGAGCGTCAAGATCAGAGAGCTCAACAATCCGCCGATGATGACGGTTCCCATCGCTTGGCGCCATTCTCCGCCTTCGGCAAATCCGAGCGCCAGGGGCAACATGCCGAAGACCATCGCGCAGG
Organism: Vulcanimicrobiota bacterium; assembly: GCA_963778015.1. Lineage (GTDB taxonomy): Bacteria > Vulcanimicrobiota > Vulcanimicrobiia > Vulcanimicrobiales > Vulcanimicrobiaceae > Cybelea. The sequence continues at coordinate 1,294,792 of CAVZST010000001.1, forward strand.
TCGTCATGAGAATTGGCCTGAACCGCGTTGCGGCCGCCTGCAGCACCGCCTCGTGCACGCGCAATCCGCGCCGGCAAAGCGTGTTCGAGTAATCGACTAGCAATATTCCGTTCTTCGCTACCAAGCCGAAGAGCATGACGATGCCGATCATCGAGATGATGTTGAGGGATTGACCCGCATTCGGCTCAACGAGGTGCATGAACGAGAGCCCAACGAGCGCGCCGATGATCGCCAGCGGCACGCACAACATCACGATGAGCGGTTCGAGGAACGATCCGTACAAGATCACCATCAGCATGTACACGAGCATGAACGAGGTGAGTAGCGCGATGCCCATGTTGGCCATCGTCTCGTTCATATACTGGGTGTCGCCTTGCGCGGTGGGCTGGACGCCGGGCGGGAGGAAGCCCGGCGTATGAATCTGCTTTTCGAGCGGCCCGGTGACGGCGCCGAGGGAGTAGCCGGGCAGAGTGGAGCCGTAGACATCGACGACTCGCTGGCGGTTGAGGCGCTTCAGCTGCAGCGGCGCTTTCGTCCATTGCATGGTTGCAACGTCGGCGATCGGCACAAGCGTCCCATCCTGCGCCCGCACTCGAACGTCCTGGAGCTCGTCGACCGTCTTGCGATCGGCGAGTGGGAATTGAACGCGAACGTCGACCAAACTGTTCTCCGCTCGCACCCGCGTGGCTACCGCGCCGTCTATGGCGAGACGCGCGGCATTCGCGGCGTCGGCCGGCGAGATCCCCAGAACCTCGGCCTTCTGGGCATCGATGTTTACATTCAGCCTCGGCGCGGCCGCCTCATTGCTCGTCTCAACGTTGACGCTGCCGGGGGTCTTGCGTAAGAACTGCGCGATTTTCTCGGCCGCGGGACCGATCTGGTCTTGGGGCCCGGCGATCGAGTAGAAGATCGAGGCTCCCGAGCCGCCGCCGTTGTCGCCGGCGACTTCAAAGACGCCACCAGGGACCAGATATCCGAGCTTACGAATTCGATCGATGAGCTTGTACGTGTCGTGGCGGCGCTCGGGCAACGTCTGTGCGTTGAGGCGGGCGTAGTTATCGCCTATCGCCGAGCTCCACCCCTCGGGCTTCCGTCCAACCGTCGTGCTAACCGACTTAATGCCGTCGATCTTCATGATCGCATCTTCGAGGGCGTTAACGTATTTCGCGGTCGTCTGCAGCGGCGTTCCAGGTGGATACGTAACCGTCATGTTGATTTCGCCGGTCTGGACCTGAGGAACGAAATCGAAGTCGATCGGCCCAAGCAACGGCAGCAGAATCGCAAGCATGATAGGAAGGGCAAACGTAGCCATCGTTAGACGGCGGCTGCGTCCCGTCGCGTAGAACCAGCGAATGAAAACGCGCGGAACGTTTTTGAGCACGTCGCCCGCGCCGCGAAAGAGGAGCGCACGCCGCGAGCGTCCGTTGGGCGAGCCCGACCAGCGGTAGCCGACCTTCTGCTCCGACATCTTGCGACGCAGCATGAAGCCGATGCCGTGCCAAACCACCGCCAAGACTACGATGATCACGTCGAGCCCTACCGTGGTCGTTCCCGCACCCATCGCCAGAGTGAGCGCGTTGAGCACGAGCACCGTGCACGCGAAGACGACGAAGAGACCGTGCTCGAGCGCATAGGGCAGCGCCTTTGCTCGATACCAGTTGAGGATGCGATCGTACCGTTGCACGAAAAAGTTCAAGAGCAGCACGGCAGCAATCATGATCGGTATGATCTCGCGCAGTTCCGGCAACGGCCACGGGATGAAGAACGCAACGATCGCTGCGCCGCAGAGCGCCAGATTTACCTTGAGCCTGCCAAGCGCCTCCATCCACGCGGGCCGATTGCGCGAGCGTTTCAGAACGCTCCACTTGGCCGCCAGCAGCGGCGTGAGCGTGAACGAGACGAGCAGTGAGAAGAGCGTCGCAATGACGATCACCGCACCGAACTCGCGCAAATATGCGCCAACGATGCCCGGCAGAAAAGCGATTGGCAGGAAGACGACGACGTCGACCATGGTGATAGCGACAGCCGCGCCGCCGATCTCGGTGCGGCCATTGATGGCTGCGTCGACCGGCTCTTCGCCGAGATCCCGGTGGCGCGTGATGTTTTCGAGCACGACGATCGAGTCGTCTACGAGAATACCAATGATCAGCGAGAGTCCCATCAGCGACATCGTGTCGAGATGGAACCCGAAGATCTTCATCAAGATGAACGTCGAAAGAATCGAGGTCGGAATAGCGATCATGATCACGATTGAGTTGCGCCAGGCGTGCAGGAAAAGCAGCATGACGGCCATCGTCAGCACGATGCCCTCGATGAGCGACTGCCAGACACCGTTGAGCGATTTCTGCGTATAGTCGGCTGGAGCGTCGATCTCGCTGAAGGTCACTTGCGGATACTGCACGGCGATCTGCTTGAGCTTCTCGCGTGCGACCTTCGTCGAGGTGATCTCGTCGGCGTTGATGTTGCGGCCAAGCTCGACATAGATCCTAGGCGCGCCGTTGTAGTGGGAGATCGAGGTGGGCTCGACGTGACTATCGTAAGCATAGGCAACGTCGCCTATCTTCATATTCTTGTTCGAGCTGCCCGGCACGGTGAGCGGAATCCCGAGCAGGTCGTGAGCCGTGTTGATCTCGGCATGGACCGAAACGCTCGTCTCCTGCGTACGTTGGCGAAGGATGCCGCCCGGAAGATTAGCGTTGTTCGCTGCGACGGCGGCGAAGACGTCGCCGAGCGTCGCGTTGGCGCCGAGCAGGCGCTCAGGAATCGGCTCGACGTGGAACTCGCGGTCGCTGGCGCCGTAGATGTCAACTTCCTGTATGTTTGGGATCCCTTTGAAGAGCGGCTCGAGCCGGTTATTGACGAAATCGGCGAGCTGCGTCGGGGAGAGCGTCTTCGAACTAACTGCAAAATCGATCAATGGCTGTGAAGCGCCGTTCTTATAGACGCTCGGCGGATTGAGATCGATCGGCAAGTAGACGCGAGCGGTGTCGACCGCGCTCTGCACGTTGATCGCGGCGATGTCGAGATTCGTGCCAAGCTTGAACTGCGCCAGGATCGTCGCCACGCCTTCTTGGGCCGTCGAGCTGAGCTGATCGAGGTTGTCAATGCCGTCGAGCTGGTCTTCGATCGGCTTGACGATCAGACGCTCCATCTCCTGAGGCGAGGCGCCGGGGTAGGCCGAGTAGACGACGACAATCGGAAAGTCGGTCCCCGGCGGATTAGCACTGCGCCCGATCTTCGCGAAAGCCACGATCCCGAAAATAGCTAGCGCGATGAAGACCATTGCGGTGATCACCGGGCGGCTTATTGCGAAGCGGGTCAACCACACGATAAAAGAAGCCTCATTGCTGTTTTGCTTTACGCCGCAGCTCGGCAGACTGTTTCAGCGAAGCTCGCGATAGTGCCGAACGAGCGACAGTGCGCATGCTTGGTTTCCTTCGGCTTACTCGGTGCGATTGCTCCTGCAAGGCACGCTCGCAAACCTCATGCGCAAGACTGGACTCGAACCAGCACGAGATTGCCTTTCCCCAGCCGCTTGCGCGGCCGGGGCCCCCTTTGCCTTTTGAAAACCGCTGCGCACTTCGCGCTACGCTGCGGGAGCAATCTCGTGCTCGCAAACGTCATGCGCAAGACTGGACTCGAACCAGCACGAGATTGCTCCCGCTAGCCCCTCAAGCTAGTGCGTCTACCAATTCCGCCACTTGCGCACGGAGGGCTCGTCGATCGTTCGCCGGTGGCGTTCGGGGCCGCTTGTCGCTTCGTCCTCCCGACTTCTGCCCGCTTGCGCGCCCTCCTTAGCCCATGTTGGGGTCGAGGGCGTCGCGTAAACCATCGCCGATGTAGTTGATGGCGAGCACGGTCACGAGAATGCATAGGCCGGGAAAGACCGCCGCCCACCACGCGATCGAGAGATTGCTTTGGGCATTTGCCAGCATGTTGCCCCAGGAAGCAGTCGGCGGCTGAATGCCCAGACCGAGAAAAGAAAGACCCGACTCGAGAATGATGACGTTCGCCACGTCGAGGGTGCCTTGAACGACGATCGGCGCGATTGCGTTTGGGAGCAGATGACGGAAGATGATGCGGCCGTCGTTGTTGCCGACCGCGCGCGCTGCTTCGGCGAACTCGCGCTCGCGCAGGCTAAGAAAAGAAGCCCTCACCAAGCGGGCGACGGCCATCCACGAGAGCCCGCCGATGATAATCACGATGACTCCGAAGCTTAGCGCGGCTTTGGACGAGCTCGCGGCAACGATTGCAGTAAGCACGAGTAGCAGCGGAAGCAACGGAATGGACAAGAAAACGTCGGTAAGGCGCATGAGCCCGTAGTCGATCCAGCCTCCATAGTATCCGGCGATTGCTCCGAGCGTCGTGCCGATCAGAAGCTCCATGAGCACCGCAAAGAGCCCGACCGTCAGAGAGATGCGCGCACCGAAAAGCAGGCGTGAAAAAAGGTCGCGACCGACCTCATCGGTGCCGAGGGCGTGTCCGCCGCACTGCGCCGCATCTTGAAAGCATGGCGGCAGCGGCGTCCCCTGCCAGTGAACGTTGTCGATTGCATTCGGATCAAACGGCGCAAGCTGTTTGGCAAAGAGTGCGCCCAGTACCATCAAGCTCAAGACTACGAGCCCGGCAACGGCGAGCTTATGGCGGCGCAGCCGTCTCCAAAACGTGACGTTGGAAAGCTGGACCTCCTCGTCGACGAGGGGGCGGCCTACCGGTAACGAGGATGCGGCCATCGGCAGAGCCTCAGTCGTATTTCACGCGCGGATCGAGCCATGCGTACACGACGTCGGCGAGCAGGTTGGAAAAAACCACCAGGAAGGCGATCAATAAGAGATAGCCCATCAGCAAGGCCAAATCGCTTTGGGTGAGTGCGTTGTAAAAGAGCCGCCCCATGCCCGGCCATGCGAATATGGTCTCCGTAAATATCGCGCCGCCGATTATCCCAGGAAGCGAGAGCGCGATGACCGTCACAACCGGGATCAACGCGTTCTTCAAACCGTGCTTGAACAAGATTGCCCGAAACGAAAGCCCCTTGGCGGCCGCCGTGCGCATGTAGTCGGTGCCCAGCACCTCGAGCAGCGACGATCGCATGAACCGGCTAAATGAGGCGATTCCCAACAACGAGAGAACGGTCGCCGGCAGGATGAGATGTTGGAGCCGATCGCCCAAATCGAACGTGTCGCTGCTCGATATGCCCGCGGACGGCAGCTGAATCTGGTAACCAAACGGCAACGGGATGCCATGCACTGAGAACGCGAGCTGCATCATCAGGGCGAACCAGAAGACCGGCATCGATTGTCCGAAGAACGCACCCGTCGTGATGACGTAGTCGAAAACGGAGTAACGGTAGACCGCAGAGATCAGCCCCGCTCCGATGCCGATGGCAATCGAAATCACGAGGGACGCACCCATCAGCTCGAGAGTCGCGGGGAAGCGCTCGATGAGCGCCTGAAAGACCGGCTCGGAGTTGCTCGTCGAGTACCCCATATCGCCGACGAGAACGTGACCGAGCCACTTCAGGTATTGAATTGGGACCGGTTGGTCCATACCGAGGTTGTGTTTAAGCCGAGCGATGTCTGACGCGGTAATGTGTGGATTCTGCAGGTACGGCGCGAGCGGACCTCCCGGCATGTTGTAGAGGATGCCGTAGAGGATGATCGAGATGGCAAGCAGCAGCGGAATCGACTGAAGCGTCCGGCGCACGACATATGTGAACAATGTCGCGCCGTTATTGGACGTTAATCGCCCTCTCCCCCGCGTTTGGCACCGGCAGCCCCAGCAGCTTTCGAGCCTGGTCTGGCGTCGCGACCGGACGCCCGGCCTCGCCCGCGATTCGCACCACCCGCGCAACCAGCTCCTCGTTGCGCGCCAGGCGCCCCCGGCTGTAATAGAGGTTGTCTTCCAGACCGACGCGCACGTGGCCGCCCATAGCAATTGCCGCCATGGCCATCGGAAGCTGCTGACGTCCTATTCCCGCAACCGACCAGCTGCAGCCGTCGGGAAGAGCGTCGACCAGATCGGCGAGGTTCTGCACCGTCGCTTCGAGCGCCCCAGGGACGCCGAGAACCAGATCGACGTGCTGCGGAAAGGAGAGCAATCTCTCTCGCGCGAGCCGGCGCGCGTTCGAAATGTGTCCCTTGTCGAAAATCTCGAGTTCGGGACGAACTCCCCATTCGTTCATTTTTTTCAAGATACCGCGCATGATTGGAAAGCTATTCTCAAAGATGTCGTCTCCGAAGTTCACGCTGCCGCAGCTTAGCGTCGCCATCTCGGGTCGAAGCTCGAGCACGCTCGAACGTTCCTGCGGCGTCATTCCGATCGCGCCGCCGGTCGAAAACTGCACGATGAGGTCGCTCTGCGCTCGAATCGCCTCATACGCCTGCGCAAACCGTTGGATGCTGTGGGTGTTCGTGCCGTCGTCGTTGCGGCAATGCACGTGCAGTATCGACGCACCGGCCTCGCGCACCGCGCGCGCCGTCTTCCCAAGCAGTTGCGGCGTATAGGGGAGATAGGGCGTTTGTTCGGGTCGCACCTCCGCCCCGACCGGCGCGCAGGTGATGATCAGCGGGTCCATGCGATGCGGGCTCTTCGCAGTGCGGTGGTTGGGTTCATTGCGAGAGCGCCCCATAGGCGTCGTCGAGAAAGTCCCGGTCAATTCCGAGCAACTCGCTCAGTGCCACGGCGTCGGCGCGCGCCGGTTCGTCGCCCGAGACTTCGCTGATCGTGTAGTCCATCGCGTCGGCCAATGCCGCGAGTGCTTGCCCGACGTCTCCTGTCGGCGGATGCTGCGGAATTTCGCGCAGCCCGCGCACCGCGAAATGACGAGCGCCGGCGGTGCCGGCAATCCCGGCCAGATGCGTCGCGAGCATGCCGCAGGCTCCCATGTTGCGCAGCCGTGCGAGCAAGGCGACCATGAGCGCTCTGCCTTCATGCGGCGTCGTGGTCCTTGCGAACTCGTCGCCCAAAATCAACAGACGCGGTGAGTCGCGAGTCAGGATCGCCTTCAATTCCAAAACCTCGCGCGCAAATGACGAGAGGAGACCGCCGATCTGCGCCTCACGCCCCATCCCCAGCCAGGCAATTTGGTCGAAGAGCGCGCTGCGTGCGCTTTGCGCGGGAACAGGAAGCCCAAAGGCGGCGCAGAGCGCGATGAACCCGCACGTCTGCAAAGAGACGCTCTTACCGCCCATATTCGGGCCGGTAAGCACGGCCGCGTCGTGTAGCTCCAGGTCCAGTGGTATAAAGCGACGCCCGGCAACGGCGAGCTCCGTCTCAAGCGGAAGAAAGCGTGCGCGCTCAAAGGCAAGCATCCTTTGCGCCGTCACGATGGCCGGCTTGCAGCCGTGTATTTGAGCGAAACGCGCGGCGGCGAGCAATACGTCGAGCTCGCCGAGCACCCTCGACGCGGCCGTAAGGCCCGACGCGTGCTCGCGCACCAATCGAGAAAGGCGAGAACGCACGCGCTGCTCGGCGGCGGCCGCTTCGTCGGCCGCGGCATCGCGTCGTTCGAGGGCCTCAAGCGACGATGGGCCGTATTCGAGCGCGCAAAGCAGATAAGTCGGCGCTTCGCGCAGGACTCGAATGCCTTCGGGCAGCGGGCCGCGGATGTCGGCACGCATGACGATGAATTCGTCGGCGGCAATCTCCTCGCGTCCGAGGGCGCGCGCCGCTCGATCCTTCTCGCGTCCGCGGGCGGCGTCGAGCTCCGCCTGCTCGCGCGCGAGACGATAACGCGCCGTCGTGAGCTCGGCGTCGAACTCGTCGGCGAGATAGAACGCGGCGTCCCGGCGGCCGCCGATCGCCAACGCTTGGTCGACCGCACGCACCGCCTCGTTGGCAATTGGCGGTCGGGAGTTGAGCTCGCAGACCAATCCGTCGATGCGCTCGATCAGCGCGCAGAAGCGGCGCAACTCCAAGAAGCTTGGATCGTCGAGCACGTCGCCCATCGACGCGCGCGCGATCGCGCCCGATGCATCCGGCAGATCGCGGAGCGCACCGCGTGCCGTCTCGATAATCTCTGCATGCAGGCCGCACGCAACGTTCGCAACCTCTGCGGCACGCTGTTCGGCTTCCGTTTCCTGTCCGGCGACAAACGCGCGCAAGTCTGAAAAATGGCGCTCGCCGTACGGCGAAACCGGCGCAACCGCGTTTTTCAACCATTCGAAACCGAGGATGTGCGCGCTCGCCGGATCGAGCAGCTCGCAGACTTTCACGCGGCCCGCGCGCCGGCATAGACGTCGAATGTGGGCAAACCGGTCGCCTTGGCGATGGCACCCGCGAAGGCTTTGGGCTCGAAGCTCCGCTCAGGCCCAATCGATGCGATCGTCGCCGCAACGATGTGCAGAGTGCGCCCGCAGCGAACGTCCAGCTGGGCAAGAGCGCGCAGACCGGCCTTCCCGCTCAGCGCAATCCGCGTTGGATCGCGGACGACGATCTGCCGTGTCTCGCCCGCAGCGATAAACTCAGCCGCCCGCGCCGCGGTCAGAGCACCGGGGAGTTGAATCGCGGGTGCTTGCGAATCGAGGGCCGGAACGCGAAGGCGAGCAACGAGCGCCGCAGTCGCATCGACGGCCTCTTCCATCGTCGTTGCCGCAGCCGCGCCGCACGCAACGATTACCGCGCCGTCCGAACCCGCGAGCGATGCGACCCGGTCGACGGCGCCGTCGACGATCACCGTTTCGCGCAGAGAGCAGAGCTCGTCCACGATTTCCCGGACGCCCGAGGCGGTCGGCGGTCCAACCAGCTCGTAGAGTCCGCTCGCCGCGCAGCGCGCGAAGAGCAGCGCACCGGCGGGACTCGGCAGTCGCGAGAACTTGAGGATCTCGGCCGCGGGGGTTCGGGGAAGCGAACCCCGGGCGGTGACGAAAACCGTGTGCGGCTGTAACCAGAGCCGAGGCTTCGGCCGATTCTCATTGGTCATTGCGTCGCCCTCGCGTCCGATCGAAGCAAGCCCGGGTGGCCGCCCCTGCGCGCATGTAGCATTATAGATGGCGCGCAACGCTGTCGTCTTACCGACGTCCCTTCCAATGCCGACGACGAAGATGGATCGTGCGCCGGCGGCGCGCGCCAGCTCGAGGAGTTCCGATCCAACGCTCACCGCGTCCCTTTCAGCTATCCGATGTGCAGCGCCTTGAGCGCGGCGAAGAGGATACCGGTAACCGAAAGCAATAGGCCGCCGATAAAGGCGGCGTTGCGCTCCGCGAATCGTCCAAGCCATCGTCCCAGCGTGAGACCGAACCATGTCGATGCGATCGATATGCACGCGATGACGATCAGGGAAATCGGCATTGGAACACCGATGTAGAGAATCGAGAAGCCGATGCCGAGTGAATCGAGGCTGATGGCCAGCGATGCCAGCATAAGACCCCTGCCCTGAGAGAGGTCGAGCCGCAACGCGATGCCGAGGTCGGTGCGGCTCTCTCGCATCATGTAGACACCCAAGCCGGTCAGGGCGGCAAAACCGAAGTATCCGGCGGTCTGGCCGATGAGCCGCCCCGCGAGAAAACCGATGCCCGCTCCGAGGAGATTCATTCCGACCTCCGCGCACGCAAAAGCTATGCCGATGCGCATCTTGTTCCGAGCTGAGATTCCTCGAACGCCAACCCCGACGCTGACCGCAAAGACGTCGAGTGCGAGCGCAATCGCTATGAGGAAGACTTTGAAAAATGCCGCGCCCACAAACCCGCTTTGCGCGATTACCTGGTGAAGCTTCCTGCATTGATGCTCCGGTCGAAGGAGCCTCGACCGTCGTGGTCGCACGCCTCGATCGGCCGGGCCGTTCCATGCCGGATTTAGTCACGCTGTTTCAGGAGCTCGCGGAGCGCGGCATCGGATTTCGCAACCTCGCGCAATCGATCGACACGACGTCGGCAGCTGGCCGGCTCGTCTTGCATATCTTCGCTTCGCTCGCCGACAGTCGAGCTCGAGTTCTCAACCTGGCGCTGGAGAATCGGGGTGGTCCAGCTGAAGGGGGAGCCCTAGGTAGCATGGGACTTTCGCCGAAAGCCCCTAATCACTCGAACGCATCCTCCAGCGCAGGTCGCGCCGCTCAGCCCGGGCCCCCATAGACTCTCTGGTTGACCTCATCGAGACACCTCCAGTTGCCGGTATTCTATGCGCCGGCAAAAGCGAGTACCTCGATGCCCGAGCCTGCAATGGCCTGCCGGCCCGTCGAGACCGACCAGGAAATCGTCGTTTTAGCTTTGAGCGGAGAATATGACGTTGCCTCTAAGGACCAACTTCGCGCGGCGTTTGAGTCTGTTGCGGCGGCGCCCAGAGCTGTCGTGGATTTTAGCAATGTAACCTACATCGACTGTGCAGTTATTATGGAGCTAATCCGGTTGCACAACGCTCGTGCGCGCAACGGATTGCAGCGCGAGACAGTCGTTGCACGGAGCGCCACTCTATTAAGAGTATTCACTATTTTCCGCCTCGGAGTTGTCTTTCGGATTGTCGAAGCTTTGGACGATGCTATAGGTAAGAATCGAGATCCAGTCAAAGTGCAGTACGCTTCATCGTTCGACGTCCGATGACAGCGGGACGCCACGATTCATTTCGGACGCCGAGATCGGCGACATCGATTTGAGGCTGCGAGCCTCGAGCGTCACGCAATCGCGACGTACGGACGAAGCTTACACGGCGCAATCGAAACCATCTTTGCCGCGGGTAGTGGTGATTGCTAAAAACAGCGGCGTAAGCTTTACGCTCCTGGCGCTTGGAGTATCCGCAAGTGTGGTCTGGACAATGCCACACAGGCTAGCCGGGCGGACTTGGCCCAGGCCGGCTGACAAAACCGCGTGACGGCTTGCCTGTGCAGGCGGGCGCCTTCATGCTGTAGTATGCTTGGAGACTCAACTAATACGCCTTGACCGCATTCTAGCGACCGGCCAATACGCATTTTCGCGAGAGAAAGGCCGGCCAGATGACGGAAATGGAACGCGTTTGGTACCTCATCAAAGAGCGGGCAGAAGGCAACGCCGAGCGGGACCTTCTCCTGAGCGTGGTGGATGCGCGCATGATGGTCTTGGCGGTCTGCCGTGAGATCCGGGCAAAACGGCCCGCGCCCAGCGCCTTGGCATACCTGACGGCGGAGCTTGTCCGTCTCACACTAGAAGCCAGGCGCTGGGAGACCGGCAATTCAGCCGCCACCCGATGATCGCCGACATCGCGCGACGCGATCGGGCGGCTGCGGTTAGGCTCGACCTCTTGCCGAGTACCACTGTCGTGGGGAGTGCCTGCCGGCGAATCGGACATTTCGAGCCATAGCGATTATCATTTCGTTGCGTCAGGGCTCTCCATCCCATAACCGTTCCTTGCGTGACGAAGCCGCGATTACGCTGTAGTCAGGCTCTCCGCGGTCCCGAACCTCGTCCGATTTCACTCGCCAGCGCCGGAAGTGGTTCGCCTCGCGCCATCGCCCGCAGTTCCGACTCGCGTTGCAACTTTCGGAGGAGGTGCGCATTCATGCAGCACGGCATTTGGAGGTCCGTGGCGCATTCGAGCGGCACCATCGGTAGACCGGACGGCCTTGCCACGATCATTTACGGGCTAGAGGGATTGCGCAACGCGGAGCACCTTCGCACGACGACGAGCAAGCGGAAACGCTAGGCTATGCCTTCGATCGGCTCCTGACCGGCGAGTGACTAAAAAGGGGGCTTAGGCAGCACATGGCACTACGGGACCGCCCCCAAAAGGGAGAGCGGTATCGTTCAAAGAGTCCATACTTTTTGGACTTTTTCGAGTGGTGAGCGCGCTCGGCAGGGCTCGATTCCAGCGGAATTTCTACTTTCTGGCTCGGCGTTTCGTGGCCGGCGAAAAGATCGATTCCGCGATCCGGGCGGTCCGAAGGCTCAACGATCAGGGAATGTCGGCAACGCTGGACTTTCTCGGCGAAGATGTGCTCGAGCGAGACGCGGCGCTGCGCCAGCGCGAGGTTTACATCGAAATGCTCGACGCCATCGCGGCAAGCCGCGTTGACGCCAACGTATCGGTCAAGCTCACGGCAATGGGCTTGCTCGTCGACGAAGGGGTCGCATTCGAAAACCTCATGGCCATCCTCGAGCGTGCCGAAGGCAACCCCGACCCTTTCGTCCGTATCGATATGGAGGGTTCGGCCGTGCTCGATGCGACGTTGAGGCTCTTCGCGCGGGCCTTCGTCGAGTGCAAGAACGTCGGGCCGGTTTTACAAGCCTATTTAAAACGCACGGCCGCCGACGTCGAGCGCGCGATCGACGTCGGCGCTCGAGTTCGGCTCTGCAAAGGTGCTTATAACGAACCGGCCGAGATCGCCTATAAGGCCATGCCCGAGATTCGTGCGCGCTATCTCGATTTGGCGCGCGCGCTGCTCGAGCGTGGAAAGTATCCCGGGATTGCAACGCACGATCATCGGCTTATTGCGGCCGTCAAGCAGTTCGTGGCGGAGCGGCAGATCGGCAACGATCGTTTTGAGTTTCAAATGCTTTACGGCTGTCGCCCCAGAGTTCAGCGCGAGATCGTCGCCCAAGGATATCGTCTGCGAGTCTACATTCCGTTCGGGACGCATTGGGCCGGCTATTTTTACCGTCGCGTGCTCGAGCGCCGAGAGAACGCGCTCTTCGCGCTTTCCTCCATCTTCTCTCGCTAGCCGATGTCATGAGCTTGACGTAGGACGACGAAGGATGCGAGCGGTCGTTCAGCGCGTCGCACGGGCGCGTGTCAGCGTAGAGCAACGATCGGTCGCGGAGATAGGCGCCGGACTCGTCGTGCTCCTGAGCGTTGGTGTCGCCGACGACGACAGCGACGCGCGCGCGATGGCCGAGAAGGTCGCTGGGCTGCGCATCTTTCCCGACGGTCGGGGGCTGATGAACCGCTCGCTGCTCGATACGGGCGGGGCGCTGTTGCTGGTTTCGCAGTTTACGCTGCACGGCGACGCTCGTCGAGGACGCCGCCCATCGTTCGTCGCCGCCGCGAAGGAGCCGCAGGCGCGGGAGCTCTACGAGCTGACCGGCCGAGCGCTTCAGTCCAGGGGAGTGCCCGTTGCCTACGGCGAGTTCGGCGCTCGAATGGAGGTCGAGCTGGTCAATACCGGCCCCGTTACGATTCTCCTCGACACCAAGCACGCTTTCTAATGGTTGCTTAGCCCCTAACTCGAGCGACTTCTCATGAGCTCCCAACCTTACGGAAGAACTTTGAGACCGCACGCCGCGTTGTAGTAAGTGGAGCGAGCCTTCCGCCTCTGTGGCGGTACTGGAAAACACAGGTGAAAAGAGAATCATGATTAGGGAACAGAACAGGCGTGGCGGCGGTATGTCGGTCCGGGAAGCCGGCCAAAAAGGCGGCGAGACGGTCAAGCATAAGTACGGCGCCGAGTTCTACGAGGAGATCGGGCGCAAAGGCGGATTGGCGACCAAACTGGCCCACGGCCACGAGTTTTACGAGCAGATCGGGAAGAAAGGCGGGAAGAAGGGCGGCGAAGCCACACGCGACCGTTATGGTCCAAACTTCTACGAACGCATCGGCCAAAAAGGTGGACAGAAAGTTAAGCAGCTCATCGAAGAGGGCAAGCGCGCCGCCGATCGCAAGCGCGCGAGCTAAGCCGTCCCGGCTGCGGCCGAGCCTGGGCCTTTTCGTCCTGGCCTTCATAGTCGTTTGCATTGGAACGGCGGGGGCTTATCCTATGCCTCCAACGCCCATGCCAAAACCGACTCCCAGCCCGTCGGCGCTCCCTCCCGGCAACGTCCTGCCTTTTGATTCGACGTTGCTCTTCGTGCTCGACGACCCGATTTCGTCAAAGGCTTCCAAGGCCGGAGAGCTCGTGCGCGCCCATCTCAAGAGTTCAATCGTGATCGCGGGCCGCACCGTCGCCTCCGCAGGAGCTGCGGCAGCGATTCGAATCGTCGACGCGTCGCCCTCCGACATCGCCGATACCTACGGCTTCGTAGACATCTTCTTCGAGCCGCTCACGCTGCCCGACGGACGGAGCTTACCGCTACGCACTCCGATCGCCCGTCTCACGCCAGCGGTCTCCTCGGGACACGAATCGACGGTCGCTGCAGAAGACACCGCCGGAGACATATTCGTCCCGTACTACCCGATCTATCAAATCTTGCGCAAAGGAAAGAACTTCGTGCTCGGACCGGGATCGGTGATCCCCGCCAACACCGAAGCGACGCTGACCGCGCAGCCCAACGGCGCAATTGCGATCGTCACGCCACGACCCTTGCAAGCGAGCACGGAAACCGCGAACCCAACCTTTCCCGTGATGCCCGTCGCTACGCCATTCGGGCCCGGCATAACGCCGCGCCCTCGATCAACGCCTCGACCCGCTCCCACCCCCTCGGCTTCGACTTCGCCAGGCGCATAAGTGCCGGCTAGCCGGTAACGCGCGATGCTTTAAGCTTCGTTCCTCGAAGAACCGCTCGAGAAAGTGAGGAATTCGTGCTTATCCGATTGACCTGCGCCCTCTCGATTTTTGCGCTGACCGCCACGCCGGCTTTCGCCGCGACACCTGCGCCCAAAGCAACGCTTTCCCCGATGCCGCAAGGTTCCGAGATAACGTTTGTGAAGGCAATTCAGAAGGACCTCATGGCGCGCTTTCCGACCGCTCAAGACGCGGAGAACGCCGGATATTTCCGGTACACCAACGAGGACGAAGACGGCGCGATCAGCTATGCGAATCTGCATTGGCAGAGCGGCAATCCGCAGCAGCCGAGCCAACTATGGTACGACGTGCACGGTAATCTACTCGGCGCCGACTTCTCCGTTCTGCAAAGCGGCTCGGCGGCTCCGCCAGCGGTTTGGGGCGTCGACTATCGTCGTTGGACCTCATTTCGCGAGCACATTCACTATATTTTGGCCGGACCAAACGGAACCGAAATCTATGGAGGCACGAGTGCCAAGAAGTTCGTGGCTGCGGGAGGTAACGTCGACGACCCGCACGCCGCAACGCTCGTCAAGATGGGCATCGCCAAGAGCACGGCCGACGTGAAGCGCGTCTTTCTGTTTCCTTCCATTTGGGACCTGATCGTCTGGGTCAAGCCGAATCCCAACGGTGCCTTCGCGGACAAGAACCCGCTCGTCGTTCCCAGCGCCAACGCCGAAAAACCCGATATGTAGTCACACGAGCGGCCCCGACGCGAAGTAACCCGCTCAACGCGCGGGCGGAACAGTTACTTTTTAGGAACGCAGTACGTTTGCGCGGCGTTCAAGGCAACGTCGCTGGCTTTGTCTTCGTTCGTCGAGATGACGTCGCGCTGGCCATTGAAGCGCAGATAGCTCTTGACGTTGCGCGCGTCGGCCGGCGCCGCCATATCTTCGGGATCGAAGCCGCCGAGCGTCGGATGGAATCTGTTCGGGTTTGTCCGCAGCATTGACTCGTATAAGCTTTGCACGTCGATGGAGAGCTGGCGCTGATGATCGTAGGCCGTTTGCAGCTCCTGGGCGGCCTCATGAATCTGCGCCGCCGCCTGAGGATCGGCCGTCAGGCGGGAGCCGTCACGCAGTGCGTTGATCTCACGCTGGATCGCGGCAAGCGACTCGGTCAGCTCCGTTTCTTGACGCCCCAAGGCATCGCGAATGTGTAGGAATTGCTGGACGTAATTCGGCGAGGAGAACATCGTGTTGAAGTCGTCGAGCTGAACGCTTACGCCGTCGAGCGTACGGTCGTTACCCAGCATTGGGACGAGCGCGTCATTGAAATGTTCCGCAAGCGACCTGCAGTACGGCGAGGAGATGACCGTGATGATCGTTTTGGGTACTCGCGGCGCGGGCGAAGTAGTCGGGACGATCACGGCCAGGGTGGCGGCTACCAGTTTTAACCAGAACATCGGCTTTGCGGTTTATTCGTTCGTCCAATAATCCTTGAGCGCCTTGCCGCGGGACGGATGGCGCAATTTGCGTAACGCCTTCGCTTCGATCTGGCGAATGCGTTCGCGCGTGACGCCGAACTCCTGACCAACCTCCTCGAGCGTTCGCTGATGACCGTCCTCGAGGCCGAAGCGAAGGACCAGGACCTTGCGCTCGCGTTCGGTGAGATTTTGCAGCACGTCCTGCATCTTCTCCTTGAGGAGCATGACTGAAGCGGCCTCGGCGGGCGCAACGGCTTCCTGGTCCTCGATGAAGTCGCCGAGGTGCGAGTCTTCTTCTTCGCCTATGGGGGTTTCGAGCGAGATCGGCTCTTGCGAAATCTTCATGACCTCGCGCACCTTTTCGGGCGTAAGAGCCATTGCCTCTGCGATCTCTTCGACCAACGGCTCGCGACCGAGCTCTTGCAAGAGCTGGCGAGAGACTTTGATCAATCGGTTGATCGTTTCCACCATGTGCACGGGAATGCGAATAGTACGCGCTTGATCGGCAAGTGCTCGCGTGATTGCCTGGCGGATCCACCACGTTGCGTAGGTCGAGAATTTGTATCCCTTACGATAGTCGAATTTTTCGACCGCGCGAATTAGCCCGAGGTTCCCTTCCTGAATCAAATCGAGAAAGAGCATCCCGCGTCCCACGTACTTCTTCGCAATTGAAACGACGAGTCGCAAGTTGGCTTCCGTGAGCTGACGTTTCGCTTCTTCGCCGGCATCGAGAACGCTGGAATCCGCCGACCCATTGCGCTGCGACTCGAGTTCGCCGGCCTCGATGCGCATTGCCAGCGATTTCTCTTGCTCCATCGAAAGCAGCGGGACGCGTCCGATCTCCTTGAGGTACATGCGGACGGGATCGTCGAGCGAAAGACCGTCGGGGACGGTCTCCTCGACCTCTTCTTCCCGCTCGGCTTCCGGCTTTTCATCCTTTTGCTCGTCGGCAAGCTCGATTCCGGCCGTCGCCAGCTCTTCGAAAATTCTTCGAGTTGTTCCGGACTGATCTCTTCGAGAACGTCGAAGGCGACGCTGATCTCTTCGTACGTCAGCGATCCCTGACTCTTGCCCCGCGCGATCAGCTTCTTTTTGAGCTCTTCGAGCGTGGCCGGCGGCAGCTCGGTCGTCGTGCCGCCTCCCTTTTTGCGTGCCATTCTTTTGCTTTCACCTCCTTTCTCGTTTCGTCCTTATCGCTTCAGCTTCGCGACCAGTGCCTCGAACTCTCCGCGCAGGTCCTCGGAAACCGCTCTCCCGCTCGTAAGCCGATCGTCGATGAGATCGGAGAGCTCCCGATATCGCCGCCGCTCGTCCTCGAGCTGCAATCGCTCGACTACCCGTTCCAAATGCGCGCGTCGTTCCTGCGAGTCCCCGTATCGCACGGCCGCGCTCCGGTCGTGCCGCCCGATCTCAGCAAGAAGATCGAGTATTCCCTGATCTTCCGCGAAGAGCCCGAAGACGTCGGCCGTCGTCGTCAACGTGTCGGCCGCTTCCACGATTCGCTCGTATACCCGGCGGTAGACTTCGTTGCGGAAGCGCGACGCGTCGATGCGTCCACCGTACTCCCCGGCGAGCGCGGGCTCTTCGAGCAGAATGCTCAAGACCTCGCGTTCGAAGGAGAGCGGCTCGACGGAGGTTGAGGCGTGACGGCTGTGCGCGAACGCCGTTTTGCTCTGCGGCGCGAAGTTTGCGCTGTCGGCGAGGAATCGGCTATTCCGAAGATCGTCAACGTTCACCTGCAATCGGCCCGCAATGTAGACACGCCAGCGGTCCCACTCCTCGCGCGGTGCCATGGCACGGATCAGTGCTTCGGCCTTCGGCGCGGCACGCGCCGGCGAGTCGAATCCGGCGCGGAGCCGTTCGACCTCCGTGTCGATGCGAAACTGCAACGCGGGTTTGGCCGCTTCGAGGAGGGCTCGAAACTCCTCGACGCCGTGGCGGCGAACGAAAGTGTCTGGGTCGTCTTCGGGAGGGAGCAGCACGATTCGTACCGACGATCCGGTGTGCTCGATCTCATTAGACGCGACCTCGATGGCTTTGGTTGCAGCCGCGCTTCCGGCTGCGTCACCGTCGAAGCAGAGGAATACGTAATCGGCGTATTTGCGAAGCTCAACCGCTTGCTCGGCGGTAAACGACGTTCCGAGCGCCGCCACCGTGTTTTCAAATCCGGCCTGATGGAGCGCGATGCAGTCGAAGTAGCCTTCCACCACGATCAGCGTGCGGCTGCTCTGCGCCGCTCGGCGCGCCAGATTCAGCGCGAAAAGGTGGTGACCTTTGGTGTACACGGGAGTCGTGCTCGTATTGAGATATTTCGGCTCGGCGTCACCAATGGCGCGGCCGCCGAAAGCGATCACCTCCCCGGTCGTCGAGTGCGTGGGCACCATCAGACGGTTCCGGTAAAAATCGTAATAACCGTGCTGTCCGCTCTTCACGAGGCCGGCTCTGGCCGACAAAGCAAGGTCGATCCCGTTACCGTCGAGCTCGTTGACGAGACCGCTCCACGAATCGGGCGCATATCCAAGGTAAAATCGCTCGATGGTCGCGGCGGCAAAGCCGCGTTGCCGAAAATAGGCCCGTGCGGGGGCGCCGCGATCGCCGTCGAGCATTCGCGCGAAATAGGCGGCCGCAATGCGATTTGCTTCATGCATCGCTTCCCGCTCGCTGCGCGCCCGGATCGCGCGCGGATTCTCCGGTTCGAGCTCGACGCCGGCCTTGGTCGCAAGCGTACGCACTGCATCGACGAATCCGACGCTTTCCGTTTTTTGCACGAACGTGATCACGTCTCCGCCGGCACCACATCCGAAGCACTTGAAGAAGCCGCGGTCGGGATGAACGTGAAACGACGGGGTCTTTTCCGCGTGAAACGGGCAAAGCCCCACGAGATCGTTGCCTCGCTTTTTGAGCGGCACGTAGGCGCCGATGAAAGCCGCGATATCGACGCGAGCTCGAATTTCTCGAAGGACGTCTTGATCGTACTTCATCGATTGCTCGTCTAGGAGTTTCGTCACCGCATGAGAAGTTTCCGTCGCGTCTAGTGAAGCGCATCTTCGACCCCATTCATCACTTCATCGAGTTATCCACAGCGGAGGCCGAGCTTCTCGATCTGCCGGTGATGCAACGGCTGCGCCGTCTCAGGCAGCTTGGATTAGCATACGTCGCTTTTCCCTCGGCGGAGCACTCGCGTTTTACGCACGCGCTCGGTGCGCTCGCGACGGGAACCCGTGCATTCGATGAGTTGTTTGGCAGCGGCCGACGCTTCTTCGGCGATGCCGGCGGCGCTTCGTATCAGCGGCGGCTGGTCCGAGCGGCATTGCTGCTTCACGACATCGGGCACGGCCCTTTCAGCCACTCCTGCGAGAGTGTGTTAGGGGTGGCGCACGAGCAGCGTACCGCCGATTTAATCGAGCTCCCCGAGGTCGCGCGCGGCATCGCTAACCTCGAAGTCGACGCCGACGACGTCTTGGCTCTAATCGTTGGGGATTCCGGGAGCCGATACCCGGCCCTGCGCGAGCTGGTGAGTGGACCGAATCTCGACGCCGACCGAATGGACTACTTACTGCGCGACGCCTACTTTACCGGCGTCTCGACCGGGCGTTACGATGCTGACCAGTTGATCGCGTCTTTGCGAATCCTCGAGCGCGACGGGCGGCTCGTCGTCGGCATCGATCGGCGCGGCGTCGTCGCGCTGGAGTCCTTCCTCATGGCTCGTTATATGATGTTTGCCTCGGTGTACTTTCATCACACGACGCGGATGTTCGAACGCGTGCTGCACGACGTTCTCCGAGATCTCTGGCCCAACCCGCGCGCGCTCGATTCGGTCGAGGAGTTCCTGTACTGGGACGATTTTCGCGTGCTCAACTCGCTCGACGACGCTCGGAGCGAGGCTTCGGGGGCCCTTCGCAACCGCATCAGAATCTACGCGCTAGCGGCGGAGTTCAATGCGGAGCGTGACTTGCAGCCATTCGAAGCATGCCACGCGGCGCTCCGGGAGACGTTCGGAGAGGCGAACGTCTGGGCCGACACGCAAGCGCAGCTCTTGCATCGGCTGCCTTTTGGAATCGGCGGCGAGGCGACCGTCTGGGTCGACGGGCCCGCCGGCGCCGTCGATGCGCGTGAAGTCTCCGATCTCATCGCGAAGCTCAGCGGCAAGGCCTACTGGCGTAAGCTCTTCGTGCGCCGTCCTTCGACAGGCCGACGACAGGCTGACGTCACCGTGGCGCAGGCGCGTCGCCTCTGCGGCGAGATAATAGCGGGCCATCGCCCCGCGTCATTCTCAAACGCGCCGCGTTAGCTTAGCGTGCCTATCGCGGATTGAGCCGCCGAGAGACGCGCGATTGGCACTCGATAGGGCGAACACGAAACGTAGTCGAGTCCCAGCTGGTCGCAGAACGCGACGCTGCTTGGCTCCCCGCCGTGCTCGCCGCAGATCCCAATCTTCAGCCCCTCGCGCGCTCCACGCCCCAGTCGCACGGCCTGCCGCATCAGCTCGCCGACGCCACGCCGGTCGAGAACCTGAAACGGATCTTCCTTGAGGATTCGCTTCGCAAGATAGACGGGGATGAACGAAGCTTCGGCGTCGTCACGGCTGTAGCCGTAGCTCGTCTGAGTCAGGTCGTTGGTGCCGAATGAGAAGAACTCGGCATGCGCGGCGAGCTCGTCGGCTACGACGCAGGCTCGAGGAAGCTCGATCATCGTTCCGATGCGGTAAGCGAGCGCGATTCCACGTTCCGCCAGCACTTTATCGGCGACGCGTTTGGCAGCCTCGCGCGTGACCTGCATCTCTTCCTTCGTTCCAACGCCCGGGATCATGACGTCGGGGCGGGCGTCGACGCCCGCGAGTCGCAGATCGCAGGCCGCTTCGAAGATCGCACGCACTTGCATCTCATAAATTTCGGGAAAGACGATTCCGAGGCGGCATACTCTCAAGCCGAGCATCGGATTTTGCTCGTGGAGCTGCTGCACGCGCCGGAGCATCGCTTCTTTGGCGCGATATTCCGGTGTCTGCGTGCCCTCCGTCATCCGCAATTCGGTCGTTTCTACCAGCAGTTGCTCGAGCGACGGCAGAAACTCGTGCAGCGGCGGGTCGAGCAGGCGAATCGTAACCGGAAGCCCATTCATCGCCTGCAGAATCCCGCGAAAATCGTCGCGCTGAAACGGCAGGAGGCGTTGGAGCGCCCGCGCGCGCTCGTCGGCGGTGACGGCAAGGATCATCTGATGAACGATGGGAAGCCGTTCGGGCTGCATGAACATGTGCTCGGTGCGGCAGAGCCCGATGCCTTGCGCACCGAGCTCGCGCGCCTTTGCCGCGTCGTCGGGTGTGTCGGCGTTCGCCCAAATTTCCATCCGCCGCAACTCGTCCGCCCACGAGAGGAACCTCGCGAGCCACTCCGGCAGCTTTGACGGCGGCCGAATCAACGCAAGCTCGCCGACGGCGACGTTGCCCGTCGTGCCGTCGATCGTAATCCAATCTCCTTCCCGCAGCTCTTTGCCGTCGAGTCTCGCCGATTTACTACGGCGGTCGATTGAAAGCGCGTCGCAACCGGCGACACACGGTTTTCCCATGCCGCGTGCGACGACGGCCGCGTGCGATGTGGCTCCTCCTTTCGCGGTAAGAATGCCTTCCGCCGCGATCATGCCGTGGACGTCGTCGGGGTTCGTTTCCGTGCGAACTAAGATGGTCTTACGTCCATGCTCTTTCCACGCGACCGCATCTTCGGCCGAGAAGACGATCTGGCCCGCCGCAGCGCCCGGCGACGCGTTGAGTCCCTTGCAGGTAACCTCGAGCGACTGGCTTGGATCGATCCGAGCATGAAAGAGCTGGTCGAGCGATTGAGCGTTGACCATTGCAACGGCCCGTCGTTTGTCGATAAGCCCTTCGTTGACGAGATCCAGCGCTATTTTGACCGCCGCCTCGGCGCTGCGCTTCGCGCTGCGCGTCTGAAGCATGAAGAGCTTTCCCCGCTCGACCGTAAATTCGAGATCCTGAACGTCGCGATAATGCCGCTCGAGTCGGGCGGCAATTTCCGCAAACTGTTCGTACACTTTAGGTTGCCGGCGCGCCAGGTCGGCGATCTTTTCAGGCGTCCGGATGCCGGCCACCACGTCCTCGCCTTGCGCGTTGCTCAGATACTCGCCGAAGAGCGCGCGTTCGCCGGTATTTGGGTCACGCGTGAACGCGACGCCGGTTCCGGAGTCCTCGCCCATGTTCCCGAAGACCATCTCCATCACGTTCACGGCGGTGCCCCAATCGTCCGGTATCTTGTTGAACCTGCGATAATCGACGGCACGCTTTGAATTCCAGGAGTCGAAGACCGCCTCGATAGCACCACGGAGCTGCTCGAGCAGGTCCTGCGGGAAATCCCGGTGGGCGCGTTCGCGAACGATCTTTTTGAAGCGGTCGACCAACGCTCGCCACGACTCCGCATCGATTTCGGCGTCGGTTGCGACGCCGAGCGCCTTCTTCGTGGCCTCGATGTGCTCTTCGAAATGTTGCTTACCGATTCCGAGGACGACGTTTGCGAACATCATGACGAATCGGCGATAGGCGTCCCAAGCGAAGCGCTCGTTGTCCGTCAGTTTCGCAAGGCTTGCGACGGTGCGGTCGTTGAGCCCCAGGTTCAGGATTGTGTCCATCATGCCGGGCATCGAGACGCGCGCGCCGCTGCGGACCGAAACGAGCAGCGGATTTTCTACTGCGCCGAAGCCCTTGCCGGTACGCCCTTCGAGCTGGTGAATCGCGGAATCTATTTGCTCCTGCAAGCCTTCCGGGAAGACACCTCCGGCCTCATAGAAACGCAGGCATGCTTCGGTGGTAATGGTAAAGCCCGAAGGCACCGGCAGGCCGGCGGCCGTCATCTCTGCGAGACCGGCCCCCTTCCCGCCCAGCATATTGCGCATCGAGTTCGGCTCTGAAGGAACGCTCAGCTTTTCGCCTTCTTCGAAAAAATAGACGTACTTCGTTCCCCCGCCGCTCGTCATCGCTTCGACTTTCGGTGCAGGTATTCGATCAAAGCGTCGCCGTTGACGCGCTCCTGCACCATCGTATCTCGCTCCCGTACGGTTACGCTTGCGTCGTCGAGCGTTTCGTAGTCAACGGTAACACAAAACGGCGTTCCGATCTCGTCCTGGCGGCGGTAGAGCTGCCCGATGTTCCCCTCGTCGTATTGTGTGCGAAAGCTTTGGCGCAGCGCGGCTTCGATTGCGCGCGCGCGCGCGACGAGCTCCGGCTTGTTGCGCGCAAGCGAGAAGACTGCGGCCTGCACCGGCGCGAGCGCGGGATGAAAGTGCAGGACGGTGCGCTCCGTCGCCTTGCCGTTTGGGTCGATGCCGCACTCGCGCTCGTAAGCGTCGATGATAAAGGTCAGCACCGTGCGGTCGATGCCGGCCGAGCTCTCGATCAGCAGCGGCGTATAGTGCGTTTTCGTCGCTTCGTCGAAGAACTGCAAGTCTTTACCGGAGAGACGCGCGTGGGCGTCGAGGTCGTACGTTCCGCGATGAGCGATCGATTCCAACTCGCCCCAGCCCCAAGGAAAGAGATATTCGACGTCGATGCCGGCTTTGGCATAGTGCGGGCGTTCCGACTCCTTGAGCTCGTAGAAGCGCAGTCGCTCGGAGTCGATGCCGTATTGCGCGTACCAAGACTTGCGCCGCTCCACCCATTCCCGGAAGGCTTCCATGTCCTTGCCGTCGTCGGGGACGAAGTACTCGAGCTCCGCCTGTTCGAACTCTCGCGACCGGAACGTAAAATTTCCAGGAGTGATCTCATTGCGAAACGATTTGCCGATCTGTGCAACGCCGAAGGGCGGACGCCTGCGCGCGGTTTGATAAATGTTCTTGAAGTTGACGAAGATGCCCTGAGCGGTCTCCGGACGCAGATACGCGAGCGCCGACGTGTCTTCGACCGGACCGACCGACGTTCGCATCATTAAATTGAAGTTGCGAGGCTCGGTGAACGATTCTTTGCTGCCGCAATCGGGGCATTCCGAGCGCCGCTCCACGTGATCGAATCGGAAGCGGTGCTTGCAAACCTTGCAATCGATCATAACGTCGTGAAAAGCGTCGAGGTGACCCGAGGCCTTCCAAACCAGCGGGTGCATGAGAATCGACGAGTCGAAGGCCACGACGTCGTCGCGAAGCTCGACGGTGTCATGCCACCAGGCTTCCTTGACGTTGCGTTTGAGCACCGCACCCAGCGGGCCGTAATCCCAGAAGCCGTTGATCCCGCCGTAGATCTCGCTCGATTGAAAGATAAAGCCGCGGCGCTTCGCGAGCGCAGTGATTTCCTCCATGCTGCCGCGTTGCGCCGAGGCTGCCGTTGCCATCGCAAGCGCTACATTTATCGGCTAGCGGTGAAACCCCCGCTGTACTGGGGATCGCAAGCCAGCGAACCGAACGAAAGCCGCCAACGTATGTTGGCGGCAATTCCGGAGCGCTATACTAACCCGTGAGGCTAGCTGTGGCGGCGTTGACGCCTTTCATGCAGCACGGTCACGGCGGCGACGGGCTTCGAGAGCGCAGCGACCAACTCGGCGCGGCTCTTGACGTTGAACGTCGTAAAGAGCTCCGAGAGCTGATTGCGTACCGTGTGCGGGCTGCGGCCGAGCACGCCGGCTATCTCTGAGTTGCGCTTGCCGGCACGCACGAGCTCGAGCACCTGCCTCTTCGCCGGGGGAACCCGATGGAGGCGCAGCGCCGCGACGTTCGTCCCATCGGCGACGCGACGCGCGATCCAGCTGCGCGGCCACGGCTCGATCTTTTGAATGGCGCGCTGCATCCAGCGCCGGTCGTTTGTCACCTCGTAGAGCGCAGATGCACAGAGCGCCGCGCGCCAGGCATAGTTAAAGCCTTCGAAGATCGACCAAGCCTCGGTGAGCGCCGTCTTGGCTTCGCCGACGTCGCCCAGACGCATCCACGCGACCCCCTGCGAATAGGATTCGAATCCTTTCGCGCGCGGGTCCGTGCCGTAGGTGAGAATCGGTATGACGGATGTCGTCAGCGTGCGGAATCGCGCGAGATACTGTTCGGCGACGGCGGGATCATCGTAGGCAAAGAGCTGGGCGAGCACGAGCAGCGCCGAGCGTTCTTCGCCGGCCACATTCCACGAAAGCCGCTGCGCGATATCGTGAGCTTCCTGGAGTTGTTCGGTCGCAAAAGCCATCTCGCCGGTGTTCTTTGCAAGGAGCGCTCGGTCGAGAAGGCAGAGCACGCTCCAATGCTCGGAGGGCGCGAGTCGAGCCGCCGTTCTAAAGCCCGAGAAGGCCGCAAGCTCGTTTCCGTCTAGCTCGTCGATTGCCGCGAGCAGTCGGATAACGTGAAACCGCTCGAGCCGCAAGCTGGCGGTCCACGGAAGTGACTGGTAGAGGCTTCGAACGCGCTCGGCGACTCCTGTAAGCGGCAGTTCCCGGCAGAGAACCGCGAGCGTATAAAGGGCGCTACCTCTAAGGAAGTTGTCGGCCAGCTTGGCGCCGTCGAGCTCGTCGAGAGCCTTTTGCAACTCATCGACCTGACGAAAAACCTCGCCGCGGCGCAACGCGATCCACGAAAGCAATATTCGCGCGCGCGCCCGGTTGTTATGATCCGGCGAGAGCAGCTCAGCCGCGGCAGCCTCTTGTGCTTTGGTATGGTCGTGCTGTATCCACGCGATCAAGCCTTTATAGTCGATGGCGTGGTAGTACCACGGGTCCTCGGGCGTCAGCTCACTGAGGGCACGCTCTATCAGCCGGTTTCCGGCAGCATAATCCCGAGTTAATCCCAGCGCTGCGCCGAGCAACACGTCGCGAGCAACGCGAGCCTCCGCAGATGATGGCGAAAGGCTCGAAAGAGAACCGATCGCGTCGACGTATCGTTGCTCGCGTAACGCGAGACGCGCGGCCGCGATGATCGCGTCCACGCTTTCATGCGATCCAACGAGTTCGCGACAACGGTCGAGGTCTGCGGCCGCGAACGATCGCTCGAAGTCTTGGTTGTCGAAACCGGGCCGGCTAATTGTAGCGGGTATCAACACTCCCTCGCGTCGTAAGTAAAAAATCCCAAGAGGCGGTGGTCTAATCAGCGCACAACAATGGCTCCGATAAGTACCACCAACCCTTCGGTGCTACCTTCTATTTCCTCGCCCCCTAGGTTTTCCTGCCCTCGCTCGCTGCGGCACAGCGAAAGACCCTTGGGAAATGTGTCTAATGTTTCTAATGAACGGGGCCACCGCCGAGTACGTCTGAACGGTGAACGGGACCACCACCGAGTACATCTGAACGATGTACCGGGCCGCCGCCGAGCACGTCGGACCTGTGAACCGGACCGCCACCGAGTACGTCGGACCTGTGAACCGGGCCGCCACCAAGTACGTCTGAACGATGCACGGGGCCGCCGCCGAGCACGTCGGACCTGTGAACCGGACCACCACCGAGCACGTCCAAATGATGGGCGGCGCTTTGTGCTGTGTTCGGGAGGAGAGAGCCACCGGACATGCCGCCGGCACACCCACCGAGGAATGCACCCGCTAGAATAACGGCGAGTACAGAGATCATCTTACGCATTTCTGCTGTATGCCTTTCCGCCTTGAGGGGCGAGGAAGCGTGGCTGGTAGTAGTACGAATATACTAGTACCAAAAGTGATTTTAGGATAGGTCGCTTGGTATACTTATCGGATAATTATACAAACCTAGCAAACGGGAGTCACTTGCTGACGGCCCATATCCTTCCGGCATTTCTCTGAAAAGGGGGAGGATAATCCTTTGTGAGCCTGCTCGCCTCCGGACCGGCTCACGGTGGCGAGCTGGGCGCCGTTGCGGACCGGTGAAATGCCAGGACCGCTGGAGCAGCCCGGCATTACCATGACGGCGCGACCGCGATTTGGTGAGCCTTCGGTTGAGTCTGAGCTCTGAGCTGGCCGCATGCCGCCCCGATATCGCGCCCCATGTTCTGGCGCACCGTGACCGGCACGCCGGCAGCATCGACGATTGCTGCAAACTCCCAAACTCGCGACTGGGACGTAGCGACGAATGGAGCGTCGGGCGTGGGGTTGTACGGAATCACGTTGACGTGATAGAGACGCCCGCGCAATAGCTCGGCCAGCGCCTTGGCGCAAGCGTCGCCGTCGTTGACGCCCGCAAGCATCACGTATTCGAAGAAGACCTTGCGGTGCGTCTTGCGCACGAAACGCTCGCAGGCCGCCATGAGGACCGCCAGCGGGAAACGCCGATTGATCGGCATGAGCTGCGAGCGAAGTTCGTCGGTCGGCGCGTGAAGCGAGATCGCCAGGTTCACCTGGAGATGCTCCTCGGCAAACCGATCGATCTTATCGACGATGCCGACGGTCGAGATCGTGATGTGCCGGTGGCCTAGTCCCAAGCCTTGCGGATCGTTGAGAAGCGCGACGGTCTCCATTACGGCGTCGTAATTGTGAAACGGCTCCCCCATCCCCATGAAGACGACGTTGGTAATCCGCTTTTTGCGTACCGCGAGGGCACGCGCGAAGAACAAAGCCTGATCGAAAATCTCGCCGGCGAGGAGGTTGCGGTTGAACCCGCCTTGTCCGGTCGCACAGAAAGCGCAGCCAAACGCGCATCCGGCCTGCGACGAAATGCAGACCGTGGTGCGGTTGCCGTAATGTTCCATGAGCACCGCTTCCACTTCTTTGCCGTCGTGAAGCCGGAAAAGCCCCTTTGTCGTCTGGCCGTCCTGCGAGCGTTGCAGCGTTATCGGCGCGATGGCGGAGGCCAGGATGCCTCGCTCGAACAGCGCGCGTCGCAACTCTTTGGGCAGCGTCGTAACGTCGTCGACGCTTTCGAGCAGTTCTTTTGTGGCCGCATGGTAGAGTTGGCGCACCCGATAGGGCTGCAGATCGTAATGTCTCACGAACTCTTCGATGCTGGAGAAGCCCGCCCGCACGATGGCGTCGCGCAGCCAGGTGTCAAGGGGCTTCAAAGAGGCTCGCTTGTCGTATCCGGACGTGCTGCGCGGAGGAAATCGGCGGTTCGTCGAGCTTTGCACGCACGGCTTTGAGATCTGACCAGACCATCCGCTTGACGCCCTCGATCTCGCCGCCGGTCTGCCGAAGAATGTACGCCGGATGAAAGGTGGCCATAAGGGGTATGTCGCGCGGCCCGACGTACCATTGACCGCGCATTCGCGTGATCTGAAAGTCGCGGCCAAGGAACGATTTCGCAGCCGGCGACCCCAACGCTAGAATCACCTCCGGCGCAACGATCGCGATCTGCTCGTCCAAAAAGGAGCGGCAGTTCTCCATTTCCTGCGGATCCGGGGCTCGGTTGCGCGGTCCGCTCGGACCGGGGATCGTCGGCCGGCACTTGACGGTGTTGCAAATGTAGACTTCGTGACGCGGCAGGCCGATTGCCGCGAGCATTCGATCGAGCAGTTGACCAGCTCGACCAACGAAGGGACGCGCGAGCTGATCTTCGGTTTCTCCCGGCCCCTCGCCCACGACCATCAGCCGCGCGCAGGGATCGCCTTCTCCATAGACGTTATTACCCCGCTCGTAGCCAATCGCGCACCTTCGGCAAGCAGCGGCGGCAATCGAGGCTTGCTTGAGAAGTTCTCCCCGGCTAAACCGCTCCGTTTCACTCACTTAAGCGCGGTCCGCCTTGCTCACCGACACGGCACGTCCAAACGCAACTACCTGACACGAGCCGTCGCCGTCCTCCGAGACGAAGAACTGCAAGCCGATAACCGCATTCGCTCCCATTGCTTCTGCGCTGCGGCGCAGCGCTTCCAGCGCCTCGTTGCGAAGCTGCTCCGCATCGCTCAGGAACTCCACGCTGGCCAGGCCGATCAACATGCCGAGACTGCGAAAGGTGGAACGCAACCGATTGCGGGGACGCGTTGCCCTACCCGAAACGTGCCCGAAGCTGCGTGACGTAGTATAGCCGTCGAGCTGGTCGAACGTGACGACGTCGTCGCGAGCAATCATGGTGCCGAGCAGGCGACCTCCAAATCGCGGTCGGAATCAACGGCCATGGCGAAGGTTTCAGCGTCCGTGCTGATCATCCGCCTGGACGCGATCGGGGATGCGCTCGCGCTGACACCGCTGCTCGCCGCGATGCGACGCCATGCGATCCCGGTTGATGTCGTGTTGCAACGAAGCAACGCCGGCGCCTTTAGCCCATCGGCCGCGCGAAGCATCGTGACTGCAAATTTCGAGTTGCGATCGAGCGCGCGATCGAATCTGGCCGCAATCGAGCGGCTCGGCCGCGCGATGCAGGGAAAGCAATATTCGCACGTTTTGGTCGCTACCGAGGATCCCGGCGGTTACCGTCTCGCCCGGGCCGTTGGTGCGCCCGTTCGCATCGGCTTTGCGGATATGTGGAGCAAACCGTTTAAGGCGCTCTGGTCCCGACGCTTACTCACCGCCACTCTCCATCGCAGCGCGGGCTTGGATCCTCGCGGGCCGCATGAGTGCGAGGTGCTCTTTAGCCTTGCGGCGCCGCTCGTCGGCGATGAGCGGCCGACTCGCGACCTCGCTCAACTGCGTCCACTCGTGCTCGAGAGCGAGCCGGCCGCCGACGAACGCGTCGCCGTTCAGATAACCGACAAATGGGAACGGATTGGCACCGAACTCGCAGACGTCGTCGATTTGATTCACCGGCTCGCCGCAGGCGCAAAGTTGCACCTGCTCTCGGCTCGACGCGAAGCCGCCTACGCTGAGCGCATCGCTCTGGTTACGGGTCAGGCGGTCAGCTATTACGACGAGCTGGCGCCGTGGAAGGCGGCGATCGGCGCGGCAGCTGCCATGGTTACGCCCGACTCCGGCGCGCTCCACGTTGCGGGCATGATCGGCACGCCGGTCGTGGGAGTCTTTCCCCGCACGCGACATTATGCTTTGCAGGTCGCGCGCTGGGCGCCGTGGGCGGCGCCACATCGCATCGTACCGGCCGACGAAGGCTGGACGGCGCGTGCCGGCGACGCGCTAGCGCAAGTGCTCGCGCGATAGAGTTCGATTCCGTCGCTCACCGCGACTCGAACGTACCGGTGCTCTCGGACGAGGCGCTGCAGGGAGCCGCCGTACTCTTGCAAGCGCGCCGACTGGGGAAAACTCGAATCGATCATCAGGAAGCAAGCGTCAGTCGACCGGTCGCGCAGTTCGGGCAAGAGCCGCGCGTTGGGATCGGAGAGAGCCAAATGGGTATACGCCTCCTCTTGAGTCGCGATGCTCGCGTCGGGCGGCAGCGTTTGCAAGAATCGATCGAGCGCGGCGTCGCGCGATTGGGGCCGGCGCAGATTCAGCCCCGGATGGAGCGGATCGGCAACCGCAAACTCGAGAACGCAGAGCGCGACGCACGTGAACAGCGCCGCGCGCGCTCGCCGCGTTGCTAATGCGCGCGTCGCGAACGCAAACGCTGCCAAGAGGTAACCAATCCAAGCTCCGGCATAATGGGTTCCGAGCGTAAAGGTCGTCGGCATGCGCGAAAGCAGCACTTCGCCGAGCGGTGCGACGGTTAGCCAGATCGCCGGCGATCGAAGCGGCAAGAACAGCAGCGGTAATAGGATGAGAACCAGAAATCCAATTCTGGACGCTACCTCCCCAGGGAGCGCGCGCGCGTCCACCGCGTTCCACGCATAAAAGCGGCCCGGTTCCCATGGCGCCTGTATGCTAGCGGCGGCATGCGGGCGGATATATGCGAAGAAGGCGGTCAGTACCAGCACGCTCAGCACGGCGACCGCGCCGGCGACCCGGCCGCGCGTCGTGCCACGAAAGCGCAACGCGCCGAGCGTGCCGCCAATGGCGAGAAACAGCGCCTGATCTTCCTTTATTGACAGCGTGATCACGGCGCCGATGAAGGCCCACCCGACCATTCCCGCGTCGAAAAGGTAGAGCGTCCACGCGACTGCGGCGGGCGCAAAGCCGTTTTCGTGGAAGTCTGCGAAAACCAATCCAGCCAGCGGTGGATAGAGCCACGCGACGAGCGCCGCGAGCCTAGCTTTCCCTACGTCGCTTCTTGCGCGCACGATTGCGTAGATCGGCGGCGCTACCAGCGCGCCGGCGGTTGCTTGCAGCCCGATGAGCGTGAGCGGCGAGCGGAGCAGTGCCACGGCGATTCCGGCGACGTACAAGATCGGCGAAAAGTGAAAGGCCCAGTGGCTGCCTTCGATCGGGTTGCAAAAGCAGCCGAACGCGCTCGCGACGGTCTGCGCGAAAATGCCGAAATCGACGAGATTGCGATGCGCCTCGTACTTTATGGAGCCAAGCCACGTAAAGAGCGCCGCGTAGAAGAGGCACCCTAGCCAAAGAGTCCTATCCCTCACGGGTCATTAGGAAGCTGCGACGCGTAATCTATTGAACGGCGTGAACTCGAATCGGGCGGTCGAAACCCTTGACGACGATTTCGCCCAAGTCATGAAACGTCAAGCCTTTTCCCATGCACAGCTCGGCGACGACGTTTGAGACCAGCGTTTGTTCGGGCTCGGCGTGGGAGCAAAGGCGTGCCGCGAGCTGCACCGTGCAGCCGAAGAGATCGCGGTCGCTTTCGACCGGTTCTCCGGCGGCGGCGCCGATGCGAACTATCACCGGGCAATCGCCGCTCCGTCCTGGATGCTCGGCGAGCGCTCTCTGAATTCTTGCTGCGCATCGAACTGCGGCCGCCGCCGATGCGAAAGCTGCCATGATGCCGTCTCCGGTATGCTTGATTTCGCGCCCCCCGCTCGCGGTAACGGCTTCTCGGACGGTCCCATCGTGTACCTCCAGCAGTGCCATGGCTGCCTCGTCTCCGAGACGCTGTGTCATCGATGTGGACTCAACGATGTCGGTAAAAAGGATCGTTCGAATGCCGCAGTCGCGCTCCCGGGTGGAGGCTCCCGGAAGGAGCGCGGCGCCTCCCGTGTCCACCTCCGATCCGCCGAGGAAATTCTCCGCCACCTCGGGAGCGACCTCAATGATTTTCTGGGCCGTGAGACCGTGCGCTTGGCGATGCACGGTCATCGCCGCTTCGGCATTCGGCGCCGTGCAGAGGCAGAAGATTTTGCCCTGTGCCTCGTTGAGCCAATATTTGTGGTATTCCACGCCGTGTTTTGCCTGAATGGCGAGATCGGCCAGATGCGCCGCTGCAACGGCTTGCGCGGTCGCTCCCGGTACTTCGTGAATGTCCATGTACGTCGGCATATTACGCTCTCTCCACGGAGATCTTCGGCGGTTGTCGCAGCGTCTGATAGACAACGCAATAGCGTTCGGTCAGGCGCATCAGCGTCTCGAGCCGGTCTTCCGGTGAATCGGTGTCAAGCTCGAAGCGCAGGCGTATGCACGAAAAGCCGACCGGCACGTCTTTGGCGACGCCCAAGGTACCGCGAAAGTCCAGATCGCCCTCGGCGCGCACGAGACCATGCCGAATCTCAATCCCGAGTGCCGTAGCCACCGCAGACATCGTAACGCCGGCGCAAGCCACCAGTGCCTCAAGCAGCATGTCGCCGGAACAAGCACTCGATCCGTCGCCGCCGGTCGCAGGATGCAGACCCGCCGCAACGAGTGCCTTTCCGGTCTGGACCTTGCACGTTAGGTTATCGCCGAGACGACCCTCGGCCTTCAACGTTACGACCGCCGCAGCGGGCGTTTCTTTGTACCGTTCTTTGAGGGGCGTTTGGATCGCGCGAAGCTCTTCTGATTTCATTCAATGCCTCCCGAGATGCCGCGAGCGATTCGGCGGGCCGGGGAACGGTTCCTCACCGTTATGACGGGTTGGAGTTGGGCGGCAACGCGCGACGTTGCTGCAAGTAGGGCCAGATAAACGTATCGATCCGGCCATCGAGCACTTCGGCAACGTTGCCCGTTTCGACGCCCGTGCGGTGATCCTTCACCAGCTGGTATGGCTGCAGCACGTACGATCGAATTTGCGATCCCCACTCGTTGGCTTGGCGCTCGCCCCGCAGATCGGCGAGTTTCGACTCACGCTCTTCGGCCGCCCGCGCGACGAGCTTCGCGCGTAAGACGTTCACCGCCACTTCGCGGTTTTGCGCTTGCGAACGCTCCTGTTGCGATGCGACGACGATTCCGGTCGGGACGTGCACGACGCGCACGGCGGACTCCGTTTTGTTGACGTATTGGCCGCCCGCCCCGCCGGATTTAAACGTCTCTATGCGCAGATCGTCGGGCTTTATCTCCACGTCGAAGCTCTCGCCGGCCTCCACTTCCGGAATTACATCTACCGCCGCAAACGAAGTGTGTCGCCGATGCGCCGCGTCGAACGGCGAAAGCCGCACCAACCGATGAACGCCGCGTTCGCTCTCGAGCAGTCCGTACGCGTTGCGGCCGCGCACAAAAAACGTAAGCGATTTCAAACCAGCTTCTTCCGCCGGCGATTCGTCGACGATCTGAGTCGCAAACCCCTTCGATTCAGCCCAACGCAGGTACATACGGGCCAGCATCGCCGTCCAATCCGCGGCGTCCACGCCGCCCGCACCGGCAAAGAGGCTGACGATCGCGCCGCGAGCGTCGAATTCGCCATTGAAGCTTGCGGCCATTTCGAGTGTTTCCATCGCTTCGCCCGCCGCCGCTATGTTTCGGTCCGCCTCACGCTGGGCCGCCGGATCGTCCTCGAAGATTGCGAGGAGCTCGCGCGCGTCGCTGAGAGCGTGGGTGACGCCATCGAGCGACTCCGTTTGCTCGCGCAGCTCCGCGAGCTCTTTCATCACGCGCTGTCCCGAATCGGGATCGCTCCAGAAGCCTTGCGAGCGCGATCGTTCCTCGAGCTCGGCTATCCGCCGCCGTTTGGCTGCATCGTCAAAGGCGCTCCTTGAGTGCCTGGAGGCGCTCTTCGAGGCGGGCAAGGTTCGTTTGCTGCGTTTCGCTCATGCTGGCCATCGCTTTTTCTCCAACCGCAAGCTCCCCTTGTCGCCGAACGCAATCGTCGTGATCGAAGCGTAGCTTTTACGAGGGAGACTCACGATGTACGTTCAGCCGTTTGACGGTTCAGTCGGCCCAAATGCGCTCACGTCGCCCGCCGCGAATGCCGAAGCGGAGGGTGGCTCTTTTCAAGGCACAGCGTCGGCCCCGGCGGGCGACAACATCTCGCGCTTCGTTCCGCCATGGATGAACCAAAGTCACGGTGAGATTACGGGCGGATACGGCGACGGCTACGCGAGCCCCGGTTTACCGCAAGGATTGTTTGGGCCTCTCATGGGCATCTTGCAACAGCTCATGCAAGTGCTGCAGTCCCTGATGGGTTACGGCTGCAACGGCGGCTGTTCCCCAAACGCCAACGAGCGCTATTTTCAGAATGCGACCGGCTCGAGCGACGGCGATCCTCACTTGTCGTTCAACGGAGCCAAATGGAATAACATGACGTCTGAACCAAATTTGCTCGACTCGAACTCCTTTCCGGGCGGCTTTCGACTCTCAACGCAGGTCACGCCCCCGTCGGCGAAAGGCGTCACTTGGAACCAATCGGCGACGGTCTCGCTGAACGACGGTGCAACGCGGATCAGCATGAACGACAACGGGGAAGCGTCGATCACCAACTACGGGCAATCCGTCTCGATCGCTCCCGGGCAGACGTTGCAGCTCGGCGACGGCGAGTCGATCATTTACGAGCAAAACGGATCTCTGCGCGTGACGGCGCAGAATAATTTTGGTGGCCGAATCGAATCAACGCTTACGCCTCACGGTAAGGGCGTCAACGTCGACGTCGCCGCGTCGGGCGTCGATCTTGGGGGTGCTTTGGTGAAGGGTTACGAGCAACTGCAGCCGAGCCCCCCTCCGATTCAGGGTACGATCACCGGCGCTGGACCTTCTCCAGCCCCGGATTTGCAGCCGATCGACGGTGAGCTTCCTCGATCCTACTAATGCATTTCTTCAATTACTCCTAACGATTCTTGGTTAGGGCATGCGACCTGGGGGAAGAATGCGTGGGGAGGTACCAAGCATGCGTGATCAACCTAGAGTAGTAGAGGTCCAGGGCAGCTCGGCGGGACCCGTCGCGTGGGTCATCGGCGTCGCGATCGTCGTTGCCGCGGTCTTGTTCGTGCTTTTCTATTGGCATCCGTGGAGCATGACGTCGACGACCAACACGACGACGATAACGCAGCCGGCGGGTGGCGGAGCGCAAAAAAGCAATTCGAGTTCCACCTCCAATTCGCAGCCGCACTAGCACGACGCGCTCAGCGCGATACCTGCGCGGATTGGTCGGGGTTCTGCTGCTTCTGACGCAGCTAGCTGCGACCAGCGCGCCGGGCGATCAGTATTTCGGCAAGCTCAAGATGAGCGCGTTGCGTATACGGTACGAGACGATGCAGCTCAAGAAGCGCTACGAAAACCACGAGCTGCTTCCCGATCAAACCCTCCATCTGCTGCTGCTTACGCAGGACGCGTTCACTGACTGGGCTCGGCTCTATCCCAAAGATCCGTGGCTCGCATCCACCGGCTACAACATGGCCCGGCTTTTCGAAGAGCTCCCGGGCGGGACGGCACGCGACCACGCCGTCGCCCTCCTCGTTTATGTGAAATCGCATTTCCCCAACACGTCATACGCGCGAGAGAGTCGCGACCAGCTTCATCGCGGGGTTGCGACCAAGCCCGAGCCGGCCTGGGCGAGCGCGCAACGCGCGACAACGCCCGCGCCTTCTCCGTCGGTCGGCCCGGCAACGACTCCCGTGAGCACGCCCGCACCATCGCCTACCGCCCACACGTAACGCGTTGCGTTACGTCTCGAGCAAGTACAGCCTGAACGTGCCGCGCTCATTGAAAAATAACAATGCGCAGAAGGTCACCGCGCAAAGCCAAGCCAAGCAGTCGATGTGTCAAGCGTTCTCAAAGAGGCCTTCGCATAAAGGTGCCACGTCATCCCTTTCTAACGGCCACGATCGCGTTTGGTTTAGCCGCCTGCACGCACAGCAATTACATGCCGAACGTCATACAGCTCAACCCGGCTGGAACGTCCACGAAGCCGGTAGACGAGTCAATCACGTCGTCCTTCACGTTGACCGCCGTGGAAGACGGCTACACGGGTCAGTTCACGGCGCAGACGATAACTGGCACGTGTTGGGTCGTCCAAGCGCCGATCACGACGAGCGGCGCCTGGACCGTCGTTCCGCAAGGTCTCACGTGCAGTCGGCATGCCACGGATCAGATCGAAGTCAAAGATACCAACGGCCATTCGGCCAGCACGTACATTCACTCGACATAGCGACGCACCTCAGGGAGGACGGCGGACGCTAAAGCGCTAAGATTGCAGTGAGATCGACGCTCTTATTGCGCGCCCTGTTATGAATTTAGCGAGCGCTGGCTCCCGATTCTCTGGGTCTGGGGGACCAACGCGTTTTGAATCATCGTCAAAGGAACCCGATTGCAAAGCTGCTTGACCAGTCCCATGCGCAGAACGAACGCCGCCGAGGCTGGCTTGTTCGGCATCGTCGCCTTAGCTCTAGCCGGATGCGGCCAAGGCGCAACGGTCGGGTCTCCATTTCCCGCAGCCGTTCAAACGCTGGGGGCGATTCAAAGGCAGACTGCCGCTCAAGGCCTTCAGGGTCGCGCGTCGTCCAAAATCGATCACATCGTCGTCATCGTTCAAGAGAATCGCACCACGAACAACCTCTTCAACGGGTTACCGGGTGCCGACACCGTGCGGGCCGGCGAAAATTCCCAAGGCAACCAAGTAACGTTGCGGCCGGAATTACTGACGGCTCCCTACGACGTCAGCCACTCGCACCGCGCCTTCACGACCGAATATTCCGCCGGCCAACTCGACGGCTTCAACCAGGTGATATCGCATTGCAACAAAAGTGCGACTTGCCCACCCGCCGATATGCGCGCCTACGCGTACGTACCCGAGGCTGAGGTCGAGCCTTATTTCGTGATGGCAAAGCGCTACACGTTCGCGAGTCGAATGTTTCAAAGCAACCAGGGCCCAAGTTTCCCGGCCCATATGTATCTTTTGAGCGGCACCTCGGCGATCGCATTGGGCTCGGAGCTGCGAGCGGCGGAAAATCCCGTTACACGGCGCGGGCAATATACGGGGGGCTGCGATTCGCCGCCCGGCTCGCTGGTGATGCTTATCGACTCCCAAGGTAAAGAGAATAGAACCACCTATCCTTGCTTCTATCGGATCTCGATTATTCAACTTCTTAAACGGAAATCACTGAGCTGGCGTTACTACCAGGTGCATCCCGGACCGGGCCTCTGGCACGCTCCGGCTGCGATCGGGTCAGTGTATCACAGCGCGGACTTCTCAACCGACGTCCTATCACCGCCCTCGCAGGTGTACGGCGATATCGATTCCGGAAAGCTAGCGAACGTCGTTTGGGTAACGCCCACCGCGACCGCGTCCGATCACGCAACCCTTACCGACGGATCCGGTCCGTCCTGGGTCGCGTCGATCGTCAACGAGATCGGCAAAAGTCGCTATTGGCGCGACACGGCGATCTTCGTAACGTGGGACGATTGGGGTGGGTGGTATGACCCCATTGGGCCTACACAATACAACTCCTACGAACTTGGATTTCGCGTGCCGCTCATCGTAATCTCCCCATATGCCAAACCGCAGTATATATCCACCAAGCAACACGAATTTGGAAGCATCCTAAAATTCATCGAGGAGACGTTCGATCTCCCCTCTCTGGACACGACGGACCTTCGAGCCGACGATCTCTCGGATTGCTTCGACTTTTCAAAACGACCGCACAAATTCGCGATGATCCCGGCACCGCTGCATGCCGATTACTTCTTGAAGCAGCCCGTCTCCAATCAAGATCCAGACACGGACTTTTAGATAGAACGTCCGCGTGGCGCGCCGGACGCTTAAGACTTCACGCAGGTTCCGTTGTAACTGACCTTCATGGTTCCGGTCGAATCGTCCTCACCAAGATCGTTGAACTTGGTCGAGCCGTACATCGTATAGGTGTCGCGAATGTGCATGCTCTTGCCGGTGCTCGAGTCAAAGATCAATCCCGTCCAAAGCGTCTTCTTCCCGGGCTGCTTTGTGGATTCGTTGCCGATGCTGCCGCCGGGGTAGGCCCAGGAGAACCACCAGGCGCCGGTCTTTGGCACGTACGAGAGGAAGCCGTATTGGTCGTAGCCCTTGCCGGTATATCGCCAAACGATTGCGCCGGTAGTGCTGCTGCGTGTGGCCGTCATCATCTGAACTGCCGGACCGGCCAGGGCGCCGGGCATGCTGTTTTTGCAGCTCCAGTTGCCGATCATCCAATCGAAGGCATGCGGTCCCATACTGCTCGACATCATCGATGACTGCGCGCCCACGGCGCCGGGAGCAGCGAAAAGCCCAAAGACCGCAGCGAGTACGAGAAGCTTTCTCACAATAACCCCTCCTAAGCAACGATGCTGGCCGGTCCGTTCTTTGTCTTAGCGCAATCGCCTTGCCCGAGGCCGAACGCTCGCTCGTTAGTACTACTACCAAGCGAGCTCTTTTTACCGTTTGCAAAAAGGCGCACGGCAGGTTGGGTGAGGAAGACGATGCCGCGCTAGGAGGTTTCATGCTTGCTTCGCGTCCCCGATTCATGGCGGCGATTTTCTTAGGCGGCTTCGGCTTGGCTGCGTGTGGTGGGGGAGGCAGCATGCCGCCGAGTGCACCAGTTGGGCAGTCAGCGCATGAGCAATCGCCAACCATGATCATGGCCGGTTACTGCGTAACGCACCGGTTTACCGACGTGAAGATCCGACCCATTCGCGCAGCGTCGTATGACAACGTTCGGCTCTCCGGTTGCGGCATGCAGAGCGGCTCGCGCAAGACTGCATCGCTTTGGCAGACCTCAGCGGTACGAGCCTTCAACGTGCCCGGAGCCATCACCGCGAGCACGTGCAAATCGTACGAGTTATTCAATGATTGCGGAACGCTGGGGTTTGCAATCAACCCGTGGGGCACCATCGTTGGACCTTACCTCGACTCCAACGCCGTTATAACCGCCT
This sequence comes from Vulcanimicrobiota bacterium, assembly GCA_963778015.1. Classification (GTDB taxonomy): domain Bacteria; phylum Vulcanimicrobiota; class Vulcanimicrobiia; order Vulcanimicrobiales; family Vulcanimicrobiaceae; genus Cybelea. The sequence goes on from CAVZST010000001.1 coordinate 1,333,474, forward strand.
TCATCCGCACCGCAGGCGGAAAGTATAGATCCTTTCAAGCGCCGGGCGCCGGGCTCGGTATGTATCTCGAGCAGGGAACCGTTCCATACGAGATCACTAATGACGGTACAATCGCCGGGGTCTACGAGGATGCACGGTACGTCTATCATGGTTTCGTGCGGCATAAAGACGGCTCTTTTTTGACCTACGAAGCGCCCTGGGCCAGCCGGATTCCCAACGATACGGTCGAGCAAGGCACCTATACCGCAACCCTCAACTCTTCGGCGCTACCGCTGGAACTTACTACGACGCTCGCGGCATGTCTCACGGCTTTATCCGCCGCAGCAACGGTTCGTTCGTTCGGGTCATTCCGACCGGTTCAGTGAACAGCTCGATTTGCGAGGGAGATTGTCTCAACAACGAGGGGACCGCGGCTGGGGATTATACCGGTCCGGGCGGAGTCGAACGCGGCTTTGTACGAAGCGCGTCAGGCTCGATAACGACGATCGCGAAGCCTGGCGCTCTCGCCACGGTCGTTAATGGCATCAATAACGGCAATCGCGTCGCCGGCGATTACGTTGATTCGAGTTACGTGACTTGGTCTTTCATCCTGGGTGCAAATAAGAAAAGGATCGTGTTTCAAGACCCGAAGGCCAGTGCGAGCTCCGGCTATGGAACGGCGGCTTTAGCAATAAACGATGCGGGCGCGGTAACCGGCATCTACGCCGATGCTTCCGGCGTTATCCACGGTTTTACGCGCTCACAAACCGGCCAATTCTCCGAGTTCGATCCGAAGGGGTCGGTAGAGACGACACCCTTTGACATCAACGCTGGAGGCACGGTGACGGGGTATTGGTATGATGCGCTCGGACAGGTCCACGGCCTCATTTGGAGGCCGTTCTAGCACTCGGAAGGAGCAGCTTTTGATGAGAAACTCAACGCTGAGCTCTTACGCCCTATGCGTACTCGCGGCCGCATTATTTACGGCATGCAGCAGCAACGGCGAATCCCAGTCGTCGGAACTCACTCCGGGTTCGGGAGTGATTGTCACGGCGTCGGATGGTGCGAGCGCTCTGAAACACGACGCTCGTAGTCCAAGTGACACGTTCGTTGGCGTGAAGTGGATCGGCAACGTCCGTCCCGACCGCCGTAAGTCGTGGATCTCGCCGGACGTGCAGCGGGCGCCGCGACTTCTGTTCGTATCGGATACCGGGAATGACGACGTCTACGTCTTCACCATGCCCGACATGCAGCTGAAGGGCACCATCACCGATTTCAACCAGCCGCAAGGTGAATGTTCCGACAGGCACGGCAACATTTACGTCGCGGATACGCAGGCGACCCAAGTGGAAGAGTATTCGCGCACGGGGAAGCTACTCAGCGCTTATGCCGATGCCTACGGCTATCCGGTTGGATGCGCCGTCAACCCGCTCAACGGCGAGCTTGCCGTCGCAAACTTCATCGGCTTGAGCGGTCACGGCCAAGTTTTGATATTCAAAAGTGCCTCGTCGAGTCCGACCATTCTTACCAACCCGAAACAGTACTTCTATTCGTTCCTCGGCTACGACGGCAACGGCGACCTCTGGGTCGACGGCAGAAATATGAAGAAAGAATTCATTCTTTCGAGGTGCGGCTTGTCGAGTTGCCGCACGATCAGACTCCATGGCGGAAGAATCTACTTCCCAGGCGCCGTGCAGTGGGAACAGAAAGACTATACTTGGGTCTTGTTCGACCAGCGCTGCGGCAATACGAATGCCGCGTGCAGCTATTTGGTCTCCGGCAGCGGCGTCATTGGGAACTCAACGAACTACGAGCGCTACGACGGCGGCGCAGTCTGCGACCTTGTTCAGGGGGTGATTGCAGCGTACGGCAAACGGTACACCGCCGGCGGCGACTACGAGTATTGCTCCTTGACAAGCAGTAGCACGGAGAATCGCTGGCCGTATTCAGCCGGCGGCTCGCCGACCAACTACGTAGTGCCGCCGGCTCAAAACTTCCAGCCGGCCGGAGCTGCGATCAGCACAAAGAACGCCCGACCTTAAGAAAAATCGGGGTTCCTTGTTTCATATTTGACCAGCGTTGCGCCAAAGTGATGTGCGACTCCGATCGGCGTCATGCCGACGGAGCGCATCACGCGTATCGAGCGAACGTTTTGCGGAAACGCTACCGCGACGATTCGCGAGATGTTCAGCCCTGAAAAGCCATAGGCGATTATTGCCCTTACTGCCTCGCATGCGTAGCCTTTTCCCCAATGGGGAGCATCGAAGACATATGCGACCTCGATCTCCGGCGTTTGCTCCAGATGACCGAGCCCGCAATGTCCGATGATCCTCCCCTGGCTCTTGAGGACGACGGGGTAGAAACCATAGCCGCGCTCGATATCCAGCGCGCGCATCCGCGCTACGGCTCGCGCCGTTCGATCCGGACTCCATACGCCGCCCGGAATGAATTCCATGACCTCGGGCTTGAGGTAAATGTCTGCTACAGCCGCGGCGTCTTCGTCGTTCCACTTACGAAGTAAGAGCCGCTCGGTCTCAACGACGACGCAGCTCACGCGCAAACCGGCGCCCTTTCAGGCTAGCAGGGTTTGACCCCGATCTCCGGACGAATGGCGTCGCCGCCGGTGCCCTGGAAGTAGCACTTGTGCCAGAGGTTAAAGGTTCCAGTCTGACCCGAGCAGCCGTACATTGCAGTGTAGGAGCCGGTAAGTCTGCGATACTTATATGTTCCGCTCATGGAAAACGTGCAATAGCCGGAGCTTCCCATAGAAGAGGTGCCGGTTCCACTAATCGTGTTGCCGTTGGGGACCCACGAGACAACCGCCGCTAAGCCTTGCGATCCTTTAGCGACGATTAGCGCGCCGCCGAGCACGCCTTGAGATTGCGAGAGAATCAGATCGAGCTTCGATCCGCCGTGCCTCCGATCATGGAATTTGCCGGTGTATTCACCGCTAAAAGCGATGTTGCCGCCCCCTTTGCCGAAGCGGTTTTGAGCTGCCTCGATTGAGGATGCCGCATTCGGTACATTGCCGGCGCCGCCGCCGCCGCAAGCAGTCATTATTGCAACGGCCATCGCCGCACACAAAATATTGCGACCAAGTGAACTCTCCATCGTGTCCTCCTCAAAGTAAACCTGCTGAACGACCACCCGCTTCAACGGGCTATCGGCCTTCACCGCCCCCAAGACGAGCGATACGGCCCTATTTCTAGCGCGCGCTTGCGTTAACGCGTTAACACGACAAAAACGAAAACCTACAACGCCTTCCGCTTAGCACGGTCTGACGCCGGTCTCCTGGCGAATCGTCTCGTTTCCCATGCTTTGGAAGTAGCACTTGTGCCAGAGGCTAAAGGTTCCGGTCCGGCCCGGACAGCCGTACGTTGCGATATATGAGCCGGCTATTCGGCGATGCTTGTACGTGGCGGTCATCGACAACGTGCAAATGCCGCTACCGCTGACCGCAGGACCGACGCCGTTGCCATGAATCATATTGCCGCTCGCGGTCCATGCGATGATCGCGACCAGGTTACCTTGGGATCCCGCATCCACTAGGACGCCGCCCAGCGCGTTTTGAGATTGGGAGATAATAGCCCGGACCCTCGACGCGCGGTGCACCGCGTCGTGGAATTTTCCGACATATTCACCGCTCAAAACGCCGGCGTGGACCTCCTGGCCAAAGCGGGCTTGAGCTGCCTGCAATGATGATGCGGTACTCGGTACGCCGCCGCTGCCGCCACAAGCGGTTAACATTGCGAAGGCGATCGTGACACACAGATTGCGATCAAATGAGCTTCCCATCATAGCCTCCTCATATCTGACATGCCTCATACTGCTTCAGGAGGCTAGCAAACTCCCCCACGCTTGCTAAGGGAGTGGAAGCGCTTCGATTGAAGCTGCGCGAGCTCAGCGCTAAGCTGCGAGGCTTCCGCGAGTTTGACCGTCGCGCTAGGACCGGCGATTTGCGGATGCGCGGAAAAGGTCTTTATTTTATAGCGTTTTCGAGCTTGGGACCGGATCCGAGTGCGGCAGCGGAGGGGCCCCGAATTGAGGCCGTTCCCCTATGCCCGCTATGCTGCGGCTCCGTGGCATTTTTTAAATTTGCGCCCACTTCCGCAGGGGCAGAGTTCGTTGCGGCCGACCTTTGGCTGATCGCGGTGGACAGGCTTCGCGGGCTCTTCATCGTCTTTGTTCGTATGCAATTGTTGCGGGCGGCGAGCGACGCCGGGCATTGGGCCGAGCAATTGTTCCACCTGTTGTGGCGGCAACGCGTTACCACCGGCTCCGACGGGTTGCGGAACGAGTTGTCCGGAGGGAATCGGCTCGAACTGCGGCGTGCCGGGAGAGCCGGAACCGTATGGCGTTAGTTCTTGCGGCGGCGGCCCGTGCTCGATGACGACCCGGAAGACGCCTTTGACCGCCTCGTCGGCGATGTTGTTTTTGAGCGACTCGAAGATCTCGAAGGCTTCTTTTTCGTACTCGACGCGCGGGTCTTTCTGGCCGTAGCCGCGTAGCCCAATGCCGGTCTTGAGATGATCCATCACGTAGAGATGGTCGACCCATTGGCGATCGATGATCGGCAGCAAGAGATAGCGCTGCTCCACGACGCGCAGAATCTCCGGCGTCACTTCACTCTCTTTGGCTTCGTACGCTTCGCGCGCTCGCCCGCGGAGCAGACGCCGGATTTCTTCGCGATCCTTGCCGGCCAAATCGCTGACGGCGAGGCTGCCTTTGAGCGGAAAGATCAGCTCGAGCGCGTTGAGCATTTCCTCGAGATCCCACTCGCTGGGGTGGGCGTTCTCGGGCGCGTTCTCCTCGACGGCTTCGTCGACTTTCGCTTCCAGCGTCTGCAGCATGAACGTTCGAGAGTCAAAGTTGCCTTCGAGAATCGCCCGACGGTCGGCATAGATGATGCTGCGCTGCTTGTTCATCACGTCGTCGTACTCGAGAACGTGCTTGCGGATCTCGTAGTTGTGATTCTCGACCTTGCCTTGCGCGCGCTGGATCGATTTGGTAACGAGCCCCGATTCAATCGGCTGCTCGTCGGTAAAGCCGACCCGCTCCATGATGTTGGTCATGCGATCGCCGCCGAACAGCCGCATCACTTCGTCTTCCAACGAGACGTAGAAGCGAGAAGAACCCGGGTCGCCTTGACGGCCGGAACGCCCGCGTAGTTGGTTGTCGATACGGCGCGACTCGTGGCGCTCGGTGCCGATGATGTGCAACCCACCGTTGCGCGCGACGCCCTCCCCGAGCTTGATGTCCGTGCCGCGGCCTGCCATGTTGGTGGCAATCGTCACTTGAGCTTCTTGACCGGCATCTTTGATAATCTCGGCTTCCTGCTCGTGATACTTAGCGTTGAGCACGTTACACTCGACGCCTTTACGCCGCAGCATCGTCGCGAGGAGCTCGCTCTTCTCGATCGAGCGGGTGCCGACGAGAACGGGCCGTCCCTTCTTGTGCTCGTCGATGATCTCGCCGACGACGGCGTCGAACTTTGCCTTCTCCGACTTGTACACGATGTCGGAATTGTCTTTACGGACCATCGGCATGTTCGTCGGAACGACGACAACGTCCAAGCCGTAGATGTCGCGAAACTCGCGCTCTTCGGTCTTCGCGGTTCCCGTCATTCCTGCAAGGTGCTCGTAGAGCCGGAAGAGATTTTGAAACGTGATCGTGGCGAGCGTTTGATCCTCGCCGCGGACTTTGATGCCTTCCTTCGCTTCGATCGCCTGATGGATGCCGTCGGAGTAGCGGCGGCCGTACATCAATCGACCGGTGAACTCGTCGACGATGATAACCTCGCCGTCCTTGACGATGTACTGCTGGTCGCGGTGGAAGAGGTTCCATGCCTTGAGCGCGGCGTTGAGCTGGTGCGTCAGCTCGATGTTGCGCTGCTCGTAAAGGTTCTGGATGCCGAGCATCTTCTCGACGCGCGCCACGCCGGCTTCGGTGATGGGAACCGCGTGCGCTTTCTCGTCGACCGTGTAGTCCTCATCTTTTCGCAACCGCGGAATGATTTGCGCGAACTTTTCGTATAGCTCGCCCGACTCTTGAGAAGGTCCGCTGATGATCAGCGGCGTGCGAGCCTCGTCGATCAGAATCGAGTCGACTTCGTCGACGAGCGCGAAGTAAAGCTCGCGTTGAACGAGGTCTTCCACCTGCCACGCCATGTTGTCGCGCAGGTAGTCGAACCCGACCTCGTTGTTCGTCACGTAGGTGACGTCGCAGTTGTAGGCGGCGCGGCGCTGCGCGGAATCGAGGCCGTGCTGAATGACGCCGACGCTCAATCCCAAAAACTGATAGATCGGTCCCATCCATTCGGCGTCGCGGCGGGCGAGGTAGTCGTTGACCGTGACGACGTGAACGCCGCGCCCTTCGAGCGCTCGGGCATAGACCGGCAGCGTCGCGACCAGCGTCTTGCCTTCGCCGGTCTTCATCTCGGCGATGCGTCCTTCATAGAGCACCTGCCCGCCCATGATTTGAACGTCGAAGTGACGCATCCCGATCGTGCGGGTGCCGGCTTCGCGCACGACGGCGAAGATCTCCGGCAGCATCGTGTCCAGGGCTTCGCCCTGCTCGAGCCGGCCTTTGAACTCCGCGGTCTTGGCCTGCAGTTCGGCATCGGAGAGCGCCGCGATCGGCTCGGTGAATTCGTTGACGGCCTTCGCGGTGCGCCGCAGTCGAGCGACGTCGCGCTCGTTACCGTCAATAATGCTCTTGAGAAACGACATGGACGCTACGGAACGAGGCCGATTCCCGTTACCGCCCCCGGCGAGGTGTAATAGGTCGGCGCCGGTGACGGGTTTCCTGGCCCCCCAGCGCCCGCGGGGAAAATGTAAATGACGCCCGCACCGCTGGCGGTGGAATCGGCGACGTAGATGACGCCGTCTGAATTGACCTTGATGTCGGTTGGCGCATTGAGCATCGTTTTGCAGCCATGTATTTTACGAATCGGCTTGGTGTACGGAATCTTCTTATTATAGGGCGGGAAGACGAGGATCGCCGGGCCGTTGGGCGAGTGGCAGCTTGCGCCCCGCTGCCCCTGGTCGACGATATAGATATTCCCCATCGAATCGAGAGCGACGCTTAGCGGCGTGATGACGCCATTTTTGGCGGTAATCGTGAAGCGGGGATAGATGTTGACCGGGGTCGGCGTTGGCGACGGAGTCGACGATGGCGACGCACTCGTGCTTGGAGTGGGCGACGGGGTGGGCGTCGCCGTGGGCGTCGGCGTCGGCTTGGGCGTTGGCGACGGCGTCGGCAGCATGAACTGTGCGACCGAACGGCCTTGGATGTTCGTCACGTAAATGTGCCCCTGCGTATCGACCGCGACTCCGCCCGGCAGCTTCAAGCCAGGCTTGGGTCCGCCAATCGATTGGTACGGCGAGGTGGCGCCCGCGAGAAAGAGTAAGATCCGGCTCGGGTACACGTCCTGCGGGTTGTTTTCGGCGATCACCATGATTCGCGGCACGGGGCTTGCCGAACTCGAGGGCAACGGCGTCGGACCTTTTGCCGTGAATGCGATGCCGCGGGGGTGCCCTGGCAGCGCGTTCGAGGTAAGCGGCAAGACATCACCGGTGGCCAGCGCTTCGAACTCAATGATCGCCCCGCTGTTTGTGCTCGGGTTGTAGTTGGTCACCCAGAGGTCTTGCGCACGATCGAAGGCGAGATACTGAGGCCCGTTGAGGGTCGTGCTGCTGCCACCGATTTGATAGGTCGGACCGCCGCCGCTCTTGGTGCCGTTGGTGTAAATGCTAATGGCGTTCTGGTTGCTGTTTGTTGCGTAAAGCGTCTTCGTCGGGAAGTTCGGTCCGACGTTGACGCCGCTCGTCTGTCCCAAGCTGCTGCACGCGACGATCGCCGCGGTCATGGTAAGCGCGAGGAAGCCTAACGCGCGCAACGGACCCCTCTGTGTTCTAACCCTGTCAATCTGAGCTCTGTCGAAGCAGGACACTGCGATGCGATTCCCTTACGCGGCGCAGTTTCCTGGCCGACCGCACGATGAGCAAGGAACCAAATGACGGCTGCCAGCAAGAGAAACAGCACGATTGAAATCACCAGTCGCCGCGTGCGACGGCGGACGTAGGCGGGGCGGCTTGACTCGGTGTCGATGATTTGACGTGGCAAAATTTTAACCAGCCTCTAAACCGCGCCGTAACGGATGGTTGATGTCGGCGCTACGAACCAACTTGAGCATCGATCCGACGGTGACGAATCGGTAACCGGCCTGCTTGAAACGCTCGACGACTCGCGGCAACGCTTCGATCGTTGCGAGCTTCCCGCTATGCAAAAGAACGATCTCGGGGGCAGTTGCGTGGGCGAGCAAATGGCGCTGAAGCTGCGCGACCGTAACGGTTCGCCAGTCGCCGCTGTCGTCGTTCCAGAGCACGACGGAGTAGCCCAGCCGTTGTGCGATTTGGAGCGTACGCTCGGTGTAGCGGCCGTGGGGCGGGCGCATCAGCGTTCGGGTCGCCGGATCGTGGCTGAGCGCCCAGAGCGTAGCCCCACCATCGACGATCTCCTTGCGCACCTCTTCCGGCTTCTCTTGATCCAGGTTCGGATGTGAATAGGTGTGATCGGCAATCTCGTTGCCGTCGGCTTCGATGCGACGCGTCAGGCCGGGCCATTGCTCGGCGTCTTGACCGATGAGAAAGAACGTCGCTGGGACGTGCAAATCGTGAAGCACGTCGAGAAGCATCGGCGTAAAGACCGGATAAGGTCCGTCGTCGAACGTCAGCGCGATGAGCCGCGGGCGGTTCGAACGGTCGCCGGTCGAAACGTCGTGCGTCACGCGATAGAGCCTCGCCATCGGGCCGCCCGAAAACTCGAGATAGACATTCGCGCGAGGCGTGACGATCGCGGGGATGAGATTGCTCTTGTGAATGAAGACGCGCCAGCCGCCGTAAATCAGTGCGGCTGCCACCAAAATCCCGGTGATGCCCTTCATCGCCGGCGACACCGCTGCCTAAGAATGATCCTGGAACGCCGGCGGCGAGCTCTTCGTGAAATCGCTTCCCACGATCACCGTCACGTCGCTGGCCGGCGTCGCACTCGCCTCCGGAGCGGCACTGGGCGTTGAATCGGGGAGCACGGCCACGCTGCGTAGGGGCGGCGGTAATGCCTCGCGCACCCTCGCGCCGGCAAACGTTACGCTGGAATGCTCGTGGATTTCCGTCGCCGTGTAATCCGAGCGCTGTGCGTCGCCAACATCGCCGATGGTGAATCCGGCTTCTCGAAGCATCGTTGCGACGCGGCGCGCGGCTCCGGTAACGCCGGTGCCGTTCTCCACGTCGACGCGCAGCGTCTTCGGCGGGATCGCCGCCAAGGCCAGCGCATCGGGCGACGGCAATGGGGCGGGGGAAGCTACGAGCATCGTCGCTACCAAATGCGCGCGAGCCGCGGTGTCGGGCACGAGAGAATCGCCGTAACTTGGTAGATCGATGGCGCCGGTATACGGCACCTGGTTGCTCACGATCGCCGAGTTCGGGATGCCCTGATAGTAGTTGGCAATCGAAACCAGCTCGGAGTCCGTAAGGTCGGTCTGAACGTACCTTTGAAAGACCCCGAGCAGATCGCCCAAATGGACCAGCGTGTTGAATCGATCGCCTTTGAGCCTGTCGACGAGCGCGTGCAGGACTTGCTGCTGGCGCATGATGCGGCAGGGATCGCTGCACCAGTCGTGGCGGAAGCGCATGTACGCCACGGCTTGGTCGCCGTTGAGGTGCTGCATGCCCTCTTTTAAGTGAATGTGCAAATGTCCCCACGTGTCGTCGTAGTCGAGCGAGTCGCCGGTGCAGCCTGTCTTGAAGCGCAAGCAATTCGACGTCTTCACGTCGACGTTGACGCCGCCAATTGCGGCGATGAACTGTTTGGTCGCGTCGATGCGCAGGATCACGTAGCGGTCGAACCCGGGAATGCCGAGCCACTGCGCGATGACGCTCTTGGCTTCTTTGACGCCGCCGTCGGACTGCGCCTGATTGATCTTACCTTGGCTTCCATTGGGCAGCGTTGCAATCATGTCGCGCGGAATCGAGAGCTCGTAAATACGTCTGTTTGAAAAGTCGAGATTGACGGCCCAGATGACGTCGCTGCGAGCATTCGTCGAGTACTCTTCATCGCTCGCCGTATAGTCGTAATCGAGTCCCTCGACGAGCACGAGCAAGTTCGGCTTGCCGAAGGCTTCTTGCGGCGTCGGCACGAGAATCTGGGTGATCGCGGAGACCGGATTGCGGTGCTCGACGACCGCGTAGCCCGCCAGTGCCGAGCCGGCGGCCAGCAGGATGATCCCAACGATCAACGCGATTCGCGCCATCATACGGCCCGACCGAAGAAATCAAATGTGTTCATGGCTTCCAGCCGGACATCGGCGAAGTCGCCGATACACGCTTCACCCGTGAAATAGACGCCGCCATCGACACCCGGCGCTTCACCCTGGGAACGCCCGAACCATGCCCGCGGCGCACCGAGTCGCTTGCGCAGCGGGTCGCGCTCGCGTAGAGCGCGCGACTCTTCGACGAGCACGCGCGCGGTCTTGCCGCAGCGCTTGATGCGCGCGCGCTCGGATGCAAGCCGTTGCGCTTCGCGCAAGCGAATGAGGCGTTCGCGGCGCCGGCGAGCGCCGACGCGACCGGGAAGGTCGGCGGCGGCCGTATCCTCTTCAGTACTGTACTCGAAGAATCCGACGCGCTCGAGCTGCGCGCGAGCGAGCCACTCTTCCAGATACTCAACGTGCTCGTCGCGCTCGCCCGGAAATCCGACAATGAAGGTCGAGCGCATGCTGATGTCCGCAACTCGCTCGCGAAACTCTTCGATAAGCTCGAGATAACGCTCTCCGTGGCTCGGCCGGCGCATCGCGCGCAGCACGTCGGGATGCGCGTGCTGCAGCGGCATGTCCATGTACTTGCAGACTTTCGGAAGACCCGCGATCGCGTCGATGAGCTCGCCATCTACCGTCGCCGGATAGAGATAAAGCAGACGAATCCACTCTAGGTCGTCAATCTCATGCAGCCGCTCTAGTAACCGCGCGAGACCTCCCCGGCGCATTCCCCGATCGCGACCCCACATCGACGCGTCTTGCGCGATCAAGATCAATTCCTTGGCGCCGCCTCGAACGAGCGCTCGGGCTTCTGCACAGATCGATTCGAGGCTGCGGCTGCGGAAGCGGCCGCGAAGCGCCGGAATGATGCAAAACGTGCACGGATGATCGCAACCTTCCGCGATCTTGAGGTAGGCGGTTGCGCGGGGAGTCGTTACGAGACGCGGCAGAAAGTCGTGCTCGGGCGGCGCTTCGCGCTCCAGCCTCACGGGTCTGCGTCCGGCTTCGACATCTTGGAGGAGCTCCGCGATGCCGGCATACGCGCCCGTACCGATGACGCCGTCGATCTCCGGGATAAGCGCCTGCAACTGCTCGCCGTAGCGCTGCGCGAGGCATCCGGCAACTACCAACTGCTGTCCGCGCCGCTTCTGCGCCGCGTGTTCGAGGATCACGTGCGTCGACTCTTCCTTCGCGGGATCGATGAAGGCGCAGGTGTTGATCACGACCGCATCCGCGTCGCTTGGCTGCGTTTCCAAGCGCCAGCCGGCGGCGCCGAGTTTGGCGATCATCACCTCCGTATCGACCAGATTTTTTGCGCAGCCCAGACTGACGAACGCAACGCTTCGCATACGCTCTCTTAGCGGTAGTTGACGAACTGCAACGGCAGCTCGAACTCCATGGAGCGAAGCGCGGAAATTACCTTCTGCAAATCGTCCTTGCTCTTTGCTGAAACCCGAATTTGATCGTCCTGGTATTGAGCGGTCACTTTAAGCCGAAGCGCCTTGATGTGGGCCAACAACGACTTGCTTTGCTCTTTCGGAATCCCGCTGCGTATCGTGACGACTTCTCGCACCGTACCGCCGGCAGCCGGCTCGACCGTACCGAACTCGAACGCTTTGATGTCGATGCCCCGTCGAACGGCCTTGCTTTGAAGAATGTCGACGACGTTGCGCATCTTGAGCTCGTCGTCGGAGACGAGCGTTATCTTCTTGTCGCCGTCGAATTCAATGCTGGTCTTGCTATGCTTGAAATCGAAGCGGTTTTCGATCTCCTTACGTGTCTGGTTGAGTGCGTTGTCGAGTTCTTGCCGGTCGACGCGCGATACGACGTCGAACGAGGATTCGCTCGCCACGGATGATTACGGTGCTCCTCTCAAAGAGTGAAGGCGTGCTCGACGACGTCGCCCATCTTACCGAGCTTTCCGACGTCTTTGCCGTCGACGTAGACCTCAACGCCGCCGGCGTTGCCGATGCGCACCACCGCGTTCTTCCCGCGAAACGTCTTTGACGTGCCCGCGGGAAAGGTACCCTCCATGCTAACATTGCCGTCAACGGTGACCCTGAGCCATGAGGAGGCAGAGAGCACGAGAGCGAGCGTGTTGGAACTGCCGCCCACGACCAGCCCTCGCGTCGGGCCCGACGGAGGCCGAACCACGGCGGCCACCGAGGACGACGGGGCCGCGGTGCCGCCCGCAGCGTTTCCGGCCAGCGGAGTGCCGTGCATCGTGAGCTCGTTGTAGACGACGAAGGCGATCAGCACCACCGCGACCGTCCCGGCGATCCAAACGAGAAGCGAACCGCGCCTGGGGGTCCCCACGTCGCGTTGGTCCGCCTTGCGGTCGCCTTCGCTGGGCGGCGGAGACGGCGCCGGCAGCGTTCGGTTGAATGCGGCAACCGCTTCTTCGGGATCGATTCCGAGGAAGCGTGCGTAGGTACGAAGGAAGCCGCGCACGTAGACCGGCACGCCAATTGCCTTCCAATTCTCGTCTTCGATCGCCGCCAAATAGACCGCTCGAATGCGGATTTGCTCGGCAACGGCGGAAAGCGAAAGGCTGCGGGCCTCGCGCGCCTCGCGAAACCGCTCACCCAAGGCTTCGGCCATTTAGGCTTTGAGTTAGCTCCGCCTTAATGTTATCCTGTTCCACGTCATATGCCTAAAGAACGCGTGATTGCGGCCATGAGCGGCGGCGTCGACTCTGCCGTCGCTGCGGGTTTGTTGCTGGAAAATGGTTACGACGTCGTCGGCATCACGATGAAAATGTATACGCCGTCGCGGCCCAGCTATGCCAAGAGCTGCTGCGGCGTCGACGACTTCGACGACGCTCGCGCGAGCGCCGCGGCGCTGGGCATCCCGCATTACGTCCTCGACTTTGAAGAAGTCTTTCGGCGCAGCGTCGTCGATCGGTTCGTCGATGAGTACGCCCGCGGCCGGACGCCGAATCCTTGCGTCGCTTGCAACAATTTCGTAAAGCTGGGGACCCTCGCACAGTACGCCGATCGGCTCGGCGCGCGGTACGTCGCAACGGGTCATTACGCGCGCGTCGAATGCCGCGACGACGGCCCGCATCTCTTTCGCAACGAACATGCCAAGGATCAGGCGTACGCGCTCGCCCAGCTGAAGCCGCCGCAGCTCGAGCGGCTCTTGCTTCCGCTCGGCAAGTGCGACAAGGCAACGACCCGCGCCCACGCGCGCCGTATGCGCCTTCCCGTCCACGACAAACGGGAGTCGCAGGACATCTGTTTTGTCGAAGGCAGCGATTATCGAGCGGTCCTCTCGCGCTTACATCCGGAGATCGACGCGCCGGGCCCGGTGCTGACGAAGCGCGGCGAGCGGATCGGCGAGCACGCCGGCATTGCTTCGTACACCATCGGTCAGCGAGCGCGTCTTCCGGCAAGCGGCGACGGCGCGCGGTACGTTACCCGCATCGACGCGGAAACGAACACACTCGTCGTGGGTCGTGAGGAGGATCTGCTCTGCGACGAGCTCGACGCCGACGACCTCAATCTGATTCGGCCGGAGCGCTTCGGTAGAGACGAAACGTCGGTCCGAGCGATGACTCGCTATCGAGCCGTTCCTGCGCCGGCTTGGGCGACGGTGCGCGACGACGGTTCGCTGCGTTTGCGCTTTGCAAGTCCGCAGCGCGCCGTCACGCCAGGTCAGTTGGTTGCGCTGCTCGATCCCGCGACCGAAGAAGTGCTCGGCGCCGCCACGATTGCCGCCTCAAGGTCGTTCTGAGTGGCGCCGGCGAATGACGACCTAGCCGGCGGTGGCGAGCGCCATATCGTTGCGGAGGTTCCAGTACGTGTCGCGAACGACCGGTCTGAAGCCGGCGCCCGCGATGATGTTTTCGAGATCGCGGCGGGTCGCTTCATTCGTGCTTCCGGCGTCGTGGACGACTCGTTCCTCGATGATCGTACCGCCCATGTCGTCACAGCCATAGAAGAGCGCGAGCTGGCCCATCTTCAGCCCCGGCGTCAGCCACGAAGCTTGAAGGTGCGCGAAATTGTCGAGATAGAGCCGCGAGATCGCCAGCACGCGCAAGTACTCTAATCCAGTCGCTTCTTTACCGCGAAGAGGCGTCTTGAACGGAACGTAATACCATGGAATGAAGGCGGTAAATCCGCCGGTTTCATCTTGAAGCTCGCGCAGCACGTGCAAGTGCTCGATGCGCTCCGCCGCGGTCTCGATCGAGCCGAACATCATCGTTGCGGTGGTCGGCATGCCCAGCGACTGAGCTTCGCGCATCACGCCAAGCCACTCGTGAGGCTTTACCTTGCGGGCCGAAATGCGCTTGCGCACCCGCTCGACGAGGATCTCGGCGCCCGCGCCTGGGAGCGATTTCATACCCGCCTCTTTGAGCCGGCGGAGCACCTCGCGCGTGGTCGTTCCCTCGACGTGCGCCAGACCGACGATCTCCGATACCGAGAGCGAATGTAGGTCGGTTTGCGGATGCTCCCTGCGCACGCGCCGGAAGAGCGTTTCGAACCAGTCGATTCCGAGCTCCGGATTGACGCCGCCCTGGATCATGATCTGAGTCGCGCCCCGATCGACGGCATGCTTTACCCGCTCGAGCACGCGATCGTGCGACATCGTGTAGCCTTCTTTGTGCTGCTCGGGCCGGAAGAACGCACAGAACGTACAGTGCACGTTGCAGACGTTGGTGTAGTTGATAGTCGTATCGATCACGTAGGTGACGACGTCGCGCGGATGCATCTGCATGCGACGCGCGTGCGCCGCCGCCCCGAGCTCGTGGATGTCGGCCTCGTTGTAAAGGCTCAGACCCTCGTCGAATTCGAGCCGTCCGCCCGAGGCGGCGCGGTCGAGCAGACTAGCTAGCGATGGCACCAACGACCTCGGGAAACGCAGGAACTGCCGGAATCGCTCCGATTTCGAGCAGCTCCCGGCAGAAGGCCGTCAGGCCGGTGCGCGCGGCCACGTGCAGCGTGAAGTTGAGCTTGCCATAGTAGCGCTGGTAGAAGCCGGGCGGCCGCGGAATCGCGCGCTGTGCGAGCGCGACGACTTCCTCAGTGTGCGAGCGCGACCACGTATAGGCATCGGTGAGCGCGTGCATGCACGCATGAACGCCGGGTGCATCGCGCTCGTAGGCGTCGCGGCGCGCCGACCACACGGCGAAGACCGTCTGCCGGCCCGTCCATTCGTGCCAGAGTTTTCCCAGATCGTAAACGACCCCGGGGGGAAAACGCTCGAGCGCATCGATCGCCGAATCACCGATCAACAGCGTCGCGTCACCGCGAAGCGCCCGATGCAACGGCCGAGGCTCGTCAATGTACTTGGGCCGTAGCCGATACCGCCGCTCGAGGATGACGCGCAGCAAGTAGCGACCACTGGCCGACTCCTGCGTTACGAAAATCGGGGTTGCGTCGAGCAGTGCCGGGGGCACCCGGGAGACGAGCACGACCGAAACGACCTCGTCGCGCGCGCCGATGCAAAGATCGGGTAACAGCACGAGATCGTGCGCGTTCGCCGCCCACGTGTAAGCGCTGATCGGACTGAGGTCAAGCTCACCGCTCAACAACATCGCGTTCAACGACGACGGCGTATCGGCATGCAGGGAGCCCGGATACGCGAGCGCGCCGGAATCGAAGGCGGCATAGACCGGCAAGTCGTTGGTATATTTGATTCGGCCGCAGCGCAGGGTCATGTGAGGGCAGGCTCAGGCATTGCCGCCGGCGGAGCCCAGTCCAGGGGGAACTCCTCATATGTCGAGTTACGGCGCACCGGGACATAGCCGGCCTCTTCGATCAAGCGACGAAACTCACGATCATCCACGTACTGACCGGAGCTCGTTCCCGCCGAGTGGTAGATCATCTCCTCGTCCGTCGAGCCGTGCGTGCCGTCCATATCGTCGGCTCCGTAGTGCAGCGCAACCTGGCAGACTTTCAAGCCTTGAATCATCCAATACGCCTTAATGTGGTTGAAGTTGTTCAGCATCAGGCGGGCGACGGCGAAGGTACGGATGTCGTCGAGGCCGGTCGTCCAGCCGCAGTACGAAAGCTCGTTACCGTCGGGATGAAAGGCCAGCGGAATGAAGGCGTTATAACCAGGCGAGCGCGCTTGCGACTCCCGCAACCGGATTAAATGATCGATGCGGTCTTCGATCGACTCGATGTGGCCGTAGAGCATCGTCGCATTGCTCGCAATGCCTTGCCTGTGCAGCTCCTCGTGAATGACCAGCCAGTTATCGGCCGAGACCTTATTCGGGCAGATCTTCGCGCGGGTCGCTTCGGCGAAGATCTCCGCGGCGCCGCCGTTGACGTTATCGAGGCCGGCTTCCTTTAACGCTGCGATGATCGCGGGAAACGCCAGCCGATGCCGCTTTGCCATGTACTCGATTTCGGCGGCGGTAAAGAGAGATAACTGAACGTGCGGCAGCGCCGCCTTGAAGCGGCGCATCAACGGCAGCCAGTAGTCGAGCGAGAGCTGACGTGGATCGTGGCCGCCGACGATGTGGATCTGATTGAAGTTCGTTCCGGTTTCGATCGCTTTGGCGAATACCTGGTCGGGAGTCATGCGAAAGACGCGCGCTGGTTCCTTGAACTCGTCGGCCGCGAACGAGCAAAACGTACACCCGGCAAAGCAGACGTTTGTCGAGTTGATGTAACGATTGAGAACGTAAAAGACTTTCTTGCCGCTCTTTCGTTCCTTGGCGCTTCGCGCAAGCCGTCCGAGACCGTGGAGGTCGCCGGTGCGATAGAGCGCGAGGCCGTCCTGCATGGAAAGCGGCGTGCCCGCATCGAGCTTACGCTCAATTTCCAGCAGCGTAGGATCCGCGAAGGTCATACCGCCCTATTCTGCCCGCCGTAAGCCGGCCCCGCAACGCGCCCGACGACCGCGACAACGAACGCCACCGTCGCACAGAGAATCGCCACGGCGAGCAGAGCGCCTCCGGCCAAATCCGTGAGGTAATGCGCGCCGAGCGCCAAGCGTGACCAGCAGACCGCTATCGCGAGGATTCCAAGCAAGGAGGCCGCAACGATCCGAACGGATCGGGGAAGTGTGGAGAAGTAGAACAGCGCCGCCCACAGACCATAAAATCCTACGGCGATGGCGGCGTGCGTGCTCGGATATGAAAACGCCGTCTCGTGTTTGACTACCCAATCGATCGGTCGGGGCCGCGCAAAATAATGCTGGAATAGGTCGGCGCCGCGCCAGCACAGCAAGACCGCGATCACGCTCATGAGGATTCGCACGCGCCAACCCGGCAGGAGCGCTGCAAGAACGAGGAGTGCGCCGCAAACTGGAATCAGGACCTTAGCATAACAGGCCCACGTCAGCCACCATGCTACAAGCGTCGAACGATCGAGCAGCGACCGCTCCCATCCGAGCAGCATACCCGGCTCCCCATTTGGAGTCATCACCTTACCGAGCAAAAAAAACAAAGCAAAAGAGATGAACGCGGCACCGGCCCAGGCCGTCACGGTGTGCTCTCGCGTCATGGCTTATTCGCCGCTTGCAAAAAGGTCTTGCTGCGCGGTTTGGCCTTTGCCTAAGCGCGGGGCCATGAGTTCGAGCTCGGGCAGTCCGACGAGAATCTTTCGCGGCTTCGTTCCTTCGTGCTGTCCGACGACTTTGAACTCTTCGAGCTGCCTCATCAAGCGCACGGCACGCGGGTGACCGATCGAGAATTGCGATTGCAACGCTGCCGTCGAGGCGTAGTTCGTTTCGATGATGAACTTCGCGGCCTCGTAACAAAGCGGATCGGCGTCGCGCCGCGCGAGCTCTTCATCGCCGACTGGCACGACTTCCACGTCGAGCAAATTGTCCGGTCGCGATTGACGCGCCCAGAACTCGACGAGCCGGCTAACCTCGGATGCCGTGATCAGCGCCCCCTGGGCGCGGATCGGCTTGGGCGCGTCGATCGGTAAATAAAGCATGTCGCCGCGGCCGAGCAGGCGCTCAGCTCCGTTCATGTCGAGAATGACGCGCGAGTCGGCTTGCGAGCTTACCGCAAAGGCGATGCGTGACGGCACGTTCGCTTTGATGAGGCCGGTGATGACGTCAACCGACGGACGCTGCGTCGCGACGAGAAGGTGAATGCCGGTCGCGCGGCCGAGCTGTGCCAGTCGGATAATCGTCGTCTCGACCTTTGCCGGAGCGACGAGCATGAGGTCAGCCAGCTCGTCGATGACGATGACGACGTAGGGCAGACGCTCGTTCGGATACTTAAGGTTGTATTCCTCGATTTTACGAACCGACGCTTTGGCGAAGCGCTCGTAGCGCGACTCCATCTCTTTGGTCATCTCGAAGAGCGCGCCGGCGGCTAGCCGCGGGTCGGCGATGACATCCTTGATGAGGTGCGGGATACCGTTGAATACCGCCAGCTCGACGCGTTTGGGATCGATCATCAACATCTGAAGCTGATCGGGCGTCGCGCTGACCAAGAGGGACGCGATGATCATGTTGAGACAAACCGATTTGCCCGAGCCCGTCGCACCGGCGACCAAAAGGTGCGGCATCGTGCAAAGATCGCCGACCACGGGACGCCCGGTGATGTCCTTTCCCAGCGCCATCCAGAGCGGCGGCACTTGGCCACGGTTCGGAACCGCGTCGAGAATTTCGCGAATGGTGACGATCGCGACGGTGAGATTTGGGATTTCGATGCCGACCGCCGACTTTCCGGGAATCGGCGCTTCGATGCGTACGCTCGTCGCGGCCAGAGCTAGTGCAAGATCGTCGGCGAGCGACGCGATTCGCGAGATCTTGACGCCGCGCTCGGGTTTGAGCTCGTAGCGCGTGATCGAGGGTCCGCGTTCGATGTGCGAGACCTTCGCGCCGACGCCGAAGCTCGCGAGCGTATCCTCCAGAACGTGCGCTCGGTTTGAATCGTCGATCGTTTGGCTCGGTGGCGCGTCGAAGAGTGCCAGATCGGGAAGACGGTACGCCGTCATTGTGCGCTCCGGGGTCATCTCGAGCTCTGTCCTGAGCTCCGTCTGCGTCATCCTGAGCTGCGTTGAAGGATGACTCGGCGACTCGGGTGGTCCTTCGACATCCCCCAAGGCGTCTTCGTCGAGGACGGCAGGTCCGACCGGCTGCAGCGGCGGCGCGAATGCTTCACGCAGCGATTCGTGACCGCGCGACAAATTAACGCGCAAGCTTGGAAGCTTTGGAATCGCCGGCGTCCGTAGACCGCCGAAGAAGACGATGACGCGCCCGATGAGCTTTTTCAGGCTGGCGTTGGTGAGCCAAAGGGTCAGCGAAAGCAGCGCGACGCAGAACACGATCCATGCTCCGACATCGCCGACCAGAGCGTGCAGCGCCCACCAAATATTCGAACCGGCGACGCCCCCGCGCGTCGGTCCGCCCGAGCCGAACATCGCGGTGAAAATCAAAAAGTATGCCACTGCGCTGCTGCCGAGTCCGGCGATCATGCGCGGAACGTTCACTTCCAAAAAGACGATCGCACCAAGCAACGCGACAAGCAACGGGAAAAGCGGAGCCGCGGCTCCAAAGAGTCGGCGTAGTTCCACCGCAGTCCAGCTGCCGACGCTTCCCGAATGATGAGGAAATGCCAGGGCCAAGCCGCACAAGACGGCGAGTGCGACAGCGGCAATCCCGACGATCTCCAGGTTGAGCCTGGTCCTCGCAAACGCCCGTCGCCGCCTGTGTTGAGCGGAGGCAAAGCGGGTGCGTGCCATGGAAGCTATCTCTTCTTCATCACAGCGGGAGTTCATTTTGACGGCGCCGACGCTGGTCGTCCCTGATTTTAGACTTCCATGACGACCGGAATGACGATCGGGCGGCGTTTGGTGCGCGCGTAAATCGCGCTCGCCAACGCGCTGCGAATGTGTTCCTTCACGGCGTCGACGTCGCGGATTGCGTCGACTGAGATTCCTTCGATCGTTCGACGCAGCTCGGTGCGTAACTCGTCGAGAACGCCGCCGGCTTCGGGAAGATAGAAAACGCCCCTCGAGCTGAGGTCAGGACCGGCGATGAGACGGGCTTCTTCGCTATCGATTGCGACAACGACCATGATGATGCCGTCGTTCGAAAGAGCCTTGCGGTCGCGCAAGACCGCTTCGCCCACGTCGCCGATTCCCGAGCCGTCGACGAAGACATGACCGCCATAGGTCTTCCCCACCTTATCGCCATACTCGTGCGTGAACTCCAGCACGTCGCCGTTTTCGACGACGAAGACGTTTCCGGCCTCGATTCCGGTGCGCACCGCGAGCTGCTTGTGCGCGTCGAGCATGCGATATTCGCCGTGCACTGGGATGAGGAACTCCGGCCGAACGAGGTTGAGCATCAGCAGAAGCTCTTCTTGGGACGCGTGACCCGAGACGTGAGAGCGCCCATCCGTGCCGTGGATCACCGTCGCACCGAGCTTGCAAAGATTGTTGATCGTCTTGTGCACGCTCTTTTCGTTCCCGGGAATCGGCGTCGCGCTGATGACGACGGTGTCGCCCGGCACGATGCGAAAACGCTGATGATCGCGAACGGACATTCGCGAGAGACCACTCATCGGCTCGCCCTGTGAGCCGGTCGTCATGACGACGATTTGCTCCGGCGGATAGGCGTCGATGTCCTCGATCCGAACGACCGTCTCGCCTGGGATCCGCAGGTACCCGAGCTCGCCGGCAAAGTGAACGACGTTGCGCATCGAGCGCCCGAGGAATGCAATCTTTCTATTGAACCGCACGGCGTGATCGACGGTCTGCTGGATGCGCGGCACGTTCGAAGCAAAGGACGCAACGACGATGCGTCCTTTGGCGTGAGCAAAGATTGAGGTGAAGGCCTCCCCGACGATCCGCTCGGAGAGCGTATGGCCGGCGCGCTCGGCATTGGTCGAGTCCGAGAGCATGCATAGCACCCCCTCGTCGCCGATCCGGGCGATCCTCGCGAAGTCCGAGGGCTTGCCGTCGATGGGCGTTTGATCGAACTTGAAGTCGCCGGTGTGGAAAATCGTTCCAACGGGAGTCCGCAGCGCGAGCGAACATGCGCCGGCTACCGAATGATTGACGTGGACGAATTCGGCTTCGATCGAACCGTACCGAACGCGGCTTCCGGGTTGGGTTTGCGTGAACGTCGCCTCGCTAAGGTGCTGTTCGCGCGATTTCGCTTTGATGAGGGCGATCGTCAACGGCGTACCGACGATCGGCGTTTGCGCAAATTCCTTGGCAAAGTACGGAATGCCGCCGATGTGGTCTTCGTGGCCGTGGGTCACCAGGAGCGCCCGCAGCTTATCGGCGCGCTCGCGAACGTACGTAAAATCGTTGATCACGATGTCGACGCCATACATCTCGTCGTCGGGGAACATCAGGCCGCAGTCGACGACGACGAGATCCTCGTTCGTCTCGATGGCGGTCATATTGCGTCCGATCTCCCCGCAGCCGCCCAGCGGAACGATGCGGACGAACGGTACCGGCGGAGGCGGCGGGACGGTCAGCGTGTCCGGACTCACGAGCGGTCCTTTTGCCCCTACGCCTTGCTCCCCCGCGCCGACCTGGTGAATTGCAGCAGCGGAGGTTCGTACCATGATACTCTTTGCGTTCATATCGATTCTGCTCGCCACCGCTCCCGCGAACGGGCATTCCGGCGACCGCAGCCGGCCTACCGCAAGTCCTGCGCCAGCGACGCTCTCCCCGGACGAGCTCTTCTCGCGCCGGGCGCTTCGTCAAGCAAAGCTCCTCATTCAGATGCGAATGCTGCAGCTGCGCGACGAGCGTTTAGAGTGCGTCCGCGCGGCGCTGCGGCGGCAGTTGCCCGACCCACTCTGGCCCGAGGCACCGACGCCGTTGAGAGGGACGGCGGACGCAGCCGTGGCCGCCGCGCGCTGCGCTCAACTCTTGAAATTTTAACCGGCTTGGCCGCTTGCCGTGACACCATCTGCGACTTTTTCACGTCAACCGGGTAGATGGCTGAAGAGAACTTCTTACGAACTGACGGAATGAGTCTTAAATGGTGAAGAATCGCATATTGCCCACGCTCATCATCGGGTTAGTGGGGGCCGTGGTAGGCAGTTTCCTCATGATGCTTTACGCGAGCAGTCACTTCGGCGGTGCCACCGGACCCGACCGCACGCCGCCGGCCGTGGCCGCAGTCCCCTTGAGCGGGGTCAGCGATCAAGACCGCATCGTCAGCGCAGTGAAGCGAACGAAGTCGTCGGTCGTCGCGATCACGGAGCAGGTGAACGGACAGCAAGTCATACCCGCCGATCCCTTCTTTCAACAGTTCTTCGGGGGCGGCCAAGGTCCGAACATCGTTCAACCCTACAAAGGCGAAGCATCCGGCTCCGGGTTCGTTATCGACGGTCGCGGTGACATCGTAACGAACGCGCACGTGCTGCAGCCGCCGTCCGGCGGTAAGATAACCAAGCTTACGGTGGTTTTTGCCAACGGCGACCGCATGCCGGCCCGGGTGGTGGCGTACAACATAGCCGCTGACGTTGGGATTTTGCGAGTCGAGAACTACTCGAAGCTGCCTCCGCCACTCCAACTCGGCGATTCCAGTAAGCTCGAGCAGGGGCAGTGGGCCATCGCGATCGGCGAACCTCTCCAGCTTCAGCAAACGGTAACCGTCGGCGTGGTTTCGGCGTTCAATCGCTCCGAGCCGATTCCGGTCGAGAATGGCGGCGAGATCGACTTTAAAGGCCTGCTTCAGACCTCCGCGCCGATCAACCCCGGCAACTCCGGCGGTCCGCTTATCGATATCGACGGGCAAGTCATCGGAATGAACCAATCGACGGTCAAGTCGGCCTACGCCCAAGGCATCGGCTTTGCGATCCCCTCCAATACGGTTCGCAACGTAATCTCGTCGCTCCAGAAGAATCCTGGAGCGCATCAAGGCACGGACACCGGCTTCCTCGGCATCTACATGGCCAACTTGACGGCGGGCGTCAAGAACCAGATCGGCTATAACGGGAGTGGTGGCGTGGCCGTACAGCAGGTCTTCTCAGGCTCGCCTGCCGACCAGGCGGGTATCCAGCCGGGTGATGTCATACTTCAGGCCGACGGCAAAGCGTTCGATGCGATCAAGGCGCTACACGACTACATCGCATCGAAGAAGCCGGGCGATACAATTCGGCTCAACGTCTGGTCGCAGGGGGTTAAAAAGTTCGTCGCCATAAAGCTTGGCGAAACGCCTGCCGAACAACCGCTTTCCGTCCAACAGCAGCAATCGCCTGAAGAGCAGCAGCCCTAGGGGAGCCACCCTTCGACAACGTTAGGACGACACTTTAAATCCCTTCGCGGCTGCGCGAAGCGCAGTCTTGAGCGAGCGGAGCGAGTCGAAAGGAGGGCCCTGCAACCAAGAGCCCTCCGATCGGGTCGTAGAAAGCGAAACAACTTTCACCGCGCATCATGTATGATGGTGCGGATTCTCAATCCGACTTGCCGTAAGCGGCAAGGCGCAGCCGGAGCCGGTCGCTCGAGCTTTTCACCTCGGCCGCAAGCGACCTTCGGCGTAGCTGGTCCAGAGCAGTCGGAAAACTTATAGGACGAGGTATAGAGTTTCATGGCTAAAACGGTCGGCATCGACCTGGGGACGACCAACTCGGTCGTCGCAGTAATGGAGGGCACGCAGCCCGTCGTCATTCCAAACGCCGAAGGCTCGCGTACGACGCCTTCGGTTGTGGCGTTTACAAAAACCGGCGAACGTCTCGTCGGGCAGCTTGCGAAGCGCCAAGCGATTACCAATCCCGATCGCACGATCAGCTCGATTAAGCGCCACATGGGCGAAAGCGACTACCGAATCAAGATCGACGGGAAGGATTACACCCCGCAAGAGATTTCCGCGATGATCTTGCAAAAGCTCGTCAACGACGCGAGCAACTATCTCGGCGAACGCGTCTCCAAAGCGGTCATCACTGTCCCGGCCTATTTTAACGATTCGCAGCGCCAGGCGACGAAGGACGCCGGCAAGATCGCGGGGCTCGACGTGTTACGCATCATCAACGAGCCAACCGCGGCCGCGCTGGCGTACGGTCTCGAGAAGAAGGGCAACGAGACGATTCTCGTCTGGGACTTGGGAGGCGGAACGTATGACGTTTCCATTCTCGAGGTCGGGGACGGCGTTTTCGAAGTCAAGGCTACCAACGGGGACACGCATCTCGGCGGCGACGATTACGACCATCGCGTGGTCGATTGGCTCGTCGATCAGTTCCGGCGCGATCAAGGCATCGATTTGAGCAAAGACAAGCAGGCGTTGCAGCGGCTCACGGAAGCGGCCGAAAAGGCAAAAATCGAGCTTTCATCGGTCGTTCAAACCAGCATCAACCTGCCGTTCATTACTGCCGACCAAGAAGGGCCCAAGCATCTCGACTACACGCTGACGCGCGCGAAGTTCGAGGAACTGACCAGCGATCTGACCGACCGATGCGTGGGACCGTTCCGCAACGCGATCTCCGACGCCAAGCTCGACGTTTCAAAGATCGACGAGGTCATCATGGTCGGCGGCGCAACACGCATGCCGGTGATTCAAGAGCTCGTGCGCAAGCTGACCGGCAAGGAGCCAAACCTCACCGTCAATCCCGACGAAGTCGTCGCAGTCGGTGCGGCCATTCAGGCGGGCGTCCTGTCGGGTGAAGTGCGCGACGTGGTCTTGCTTGACGTAACGCCGCTCTCGCTTGGGCTTGAAACGCTCGGCGGCGTCATGACGAGACTGATCGACCGAAACACGACCATCCCGACGAAGAAGTCGCAAATCTTCACCACGGCCGAGGACGGTCAAACCTCCGTCGATATCCACGTACTCCAAGGCGAGCGTCAAATGGCGGGGGACAACAAAACGTTGGGACGCTTTAGGCTCGAAGGGATTCCCCCAGCGCCTCGCGGCGTGCCGCAAATCGAAGTCACGTTCAACATCGACGCCAACGGCATCGTCAACGTCAGTGCTAAGGATCTCGGCACCGGCAAAGAGCAGGCAATCACGATAACGGCTTCGACCAATCTCAATAAGGACGAGGTCGAGCGCATGGTTCGCGACGCCGAACTTCAGTCGGAAGCCGACAAAGCCAAGCGCGAAGAGGCCGAAGTGCGCAATAACGCTTCGAGCTTGATCTACTCGACCGAGAAGTCGCTCAAAGAAGTCGGCGACAAACTCGAGACGACCGCGCGCGGCGAGGTCGAAGGAGCGCTCTCGGAGCTCAAGCGCGTGAGCGAAAACGGCACGGTTGCCGAAATCAAGCCGGCGATCGAGGCGTTGCAGCAGGCGAGCTACAAGATGGCCGAACTTCTCTACAAGGCCGCAGCGCCGCAGGGCGAGCAGCCTCCATCGGGCGACGGTTCAACGACCGGAAACGGCGCGAGTGCGGGCAGCGGCGGAGAAGACGTCATCGACGCCGAGTTCAAAGAAGCCAAGTAGTCTCTCGAGCCGTTGACGAGTGATGTCCGACGATCCGTCGGTCCTGAGGACCGAGGCCGGTGAGGCCACGATAGACGAACAAGCCGCGGCGACGCCCTCGCTCGACGAGCAACTCGCCGCGGCCAACGCCCGCGCCGACGAAAACTACGGCAAATTCTTGCTCGCCGTTGCAGATTTCGACAATTACAAAAAGCGAATCCAGCGCGACATCGACTCTATGGTTTCGTCGCGCCGGCGCATGCTGCTCGAACGTTTGCTTCCGGTGCTCGACAATCTTCAGCGCGCCCTCCAATCGAACGCCGGGGTCGAAACGCTGCGCGGCGGGCTCGAGCAGACGCTGCGCGGGTTCGAAGCCGTCCTGGCGAGCGAGGGCGTGAAGCCGATTGAGGTTCGGGGCGAGCCGTTCGATCCTCGCGTCGCCGAAGCGGTGGGAACTTCTGCGCCCGACGGCGTTGCGGAGGATACCGTCGTCGACGTTACCGAGAAAGGCTATACGCTCGGCGACGATTTGCTGCGTCCTGCGAAGGTGATCGTCGCTAAGCGTCCGGACGAATGAACTTCAAGGACTACTATGCGATCTTGGGCGTTCCGAAGGGCGCGGCCGAGAAAGACATCAAGTCCGCCTATCGCAAGCTCGCGCGCAAATGGCATCCCGACGCGAATCCAAAAAACGCAAAAGAGGCCGAGGAAAAGTTTAAAGAGATTTCCGAGGCTTACGAAGTTTTAGGAGACCCCGAAAAGCGCAAGAAGTACGACGTTCTCGGGCCGAACTGGCAGCAAGCCGCGCAGCAAGCAGAGCAGCAGCGCCGATACCGCACGAACGTCAACGGACAAGATTTCGAGTTTGACCTGGGAGACGCCGGCGGCGCGAGCGGGTTCTCCGATTTCTTCGACATGTTCTTTTCGGACGTAGGACGACGTCAGACGGCGCAGAGCCCGGGACGCGCGCGGCGCGGACAAGACCTCGAAACGACGATCGAGCTGGGATTGCGCGACGTCTATGCCGGCGGAACCAAGGCCGTCTCGCTGCAGATCGAAGACCTCTGCCCCCGCTGCCACGGCACCGGCACCCTCGGCGGTCGCCTCTGCCCGCAATGCCACGGCACCGGAAGAGTGCTGATCAACAAGCGGTTCGAGGTCTCCATTCCCAAAGGCATCGGCGCCGGCCAGCGCATCCGCCTGACAGGCCAAGGGGGCGCGGGCATCAACGGTGGCCCCAACGGCGACCTTCACCTCATCGTCACGCTCGAAGACGATCCGACGTATAAGCGTAAGGGCGACGATCTCTACGTCGATCTTCCGGTAAGTATCTACGACCTCGTCCTGGGCGGCGAGGTAAACGTTCCCACGTTGAGCGGCGAGGTGGCGATGACGATTCCCGCCGGCACGCAAAACAACCGCCTGCTCCGTCTCTCGGGACGCGGCATGCCGCACGTCAAAATCAAGGGCAGCGGCGACGAATACGTTCGCCTGATCGGCCAGCTCCCGGAGAGACTATCGGATAAAGAGAGAAAGCTCTTCAAGGAACTCGCCTCGATACGCAACGGCAAAGTTTAGCGCTCGCCGTCCGACGTGATGCCTCGGAACCGCTCGTCGCTTCGCCCTCCAGGCTCCGCTTCTGCTGCCCGCCTCCTCACTCTCGCCGTCCATGGCTTCGTTCGTCGGTCGGAGCCTCCTCAGCATTAGGTCGAACGCCTCGCTAATTTGGCAGGCAACCAGGAGCGCTCAAGTGCGGTTTATCGAAGGGTCCAGCCCAAAATCCATTAGGAGAGATCAGTGATTAAAGAGATTGCGTTTACCGCGTATCCGGCCAAAGACGTTGCCGGCTTGCGCAAGTGGTACGAAGAGAAACTCGGACTCAGGTTTAGCGGGCCGTTCGAAGAAGAGGGCGTAGAAAAGTACAACGAAGCCAAAATTGGTGACGGCTATTTCAGCGTGATGACGCACGAGTGGATCGAGCGAGATCCCGGCAGCGCGTCGGGCGTCGTCTTCGAGGTCGATAACATCGATAATACGATCTCCGATCTGCGCGGCAAAGGCATCGAGATCGACGATCCGTACTCGACGCCCGTCTGTAAGATCGCCTCGTTCGACGATCCAGAGGGTAACAAAGTCTCCCTCCATCAAGTTACGGTGCCGCATTAGTTAAATGATGGCCGGGCACGGGCTGATGTGGTCGAACATCTATCAGCCCGAGAAACCGAAAGTGAAGCGGCGCGTCGATTGGAAGCGAATGGGCGCGCTCTTCGCTCCCTATTGGCGCCAGCAAGCGACCGTGCTTGCCTGCATCGTTGCCGTTTCCGCGCTCGGCCTAGTACCCGGTTTTATCATCGCGCACATCATCGACGCGGTCATCCCTAGCCACAATCTGGGAGCGCTCGCGGCCGACGTAGGGATCATCCTCTCTTCGGCTCTGTTTGCGGCCGGAATCGGCGTGCTGCAAGGCTATCTGAACTCGGTGGTCGGCGAAGGCATCATGCGCGACATTCGCACCAGCCTGGTGGCGCATCTCCATCGCATGCCTCTGAGCTTTTTCACCGGCACCAAGACCGGCGAGATAATGAATCGCGTCAGCAACGACGTCGACAACGTCGACAACGTCGTGACCGGCACGCTCACTTCCATCGTAACCAACATCGTGCTCATCGCAACCACCGTCGTCGCGATGTTCGTCTGGAACTGGCGGCTGGCGCTCATCTCCGTCGCTATCGTGCCGCTGATGGTCTTTCCGCTCGGTCCTGTCGGACGCCGCATGTACCAGATCCGCAAGAAGACGCGCGAGAAGCGCGACGAGATCGAATCGATCACCCAAGAGACGCTTTCGATCTCGGGCATAACGTTGATCAAGTCGTTCGCACGTGAAGCGTACGAGCGCTCGCGCTTCTATCACGTCGGAACGCGGCTGATGCAATTGGAGATCGATCTGGCGATGGTCGGCCGCTGGTTTCTTGCATCGGTCACCGCCATGGTGGTCGTCGGGCCCGGGCTCGTTTGGCTCGGGGGTGGATGGCTCGCGATTGCGGCGAGCTTGCAAGTCGGCGTGATCGTCGCGTTCGTTTCCTTCATACAAGCCAGACTCTACGGTCCGGCTGCCGCGCTTGCGGGCATTCAGGTGCAAGTCGTCAGCGCCCTTGCGGTTTTCGAGCGTATCTTCGAGTATCTCGACATGACGCCGGAGCAATACGATCCGTCCGGAGCGATGTCGCTCTCCGAGGTTGCGGGCGAGATCAGGTTCGAGAACGTCGTCTTTTCCTATGAAGCTTCACGCGACGTGCTCCACGGTATTTCGTTTCACGTACGTCCGGGTGAGGTCGCGGCCTTCGTCGGCCCTTCGGGCGCGGGCAAGACGACGATCACGCAACTCGTACCACGGTTCTACGATCCGCAGGGCGGCCATGTGCTCGTCGATGGCCATGACTTGCGCAGCGTCACGCTCGATTCGCTGCGTCGCCATGTCGGCATCGTCACGCAGGAAACGTATCTTTTCCACGACACGGTCGCGAATAATCTTCGGTACGGGAACCCCGACGCGACAAACTCCGAGCTCGAAGCCGCCGCTCGCGCCGCCAACATCGCTGAGTTCATAGCGGCGCTGCCCGACGGCTACGAGACCGTCGTCGGCGAGCGCGGACATAAGCTATCGGGCGGCGAGCGCCAGCGCTTAGCGATGGCGCGCGTACTGCTCAAGGATCCCCGCATTCTCATTCTCGACGAAGCGACCAGCTCGCTCGACTATGAAAACGAGGCCGCCATTCAAAGAGCCTTGGAGGTCGTCATGCGGGGCCGCACGAGTCTGGTGATCGCGCACCGGCTCTCGACGATTTTGGCCGCGGACGTGATCTTCGTCATCGACGAAGGGCGCATCGTGGAATCGGGCCGCCACGCAACACTGCTGGCGCGCGGCGGCCTCTATTCACGACTCTATCGGACGCAGTTCCAGAGCCTTTCGGCGTGATTTATTGGGCGTATTGAATGCCGAGATTCACTTCGTTGATGGCGTTTCTCGTGTAGTTGATCGCGTTGACGCGGTGTCCACCCTTATTGGTGTTCGCCGCTTCGAGTTCCTTAAGGGCAGAGTTTAGATAGGAGCGCGCATTGACCATGTGCGGCTGGGCGGCCAGCGCCACCCCCGCGCCGATCGACGCAAAAAACAGCGCGAAGACCAAGGCGAGCCCAGCGAAGTGCAGCTTGGAAATTTGCATTATAGAAAATACCTCCACTAAGAAAAGTGCGTTGAATTTTTGGTTTTTTCGAAATCTTACGACGGCGTTTCCTTCGTCTCCATGAGCATCGGAGCGACGGGGATGTGGAGCGTGGGCTCGGTCGCCGCTTTGACCTCTTCCAGGCTGACGCCCGGTGCGAGCTCGCGCAGAATCAATCCGTCGGCGCCGATGTCGATTGTCGCCATGTCGGTGATGATTCGATGGACGACGCCCTTTCCGGTCAGCGGAAGCGAGCATCGCCGCAGGATCTTGTGAGCGTTTCCTTTGGCAACGTGCTCCATCATGACGATGACTCGCTTGGCGCCGTGCACTAAGTCCATAGCGCCGCCCATCCCTTTGACCATTTTGCCCGGAATCATCCAGTTGGCGAGATCGCCCCGTTCGGAGACTTGCATCGCACCCAGTACGGCGAGGTCGATGTGTCCGCCGCGAATCATTCCGAACGAAAGCGCCGAATCGAAGAACGATGCGCCGGGAAGCACCGTGACCGTTTCCTTCCCGGCATTAATCAGGTCGGGGTTTTCTTCACCCTCGTATGGATACGGACCCATTCCCAAAATGCCGTTCTCACTCTGAAGCGTAACCGTAATGTCGGGCGGAACGAAGTTTGGAATCAACGTCGGCAAGCCGATGCCGAGATTGACATATTGGCCGTCGCGCAGCTCCTGCGCGACCCGCGCGGCGAGTTGGGTTCTCGTTAGTGCCATTTTTCGTCGCTCACGGCGACACCGCCGAACGCTTGCGCGTCGTGACGCGTTCGATGCGCTTGCCCTGCGGTCCGACGTGCACGATCCGCTGGACGAAGACTCCCGGCAGATGCACCTGCTCCGGATCGATCGTGCCGGGTTCGACGAGCTCCTCGACCTCGGCGATCGTCAGCTTTCCGGCCATCCCGCAAAGCGGATTGAAGTTGCGCGTCGCTTTGCGGAAAACTAAGTTTCCGAATCGGTCGCCGACCGACGCACGAACCAGAGCAAAGTCGCAGACGATGCCGGCCTCCAAAACGTATTCCCGCCCGTCAAAGACACGCGTTTCCTTTTTTGGTGAAGCGACCGCGACGCTGCCGTCCGAGTTGTAACGCCAAGGCAAGCCGCCGTCGGCTACCAAGGTACCGTCTCCGGCGGGCGTGTAAAACGCGGGAATTCCACATCCGCCCGCGCGCAGCCGTTCCGCAAGCGTACCCTGGGGAACGAGCTCGACCTCGAGCTCGCCGCTGAGGTACTGCCGCTCGAACTCCCGGTTTTCGCCTACGTACGACCCGGTCGTGCGTCGGATCCGCTTGTTGTCGAGCAAGACGCCTAACCCCCACCCGTCCACCCCGCAGTTATTTGAAACGGTCACCAGCTCGGAAGCACCTTGCTCGAGCAGCGCCTCGATCAGATTGTGCGGAATCCCGCTAAGCCCGAAGCCTCCCACCGCAATAGAAGCGCCGCTTGGTATGTCGGCGACCGCCTCGGCGCAGGAGGCAAAGACCTTCTCCATGGCGCCATAATGCGCCGACGGAACGGACGCTGCCTCTGTGGAAGTTGAGCGCGTATGACGACGGCAGCGACCCCAATTGTAGCCAGCGACGAAGAATCCATGATCCTCGCGATGGTGCGCGAGCTGGTTGCCGAGAAGGTGGCCCCGCGCGCCGCAGAGATCGATGCCATGGGCGAGTTTCCTTGGGACGTCAAGGAACTGTTTGCGCAAAACGACCTGCTCGGCATCCCCATTCCCGCCGAGTACGGCGGTTTGGGTGGCACGTTTCTCACCTACGTGAAGGTCGTCGAAGAGATCGCCAAGGCGTGCGCCTCCAGCGCTCTGATCGTCGCCGTACAGGAACTCGGCATGCTGCCAATCGTAATCGGCGGCAGCGGCGAACAGAAGCGGCGCTTCTTACCTCAGATTGCCTCGGGCGAGCACCTCGTGGCCTATGCGTTGACCGAAGTGTCGAGCGGATCCGACGCACTCGGATCGATGCGCACGTGCGCCGAAAAGCGCGGCGAATTTTACATACTCAACGGGCAGAAGATTTGGATCACCAACGGCAGCGTTGCCGACGTCGTTTGCGTCTTTGCGGTCACCGATCCCGCGGCCGGCTCGCGCGGCGTCACCGCCTTCGTGGTGGAAAAGGACACGCCCGGCTTTTCGGTTGGCAACGTCGAGAAAAAGATGGGGATTCGCGGCTCGCCTACCGTCGAGCTCGTCTTTGCCGACTGCCAGGTACCCGTCGCCAATCGCCTCGGCGCAGAAGGCGAGGGCTTCAAGATTGCCATGAAGGTGCTCGACAAATCGAGGCCTGGTATCGCGGCCCAGGCGCTGGGAATTGCCGCCGGTGCGCTCGATTACGCGACCGGCTACGCCAAGGAACGCATCGCCTTTGGCAAGCCGATCGGTCAGCATCAGGGCGTTGCGTTCATGCTCGCAGACA
The DNA here is from genome assembly GCA_963778015.1 of Vulcanimicrobiota bacterium. Lineage (GTDB taxonomy): Bacteria > Vulcanimicrobiota > Vulcanimicrobiia > Vulcanimicrobiales > Vulcanimicrobiaceae > Cybelea. The sequence goes on from CAVZST010000001.1 coordinate 1,365,719, forward strand.
TGAAGACCGAGGTCGAGTCGGCACGACTTCTTCTTTACGAGGCGGCTCGCCGTTGCGATGCGGGAACGCCCGACGTTACGCTCTGGGCCGCGATGGCGAAGCTAAAATGCGGCGACGTTGCGATGTCGGTCACGACCGACGCGGTGCAGGTTCTTGGCGGCTTCGGATATTCGGCCGATTATCCGGTCGAACGCATGATGCGCGACGCAAAAATCACCCAAATCTATGAAGGTACGCAGCAAATTCAGCGGCTCGTGATCTCGCGCTCCCTCGTGGGTCGAGCCCAAAGCGCGAGGCGCGAGTAATGCGAAAGCTGCAAGCTCTGTTCGCGTTTTTGATCCTGGGATTTTTTGGATGCTCGCAGACGCCGGACGCCCGAAACGCTGCTCAAGGGCTCGGGGCCGCCGTGCCCGACGCCGCGGTAAGCGAGTTGTTGGGAGACGGCAGAATCCAGCACATCGTCATCATCGTGCAGGAGAACCGAACGCCCGACAATCTTTTCAACGGGCTGCCCGGCGCCGATACCGTGCGATACGGCGAAAACTCACGAGGAAAGCGCATCAAGCTGCAGCCCGAGCCACTCACAGCGCCTTACGACCTCTCACACAGACACAGCGCCTTCACGGTCGAGTATGCTAACGGCAACCTCAATGGCTTCAACCTGGTGAAGTCGCACTGCAACGACCCCCGCCACTGCCCTGCCAAGGTTCTACGCGCCTACGGCTACGTGCCGCATGCGGAAGTCAAACCGTACTTCACGATGGCCGAGGATTATGCATTTGCCGACCGCATGTTCGAGACGAACCAAGGACCGAGCTTCCCGGCTCACCAGTACATCTTGAGCGGCACCTCTACGATTAGCAACGATTCCGCCTGGCGAGCGTCAGAGAACCCAAAGGACCCATCGGGAGATTTCACCGGGGGCTGCGACTCACCCCGCGGATCGCTCGGGTGGTTGATCAACCTCAAGGGTAATGAGAGCCGGCAGGCTTTTCCCTGCTTCGACCGGCGCGCTGTCCCGGACTTGGTCGAAGCGAAATTTCTGACCTGGCACTACTACGAAGCGCACCCTAATGCCGGAATCTGGAACGCTCCCGACGCAATCCGCCACATACGGAACAGCGCCAACTTCAAGGCTGACGTCGTGGCGCCCTCATCGCAAATTTTTACGGATATCGCCGAAGGGCGGTTGGCCAACGTCGTGTGGCTGACGCCTACCGTTGAAGCGTCCGATCACGGGGGACAAAACGACGGCACGGGGCCCGCATGGGTCGGGTCGGTCGTCGATGCTATCGGCGAAAGTCCTTATTGGCAAAGCACGGTAATCTTCGTCGTCTGGGACGATTGGGGAGGGTGGTACGATCACGTGAGGCCGCCCATTTACAATTCGTACGAGCTTGGCTTCAGGGTCCCGCTGATTGCCATCGGCCCGTATGCCAAAAAAGGCTACGTTTCACACCGCCAGCACGAGTTCGGCAGCATCTTAAAGTTCGTGGAGAGCGCGTTTCATCTTGGTTCGCTCCGCACGACCGACGTTCGTGCCGACGACCTTTCCGACTGTTTCGACTTCGCGCAAGCGCCGCGAGCGTTTAAGAAGATCGAGACCGACCGCGATCGCGATTACTTCCTCCGACAACGGCCCTCGCATAAAGACCCCGACGACGACTTTTAAAGCGCTAGGGCGCTTCGCAGCCTCGCGATGATTCGCGGCGTCGGGCAGAGCCCGCTGAGGGGGCAGCGATCGCAAAGCGGCGTGGGCGCTTTACAGATTTGACGACCGTGCATGATCAGCCAGTGCGCGGCATCGCCCCATTTCTGCGCAGGCAACAACGTCGTGAGATCTTCTTCGACCTGGCGCGGCGTAGTACCGATCGTAAGCCCAAGGCGATGCGCGACGCGAAAAACGTGCGTATCCACCGCCAGCGCCTCCGCATTGAAGGCCGCCGCCATGACCACGCTGGCCGTCTTGCGCCCGACGCCTGCAAGGGACTCTAACCCTTCACGTTCGTGCGGCACCTTGCCGCCGAAACGCTCGACGACATCGCGTGCGCACGCGATGATATTTTTCGCCTTCATCCGAAAGAAGCCGCACGATTTGATTATTTTTTCGACGTCTGGTTGACGCGCGCGCGCGAGCTTTTCCGCGGTAGGATACTTGGCAAAGAGCGCGGGGGTCGTCATGTTCACTCGTGCGTCGGTACACTGCGCCGATAGGATCACCGCAACGAGGAGCTCGAACTCGCTACTGTAGTGAAGTGCCGTCACGGCATGCGGATACGCGCGCTCCAGAATGGCGAGCGCCTCGAGTGCGAGTCGACGTGGTATCTTCTTTTTCGGGAAGGGAATGCGCGGCACGCCGGCGCTATTCTCGCAGCGCCACGTGGCTTCCGTCGCGGACCACGAGACCGTCGCGCTCCAGGGTATCGATCAATTCGCGTACTTGCTCGGCGCTACGCCCCGGAATCTCGGGACCGATCGCGCGGTACAGATCCATCAACGAGATGCGCTCATCCGGTGGCAGAGTGCGAAGGCGATCGACGATTCGTCCGCGCGCGTATCGCGTCGTGCGCGCAAACGGAATGCTGTTTTGCGGCGAGCGCCGCTTCCTCGCCAAGCCGCGCATTCGATCGAGTGCAGACGCATCGATCGGTGCCGCAGCACAGTTGGCGCGCAGGGGGCAAAGCAAGCACTTTGGCGCCCGAGCGGTGCAGATCGTCGCGCCGAGGTCCATGAGGGCCGAGCTCCAATCGTGGGAGCGGCCGGAAGGGACGAGCGCGCCGGCCCGCGCGGCGAGCTCGCGCGTCGAGGCCGCGTGCGGATATTCGAGGCCGATAAAGAGCCGGTTGACGATGCGGCGCACGTTGGTATCGATCGGCGCATCGTCGATATTGAAGCCGAACGCTCGAATCGCCGACGCGGTATAGGACCCGATCCCGGGAAGCGAACGAAGCTCCTCACGTTGCGATGGTAGGATGCCGCGATACCGCTCGACGATAGTTTGCGCAAGGCGGTGCAACCGCACGGCGCGTGAGTTGTATCCCAGGCCTTTCCACTCGCGCACCACGTCGGCCCGCGAGGCTCGGGCGAGGGAAAGAAAATCTGAAAACCGCGCGACGAACGATTCGAACCGGGGGATGACGCGATCCACTTGTGTCTGCGCGAGCATGAACTCGCTGACGACCGTGCGATATGGGTCGCGCGCAACGCGCCACGGCAATGCGCTGCGGCCGTGCGAACGGTACCAGCGCAGCAGGCGACGTTGGATCCGGATCACGAGCGCAGCGTCGAGATAGCCTCACCGATGCGGCGAATTCCTTCGGGGATCTCACGCCGGGTGACCGCGGTGAGGGCGAGCCGAAAATAATGGTCGCCGCCGGAGTTGGCAAAGAAGGCTTCGCCAAAGAGAAACGACGCGCCGAGGCGTTCGGACGCATCGAGCAGCGCTCGAGCCCGAAGTTCCCGCGGCGTCGAAGTCCAAAGATAAAATCCGCCCGTCGCTCGGCTCGCCTTGAGGCCTGCCGGCCAATGCTCGGCGATCGCTTTGTCGGCGATGCGACGCCGCTCGAGCAGCTCTTTACGCAGCTGATCGACGTGCGCGTCGTAGCCGCGCTCGAGATAGTCCGCGATCGCCGCCTGCACGTACAGGCTCGTAGCCATGTCGTAAGCCTGCTTTCGCAACAGCAGCCGCTCGAGAATCATCCGCGGCGCCGCGAGCCATCCGACGCGCAAGCTCGGCGCGATCGTTTTTGAGAAGGTCGAAATATACACCGTGTGGTCCGGCGCGAGCGCGACGAGCGGAGCCCCCGGCGGAGCGAGCGGGCCGTAGGGATCGTCTTCAACGATTGGAACGCCGGCTCGCCGCGCAATGGTGGCCAACCGCTCTCGCCGGTCGGCATTCATGCTGGCATTCGTGGGATTGTGCAGCGACGGCATCGTGTAGATGAAGCGCGGCCGGCGCGTGCGCAACACCGCCTCGACGTGGTCGACCCGCATGCCTTCGTCGTCGACCGGGACCGAAATCGCACGCAGACCATTGATCTGAAAGACTTGAAGAGCCCCGGGGTACGAGGGTGACTCTACGATGATCTCGTCACCGGGCTCGGCCAAGCTCTGTGCGACGATCGCGATCCCTTGCGTCGATCCGGTCAAAACGATGATGCTCGCCGGCGTGATCGCGTCGGCGCCCCGCGCCTTCATGCGCGCAGCGATGGCCTCGCGCAATGGCTCGTAGCCTTCCGAATCGCCGTAGGAGAGAACGAACCGTGGATCGCCGGCGACGCGGCCGAACGATTTGGCAAGCGCACCGAGCGGTGAGGGCTCGTCGGGGGCGACCCCTTGGACGAACGATATGCGTCCGGGCTCGGGTTTTGCGGCAAGCTCGCCCAGTACGTTGGGAAACTCACCGACGCGCCACGGCGGCAGGGTCACCCACCAGGGAACGCCGGCGGCCCGCTCGGGTTGACCGCCGCGGAGTTGCGGAACGACGCGCGAGCCGGAACCCACCCGTTGCTCGATCAACCCGTCTCCAACCAGCTCGCGGTAGGCGTGGACGATCGTGCTTCGATTGACCGTCAGCCGCTCGGCCATGGTTCGCTCGGGCGGGAGCCGCGTCGATTCCGGCAGTGTCCCCACCAGAATCGCCTCACGGAGATGCTCGTAAATCTGACGGTAGAGCGGGACGATCGACTCGCGATCGAGTTCCGGGAGCAGGCCCGCCCATCCAATCCTCGCCACTGGATGATTCCATTTCGTGCAAGTCCTGGGGAACGCTCTCGCTTCAGCGAAACGTGACGCATGAGCACTACGGCAGAACACCAGGTTGACGCGGCGGTCGTCGGCGCAGGCCCGGGCGGCTACCACGTCGCGATCAGGCTGGGGCAGTTGGGCAAGAAGGTCATTTGCATCGATCGTGATGAGGTTGGAGGCGTCTGCCTCAACTGGGGTTGCATTCCAACGAAAGCGCTGCTGCACGTCGGCGAAGTGATCCGTCACATCGAACGGGCCGGCACGATCGGACTGCGGGTACCGAAGGCCGAAGTCGAGCGCGAAGGCGTTGCAAAGTTCAAAACCGAGGTCGTGAACGCAAACGTCAACGGCGTGAAGACGCTCTTCAAAGCCAACGGCGTGGAGTTTCTGCGCGGAGAAGCCTCGTTCCAATCGTCCACCGAGATCGAAGTCAAACGTCAAGACGGGGCAAGCGAACGAATTGCGGCGCGCGACATCGTGATAGCGACAGGCTCCGCGCCGGTAGATGTCAAGGCGTGGCCGCGCGACGGCCAAACGATCATCAACTCCGACGATGCGGTCAAACTCGAGCGCATCCCTAAGCGCCTGCTCGTCGTCGGCGGCGGCGTCATCGGGTTGGAATTCGCGACGGTGTACCGTCGGATGGGCGCGGAAGTCTTGGTCGTCGAGATGATGGCGCAAATTCTCACCGGAACGGACCTCGAGATCGGAAAGACGCTCGGCCGAATCTTGAAAAAGCAGGGCATCGAGATCATGCTTGGCACGAAGGTCGGCGCAATCGAGAAGCGCGCGGATACGGTGCGCGCCACCCTCAACGGCGAAGCCACCGGCGGGAAAGACGAAACACGCGAATTCGACATGGTGCTGGTGGCGGTTGGTCGCCATCCCGTTACCGATAACCTCGGCCTCAAAGCGGCCGGCCTCGACGTCGACGAACGCGGCTTTATCACGGTCGACCGCCAGCAGCGCACGAGCGTACCGAATATCTTTGCGATCGGCGACGTCACCGGGGCGCCGTTGCTCGCGCATCGTGCGATGAAACAAGGCGTCGTTGCGGCCGAGGTCATCAATGGCGATCGTTCGGCGGCATTCGATCCGGTCGCCGTTCCAAACTGCATTTACACGGATCCTGAAGTCGCGACGGTCGGGCTTTCAGAGGACGAAGCAAAGGCCGGCGGATACGAGGTGCGGATCGGTAAGTTTCCGCTGGCCGCAAGCGGCCGCGCGCGCACGATGAACGAATCCGAAGGGCTGATCAAACTGGTCGCCGATGCGCGCAGCGATATACTGCTCGGCATGCATATCGTCGCGCCTCAGGCCGAATCACTCATTGGCGAGGGTGTGATCGCTCTCGAGATGGGCGCAACGCTCGAAGACGTCGGTCTCTCGGTTCATCCGCATCCCACCCTTACGGAGGGGATCATGGACGCCGCCGAAGCTGCGCACGGCAAAGCAATTCACATCGTCAATCCAAAGCCAAAAGCACCGGTAGGCGTGGGGAGTTGACGTTGACTCAACAGCTGCGGCGAGGCAACGTCCTGCCGCGGGTCGCTCGTCGCTCGCATCCTGCTCGCTCCTGCTACACCGCGCTCGCGCCACCTGCTAAGGTAGATTATGACATCCTGTCAATGGCGCTCGCGTCGGAGTCCCCGCGGCAGGACGTTGCCTCGCCGCGCTTTTCTTAGACGGGCAGATGAGAGAAGTACGCGTTTTGGATCTCGGCGTGAAGCCATATCGGGAAGTGTGGGAGCTTCAGCATCGGCTGCATGAGGCCGTGCGTGGAGGGAGCGCGCCCGATACGTGGGTCGTGGTGGAGCACACGCCGGTGGTGACGCTGGGGCGACAAGCGAAGCGTGGGAACATCTTTTTGTCGGCGCAAGAGCTTGCACGCCGCGGGGTCGATCTCGTCGAGATCGAGCGCGGAGGCGACGTTACGTACCATGGGCCCGGACAGTTAGTCGTTTATCCCATTCGAAAGCTCGAACGTTTTCGCGAGGTCGTTCCACTCGTGCGCTCGCTCGAGGCCGCCATGATCAACGTCTGCTCCCGGTTCGCAGTGTACGCAGAGCGGTGGAGCGGACACGCCGGCGTTTGGGTCGGCCGCAACCAAATCTGTGCGATCGGCCTTGCGATACAACGGATGGTTTCGATGCACGGCATTGCGCTCAACGTTTCGACGCAGCTCGATTACGATTGCTTTATTCTTCCGTGCGGCTTGCCCGAGCGCGGCATCACTTCGCTTTCGGCCGAGACGGGACGTCTCGTCGGTATCGACGAGGCCAAAGAAGTCGTGCTCGAGGAGCTGGCACGCACGTTCGACGTCGAATTCGCGTCCCAGTTCGTCGAGGCATAGAGCGATGGCGCTGAAGATCGACTTGATTAACGGGTCACCCTTCGACGGAGTTTATCCCGCGCGAAGTCGAGGGGCTCAGGGTGACGCATCAACTTCCTTCGCGCCTGCGCGAAGCGCAGGCTTGAGCGAGGCGCTTGCGCCGAGTCGAAAGCCCGAGTGGTTACGCGTTTCGCTGCCGATCGGCGAAGAGTACGAGCGCGTCAAGGCAAAAGTCAACAGCCTCGCCCTTCATACGGTCTGCAAAGAAGCGGCTTGCCCGAACGTCGCCGAATGCTGGGGGGCGGGCACCGCGACGATCATGATCTTGGGCGATACGTGCACGCGCGGCTGCCGCTTTTGCAACGTCAAGACGGGTAATCCTCGCGGCGAGATCGATTGGCTGGAACCTCTCCGGGTCGCCGAAGCTGTTCGCGACCTGGGTTGGAAATATCTCGTCGTCACGGCCGTCGATCGCGACGACCTTGTGGACGGCGGCGCGCTGATCTTTGCCAATACCGTCCGTTCGATTCACGAGCGCGTCCCCGGGGCTCGCGTCGAGATTCTCAGCGGCGACTATCGCGGCGACCTGCGCGCGCTCGACATCGTCGTTGACGCCAAGCCCGACGTCTTCGCGCATAACTTGGAGACCGTTCGGCGTCTTACGCCGAGCGTTCGCGATAAGCGCGCGAGTTACGACCAGTCCCTCGCAGTCCTCGCGCACGTCAAGCGACGTGCTCCCCACCGCTACACCAAAACCTCGCTGATGCTCGGTTTGGGCGAAACTCAAGACGAGATCGAAGGCGCCATGGACGACGCGCGCGCCGCGGGCGTCGACATCTTTACGATGGGCCAGTACTTGCAGCCCAGCAAGAAGCATTTGCCCGTCGTCGAGTTCGTCGAGCCCGCCCAGTTCGAGCGGTTGGGCAGCCTAGGCAAACGGAAAGGCTTTCATCAGGTCGTCTCGAGCCCGCTCTCGCGCAGCTCCTATCACGCGGAGCAGGCCTTTTAAACTTTCCTTCGCCGGGGATGAGATGGGCGCAACCCGGGCGCACGGGTTTTAGGTTGACACAGCTAGCGTGACGAAGGTCTTTCTCACTCGGCCGGTTCTGGCGGCAGTTTGCTCGTTAATCATCCTGATCGGCGGCCTCGTCGTCATGCCGACGCTGCCAATCGCGCAGTATCCGCAAATCGCTCCGCCGGTCGTGACGATTAGCGCTTCTTACGTTGGCGCATCGCCCCAGGCCGTCGAAGCGCAGGTTACCACTCCGCTCGAGCAGGCGGTCAATACCGTCCAGGGCCTGCGCTACATAAGTTCCCAGAGCACGCAGGGCAGCTCCTCGATCACCTGCACTTTTACGCTCGAAACGAATCTCGACATCGCGGCCGCCGACGTGCAGAACCTCGTGCAATCGGCAATTGGTCAGCTTCCTGCTACGGTCCAGCAAGTCGGCGTGCAGGTCACGAAGAATTCCGGCTCGTTCGTGATGGGCGTCGCACTGACGTCTAACTCGAGTCAGTACAATACGCTCTTCTTGAGCAACTACGCGCAGCTCAACATCGTCAACGACCTGTCGCGTGTTCCCGGGGTTTCACAGGTCGTCGTTTTCGGCCAGCGTCAGTATGCGATGCGAATTTGGCTCAATCCGCACCTGCTGGCGCAGCAAGGCCTCGATGCCGGCGACGTCGTGACGGCACTGCAGGAACAGAACGCCGAAGTGGCCAGCGGAAGCATCGGCTCCGCACCGGAGTCGAAGAATCAACCGTACACCTACACCGTCAACGCGCTGACGCAGCTGTCATCGCCCACCCAGTTCGCCAATATCATCCTGCGCGCGAATCCCAACGGTGGCTATACGCGCCTTGGGGACGTCGCGCGCGTAGAGCTCGGCGCCGAGAATTACAACAGCTCTTTGCGCTTCAACGGCAATGCCCAAGTCGTTGGTCTGGGAGTGCAGCAGTATCCGACCGCGAACGCGTTGCAGGTCTCAAAGGGCGTAACTGCCGAGCTGAACGTGCTCGCCAGACAGTTTCCCGCAGGCATCCACTACACGGTCGCTTTTAACACGACCGATTTCGTTGCTGAGTCGGTGCGGGAAGTCATCATCACGCTGCTGCTCTCTATCTTCCTCGTGGTTTTGGTCATCTACGTTTTTCTTCAAAATCCCCGCTCAACGCTGGTTCCGGCGGTGACGATACCAGTATCGCTGATCGGGACCTTCTTTGTCATGAAGGTCTTCAATTTTTCGATCAACACGATCACGCTCTTCGGATTGACGCTGGCGACCGGTCTCGTCGTCGACGATGCGATCGTGGTCATCGAGAATATCGCTCGCCACATGGAGCTGAACAAAGGACGCCAGAGCGGGATCGCGAGCGCCGGCCAGGCCATGCGCGAGGTTCAAAGCGCGATCGTGGCATCGTCGCTGGTCCTGCTTTCGGTGTTTATACCCGTTGCGTTCTTTCCGGGCACGACCGGACAGCTCTACAAACAGTTCGCGCTGACCATCGCGGCCGCCATCTCGATCTCGCTCTTCATGGCGCTCACGCTTTCGCCGGTGATGTCGGCCCGCTTGCTCAGCGGCGAGAGCGAGTCGAATTTCGTCTTCTTCCGCTGGTTCAACGCCGGTCTGAAGCGGTTTCGGCACTGGTACGCATCGGAGCTGCCGCGCCTTTTCCGGTACCGCTGGATCGTCGTCGGCGTCTTCGCGGTGGCGCTGCTGGCAACGCTCTTGATGTACGTGCGAACGCCGACCTCATTCATTCCGAGCGAAGACCAGGGTTATTTCATCGTGCTCGTTCAGGCGCCCGAAGGGACGTCGCTATCCGGCGAAACGGCGATCTCCGAAAAGGCCGAGGCGATCATCCGCCAGCAGCCGCAGGTGAAGTACATGTTCAACGTCGGGGGCTTTAGCTTTGCCGGTAGTGCGCCGAACCGTGGTCTGATCTTCGTGTTGCTGAAGCCCTGGGGCCAGCGGAAAGGGTCGGGCGACGGAATTGACGCCGTCATCAATCGCGTTAACTATGGGTTCTTTTCGCACGTACCGCAAGCTCAAATCTTTGCCGTCAATCCGCCGGCGATCAACGGCGTGTCGTCCTTCGGCGGTTTCCAATTCGAGCTCGAAGATCGAACGAACCTCGGATTGCCGGCGCTCACGAAGACCGCATACACGATCATGGGGATGGCCGCGAAAGACCCACGGCTTCAGAACGTCTTCACCCAGTTCCGCATAAACTCGCCGCAGGTCCAGATCGACATAGACCGCGACAAGGCCAAGGCGATCGGCATCTCGCTCAACGACATCTTCGATACGCTCGAGGTCGATCTGGCCTCGCTCTACGTCAACAATTTCACTTATCTCAATCGGTCGTGGCAGGTCGACGTGCAGGCCGACGAGCCGTTCCGGAATCGCGTCTCCTCCCTGCAAGGGCTCTTCGTCAGCTCCGGCTCGGCCGCGAACGCCGCCGTGCCGACGGGCACGAATCCGTTCCCGACTGCGCCGCCCGGCGTGGCAACGACGAGCGCGAACGCCACCGGTACGGTAATGACCCCGCTGAGCGCGCTGGTAAACATGAAACAGGTGCTCGCCGCGCCGATCATCACCCATTACAACCTCTACCGCAATATTGAGCTCAACGGACAGAACGCGCCGGGACACGGATCGGGCGAAGCGATCGCGGCGATGGATCGAATCGCGCAGCGTGTGATGCCCGCAGGCATGAGTTACGAGTGGTCGGGGCTGCAACTCGACGAGATTGCGTCGGGAAGCTTGACCGCGCTGATCTTCGCGCTCGGCCTCGTCTTCGTCTTTCTCGTGCTTTCGGCGCAATACGAGAGCTTTATCGATCCGCTCATCGTACTGCTCGCCGTCCCGGCTGCGCTCTTCGGCGCGCTCGGATTCATGAACTTCCGTCACCTTCCGATCCCTGGGCTCTTCGATCCGAACCTCGCACAGGATGCCTACGCGCAAGTCGGATACGTCATGCTCATCGGCTTGGCGAGCAAGAGCGCGATTTTAATTGTCGAGTTCGCGAATCAACAGTTACGTGAAGGTTCAACCGTCGTGCAGGCGGCCATGCGCGGGGCTCAGACACGGTTGCGTCCGATTTTGATGACTTCAATCGCTTTCATCATCGCGGTAATTCCGCTCGTCTTTGCGACCGGCGCGGGAAGCTCGGCGCGGCATTCGATCGGAACGGTCGTTTTCGGCGGAATGCTCGTCTCGACGTTCCTGAATCTCGTGATCACGCCGGTGCTCTATGTCATCATCAAATCGCTCGAACTGCGCGGTAATAGAGCCGAACGCGATGGCCAGACACACGGCGAGGTCGCTGCGCAAAAGCCCGTGACTCCGCCGGTCGGCGTGTAAAGGATTTGCTATCCTTTAGCGCAACTCTCGCTTAACAAGCGTGATGAAATTAATAACCGTTGTTATCAGCATTGCCGCTGCCGCTGCAGCGGCGTTTTCGATCGGCTGTTGCGCACTACCCGTCTGGGCGGATGACGGTACGGGCGACGTTTTTCAAAAGACGATCGTTCCGGGCGCGAACGACTCGATCAAAAGCGTAATGAGTCAACCGCAGCCGAAGAAACGAGACTCCACGGTCGCTCAAGCGCCTCCAGTGAGCCAGCCGCGCGTAGGTCGCACGGTCGAGCTGCCCGGCGATAGGTTCACCTACATGGTGGATTTTTCGGTCGCCACGCCGTTCGGCAACATCGGATCGTATGGAAAACAACAAGGCTGGTTGCGCGGCGGCATGGACGCTATGGTCGGCTACAAAATTCAATTGGTCGACGAAGTTCGTCGCAAGCATGTTTCAGCTTCAGCACTGGCCCTACGGCTTCAACACCGGCACGGCACCGGTCTATCTTGCCGGATTCGTCAATCCGGTCGGTTGCGCCGACTTGAGCGGCGGGAAGGCCTGCGGTCCCGGCGCCGGCCGTAATATCAACGTGGGCTCAGTCGATACGTTCGGCGTCTTCATGCTTCAGAAGATGTTCGTGATCAAGTCGGACAAACTGCCGGGTCCCGTACCAATCGTGATCTCGCCGACCTACGTCGCTCGCAGCGGCGTCATCGGTTTCGCACCGGGCAACAACGACGTGGTGCCGTTCACGTACAACCTTCCCGACGGACCGGTCGAAAATATCCCCGTCCGCACCGCTCAATACTACGCGCTCGCCTTCACGATGCCGTTTTTGAAGACGCCTAAGATGTTCGGCACGTTCACCGTCGCGCCGCAATGGCTGGCACATACCGCCGGAGCGAACGTCGGCAACTCGATGCAGCTGCCGCAAGTGCTTTACGTCGAGTACACGCCGTTGCGCGGGACCACCCTCTTCTTCGAGCCGCAGAGCGCGCGCGACTATCTGCCGACCGATCCGTACCCCGAGCACCTCATCGCCTACTTCCTCGGCATCTCGCAACGCCTCAGCAAATACGCCTTCGTTCAGGCAGTGCTCAATAGCGGCGGCCCCACGAACGAAGGCCCCGATGGCGTGACCGCAATCAAGTGTTTGACGGTCCAGCAGGCGATCAACAATCAGTGCGGGCTCGCAATTGGCGGCTTGAGGGCGACGCAGCTGCAGCTTCAGTTTGGCATCGGCTCGCCCAACGTCTTCCCGTTGTAAGAATCAGAGGCCAGAGCAATGGAATTTTCGTACGTAAAAAAATCGATCGCGGTGCTTACGCTTGGAACTCTGGCGGCTTGCGGCGGAGGCAGCGCCGCCGGCGGCTCCGCGCCGGTGCTTCCGGCCCACGTTGCTCGACCCGCGCAGCAAACGATTCTCACGCGCATCGTCGGCGTTGGAGACAGTCTGACGGCAGGTTATCAATCCGACGGAATGCTCGGCGTAACCAACTTTAAGAATCCCATCTATTCGGGAAAACTCGTCCGTCCAGGCCAAGAGAACGGCTGGTGGGCACTGCTCGTAGAGCAGGCCTCGAGCTCCGGCCCCGGCTCAAGCCTAGACGACGCAATAAATTTGATGTACAACCCGTCGAAAAGCCCACTGCCTTTGATCAAGGGACCCGGTCTCGACAATCAGATCGTGTACACTAGCCCGAACACCTTTGGTCAATATAAGGGAAGTGACCCGTGCAAGTACGATTCCGCTTTCAATCAAGCCGGGTTCCTTCTCCGCGGGTCCGAACGCGTTCGCGTCAATCCAACGTCTACCACGATCCGCGATCTTGGGATCCCCGGCATCACGCTCCACGAGGCCAACGTCATTCACCAGCCGCCGACCGACACGTGCAGTCCGCTGCCGGGCATCCCGGGACTTTTGAGCGACGCCGTCAGCGAAGAGAGCGGTACCTTTTGGCCGGTGCTGCGTAATTTCACTAACCTCGACGGGCATCTCACCGAAGTCAACGCGGCGGCCTCGGTCCATCCGACGCTCGCAACCGTCTGGCTCGGCGCGAACGATGTGCTGAAGTACATGGGCAGCGGCGGGCGCTTCGTCGGCGGAGATCGTAACGCGGGACAGGCGGAAGCCGATTTGCGTGCTACCGTCTCGACGTTGCAACGCGCCCGCGCTCATGTCGTCATGGCAAACTTGCCGAACATTCTCGAAACAGGGTACTTTCAGCGTGTCTCGATCAAGAATCCTGACACGAAAGCCTGCGCGGTCAAATCTTACGCATATTGCTTACTAGTGGGCCTAGCTGGACTTCCCAGCGGGGCCGTCAGCTATTATGCGAAGAAGTATCATCTTGCCACACCAAACGGCTGCGTACCCGCGTCGACCACCGCTCCCTGCGGATATCTCACACTGGCCGGCGCACTCGCGGTCATCAAGGTTTACCTGGGATTTGGAACCTATGTCGATCTGGATTGCGCAACGCCGTCTCCAACTTGCAAGCCGGTAAAGGGCAGCGGGCTGGGCGCGAACTACATCACTCCGGAGTTTGCCGCAAAGGTTCAGGCGCTCAACAATGCGATCAATGCGGGGATCGACGACGCTGCATCCGCCTCGCACGTACCGCTCGTCGACATCCAAGCCATCTTCCGCGGCCTGGCGAGCGGCGATCCAGCCAATCGGTATTTCCATATTGCATCGACCATCGCTCCGGACATTTGCTGCACGCTCGGCTACGTTCATCCGTCACCGTCGGGATTCGCTTCGCTGCCCGGCGGTATCTTGAGCCTTGACGGAATCCATCCATCGAATACCGGCTACGCCCTCATTACTTATGCGTTCATCGAGACGATCAATGGGGCCTATGGCACTGAGATACCGCAGGTCGACCTCGTCGAAGTCTACAACGGGACTCGTTGCAAGAACAAGAAGTACTGCTTTCCCGACCCGTACGCAGGCCATTAGGACGGCGCTAAGATCCTAAATTACTGCTATCCCAATCCGTACGCGCCGCCCAACGACATCCCGTAAGCACGCACAACTCGTTCGGTGCTAGACTGGCTGCGCGAGCTCGCGGCAACGGTGGGCACTTTCGATCGGTCCGCCGTCGAGCCGGGGTACGTGTTGCGCTGCACGGCGGGCGTTGCGATCCCACTTATCGTTGCAATGCTGTTGGGCCGGCCGGCCCTAGGGGTTCCCGCGGCCATCGGAGCGTTCATCACCGGCTTCACGTCGCTTCAGGGAATCTATCGCACGCGGCTCGAGGCCATTCTTGCGGCAGCGCTCGGCATGTCCCTAACGAGCTTTGTCGGAGCGCTTGCGACGCATTCACCGGCCGCCCTTCTTGCAGCGACGGCGATTGCGGGTTATGCCTTCGGGACGCTTGGCCAGTTGGGGCCGATCGCGTCAACGGTAGCGCTCAACTCGTTCGTCGCTTTCGTGCTCTTCTCGAGCCAAGCGTTGGCACCGGCGGCGGCCGCCGCGCAATCGGGGCTCGTGCTGGCGGGCGGACTGATCCAAGCGACGCTTTTGCTCTTGGCTTGGCCGATGGGCCGGCGCGGCGTGGAGCGCGCTGCGCTGGCAGACGTCTATCGTAACTTAGCTACGTACGCTCGCGGAATTGCCGGCGGCTCGCCGGCTCTTCCGCCGATTACGCCGCTTGCGACGGCCCGACAAGTGCTGGCTGATCCGCAACCGTTCGCACGCGCCGCCCAAATCGCCCGGTTTAGCCGCCTGCTGGAAGACGCTGAAGTCATTCGAAGACGCCTGGGCGCCTCGGCTGCTGCGCTCGCTACCGACGCCGCCGGATCGACGACGATCGCGCCGGCTGCGGCGGCCGCGCAAGCGTTGGACGCGATCGCGGAGGTGCTCGTTGGCGGTAAGCGAGACGTTACGCTCGCTCTTTCTGACTCAGACGAGGCGCAGAACCTCCCGTCTGCATCCGACTTGCGAGCGCACGTGCGGGATGCGGCGGAAGCGGCAACGATGCTCGCGAGCGGACGGCTCCCGAGGTTCCAGTTGCTCTCAAAGGCTCGTCCGGGCCCCTACGTTCAAAACCACGTCGATTGGCTGAGCCGAGATTCCCTGCGCTTTGTGCTCGTGCTCACGATTGCCATGATCCTCGGGCGGCACTTCGCGGCTGACCGCGGTTATTGGATTCCGCTCACCGCGGCGCTGGTACTGAAGCCGGATCTCCAAACGACGTTCGTGCGCGGCGCCGCTCGAATCGCCGGGACGCTGGTCGGCGCCGTGGTTGCAAGTGCCGTCATCGCACTCGTGCGAGGCCATCCCTCACTACAACTCGCCGGCATTCTGCTGACCGCAGCGGCTGCGTACACCACGTTCAATCCCAACTACGCGCTCTTCACCGTCGCGATTACATCCTTCGTCGTGATCGTGCTTGCCATGCGAGGCTTATCCGGGACGACGACGGTTGACGCGCGGCTTCTCGATACTTTGGCCGGTGGCGCGCTGGCAATGATCGGTTATCTCACACTTCCCTCGTGGGAACACCGGCGAACCCGTGCCTTGCTTGCCGATTTGCTCGACGCGCAGCGCCGCTTGGCCGGTGCCGTTTTACGCGCGTACGCGCTGCCGTCGAGTGACGCGTGCAAGGCGATCGATCGTGCGAGGACGGACGTATGGAAGGTTCGTCCCGCAGTTGAAGCATCGATCGACCGAACTCGTCACGAGCCCAATCGTCATCACACCATCGGAGCCGGGCGAGCGCTGCGCATACTCGGCGCGACGCAACGCTTGGGATTGGCGAATCTCGCGCTCGAAAACGCGCTGGAGACGCAGCCTCGTAAGCCGCTGCCGGTGCTTGCGCCCTTCACCGACGCGCTCGAGTCCGAAATATCGGAGCTCGCAGCGGCGTTGCGCGAGTCGCGGCGCGCCCGACGCGACGATCGCTTACCGCACGCGTTGACCCAGCTGGAAACGCAGCTCGCGCGAGAGCGCGATCCCAGACGCGGTTTCGTGCTCGAACGTCTGCACTCGTACGCCGAAGCCACGATGCGGATCGCGCGGTTGGTAGGCGAGAAGAAGCCTTACGCGTAGATGCCGCGCAGTTTCGAGGCCTTGACGACTCGATCGATGGCGAGCGTATAGGCTGCGGTTCGCAGCGTCGCTCTGCGCGAGTTGGCGATCGAACGTATCTCGTGGAGGTTCGAGAGAAGGAAGTCTTCGAGGCGCTCGTTGACCTCCGATTCCTTCCAGAAATAGCCCATGCGGTCTTGCGCCCATTCGAAGTAGGAAACGGTCACGCCGCCGGCATTGGCCATGATATCTGGAATCACGATCACGCCGCGTTCGCGCAGAACGCGGTCCGCCTCGGGTGTCGTGGGACCATTTGCTCCCTCGACGATCAGCTTGGCCTGAACTCGTGCGGCGCTCTCGGGTGTAAAGACCTTTTCAAGCGCCGCCGGCACCAAGACATCGCACTGACTTGCCAACAGCTCGGCGTTCGTGATCTTCTCCCCTCCCTTGAAACCTTCGAGCGTTCCAAATTTCGCGGCGTGCTCCATCGCCGCGTTGACGAAGATGCCGCCGGCGTTATAATAGGCGCCCGTGACGTCGGAGATACCGACGACCTTGCACCCGCGTTCCTCGAAAAGTTTAGCCGCATGCATTCCTACGTTGCCGAACCCTTGGATCGCGATCGTGGCCTTGTCCGGACGCAGGTCCATCTGAGCCATCTCGTCGAGCGCGCAGATGGTCACGCCTCGACCGGTCGCCTCGACGCGGCCACGCGATCCGCCGATCTCGAGCGGCTTGCCGGTCACGACGCCGGGAATATTCTGCCGAACGTGCATTGAGTAGGTATCCATGAACCAGGCCATGACCTGCGGCGTCGTGTTGACGTCGGGCGCTGGGACGTCTTTGTCCGGCCCGACGACCTCGACGAGCTCGGCGGCGTAACGCCGAGTGATGCGCTCGAGCTCGTTTGACGATAGAGTCGTCGGGTCGCAAGTGACGCCGCCCTTGCCGCCGCCGAACGGCAAATCGACGACCGCACACTTCCAGGTCATCCAAAACGCGAGCGCCGTGACCTCGTCGAGCGTCACGCGCGGATGGAAGCGAATGCCGCCCTTGGCGGGACCTCGCGCAAAATTGTATTGCACGCGGTAGCCGGTGTAGACCTCGAACTCGCCCGAGTCCCGCTGAAAGGGGATCGAAAAGATGATCTGGCGCGATGGATGTGTGAGAATCCGCCGCATCCCGGCGTCGAGCTCGAGCAGGTCCGCGGCCTCGTTGAAATACGCAATCGCGTCACCGAAAACGGAAACCTCGCGAACCGAGGTCTCACGCAGAGCAGTCGTCATCACCTAGACTTGCCCGCGCCGTCGCGCAGCCCCTAGGAGCTCGTCACGTGGACCAACGATCTTGCGGGTCACACGTTGAACCGAAAATTCACAACGTCGCCCTCTTGCATCACATACTCGCGCCCCTCGCTTCGAACTCGGCCGGCGCCTCGCAGAGCCTCCATCGTTACGTACTTGACGTAGTCGTCGTATGAGACCACCTCGGCCCGTATAAAGCCACGCTCCAGATCGCTGTGAATGGTACCGGCAGCCTTGGGCGCTTTCGTCCCTTTTGGGATCGGCCAAGCCCGGGCTTCCTTCTCGCCGGCCGTCAGAAACGTCATCAGGCCCAGCAGATCGTAAGCGGCTTCCGAGAGATCGTCCAGCCCGCTGCGCTGGAGACCAAGCTCGGCGCGGAACTCGGCCGCTTCCCCTTCGGGCAGAGCAATCAGTTCGGCCTCGAGCTTGCCGCTGAGAACGACCGCCCTTCCTCCTTCCGCTCGGGCGATGTCTTCGACGGTGCGTATCTGATCGCCGGTACTCGCAACCTCGGTTTCGTCGACGTTGGCGACGTAAAGCATTGGTTTAGATGTAAGGAGAAAGGAATCGGCGGCCACCTGGGCCTCGATGGTTCCGGCGCCAAAGCTGCGAGCCGGACGCGCCTCCTCCAGCGCCTCGCTCAGCCGCTGCGCCGCTTGAACGTACGGCCCAAGCGCGGGTTGAGCTCTGACCTCACGTTCTAGCTTCGCAATGCGCTTGCGCATCGTTGCGAGATCGGCGAGCGCCAATTCGATCGCGACGATTTCGCAGTCGCGCCTTGGATCGGGGCGCCCTTCGACGTGCGTCACGTCCTCGCTCGAAAAGCAGCGAACCACCATCGCGATCGCATCGGTTTCACGAATGTGACTGAGGAAAGCGTTGCCGAGGCCTTCGCCGGTGCTCGCGCCGCGCGCCAAGCCCGCGATGTCGACAAAGCGAACGGTCGCCGGGACGATGCGGCGCGCTGCGACCAGCCGTTGCAGCACCGGCAACCTTGGGTCCGGCACCGCAACCTCGCCGACGTTGGGCTCGATCGTCGCAAATGGATAATTCGCGGCGAGAGCTTGGGCCGAGCGCGTGAGCGCGTTGAAGATTGTCGTCTTGCCGACATTTGGCAGGCCGACGATTCCGCATGTAAGTGGCACGGTCGAGCGAGGCGGTTCGGCCCGGCAAGAAAATTCGCCTGGCATGTCGGATACGTCATTATGCGCCAAATGAAGGTCGACAAGCTCGGCATCGACCTCCTGACCCACGACCCGGTTGTCATCCTCAAGGATATGGACGGCTCGCACTACCTGCCCATCCTTATCGGCCCCTTCGAAGCGACGGCGATTGCCTTGGCACTGGAAGGCGCACCGGTTCCACGACCGCTCTCACACGATCTCATGCGCAACATCCTCGATACGCTCAACGCCAATCTCGAGCAAGTCGTCATTCACGACATCAAAGACTCCACATTCTTCGCCAAGCTGGTCGTCCGCACCAACGGCGAGCTTCAAGAGATCGACGCCCGGCCTTCGGACGGCATCGCGCTTGCGTTGCGCGTCCCCGCGCCGATCTTCGTTTCCGACAAGATCGTCCTGGAAGAAGCCACCGCGGAGAAGAAGCCCATCAACGACACCGAGATGGCGCGATTCAAGAAGTTTTTGGAAGATCTCAAGCCGTCAGATTTTAATCGCTGACCTTCGTGGTGGTGGTACGTGCTGCCTCGGGTCGCTCGTCGCTCGCGTCCTGCTCGCTCCTGCTACACCGCGCTCGCATCACCTGTTGAGGAAAGTTTTGACCTCCTGTCAATGGCGCTCGCGTCGGAGTCCCCTCAACAACACGTACCACCGCACAGCGGACCAGGATTCTCGTACTGACGTCTAGAGCTTAGGGAAGATGGCAGAGTTAAGCGCGGAGATCGGCGTCTTCGGCGGCAGCGGATTTTACTCGCTGATCGAGCGTGCGCACGAGGAGTGGGTCGAGACGCCGTACGGTGCGCCGAGCGACAAGGTCGCGCTCGGCGAGATCGCGGGACGGCGCGTCGCCTTTCTTCCTCGTCACGGCAAAGATCATCGTTTTCCGCCGCAGTCCATTAACTATCGCGCCAACCTGTGGGCGATGAAGCAGCTCGGCGTCAATTTGGATCGTTGGCCCCACGGCCGCCGGTTCGCTCGCAAAGGGCGTGCGGCCCGGATCGATGGTCGTCGCCGATCAGATCGTCGACCGGACCAACGGTCGCAAAGACACATTTTACGACGGTCCGATAACGACGCATGTAAGCTTCGCCGACGCCTACTGTCCGACGCTCCGGCCGATCGCAATCGACGTGCTCAAATCGCTCGAAATCGAGACTCACGAGCGCGGCACCGTCGTCGTCATACAAGGCCCCCGCTTTTCGACGCGCTCCGAGTCGAAGTGGTTTCAAAGTCAGGGCTGGGAAGTCATTAACATGACACAGTATCCCGAAGCCTACCTGGCCCGCGAGCTCGAAATGTGCTACGCCAATATTTCTCTGATCACCGACTACGACGTGGGCCTCGAAGGCATGCCGCCCGTATCGCATCACGAAGTAATCGCAGTCTTCAATCGCAACAACGAGCGCGTAAGGGACGCCATCGGCAAAATCGTAGCAAACATTCCGGTCGGTGCGGATTGCTCGTGCCGGCACGCGCTCGAGGGGGCTCGTTTTTAGTCGATGCGACGCCAGCCGCGCGTCGACCTGGCGATGTACCTGCAGGCCATTCCGCTGCTGGGCCGCCATCCATCGATCTTCGTCATGCCCCTCCTTGCCGCCGTGGTCGACCTGCTCATCGCCCAAATAACGCCCTTCTTCACCAATGCGGTCGGCGGTGGCGGCGGCTTTTTGTTCGCGATCATCGTTAACCTCGTTTACGGATTTTGCTTCGGCGTTACGGTCATCGCCGCTAATAACGTCTGGCGAGCGCGCCGCGCCACCTTCGACGAGGCTTGGGAAGAAGGGCGGCTCAAGGGGGGCGGGATTCTCATCGCGACGATCGGCTTTTACTTCCTGATCTACGTGGCTCAGTATGCCGGACAACTGATGGACAGCACGATCTTGCAGCTCCTCTTGCAGGTCGTCGTCGCATTTTTCCTCATCTACACGATTCCGGCCGCCGCAATAGGCGGCATGCCGGGAAATCTCGCAATCGGCGCATCGTTTCGCGCGGTTCGCGAAAATCTGCTTGGTGCGGCAATTCTGGCCATCGCCTTCGTGGTGCTTTGGATCTGGCTGCCTTACTTCATCGTTGCCCAGGTCGGAGCGAGCCTGGGAGCGATCGGATACGAGTTGGTATTAGCCGCAATTAAAGCGATCGTGCTGGCCTATTTGGCCTTCCCGTTCGCGAAGCAGTACGACGACGTCGCTTTTAGAGGGTTCTGGTGAGAGCCATGCGGACAAACTCGCCAACCAGGGTTGGGCTCACGTTCGTCCGTGCGAGTCGCTGAGCGTCGTCGAGCTTGCCAAGCAGCGTAACGGCGGACCGCGGATCCAGCGGCTTGAGTTTGCTCAGCCGCTCGTTCTGATCGAGAGAAACGACGGCGCTTCCTCGCTGACCGCCGGCCACGATCCAATCGCGCACCAGCGTCTTGATCGTCTCGAGGCCGTCGTCGAGCGTTTCGCGCGTCGCCCACGAGTCGGGAGGTGTCTTGCCCGCGACACTTTCAAAGAACCAACGCACGACGTGTGCACGCAATGACTCCTCTTCGCCCTCCAGCGTTGCGAGCGCACGGGTGATGCTTCCATCGCTCAGCGATGCGGCCAGTTCTGCATCCTTGCGCCCGAACTTCATCGTTTCCAAAACCTGTCGCACTTGGACTTTGGAGAGCGGTGAGAACCGTATTTCGATCGTGCGCGAGCGAATCGTGGGAAGCAACCGTCCGGGCGTCGCGGTGGTGAGGATCATGACGACGCCGCGCGGCGGCTCTTCGAGAAACTTCAACAGGGCATTAGCGGCCGCGGGCGTCGCAAAGTCGACGTCGCCCAGCAGCAACACGCGCATGCCGCCGCTGTAGGACTGCATCGAAAGCTGCCGGACGAGATCGCGCGCCGATAATTCGTCGCCTTCATAGAAGCCCATCGGCGCGTCCCGATCGCCGATCTTGAGCACTCCTTCGTGTTCGAGAAAATCGGGATGGCGAGCGCTTTCGCCGGCAAACAGCGTGCAGGAAGAACACGTTCCATCGTATCCGACGACGCCTTCTTTGGGCGCGAGGCACAGCAGCGATTGCGCCAGCCTGCACGCGAACGTCTTCTTACCGACGCCGGCCGGTCCCGTAAAGAGATAGGCGTGCGCGAGCCCCTCCGTAGGCAAGGCCGAGAAGTATCGCTTCGGTCCCTCCGCTCCGATCACGTCGAAACGAAGTTTGCTCACTGCCCCTGCGCCTCCAGCCGTGCGTGCACTTCGCGCAGCGCATCTTCCAATACGCGTTGCGGCGCAAGCGCGGCATCAAGCACGTAGTGGCGCGGCGAATTCGCAGCAAGCGACAGAAATCCTCGGCGGACGCGCTCGTGGAAGCCGTCGTGCTCGCTCTCGATGCGATCGAGGCTCTTCGAGCGCTCGCGAAGACGCGCGCGAGCGATAGGGACCGGTACGTCGAGCAGCAGAACGAGGTCGGCCTCAAGGCCGCCGGTTGCGATCGCGCAGATGGTGCGCAGAGACCCGATGTCCAAGCCGCGACCGCTTCCTTGATATGCCAGCGTCGAATCGGTAAAACGGTCGCAGAGAACGACGTCTCCACGTCCCAACGCCGGGCGAATTATTTCGGACACGTGCTGAGCGCGAGCAGCATTAACCAAAAAGCTTTCGGTCAGCGCTTCAATAACAAGTGCATAGTCTAAGAAGATTCTGCGAATCGCATCTCCTACCGGCGTTCCGCCCGGCTCGCGCGTTACGGTCACGTCGTGACCCTCCGAACGCAAGCAACCCGCAAGCCCCACCGAGAGCGTGCTCTTCCCACTGCCCTCGATCCCCTCGATTACGACAAACACGAGTTGAGCGAAGCCGGGGCTTCACGCACTCAAGCGTCGGAAGTCTTGTAGATTCGAACCCGGCGATTCGGCTCGAGCCCGGTGCTCCTCGACTGCAGGCGATAACGCTCGGCGAGCTGGTGTTGCATCCGGCGGATGTAGGATGTCTGAGGCGAAAGCTCGATCGCCTGATTCGTCAGCAGGACTTGGTAAATTGCCTCTTCGGTCTCTCGCAGCGCCAGCTCCTCGTTGTCAATCGAGCCAAGGTTGAACACATCGCGGAGAGCCGCCTGGATCTGCGTCGTCGTATTGGTCTTGATCGAGTAAATAGGCACGTTATCGGAAGCAATCTGCTTGAGCTTCGGCTGCTCTTTTCGCTCGAGCGTCTTGAGCGTGAGCACGACGTCCGCATCATCCCAATTGCGGGCGATCGAAGCATTGACGCGTAGATTGGCGATGGCTCGCTCGATCTTGTTCCGAGAAACGCCGTACGCAAATATCGAGAGTGGACGCTCGCGCTCGTCCGCTTCGCGATCGTGCTCGTAAGCTTCGGGTAGCCGCGGCATCGATTCCATATCGGCTTCTTGCACGACCGTCACTTCGCCGCTGGGCTCTCGCTGCCGAATTTCCGGCTGCGGCTGATAACCGCGGAGCAACGCGTCGATGACTTCGGCGACGTTTTTGTGGATCGCTAAACGGTCGCGGTCGTGAATCTCGATGACGACGTCGAACGTCGGGGGCGCCTTGCGCTCCAGCACGGTCTTGCGCGTTCCGCGACGTCGCGCTTCTTCGTCGGAGAGAGTAACGGCGCTGACTCCGCCGACGAGGTCCGAGAGCGTCGGATTCATCAGGAGGTTCTCCAGCGTCTGGCCGTGCGCCGTCCCAATCAGCGTCACGCCGCGCTCGGCAATGGTGCGAGCGGCGGCGGCTTCGGCTTCGGTGCCGATCTCATCGATAACGATGACTTCGGGCATGTGGTTCTCAACCGCTTCGATCATCACTGCGTGCTGCAGCGTTGGATCCGTGACTTGCATGCGCCGAGCCAAACCGATTCCTGGATGCGGAATATCGCTGTCGCCGGCGATTTCGTTCGAGGTGTCGACGATCACCACGCGCTTGCGCTCTTCGGAGAGAACCCGCGCGCATTCGCGTAGCATCGTCGTCTTTCCGACGCCCGGGCGCCCCAAAAGACAAATCGATTTACCACCGCGCAGCACGTCCAGAAGGATGTCGATCGTTCCATAGACGGCGCGCCCGACCCGGCAGGTCAGCCCGACGATTTTTCCCGTTCGGTTACGAATGGCGCTGATGCGATGCAGCGTCTGCTCGATGCCCGCACGATTGTCGGCTCCGAATGGAGAGACCCGAGAACAGACGTGCGCGATGTCTTCGTGGCTTACCGGTGCGTCGGTAAGATACGAAAAATCGTGTTCGAAACGTGCCTCGGGCGGCCGCCCCAGGTCGAGCACGACTTCGATGGTCTCTTCGATGTTATTGAGACGGACGAGCGCTTGTCGTATTGCGAGTGGGAAGATGTCGAGGAGTTGGGAGAATTCCCAACTTGGGGAAACCGAATGAACTCTGACCGCCAATACTGATCCCGCCTTCCGTGCCTACTCCCCCCAAGGCACGCGTTTTGCTTTTCCGGGTCGCGCGCTCACTCCTTCACGACGCGTATCACGCGCACCGCGCCGTCGTACGGTCCCTGAATGCGAACGCCCGCTTTCAACTCCAGCCTAACGTAATCGACTATCTCGGGTGTGATTTCTTCTCCCGGCGCGATGACCGGGATCCCCGGTGGATACGGCGTCAACGTCTCCGCGCAGATGCGTCCAGCCGACTCTCGGAAATTTACGACCTCCGTGGAAGCGAGAAAGGCTTCTCGCGGGCGCATTCGCATTGGCGGAATGGGGGGCAGGCGAAAGTTGCCGCGACGCAACCGTCGTTCGAGAATTCCCGAGGGCGCGAACATGTCGAGTTCTCGCTCGTCGCGCGCCATTTCGCGGAAAGCGGAGACGAGGCGATCGGCGGCGTCGGCGGTGGTGCCGATCGTCACGAGCGCCACGACGTTGAAAAGGTCTGCCAACTCTACTTGAATGTTATGACGGCGGCGCAAAATTTCAGAGGCCTCGTACCCGGTGTACCCGAGACCCGTCACCGTCACGGTGATTTTCGTTGGGTCGAGGGCGAAGATACCCTTGCGGCCGCGCAATTCATCGCCAAAACAGTAAAGCCCGGCGATGCCGTTCAGGCGCGCGCGCGTCCGTTGAGCTAGCTCGATCGTGCGCGACAGCAATCCTTCACCCGCGGTTGCCATTTGCTTGCGCGCAACGTCGAGCGACGCCACCATCGGCAGGTTCGGCGAAGTCGAAAGAAACATCTTTAGCACCGAAGTGAGCCTGTCGAGGCGCACGCGTTCGCCTTTTTGGTGAAGCATCGCGCACTGCGAAAACGCCGAGAGCATCTTATGCGTCGAGTTGACGCAGAGATCGGCGCCGGCCTGTGTTGCGGAAAGCGGCAGCGCGGGATGAAAATGGAAGTGAGGACCCCAGGCCTCGTCGACCAATAAGAGCTTTCCAGCCTCGTGCGCAATACGCTCGATCGCTTCGAGATCGGCGGCAACGCCGTAATACGTCGGGGAAACGAGGTAGATTGCCGCAAGACCGGGATGCTCTCGGAGCGTTAGAGCGACGGTTTCGGGCGTCACGCAATGGTCCATGCGCAGCTCTTCGTCCACTTCGGGTCGCATGTAGATTGGCTCGGCGCCGCTCATGATGAGGCCGCCGAGCATGGACTTGTGCGAATTGCGCGGGACGGCGACCTTGTCGCCGGGGTTCAGCGCAGTCATCAGCATGCATTGGTTGCCGCTCGTTGACCCGTTGATGAGAAAAAAGCTGTTGTCGGCGCCCCACGCCTGCGCGGCGAGTTTCTGTGCTTCCTCGATCGATTCGGTCGGCTGGAGCAGATCGTCGATACCCGGCATCGGCGTAAGGTCGATCGCGCAAATATTGTCGCCGACGAACTCGCGAAATGCCAAGTCCATACCGCCGCCCTGCACGTGCCCGGGCGTATGAAACGGCAGCACGCCTGACTCGACGTACTCGAGAAGCGCCTGAAAGTAGGGCGTTCGATGCTGGTCCAATGCAAACGGCAGAATGCAAAATATCTGGAGCTTTCCCTGCCTCCTTCGGCCGCGCCGCTACGCGGGGTGCGACAAGCTCATCTCAGAACGACGCGAGCGATGCAGTGGGATGGACGCCGGGGCGATACGCAGCGCCTAGAATTGCTACGATGGAACGAGGCGTCAGCACTTCGATCTCTCCGCGGACCGGACGTGCTCTTCGGCGCGTATAACCGGAATCGGACCATGCGTGCAGTCCTGCGCCCCAGAGGAGCCACGCCTGCCCATCCAGCGTCACGTACGTACCGTCGGGCAAGTTCTCGAGATCGTCGCGATACGTGCGCTTCTTCTTTCCATCTAGCCGGTCGGCATGAAGCCGAAAGTCGATCGCATCGGCACTCGCGGGCGCACCATAGCACGCTTCCCACAACGAACGGAATTGCCGATATTCTTCGTGGCGGCACTCCGAGCAGGGACGGTGTCCGGCACACAGCGCCGTTGCTTCGTCGAGGAAAAAGAGTTCGGTATAACGGTTGGGCTGCATCACCTGCCGGTGCCGCCCGCGAAACGTCAGACAGCAGGCGATCCATCTGCGGACTGCAAACGGACGCACGACCCGGCGAGCGTGGTCGTGGAGAATGCCGCGATTACCCATCATGAGGCCACGTCCGGGCAATGCGACGACTTCACCGAAAGGCGTGACTCGGTTCTCTAGCGGCATAGCGCGAGAACGGCGTCAGCGCACTCGTGACTGCGCGAAGCGAATGGAGTACAATCGCATCGACGGCGTTACGCCTCGATGCGCTCGTCGATCGAAACGTTATAGAGGAAGAGGAACTTGCCCCATTCGTCGGGGAGAGTGTTGCGCTTCACCTGAATCCAGGGAATGTACTTCGGCTGGCGGGGCTTGCGCACCAGCGACATATTCGCTTCTTGGGGGATGCGATTGTTCTTGCGGTTATTGCAACGCATGCAGGCGCAGACGAGGTTCTCCCAAGTCGACTCGCCGCCACGGCTTTTCGGCCTGACGTGATCGACGGTCATCAACCTCTCCCCCCTGGTCCCGCAGTACTGGCACGTATGATCGTCCCGTATCAAAACGTTCTTCTTCGTCAGGGCAACTTTTTGCTTGGGGCGGCGAATATAGTAGAGCATGCGAATGATCGACGGCATTCGGATTTCGAACGTCGGCGAGGCAAGCATGCGCTCTCGGCCGTGCAGCATCTCAGCCTTGCCGGCAAAGATGAGTTTAACGGCACGCTGAAAGCTCGTAACGTTCAGCGCCTCGTACGTTGAGTTTAGCACCAGCACTTCGCTCATGCTAAGGATTCCCGGGGCCCCACGCGCGAAGTCCGCGTGGGGGCGCGCAGCGCAGATTTCGGCGCTGCGCAGCAAGTGCCGAAAGCGGAGCGAGGCGCATGCTGCCGAGCTTTTTAAAACGAGGCAGTTTAGGTGCCTCGCTTCCGAACAAACGTCATTCGCGTTTCGGTTAGCATTTGCGTTATCGCTAACCGTTGTTCGGGCCGCAATCTTTCTTTGACTCGTTCGAAAGCCGCGGTCGCCACGTCGATGGCGATTTCCGCCGATGCGTGGTCGGGCGTACGACTCTCCTCCTCGGTGAGGTAGGCGTGCGCCGCCAGCGCCAGCGTTGCGATTACTTCGCTGAGCAAAGGCTCCACGGGCGGAATCTGCCCCTGAAATCCTCCCTGCTCGTTTGGGGAGGCGTCCCGAGTAGTCATGTCCGAGTCAAAAGAGTTAGGCCGCGGTGGGTGCCTTCCCTTGCTCCCGGATCATTCCGAGGAAGTACCGGTGTACGCGCGGGTCGTCGCAGAGTTCGGGGTGGAAAGAGGTCGCGAGCACGTTCTGCTCGCGCACCATGACGCCGTGACCGTCCCGCTCCGCCAACAACTCGACCCGCGGTCCACAACGCTCGATCCACGGCGCGCGAATGAAGATGGCGGGAAATGGTCGCTTGCCGAGCGCCTCGATGCGCAGATCAACCTCCGCCGATTCGTTTTGGCGACCGAAAGCGTTACGGCGCACCGTGATGTCAATCAAGGAAAGCGTCGGTTGGTCGAGGTCGGCGACCTCCCGTGCGGCGACGATCATTCCCATGCAGGTTCCCCAAAGCGGCATTCCCGCGCGCACCCGCTCGACGATCGGCTTTTGTAGCCGAGCGCGTTGGAGCAACTTCATCACCGTCGTCGACTCACCGCCGGGTATCACGAGAGCGTCGACGCGCGCAAGATCGGCCGCGCTTCGAACGGCACCGCCGCGCGCACCGGCGCGCTCGAGCGCCGCAACGTGCTCGACGACGTCGCCCTGCAGTGCGAGAACCCCGACGTTCGTCATCGCTCTAATTGCCGCGCGGCGCGAGGAGCTGCGCTTCATCCAGAAGCCTGATGTCCAGCCCCGGCATTGCCTCGGATATCCCAAGCGATCTACACGCTTCGAGCACGACGCCTGGATCGCCAAAGTGCGTCGTCGCATCGACGATAGCGCGCGCGAATCGCTTTGGATCCTTCGATTTGAAGATACCGCTGCCGACGAATATGCCTTCGGCGCCAAGCTGCATCATCAGCGCCGCATCGGCGGGCGTCGCGACGCCGCCCGCGCAGAAGAGTACGACCGGAAGCTTCGCATCTTTGGCAACTTGCGAGACGAGCTCGAGCGGAGCGCCAAGATCTCGCGCGCGCGCGATGAGCTCTTCGGCCGGAACGACGCTCAACTCCCGAATTGCGTCGCCGATGGCGCGCATATGGCGCACGGCCTCGACGATGTTACCGCTTCCCGCCTCGCCCTTGCTGCGAATCATCGCTGCGCCTTCGGCTATTCGCCTCAGCGCCTCGCCCAAATCGCGGGCTCCGCAAACGAAGGGCGTCGTGAAGGCGTGCTTGTCGACGTGGTACTTATCGTCGGCAGGGGTGAGCACTTCTGATTCATCGATGTAGTCGACCCCAAGCTGCGCGAGTACCTGCGCCTCCGCAAAGTGTCCGATGCGCACCTTTGCCATTACCGGAATCGTCACCGCATCCATGATGCCGCGTATCAAATCGATTGCGCTCATTCGGGCTACCCCGCCGGCAGCGCGGATATCTGCGGGAATACGCTCGAGTGCCATGACCGCGACGGCGCCGGCCTCCTGCGCGACGGCGGCGTGTTCTGGAGTGACGACGTCCATGATTACGCCGCCCTTGAGCATTTGAGCGAGCCCGCGCTTTACTGTTACGGTTCCGGTGCTTTGCATCTCTCTATCATAACAGCCGATCCCAGTGGGAGCATTGGCCAAGTGAGTTACCGAGGGCTCGAGCTCGTGTCGGGAGACGGCTCGGCGGTCGGCGCAGGCGGAAGCCCAGAATTTTCGGGAGATGGCGTGACCGAAGGTTTAACGGTCGGCAGCGGTTGCTGGCGCCAGATGGGCACGTTTGGATTCGGCGTCGACGTGGGAACGGGGGTCGGCGTTGGCTTAGGCGTCGGCGCGAGCGTAGGCAGCGGAACCGGAGGGACGCGCGGGTCGGGGAAGTGCGGATCACCGGCCACCGAGAGCGCTTGAGAGCGCTTCCAGTCAGGCCCATATGGCTGCGGCGTGGCGTTTGGCGCCGGCGTCACGGCCCGCGGAATCACGCTCTGCAGCGTTTGCTCGGTTGCTTGGCCGATTACCCGGTTTCCCATCCGCTCTCCCAGCGCGACGGCCACGAGAAGCACGAGGGCACCGGCTGCCAAAACGATAGTCGGGAATCGCGTCGAGGGATGCATGACGCTGGATGATTATACCCGCGCTAGTGGACGGACGACGTCGAGCTTCGCTGCGCGTGCTCGGTGGTCACTCGGCTTACCCAACAAGTGCACTTCGCGCAGCTCGCCCGGGGCCATATCTACGCGAGCCGTATGTCCGCGAAATTCTAACAGCACGTTGCGCGCGCGATCCAGCTGGTTTCCGAGGAAGATGCGCACGGCGCCCGCCTCGTCCTCAAATGCAATCGCACCGACTTCAACCGGAGAGGTCGCGACCTCATCGCTTACGTCGCGTCCGGCATGTATGCAGGTGAAGGGCTCTTCCGCCGAAAGCTCGGGCATATCGCCGTAAATCGTGTTGCTGCGTAAGTCGACCACATAGGTGCAGCGGCGCCCTCCCCAATGTACGCGCGCCGCAGCAATCCATTGCCAGCCCTTCGGACGCAGGGGCGCTAAGTGCGGACGCCCGCTGGTGCGATAGCCGTTCAAACCGCCGACCGTCTCGGCAACGGCCCATAAGTACTTGGCGCCGGTCCAGGGCGAGAGGTAGATTCCCCGATTGCTCAGCGACCCGCCGTCGAACCATTCCGCGAACTCGCCCGGCACGGTGTTGCGCGGACTTCCTCCTTCCATCGCTCCGTAGGAGATATTGAGGAAATGCACCGCTTCGTCGGTCATACCGTTAAGCGCCAACGCGACGGCGCACCAGAGCGTCAGGTCGGGCCATATGCCGCCGAGCAGTCCGAACCCATACGAGGGGAAATACCAAGCGTCGGCGGTCGAGATCGTGCGAAGCCCGACCGGCGTGACGAAGTCGGCTTCTTGCAATCTCGCGAGAATCGCGCGCCGTTGCGATTGATCGGCGACGCCGAAGAGCACCGGGAAAATCTCGTCCGCCGTGAAGTTGTCCTGGTAGTTTCCTTCTTGATCGTAATTGAGCACGAACGCGCCCGTATCGTCGTTGTAAAGGTAGTCCATCATCGCCGCGCGCATCTGCTGGGCCTCGGCTCCGTATCGCTCCCAGTGGTCGTTGTCTCCCACAACCGCGCAGAGCATCGCCGCGGCCTCGAGCGCGTAGACGGCCTCGGAGTTTATTTCCGTCACCGCGCCGTCGAGGGTGTAGTAGGGTATGATGTTTCGCCACGAGGAAATGCCGTACATGTCGACGCCCTTGGCGCGGCAGCTGATCAGGCCGCGATCGTCGCGCTGAGTAAGCATATAGTCCGTAAGCTTTATCACGAGCGCGATGTGCTCGCGGACCCATGCATCGTCGAGCGTCGCGTTGTAGTGGTGCAGCATCGCAATGATGTGAAGCGGCGTGTCGTCGTTGATGTTGAGATCGTAATCGGTCTTGTAGCCGCTGACGCCGCGAACGTATTCGATCATCAAGCCACTCTCCTCGACCGCGCGATTGAATACTTCGAGCGCGTTGCGGCTAAACTCGGGCCAAAAATAATCAAACCCGTGGACGAGCCACGACGTATCGCGCGATACGAGGATGTCGGACGGCGGTGAATTCGTCGCGCCCCAGCCTTGCGGATATTCCTTGACGATGCGCAGCATGTTCGCCTTGGCCCATGCGACCCCGCGGCTGATCTCGGGCGAGGGTACGAGAAAACGCGCGTCGGCTAGGCGTTCCGTGAAATAGCCTTGCGTGTTATGCAACGCTCGCCGGTCGCCGAGCAGCGCCTCGAGGACGGGCCTGCTCCGGTCGGTTCCGTCCTTGTGGTAGACGACCGCCAACCGCAGCGACTCGCGCGCGCCCGCAGCGACGGCGATACGGTACTCGAAAGCACCGAAAATCCTTCGGCTCACGAGCTCAGCCTGCTGCGGCGTTACGTCGTCGAGCGTCTGCTCCGGCTCTTGGCTGGCAAGAGTGCCGCGGCGCATCGACTTGAGCAAGACCTGTTCGCGCAAAGAGAGCTCGACGGCGACCGGCCTTCGGGAGCCGCCCCACCATCGCTCGCTGCCCGTTTCCAGATTCTTAGAACAGATAAACCGAGCGTCGTTCCAAGCGCGGACTTCGTGCTCCGGTTCGCCGTAGAAGCGCTGTCCGACCAACATCGCCCAAGGGAAGACGCCGACCTCCACGTCGATCGCCCCGGGGTTGTAAAGCGTAACGTCGACCACGAAGGAAACCGCGCGATCGAATTCCGAGCCGTGCGGCACGAAGAATGCCTCGGTGACGTGGATTCGGTGATCGAGCGTAAACTCGGAAATTTGCGCGTAGGGAAGAAACGTGAGATCGCGCTCGATTTGATGCGGGAAGAACGTGCGGTCGGCGAGGCGATACGCGATGTGGTGCGTTCCGAAAATGATTTGGTCCGTGTCGGCATCCCACAAGCCACGGACGCCGCCCTTTGCCGTCGATTGCGCGTACGTTTTGAAATTCCCGAGCAGAAGGCCGTACGGCGTCTCCGATTCGTGAAGGACGTAGGCGCAAAATTCGTTGCGCTGCGCGTCGTAACTCAAGCCCATTCTTTCGCTACCTAGTGCGGCGCCGAGCACACAGGCGCCTCCTCACGCGGCGGCAAACCCGATGCTCCGAATGCTGACCCTACGGGCTCCCGCAAAAATAAATCTGACGCTCGAGGTGCTGGGCCCGCGCGATGACGGATACCACGGCATACGCAGCGTCATGGTGCCGCTCGAACTGGCGGACGAACTGACGATCGAGGCAAGCACTCACTTCAGCTTTATCTGCGATCGCGGCGAACTCGAAAACGAGCGCAATCTCGTCATTGCTGCGATGAACGCGGTGGGAACGCTTCCGGCCGTTCGAATGGAGCTGCGCAAGCGAATCCCGGTGCAAGCAGGCTTGGGAGGGGGATCGAGCGATGCGGCAGCGGTGCTGCGTGCGGCAATGAGGGGTGCGTTTGGGTCTGCACTTCCGCGCGACTGGTTGCGCATTGCGCGAAAGCTGGGGTCCGACGTGCCGTTTTTTCTGGCGGGAACCGCGGCGCTCGTCGAGGGAACGGGCGAACGCGTGACGCCGGCGGGAGCGATACCGCGCTGGCACGCCTTGATCGTGAAGCCGCCGGTAATGATTTCAACCGCGAGCGCTTACGCGCAGCTCGATCGCATAGGAAGGCCGCAGCGGCTTCGCAAGGGATCGGTCTCAATTGCGTTGCTCGAGGCGCTTCAGCGCGCCGATTTCACATCCGTCGAACGGCTCATGCACAACGATTTCCACGACCTCATTGCGTCGCAGGCGCCGGAAGTTGCAGCGGCCGTCGCGGCGCTTCAAGCGGGAGGCGCGACCAATACGCTCTTGGCCGGCTCCGGATCGTGCGTGTTTACGCTTGCGCGGGAACGCAACGAAATCGAACGCATCGTCGAGCGTCTCGACTTGCCCGGAGATTACGAACGCTTTCCCAGCGCCTTTGCGGCAACGCCACTGTGGCGTCCCTTCGAATCGCCTCTCCCCAGCGAGCCAAGGGAGTCGAAGGGCTCACGATGACACGACGATGATGGATGCTGTGGTGCTGGCGGGCGGCCCCCAGGACGACGTAGCGCTCCTGCAGCGGGGCGCTCCAAACAAGGCGTTCGTCGAAATCGCCGGCGTCACCCTAGTCGGGCGCGTGCTGGCCGCGCTGCGCGGCGCGAGAACGGTGGGACGGATCGTCGTGGTTGCGCCTCCAAGTCTGGAAGGTCATCGCGATCTGGCCATCGCTGACGAGCTCCGGCCAGACGGCGTGCGGATCACGCAAAGCCTGCGCAACGGGCTGACCGGTTTCCAGGAGGACGCCGACGTTTTGATCGCCGCTTCCGATCTGCCGGTTCTCACGCCTGCGGCGGTAGATGATTTCGTTTGCGGCGTCAAACCGCTGGGCGCCGATGTCGTCTACGGATGTGTCGAACGGCGAGTTCATATGCAGCGCTTCCCGCAAGTCCCTCACACCTGGGCGCGAATGCACGACGGAACCTTCTGTGGAGGAGGTATCGTTGTGGTGAAGCCCCGCTCCCTGGCGATGCTGGAGCGTTTTATCGAGCAGCTCGGCGCCGCGCGTAAGCATCCGTTCAAACTGGCATCGCTCTTCGGGTGGGACGTGTTGGCACGGTTTGCCTTGGGCCGGCTAACCATAGCGCAGGCCGAGGGGCGCGCATCCAAGCTTCTCGAGGCGCCCGTTCGCGCATTCGTCTCAGCTTTTCCTGAAACGGCCGTCAACGTGGACCGGCCCAGCGACGTCGCGCTCGCGCGCCGGCTCGTCAGTCGGGCGAACGCCAGCGTTTAAAAAGCTCGTTGGCGATGCCGAATTGATCGAGCGCCTTTCCGACCGTGTGCGCGATGATATCGTCGACGCTCTGCGGATTGGCGTACATGGCGGGAATGGGAGGCAGAATCACCGCCCCCATCTCTGCGAGCTGGGCAAGCGTGCGCAGATGGCCAAGGTGCAGCGGGGTCTCGCGAACCACCAAAACGAGCCGGCGCTTCTCCTTGAGGCAGACGTCCGCGGCGCGAACGAGCAGATTTGAGTTCATCGAGTAGCCGATACCGCTCGCGCTCTTCATCGAACACGGAATCACCAGCATCCCGTCGGTGAGGAACGAGCCGCTCGAGATCGCCGCAGCAAGATCGTCGTCGCGGTGCGCGACGTCGGCGAGGCCTTCAAAGTCGTCGGCGGTCATGTCGGTTTCGAGCTCGATCGTCCGGCGTGCGGCCGCCGTGAGCACGAGATGCGTCTCGATGCCGCCGATCGCGCGCAATGCTTGCAATACCATGTAGCCGTAGAGACTGCCGCTGGCTCCGGTAATGCCGACGATGATGCGTCGCATTCGAAAGCGGTTATACGTTGGCTGCAGGGGCGCCTGGTGGAAGCTTTAACTCCAGATGTAGTGCTCTCCGATTCCCCACGATTCCGTTCTTTCATCGACGACGCAGTCAGCTGGCAGCGCACCGGATCCGAAGCCTCTCTTGCGCGCCTCATCCGCTCTTCATGCTCTGGAGTCTCGCACGACGTGGGCGCGGCCTACGCGACCCTTGCCGCTCGAACCGGCTCGCTGCTGGATGCCATCGACCGTGGAAGGCTCGCGTTACCGCCGATCGATCGCGATAGCGTGCTTCGCTTTGCCCGCGCGGTACGCCGGATTCGAGCCTTTCCGCCCGAGTTGGAAGGCCAAGCATTGCGCGAGGCAATCGCGGATGCGTTCGAAATTTCACCGAGCTCTCGTCCGCCACTCGCTCACCGCGTTCGGCCGAGTACGGACGTTGCGCTCGAGTTCGAGCTCGCCGAGCCTCTCCCGCACGAAGAGCCGCGCCGCGTTGCGGCTTGGCAGAAACACTTCAGCGCTTCGGCGCTCAACACGTATGCCGAATGCAAGCGCAAATGGTTCTTCAAATACGCGTGCGCTGCGGTGGAAGACCCCGGCTCGTCCGCCTCGGCGTACGGGAGTGCCTTCCACCTCGCGCTCGAAGATTTTCACGGCGAGTTCCCCCGACCCAAGAACGCCGCCGGCGCCGCGATGCGCCGTCGTATCCGCGAGTGCGTCACTTGGGCCTTCGAGCGCAACCGCGAAGGGTTCGATACTTCTGTCGAATTCGTGCTGCAGGTGCGCCGGGCCCAGCGCACGGCGCAACGCTACGTCGATTGGCTTCTCGCGCAGGAGAAGGAAGCGCCATTCGAGGTCGTGGGCCGCGAAGTTTCCGCCGAACTCGATCTGGAGGGGCGGCCGTTCCTCGGGTACATCGATCGCCTCGATCGCGACGATCGCTCGGGCGCCATGAGCGTCGTGGATTACAAGACCGGAAGCATTGCGAGGAACGCGGCCGAGTATAGCGAGCAGATTCGCCGCTTTCGAGACTTTCAGCTTCCATTCTATTTCTGGGTGCGGACGGCGGCCGGGGATCGCGTAACGCGATTAGTGCTGATTCCTTTAAAGGACGCCTTACTCGACGTACGTCCGATCGTTCTTCAGGTCGGCACGAGCATCGCCCTCGGGGACCTCGAAAAATCGCGCGCGCGCATGATCGAGCTAAGCCACGAGCTCGCGTCGGGCGATATTAGCCGGTTCGATCCCACAGAAGATGCCGCGGCTTGCGCCTATTGCGCGTACGCAACCGCGTGCGGCTGTAAACCACCTGCGCAAGCCCAACGCTTCGGAAGTTGATTCTCCTCGAACTAACCGCCGAGCAGCGCAGCGCGGTCGATGCGCCGTATGATGAATGCTTCGCCATCCTCGGAGCGGCCGCCACCGGCAAGAGCACGGCTTTGGCCGAGCGCATCGCCCGCGCACGCCGGCTTCATCCGGAGGCCGACCCGCTGGTGCTCGGACCGGAACGCAGCATGGATGAATACGCCGCCGCTCTGCTTCGGTCGCAGCGTCTCGACGTCACGCTGATCGACGACGTCGAGGCCGAGCTGACCTTTTCCGAGGCCTGCGCGCCTCTCTTCGCGCTGCAGTGGGAGGAGTTTGCGGAGAATCAGCTCGACCCTGAAGTGCCCGGATTACGCTCGCCCGAGCGTTTTCTCCGGTCGGCCTTCCGCTTGATTCGGCGATTGCGCGACGCCGAGGTGGATCCGGCGCTGCTTCTCGCGCGATCGCTCGCCGGCGCAACCGAATTTTACGCCAATCCGCCGAACCTTGCCGATCCGACGCTCCTCACCGCAACAAAGAACTCGTATCACGATTCGCTTGCAGCAACGCCGGAGGAGTTGCTGCGACAGCATCGGCGGGAGATCGACCTAGCGAAGATCCTAACGAAGCTCTACCAACGCTACCTCGAGCTGGTTCGCGTCAGCGGCCGAATGACGGGGCGCGATGCGGTGATCGCGGCGGCCCAGTGCGTCAGAGAAGAGAGCCCTCTGGGCTCGGCGCTTCGCGATCGTCATCGGTTTGCTTTCGTCGACGACGCACAAAACTTGACCAACGCGCAACTCGCTCTTTTGAGTGCAATCTTCGGCGAGCGGCTGGCCGGAGTTACGCTCTGCGGCGATCCCGCATCCGCCATCTCCGGTCTTCGCCGGACTCAGCCCGAAGTGACCTTCGCACGAGCGCGTTCGAAAATCGAGCTGCACGAGGCGCACCGCTCGCCCCGGCGAGAGCTCCAACGAGTTCCAACTCCTCGCGATGAAGCCGCCTTGATCGGGGAGCGCGTCGGCGCTTGGCTGAGCGAAGGCGTGCGCGCGGAAAAAATTGCGGTGCTCTTTCGCTCGGTCAAAAACGTCGCCAGCTATGAAGCCGCATTGCTCGATCGCAACGTTCCGGCGATCGTCTCAGGCGATCTCAACGCCTTCGCGGACCGGCGGGCCTTGGACGCTGTCGCCCTCTTATGGAATGTCTACGATCCGTTCCGTCACGATTGGCTCCTACGAACGCTAGCAAATCCTGCGTTCGGTCTCTCCGACGCGTCGCTTGCAGCATTGTGCGGGGAACCACCGGACCCGCAGCGGCCGCTGTTCGCGTTCGACGAAGAGCCCGCGCCGACGTCACGCGCGAGCCGGTGGAACCCCAAGCGCGATCTGCGATTGGGCTGGAATCTAATCCGGGGCGAGCGCGACGATGCGTTAAGCGAGGATGCCGCTGCCCGCGTTCAACGCTTTCGCGCTTGCCGGCAGCGCTGGTTGCAGATTATGGAGGAAGCGCCGTTCGAAACGTTCGCGCGGACCGTTTGGAAGGAGGGTCTCGGGCGCGAAGGCGACCCGGGTTCGGCGCGCGCCCGCGCGCAACAGGTGGCGTTGCGACGGCTGCTCGACCGGCTCAATGAGTTCGTCGACAAAAAGCCGGACGCAACCCTCGCGGAGATTCTCGAGTATGCCGAGCGCCGGATGGAGAGTGATCTCGACACTTGCGACCAGGAAAATGCGCGTGAAGGATTCGTACAAATCTTGAGTGTCGAGGCGGCGCGGGGGCGGGAATTCGACCACGTGATCGTGGCGAGCGCTCAACCCGGCGCTTTTCCATGCTGGTACTCGCCGGATGCCTTTCTGTTCAGCCCGCGCTTCGGCATGATACCGAAAGACAACGTCGGAGACGCGCGATCGTCGCGCACGGCCAAGTTCAGCTACTACATGTTTCGCATGAAGGCGCCGCAGCAGTACTACGATCGCGAACGCCGAGCCTTCGCCTATGCTTTGCGCCGAGCTCGCAATACCGTCCTGATCACGGCTTCGGGAACTCCGACTCGCGGTAAGACCGCCCCCGAATTCCTCGAAGAGCTCCGCTGACTCGTGGCGGTGCGCCTGCGGGAAATTTCGCCCGATGCGTATGCGAACGAGGTTTTGCCGCTGACCGCTCCGCTTTGGGCCGGAAATCGCACGCTTGAAGAGTACCAAAGACAGACGCTTGCGGTGGCATGCGGACGCTATGGCCGACGGCACTATCGCACGATCGGTCTCTACGACGGCAGCGCGCGGGTTGGCTCATTCAAACGATACGAACGCGCCGTTCGCGACGGCTCCCACCGGCTGCGCACCGTGGGATACGGGGCGGTCTTTACGCCGAGCGAATACCGGGGGCGCGGCTACGCGACCCTGATGCTCGCCATGGCCCTGGACGAAGCTCGCAAGGAGAGCTGGGACCTCACCTTTCTCTTCTCGGATATTCGTCCGCAATTCTACGCGGCTTTGGGCTTTCGGGAGTTTTCATCGCGGCGCTTTTTGCTCCGTGCCGACGCGCTGCCGGCCACGCGCCTGTCGCTGACACGACTTTCCGACGACGACTGGGGCAGTGTGAGCAACGTGTTCGAACTCGCCGAGCGTCCGCGCCGCACTGCGTTTTTACGAACTCCGACAACGTGGGAGTGGATTCGGACGCGCCGGCGTCAACGCTCCGAAGGCCACCCCGAAACGAACTTGGCGCTGCGCCGAGGGCGTGGGACGGCTGCCTACGTATTGGGAGCTCGCGACCCGCGGCGCGATCTATACGTACTCGAGGAATTCGCCTTTGCCGATGACGCTGCGGCCGCGGCGATTCCCGCACTGCTTCGCGCCGCCGCCGGCGATCTTCGGCGCATCGGCGGTTGGTTGCCGCCCGCGCCTGCGCGGGATCTGCTCCCAAAGCTCGCCGTACGCAAGCGAAGTCGTTCGATTCTCATGATGACTGCGCTGCGCCCGGAAGGCGAATCTGTGCTCAGCGCGATCTCCGCGCCCTCTTCGGGGGACTTTTGCTGGTCGAGCGATCATATTTGAAGTACTGCAAAAAGGCGATCAGTTAAATAAGCTGGTTTGCAAGGCGTCGCCTTCACTAAGCGAGGCGACGCGAGTCCCGAGCAGCCGCACTGCCGTGCCTTCCAAAGCGGCGCGCCGTAAGCAGTGCACGGCGGTGCGAAAAATTCGACGGGCATCCCGGGTCGGCTCGGCGAGATGCGTCTGACGGCCGATGACGCTGAAGTCCGCGCGCTTGATCTTAACGCCGATCGTTTGCGCAACGGTGCGCTCGCGTTCAAGCGTTTCGGCTAGCTCGCGGGCTTGGGCGCGGAGTACGTCGATCAGACGGCTTTCGTCGCATACGTCATACTCGAAGGTCTCTTCCGTCGAGATTGATTTTGTTTCGCGCTCGGGCTCGACCGGCCGGCGATCGATGCCGCGGGCCAGATCCCGCAGCTCGTGCCACCAGGACCCGAACAGTTCCCGCAGCCGTGCATCGTCGAGGGCCGCAAGCTCCCCGATCGTCGTGATGCCGAAGACGCTCAAACGCGTTTGCATTTTTGGGCCTATGCCCCAGAGACGGGCGACCGGCAACGGTTCGAGAAATGCTGATTCCTCACCGGGAGCGATCGCCAACAAGCCGTTGGGCTTGCACGTGTCCGAAGCAATCTTTGCGACCATTTTTCCGGTCGCAACTCCCGCGCTCACCGTGAGGCCGGTTCTGTCGAATACTTCGCGCCGAAGCATTTCGGCCAGTGCCCGCGCATCTTCGAACGTCGCCTCGCCCATTGCAACAAACGCTTCGTCGAGAGAGAGAGCTTCGACCGGCTGACCTCGCTTACCCAAGACCCCGAAGATCTCACGCGAAACCGCTCTGTACTTCTGCATGTCGGGCGGCACGACGAGCAGATCCGGACAGGCCATGCGGGCCTTGTACAGCGGCATCGCCGAACGGACTCCGTACGGCCTAGCCTCATAGGAGGCGGTGAGGACGACCGCACGCCGGCTCCGACCAGCAATGGCGACGGGCTTGCCGCGAAGACCCGGATCGTCGCGGACGGCGACGCTGGCATAAAACGCGTCGACGTCGAAGTGGGCAACGAAGTTTTGCTGCGACGGTATCAGGATGAGAGCCGTTGACGCTCGCGGCGACGCTGCGCTTTAGCTTGGTTGCCGCACGTCGCCATGCTGCACCACGCGCGCGAAGCATTCTTGGTGTGATCGTAGTACGCGAAGCGGCACGAACTCTTGCGGCAGGCTCGCAGACGCGACCACGTTCCTTTTAGAAGCGATTCGTACACGGTCGCAAGCAGCGATGCGATCGGACCTTCTGCTTCATGGCTCACCGGCCGCAGCTCGAGGCCCCGGTCTGGGTCGATGGTGAGGCCAAGACGGGCCCTCGCAAGGAAGGGGCTCAAAGCTTGCCAGGCACAATGGCGATCGCCCTCGCCGTTGTTGGCGAAGAGCAGGTCACGGAGCGCCTCACGGAAGCCGCGTAGGAGCTCGAGGTGCGCTTGGTCCAGCGGTGGTGGCAACCCATGGCTGAGGCACCACCCGCGAGCACGTTCGAGCGAGTCGAGCTCATCGGGGCCTCTCGGCAATTCCAAGGTGTTCTCGAAGCGCCGGATCAGCTCGAGTTCACCCGGCGCATCGTCGGAAACAGGGCTCACTGGCTCCGCCTTGGCGGCTTATTCACCGGCAAAACTCGTTGACAAGTTACTGTCACCACCGTATACTTAATGAAGGTTACCACATCCGCCAAGAGGTTTCAAATGTTTCGCGACCCCGTCCGCACCGCTCCGCTCGTCTCCGACGTCACCGACGTCGATCTAAAGCTCAAAATCAACCGAGCCGACTCGGCTCTCTTTCTCGAGTCAAACTTCCGCCTGCCGCATCTGCGCATCGCGTAGGGCGCTTCGACTGCGCTCAGGAGAAGCTGAGCGCTCCGCGCGCAATCGCCAGAACGGTCTGCATGTTGCGCAAATCGTCGGCGTCACTGCCGGGCGTTTCCAGAATCGCCGTCTTCTGACGGAGCTCGGGATGAGCGAGCAACGCGCGAAAGCCTTCGAAGCCGATTCGCCCCTCAGCGATGTGCCAGTGGCGATCGCGGCCGGCGCCCAGCTCAACTTCCGTGTCGTTGAAATGAAACATCATTATTCGCTCGAGTCCGATCTCTCGTTCCGCTGCATCGACAAACCGATCGACGCCATCCTTGGAATCGATCGCGTAGCCGGAAGCCCACGCGTGCGCGGTATCGAGACAGATCCCCAGCTGCGGATGGGGGAGGATCCGAACGAATGCGCCCAACTCCTCGAGCGTACCGCCGGCCAGATTGCCTGCCCCCGCCGAGTTTTCCAGCACTAAGTAAACGTCCGGCCCGATGCCGGCGAGCGCCGCTTCGAGCGCGCCGCAAATCGAATCGAAGGCTTCGAAACGATCGCGCGCGCCGTACGAACCTAGATGCGTGTTGACAAAGCGCATGCCTCCGCGCGCGGCGACGTCGAGATCGTTTTGCAGCAACCGGAGCGAACCTTCGGCGATCTTCGGATCGACGCTCGCAAGGTTGATGAGGTATGGCGTATGGATGACGCAGGGATCGAGCCCTGCTTCACGGCGAAGACGCGCGAACGTGTCGAGCGCCGTACCGTCAATCGCGCTCGTGCGGTAGCTTCGCGGATTCGTCGAAAAGATTTGCATCGCGGTGCACCCGGCACTCCTCGCGTGCTCTACCGCTTTGAGGTAGCCGCCCGCGACGTGCACGTGCAGCCCGATTCGCACTTACGAGACCTCCGCGGCTCCCAAATCGAATTCCAGCGGTTGGCCCGGCTCGAGTTCGAGCTCCGGCAGATCGTCGAGCGAGCGAAGGCCGAACGACTCCAGGAAAGAGGGCGTCGTTCTGTACTGCATCGGACGGCCGACGACGTCTTTTCGTCCGGCCTCGCCGATGAACCCGCGGTCGAGCAGCGTGTTCACCACGCTATCCGAGTTGACGCCGCGAATCGCTTCGATTTCGCTGCGGGTGACCGGCTGAAGGTGGGCGATAATGGCCAGCGCCTCCAGAGCCGGCGTCGAAAGCGTCGTCTTGGGCGGCAACAAATACTCCTCGACGACGTCGCGGGCAAGCGGCGACGTGGCGAAGCGGTAACCGCCGGCGACTTCCCGCAAGACGATCCCGCGGTCGGCATACTCCGCTTCGATCTGCTGCAGGACCGCTGCGATTTCACGCTCTTGCGCGCGCAACAGCTTAGCGAGCTGGTGAATCGACAAAGCCTCGCTCGCGACAAAGAGCAACGCTTCGACGGGCCGCTGCAGCCGAAGAACCGCTTCATCCAGGGCCGCCGCTTCGCCGGCACCGGAGATCTCATCGGGGCGCGTGCTCATGCCGCGACTTTCGGCGGCGCGAAAAGGCGGATGTCGTCGAACGCTTGCGGCTGCTCGAAGGCGAGACGATGACGGCGAATGAGTTCTAAGATCGCCAGAAAGGTGACGACGATCACCTGCCGGGTCATGCCCAGCTCGGAGCAGAGCTCCGAAAAATACGCGTCGCCGCGCTCTTTGATCCGCCGCATAATGTAGTCCATCGACGCGAGCAGCGATACCCGCTCGCGCGCGATCGAACGCGTTTCTGGCCGCGACTTGTGCGAGCATCGTCACGAAAGCCTGCTTGAGTTTTTCGGGATTGATGTCGTATCGCTGAACGATCTCGCCCGCTGGGTCGCCCGGCTCCCGAAAGAAGAACGAACTGGCTTCGAGCTGCTGTTCGCGCAGCTCTTCACCCAGTTCGCGATACTTCGAATAGGCGATCAAACGGCGGCGTAGCCGCTCCTCGATCGCTTCGGGGGTCTCTCCTTCCTCGTCGACGAGCTCCTGGGGAATCGGCGGTAAGAGTGCCTTCGACTTTAGAAAGAGCAGCGTCGCCGCGATGAGGAGATACTCGGCCGCGATCTCGACGTCCCGCGTTTGCAAGGCGCGAACGTACTCTAAATACTGCTCGGCAACGATCGCAAGGGGAACCGTCGCGATATCGAGCTGTCTCTCTTTGATCAGACCGAGCAGAAGGTCGAGCGGGCCGTCGAAGGCATCGAGCCGGACGTGGAAAGCGCTCAGGACGATACGGGCTCGGCGATACGAGCAACGACCTCGGGCTCGCCGAGCACGTCGGGATGCGCGGCAAGAAACTCGAGCGCGAGATCGATGAGTCGCTTCTCGTTCACGTACTTGAGCGTCTTGCGCGCCAGGGTCAGGTCGAACCACGACGCGTCGTCGACTTCGTGATCGTGGCTCGCGGGGTCGCCGGAAAGATACCGCATGAGAAAAAACGTGACCGCCTTACGATGCTTCGCTTTTCCAACGTAAAACCAGTACGCGATTTCGCTGAGCCGCGCGACGATTTCACCCCAACAGCCCGTCTCCTCACGGACTTCGCGCAACGCGGCTTGCTCGGTAGAT
Organism: Vulcanimicrobiota bacterium; assembly: GCA_963778015.1. Taxonomy (GTDB): domain Bacteria; phylum Vulcanimicrobiota; class Vulcanimicrobiia; order Vulcanimicrobiales; family Vulcanimicrobiaceae; genus Cybelea. The sequence continues at coordinate 1,408,861 of CAVZST010000001.1, forward strand.
TCCCGGGCCTCGACATGGCCCTTGGGCAGCGTCCAGACGCGCGGCGGAGCGCCGCGTCCGATGAGAAGGGCCTCGTAGGCCGAACCGCGCCGGCGCAGCAGCAAGCCGCCCGCCGACACCTCGTACTTGATTCGCATGACGCTCCGCGTTGGACAGGGAAGGGGGCCGCTGCCGACCCCCGATTACTTCCATTATAGCCTTCGGACCCAAGAAGGGTTGCAGGGAAGCGCCTGGATTTTTAGAGGCCGAGCCCGACTTGCTTTACGCTCCGCTGGGTCGAAGTCCATCGACGGCGGGGGGTGTGTAAAGGCTGCATCGAGGCGGGCCTGCCGAGCGAGCGCAAAACCTCGGCGGCGGCTAGCTCCGCCATGCCGCGAAGTTCGGGAACCGCGGTAGCCTCGAAGCGCGAACCGCGTACGGGGGGCCCTACGATCCACAGTCCCGGAACCGTGTTCCCTCTCGCGTCGATAGCGGCCAGCTCCCACGTCGCTCGGAGGCCAAGGCCCGTGCGGTCCTGGGAGATGCAGCCTCGAGCAAGCATCGCGCCGAGCAATGGATCTCTTCTCATCGGCGAGATGCGACCTATACCCGAGCAGTTTACAATCCACCGCGGGCGTATCACGACGGTCTCACGAGCATGGAGCGCGATCGTCGCATTGCCACGCTCGATGCCCACGAGCCTTCCGCTGTAGTGGTAAAGCCGGCCGGATTGCTGATAGGCTTGACGAACCGCATCGACTTGCTGCGGCGCGCGGTGACGATGACGCTCCCAGTGCGAGCGCAAATGGCGCTCAAAACGGCGCTGCTCCGCTTCGGGAAGGCGTCTCCATATGGCTTCGCCCTCGAGACGTAGTACGTCGACCACCGCGCGCCAGTCGAATCCGCGCTGAGCCGCATCGTAGACGTGACGACGAAAGCTGCGCAAAAGCGCGCCCGCGCCGTGTGTGTCGAGCACCGGAATGACGTCGTACGGCGCAACGTTCTCGTGTGTTTCGGGAAACCGGCCACGGCGGGACAAAATATGCACCGCCTCTCGGTGCCCGCAGGTCTTTAGCGCGACCAGTACGTCGAGGGCCGTCAAACCGGAGCCAATGAGCAGCACGTGACCGCCGACGACGCGATAGTCGAAGCGCCATGGATCGGCGATGTATCCTGAATGAAGCCGTATCTCGGGTGGAAAAAAGTCGTCGTTTGGCAGTGGGTTCCCGGTTGCCAGTACGACGGCTCGAGCGCCAAAGCGAGAGCCGGAGCGGGATTCGATGACGAAACCGCTAGGGTTGCGGCGCCGTAACGCGGCAACGCGATCGCGAACGCGCACGAACCGGGGACGCTCGAATGCGTGTCGCGCAATTTCCCCGACGTACTGGCCGTAGAGTTGCCGGGAAACGAAATCCATCGAACCGCCGCGTAAACCCAGCCAACGAACGAAGTGATAGGGATCGTCGGAGTAGAGGCCCATCATGTGCGCGCGTGTGTTAAGCAAGTGCTCGCGATGGCGAGTACCGTATGCGGCACCCCGTCCGAGCTCATCGGGCTCAAAGAGTGCTAACGAAAAGTCCGGTGATGCATGCCGAGCCAAACTCGCTGCAACCGCGCAGCCGCTGAAACCGCCACCGACTATCGCGACGTCTAGCTCGATCATCGCGGCACCGGTTCGGAATAGACCGAAAGGACCTCGTCGTAGGTTCCTACCGCGGTTTCACAGCGCCGCGCCGACTCGTCGTAGATTAGAAATTTGCGCATCGGTCCGGAGTAAACATGGAGTGAAACGGCCGGCACCCCGTCCGTTGCGGTAACGCGATGGAGGTCGAAGCGGCCTGACCGCAGATCCATTCCGCCCGCATCAAGCGTCCTCGAGTCTCGTCGCTCGACGTGAGCATACCCCGGGACGTCGCCGGGATCCAGCCGCACGTAGTCTTCCACCTTTAGCATTCCGCCCAGAACCAGCATCCAGCAATGCTGATCGCCGTGATCGTGGATCGCCGAGGCGGCGCCCGGCGCCCAGTTGAGCAAGAGAACCTCGAACCGAGCGTCGCGATAGACGGAGGTCCGGGTATAGGCTCCGGAACGCGAGCTTAGCGAGCGTCCGGCCGGCCAATCCTCCGTGCAGGCAGCCAGCAGGGCGCCCACCTCAGAGCTGCCCCTTTCTAATGGCCCGCGAGCAGCAAGAGCTTCGATAAGCCGCCGAAACACAACTCCTCCAAAAATGACTAGAGTTATTTACTTAAGTCATTTTCTCGGTCGAGAGCTCGCGTCCTCCGCCATCGGTGGCGGTCGCTTTTGACTCAGGTGGCTCTGGTAACCTAGCGGACGTGGACCGCTTACATGGAGCCTGGCTTGCTGGCCCCATAAGTGGAGGCTGTTACCTGCTACGAGGACCACAAGGATCATCGTGCAGGTCGCCAAAACCCCGATTCCGGCGTAGAACACCCACCGAAGGCTGCTTGCGATCATTCGGCTTTATGATACCCCGAGTCCATGCCGTCGGCCGGCGGGGCGCTCATCCTCTCCAGCGCAGGTCGGGCTGGCGGGCCGCGCGCGTCTCGTCGACTCGTCCAACGGCGGTCGTGACCGGCGCCTCGAAGAGCGCCTGCGGATCGGTTTGAGCGTTGGTTACGATTTCTCGCAATGCGTCTACAAACGCATCGAGCGTTTCTTTCGACTCGGTCTCGGTCGGCTCGATCATCAAGCACTCCGGCACCAGAAGCGGAAAATAGATCGTCGGCGCCATGAAGCCGTAGTCCAGCAGCGCCTTGGCGACATCGAGAGCGCGGACGCCATGCTCCTTTTTGAGCCGCTGTGCCGACGCGACGAACTCGTGTCGGCAGTTTTCGGGATAGGGCGTTTCGAGAAACTCGGCGACCTTGACGCGCAGATAGTTCGCGTTCAAAACGGCGAGCTGCGAGACACGTTTCAACCCCTCTTCGCCGTTGGCGTAGAGGTATGCGAGTGCGCGCACGGCGTGCGCGAAGTTCGACCAGAAAGAACGCATTGGTCCGATTGACTTCGGGCGGTCGAAGTCGAGCCTGAAGGCCGCGCCGTCGCGGGCAACGACCGGCGTCGGTAGATACGCGACGAGGTGCGCGGCAACGCCGAGCGGTCCGTGCCCCGCGCCACCGCCACCGTGCGGGATCGTAAACGTCTTGTGCGTGTTGAGGTGCATGAGGTCGAAGCCCATGTCGCCTGGACGCGCGTAACCCATGATCGCATTGGCGTTGGCGCCGTCGTAATACATAAGTCCGCCGGCGTCGTGCACGGCTGCCGCGATTTCTGCGATCTCGTCCTCAAAGAGTCCGAGCGTGTTGGGATTCGTCATCATGCAAACCGCAGTGTCCGCCCCAAGCACTTTGCGAATTTCGGTGACGTTCACCCGGCCGCGCTCGTTGCTCGGCAATGAGATGACGGTGAAACCGCACATCGCAGCGGACGCAGGGTTCGTGCCATGTGCGGTATCGGGCACGATCACTTTATCACGCCGTCTCTCGCCCCGCTCCTTGAAATACTTTTTCGCGATCAAGAGAGCCGCAAGCTCAGCGTGCGCACCTGCCGAAGGATTGAGCGAAAATTCCGCCATCCCGAAGAGCGAGCTGAGCGATCGTTCGAGCTCGTACATTACGCGCAGCGCTCCCTGGGCAAGCCCGTCGGGCGTGTACGGATGGAGCTCGGCAAATTCACGCCGAGCCGCGAGCGCGTCGTTCACGCGCGGATTGTATTTCATCGTACAGGAACCAAGCGGATAGAATCCGAGATCGATGCCGAACGTCCCCTGCGAAAGGCGCGTATAATGGCGAATCACTTCGAGCTCGCTGTTATCGGGAAGCGGCAGGTCGTCGCGCACCAGCTTTTTGGGCAAAAATCTTTCGAGCGGCTTGCCTTCTTCGAGAAAACGCGTCGCGCGCCCGGTTTGCCCAAGCTCGAAGATCAGCGGTATGCCCGCAGCTTTGCCTCTGGGCTGATCAGACGGCCGCGGGAACACGCAACGCCTCATCGAGCGCGCCGGCTAGAGCGTTGACGTCACCCGCGGTCGTCAGCTCGGTTGCAGCCATCAATACGCAGGATCCCATGTCCGGATAGAATCGGCCGAGGTCGAGGCCGCCTAAAATGTTGCGCTGCTGCAGCGCGGCCAATACCTCGGCGGCCGGCCGGCCAACGTCGGCGACGAATTCGTTGAAAAACGGGGCGGCGTGCTTCAGGCGGACGCCTTCAACGCCGGCCACGGCGCTTGCAAGCTCGCGTGAGCGCGCCAAATTGAGCGCGGCAGCGTCGCGCAACCCGGTCTTTCCCATGAGCGCGAGATAGATCGTCGCAATGAGGGCGCAGTGCGCTTGATTCGTGCAGATGTTCGACGTAGCACGTTCGCGGCGGATGTGCTGTTCGCGAGCCTGGAGCGTCAACACGTACGCCGTGCGGCCTGCGTTGTCGACGGTTTTGCCGACCAAGCGCCCCGGAATCCGCCGCATGTGCTCGTGCGTCGACGCAATGAAGCCGGCGTAGGGTCCGCCATAGGCGACCGCGACGCCGAAACTCTGCGCTTCGCCGGCGACGATCTGCGCGCCCCACGATGCGGGAGGCGCGAGAGCAGCCAACGAGAGTGCTTCCGCAACGACCGCAATCGGAACCGTGCCGCTCGCCTCGAGCTCGACTAACGCTCCATGCGAAGGCGTGTCGACGTTGCCGAAAAAGTTCGGCGACTGCACCGCAGCGGCGGCGTACTCTTTGCTCCTCACCGCGTTCTTGAGCGCAGCGTCGTCGGTCGTGCCCTCATTTGTGAAGGGGACCTCGTCGACCGTAACGTCGAGCCCGTCGCAATAGGTGCGCAGCACCGCGCGATAGTTCGGATGGACTGCGCGCGAGACGAGCACCTTCCGCCGCCCGGTTGCGCCCAGCGCCATGATCGCTGCCTCGGCCAGCGCCGTGGCGCCGTCGTAGACCGAAGCGTTGGCAAGCTCCATGCCGGTGAGCAGACATATGTAGCTTTGCCACTCGTAAATCGCCTGCAGGTAACCCTGCGAGACCTCGGCTTGGTACGGCGTATATGCGGTGAGAAATTCCCCGCGCATCGCCAGCGCCGCGATCGCCGGCGGAACGTAATGGCGATACGCGCCCGCACCGAGAAACGAGCGATATTCCACGCCCGTATTCTCTTTCGCGAATTGATCGAAACGGCGCTGGATCAAATACTCGGGCAGCGCGGGAACGACGTCGAGCTTCGCTTTGAGCGCGATCGCCTCCGGGACGCGCAAAAGCTCGTCGAGGGACTCGACCCCGATCGCTTGGAGCATTTCGTCGACGTCGCGTTGGGTGTGCGGCGCGTACATACCACACACCAGTTGGTGATTACGCAAACGGGTTCCTCGGCGCCGCAACTAAAGCGTCAAGGTGGCGTGCAGGTATTTTGCTAAAGCGGGCGGAGTACGAGCGCGCTCGATTCGTTTTGCCGAATTGCGGCGCGAGTAAATGGAAGCGGCTCTAACCTGCCGGCGACCCAGTCGCGCGTGAGATCGGTATAGTGGTCAGAGCCCGGTTCGCCCGACTCACCGCTCGGAATCGCAATTCCCCCGCGATTCCAGTCGCCGACATCCCATACTGCACGAAAACCCTGTGCGAATCCGGGCTCCTGCAAATGAATCGTATACTCGTCTCCCGCTCCGGGAAGCCAAGCACCGTTGAGAAATGAAAAGTTCATCGGCGCAAGCGGATGCTCGATACGCACCCGGCCCGCGTCTCGCCACACCCGACGTTCGTCGAAGGCAAATGGAAGGGTTCCCAAGAGATTGCGCTCGAGCTCGGGCGCTCGAGCTTCGGCGCCTGCCCGTAATTCGATCAGGCCGGCGTTAAACGTGGATGCGTCGTCAAAGAGTTCGACCCGAAGCGCATGCTCGAGCGCGGCGGCCCGGGAATCGGGTTCGTAGCGACCATCCCATCGCCGGATGAGGGCGAGTGCTTCTGCGCTAGGTTCCTGCTGGGGAAGCGTGCGCGCAAGCCTGGCCAGCTCGCGGGCTATTTCCAGGTCGATGGGGGAGAGCGTGTCGAGCTGCATTCGCGCAAAATACGAGGCATCGTACCGCCCACGCAAGCGTAGCAATTCCGCGATGCGGTAAGCGCGATAGGGCGGCTCGAATTGCGCAGACAAGCGGTAGCGATAAGCAAAGCCGTACGCCTTGTTGTTCGCAGAGATGAGGATCGCATCACGAGAAGGAGCTTTACCGGGAAGCTCCCGGAAGGCGATGGGAGCGAAGGTCCGGCGCAAGTCACGCGCGCGATGCAGGTAACGCCCCCACGCCGGATCGTCGGGGATGAGACCGGCAACGTGGTAGGCCACCCGGCCGCTACGATCCGCCAGAATAAAATTCTGCGGTGAGCCTGGGTAGTTTTCGAGGATCCGCAACGCGTCGCTCACGCCGCGTGCACGATCGAGCGAAAGCACCGTCGCGATCGTCGAGCGAGCCTGCGCATAGATCGGCCAACGCACCAGGGCAATCCTCGACCGACCGTCTTCATCAGGAACGGAGAAGTCGCGCGAGGTGCGGTAATATCGCATGCGCACATCGTGCGAAAAGCGTACGTGAAACTGCTCCGTAACCCATGACCCCGGCTTGAGATGGCCCGCTTCGAACACGCTGGTCGTAGCCATCTCGGCGTTGGTCGATGCCCAGGCGAGACGCTCGTTGTGGCCGAGCACGACGCCGGGAATTCCCGGAATCGTCGCGCCGGCGGCGTGCAGTTGCGGTGACGCAATATCGACGACGTACCAAATACCCGGGATCGTCAAGTCGAGATGTGGATCATTTGCAACGAGCGCGTCCCCATCGACGGTCCGCAGGGAGCCTGCGGCCCAGGCGTTGCTGCCGATCGCGGGCCGTTGCGGCGACACGGCAACCGACGCGTCGGCGCACCCGCTCGTTCGCGCCGGCGGCCGTCGCGCGTCGCGTGTGCCGTCGATCGCCACGTCGTATCTCGCGTCGGAAAGCGGGAAAAGCGTGTCGAAGCATCGGGGCCCACGTTGCCGCCAGACGGCATCGCGCCCGAAAACGTCGTGCCACGAATCGGCAAGCTCGAGCGACGCAACGACCGAGACCGCGAGTGAGTCCTTCGGCGTCCAGGCTGCCGGGTGGTACAGAAGCATGCGGAACTCGACAGGCAGAGGCTGTGCTGCGGCGGCCGCATTCACGCCTTCGCTGAACGCAAGCATCGCCTCGCGTTCGCGCCGCCCGAGCGCGCGGAGTTGGCGCTCGGCGATGCCATGAATGTCGACCGCTCGCTGCGCCTCGTCGAGCGGTAGCGCTTTCATCCCGAACACTTCGGCGAGCCGGCCGTAGGCGTAGCGACGGGTCAAATCCAGCTGGAACAGCCGATCCGAACCCTCGACGTAGCCCTCCGCAAAGTAGAGATCGTGTTCGTTTTGGGCGCGGATATGCGGTATACCGCGCTGGTCTCGCGCGATCGTGACGGGATCGTACAACCCAGACGTCACGAAGCTTCCGCGCGTCGCCGCGGCTCGGTGCAGCCCGATTTCGACATTTGCAGCATACGCGCCGGCGACGGCAACGAAGCAGATCGTGAGCGCGAGCGCGTGGCGCTTCAACGCGGCGGCGATCGCTCCGAGCGGGGGCGGATCGGCGCTTTGCATCATTCGAGGATCGGGTCGCTCAAAGAAGCCCACGTCTACACCGATTCAGCGCTTGTTGCCGGCGCCGCGTGACGCCGCCGCTTACCAAACGTCGAACGGCGGACCCTTCGAGAAGCATTCGCGTTTTTCGGCAGCGCACGTCGTCAAGAGGGCCCTGTCTCACGTCAACAGAAGGCGCGGCGGACATCGACTCGCTAGCCGCCGGGTACCCAGTCTGATGTCCCTCAGCAACCCCTGTACGCTCCAGAGCAAACCGCCCGCTCCAGACCCGGATGGTCTTAAGGAGATACCCTAATGTCCGAAAATAGCAAAGCCGTAGTCCGTCGTTTGTTGGACGAACTCTGGACTAAGGGCAATCTGTCGGTCGCAGACGAGTGCGTTGGGGCCGCCTACACGCATCATGACCCATCGACACCCGATTTTCCGCGGGGACCCGAGGGTGAGAAGCAAAGGGCAACTCTGTACCGCGCCGCCTTCCCCGACCTTCGATTCACGATCGAGGATATGATCGCCGAAGGCGAAACCGTCGTCGTCCGTTGGTCCTCTCATGGCACTAACAAAGGAAATCTAGGTGCAATTGCGCCGACGGGAAAGCAAGTCGAGGTCACCGGCGTGAGCATCGCCCGCTTCGCCGGCGGCAAGATGGTCGAAGGCTGGATCAACTGGGATACTTACGGCATGCTCAAGCAACTTGGCGTGGTTCCGGAAGTGGCCGCAGCAACGCTCTAACGCTCCGATCGAACCCTGCTGGCGGCTGGACACTCAATCGCTTGCGATTTCTTCGTACTCGCCGGCGGAGAGCAGGCTTTGGGCTTCGTCAGGCTTTGAAAGACGAACCTTCAGCAGCCAGCCTTCCCCGTAAGGCTCGCGGTTGACGGCGGCAGGATCGGTCTCGAGTTCCTCGTTGACCTCGAGAACCTCGCCCGACATCGGCGTGAAGAGATCGGAAACGGCTTTGACCGATTCGACCACGCCGACGGCTGAGAATTGCTCGATCGTCGTACCAACCTTGGGTAACTCGACGTAGACGATGTCGCCCAGCGCGTTCTGAGCGTAATCGGTTATCCCGATCGTCGCCGAGTCTCCGTCGACCTTTACCCACTCGTGTTCTCTGCTGAAGAGCAAGCCCTCGGGCGCAGCCATGTCCTCTCCTTCTGGATTACTTTGGGCGTTTGTAAAACGGCATCGAAACCACGGTCCCTTCGTGACGCTTTCCACGAATTTCGACTTCGAGCCGCGTTCCTGCGCCGGCGGCCTCCGGAGCGACCAGAGCGGTGGCGATATTCTTATTCTGGTATGATGGAGCGATCGATCCGCTGCGTATCGATCCTATGATCCCCCCGTCGAACCAAACCGGATACCCTTCCCGCGCCGGCGTGCGGCTTTCCATCACGAGCCCCACGATTCGGGAGTACCGATCGAGCTTGAGCTGCTCGTTGAGTGCTTCTTTTCCGACGAACTCGGGTTTTTCGAGCTTGAGCGCCCACTGCAAGCTGGCTTGGACCGGTGTGATCGTTTCCGTGAGCTCGTGTCCGTAGAGCGGCATTCCCGCTTCCAGTCGCAAGACGTCGCGGGCTCCTAAACCGCAGGGCTCGAGTCCGTCGGCGTGGTGGTCGCGCAGCAGCGCGTGCCAAATCGGTGAGGCATCGTCGGCGTCGATAAAGAGCTCGAATCCGTCCTCGCCGGTGTATCCGGTGCGCGCGATTATCGCCGGAACGTCGTTCACATGACCTTCGGTGCAGAAGTAGTAGCGTAGCGCGGCGAGATCGACGTCGACGTGCGGCTGGAGCATCTCGAGCGAACGCGGCCCTTGAATTGCGATAAGCGCGCGTCGTCCGTGCCGGTTCTCCAGCGTGACGCCGAGCACTGGAAGGCGCTCGTTGAGGAGGCCCCACATCTTGTCGGCGTTTGCCGCGTTGACGACGAGCAGCCATCCCTTCTCGAGGCGATAAAAAATAGTGTCGTCGTGCGCGCCGCCTCCCTCGTTACAAAAGATGTTGTAGCGCGCTTGCATCGGCTTCATCGTGCCGACTGCGTTAATTGTAAGCGTGTCGGCCCACCGGGCGACCATCTCGCCGGTGAGCCAGAACTGCCCCATGTGAGAGAGATCGAATAAACCGGCGCGGTGACGCACGGCCGCGTGCTCTTTTAGGATGCCGGCATACTGTAGGGGCATCTCGAAATCGGCGAATGTCACGATGCGCGCCCCCGCGCGTACGTGCTCGTCGTAGAGCGACGTGCGCTTCATCCTTCGACCGGCTCGGGGCGACCCATTATTTCCTACGGGGCTTCTCTTCGGGATACGTGTTGAGAAAATCGAGGGTTGCGTGCGCGATGATTTTCTCACCGCTGCGGACGTAGACTTCCCCGTAAACGATGCGGCGACCGGCCCGTAGAACTTTGGCCTCGGCGACGAGATCGTGAGGCGGCCCGGCAGGCGCGAGGAAGTTGCATTGCAACGCGACCGTCGTCGTCTCCTGATCGCGTCCGTATATCGAGGCGAGCGCTACGTAAAAAACCGTATCGCAAAGGCTGACGATTGCGCCGCCGTGAACGGCGCCGGTCCCGTTGGTTATCTCCGGACGATAGGGCATACGCATCACGGCTCGGCCGTGTTCGACGGTCTCCAGTTTCAAGTCGAGAAGCAAGACGAAATTGCTTCGCTCCTTCTCCCAGGCGCGTGGTGCGCGCGAAAAATCGATCGCCATGGTACTCTCCTGCCTCGCCTTTCCGTTCGCCTAAAACGTATCCCCGCTCGCCGTTAGCATTCGGCGCAGGTAAAGCGGCAGCGCGAAGAGCCGGCGGTGCGTGACGGAGTCGTAAAAGAAGCTGTCGCCGCGCAGTTGCGCGCAGTAGGCGTCGATTCGTTGCGTGGTCAGGCCAGCGAGGTCGACGCGATCGCTGCACGCGAGAAAGGCCCATTCGGTGTCGAAAGCGGGCACGTGTGTGACGAAGCTGACGACGTGCACGTAATGGCGCCGCAACGTACGCGCCATCTTGCAATGCAATGTCGCGTTGTGTACCGCGGCCGTGCTGGCCTGAAGCACGTAGATGCCGCCTTCGGCGAGACGGGATTTGATGAGTTGAAAGGCCTCGTCGTTGAAGAGCGGGTTGCTCGGCGAATCTTCGAGCGGCTCGGTCAGATCCGAGAGGATGACGCCGTAGCGCTCGTCGCTTGCGCGCATGAATTCCAGCGCATCCCCGAGGATCACTCGGGCTCGGGCACTATCGAAGGCTCCCGTCGACCATTCCGGCAAATATTTTCTCGCGAGTTCCACGACGAGCGCGTCGATGTCGACCATGGTGCAGCGGCTCACCTCGCCGCAGCGCAACACCTCCCGCAGCGTCGCGCCCTCCCCACCGCCCAAAACGAGCACCTCGCTCCGGTCCGAAACCCCGGCCATTGCCGGATGCACGAGCGCCTCGTGATAAATTCTTTCGTCGGCTTGCGCGCTCTGCGTATCTCCATCGAGTACCAGCATCTTGCCGAAGACGGGCGAGCGAAGCACGGCGATTTGTTGAAACTGGGAACGCCCCGAATAGTAAACCTCGTCGATGGCATGGTGATGCTGCTCGCTTGGAGTGAACTCCTCGACGTACCAGTGCCAGGTTTGCGTCTTCGGCATGTGGGGCGTAGATTGGCGGAGCAAAAGAAGAACCCCGCCGTACGGCGGGGTCCATCCATCCCCAGAGAGAGCGGTGACGCTCTAGAAGCAGTTGACCGCGAAATAAATTGGCGTTTTGTCAGCCTTGGGCGGGAGCTCGAAACCGTTGGGTGCCGTGAAGAGGCTGATCGTCACCGACTTCCCCTTAACCGGGAAGCTGCTGGGCAGCGGATCCCAGAACAACTTTCCACCCGATTCGTGTGAAAGAATCGCGGCGGAGCACTTCTTTCCAGGCAATTTCTTTGCGTCGGTGATGATGTATTGGATAATCGGTTTGTTTTTAACCACGATCGGCTTGATGGTCTGGCTGCTCTGGTTGTTTGCGGAAGCGTAGGCGATCGTTTTTCCGTTGCCCTTGTAGAGTGGGAAACTCTTGCCGCCGAATTTTTCGATATCGCCTTTTTTGTCGACGGCGTCGGCGATGGCGATCTTCGCCGAGCCCTTCAACGTGTTCTTGCCGATCGAGCCCTTAACGGTAATCAGCCCGTATTCATGCAGGCTAAAATTTCCACCCCCAGGCTTCAAGATGAACTCGTCGCACGCGCCCTTGAATATCCATTGGTTCTGCGGCGGGCTCGTCGCACAATGCTTGATCTTGCCCTTAAGCGGCAGCACTCCGCCATCGTCGCCCGCGGGAAGGATAACATTCGTGGGAGCCAGCGCGGTTGGCGAAGACGGAACCATGCCGTGGCCCGCGCAGGCTGCCAGCGCGGTCGCCGCAACCGTTGCAACGACGCATGTCCGAGTCATTGAGAAACGCATCGAATTCATACACCTCATCGAGAAAACAGTAACCGATTGAAGTGCAAGAATTGGACGCGAAGCACGACAACCCTGCCGAATTCGCGCGTATAAAAGCTGATAATTGCTGATGATATGAGTTATGGAATTTCAATTATGCGCTGAGCACGCGCACGTCGTGATTGCGCGTCAGCACGTGCGTGAACTCGCCGTCACTCTTTTCGATCCCGCGCTTGAACTCCGTAGAGAGAACGCTGCCGGCGCGAAGCGCGTTCGCCGCGTACTCGCAAGCGAGCCAGGGGTCGGTATGGTCGCCGCACGTGTAAAAATCCATCGCCGCATAGCCCTTCTCAGGCCAGGTATGAATTGAAATATGCGATTCGGATAGGATGACGGTTCCGGAAACTCCCTCCGGCTCAAAGCGATGAAAGGCGCTTTCCAAAATGGTAGCGCGAGCGGCCGTGGCGGCTGCGATCATCATAGCCGCAATGCCGTTGATATCCGAAAGCAAGGAGGGGCGACAGCCCGAAAGCTCGCACACGATGTGCCTGCCGAGTGCCTTCAATTTGTTCAGGTCTCCTTGACCCTTGAGGAATCCCACCTCCGGACTTCGTCGGCTGGCGGCTGCGATGCAGACACGTCCCCGACCTATCGGCGAGCTCCTGCCGGCGCTTTTGAGCGGTGCGCGGGCGACTCGCCGCGATGGCGCGTAGGGGCGCGCCTCCCAAAACCGTGGCCCCTCTGGCTTCGCTCAGGCGACAGGGCCCTTGGTTCCTTCTCAAGTTCCCCTTATCAAAGGACCGGCGCCAATCATACCCCCTCACCCCCCCGCTGTAAAGTCCTCCCGGAAGGCTGACCGGCCCGTGATATTCAAGTTCCTACTGTACTATCTTGACTATATCGCGCCCCAGGGGTACGCTGAATTTTGCCATGGCATTGAAGCTTGAAACCACCGTTTCTCCGTCGGAGCTGATCGAAGAGTATCGGCACGGCTTTCACGACACCGAAAATTACGTCTTTAAGTCCGATAAGGGCCTCACCCGGGAGATCGTCGAGCGCATCAGCTCGATGAAGGACGAGCCGATCTGGATGCGCGAGTTCCGCCTTAAAGCGTACGAAATCTTTCTTCGCAAGCCGATGCCGACGTGGGGCGACACGGCGCTGCTGAACGAGATCGATTTCTCCAACATTCACTACTTCGTGAAGTCGACCGATCAGACGGAACGCTCGTGGGACGACGTTCCCGAGGATATCAAGCGGACGTTCGACCGTCTGGGGATTCCGGAGGCCGAGCGCAAGTTTCTGTCCGGCGTTTCGGCACAGTACGAATCTGAAGTCGTGTATCATAACACGACCAAGGCGCTCGACGAACAGGGTGTGCTCTTTTGCGACATGGACACCGCCGTGAAGCAGTATCCGGAGATCGTTCAAAAATATTTGGCGACGGTCATTCCGCCGGCCGACAACAAGTTTGCGGCGCTCAATTCGGCCGTATGGTCGGGGGGTTCGTTCATCTACGTGCCGCCGGGCGTGACGGTTGCGATGCCGCTTCAGGCCTATTTCCGCATCAACGCCGAGAACATGGGCCAGTTCGAGCGCACGCTGATCATCGCCGACAAAGGCGCAAAGGTGCATTACATCGAGGGCTGCACCGCGCCGAAGTTTTCCACTTCGTCGCTCCATTCCGCGGTCGTCGAACTCATCGCGCTCGAAGGGGCCTCGATCCGCTACACGACGATTCAAAACTGGTATCGCAATATCTTCAATCTGGTTACCAAGCGCGCGATGGCACACGCCAACGCGACCGTCGAATGGGTCGACGGCAACATCGGCTCGCGCTTGACGATGAAGTATCCGTCGATCTATTTGATGGGCGAGGGCGCGCGGGGCGAAGTCCTATCGATGGCGTTCGCCGGCGAAGGCCAGCATCAGGATGCGGGAGCCAAGGTCATCCACGTCGCGCCGCGCACGACTTCGGTCGTGACGAACAAGAGCGTCAGCGCTCACGGCGGAAAGACGACGTACCGGGGGCTGGTTGAGATCCATCCCGGGGCCGTCGGTGCCAAGACCCGCGTGCGCTGCGACGCGCTCATCATGGACGAGCAGTCCTCGAGCGATACGAAGCCGACGATGAAGATCCACGAGCAGCGCTCGACGGTCGAGCATGAGGCGAGCGTCAGCAAGATCGGCGAAGAGCAACTCTTCTATGCAATGAGCCGCGGCTTGTCCGAGGCCGACGCCGTCGCAATGATCGTGAACGGCTTCTTCGACTTCTTCGTCAAGGAGCTGCCGATGGAGTACGCAGTCGAACTCAATCGCCTGGTTAAAATGGAGATGGAAGGCGCCGTCGGCTAGTCTCGTTGGGCATCCCACGATCTCGTTGAACCCCGCAAGCGCGGGGTTCTTTCGTTGAGTCCCGCTCTAGCCGTTATCCGAGGGGAATCTCGTCGTGCAAGGGCAGCGGCAACTGCGGCCGAACGGCCCCGCACCATGACCAGCCGTTCGCGCGCCATCGCCGTCATAGGGATGCACCGGAGCGGAACGAGTGCGGTCGCGCGCGGCCTCCAAGCGCTCTCGGTCTATCTCGGCAGCGATTTCCTCGACGCGCAGCCCGAGAACCCAACCGGCTATTGGGAAGATAAGCGCATCGTCGAGCTGGACGAACGCGTGTTGAAAGCCCTTGGGATCAAATGGGACGACGTTAGGCCGATCGATAGGGAGGAGTTCGCGCGGTGGCGATTTTGGAGGCTGCGCAGCGAAACGAGCCGTTATCTGCGCCGACGCTTCTTGCCGCATGCACTCTGGGGCTTCAAGGATCCGCGCACCATTCGACTCTTGCCTTTCTGGCGAAGGGTACTGCGCGATTCTCGGGTTGACGATGCGTATCTTCTCGTTATCAGAAACCCGTCGAGCGTTGCGGCCTCCCTCTTTGCGCGCCAAGCCATGGACGCCGAAACCGCATGGCGTTTGTGGCTCGTCTACATGGTCCCATTCCTTGACGAGCTCGCCGGGAAGCCGTTGGTTGTGGTCGACTACGACCTCCTCATGCTCGAGCCGCGCGGGCAGCTCGAACGAATCGCCCGCAAGTTCGCAATACGCCACGACCAAGTGCGCACGACCGAAGTCGAGACTTTCGTTTCGCAGTTCCTCGATGCGAAGCTGCGTCATACCGTCTTTGCGCTTGCGGACATCGATGCGAGCACCGACGCCGCACTTTTGACGCGAGATGCCTATGCATTGCTTCTCGAGCTCGCCCAAGATCGGCGCGAGGTTGACCGAGGGTTTTGGTCTGCGTGGAAAAGAATTCAGGCGTCGTGTAGAACTCGGCTCGCGTGGCCAGGCACCGAGTAGCGAAAGCGTCGGAGATCGCACCGGGGACCACCCGGCGCGTGGTCGTCGATTCCGTGGAACTTTTGCTTTGTAACGTCGGCGGTACGATCTATGCGATCGAAGACGTGTGTACGCACGACGGCGGGCCGCTCGACCAAGGCGAGCTCGAGGGGGAACGCGTCATCTGCCCGCGACATGGGGCGACCTTCGACGTGCGAACCGGCGACGCGCTCACGCTTCCCGCCGTACTGCCCTTGATGACGTTCGACGTCGCCGTCGAAGGCGACGACGTTTTCGTCGACGCCTGACGAGGAGTGAAGACGCTCGGACGCCTCGCCTTGGTCGCGCTCGCGCTGCTCGCGCTCGTCCTGCTCGGCTTCGTGGCGAATGTCATCCTCGGAATGCGGGCGCACGCTCGAGAGGCGGGCACCGTTTCAGGCTTGCCTCTGCGCGCTCCGGTCTCAATTCTGCGCGACGATCGGGGCGTTCCACATATCATGGCGCGCAACGATCGAGATCTCTTTTTTGCGCAGGGATACGTCGAAGGCTCCGATCGGCTTTTTCAAATGGACCTTCTGCGGCGCTTCACGCTCGGTCAACTGGCCGAAATCTTTGGGGCGGGGGCGCTCGCGACGGATAAAGAGCGGCGCGCCGTGCCGGTGCGGGCCATCTCGCAAGCGCAATGGCGACGGCTCGACCTCGCCTCGCGCGAAATCCTCCGCGCGTTCAGCGACGGTGTCAACGCCGCAATCGAACGCGAGCCATTACCGGTCGAGTTCCGCCTACTGGGCTACCGCCCTCGCGCCTGGACGCCGCAAGATTCGCTTGCCGTCGGAATGGCAACGGTGCTCGATCTCATCGATGACTGGAACGCAATCGAGCCGCGGGATGCGGCATACCATCGCGGCGGCTTGAAACTGCTCGAGCAGCGTTTTCCATTCACCGATCCGTGCTACGATGCGCCGGTTACCGGGGGTCTGCGCGGCATTGGCCCGGGTCCACGCTGTAAACGTCGCAGCGGGCTCGTCGTCAGGGAACTCACGGAGGCGCGCACCCCGATCGGCAGCAACGAGTGGGCCGCCGGTGCCGACCACTCGGTGAGCGGGCGCGCGCTTCTCGCAAACGATCCGCATCTCGGCCTCGGCATTCCGGGGGTCTGGTATTTGGTCGATTTACACTCGCCGAGTTGTCACGTCGCGGGTGCGTCGCTGCCCGGATTGCCCGCCGTCGTGCTCGGCCATAACGAGCGCATTGCTTGGGGTGCGACCGCCGGGAGCGTCACCTCGCTCGCCGTTTTCTTGCCGCCTGCACACCTCGATGCGGCGGCCTGGCACATGGAACGCTTCGCGGTGCGCTTCCGTTCAACGGCATCGGCTCGATACTACCGTACGGCCAAAGAGTTCGGCGTCACCACGCGGGATAGGCGCTTCGTGCTGGTACGCTGGAGCGGTTACGACGATCCCCGCTCGTCGGCGCCGGATTTCGTCAAACTCGACCGCGCCGCGTCGATAGCGGCGGCCACCGCGGCACTTGCCGCCTTTCCTGGACCGACGCTGAACTTCGTGCTGGCCGATACGACCGGCCGGGCCGCCTATGTTCTGGCTGGAGAGATCCCCAACGACCCAGTTCGTGGCCGCTGGTTCCACCCCGCGGCTGATCTGTCGCGCCGCTATCCCGTCATCCCGTTCGCGCGCCTGCCGAAGGTAGCCCCGTCGCGCGCAGCCGTGGTCTGGACCGCGAACAACAAGATGTACGGCGCCGCCTATAAACTCGAACTCAGCCCACAGTTCGCGCCGCCCTATCGCGCCTATCGCATCGCGCAGCTCTTGCGCGCTCGACGGCGGTATGGCGTCGAGTATTTCTCCCAGATGCAGATGGACGCGCTCTCACTCCCGGAACGCGAGCTTGCCGGCGCGCTTGCTCCGGCCGTACGCAGACGCGATGCTAGTCTGGGTGACGCACTCGCCGGGTGGGACGGTAAGATGAACGGCGACTCGGCCTCGGCGACCGTCGTAGCCGGTCTGCGCTTGCAGTTAAGCCGGCGCCGCAACGGATTCATGCCGACGCTGCTCGCAAAGGCCGCCTCTCTTGGGGAGTTGCCCCGCAGCGTCGCGCTGCCTTCGCCCGCACCCTGGCGGATTGCAGGAGCCGTCCGCGTGCTGCACGCGCTCGCCCCGCTCGGAATCGGCTTCCTCGACGGCACGACGCTCCCCGGATACGGCGACGCGTTTACGCTCCACGTTCAAACGCCCGGCTACTCACAAAGCTTTCGCGCGGTCTGGGAGGTCGGCGACTGGGATGAGGGCGGCATCACGCTTCCTCAAGGTGAGTCGGGCGAGCCGGGGTCGGGACATTACACCGACGAAGCCGCCGCTTGGGTAAAAGGCCGGCTTTGGCCGCTTCCGTTCGGCGATGCGGCGGTGCAGCGCACCGCCGTACAGCGAGAAACTCTTCTACCGTGAGCGGCATTCGCGGCGTCGGGCGCGCAAAAGAGCATGAAGGCACGCTCGAAATTCGGCCCGCACGGCTCGACGACGCCGAGCGAATCGCGACGCTCATGTTTGCGTTGGGATACGAAGTACCCATCGCTGAGATTTCGCAACGCCTGCGGCGTCAAGAAGAACGGCGCGCGGTCTTTGTGGCGACGCATGACGGTCGCGTGGTCGGATGGGCTGCGGTCTCCACCGACGAGACGTTCGTCGAAGGTTTCGGCGCCCACTTGGAAGGCTTGATCGTCGACGAGACTGCGCGCAGCTTAGGCATCGGCGCGAATCTAATCGCGGCCGCGGAAACGTGGGCGAGGAAACGCGGATGCGGCGAAATCCGCGTGCAGTCCAATGTGGTACGGGAGCGCGCCCAGAGGTTTTACCGACGCCATGGCTACGCGACGATCAAGTCTCAATATTATTTACGCAAAACGCTCTAGACCGTGATAACCGTGCGTAGAGCGCAGGGCGCTTGCCATTATCGGCACCTTCACGACCTCTTCGTCGAATACGAAGCCGACTTGCCGAAAGAGCTGCGGCACGGAAGCGTGCCGGATCTCGGCGATCTCGAAGAGAGATACGGCATTCAAGATGCGGCCTTCTTGGCGATGCGCGACGGACGGCCGGTCGGCTGTGCGGCGGTGGCCCGACTCGACCGCAATACCGCGCTTTTGCTTCGCCTCTTCGTGAAACCCGAGAGCCGCGGGTTGGGCGCTGCCCGGCTTCTCGTCGCTGCCGCGACTGATTTCGCGCGCGAAAGCAGCTACCACCGCATCGTACTCGATACGAATCGAGAACGCCTCATGCCAGCCTATCTCCTCTACCGATCGCTGGGCTTCAGCGAGTGCGAACCCTACGGCAGGGTTTCGTACGAGTCGCCGACTTTCATGGAGCTTCGCTTGCGCGAGCGCTAGCCGACGATCGGATTTGAACCGATAACCTATCGCTTACGAAGCGATTGCTCTACCGTTGAGCTACGTCGGCTTTAACGGGCTCGCGAGCAGCCGGCCGCCATGCTTCAACAGTGGTCGCGGCAGCCCTGCTCGGCGTCATCGCGCATCGGCATCGTGAAAAGTGCCGCGCCGCGCGCTTTCGTCGAGCTCGAGGTCGTCTAAAAAGTAATAGACTATTTTTCGATCGTCGAATCCGACTTTTGCCAACGAATGCCCGCCTATCTCGACGACCTCGTGGACGTGACCGATTCGGCCTGCATATTCGTAGTTGATCGCGGTATAATTTGGATCATCGGGTTTGGGCCGCGGCGTTGCCTTGACGCCGCGCAGCGGGGTTTGGTGACGGTGCATCGACGCGAGGTTCGACGAGCCGGCTTGCGAAGCATCGCTCATGATCATCGAATATCGAGGCAAGCGGCCGAAGCTCGCACCGTCGGCCTTTGTTGCTCCGAGCGCGGTCTTGATCGGCGACGTGGAGGTCGGCCCCGAGTCGAGCATCTGGTTTGGCGCGATCCTGCGCGGCGACAACGGGCCAATCCGGGTGGGAGCGCGCACGTCTATCCAGGACAACGCCGTTCTCCACGTTAGCGAAGGCGGCGGCACCTTCGTCGCCGACGACGTGACCGTCGGTCACTGCGCGGTGATGGAAGACTGCAACATCGAGTCGCACGCGTTGATTGGAAGCAACGCGACGCTGCTCAACGGCTGCACGGTCGGCGAGGGCGCTTTGATCGCCGCCGGCAGCGTCGTCGGACAGGACGCCAAAATACCGGCACGCGTCGTGGCAGCCGGTGCACCCGCAACCGTCAAAAAGGAGCTTGCGGGGCAGGCCGCTGCGTGGATCGAGATATCTTCCGACGAATACGTGAAACTCTCGCGATTATATTTGGCGCAGAGCATCGGAGCGATTGAAGACCAAGCAGGATCTAGAGCTTAGGCCATGCCGGATGTACGGTCGTCCAGATCAAGACGGCGTTGAGCGTGAGGATGGCGACGGTCGCTCCTGCCGCGACAACCGTTACCCAGCGGGCGTTGACCATCGGTCCCATCGTCCTTTTGCGCCCCGTCAAAAGCAGGAGTGCGATGACCGGCACCGGCAGGACGAAGCTCAGCACCACCTGACTGACGACGAGCGTCTGCGTCACGTTCAATCCGAGCGCGACGACGCCAACCGCAGGCAACATCGTGACTAGACGGCGCACCCAGAGCGGTACGGTAAAGCCGACGAAGCTTTGCATGATGACTTGACCGGCCATCGTTCCCACCACCGAGCTCGAAATTCCTGAGGCCATGAGCGAGACCAGAAAGACGACGCCGGCGAGATTTCCGAGTAGCGGCGTGAGGGTCCGGTACGCGGTAGCGATGCTGGCGACGCCCGCATGACCCGTCGCGTTAAAAACGGATGCCGCCATGTACATCATCGCGCAGTTTACGAGACCGGCGATCGACAGTGCGATAACGACGTCGATATAAGAAAACCGGACGATCGGCGCAAGCTCCCTGCGGTTTTGCGGCACGATCCGGTCCTGGGTCAGCGCCGAATGCAGATAGATCGTATGAGGCATCACGGTTGCGCCGACGATGCCGACGGCGAGCAGAACGCTCGACGGTCCTCCCAGCCACGGGACGATCGAATGATAGAGCACTTGGTGCCAGTTTGGCCTGACCAGAAGCGTTTCAACGATGTAGCAGACCGCAATTACGCCGACCAGCGAGCCGATGAGCGCCTCCATCGTCCTAAAGCCGTAGCGGTGTAGCGCGAGGATCGTATACGTTACGATGCCGGTGATTACGGCGCCGATCAGCATCGGGATGTGGAAGAGCAGATAGAGTCCCACGATGGCACCGAGGAACTCTGCGAGATCGGTCGCCATCGCACCGAACTCGCTGGCGACCCACATTCCCATCGCCACCGATTTGGGCGTGTGCTCGCGTGAAAGCTCAGCGAGATTCTTTCCCGTCGCAATGCCCAGCTTTGCCGAGAGACCTTGGAAGAGCATCGCCATGAGATTCGCAAGCACGACCACCCAAAGCAGCCGATAGCCGAAACCTGCGCCGCCTTGGATGTTGGTCGCGAAGTTTCCCGGATCCATGTACGCGACCGACGCGACGAAGGCCGGACCGGCAAACGGAAGCAGCGTGCGCCAACCTCGGCGATTGCCGGCCAGTACCTCGCGCGCGGCAGCAACCACCTGCGGACTGCTCGTCCCGACGCCGTAGCTACGTGCCAACGCGCACCATTTCGGCGTGGCGGCGGCGCAGCGCCAGAACGCGCGCTTTTCCGCAGCGTACGAGAATTCTATCGCGCTGCCTTCCCTCGACGCGCAACGTCGATCCGGGAAGCACGCGGGCCGCGGCCAGCACCGCAACGGCCTCGTCGTCCCGGTCGTCCAGGGAGACTACGCGAGCTTTACTGCCGACCGCGAGATTCGCGAGAGTCGGCAGCCGTTTATGCAACGTCGCGCCTTCGCCATAAGGAATTGGATGCCCGTGCGGATCGAATCGCGGGTGACGCAGCAACGTGGCGATGCGCAGCGCGATGTCGTCGGAGATCGCGTGCTCGATCCGTTCGGCCTCCGCGTGAACGCTCGCCAGCGGCACGCGAAGAGCGCGATGCAGGAACGTTTCGAGAAGTCTATGGCGGCGGACCATCGCAACGGCCAGCTTGTATCCGCGACCGCTCAAGCGAAGCGGCTGCGAGGGCGCGCGCCGCCGCTCGAGCAATCCGTCGGCTTCCAGCAGACGCTTTGCCTTGCTGACGGAGACTCGGCTCACCCGCATGTATCGGGCCAAAGATGCGGCTCGCACCGGTCCGTCGGCACTCAGTTGATAGATCGCCTTGACGTAGTCTTCCCGGGCTCGGGCCGGCGAACGATCCGAGCCGACCGAAAGAAGCTCGCGCGACCCCTTGTTAGCCATGGGTAACGTTAACCATGGTTAACTGCCTGCCACGACCGCTCCGCAGGCTCCTGCAAGCTCAGCGCAGGTCAAGTCGCCGAGGAGCGAGTTAAGTGCAGCTCTAGGAGCCGACGGGCGAAGTTTACTACGGTAAATGAGCCCGGAGGCGACAACGAGATGCGCTAGATCCGACTCTTCTCAAAGGCGCCTAGGAGCAGATTTAGATGCAGCTCTAGGAGCCGACGGGCAAAGTTTACTACGGTAAATGAGCCCGGAGGCGACAACGAGATGCGCTAGATCCGACTCTTCTCAAAGGCGCCTAGGAGCAGATTTAGATGCAGCTCTAGGAGCCGACGGGCGAAGTTTACTACGGTAAATGAGCCCGGAGGCGACAACGAGATGCGCTAAAGCTGCTTCTAGGCCGGGGCGAAATGCGATTCGTCGCCGTAGGGCAAGAAGAGCGTATACTCGCGCTGGAACCGCAGCTTCACCGAGCCCGTCGGTCCGTTGCGGTGCTTTGCGATGATGAACTCGGTGAGGTCGGGCTCGGGCGCTTCCGGATTGTAGTAGCCGTCGCGATACAGGAACGCTACGACGTCGGCTTCTTGCTCCAACGAGCCCGAATCACGAAGATCTGCGAGCATGGGGCGTTTCTCGCTGCGGATCTCGACGCCGCGATTGAGCTGCGCGAGGGCGACGATCGGCACGCCTAGGTCCTTCGCGGTCATTTTGAGCGAGCGGCAGATCTCCGAGATCTCTTCGTTGCGGTTGCTGTTGCGCGCAAGCACGCCCGGGCGCACGAGCTGAAGATAGTCGATGAAGATCGCGGCCAGGCCAACCGTGGACTTCAATCGGCGACACCGGCTACGCACGTCGCTGATCGTCAATGCGCCGATGTCGTCAAGATAAATGGGCAGCTCGTTGAGCGCACCCATCGCCCGCGAGATATCCTCCCACTGGTGCTGCTTGATGTTGCCGCGACGCATGTCGTTCATCGAAATCCGCGCCTCGGCGCAGATCAACCGTTGAATCAGCTCGCTGTTCGACATCTCCAACGAGAAGAAAGCAATCGGCTCACCCTCTTCCCGCGCGGCAGCAACCGCCATGTTGAGCGCGAATGAAGTCTTGCCCATTCCCGGGCGAGCGGCAACGATTATGAAGTTGCCGGGCTGGAAACCGGTCGTCATCGCGTCTACGTCGTGGAATCCCGAGGTGAGCCCCGTGCGGTCGCCGCGCATGTGGAAGAGCCGGTCGATGTGGTCGAAAGCCTCCTTCATCAAGCGGTTGACGGGCATGAACTCGCTGATGCCGCGGCGTTCTCCAATCGTATAGACGAGCTGTTCGCAGCGATCGAGCGCGCCCGCCACATCCTCTTCGCCCTCATAACCTAGCTGCGTGATCTCCGAGCCGGCGTGGATCAGCGAGCGGAGGACCGACTTTTCTTTAACGATGGTGGCGTAATACCGAGCCGATCCGGCCGTCTGAACGGTATCCATGAGCGCGCTGATGTAGGAGAGTCCTCCGACGCGTTCGAGGGCTCCGCGCCGCCGCAGCTCCTCCGCAACCGAAATTTTATCGAGCGGTTCGCCGCGCTCGTAGAGCTCGAAGAGCACCGCGAAGATCGTTTCGTGAACGTGGGCGTAAAAATCGGCGGGACGCACGATTTCACCCACGGCGGCCAGCATCTCACGATCGACGAGCACCGAGCCTATCACGGCCATTTCCGCCTCGAGATTATGGGGCGGAATGCGATCGATGGAGACCGGAAGAGGTTGAGCGGTCATTGGCGTGGAGGCGCTGTCCGGCGCAGCGGCAGCGAACGCCTTGTGAGCCGCTTGTGCATAGCTGGAAAAATTTTAACCACGCGGTGTGCCAGACGTGGTGGCACAACCGAGCGAAAGCGTTAGGAGATTCTGCGTTGACCCCGCTTATTCGGTAAGTCGCGCAATACTTGCTCGACGTTGGCTACCGGAGCGACCGCTAAGCCCGCCAGCGCCCCATCGACTTCGCGCGCGTTCTCCTTCGGTAGGAGCACGCGCCGCATCCCTGCCTGGCGCGCGGCATAGAGCTTCTCGACAACCCCGCCGACGGCTCGGACTTTTCCTTGAATCGAAAGCTCGCCGGTGACGGCAACGTCTTGCGGAAGCGGCGTCTTGGTTACCGCGGAGTAAAGGGCGAGAAAAATTGCAAGACCGGCCGACGGACCATCGATGTTGCCGCCGCCGACGACGTTGATGTGCAGATCGTATTCAGCGATATCGACGCCGGTGATTGCGCGCAACACGCTGGCCGCATTGAAGACCGAATCTTTTGCCATCGAGCCGGCCGTATCGTTGAAGCGGATCGTGCCTTTTCCGCCCTGCGCAGCCGGGAAGGCGACTGCCTCGATTTCGATGATGCTGCCGAGATGGTGCAAAACGCCTAAGCCGAAGCTTTTCCCGACCTCACGAGTCGCCCGTCCTTTAACCAGCGTGTGCTGCACCAGTCGGCCGGCCGCAACGACGGCGCGCACGTCCTCTTCAACGATCGACGGGTTTTTGGGGTTTTCAGCATGCTTGCCCGGATAGAGCCGGTAGAGCGCTTGCCCATACGCGTCGGCGACGATTTGCACCGCCTTGCGCCCTTCGATCGTATACGACGCGATCAGTTTGGAAACGCCGCGCGCCGCTTTCGCACCAAGGCGCTTGATCGCAGCGACGACGATCGAAAGGATCTGGTGTTGGGTGAGCGGTGAAAAGAAAATCTCGGCGCATCGCGAGCGAATCGCCGGGTCGATGTCGTCAGGCTCCCGCGTCGTTGCGCCGATTAAAATGAAATCCGCCGGTGCGCCTTCGCGGAACAGCCGCTTGACGTACTCGGGAACGTTCGGCGCGCTTTCGTCGTAATAGGATGACTCGAAAGTGACGCGTTTATCTTCCAAAACCTTGAGCAGCCGCGATTGCAGCGAGGGGTCCATTTCGCCGATCTCGTCGATGAAGAGCACGCCCCCGTGCGCGCGCGTGACCAGGCCGAGCTTGGGCTCGGGGACTCCCGCGTCGGCGAACTCGCGGCGGCTGCCTTGATAGATAGGATCGTGCACGCTGCCGAGGAGCGGATTGATCGTCTCGCGTGGATCCCATCGCAGCGTCGTTCCACTCGCCTCCACAAACGGAGCGTCCTTGGCAAACGGCGTGTACGGCCTAGACTTTGCAACCTCCAAAACGAGGCGAGCGACCGTCGTCTTGCCGACGCCGGGCGGTCCATACAGAATTGCGTGCTGTGGATAAGGAGAGCTGATTTTTGCAAGCAGCGCCCGAATGGCGGCCTCCTGGCCGACGACGTCGCGCAGCGTCTGCGGGCGCAGCTGCTGCAGTGCCGAAGCCGCAAGGCTACGCTGGGATAGCGCTTGCAGCTCCTCCAGCTTCGCTTGCGATGACGGCGTTTCCGGACCGCTCTTCTCTCGTAACGCTTCGAGCTTGAGGTCCTTGACGTACTCTTGGTGACGTTCGGCCATCTTCTCGTTGACGCGCCGCTCGATCGAGTCTTCAGCGTGGCGTTGAGCAATGACGTCGGCCATCGCCTCCTCGATCTCGCCGAGCACCTTCCGTTGTTGAGCGCGCGTCGTCGCCCGCTCGCGCGTCGGATCCTCAAAGACCAGACGCGCAAGTCCGCATAGCCGGTCGGGAAGATTCTGCGAGCGCATCATCTTCAACGCATTGACCTTCCCTGCTCGAAGAACGACCTTGTCCTGACCGAGGACCGACGCGAGCATCTCGTACAGTGCGCTCACGTAGCGGCTCAACTCATCTTCCACGCCGAATTTACGACGAAAGCGCGTCGCGTATACCTGTTGCACGTTCGCCACCACTTTATGCCGGCAGGACGTCGACGGCCGCCTTCGCCACGACGTTCTTGTGCAGCTTGATCTGGATCGGATAGGCTCCGAGCGCCTTGATTTGCCCGGAAAGCTCGATCCTGTGCTTATCGACCGCGACGCTCAATGCATCGGCAATTGCGGCAGCGACGTCGGCATTCGTGACCGCGCCGAAAAGCTTTCCGTTTTCGCCGGCCTTTGCTCTGACGGTGAGGTGAGCCGATTCGAGCCGAGCGGCTAAAGCGCGGGCGTCGGCCTCTTCCTGCGCTTGACGCCGCCCCTGCGCCTTTTGCTGCGCGTCGAGCTGCGCGAGCGCGCCCTTGTCGGCCTCGCCCGCAAGTTTACGCGGAAGCAAGAAGTTTCGCGCGTAGCCGTCGGCGACTTCGACGACGTCGCCGCGCTTGCCGAGCGCTTTGACGTCGGCGTAGAGAACCAGCTTCACCCGTGCGCTACTCCGTGCCGAACGGAAGGAAAGCAATGAGGCGAGCGCGCTTGACGGCTGTGGTGAGCATCCGCTGGTGCTTCGCGCAGTTCCCGGAGATTCGGCGCGGGACGATCTTCCCGCGCTCCGAAACGTACTTGCGCAGGCGTGCGACGTCGCGGTAGTTCACGGCGACGGCGCGTTCCGTACAAAAGCTACACGGCTTGCGCTTTGTGCGCCGCTCTTTTACGGCGCGCTTGATCTTGGCTGGCATGGTGTCCTCTCGACTAGGTGGTTGGCGGTTCCGCGGCCTCATCGGCGGCCGGAACCCTAGCCAGGTGGGACGACTGGCTCGTACCACCACCGGTCAGCAGCGGCCGGATTTTGGAACGTATGTTCGGTAAGGCTCGGGCGAGTCCTTGGGCAGCCTCCGTAACGCTCGGCCCAAAAATGGTGTATAGTAGTCTAGTTACCCAGGTTTCGAAGCCCGCAAAGTTCAGCACTGAGCGAATCGGATCCGGAGAACAAATCCTTCAATCTTAGGAGATTCGCTCACTACATGTATACAGACGAAACACTTACCTGCGTGGACTGCGGACAGCCGTTCGCCTTCACCTCAGGCGAACAAGAGTTTTTCGCGATGAAAGGCTTTACCAATAAGCCGAGCCGCTGCACGGAGTGCCGCGCGGCGCGCAAAGCCGGTCGCTCATCGAACGGCGGCCGTGGTGGCGCCCCTCGCGAAATGTTCAAAGCCACCTGCAGCCAATGCGGCGGCGTCGCAGAGGTGCCGTTCCAGCCGCGGGGCGACAAGCCGGTCTACTGCCGCGACTGCTTTGGAGCTCGCCGCTCGTATTAATAACTCGCTCGCTTACCGGCGAAGCCGCTTGACGAGCCTGCTTCGGCAGGCTCTTTTTCGTCGGCCGAACAAAACCGGGAGCAGTCCTTTTAGTTCGGTGGGAACGGAGATGCATGGATCGATTCGCTAGGTATGCTACCGGCGTTGGGCTCGCGATGGTTCACATCGGCGCGCTTGGCGCATTATGGCCGCCGCTCTTTCGGCTCTCCGATCTGGCCGTGCTTGCAGTCGTTTCTTATTGCACCGGCGCCTTGGGCATCACGCTCTGTTATCACCGCGCTCTAACGCACCGAAGCCTGCGGCTGCGCAAACCTCTCGAATATCTCTTTGCCGTCTTTGGAACGCTCGCGCTGCAAGGCGATCCGATCCGCTGGGTTGCCGTTCATCGTAAGCATCACGCTCATGCCGATCACGAGGGCGATCCCCACAGCATACAGCTCGGCTTCAAATGGGCGCACGTGGACTGGCTCTACCGGCACAACATCGCCTATCCCAGCCAAGACGAGATCGCGCGCTACGCGCCCGATCTTTATGCCGATCGATTCTATCGGGCGTTATCGTATCTGGCCGCGCCGCTCCAGCTCGCTTTCGCGGCCGGCCTCTTTCTTCTCGGCGGTTGGTCGTGGGTCGTGTGGGGAATCTTCGTCCGTCTCGTCGTCAGCTATCATTCGACTTGGCTGGTCAATAGCGCGGCACACATGCTCGGATACCGCACGTATCGGACCAGCGATCATTCGACGAACTGTTGGTGGGTTGCGGTGCTCTCTTTCGGAGAGGGCTGGCACAACAACCATCACGCGTTTCCGTTTTCGGCGCGCCATGGCTTGCGCTGGTTCGAGATCGACATGACTTGGTGGCACGTCAAGCTGCTCGCCTTCCTGCGACTCGCCGACCGTATCAGAATACCGAGCGAGGTCATGCGGAACCGGCTCGCGTATGCAAATCTACGTCCGCTTTCAAGCTCAGGAGATTAAAGGAGAGTCTCATGAAAAAATCACGCACGCGTTGGGAACGTCCGGACTACCAAGAGCATCCGCTCGGCGCCGAAGTGACCGCGTATCTGACCGCGCCGGTTCAGAATCTCAAGCGCTAAGCGAAGATCGTCTCGTCGGATTCCGGCCTCGTCGCGCGGCTGCGCAGCGTGGGCCGGGAGCGCTATCACGACAAACATCCCTTTCACCAGCGGCTCGTCGCGGGCACGCTCGATCGTGCCCAAATGCAAGCCTGGGTCGAAAATCGGTACTACTATCAAAAACAGATTCCGGTAAAGGACGCCGCGATTCTGGCCAACCTGCCTTCGGCGGAGCATCGGCGGCAATGGATGTCTCGCATCGTCAATCACGACGGCGAAGAAAGCGGCCCGCTTGGTGGAACGGCTTCGTGGCTCGAGCTCGCGCGAGCCGTCGGACTCGACGAAGCGCACGTACGATCCGAGCGCCGCGTCGCACCGGGGACGCGGTTTGCCGTAGATGCGTACGTTACATTCGCGCGGACCCGCCCGTGGATCGAGGCTGTGGCATCCTCCCTGACCGAGCTCTTTGGGCCGCCCGTCATGGAGCAGCGCGTCGCGGCAATCGTCGAAAAGTATCCTTGGATCGACCCGGCGGGCCTGGCCTATTTCGAAAGGCGTATTGCGCTTGCGGAGCGCGACGCGGGCTCGGCGCTGGCATGGGTACTGCAAGAAGCAAAGACCCCCGAGGTGGAACGGCGCTGCGTCGATGCGCTGCGCTTTAAATGCGACGTTCTGTGGTGCATCCTTGACGCCACCGCATTGGCCTGTGGCGTTTTCAAATGAACGCGGAAACGCGTCCGAAATTCGGTAAGGGCGTGAAGCTGCGTCGCCAGGCCGATGGGAGCGTTATGCTTCTCATTCCCGAAGGCGCTCTGGTTTTGAATCGTCCGGCAGCCGTCGCCCTGGCGCAGGTAGATGGCAAAAGGACGTTGGGGGAGATCGTGGAGGCGGTCGTCGAGCGATTCGAGGTGACGCCGGAACGCGCGCGGGACGATATCAACCGCCTCTTCGACCGGCTGGCAGCACGAGGATTCGTTCGATGATTTCTGGTCCGCTCTCGCTGCTTTGCGAGCTGACGTACCGCTGTAATCTGCAGTGCCCGTACTGTTACAATCCGCTAGCGCTGCGGGAGTATCGAGACGAGCTTTCGACGCAGGACTGGTGCGGCGTCTTAAGCGATGCCGCCGACTTGGGCGTAGTTCAAGCGCATTTCTCAGGCGGCGAGCCGACGCTGCGTCGTGACCTCGCGCAGCTCGTTGGCGCTGCATCGCGCTTGGGCCTTTACACGAACCTGATCACGCAGGGAACCTTTCTTGACGACGCGCTGCTCGACCGATTGCTCGATAACGGGCTCGATCACATCCAAATCAGCATTCAGGCGCCGCAGGCCGAGCTGGCGGACCGCATTGCCGGCGCGGAGGTGCATGAAAAGAAGCTCGACGCGCTGCGGCGCGTACGTGAACGCGAGGTTGCCCTGACCCTGAACTGCGTGCTGCATCGTCAGAACCACGATGCCCTCGAAGAGGTGATCGCGTTCGCGGAGCGGCTGCGCATCGAACGACTTGAACTGGCCAACGTCCAGTTCTACGGGTGGGCGTATCGCAATCGCACCGCTTTGATGCCCACGCTCGAACAAGTTCGCCGCGGCGAACGAACGGTGGCCGCGGCACGCGAGCGCCTGCGCGGAACGATGGAGATCGTCTACGTTCTTGCAGATTATTTCGACGAATTCCCCAAACCGTGCATGAACGGCTGGGGTAGCAAATTCATGACGGTAACGCCGAACGGGTATGCTCTGCCCTGTCCCGCAGCATCTGCGATACCCGAGCTGCGTTTCGAGAACGTTCGCAAGCGCCGGCTCGGGGAGATATGGCGGAGTTCGGAGGCTTTCTCACGCTACCGCGGCACCGGGTGGATGCCCGAGCCGTGCCGTTCCTGCGATCGTCGCGAGCTCGACTGGGGCGGCTGCCGCTGCCAGGCTTTTCTGCTCGCCGGCGATGCGGGCCTCACCGACCCTGCCTGTTCGCTCAGTCCGAATCACGGCATCGTCGCGGAATTGCGCGAAGCCGCCGAGGATATCGAACCCGCCCCTCGCCGAGTGTGATCGTCCGCGTCCTCGGCTCGGCCGCGGGGGGCGGAGTGCCGCAATGGAATTGCGCCTGCGCGAATTGCCAAGCCGCCCGCGCCGGCCGCGCGCCGCGCCGCACGCAATCGAGTCTCGCCATTAGCGCCGACGGCGTACGCTGGCTTTTGCTCAATTGTTCGCCCGACGTCGCAGTACAGATCGAAGCTTTCCCACCGTTACAGCCAAAACAAATCCGAGGCACGCCGATCCACGGCATGCTTCTCACCGACGCAAACGTCGATCACGTAGGCGGCTTCGCCGTGCTGCGCCAACGGGGCGCTGCGGGTTTCTTGATTCGATCGTCCAGCGTCGTCCGCGCGATCGCGACTTTGCAGCCGGCCTTTGCTCCTTTCGCAGCCGCACCGCATCGCTGGCTCGAAGTTCCGCTCGATTCCTCTTGCGAGCCGCAAAGCCCGAACGACGTCGTCGGAAATCAACTAACGGTGCGTGCGCTCGCGGTACCCGGAAGCACACCCGGCTACGACTGCCGCCGCATCGTGCGCGGCGCGGTCGTCGCGTACGAGATAGCCGAGCGCGCGGAAAAAAACCGCCTTACCTTCGCGCCCGTTTTCAGCGCGCTAAACGACTCGCTATCCCGTGCAATCGCACGGAGCGATGTTGCATTCTTGGACGGCTCGTTTTACAGCGACGACGAGCTCGTTGCCGGCAGCCTGCTGCACAAGCGCGCGCGCGCGCTGGGCCACCAGCCGGTCGGCGGCCCCGACGGCACGTTGGCTCAGCTCCGCGGCGTCCACACCCGACTCGTCTTCACCCACCTCAACAACTCCAATCCCATGCTCGACCGCGAATCCGAAGCGTATGCGAGCGTGCGAGAGCTCGGTGCCGAGATCGCCTACGACGGGATGGAGCTTACGCTTTAGTCGAAGAGTAGGCGCATGACCATGTTGGCCGGCTCGCTCTTCGCAACGCTCATCATGGCAACCGTCGTTCCGGCCTGGACGCAGTTCCGCATGGGTTCCCAGAACAACGCCGTCCTCGGCGGCACGCTCAGCGCGAATTGGCGGATCGAAACGGGTGGCCAGATCTCCGCTAGCCCGACGATCATCGACGGTACGCTTTACATCGGCAACAACAACGGCTCACTCTACGCCATCGCAGTCGAAAGCGGACAGATTCTGTGGAAGGCTCACGTGCCGAATCCGCTGATGAGCGCGCCGCTCGTCTATGGCGACGTCGTCATCGTCGGCGAGGGTGATCCGACGAGCCGCGGCTCCTCTCCGTCGGAGCCGATCATGGTGGGCCAAGGCCCAAGCGCATTGATCGCCTTCGACCGTTCCAGCGGCGCCAAGCGTTGGCAGGTTGCGCTGCGAGGATCGGCGATGCCGACACCTGCGATCATCAACGGCATCCTCGTGAATCATGACGGGGCCGGCTGGATCAATGGAATCGACCCGGTGAACGGAAGCCAGCGATACACGCGCTGGATCGGCTCCATGGCCTCGATGACCGCGGCCCTGCCAGTCGGCGAGGGTGATTTCATTACCGCAGGAGTAGGCAACAATGCCGCGTGGCGGCTTCACGCTGATGGGGGATCGACGGTCTGGCGCAGCGCTTTTTCGAAAGGAGCCTCGGGGATCGGGGATTGTCCGCCCGTCAGCGACGGCAATAGAGTCTATTGCGATTACGTCTCACCGGTCTGGCCCGATTTATCTACCGTTATCGGTAACATCACGGTCGAGCGAGCCTACGCGCTTCGCGTTGCCGACGGCGCCTTGATGTGGGATGTAGCGCTCGACAGCGGCTTTTTGCCGGAGCGCAATGAGGCGGCGATCCCGCTTCTCAGCAATGGCATGCTCTACCTCGGCAGTGCGATCGCACCATGGATGCACGCCCTCGACGCCGCGAGCGGCACGCTCGTCTGGGAGATCCCCACGCGTGGAGTGGTCAAGGGAGGCCTCGTCGAGGTGAACAGGATCGTCTATTTCGGCGACCTCGGCGGCTATCTCTGGGCGCTCGAAGCGCGCAGCGGGCGCGTCGTCGGAGATAAGTTCATGCACACGAAATTCAACGTTGGCTCGCCGATCGTCGATGGAAAAACGCTCATCATCGGCAGCGACTCCGGCAGCGTCATCGCCGTTCCGCTAGAAACGATTCGCTCGAGCCACGACACCTAACGTATCCCTATCAGACTCGACTCACTCATGGGAGTCAAAACCATGCCGAAGAGCGCCCTGGTGATTGCGCAAGCTTTCATCGCCGCGATCAACGCAGAGGATGTCGCGGCGCTGCGCGATCTTATGACGGGAGACCACACCTTTGTCGATGCGCTCGGTAATAGTTTCACCGGAGCGGAGACGATGGTCGCGGGCTGGCGTCAGTTTTTCCACGCCTTTCCGGCGTACCGAATCACGATCACGCATGCGTTATGCGAGGGCCGGGCGGCTCTATTCGGCGAGGCGCAGGGGCGGCGGCGCGTCAACGGTCGAGTGGCGGACGATTCCTGGTGCACGCCCGCCGCGTGGCTCGCCACAGTCCGTACGGGAAAAATTGCCGAGTGGCGCGTCTTTTGCGACGCGGGCTGGAGTGAGGCTCGCTCCTAGCCATACATGCAGCTACGTCGGGCGCTGACTGCGCTGATCCCGTGCGCGTGTACGCTGCTTGCCTTGGCACCGGCGCACACGATACGCGACGAGGATTTTAAGTGGCTCGTCGGCTTGCATTCGCCGGCAATCGCACCGGACGGAACGCGTGCCGCGGTAGTGGTAACGCGCGTCCGTTGGAGCGATGACGCGCGCAGCAGCGAGTTGGTGCTCGTCGATCTCGCGACTCGAGCGCGCCGAACCCTCGTCTCGCATCGTGAAGGCCTCGCCGATCCCGCATTTTCGCCCGACGGCACGCGGATCGCCTTTCTTGCCGACGACGTCAGCGGAAATCAAAAGCACGTCCAAATCTTCATCATGTCCGCGGCCGG
The DNA here is from genome assembly GCA_963778015.1 of Vulcanimicrobiota bacterium. Classification (GTDB taxonomy): domain Bacteria; phylum Vulcanimicrobiota; class Vulcanimicrobiia; order Vulcanimicrobiales; family Vulcanimicrobiaceae; genus Cybelea. The sequence goes on from CAVZST010000001.1 coordinate 1,441,763, forward strand.
CGGGGACGCACATGCCGTTACTCACGGCGACGCGGGTGTCGCCGGGTTTGCGTGGCGCCCCGACGGGCGCGCGCTCGCGTATGCCGCGGCGGATCCTCAACCTCGGCGAACCGGCGCAGACCGTTTCCGCGACAGCTTCATCTTCACGACCGAGCCGATCGTGGCGCGAAACTCTCCGCCCCCAGTCCATCTCTTTACGATTTTGCTCGACGATGGTACGACGACGCAATTGACTTTCGGACCGCAGAGCGTTGGCGATGGTTCGACGATCTCGTGGGCACCCGACGGCAAGACGATTGCCCTGACGCTTTGCCCAAACGCGATCCTCAACGATCAGAGTTACTCCCGCGCGGCGCTGGTCGACGTGGCGAGCAAAAGAGTCCGTGCGCTGACGGGGCGGACGATGTGGGAAGACGACCCGGTCTTTTCCCCGGACGGCGCTCACCTTGCGTATAGGTATTCAAACGGAGACCCGCAAGTCAATCTCACCCAGCTCTACGTGACGACCCCGCAAGGCGGCCCCGGATCGGCGATCTCCAACTCCATCGATCGGCCGATCGGCGATTTCGTCTGGTCGCAGGATTCGATGGGGTTCATCGTTGCGGCTCCCGACCGCACCACGAACGCGCTCTATCGGCTCTCTCTTCTCGGAAGGGCCGAGCGCATCGATTTGGGCAACGTAACGCCTGGAACGCCGTTGAACACGACCGGCGGCGCGGAGATTCCAGCGTTGAGCGGCGCGCTGGCCCGTGACGGTACGCTGCTCTTCGTCGCAACCTCGACGGCACGGCCGCTCGAACTCTTCAAGTATTCAACGGCGCGCGGAACGGAACAGCTGACCGATTTCAACGCCGCGATGGGTCAGTACGACTGGGCGACCGCGCAGCGACTGACGTTTCCCACAACGACCGGAGTTTCGGGGGATGGCGTCCTTTACGTGCCACCGGGCTTTTCGCGCGATCGAAAGTATCCGCTGGTCGTCTACATTCATGGCGGGCCGGGCGATCCTTCAATGCTCGAGTTCGACTTTTGGGCGCAAGTTATGGCGGCGCACGGCTGGCTCGTGCTGCGACCTAACTATCGAGGCAGCCCGAATCTCGGTCTGCGATTTCAGCGCGCGATCCTGGACGATCCCGAGGATGGGCCGGGCAAAGACATCATGGCCGCCGTCCAGGCGGTTCGCAGGCGCGGCATCGTCGACGATTCGCGCATTGCGGTCTGCGGATGGTCGTACGGCGGAATCATGACGGCGTGGATGATCTCTAAATACCACATTTGGAAGGCCGCGGTTTCGGGCGCTTCAGTGAACGATTGGATCACCGATTACGGCACCGCCGACGACAGTCTGTCGGACGCCGCGCTGTTTCGCGGCTCCCCATTCGTCGGCGGCAACGCCTTACAGTGGCGGCGAGCCTCTGCGATTTGGTACGCTCGCGACGTGACCACGCCGGTGCTCATTCTCTCCGACATCGGCGACAATCGCGATCCTTTTGCAACGTCGTCGATGTATTGGCGCGCGCTACGCGACAACGGCAAGAACGCAACACTGCGGGTCTGGCCGGTCAACGGTCACTTTCCGGACGACCCGGTGCGGATCGTCGATCTGTTCCACTACTGGATCGATTACATCGCTCAACACTTTGAAAAGCCCTGATGTAGCGCATCTCGTTGCCGCTCAGGCTTCATTCACCGGTTGTTAAGCGGGTGGGTGCGATTGTCCCTAATGGTGTTGTTGAGGCTGCCGGGTTTCACGACGATCGGAGCGCCTGAATTCGGGATACTCCGATGACCGGAGCGGCTCAGTCCGATCCAGTTGCCGATCACTTTCGTGTAGCTCGAGCCGGAGCCTAACGTGACGCCGTTACCGTCGTTGCCGCTGATGAGGTTTTTCTGCGGTTTGGACGAGGCGTTCGAGAAGCCGACGATGGTATTGCGCGTCGCCGAGCCCCCCACGTAGACCCCGCCGCGGCCATTAGCCAGCGACTCCAAGCCGAGCGTGTTCGTTCCGATAAAGCTGTTGAACAGCTTGTTGTCGTGGGCTTGTCCCAGGAACGCCACGCCGTAGGCGTGGTTACCCGAGAACACGTTTTGAGGAATGACGGATCTAAGGTATCCGCCGATGAGATTGCCGTGCGCGGAGCTCCCGACGAGTACGCCGTCATTTCCGTTTGGCAGAACGCCTCCTCCGGTCGTGTTCAGGCCGGCGATAATCGGGTCGACGACGACCCCGGATGCATCTCCCGCGATCTCGACGCCGTTGTTGGCGTTTCCGGAAAAGACGTTGGTGCGCACCGTCTGATTGCCGCCGGTCGCCGTGACGAGCAAGCCGTCGTTGCCGTTGGGAGCGGCGCCCTTGAAGGCGAGCAACCCCCCGAACGTATTGAACGTCGTAAAACCTGAGACCGTGTCCTTTACCTCAATGCCGTTGCGAGCGTTGCCCGCCGAAACGTTACCGAGCGGAATGACCCCGCCGACGACGGTGTTGAGCGACGAACCCTCAACCAGGATGCCGTCTCCTCTATTGGCTAGGATATTCGTGTTATTGGCGCCGATGCCGAAGAAATTTCCCTGGACGGTTACATTGTTCGCGTCGGTGACGCGCAGGCCGTTTTCGCCGTTCCCGCTCGCGACGTTGTAATAGACGAAAGGATCGTTTCTAAATTTACATCCCACTAACGAATTATTGTCTGCCTTGGCGATCCTTACGCCGTCGGCCGAATTGCCGATGGTCCCATCGCCGTCCGCCGTCGTTCCTATGAAATTGCCGTTGAGCGTATTGTTCTGCGAATCGCCGTCGATAAGAATTCCGTTTCCACCGTTCCCCGACACTAAGTTACCGTCGGGCGGCACGACGAAAACCGGCGGCACCGTCCCCTTTGAGCCGGTCGGATTATTCGCTTTTCCCGTGCCGGTATCGACGAATCGAGTGCCGCCGATCTCGTTATCAGAGGAGCCCGCCGTTATCCATATGCCGTTTGCGCGATTGGGGATCGCGGATTTGCCGCTTGCGTCCGTGCCGATGCGATTAGCAACTATGCTGTTACCGGAAGAGCCATGGAGGCTCACGCCGTTGCCGCTGTTACCGGAGATGACGTTCGCAACGGCGCCCGAGGATCCGGACGCGTTGCGGCCGATGTGGTTGTTCGACGAGCGGCGGGAAACGTAGATGCCGTCGCCGCGGTTTCCAAACGCAGCCCCCGCAAGATTCAGACCGACGTAGTTTCGGTCGAGGGTTATCGGACCGGCATCGAGCGTTACGCCGTTGCCGCGGGCGTCGTCCACCGCGAGAGCGACCAAGGCCGAGCCGCCCGAGCCCGGAGCAAAAACGAGACCATCGTGACGGCTTGCATCCACTTCCACGGCTGGTCCCTTGCCTGAGTAATGCGGCGCGGTCGTCCCGTCTAAACTGACCCGAACGCGAATCGCAGGCAGCGACGTAGCAAGCCGTATCGTGCCCCGCACGCTGAACGTTATCGTCGACGGGCCTGCACCAACGTGCGTATTCACGGACTGGATCGCTACCCTCAGGGATCCCGGGCCGGAATCGTTCAACGTCGTGACTATAGCCGAGCGCCCGAGCAGCGACGCGTACGGCACCCGCGTCCCAGACGTTAGTCCGGGCGCCGCCGGTATCCCACTCGCATTGCAGCCTGCGAAGGCCAACGAGGATGTGGACACGATCGCCGCGGTGGCCAGTACGTGACGAAATCGAACCACTCGAGTCTCCATGAGAGCCTCCTTCTGAGAAGTGGGCTCTTCAAGGTTACCGACTTTGCCCCTGCTTGCTGGAGCGGCAGCGCGTGGCGATTCCTAAAACAGACTCCAGAGGTATTGGTTGTAGACCTCGTGGTGGTATATCACTTCTTGCGGTTTGACCACGGTACCCAGGAGCCGAGGACAGCGATCGGCACTCGCCTCTTTTAAATCAGCGTAGCGTCGCTTCACATCTTCGCCCAGAAGAGCGCTCGTCCACTGGGAGCCGCGAAACGCCGCCAATGCATCGTAGATATTGTCCGGCAGATAACGATCGGCTTGACGCAGGTTTTTTAGGCTGCTGGCGCTGCCCTGGAGCCCGGTTTTGAAGACCGCGAGCATCACCATATACGGATTGGCGTCGGGCGCGACGGAACGCACTTCGGTCCGCATGCTGCGCTGATTGCCGATCGGAATGCGAATCATCGCGCCCCGGTCGATTGCCGACGCTTTGAGCTGATTGGGGGCTTCAAAGTGAGGGTCGAGGCGCCGGTACGCGTTGACGCTCGAGTTGAGCATCAGGCAGATATCGTTGCCGTACGTGAGGATGCGATCGACGAAGTCCCAGCCGAACGTGCTGAGCTGCTCCTCTCCAGCAGGATCCCAGAATAGGTTGTTGCCGTTCTTGCTCACCGAAACGTTGGTGTGCATACCGCTGCCGTTCACGCCGATGACCGGCTTGGGCAAGAAGCTGGCCGTCATTCCGAGCTTGGTGGCAACCTGGCGGCAGATCAGCTTGTAGAGCTGAATCTGGTCGGCGGCGGCAACGACTTCGCCGTAACTATAATTGATCTCGAACTGCGAGGGCGCGACCTCCGGATGGTCCTTCTCGTTCTGGAATCCCATCGCCCGCTGAACCTCCGCAACCGTATCGATGAAGTTGCGCAGCGGATCGCCCGGTAACGAATGGTAGTATCCACCGGTGTTCACGTACTCGAACTTCCCGGTTTCGTGATAGCGCCGCTCGGCATCGAGACCCTTGAAGAGGAAGCCTTCGATCTCGTTGGCAGCGTTCAGCGCGTAGCCTTCACTCGTATAGCAATAGTCGGCAAGTTGCTTGAGAGCGCCCCGAACGTCGCCGGCAAAGGGCTTGCCTTCGCGGTCTAAGACGTCGCCGAAGACGAGCACTTTTCCGGGTCCGAATATATCGGAGGGGCCCCAATAGAAAGCGCTCCAGTCGAGCGATAACCGCAAATCGCTCTCTCGCTGGGGCGTAAAGCCACGTATCGAAGAGCCGTCGAAGGTAAGATTGTCGTGGGAGCGCAGCAAGAACTTTTTGTCGTAGTCGAGCATGTGCAGGCGTCCCTCGAGGTCGGTGAAGAGCACCGTGAGCGCCTTTATGCGTGGCTCGTCCGTGAGATAGCGCAGACGCTCTTCTTGGAGTGCTCCGAGCGGGACGCGCTCTTGGCGCTGCGCCTTGGTCCGCAAGTTCAGGTCCTCGAGTTCAGAGTACGGGAGCATGAGAAAGTCGCGCAATTCCGCGCCCGCCGGCATGTCCGTCGAATTCATCGTCGCTGTTCTCCTCAATTTTCGGCGAGTTCCATCGACTGCAGGGCTTGCACGCACGCGGCTAGGCGCCTTTAGCCAAGTGGTTAAAGCGCTTGGGACAAACGCGTGCCGTCGGGACTTCCCAGCCCGGTACACGCGTCCCAACCACGTGCGGCGGCGTAGGCGCCGTTATTCCCGCTCGTGACGTCGTGCAGCGGCCCAGGGTTATTTGGGTAACCCGGCAGCGCGTAGAGGCTCGGATTGAAAAAGCCGAGATCTTTGCCGCGCTGCTGGTTCATCAAGGCGATAAGGGCCGCCCACAGCGGCGCCACCGCGCTCGTTCCACCGGCAACGATGTTCGCGCCATCGACGCGAATTTGATACCCCGTGTTCGGATCGGCATCGCCAGCAACGTCGGGAACGCCGCGTCCGGCCGACCCGACCGGCGACGCGGGAACGTTCGCTTTCGATTGCCACGAGGGAAGCGCAAAAGAATCGCTGACGCCACCGCCCGAGTCGCCCCAGGCCGACTCCGACGCAATCGTCTGTCCAGAAGCCGTCATCGTCGTACCGCCGCAGCCGAGCGCGTAGGGGCTCGAGGCCGGGAAATCTACATGCGCAGCGCCATCGCTTACGTCGTCGCTCGAGCCGCCGTCGCCCGAGGCCACGCAGACGCTGACCGCGACTGCGGACGCCGCCACGATCGCGTCGTTGAGAGCGCTGAGGGCCTGCTGCGTCCAGTTTGACTCGGCCGCGCCCCAGCTAATCGAGATGACTGACGGCTTATGGGTCTGATCGTGGACGGCGGTCGTAACGGCGTCGAGAAAGCCTTGATCGGTGTTGGGCGCAAAATAGATCACGATGCTCGCTCCCGGCGCAATAGCTCCAACCATCTCAGCGTCGAGCATCACTTCTACGTCGGCATTGGAATCTTTACCCGGCGCGTTGGTTGCGCCGTCCACGGAAACGACGGTAACCGTTTGCGTCTTGACGCCGAGCGTGGAAAGATAGGCGGCGAAGTCGGTTTGGCTAAAGCCACCGCCCAACTCAACGATGCCGATGCATTGGCCGGTTCCATCGACGCCACTTGGAAAATCGTAGAGCTTCGCCATTTGCGGGGGTGTGAACGACGTGGCGGCGTGCGCGGCGATGCGCACGCGGGTTGCGGCTTGAGGCCGATTATCTAAACCGAGCACGGCTTGGACGATCTCGGCGAGGGCGCTCGGTACGCTGAGACTGCCCTGCCGTCCGCGATAGGTCATGCCGCCGGCTCGGCAACGCTTGAGCGCCACGCCGAAGGCGGCGTTCATCTGCGCCACGGTGCCACGAAGCACGACGCTTCGGCGCGCAGCGCTTGCCTCGACCACGGTCAAATCGTGGGACCGTGCGAACGCCTCGACCTTCTCCAAATCGGCGCCATCGGCCCCGTAGGTTTGCGCGAAGGCTTCGCGTGACATCGCCCCGGGCGGCGGGATCCCTGGACGTTTGGAACGCACCACCACGGTCACGGTAGTCACTTGAGTCGGATCCGCATCGCCGAGCACCTCCGTACCCGGTAGCTCCGGACGCTCGCTGCCTGGAACGGCCCATCGATTGCTCATCGCACTCTCCTTCGCCAACAATTTTCCCGTTGCGCGCATCTATTATGGTATGAGCGATGACGTGGGCGCCAACGGATGCCGCTGACGATCGAGCCCCGCATCATCGAGAAGGCGCAGGTGGCCACCGAGGAGCTCGAGCCGCTGGTCGCAGCCGTTTGGCCGGAGGCTTACCGTCTCGCGTTGACCATTCTACGCGACCGCGGGCTGGCGGAAGACGCGGCGCAAGAAGCCTGCGCTACCATCGCGCGGTCGCTGACTTCGCTCAAGAACTTAGACGCCTTTCCGGCCTGGAGCCATAAGATCATCGTCAGACATGCGCTCGTCTCCGCACGCCGTCGCCCAATTACCCGCAGCCTCGACGCGCTTGGCGACCTGAGCGTGGGGTTCGACCGAAGGGACGCGCTCGACCTTTACGGTGCGCTAGCTGAGCTTACGCCGCTGCAACGCGCGGCGATTCTGCTGCATTACTACGCGGGCTTGAGCAGCGCCGAAATCGCCGCCGCGACGGGAATACCGTCGTCAACCGTTCGTTTTCACTTGATGCGCGCGCGCAAAGCATTGCGAGCGGCACTCTGCGCGGGCTCAACCCCGCTTTCGTACGATCGGGCACTCACCGATGTTCACTGACGCCCGCATAGCCGCCGCGCTGGATATCATGCTTGGCGGCATCGAGCCGCCCGCGGTTCCACTGGCGCAGATTCGGCAAAAAATGGCGCAATCGCGCCCTGCGCTGCGACCTGCATCACGCTTCTACGTGCCGGCCGCGGTCACAGCGGCGCTGCTCGTCTTGTCGCTGCGTGCGGTCGCGCCCGGCTTTACGCAGACGATCGAGGCCGAAATCGAAGCGATCGTGCATTGGAAACCGCCGCCGCCTCCACCGAAGACGGTAGCGTCTGCGATGCACCCGCAGACCGGTTCCCTTGCAGCGGCGCAGGCGCGCGTCTCCTTTAAAATCGTTCCGCCGGCGGGATTGCCGCGGGACGTCGTTTCAGAGAAGATCCTAACGACCCCGATCGGCGTGTACTCGAAGATCGCTCGTTCGTGGAGCGTTGGAAGCCCCGCGGTGGCTTTCGTCTATCGCCGCGCCGACGGCCGCACGTTTAGCTTGATGGCGAACCGCTTCGATTCGCATGAAGGTCCCCCGTCAAAGTACGTGTTCGAAGACACGGATCGATTGCGCGATGGCCGCGAGGTGACCGTGCGACGAGAGAGCTTCACGTGGCGCAACGGCAATCAATCGATCAATGCGGTCGCCGGCGAGGGGATCAGCGCATCCGAGATCGCAAGAATCCGCGACGCAATGCTCGGCATTGCGGTGCCGGGCACTTGGCCTCCCCGAGACGGCACCATCGTAAAGCAGTATCGGATTCCATAGCTCGTTCAAGGTTTGATCGCTTGCGCGGCAACCGGAGCGCTCGCACGAAAGCGCAGCGCGTCTGAAGCCGAGCCGAGCGACGCCTCGTAGAGGCCCTCGCGAATCGTCCAAGCGTTTTGCGACGGATCGAAATCGGCGAGCAGGCGAGGATCGGCGACCACGTTAACGCTGCGCGTTGCGCCCGGCGCGAGCGTCACCTGCGACCATCCCAGTAGTCGCATTTCGGGCATTCCGAACTTGCGCGTCAGATAGAGCTGCGCAGTCTCCGTTCCGACGCGCGAACCGACGTTGCTTATCTCGAAACTCGCGGTCAACGTTCGACCGCCCCTGACGGTGAAGTCAGCATAGCGGAAGCTTGCGTACGAGAGTCCATGACCGAAGGCAAAGAGCGGGAGTACGCCTTGCTTTACAAATCGCCGATAACCGACATCGCTTCCATCGGAATAGCTCACTGAGAACGGCAGTAAGGCCAGCGCCAGTTGGTACCCATGAAATCCGGCCGCCTTCGCGGAAATCACCGCATCGAGCCCCGGTAGCTCGGGATGGACCAGCTGCGCTTGCGCCGATGGAAACGTTATCGGAAGACGTCCGGTTGCGTCTACCTTTCCGAAGAGCACGTTGGCTATCGCGTCGCCGCCCCGTTGACCCGGATACCAGGCCTCCATGACCGCGCCCACATGGTCGAGCCAAGGCATCGTAACGGGATTGCCGGTCTCCAATACGACGATCGTATGTCGATTGGCCGCGCAAACCGCGGCGATCAAGCCATCTTGTCCGTACGGCAAACTAAGGCTAGGAGCATCGATCCCTTCGGAGGTCCACGCCGTTGCGAAGACGACCGCAACGTCCGCACGTTTGGCAAGTGCAGCGGCCTCGCTCGGGTAACGCCCGTCGACAAAGCTCACCGCAGCGCCAGGCGCAACCGCCCGAATGGCGGCGAGCGGCGGCGACCGATCGTAGAACGTAATCGGCGCGTCCTCGCCGCCGAGCGGGACCGCGAGCGCACGGCCAACCGGAACGACCTGCGACGATCCGCCGCCCGAGAGAACGCCCGCATCGGCGTAGCCGCCGATGACGGCGATGCGTTGGACCGATTTGCGCAGCGGAAGAATCCCATCGTTCTTGAGTAAGACGATGCCGCGTTGCGCAGCGTTCAGCGCGACGGCGGCGTGAGCGCCGTAATCGATCGGCGATTGTTTTGGCCGCTGATCGAAGAGGCCAACGGCGAGCATGGACCGTAAGATGCGCCGGTTCATGTCGATGAGTCGCGATTGCGGGACCGCGCCGGAGGCGACGGCCGCTTCCAGCGGCTGCGCGAAGGGCGAGACAGCGCGTATCGCCTTGTCGATCTCCGCGTCGGATTCTTGATCGAGTCCGTGCAGAGCGGCGTCCACACCGTGAACCGCTCCCCAATCCGACATAACCCAGCCAGGAAAGCCCCAAGCGCTCTTGAGGATGTCGTTCAAGAGGTGGTCGTTCTCGCAGGCATAGACGCCGTTGACGCGATTGTAGGCGCACATCACCGCGCCGGGGTGCCCGCGCTCGAGCGCGAGCTCGAACGCCAGCAAATCGCTCTCGCGCATCGCCGCTTCCCCGATATCTGCCGAGTACAAAAATCGCCCGGTCTCTTGGTCGTTCAATGCGAAGTGCTTCATCGTCGCGATGACGTGCTGGTCTTGAATGCCGCAGATTGCTGCGCCGGCCAAGGTTCCGGCCAGAAGCGGATCCTCGCCCAGATATTCGAAATTGCGACCGTTGCGCGGGTCGCGCGCTAGATTCAAGCCTGGCCCTAACAGAACGTTGAAGCCCTTGCGCCAGGCTTCGTCGCCGATCACCGCGCCGTCTCGATAGGCGAGTTGCGGATCCCAGGTGGACGCAAGTGAAAGCCCGGAAGGCAACGCCGTCGCGACGCCGCGCCGTCGAACGTTGTTCGGATTGGCGATACCGAGGCTGGCATCGGTCTCCTGTAGCGCGGGGACGCGAAGTCGCGGTATTGCCGGGATGTAGCCGGCAGAGCCAATCGCACCGGTGGATGCGCCGTCTCGAACCGGCACGCCCGATTCGCCTCGCACCAGCTGGAAACGTTCGGACGGCGTGAGGGCCGCTACGATCTGGGCGGCTTTGGCTTCTACTGAGGGAGACCCAAACAGCGCCCCGCAAAGCGCCAATACGAATACCATCTTATTGCGCTCGCGCGACGACCGGGCGAACGCGGCTATCTAGAACGGGATTTCGTCTTCGAGTTCGTCGCCGAAAGCCTCGCCGGCAATCGGCGCACGCGCGGGCCCACCAGAGCCGCCGCCGTTATAGCCGGCGCCGGCATCGTCGCCGCCGGCGGCCACGCGGTCGCGCGGCGATCCGAGCATCTGCATGTTGTCGATGACGACTTCAGTGGCTTTGCGCTTGTTTCCATCCTTGTCGTCATAACTGCGGATCACCAAGCGGCCCTCAACCAAGCAGTTCGAACCCTTCTTCAGGTAGGTGTTGCACGTTTCGCCGAGCCGATCCCACGCAACGATGTCGACGAAGGTCGTCTCTTCCTTGTTGCGCGGATTGTTAACGGCGAGCGTAAACTTCGTGACCCCCTTACCCGACTGCGTGTACCGGATCTCGGGATCGCGCGTTAGATTACCGACCAGGATGATGCGATTATATGAACCTGCCATCGCTCACTCTCTTTCGCCGCAATGCACTCACTCAGACGATGCTATCGCCTCAGGGTGTCAACAGTATGGCACATAAGTTGCCGAAACGCTGCCCATTTTATAGCTGGCTCGGGGGTGCCGGCGGCGCTGCGGCTGCAAGCGAGGCCATGTGGGTCACCATCTTCGCATCGAGCCGGACGATCAATGCGCGCAGAACGTCTTCGTGCAGCTTGAGCTGTCGTTCCAGTTCCTTCGAGACGCCTGCCTCGCTCTTGAACTGCATGACGACGTAGTTGCCTTCGCGCGCGTCGTTGATTTCATAGGCCAGACGTTTCTTGCCGAGCCGCTCCATGCCGGTCACTTCACCGCGCTGGCTCTTGACGATTTCGGCGATCGCGTTGACGCGCTGATCGACCTCGCTCTCTTCGAGCGAAGGGCGCAAAATATAGGTTACCTCGTACTCAGTCATCCGTCTCCCGTACTCATTGACGTCCGCGGCGGCGGACGGCCCGCTTTCAACGCGGTGGGCAGCAGCTAGATTGGGTTAGTTCGGGCTGGAGACGTAAATCCCCATCGCGCGCCTTGCGTTGACCGGATTACGACACGGAAGGCACCGCCGTCGCTATTGATGAATAGCGGTCGCATCGCGCAACGATAAAAAAAGCCTTTGCTGGCAGGGGGAAAGATGGTTTCCAAGCCGCTGGTCTTGCTTACAATCTTCGGCATCATTCTCAGCGCCGGTTGTTCCTGGAACCAAAGCGCGGCGACGGGCGCGCAGGCCGCATTGCCGCCCGTGCAACCGGGGGGCATGGCGCGAAAATACATCTCTCACGTGATCGTCATTATCCAGGAGAACCGCAGCTTCGAGAATTTCTTTGCCGGTTGGCCCGGTGCCAACGCACCGATGACCGGTTGCGCGTCTCCTTCTCCGTCGCCGGGCGGAAGCGTCGGCGCGACAACGGCAAGATCGTTCGCCGACCAAGCGAAGTCCGGCTGTCCGCCGGGAGATTCGCTGGTAAGGCTTCACCAAGTGACGTTTGAGAACAAATTCCGATCTCGCACACGATTGGGGCTCGTCGATGGTTGACTGGAATAATGGCCAGATGGACGGGTTCACGGCGTTTGGAACGAACCGAGGCCGCTACCAAGCGTACGAGTATATCGAACACTCGCAGATAGCGCCATATCGCACCATGGCCAAGCGATACGTGCTGGCCGACGAAATGTTTCCGACCGAGTTCGGCGGAAGCTTCACCGCACATCTGACGCTCGTCGCGGGGACGGACGATATCAAGCTCCCCTCGGAGGCCGAGGTCAACTTTGCAAGCCACACTCCAGACGACTGCGATTCACCACCCTCGACAAAGACGTCGTACTTGACACCGGATCGAATCGTCCACTTCTTCCAAGGACCTTTTCCGTGCTTCGATCAGTTCAACACGGCCGCAGAGGTGCTCGATGACGCGAAAGTCTCGTGGAAGATCTATGCGACCAAAGTGCTGGACGCCGGCTTCTGGGAGCCCTTTGAAGCGATCAAGTACGTGCGCTACGGACCCGACTGGAAGACCGACATCATTGCTCCGCAGACGCGGGTCTTGAACGACGCGAAGAATGGGAAGCTCGCATCGGTGAGCTGGGTCACGCCAAGCTTGGAAGATTCCGATCATCCGCACTACCTAGGCGATAGAGGTCCCTCGTGGGTTGCTTCCGTCGTGAACGCGGTCGGAAAAAGCCGCTACTGGCGCTCGAGCGCGATCATCGTGGTTTGGGACGACTGGGGCGGCTTTTACGACAACGCACCGCCGCCGCAACTCGATTATCGGGGCCTTGGCATACGGGTGCCGTGCCTTATCATCTCGCCGTATGCAAAGCATGGTTACGTCTCGCACGTGCAATACGAGTACGGCAGCATTTTGCGGTTCATCGAAGAGGTCTACGGTATTTTGCCGGGAAGCATCGGGTCCGTTCCGGACGGCTATACCGACAAACGCGCCAGGAGCCTCAACGACGCTTTCGACTTTTATCAAAAGCCACGCGAATTCATCCCGATTCCTTCGAAATATCCGCCTTCGCTCTTCCTCCGAGAGCCGCCGTCGAACGAACCCGTCGATACCGAATAGCTCCCTGACGAGGCACGCGTGAAGAGGCGCGACCGTTGAGGGTTTCCGTCGTCTGGTCGGCAATGGGCTTCTCGTCGGTCATTTTGGCGCTCGCAGCGTGCAATGGCGGCACATCCTCGCTTGGGCTGAGTTCTCGGTCACAACCGGCCCTGCGCAACTCGAGCTTGCGCAGCCCCATTAAACACATCGTGCTCGTGGTCCAGGAAAATCGCACCTTCAACGATTTGTTCGCGACGTTTCCGGGGGCCGACGGCACGACGACCGGACAAGTGGTGCCGAATCCCAGCTGCAGCCCACCGATCGTCTACAACGCAACGATTCCTTTGGCAAAGGTCCCTCTCGTCGTGCCCTACGATCTGGACCACGGTTACTTCGCCTACCATACCGCCTACGACAACGGCAAACTGGACGCTTTCGACAAGTCGCTGTTCAGGAACGGTCTGCCCGAGTGCACCTATCCGTACCAGTACACGGATCCCGCCCAAATACAGCCGTATTGGAACCTCGCGCACCAATATACGCTTGCCGAGCACATGTTTACGACTCAAGGCAGCGGCAGCTTCACGGCACATCAGGACCTAATCAGGGGCGGCACCATCGTCGAACCGGGCAGGGCGATGATCGATCTTCCCACGTGCTCGGGACCGAGTTGCCGGTGGGGCTGCGATGCGCCGGTTCATACGTTCACGCACCTCATCACGGAGCACAACAAGTATTTAACGAAGCTAGGACCCCCGCCGTGCTCGAATCAGTTCGCGTCGAGCTACCCGACGCTAAGAGATCTACTCGACGCAAAATCTCTGTCGTGGAGGTACTACGTGCCGCCATCCGACAAGACAATCGGCAAGCTGATGAGCGCGTTCGACGTGATCTACCCGGTACGCTACGGTGCCGAATGGATCACCAACGTGATAACGCCTCAAACGCGCATCTTCTACGACATATCGCACAGATCGCTTCCGGCGGTCTCCTGGTTGGTCCCCGACGCGTACGACTCCGATCACCCGGGCGAGCCCGAAGATAACGGGCCGGCGTGGATCGCAAACGTCGTCAACGCCATCGGCGAGAGCCGGTACTGGAAATCCACCGCGATCGTCATCGTCTGGGACGATTGGGGCGGCCTTTACGATAACCTCGGCAGCCTCTCGCCAAGGAAGTACGGGTACGGCGGATTAGGTCCGCGCGTACCCGCGATCATCGTCTCTCCCTACGCGAAGGCGGGCTACGTCTCGCCGACGGAGTACGAGTTTGGAAGCATCGTGAGGTACGTCGAGGATAACTGGAACCTGGGATCACTGGGGACCACCGACCAACGTGCGAAGAGCATCGTCGACTGCTTCGACTACTCGCGCAAGCCGATCGCTTTCAGGCCGATTTCGTCGACCCACGACGAGGCGTACTTCTTGCACCGAAAACCATCTTATCTGCCGGACGACACCGACCTGTAGCTGAGTACCGCCGCGTTCTACTGCTCGAGCGCGTGGAGGGTGTTGGAATTCCTGTCCGTGTAGTAGAGCGTGGTGTCGCTGTCGCTTTTGCCGGTGGCCGCTAGGCCGAAGATGCCGCTGGTTTTGCTCTTGTCGACTACCTCCTTATCGAGCACCGTTCCGGCGGGCGTCAGCTCTACGAGCGTGTTGCCGCCTTTCGTATTGGCCACGATGAGGTTGCCGTTTGGCAGCGCCGTCATTGCCACGGGAGCGTCGAGCGGGGCGCCGCTGTAGACGAGCTTCGCGCAATATTTCGGGTACTTGCACTTAAACTTCTTGCCGCCGGGTTGTACGACGATCTCGTTCTTTTCCAACAGATCGCCGGGATGCTTGAAAGCGACGATTGTATCGTTTACTCCGTCGGCGATGTAAAGCGTGTCGCTTTTCGCCCCAGCGTACGAGAGGCCTGAAGGCCCGAGTCTGCTCCAGTTCGTTTTCTTATCTGTCCCAAAGCCGGTGGCTACTTGAGTCACCAGCGGCGCGCCGCTGGAACTCGCCTCCATAGCGAGGCTTATGATCGAGCCGGTTTTGACGTCGCTACCAAAGATGTACTCGGTCGCATAAAGTCCGTGGTTGTAGACGTCGACATCGGAAAACGGTTTCTCATACGGCTTGCCGTAGGTCTTTATCAGCTTTCCCTTCTGCGTAAACGCCGCAAGGACGCCGCTGCCGAATCCCGCGCCGTACACCTCATTGGCCGAAGTGGACGCATCGCCGTCGCAGCCTTCGATATGTTGGCTTTGCGCGAAGGTTACCGGGCTCGAGCCAGGCTTTGGATCGAAGACGTCGATCGTCGTTCCTTTCCCGGCGGCGCCCGACGAATTCTCGAACTCGCAGACGAGCAGCTGTCCCTTCTTGAGGACGCCGTAGGTAACTTTCACGATCGACAAGGCGCGCGGACCCTTATCGCCGTTCGTCGGATCGATGGTAGATCCGATGACGACGTTTTTCTTGAGTTTCTTGAGGACCGACGTATTGTCAGCCGGCGTGTCATCGGCCGGCGACGCGACGTCTGCATCCACGTTGAGGGCCTGCGACGCCGGATTGTTGCCGGCGGCCGAGGGGTTCGCCGGAACCGCGCCGTTGCCGCCGCAGGCCGATGCCCCGAAAAGTATTCCGACTAATGCAAGGGCGGCGCGATTGGTATAAGACATCGTTAAACCTCACTGCTCTAGCTTATTGTAATTGTGACTTTGGGACCGATGCGCGCTTTTCGGATCGCCTTTTTGCTCAACCTGCAAGAACAAGCGACCAACGTCAACCTTTCAAAAATGCGTGCGTGCAAAAAATACTATAGTCATCGCGACACCGATTGCGACGACGATCGCGCGCGAAAACGGCTGCGGAAGGCGCCGAAAGAAGCGGGCACCGAAGTACCCTCCAAGCAAAGCAATCAAGGCCATGGGCAGGGCGAAGCGCCAATCGACGATGCGCGCAATGACGAATGGAACGAGCGCAATGCCGTTGATCGAGACCGCGAGCACGTTTTTAATCGCATTTTGAGCGTTAAAGGTCGGCAATCCCGAAAAAGCGAGTATCGCCAGCATCAAAATGCCCATGCCCGCTCCAAAATAGCCACCATAGATCGCCACCGCAAACTGCAGTGCGACCTGCCATGGCTTATGGCGCGGTGCCGCGGTCGTGCGGCGCGCGAGCAAAGGGCTGACCGCAAAAACGACCGTAGCAAATAGCAGCAGCCACGGAATCAAGCGTTGGAAGAGCGCTTGCGGCGTTACGAGCAGCAGGCACGCTCCGATCAGTGCGCCGACGAGGCTGGCCCAAACGACCGGCAGCAAGAGCGTTCGATGCTCGACGATCTCCTCGCGGTAGCCGCGCGCGCTGCCGATCGTGCCAACCCACATCGCCGCATTGTTCGTCGCGTTGGCCGAAATAGCGGGAACGCCCGCGAAGAGCAACGCCGGAAACGAAAGAAAGCTTCCGCCGCCGGCAACGCTGTTCATCGCACCCGCCGCAAACGCGGCTATCGCGGGCACGGCGAGATGTGCGTTCGACACGCCTCCTAAAGCGCCGTGCGCTCGCGCTTGGTGACGCGGTAGACGCGACGGACGTTCTTGAGCATTTCGAGCTTCGTGAGCAGCTTGTGGAGATGGTCGAGGTCGCGTATCTGCACCGTTAGGCTTGCGAAGGCTACGCCGTCTTTACGCAACCGCGCGTTCACCGAGCTCACTTGCGTCTTGAGCTCCGCGAACACGGCCATGATATCCTGAAGCAGCTGCGACCGATCGTCGGCTTCGACTTCGATATCGACACAGTGGGTGAGGCCCGAATCGCCAACCCACTGCGCGTGCAGAACTCGCTCGGGCGTCGCGTTCATGTAAGCAACGTTGGGACAATCCGCGCGGTGAACGCTTACGCCGCGACCGATCGTGACGTAACCGATGATTGGATCCCCCGGCACCGGCGAGCAACACTTCGAGAGGCGCACCAAGACGTCGTCGACCCCGGCGATGCGTACGCCGCTCGCTCGGCGAAGACTCTTGCGCAGCGCCGGCTTGCGCCCGATCTTCGTCAAGTCGACGACGTTATCGTGCTTGAATTCGTCGCGAACGCGGTTAGCCACGGCCTGCGCCGAGGCGTCGCCAAATCCGATAGCGGCGTAAAGATCGGTCGGCGTCGCGTAGTTCAACCGCGAGGCGATGCGCTCGAGCAGGGCACCGCGGGCGGCGTCGGTGCGCAGGCCCGCGCGCGCCAGCTCTTGTTCGAGCGCCTCCTGCCCTACGAGCACGTTTTCTTCGCGGCGCTCCTTACGAAACCACTGCTTGATCTTGTGCTTTGCGCTCGAGGTTTTGACGACGGCGAGCCAATCGAGCGATGGCCGTCCGCTCGACTTGTTGACTAAAATCTCGCAAATATCGCCGTTCTGCATCGCATAATCGAGTGGAACGATGCGCCCGTTGACCTTCGCGCCCACGCAATGGTTCCCGACGTCGGTATGGACTTGATAGGCAAAATCGAGCGGGGTGCCCCCGGCCGGAATCGAATAGACGTCGCCGCGCGGCGAAAAGACGAAAACTTGGGAGTCGAAAAGGTCCAGCTTGAGGTTTTCCATGAAGACCCGCGAATCGCGCATGTCCTTTTGCCATTCGAGGAGCGCGCGCAGCCACGAAAGCTTGTTCTCGTACTGGTCGGCCTTCCGCCCTTCCTTATAACGCCAGTGCGCCGCGATGCCGTATTCGCTCGTGCGGTGCATCTCCCACGTGCGTATCTGTATCTCGAGCGGATCCCCACTCGGGCCGACGACGGTCGTATGGAGCGACTGGTACATGTTCGGTTTGGGCATCGCGATGTAATCTTTGAACCGGCCGGGGAGCGGCGTCCACATTGCGTGAACGGCGCCCAGCGCCGCATAACAGTCCTTGACCGTGTCCACGATGATGCGGATCGCGGTGAGGTCGTAGATGGTCGAAAAGTCGCGACCTTTGCTGATCTTGGAGTAGATCGAGTAGAAGTGCTTTGGACGCCCCCGAATCTCGGCGTTGACGTTCATCTCCTTGAACTCATCGCTAAGACGGGCGATGGCTTTTTCGACGTCGGCTTCGCGTTCGCGGCGTGTTTTGGCCACTCGGTCCACGATGTCGTGAAACGACGATGGGTCGAGGTATCGCAGGCACTCGTCCTCGATCTCCCATTTGATCTTCCAAATACCTAGACGGTGCGCGATCGGTGCGTAAATATCGAGCGTCTCGCGCGCGATTGCTTGTTGCTTCGGCGCCGAAAGGCTCCCGAGCGTCCGCATATTGTGCAAACGATCGGCCAGCTTGATGATGATGACGCGAATGTCTTTGGCCATCGCCAGGAACATCTTGCGGAGATTTTCGACCTGCGCATCTTCCTTCGATTGGTAGGGAATCCGCGTCAGCTTGGTGACGCCCTCGACCAGGCGCGCGACCTCTTCGCCGAATTGCTCCGTGACCTGTTCGCTCGTCACCGACGTGTCCTCGACGACGTCGTGCAGCAAAGCGGCGGCGATCGTCTCGTGGTCGACCTCGAGTTCAGCGAGAATCCCGGCGACCGCCAGCGGATGTTCGACGAACGACTCGCCGGAGGCTCTGCGCTGACCTTGGTGTGCAGCGACGGCGAGCTCGTAGACGCGCCTCAACCGATGAGCGTCGGCGGAGGGCTCGTAGCGTTGGACTCGTTCGATCAACTCGTCAATGGTCATCGCGTATTCGATAGTATAACCTACTGGGCGAAGCCGACGGGGCCGGGGTGACCGTCTCGACGTCGAGCCGATTCTTGAAGAAGATCGTGGCGATCTTGCCGTCGGCATCGAGGCCTAACCAAAGGTAGACGTTTCCGGAGGCGCAGCGCATCTGATAAATGTAGCCGCGGCGGTCGGGGAAGCTTGGATTGAACCAGGGTCCGACGTAGACCATATCGGTCAGCGCGCCGAGCTGCGCCAACAGCTTGGACGTATCGGCAATTTTTTCGTCGGTGAGCGCAGGCAGGGTTTGGGGTGCGTACAGTCTCTTGTTGACCAGGCCCGCCTGCCATTGTACGAACTGCTGGCGAGCAATCGTCGTTATCGCGGGATCCGCCACCGGCGGCGATGGAGACGGCGTCGGAGTCGCGCGGGGCCGCCCCCAGCCGGGACAGGGTGTAAAAAGCAGCGCCGCCGCGAGCGCGACGGCCCCGAGCACGAGAGCGCGCAAGAGATCAGTACGCGACGAACGCAACGACATCGGCGTCACGTAGCTTCTCGCGCCCCCGAAGCTGCGTCAGCTCGACCAAGAAGGCAAAGGCCTCGACGCGTGCTCCAAGGCGCTCGAGAAGACGGCCCGTCGCGGCGGCGGTGCCGCCGGTCGCGAGAAGATCGTCGACGACGACAACGCGCTCGCCTCGCCGCAGCGCGTCGGAGTGGATCTCCAACGAGTTGGTGCCGTATTCGAGCGCATACTCTTCGCTTAGCTTCTCATGCGGCAGTTTGCCGGGCTTGCGCACCGGTATAAAGCCCGCCCCGATCGCATATGCAATCGGAGCGGCGAATATGTAGCCCCGCGACTCGATGCCGACGACGTGCTCGATGCCTCGACCGCCGAACCGCTCGACAAAAAGGTCGATCGCGCGCCGAAAGCCTTGCTTATCTTTCAGCAACGGGGTAATGTCACGGAAAAGGATCCCCGGAATCGGAAAATCAGGGATCGCTCGAATCAAGGCTTCGATCTCCACGAAGGTCCGGTTGGAGCCGGGGGGTCGAATGGCCTGCAGAAAGGACTGCACATGAAGAAACCGCAAGCCCTCGCCGCCGCGTTCGCAGCATCGCTCGCCGCAAGCCTCGCAGCCCCCGCGCTCGCCAACGGCGGCGGAAGCACGAACACCATCATCCTCGTGAGCGCGGCCGCCGCAGCCTCGGTTCCGCTGGTCGTGAACTATAATCACAAAGTGCGTGAAAAACGCGCGGAAGAACGAGAAGTCACGCGCCGGCAAGACGCCTATCGCGACTGGTTCTACCACAAGTACGGCTACTATCCGACCGAGGAGCAGTTCAAGCAATGGTACGTCCAGACGTACAACGCCAACCCTGAATAAGAATCGCCCGTTCGACGCCGAGCCACTTTCACACAAACGGCTCGGCGTTTTCTTTGGGTACGGGAAAGCGCGTCGGCTGGCCGTTGCGTTCGCCGTCTCCATTGCGCTGCACGAGATCGCAGCCGGCCTCGTTCCCTCTCCGGGTCACGACCGCCCTCGCGAAATCGTAACGCGCGCACAGATCCTCGCCGTGACGGTGCGCGCGACGCCGTCACCGACGCCGACACCGGCGCGCGTCCTCAACGAGCACCCCGTCCGTGCGACGCTTCCACGCGTCCCCGCTGGTGCGGTCGAGGGACGGCCGGGCGTCCGCACGCCGAGCATCGTGGCGAATTCTGCCGCACCGCAAAACACTCGTCCGCCGAACTCGAGGTCCGTCTGGGACGTCACGAACGACCACGCAGTTTCGCCCGCGTCGCTGCCGGGATCGGGCAGCGACGCGGCCGTGACCGGCAGCGGTTCGAGTGGACGAGGAAACGGCAGCGATGAGGCAAGCGGCGACCAACCGTGCGGGTTCGTGACGTTCTCCGATCCACACGGCTCGCAGTTCGATACGCGCACGCGCGGGTTTTGGGTCGACATTCGCATGTCGGTCCACTTTTCCGGCGGAACGACGCAATCGATCGTGCTCGACTATCCCTGGTACTACGCGAGCGAAGCCGCCAACCCGTGGTCGGATCAAAACCTCAAAGACGCGAGCTTTCCCACGCGCTTTCAACCGCCGCCGCCCGACAAGGTCGCCGGCGAACCCGCGTTGGTGAAGTACGTGATGGAGCGCAGCACGGCGGACGGCATGACGCTCTTGCGCGATTGCCCGACGCCGTCGGTCGGGAACTCGGAGTAGGCCGCATATCATGAAAGGAGCGACCGCATGAAAACGCTGCTCTTCGGAATTGCACTCGTGCTTGGCGGCGCGGCCGGCGGCTTTGCGCTTTCTTTCCAACGAGCCCCGGCAGAATCGAGACCGGCGCTGATGAGCGCATACGAAACGATTCATGCCCGCCGCTTTATCGACCTCACGCACGCATTTGAACCGGGCATCCCAGACTGGCACGGCTTTTCGAACGAGACGGTACGCACGCTCTACAGCTACAAGACCGACGGCTTTTTGGCCCAGATGTTCTGCCACGTCGGACAATGGGGAACCCACGTCGATGCACCCGCCCACTTCGCCCCCGGCATGGCGACGGTTGATGAGATCGATCCAAAGCAGATGTTCGCGCCGCTTGCGGTTATCGACGTGCATGACAAAGTTGCGCGGGACCCGGATTACACGCTTTCCATGAGCGACGTGAAGGTCTGGGAGGCGGCGCACGGCCCGATCCCGTTCGGCGCGTTCGTGGCGATGCGTACCGATTGGTCGAAGCGGTGGCCGAGCCAGTCAGCGATGGAAAACAAGGATGCCAAAGGCATCTCGCATTACCCCGGGTGGAGCATGCCCGTGCTCAAGTATTTATATCTCGTTCGCCATGCGGTCGCGACCGGGCACGAAACGACCGACACCGATCCCGGAATCGCGGCCTCGCACGGCGACTATTCGCTGGAATCCTGGCTTCTGCACCGGGGGCACTATCAAATCGAGATGCTGGCGAATCTCGATCGGGTGCCGCAAGCGGGTGCGCTGGTTATCGTAAGCTTCGCAAAGCCGCGCGGCGGCTCGGGTTTTCCGGCGCGCGTCGTCGCGATCGTTCCGTAGCGAGACGCGCGGCGTCGATTATACCTTTAGCTCGACTTTCTCGAGTGCACCCTTCGTCGGCACGACGTGATGGTCGAGGCGCAGCTCCGACGGCTCGTAGCCGAAAGCCAAACCCAAGAGTTGCGGCAGATGGAAGATCGGAACGCCGATATCTTTTTTCAAGATGCGTGCGGCGTCGGGCTGCTGTCCGTCCAAGTTCAGGTGACAGAGCGGACAGGGGGTCACGAGCAGATCGGCGCCTTTCTCCTTGGCTTCGACGATGTGATTGCCGCCCATCGCGAGCGCCTTTTCGCGGTTGAAGGTCACCATCGGAAAGCCGCAGCACTTCGTCGCCCCGCGGTACTCGACGGGCTCGGCGCCGAGCAGCGCGATCAGTTTCTCGAGGTAGGTTTTGCGTTCGGGGCGCTCGCGTAAGCCGAGCGACTCGACCGGACGCAGAATGTAACAGCCGTAGAAGGGCGCGACCTTCAAACCGGTCAGCTTGCGCTTGATCGCGGCCGCGACGCGATCGATGCCGATATCTTCGAAGAGCATCCAAAGCAGATGCTTGACCTTGGTCGTGCCTCCGTAGCGGAAGCCTTGATCGGCGATCGTTGCGTTGGCGCGATCCATGCGCTCTTTGTCTTCCTTGAGGTGGTAATTATGGTCGGAAAGCACTCCCTGACAGGTGCTGCAAATCGTCATCAAATCCGCGCCTTCGGACTCGGCCATTGCGAGAGTCAGGCCGTTGAGCGCATCGGCGAGCTCTGGATTTTGCTCGCTCAAAACGCCGGCGCCGGTACACGGCGCTTGCGTCAACTCTTCAAGCTGCAGCCCAAGAGGGTCGGCGATCAGCTTGGCGGAGACGTAGAGCTCCGGGCAAGCGCCTTTTGAGACGCAGCCGGGATAGAACGCAACCTTCACTTGAACCGCCCTCCGACGCGCTCGAAAATGGCCTTGATTCGATTGACGCCAGGTATCTTTTTGTGGAAGAGCGGCGGAAGCTTGCCGGCGCGAACGAGATTGAAAGCGCTGGGCAGCGTCTTGATCTGTTCGACGACGTTGAAGTACCCAATCGACTTGGGCATCAGCGTGAGCTCGTTGAGCCGCCCGCTGTCCCTGACCGACTCGGCAAAAGCATCGGCGTGGCGCGTGCCCGGGTTGTTCGTAAAACCCGCATCGACGGCCATCTTCCGCAGCTTGAGTATTTGTTCGAGCGGAGCGACGCCCTTGGGGCATTGGGTGACGCATTCGTAGCAGTGCGTGCAATCCCAGATGCCTCCCGCTCGACTGTACTCGCCCAGCCGCTCTTTGGTCTGCGCATCGCGCGGATCGCCGGCGTAACGGTAGGCCTGAGCCAGGGCTTGCGGACCCAAGAAGTCGGGGTTGACGGCGAACGACTCGCAATCCATGAGGCACGCGCCGCAACTGATGCAGCTTACTTCCTGGATCAGCTCGTCCATGGACGCGTTCGAAACGCGGTACTCTTGATCTGCGGGCGGAACGGGCTCTCTGTTCTTTAGCCACGGCTTCACGGCAAGGTGTTTATTCCAAAACGGTTTCATATCGCAGACTAAATCGCGAATGATCGGCATCGAGGGCGGCGACTCGACGCGGGTCTTGCCGTCTTTGGTGAAAGCCGAAAGTTTGCTCTTGCAGGCGAGGTGCGCGTGCCCGTTGATCCACATCGCGCACGACCCGCAGATCGCGCTGCGGCAGGCACAACGAACGGCCAGCGATTGATCTTGATATTCACGAATCGCAATCAGGGCGTCGAGCACGACGGCGTGCTCGGGCAGCTCGACGGTGTAGCTTTGATACCGCCGCGTTGGAGAGCCGTTCCATGGCGGAGGAAAAGGTTCGCCCGGAACCGCGCCCTCGGCGTAGCGGCCTTCGGAATTATACCGCCCGACTTCAATCGTAAACTGCATTAATAGCTCCGAACCTCGGGTTGCCAGCGGGTGATGGTAACGGGGACATGTGCGACTTCCGGCTCCCCGTCGCCGCGGAACGTCAGCAACGTATGCTTGAGCCAATCGCGGTCGTTGCGCTCGGGGTAATCGGCGTGCGTGTGCGCGCCGCGGCTCTCTTTGCGAACCAGCGCGTCGCGAATGATGGCCTCGCCGCAATCGAGCAGATAGCCGAGTTCGAGGACGAAGGTGAGCGCTTGATTGAAGACTCGTCCCTTGTCGCCGACGGCCACCTTTTCGTACCGCTTGCGAAACCGCATCAACGCGGCTAACGCTTCGTGCAAGCCCGCGTCGCTGCGGTAGAGCCCGACTTTTTCGTCCATCATCGTAGCCAGCTCGAGCCGCAAGCCCGCGCACGTTTCGCCGGTATAGGGCCGCCGTAACAGCTCTTCGAGACGTTGCTGTTCCGAGCGCAAGAGCTCCTCACCGCCGGTACTCGACGGAGTTCCCTTCGCATATCCAGCGCTGGCGCGCCCGGAGCGCCGCCCAAAGATGATCGTGTCGAGCAACGAGTTGGCGCCGAGCCGATTGCCTCCATGAACGCTGACGCACGCTACTTCGCCGGCTGCGTAGAGACCGGCAATGACCGTCGCGCCTTCGACGTCGGTCTTGATGCCGCCCATTTGATAATGCATCCCCGGACGCACCGGTACAGGCTCTTTGATCATGTCGACGCCAAGATAATCGAGCGCCATTTCGTGAATTTGCGGCAGCTTCTTCAAAATCACGTCGGCGCCCAGATGGCGCAAATCGAGCAAGACGTTTCCATCGACGCCCCGGCCCTGCGCGATCTCCGTCGCTTCCGCGCGGGACGTAACGTCCCGAGCCGCAAGCTCCATCTTATTGGGCGCATACCGCTTCATGAAGCGCTCGCCCTCGGAGTTGAGCAGATAGGCGCCTTCCCCGCGTGCCGCTTCCGTCATCAAGAAGCCGCTGCCGGCCAAAGTCGTGGGATGGTACTGCACCATTGCCATGTCCATGAGCGCGGCGCCGGCCCGATACGCGAGCGAGTATCCGTCTCCGGTGCATATCAGCGCGTTGGTGCTCGGTTCGTACAGGCGCCCGAGGCCGCCGCTTGCGACAACGACGGCCTTTGCGCGCAGCAAATGAAGCTCGCCGGTGACCATCTCGAGGGCTACCATTCCGCGGCAAGATCCGCCGTCCATGAACAGCTTCGTGGCGAACCACTCTTCGTATACCTTAACGCCGGCTTTGAGGATCTGATCGTAGAGCGTGACGAGCAAGGCCTGGCCCGTGATGTCGCCGACGAAATACGTACGGGCGAGCGATGCGCCACCGAAGGCGCGCGTGCCCAGCTTCCCATCCTCGTTTCGATAGAAGATGACGCCCATGTGCTCGAACTCGATGATGTCTTGCGGCGCCTCGCGGCACATAACTTCGACCGCGTCTTGATCGGCGAGATAATCGCTGCCCTTGACGGTATCGAAGGCGTGCGATTCCCAGCTGTCGGTCTCGCCGATTGCCGCGTTGATGCCGCCCTGCGCCGCGCTCGAATGGCTGCGAATCGGGTGAACTTTCGTGACGATCGCCACGTCGGCGCCCGCACGCGCCGCTTCGAGGGCCGCGCGCATCCCCGCTAATCCGGCGCCGAGGACGACGACGTCGTGATCCTGCGTCACGAGCCGGTAGTTTCCCGCAAAAGCACCGCGCCATTCCGAACGCTTGTTCGCATCATCATTGCCAGCAGAAGCTCGCGGTTATCCTATCAAGCGCGCGCGGCGCCCGATATGCGTTTCGTAGCGGTTGGAATTAAATGCCGTTACGCCGGTCTTAGGATTGCCACCATTGTCGGACGGCTCGCGGACCTGCGCCGCGCAACCAATCCCGCTGCGCGAGAAGCGAGCCAATACCCCTCGTGCAGGAGACCGGCTCGACGGGCTAGGGACATGGGCAAGCTCTCGCGCCTGCGCACCCGCCCTGCCGAGTCGAGCATCGCGCTGTGCTCGCTGCGGAACGCGTGCAGAACGGGAAAGCGGGCGTTGTACTCGCTAAAATCGACGAACTCGCAAACGCAACCGACGCGCGTGGCGAGCGCCTCGATCGAATCCTGCGAAAACCACCAAAGATGCACCGGCGGAAGGTCCGTGCTCCAAACTTGGTCGTAGCCATAGTAGGACCGATTCGGGGTCGTGAGGACGAGGCAGCCGCCCGGAGAGAGTAATCGCAGAGCGTCCTCGATCGCGGCGACCGGATTCTCCAGATGTTCGATCACCTCAACCATGACGACCGCATCGAAGGCCTTTTCCGAGGAGCGCGCAAACGACTCTACCGATACGGTCTTATAAAGATCGCCGTACGCACGCGTCGCTTTCGTGATTGCTTCTTGCGAGACGTCGATGCCGAGAACGTTATATCCGCCTCGTTTTAGCGCGTACGTAAAATATCCAAGACCGCAGCCGGCCTCGAGCACCGAAGCGGCGCGGTATTTGCACAACCCCCGGTAAACGCCCCACGCGGCGTCGACGCGCGCGGTCAAGTAACGTAACGGGTCTCGTACGCGAACGATACGCCGGGCATATTGAAAATATCGATCGTAGCCTGGGGCGCCCCCCGGGACGGCATAAATCGCGTCGTAGACGCGCGCATCGACCTTTCGCGGATCGGCTACCATCGTGTGGCACGTGCGGCAATCCAAAATTTCGTAAGTATTCGGCTCCTGATAGCCGGGAACGCTCCCCGCCTCGGTGAGCGCGCTGCCGCAAATATCACAGACTCGTTCCAAGTGCAATCGCCCGAGTTACCGTACCTCGCGTACGGCTCCTGCCTAAGCTAGTCATCGAGCGTTCTCGTCGCAGTAGGGCCCCGACTTCACTACGTCAGGAGGCCTCATGCTGCAAACGATTACGACCACGCCATCGCGCCGCTCGCTCGAGTTCGGCATCTACCGCGATGGAGACAACAATCTCGACGCAATCCAGGAGGCGACGCTTTCCCAAGCGCTGCGCACGAGCGCCCGCGATTCGCACATCGAATTCACCGTGGAGGATACGACCGAGCTGCGAGCCGACGGCGTCCTTCGACAGGCTCAGGATGACACCCGGAATCTTCGGACGTATCGGTATACGATCGCGGATGGCAACGTTGCGGGCGTTCGGGCCGGTAAAGCAGACGACATGAGCGACGAGGCCAATCTGGCACGTTTCGTGGCGCGCACGCTCGACAATGCGCAAGCGTGCGGCGCGAAGCAAACATGGGTCGATCTCGTCGATCACGGCGGCGGCGACGGCGGCGGTCTCGAGACGGGCGACGGGAGCGTTATGGCAATGCCGGAAATCGCTGAAGCACTCGCGCAAGGCGTCGCACTCCACGCGCAGGAGCACCCCGAGGATGCGGGTCGTGCGGTCGACGGGGTCGTCGCCAACCAGTGCCTGATGGATACGATGGGCTTTGCCGACGCATTGTCACACGCCGGAGTGCGATTTCTCGCCGCGAGTCCCGAGACGATGCTCGCGCCCGGCGTTCCCAGCGACGTCGCTCACGCCATCGCATCGCACGAAAGCGATCCGGTCGCCATGGCAAAGGCGGTCACCGGCGACGTCATGCGCACGAAATACGCGGTGGGCGATCTCGGCGTCTTCGGCCCGGCGGCCGCCTTCGACGTTCTCGACCTCGATCCGACAAAGATTCGGCAGGCCGAAGCATCGATCAAACGTCTCAACGACGCCGTTGCAGGCGAAGCGGCCGAGCCCGGCGTGCGCGCCGTCGTGCGGGAAGATGCTCGCGCGATCGACGGCATGGTGCGCTTTCCCGAATCAACGAAGGATATGCCGTGGCGCGCCGATCGGCCGGCGATGGCCTTTTACGATACGCTCGCCCGCGACGGCCGATTGAGCGGCACGCTGCGCAGCGATGCACGCGCGGCCGGAGACGCCGTTGCCGACCTCGTGCTAGCGCATCGCGAAAGCGGCGATTTTGAGCCCTTCGGCGGCGCGGATTACTCCGATGCCGTCGGACCGACGGTGCACCTTCCCACGACGCGCCGACAGATCGATCCCTGGGCGCGCGCCGGCGTCACCGAGACCGAGAACGACTTCTATCGCAACGTTGACGAAGCCGCGATGACGCGCGTTATTGCGTAGGATTCCTAGCGCCGTAGCTCCACGCGAGATGGATAGATCGGGCGATTGACGATTCGCTCGAGCGTTTCGGCCGGCGCGCTGAGAGCGAACGACGAAAAACGAACGAATGCCTCGCGCGTTGCTTCGCCTTCGGCATAGCGCTCGTTGCGCTCCATCTCGACTCGGCCCGTTACCGGCAGTAGGCGCACGTACCGGCCTTCATCATCCTCGCCCGCCTCGATGAGCTTGGAATCAGAAAATATGCGCAGCGCTGCGCCAACGGTGCGATCGCGGACTCGCTCGTTGCCCAGACTTCCGGCTATTTCCGAATCGCCGCCGCGGAGCACGCCGTCGTGAGCCAGATTCTTGAGACCTCGGTAGACTTCGCGCAGCAGCGCCAGAGGCGGCACCTCGAGGTCGATGAGAAATTCGTTCAGCGGTCGATCACCTTTGCCGTATAGAAGGTGGATGCTCGCGGGCGCGCCGTTGCGCCCCGCTCGTCCCGCTTGCTGATTGAACTCGCCGAAATCAAAGTTGAGATGGTAGAGCACGACGTTGGCAACGTCGGGCAGGTCGATGCCTTCGCCAAACGCCGAGGTGGCGACCACGACGCGCAGCCGCCCCTCGCGAAAGAAACGCTCGACTTCGAGGCGTTCGGCGTTCGGCATCTTGGCATGGTAAAACGCGACCTTATCGCCCAGCTCGGGGCGTAACCGGCGCGCGACCGTCGTGACTTCCTTGCGGGAGTTGCAGTAAACGATTCCCTTCTCACGCGCGCCCTGGGACCGGGAACCGAAGACTTGCATTAAGTAGGCGTGTTTATCGCGGGTTTCGCGCGCGTCGACGACGTGGAGGTTTTCCCGGACCGTAGGATCGATCACCCAGGCGCCAATGCGCAAGTCCTCGACGATGCGCGTAAACGTCTCGTCGCCGGCAGTTGCGGTCAGCGCCAATATTTGCGGATTGCCCAGCGCCGCGATCGTCGCGGCCAAGCGCGCGTAGGCCGGACGGTGCCGCGATTCGTGCAGATGGTGTGCCTCGTCCACGACGGCGAATTCGGGCGTGCTGCGTCCGCTCAACGCGTCCCGATGAAACTCGAGAAACTCCGGCGTCGCGAGCACGATGTCCCACGCCCCTTCGCGCAGCGCCTTGAAGAGCTCGTCACGCTCCTCGTTGTCGATCGAACCGTTCGCGCGAAAACAGCGCAGTCCGAGCGGATCGATCGTACGCCGCAGTGCCTCGTATTGATCGTTGGCCAGCGCGCGCAGCGGATAGACGACCAGCGTCTTGCCTGCGCCCGCGAAAGCGCGCAGCGCCGCTGAATACTGAAAGCAAAACGACTTGCCGCGCCCCGTGCCCAAGACCGCCAGCGTGTTTTTTCCGGCGTCTAGGCGCTCCAGGACCGCGCGCTGAGCATCGTGCAGCGGCGAGCTGCCGATAAGCGCCGAGCGCACGAGTTCGGAGATTGCCTGTGGGTCGGTCTTCGTCCCGAGCACGCTGCGGGAATCGTCGCCCAATGTACCGTGCTCGCGGCGCCGCGTGAACTCCGCGTTGGAATCTCGCTCGACCCGAATATTGACGCCGCGGTGTTTGGCAAGCTCGGCAGAGCCACTGCGGGGCCCACCGGTGAGCGACGCCACCCGGGCGCGATACCGCGCGCCGGCATCGATGAGCGGCGCCAGATGCGCCGCGAGGCGTTTGTTGAAGAAACCGAGCTGCAAGTTTCCGTAGTGAACCGCGATCGCGTTGCGGTCGTGTGGATTTTCGGGCTGCCGGTGCAGCTCGAGCTGCGCGCCGGCGCGCAAGCCCGCGATGTAGTCTTGGCGTCCTTCGAACGAAACGCCCGCGATCTTGGTGTGAAAATGCGGCCAGTCGGCGATCGTCGCATAGGGATCGTCCAAATACTCCTGGCTCTTTGCGAAAATCCGCTCGAGAAACTCGTCTGCACCGGCGTTAGAAGGCAATGCCGTCGGGCCTCGTGCCGGCTCGTCGAAGGACGCAAATGCGGCTTCGAAAGCGGCTTCCGACGGCGTGGGCGGCGGCAGCCCGCTAGCGGCCTTCTTCGCGATTCTCTTCGAGATCGTCGAGGTTGAGCGCGATTTCCTCGTGTCCTTGCTCCAGCGCCGCATCGTGCAAGCCGGCTTGCTGCGCGTCGAGCGGATCGATCAGCTCTTCGCCCGCAAACGGCTCTTCGACCGCAACGCCGCTCGCTGCATCGGTGCGTTTCTTGCGATAGCGCGCCGGCGCCGGGGGAGTTACGGCACGCGCCGCTTTCGCCTTCTGTCGCCGCTCGCGCCGCGCCGCGACGATGTCTTCGCGCGCAACACCGCTGCGGCTCTGCAAGACCGTTGACTCCGACCGTGCGCGCGGGGTCGCCGTGCGGTCCTGCGCGAGCCCGGCTCGGCGACGCTTGACCGCGGCCTCGAGCTGGCGCTTGCGAAAGCCTAGGACGAGCGGCGCCGAGTAGAAGATCGAATGGTAACCGCCCGAGCAGATGCCGACGAGCAGGGCAAACGCAAAGTTCTTCAGGCTCGCGCCCCCGAGCGCAAGGAGCGCGACGAGCGTAATGACGACCGTCGCGAGCGTATTGAACGAACGCGTCATCGTCTGTTTGATCGACTCGTTGACGATGCGATCGTAGGGCACTCCCGCCATGAGCTTGGTATTCTCACGGATACGGTCGAGGATGACGATGGTATCCATGACGGAGTAGCCGATGACCGTCAAGACCGCCGCGAGGAAGGCGTCGTCGGCACGTTTGTCGGCCAGCGCGTAGATGCCGATCATCATCGCCGCATCGCGCACCAGCGCAATGACCGTCACTAGACCGAAGATGTAGTTCCAGCCGAAGCGGAAGGCGATGTAGATAAACTGTATTCCGAGCGCGATCACCAGCGCCCAGATCGCCTTGGTCAGGTATTCGCGGCCGAGCGACGGGCCGACCGAGGTAATCTGCGAGGCGGCGCGATCGACCGGAGCGACGGTGCCTAGCGCGTTCCAGACCGGCGCCGAATTATTGGCGTACGCGGTTTGGGTTTGAATGATGAAGCCCTTGCCGTCGGTGCCGGCGGTCGTGACCGACTCTTCGGTCATGCCAAATCCCGTGAGTGCCTGCTTCACTCTATCGGTCGTCGTCGGCTTCGTGAACTGCACCGTGATGTCGGTACCGCCGGTGAACGAAAGTCCGAGCCGCAGCATGCGATTTGCGTGGAAGCCGTCGCCGCCGGCAAAGCCGTGGTAGATCATCGAACCGAAGCCCAGCGCGATGATCAAATACGAGATCGTCGAGACGATGCGGAACCACCCGACGATGTTCCAGTTCAGCCGCCGAAAGAGCACGCCGCTACGCTCCCGCCCCGGCCCTGGCGAAGATGCCGACGTCCTCGCGCTTGACCCCGTAAAACTCGGGCGCGGTCAAGACCTCGTTGTCGACGAGTGCGTCGACGAAGAACCGCGTGATGAAGACCGCCGTAAAGAGCGAGACGACGGTGCCCCAGAAGAGCGTGAAGGCAAAACCCTTCACGGTCCCCGTGCCGAGCATGTAGAGCACGCCGGCGCCGACGATCGTCGTGAAGTGGCTATCGAAGACCGCCGAGAAGGCGCGCGCAAATCCGACGCGCACCGCGGCGCGCATCGTCTTACCGTTCCAGAGCTCCTCTTTGATGCGCTCGAAGATCAGGACGTTCGCGTCGACCGCCATGCCGATCGATAGCACGAAGCCGGCGATGCCCGGCAGCGTCAGCGTCGCATGCGAGAGCGCCAGGATCGCCATCATCACGAGCACGTAGATCGCAAGCGCGAGGTCCGCGAGAACCCCGGGGAGGCGGTAGACGACGACCATAAAGATCAAGACCAATCCAAGCCCGAGCGCGGCCGCGCGCATCGACTGAACCAGGTCGATCTTGCCCAGCGTCGGTCCGATCGTCTCTTTCTCGACGATCTTCACGCTCACCGGCAGCGCGCCCGCGTTGAGCTCGTTGGCCAGCGTGATCGTCTCTTCTTGAGTGAACTGGCCATTTGTGATCTCGCCGCTGTCGTAGATCGGGCTCTGAATAATCGGCGCCGAGAGGTAGCGACGGTCGAGAAAGATGCCGAGCGGCTTCTGCAGATTCGAGGAGGTCAGCTTCCCGAACTTGCCGGGATCCTTGGTTTGAAACGTAATGTCGGGCCGGCCCGCCTGGTCGTAACTCGCCTGCGCGCCCTTGAGATCTTTTCCCGAATAGACGACCGGACCGCTGAGATCGTAGGCGGTTTTCGAGACGTAAAGCTCGTCGCCGGCCTTCTCCTTCGCCGATAGATTTGGCGTTAGGAGCGCGGTATTGGCGGCGTCGGCTTTTTGCATCACGTCGAACGGCACGATCTTGTATTCGAGGACCGCGACCTGTTTGAGAACTTTTTCCGCCTGGTCGGGATCCTTCACCGCAGGGAGCTCCACCAAGATGCGATCGGTTCCGACGTTGCTGATCGAAGGCTCAGCGACGCCAAGGCCGTTGATGCGGCGATCGATGACCTCGCGCGTTTGCGCCTGAATTTGCGACGTGATTTGCGGCACTTCGGCCGTCGGATAGAGCTGCAGCAAGAGCCGCGCGCCGCCCTGCAGGTCGAGCCCGAGGTGGATCGTCTTGCGGACGGGCACCACGGAGATGATCGAAATCGCACAAACGGCGATAATGACGAGCGCTTTGAACGGCGCCTTGAGATTCTTCCAGTTCATGGAGCCGGTCGGAGCTTAGCTTTCGGCGGGCGCCGGGCCTGCCGTAGGTGCCCACAGCCGGCGCCCGATGAGGAGCAGCCCGACGATTGCGGCCGCTGCAACGACGCTCCAGAAAACTCCCTGGCTCGGGCGACCGTAGACGAACGCGCCGGCCGCAAAGAGCGCGCCATAGATCGACGCCACGCCCAGCACCCACCCGCCGAGCGCGAGCGAGATCGAATCGGGCGACGGCGGCAGCGCGCACTGCCGGCGAATTCGAGCCCAACCCGGACCGGCGGGATGAACTTTGCGGTAGAAAGCGGCGAGCACGCTCGTGCTTACCGGTGGCGTGAGATACGTTACCGAAACCCAGACGATCGTCGTGATTCCGATCGTGATCAAGAGGACCGCGATCGTGTCGACCGCGTACCCAAGCTTGGCTGCGGCGAAGAACGACAGCGAGACGACGAACGACGAAAACATCGCGCTGACCTCGCTCCATGCGTTGATGCGCCACCAGAACCAACGCAGTAGATAGATCAGACCGGTTCCGGCTCCGATCGAGAGCAGGAGGTTGAAGGCGTTCTTTGCAGTGTCGAGCGTCAGCGTAAGGAGCACCGCGAGACCCATGAGCAACACGGTCACCACTCGTCCAGCCAAGACGAGTTCTCGCTGACTCGAGCCCGGACGAATGAAACGCTGGTAGAAATCGTGCACGAGATACGAAGTTCCCCAGTTGAGATGCGTTTCGATCGTCGAGCGATAGGCGGCGAAGATGCCCGCAACCATGAATCCGGCAAAGCCGGACGGCAAAAAGACCAGCATCGCGGGGTAGGCGATGTCGTTGCCGATGAGGCTCGTCGCAACGGTCGGAAAACGCTGATGGATGTCGTGCAACGTAGGATAGACGATCGTGGAGGCAAGCGCGACGACGATCCACGGCCACGGCCGCAGCGCGTAGTGCATCGCTTGAAACGCAAACGTGCCGAAAAGCGCGTCGGACTCAGTTCGCGCGGCCAGCATCCGCTGTGCCACGTAGCTTCCTCCGCCGGGCTCGGCGCCGGGGTACCAGACGGACCACCACAAAACGGTAATCGGGATGACGAAGATGCCCAGCGCCGTGTGCCAATCCGTGAAGTTCGGGAGAAGCGAGAGCGCGCTGGGACTCGTATGTGTAAAATGCGCGACGAGACCGTGCAAGCCGCCGACGCCGGGCGCGTGGATTGCGAAGTACGCGGCCGCGAAAGCCGAGCTCATGGTAATGCAGAACTGAATCATGTCGGTGACCATCACGCCCCAGAGTCCCGCCGTTGCGGCGAAGACGATCGGCACGGCGACGGATATCGCGAGCGTCTCGGCGCGCGGCCATCCGAAAAGCACCCCGGCAATCTTGACCAGCGCGAGATTGACCGTCGCGATGATCCAGCAGTTAAAAAATAGGCCGAGATAGATCGCGCGGAACCCGCGCACAAACGACGCCGCCCGGCCGGCATAGCGAAGCTCGTAAAACTCGAGATCGGTCAGCACGCGCGAGCGCCGCCAGAGGCGCGCATAAAAAAAGACCGTCGCCATGCCGGTGAGCAAGAACGACCACCACACCCAGTTCTCGGCAACGCCGCCGTCGCGCACCAAGTTGGTAACGAGATTCGGCGTGTCGGTTGAAAAGGTCGTCGCTACCAGCGATATCCCGATCAGCCACCACGGCGCCTGCCGCCCGGCGGCGAAAAACTCGGTGATATTGCGTCCGGCTCGCCGAGCCAGCACGATCGCGGGCACGAAGCTGACGCCCAAGGAAACGACGACGATGACCCAATCCAGGATCGTCAGGTGCATGCAGCGAGCGCGTTCGATTCCACCTGGGAGATGACCTCGGCCGGTGCGAGTGTGAGCTCGTTGGGCAGCTCGCCGTAGGCGTAAACGCTTACTCGAATCTGCGAACGCAACAAAAGGTCGGCGAGCGCCGGACGGAGCGCCGCCGTGCAAATGACCGCAGCGCGATCGCGTGGCATCGCGGCGGCGTACGCTTCGATCCGTGCGCGCAGGGCCAGCGCCGTTGCGGGATCAACCCCTTCGTTTGCGTACCCGCACCATGCCGCGGCGAGCCGCCCTTCGAAGTCGGCATCAAAGATGATCGGCTCCAACTGCGCAACTCCCCTGCGGCGCAAGAGATCCGGCACGATCGCGCGCCTCGCCGCTTCGGCCAGCTCGCGAGGGTCGCGAGTGTTGGCTTCGAGCATTGCCTCGAGTACGGCGATCGGATCGCGCGGCCATGCGGACTCTCGCAGCAACAGCGTGAAAGCGCGATGGAGCGCGGCAAACGGCAAAGCGTCGCTCCCCACTTCCTTGACCAAGGCGGGCACCGTGGAGCGCAAATGCTCGAGCAGCGATTGAAGCTCTTGCCGGCCTACCAGTTCTGCTGCGTGAGCGCGCGCGATTTCGGCCAGATGCGAGCCAAGCACCGAGATCGGATCGAAGACGAGCGCACCCGCATTGACCGCGCTCTCTCGCGCTTGGGGTTCGATCCACGCGGCGGGTAACCCGTACACGGGCTCGCGCTCCATCCGCACGTGCAAACGCGCAAGCACCGCTTCGTCGGCGACGGCGAGCAGGTTCTGGAGCTCGAGCCGCCCGGCTCCGACCAAGCGATCGCGCACGCGGATGCCGTAGGTGCCCGGGTCTCGCGCAAGCTCGTCGCGTAGGCGCACCCCTGGCAGCACGACTCCGATGTCCGCGGCGAGCGCTCGGCGAACCTCGCCGATGCGATCCAGCAATGCGTCGGCGAGCGGTTGACCGAGCAATTGTGCGAGATCTGCGCCGATTTCAATTGCGATTGCGTCGACGCCGACCAGCCCCAGCGCAAGCTCGGGACGGCGCATCGCGCTGCGTTTGGTTCGCTCGCGCGCGTCGATGACTTCGGCCTCACGGCGTTGACGCGCGCGCTGCGCGGCGTGCGCGACTGCAAACGCGCTCGCACCGAGGAAGATAAACAGCGGCCGCGGCAAGGCTGGAACGAGCGCAAGCGCGAGCAGCAAGCCGCCCGCGGCGCGCAGCGCGTCGGGGCGCGCAAAAAGCTGCGCGGCCAGGTCCGAGCCGAGCGCGCCCTCGGAGGCAACCCGTGTCACCATCATGCCCATTGCGGTCGAGATAAGGAACGCGGGAAGCGTGGTAACGAGCGCGTTGCCGATCGATAGCAGCGCAAAGGTGTTGAGAGCCTCCAGGGGCGCAAGCCCGTGATACGCGACTCCGACGACAACGCCGCCGGTCAGGTTCAAAGCCACGATAACGAGCGCGGCAATTGCATCGCCTTTGACGAATTTACCCGCGCCATCCATCGCGCCGTAAAAGTCGGCCTCCCGTTGCACGGTTTCGCGTTTGCGCCGCGCCCCCTCGGCATCGAGGACGCCTGCGTGCACGTCGGCATCGATCGCCATCTGTTTTCCGGGCATAGCGTCAAGCGTGAAGCGAGCTGCTACCTCCGCGACGCGTTGCGACCCGCTAGCGATAACGACGAACTGAATTGTGATTAAAATCGCAAAGACGATCAGCCCGACGACGAGGTTACCATGGACGACAAACTCGCCGAACGCCGGAATGATCGCTCCGACCGCTCCCGGCGTCGCGCCAGCGGTAAGGATCAACCGCGTCGCCGAAACGTCGAGCGAGAGGCGAAAGAGCGTAGCGACGAGCAGCGCCGGTGCGAAGGCCGAAAACTCAAGCGGGTCCTCGACGGTCACCGAGAGCAGCAAGACGAGCGCGGAGCCGAAGACGTTGATCCCGAGAAGCACGTCCAGCAGCCACGCCGGGAGCGGAACGATGAGGATCCCGACGACCGCCAACAACAGCGGGCAAACGCATAGACGGCGCGTTTGCGCGAGCTCACCGATCGACGATTTCTCTGGAACGCAGCAATGCCACCACGACTTGCGCAACGGCCAGATAATGCGCGTGGGGGATCGGCTCGCCCGCACGCGCGTCGCGATAGAGGGCACGGGCGAGCGGCGCGTTCTCGACGATCGGAATGCGATAGCTCGCAGCCACGGCACGCGTGCGGATCGCGGCCGCGTCGGCAGCGCGCAAGAGGACGCGCGGAACGGGGACCTGTACGGGCCGATACTCCAGCGCCACGGCGACGTGCTGGGGATTGGTCACGACGAATGCCGCGTCTTTGAGCCGGCGCATTCCGCCGCGCAAGGAGGCCCGGTGCAAAGCTCGCCGCCGTGCGCGCGCACCAGGGTCGCCCTCTTCTTCTTTTGTCTCGCGCTTGCGTTCGTCGAAGCTCATGCGCAACTTTCGCAACCATTGCCGGCGCGCCGCGCCGTACTCCGCAACCGAGAAGCAGATTCCAACCGCGCAGGCGGCGACCGCAATCTCTCGCGCGGCGCCCCACGCCGCCGCGACGACGCCGCCAAGCGTCGATTCTTGTAAAAACGCGGAGGCGCTCAACGCAATCAACGGCGCCATCGCTGCAGCCGCGCACCCAAAGGCAAGGCTGGCTCGCAGCGAATGAGCGAGCGTTTCGCGCGACAACATGCGCTTGACTCCCTCCAGCGGGTTGAGCCGTTCCAACTTTGCGGTAATGGCCAGCGAGACGAGCCCGCCGTTCTGCAGAAGGTTTCCCAGCACGCCGCCCAAAGCAGCGACGCCGACGGCGAGCAGTGCGACGCCGGGAATAAGCGCGACCGCAGCGGGCGAATTGTGCGGCGAATTTTGAAGAGCGACAGCGGCAACCGCCCCGAACGTCGGTACGATGGCGATGAAAGCGGCCGCGCCTGCCGCGAAAGAAAGGTTCGCAGCCAGCTCGCTCGAGCGCGCCACGTTGCCCTCGCGTTTCGCCTTGGCGATGCGATGCGCGGTCGCTTCGAAAGGCTTCTCGGAGACGTCGCTCAGGGTAGGCTCTTGGGAATCGCGAGCAGCGGCCTGGGCACATGCTCGGCGATCACCGGCAACCCGATCGCCGTCGCAACGAGCGCGGCTGCAAATGCTAGCGGAAAAGCCAGCGTAAAACTGCCGAAGCGCGGAATGACCCGCGAGAGCGTTCCAAGCGCGATCTGGACGACAAAGGCGAGCGCGACAGCCGGTGCGGCGACTTGCAGCGCAACGACAACGATCGTTCCAGCCAAGGCGGCTGCGAACGCGTTCCATCCATTCGGGTGCAAGCCCACGCTAAGCGGGATGCGGTCAAAGCTCTGCGCGAACCCGAGGAGCGCGAGGCGATAGGCGCCCGAAAGAAAGAAGCCTCCGGTGAATGCGAGCGACCAGGCACGTCCAAAGCCGCTCGGCGCGACGAGCTGAAGGCTCGGCGCAATGGCTTTGACGCCGACGTAATCGTCGACGACTCGGCCCCCGGCGTAAGCGCCGTCGTAGACGAGCGAGGCGGCCATACCGATCGCGCTGCCGAGCAAGAATTCCGTGACGAGCGCAATGATCAGCGCCACGACATCGACGTTGCGCGGCTCCCACTCTGAGCCGCGAGCGATTGCCATCGAGAGAGCCATCGCCAGCGCGGCTCGAAGTGGAGATGGCACGCTCGGATGCGAGAAGCCGGGAGCGCGAAAGACGAAGCCGGCGCAGCGCGCAAAGGCCAGCAGGCCGCTCACCATCCGGTATCGATCGCTGGAATCGCCGTCAGCGCGCGGTGGAATAGGGCAGCGAGGAGGTGCATCGCGGGGCTACCGAAAAGCGCGATCATCAATCCGACCGCCAGGATCTTGGGAAGCAGCGTCAAGGTCTGTTCCTGAACCTGCGTCGCCGCTTGCACGACGGCAACCGCAGTGCCCACAAGCGCCGCGACCGCGAGCATCGGTAACGCTATGGTTGCGGTAGTAACGAACGCGTCGTGCAACAATCCGGCCAGGACGTCCACGCCACAACCGTACCGGCGCGCCGTTACGACAGCGTTACCGAGTTGTTATGACACTGGTTGTTCGAAAGGCGGGACGCCACGCACTCGCGGCCAAGAGCGAGGAGACGATGGCACGCGTCGCGGGTGAGCGGTTCAGCGTGTAAAAGTGAATTCCCGGAAGGCCTGCTTCCAGCAATCCAATAGCCTGCATCGAGGCATACGCAACGCCCAAATCTTCGACTGCCTTGTCGTCGCCCTTACGCGCCTCCATTTCAACATGCAGCTTCGGTGGAATGCTCGCGCCGCACATGGCAACGAAACGCTTGATCTGCGCAAAGTTCGTGATCGGCATGAGGCCGGGAAGAATCGGTAGCTCAACTCCGGCGGCTCGAGCGCGGCGTTCGAACTCGAAGAAATGGGCGTTGTCCAAGAAAAGCTGCGAGACGAGAAAATCCGCACCCGCTTGCGCTTTGAGCTTGAGATTGAACAGATCGTCTTCCATGCTCGCGGCTTCGGGATGTTTTTCGGGATAACACGCCGCTCCGATGCAGAAGTCGTAGTTTCGTCGCAACATCGCGATCAGCTCGCTGGCGTGCGCGAAACCTCCAGGCGTCGGCGAGAACGGCGCGCCAGCCGGAGCGTCGCCTCGCAACGCGAGCACATTCTCAATCCCAGCTCTGGCCAGGTCGTCGAAGAGCTCGCGCAGCTCGGCACGATCCGCGCCGATGCACGTGACGTGGGCAACCACCGTTAGGCCGATCTGATGCTGAATTTGCTTCGCCAGCCCGACCGTGCGAGCGCGCGTCGAGCCGCCGGCGCCGTACGTGATGGAAACGAAGGACGGCCGCAACGGTTGCAGCGCCTCGATTGCGGCAAACAGGCGGCGCGAACCCTCCTCGTCCTTCGGTGGAAAGAATTCGAACGAGAAAAAGGGCCGCTGAGTCGCGATGGCCTCTCCAATGCGCATGGAGCTTGAGGTTATCGGAAGCTCATCGCAACGCCTCCGCAAAGCATCGCCCAACCGTCTACCATCACGAAGAGAAGCAGCTTGACCGGCAGTGAAACGACCGGGGGGCTAAGCATCATCATTCCCAGCCCCATCAGCATAGCAGCCACTGCCAAATCGATCGCGACAAACGGCAGATAGAGCGCAAATCCGATGGCGAAACCGCTGCGCAGCTCGCCGACGACGAAGGCGGGAATCACCACGGTGAGCGGCGCGCGTTGCCCCGACTCGGGAGCGCGCCTAGCTACTCGGTCGAAAAGCGTCACGTCGGCGGCGCGCGTTTGGCGCAGCATGAAGGAGCGAAGGGGTGCGATCGCTCGCGCGACCGCCCTCGAGGGCGAGATTGCTCCGTGCGAATACGGCACAATCGCGTCGTGCCGTATTCGCTGCGCCGTGGGCGCCATTACCACCAATGTCAGTACCAGTGCGAGCCCGGTGAGCACGGCGTTGGGTGGAAGCGCTGAGGCCCCTATTGCCGAGCGAACGAGTGAGAGCACGACGATTATTCGTACGAATGACGTGCACATGACGAGGAGCAACGGAACGATCGAGAGCATCGTGAGCGTGATCAGAAGATCGAGCGGCACGGTCGCGTGACGGCCGGCCGCGCCGACGAAAAAATCCGCGTGCATCAGAGCTAGCAGCCTTCTAGAGGGCGATCAGCTCGGTAATCCGCAACGCGAAGGTCTGCGCCAGCGCAACGATCTCGCCGCGGGCAATCGGTCTGTTGTTGACCAGCAGATCCACCGGACGATCCACGTCGCGATCGAGCTCTACGATCGAACCTGTGCCAAGTTTCAATACCTCTGCCACCGATAGCTTGCAGCTTCCGAGCTCGACCGTGAGGTGAAGCGGAACCTGCATGAGCAGACCTATATTCTGCAACTCCCCGGGTTGTTTGGAGCTCGTCGTCACTTCGAACGTCACGTCGATTCTCGCGCGTCGGCGCAGAATGCGTATCGTCCATGCCGAACGCCGCAGGCGCCGCGAGCGAGCCGGCGTCCCTGCGCCGTAAGGCTACAGCGATTCAGCTTTGCCGGTTCTACCGGAATCATCGCACCAACGACGAGTCGCGCAACGGCCGCAGCTTCTGTTTCACCGAGATCGAGAGAGGCGCTTGCCGTCAATCTGACTGCGCCGAGATGTCTGAGCTCGAGGCTGCCGCGGGCTTCAGGCGAAGGTTCGCGCGAGAGCGCGATCCCGATTCGTGCCGCAACCGGCTTTTCAATCAGAAGCTCGAAATAGCTCACAAAGCCGTCGAGTGCGCCGACGCGCTCGACGGTATGACCTTCGAGGGACCCGCAGACGGCGCCAAGGTTAGCGGCGACTGCGTTGATCATGCGATCGACGACGTCACACTCTATCGGTGAGAGCGCACGTTGTGCGACTGCGCAGGGCGATTCGCCGAAAAGTGCAGCGGCGACCGGGAGAGCGTCGGGCGCTCGGAGGACGACGGCCGCGTCCGCAACGCTTCCTCGCACTCGATAGATGCGAGCATCGCGCAGGATAGCGGGCCACATGTGCGGACCAGGAATCGTCGGCTCGAAGAGCCGCACGCTAACGGATCCGCCCAGCAACGAGCTCAAAGTCTCGCGTATGCCGTTCGCGACGACGCAGGCGGCGCTGATGGGCAAAGAGGAGCGCGCTTCAAAGCGAGCTCGCCGAACGCGCTTTGCTGCGGTCGCCTGGGAGCCGTGCTCGAACGCCGGCTCAAAACCAAGCGCCTTCATTTAAGGAGGTCCATCGCGGTCTTGCCGAGGTGTGCTCGGGCGGCCTGGGCCGCTTGCAGCGCGTCGAAGGCAAGATACGCTTCTTTGAGCCGTATGAGACTCTGATCGACGTCGATTCGGCTGCGTTCCCGTTGCATTGGCGTCAGCGGTGCAAAATTGCCTTCGGTTGCGAAACCGTTCTGCGCGACGATACCCGGGGGTGGGATGCGATGAGTACCATCGCTCGTCTCGAGTCTCGTTCCGGCGGGAAAGCGCGCGAGAGCAATGCGTCCAACGACGACTCGTTGCGATTCCCGCCTCCCAATGCGCGGATCGACGACGTCCCGAAGGTATGCGAAGCTGCCGTCACGTTCGATACCGGTGCCGTGGATTCGTCCGAGCGCCTCATCGACGGGATCGACGGCAAGCTCGCCGAGCGCCCCGCCCGGCATGCGTGTTCGTAACACAGCGCGCCCGTCGGCATCCACCAGCTTCCCGCCGCGAAGCTGGAAGGAGCCGTCGCGCGTATAGGCTACGCTTCCGTCATCGTCGTTCGTGACGAAGTAGGTTCCGTCCGGCGCGGTCACGGCGAGCGGATCGAGAGTAAAGTCGGAAATCGTCGCGGAGAGTGCGACGTCGTCATTCTGCGCAACGGCACCGGGCGTATAGGCCCGTCGCACATCGGCCGCTCGTTCGGCAATGCGATCGAGGGCCGCGCTCAGGCTCGAGTTCAGGAACATGGGAAGACTTCCGACGCTCGCAGCTCGATGCCGATGCCGCGCGAACCTAGCGCGAAGCGAGCTTGTGTCAGAGCGCGTGCGACGACGGCTCGCATTTCCGGGCGGCAGATTGCCAGCAACGTCGTGCGTTCTCCTTTCGTCTGAACGATGATATGCACGCGCGCGTTTCCGCGCCCCATCGAAAACGTCGCCCGCTTCGGATGCGAGCTTGGCCGCCCAAGTACGTGCTCGATCCGTTGGGCGAGCGGGCGACGCAGGGGTTGAGCGATGATCTTCGCTTCATCGCCGCGCGTCGGAGCGGGCTTGGCCCGGCCGACGTGACGGCGACGTATCTCTACGTCGACACGACGCGTTGTCGGCTGGACGTTTTGCTCGTGCGCGCGAACGCGGCCCGAGATGGGCAGGCGCGCAGAGGGCGCGATCGCGCAAAGCTGCTGCGTTTGGCGCACCAGCCGCAGCCCGGAATACCATGCCTGCGAAAGCACGCGCCGGTCGATAGCCGCTAACGGCGCCGCGAGAATGCTGACTTGGAGCTGCTGCGTCATCATCGCACGATCATCGCAGCAGCGTGTGATCGGTCGCTCATCGCAAATTTGCCGCGTTGAGAACGGCGCCCTCGCCCGAACGCAGCTCTCGGTAACGCTTCAAGACGGTGCGCACGTAATTACGCGTCTCGGCATAGGGAGGAATGCCGCCGTAGCGTTCGACCGCCCCCGGCCCAGCGTTATAAGCGGCCACGGCCAGCTCAACGTCGCCGAAGCGATCGAGCAGAGTCCGAAGGTACCGGGTACCGCCGCGGACGTTCTGCGCGGCATCGTAGGGATCGGCAACGCCGAGGCCTGCGGCGGTCTCCGGCATTAGCTGCATGAGACCGCGAGCGCCTGCGCGAGAGGTCGCGTTGGGATCGAATCCCGATTCGGTTGCAATGATCGCCTCGATGAGCGCAGGATCGACGCCAACGGCTTGTGCATTCGTCGTGACGTAGCGATCGATTGCCGGACGCGAAGCGACGCTCGCACTCTTCACGACGGCATCGAACTCTGCGCCGT
Source organism: Vulcanimicrobiota bacterium (assembly GCA_963778015.1). GTDB lineage: Bacteria > Vulcanimicrobiota > Vulcanimicrobiia > Vulcanimicrobiales > Vulcanimicrobiaceae > Cybelea. The sequence goes on from CAVZST010000001.1 coordinate 1,484,545, forward strand.
CGAGTCGCGGCTCTTGCGCAATTTCTTCGATGCGCCGCATAACCGCGGCGAGGCCGCTAACGATCTCCACGATCGCTATCTAATAGAACGCCGAGCTCGCTCAAATCCGACAGCGTCGCGTCGTGCGCGCAAGCCTGACGGTCTTGACGAAGAAAGGCCTCGAGACGATTCTCGGCAGCGATCGCCCTACGCGCGGCGGGATCGGCCGGCTCTATGCCGAGCGCGCGAGCTTCGTCGAGGCGGTCGAGCAGCGCGAGAGCTCGCCGCACGATGCGCGCGGAGCGGAGGTGCGATTCATCGGCTACCGCTTCAATGGTTCGGCTCGCGCTGGCAGGTACGTCCACGGCCGGAAATCTCCCGGCTTCGACCAGCCGAGTCGAGAGCGTGATATGTCCGTCCAAAATCGAGCGCGCTGCCTCGCTCACCGGATCGCGGTCGTCCCCGTCGTTTATAACGGTCGCGAGCAAGGTGATCGACCCGTGCTCGAGCGCCCCGGCAACTTCGACGAGCCGCGCCATGTGTGCGAAGACGCTCGGCGGATATCCGCCGCGCCCTGCGCTCTCGCCGGCGCTCACGGCGATTTCGCGCGACGCGGCGGCAAAGCGCGCCAAGCTATCGATGACGAGGAGCACGTGTAATCCCCGTTCGCGCAGCGCATCGGCATGCACGACGGCCACCTTAGCCGCCGCAAGACGCTCGTGTGGCGGCCGATCGCTGGTCGCGCAAACGATCGTCGTGCGATCGTCGCGCCGCTCGAGCCAGTGCTGCGCTTCGCGTCCGCGTTCGCCGACGAGGGCGACGACGATTGCATCGGCAGCGCAGCCGGCGACGATCGACTCAATCAGCGTCGTCTTGCCCGCACCTGGTGCGCCAAAGATTCCCACGCGGGCGCCGCGACCGATCGTGAGTAATCCGTCGACGACCCGTATTCCGGTCCATAGCGGCGTCGCAATCGGCGCGCGATCGTTGGGTCGGGGCGCACGCAGCTCTAGCGGGACGTTGCGGCCTCGGAGCAGGGGCCCACCGTCGAGCGGAGACCCCTGCGCATCGATCGCACGGCCCAGGGCGCACGCGCCGAGTGCGAGTCGCTTCGACGCGATCACGCGCAACACGCCGCGAGCGCGTCATCGAGACGCACGGCGAGCGTCAGATCGATCGTGCCGCTGCGAAGTTCCATACGGATGTCCCCAGGATGCAGCATGTCGTCCGCAATTCGCTCGATGTCGAGGCCGGCGAGAGCATCGTAGTCGTGGGGATGAGCGCGAAGGCGAAGCACGGTTTCGCCCGAGAACCGCTCGAGCGCAGCGACGACGATCGCCGCTACGTCCGCCCCGCCGAGCGCAAGCTCTCGCGCGAGTACCTCGTTCGCAATCGCTCGCAACAGCCGCGCAAGGGCAATGTCGAGCGCATCAGCGAGGCCCGCGCGAAAACGGCGCGCGGCGCGAAGCGTTTCCACATAGTCGTCGCGCGGCCTGGCAATCTGGGCCTCGGCCGCTGGAAGCGGTTCGGCGACAGATTCGGCAACGACGGGACGCAAGAATGCCGCGAGCGGCGTGAAGTCGTCAGACATGCCGACGCAACAACTCATGCGGGTCCGAGAGCAAAGGCGCGTGACAGCGTTGCATGCGGCGAACGATCGCCTCTCGCTCGTGCGGCGGATAGAGCTCGAGAACTGCCGTAGCGGTTGCGGCAGGGAGGGCGCTAATGATTGCCGCCGCGGCATGCGGCGGCTCTTGTTCGAGCATGCTTCGCACCCGCGCCGGCGGAAAGCCGGCAGCGGCTTTCGAGGTGCGCTCGACGACGACACGCTCGACGAAAGCTTGCACGAGCGCAGCTATCGAAGGTACGGCGATGCGCACGCACGCAACGAGTCCGATCGCCAAAATGAGCGCCGGCGCCAGAGGCACGATCGCACCGTAGAGCAGCCACCATACGTCCTTGCGGGCCGAGAGCTCGCGGTGAAAGTTCACTGCTTCAACCGCCAGTGCATCGCCGCGACGCGAATCGTAGCTCAGCATAGCGCCTGCGAGCTCGCGAATCTTCGCTACATCGAGCGCGCGGCTTTGATCGACGAAGACCGCCGTCGACAGGCGTTTGAGTGCGCCGGGCGGGGTCTGCGCGATCAACTCGTGCGTCTCGCTACCGCGATCGTCGCCTTCTTCGAGCCTGCGATAACGCTTGCCGCCGCCGTCGTAACTTTCGGTGCGCCGCATGCGCGCGATCGCCCCCGTCGTAATCGGCGCACGGCGCAACTTGCGTTCGGAAGTTTGGGCGAGCACGTACTCCGCACGTACCCGCACGATCGTCGCCCCTTCACCAAAAGCAGAATCGAGTGCGGACTGCAGCGAGCGTTGTAAATCGGCGGCTTCGTCCCCCCGGCCGGTGTCATCGCCCAGCGCGACGCCGCGGTCGTCGAGAATCGTGACGCGCGCGGGCTGGAGTTGGGGCACGCTCGCTGCCACAAAGGCACGGATGCCGGCAATCGATTGGCGCGACAATCGCGCGCCGCCACGAAGCTGGAGCCGCACGGAAGCGGAGGCGTCCCGTGCCGATTCGTCGGCGAATTCCTGCGCCTTCGCGGGCGCAACGATGACCCGTGCGTCGTCCACGCCGTCGATGCCGCGTAAACCGGCTTCAATGTCACCCGCAAGTCCCGCTCTCGTCTGCGCTTCGATGACCGCTTGCGGAGTGAGAACGCCGACGTTCGCGAGAGCCTCGCCGCTGTCTATGAGGTGAGGATGCGGAAGGCCGGCGATCGAAAGCCGCAGCAAAAGGTCATTGCGTCGCCGCGCATCTACGACGACGTTTTCGGAAGTCGGCGTGAAGGGGACGTTCCATGCGGCCAGATGCTCTTCGACCTCCGCAAGCTGCTCGGGATGGAGCGATGCAGCAAAAAGCGGCGCCCGCGCCGGATGCGCGACCATCGCAGCCACGGCTGCGATGGTGACCATGGCCAGCGCCGCTCCGCCAAAAACGACGCGAACCGCCTTCGGCAGCGCGTTCCACCGAGTCAACAGCTGCGCAAGTGAGTTCACGGGTTACACTTGCATGTTGAGCACGGACTGGGCGGCCTGCGCGATGCGCTGTGCCGTCGCAGTTGCCACGGAAAGCGCGACGTCGGCTTGCGCGCGTTCGTAGATGGCGTTCTGCAGGCTGCCGGTGCCGTACGCAAAATTGTCTTCGGCGCGCGTTGCGCCCGTAAGCACGTCGCCGAGCGCATCGAGCGCCCGCGCGAACGCCGCGGCGTCACCGTCAGGCACCGCCGGCGGCGCATCTGGAACGAGCGGCTCGACTCTCACAGCCGCTCCAAGTCGATTGTTTTCTCGGCTAGCCGCTTGCCGACGTCAAAGATTGAGGCGTCCGATTCATACGCCCGGGAGGCATTCATCACAGCAATCATCTCGGTGAGAATGTCGACGTTCTTCCCGCGCTCGGTGCGCGTACCGTTGAATTCCACGCGCGGATCGCCGTCGGCGTCGTCAATACGGAAGATCGCAATCTGCCGCCCGTACTCGGCATTCGGCCCCGCAGCCTCCGCGGCGGCGACGTTACGGGCCGCGACGTCGAGAGCCGCGCGCTGCGCGTCCATCGCGCTGGCGGCCGCATCGAGGAGCTCGATCTTCATTTCGTCACCGCCTTGATTTCCTCGAAGCGCGCTCGCTGGGCGACGAGCAAGACTTCGGTAAAGATTGCCGCTTGCGCGGTCTGTGCCATTGCGGCGTCGGCAGAGCGGCCCATCGTGTTTGCGGAGTTAGCCAGCGCGACCGATGCTTGCGCATCGTGCAACCGCGCGCGAGCAGCGGCAAGCGCATCACGCAGAGAATCGCCGACATCAAACATACGGCGATCCTATCGGGGCCGGGTGGACGCAAAACGTACCCGAGATAGACGATATGTGATGTGAGAGCGCGATGAGGATCGAGTTGGAGGGGACTCAGCAATGGGTAAGAATCCCGTGAAACCGCCGGCACGGCTCCCGCTGCCGGTTGGTTTAAGCTATAATTCGGCCATGACACTCTCCAAAGGAGGAGCCGTGCGAATCACAAGATCGCTCTGCGCAATTATCGTAACCATTCTCATCGCCGCCGTCCCGCTGGCGGCGCCCGCTCAGCTTAGCGTCGGCATCGGTTTTACCGTCGGATCGCCGCCGCCGCCCATTCCCGTTTACTCCATGCCGGTCGCGCCGGCGCCGAACTACCAGTGGACCCCGGGTTACTGGGGCTGGGGGCCGGCCGGCTATTATTGGGTGCCCGGCACCTGGGTGCCCGCGCCCTCGGTCGGTCTCTACTGGACCCCCGGCTACTGGGGCTACAGGGGTGCCGGCTACGGCTGGAACGCCGGATACTGGGGCTCGAGCGTCGGGTTCTACGGCGGCATTAACTACGGCTTCGGTTACTACGGTGCCGGGTTCGTCGGCGGCTATTGGGCAGGCCGCGCCTTCAACTACAACGGCGCGGTCATGAACGTCAACCGCAACGTCACACGAAACGTCTACGTCAACAAGACGGTCATCAACAAGAACGTTACCTGCGGCAACAACTGTCACGTGAGCTATAACGGCGGCCGCGGCGGAGTAGCCGCACGCCCGTCGTCGGGACAAATCGCCGCAAGGCAGCGCGGCATCGCGCCGACCACCTACCAAAAAAATCAAGCTAGGATCGCAAGCCAGGACCGCAACCTCTACGCGAACGTCAACAAAGGCAAACCGCCGGTTACCGCTTCGCAAAAGCCGTTCAGCGACACCAACAAGCCTGCACGCTTCGCTCCGGTAACCACGGCGGACAAGCAGGCCGCGCAAAAGTCCTATAAAACCTCAAACGCGAACAAGGCGCCCGTCACGCAAGCCAAGCCGCAGGCGAAGCCTGCGACGCAGACCAAGCCCGCGGCGCAGCCCAAGCCCGTTACGGCGCCCAAGACCGTCACGCAACCTAAACACAACCAGGCGCCGGCGATGCAGCCTCATCCCAACGCTCCGGTAAGCCATCCGCAGCACAAATCGCCTCCGCCAAGCCAAATGCACTCGCAAGCGATGCATGGGCAGTCCTCGATGCACGGACAGTCCGGCGGGCATCCGCAAAGTGGCCAAGCCGGATCGCAATCGAAGTCGAAGTCCCCGGCTACGCAGCCGAAAGCGCCGGACAGCGGCAACAAGGGTGGTAAACCGCCGCGGCGGTAGCCGCCACCTCGTAAACGGGGACCCCGGCATCGGGGTCCCCGTCCCTTATCGCGAGACGGGCAGAGACTGCGCGTCGAGCGGCACGCCGAGCATCAATCGCGTCACCTCGTCGTAATTCGCGATTCCCGATTTGATCCGGTTGCTCTTCAAGTAGAGGTTGTAGGTACGCCACGACCAGTGCGCCAGCAGCACGTTGATGTGGCGCGCGTTGCGCCTGCGCACTGCAGCGAAATCTTGCCAGACGAGCGGAACGAATTCACGATGTTTGTAGCGCCTCTGCGGCAAGTAGAGAAAGAGCTCGAACCACCCAGAGTACTGCACCGCCGGATCGGATGAACGCAGACAGGTCACGATCGCAAGGTAGTTGGCTTCGTCTTCGCGCGCGTAGGCGGCGTCGTGGCTCCATTCGTGCGCGAGATCGAACGGCCGCTCGAACCAGAGCAGATCCGACGCGAGCGCGACGTTGAGCGTAAGCGGATTGATGAAGCCGCTCGTTCCGGTCGCGAGCATGAAGGGATTTGCCACCGTGGGCTTCGCTGGCCCGACGAGAGGCGTCCAATCGTCGCCGGCACGCCGCACCGTCGGCAGCCACGCCGCTCGCAGCCGCGCCGGGTCGAGCGCGATGGCGGCGCGAGCGTGCGCCGATCGCGCAAGCGCGTTCATCTCCGCCATCGCGCGCCGGCGCAGCGCGGCCGCGCCCAGCGGCGTTACCCGTGACTTATCGAAAACTACGCGCGTTTCGAGCGGGGCGCGCGCGTAGCTCCAGCCCCAGCTCAGCTCGAACCACACGCAGTAGATGCCCACGATTGCAGCGCAATTTACGAGCAGCGCCGTGAGATAAGCGCCTCGGCGCCTGCGCCGGCGTGCGAAAAGCGCGATTTGCCACAAGACCGCGACCACGCCCAGCAGGATCGCCAAATCGCCGAGCGACCACGGTAGCGGTCGAGTGATGGTGAACGCGAAGTGCTCCCAATGCGGGTAGGCGCCGTTGACGTACCGGCGCTCGATCCACTCGGAGTGGGGCTGCACGAGCAATGCGATCGCTGGCAGCGCAATCGCGAGAAGCTTGAGTATCGTCCTTAGCGTTTGCTGTACTGGAACCGCTTACGGGCGCGCTTGCGACCGTACTTCTTCGATTCCTTTTCGCGCGGGTCGCGCGTGAGGAAGCCGTTTTTACGCAGCGTCTCTTTCAGCGACTCGTCGATCGCGAGCAACGCGCGCGCGATGCCGTGGCGAATCGCACCAGCTTGGCCAGTGATTCCGCCGCCTTCTGCCTTCACCCGAACGTCGAAGCGCGAGACGCTCTGCGTCGCTTCGAGAGGCTGGCGCACGATTTGAAGCAACTGGGGACGCGGGAAATACTCGTCGACCGGCTTTCCGTTTACGGTTATGATGCCTTGACCGAGCGAGAGCTTCACCCTCGCTACCGCTCGCTTTCTGCGGCCAGTCGATTGAATGACGTCGATCGTTTCGTTCAAATCGGCCCTTATCGCAGCGACGAGAGGGGCACGGGTTTCTGCGCCTCGTGCGGATGGGTTGCGCCGCAATAGACGCTCAGCCGGCAAAGCTGTGCGTCGCGCATCCGGTTTGTCGGGAGCATTCCGCGGACGGCTTTCTCGATCAGTCGCTCCGGCCGCTTCTCGGCGATCTCTTTAGCGGTTTGCACTTTCAGGCCGCCGGGATAGTTGCTGTGACGGTAATAGAGCTTCTGCGTCCATTTCGCTCCGCCGAGTTCGATTTTTTCGGCATTCACCACGATCACGTGATCGCCGTCGTCGATATGCGGCGTCCAAGTGGGCTTGTGCTTTCCCGAGAGCGCGCGGGCAATGCGTACGGCAAGCGTGCCGAGACGCTCTCCGGTAGCATCGACGACGTACCAACGGTGATCCGTCTGCGCCGTCGTTTGCTGATAGGTGCGCACAACCAAGGTATCCTACGGGAAAGCCCGGTTTGCGTCAAGGATGGCCGCTCGTCCAGCTTCCTAAGACCGGCGGCTCAGCGAGCGAGTGGTAGCCGTCCGCATATCGCACGCCCGCTAAATAGAGTCCCTGAGCCGGGGCCGCGTCGCCCGCCGCCGAGCGATCCCGCGCCGCAAGGATCGCCGGCATCTCGGCCGGGTCCCGGCGGCCGGCACCGCACTCGATCAGCGTCCCCACGATCGTGCGGACCATGCGATGGAGAAAAGCGTCCGCGCTAACGGCGATCCGAATCAACCCGCCGCGACCGTCGACCTCGAGCCGCCCGACCTTCCGCGTCGTGGCGGTCTGCGGCAGTACCGTGACAAACGACCGAAAGTCGTGCTCGCCGACGAGGTGGGCGGCCGCAGCGCGCATCGCGCCGACGTCGAGCGAACGTCTGACGTGATGGGCGTAACGTGCCAGCAAGCCGTCGCGTTGCGGCTGGTTGAGGATCGCATACGTATAGGTTCGCTCCCGAGCCGAGAAGCGGGCGGAGAAATCGCCTTGCACGAGCGCGCTCTCACGAACGGAGCAGTCGGGCGGCAAGACGGCGTTGAGTGCGACGGTGAGTCTTTCGAACGGAAATGCCTTCTCCGTCGAAAATGAAACGACTTGCCCGGTCGCATGAACGCCCCGGTCCGTTCGTCCGGCGCCCGTGACTCTGATAGGCTCGCCAAAGAGCTGCTCGAGGGCGGCCTCCAATATGCCGGCGACGGTGCGCGCTCCAGGCTGCCATTGAAAGCCGCGGAAATCCGTTCCGTCATACACAACGGTTAGACGAAGCTTTGTCAAAGGTTCGCTCGACGCAGCTCCGCCTTCACGGCGGCAAAATCACGCGCAAACGCGGGGTTACGCATCATGACGTAGACGGCCAGCGTGCCTGCGGTCCAGCCGGAGGCGACGTCGCTCGGATAGTGGAGACCCAACAGAATTCGGTTTTCGGCGAAGACTCGCGCCTGCACGAAGATCGGGTCGCGCTTGGACGGGAGCAGGAGCGAGAGCAGGATCGCGCTCGAAGCGGCGAACGCCGCGTGCCCGCTCGGGTACGACCCGCGGGTTTTTTGAACGCCGTAGGGGCGGGGGCGGTCCCAGTACGCTTTCGCGCCGTCGATGAGCGCAGAGATATCCGACTGAACCCGCGAAAAGAAGCGCGCCGTCAACGGAAGCCGCCCCTTTTCAAAGCCCGGACCGACTGACGCCGCGAAGAAAAAGACGCTGCGCTTCGATTCTTCTCGGGCCTCGAAGAGCTGCGTTGGGCTGCGGGCGGCAACGGCAGCCGCCACCTGTTGCTCGTCGGAGCGCTCTTGCGCCGACGCCGCGTCTGGCGGTGGCGGCAGCAACACCGTGAGGTCGAGCTGATTAGGATCGAGATAGTAATACCGCTGATCCCCGCCGGCAGCCTTCGGCGCGAGCAGTGCGATGAGAACAACGAGCAGAGCGGCAACTCGGCGTGCCATCAACCGTGCTGCCGCTGCAACGGAAAGAGCATCACGTCCCGGATGGACCGCTGCCCCGTCAAAAGCATGATGAGGCGGTCGACGCCGATGCCGATTCCCGCCGTCGGCGGCATACCGTATTCGAGCGCGCGCACGAAATCCCAATCGGGTTCCGGAATCTCTTCGTTTCCGCCCGCTCGTTCCGCGACCTGCGCGGCAAAGCGCTCGCGCTGATCGTCGGGATCGGTCAGCTCCGTGAAGGCATTCGATATTTCCATGCCGGCGCAGAACAACTCATAGCGATCGGCCAATGCGGGATCGCCGGCTCGGCGCTTGGCCAGCGGCGAGACGATGACGGGGTAACCCGTGACGAATGTCGGCGAGGTGAGATGCGGCTCGAGGACGCGCTCGAAGATCTTGTCGAGCGCGTGCCCGTGCGACGCCGAGGACGGGACCTCGAGCTCTCGCAGAATCTCCGCAGCGCCGTCCGGATCGAGCAAACGCTCGCGCGTGTATTTCCCGTCGCTGTAGCGCGCGATCGCATCGAAATACTCCACGCGCGCGAACGGACGCTCGAAGGAGATGCTCAAATCGCCGTACTGCAGGTCGGTGCCGCCGTCGGTCACGACCGAGACGAGATGCGAGATCAGATGCTCGTTGAACTCCATCATGTCGGAGACGTCCCAATAAGCCGCATAGAGCTCGAGCATCGTGAACTCCGGAGCGTGCGTCGTGTCGATGCCCTCGTTGCGAAAAATTCGCCCGATTTCATAGACGCGCTCGAGCCCCGCGACGATCAGCCGCTTCAAGTTCAGCTCGGTCGCGATCCGCAGTTGCATGGCCTGGTCGAGAGCATTGCAGTGCGTGACGAACGGCCGCGCGGCGGCGCCGCCCGCGACATGCAGCAGCGTCGGCGTTTCGACTTCGTAAAAACCGCGTCCGTCAATGAAGCGGCGCATCTCCGCCATGAGGCGGCTGCGCATGATCATGGTATCGCGCACCTCGGGATTGACGATCAAGTCGACGTAGCGCTGGCGGTATCGCTTCTCGACGTCCTGCAACCCGTGCCACTTGTCGGGTAACGGCATCAGCGCCTTACCCAGCGTAGAAAAGGAAGTGACGTGAAGCGTTAGCTCGCCCATTTTTGACCGAAACATATAGCCCCGCACGCCCAGAAGATCGCCGCGGTCGAGATCGGCCCAATCGCTGAAGGCGCGCTCTCCGACCTCGTCCTTGCGCAGGTACAGCTGCAGCGCGCCGGTGCGGTCGGCAAGGTCGGCGAAGCTGGTCTTTCCCATCGTTCGTTTCGAGAGCATGCGGCCGGCAATGCTCCAGCCTTCGGCGCTTGCGTCTTGGCCGGGTACCAGAAAGCCGTAACGCTCGAGCAGCTCAGCGGTCGTTGCCTGCACCTCGAAACGGCGCGCGGCGAACGGATCGTTCCCCCGCGAACGCAAAGCGGCCAGATTCTCACGTCTGGCCGCCACGAGCGCCGCTTCGGTTCTTCCGAGTTCGTCCAATAGTTACGACGCCTTTTTTGCAGCCTTTTTCGGCGCGCTGCTCTTGATCGACTCGATCTTATACTTCACGACGCCGCGCGGCGTCGCGACGTCGACCGTCGTGCCTTTCTTGTGTCCCATAAGGGCGCTGCCCAGCGGCGATTCGTTCGAGATGCGACGATTCGGCGGATCGGCTTCGGCGGAGCCCACGATTGAAAACTCATAGGCCTCGTTGTTCTTGAGATCTTTGACCTTGACGACCGCTCCGAGATGGACTTCGTCGGCCGCGTACTCCGATTCGTCGATGATGCGGGCGTTGCGGATCATCGCCTCCAGCTTGAGGATGCGGCCTTCGATGAAGGCCTGCTCCTGCTTCGCATCTTCGTACTCCGCGTTTTCGCTCAAGTCGCCGTACTCTTTGGCCTGACGAATTCGATCGTTGACCTCTCGCCGGTGGACGCTCTTGAGTTCGTCGAGCTCCGACTCCAACTTCGTTAGGCCTTCCGCGGTGAGCACGATCTCTTTGTCGTTCAACTACTAGACCCTCACGGGGCGCTCATGGCGAGAGCCCCAGCACTTGATGGCGTTATTCACGCTGGCGCGGTCTGTTCGTAGAGAGCCGCTCCGAGGCCTTCTCAGACGCCGCGGTCGAAGGTATACCCACGCCCCTAGGTGTCCAACCGCGCCGCCGCCCCTGACGAAGGGTCAGGATGACAAGGTGAGTACGCGTGGTTTGAGTTGAAGCTCTTTCAAGAGTCGCTCGTAATCGGCGGGCACGACGTCGCTCCAGGACTTGCGCAGTAGCGCCAGGAGCGCGGCCTCGAGGACGTTTGTTCCAAAAGAGCGTCCGGCGAGATCGGGCGTCGTCGTAATCAACGTCTTCACGCCGCGCTCGGAAAGCTCTTCGACGTTCGCTTGCGTGACCGTGTTCGTCAAGACCATCTTGCCGTCGAGGCGTTCGGGCATGAACTGACGCATGAAGTGAAAATCGCCGGCGACGATTTCGGCCTGCTCGTAGTACTGCGGGTACTTGGGCTCGGGCGGCTTCTCTTGTTTCCTACCGGTCGGATAGAAGAATTGAAACGGCAGTTTGCACGCATCGGGGAGATACTTTTCGGCCATCCGTTCGAACTCGTGCAGGTCTCGAACCGGCATATCCTTATCGAGCGCGAAGATGAAGTCGCCGAAGAGCACGTCGGCGCCCGCATCCACGAGCGCCTGTGCCATGCCGAAGCGATCCAAAGCACTCACCATCAGCACGCTGCGTCCTCGCAAATTTATCGAAAGATCTTCCTGCATGAAGCGGACGGCCTCGCGCTCGAGCGTGTTCTTGAGACCGCTTCCATCGACGACGGGCGTGATCTTGGCCGCTTCGAGCAAACGCAAACCGTCGCGCAGCGCGTAGCGATGGCTGCCCGCGTAGAGATAGACGTCGATGCCTCCCAAACCGATCGCATCGACCTGCCCGTCGAGCGCGCGCACCGATTCGATCGCAACATCGAGCTTGCCGTCCGTTCCGACGCGCGAGATGTCGAACTCCTCGCCCATGAACGTCACGCCGGCGCGGTGGTCGCGGCTACTCGAGCCGAGGGAAACCGAAACGACCCGCTTCACGACGAGGAGCTCAAAGCGAGCCTTGCGGCCGCGGCTGCGCGCGTGGCGATGATCGCCTCGGGAGTGACTGCAGCATCGAAGGCGCGCATGTCGGCAAGAGTAAAGCCGCAGCGAGCGGCCAGCGATTGGATTTCGATGACTCTCTCGAGTTGAATTCCTCGCCCCAGCGTAAAAGGCTCGAAGCGCCGCTCCAGGGCGAGAATCATCGTCTCGGCCATGCAAGCCAGCACCGTGCGGGCAGGCAGATTTAAATCGAAATCCGTGCCGGGTTCGCGCACGCGCTCGAAGCGCGGGTTTCCCGGCACGACCATGTTTCCACCCTCGATCACCAAGACGTCGGGCCGTTCCCGCGCGACGCGCCGTCCGACGTCGTGAGGTAGCGAGAGCTCGCAGACGACCGCGCCGGTTCGAAGGTCCGCGGGCTCGATAACGTCCTGCGTCGAGGTCGTCGCGGTAAGGATGAGCTCCGCCCGACGCACCGCGCTCGAAATGTCGGTCGTGTACTCGCTCGCGCACGCGAGCTTCGCGGCGGCGTCCGCGTGGAACTTGCGCAATCGGGTCTCGTTGCGCGCCACCAGCACCAAGCGTTCCACTCTCGACGCCATTATTCGAGCGCAGGCGCTACCAATCGACCCCGTCGCGCCGATCACGACCGCGGTGGAGCACGCCGGGTCGATTCCCATCTCGCCGGCGCCGCGGAAAAGACTCTCGACGCCGGCCGCGATCGTCAATGAGTTGCCGGTCGTCACGGGGATCGGCGAGCGGGCGTTGATCGTGACGCCCGCATCGCCGACGACGGCGGTAAAAGCACCCAAGCCCGCAACTTGAGCTCCCAGCTCGGCGCCGATCTCAATGGCACGAACGACGCGCCGGTAGACTTCTTCGCGCGGGAATTCAACGAGCTGTTGCGGCAAGAGCGGCGCCGCTACGAACCATCCTTCCGTCTCGCGCCCGTCGGGCGTCCGAACGCCGGTGACGTGCACGGCGGCATACGAGGGCATCCACTCCATGATCTTGCGCATGATCGCGTCGCCTTTACCCTTGGCGCCCGGCTCGTAGCGCGCGATATCTTCAAAGGAGAGCGGGTGAATGACGAAGCAGAACTTGTTCACGGTCGCTCGGCCTCGCTCTTGAGCGCCGCGAGCATCATCTCGCTATTCTCCCGCACCTTCTTCTGCAGCGTAGGGCCGATCAGCTCTGCAAGCGTCGGAACGCCGAAATCGTAGTCGACGCCCAGAACGACGTGCGTGACGCCGTCGCGATGTTCGAACGTCCAGGCGCCTTCGAATTTTTCCAGATCGCCCTCGAGCAGTTTGTAGTCGATCCGCAGCGCCGCATCGTTGAAACGATCCTCCTCCGTCCACTCGATGGGCGCCTCTTCCACGAGCGTCTTCCACCGCGAGATTGCGCCGGTCGAGTTGCGTTCCAAGATCGTCACCGTTTCTACGTCCGGCATAAATTGGGGAAACCGCTCCTGATCTTTGGCCAGCTCGTAGACGCGGCGTGCCGGGGCAGCGATCGCGATCCTACTCTCGACATACGGCATCGCGGAACGGTTACAGCCGGCCTAATTTCTCGTGGGCGGCTGCGACGCCGGCGCGCAACGCCTCGAGCGCGCGGTCGACCTCCTGCGCCGACACGATCAACGGCGGCTCGAGCCGAATGACGCGCTGCGCGTTGAGCGTCCAGGCGGCGGTAACCCCACGCTTGAGCATCTCCGGAATGATCCAGCCGCCATATCCTTCATTCGTCAGCTCGATTCCAACCAAAAGCCCCAGGCCGCGGGCTTCGCGCACGACTGCCGGATACGCGATCGCGATCTCCCGTGCGCCGCGCAGGAGCTGCTCGCCGCGCACTCGAGCCTGCTGTACCAAGCTCTCTTCTTCCAAGACGTCCATTGCCGCGATGGCGGCGGCACAAGCCAGCTCGTTTCCGCCAAAAGTCGAGGTGTGCAGAAGCGGCGCCTTACCAAAGGCGCGATTCCACGCGTGCGCCCGGGCTACGAACGCTCCGACCGGAACGACGCCGCCCGAGAGTCCCTTGGCCAGCGTCATAACGTCGGGAACCACCTCGTCGCGATCGCACGCAAACCGATATCCGCACCGGCCTAACCCCGTTTGGATCTCGTCTGCGACGAAGAGCGCTCCGGTTCGATCGCAAATTGCACGGACGTCTCGCAGGTACCCGGCGGGCGGAACGTGGACGCCACCCTCGCCCTGCACCGGCTCGACGAGGAACGCTGCGGCATCGCGCAACGCTTCCTCGAGGCCGTCGGTCTGCGCGTACGGCACGCAGATGGAATCGGCAAGCAGCGGGCGGAACGGGGTTTGAAAGGTTTCGCGTCCGCTCACCGAGAGCGCGCCGAGCGTCTTGCCGTGAAATGCCTCGTACGTGCCCACGATCTTGGCGCGGCCGGTCGCCGCGCGAGCGAGTTTGATCGCGCCTTCGATCGCTTCGGTGCCGCTGTTGCACCAAAACGATATCCGCAAATCTCCGGGCGTCAGCTCCGCGAGCCGGCGAGCCGCGCGTCCCAACAGAACATTGAACATCGTCTTGCCCGAAAGCGCAATCAACTCAAGCTGCGCGCGCACCGCGTCGACGACGCGAGGGTGCGAATAACCCAGCGTGAAGACGCCGTAGCCGCCCGCGAAGTCGAGATACGCCTTTCCGGTATGGTCCCAAATGGTCGATCCCCGCGCGCGCACTTCGACCGGCGAACCCGAGAGCTTCATCACGCGCGCGAGCGGCGGATTGACGAACTCTTTGTAGTTTTCGTACGTCTCGGCAGCCAGTTCTTGCGGCGTTGCCGCGCCGTAGAGATCCGTGCGCTCCTCGATCATGGCGCGGCGCTCAGGCTGCGAGCGGCGCGGCGTCGAGGCGCGCAATGGTCTCTTCGATAACATCGATCGCCTCGTCGGCGCGATCGACGTGCATGAAGCGGTCGCGCAGCACCGCGGCGCCCGGGATGCTCTTGAGATAGAGCGCGACGTGCTTGCGCATCTGCGGGACGGCGCGCGCTTCGCCCAGCTCCTCGACCATCGCACGATAATGTACGACGGCAAAGCGAAGGCGCTCGGCCGGCTCGGGCGTTGGGCGCGCCGGGCGCCCCTCCATGAGATCGCGAATTTGCGCGATGAGCCACGGATTGCCGAGCGTCGCGCGCCCGAGCATGACGGCGTCCACGCCGCTTTCACTCATGCGCTCCATGGCGCGGTGGGGATCGTCCAGATCGCCGTTTCCGATCACGGGGACATCGACGGCGCGCTTGAGGCGCGCGATGTGCTCCCACTCGGCTTCGCCTTTGTAGAACTGCTTGGCGGTGCGGGCGTGCAGCGTCACGGCCTGCACGCCGGCCGACTGCGCACGCCGTGCCACGTCGAGATAGACGAGCGCGTCGCTGCTCCAGCCCAAACGCATCTTCATCGTAACCGGGCAATCGACGGCGGCCACGACGGCGCGCATGATCGCCTCGCAGCGGTCGGGATCGCGCAGACACGCCGACCCGCCGTTCGTTTTCGTCACCTTCGGCGCGGGACAGCCGAAGTTGATGTCCACGATATCGGCGCCGCACTCGCGTACCACCTTTGCCGCCAGCGCCATCGTGGATGGATCGTCGCCCCAGAGCTGCGTCGCGACGGGTCTTTCCAAGCCGTGTTGATCGATCATCTCCATCGTGCGGCGGCTCCCGTACTTCAGGGCGTTCGACGAAACGAACTCCGTAACGGTAAGGCCTAGGCCGAACGGACGATAGAGCGCGCGCATCGTGCGATTCGTCACGCCGGACATCGGCGCGAGAACGAGCGGCGGCCATACTCGTATCGGACCAATCTTCAACGGCGCGGGACGCATGACGCTAACCTTTCCGATGGAAGAGCTCTAATCCCACCAAACTCAGGTGCGCGTCGACCGCCTCGATGACGGGCGTCTGCTTGGCGACGATCTCCGCGAGGCCACCCGTTGCGACCACCTTCACATCGCTTCCCATTTCGGCACGCATTCGGGCAACGATCGCTTCGGTTTGCCCCGCAAAGCCGTAGACGATGCCGCTCTGCAGCGCTTCGATCGTGTTTGCGCCGATCGCGCGGTGGGGCGCCTCCAGCGCGATTTGCGGCAGCTTTGCGGTTCGTCCGATCAGCGCATCGATCGAGACCGCAATACCGGGTGCGATCGAAACGCCGAGGTACTCGCCGTGCGCCGAGATGGCGATGAAAACCGTAGCGGTGCCGAAGCTCACGACGATCAGCGGCGCACCGAACCGCGCGCGCCCGCCGATCGCCGCCGCGACGAGATCCGCGCCGACTTCCGACGGGTTCTCGGTAACGACCGTCATCAGGTTCTGCGTCTGAGGTTTCAAGAAATGGGGCGCGGTTGCGAAAAAGCGCTGACAGGCGCTTTCGAGCACCGGATCGAGCTGCGGAACGACGCTCGCAATCGCTACGGCGCGGATCGCGCTTGCTTTCAGCTCGCTGCTCGCAAAGAGATGCGTGAAGAAGACGCCATATTCGTCGGGTGTGCGCCGCAGCTCGGTCGTAACGCGCCACGTCTGCTTGAGCTTCTGCTTGGCAAAACAGCCGAGTTTTGTCTCGGTGTTGCCGACGTCGATCGTTAGGAGCACGTCATCAATTCTTCGATGCTGTCGAGCAGGCGCGCCGCGAGCGCCTCCTTGCGAGCCACCCCGAGATCGCGGCGACCGTCTTTGCCCCAAAGCAGAACCAAAGCGTTCTCACCGGTGCCGAAGCCGCGCTCGCCGCCCACGTCGTTGACGGCGATAGCGTCCAGATGCTTTCGCCGTAGCTTTTCGCGCGCGCGCGCTTCGTGTTCTTCGGTCTCCGCGGCAAAGCCGACTAAGAACGTCGAGCCCTTTTGCTCGCCCAGCGCCGCCAGGACGTCGGAGTTCGGCGAGAGTCTGACCGTCAGATCCTCGCCGCGTTTTCGCAATTTCGATGCGGAAAACTCCGCCGGACGCCAGTCGGCGACCGCTGCGGCGGCGATCACGAGATCCGCGCCGACGGCGCAGGCGAGGGCTGCGTCGTGGAGCTGCGCGGCCGTCGTAACCCGCACGACCTCGACGCCCGCAGGCGGTTCGAGCAGCGTGGGGCCGAGCAGCAGCGTCACTTGGGCGCCGCGCAGGGCCGCTTCGCGCGCGAGCTCAATCGCCGTCGCACCGGTCGATGCGTTGCTCAGAAAGCGAACCGGATCGAACGCCTCGCGGGTCGGCCCTCCGGTGATTGCAACGCGCTTGCCCCTCAACGACCGCCGGCGCGAAAGCGCGCGCAGCAAAGCATCGAGAATGCGCTCTTCGCAGGCCAACCGCCCCACACCGCTCTCGCGCTCCGCGAGAAAGCCTCGCTCGGGATCCACGATTTCGTAGCCGCGCGCGCGCAGCGTCGATAGGTTCGCTTTCGTCGCGGGATCCTCGTACATCGCTTCGTTCATCGCCGGTGCCAAGATGCGCGGGATGCGCGCCGCGAGCAGCGCGGTAGTCAACAGATCGTCGGCGATTCCGCCCGCGAGCTTCGCGATGAGATTGGCCGTCGCGGGGGCAACGAGTGCGACATCCGCCTCCCGCACGAGCCGGATGTGCGGAATTCGCTCGGGAGAATCCCAAAGCGAAGCGTAGACCGGGCGGGCGGTAAGCGACGAAAACGTCAGCGCGGTGACGAATTGCTCGGCGTGCGCCGTCATCACGACGTCGACCCTCGCGCCGCGCTGTACGAGCGTGCTCGTCAATGCCGCGGCCTTGTACGCCGCGATACCGCCGCTCACGCCCAAAAATATGCGGGCATCTTTCACGGCGTCACCACCAAATTGTCGATCAATCGCGTGGTCCCAAACCGTGCCGCAGCCACGATAAGAGCGGGCGGGCGCAAGCGCTCGAGCGGCGCAAAGCTCTGCGCGTCGACCAGCTCGAGGTACTCAAGTCTGGCCGATTTGCTCAATGCGGCCGTTCCCGCGGCGATTGCGTCGCGCTTGCTGCTGCCGCCCGCGAGAGCTTCGCGCGCGGCAAGCAGCGCGCGATAAAGCGTCGGCGCGTCCTTGCGCTGGGCGGCGTCGAGATACCGGTTACGACTCGACATCGCCAAACCGTCGGGTTCCCGCACAGTCGGCACGATCTCGACCTCGATTGGAAAATCGAGATCGCCGATCATCTTTCGCAGCACCACCGCTTGCTGTGCGTCTTTTTGTCCAAGAAAGAGGACATCGGGCCGCACGATGTTCAGCAGCTTTGCGATCACCGTCGCCACACCGCGAAAATGACCCGGCCGCATCGCCCCTTCCAGTATCGTGCCGAGCGGCCCAACGTCGACGAAGGTTTCGAAGCCGGGTGCGTACATGGCCGCCGTTTCCGGCGCGAAGAGCAGGTCGACGCCGGTCGCCGCAAGCTTCTTCCGGTCCGCCGCGGGGTCGCGCGGATAGGTCGCCAGATCCTCGTTGGCACAGAACTGCAAGGGGTTGACGAAAATCGAGACGGCGACGGTCGCCGATCGATCTCGCGCTCGCGTTATCAGCTCGAGGTGCCCTTCGTGGAGCGCTCCCATCGTCGGGACGAATCCAATAGGGCGCGGCGACGCGCGCAAGAGCCTGCGCGCCCGCGCAGCGGTCGTCACTCTCTTCATGCGCGTTACGCGCGCGTCACGCGCAGGATCGTGCGCCCCACGACGAACGGAACGCCGACCGGGAGTGAAACCGCACCGACGACGGGCTTGCCGGCCAGCCGCGTACCGTTACGGCTTCGCAGATCGACCAGGCGTATCGCATCCGACTCGATCTTCAGCCGGGCGTGCTGCCGCGAGACATATCGATCGAGGGCCAGGCAGGCTTCCGCAAGCTCGTCGTCGCGACCGATCGTGATCTCTCGCTCGAAGCGCCAAGTCTTTCCGTCGAGCGGGCCGCTCAGCACTTCGAGCAGGTACATGCCCGCCAGGCCTTCTCTAGGCGCTCGGGGCGCCTCCTGGCGCCACTCGGCGGGCTCTCGGCTGAAGAAATCGGGCGAGCGCGCCGATTACTAGATTGATCATGAAAGACCGCATTGACGAGCTCTTGCATCTCATCGAGGCTGAACCCGACGGCCTGCGAACGGCTGAGTTTCTTCAAACGCAAGACCTGCTGGAGAACGTCATCGGCAAGACGATCACCGCAGCGGCGGTCGAGGAAACGCGCGTCGTGATCACCGCCTCGGACGGCTGCCGATATTACTTTTACGGCTATCTCGGCTCGGAAAAGACAAGCTAAGCGCGGCCTTCACAAGCGCGCGCGGCAAAGAGCGCGCCGAGATATGCGTGAGCGATGCTGACGCCTCCCTGCAGGTAGACTTCGAAAGGCGGCCGCAGCGGCGCATCGCACGAGAGCTCGATCGTTGCGCCGCTCACGAACGCGCCCGACGACATGATGACGGGCTGCGCATAGCCCGGCACGCTGCCGGGTTCGGGCCGAAAGCGGGCGTTGACCGGCAGCGCCGCCTGCAATCCGGCCGCAAACCTGGCTAACAGCTCGGCCGAGCCCAGGCGAATTGCTTGGACGATGTCGGTGCGCCGCTCGCCGGGCTTGGGGTCGACCACGTAGCCGAGCGCTTCGAAGAGGGCGGCGGTAAAATCGAGTCCCCGCAGCGATTGCTCGACGATCAGCGGCGCCAGGAAGAGTCCTTGGCAGAGCGCGCGACCGAACCCCAGCGACGGCCCCAGAGCCGTGCCCAGACCCGGCGCGTACAACCGCGCGGCGACGCGTTCGACCAGCTGCGCGCGTCCGGCGACGTATGCACCGGCCGGCGCGACCGATCCGCCGAGATTCTTGATGAGCGATCCCATGACGAGGTCGGCGCCGGCATGCAACGGTTCTCGCTCCTCGACCAGTTCGCCGTAGCAATTGTCGACGAGCACGTCCGCACCCGGTGCGATGCGTTTGACGGCAGAAATTGCGCGCTCGCACTCCTGCACGCAGAGAGAACGCCGCGGCGCGTATCCACGCGAACGTTGAATGAAGATAGTGGCGTCGCCGATTTCGCGAAGCGCTTCCTCGACCGCGCGCAGATCGATCGTACCCCCGGTACCGAACGCGATCTCGCGGTATGAGATTCCCTGGCGGATCAGCGCGTGCGGCGCGTCGCAGATTGCATTGCGCAGCGTATCGTACGGAGTTCCCGAAATTGAGAGCAGCACTCTTCCCGGCGGCGTGCACGCCGCAAGCGCCGCGACGATGGCGTGCGTACCGCTGACGATCGAGAGCCGCGCGATCGCGCGCTGCGCGCCGAGCACGCGGGCCAGCAGCGATTCGTACCGCGTCCTTGCCGGATCGTCGTAGCCGTACCCGGTCGAGCCGGCGAAATCGCTTTCGACGAGCCCTTCCTCGATGAAGGCTTGCAGCACGTTGACGTGCACCCGCCGCTGCACCTCATATACAAGTCCCGCGGTGTCCTCATAGGCCGCGAGCGCGGCCTCTCGAACGCGCCCGCTTACGCCGAACCGATCGCAAAGCTCCGCGATCATCCGTCATCCTGGCCCTTCGACTCGGCGCTCGACGCCTCGCTCAGGACTGCGCTTCGCGCAGGCGCTATGGATAGATGACGTTCGTATGCGCGCACGAACGGATACCAGATCAACGTCGCGATGGCGATATTGAGCGTGACGAGCGCGATCGCGCGCAAGTCCTGCGTTGCGAGATAGGTGGAGACGAACGTCGGCACCGAGGATGGTACGTAGAAGGCCGCGCGCGATACGACTCCCATTGCGACCGCCGCATACGTCACGGTCGCCAGAACGAGCGGCGCGCCGACGAACGGCAGAACCAAGTGCGGGTTGAAGACGACGGGAGCGGCAAAGAGCAGCGGCTCGTTGAGATTGAAGAGCGCCGGCAAAAACGTCGCCCTCCCAACCCGGCGCAGGCGCGGAATGCGGGAGATCGCGAGAAGACCTGCCAGCGGCAGCGTGGCGCCGGCGCCCCCGGGGAAGACGAAGAGAAAAAGCGAGACGACGACGATGTACGGCAGCGGCGCGTGAACGGTGAAGGCGTGCGTGTTCTGCATCTGCATCGTCAGATAGACGGGCGTCACGATTGCTGCGAGCATGGCGGGGCCGTGAACGCCGGCCGTCCAAAGCAGCGTCTCGATCGTAACGATGGCAATCAGTGCGACGTACGTGTCGCCCAATCGCGCGACCGGGTGCATCGCCGCCGCGATCGCCCCCGGCAACGAAAAATGCAGCAATGCCAGTGCGCCAAAGGTGGCGACCCCCAGCAAAGCGCCGGCGTACTCGCCTAGCGGGGCGCGCAACCGCCGGCGTGTAAGCGCGATCCACGCACTCGCGACGCCGCAGGCAAGGATCGCGAGGAAGAGTCCGGAGGCGCCGAGCACCCGCAGATATTCAATCGCGTTCGGCCCGAACGGGCGCGGCAGGCCGAGGACGAAGCCACCGATGCTCCCACCCAAGAGCGGCACGAGGCCGTAGCGTGAAGCTCGGGCGAGGCGCAGCGGCAGCACGACGATCAGCGCCATCGCCATAACGCCGAAGGCTGGGAGGAGCGCCGATGCCAAGCGCACTCCCAGCGAGATGCGGTGCGGCGCGCCGGCGTGGAGTTGAACGGCAAAGATGACGGCGAAGGCGGCGGCGAGACCGATGAAGCTCCACGGGAGCGCCTCCCGAACGGCCGTCACGAACGGCAACTCGCCGACGCGGCGCATCATCGGCACCGCGCGCGCTTCGAAGGCGCGAAAGGCCGTGGATAGTTTAGAGGCGGCGAACGACGGCTTCGACGCGACCGACGATCTCGACATCGCTCGCGTAGATTGGCGCCATCGCGTGATTCTCCGGCTGCAATCGCACGCGCCCGGCTTCCTGGTAGAAGCGCTTGACGGTCGCTTCGCCGTCGAGCATGGCCACCACGATTTCGCCGTTCTCCGCCGTCTGCTGCGGGCGAACGAGGATGAGATCGCCGTCGAGGATCGCAGCCTCGACCATCGAGTCGCCCTGCACCCTGAGCATGAACGCATCGGAGGCTCGCGGCACGAAACCCGTCGGCAGAACGAACTCGCCCTCAACGTCTTCTTGTGCGGTGATCGGTACGCCGGCTGCCACTCGGCCGAGGACCGGCACGACGAGGGCGTCGGAGGCAGGCCGCATGCCCGAGCGGAGAGCGCGCGGCTTGGTGGGATCTCGCGAGATCATCCCGCGCCGCTCGAGGGCCTTGAGGTGCGCGTGAATCGTCGAAGATGAGGAGAGCCCCACGCGCTCTCCGATCTCCCGCACCGAGGGCGGGTAGCCCTGTTCGGCGGTGAAGGCCCGAATGACCTCAAGAATGCGCCGTTGCCGTTCGGTGGCCGGTTTCTCCGTAGTCTCTTTGCGCATGCTCCTCCAGGCTAAAATGCCAAGCGTATGGCATTCACGGCCGGTACAACCCTAGCATAAATCCCTCCAAAAGGCAAACATACGTTCGAACGACCTTGACAGCCGAAGAAGCGGCTATGGTAAAATCTAGGGGACGAACAGCTGTTTGGCACAACATATGGGGAGTGAAAGAAGTGGGTAAACGGAAGCGCCTCACGCTGATGCCAGCGATTGCGCTGGCGGTCCTCGGACTGACCGTGGCCCTGCCGACGCTCTCGAGCGTCCGCCTTTACGCAGCTTCGACGCGACGTTACGTCATCGTCACGGTGCATCCGGGCGACACCCTCTGGTCGATAGCTGCTGCGCACGCGCGGCAGAGCACCGACCTTCAAGAGGTGGTCGACCGCATCGCCGATGCAAACCGTCTTCAGGCCGGCGCGCTGCAGCCCGGGCAACATCTCCGCATACCGGAATAATCCTTCGCCCTGAGCGTTTCATCCTGAACGAAGTCAGCGTCTAATCGGCGCTGTTTTCGTTGCACGTTTCAATGGCGTCAGCGCCGCCCAACAGCAGCTCTTCAACGGCCTCCAGCACCTCGCGTGCAAGGTCAATCGCGAGTTTCGCCTCACGATCGTGAAACGTTGCGGCCGGTATCGCACCGCCGATTGCATCGGGGTAACGCGTAGACTGATAGTAGACGTCGAGCGATGACGCCTCATCTAATCGCGATGCCAGCGGCTCGTCGGCTTTCCTGAGTTCGGCGACAAGATCTCCAATCACATGATTGCGCGGATAATCGCCTCTTTCCCAAATAAGTGCGGCTTTCAGAGCCTTTTCTGCCGATTGTTGGCTCAAAAAGCACGCAAGGCTGTACCGCTTTTGAGCTGAATTCGCCTCGGCGGCTTCAAAATCGGCGTGGGCTTGACCAAGCCAACGCCGCGCGTGCTCAAGCGGATGCTCTTGCATAAATCCATCGTCCTTGGGCAACCGCTTGGATCACGAAATTGCGCGTTTTAGAGAGGTGCTCGAACTCCGCGGGAGTGTAGACAATTAAGTCGATCGCCATGCCGAGGCGCTCGCAGAGCTTGACGTAGAGCTCCGCCGTGCGTGTGATCTGCGAGAGAGCCGATTCCTGCACAACAATGACGTCGAGGTCGCTCTTCGGTCCGACGCGCCCAGTCGCATATGATCCAAAGACCAGCACTCGTACGACTCTCGGATCTGCGGCAAGATATTCGCATAGACGCTCGACGGCCTCATCCAAAACCTTCTTGCGCTCAACAGCCCGCTGCCGCCACCATTGCGGATACGGAAGCGTCGGTGCCTGATTCATCTCAAGGCATTCTATCACGACCGCAAACGCGTATGGGCGGCGATGCGTGCCGCCGTCGCTAGCGGCGGCGGGAGACGAGAACGATGCTGTGACCCCGATGATCGTCGAGGAACGCGAGCCCCTCCATCATCCATGAGTCGAGGCCGGTGCCCGAGTGCCGCGCAACCTCGCGCGCGACGTGCAGCCTGTCCTTGAGCCACTGAAGTTCGCTGCGGGTCGTGGTCGGAAAGATCGCGACCTCGCAATCCTCGCACTGATAGCCGTGCTGGCTTATGGTTGCGCCGGCGCTGCGGATATGAGGGCGAGCGTCGTCTGGTAGATCGTGCGGGTGCTCCCGCCGATGCCGTTATCCGTATACTGCGTCGCGTACTCGTCGACCGACGTTGGAACCGAGCGCGTGAAGTCGTAGCCGATCTTCGTATCCACGTCGGTCGTTAGATGCCCCGTCCCCGACTGCTTGATGGTGCGCTTTTCGCCGATCTGCATCAAGCCGTTGCTATTATTGTTAATGGTGTACTCCGCTTTGACGCTTTCGCCCGCCGCATCTTGCGTAAGCGACCAGTGACGATTCGCGTCGAGCTGGCTTGGATCGACGAACTGTGGACCGAGAAAGCGTAGCAGCGTGTACTCCTCGGGATAGACCGTTTTGTCGGGATCGCAGATGACTCGGGTGTTGCCGTAGACCACGCAGGTGGCCGCCGGAGCACGCCTGATGCTCTCACCTTGCTCGCTGATGTTGACGATGAGCCCGCCGTCGGTCTGCTGGCGTACGATCGCGACGGTGATCGTTCCCTTATCGCCGAGATTGCCGTGATAGTGGCTCGCTCCGCTCCCGCCGCCTCCAATTGGGGCGCCGTTTGCGTCCATCGGTTGGGCTTGATTCGCCGAGTCGCGAGCCGTGATATTCTGATCGGAACTGTACGTGAACGCATAGACGAGACGCGTGGACGAACTGTAGGCGCTCGCGACGCCGGTTGCGCAGAGCACCGTTACCACGGCAGCCGAGAAGGCAAAGAATGACTGCTTCATTTTCCGCATTGGTTCATTACCTCTTCGATCGTCTTGCCGGCCACGTCTTCGCGGTTGTGGGTCTCGCCCCGAAGCCATTGCAAACCGTCCACGATCTTCGAGAGCGGATTGTAACCCACGGCCAAGCCGGGAACGGTCGTCACGTCGAACGCATACGGATTCGGCGGCAGCCCCGGCGCGTTTGGGTCTTGCCACGGGTTTGGCGTATCTTTGACGATCGGCGTGGTCGTGTCGCTCCCCTGAATTGCGCCGAGATACTCCTCACCCGCATGTTGCAGCTCGCCCATCTGCAGGGTTTGAACGAAGCCGTTGATGATGTCGAGCGAGGCGCTTTGATAGGCGATCGTTTCAAGCAGCTGCCGTTTGATCGTCGAGAGCGTCGCGTCGTCGTTTGGATTGCCGGTCGGCTGGACGAGCTTGGCGTCGTCGAGCAGCGTTTGCGCGGCGATGATGTTACGCGCAATCGGTATGACGAGGTAAGACATCTGCTGCAGCGTCATGCTCGTCTCGGGCGATTGATTGTAGATCGAATCGCCGTTGATGCCGCCGTTGCCCGCGGCGAACGCCGCACGTTGATATTTCTTGAAAAGCGGCGGGCTCTTTGCGATCGTCCCGTCGTTCTGCAGAATCATCGCGACCGCGGGCCGGACCCGCTCGTGCAATCGCGCGCAGAGCGCCGTGGTTACGACGTGGTAGATCTGGGGCGGCGGTGTCGAGGCGGCCGCGGTTCCTTGCGAATCTGCCGCGGCTGGAAGGAGGCCGGCGCACGCAAGCGCGCAGAGCGACGGCAGCAGCATACTAATTCGCACACCACAAAAATTCAAGCGGGACCCCGAAGGGTCCCGCTTTACGCTCTACGTTAGCGTGCGTCGGCTCGAATCGCTAGATTCGCAGCTGCGCGTTGAAGTAGACATTGATCGGAGGCGGTCCTCCGCCGATTGCGCCGGCCACGTTGTTATCGAGGGGCGTGTAGCTCTGCGTGTAGGCCGGGCGCACACCGTTGGCCTTGACGTCGTTGATACCGGTGCCGTTGTAGAAGTTGGCGGGATAGAGCGTGCTGTTCAGCACGCCGCCGGCTGGGGTGTACGCGCAGAACACGTTGCTCGGTGGATACGCCGCCGTCCACGGCTCGGCCGTGCCGCCGAAGCACGTGTGGAAGAGATTCGTTCCGAGAACCGTCAACCTGAGTCGAGGACTGACGTCGTAGGTTAGCTGGAGGTTTCCGACGATCGAGTTGGGTTGCTGGATGTTATCGAAGGCGAACGTTCCGGTCTGCGGGTTAGGGATGTCGAGGTAGCCGAGGGTGCTGACGCTCGCGCCGGTGGCGTAGATGTAGTTGCACTGCAACGGATTGGTCTTCGGCGAGAGCTTCGTGATGCCGGTCGCGGCCGAGTTCAGCTGACACGTACGGGGATCGACCCCGTTGACGTCCAGCGGATTACCGTAGTACCCGCCGGCCTGGAAGTTAATGCTAGGAGTCACCGCCAGCTTGTTCTGCCGCCAGTTGAGAACCAACGCGCTCGTGTATGGCGAAATGTAGCTGTTGAGGAACCCATAGAGGTTCGGCGCGACCGCCGTCGAGTACGGATTGTACCAGCCGCTTGGATCGATCAGTCCCTGCGCCGCCTGATTATAGTACGGGTTCAGAATCGTGTCGAAGCCCTTCGCGATCTTCCCATTGGGAGTCGAACACGATACGCCGGTGCCGGCCTGATAGCAGGGGAAGCCCCCGCCCGACTTGGTCAGCAAGTTGTACTGCTGGATGGCTTGATTGAGCGGGATCGTTTCGTTCGGCACGACACTCGATCCAACGGGGTAGTTTTGGAACTGGACCTTCGAGCTCGTGTAGGTGAACGCGAGCAGACCCGAGAGCCCGTTTCGGCTGAAGTCGCCCTTGTTGAACTGAAACTCGACGCCCTCGTCGCGATTGACGCCGACGGGGACTTGCGTCACGAAGCCGGCACCGATGAAGGTCTGCTGCTGCCAGCCTTGGACCCATGTGAAGAACGGCGTGAGCTTAAAGCTCATGTCCGTGCCGTGGAGACGCTGCTCCAGCGAGAGGTCGTACTGTCCGGACGAAATTCCCGGAAGCGGGTGGAACGGTGAGTAGAACCCGAGCGCCATGCTGCTCGTCCACACCGAGCGCAGGTCGCCCGACGCGCCCAAGTACTGGACGGATGCCGTGATCGGCGGTTGGGTAAAGCGGCCGGCCGACGCACGAATGACCGTGTCCGGGCTCGCGGTATAGGTCATCGAGAAGCGCGGTTCCCAGTAATCCAACGAGTACGCGCTCGGCGAGCTTGCCGTCCAGTTGGGTGCGGCCACGCCGTCCTGAGTCGTGCCGTTGGGATGGACCCAGCCGGTTTTCGGACCGGAGGCGTGCAGAAGCGCGACGGCTTTGTTGCAGTCGCCGGCGACGTACTGGGCCGGAGCCGGCGGGACGCCGCCCGGCGGCAGCGGCACCAGCAGCACCGTGTTCGTCGACGGTATGACGCAGGTGTAGTTCGCGATTTGGTTGCCGTAGAACGCGACCGCCGGGTTGCTCGTGTTCGGCAGCTCGTACGTGAAGTTATCGTACCGAATCGAGGCGTTGATCAAGAAGCGGTCGCTGGGACGGAACTGGTCTTGCAGCGCCGCGTTGGTAAAGCGGGGGCCTACGTTATTGAGCGGACCGGTCGCGTTACCGTTCCAGAGGCTGTCCCACGTCGCGCCGGCCTTGGCCGCGGCGGTCCCGGCCTTCGCGAAGCCGGTCGGCCCGGCTTGCGCGGAGCTGAGCCAGCTCGGAGTGGTCGGCACGCAAGCGGTCGCCGTGACCGTGCAGTAGCCCTGCGTGGCGTTCACGCAGGGCGTCGCCGCACCGCTGGTCGGATCGTAACAGGTGTAGCCGTTGCCCTTCTTGGCCATGTAACCGATCGGCGAACCGCCCGGGCAGGTACTGCGGCAGCCAAAGTACGCGGTGTAGTTGTTGTAGCGTTCCGTGGTTGCGGTCGTGTAGTTGCCGTCGAGCGAGAGGAGGTTCTGGTCGTTGAGCTGATCCTGGAACTCGAGCGCGCCGCCCGCGGTGTGCGCGAAGAGGTCGTACTCGGGTGAGATCGGCGACGGAACGCCGAGTGCCGTGTCGGCGCCGCCGTAGATCGGCTCGGTCTGCAGCCAGTCAGAGTAGAACGTATACGCGTAGGCCCGCAGATAGGCCGACTGGCTCAGCGCATACGTATACTGAAGCTTGCCGATACCGGTGTCGTTTCGATTGACGTTGGCGGAATTGTCGTTAAGCGGAATCGGGCCCAAGTAGGGGTGCTGCGGAGTGCCGGGCGCGTAGTAGACGCTCGGCGGTTTGATGCTCGTCGCGCTCTTCGCGATGGGCGTTCCGAATGGGACGTTGTAGGTAACGTTATCGCCGTACGCTGTATACGTCGGCCCGCAAGCGAACGCGACCGCCGGACACGTGTACGGTCCAGGCCCTAAACCCTCGAACCGCTGAAAAAAGAGCTGTTCGGGTTGGAGAAACGATGCTATCTGGCCCGTTCCGGTGCAGCCGTTCACCGTGAGACCGGGTGCGATCGTTTCCGGACCGCAGGTCGGCGCGTGGTAGTGCGTGCCGAAGCTCTCGTAGGTGAAGTAGTTGTTGCCCGGGCCCAGGTCGTTGGGGCTCAGGGAGTTATAGTTCGCCAGCGCGGAGCCGCTCCACATCAGCTGGAGGTCGTCGCGCAAGCCGTTGTGCTTGGGAATGCCGAGATGAAGGTTGATCACGTTCTCGCGGTCGCTGACGTTCAGCGGAGAGCCGCCGAGGCCACTGTAAAACTGCCAGCAGCCCTGAGGCGGATATGAGAACTTGCTCGTCCCCGCGCTCAGCAGCGCGCAGGTGGCCTTGACGCCTTGGCCGGTTCCGACGAGGCAAGTGTAGCACGTGTCATAGACCTGAGTGCTATTGAATCCATAACCGATGTTGGTGCCGAGGGTCGCGCCCGCGAAGGGTCCGCCCGGCGTCATGTATCCCGCGCCGTCGCTATTGTCGAGGGTGCGATAGGCTTGGTTGTAGCCCAGGATGCCGATGTAATAGCTGAACGTCCGGTCGGGCGTCGAGCCCCCAATTTCGACCTGTGCTTGGTGATAGAACTGAGGCGTCCCGACGCCGAGGTTTGCGGTCGCGAAGCCCGGGAAGGTCCCGGTCTTGATGACCTGATTGATGAAACCGGCGGTGCCCGCGGTGGCGACCGAGGACGGGCCGCCGCCCGTATAGACCTGCAGCTCTTGCAGGCCTAGGGCCGACTCCGTTGAGGCGTTGTAGTTGTCGAAGGCCCGGTTGACCGGAATGCCGTCGTACTCGTAGCCGGTGTAGTACGAGTTCTGGCCACGAACGTACGCCGCGTTATAATCCCAGCCGATGCCTCCCTGCGACGTCTGAACGCCGGGGACCGACGCCATCGCCGAATAGGCATTGTTCAGGTTGCCGCCGCCGCCCAGTGCCGCCGACGCGGATGCTTGCGAGGCGTTGACGCTATAGAGATCGCCGCCGACGCCCGGCTTCACGAGCGCCGCCGCGGCTTGCGAGGTTACGTGCGCGATCGTCCGCAAGGCCTTGCGCATCGTATAAGCGACTTGTTGCGTCTGGTCGGCAAAGACCGTGACGCCGGGAAACGAGATGTTCTCGTATCCCGCTTTGCTCAGATTAAGCGTGTATGTATCTGGGGCAAGCGAGAGGATAATGAAATGACCTCCCGCGTCCGTCGTCGCGGAACGGGTCTCCGAGGGCGCGACTGCCTGCACTTGAGCGCCGGCAACTGGCGCGCCACTCGCATCCTTAATCGTACCCGCGATGTTACCGGTGGTCTCAGCCAGTGCCCATGTTCCCTGGCAGAGAAACGCGCCGATTACGATCGCGGCGATGACCGCGTGACGGAGGGTTCGATGTGAACTCATGTTCGTATAACCCTCTACTGTCTTTAAGTTGTCAAAAGGCGAGCCGCCCCGCCGCCCGGTGGCCGATGCCATCAGGAGGCCATAGAGTGACCCACGTCGCTCATGGTTTGCTCAGGATGGGTTCCGTTCCTTTACGAATCCTTAACCAGGATTCGTCCGCAGGAGGCTTTTAGGCTCGGACGGCGAGGCGCTCGGCGAGCAGCGCCGGTATATCGCTGGGCCGCTCGGCGATCGGCACCCCGGCGGCCTCGAAAGCGGCGACCTTGCTCTGCGGCGTTCCAAAACTGCCGGATATAATCGCGCCGGCGTGACCGAGCGACTTTCCCTGAGGAGCGTTTCGACCCCCGATGAAGGCCACCACCGGCATCTCGGGCATGTGCTCGGCGACGAAGGCGGCCGCCTCTTCTTCGTCGGAGCCGCCGATCTCGCCGCAGATGACGATCGCTTCGGTCTGGGGATCGTTCTTGAACTCGCGCAGGCATTCGACGAAGGTCGTCCCAATGACCGGG
Organism: Vulcanimicrobiota bacterium; assembly: GCA_963778015.1. Lineage (GTDB taxonomy): Bacteria > Vulcanimicrobiota > Vulcanimicrobiia > Vulcanimicrobiales > Vulcanimicrobiaceae > Cybelea. Next base: position 1,514,332 of record CAVZST010000001.1, read on the forward strand.
TCGCCACCGACGCCGACGCAGGTCGATTGGCCCAAGCCGGCTCGAGTCAGCAGGTCGACGACTTCATAGGTCAGCGTACCGGAACGCGAGATGACGCCGACGCCGCCTTCCTTGAAGACGTGGCCGGGCATGATGCCGACCAGCGCCTTTCCGGGCGAAGCGAGGCCCGGGCAGTTCGGCCCGATGATGCGCATGCCGGCGGTGGCGCCGACGACCTTGAGCGTGTCGTGCACCGGCACCCCTTCGGTGATGCAGACGGCAAACGCGATGCCAGCGTCGTTTGCTTCGTAGAGAGCGTCGGCTGCGAACGGCGGCGGGACGAAGATGCAGGTGTGGGTGGCGCCGGTTGCATCGACGGCTTCCCGCACGGTATCGAAGACGGGCAGACCGTCCGGCGTCTTTTGCCCGCCCTTGCCGGGAGTCACGCCGCCGACGATGTTCGTTCCGTATTTGTACATGCGGCCGGCGTGGTAGGAACCTTCCGCGCCGGTGATTCCCTGGACGATGACCTTGCTGTTCTTGTCGAGGTAGATCGACATCGCTTAGGCGCCCCGGGATAGGCGCACCGCTTCGTGCGCGCCTTCATCCATCGTCTCGACCGGCGTCATCCCGGCGTCTTTGAGGATTCTGCGGCCTTCTTCTTCGTTGGTGCCGGTCAACCGAATCACGAGCGGGATCTTGCGCGAGGCCGTCTCCTCCATAGCTCCCACGATTCCGCGCGCAACTTCGTCACCGCGGGTGATTCCGCCGAAGATATTGATGAAGAAAACGTTCGCGCCGGTGTTGTTGACGACGAGTTCGTAACAGTTTCGCACGCGTTGCGCGTTGGCGCCGCCGCCGACGTCGAGAAAGTCGGCGACTTCGCCGCCGGCGTTGGCGACCGCGTCCATCGTCGCCATCGCGAGGCCCGCGCCATTGGCCATCGTGCCCACGGCGCCGGGAAAACGCCGGAAGTTGCGAATGCCGACCCCGGCTTGGGCGGCGAGAAGCTCGTCTTCATCGAGCGGCAGCGCCGCGCGCCACTCCTCGAGCTCACGATTGCGAAAGAGCGCGTCGTCGTCGAGCTCGATCTTTGCGTCCGACGCGACGACGCGTCCGTCGGACGTCAGGGCGAGCGGATTGATCTCGACGAGCTTCGCGCTGTAACGGAAGAAGAGATCGTAGAGCGCCCCTACGACTGCCGGGAACTGCTTGCGATAGCCCGGATCGAGCTGCGCGGAAAATGCCAGCTCGCGTCCGATGAACGCCGAATACCCGATCGTCGTGTCAACGTAAAACTTGGCGATAGATTCGGGATGCCGCCCAGCGACTTCTTCGATCTCCATCCCGCCGAAACGGCTGACCACGACGACCGGTTTGCGAGCGGCCCGGTCGATGGTAATCGCGCAGTAGGCTTCCTTTTCGATCGAAAGCCGCTCTTCGACGAGCAACGAATTGACCGGTTCGCCCGCGGGATTCTGCCGGTTCGGCGGCATCGGCGTCGACATGATTTCTTGCGCAACGCTGCGAGCTTGCGAAGCACTCGACGCCACCTTTATTTTGCCGGCCTTGCCACGGCCGCCCATCAAAACTTGGGCTTTGAGGATCCACTCGCCGGAATTTGCGTCGAGGAAGTTCGCGACGGCCTCCGGTGTCGCCGCATGGAAACCGCGCGGCACCTCAATGCCGCAGCGTTTGAAAAGCTCCTTGCCTTGGTACTCCATCAAGTTCATCGGGCCCGACGTGTTCGCTCACGAGCGTGCAACGCCCCTTGCTATCTTGGTCGCAGCACGTGAAAGACGCCTCGCTGGGTGGTTCGATGGTGTCGACGGAGGACCCGATAACTCCCATCCGCTACGGGTTCGATTCCCGTCCGCTCCAGCCGCTAAGCCGTTGTGCGGAGCGAAATTGATGTGATAGAGTGGGAGTGGAGTTATCGGTTCCGCTGTCGACATCGCAGGAGGCATCCAAATGGATGCCTCCTGTTGCTAATCGAGTCGCCCGAGCAGCGAGCGCGCGATGATCAGCTGCTGAATTTCCGACGTCCCTTCGTAGATTTCCGTAATTTTGGCGTCGCGGTAATGCCGCTCGATCGGAAACTCGCTCGTGTATCCGTAACCGCCGTGAATTTGCAGCGCTTCGGCCGCGTGTTTCCGCGCCGCGGTCGAGGCGAAGAGCTTTGCTTTGCTGGCCGCGATCGCAAAGTCCCCACCGGCGTCGGCCATGGCCGCCGCGCGATAGTTGAGCAGGCGCGCTGCGTCGAGATCCATCGCCATCTGGGCGATTTTGAAAGAAACCCCTTCGAACGCCCCGATCGGCTTGCCAAAGGCAACGCGCTCCTTTGCGAACTTCACCGATTCGTCGAGACATGCCGCGAGTATGCCGGTAGCCTGCGCCGCGATGCCGATGCGTCCCGCCGTCAACGCGGTCATGGCGTTGCCGAAGCCCGAACCCTCGTCGCCGAGCAATGCGTCCTCGCCGACCTCGACGCCGTCGAACGCGACATCGCAGGTGTTGCTCGTATGAATGCCCAGCTTCTCGGTGACGCTCTCGATGCTGACGCCGGGAAGCTTCATTTCGACGAGAAAGGCGCTCACGCCGCGCGCTCCGGGACCGCCGGTGCGGAACATTCCCATGATGACGCCCGCGTAGCTTCCGGTGCTGCACCATTGCTTTCGGCCATCGAGGACGTACCCGTTCGCGGAGCGCTTCGCCGTCGCGCGGATGGCGGCCGCATCCGACCCCGCATCCGACTCAGTCAGCGCGAAGCCGGCGATGACGTCGCCCGCCGCGAGCTGATGAAGCCAGCGCTCTCGCTGCTGCTGCGTGCCCAACCTTCGGATTGCCGAGCAGATCATCGAATGCACCGAAACCGTGACCGCCGTGCCCGCGTCGACGCGGGCAAGCTCTTCGATCGCCAGCGCGTACGAAACGTAATCGGCGCCCGCGCCGCCGTACTCTTGCGGAACGAGAATCCCCATGATGCCCGCATCGGTCAGCTTGCGGTAGAGCTCGCGCGGAAAGACATGAGCGCGGTCCCATCGAGCGACGTGCGGCGCGATCTCGCGCTGTGCGATCTCCGCCGCCAACGCCGCAATCGCGCGCTGCTCGTCGCTTAGTTCAAACTGCGCGCGCGCTTGCGAAATCACGGGGATCAGAATTGATCCAACATAGCGGAACTGATTTTGCTCAGGTCTAGGAGCCGAGGGGTGAAGTTTACTGCGGTAAATGAACCCCGAGCCGACAACGACATGAGCAAAATCAGACCGCTATGAGCAGGGCGTCGCCTTGACCGCCGCCCGAGCAAATCGCCGCGATTCCCAGACCTCCGCCGCGTTTGCGCAGCTGATTGATCACGGTCCCGGCGAGTCGTGCTCCCGAAGCCCCGATCGGATGACCCATCGCGACCGCACCGCCCCATGTGTTGATCGAGCCGTCCTCGAGGCCGATGCGGCGCGCGGCCGTGATTGCGACGGCGGAGAAAGCCTCGTTGATCTCCCAAACCGCCACGTCGCCGTGCCGCAACCGGGTGCGGTCGAGGAGCTTGCGCGCGGCCATCGCCGGCGTGAGGCTGATATAGGGCGAATCCCACGCGACCGTTGCGTGCTCGACGATCGTCGCGAGCGCTTCGTACCCATGTTGCGCCGCGTACTCGGCGTCGGCCAGAATCATTGCTGCCGCACCATCGTTGACGCCCGGCGCGTTGCCCGCCGTCACCGTGCCATTGCGTTCGAGCGGACGCAGCTTCGCCATCGCTTCCATGCTCGCGTCGGCTCGTACGCTTTCGTCCCGATCGACGACAACGTGAGGCTGATCGCCGGTCACGAACGGCGCGTAGGACGCATAGTCGAGCGTGAACTCATCCGACGGCTCGTGCTCCCAGACGTGATTTGGCGCGCCGACCGACGCGGGAACGCGCACGCGGCCTTGGCGCGGCAAGTGGTCGACGACGACCTTGTCCTTCGCCTTGCTTGCGACTTTCACCGGAACGATCTCGCCGGCAAAGTGACCGGCGGCGTGCGCGGCGCCGGCGCGCCGATGGCTTTCAAAAGCAAACCGGTCCTGCTCTTCGCGCGTCGGGCCGAGCTCCGTTGCGACCTTGCTCCCCTGCGCCGCCATCGTCATCGGAAAATACTGGTCCCACAGGCCGTCGTAGATCATCGCATCGACGAGCGCGCCGTCGCCGAAGCGATATCCCCACCGCGCATCGCGCAGCAGATAGGGCGCGTTCGACATCGACTCCATTCCGCCGGCCGCGATGACCGAATTTGCCCCGGCGTTGATGGAGCGCATTCCATTGACGATCGCCAGCAAGCCGGAAGCGCAAACTTTATTGACCGTGTCCGCGGTCACGGTCTTGGCGAGTCCAGCCTTGAAGAGCACCTGTCTGGCCGGATTCTGACCGACGCCGGCTTGCAGCACTTCGCCGAACGAAACATGCTCGATTTCGGAGGGATCGATTTTTGAACGCTCGATGGCGCCGGTCAGCGCGACCGCTCCAAGCGTGGTAGCGGAGAGTGGAGCGAGCGCTCCCCCGAGTTTGCCGAACGGTGTCCGGGCCATTCCTAATACAACGGTCTTGGAGTTCATCTCGTTCATGACGCTACAATTCTACTAAGGTTTGCAAACGCCTCGGAGTTTTTAGGCGGCCACCTATAAGGAAAGTCATCACATCCTGTGAATGGCGCTCGCGTCGGAGTCCCCGCTGGAGTGCCATATCGCCGCCTAAAACCCCTCGGACGCCTAAGAGCTACTAATGCTCGACTGGAATTGGACAATTCTCGCATTCGAACTGAATCGTGAGATGCGCGATGCCGAAGTGCGCCTTCACGCACTCTTCGATATTGCGAAGCACGTCGGCGGCTTCGCTCAAACGCCGATCGTCGAGCAGCACGTGCGCGGAGAGCGCGTGGGAGCCGCTCGCAATGGACCAGACATGCAGATCGTGCACGCCGATGATGCCCGGGATTCTTCCAATGTGTTCTTCGAGATGACCCGGGTTGACGTCGCCGGGAACGCTTTCGAGCAGCACGTCGGTCGCGTCGCGCAATACGCGAACGACGCCGAACACGATGATCGCCGCGACGAAAAGCGAGAGCATCGGATCGATCCATGCACGATGCGTCAACCCGATCGCGATGCCGCCGAGGATGACCGCGGCGGCGCCGAGCGCGTCGCCAAAGACGTGGAAGAGCGCCGCGCGCACGTTGAGATCGCGCTTGCTGCTCTGACCAAGCAGTACGCCAACCCCGCCGTTGACCGCAAGGCCGGCGGCGGCGACGGCTGCCATGAGGGTTGCGCCCGGCTCGACGGGCATCGCAAAGCGACGCGCGGCTTCGTAGACGATCGCGATCGTCGCCACGAGCAGGAGCGTGCCGTTCACGAGCGCACCGAGCACTTCGATGCGCCCGTAGCCGAAGGTACGGCGACGATCGGGCGGCCGGGCCGCGCCAATCGTCGCGACCAACGCGAGCGCGAGCGCGAGAACGTCGGTGCAGACGTGAACCGCATCGCTCGTCAGTGCCAAGCTGCCCGATGCCGCGCCGCCCCAAAACTCGAACAGCGCGACGAACACGGTTGCGACCAGCGCAACGGTCAACCGCCGGCGGACCGCCACCGGCTAGCTCACGCGTGCTCGCAGCGCGAGCGCGATCGACATAGCGCCGAACAGCGCGAACGTTTTACTCTCCGCGGCGATCAGCGCATCGGCGTGCCATTCGCCGTGCCCGCCGGGAAGCGGTTCGAGCTTCGGCACGATGCGAGGAACGTGCTCGCAATATCGTTCGAACTCTTCGCCGAACTTCGAGCCAAGAAACGCTTCTTCGTACGGCACGATCGTGGCGTAGAGCGCCACCATCGCCGCGAGCGAACCAAAACCGAGCGCAGCCCGCGCGAGTGCCGTATTCTTTCCGGTAAATGCGATCGCATAGCCGGCGGCCGTCACGAAGTTGCCAACATAGAGCGGATTTCGAACGTAGCCGTAAGGGCCGGCCGTCACCAGCTTGGGCGCGATCACCGAATCGTGGCGCGTCGTGACGCCGGCGTAGCCGACCGCCCAGCAGCGAAGCAGCTCCCCGGCGACGGCGAGCGGCAGGCCGAACGCAATGCTCGATGCGCTCGGCCGTCCCCACAAGGCGAGGATCCCGGCGGGGAAGCTCAACAAGAGGCCGCGATTTTTAAAGACGAACGCTTGCAACGTCACCCCACGCAACCCGTCCCTGGCGAAGGCGAAGGGTGCAAGGCGAGTTGCGATGCTTCCAAAATTTCGCGCAGCGAACGGAGCAGCGGAATTCGACGCGTCCAACCGGTTTTCGCCCGCAGCTTTTCAGAGCTGCCCACGGAGAGCGGTATGTCGCTGGAACGTACCCTAGCCGAATCTTCGCGGACTTCGACCGGCACGCGCGCGATCGCGATCAGTTCCCGGAGCACGTCGCGAATTGCTACGGCAGCTCCGCTGCAGACGTTGTAGACTTCCCCGCGTTGGCCTTCGCGCGCGAGAGCAACGTATGCCGCTACGACATCGCGAACGTCGAGAAAGTCCCGCGCTGCGCTGAGGTTGCCGACAAAGAGCTGCGGCGCACCGCCGGCCGCGATGCGCGCGAGCTGAGCCGCAAGCGAGGCGACGACGAAGCGTTCGTCCTGACCTGGGCCGATGTGATTGAACGCGCGCGCGATCACGACGTCGGTTCCAAAGCTTCGCGACTCGGCGAGCAGGATCGACTCCGCGGCGGCTTTGCTCGCGCCGTACGGGTTAGCGGGGCGCAGATCGAGCGTTTCGCGCAACGGATAATCGCTCGCATCCCGCCCGCCGTAGACCTCGGCCGAGCTCGGAAAGACGATGCGCGGAGCGCTATCCCAGCCGCGCACCGCCTGCGCCAGGCGGGCCGTCCCAATTGCGTTGATTTCGTACGTCTCGAGCGGAGACGCAAGCGACTCAGGCACGAACGTCTGAGCAGCGAGGTGGAAAATGACGGTGGGACGCGCCGCATCGAGCGCGGCCGTAAGGATTTGCGGATCGGCCAAATCGATCGGAAAGTACTCCTCGCTCGCGTCGTGCGGTCCGCCGCAGGCAAAGACGTCGATGCCGTCGCGGCGCAACGCCTCGATGAGATAGCGGCCGACGAAGCCGCTCGCGCCGGTTACGAGCGCTCGCATCGCTTGATGTCGGATTCGACCATCATCTCCACGAGCCGCTCGAAGCCCACTTCGGGCTCCCAGCCCAGCGCGCGCTTCGCCTTGCTCGCATCGCCGATGAGCCGATCGACTTCAGCAGGGCGAACGAAGCGCGGATCGACGACGACGTACGGCTCGAACGAACCCAGCCCGGCTACTTCGAAGGCGACGCGCACAAAATCTCGGACGCTGTGCGTTGCTCCGGTCGCGATCACGTAATCGTCGGGCTCGCTCTGCTGGAGCATCATCCACATCGCCCGGACGTAGTCGCCGGCGTATCCCCAGTCGCGGTGCGCGTCGAGATTTCCCAGCCGCAGCTCGTTCGTCAACCCGAGCTTGATGCGCGCGACGCCATCGGAGATCTTGCGGGTCACGAATTCTTTGCCGCGGCGCGCGGACTCGTGATTGAAGCAGATTCCGCTGCAGGTAAAGAGACCGTAAGATTCGCGATAGTTCACCGCGATCCAGTGCGCGTACACCTTGGCAACGCCGTAGGGGCTGCGCGGATGGAAGGCCGTCTCCTCGTTCTGTGGTGACTCGACCGCGTTACCGAACATCTCCGAGCTCGAAGCTTGGTAAAAACGAATTGCCGGATTCACTTGCCGAATCGCCTCGAGCACGCGCGTGACGCCCAGCGCCGTGAACTCGCCGGTAAGCACCGGCTGGCTCCACGACGCAGGCACGAACGATTGCGCCGCGAGATTGTAAACCTCGTCGGGCCGAACGTCGTTGACGATCGACGTGATCGAGCTTTGATCGAGCAAATCGCCGGAGAGTATCTCCAGGTCGTCGACGACGTGCTCGATGCGCTCGTGCACTTCGGTGCTGGTCCGCCGCGTCATCCCGACGACGCGATAGCCTTTCTCGAGCAGCAGCTCGGCGAGATACGAGCCGTCTTGACCGGTGATTCCGGTGATGAGCGCGGTCTTCTGCATGAGTACGTTACGCCGAGACGTTGCGAAGACGCTCTGCCAGCGTCACCGCGATAAAGGCGGCGACTTCGCTTGGAAGCGTTCCTCGGCCGAAGCCCGCATCGTAGCCGAGCTCGCTCGCTAAACGGTTCGTGACCCGCGGCCCCCCGCAAATCAATACGACGCGGTCGCGCAATCCTTCCGCCTCGAGCAGCTCGCTCAACGCGGTGAAATTCCGCACGTCGCTTCCTTTTTGAGTTACCACTTGCGAGGCGAGAAGCGCGTCGAGCCGCTGCTCCTGCGTGAAGCGGACCAGCTCTTCGACGGCGACTTGACTGCCCAGATTGAACGTCTCAAACGTATGGTAGCGCTCGAGGCCGTAGTCGCCTTTGTATCCTTTCATGTTGAGAATGGCGTCGATCCCCACGGTGTGCGCGTCGGTCCCGATGCAGGCGCCCGCAACTCGAATCTTTCGCCCGATTCGCTCGGCGACGAAGGCGTCGACCTCGTCCATCGACATGGCTGCGACACCTTGGGGGGCTTCGATGGTCTCGACGTCGACGGTCTGCGACGTGCTGCCGTAGAGCACGAAGAAAGAGAAACCCGAAGCGATCCGGCGGCCATCGACGACCTGCACGTCACGCAAACCCATCTTGACCGCGAGCTGACGCGCCGCTTCGTCGGCGGCTTCGTTCCATTCGACCGGCAGCGTGAACGACAGCTGCACTTTGCCGTCGTCTTGGGTGTCGCCGTACGGCTTGATGAGTCTGCTCACCCTGCTATCGCGCTCCGGTCAGGATCACGCCTTTGAGGGCTGCTTCGAACGGGTTGTAGTAATCGTTCGCGCGCGCGAAGACGCCTTCGAAGCCCCGTCCACCCTCGGGCGCACGCGAAACGTCGGCAAACGAGGCGCACTCGATCGACTTCATCAAACCCATCGCGGCAACCCGTTCGAGCAGTGCCTCGCATGCGGTCAGCACGGTTTGCGCCCGCCGCTCTATCGCGCCGCCGGGCCGCAGCACGATCTCGTCGCCGAAATGACGCGCGGTGTTCATGATGTAGCGCGCGTTTTCGAGCGAGAGCGCTCGATCTCCCAAGAACGGAGTGTGGATCGCTTCGGTGAGCATCCCACAGAGATGGATGCTCTGTCTCGTCATCACCGACGTCAGATTGAAGAGCGCGTCGATGAGGTGGCCTTTGAAGACGTCGCCGGTCATGTGTTTGGTCGGCGGCATGTATTTGAGCGCCGCATCGGGGAAGATCTCGCGCGCCAGCTGCGCCTGTGCGACTTGATAGAGAAAGCTGTCTTCGAGGTCCGGGTCGATTTCGTAGGCGTCGCCCAATCCGATCTGCGGATCGGGGAGCCCGGCGCGATGCGCGAACTCCTCGTTGATGAACTGCGACGCCAAGACGGCCGGAGCCTGATCGACGGCGTCGGCGGTGGTAAGATAGTTGTCCTCTCCGGTGTTGATGATGATGCCGGAGTAAGCGTTGAGCATCCGGCTGAAATGCTGATCGACGAACGTCCGCTTCATGTTGATATTGCGGAAGAGAATGCCGTACATCGAATCGTTGAGCAGCATATCGAGGCGTTCGTATGCCGCCATCACGGCAATCTCCGGCATGCAGAGACCGCTGGCATAGTTCGTGAGCATGACGTAGCGGCCGAGCTTCTCGCCGACCTCGTCGAGCGCAGCGCGCATGATTGCGAAGTTTGCTTGGGTCGCATAGGTGCCGCCGAACCCTTCGGTAGTGGGGCCGAAGGGAACGAAATCGAGCAGCGATTGTCCGGTCGAGCGAATCACCGCAACGACCTGCGCGCCGGCCTCCGCTGCGGCGACGGCGGCCGTACGATCCTCGTAGATGTTACCGCTGGCGACGATGACGTAGAGCAGCGGCGGCGGAAGCTGCGCAAGCCGCCTAAGCCGTGCTTCACGCTCCTCGCGCTGCTCCCGAATGCGAAGAAGAGCCGAGTCGACATACGGGCGCAGCGCGCCGTGCGCCGCGCTTTCGGGCGTTTGAGCGAACTGCTCGAGCGAGTAACGGCCCGCCGTTATCGCCTCCGCAAGCGCCGACGGATCGAGCCCGGTCTCGGCCAGAGCGCTCCCGAACGCCGTCGCAATGCCGCGCGAGAGTCCCTCGCGCGAGATAGAGTCGACGACGGCGTTGGGCAGCGGAACCTCTTGCAGCGTTACCCCGTCGACGCCGAGCAGACGCAGCACCGCGCGCTCCACCGAAGCGGTCGAATGCCCCGCAATGAAGGCCTCAACCGGGTCGGCAATTTCGCCGGCGAGCTTTCGGCAACGATCGACGCAGCCACGATCGATTCGCAATTCCATAATGCAATCTTACCGAAGCCGGAGATACGCGGCAATTCCGGCGCGCCAGGAAGGCATCGCGATGCCCAACTTTCCGAGCTTGGCGTTTTGGAGCGCAGAGAATCGCGGTCGGGCCGCCCGCGATTTCCACTGGGCCGCCGCAATCGGCTCGATCGTCACCTCGACGCCTGCTTGCCGTATCATCTCACACGCAAAATCGTACCAACTGACCTGTCCACAGTCGACGGCATGATAGAGTCCGTACGATTCAGTCTCGATCAAACGCGCCAGTGCGTCGGCGAGGTGGCCGCTAAACGTCGGAGACGCAACGACGTCGTCGACGACGCGCATCGGACTCTCGTCGGCGTTCGGTGAGAGGACCCGCTCCACGAACGGCCGCCGCCTCCGCTTCGCCGTCGTCTGTCCGTAGAGCCCGCAGGTGCGAACGACGAAAGCCCGCGTTCCAAGGCATTCTACCAGATACTCACCCGCGAGCTTCGAGACGCCATAAACCGAAAGGGGGTGCGGCGCGCAATCTTCCGCGTACGGAGCGGTCGCTGCACCGTCGAATACGTAATCGGTGCTGATCGTCATGAAGACTGCGCCGCAATCGCGCGCATGCGCCGCCGCCGAGCCCACCGCAACCGCGTTGATCGCAAAGGCGCGCTCCGGCTCGTCTTCGCAACGGTCTACGTCGTGAAAAGCGGCCGCGTTTAGTACGATGTCCGGCCGCACTCGTTCGATCGCGTCGCGCAATCGCGCGCTTTGCCCGATATCGAGCTGCGTGCGCGATGGAGCCACGATCTCGAAATTTTCCCACCGCTGCCGAATCGCCGTTCCGAGCTGGCCCGAGCCGCCAATCAAAAGAAGCCGTTTCAAACCGTCGACCGCCGGCCGCTCGTGTTTCGCTGAAGAATCAGCGAAACGGCGACGGCGAGCGCTGCCACGAAATTGCCGACGACCAGAATCTCGACCACGGTCGCGAGCGTCGAGTGAATCGCGACGATTACCGCCAGCGTGCCTACCGTGCAGAGTAAGAGCGGCACCGTGAACGCGAGCCGGTGCGTGGCGATGCCGTATGAGGTCAGCGCGTTGGTAAGCGCCAGCAGAACCATCGCCATGCCGTACGTCACCAACAAGGGCGCGGCGGCGTCGAAGGCGTGGCCCACGAGCGCGTGGAGAACGTCGATGCCGAAGTACCGGAAGACGAAAAGCCCGCAGAGCGCGACGACGGCAAACATCGCCAAACTCACGGTTAGGACTTCCCGCGTCCGTGCGCCGCGAGCGTGGCGGTCGGCCGCCTGTGGGAGCAACACGGTCGAAACGAAGCCGACCAAGTAGAGCAGGATCTTTCCGCCAAGCGAAGCGGCAGCGTAGAGTCCGGCTGCGTGGGGATCGAAGAAGTGTTTCACCAGCACCACATCGGCGGAGCCCATGAGCGCGAGCGCGATGGTGGCGGCGGCGGCGCCCGCGCCTGCATTCAATATGCGGCGCCAGTCGTAGCGGATGCGGTGCGCTTGAGCGCCCGAATACCGTCGCCTCAATCGTAATCCGAGGTAGATCAGCGCGCCAAGCGGGCCCAAGAAAAAGCCGACGATGCCGCCGCCAAGCTTCAATCCAATAGCGATCAGCGCCGCAATGCCGCAAACTTTTGCGATTCCCTCGATTGAATTCGAGAGCGCATACCCGATGAAATCTTGCGTGCCTTGGGCGACGGCGCGCAGCGCGCTCACGAAGAGCGCGACGCCCGCAAGCAAACCCACGATTGGAATCGACCAGGCGGGCACGTGTAGAAACCGCGCGAAGGGGATCGCGCCGCAGAGTGCGATTGCGACGTAAGCAACGCCGAGCTTCGCAAAGCCCGCCGCGACGCTGTCGGTCAAGCCGCGAAGGTGAGCGTCGTCGTGAAGGGCGCGAAACTCGGCCGCGAGCTGCGCCACGACGGGCGCGACGAAAGCGGCCGGAAGCGCGGCGATGAGCGCCGCGTTGATCAGCGCGTAGAGGCCGCCATAGACGGTAACGCCGAGTTGACGGCTAGCGACGGCGTGCGCAATGAAACCGCAGATATTGAGCACCATGCTCGCGGTAAAAACGAGCAGGCTTTGCTTCAGCATCGCGCTCGCACGCAGACGGTCGAGCCCGCGTCGCAGCACGAACGTGCCGGGCGGACTCACACTGCCGTTCACAGGGAACCTCTGATCAATCCGCTGCACCGATCGCGGCGAGCAGTTTCGCCGCAGATCGAGGCGCGCCCGAAGGAGCATAGTGGAGCCCTACGTGACTGAGGGCGCAACAAAGAGATGCGGCGAAACTGCCGCCGTCCGAAGGGTTTGGCCGCAAAGCCGCCATCTGCGTTGGCCGCCTTACGCACATCCTGTGCTCCGGCGGCACTAGCGCATCCATGCGCGTCGTCGAAGGCTCGGTCACAGACTGATTGCAGTATGCTCCCTCGCCTTCTTCTAGCATCTGACGGCTTTGCGGTCTAAACGATCGGTGCATGGGATTGATCAGAGGTCCCCTAGTACTCTCGTTCTCATGGAGATCGAGCAATTACCTCTCGCCGGGGCATTGATGCTCACGCCGCGCGTCTTCACCGACGAGCGCGGTTTCTTCAAAGAAACGTACTCGCTCGATCGCTATCGCGGATGCGACGTGGAGGAGACGTTCGTTCAGGATAATCTCTCGCTCTCGCATCGCGACGTCTTGCGGGGTCTTCACGGCGATCCGCGGATAGCAAAGCTCGTCGGGGTGCTTACCGGCAGCGCGTTCGACGTGATCGTCGATCTGCGCGCAGAGAGCGCGTCGTACCGCCGCTGGTGCGCGCGAACGCTCACGGCCGCCGCTGGGCAACAGATTTACGTGCCGCGCGGCTTTCTGCACGGTTTCCTTGCCTTGGAAGATCGGACGCTCGTTGCATACAAGCAGAGCGCGCCGTACGATCCGGCCGCGGAGTTCGCAGTGGCCTGGGACGACCCGGAGATAGGTATCGAGTGGCCGGTCGCCGGACGCCCAATCCTTTCCCGCCGCGACGCGTCGAACCCGACGCTTGCATCTTTGAGAAGAGTGTAACAAAGGCGCACGGGCTAGGTAGGAGCCGCCAGAGGAACCGAATCGAGGAGGGATGGCATTCCATGATCAGAGCGACGAAGCTCTGGTGCATCGAGTGCGCTCCGGGGAAAGGGAGGTCTTCGGCGTGCTCGTGGATCGTTACAAGCGCGGCATCGCGAACTTCATCGGAGCAACCGTGAGAAATTCGTCGGAAACGGCGGATTTATCGCAGGAAACGTTCTTGCGCGCGTACGCGCATCTCGGAACGTTCAATCCGCAGCTCGGAAAGTTCTCGACCTGGATCTATCAGATTGCTCGTAACGTTATTCGGACGTACCTGTCGAAATCGCAGCGCGCTCCGCAAGTACAGGAGCTCGGCCAGGATCAAACGCTCGAGAGCGCTATCGCGGACCTCTCCCCCCAAGCCGATCCGGCGCGCGGCGTGCTTCGAGAAGAGGCCGAGCGCGAACTGCGCGCCGCGCTCGCCGAGCTTCCGGATCGCACGCGGACCGTCTTGGCTCTGCGCTATTTCGACAACATGGAGTATCAGACCATCGCGAGCACGCTGGGCCTTTCCCTCGGCAACGTGAAGACGCTCATCCACCGCGGCAAGATCGCGCTGACAAAGAAAATGCGCGAGCGCGAGCGACTCGCCGTCGACGCACTCCCCGCCGTGGCAACCAAGGGGGGCTCCAATGCGCTGCTCCTCGTGTGAGTCGTTGCTGGACGCCTACCTCGAGGCAGCGCTGCGCCCGCGCGAGGCGCGCGCCGTAGCAGCGCACTTGCGCGGCTGCCATGGCTGCGCGGCGTTGCTGCGCGAGCTGCGCGTCATCGACGCGCTGCTGACGACGGCGCGACCTCCGAAAGTTGCCGCGGATTTCACCGCGACGGTCGTTTGCGCAGTGGATGCCACGCAGCCCCCCAGGCCACGCCGCAAGCCGTTGGCCGTGGCGCTTCTTCTTTATTTGGGCACGGCCTGGACGATTGCCGCGTTTGCGGCATCGCGGCCGCAGGGACTCGGTCACCTCACCGCCGTCTTCCTCACGCTCGCGCAGCGAGATATGGCGGCTATCGGCGCGGCGGGACGCGCACTCGCCCCCGCGACGCCGGTCGCCGCAGCTGCCATGACGGGCGTCTTACTGCTCGACCTACTCTTGCTCGTCGCGGTTTTTTACGGGTATCGGCGCGTAGCCCCGCTGATCGCGTTCCATCTAAGCCGAGGGCCGCGCTCGTGAAGCTTTTTCTGGCCGCAATCGGCGGTTTTCTTCTGGCGATGGTCTTGCTGGCTGCGGCGCCGGCGAGAGCCGACACCCAAGCGGTCTATCATGGTGGGACGTACTTCGGCTCGGTCGTCGTGGAGCCGGGGCAGGTCGTCGACGGCGATCTGACCGTGATCTTCGGCGACGCAACGATCGCCGGCGTCGTCGAGGGCGACGTCAACGTCGTCGGCGGCTCCTACGATCCGCGCCCGGGCGGAGTGGTAACCGGGCAGATCCATCAACTCGGAGGCGCGGTCACGCAGGCGGTCGTTCCGTGGGCGCCGAGCGAGCCAATCTACAATCCGTTCTTCCCCGACCATCGCATGCTCTGGCGGCTCTCATGGAATTTGCTCGCGCTCCTGATCTTCTTGATCTTTCCACTGCGCACGCGAATGGTGCTCGACCGTTTGGAAGGCCACCCGGGGCTCAGCCTCACCGCGGGGGTGCTTGGCTGCGTCGCAATCGTTCCGCTGGCGGTGCTGATGGCGATCACGATCCTGCTCATTCCGCTGATTCTGCTCGAGCTGGTCTTTGTGCTGGCTGGGATCTTTCTCGGCACCGCGGCGCTCGGGCTCCTGATCGGCCGCCGCCTCTGCGAGCTGATCAGTCCTTCCACGACTCCCTCGCCGCTGCTCGCACTCTTGGTCGGCATCGCACTGATCACCGCAGCCGAGCTCGTTCCGGTCGTTGGAACGCTGGTATTGATCTTGGTCGGAGTTACCGGGCTGGGAGCGACGATGCTCTCGTTTGCCGGGGACGCCTTTGCCGGCCATGTCGCCCCGGCTTCCGCCCGTGCTCCGATAAGCGGACCTCCCATGGCTGCCGACTAACCAAGTCTCATGTCGACCATCTCGCGGGCCGCAGCGTTTGCGCAGCGCACGGCGCACATGCGAGCATCGACGATTCGCGAGATGCTCAAAGTGACACAGCAGCCCGACGTGATCTCCTTCGGCGGCGGTCTACCCGCGCCGGAGCTCTTTCCCACGACGGCGATCGCCCAAGCCACCCGCAACGTCATGGAGAACGTCGGTCCGGCGGCGCTCCAGTACAGCGTAACCGAAGGCATCCCCGAAATGCGAATCTGGGTCGCCGAACGCCTCACCCGCCGCTTCGGCCGCATCTTCGAGGCGGAAAGCGTGACGATCGTCAACGGGTCGCAGCAAGGCCTGGACTTGGTGGGGCGGATTTTTCTCGACCCCGGCGATCACGTGGTGCTCGAAGACCCTTCCTATCTCGGTGCGATTCAGGCCTTCGACGCGTACCAAACCCGCTATCTGACGGTCGACGCCGACGAAGACGGATTGGTCCCCGACTCGCTGGAGCGCGTGCTCGAGCGAGCTGATCCCTTCCCGAAGTTCCTCTACCTCGTTCCCAACTTTCAGAACCCCACCGGACGCACGCTCTCGGGGCGCCGGCGCGAACGCGTCGTGCGCATCTGCGAGCACTTCGGCTTGCCGATCGTCGAAGACGACCCGTACGGCGAGCTGCGCTTTGAAGGCGACGATTTGCGCCCGCTCGTCGCGCACGAGTCGACGGCGCCGATCATCTACTCAGGAACCGGGAGCAAGGTGGTGGCTCCGGGCATGCGCATTGCATGGCTGGTCATTGCCGACGACGCGGTTCGCGAAAAAATCGTGCTCGCAAAACAAGGCGCCGATCTTCATAGCGGAACGTTCGCGCAGTATGTTTTCCACGAGTACGCAAGCGACGGCGACGCTTTTGACGCACACGTGCGCAAGATCGCACGAACCTACCAGCGCCGGCGAGGGATCATGGCCGAAGCGCTCGCGGAGTTCTTGCCGCAGGAAGCGCACTTTACGCGGCCCGAGGGCGGCATGTTTCTGTGGGTAACGGTGCCGGAGGTCGATACGACCGATCTCCTTCGAATCTCGGCCGATTCGAACGTCGTGTTCGTGCCCGGAGTGAACTTCTATCCGGCTCGAAACGTGCACGACGGCATGCGCCTTAACTTTTCCAACGCGTCGGAAGAGAATATCCGCGTGGGCGTCGAACGGCTTGGCCGCGCCATAAGGCGTTATAACGGCGCCATCGGTTAGCAAAGAGGAGGCCGTGTGGCAACTCATTTGATCGTCGGAATCTTTCCCAAATCGGACCCCGAAGCGCTCGAAGGCGCGCTGTCGGGACAGCAGATCGACTTGAGCAAGGTCAAGGTCGTCAGCTCGACCTTGCCCGATACCGAATCGTCACAGCTCGAGTTCGTCGACGTCATCGCCGACATGGAGTCGAACTCGCTCGCCGACGAAATGACGAAGGGCATGGGCATCATGGGCGATTCCGGCGGTACCGGCGTTCCCGGAATCGGCGGAGGCCGGCCGGCTACCTTGGGGCCGTTCACGCACCGCGACAACCCATCGAGGCGTTACTTCTCGACCTTTCCGATTCCGGGCGACGAGCTCGATAACTTTTCCGACGCCGTGATCGACGGAAGGGCGGTCGTGCTCTATCCCGACGCAGGCTCGGATGCGCAAACGATCGCTTCAGCCTTTAGAGCGGCCGGCCTGCGAAACGTCCGCACGTATTAACGCGGGACGATTTCTCTGCAGCACGTGCTTCGCACTTGCGAGCTGCAGCCCGGCGACACATTACGACTACAATCATCTGCCCTCAGGGTACCACTGGCGCGCCGTGTACGATCGAGCGACCAACGCCATCGTCTTTTACGGACGAGATCCGCTGACGCTCGAAACCGTTTACGTCGGGCCGGATAACCGGTTTTTTATCTTCGACCACCCCGGCCCCATCGGCCCGAACGATCTGAAAAGGCGCTGGAATCCGCACGATGCGCGGTAAGTCGGCGCGGGTGCGGCGCGTCATAGTGACCGCCGCGGGAACCGTAACGGCCCAATCGTTGATTAAGGCGTTGCGTGAAGACGGCCGCGTTGCGTTCATCGCCGCGGGCGATATGAATCCACTCAATGCTACCCGAGCCTTCGTCGACGAGTTCGTCACACTGCCTCCGGCCGGCGAGGCGGATTTTGCGTTGAAATGCTTCGAGGCGGCTGCGCGGCTGCAGATCGATCTGCTCGTGCCGCTCATCGTTGAGAGCGAATTTCTCCCGCTCGACGACGCACGCGCGCTTTTCGAATCGATTGACTGCCGGCTCGTGTTGCCTCCTCGCGAGGTCGCGACGCGCACCGGCGACAAGCTCGAGTTTGCAAAATTCTTGCGCGAGATCGGCGTCCCGGGCCCGGCGACGCAGCACTACTTTGAAGGAATTGAAATCGATCGCTTTCCGGTCTACCTCAAGCCCCGCCGCGGTTCGGGCTCGGTCGGCACGTCGCGCATCGAAAGTCTCCACTCACTCCATGAGGCCGCGCGCGGGCGCAGCGATTTGATCGTTCAAGCGGCCGTCGAAGGCACGGAATTTACCGTCGACTGCTTCGCCGCGGAACCCGGCCGAGTCGTTGCGGCCGTTCCGCGCGAGCGAATCGCGATTAAGGCCGGCGTCTCGGTGAAAGGCCGCACCTATCGTCATCCCTTGATCGAGCGCGTCGCTAGCGGCGTCGTCGAGAAGAGCGGGCTTCGCGGACCGGCGAACGTTCAAGGCATGTTGCGCTCGGACGCAACGTTCTCGGTCATCGAAATGAACCCGCGTTTCTCCGGTACGCTGGCATTGACGACGGCTGCCGGGATCAATTTCGCCTCGCTGCTGATCGATATGATCGAAGGCACGCCGCTACCCGATCTGACCGGCCGCCACGAGCACGGCGTGACGATGATGCGCTACTGGAACGAGGTTTTCGAGGACGCAGACGGCGTCATCCGTTTAGGGAGCGCGCTTGAGGCGGCTCGCGGCGACGATGCTCGCTTGTCTCCAAAACTCGAAGCCGAACGCCGCGCTGACGAAGGGATGATAGAGCCATTCCAAACGCCGGTCTCGCACCAGCCCTCCGACGGCGGTGAGCGCGGGCAAGACGAAGCTGACGGCGTAGAACGGCCAAAGGTAGGCTCGTAGACGCTGCGGCCGGCGCCCGGCACGCAGCCGCTCCCACATCGGTTGCCTCCGATCCGTTAAACGAGACCGAAAGCGGGGGCCGAATTTGCGCAGTGCATCGCCGATGTCTCGCACCGTGTGATGCTCCAGCGCCGCGCTTTCGACAAAGGCGATCTCGTGGCCGTCGGCGAGCAGCATCTCGACGGGTGCGACGTCGTCCTCGTCGGTTCCGAGCGGCTTTTGGTACGGAAGGCGAACGGTAAATGCCTGTGCCAGCGCGATCAGCGGTTGCGGTCCGGACCGGAAATCATAGACGACGTAATCGCCGGTGCGTCGTTTGACCCGATAGGTTCGATGGTAGGATACCGGCGACGTGCCGCCGCCGTACATGAAGTGGTTGAACGGATCGGTGAAGGCGTTGAAGTAACGAGCGGTCCCACCGTCTTGCCCGGTGCTGACCAGACTCGGAAAGGCCGCCACGATGCGCTCGTCGCCAAACGGAGTAGCCATCTTTTCGAGGAAACGGTCGCCGGCAAAGACGTTGTCGGCTGCGAGCCACATGGCGACGTCGCCCGTCGCCTTTTGCAAAAGCATTCCCGCACCGGGCTCGGCGCGCCGGATCGGATTGTGAAAGACGCGCGCGCCGAAGGCGCTCGCTATGTCGATGGTGTCGTCGGTCGATCCTCCGTCCGCGACGAGAAGCTCGATCGAGTCGCTGGGGTAACGCTGACGGCGAATCGAATCGAGGAGCGCCGGTAGGCGAACCGCTTCATTCAACGTCGGGAGGATCAACGAAAAACGTAATGGGCCGCTACCCGTCGTCACACTCCAACCTTTGCTCCATCGAGCTCGGCGGAACGCATCGCGGCCTCGATCACCCGCACGACCCCGACACCGAAGGCACCGTCAGAACGAGTCGGAGACCCGTGCTTGATCGCCGCCGCGAAATCCGCGACGAGCTTTCCGAGCGCTTCGCGGTTATCGACGAGCGGAACGTGAAGATCGCCCAAACGATACGATACCATTTGCTGCTGCAGCGTCGAGCTCGAGGGGTCGAGCACGACTCCCTTATCGTAGATGTAGATTTTTTCCGTCGGCTCGACGTCGTCCCAGACCGCCATCTTGTTGCTGCCGGCGATCGTCGTTCGCCGAACCTTCACCGGCGAGAGCCAGCTCAAATGCACGTGCGCTAGGCAGCCGCCGGGATACCACATCGTAAGAAAGGCAACGTCGGGAACCAACGCGTGGACGCACGCACCGAGCTGGAGCGCGACCGACGTTGGGATTTCGTCCAAAACGTAGTTGATGATCGAAACGTCGTGCGGCGCCAGATCCCAGACCACATTGCTCTCTTGAAAGAGTCCGAGATTGACGCGAACCGAGTCGATATAGTAAACCTTGCCGAGATCACCGCTTTCGCGCAATGCGCGCAGCTTCTCGACGGAGCCGGTGTAGAGGAAGGTATGGTCGGTCATCAGGATGACTCCCGCGAGCCTCGCGCGCACGCAAAGATCTTCCGCGTCGGCGCGGCGCTCAGCCAACGGTTTCTCGACGAGCACGTGCTTGCCGGCGTCGATGGCGCGCAGCGCGAGCGCGTGATGCGTTCGCGGCGGCGTTGCCAGCGCCACCGCCGCCACATCGGAATCGCCGAGAGCAGGCTCGATTTCGGCGTATCCCTGGATGCTCGGATAGAGCCGCAGCAGCCGCTCGCGCTTGGCCGCATCGGGCTCGACGACGCAGCGAACGGACCATTGTTCGGACGCGTGAAGATTGCGCACCAAGTTGGGACCCCAATAACCCGCTCCAACTACCGCGACCCCGAGCGGGCTGCGCTCCATAACGTCGCTAACGGAGGTTGTGGCTACGCGACGACCAGTGCGCGCGAGCTCGCAAGCGCGTCTGTAACCAACTCGATCTGCTCCTCGGTGAGCTCGGGAAACATCGGCAGCGAGAGCACCCGCTGCGCGGAGCGTTCGGTCCGTGCAAACGCGCCGCGGCCGAGGCCCAGGTCCGCGTAGGCTGCCTGCAGATGAATCGGAATCGGATAATGGATGCCGGTGGCGACGCCTCGTTCGCGCAGCGCGGCGGCAACCTGCTGCCGGTGCTCGACCTCGATGACGTAGAGATGGTAGACGTGCCCCTGCTCGTGCAGCCGCGGCGGCGGCGCGATCCCGACCTCGGCGAGGCGCGCATCGTACGCAGCCGCATGGCGGCGACGCGCGTTGTTCCAGGCGTCGAGATGACGTAGCTTCACGTCCAGCACGGCGGCTTGAATCGAATCGAGCCGGCAGTTTCCCGCTTTAACGATATGCTCGTACTTCTTGCGCTGACCGAAATCGCGTAGAAGCCTTACCCGATCCGAGACTTCTGCGTCGCCGGTAACGACCGCGCCGCCGTCGCCGTACGCGCCGAGGTTCTTACCGGGATAGAAGCTGAAAGCGCCCGCATCGCCGAAGCTCCCGGCGCGGCGACCGTTCCAGCGCGCGCCGTGCGCCTGGCTCGCATCTTCGATGACGTAGAGCCCGTGACGACGCGCAAACTCGAGGATGACATCCATCGGAACTGCTTGCCCGTAGAGATGCACCGGCATGATCGCTTTGGTACGCGGCGTCAAGGCATCTTCGATCAGATTGGCGTCGATCAGATAGTTTTCGTCGGCATCGACGAGCACCGGTCGCGCGCCGACGGCCGAAACGGCGAGCGCCGACGCGACGTAGGTGTTCGCGGGGACGATCACTTCGTCGCCGCCTCCGACGCCCAACGCCTCTAGCGCGAGCTGCAACGCCGCCGTACCCGATTCGACGCCGATGCAATGAGCAACGCCGAGATACGAAGCGAAGTGCTCTTCGAAGCGAGCGACGTCAGGACCCAGGACGAACGTCGCTTCCTCCATCACTTCGAGCATGCGAGGAACGACCTCCTCACGAATTGCACGAAACTGCGCCTTCAAATCCACGAACGGAACGAGCGTCGTCATCGTCACGAAGCGCGCTTCGTCGGAGCGTGCAGGAGCGCCTTCAGAAGCCAGATCACGCAAATTGCTCCGAGAATTTCGGCAATCAATTGCAACAGAGCCGTAAACTGTATCAGCAAGATGCGCCCCGAGGACGCTCCGAGAAACCAGCCGTTCACCGACATATCGATTCTGACGTGCTGCAGCGCGTGTCCCGCCGAAAACGCAATCCATGCCGGATCGTACCGCTCGTTGAAGCGCAGCAGTCTCTTTCCAGGAAAATCGGATCTTGCGTCGACCAGGTAGAACCACGGCGTGAGCCGGCGAAAGCCCGCCGCGCGTGCACGCGCGGGCGTCGACCGAAGCGGCTCGCTGGGAATGTGCGGCGCTTGGGCTACGAGTTCGCATAGCCCCGCGCACGTCACCGACTCGACGCCGCCGGGAACGCGCAGCCACGCAAACGCTCCGTGATTCCGATAGAGCGTCCGCCCATCGGAGGCGCGCAGCGCGCCGCGTACGTAGGCGAGCAGCCAGGAGTTCGGCTCGACGGGTTGCGGAAGAGCCGATTGCGTGAGCGCGCCGCCGATCGCCTGCGCGAGCGCGGGTGACTCCGCGAACGCCAGGCGTGCGTCGATCCACGCCGTTTGCGGATTGATCGAATCGCTCGGAGCAATCACCGGAGAGACCGGCGCGTACCGTGGGGAATCGCCGAAGAAAACGTCGCACGCTCCGACTCGATTCGAAAAGCGCGCGATGCGCCATCCTTCGCACAATGACATCAAGGGCGTGGCGCCGTCGAGATAATGCGGCGTCGACGCCTCCCGGCGCTGCATCGTTGGTTGGAGCGAAGACGCTGCCATTCCGACTCTGCCCTGCATCAACGAAGTGAGCCAGGGCCGCGAGACGATCTCGGCGACGCCCAACGCTCGCAGCGGTTGCGTATCCGACGACTGCTCGTATTGGGCGAGGGCCATATCGACCGGATACGAAGGAAAGTATTCGTTGAGTGCCGCGACCGGGCCGGGATAGACGTATGCATCGGGATCGGCTCCGGCTCCGCCGCCGACGCGCAACCCCAACGGCTGAAAGGCCGGAAGGAGCGCGACCCTCGTGAACGGCGGCGCGCTCACGAGCGGATGCGGATAGGTGTTCGAAGCGATCCAAAGTTCGCTCGGCGGGTGAAGTAGCCACGTTATCGGTAAGACGATTCCGGCCGCGAGCGCGACGTAGCCCAACGCGCGAAAGCGAGCGGTGGCAGCGCATGAAAGCAGCGCGATCAAAGCCGCAAAGACTCCCGCCAGGTCGTAAAGCTCGCGGAAGACGCCGCTCTCGCGGACGTTTCGAACGATCCACTCGTACGGAACGCCGAGTGGTCCGTGCACCCCTAAGACGACGACGTACACGATGACGGTCGCGCCGAGCGCCCAGCTCGCCGCTCGAAGCCGGCGGGCTGCGACCGCGCCGGCGATGGCAAGCGCAAGCACGATCCACACGCAAACCGCCGCGGCGGCGCCAAGCCGGTCTGCATAGCCCGGGAAGTACCCGCCGAGACTTAGCAGCGCAAGCGGCGCGACCGACTGATTCGTCTGCCATTCCACTTCGTAAGGTATCCGCAGCAACGCGCCGCGCTCCGCGAGCAGTCCGATGACCGACGGCATCGCGACGATGGCGCCCAATATGGGAGGCAGCCATTTTCGCGTTGCGAACGCAAAGGCAACCAGCGCCGCCATTGCGAGAATAAAGAACTGCAGCTGCGCTTCGATCAGCGCGATCCACAGCGCGAGGCGTACCGGCGAAGCGCTGCGACCCCGCGCCATCTCCGACAACATCCCGATGATTCCGCCATATGCCAGCAGCATCACGAGATGGCCGGCGACCACCTCATTGTAGACCCACGGATTGAAGAGCGCAAAAAGCCCGATTCCCAACGTACCGGGCAGGGCATCGTTCCATCGTGACGAGACTGCCGCAACGGACCGCATGCAGACATATCCGATGATTGCGGCCACGAGCGCCAAAGCGGAAAGCGGGCCGAACAGCCACATCGCAGCACTGATCGGCAGCGCGATCAAATAGGGCGTCGGATGAGGGTTGGGCTGTCCCAAGCCGATCGAAACCCAGCCGTCGATCGACTCGTGCAAGAACGACGGTATCGCACTCCGACCGACCGGCCAAGCCCAATCGTGTCGAAGCGTCGGAATTCCTTTGCCGGCAACGAAGGCCGCGAACACGATCGCCGCGGCGACCGCGATCAACGAGGTTCGAGCGACGGGCTGTTTAATTCGGATCTCGTTGGAGCGAGCAGCCGCACCAGACGAAGAGCGCGGTCAAAAGCATGAGCAGATAGGCGAATTCCGCGGCGCTTTCAGATGGCGCGGGTGGCAGCAGCGCGGCGAGCCCAAGCGCGCAGACTCCGCAGACCGCGCTATAGCGTGCAGCAGCGACGAGAATGCCTCCGCGCACCAAGGCGGCTCGCAGCGTTGGAATCGTTCCCGAGTGCACGAAGGCGACCACAACGACCGACGTAATGCAAACCAGAAGCGCAAACGCCTCGCCGGCTGGTTGAGAAACGAGCGCCGCGACGGTGCTCAGCAAGACGATGACGCCGATCGAGTAGCCGATGAACGGCGGAACGGCGGCGGACCTGCGTTCGTGCCTGAGGTCGGCCGCCGGAAGGAAGCATCCTATCGCCATGCAGACGGCGGCGAACGTCGCGGCAAGATAGGCGGTTGTCGCGAAGCGTTCCGCAGCATCTCCGGAGAGCATCGTCGCTAGCAGGAGCGCGACGACGCAGGCGCCGATGGCGCACCGAAGGGCGCCGTGGAACGCCCAGGCTAGAGCTTGGCTCAACGCTCGAACGGGTGAATCGGCCAAAGCTCCGCCCCCCAGGCGAGCAAAATCATGAGGAGCAGCGCGATCGCCGAAATTGCAGCGGCGATCACGTAGTACTGCTGTCCCGCAAACGTCAAAAGAATTCTTCCGCCGCGCGGAAGGCTTGGTACGATCCAGCCGTTCGCAACGCCGTTAACGATCACGTGGGGAAGGACTTCACCGGCGAGCATCGCTCTCCACTCCGGATGATACGCCTCCCCGAAAACCAAGAGAAACGGGCTCGGCGTGCTTCGCGCCGTCACGTCGATCGTCGTCGGCGACCGCCGCTTCCAGAGGAGACCAAAATCCCGAGTTCGCGGAAGGTTCGTCGGTTCGAGTGTCAACAAGCCGATTTTCACTTGTCTATCGGCGCTCGCGACGAGATGTCGTCCTCGGGTGAGAAAAATCGGAGCAACGCCGATGCGCCTGCCGTCGATGCGGATCGGAAGCGCGGAGAGCGACGCGGGCCGGGACAAACCTCGAGTGGGCAGGGCGTGTGCGTAGTAGGAAAGACCGGTGAACGTCGGGCGGCTGCCGCGGGCGAGGAACCAAAGACCGGCAACCCGTTGCGACGCATCGCTCCAATCGTTCGGAAACGCGTGCATGAAGTCGAGATCGAACGAACCGTCGTGAGCGATCGGAAAGAGCCGGTAGATGACGCCGCCATCGTGAACGAGCGCAACCGCTAGCGACACACCTTGATTGCGCGTGTTGCGAACGTTTCCAAGGAGCTCCGGGTCGGCGTTCAGGACGGCCCGGGACGGCTTTGCGAGCGTCATCGCCGCGAAGGATCGGTCCGTCGTTTGCCGCTGTGGAGTACGCGCAAGGCCGATTCGAGCAAACGCCAGATCCGGCGCCACGGCCGCCGAGATCACTGCAGAACCAAGGTCCTCGCCGCCCTCCTCTCCGAGCGAATGAAAATCGAAACCAACGTCGTTCCAGCCTGGATGCAAGTCGAGTGGGAATCGCACGAGGACCGGCGTCGGGCCATCGAGACGATCGATGGTATCGTACTGTTGATCGTTCGCGGGAGGCCCCGGTATCACGACGTTGCGCGCTTTTTGCCCCGCCACCATGACCGTCAGAAGATCGGAGACTTGCAAACGGCTGATACGCATCGAAACCAGCGCGCGAACCGCACGTGTGCCGGGGAGAAAGACGCGTACGTGCGAGTCACGCGTAAAGAGAAACCACGACATCGGGTCACCGCGCTGCCACTGGTAGACCGTGGGATCGTCCCGGTACCAGTGCGACGGCATCATCACGGGCGCGGTGCCGACGATTCCGTTGCCAAAATCGTAAGGCAGAGTCTGCGAAAACTCCGCGGGGAATACGCCGGCGCGTGACCGGCTGCCGGATATGCGAGTGCCGAGCGAACCGTCGGGACCAAACGGCCCCGTTGCGGTGGCGCGCACGCGATATTTCCCCGAAGAGCGCACCGTGAGACTGGTTTGAGCGGCGTAGACCAGTTTCGCCGTCGCCGAATTTTTCGGCAGCGCGCGCGCCAGGGCCGCGATCCTATCGTGCCACGCGCGAAGGTCGTCGACGTACAAGAACGCGACGACGAGATCGGGATCGATTTCGCCATTGGAAAACCAGTGGTTACCCGGCGTCAGCGCGACGTTGCCGAACGCCGTCCACGCACCGCCGGACCGCTGCCGTACGAGGGATTTTCCGTCGACTTTGAGCGTCCGCGCGGGAGCCCGATCGAAGAGCAACGACTGCTCGCGAGCGAAGACCGCGTAGACTCCGCCGTTGCGGGCGAAAAACCGCGTAAACCGCGCCGCATCGGCCGACGGCGGCCGAACTAAGATGCCGCTCGAAAGAGCCTCGTTGACTGCGAGGTCGCGGACCTGATCCGCCGATCCCGGAAGTATAGGCGAGAGTGTTTGCATCGCGGTGGTAAACTCGTCGGTCGATCGGCTCGGCGGATCGAATTGCGCGGTTCCTTTGGCCATTGCCTCGACGTTCCCGAGGTAGGCGTCGGCATACGTCGGCAGGGTGCTCATGACGGGATGCGTGACGCCGTAAAAAAGCGGCAGAGCACCGTCGAGATGGTAGACGCGCAGCGGGCCGTCCGATCGCACGGGAGTCGCGCCGATCACACGATGGAGCAAATCGTGCGTCAGAGTCGTGCTGTTGAAGCGCCACTCTCCGGGCGAACTGAAATCGATCGCGGGAATGAAGTCGTCGCGTTGGAGGATGGTATCGACACCCATCACTCGCAAAAGATCGGCGGAAAACGGGAGTCCTTCGCGGCTCGCGCGGTACGCGCGGCGGACCCACATGTCCGTTCCTTCGGATGGCTCGCTTCCCAGCAATCCGTAGATCATCGGACGATCGATCAAGGAATTCTCGATGTAGAATTGCGGATTGCCCCAATCGAACTGCTCGAGATATTGGGTCGGAAAAAGCGCCACCCGCTGACTCTGATCGCTACCGACGAGCGCGCGCTCGCGGTACTCCCACGCGGGGATCGGCGCGGCGGAGTAGTTCATCTTATTAACGAGCACCGGAATGAATATGAGGATGGGAAGCACGATAGCAACCGTCCTGGCCACGGAAACCGTCCATCGGTTGCGCAGGGCGGCGATCATGACGTAGACCCCGAGCGCGTACAGTCCGCTTATTCCAAACTCGACGCCCCCCACCCACTTATACGAGAAGCGAAACATTTGGAACCCGGGAACGTTGCGATAAAATTGATCGTAAATAGGCGTCGTTACCGCGTTGCCGAGCGCCCCGTGATAATAGCCGACGACCATCGGCACGGAAACGATCGTCACGAGCAGAAAGAAGAGCGTCACTGGGCGCTGGTTGCGCCGGAAGGCGATTCCTCCGAGCGCAACGATTGGAACGAACCACAGGAGCGCCCCGAACAATCCTCCCGCGTAAGCGGCCGCCCACGGGAAGTACGCGCGTCCCGCGAACGAAACGAACGTCGCCCAATGCCCGAGCCCGCGAAGCACGTTGGCAAATGAGGTCGCGGCGTTATGCATCGAGGGGGCTTCGCTCAGCACTCCATTGAGCCAGACGCCGCGAAAGTAGTCGACGAACGGAACCACCCAATACAAATTGATGGCAATTGCGCCAATCGAGGCCGCAACGATGAGCGGCGCGGTGCGGCTTGCCGCGATCTGCGGCTTTGTATCCAGGGCGACGGTTACCACGACGAAGATCGCGAGGATGATGACGTTGATGGCGACGAGCGGCGGGTTGACGCCGCCCCCCACGAAGACCAGCAACGCCACTGCAAGCGCCGCCCGCCAGGGATGCATCTCGCCGCGCATCCCGCGCGCCGTAACGCCGACCATAGCCGGCAGCGTCGCGTAGGTGAGCAGCCAGACGATTTGCGCCTGCGAGTTCAGCGCAACGTACATATTGAAAAGGTAGGCGCACGAGCCGGCGATTCTGGCGATTTCGTCCAACCACGGCGCCACGCTGCGCAAGCAGTAGTACATCGACCAGAGGCTGCCGAGGTAGACGAAGAAGACCGCGGCGTGCTGGGCAAAATCTTGAGAAATGCCAAGCAGTTGCGCGAGTCCGTACATCCACGAGTACGGCGTTTGATACGGTATCCAGAATCCCGTATGGAATCCCAATGCCAGCGCCGGATTCCACGCGTGCAGCAACTGACCCAGGAACTGCAACGGATTGATATGGAGCGACGGCAGACCGTCGTTGAGCTGAACGCCGCTGCCATAACCGGTCGTTACGAGCAACGCGAGCACGACAAAGAGCGCAAGCACGAGCCCCTTCTGCAATGCTGCCGGTAACGGCAGGTCGAGCGCCGGGGCACGAAGGCCTGCGGCCTGCTCCTTCACGAGTAAGCCTTTCCGTAGAGCCTGAAGGGACCTTCCAAGACGACGCGCTGCTCGACCGCCGGCATCCCGAAGAGATCGTCAACCTGTTTGCGCACGGCCTCGAACTCTACGTCGCGCAGGATGCATCGATACCCGATCCGGCGCACGCACTCGAAACGGTGCGAGCCTTCGTCATGACAGGCGGGGCAGAGCGACGGACGTAACGCCACCGCCGGTCCGATCGGCGCGCCTCGCACTTCACTGGTCATGCCGTAAAGCCCGAGCGTCTTAACGCCCAAACCGGAGGCGAGATGAGTGAAGCCTGCATCGTTGCCGACGAAGACCTCGCACTCCGAGAGCCGGCGCGCCGCCTCCGCAAGCGGCTCGCGAACGATGCTGATCGCCTCGTCACCGCGAAAGTCTCCTTCGGCACGACGCGCTTCATTCGTTTCATGCGGCCCCAGAAAAAAGCGGACTCTTCTTCCGCTCGCCGCTTGGGAGCGCGCCAGTGCGACGAACCGGTCGTAGGGCCAGCGCTTTGCCTCGTTGCCCTTATACGCCATGGAACCCGGGTGGATGCCGAGCGTGCCAATCAGTCGTTGCGCGCGCCACGACGACGGCAGCCAATACGTGAGATCGTCGTCTCCGCCTTGAAAACCAAGGGCGCGCGCGAGGCGAAGGTTCTCGGCTAACCGGTGCCCACCGCGCAGTAAAGCGCGCTCGTTGGGTCCGGTCCGCGCGATGACGCTCGATGCGCCTCCATACTCGTGCATCCACAGTTTTTTTGCCGCGACTGCCCGGGCGACGAGCGTGTATTGCCAACGCGTCGCAGGAAACGGCAGGATGGCGAGGTCGTACCGGCGCGAGCGCAGTTCGAGAATCGCACGCAGCAGGTCCGCCGCTCCGGGATGCAACGGCAGCTCGACGACGTCTCGAACGGCGCGGAGGTCGCGCGCGTACTCGCTCACCGGCGCCTGCCACGTCATCACGTCGAAGGTCCAATCGGCCCGGCGCAAGCCTCGGAGAATCGGGCTCGCGGCCAGGGCATCGCCGAGCCCTGGTAGCAGCAGCACCAGTGCGGTAACTGAGCCCACGCGCGGCTATTCTCCGATAGTGAGGGGTACGGAGATTTCGTGCGAGCCGGCGGCGCGGTCAGGGTCGATCGCGACGCGCTCGGACCGATCGTAGTAGCGGAGGATCCGCATTCGATAGAAGATCGCCAGCGTGTCGAGAAAGACGTTACAAACGGCGGACAATCGGACCCGGCTGCAGACTCGTTTGAAGTTCAGCGTGACCGGGGCTTCGACGATTCGATAGCCGAAGTGATGAGCGTTTGCGAGCAGCTCCAAGTCGAAGGCAAATCTTTTTACCAAGATGCGCGGCAGGACGCACTCGAGTACGGCTCGTTTGAAAAGCTTGATGCCCGTCTGGGTGTCGCGCACGGGCAATCCGAAGAGCGCGCGCACCAGCATATAGTAAAAGAAACTGTAGACCCGCCGCAGCAACGGATAATCCACCTTGGAATCCGGATGAAATTTGGAGCCGATGACCACGTCGGCGTCGCGAGCCTTCATGATGGTAAAGAAACGTGCCAGCTGCTCGGGGTGCAGATCCATGTCTGCGTCGAGAAACGCGACGTAATCGCCCTTTGAGTACACGGCGCCGCAGATCAGCGCGTTGCCCTTCCCTTCGTTGCGATTGCAGCGGACGATGCGAACGTGATCGGGCCACGCGCGCAGCGCGCTGCTTGCCGCGGCGTCCGTTCCGTCCATGCTTCCATCGTCGATGACGACGATCTCAAAGTCCATGCCGAGCTCGCGCATGGTTTCCACCGTCTCGCATACGTTTTCGGCAATCGAATGCGCCTCATTGTACGCGGGCATGAGGACCGAGAGCATGGCGCTGGAGTTTTTCCTCCCGAGAAAAACGCAGCCTGCTCCCGAAAAGTTGATTGTAGTCATTTCTTATGCGAACGGGGCGTCGCGGTTCTCCGGCGGGCTCACGAGGTTGCGCTCGAATTTGGCAACGATCGTGCGCCATGCGAGGTCGAGCTCTTCGACCCCGAGCATGCGCGCGACTGCGACGAAGACGGTGCCCCCAATGACCATCTGCCCGAAGAGAAACCACCCACGTGAGGAGAGCGTTGCCTCCGGGGTCACGCCGAGCCCTCCGATCCAGCCCAACGTCGCGAGCATCGCAAGCGAACTCACCGCCACTTTTCCGGCGGAGAGCACAAGCGCGCCCCAATCGATCCCTGAAACGAGCCGCGCAATGACCACGAGCAAAAGCACTGCTTGCATGGTTTGGCTCAATGAGTTTGCGAGCAGCAAACCGCGAGCGCCCAAGCTCGGCAGCCATACCAACGATAGCAGCACGTTGACGATCACCGTCACAACCGAGATGGCGACGGGCCAAACCATTTCATGACAGGCAAAGCAACAGCGCGTCAACACGACGTTGGCCGCGAGCGCCACTAATCCGATTGCGGCATACGGCAGCAGCGCCGCCGTCAAATCCGTTGCACCGGCCTGGAAGGTTCCACGCTCGAAGAGCGCCTGCACCATCGGATGGGCCAGCGCGATCAGCGCGCAGACGGACGGAATCGTAATGAAGTTGACGAGCCGCAGGCCGGTCACGACGCTGCGCGCGACGCCGCGGCGGTTCTCGCGCGCGAACTGCGCCGCAAGTAAAGGAAACATGACCGTTGCGATCGCCGCGGCGAAAATTTGCTGGGGAAAGTTGACGAGCTTCGTGGCGTAGTTCATGCCGGCGATATAACCCGGCGCAAGCGTGGATGCGAAAAATCGATCGAAGAAAAGCGCCAGCTGACCGGCCGCGGAACCCACGATGATCGGCCCCAGCAGCGTCCAAATCTTCTTCAGACCGGGGTGGCGAAGGTCGATGATCGGACGATACCTTCCGATGCAAAGGAAGGAGGGCAGCTGTACCAGCATCTGCGCGGTCAAGCCCAATACGGTTCCCAACACGAGCGCGTAGATCCCCAAGTCGTGCGCCAAGAGCACGACGCATGCGATCGTGACGAAGTTTACCGCAACCCCAACCAAGGCGGCGGAGCGGAAACGGTGGTAGGCGTTGAGCATCGCCGAGAGCACGCCGCTCAGGCTGACCGCGACGATGCTCGGCATCAGCCAGCGCGTCATCCGAATCGCCACATTCATCTGCGGCGCGGGAAAACCATGCGCGATGATCGGCACGTACCAGCGCGCGGTAAAGAATCCAACGACGGCGCAGGTGGACAAAACGATCGCGAGTATGTTGAGCACCGTGCTGGCCAGGCGCCACGCCTCTTCTTCCTTACGGTGCGCGAGATACTCCGAGAACGTCGGGACGAGCGCGCTCACCAGAGCGCCGTTGAAGACGCCGAATAATATCGTGGGAATAGTCGCCGCCGCCAAGAAGGTGTCCATCTCCCAACGCGTTCCGTAATAGCGCGCGCTGACCACCTCGCGCAAGAAGCCGAGAAGCGTCGAAGCAAACGTCGCTCCCATGATGAAGAACGTCGAGCTCGCGATGGAAATTCGGTGGCGAACATGGCGGCGCTCGGGAACGACCCGTAGGTGCGGCGTGGACTTAATGTGCGCCGTTCCTCCGCAAAACGGCCGGAATCGTTTTCGCCACGATGAAAAGATCGGCCAGCGGCGTCCACTCGTCGACGTATCGGTTGTCAAGCTCCATCCAGTGCTCGAACGAGACGCCGCTGCGGCCGTTGATCTGCCAAAGGCAGGTCACGCCCTGCGGAACGCTCAGCCGCCGAAGCGCGTGGGCATCGTAATGCTCGACCTCGCTGGGGAGCGCGGGACGCGGCCCCACGAGCGACATATCGCCGCAGATCACGTTGAGAAGATTCGGGAGCTCGTCGATGCTTGCCCGCCGCAAGAAGCGTCCGAGCGGATGGAGACGCGGATCGTTGCGAATCTTAAAGACGGGCCCATCGACTTCATTGAGGTGCATCACGCTGTGGCGCATCGCGTGCGCCCCTTTCACCATCGTTCGCAGCTTGAACATCTTGAAATGCCGCCCGTGCATGCCGACGCGTTCTTGGGCAAAGAATGGGTTGCCACGGGTCACGCACGTGATGGCGAAGGCTGCCGCTGCAACGATCGGCGAGGTGACGACCAGCAGCAAGCTGCCCAGGCCGACGTCGATTCCTCGCTTCAGCGGCTTCCAAAAGAGGGGCACTTCGCGTTGCACGGGAGCGCTGACCGCAATGCGTATGGCGTTGGATAATCTCATGCTAGCAGTGCCCGCTTGACGGTGCGACCGACGACGTCGAGGCCCTCCAGATCGCCGACCGCGCCGCCGGCGGCCGGGCCGAGATGGAGGAACGGAACGTACTCGCGAGTATGGTCGGAACCTGGCGCCGTCGGGTCGCAACCATGATCGGCAGTGAAGATCACCTCGTCTCCCGGACGCAGCCGCGTCTCGATGCCGGGCAGCATTCGATCGAGCTCTTCGAGCGCTTCGCCGTATCCGCGCACGTCGCGGCGATGACCGTACTTCGAATCGAAGTCGTTGAGATTGGTGAAAACGAAGCCGTGCTGGACCGCGTCCAACAACTCGAACGTTCTCTCCATTGCGTCGCGGTTGTCAGTGACTCGAACCGACGAAGATACGCCGCGCCCACAGTAGATGTCGCAAATCTTTCCGACTGCATGCACCTCGATCAACGCGGCGCGGAGCTCGTCGAGTAGATTCGGCGGCGGCTCGATTGCATAGTCCCGTCGATTCGGCGTCCGCCGGAAAGCCCCCGGTTTTCCGACGAACGGACGGGCAATGACCCGGTTGAGGTTGTGGGGAGGGCGCAGCATCGCTCGAGCCTCTTCGCTCCAGCGGTAGAGCGTTGGCAACGGCACGATGTCTTCATGCGTCGCGATCTGGAAGACCGAGTCGGCAGAAGTATAGAGAATCGGGCGCCCGCTCTCCATGTGCGCTGCTCCAAGCTCATCGATAATTTCCGTTCCTGAGGCCGTCTTGTTGCCAAGCGGCATTTTACCGGTGATGCGCGCGAACTCTTCAACGACCTCGGGCGGAAATCCGTGGGGATAGGTCGGAAAGGCCACGCTCGTCAGTGCACCCATCATTTCCCAGTGGCCGGTAATCGTGTCTTTGCCGCGGCTGCGTTCTCTCAACCGCGCAACGCGCGCGCTGGGCCGCTCCACCGCCGCAACGCCCGCGACGTCCGTGAGCAGGCCCAGGCCCAGACGCTCGAGATTGGGGAGATGCAGCGATCCGAGGCGCCGCGCGACGTTGCCGATCGTGTTCGCTCCAGGCGCATCGCCATACTGATCGGCATCGGAAATCGCGCCGACGCCGCCTGAATCGATCACGATGGCAACCACGCGCGTCACGCGCTCCGTTTCGGTCTCTCGCAAGGCGCGCCTTCCCTTGGGGAAGAAGCGTGGCGACCGTGCTGCGATACGCGCTCTCGGCGGCGCTAACAATGCTGGTAGTGATTCTTGCGCGCGGCTCCGGTCGCGCCCAGGCACCCGCACCGACTTCTGCGCCGACCGCCGCCCCCACCCCGCAGAGCACCACGCCGCCGCCGACGACGCTCCTCTATTTGAGCGCCGGCCGACTCGATTTTTTTTATAACCGCTTCTTAATCGAAGGCGACGGAAAAGTGAGCGTGCGCACGAGCGACGGCTTCACCGTTACCGGAGACGCCTTCACGATGGATTTGAAGCTCAATCGCTTCATGGTGGCCGGCCATGTAACGCTGCACGACTCGACGGGAACGGTCAGTGGAGCTGCGATTTCGGATTTTCTCGACTTTCGAAGAATCTATTTCGTTCCGATTACGAGCGAGCCGGATCGATGGACTTTTCTCGACGGCGATCTCGCGCATCCCGTCAAAGGCCGCGTGATGCCCGGCGATGCTTTCTATTTTCCGGTCGTCGGAGATCACCCAAGCATTACGGCAACCGCCGCGGTCATCGGCACGAAGACCTACGCGCGATTCATCAACGCGCATACGTATTTTGCGGGTGCCGGCGTGCCGCTGGGCTCGTACGTCGTCAACTTTTCGCCAAATCAGTATTTCGCGCAGAACACGCTCTCGGGCGCCAGCGTCGACCTGACCTGGAATTTGGCCGGCAACACGAATTCGCTGACCGCCGTCCACCTTCGCTATGACCCTACGTACAAGACCTATCTCTCGGTCGAGCAACACCTGGTCGGCGAACACGAGTACGCGATCTTCTCCGTCAACCCCGCCACGCGCGCCGAGAAGTGGTGGAATCTGGCGCTGTACGAAAAGCTCGGGAGCCGGTTTCAGATTCAAAGTTTTACCCAGTACTACTCGCAGCAGTTTTGGCTGCAGGAACCGCGCGCCGCACAACAGACGACGTATATCGGCGCCACCTACGCCCTGCCGCACTCATACATTACGGCTACCGCTCAGCTGACCAACTATAACGTCCTAGGTCCCGGCTCGCTCGAGGTACCCAACCCGATCGGCGGCAGCCTCGCGCACCCGTCTCAGCTGCAAGTCACCGCGACGAGCTTCCAGAACAAGATTCCTGGCTTACCGCTGGTTGAGCAGATTTACGAAGGATACGGATTCAACCACGACAGCGTCGGCAATCAGTATCTCAACGGCTTTCCAGGGTATTGGCCCGGTCACGCCGCGTTTGCACCGATCCCCACCCCTGGTCTGCAAGCCTACGGCGCCCCCTGCACGGTGCAGCCCTCGAAGGTCTATACCTATTACTGTCCCGTCTATACGACCATTTGGAACACGGTCTTGGGCTTTAACTTGTTCACGCCGGCGCTCAAACTGAACAACCCACCGAGCCCATACGAAACCTATTACTTCAATGCAAGCTTCACCAAACAATACCAGTGGAACTCGCTGCCGCATTGGATTAGCACGGCATCGGAGAATTTCAGCATCAACCGGCAGTTCTCGCGAGCCGTCAACACGTACGTCGCCTATCAGATACTCAACGTCGGCGACCATTACATCAACGGCGGATACCTGCCGTGCACGCCGGTGAACACGTTCTATTGCCCGTTGAGCTTCACGTCGTTTCGCGGCGTCTCGACGCAGCGCACCACGAGTCTGGGCATCAACCTCGCGCCGACGCCCGAGTTCAATTTCTCGCTGCTCCTGCGGCATCACGACGACTACCCGATTGCGGTCCCCGGCGCGTTTGGGCTCCCGCCGAACAACATCATCGGCCAGCCGCTCTACACGTCGTATCTGGGCCAGGCGCCGTACGATGCGACGGGTGACGTGCGCTTCAAGGTGTGGTCCCATGCGCTGCTCGACGTTTCGCGGACGTTCTATTGGTACGGCAATCCGTATCGCACGACGTTTTGGCAGCCTTCCTTCGTCATCCAGCTGCTGCCCATATGACGCGCCGCCTCTGCTCCGTCGCCGTTTTGGCGCTCGCGTTGGTGCTAACCGCCGCCGGCTCGACGGTCGTCGTGAGCGGCCAACTCCTTGCTTTTGAGAGCGGCTACGTCTTCTTCACGACCGGCGACGGTTTCCGCATCGCGCATGGTCTCGTTATTCGCGATGCAAAGACCGGGGGCGCCACGACGATCAAACCGGCTCCGCGCGTTTGGGCGCGCGCGACATTCGATTCGAGCGGCACCGTCACGGAGCTCGACCTCTCGCGCGATCCGCTGCCCCCGCAGGGCAGTTTCGACGACGTCGCACGCTTCGCGGTTGCGGCATCCTCACCGGTTCCCAATCCCGAACTCAGTGCTTACGCGCCTACCCCGGCGCCGGGCTCATCGGTCGCGTCGACCGAGCAATTCACCGGAAAACCGGTATTAGTCACGTTCATCGTGCAGGTGCCCCCATACACGCCATTTACCTCGTCCGTGTATATCAGCACCGATCAGAGCGGCTGGAACGCGCAGGCTATACCGATGGATCGCGTCGACGCGCTGCACTATCAGATAACGCGCCGTTTCGATTCCGGTACGATCTTCCGCTATCTCTACGACCGAGGGTCGCTGCAATCGCAGGAACTCGCCCAGAACGGCCTGGCCCGGACCCCGCGCAATCTCGTCGTGACCAATGCCGACGTACGTGTCATTCGGGACACCGTCTACGCGTGGCAAGATTCCGCACCCGGCGCCCTCAGCCAGCCGCAGCCCCAGATCATGCCGACGCCGTATAATCCCGCGCCGTTTCCAAACCTTCCGCCGGGTCTACCTCCGCCGCAGCCTCCGCCCGGAAAACCGCCGCGCTAGCGAACCGTCGGCAGGATCGCGTCGGGCCTCGAGCGGCTCTGATTTGTCCTGTGCTCGTCTGGGCGCTTTTTCTCGCGTTGGCGTCGGCGCTCTGTACGATCGCCCGCTGGCGTTACGAAATCTTCCGATACGACGTCGATCTCGGCATCTTCACTCAGGTGGTTGCAAGCCTCGGTCACGGGTTTTCGAGCACCGCCGAAGGCGGCGTTAATCACCTGCTCGTTCATTGGTCTCCGATCGTTGCGACGGCATGGCCATTTGTGCGCGCGTTCGGCCCAGTCGGGCTCGAGTATTTTCAGGCTGTCCTCGTCGCAGCAGTCGTTTTCCCAATTTGGGGTTTGGCGCGAGCAAGGTTCAGACCGGCGCCGGCGCTCGCTTTAGTCGTCGTAGCGGCTCTCTATCCAATCCTGTGTGCAAACGGCGTCGCAGATTTTCATGAGATGGCCTTCGTGCCGCTTCTCTCTGCCACGCTGGTCTACGCGCTGGATCGGCGCCGCTGGTTGATGAGTATCCTGACGACGCTGCTCCTGGCGTGCACGAAGGAAGACCAGTTCGTCGTTCTGGCGGCAAACGGTTTGCTCTTCGCCGCCACGGCGCCCGGTGACGCTGAGGCTAAGCGCACCGGCTGGACCGTTTTCGGTTTGGCGGTTGCAGCGGCGTTTCTATATTTCGGGGTCGTTCGCCAAGCACTCAACCCGCACGTCCCGTACGAGTCGTTGCGGTTCTTCAACTGGGCTGGAACTCGATACGGAGCGCACAGCCTCGTTTGGGCCGTGCTCCTTCCGCGAATGCGTTACCTATTGATAATTCTCGCCCCGTTAGCCTTCCTTCCATGCGTATCGCGATACGGACTTTTTTTGATTCCCGGATTTGTCGAGATCCTAGCAGCCCACCAGCCCGTAACGATCATTCCCGGCTCCCATTATAGCGCGTTACTGACCGGTTATGCGTTGGCAGGGTTCGTGGACGGCGCTTCGCGCTTGTATGCGAACAAACCGCGACTAGCCAAAGGCGTCGTTGCGGCGGCCGCCGCGGCGTCGCTATGCATCGCAATTTTTGCAAGCCCGATGGAATACTGGTACTACCTTTACCGGCGCCCCAACGTGCACGACGCTCTCCTTGAAGAGACTTTGCGGCAATTGCCGCCGCAAGCGGACGTTGGCGCAGAAGACGAAGTCTTTGCGCATCTAGGCCTCGATCCCGATGCCTCGGTCAACTTCACCGGCCAGCAATGGTTCGTTTACGACGGCACGCACTATTCCCAGCACTGGCAGCAAATCGACGAGCCCGCCATACGACGAGCACTCGCCCGTCACCTATACGTTGTGATCAGCGACCGCGACGGAATCGTCTTACTCAAACGATCGAGATCGTCATTCTATCGCACGGTCAGGGGAATCGCGCGCGCAACGGCATCGCCGCGCGTGTTGCGCGCAATGACTTGCATGGTGAAGTTACCGCGCAAGAACCAGGGAAGCTGGCCGACGGTGTAGGCCAGCGTAAATCGCCCAACGCCGACCTTCGAAAGCGTCATGCCGTATCCGCCGATACGCGCTTCGACGCTGGCGACATTCGAGCTGGTGAGCACGTTTGCGGAAACGCGATCGCCGCGCTGGACGGTCGTCTCGCTCACCGCAATGGCGAGGATTTGCGGCGCTGCGTTAGGCCGAAGGCGCGGCACTCGCTTTACGATGCGCGGCGCGGTTGGGATCGCAGACGGCGGTGCTCCCGGCGTCGGTGTGATGACCGGCGGCGTGGCCGGCGCGGGTGTCGGCGTCGGACCCGTGGAGATCTGCGGCGTCGTCGGCTGATGGAGCTTCGGGTTTTTTGGCGCCGCCGTCGGCTTTGCCGCGTGGGTACCCTGACTGCAGGCTGCGAGGAAAAGCAACGACGCGGCGATCGAAACGGTCCACCGAGCGTTGCCCATGCATCCTTGCTTCTGGAGCATGTGGTTCATTCCGCCCGCTGCGCAGAGCGCCGCGCTGGTTATTTCTCTTGAATCTTCGTCAACATTGCCGAGCGGCTATGAGCGCCGGTCTTCCTGCGCAAGTTTTTGAAATGATCGTTAACGGTGGCAGGACATATGCATAGCGTCTCAGCGATTTCATTGCCGCTTTTCCCACTGACGATCAGCGAGAGCACTTCACCTTCACGCTTCGTAAGCCCATACCGCTTGGCCGCTTTTTCCAGCTCTTCTGTTTGGATCTGGGGCTCCACGAATATAGCATAGTAGGGACCGTCCGCCCCGCCCAACCATACGAGATGCAGGAGCGACGATCCCATCCTCATGACGCTGCGGCGGTCGTGCGGCGGCCTTACCGCAAGCTTTTCAAACGCTTTCCGGAGCGCTTCGAGACGAGAACCTTCCATCCGGAGCTCGTCGGCAAACACTTTGAGGGCCCCTTGCTCGGCGGCGATGACGGTAAAGCGCTTGTCGAGGATGACGAGATTCAGGCAGGGAGACTGAAGATTATAGTAGAGATGGGACTCGGGCCGCGACGCTAGTTCCGCGATCATGATTACCTCGCCAGGTTAGTTGTACCAAACCGGGGTTGCCTAAGGTACCATACAGCCGCACTGTGTCAGAAAAGTGTGTAAGTCGCGCCGCCGCCCTGGGACGGTGGAAAAGGGGCGCGGGCGATGCGTGGAAAGCCTGCCCAAATGGCCGATTCGCCGCGTCCAACCTTCAGCGTCGTGATTCCTCTTTATAATGAGGCGGCCAACGTCGCGCCGCTGCTGGCACGCATCGGCGCAGCGGTGGACGCGATCGGTGACCGGTTCGAACACGAGATCGTGCTGGTCAACGATGGAAGTACCGACGGAACGCTGGCGGCAATCCGCGCGGAGATGCGCCAGCGCCGCAAAATCGTGCTCGTCAATCTCTCGCGCAACTTCGGCCATCAGCTTGCCGCTACGGCCGGCATCGAGATCGCCTCGGGCGATGCGGTCATTCTGATGGACGGCGACTTGCAAGATCCGCCGGAGCTCATCGCCGCCTTCTTGGGGAGATGGCTCGAGGGCTACGACGTCGTCTATGCCGTTCGGCGTTCCCGCAAAGGCGAAAGTTCGTTCAAGTTGTTCACGGCGCGGGCGTTCTACCGGCTCATCAAGCGGCTTACGAAGATCGTAATACCGCTCGATACCGGGGACTTTCGCTTGATGAGCCGGCGCGCGGTCGAGGCCGTACGCCGTTTGCCCGAACGCCATCGCTTTCTTCGCGGCATGGTGAGCTGGGTAGGCTTCAACCAGACCGCGATCGAGTACGATCGCGACGTGCGTTACGCGGGCGCGACGAAGTATCCGCTCGCCAAAATGATCCGCTTTGCGATGGATGGCATTACGTCGTTTTCAGACGTGCCGCTGCGTTTTGCATCCTACTTTGGCTTCGCCGTGAGCGCGATTGCCTTCGTGTACGCGTTGATCGTCATCGCCTTCAAACTTTTCAGCCTGAATCCGCCGGGGTATACGCCGGGTTGGGCCTCGACCATCGTGGCCGTGCTCTTTTTGGGCGGCGTGCAGCTCATGAGCTTAGGCATACTCGGCGAGTATCTCGGTCGCGTTTACGACGAAGTCAAAGGCCGTCCGCTCTACCTCATCAGCGACATCGAACGCTCTTGAGCGGCCCGTGCTGCCACTGACCTATCGTCCGGTCGTCGATCGGTTCCCGATCCCCATTTCGCTCGATCCACCGTCGGCCGCGCTCTTCGTCGCCGCTCTGATCGCCGCTGCTGCGCTCACGACACGTCGTCCGGTCTATGGTTTGGCCGTGCTCATTCTGTGCACCCCGGTTGCATTCGCGCACGAGGCGCTCGGCACGACGATCACGCTTCCAAAGGCCGTGCTACTCGGCGTGCTGCTCGGTCTTTCGACGTACCGCGGCTGCGCCAAATCGTTGCGAAAGTCTCCGGCGCCGCTCTTGATCGGGGCTCTTGCGACGCTTTGCGTGGTCACGGCGCTCACGCTGCTGGATGCCGCCGATCGCGGGCCCGTCATCCGCGAAACCCTCAAGATCGTCGAGTATACGGCGGTTTTTGTCGCGGCGTTCCTGTGCTACTCACTCGATGGAGAGGACGCGCCGCTCATCGTCGCGGCGGCGATTGCCTCGATCGCCGTTGCTATTTCCGCCTTGGCGCAAGAGGTCGTCGGAGCGCCGTCCGGTCTCTATATCGGGCAAGCGATCGTTCCGCGCATTGCCGGCCTCCTCGAAGGGCCGAATCAACTCTCCGGCTATTGCGAGATCGCCGTTGCGACGCTGGGCGCCTGGGCGCTCGCCCGACCGACGGCGCTCATCGGCCTCGCCTTGGGCGTGACGGTCTGCGCCGACGTCCTCACGTTCTCGCGGGCCGGCTGGGTGGGGCTCGCGATCGTCGGGGCCCTGCTGGCATTGCTCGGCGGAAAGCGCACGTGGTATGCGTTACGGCCGGCTATGCTCGGCCTGGTTGCCGGCTTGGCCGGCGCGGGATGGTGGGCGATCTATGCGCACACCGCTGCACTGCTGCGTGCATCGCTTGAGCCCAGCCTCTACGCCGGCGGGGTGGGAAATCGCAGCGAGCTCTGGCACGCGGCCTGGCGCATGTGGCTCGCCCGGCCGCTCCTCGGGGTCGGCGCGGGCAACTTCGAGCTTGCACTGCCCCTGTACGGCGTCTTCGGCGTGCGCACCCACGCGAATAGTTGGTATCTTCAATCCTTGGCCGAAGGCGGCATCCTGCTCTTCGGCGCGACCATTGCGTTGCTCGTTGCCGTGATCGCGGGTCTCACGCAGCTGCGTCCGCTGGAGCGGCTGCGCTCATCGTCGCCGTGGGTCGTCGGCGCGTTTGGTGCAACGCTCGCGCTGGCGGTGCATCAAGTCGTCGACTACCTCGTCTTCTATCCGAAGGTCGGCAGCGGATGGTGGCTGCTGCTCGGCATTGCGGCTGCGGCGCTCGTTCGCACTGGGTCGCCCTGACGGAGTCGCAAGGACGAACGCGCCGCAGCCGTTGCTCGTCGCCACGGATTGGGGCATAGCTGCCGCCGAGCCGCTCGGCGTGCTGCTCGCCGCCGTCGCGATCGCCGGCTTCTTCTATTGGCGCGCACTGCAGCGCGCAGATCCCTTGCCGCTGGGCGTCGTGCTCGCCGCGACTGCAGCGGGACTCGTGATTGCATGGTGCGCGCCGGTGCTCTTTTCGAGCGACGTCTATGCGTACGCCGCGTACGGCGAGATAGCTCGCAGCGGGCTCGATCCGTACGCTCCGGCGCCCGTCCCGGCATCCGACGTCGTCGTGCGCGCTGCACAGTGGCAATGGGGCGGCGCCTTCCCGATCTGCGTCTACGGTCCGGCTTTTGTCGGTCTAGCGCGTGCAATCGTGACGTACCTCGCGCCGTTAGGCTTGCTCGCGCAGCTCGAGGGTTTCCGCGCGACGGCGTGCGTCGCGTTCTTACTCTGCGTCCTGCTTGCATACGCCGCGTATCGCGGCGACCGAGCGTCGCGGCTTCGAGCGGCGGCAACGATCGGCTTGAATCCGGTCGCAATCTGGAGCGCCGCGGAAGGGCACAACGATGCCGTTGCGCTGATCGCAGTGCTGACCGGATTCGTTCTCTTTCGGGCCAGGTTCTTCAACGTCGGCGCCGCGGTGGTTGCGCTCTCCGCCCTCATCAAACCGCCGGGCATCGCGGCGGCAATCGCCATCGCGGTCGTCGAGCGCCGAGCACGAGCTGGAGCGATCCTGGGGATTGCGGTTGCGCTGGGATTATCGGTTCCATTGATGAGGGGCGTAGTAATGCAGCTCGAGCCGCATGGAACGTATGCGCCGCAGGCCTCGCTACAAGCCATCGCCGCTCCCTTCTCGCGCGTTGCGGCGTGGGGCCTCGCAGCGGCATTGAGCGCGGTGCTGGCGCTGCGCGCCGTCGCGCTCTTGCGCCTTCGTAAGACGGAAGGCTGGATTTGGCTGGGGCTTTCGGCATGGATTCTCCTTCCGAATCCGTATCCGTGGTACGCGCTCTGGCTCGCCGCACTCGCCGCGCTTGCGCCCAAAACACCCGCCGGCATCGTTGCCATATTACTCTGCTTCACTTCGATGCTGCGGTACGTTCCGGATGCCATCGGCACGCCAAGTCCAGCGGTTGGCGCGCTCCTCGGTATCGTCGCAACGCTGCCGCTGCTCATGGTCCCTCTGCGGCGCAGTTTATCCCGACCGAAGTCGAGAGGCTCGGGGTGCCACAAGCTGCTATAATAAGCGATTCGCATGACCGTTGAGACGCTCGATTCGGGGCGCGTTTCTCCAAGCTTGGCTCCGACGCTGCTCGCCACGCTCGTCGAATCGAGTCGTCCGTTGCAGAGCACGGTTGAACGGGTGAGTGCGTTGCGCCGCTTGCACGGAAGAAAGCCCGGCGCGTATGCGCTGCACGAAACGATTGCGGCCGCACGTCCGGCGCTGCTGGCTTCTTTGCATCGCGCAGTGGGCGGGACGCTGCTCGTCGTGATGCCGACTCCCGACGCGGCGGAACGGGCCTTTGCCGATTTGCTCTACTACCTCGGCGAAGGAAGCGACCAGATTGCGCTTCTTCGTTCGCGCGACGAAGCGATTGGTGCAATCGAGAGTCCCTCGGAACGGAGCGCGCGCATGGTGCTGCTTGCCGATCTGGCCGACGGCGCCTCGCGCATCGTTTTGGCGCCGATCGTCGCGCTGCGCCAGCGCCTGATGGCCCGCGCGCGATTCGAGGAACTGCGCTTCGTTTTGCGTAGCGGTGACGACGCTGGCTGGGAGCGTCTCGGAGAGCGGCTCTTTGCGCTTGGTTACGCGCGGCGAGACGTCGTCAGCGCGGTTGGAGAGTACGCGGTGCGCGGCGGAATCGTCGATCTTTTTGCCGCTACGGCCGATACTCCGGTACGCATTGAGTTCTTCGGCGACCGCATCGAGTCGATGCGCGCCTTCACGATCGAATCGCAGCGCAGCAGCGCGTCGGTCGATTCGCTCGTCATTGCACCGTGGAATGAGGAGCTGGGGGCCCCATCGGCTTTGCCGACGGGGGGCGCGGAGCCGAAGGCGGAGCGCCTTTTAGACACACCGGGAGCCCAAAATGCGCCGCATTTTGGGAACAGCGCGATGCTGTTCGACTATCTTCCGACCGACGCTACCGTGGTGCTCGCCGAGCCCGCGACGATCGCGGCGGTCGCCGATGCGCTCGACGCAGAGCGCGCTCGCGAACGGCACACGCTGCTTGCCGGCGATCCCGGCGGTGAAGCG
This sequence comes from Vulcanimicrobiota bacterium, assembly GCA_963778015.1. GTDB lineage: Bacteria > Vulcanimicrobiota > Vulcanimicrobiia > Vulcanimicrobiales > Vulcanimicrobiaceae > Cybelea. The sequence continues at coordinate 1,558,051 of CAVZST010000001.1, forward strand.
CTGCTCGCCGATGGCGGCGCGCCCCCGGCGTCACTCACGGAACTGGGCAGCCGGATGGCGCAGCTCGCGACGCTCATCCTTCCCGGTGCGATCGAAGGCGGCGCTCCGTCACTCGACTGGATTCCAGCGGTGCTCGACTCGTTCGTCTTCGAATGCCGCCCGGTCGAGCATTTCAACCGTCAAATCTCGCTCTTCGCCGACGCGATGCGCGAGTGGAGCGCAAGCGGCGAAACCGTTTACATCGTCAGTGCCGCGGTTTCGCGTACCGTCGATCTCTTGCGAGCCGCGAACATCGAAATCGGGCGCAGGGCGCGTGGCGGCGTCGTCGTCGACTATGGATCGATCGAAGCCGGCTTTCGCATTCCCGGCCTTCGACTGCGCGTTCTCGGCGATCGTGAAATTTTTGGAGCGCCGCCCAAGCGCGTCAAAATTCGGGCAGTCAAAGAAGGCGTTCCCGTCACGCTCGCCGATCTGCGAGTCGGCGATTACGTCGTTCACGGCGTACACGGTATCGGCCAGTATCTCGGTCTGCGTGCGGAAACGATTCTCGGCGCGACGCAGGATTATCTGGACCTGCGGTACGTCGGCAGCGATCGGATGCTCGTACCGGTTACGCAGATGCATCAAATCGCCAAATACGCGGCCGCCGAGGGTCACTCCCCGCGCCTCTCCAAGATGGGCGGTGCCGACTGGGCGCGCACGAAATCGCGCGTCTCCGAAGCGCTGGGCAAGATCGCCGACGAGCTCGTCGCGCTCTATGCGGAGCGCGAGACGTCGCGGGGCTTCGCGTTCGGCGCCGATACCACGTGGCAAGCCGAAATGGAAGAAGCCTTCCCGTACGAGCCGACGCCCGATCAGCAGAAAGCTTTCGACGCGACCAAGGGAGACATGGAATCGGCGCGCCCGATGGACCGGCTCATCTGCGGCGACGTCGGCTACGGTAAAACCGAAGTCGCGATGCGGGCCGCGTTCAAGGCAATTGCCGACAAGAAGCAGGTAGCCGTGCTCGTGCCGACGACGCTGCTCGCCGACCAGCACTATCGTACCTTCAGCGCCCGCTTCGGCGCCTTTCCCGTGCGCGTCGAAGAGCTCTCCCGCTTCACGCCAAAAGCCGATCAGCGGCGCATCCTGCGCGACCTCGCCGAAGGCAAAGTCGACGTCGTGGTCGGGACGCACCGCCTCTTGCAGAAAGACGTCGCGTTCGCCGACCTTGGATTGATCGTCGTGGATGAGGAGCAGCGTTTCGGCGTCATGCACAAGGAACGTCTCAAAGGATACCGCACCAGCGTCGACGTTCTAACTCTTTCGGCCACGCCGATTCCGCGCACGCTCCATATGTCGTTGATGGGCGTTCGCGATCTCTCTCTGATTCAGACCGCGCCGAAGAATCGGATGTCGATCAAAACCCTCGTCGTTCCCGCCAGCGATGCGGTCGTGCGGCGCGCCATCGGCGCCGAGCTCGACCGCGGCGGCCAAATCTATTACCTCCATAACCGCATCGAGTCGATCTATTCGGTTCGCAACGCGCTGCAACAACTCGTGCCCCGTGCGCGCATCGACGTCGGCCACGGACAGATGCGCGAAGCAGAGATCGAGCCGGTCATGCAGCGTTTCATCGACGGCGAGCTGGACGTTCTCGTCGCGACGACGATCATCGAGAACGGGATCGACATCCCCAACGTCAACACCATGATCGTCAACGATGCAGATCATTTCGGCCTCGCGCAGCTCTACCAGCTGCGCGGGCGCGTCGGGCGATCGAATCATCAAGCCTATTGCTACTTGCTCTATCAAGGACACAAGGCGCTGACGGAGGAAGCCAAGGCGCGCCTCGAAGCGATCCGCGAGTTCGCGCACCTCGGTGCCGGGTTGCAGATTGCCATGCGCGATCTCGAGATCCGCGGCGCCGGCAATCTGCTCGGCTCCGCTCAGTCGGGCTTCATCGCCTCGGTCGGCTTCGATGCGTATTGCGAGCTGCTCGCCGAAGCGATCGCGCAGCGCCGCGGCACGCCGGGCGCGCTCGAAGACCGGCGCGAAGCCGTCATCGACGTCAAGATCGATGCCTTCATTCCGAACGATTACATTTCGCAGGTCTCGCAGAAGATTGCGGTATACCAGCAGCTCGCAAAGGCTCGCACCGAGGCGGAGGTTGAGGAGGTCGCCGCCGGAGTCCGCGATCGCTTCGGCGTCTTTCCGAAGCCGCTGGCGAATTTGGTGGAGCTGATGAAGCTGCGCTCCATCGCGCTGCGAAAGCATGTGACGCGTGTCGTGGTCGACGAGCGCCGCCTGACCCTAGGCGTCGGTTCCGGGTTCGAGCTGGATCCGGCGGCCCTTCCGAAGTTCCGGTCGCTTACGAAGAATCGGTTCCGCTTCGGCGAGGGACGAATTCTCGTCGAGCTTCCCACGACGCAAGCCTGGATGCCGCTTCTGCGAAAGCTGCTCGAAGCGATCTAGAGGAGCTCTCCTATTGCGCGCGAACCAGGGCGCCGTAATGCGGGGCCTCGAGCCCCGCTTGCCATGCACTCCAAACCTTCGTAACGGAGCAATGATGTCGAAAGCCCTACGCATCACCGCGGGCCTCGCCGGCCTTCTGATGGGCGCGTCCATGACGGCGTGCTCGGGCAGCGGCGCGGTCGCGACGGTGAATGGCCAGCCGATTGGCCGGTCGACCTTCGATAGCCGCCTTGAAGCGAGCCCCATGGGGCGCACCGTCCTCCAGCAGCTCGTCCAAGAAACGCTGATCGAGCAGTATGCTAAGAACAGCAACATCACCGTCAGCAATGCCGAGATTGACGCGCGCGAAAATCAGATTAAGGCGAATTTTCCCAGCGGTTCCTGGGACGAGATGCTAAAGTCGCGCGGTCTGACGGAGGCCGACGTACGCTCCGCGCTGCGCGAGCAGCTCATCCTCGACAAGGCGCTGGCCAAGGACGTGACCATATCGCCGGCTGAGATCAGGGATTATTTTAACAAGAACCATGCCTCGTTCGACAAAGCCGAACAAGTGACTGCGCGTCACATTCTGGTACCAAACTTGGCGCTTGCGAATACCGTCGAAGCGGACCTAAAGGGTGGGCAGAGCTTTGCGGCGCTCGCTAAGAAGTACTCGACCGATCCGGGAAGCAAGGACAAGGGCGGCGAGCTCGGCACGTTCCGTCGCGGACAGATGGTCCCCGCGTTCGACAAGTACGCGTTCTCCGCGCCGATCGGCGCGATTAGCCCGCCGGTCAAATCGCCCTTCGGCTACCACATCATTCAAGTGGAGTCGCGTACGCCGGGACAGAAGGCGACCATTGCGAGCGCCACGCCGCAGATCGTGGAAACGCTGCGTCAACAGCAGGAGGCACCGCTGATTCAACCCTTCCTGCAGGGACTTCAGCAGAAGGCTACGATCGTCGTGAACGACCGTCAGTTTGCCGGGCTTTTCGCAACGCCGGCCCCTCCGCCGGCGGCAGCAGCTCCGGCAGCGAGCGCAGCCGCTTCTCCCGCCGCGAGCTCGCCCGTTTCTCCCGCACCGGCAACGACGAAGTAGGCGGCACCGCTACAACGGGGGCACGCACGAAAGCCCCCCGAACGTCGTAGCGTGTTGGTTCGCATCGCGGGCCTGGGCCCCGGTGATCCCGGACTCCTGACGATCGGCAGCCTCGATGCGTTGCGTGCGGTCGGAAGGGCCGTCGTCTTGCTCGCGCCGCCCGATCTGACCGCCTATCTCGAGCGCAACGGCATCCAAATAGTGCGCGGGTTGGTCGACGATCCCGGATTGCTCGTGCGTGGAAGCGCCGACGAGATCGGGCGCTTCGCGCACCGCCTTGCAGAGACGCCTAACGGGTCTCTGGGACTCGGTGTGCTAGGAAATCCGCTCTCCGATTTTCCTGGATTACCTCCACTGTTGCGCGCGCTGGAGACGCGCGGCATTGCCGCTGAGATCGTGCCCGGCATGCCGCGCGCAACGCTGTCGGCCTCTATTGCGATGCCGCTTGTCCCGCTTCCGCCGCAATCCGCGCACTACTCGTGGGACGACTTGGTCGAAATAATGGCTCGCCTGCGAATGGGCTGCCCCTGGGACCGCGAGCAGACACATCGCACCCTCGTCCCATACCTCATAGAAGAAACGTACGAAGTGGTAGAAGCGATCGAAAGCTCGCAGCTCGATGAGCTCTGCGAAGAGCTTGGGGACTTGCTCCTCCAGGTGCTCTTCCACGCCCAGCTCGCCACGGAGGTTGGAAGGTTCGGCATTGCAGACGTCGTCGACGCGCTCTCAAACAAGATGGTTCGGCGTCATCCCCACGTCTTCGGCGATGCGGTGATCGAAGACGTCGACGCGCAATGGCGCAGTTGGGAGCGTCTCAAAGCGTTGGAGAAAACGGGACGTCAACGCCGCAGCCGGCTCGATGGCATTCCCCAGCATCTCGGCGCGCTGCAACGGGGCCAGCGGATGCAGGAAAAGGCCGCTCGAGTCGGGTTCGATTGGCCCGACGTCTCCGGCGTTCTCGACAAGCTCTCCGAAGAGCTGCGCGAGCTCGCGCAAGCGCGGCGCCGCCGGCAGGACGATCCGCAGGTTCGCGAAGAGCTGGGCGACGTTTTCTTCACGCTGGTCAATCTCTCCAGGGCGCTCGGAATCGACGCCGAGACCGCGATGCGCGAGGCGAACGAGAAGTTCTACCGGCGATTTACGTTTATGGAAGAACGCGTCGCCGCGGGAGGAAAGAGCCTATCGGATCTCTCGCTCGCCGAACTCGAGGAACTATGGCAACTGGCGAAGACTTAAGTGCGACGCTGCGGGTGCGCATGAGCTCGATCGACGCGCACTACGGCGGCGGCCTCGTCGACGGAGCGCGCATGCTGGGACTCTTTGGCGACGTCGCCACCGAGCTGCTCATTCGGATCGACGGCGACGAAGGTCTGTTCGCCTCTTACGACAGCATCGAATTTCTCGCGCCGGTCTATGCCGGCGATTACATCGAAGCGCACGGGCGAATCGTCAAAGTCGGCAGGACCTCGCGGCGGATGGAGTTCGAAGCGCGCAAGTTTATCGCCGCACGACCGGACGTCGGCGAAAGCGCGGCCGACGCTCTCGACCCGCCGGAGCTCGTCTGCCGCGCGACCGGCACCTGCGTTACGCCGAAGGCGAAGAAAAGAAAGTAGCGGCTCCATCGTCTCGGGCTCGCTGGATGATGTGTCCGCTCGGGTCGCTCGTCGCTCCACATCCGTGTTCCGCTCCTGCTACACCGCGCTCGCGCCACCTGCTAAAGAAAATTTTGACCTCCTGTCAATGGCGCTCGCGTCGGAGTCCCCTTGCGGACACATCATCACATCGAGCACTCGACCGATCGAGCGTTAGGCGAGGCGTTCGTGGGTTTTGCGCTTCCAGAAGAACTCGTAGTAACAGAACTGCAGCACCAAGCCCGTGCAGTACGCAATCGGATAGCCGAGCCAGACGCCGTCGAGGCCGATGCGATGCATGAGCAGATACGCTGCCGGAACCTCGACGCCCCAAATCGAGAAGATTCCGATTGTCGTCGGCCAGAGCACGGTGCCGCTGCCGCGCATGACGCCGCTGAGGACCGCCGAGTTGCCGAAGATCACGTAGCTCCAGAGCGTGATCATCAGCAGCTCGTGCGCGATTCGCAGCGTGGCGGGATCGGTGATGAACCAGCCTAAGATAATCCACGCAAAAGCGTAGCACGTTCCGATCAGGACGGCCCCAATCGAATAGTTCAGCCCGACGGCCGAGCGAATCACGCTGCCCAGTTTGTCCGCACGGCGAGCCCCGATGCATTGCGCGCCGAAGATCGAGGCTGCGATGCCGATCGAGATCGCCGGAAACTGCACGTAGCCCACGACCTGATTGACCGCACCGTAGGCGGCGGTTGCACTCGATCCGAAGCGGTTCACGAACGAAATCACGGCAATCTCGGCGAGCGATACCATCATCACCTGGAGACCCGTCGGAACGCCGATACGCAGAACGGCCCCTAAGATCTTCCAGTCGATCAACAGATCGCCGAGCATCTCCCGATCGAACTTCAACGGGTGATCGCGCCGATCGAGGTAGAAGAGCAGCCACGCCAGCGCCACGGCGTTGGCGATCAATCCGGCGACGGCCGCGCTCACGACGCCGAGCTTCGGTAGTCCAAAGACGCCGAGAATAAAGAGCGGCGTAATCGCGATTGCGAGCAGGCTCGACACGATAAGCGCGTAAAACGGCGTAGTAGAGTCGCCCGTACCGCGCAAGATCGTCGCGTACACGAAATAGACGAAGAAAACCGGCATCGTCAAAAAGATGACTCGCGCGTAGGCGTCCGCTTGCACGATGATGTCGGGCGGCGTCGCAAGCCAGCGCAGCACGGTCGTCGACCCAAGCGCTCCAACGATGGCGACGATGATGCCGAGATAGAGCGCCGCGCCCAGCACCGTCCCGGCAACTCTCTTCACCTTGTGATGGTCGCGCGCGCCGAACGCCTGACCGATCAACACGCTGCTTCCGCTCGAGACGCCGAATACGAACGAGAACAAGAGGAAGATGATCGGAAAGACGGCCGAGACCGCGCCGAGCGCCTTCGTCGAAATCAAACGCCCGATCCAGATGCTCGCCATCGTCTGCGACGCGGATTGCAAGGCGTTACTGAGCATTAACGGAACGAGAAAGACGAGGAGGATCTGCCACATCGGCTTACCCTCCTCGAAAACGTTGACCCCGTGGCGGCGCGCCGCCTGAGCTTGCGCCATCGCGGCGATGCTACTCCTCGGCTAACAGTTGATAGATCTCTTTGCGAGCTTTATCGAGCAAGTTACATACGTGCTCGATCGTCTCCGGTTTCGAGGAGGGCCCCAGCTGCGAAACGGAATGCATCAGCCTGGCCGCCGAGTCGCGTAACTGCGTCCTGCCCCCGGCTGGCTCTTCTTCCTCGTGGTCATCCTCATCGTCGTTAAGCAGACGCTCTAGCTCCGCGGCATGCTCCCCAAGGAGCCGGCGACCCGGCTCCGTGATCTCGTAGATGCGACGGTCGCCCTCCTCGCGTCCGACGATCAGACCGGCCGCCTCGAGCGCACCGAGCAACGGGTAGACCGAGCCCGCTCCGCCGCCCCAGCCCTTTTCGCGGATTTCGCGCATCAGATCGTAGCCATGCCGTGGCACCTCCGCAAGCAGCTTGAGCAGCGCAAACTTGAGGATTCCGCGCCGAAGTCGCCGCATGCCGTGCCTGCGATGATGGCGTTCGTACGGTCCCGACCGTGCTGAGCGGGGATCATTCCAAAAACCAATATCCATGCCTGACTCCAATCAGTCGCTATAGTATCCGATATATCGTGATACTGTCAATACGAACCGATCGTTCCCCGCTTTGCCCGCCGCTGATGGCTGTCTCGCGCATCTGATCGAAGCCATGCAGCCTTTGGGCGCGTGCAGAAGTTACGAGCGTGCGGCTCGATAAATTCATGAAGGTCTCCCGTCTGGCGAAGCGGCGCAGTGAAGCGCACGAAGCGCTCGAGCACGGGCGCATCACCAAAGGGGGCAAGCCGCTCAAGCCGGGATACCAAGTAAGGCCGGGCGACGAGCTCGAGATTCACTACGCGACCAAGTTCGTCACGGTGCGAGTGCGCGAGGTGCCAATGCGCGTCACGCCGGGCGTTAACGCCGCGGATCTCTATGAAATCTTGGAGTCGCGCAAGGACGACGCACCATGGCTTTGATCTCAGCCGACACCAAAGACGCACTCGCCCGCGACATACCGGCGGCAGTCCATTGCCGGCAAGCCCTGCTGGCGGGCCTCGCGCTGTACGGAAATCTGCGCGGTGAGTTCGTCACTCATCGCAATGCCGTCGCTCGTCTCTTTTGGTCGCTGCTCGACGAGCGAAAATCGCACCCAATCGAAACTCGTGCGCCGACGCGCCTACAACGCTTACCGACGTTCGCGATTTCGCTACCGGTGGGATTGCGGGCAACGCCGGAAAAGCCCGCGCGCAAATGCGATCGTCTCATCGAGGTTCGCGCCGCCTTTCTTGCGTGCGCCTCGCTCGCTGCCGGCGCTCACGGGTATCACCTCGAGTTCGTCGCGCGCGGCGACGACGTCGCGACGCGCTTGAGATGGATGCTAAGCAGCGCCGGCGTTCCGCCCAAACAGACTCACCGCAAAGCGCGCGTGGTGCTCTATTATAAAGACTTCGATGCGATCGTCGAGTTGCTCACGCAGATCGGCGCGTTCGCCGCAGTGCTTGCGCTCGAAGACGTTCGAGCGTTACGCGAAACGAAGAATCGCATTCACCGTCTGGTGAACACCGAAGCAGCGAACCTCGAGCGCAGCGCGCAAGCCGCAGCGTCCCAGCGCCGCGTCATCGACTATCTGCGTAACGCATACGGTCTGGCGCGGCTTACCCCGGTCTTACGCGAGGTCGCCGAGCTTCGCCTCAAGCACCCCGACGAGTCGCTTGCGGAGCTGGGCCGCCGCTGTAACCCGCCGATCGCCAAACCCACCGTGAGCGGGCGGCTCGGGGCGCTCGCCAGGCTGGCGGACTATCTTCGCGGCGTGCAGGTGAGCGCGAAAGCCGCCCGGTAAACGCGCTCAATGCGCATCGGCATCAACGGCTTCGGCCGCATCGGTCGAAATTTTACCAAAGCGGTCGCGGAGCGTCATCCGGAGATCGAGATCGCGGCGATCAACGATTTGATCGACGCCCGTCAATGCGCCCACCTCTTCAAGTTCGACAGCAACTACGGCACGTACGCGGGCAACGTTGGTGCCGACGATTCGACGCTGACAATCGACCGGCGTGTGATTCGCGTCTTCGCCGAGCGCGATCCCGCCAAGCTCCCGTGGAGAGATCTCGGCGTCGACGTGGTGATCGAGTCGACCGGTCTCTTCACCGACGCCGCCAAGGCGCGCGCTCACATCGATAGCGGCGGCGCGAAAAAAGTCATCATCTCGGCACCGGCCAAAGGCGAAGATCTTACGATCGTGCTGGGGGTCAACGAGCGCAGCTACGATCCCGCCGAGCACCACGTGATCTCGAATGCGTCCTGCACGACCAACTGTCTCGCCACCGCCGTCAAGCCGGTCGTCGATGCGCTCGGCTGGGTCAAAGGCTTCATGACGACGATCCACTCATACACCAACGACCAAAACGTGCTCGACGGCCCACACAAGGATCCACGCCGCGCGCGCAACGCCGCCACGAACATCGTGCCGACCTCGACCGGAGCGGCCAAAGCCCTGTATCTGACCATTCCTGAGGTCGAGGGGACGTTCGACGGTTTTGCGCTGCGCGTTCCGACGCCGACCGTTTCGATGATCTATCTCGTAGCGCAGACGCGCAAGCCGACGACTCGCACCGAGCTCAATGAGATCCTGCGCCGCGCTGCCGAAGGGGAGCTGCGCGACTATGTTGCGTACACCGATGACGAACTGGTTTCGAGCGACTTCAAAAAAGATCCGCACAGCTCGATCATCGACGCCAAATTGAACAACGCCAACGGCGATCTCGTACAGATTGCCGCTTGGTACGATAACGAGTGGGGCTATTCGTGCCGGCTCGCCGAGCTCACCGCAATGGTGCTGACGGCGATCCCGGCAAAAGTCTAAAGAGCTTCGTGCCCTTTCGGCGCTTGACCGAGCTCGACGTGCGAGGTAAACGCGTCTTGGTGCGCGAGGACCTCAACGTCCCTATCGCCCACGGAAGGATCCTCGATTACGCGCGCGTCGATGCCGCCATTCCGACGCTGCTTTGGCTGCACGAACACGGCGCACGCACGATCGTTCTCTCGCATCTCGGACGTCCGGACGGCAAGCCGGACGCGCGTTTCTCGCTTCGCCCCGTCGCGCAGGCGCTCTCCGATCGGCTCGATGTCGCCGTTGGCTTCGCCGACGACTCGGTCGGCGAGGCGGTCGAACGTTCCGTCGCCGAGCTGCGCGACGGGGCCGTGCTCTTGCTCGAGAACGTCCGCTTCCATCCCGAAGAAGAGTGCAACGACCCAGCTTTCTCCAAACGCCTCGCGAGGCTCGGCGATCTCTACGTCGGCGACGCTTTCGCAACCGCTCACCGCGCGCACGCCTCGACCGAAGGCGTCGCGCACTTGCTCCCCAACGCCGCCGGGTTTCTGATGGAGACCGAACTCCACACGCTCGCGCGCCTCGTCGATCGGCCCGCGAAGCCGTTCGTATGCGCGATCGGCGGTGCCAAGATCAAAGACAAGATCGCCCTGCTGGAGCGTCTCTGCGAGTTGGTCGACGCCCTGTGCGTCGGCGGCGGAATGGCCAACACGGTCCTGGCCGCCTCGGGCGTCGACGTCGGGACGTCGTTGCGAGACGACGACCTCGAGCCGGCACGGCGCATCTTGACGCTCGTCAAAGAGCGCAACGTTCATCTCGAGCTTCCATCGGACGCCGTGGTCGCGCCCAGCCCGGATGCGGAGGCGCAGGCCCACGTCGTTCAAATCGACGGCGTGGGCAGCGAGATGATTCTCGATATTGGTCCCAAGACGGCGCAGGAGTACGCGCGCACCATCGAAGGCGCGAAGACGATCGTCTTCAACGGACCGATGGGCGTCTACGAGCGCACGGCGTATCGGCGCGGAACGCAGGTCGTCGGGGAAGCGATCGCCCACGCGACCGCGGCGGGTGCCGTCAGCGTCGTCGGCGGCGGCGACGCGGCGGCGGCGGCGCACATGCTCGGCTTCGGCACGCGGACTACTTTCGTTTCAACCGGCGGCGGCGCGACGCTGGAATATTTGGAAGGCAAATTGCTTCCCGGAGTCGCCGCGCTTGAGTCCTAGACTCACCGGAACGATCGTCGCAGCGAATTGGAAGATGCACAAGACGGCGAAGCAGACCGACGCATTTTTCGATGTGTTTCTGCCCAAGACCGCGACGCTGCCGGCCGCGGTCGAGATCGTCGTCGCCCCGCCCTTTACCTCGATCCCCGCGGCCGCGCTAAGATTGCGCGGGACGACGGTGCACCTAGGAGCGCAGACGATGCACTGGGCATTGGAGGGTGCGTTCACCGGCGAAGTGAGTGCGCCGATGCTGCGCGAGTTCGGCGTGACGCACGTCATCGTTGGCCATTCCGAGCGGCGCGCGCTCTTTGACGAAACGGATCGCACCGTCAACTTGAAAGTTCACACCGCGCTCGAGCAGGGACTGACGCCGATCGTCGCCGTCGGAGAAACGCTCGCGCAACGCAAGGCCGGCAGCACGGACGACCGCGTGGTCGCGCAGACGCGCGCTGCATTCGACGGCATTGCACGCGAATCGCTTGAAACGGTGCTCGTCGCCTACGAGCCGATTTGGGCCATCGGCACGGGCGAAAATTGCGACCCGTACGAGGCCGATCGCGTCATGGCGACGATTCGATCCTGTCTGCCGGGCCTCGCTCTTACGCCGATACTCTATGGCGGCAGCATGACGGCCGCTAACGTGGCATCGTACGTCGACCGGCCGAACGTCAACGGCGGTCTGGTCGGCGGCGCATCCCTCGATCCCGCCGGCTTCGCTGAGCTGATCGTAAACGCCGGCGTCTCGTCCTGAGAAGGTGAAGTATCGCCCAGTCGTCCTTGCGGTACTCGACGGCTGGGGTTGCCGGGACGCCACGCACGGCAACGCGATCGCGGCCGCAAGACTTCCACACTGGCGAGCGTTGCTCGAGCGATATCCGCACACGACGCTGCAGGCTTCCGGCGAAGCGGTCGGCCTTCCCGGCGGCGTAATGGGCAATAGCGAGGTCGGACACATGAATCTCGGCAGCGGACGGGTCGTTCCGCAAGGAATTACGATCATCGACGCCGCGATTGCGGACGGCGACTTTGCACAGAACGAGACGTTGCGGCGAGCGTTCCTGCACGTGCAGCAGAGCGGCGGAAGCCTGCACCTCATGGGCTTGCTCTCCGATGGGTGCGTCCACAGCTCGATGACTCATTGTTTTGCATTGATCGATGCGGTCGTCGCGGCGAATCTGCCGATCGTCCTTCACTGCTTTCTGGACGGACGCGACACGCCGCCACGCTCGGCACCGCGCTACGTCGAGCTGCTCGAATCGAAGCTCGCGGCGGCCGGCCGCGCCGGATCGATCGCGAGCGTTGCGGGGCGGTACTATTCGATGGACCGCGACCGCCGCTGGGAGCGCACCTACCTAGCCTATGAGCTTCTCGCCAACGGGCGCTCCGAACGCCGCGCCGGCGACGCGCAAGCCGCCGTACGCGCTGCCTACGCGGCGGGCGAGTCCGACGAGTTCGTGCTGCCGACGGTCATCGCAGAGCCGCGCCCGATCGAGGACGGCGATGCCTTCGTCTTCTTCAACTTTCGCCCCGATCGCGCGCGCCAACTCACGACGGCCTTTAACGCCGGCACGACGATCTACTTCGACGACGGGTTCGGTGTCTTTGAATCGAAGCGCTTTCGAAATCCGCTTTTCGCTACGATGACGAAGTACGACGAAACGTACACCAATCCGGTGCTCTTCGGGCCTCGCGCGCAGTACGACACCTTCGGCGAAATCCTCGCTAGCGAAGGACTGCGCCAGCTTCGCCTCGCCGAGACCGAGAAGTACGCGCACGTCACGTACTTCTTCAACGGAGGTCGTGAAGACCAGTTCGAGGGCGAGGAGCGCATCTTGATTCCCTCGGACCGTTCGGTGCCGACCTACGACCTCGCGCCGGCGATGCGCGCGCGAGAAATCACCGATGCGGCGGTGAACGCCATCGCCGGCACGGAGTACGACGCGATCATCATGAACTACGCAAATGCCGACATGGTGGGGCATACCGGGGCGTGGCAGCCGACGATCGCCGGCGTCGAAACGATCGACGAATGCCTCGAGCGTCTCAGCGAGGCGACGCTGCGCGCGGGTGGACTGCTCGCAATTACGGCGGACCACGGCAATGCCGAAGAAGAGCTCGACGCGCACGATAATGCCGTCACGGCACATACCACCAATCCGGTGCCGCTCGTCTTGATTGCAACCGGCCTGCACGGAGGGTTCGCGAGCGGTGGTAAGCTCGGCGACGTCGCCCCTACCCTCCTCTCCATGATGGGGCTGCCCATCCCCGAGCGCATGACCGGCCGGAATCTTTTCACGGCGGCGTAGCGGACACACGCGAAACCTCAGAGGAATCACAGCCCCCTCTGGGTTCTTTTCCAGGCTGCGGTGAGAGAGTACCGACATGAACGCGTACGACGTGCTGTTGGTAACAAAAGCGTTGATCTGCTTCGTCTTCGTGGGGACGGCGACGGTAGCGATCGCTGTTCTGGCACATTTGTTGCCGTTGCGTGGCTAGAAGCTTATCCGGTAGCAACCGCTGGCATCGACCACAACGCGCCGGTCCCCAATTACGATCGCGCGGATGCGGTGATCCCAGAAGCAGAGAACGCGCACCGCCGCCGGCCGAAGCTTCGCGACGATCTCGCGCGCCCGCTGGGAGACGGCAACGGCGTCCTTGACCCAGCGCGGCTGGTCGTTCGGTAAGAGCGCGGTTTCGAGCTCGGCATCGGGGACGACCGGCACGACGGCTTCGGAGCGGCTGGCGCCGACCTGCAAAGGAACCGTCGCGGCACTCTCTTCGAGCTCAATACGTCGCAACATTCGCGTCGCGTTTGAGACGGGCGATCGCGCTCGTATGAAGCTGCGACGCACGTTGCGGCGAGATCGCTAAGCGCCTGCCCACGGCGCGCAGCGACGTTTCATTGAAGTAGTGGAGCAGCAGCACCTGACGTTGCCGCGGCGGCAATCCGCGAAGGAGCGCCGCGAGCTCCGCGCGCTGCGAGCGTCGCTCGACGATGCGGGCCGGATCTTCGCTCCAATCGTAAGCCAGCGCTTCACCTTTGGGCAACGGAGCATCCAGCGAAAGCGGCTGGCCTCGATACGCGGCAGCCAGCGCTCGGCGGTATCCCGGACAACGCGATTCCATCTCGGCGCAGCTCGGAACGTCGCCCCGCTGCGCCGCCAGCGCATAGCGTTCGTTCTCGCCGTCGCGAACGATTCTCCGCGCCCGCTCGGAGACCGGGTCCATCCGCCGCACTCCGTTGAGCATCGCGCCCGCGACCAGGCGGCGCGCGTACTCGGCGAGCTGCGGCCCGCGTAAGGGATCGAAGGAATCGACCGCGCGGATCAGCCCAATGCACCCATCGCCCACGAGGTCGTCGAGATCGAGGCTAGGGACGAGTCGTTTCAGACGCCGGGCGAGTTTGCGCACCAGCGGCAGCAACGTTCGAACGGCAACGTCGCGATCCGCCGGCTCGATCAAGGCGCGCTCTCTAAACGCGACGAGACCAGCGCAGCGAACCCAGCTCCGTCATGCCGAGCGATCTCGCGCGCGAGGATGTCAAGCTCGTAATCGCCGAGCGTTCCCACACCTGCGACCATCGGCCGCAGAATGGGCGCGAGGAGCATCGCCTCGATCATCTCGCCCGCGCGCCTCGCAGTAAGACTATCCACGCTGAAGGTTATTGGCGATGCGCAGCATCTCATCGGCCGCTTGGACGCCTTTAGGAGTGCATACGAAAAGGCAACAGCTTATGGGAGCACGAACCCCCGGCGGGGATATGGAACGCTCGAAACGAGTTGCCATTTACGCCCGCGTAAGCTCTGCAAGCCAGGCAAAGAGAGACCTCAGCATCCCCGAGCAACTGCGGCAGATGCGCGACTTCTGCCAAAAGCAAGGTTGGTCCGTCATCCAAGAGTTTACGGACCCCGGCAAGACGGGAAGCGAGACGATAAATCGCCCGGGCTTGCAGCGTATGATTCGCGACGCCTGCTCGACAACGCGCCCCTTCGACCTGATCCTAACGCGGGATCAGAGCCGCTTCGGAAGATCGGACCAGGACGCGGCCTTGCGGTTGCGCCTCCGTGAGCATGGAGTTGCTATCGACAACATCATGGCTCCTTCCGGGGACATGTACACTGCGCTAACGCCAACCGGCGCTTACATGGAGCGGGTAACGAGCGCAGGAGACATTCTCAGCCGCGAAATGTCTACACTCCATATGATCGCCGGTCAAAAAGCCAAGGCTCGACAGGGCGGACTTGCGGGAGCGCAGGCAACATGCTACGGCTACAAGCAGGAGTGGGTTTCTGAGGGAAACGGCAGACCCGCACGCAAGCCCGTTCTCGACAAGCCAAAGGCAAAGATCGTGAAGGAAATGTTCCGGCGTTATATCGCCGGCGCTTCGCTCAACGGGATCACCGAATGGCTCAACGAGTCCGGCATTCCGGCGCCTCGGGGAAAGCAATGGTACGAGTCAACAGTGCGGCAGATCATGTCGAACGAGACATACCTCGGACGGATCGTGTACGGGAGAATCAAGAAAATCAAGCACCCCGTCACCCGCCTACCGAAAAACTCGCTCAATACCGGCGAAGTGATCCGCGTAGACGGAGCATTCCCAGCGATCGTGGACCAAAAGACGTTCGACCGAGTGCAGACGATCCTGGATCGCAACGAGAGCACCAGACCGCACGGAGGCCACCCAGGCAACACGCTTCGCGGCATAGGCAAGTGCGCCGTATGCGGTTGGCACCTTGCGCACCAACGCAACACGAATACGGGCCGCTGGTACTACATGTGCGGTCGCGTGAAGACAAAGAAAGCTGCGGCCTGCGATCCAGGCTGTAAGGGCATTCTCTACGCTGACTACATTGACAAGGTAGTGGCACTATTCTTAGGGCGGATCATGTCCACGAAGGTCACAGACTTACGCGAGCAGATCACCCGATACAATGAAGCCGCGAGCAATCTAACCGGCCTCTCGGCGACCGAAGCTCTCGACGTAGCGATCACCGAATGCGCAAACCGGATAGTTAACCTGGTCGCTGCCCTTGCGAAAGCTCCAGCTAGTGCGGCGCTGCTCGCCAGACTCGAACAGGACGAAGCGAAGCTACATGAACTAAAATGCAAGCGTGATGCCGTCCTGTCCGCCGTCAGTGCAGCGCCGGTTGACCTGGACCCGGTGCTCGACGCGCGATCCAAGATCAAAGCCGTCATCCATCGCAAGGACTCGGTACGTATGCGTGCGATCCTCGCAGCGATCGTCTCTGAAGTGCGGTGCGACTGGTCGAAGCGGGTGAAACCGGCCGTGAAGTTTAGCTACGCCTTCGAGGGTGGGTCGCGGAAAGCTCGGTTAGCACTGTTGAGCGATAACGCTGACCCACTTGATATATCGGACATCCGAATACCCGGATATAGCGGTTCTCCCTCGGTAAGCATAGTGGTCCCCGATACGCCACTGACATTTGTTCCGAAATGGTCTATCACCAATGCTGAACGCGCGGCCGACGAAGCTATCGCACAAATCGCCGAAACGCTCGCATAGCCGTGCTCTTTCTGACCCGTCTGTTACACCGGCGTTACACGAGAATCCCCACGTCAAAACCAAGACAGGGCACGGGCGGCCCCACGTCGGCATGGGCCTGATATAATATGAAAATGTTTCCGCCCTCATATCAATGCCCAAACCGGTACGAGCCGTCACGTTATGGCGAGAGATTGTGGGTGGTTCAATATCCTGACGGGACGCGATACCACTGCCGGTACTGCGACCAGGCGTTCCTCCGGCGCGAAGTGCTGGCGGTTGCTGCCCCCGAGCCCAAGGCCGTAAGAAGGAAGCGCCAGGGCTGGCGCACCCGAGTCGGTCACCGTTAACTAGTTCGAATGAGCGGATTGTTGGCGTGGCTTGCCGACAAGTGGATTGAACTCCTAACCCTCATTTTCGCAATACTAGCGTGGCGTATCGGCCTTCTCGCGTATAGGCTCGCGAAGCGAAAGCCTAACGTGTGCGTCACGCTTGCAGCGAGAGGTCACCCTCCCACGTTCGGAGCTACTCGGCTTACGGGCGCGAAAGTAGCGCCTCCTGAGGAGCGTAGATATGACGTGACGCTATACGCGAACAACATCGGGGAGACTTCCGGCGAGAACTGTCGCGTTACAGTATACCTATTGAAGGGGCTGATGAGACCCGTGCCGGACATAAGCAGCCCCCCTAGAACCAATGTCTATGCTGGCGTTTCCGTCGTTCGTGATGGCAGGCTCTATCTGCCGATGTACGTCAGTCACAAGACGATAACGGTAGGCGAGGAACCGCAGTCGTTAGGGTATTTCGAGTTCTTCGGGCCGCATGGCAAACAGGTAGAAATGCCGTGGACCGTATCAGGACGGAGCGGTTACAAGGATGAAGGCAGCATCACAGTTGACCTAGCCTGAGGAACACGATTGGGCGCGCGCTGTCTACGACGAAAACTGAATCACTGGTAGAGTGGGCCGTTAGGATTACTGCCGCTAAATAGCCAGCACGTCTTACCCGCCCCAGGCCCGGTCAGGACTTTGATCTTATCGACCTCGCCGGTATCCCTGACAAGGCCAGGTCGCTCGTCTACGTTATGCTGTTCGAGTAGCTGAACGTGATCGCCAGGCAAGACCATAGCTGCCGCATCTGTATCATCAGGGACGTTTAAGCCCTGGTCTCTTGAAACGAGGTAGTTATACCAGGTCTCGGCGCTAGAATAACACGCCAGAGAGCCTATAACACTGTCAGAGATTGTCTCGGGCGTTCCAGCAGCGTCAGTTGCCTGGGCTTCCGCGGAAGAGTTTCCATGGGCTGTTCTATAGCCGCACGCTGTCCAAAACAGCAGCGACAACACCCCCAAACCAATCGCAACGTAGTGGAGTAACCGCATTGTAATATTATAGCACGGGGCTACGGCGTACACCCTAAGTCGAGAGGTGGATAGGCTTCATGCGAACAAGGCTGTGGCGGCACTAACGGCGCAGCCGTTGCTACGCCGATATGATTAGCGGACTCCTGACGCGCCTCGCGAATCGAGCGCCATGCTTGAGAGATACCGAGTTTTACTGGCGTTCTTGTTGGTTTACTGGGCTCTGCCGCCGGGAGTGCGAGGCTTTGAAATAGGGAGTGGCAATGCAGTTACTCCGTACTCCGAAACGCAGTTCTTCGTGTTCGCCGTTTTCGTCGTTTGGGCTCTCGCTGACATGGCTCGCAACGTAGCGAAATGGAGCGGGCCGCGTACGGGCAACGGATAAAAAGTGGGCGAAGTGCTGATCACCGAACTTTAAGTTACGTCGCGTGCTTCGGGTCCTCACCGATCGCGGCACGGAGTACTGCGGTGACGCTCAGAAGCACCCCTATGAGCTCTACCTCGCGATCGAAGACATCGATCATACGCGAACGAAAGCTAAGAGCCCGCAGACCAACGGCATCGTGGAGCGGCTGCACAAAACGATGCTCAACGAGTTCTACCGGATCGCTTTCCGCAAAAAGATCTACCACTCCATCGACGAGCTGCAGGCTGATCTCGACGCATGGATCCAAACGTACAACGCAGAACGCCCACATCAGGGCCGTTGGTGCTACGGAAAGACTCCGCTGCAGACGTTCTTAGATAGT
This sequence comes from Vulcanimicrobiota bacterium, assembly GCA_963778015.1. GTDB lineage: Bacteria > Vulcanimicrobiota > Vulcanimicrobiia > Vulcanimicrobiales > Vulcanimicrobiaceae > Cybelea. The sequence goes on from CAVZST010000001.1 coordinate 1,576,434, forward strand.
CTGGACTTAGCCAAGGAGAAGTTATTTGCGGCCTGATTCAGCGGCCGCGGAATCATCTGACACTCTTCGACGCGATCATGCGGCGACTGTCAGACCAAGTCTCGGCTTATACATATAACCGCTAACGAGATAGAAGCGGCCACAATAGTTAAAACCTCCGCCGCTACCTTTCATGTCATTGCCCCTCGAAACGATGTAGCGGGCACGTTGTCCATGACATAGGGTCTGCTTCTAGCATACAAGTGCAGTCCCGCTTCATCGCCGCTTCTTCCGCTGGGTGCAGCAGCAGAATATCCGCAACATCCTCCGCCCAAAATACTGTGTGCTTATGGTCGGCTAATATTTCGAACTGCCTCGGCGAAAAAAAAAACGGGGCTCCCAAGGTTCCCGCTAGATTCTGACCGCCGACTAGATCGACTCTAACGAGCTTGCCTAAAAACTTCTCAAGCCGTTCTCTATCCACGTTGCCTCCTATTGGTAGTGACTCAGTTCTCCGCAGGGGCTAAATGACTCCCGCAATCAACGCCAAACCGCTCGGCCTAGTCGTCTGTATGCCCACGCGCGGAGCAGTCTCGATCGAAACCATGCTCTGGCTGCGCGAGCATCCCGACGACTACCCGAACAAACTTCTGCCACGTTCCGTAAGCCGGTAGTCGAAGCGCGCGATCAGCTCGCCAAGGAAGAGCGTGACGCCCGTTTATCTGCGACGCCGAACGGGTCCCTCGCCGGCATCAAGCAGTTTCGCTGGAGTAGTTTCCAGCGCGGCGGCAATCTCGTAAGGGGCGACAGGCGCAGGTCGATCCTTCTATTCTCTGAAGGTGGCGGAGCGAGATGCCCGTCTCAAAAGCCAGGGTCTCCTGGGAAATGCCAATCTTTGCCCGACGGCTTTTGATAGCCGCGGCCAAGCGCACGAGCCGGTCTCTTGTCGCCACGGCATAATCGTCGCATCAGACTGTACTGACTGACCACGGTATAGAAGGTCACGGTAGAATGTGTCGTAAGGGTGGAGGGCGGGCTCTGCGCAAGAGAGAAATTCTTCGGTCGTGAAAGAGATTGGACGCGGTTCGCTTTTTGGGATCGGGTTCTTCTTCGCGCCGGGGCTGATCTTACCGATCGTCGGCCTGATCGCGCTCTACTTCGTGATCCACTGGGAGATGCTGATCTTCTTCGCCGCGTGTTTGGCCGGCGGATTCGTGTGGGGCTTTATCAAAATGTGCCGCGGTGACTTTGACACCCCCGAGCAGATCAAAGCCAAGGAAGTTCAACGACTCCTGTCGATGACGCTGGAGGAGAAGCATGCGGCATGGCACACGAAGCAGTGGCATACCGGCTGTTACCTGTGCGATGCCAAGTGGCCCGCGTCCGCGCGATCGTACAAGTTGATGGCGGCTGAGAGCCGCCGGAGGTTAGAGGACAAACAGCCACGGGAGCCGCACGAGAGCGAGCTGGCCTGGCTTACGCGGGTCAGCTCCAGAGCCCGCGAAGCCGCAAACCTGGAATAGCCCTACGCCGTATCAGGGTTAGTAGCCTACTCTCGCCTGAACGATTGCGCGCGCAGCAGACAATGTTTCCCATCCTTCCAGTAGACCCCCGGACCCCTCCTGAGAATCGAGTAGAACCGCTTCCCCTCTTAAAGTGAACAGCGTTTGCTATAATCGAGCATGAGAACGAACCCGAAGGCATGGAAACGAGGCGGGAAGTACTGGCGGCGCCTTCTAGGAAGAGCCGGAAAACGTTTCCCTTCTTACGCGGTTTCGTTAGCGTCCGTCTCGTCGTATTGGCCGTTGCGGCTTAACAATGCGAAAAGTTCATCCATCTTTTGCAGGTGCGGTATGTAGTTGCGAAGCCGCCGGTAGCGCATCGACTCGTTGTCGAGCAAAATCGTCGCATCCTGTATCGCAATCGTAGGCGTACTCTTATCTAACCGTTTCTTTCCGTCCTCGATAATCGCCGCCGATGCTTCAGCTACTGCGTCTTGCAGTTGTTGCCGAAGTAGCACCATGGCTGGCACAATGAGGTCCAGGACTTTGTCACCGTGCGCGAACGCTTCTTCCTCGGACGGAATGAAGCCCTCGTGCAGGACGCGGTTTCGCAGTCCGCAATCTTCCTCTTTCAAGACGGGCGGCGGCACAGACTCGAACGTCTGGGCCCACTTCTGCTCAAAGGGTTGCTTTGCGTTTCTTGCGCGAGGAACAGGTAGCGGCTTTACGCCCTGGCTCGCACATACACATTGGGTGGCAAAGTGCCAGAAGTATTCGAGGCTAGATGTAAAGCCGCCAACGGCACCACGATAATCGCCATCAAGCAATGAGTATGCAGCAATCTGGAAGAGTATTTCGTGCTTTGGATTTGTCAGTAGGACCACGGCCGAGTGGCCAGCCGGGCAATGCAGCTCGTAAAGCGGGCCTTCCTGGTACGGCGTTATCATCGCCGCTGACCGAGGAATGCCGCGCACCACCCGGTGCGGGCACAGATTGCATGCCACTCCGAAGACCGAACGCATTGCCCGCAGTTCTCCAAAGAGCCGGGGTCCTCATGTGAAAAACCGGGGTACCTCAACTGCCTCAAGATAAATGCTTTGGCGGGAGCACACCGAGCCCAAAAGAATAGGGAAATAATCGGGTGCGGGTATTGAGCCGCATCGCCGTCCACTGTGTGCCGAGGTATTGCGAATGACGAATCAGCTAATGTGGGGCGATAACCTGCCGATGATGCAGAAATATGTCGCGCCTAAATCCATCGACTTGGTTTACCTCGACCCGCCGTTCAACTCTGCTCGCAAGTATAACTTGCTCTTCAAGGAGGCCAGCGGAAAGACGGCAGAGGCACACATCAGAGTCTTCGAGGACACTTGGCACTGGCACCCAACCGATACCGAAGACGCGTACCGCGCGTTCGTCACGGGGCCGTACAGTCAGAGCCTAATCGGCCAAGTTGAAAACTATGTGAAGCTTCTAGGGCGAAATGACGTAACAGCCTACCTCGTTATGATGGCACCGCGCCTTGCAGAACTTCATCGCGTCCTTAAACCGACCGGCTCCCTATATCTTCATTGTGATCCCACCATGAGTCATTACCTGAAGCTGCTCCTCGACACGGTCTTCGGCGTCGAGAACTTTCGGAACGAGATAGTCTGGAAACGCACCTCTGCCCACAGCGACACGAAGCGATTCTCGCACGTCACGGACACGATCTTCTTCTACAGTAAGAGCGATGAGTTTACTTGGAACCCGCAGTTCGAGCCGCACGACGAGGCGTATGTGAAGGCGAAGTATTCCCACGTAGAGCCGGACGGGAGACGGTATCGCCTAGATAACATGGTCAGTCCGAACCCCCGTCCGAACCTAATGTACGAGTGGAAGGGCTTCCCGTCACCTCCATTCGGCTGGCGTTTCAAGCGCGAGACGATGGAGCAGTTGCATGCCCAAGGTCGCATCGTTTACCCGAAGCGCAAGGAAATGCGTCCCCAGATTAAGCGTTACTTGGACGAGATGAGCGGCGAGATTCTCGACAACCTTTGGACCGACATTCCGCCAATCAACTCGCAAGCGATAGAACGCCTCGGGTATCCGACGCAAAAGCCGCTGAAGCTAATGGAACGGATTATCGCGTGCTCGTCCAATGAAGGCGACGTGGTACTCGACCCGTTCTGCGGTTGTGGAACGACCATTGACGCGGCACAGGCGCTGAACCGCAAATGGATTGGGATTGACATAACCCACCTAGCTATCGCGCTTATCCGCTGGCGACTGGAGACTCGCTTCGGAGCGGGCCTCGATTATCAAGTGTACGGCGAACCCGTAGACGTTAGCGGTGCTCGCGCGCTCGCCGAACTTGACCGCTATCAGTTCCAATGGTGGGCAATCTCCCGAGTCGGAGCGTATCCCTTAGACGACAAGAAGAAGAAAGGCGCAGACGGCGGCGTAGATGGCGTCATTCGCTTCGTCGCCGATAAGGGCGCGACAGGGAAGCTCATCGCTCAAGTGAAGTCCGGCCATGTCGGCGTGAAGGACATAAAAGAGCTACGGACGACAATAGCGAATGCGGGCGCGGACATTGGCATCTTCGTTACCCTTGAAGAACCGACAAAGCCTATGCGCATCGAGGCGGCGATAGCAGGAAAGTACTGGTCGGAAACGTGGCAGGCGGAGTTTCCTGTCGTACAGATACTGACGATTGATGAACTGCTCCACGGAAAGCGCCCGAATCATCCGCCTTCCGGCTCGCCGTACAAAGCCTCGGAGAGGTACCAACCCGAGACGCCTCAGGTGAAACTTGAGCTACATTAGAGCGAATGACTACTGACACGACGGACCAGTGGCGCCTCACTGTCTGCGACCCTTACGGTGCGAACGTATGGCGGCAAGCACAGTAAGCAACGTCCGCACCACCCGCTAACCCATCGCTGCACTCAGCATGAAGCTCGACCTCTTCAGTGAACAAATGACGCTGCTGAGCGCCGAATCGAGCACGAGTGGAGATGCAGAGTGCAGGGCGGTAGAGCGCCTCACCAAGCACTAATCCTTCACGATCGCATCGCACAAAGCAAAAGCCAAATGAAAACGCTCTGCGGTGTGCAAGGCGTTCCGTCGTAGCCGTCAGGTGTACACTCAAGCCGCGCGCTGCAAGACCAAGCGCACCTGAACCGCTGACCACGGCTTGTCGCACCGCGTAGTGTGCCCGTCGTGATTGAGGCGGCTCGCGATCGCGCGCAGTGAGAGTCCCTGAGTACGGAGCTTCTTAACGTACGGTACTAGATCAGCGTAGGCTTCGACCGCGTTTCGGTGATTAGCTTCTGAACCGCGAACCGCGCCTTCGTGACGTGCCTCTGGCGTCAACGAGGGTACTGCAGCGTTATGCGAACCAAGGCGTACGCCACGCGCCTTAGCGGCTTGCAAAGCTGCCTTAGTGCGATCGCTGATAGCTTTGGCTTCGTTCTCTGCAACAGCGGCGAGTACGTGCAGTAGTAGGCGGTTTGCCTCTGGCACGTCGCATGCAGCGAAGTCGGCCCCCGAGTCGAGGACTGTGGCGATAAACCGCACCGAGCGGCTGAGGCGATCGAGCTTCGCCACGAGCAGTGTAGCCTTCGCGCGACGTGCGTATGCCAGGGCGTCCGCCAACTTCGGGCGGTCGTTGTTGCGACCACTCTCAACCTCTACGTAGTCACGCGCGATCGTAGCTCCCGTGCGCGCGCAATGCGCCTCCACGGCTGCGCGCTGGCCCTCCAAACCGAGTCCTGAGCGACCTTGACGGTCAGTGCTAACCCGATAGTATGCGACGACTTTCCCCCTCATTGTTGGCTTGTAAAGCCTCCTGTTACGGTCGTTGCTAGTGTCTTTACAGTTTACCAGTAAGCCAGGAAGCTGTAAAGCCTGCGACCAAAAGTCGAACTGCATGGCAGACGACTCGGTCAAGGCGACGTTCCTAATCTCGACGGGCGCAAAGTACCGGCTCGCATCGCTGAAGGCTCGGCTCCGACGCGAAGGCATCATAGAAACCGAAAGCAGCCTCGTAGAGCGGCTTCTGTCCCCGTCGAGTATCTCAAGACTTGAAGCGCAGCTATCCCGCGTCAGAGGGCACCGGAAGCCTAGGTAACGCGCGCGATTGCGGGCTTTCTAAGCAATGCTTGCGATCACAGTGGCAACTTTTATCGGGTCACTGATCTCCATCGCTCGATAGGGCTGCAATCGGCATACTGGAAGCTCGCCACCCAAGCTGCAAACGATGGGCGCCCGAGTCACGAATAGGGGGGGATTCGAGCAGAGGCATCTTGGAACCATCGGTCGATTCCGATTGCTACTCATCCATATTTCCGCTCTTTGAAATCGCATCTTTGCATCGGCGCGCGGCAGCGGGTCAGGCGGCCCGCTCAGCTTCGATTCTTTGCGCGGATTCGCTTATTGGGTACGCGATTAACACCAGTCTCGAAGCTGGGCCGACATATTTCCGGCCGGCCAACTTTCAGCATCTGAAAACCGCGTTTAAGCGCCGCTCGCGTTCGTTAGCCCGGAGGAACCGCCGCTTCTGGGTGACTCTGCGCAACTCTTGGGAGGACTCATCGAGAAGGGCATCCGACGAAGGCGCATGATATCCGGGTAGTACAACATCGAGCAACGATTATGGCGACGAAGATCAGTAGGGAAGCGGAACAAAAGGCATCGCAGGATCTGGCTGCCAGCTTGCGATTGGAAGCCTACCAGGACGAGCGGATCGCGCAGGAACGACGGCGTGCTGCTGAGCGCAAGCGCCGCCAGGCCGATCGCATCGAAGGGAAGAGTCAAGCCTATGCGGCTCAATCAGACGAGGCCATTCTCGCCAGACGAAACTCGTGGGGCTCTTACCTCCGGCGTGTGTCCCAATACGTGAGGGACACCGGCAAGCGGATGAAATACCCGACGGTGTACAAGAACGCGATAAAGCTGTTCCGGTACATCTACCGATCGTACAAGGCCCGCGACTTCCAAGAGCCGGTCAGAATACCGTTCGTCAAGATGAAGCATCACCTGGATCTGTCTGAGAAATATGTCTACGAGCTGCTGGCGTTGCTCCAGGGAAAGTCAATCCCGAAACGCGGTCGCAAGCTGGAGGGGCTCTATAACGAGGATGGATCCCCACTGATCACCGTCACCGACGGCGGCCAACGGTCGAACTTGTATGTACTCAACAAGCCGCTTATCACTTCGGTCGAAGATTGACCTGCACTCGGTGTTCTGCACTCCGAGCGGAAATGAGTGCAGGTCTAGGTGAACAGAAACCCTTGCAATCATTGGCTTAATCGCGAAGATAATGTCGTGAGGTAAAGTAGCAAAGCGAGGTGTGTCTGTGCCCCCGCACAGTAAGCACCGAGCTTTGGCCTGAAAGCGAAGCGGAGGCGGAAGCCGACGCGAGCGTTGATAGTTTAAGGATGCGAGCCAAGGCGAGCATCGAGAGCGAGCCGACGCGCGAGCGGAGGTGAGCTATTGAGGTGAGCTATTTATGATGCCACGCGAGCGACGTGGAGGGGCGAGCGCAAAGCGCGACGGACCCGCAGCGGAGCGAGCTGATGGATAGCCTCGGGTGCCTTGAGGGGCGCCTCCGAGAAAACCCTACCTCGCGACGGTCGGTATGCCTGGCCGGCGCATCTTTCGATCCGACTAATAACCCCCCCCCAATACCACTCGGTAACCACTCGCTTTTAAACTCAACCACTCCCTCAACCACTCCTCAACCACTCCCTTACCACTCCTCAACCACTCCCTTACCACTCCTCAACCACTCCCTTACACACCGGACCCACTATCGTTCGCAGACCCCTCTCAATCGAGCATGACGCCGCAGATTACGCACGAATCCTGCCGATATTAGTGCAATCGGCGCACTCATTAGAGACCTGCACAACACTTTTTCAATCGCATCAGTTCGAAGGCCAGCAGAATCCGATCACCTCTTTAATCCAAGGCCGCAGACGGCTCATCTCTCAAGAGCTATCTCCGCAGTCGCGAATAGATTGGCACCACATTGCTTCCAGAAGAGTATTGCTCTGGCGATTTGTCGGAGTCCCCGGCGAGGTCACGCTTGGAGGCGTGTAGCCGCAGCAGCTCCCGCAAATACAGTGGGCTTAGGTTTACATCCGCTGATAGCTGGCGGAAGTTGATAGGGTCTCCATATAAGACTTCGACCAGCTTCCGAAGGGCTCTTGGCTTCTCCGACCGGACTTGGACCGGCTCTTCGGTGCGCCACCGCCGCGCGCCCATTTGTTGCATCAGATAACGGTACTGCCGGTCGGAAATAATGGAGAGTTCCTTTGCTCGCCTGGCAAGAGCAGACATTGCAACACCCCAGCGCGCCTTTAACCTCGCTAGTGTCGTGAGAGAGACAGGAGATTTTAAATCCCGCCTCATCGCCGCTTCAGGTAGTAAGAACGACGCTGCGAACTGATCGGCCGCCCGTTCCCGATCGGGGCCAGGTGGAAGCCCGGCCAGCACAAGCTCTCCTGCTTCGTGAGCCGTAGTCCAGCGCATACGATCCCCCGGCGCCCCGCTTGGGATGTTTATAATCGGACGCTCGTCTAAGGCGCCAGCCCACGCGGAAAACCCATCCCTCTTTTCAAGTAACGCAGGGAGGGCGATTGCAATAACGCCAACGCGCTCGACGGCATTGAAGACATTGGGAACCGGTGTATCGGGCGAGAGGCCACATTCCGATCGGACCGCGGCCGCAGCTTCGCTGATGTCGCCGCTAGTTAGACGAGGGAGGCGAACCGGTATCATCTTGGCGCGGGGAAGCAGATGCGCAACAAGCTCGTACGCAGTACGCGCGTGCTGATAAGCCTGCCGCCTCTGCCTCGCCGTCATGTTTGCGCGTGCGCGGAACTGCAACGATCCCATGGGAAAATGTGCCGTCGGCGGCTGAGTGAACCACGCCATGGGGAAGTTGGTTACCGCGGCAACGGCGGTCGCCAGTTCCGCACCGGTCTGGATTCCGGCTTCCATTTTCGCAACCATGGATTGATCGCAGCCGATCTTCTCCGCAAAATCTTTTTGCGTAAGACCGTGAAACTCACGAGCTTGCTCGACTCGCTCGCCGTAGATCATCCGTGTTGACGCGGAGCATCGCTTTCGGAAATGGCCTCAATACCTTCGAGGTCACCTACCGCAGCTAACGCTACTTCGGAGTCCATGGTCATCGGGTTGTCAAGGCGCACGGACCAATAGTGCTTGACGGACGACCGAGTGGTGCCGCCTTCCTGCGGACAACACAAGTCGAGCCCCGAAAGACGATATCCGGCGTCGACGTGCCAAAGGATCAGCAGGCTCGTGTCGACGATCTGGGCCGGGCGGTTCGCAAGGTTGAACGGCAAAGGTTGCTGCCGATAAAACTGTTGCAATGTATACGAAGGACCCGGTATCGGAATCAGCCCGTTATCTGACTTCCGTATTCGCACAGCATAACGACTGCACACAACACACAAGCCGTTGTTGGCCAATCCTATCGAATCGAACTCCGCAGGAGCATCTTCTTCATCGACCGCTACGAGCTGGCGATATGCAAAGAACTGCTTGGCGTGATAGCGTACGAGGTTCGGGAAGAGACAGGCGTCGATGACGGCGTCCGCAAAAAACGAGGCGGCTCCCGCTACCGCTGAGTCCATCGCTTCCCAAACCACGGGAAAGAACTCGTGGAGGTCCTGCAAGGCGTCTTCGACAGTTGGAAATGGCGTAAACTCATTCATATTATGAATTGATTTCGCCAAAGTGCGGTACCCGTCCTGCCGGCACCGGAGATACCGGCGTCCGATGCTTTCGGGCTGCAAAATTATGCGACGCGCCGCTGAAGTCTGAGAGCCATTTGTTGGCTTTTTGTTTGAACTGCCTTGGCATTCGCTTCGTAGGCTCGCTGCGCGGTCAGGATTTGCATCATCGCATCGATGATCGTGACGTTCGATTCTTCGAGCATGCCGAAGCGCAGTTTTGGGCCCTCCTCGCCACCTGGCACCATCTCGCGCGCCTTTCCCGAAGCCGGTGTGGCTTCAAAGAGCGCTCCGTCGATCGCGCGCAACGCTTCGGGCGCGGAAAACTCGGCAAGACGAACGTGCCCGATGACCCGCGCGCCACCCGTAAATTTGGCGCGCACGCTTCCATCGGTTTCGACCGTCGCAGCGAGTGCATCGCCCGGAATACGGACGCCGGCCAGACGCAGATCGTGCGCATTGCGCAGTGTCCCGTCGGCCGACCGTGAGAACTGGCCATCGCGCGTATAGTACCGGCGCCCGCGCGCGTCAACGAGCGAAAAGAAACCCGGACCGTCGATGGCGAGATCGAACGGCCCGGGGCTGCGCGAGAGCTTCCCTTGCGCGAAGAATACGCGCGCTCCCAACGCCACGGTTCCCAATCCGCGCCGATCGGGCGTGACGAGCTCGGCAAAGCTCTGGGCCGAACCTTTGAATCCGACGACGCCCGCGTTGGCAAGGTTGTCGGCGATGGTGTCGAGGTTTTGCTGTTGAGCCGCCATGCCGCTTGCGGCAGCGAAGAGCGCGCGGTCCATTGCTGTGACGCCCTACGCGATGCGAGCCGCTTCGGCCGCTTTTTGACGTGAGAGATCGATCGCCGTGACGGTCTTTTGCGCGCTCTCGAACGAACGCTCGGCCGCGAGCACGTCGATCATCTCCGCAATTGCATTGACACCGTTTGAGAGACGCGGTCCGACGATTCGACGCCCCGAGGCGCTGCGTAACGTCCCATCCTCTTCCCGCAGGAAGGCACCGGCGCGGGTCTCTGCCGGGTTACCGGTGCGCTCGCGGGCGATCGCCACTCCCAGCGTTGTGAGAAAACCTCGGGCCGAGATGCGCCGGAAGCCGTCGGTCGAGACGTTCGCCAGATTTTCGGTCGCGATTTCGAGTCTCGTGCGCGCCGCGATCATCGCGCTTGCAGCCCACGCAATACCGTCCACAAACGCATGGTAGCCCAGGCGCGTGGCCGAATGTTTTCCGCACCATGGCCGATCTGCGAGTCGCGGTTCACGCCGCACTGGCGGCGCTCCTTACAGCATGCAGCACGCGGTCACCACAGCAGCGGGTCGACGACGCCGAGCTGGCTTTCGTGGCGCCGCTCAAGGAGAAGTATTCCGGGGTGGTCATGGGTTTCGACGTTCGGCCGCAGAGCACGCTCGTCGTTAGCCTCGACCTTCAGCATTACATCGAAACCGACGACGACGCCGTCGCAGCAATGAAGCGCGATGTGCTCGCCCGGTGGCGCGCCGCGTGGACCGCAGCGCATCCGGGCGCGCACGCCGAACTGCTCGTTCGCTTCATCGACTTCATCGGCCGCACCGTCGCGCAGGAAACCACGAAAGTCTGAAGCGGCGCTCGTCATCCTTCGACAGGCTCAGGAAGACGAATTTGCCTGCGCGATGGCTAGAGACAGCGCGTTAGAGTCGGGCGACGATCGCCTCCGTGAAGGCCTGCGTTGAAAGCGCCGCGCGCGTACGCGCCAGTTCTGCGGTGCGTAAGCCGTCGGCGTAGGCTCGTTCGACTCCCCGCTCGATGCGCGCCGCGTTGGGCTCGTCGTCGAGCGAGTGCCGAAGCAGCATTGCGGCGGAGAGAATTGCTGCCGTTGGATTCGCTACGTTTGCGCCGGCGAGGTCCGGCGCCGTTCCCCCAATCGGCTCGTAAAGCCCGAACTGGCTTCCCGGCGATCCTCGCGTTCCCAAGCTCGCGCTGGGAAGCGTTCCGATCGATCCGGTGAGTATCGCCGCTTCGTCTGAAAGAATGTCGCCGAACATGTTCTCGGTGAGGATGACGTCAAAGTCGCCTGGCCGCTGCACGAGCTGCATCGCCGCGGTATCGACCAGCAGGTGCTCGAGCCGAACGTCCGCGTACTCGGGGGCCATGCCGGCGACGACGCGACGCCAGAGCCGCGATGTCTCCAAAATGTTCTGCTTATCGACCGACGTCAGGCGTTTCCGGCGCGCGCGCGCTAGCTCGAAGCCGATCCGCGCGATCCGCTCGATCTCCGGTACGCGGTAGATCATCGTATCGATCGCCTCTTCGACCCCATCGACGAAGCGCCGCTCCTTGGGGCGTCCATAATAAATGCCCCCGGTCAGCTCCCGCACGACGAGCAGATCGAGGCCGCGCACGATCTCAGGCCGTAGGGGCGAGGCTTCCTCCAGCCCAGCGAAGACGCGCACGGGGCGAAGGTTGGCGTACAATTCGTAATCGCGGCGCAATACGAAGAGCGCGTACTCGGGACGCTCCCGCAGCGGCTTGTTTTCGTATTCGGGAAGGCCGACGCTGCCAAAGAGAATGGCGTCACTGCGATCGCAGAGCTCGCGCGTCTCCGACGGCAAGGCTTCGAGGCCGCGCGCGAGTGCGGCGCCTCCCACGACGGCTTCGACGCACTCGACGTCGGAACGCACGCAGCGCAAGATCACAACGGCGGCATGCGTCACCTCGGGACCGATGCCGTCTCCGGGTAAAACCGCGACCGTTAGTAAACGGTTATTCGCGTCGTCTCTTCTTTACGCGGCGGTTCCTTTGCGGCCTCGGACTGTACCTGCGCGGCGCTCTGCGGTTCGCCGTTGACCGAAGGGCCGTCAGATCTCTCGAGCAATGCTAGCTGCGTCATGAGCATGCTTCGCAGTTCGCTGCGCGCCTTTTCCGCGGCCTCGACGGCTCGCTGGTGCTCGCGCCGCACGTCGGCGATCGCATCGTTGTAGCCGGCGATCTCACGATCGCCGGCGATACGCGCCTTCTCGCGGATCAAATCGGCTTCCTTATGCGCGGAGGCTTTCACCTCGTCCGCGGTTCGCTGCGCGAGGACCAGCGTGTTTTGCAGCGATTCCTCCATCGCCTTGAAATGGCTCACCCGCTCCTTGAGGTCGGCAATCTCGGCTTCGAGGGCGGCACGATGCTGCGCTTCATCCTCCAGCGTCTCGATGATCTCGTCGAGAAACCCATCGACGTCGGCACGGTCGTAGCCCTGCAACGCTTTTTTGAAGCTCTTGTGCTGGATGTCGACCGGTGTGATTTTCTGCATACTCCTATCCTACGCTCTGCTCGTCATAAAATCGAAACTGCCGTCGGCCATCATCGAATCCCGTAGCCCGGCGGCATTGACGACGATGCCGGACGGCACCACCAGATAGATCGATTCGGCAAGTTTTTGAATCTTGCCGTCGATCGTGTACGCGACCCCAGACGTGAAGTCGACGACCCGCTGCAAGAGCGTTCGGTCCGCATTCTGTAAGTTGACAATGACCACTTGGCGGTTGCGCAGCGAATCGGCGATCTCGACGACGTCTTGATAGCTGCGCGGTGAATAGACGCTCACTTGAGTGCCGCCCCGCCGTCCGGCGGATGAAAGCGGCACGACGCGCGGCGACGGCGTCTCCTCGCCGTAGAACTCTTCGTCGTCATCGCGGATGGCGAAAAACGACCCGATCTTGCTTAACATGCTCATTGGCGATCCTCCTTTGCTGGTCGCAAACCAAAGAGAGCTTCGCCGATGCGCAGCATCGTCGACCCCGCTCTCACTGCCTCGCGCCAATCACCCGACATTCCAATTGAGAGCGTACTTCCACCAATGCGGGCCAACGTCATGGCGGCCAGCTCAAACGCGCGCAAGATTTCGTCGCGCTCCGCCGTACGCGGTCCTATCGCCATGACGCCGTCGAGCCGCAAGGCGGGCTGCTCGCGAAGCGTCTCGGCGAGCCGATCGGCTTGCGCCGGCGGGCAGCCGAATCGCTCGACCGGCGAAACGTTGAGCTGCATCAGCACCGGAAGCTCCTTGCCAACCTCCACCGCCGCCCGCGACAGCGCGATTGCGGCCGGGGCGCGGTCGACGCTCTGCACCATGTCGAAACCAGCTGCAATTGCCTTGGCTTTGTTCGTTTGCAGATGACCGACGAAGTGTTTCCTCACCGCAGGCAGCGCCGGAAACTTACGGCGCGCCTCCTGCAGATAGCTCTCGCCGAGGTCGGTCAGCCCAGCCTCGATCGCCGCAGCGATGGTCTGGCTCGACTGGCCCTTGCCGATGCCGACGAGCGTGAGCGTGGCCGGATCGCGGCTGCATCTGCGCAGCTCGTCGGCGATTTCGCCCCGAAGCGCACGATATCGCGCAGCAACGCCATCGCTCACCCGCGCGCCGGCTGCGCCGGGGCGGGTCTGATCTCCGTGCGGCCGCCGGGCCGTGTCGCACAGTAGGCGATGCCGATGATCCCGATGATGATCATCGGCAAAGCGTAGAGCTGACCACCGGTGATGCCCAGCCATCGAAAATCGGCATGCCGCCAGAGCTCGGCGATGGATCGCGTGATGCCGTAGAGCGTGAACCATGTCCATCCGACGACCCCATCTTTCGGCTTGAACCGATAGACGATCAACAGAATCGGCAGCGTGAGGATGTCGAGAATCGCTTCGTAGATCTGTGACGGATGGCGATAGACCGCCACGCCGTTAAAGCTTGGCGCGGTGGGGAAAATCATACACCAGGCCCGGTCGGGCCGGCAGACGTCGCCCCAGAGCTCGTCGTTGATGAAGTTGACGATCCGCACGAGGGTTATCCCAACCGGCAGCATCATCACGACCTCGTCGCCGACGACCGTGTATTTGAGACCGGAATGCTTGCGAAGGAAGAGCCAAATCGCCACGAGCACGCCGACAAGGCCGCCGTGAAAGGCCATGCCGCCGTTCCAGACCGCGATGAAATTGATCGGATTGGATACATAGAACGACGCATCGTGCTTGCTGATGACGTCGTTGATCACGAAGAAGGTTCGTCCGCCGACGAGCACGCCGATCAGCGCGTAAAAGAGAAAGTCTTGAATTTGGTCCCTGGTGAGGCCGAGCCGCCGCCGGCCTGCCGGACGGCTCATCCAAAGGTAAACGCACAGGAACGCCACGAGATAGGCGATGCCGTACCAGTGGATGCTCAGCGGCCCGAGATGGATCGCGACCGGGTCGATGTTTGTCGGATAGGTAAACCAGTGCTGCATTCCTAACCCTGTTGGGCGCATGACCGCGACGACACATATCACCGCCGGAATCGCCTTCCTTGCGGGCCTCGTTTCCTTCGTATCGCCGTGCGTCCTCCCACTCGTGCCGGCGTACCTCTCGCTGCTTACCGGCGAGAGCGTCGAAGATCTGAAAGCCGCAACGACCGCGCAAGCGCGCATCCAAACGCTCGCGCACGCCGTCGCTTTCGTGCTCGGCTTTAGTCTAATCTTCGTTGCGCTCGGTTTGAGTGCCAGCGCCGTCGGCGGTGCGCTCGATGCCAACCGAAGCCTGATCGCTCAGGTCGGCGGCGTACTCGTCGTCGTGCTCGGGCTGCACATGATGGGCATGCTGCGCATTCCGTGGCTGATGATGGATGCGCGTATGCACCTGCGTCACGACCGAGCGACCTTTTGGACCTCCGGTCTGGTTGGAATGGCGTTCGCGGCCGGATGGTCGCCCTGCATCGGTCCGATCCTCGCCGGCATTCTTGCCATCGCGTCCCAGCAGCAGAGCGCCCAAGCCGCCGTGCTTTTATCGTTTTATTGCCTCGGACTTGCCCTGCCGTTTCTCGCGGCCGCCGGTGCGATCGGCTTCGTCCTTCCACTGCTTCGCCGCATCAGGCCAACACTGCGAGCGATCGAGTTCGGCGCCGGCGTGTTTCTCATCGTCGTCGGATTGGTGCTCGTCAACGATGCGTTTCTCAGCGTAGCCGGGTGGTTCTACCAGTTTGTACCGCAACCGAGCCTCTAGTCTAAGCAACACGCTCGTCATCGCGGGCGTCGCGGTCTTGGTCCTTTGGGCCGATCAATTCACCAAACGGCTAATCGTGAGATTGCTGCTCCCCGGCGAGAGCCGGTACGTTATCCCGCATTTTCTCAGATGGACCTACGAGCGCAACGTTCATGGAGCGTTCGGCCTCTTCGGAAACAACGCGGTCCTTCTGATTGGAATGGCGATCGTCGTCCTGATCCTTTTCTGGTTTAGCTTTCGTGAGCCGGCCGCGCGCTCGTTGACGGTACGGGTCGCGTTCGGCATGATCGTCGGAGGCGCAATCGGAAATATCGTCGACCGCGTTCACTATGGCTACGTGATCGACTTCATCGACTTCTATCGCATTTGGCCGAACATATTCAATGTCGGAGATTCGTGCATCACGGTCGGCGTCGGACTGCTTTTGCTCTCGAGTCTTGTCACACGTCGTCACCGCTGATCAAGCGGGAAAGCGCACCGACCTGATCGTCGCCTCGCTTGCGGGCGCCTCACGATCTCAATCGGCGCGAAGCGCCAGAAACGGCGAGGTCCTCGTCAACGGCGCCCCGGCGAAACCGAGCACGATCCTCGAAGAAGGCGACGTGCTCGACTTCGACCTGTCGCCGCCCAAGCCGCTCGTCGCACGACCCGAGGCGATCGAGCTCGCAGTCGTCTACGAAGACGAAGATCTTCTGGTTATCGACAAGGCCGCCGGAATGGTGACGCATCCGGCGCACGGCACGCCGCGCGGCACCCTCGTGAACGCCGTGCTCGGACACGTCACAGACCCCCCGCCCGGCGACTCGCTGCGGGCCGGTCTCATCCATCGCCTCGACCGCGATACTTCGGGTCTGCTCGTCGTCGCAAAGCGCGACGAAAGCCTGCGCAGCCTGCGCGCCGCCATGAAAGCGCGGCGCATCGAGCGTGCATACCTCGGGCTCGTTTGCGGAATTCCCGAACATCCGCGCGGCACGATCGAGGGGCCGATCGGGCGCGACCCTCGCAACCGCCTCAAGTTCGCGATCGTCACTGAAGGAAGACCGGCAATCACCCACTACGCCGTGGAAGAACGCTTCCAAAGGCATGCCGAGCTCGTTTTTCGCCTCGAGACCGGACGCACGCACCAGATACGCGTGCACTGCGCCGCGTACGGTCATCCGATTCTCAACGATCCGACGTACGGGAAGAAGGAAGCTCGCTTCGATCTTCCCGGTCAGGCATTGCACGCGTGGCGACTTGCTTTCCGGCACCCGCGCACCGGCGCGGCGATGGAATTCGAAGCGCCGCCGCCGCCGACCTATCGACAGGCACGTGACATCGTCTCCACGATCGTGTCACCCTGAGCGAGGCGCGCCGCGCCGAGTCGAAGGTTCAGGACGACACGTGATATGACGGCCTTCGCTTTGCTCGCTTCTGACGGCGGCGCGCGACGCGGCCGTTTGAGGTTGGCGCACGGCGACGTCGAGACGCCCTGCTTCATGCCGGTCGGAACCGCCGCAGCAGTAAAGGGCATCACCCCGCAAGAGCTGCACGAAGCGCAGACGCAGATCGTGCTTTCAAACACGTATCATCTCTGGCTTCGCCCCGGAATCGCGACGCTCGAAGCGGCCGGCGGTCTCCACCGCTTCATGGCCTGGAATCGTCCGATTCTCACCGATTCGGGCGGATTTCAGGTCTTCAGCCTCGAGGGCCGGCGGCGGCTCGACGACGACGGCGTCACGTTCGCGTCGCATCTCGACGGCAGCGAGCACCGCTTCACGCCCGAGACCGTCATTGCGTTTGCGCAGCGCATCGGCAGCGACGTTGCCATGGTTCTCGACGTCTGCGTGAAGCTGCCCGCGGCGCGAGCGCAGCTCGAAGCGTCGGTGCGCTTGACGACGCAATGGGCTCGGCGCTCGGCGGCGCTACCCGCACGCAAGGGAACGCTGCTCTTTGCGATCGTCCAAGGAGGTCTCGATCGGGCGCTGCGCGAGCGCAGCGCCCGTGCCGTCGTCGAGCTCGATTTCGCCGGCTACGCGATCGGAGGCCTTTCGGTCGGCGAAACGCGCCACGAGATGTATGAATGCGCGCGCTCGACCGCCGCGCTTCTGCCGGCCGAGAAGCCGCGCTACCTCATGGGTGTCGGCACGGTGCGCGATCTCATCGCGGCGATCGGCTCCGGCATCGATCTCTTCGATTCGGTCTACCCGACGCGCTGCGGCCGCAATGGCCGTGCCATGACGCACGGCGGCGAGCTCAACCTCTTCAACGCCGCATTCGTCCGCGACGCGTCATCGCTCGACCCACGCTGCGATTGTTCGACGTGCACCACCTACACGCGCGCGTATCTCGCGCATTGCTTTCGTGCAGGCGAGATGCTGGGGCCAAGGCTGCTCTCGTACCACAACGTCTACCTGGTCAACCGTTTGATGCGCGAGGCCCGCGCGGCGATCGAGGCCGGCGTTTGGGGCGGCTTCCGCGACGGCGCCTGGAGGTCTTAGGCCGTCTGGCGAAGCGCCCGCACGACCTGCGCGCAATCGGCGCAGATCGACGGGTGGTTCGCGTCGGTTCCGAGTTCCCGGTACTTCCAGCATCGGGCGCACTTCGCGCCTCGCGCGGGCAACATCACGAACTCCAAGACGCCGTCGGCGCTCTCGTCATTCTCTCGTTCGGATCGAACCAAACGAAGCTGCGAGACGACGAGCGCTTCGCGGAGGTTGTCGCCGAGCGCGGAGAGCCGTTTGTATGCGTCGGGCGTCATCGCCAAAAGCAGCTGCGCCTCGAAATCGCGCGGGCTCACCGACGCAGCGACGCGGGCGCGCAGCGCCCGTAGCTGCTGCCATAGCCGCAGATCACCCTCGAACGCGCCGCTGCGGTGACGCGCCGTATCAAAGGAGGTATCGAAGACGCTCTCAGCCTCGCCGCGAAGCCCACGCGGAAGCGCTTGCCATGCTTCTTCCGCGGTAAACGACAGCACCGGCGCGAGGACGGTGAGAAAGCGTGCCAGCACGTGGAGCAGCGCGGATTGCGCGCTGCGCCGCCGCCGATCGTTCGCCGCCCGCGAGTAGAGCGGATCCTTCAGTGCGTCGAAGTAAAGGCTCGATATTCCGCTTTCGAAATCGACGATGCTCAAGTAGGCGTCGTGGATTTCACATCGATCGTATGCGGCCTTGACGTTCGCGACGAAGGCGTCGGCCACGTTGCAGGCGAGACGGTCGATCGGCTCCATCGCGTCGCGAGGTACGACGTCGGCCGCCGCGAGGTCGTCGAGGTTCGAGATCATGAAGCGCATGCGGTTGCGCAGGTTGCGATAAACGCGCCCGACCTGCTCGATCACGTTGGGGCCGAAGCGCACGTCGTCGATCGGTTCCACGGAAGCCGCCCAAAGCCGTAACAGGTCGGCGCCCCATCGGTCCATCGCGTCGACCACCTCGATGCCGGTGCCGCGCGATTTCGACATGGGGCGGCCTTCTTCGTCGTTCACCCAGCCGTTCTTCATGACGCGGCGATATGGGGCGCGCCCCTTGATCGCAATGCCGGTGATCAGCGAGCTGCGAAACCATCCGCGAAACTGATCGCCGCCTTCGAGCACGAGATCGGACGGCCAGGGCATGCCGTCGTGCCCAAGGACGGCGAGGTGAGTGACCCCCGATTCAAACCAGATGTCGACGATGTTTTTCTCTTTGTCGAACCGCGTACCGTTGCAGCTTGGACAGACGAAGCCGGGCGGCAGATAAACTTCCACGGGGTCGCTCCACCATACGCTGGCACCCGCCGCGCCGAAGCGCTTTGCCGCCAGACGAGCCACGCGTGCGTCGAGCACCGCCTCACCGCATTCGCGACAGACCAGCGACGGAATCGGCGTTCCCCACGTGCGTTGCCGTGAAAGGCACCATTCCGGATGCGTCTCGATCATCTGGCGCTGGCGGGCGCGGCCCCATTCCGGCGTGTATTCAATGCCGTCGGTCGCATCGATCGCGCGCTGGCGCAGCACATTTTGATCCATCGCGAGAAACCATTGCGCGGTTGCTCGAAAGATCACGGGATTGTGACAACGCCAGCAATGCGGATAAGAATGCTCGTACTCGCCCGCGCTCCAGAGCGCTCCGCTTACATCGAGATCTTTGACGATCTTCGCGTTTGCCTCGAATATCTGCATCCCGGCATAGGGGCCGGCTTCGGCCGTAAACCGGCCCGTCGCATCGACCGGATTGAGAATCGGCAAGCCGTACTTCATTCCGGTGTCGAAATCGTCGGCGCCGTGGCCCGGCGCGGTGTGGACGGCTCCGGTGCCCGTTTGCAGATCGACGTAGTCGGCGAGCACGATCACCGAATCCCGTTCCAAGAACGGATGGCGCACGGCGAGGTCGTCGAGCTCGGCTCCGCGCGCGCGCCCCAGAAGCGTTGCCTTCTCGAAGCGCTCGCCGAGGGTTTGGCGCGCGAGCGCTTCGGCGACGATTACGCCTTCATCGCCGACGCGGTAGAGAGCGTAAATCGCGTCGGGGCGCAACGCAATCGCGACATTGGCCGGCAGCGTCCATGGTGTCGTCGTCCAAATGAGAAACGAAACCCGCGCAGGCCCTGAGGAATTATCCGTGTCATCCTGAGCCCGTCGAAGGATGACTTCGAGTATTCTCTCTCGCTGTTCGGGAGTGGCCGTGAACCGCACGTAGAGCGAGGGCGAAGCTTTCGTTTCGTATTCGATCTCGGCTTCAGCGAGGGCGGTTTCGTCGTAGATGCACCAGAGCGTCGAGCGCAGCCCCTTATAAATTTGCTGCCGCTCGGCGAGATCGGCGAGCGCATTGACGATCGTTGCTTCAAACGAGGGATCGATCGTGCGGTAGGGCCGGTCGAAGAACCCAAAGTTCCCCATGCGCACGCGTTGCTCGCGCTGACGATCGAGCCAGAAGAGCGCGCGTTCCTTGCAACGCTCGCGCAGCTCGAGCGGGTCGATCGCGTGGAAGTCTTGTACGCCTAAGTACTTGAGGGTCTCGTATTCGATCGGCAGCCCGTGCATGTCCCAGCCGGGAACGAACTTCGCGTACTTGCCGTCAAGCAAGGCGATCTTCACGAAGACGTCTTTGAGCACCATGTTGAGAAAGTGGCCCATATGCAGATCGCCGTTGGCGTAGGGAGGCCCATCGTGCAGAATCCACGCACCGTTTGCGGCGTTGCGTTCCAGCCGCCGTTCGTAGGTCCGGCGATCTCGCCACCAGGCGAGCCATTGCGGTTCGCGCTTTGGAAGCTCGGCTCTCATTGGAAAGTCCGTTTTAGGGAGATTCAGCGTGGCGCGATAATCCACGGCACCGCTAATTCAACAGGTCGGCGAGCACGTCGAAGTTTCGCTCGGCCGCGGCTTGAACGACTTGCCGGCGTTGCGTTAACTGCTCCGAAATCGCGTCGCGCTCGAGCACCAGCCGATCGACGAGAGCGTCGACCGCGCCGTCACTGAGGCGCCGTTCGCCCGTCCGCCAGAGCGGCTCGAGCGGATACTTCAGATCGTCGCAGAGCGCGCCGACCTTCGGATCGTAGGCGATAGCGAGAAAAGGCACCGCATAGCGGGCCGCAAGAACGAGCGAGTGCAGACGCATGCCCACGACGACGTGCGCGCCACGGAGAATCGACGCGGCTTTCGCCAGGGTGCATTCCGGCAAGAGTACGGGATTCGATTTGCAGCTGCGAATGACGTCGGTCGACATCGCTGCATCGGCGGCGCCGCCTAGCGGCAGGAATGCGGCACGAATCTCGTGATGCAGCGCCAGCCGGTCGGCGACGCGCCCGACAAGTGCCGCCCCGTCGCGGAACGCCGCTGCTTTGCGCACGCTGACCACCGCATATGGGCCGCTCTCGGGGCCGAGCCCCTCTTCCGAGAGGTCGCCTCCGCCTTTGGGAGCTTCATAGAGGAAGACGGGATCCGCCGTGTGCTCGATCGGGGTCCGCGGAACGAGTTCGCGTAAGAGCAGGCGCGAGCGATCGTCGCGAACGGTCGCCCGGTCCAGTCCTTTGCAACATTTCCCGACGATCAGACGGCCCCAGAAATCGAGCGGTCCGATCGATTGGGCAAAGACCATCGTTTTACGCCGCGTGCGAATCGCTTCGCGCAGAATGCCGGCGTAGTAGAGCAGGCTGCGCAGGCTCGTCGCGTTTTGCAGCAAGCCACCGCCGCCGGAGAGCACGACGTCGGCTCGTGCGATGGCGGCCCGGATCGCCCGCCAGTCCCAGCGCGGCGTCGATTCCACGCGATGGTTCGCCGCGGTCGTTTGCGGCGTTGCGGAGAGCACCTCGAGCTGCGCCGACGGAAATCGCCGACGCATGCGCTCGACGATCACCTCGAGCAGCGCCTCGTCACCGAGATTTCCGAAGCCGTAGTAGCCCGAGAGCAGCACTCGGGCCATCACTGCGACGTCGCGGGAAGGCGGCGATAGATCCAAATCGCGATCGCTCCGATGACCGCTCCGATCACCAATCCGTTGACGATGCGCAGGATCGAGATCTCGATTGGAGTGTGAAGATGCGAGAAGGTGTCGATGATGTCACCGATGCCGACGCCGATGCCCAGGGCGAGCAGCCACCCGATCACGCGCCGGTGCGCCGGGAGCAGCGCGGGCAGCAGCATCATGCAGGGAAAGCCGATCAAGAACTCTTTGAAGCGCGGGCGCACGCTGAGTACGTGGGTGAGCGCGTGGCGAAGCGAGAGCTCGAAAGACGACGGCGAAACGTCGCTATCGTTGCCGCTTCGCACGAGCATGAGCGCGCCGAGCGCGACGATGGCGATCCCGGCGAAAAGCTGATAGGCGAGCACGGGCGAGAGAAAGACGTCGCGCGGACGCTGCACGCCCGCACCGAATCGCCGGTCGAAGAGATAGAGCGCAAGCGCGATCAGCGGCGGCAGCGCGAGCACCAGCCGCACGCCGCGGAACCGCTCGATCTCTTCCATTGCCAGCGGCGAGCTCATGATCCCGACCACTACGAGGGCTCCCAGCAATGCGACCCCGGTCGCCGCCACCATCCAGCCGAGGCTGCGGGCGAGCTGCGTTCCAGGAATCGCCGTCGGAATCTCATTCCACGCCGGAATCAGTGCGAGCAGCGCCCCGGTGGCGAAGAGCAGTGCGCCGGCCAGCGCGATCGTGGAGCGCGCGAGCGCGTCGTGATGCCCGACGACGCCCGCAACGTAGACGAAGACCGTTAGCGCGTAAGCGGCCACGGCGAGCCCGCGACGATACCATCCGAAGAATTCGAGCAAGAGCACGAAGATCGACGGTACCGCGAGCGCGGCAAGAGCGACGAGCACCCGATTGTTGCCGTGATACTGGGGAATCGGCGTCGCCCGACCGAGCCGGAAACCGTCGGATCGCAGGTCGTCGGCGATCTGCTTGACCATCTCGACGTTGGTTGCCTCGATCGAGAGATTGCCCTCTTGATGCGACCACGGGCGAAGATAGACGACGCGGACGTTGCGCTCGCGAACGCCAAGAACGTAGCGGGCGACGACGTCGTCGAGCTTCAACTTGTCGAGCTCGGTCTTTGCGATCGCCTGGACGCGCACCGTGCGCCCCGGAATGAGCCGCGCGAGCGTGTCGTTTCCCTTCTGAACCTGACTTGGGTCGTATGTTTCAATCGAGCCGAAGCTGAAGATGTGGCGTTTAAACGCGTCCGCGGTCTGCGTCAGGTGATCGGGATAGCCCAGTACCTGATTGCTCAGCCCAAAGAAAACGATCGTCGAAACCTTCGGATCGTATCTCAGCACGTCGTCGAACGTCGCGTCGATCTGCGGCGCGGCGAAGCGCTCGTCGTTCTGAAACCGGGCAACGACCAGCAGCGCCAGGCGGCGGGCGAGCTCGATCTGATCGGTCGCTATGCCGAGCGCGGTCGCGTTGAAGTAGTCGATTTGAGTGCGAACCTCGATCAACCACGGGCGGCTCGCTCGCAAGATTCGCACGCTCCTGCGCGTGAAATGGAGCGCGAGCTCGCTGCGATAGCGACGGTAGGTCGCAGGGTCCCAAACCAAAAGATAGACGGCGCCGCCCACGATACGGTGGCTGCGAACGAGCTGCGCGAGCAGGGGATCGTGGATCGGGCTGATTCCGGCCTGGTTCGCGATCGCCGCGCCCGTCGTCGCGTAGGCCTTTCCATCGTATCCGACGTTCGCTCCGAGCTCTTCGGTCAAGGCAAGCGACGTCAGCCCGGCACGCCGCAACGCGATCAGGAATGCGGCGGGATTGTAATCGTAGGAACGCGCCAGGGCGTCGAAATCCGTGAAGTCCATGGCGAGCTCGACGCGCCGAGCGCGAGACTCAGCGCGGACTCGAAAGAACGCTACCACCACTGAGGCGCACAGCCCGACGATCAAAACGATGACGGCATAGCGCGTTAGCGGAGGGAAGCGAGTCACGAAACGGTTATCACAGAAGGGCTCGCCATAGGCGAGCCCTCCTGCCGTCGCGTATGCGCGGTTCCCTTTTTGTCGGGGCACGCATACCGGGTGTGGGCGACGCTTTTCGCTTCATCGCAACGCTCGCTGCCCATGCGCGAGCGAGCTGGGTGCGTCCCGCTTCAACGGTACCCAACTATCCCCTGCCCGAGCCTTCCCAGTTCGGGGCGCGCCGCTCGAGAAAGGACGCGATGCCTTCGCGCGCGTCGGTTTCGAGCGCGTTTGAGGTCATCACCGCTTTGGCGTACTCGTACGCGTGCGCTTGATCCAAGTCGATCTGAGCGTAGAACGCCGCCTTGCCGAGCCCGACGATGCGTCGGCTCGCGGAAGCGATCTTGCGGGCGAGCGCGAGCGTTTCTTCCTGGAGACGTTCCGGCGGCACGACGTGGTTGACGAGACCCCATGCGAGCGCTGTCGGCGCGTCGATCGCATCCCCCGTCAGGAGCATCTCCATCGCGCGCTTGCGCCCGATCGCACGCGTGAGCGCGACCATCGGCGTGCTGCAAAATAATCCGATGCGCACGCCGGGCGTCGCAAACGTCGCTTCGGTCGACGCGACCGCAAGATCGCAGGCAGCCACGAGCTGACAACCGGCGGCAGTCGCGACCTTCGCAACCTCGGCGATGACCGGCTGCGGAATCGTTGCAATTCGGGTCATGAGATCGACGCAAGCATCGAAAATCGCGCGGTAGGCGTCCTCGTCGCGACCTTGCAGCTCCCTGAGATCGTGGCCGGCGCAAAAGGCGGGACCTTGCGCCCGCAGCACGACGGCGCGAAGGTCGGGCTCCGGCGCCACCGCTCCCAACGCTGCGTTAAGCTCGCGCATCATCGCGAGCGAGAGTGCGTTGCGTTTCACCGGCCGGTTCATCGTGATAACCGCGATCTCGTCGTCGCGCTCGAGTTTGATTCCGGCGTGCGATTGCAGCGTGTTCATACGAGAATCCTCATCCGTGGTTTTGAACGAACGCATCGACGGGCCCTACGCCATCCACCGGTTCTCCGCCGTCGAGAACCAGGGTGACATGGGCGATGCAGGACTCGAACCTGCGACTTCCTCCTTGTAAGGGAGGCGCTCTCCCAGCTGAGCTAATCGCCCTCATACCCCTGGGGCGCTGGGGGAAGGTTTAGTGCCGGGTGCGAACCGGAGGTTCGGCAGAACCCTTAATTTGAACAAAGAGTATCGCGCCGCCTATAAGAACGACATTCGAAACGTCTCGTTGGCGCGGCGCGGCATCTCCGCCTTCGCAGCCGAGTGCGGCTTTTCGGCGGACGAGGTTTCCGATATTCGGCTCGCCGCGGGCGAAGCTTTGAGCAACGCGTTCGAGCACGCGAGCGCCAAGCCCCGACGGCGGGTTAGCGTCAGCTGTACCTTCGACGGATGCCAGCTCACGATAGAAATCCACGACCGGGGGCTGGGCTTTCCGGAACCGTTAGTTCAATCGAGCGTCGAACCGGACGACCGCGGCCGGGGATTCGGCATCTTTCTCATGCGCCGCTTGATGGATGAGGTTTCGTTCGAGCACAATGGGACCGTCGTGCGGCTCGTCCGCCGCCGGCCCTAATCCTTCGCCTGCGCGATCTTCTTTTGCAGCAGGGAGATCGCGGCACGCAACTGCGCGTCCTTAGCGATTTCGCCGAAACGCGCGTCGCGGTTTTCGTCGACCCGAACGTCCGGGTCGATGCCGCGTAGATTGATGTCTCGCTGGCTCGGCGTCAGATAGTGCGCGGTGGTGATCTTAATCGCGGCGCCGTCGGGCAGCGGGGTTAGCGTCTGCATCACGCCCTTGCCGAAGGTCTTGGCTCCCACCAGCATGCCAACTCCATCGTCCTGTAAAGCACCGGCGGTGATCTCGGAGGCCGATGCCGTGAATTGATTGACCAAAACGGTGACCGGCACCGAAATCGAGGGATTGGCATCGGCGTCGATCGTCGTGGCGTGCTTTCCACGCTCTTCGACCGTCACGAGCGCCTTGTTGGCGATGAAGCGCGAGCTGATGTCCAATGCAGAGTTGACGTAGCCGCCGCCGTCGTTGCGCAGGTCGAGAACGAGCGCTTTTGCACCGAGCTGGGTCAAACGCGCAATTGCCGTGTCGAACTCGCTCGGGGTTGCTCGGCCAAACTCCATCACCCAGACGTATCCGATGCCGTCGGGCAGCATTTTGAAGACGACGGTCGGAGGCTGAACGTTCTCGCGCGTGATCGTTAAGATGGCGGCGGGACCGTCGGAACGTTTCACCGCAACTGCGACGACCGTGCCGGCCTTCCCGCGCAGCCGCCCGCTCACGGCGTCGACGGCAAGTCCCTTCGTGGGGGCCCCGTCGATTGCGATTACGACGTCGCCGACTTGCACCCCGGCTCGCTCCGCAGGCGTGCCGGGCAGAACGTACGTGACGCGCACGCATCCCGACGCCGCGTCGGGCTCGATCATGACGCCGATGCCGCCGATGCGTCTGGGGTCGAGCGCGTCGTTGAACGCTTTGAACTCCGCCGGGGTGAAGAACTGCGTGTAGCGGTCGTTGGTGGCTTTGGCCATCGCATTGATTGCCGCATAGGCAAAATCGCTCGGTCCGGCGTGAGCGGCGCCGGCGGCCGCGGCGATCGCAGCGTCGAGCTGCGCCAGCGTTGCATCGCGGTCGCCCGCAACCCGAAGCGCCGGCGCAGCAATTGCGACACCGTGCTTGCGGGCCGTCTCGACAAGCGCGCCGCTCGCGGCGGTTAGCAATACCTGTGGATCGACGGCCTCGTAATGCGTCGTCGTCAACAGCGCAAAGCTCTGACCGACGTCGCCGGCAACCTGATAGGGCAGCACCGGAGGCGTCGCGCCCACACAGCATAAAGCGAGCAGCGCAGATATCGCCGCAACGCGTCCGAAGAACTCAGAACTCGCCATCATGATCCCTTCTTCGATTCTTGGAAGCATAACGCATGGCAAGCGTCAAGCGTTTCGGCTCGCGGCCGCGCGCCGAAGGCGATCCATGATCGCCAAGCCCAAACCGCTCTCGCAGAGCGGCTGAGCATCGATCCGCTCGAGCTCGAGGGCGTCGAGCTCGTGGAGCGTCTCGAAGAAGCGGGCTGCTGCGACACGCAAATCGCCGGTGCGCGAAAGGGTCCGCACGGCGGCGTATCCCTCAAAGGGCTCGCGCAGAGAAAGCGCTCCCGCTCGCCGGCGTTGCTTGGACGGCACCTCGGCCGGATCGATCACCCGCAGCGGCGTGCGCGGCGCATAGTGCTGCGCGAGCTGGCCGGGTGCCCGCACGCTGCCGCCGCTCACGCGGACGAGCGGTCCGGTTACGTCTTCAATCGCTTCCGCCGGAATGGCGCCCGGGCGCAAGAGCGCCGGCTGAGGCTCGAGTGCGACGATCGTTGACTCCAAACCGTGCTCGGTCGCGCCACCGTCGAGAATGAGGTCGACGCGCTCGCCAAGCCCCGCAGCGACATGCTCCGCCCGAGTGGGACTCAGGGTGCCGAAGGGGTTCGCGCTTGGCGCCGCGACCGGCGCGCCGACCGCCTCGAGCAGTGAGCGCGCAATTGGATGTGACGGCATTCGCACTGCGACTGTTCCCAAGCCTGCGGTCACCAATCGCGGGACCAGCGCGGCCTTCGGAAGCACCAGCGTAAGCGGTCCGGGCCAAAAGCGGTCGATGAGGGCTTCGGCCCCGAGCGAAACGTGCGAGACGACGAACCCCAGCATTCGGTGGTCGAGCACGTGGACGATCAACGGGTCGAAATGTGGACGCCGTTTAATTTCGAAGATCCGCGCAACCGCCGCCGGATTAAGAGCGACCGCTCCCAACCCGTATACCGTCTCGGTCGGAAACGCGACGACGCCGCCGCCGCGCAGCACTTCGGCCGCGCGCGCCACGTTCTCCGGGTCCGCAGGCAGCAACGGCACTTGGAAGGGATGGCGCCCGCGCTCGGCCGATACCTTTAAGAGATGCCGGGTACCAATTGCTCCTCGCGGGTTTTGCCGCTCGCCATTCTCCTTTTGGCTGCGGCCACATCGATGCTGCTCGGCGGGTGCGGGGGCGGCTCGGGTTCCGCGGCGCCGGCGCCCTTTTTGCCGCCGCCGCCGGCAAAGCAGGGCAAGCACTTCATGCACATCGTCATCATGATCCAAGAGAATCGCACTTTCGACAATTTCTTTGCGACATTTCCGGGCGCGGACGGACCGCCCGGGATGCGTGGAAAGACTCACGGGGGAACGCTACCGCTGCGCAAGGCCGATCTGGAGAGTTCGGTCTCGCCGAGCAACGGCTATCCTTATTGGTTTCGAGATTGGGACCACGGGAAGATGGACGGCTTCGATACCGTTCCAATTGGAAAGATCTCAGGAACCTACGTTTATCAGTACGTCGATCCGGTCCAGATTCGGCCGTATTGGGACCTCGCCGGCCGGTACGTGCTCTCGGACCACACGTTTCAGACTCAGGGCAGCGGCAGCTTTACGGCACATCAAGACTTGATCAGAGGCGGCACGCAGATCAATGCCTCTCAAAGCCTCATCGATTTTCCCAACGGCCGCCCGTGGGGATGCGACGCACCTGCCGGCACGGTCACTTCGCTCATTTCGACGACGAATCAATATCTGCAGTACCGGGGACCGTTTCCGTGCATGACGTACCGGACGCTGCGCGACTTGCTCGATGCAGACTCCATCTCGTGGCGGTACTACTCGCCGGCCGTCGGACAGAGTTTTGGCGGCGATCTATGGAACGCATTTGACGCCATCGCGGCCGTGCGCAACGGGCCCGAATGGTCTACGAACGAGGCCTCGCCGGAAACGAAGGTCTTCACCGACATCGATCGCAATACGCTTCCCGCCGTCTCGTGGGTCATCCCCGATTACGCAAACTCCGATCATCCGGGTGACAACTCGGACACCGGTCCGTCCTGGGTGGCCCAAGTCGTCAACGCAATCGGCGAAAGCCCCGCATGGCACCACACCGCAATCGTCATCGTCTGGGACGATTGGGGAGGCTGGTACGATCACGTGGCGCCGCCGGGTCCGCACCGAGACGGAGGTTTAGGATTCCGGGTTCCGATGATCGTCGTTTCGCCATATGCCAAGACGGCGTACGTGTCGCATAACCAGTATGAGTTCGGCAGCATCATTCGTTTCGTGGAGGACAACTGGAGTTTGGGGCGGCTTGGAACCACAGACGTCCGCTCGGCCGATTTTGTCAACGATTTCTTCGATTTCACGCAGCCGCCGCGCAAGTTCGTCCCGATCCAAACGCCATATTCGAAATCGCACTTTCTACAGCAGATTCCATCGAACAAGCCCGTCGATGACGAGTAAAAGTAACCAGGATTACTGATGTTTATCAATCATTTTCACGCGCGCGCGAATTCGAATGGAAACGGTCACCACGCGGCGAACGGTTGTGGCAATACGATATGCGCACTTTAGAAAGTTCGTTAGGAACGATTGCGGTGGTGCCGCCACGGCACGCCGTGCCGGTGGTATTGTCGGACTTCGAAACGATCGAGGTAACGGCGCCGGTCGAGCAAGACGAGCTCAAGAAATTTCAAGCGCATTTCATGACGCTCGCGCAGTGCGCCGCGCGCCGTGTCGAGGGGCACGACGAGCGGGAACGCGTGGCGCAAACGTTGCAAGAACGCATGGCGCGCTACGGTACCTCGGCCGAATACATCGCGCGACGGCAAGTCAGCGTTCTGACGTCGCGTTTCGTGAGGCAGGATCCGAATAGCGAGCTCGAGTCGATTCGTCGCTACGGAAATCTTCGAAACCCAACCGGCGAAACGCTCGACGAGCGCATGAACCTTTTCGAAGAGGTCGCGTGCGACGTTTTCGAGCGCGTCTATCGCGATCCGGAAGCGCGGCCTCCCGACGACATCGTGCACGTGAGCTGCTCGGGATACGTCTCACCCAGCCCCGTTCAAAGCTTCCTCTCACGGCGCAATTGGCTTGGAGTCGGCGTAACGCACTCGTACCACATGGGATGTTACGGCGCGTTTCCGGCGATCCGCACCGCGGTAGGCCTCGTCGGATCTTCGTACGTGTCGCTTCCGCAGGGAAAGCGCCGCGTCGATCTGGTGCACACCGAGTTCCTTTCGCTCCATTTCGATCTACTCGGCGACGAGCCCGATAACTTCGTCACCTCGACCCTCTTCGCCGATGGGTTCATCAAGTACGCGGCCTATCCGCAGTCTGAGTTCGCTAAAGATGGCCGCGGAGGTTTGAAAGTCCTTGCCATCGACGAGCACATACTTCCCAATTCGCTTCCCGAGATGACTTTACGGCCGGGGCCGCTGCAGTTCGACATGTCGCTCTCCAAGCGCGTGCCGTTCATGATCCGAGACTCGATTAGCGATTTCGTCCGTTCGATCTGCGCGCAGGTCGGGCTCGATTTCGAGCGCGAGAAGGCCGCGATGATCTTCGCGATCCATCCGGGCGGCCCGGCGATCCTCAATCAAATCCGCGCAAAGCTCGGAATCGAAGAGTCCGCGGTCGCCCAGAGCCGACACGTGCTCTACGAGCACGGGAACATGGCTTCCGCAACGGCCCCCCACATCTGGAAGCTCGTCGTCGAGTCGCCCGCGATTCCACGCGGATCGAAGGTCTTGAGCATGGCATTCGGACCGGGCTTGACGGTTATAGGCGCACTCTTCGAGAAAGTATAGGCCTCGATGGCAGCGACCGATGGTAAGACACCGCAGAGATTCTCCGTGCCGGGGCCCTTCTATTGGAGCGTCCGTGGGGTGCACGCGGCCGCGCCGCTCTTCGTCGGCCTTGGAAATCTCGAATCGCTCATGTTGGCCGGCCGCTTGTCGACGCAGCGGGTGGATCGGCCGGTCTACATTTGCGGGCTGCCCCGAGCGGGCACGACCATTACGCTTCAGATGCTCAGCGAGCATCCCGACGTCGTAACGCATAAATACGCCGACTTTCTAATGCCCTACATGCCGTGGGTCTGGAACAAGGTCTTCCCGCGGATACCGGTCGCCGCCATGCGCAAACCGGTTCCGCGCATCCACCGCGATCGGATCGAGGTCACGCGCGACAGCGCCGAGATGGGCGAAGAGATCCTCTGGGAACACTTTTTCCCGC
Source organism: Vulcanimicrobiota bacterium (assembly GCA_963778015.1). Lineage (GTDB taxonomy): Bacteria > Vulcanimicrobiota > Vulcanimicrobiia > Vulcanimicrobiales > Vulcanimicrobiaceae > Cybelea. The sequence continues at coordinate 1,607,139 of CAVZST010000001.1, forward strand.
AGATTCACGACGAGTCGACCTACAGCGTGCTCGACGCGGCGACGTCGAACCCGTCTTTCGAGCGCTTCTATCGGGAGCATCTTTGTAAGCTCGCTTTGGTGCGAGGACGCAGCCGCTACGTCAGCAAGGCGATCATGTGCGTCGTCCGCATGCAGTACCTGCGCCGGCTCTTTCCCGACGCGCTATTTCTCCTCTACGTGCGAAATCCCATCGATCACGTCGCCTCGCTCATCAAGCAAGATCGGATTTGGGCCGAGCTCGAGCGCGACGATCCACGGCAGATCGAAATCATCGAGCTGACCGGACATCACGAGTTTGGTCCGCATCAAGTAATGGCGAACGTCGGAAATCAGCAGGTGCTGCGGGAGATTCGGCGTCTTTTCGACGAGGGACGGTGGGCGCAATCCCGGGCGCGCTACTGGGCCTACGTCTACGGCTTCGTCGCCGAGCAGCTCGACAACGATCCCGAGCTGGCGCGCCGCGTCTGCATCGTGCGGTACGAGGATCTCTGCGGCGACTCGCTGGCGACGATCGATCGAATCGTTGCGCACGCTCAGCTCGAGCCGGCGACGTTTGCGACGGCGCGGGAAACGTACGGTCAAAAGCTTTCGTTTCCCGATTATTATAAACCGGCGTTCGACGCCGACGTGCTGGCCGAGATCGTTGCGACGACCGCCGAGGTGGGAAAGCGGTTCGACTACGACGTCGCCGCAATCGCACGGCGAGTCGCGCAGGCGACGCGTTAAAGGAGCGGCATGATCGGAAGACTTCGCGTCGGGGTCTGTGCCGGTGCCGCGGGCGTTTTGTTAGCCGCCTGCGGCGGCGGCGGAGGAAGCGGCGTCTCGTCAGTGCCGACGAGTCCCGCCGCGCAGCATTCTCCCGGCTCGGGCGTGAGAGTCATCAAGCACATCGTTCTCATGATTCAGGAAAATCGAACGTTCAACGACCTCTTTGCGGGCTTTCCGGGCGCCGTCAGCAGCAAGACGGGCATGACCTTAGTCAAAAGCGGCAACAGCTACACTGAGAAATCGATCTCGCTGCGTGAGGTCAATCTGCTCGATACACAGAACCTCAGCCATCTCTACACGTCGTTCAAAACGGCGTATCAGAACGGCGACATGGATGGTTTCAACCTCATCAAGTACGGCAGCAACGGTAGGCTGGAAGGAAACGCTCCGTACCAGTATGTCAATCCGAGCCAAGTCCAACCCTACTGGGAGATCGCGTCGCACTGGGGCTTAGCCGATGAAATGTTTCAAACGCAAGGCAGCGGCAGCTTCACAGCCCACCAGGCGTTGATCCGCGGCGGCACATTCATCAACAAGACCCAAAGTTTGATCGACGATCCGACGAGTGGTGAGGCCTGGGGATGCCTGTCGCCAAAGGGCACGCTAACTTCACTCATCGACACCAACCTCGACTACTACCGGGACAAAGGCCCTTTCCCGTGCACCGCCGATTTTCCGGCTGGAAGTAGTTACCCGACCCTCGCGAATCTGCTCGACGCGAAATCACCGCCGGTTTCGTGGAAGTACTACACGCCGGCGCCGATCAAAGGTCTGCATCAGGTCGGCGCGCTTTGGAACGCTTTTCAAGTGATCGCATCGGTCTGCAACCCCCAAGGTAAATGCGCCCCAAATATCGCTTCCCCGGAAACGAAAATCTTTTCCGATGTCTCGAACGGCATGCTCCCGGCAATGTCGTGGGTGATTCCAGACGCAAAGAATTCCGACCATCCCGGCTTTTCCGCCGAAGATACCGGCCCTTCGTGGGTCGCCAGCATCGTCAATGCGATCGGCGAAAGCAAGTACTGGAACTCGACCGCGATCATCGTCGTTTGGGACGACTGGGGTGGATTTTACGATCCCGTGAAACCGCCCTTCGTGGACAATCAAGGCGGGGCGGGCTTTCGCGTTCCGATGTTGGTCATTTCACCCTACGTGATAAGCGGCAACGGTAGCCAAGGCGGGTATGTTTCCAATACCGTTTATAGCTTCGGCAGCATCGTCAGATTCATCGAAGGAACCTTGAAGCTTGGGCGGCTCGGAACGACGGACATAACGACGAAGAGCATCTCCGACATGTTCGACTTCAAGCAGCGGCCGCGGCCGTTCAAAGAGATTCCGTCGGCCTACCACAAGGACTTCTTCCTTCACCAGAAGCCTTCGGGCGCGGCGGTCGATACCGAGTAGAGCGGTGCAGGTGCAAAACCCTGACGACCTGCCTCTGCACCGACGGGAAGCATGAGAAGACCTACTCCGGGCCGGCCGAATGAAGAACGCCGAACGGCGACGGCGCGTTCTAGCGGACCAAAACGAGCAAGCGGTGGTGCGAACCAAGTCGCAGCGCCGAACGTTTCTTGGAGGTAATGAAGCCAACCAACGGTAACGCAACTTTCCCCGACTCAAAATAAGGAGCTTTTGTGAACGGAACCATGAAACTAATGGTGCCGCTCGTTGCGGCGCTCTCGATAGCCGCTTGCAATGGCGGCTCTTCCAGCCTGCCGGGAACCGCCGGCCAATCCACGGCGCAGACACAGAACGCCGGAGAGTTCAATCACCTTTGGGGCGCGAACGTGCGGCCGGTCTGCCCAGATGACGGCCCCGGCACCTCCAGGTGTCTCTCGCTCATGCGCACGGACGTCGCGCCGCAAATGCATCCGGCGAGCAGACCGCTCGGTTTGTCCCCCGCCGACATCCAGGGGGCGTACGCCTTGCCGTCGAGCAGCAAAGGATCGGGACAGACCGTCGCCATCGTCGACGCCTTCGACAACCCGAACATCGTGTCGGATCTGAAAACCTATCGTGCCTATTTCGGTCTTCCTGCGGGACACTTTACCAAGTACAACCAGGTGGGAGAGACCAAGAACTATCCTAAGGGAGATGCAGGCTGGGGCGTGGAGGAAGACCTCGACGTCGACATGGTTTCCGCCACATGTCCAAACTGCGACATCATCCTCATTGAGGCAAATACCAATTTCAACAATGATCTCGACGCGGGCGAAGACGAGGCCGTGAAGCTGGGAGCGCACATCGTCACGAATAGCTGGGGCGGTCCTTGCAGGAGTGGGAAATGCGGCGGCTCGCACTTCGCGGCCCCGGGCGTCGTCTATCTCGCTTCCAGCGGCGATGACGGCTACGGTACGGGCGCACCAGCGCAATTGGACTCGGTCGTGGCGGTCGGCGGCACGTCGCTCAGTCCCAACAAAAGCGCGAAGCGCGGCTGGAACGAGGGGGTGTGGGTCGGCGCCGGCGGCGGTTGTTCGACGACCATGAAGCCGTCCTGGCAGCACGATCCCGGCTGCAAGGGCCGCACCGAGACGGATGTCTCGGCTGCTGCTGACCCGGATGCGGGCGGCGCCGCTGAATACGACACCTACGGAGAGGGCGGCTGGATCCTGGTCGGCGGCACCAGCGAATCCTCGCCGCTCAACGCCGGCATTTACGGTCTCGCAGGCAATGCGGGCAAGCAAACTGCCGGGAAAGCGTTCTGGACCCTCAGTCCAAAGCAGCGCAAGAAGGATCTGTGGCCGATCACCATCGGCAGCGACGGGCTTTGCAACGGAAGCTATCTCTGCACCGCCGGGACGCATCAGTTCCACGACTACTCCGGGCCGGCCGGATGGGGAAGCCCCAACGGCATCGGCGCATACTAGCTAACAGCCTATAAAAGCCGGCTTGCAACTAGCAAGAGAGGCGACGGTCGAGTCGCCTCTCGATGTATTCAAACTGCAGGTGCTCGCACTATCGACGCGGGAACTCGGCTTTTTCCCAGGCCCAACCAACAAGGAGCATCTGTGAGAAACGGACCCATGAGACTTGTGGTGCCGCTCGTTGCTGCACTCGCGATTGCCGCTTGCAATGGCGGCTCTTCCAACGTTCCGGGAACGACCGGAACGACGGTTCAACCAATGTCATCGCTACAACACGCGATGCCGCAGTGGCAGGCCAAGGGCCTTGCGCGTGCTGCTTGCCCACAGGTCGTCGGCAAACCGACGTGCTTAGCGCTCATACAGAAAGGCATCCAGCCGGCTTGCGCCGGAGCCAAGTGCGGCTTTGCACCCATCGATTTCGAGACGGCCTACCAATTGCCGACTAAACAAGGGTCCGGTCAGATCGTCGCCATCGTCGATGCCGGCGATAATCCCAGCGCAGCGACCGATATCGCGAAGTACCGCAGCGAGTTCGGCCTCGGAACGGCGAAGTTCTTCAAGTACAATCAGGACGGAGAACAGAAAGGCTATCCTAGCTTCACCGGGTGGTCGGTCGAAGTCGATCTCGACATCGAGATGGTCTCAGCCGTCTGTCCCAACTGCACAATCTATCTCGTCGAGGCGAACACCGCGAACTCCCACGATCTCGACAAGGCGGAAAAAGAAGCGGTCACCCTCGGCGCGCACATCATCAGCAATAGCTGGATTTGCTACGGCTCCAACGACTGCGTCAATCCCTCCGCATTCGATCAGCCGGGTGTGCTTCATCTCGCCGCGTCGGGTGATAACGCGTACAACCAAAACGGCAATCCCGAATCGCTCGCGACGGTCGTCTCCGTTGGCGGCACGCAGCTTTCGAAGAGCGGCTCGGCCTACAGCGAAACCGTTTGGAACGATGCCGGCGGCGGCTGTTCGTCAAACGGCGGCAGCTCGGGCGTGACCAAGCCTCCATGGCAGCACGATCCGGGCTGCACCTGGCGCACCGACTCCGATATATCCGCACAAGCCGGTTGTTCCCCGGGCGTCACCGAGTACGATAGTTACGACGGTGGGTGGTTCGGCGTCTGCGGCACGAGCGTCGCGTCGCCTCTCACCGCGGCGGTCTTCGCCCTGGCCGGCAACGCCACCAAACGCGACGCCGGCAGGAAGTTCTGGGAGTTGCACGTCCACGCTCGCCTTACGGATCTCCACTACATCAGCAGCGGCAGCGACGGCAGCTGCAGCCGCAGTTACCTCTGCACCGCCGGCACCAAGCAGTTCCACACGTATGCGGGGCCGATTGGCTGGGGCAGCCCCAACGGCATCAGCGCATTCTAAACGATCCGCTTTCAGAGAGAACGAGAGGCGGGCGCGAGCGCGCCCGCCTCTGCTTTATAACTCGTGCGCGTTGAACCTATCTGGTGACGACGCTCTTCGTACTTAGCGCCGCGCCGAAGGGTTCCCCAAGATTCGAGGAACTCGTGTAGGAGTTCGTAGGTATCCCACCGGCCGGGTTTGGCCAGCGATAGACCGCGCTTGCCGCGCTCGTGTTGCAGTCGTTGTAATCGCCGCCGGCGGCAAGTTTCTCGCCGTTTGCGCCGATCGTGCCCTCGATCATGTCGCAGATTTGGTTGCCCTTGGAGTCTAAGAAGTTACCCGTCGAGCCGGTGATGATGCCCTTCGAGCCTGAGATGGAGAGCGTGTAGGCGCAGGCAGCATGCGTGTCGCCGCAGTCCTGATCGAACGCGTACATGTAATGATTTTTATTGGACCAAATGAGGTTGCCGGGAAAGTAGATCTTACCACCGGTGATTTTCACGAAGTGCATTATCCGGCCACGCGCCGGAAGCTCCGAAAGCATGTACTCGCCGGGACCGCAGGGGTACGCCAGGCAACCGTCGACAAAGAGGTCGCCGCGATCGTTGTACGCGGGGAAGTAATAGGTGCCTTGGAAGAAATTGCGGTACGAGGTGGGGCTGCCCGAGCCGCCCTTGTAGACCAACACTCTGCCCGGGCCGAATCGCGTGCTAAGGTGCAGAGCGACGGCGAGATTGCCGGTCTTCGGATCTACCGCGCAAGACTTTGGATAACCGTAGGGCGAGGTGGAGACAGAGCCGATCATCTTGCCGGTCCGCGACAGTTCCATAACTTCCTGGCTACCGACCACAGCGACCCAAACGTGGCCCGAGACGTCCGAACACTCGCCCTCGGGCTCAGTCAAGCCCGTGATCTGCCCCTTGACGGCGAGGCCGGGCATCGTGAAGATGGTCACCGTCCCTTTACCGAGGTCGCTTATGAAGAGCAGCCGGGGCGCTCGTCCGACGTCCGGTGAAATCCACGACTTTTCCTGGCTCGGATGTATGCTGCTGGCAAAAACGGGTTTTGTACCCAACGAGGGGATCGTGCCGTCCGGAAGCGTAATGCGGTTAAGCGCGTCCGTTTGAGCCGGACTCATTCCCGTTGGGTTGAGCGCTGGGGATTGTGACCCGCCATTGCTGCAGCCGGCGAGTAAAGCTGCGGCCGCCATAACGTTAACCACGTACGGGGCCAGCCTAGAATGACTCATTCGAAATCTGCTCCTTGTTTTTATCGAAGTGCCGTTATTAGGCGCTACGCGAGCCCGACGGGAAGCCGGGTCTTCTGCCGCGGAAACTTCAAATGCCACATAAGTCCCTTTTACCCTGCGCCAAAAGGAGGTTGGGACGGGTGATGATTCGCCATTTTGCTGCGGTTGGCGCGATGGTGAGCATGGCGGCATGCAACGCAAATGGTTCGTTCTCCAGCGTACCTCGGAGTGCGACGCGTCAGGCGCTGGGCGGCGACACGCGACGCGCAAGCGCGAGCCCTATTGCGCACGTGGTCTTCATCGTGCAGGAGAACCGTTCGTTCAATAACCTGTTCATGGGATATCCGGGAGCGACGACGCGCAAGTACGGCTACGATACGGACGGCGAGAAGATCGTTCTGCGTGCGCAAAACCTCCAGCAGCCGTGGGACATCAGCCACTTCTCGACCGCATTCTTCCAGGCGTGCGACGCGCGAAAAGGGGACCTCCCCGGCACGCACTGCAAGATGGACGGCTGGAACGAGGAGCCCACCGGTATCGGGGCGCCAGAGAATAACGCTCCGTACGCCTACGTTCCCAAAGCCCAGGTCGAGCCATATTGGAAAATGGCCGAGCAGTATGTCTTGGCCGACAAGATGTTTGCGTCAAACCTCGACGGTAGCTTCATCGCGCATCAGTACCTCGTGGCGGCCTATGCGAGTCGTGCGGTCAACGCCCCCGACGGCCCTTGGGGCTGCTGGGGAGAACGAGGAGACAGCGTCCAGACGCTCACGAAGCATCGCACGTACGGTTCCAGCATCTTTCCATGCTTCGCAAATCCCACGATCGGAAGCGAAGCCGACGCCGCCGGCGTCACTTGGCGCTTCTACACCGGCTCGATCAACGGCGACGGCGGATTATGGTCGTCGTACCAAGCCGATGCCAATATTTACGGTCACGCGGATTGGAACCACGATGTAATCAACCCGCCGTCGCAGTTCCTTTCTGACGTCGCCGCCGGGAAGCTCGCAAACGTCACATGGATCACGCCGACCTATGAGAACTCAGATCATGCCGGCGCCGACTCGGGCAACGGGCCGGCCTGGGTCGCATCGCTGGTTAATGCGGTTGGTAAGAGCCCGTTCTGGGACTCGTCTGCAATCTTCATCATGTGGGACGACTGGGGCGGCTGGTTCGACCCGGTGAGGCCGGTCTACGAAGATTACGACGGCCTCGGCTTTCGCGTCCCACTCCTGATCATCTCGCCGTACGCCAAGCGAGGCTACGTTACGCACGTACAATACGAAACGGCGAGCGTGCTGCGCTATATCGAAGACAACTTTGGCTTGACGCCGATGGCGCCAAGCGACCAGCGCGCGAACGATCCCGCGACGGACGCCTTCGACTACAGCCGCCAGCCACGCAAATTCAGGAAGATTCGCGGCGACAAACCGGATGCGTACTGGACCCTACGCGATCGCACGTCGCGCCGGCAGGGAAAACCCCGCGGCTTCATCGGCGACGATTAGCGAACTACATTCCTTTGGATCCGGGCAGGTACGTCGCCGTTTCGCAAATGTTGGTCGCGCACGAAGTGAGGCCGTTGTTGAAACTGTACATGTACGTGAGCCCGGTTCCATGTCCGACGTAGTTGTAGACTTCGACCGCTGAGCTCGACACGTCAAAGGTAGCCCACCGTTCGTTCTGGCGTCCGAGGTGACCGAAGACCGAGGTACCTTTGAGGCTGAATGGGCCGCCCTTGACGGTGCACGTACCCGTATTGCAGCCGGAGTAGACCGTCACGGTACTGGGTGAGTGCCCCGAAGAATTTAGAGCGGAGACGACGACAAGATTGCCATGGTTGTCGGTATCCACACCTCCGTAAAATGGCTCGTTGAACCCGTTAGCGCTGGTAAGCTCGGTTCCGGTGCCGGTGCAACCCGTGTAGACCCAAAGACCTACATTACCGTTCACGTCGTACGCATCGGCGTAGCAGCTCCCCGCTTTGTCCATTGCCACGCCGCCGAGCTGACCCATGCTGGGGCTGTTGAGCGCCGTGCACGTGAGGCTTTTCAGCGTGCAGGTGACGACGCCGCTGCCCGTGCCGCCACCGACGTTGCCGACGACGATCGTTCCCTTCACGGCATCTCTGGCCGCGGCACTGGTCGCCTGTCCGAACGGCTCGGGGATCGTTCCTAGCAATTTTCCGCAGGACTTGCTCCTGAAGGGCGGTTTGTAAACGAGGACCCCCGCGAACGAGTTTGGGATCAGAAGGTCGCCCTTCGTATCCGAGTCGACGTCGTTGACGCCCATGCTGCCGCTGCTCACACTGCACGTCGCCGATTCGTTGCTGCTGTTATCCTTCGGGTAAATCGGCACGTTGTTTGTCGTAAAGTTGAATACATTGACGGCAATGCCGCGCGTGTATTCTCTCGGAGCCTTGATGAGACGGAACGTCGCCCTTCTTATAAGCGCTCGAGGAATCGTGCTGACGGCGACCTTGCCATGCGCGGCGTTCGCGGCTTGTGGCGCGAGACCGCTGCTCGTTATCGACGCGCTCGGCGAGGAACTGTTGCCGTTCGAGCAGCCGGCGACAAGCGCTGTGGCGATCGTGCTCCACAGTGCCGCTGACAGCACCCGCACAGGGGATTTCTAAATCCCTTTGGAGGCAGGCGCGTACGCGGCCGATTCGCAAAGGTTGACCGCACACGAGATGCCGTTGTTGAAGCTGTAGAGGTAGCTGAGCCCGGGGCCTTGTGCGTTGTAGCTATAGACTTCGACCGCTGAATTGTAAATATCGACCGTAGCCCAGCGCTGCGACTCGTATCCGAGGTGGCCGAATGCCGACTCGCCTTGGAGGTTGAACGGGCCGCCCTGTACCGTGCACGTCCCCGTGATGCATCCGGAGTAGACCGTTACGGTACTGGGAGTGCTGAACGACGCGTTGAGCAACGAGACCACGACGAGGTTGCCTTGTGAGTCGACGTCGATACCGCCGTAGTATCCCTCCTTGAATCCGTTGGCGCTGGTAAGCTCGGTGCCCGTCCCCGAGCAACCGTTGTAGACCCAAAGACCGACGTTACCGCTCAGATCGAACGCGTCGGCATAGCAGTTGCCGGCGTTGTCGATTACCACTCCGGCGACCTGGCCCATGGCGGGGCTGATAAGTGGGTTGCAACTGAGGGTCGAAAGCGTACAGGTCACGACGCCGCTGTTCCTGCCGCCGCCGATGTTGCCGACGACGATCCTTGCGTATTGCGCGTTACGGGAGGAGGCGCTCGTAGCCTGGCCATACGGATCGTCGATCGTTCCCAGCAACGCTCCGCACGAGCCGGATGCGAATGGCGGGGCGTAAACTCGGACACCCGAGAAGCCGTTGGGGATAATGACATTGCCCTGTGGATCTGCATCGACGTCGTTGACGTTGTCACCGGTGCTCTCACTGCAAGTTACCGGCCCGTTGCTGCTGTTGTCCTTTGGATAAAGAACGACGTTGTTATTCAGCAGATTCTGCTCGGAGACCACAACGCTCCGCGTGTCGTCCACCGGCGCCTTGATGTAGCGAACGGGCTTCGCCTTCTTTATGAGGTATTTGGGAACGGTCGCGAGCCTGGCCTTACGCTCGAACTTCACGGTTAGTGGGGCGAGGCCGCCGCCGGGCGCAGCCGCGCTTTGCGAGGATCCGTTGCCGCCCGAGCAGCCGGCGAGCAGCGCCGCAGCCGCCGCGATCCAGAATCCTACTGATAACAAACGCATAGGAGAGTTCTCCTTACTATGTGGTCGGTGATTGAATACCGGCTCTGTGCTGCTGAGGAAAACCGATGGCTCTTATGCTGCTGAGGAAAACCGATGGCTCTTATGCTGAGGACTGACCGTGCTACCTCGTGATGACTCCAATGAAGACCGGTGCCAGGCACTGCTTCGACGTGTTGCAACCCTTCAATGAAGCCTCGTACGCAACTTTGCCGTCGCTGGAAGCGACGGCATCCTTTTCGGCAATGGTCAGCTCGGTCGGATTTCCAGGATTCGGCTTAAACGAAGTAACGATGCGTGCGAACTTCTTGCCGCTCACGGTCGTAACCGGCGCGCTCCACGACCACGTGCCGGGCGACAGATGCTTGCAGCCCGTCGTACCCTTCTTTACCACACACCATTCTCGTCGAAACGGTTTGATTTTCGATATGGTCGCGCATTCGTAATACTTGCTGGAGCAGGCCGCAATCGGCGAAGCGGCGATGCCGGTATGCTGTGAGCCGGACGAATGAGCCGTCAATGCCTGCAAGCTGCCTGGTAGCGACCCAGAGACACCGTCATCTGAACATGCCGCCGGGAACAGGGCCGCGAGGACGCCGTTGGCCGAGCGAAGTATAAAACGCACGCCTGCACTCCTAAATAGCGAGCCGGACTAGAGCGGGGGAATGCGGTCGCAGCACGACGGCTTCCTGCAGCGCGCTCGCAATCACCCAGCGTTTTAATTTAAAATGCCGGCGTGAAGCAGGCAGCCTCAACGTGATAGCTTTCGTTCAGTCCCTTGCTAAAGCTGTACTGGTAACGAAGCGCTTTGGGGCTGTACCGGTACACGTCGACTTGTCCATATTGGCTATCGCCGAGCGCCAGCTCGTCACCGTTCGCATTGAGGCTCCCGTAGAAAGAACTGCCTTGCAGCGCAAACGGCCCTGCAACGACGTGGCAGGTCGGGTCGCAACCCTTATAGACCCATAGCGCCGGAGTGTTGAAATCAATCGAGATCAGGTTTCCGTTTTTGTCGATGATGAGGCCGCCGTAATACGCGTTCTTCCAGCCGCGCGCGGCCTTGCCGGATCCTTTGCAACGCTTGAAATACGTGAGAGCAGCCGCGCTGAGCGCGGGGTTATTCTCCGATGCCATCCAGCAGTCGCCGTTTTTTGCCAGCGCCACGCCGCCGCCATAGTACTTGATGTTCGGGCTCCTTAGTTCTCTCGTGCACCCTTTTGATAACGTGCAGACGGCTATGTTGCCGACCAGGACCGTCTTGCTCTTCTCGATGTTGGCGACGACGATCGTGCCCTTCGCGGCATCCGCGCTCGCCGCATCGCTCGGCTGACCGTATGGATCGCTGATCGTTCCGAGCAGCTTTCCGCACAGCCCGGGCCCGCGATAAACGCTGACTTGAGGGGGGTAGCCGTTTGGAACGATGAGATTGCCGGCGCCGTCCACGCCTAACCCGTTTACGAACTCCGCGGCGACTTTGCAGAGCGGTTTTCGGTCGCGGCGCTCCGGGTTACGATAAGCGAAGAGATCGGGACCATAGAACTCGGCGGCGTAGATGCCGGACTTCGGTCTGGAATCGAAGACCATGCGTTGGGCGGGAAGCGCTTCCATGACGGGCGCATGCATCCAATCGGGGATGACACTGGCAGGCTGTGCCGATAGTGCCGGCGGTGAAACGCGACCGGCGCAGCCGGAGAGCAATGGGAGCAGGAACGCTATTGAAAGCGTCGTCGTAACGAGACGCATGAAGTGAGCTCCTTGGCATGGCGCTAGTTGTTGATGTGGAGTGCTATCGGTAGCAATGCGCCGCCGGCGGCCCCGATCCTTCAGGGGCCGGCCGTGCGGTTGCTCAGTGCGGCCCCCACCGGCATGCGCAGGCCAGTCACATGCTTGATGGCATGCCCGCCCGCCGGGTACGGCCATATGTTGACGCTGCTGGAGCCTTTGCCGCAGTAATCGTAATCGCCGCCCGATATCTTCGTCGAGCCGACCCAGGCCTGCGCAACGTCGCAGGCCTCATGCAAGGCGATGCTGTGAGTGATCCGAGCCGTCGTCCCCGAAACCGTAAGCTGGTAGAGGCACGACGTCGCGCGCTGCCTGCATTTTTGATCCCCGAGCACGAGGGTGGCGCCGTGCCAGGCAACCGTTCCCGGGAAATAGAGCGTTCCGCTTCTTATCGCCACGGACGACATCGAGCTGCGACCGTGCGTCAAGACGGAGAGGGAATACGCCTTGTGGCTGGTCTTGCCGCTGACGTAGAGATCGCCTTTGCCATTGTAGCCGGCAAAGTAATTAGTGATTTGATTGGGGTTCGAATACACCGCGGGAGTGCCTCGCGCGTGCTTATAGATCAACACCGAGGCGGCGCCACTGTAGTCCTCAATATTGGCGACTGCAAGGTTGCCGCTCGTCGGGTCGATCGCGCATCCCGCCGGATACCCGAGCGGATCGGTCAAGGTGACGATCGGCCTTCTGCCGCCGTGAGCGAACTCGTACATCTTATAGTCTCGCGTGCTCGCGATCCACACGTTGCCATCGGCATCGGCGCATTCGCCCTGCGGCTCGTTGAAGCCGGTGAGCTTTCCGATGCGCGCGAGCGACGGGAAGCTATAAACGTCAACGTCAAACGTTTCTAGATCGGAGACATAGAGCAGCTTGGCGGCGCTCTTTGCCCCAACCAACGTCCACGATGGAGCGCGGTCGGGCCTAGTCGCACCGCCGGCAGCCGTTGCGTACGTTGCATCGGCCGACCCGGTTGCTTCGGCGATCGGCTCGCCGTGCGGCAAGCCGCAAGCGCCAAGTGCCGCTGCGGTTACAATGCACGCTAATCGGAGAGAGCCAACGATCTTCATGTAGCGGTTGACCGCTACGAGTTCTTCGTGCTGATTGCGGCTCCATCCGGCTCGCTGATGAACGGGCCCGCCGAAGCGGGCCCGTTCTGCGGATTCAGGCGGCTACTCGGATACCTTTGTGCTGATCGCGGCTCCGACCGGGCTGGAGACGTTCGTCGTGTAGTTGGTCGGCGTGCCGCCGGCCGGATACTGCCAGCGCCCTTCGTAGCTGCCTCCCTTACGGCAGCGGTTACTCTGGTAATCGGCGCCGGCCGTGTATTTCATGCCGTACGCTGCCACCACGCCTTGAATGAGGTCGCAAACTGCGCCGCCTTTGTATTTGCGATAGTTCGTCGACTTTCCGAGGGCGCCGCCATCGGAAACCCAATAGCTGCACGCGGCACTCTTGCCCCCGCAAAGCTGGTCGAAAACGACCCAACTAAACAGCTGCTGATCCGATTGCACGGCGCCGGGGAAGTAGACTTTACCGCCGCTGAGCTTGATCGTGCGGCACCTCGAGGCATTACAGCCGGAGAGCATGTAATTTTTTCTCGCATCTCTTCCATCAACCCACAGATGACCGTAGATGTCGTAGCCGTCGAAGTAATAGGAGTACTGCTTGGGGTTGGTCAAGACGCTCGGCTTTGAAGAGGGGCTTTTGTATATCAAAACCTGACCGGGAGCATGGCGGAAGCCGCGGATGTTGGTGACGGCAAGATCGCCGTTGACCGGATCGACCGCACATCCAACCGGATAGCCTTGTTTGTCAGGGTACGTGTTGAGGAGCGTTCCGGTGCGGGAGTATTCTTTCACCTCGGTCGCTCTCGTGTTCGCGACGTAGATGTTGCCGTGCCTGTCCGAACATTCACCTTGCGGCTGGTTGAAGCCGGTAATCGTGCCCTTGAGGTTCATGTCAGGCATCGTGAAGATGTAGACGTCGTCAGTTTGGACGTCCGACACGAAAAGAAGTCGCGGCGCTCGCTGCACGTCCGGCGAGACCCAGGACTGATGGGAGTCGGGTTGGACGTCCCCGTTCCACGTCACGCCGGCGAAGGTGTCGCTCATGCTACTGTCGTCTTGCGTTAAAGGATTCACGTCACGTGAATAGCCGGCGAGGTTCGCTCCCGAACTCGGCGTGAGTCCGGATGCCTGTGGTCCGCCATTGCCGTTACAGCCGGCAAGTAAAGCGGCGGCCGCCAGTGCGCCTAAAGCGTACGAGCGCGACCAAGAGATTCTCATTGAATGGGCTCCTTTTGCTGAGTTGATTTGCTTGATATCGGGACTGATGGCTGCGGCCGCGCCTCGGCGCGGCCTCGAGCTCAGTATGCGGCAGCGAGCTAGGACTCACCTGCCCGGGCCCCGGGCCGGTCCCGGTACTGCCGGTCCCCTTCCGGGCATACGAAGGGCCCGCCAAAGCGGGCCCGTTCGTTCGGGAAGAGGTTCTGGGACTACTTCTTTACCTTTATGTAGCTGACGGCCGCTCCGACCGGCGAAGCAACGTATTTTGTCGTGTAGTTCGTCGGCATCGCGTCGAGTTCGGCCGTGTACGGCCAGCGATCCGTAGAGGTGCTGACGTTGCCGCAGGCCGATTCGTCATCGCCGCCCGCGACAAACTGATACGGGTTGTCCACGTTACGAATCACGACTTGAATGAGATCGCAGGCCGGGCCGCCGTTGTACGTCTGGTAGTTGTTCGGCTCGCTGAGTTTATACTTTAACCTTTCGTACACCCAATAGCTGCACGGGCCGCCGTCCGCGCAAGGACCCTGATCGAAGAGGACCCATGCCTGCTCGAACTGATCGAATTGCACGGTGCCTGGCGAGTGTATCGTTCCCGAGCGTGTCTTGATCGTGCTGCAGATCGAATTCGAGAAACCGCAATTGGAGACGATGTACGTTCCCTTGGCGGTTTTACCGTCAACCCAGAGTTCACCGTGCGGAGCGAAGCCGGCGAAGTAATAGTAGTACTGCTTCGGATTGGTCAGAATCTTTGGAGTCGAGGAGGGGCCGGCATAGATCAAAACCCCGCCCGGACCGCCGTGCAGGCCATGAATGTTCGTAACGGCAAGGTCGCCGTTGATCGGATTGACGGCGCATCCGACCGGGTTCCCGTACGTATCCGCGTACGTGTTGAGTAACGTTCCGGTGTGCGAGTACTCGAGCACCTCGGAGGCATCGGTGTTCGCGATATAGACGTGGCCGTGCTTGCCGGAACACTCACCTTGCGGCCGGTTAAAGCCGGTGAGCGTGCCCTTCAACTTCAAATCCGGCAAGCTAAAGATGTAGACGTCGTTCGTGCCGACATCCGACTCAAAGAAAACTCGCGACGTCTTCGCCAGGTCCGGGGAGACCCACGACTTCTGGTGGTCGGGATGGACGTTTCCCATCCATTTCAAGCCCACGAACGTGTCGGTCGATCGATCAGCCTGCGCAGGCTTCATTTCGGAGATCGGCGCGAGGCCCGATGACTGCGAGCCACTGCTGCTGCAGCCACTTAGTAAAAGAACGGCCGCCAGTACGCCAAAGACGTACCGCGCCGGCCAAGAGATTCTCATTATGAAAAATACTCCTTCTGTAAATGCCTTGCTGAGCCACTACGTTCTCCTGCGAAGGGGAGCCGATAGTACTGCTACCGTCCGCCAACTGTTACCTGCAATGAAAGCAGATTTGCGGCACGTGCAGCACAAGCGACCGGACGCTTTTTATTCTTGAACTACCTATTCGGTATCGACCGGCTCGTACGACGGCGCTTGATGCAGAAAGTAGCTCTTTGAATACTTCGCCGCAATCACGCTGAACTTACGCGGCGTCTGCGTGAAGTCGAAGCAATCGCCGATACTGCCCGCGCGCGAGTCCGTCGTTCCCAGTCGCCGCAGTCCCCAGACGTTTTC
This sequence comes from Vulcanimicrobiota bacterium, assembly GCA_963778015.1. GTDB lineage: Bacteria > Vulcanimicrobiota > Vulcanimicrobiia > Vulcanimicrobiales > Vulcanimicrobiaceae > Cybelea. The sequence goes on from CAVZST010000001.1 coordinate 1,622,847, forward strand.
GATGAACCTCAAGATACTGCCGAACTCGTATCGGGAGTGTGAGATGTAACCCGGCCGGCCGGAGATAGCCTCGCGCGCATAAGGCGAAACCACAAGCATCGGAACGCGGAAACCCAGGCCGCCCCATCGGTCGATAAACGGCGGCCGTACGTGATCGTAGAAGCCGCCCCAGTCATCCCACACGACGACGATCGCTGTCGTCTTCCAGTACGCGCTTTGACCGACGGCATTGACGACGGCGGCCACCCACGAGGGACCGGCATCGTGATCGCCGCCGGGATGATCGGAGTTCGGTTGTTCGGGAACGATCCACGATACGGCCGCGAGCGTGCCGTTGGTAACGTCGCTGAAGAAAACGTTCGTGTGCGCGATGTTCGTCGTCCACTCTGGGCCTTCGCGCACGGCTTTGATCGCGTCGAAGCCGTTCCAGAGCGCCCCGACCCCCTTGGGCTCAGGCGGCGAGTAGTATTTCCAGGAGACCGATTTCGCGTCGAGCAGGTCGCGCAGCGTCGGGTACGTCAGACACGGGAATGGCCCTTTGTGGTATTCATTCCTAAGCTTAGGGCCGTCTACGACGAGCAGACTCGTCCTGGTTAGGAGGGGCAGCTTCGGCGCATCGCATCCCCACGGCATGTTTGACGGAAAATCGACGAGGCTCTGCGTGTCGTGCGGCTGATCGATGATCGTGCTGCCCGCGATAAGGTCTTGATGCGCCGTGAAGCTGCCGCTGCCTTGCGTCTGAAACATCTGATCGGCGAGCACATATTGCTTCGCGATCGCCCAGTCCGGCGCGAGCTGCGATGGATCGACGTACTGATAGACCGCCTTCCCCTGCGGGCCGGGACATAAATTTTTTCCACCCGGCTCGAAACCAAATCCATCCATCCTGCCGCCGTTGTAGTCTTTGACGAAGTTGTTATACGAATGTCCGAAGTCGCATTTTTCGGAAAGACCGACCTTCTGAAGCCGGACCCTTACGTGACCGCCCGACGGCAACTCCATACGGCCTTGCGTCGTGCCGTCGGCGCCCGGAAAGGTCGCGAAAAAATCGTCGAAGCTGCGGTTTTCTTGGATTACGACCACGATGTGGTGGATGTAGGAGGAGTTGTGCGTGTGGCGTTCCGGCGCAAGCTGCTGCGGCAGGCCCATACCGCTCGCCGGAGTCGATCCGCCCGCGCACGCCGCAACGCCGAATGCAGCAATCAGCGCCGCGCAAACGAGACGAATGGAAGCGTGCATTCGCGAATTCCTTTCCCTATAGATCCTGGCGTCTCACGCGTTCTACGCTACGTGGAGCACCGCTGCGCCGCGGAGCTCGTCGTGCTTGAGCATCTTCAGCGCGCGGTTGGCCTCATCGAGCCGCATCCCCACGGTGTAGCTTTTGATCGGAATCTCACCCGCAATCGCTAAGAACTCCTCGCCGTCGGCACGCGTATTGGCCGTGACGCTTCGGATTTCTTTTTCGTAGAAGATGTCCCGCTCGTACTGCAAAGGCGGTGTCGTCGTCAGATAGATTCCGGCGATGGCAAGGATTCCGCCCCGGTCGAGCGATTGCATGATGGCCGGGATCAGCTCACCCGCCGGCGCGAAAAGAATGGCGGCGTCGAGCGGCGCGGGCGGAGGCTCCGCCGCGTCTCCGATCCAATCGGCCCGGAGCTCCTCGGCCAACTCGCGGTGGACTCCGCCGCGACTCATGACGAAGACGCGGCACCGCCAGTATTTGAGCACTTGCATCGCGAGATGCGCCGAGCCGCCGAAGCCATAGAGTCCGACGGTCGCACCGGGCACGATCTCCGCGCGGCGGATAGCGCGAAAACCGATGATCCCCGCGCAGAGTAAGGGCGCCGCCTGTTCGTCGTCAATTGCGTCGGGGAGCCGATAGGCGAAATCTTCGCGAACCAGCGCGTATTCGGCGTAGCCGCCGTCTCGGTCCCACCCCGTGAAGAGCGCGTTGGGGCACAGGTTCTCTCTTCCTTTGCGGCAGTATCTGCACAGGCCGCAGGTTTCTCTCAACCACGCTACGCCGACGCGATCGCCGACGCTAAAGCGCCGCGTTGCAGAACCGAGGCGCTGAACGACACCGACGATCTCATGTCCGGGAACGATGCCGGCGTGCTTCGGCGCAAGGTCACCTTCGCTCACATGCAGGTCCGTCCGACAGACGCCGCACGTGGCCACCCGTATCAGAATCTCTCCCTTGGCGGGAACTGGGGTAGGCTTATTCGCCAATCGCAACGGATTGGTTTCGATCGGCCCGGGACTCTCCACGATAATTGCGCGCACGGGTTACCGAATTTCCGCAGTTCGTCGGTTCTTCCCAGGAGTGGGGGACCGCCCGGCCTAGCAAGCGATTCTTAAGCGGCTATCCGTCCCGGTGTCGCCATGTGACTCGACGGGTACTACGACATTGGGGAGCTCTTAAAAATGGCAAAGATGACTGCAAGCGGCTTTTTACTGAAGCGTTTGACCGACTGGGGCGTCAAACGCATCTATGGGTACCCGGGCGACGGCATCAACGGCTTGTTGGGCGCGCTCGAGGAGTTCAGGGAACGGATCGAGTTCGTTCAGGTCCGCCACGAAGAGATGGCCGCGTTCATGGCCTGCGCGCACGCAAAGTTTACGGGCGAGGTCGGTGTCTGCATGGCGACGTCGGGGCCGGGCGCAATTCATTTGCTCAACGGGCTCTACGACGCTAAAATGGATCACGCTCCGGTCGTGGCGATCGTCGGTCAGGCTGCAACGACCGCGCTGGGAGGCTCGTACCAGCAAGAAGTCGATTTGCAGATGCTCTTCGCCGACGTCTGCGAATATCACGCGACGATAGCGAGCACCACGGCGACGCGTCACGTCGTCGACCGCGCTTTCCGGACGGCTGCCGGCACGCGCAGCGTCGCGGCGGTTATCTTTCCGAAGGATCTGCAGGAAGAGTCGTTTTCGCCGCCGCCCGAAAAGCACAATATGCTGCACAGCGGCGTCGGTTTCTCCCGACCGGTCGTCGTTCCGCAGGACGAAGATTTGCGCCGGACTGCCGAACTGCTCAACGGCGCGACGAAGGTCGCGATGCTGGTGGGCGCGGGCGCAAAGAACGCTTCCAACGAAGTCATCGCCGTCGCCGACAAACTCCAGGCCTGTTGCGCGAAAGCCTTGCTCGGCAAGGACGTTTTGCCCGACGACCTCCCCTGGGTCACCGGCACGATCGGATTGCTCGGCACGCGCCCCAGCTCCGACATCATGACGCAGTGCGACGCGCTGCTCATGGTCGGCACCAGTTTCCCGTACGCCGAATTCCTCCCCGAAGACGGAAGCGCGCGCGGGGTTCAAATCGACATCGATCCGCGTAATCTCGGGCTGCGCTATCCCGTGGAAGTGAACCTCGTCGGCGATGCGGCGCCGACGCTCAAAGCACTTCTGCCGTATCTCACGCAAAAAGAGGACGGATCCTGGCGCGAACGGATAAAGGCGAACAAAGAAGATTGGTACGCTCTCGAAGAGCGCCGCGCCCACATCTCAGCCGATCCCATCAACCCAGAACTGCTTTTCTTCTCGCTCAACGAACGGCTTCCGGCCAACGCGATCCTGACCGGCGATGCCGGCACACCGACCAACTGGATGGCGCGCTTCTTGATGATGCGCCGTGGGATGAAAATGTCGCTCTCCGGCGGCCTAGCCACGATGGGTTCGGCGGTGCCGTACGCAATCGCGGCGAAGTTCGCGTTCCCGGACCGGCCGGTCATCTCGCTTTCGGGCGACGGCGCGATGCAGATGAACGGTATCAACGAGTTGATTACCGTCTACCACTACTGGAAGCAGTGGAGCGATCCTCGCATCGTTTTCTTCGTGCTCAACAATACGGATCTCAACCAAGTGACCTGGGAGCAGCGGATTCTTTCGGGATCACCGCGCAACATGCAGACTCAGCCGCTTCCGGACTTCCCGTACGCGGCCTTCGGCGAGTCGCTCGGCTTCCTCGGAATTCGCTTGAAAGATCCCGACAAAATCGACGAGGCGTGGGAACGCGCATTGAACGCAGATCGCCCGGTCGTCTTCGAAGCGCTTGCCAACGAAGACGTCGCGACGCTGCCGCCGCATATCACGCGCGAGCAGGCGTTGCATTTCTTCAAAGCGTTGCCGAAAGATCAGGAGGCGGGAGGCATGCTTCGCGACTCGATCAAGCAAGTTCTCAGCGGCATCCTGTCGGGCAAGACGCCGGCTTCGGAGTAGCGCGTAACGATGATTGCAGGATCCTCACGGCGCGCGAACGCTCCAATCGATGCGGTCCGCGCACGCGCCTACAAGATTCCCACCGAACAACCCGAGTCGGACGGAACGCTCGAGTGGGATTCCACGACCATGGTTTACGTCGAAATCGGGGCGGCCGGCGAAACGGGAATCGGCTACACCTACGCCGATGCAGGCACGGCGACGCTGATCAACGGCACGCTCGCCGAAAGCATCGTGGGAGCGGACGCGCTGCAAACCGCGGCCTGCACCGCGAAATTGTGGGCGAAGATTCGCAACAACGGCCGGGAGGGAATGACGGCGATGGCGGTGTCAGCCCTCGACGTTGCCCTTTGGGATCTCAAGGGCAAACTGCTCGACGCGCCCGTTTGCGCGCTGCTCGGCGCCGCGCGTAGCGAGGTGCCGATTTACGGCAGCGGCGGTTTCACATCGTACGACCTCAAGCGCCTCACGAATCACATGGTGAAGTGGGTCGACGAGTTCGGAATACCGCGCGTTAAGATGAAGGTCGGGCGCGAGCCTCTTCGCGACCCCGAACGTGTGGCAGGCGTTCGCAAGGCAATCGGCGAGAGGCCGGAGCTCTTCGTCGACGCGAACGGAGCGTACGTTGTAAAACAGGCGCTCGAAATGTCACGTAGCTTTGGCGAGCGCGGCGTTTGCTGGTTCGAAGAGCCGGTCTACCACCGCGACTTTTCCGGCAATGCGGCGGTGCGCGCGGCCGCACCCTTCTCGATGGAAATCAGCAACGGCGAGTACGGCTATGCGCCGGATAACTTCGAGCAAATTATTGCGACCGGCGCCGCCGATGTTTTGCAGGCCGACGTCACGCGTTGCGGCGGCTTCAGCGGCTTCATGGCGGTCGATGGGATCTGCGACGCCCACGACATGCCGCTTTCGAGCCATTGCGCTCCGTACGTGACGCTCCACGCCGCTCTAGCCGCCAAACGCATCCGACACGTCGAATATTTCTACGACCACGTGCGCATCGAGCGGCTTTTTTTCGACGGTACCGCAGTGCCCGTGAACGGGTGCCTCGCGCCGGACCTCACTCGTCCCGGCATCGGTCTGCAGCTAAAACCCGATGCCTCGGAGTACGCCTTGTGATCAAGATTCTCGAAGCCTCCCCTGAGGCCCGGACAAACGGGCGCGCTGCTCAAACGGAGAACCTCGAACGCGACCTGCGCGCGATGGTGCGCGGCGAAGTTCACTTTAGCGACAGCTATCGAGCGATGTACTCGACCGATGCGGCGAACTATCGGCAGGTACCGATCGCCGTCGTGTTGCCGAAAGACGCTGACGACGCGCAGAGGGCGATGGCCGTCTGCCATCGGCACGGCGCTCCGGTTACGCCGCGCGGCGGCGGGACGAGCCTCAGCGGCGCCAGCTGTAACGTTGCGGTGATCTTTGATTACAGCAAGCACATGAACCGGATTCTCGAGTTCGACGCCCATGCAAAAGTCGCTCGCGTCGAACCTGGAGTCGTGCTCGACGACTTGCGATCGCTCGCGGAAAAACACGGGTTAACGTTTGGCCCCGCGCCCTCGACGCATAACCGTTGCGCGATCGGCGGGATGTTCGGTAATAATTCCTGCGGCATGCCTGCGCAGTTCGCCGGACGCATGGAAGAAAACGTCTATGACGTCGAGATCCTGCTGCACGATGGAACCAGGATGCGCGTCGGCAGCACCTCTCTCGAGGAGCTGGAGGCGATCGTCCGCGCGGGAGGGCGTCGCGGCGAAATCTACGCAAAGCTCAAGAGCATCGCCGATCGTTACGGGGAGCTGGTGCGTCGCCGCTTCCCGCAGATTCCGCGTCGCGTCTCAGGCTATAACCTCAACCAGCTCCTGCCCGAGAATGGCTTCAACGTCGCGCGTGCGCTGATCGGAAGCGAAGGGACGATCGTTCACGTTCTCGAGCTCACGTTGCGTCTCGTACCGAAGCCGAAGGAAACCGCACTAGCAATCGCCGGTTTTGACGACATCGCGGCGGCCGCCGATCACGTGCCGCTTTGCAATGAACACGTCCCGCACGTACTCGAAGGCATGGACGAAACGCTCTTCCAAAACATGATCGACAAGGGAAAGAATCCGCACCAGCAGCGCGAGCTCTTTGGCGGAGGCCATGCGTGGCTGGTCGTACAGTTTGGCGGTGACACGCGCGACGAGGCCATTTCAAAGGCACAGCGACTCGTCGACGACCTGAGCAGGCGTGGTTCCAACGTCCGTGACTTCAAGACGACGGCCGATCCGCACACGATGGGAGAGATCTTCGAGATTCGCGAAGCCGGCTTGGGCGTGACCTCAAAGGTTCCAAACCAACCCGATTATTATCCGGGATGGGAAGACGCTGCGGTCGCGCCGGAGCATTTGGGTCGCTACCTGCGTGAATTTCAGCAGAAGATGGTCGAGTACGGGTACTATGCGTCGATTTACGGCCATTTCGGTCAAGCCTGCGTTCACTGCAGCATCGACTTCGATCTTTTCACCAAAGAGGGGATCGAAAGGTATCGCAAGTTCGTTCACGAGATGGCGCACATCGTGGTCAAGTACGAGGGGTCGATCTCGGGCGAGCACGGCGACGGCCAAAGCCGAGGCGAGCTCCTGGCGATCATGTTCGGCGAGGAGCTCGTGCAGGCGTTCTGGGAATTCAAGACCGCATTCGATCCCGATAACAAGATGAATCCCGGCAAGGTCGTCAAGCCTCACCGCCTCGACGAGGATTTGCGCTGGGGTGTCGACTACGAGCCATGGGACCCGCCGACGAAGTTCACGTTCAAGGAGGATAAGCATAGCTTTGCCTATGCGGCGAACCGTTGCGTGGGCTCGGGCGTCTGTCGCAAGCACGACAGGGGCACGATGTGTCCCAGCTACATGGTGTCGAAGGAAGAGCGCTACTCGACCCGCGGTCGAGCGCGGCTGCTCTTCGAAATGCTGCAAGGCAACCCGATGCGGCACGGGTGGAAGAGCGAAGCCGTGAAGGAATCGTTGGATTACTGCCTCGCGTGCAAGGGCTGCAAGCACGAGTGCCCGGTCAACGTCGACATGGCGACGTATAAGGCGGAGTTCCTTCACCACTACTTTAAAGGCAAGATGCGGCCGCTGCACATGTGGCTCTTCGGTTACATGTTCGTTTGGGCAAAGCTTGCGTCGCGCGCGCCGGGAGTGGCGAACTTCTTCAGCCAGGCGCCCCCGTTTAGCACGCTCCTCAAGCGTCTCGCCGCGATCGCGCCGCAACGGCACATCCCTCTGTTTGCCGACCACACCTTCCGCGATTGGTTCGCGCGGCGCGCGCCGCGCAACGTCGGCAACGAGCGCGTGCTCCTTTGGCCCGACACGTGGAACAATCACTTCCATCCCCAGACCGCGCAAGCCGCCGTCGAGGTGCTCGAAAATGCAGGGTATCACGTCGTCGTCCCGCTGCGTCAGATTTGCTGCGGGCGCCCGCTTTACGACTACGGTCTGCTCGATCAAGCCAAACGCCAGCTCACGGCCATCCTCGACGAACTGCGCCCACTCGTGCGGGAGGGCGTATCGCTCGTCGCGCTCGAGCCGAGCTGCCTTTCCGTTTTTAAAGACGAGATGCAGAACATGCTCGGCCAGGACATCGACGCAATGCGTCTCGCCGACCAGAGCTACATGTTCGAGACCTTCATGAACAAGAAAGCGAAAGGGTACGATCCGCCCACGCTCGACCGAACGGCAATCGTACACGAGCATTGCCACAAAAAGTCGGTGCTGGATCCGCTCGCCGAGACCCATGAGTTCGGAGATATGGGGCTGCACTTTGAGCGGCTCGAGAGCGGTTGCTGCGGGATGGCCGGTGCGTTCGGATTCGAAGAGAGCCATTACGAGATGTCGATCGCATGCGGCGAGCGCGTGCTCTTGCCCAAAGTGCGAGAGGCGAAACCCGAAACGATCGTTGTGGCCGACGGCTTCTCGTGCCGCGAGCAGATCAGGCAAACGACGAGACGACAAGCGCTCCATCCCGCCGAGGTTATGCGCATGGCGATCAGCGATCGCGGCTACCATCGCGACGACGCCTACCCAGAACGCAGGTTCATCGAAGACCCGCACGAGCGCCGGCGGCGAATCGTGCGGCGCGGCTACGCCGTCATCGCGACCGGTGCGCTCGTCTGTGCGGTCACGGCGATGAGTCTCGCGGCGCTGCGACGGAAAGGATGATCGCGCAAGTTCGGCGAGGCGCCCATCGAGTCGAGCCGTACACGCTCCCAGACCATCAGCTAGCCGTCGGAAGCACCCTGGGATCGCCCAAAGCGGTGCTCGTCGTCAAGGCAACCGGCGCGCTCGAAAAGCTCTATTCGTGCGAGGCCGGCACCGACGTCTTCGGCACGCTCTTGGTGCGGCATTGGGACGCGCACTCGGGCGTTGCGCTGCGTCGCCAGAGCGGCAGCGTCGTCATTGCGCCGGAGCGCCAGGAGCACCACTTGGAGTACTCTGAGGGGATCGCGGCTTGCGAGCGAATTTTTACGCTCAACGCGCAGCCGCGCGGCGCGGACCCGGACGAGATCGACCCGCCGGCGGCTTATTACGACGTCGAGCTTCGCAACGAAGGCGATCGTACCGTCGAGCTGGCATCGTATGCGGCAATACGGTTACGCGGCGGCTTCAGAAAAGACACGAGCGTCAATTACGACGAGTCGAACGCAGCCTTCATCGTGCGTAATGCGGATAGCCCGCAGATCGTGCGGATCGCCGCTTCGTCGGTCCCACCGGTGAGCTATGAGGTCACGACCGACAACGCGAAGGTATGTGCGGCGGAATTCCCCGGAACGCTCGCCAACCGCACGATCCGCGCCTCCGAAGATCCAATCGCGCTGTTCCACCTCGAGCATAGGCTGGAGCCGGGGCAGCGAGCCGGCTTCTACTTCGTCTTGACATTTTCGCTCGAGGGTGAGCCGGCGGCACGCCGGGCGTTGACCGCGTTACCGCCGTGTCATGAGGCATTGGAACGAACTCAGGCGCATTACTCGGCGACCTTGGACCGCGCCATCTGCATGACGCCCGACGAGCAAATCAACCGCGGCGTATTTTGGGCCAAGGTCAACATGCTGCGATCGTTTCAACTCACAAATCAGGGCTGGTCCTTCGTCAACGATCCGACTCAAACGACGAAGAGCGTCGCTCGCGACACGTGCTGGTTCGCACTGGGGGCCGATTACGTCGCGCCATGGTTTGCGCGCGAATCGCTGCTCTGGTTCGTCGATCATCTTACCAACGATGGAATGGCCGTCGAATGGTACGACAATCGCAGTGGCGATACCGAGACCTATGGACTCGATATCAACGACAACACGCCTTTGCTCATCCTTGCCCTGCGACACCACTGCGGTGTGACCGGCGACCGCGAGTTCCTGCAAAGCGTCTACCCGAAGGCCGCTCGCGCCGCCCGTTATATCCTATCGAAGCGAGGTGCGCGTGGGCTGGTGTGGTGTCACGCGCCCGGCGAGGGTAGCCGCGGCATCTTGGGTTGGCGCAACGCAATCCAGGACCACCGCCTCGCCGGCGCGACGACCGAGCTCAACTCGGAGTGTTACGCGGCCTTGCGCGCCATTTCAGTGATGGCCCGTGAAATCGGCGATCTGAGGGCATCCGATGAGTTCGAACGGCACGCCACCCAGCTTCGCTCGTCAATCAACGAACATCTGCTCGACACATCGCGCAAGCTCTATTATCTGACGATCGACAACCAGGGGCGCCCCCATACTGACGTGACGTGCGATCTGGTATTTCCCGTGCTCTTCGGCGTCGCGGACGACGATGTCGCCACCAACGTCATCGCGGCTTTGAGCCGCCCGGAGTTCTGGACCGACGCAGGGCTTCGTACGGTCCCCCGGGATTCCATTAACTATGGGCCAAAGCACGCCTCGGGTCTGCTCGGCGGCGTGTGGGCGGCCCCCACCTTCTGGTTCGCGGCTGCCGCCGCACGGTTCAACGCCGATTTCATGGCGCAGGCGTTGGCAGCGACGTTTGCTCATTACGCGCAAGATCCGCTGCGCTACAACACCGTCCCGGGTCAGTTCTGCGAATGGCTCGACGGCGAGACGCTCACGAATCAAGGCATGCTGCTCTCCCCGTGGTTCGCTCCGAAATATCTCTGGGCCGCCATCGAGGGTGCCGCGGGCTTGAGCACCGATTGTGACGCACCGACGGCGCGTGCCCGGCTCGCCGATCAATGGCAATGGCTAGGCGTCCGCAACGTCAGATTGCGCGGCGAAGATGCGTCCTGGTTCACGGTACGCATGCGCGAGCCAATAATCTACGCGACCACCGTCATCGCGTCGGTCGATTCGCGGCATCGTTACGACGCCGACGTCTCGGATGCGGTGCGCGCGAGCGGCGAGGGGATTGAATGGCTGGCTTTGCAGCGGGACGATGCGCTCGCAATTCTGCTCGGAAACACGACGCCAAGAACGTCGCCAACTGCCGTTATCCTCGAGGACGTGCGATTGCCTCAACAGGTGAAGTTGCGCGTCTATAGCAGCCTGTACCGCGAATGGAAAGAGGAGGGGTCCATCGACAGCAGCCGTTTACGGCAGGGATTCCCGCTTGAACTCGACCGCCGCGGCTTCTGCGTCCTCGAAGTGGATTGCACGCCGTCATCCTGACACGAGCTTCCAGCCGCGAACGGTGGGGTAACTGGCTAGCGCAAACTCCAGGCCGCGGTCGTTCTCCGCGGAAAACTCCGCCGCCCATGGCTCGAAGCCATTATGCAGCCGGCGCATAAAATCAAACCCGTTCGCTTCAGCGGTCTTGCGTGGCCGGCCGCGATCGTGGCTCACCAAATACGCGTCCCCGATGCGCTCGGGTTTCGTGTGAACGAAGTCGCCCCAAACGTGCCACGTACTCACGATGAGTTTCGTCCGTTTCGAATGAGATAGGCACCGGCGGCCACGCCGGCAAGTGCCAATCCGCCGACCAGCCATTCGCGTTTCATAACGAACTGTGTCTCCCAGCTCCATGGCTTTGCCTCGTCGTCGAACTCGCCGTGAGCACCGAAATCCTTTACGCGATCCGCCGGCTCGTAGAGATTATCGGGCCGATCCGGCGAGATCGGCTGCGACGTTTGCTGGGACTCGTAGCCGGTTTTGCCGAGATAGATATCGGCCAGCCCAGGGATGAGTTTCTGTACTATGACGGCGAGAACGGTCGAGAACCCGACGAACATTTCGCGCGGCTTGCGGTGCGCGGCCCAATAGATGGCGCGACCGGCAACTTCCGGCTGGAAAATTGGCGGAAGCGGCTGCGGATGGCGCAATCCGCTTTTTACGCGGTTCCAAGTAAACTGCGGCGTGTTCACCGCGGGCATGTGGACCATCGTCAGACGCACCTTGCTCTCATGGTGAGCCAGTTCGCACCGAATCGAATCGGTGAATCCGCGTATCGCGCTCTTTGCGCCGCAATACGGCGACTGCAAGGGGATACTTCGATAGCAAAGCGCCGACCCAACTTGCACGATCGTGCCGCGGTTGCGCGGGCGCATGTGCGCGAGTGCCGCTTTCGTGCCCCACACGTATCCGAGATAGGTGACGTCGGTCAGGCGGCGCCACTCCTGCGGAGTAACGTCCCAGAATTCGGAGAAGACATTGGTGAACGCGACGTTTACCCAAACGTCGATGGGGCCGAGCTCTTCCTCGACCCGCGCCGCGGCGCGCTCGACCTGCTCGAACTCTGAGACGTCGGTCGGAATGCCGATCGCCTTCGCGCCGAGGCCCTGCGCTTCGGCCGTGGCGGCGTCGAGGCCCTCTTCGCCACGCGCGAGCAGCGCGAGCGTTGCACCTTTTTTTGCAAACTCACAAACGGCGGCGCGCCCGATCCCGCTGGACGCGCCCGTAATGACTACGACTTCGGATTTCTTCGATGGTCTCATGGAGTATTGGATACCCAAGGACCGATGGGTCTAATGATGCGACCAGGCAGCGCTCCTCATGGGTTGTAGGGCGCGTAACTCGATCGGTAGGTCGGAGTCGCGCTTGGAAAGGTAGTCGGCGGCGGGGTAGCCTGCTGACCCGGGAGCGCGTGCTTGCCGACGACGATAACGTCGTGCATGCCCAAACCATAGTGGAAGGCGCAGCCGATGAGGTACGTGCCTTTTTTGACGAGCGTCACCGTCACGGATTTGCCCGGTTTGATCGGACCGCTCGCGTAACCAGCCTCGAGCCTGCCGTGGCCCCTTGCCGGTATCGACAAGTTTGGATTCTTCGGAAAGTGAGCCGGGGGTCCGGAAATTTCTTTTACCACGTCGAGGGTGTGCGTGATTTGCTTCGAGAGGTTGCGAACGGTGATCTTCGTCCCGGGTGGAAAGCCGAGCTTCTCCGAGTACCGTTGTTGGGTGAATCCGCCCAAAGTGGCTTTCCATTTCGGCGATTTGATTTTCCCAAGGCCTTCGGTGGGAAGCTCTTCCCCGATCGTATCCTTCGGAACCTTTGCAAAAGCGACGAGATCCTTGTCAAAGCTTGGAAGCATAACGGTATTGCCGCCCATTGGGATGACGTTGCCGTTGGTAGCATGGCCGCCGCACGCACTGACGGCGAGGCCGGCGACGGCCAGTGCCACAGCAATCGATTGTCTTAGCATGCGCTCGAGTCTAGCGCCGGCCTATGAAAAAAGTCTGAAGGCCGTGGGTAAGACCGTTATGTGGGCTCTGACAAGATAAACCCGACCAACTACGATGCGATCCCGGCGTATGCGCCGGACGGCCAGGAAAAGCTCGTTCATGCCGTGATCGAAACGCCGGCCCAGACACGGCAAAAGTACGCATTCGTGCCAAAATACGGGATCATGATGCTCAAACTAACCCTGGCCGAAGGGCTCGCGTGGCCGTACGACTACGGCTTTATTCCGCAGACCCTCGCCGACGACGGCGATCCGACCGACGTGCTGGTGATCAACGACACGCCGACTTTTCCAGGCTGTCTGCTCGAAGTGCGCATCCTCGGAGCGATCCTGCTCAATAAGAATGGAGTCGTCAACAATCGTCTCGTCGCCTGTCCGAAGAAGAAGCCCGGGGTAACGTTAAAGACCGATAGTTTCGAGAAATTATCGGATATCCCAAAGGATATGATGGAGGGAATCGAGCGATTTCTCGTCGAGTACTCTGAGGTCGAAGGTAATAAGATCGAGTTTCAAGGAACGTGCTCCCGAAAAAAGGCGTTCGCGATGATCGAAGAGGACCGCAAGCGTCGCAAGAAACAGGATCGCACATAGGAGGTACGCGTGTTTCGCTCCAGCATCCAGCCGGCAATCCTTGCGTTTGCGACGATTGTCGCGGTTGGTTTCGCCGGTTGCGCCGGCAGCCATTCGGTTTTACCGGGCATGGCGCCTCAAACGTTCGACGCTTTACGCTCGAGCCGTGCCGGAGAGTTTACGCGCCTTTCGAGTCAGCCTCCGGTCGGAATACAGATTGCATGGTTGCTGACCGACGGTTCGATTCTCGCTCAGAGCGCTTCACATTGGAGCAACTTTTACCGTTACGTCCCCGATGCCAAAGGCAATTACGCGGACGGGACCTGGAGCCAGGTTGGCTCGCTTCAGGCGGGCTACGGCCCAGACGCCGCTGCGTCCGATCTACTAGCCGACGGCCGGCTCGTCATCTCCGGGGGCGAATATAACAGACCCGGGAACGGCTACGATCTTCAGTTGACGAACCTCGGCGCCGTCTACGACCCGCTCAAGAAGTCGTGGACGCCGCTCGGACACCCGAAAGGTTGGGGACATATCGGCGACTCTCCGTCGAGCGTGCTCCCCGACGGACGGCTGCTGATCGGTGAAAAGCTCACGAAGCGCGACGCATACCTGGACCCAAAGACATTGCAGTGGCGGCGCGCCAGCGATGCGGGCAAGGCCGATTTCAACTCAGAGGAGGGCTGGACGCTTCTCGCGGACGGAACCATTCTCACCGCCGACGTAAAAGATGCTCCCCACTCGGAAATCTACAATCCGTCGACCGGTCGGTGGAAGGGCGCCGGTTCGACGATCGTCGACCTCCACTCCCCGTCACCCTACGGGTGTCTGAAGTACGCGCCCGGTAAGTGTTACTACCCGCCAGGAGAGATCGGTCCCTCGATCCTTCGGCCGGATGGGACGGTTCTTTACACCGGATCTTACTCGACCGGTTATGGCGCGGGGCATACGGCGATCTACGACAGCAAGACCGGAAAGTGGACCGCCGGCCCCGACTTTCCGAACGACGACAATGCCGGCGATTCCTATGCGACACTCGAGCCGAGCGGAAACGTGTTGGTCTTCGGCCTGAGGGCGCTCTACGAATGGAACGGAAAGACGTTTACCACCGTCAACGGCAAAGACGCGTACTACGCTGGGCCGCCTATCTTATTGCCGACCGGAGAAATCATGATGTTGGCAAGCTCCGGCATCGTTCTTTATAAGCCGCCCGGTTCACCGGCAGCGAGTTGGGCTCCGAGGATCAGGAAGTATCCCGCGACGATTGCAGCGGGAATGACCTACAAGATTACGGGCACGCAGTTCAACGGCCTCGGACAGGCGATGTCGTTCGGCGACGAGTTCCAAAACGCGACGAACTATCCGCTCGTGCGCATCACGAACAACTCAAGCGGTGCGGTCCTCTACGCTCGCACGCACGACCACAGCACGATGGGCGTGGCCACCGGTTCGAAGCGAGTTTGGACCTATTTCGACGTGCCAAAAAGCATCGTTTCGGGCGCGAGCACGCTCGAAGTAGTCGCCAACGGCATCGCCTCAAAGCCCGTCAGCTTGAGCGTCTCGAGAGAGCGCCGGCATTGATTAAAAGCACCGGCGCCGAGCGTCGCGTTACGGACCCGATGGCGGCGGCGGCTGGCCACCGGTGATGGCCGTCGCGTAGAAGTTATCGCCCTGCCAATACCCGTGAGCGACGATCTGCCGCCCGACGGCGATTTTCCCGGTGCTTTGGTTGTTCAGCGCGGCCGAATCATCGATGACGACCTGCTTGTTGGTTTGCTGCAGCGTCACGAGATGGCCCTTGACGGATACGATCGTTCCCGCGAGCACTTCGTGCTTGTATGCGGTTGGGCAGTTGCCGTTGGGAGTCCAGACGTCGCCCTGCCAACTGCCGCACGTGGTATCCACATACGGCGCTGGTGCCGGGGGTGGAGGGGCTCCTTGAGCGCGGGCAACTCCGCAGGCGGCAAGCGTGCTGACGGCCGTTATAAGAATCATCGTGATAGCTTTCATGTGTCCGTTGATTCCCAATATTCACGCTTCTGACCGCAAGCAGGCGCCCGGCCGAAGATAAGCCTGCCGCGTGGTCTTTTGCGCCGCGGCGAAGAAACAGCGCCGGGATGCGACCGGTGCTGGCGGACACGCTGCGTCTTTGGCAGAGGCACCGAGTTCCGCGCGTCGCAGCGGCGCTCTCGTTCTATGCGATTTTCACGGTCCCGCCGCTGATTTTGGTCATCGTCGTTTTGGCGCGATCGATCCTGCGACGTTCCGATACGCTCTCGACGATCGATTCAGAGCTTTCGCCGCTGGTAGGAGCGGCGGGCACGCGCGGAATCAATACGCTCGTTACGGCATCGCAACACAGCGTCGCCTCCATTCCACTCTACATCGGCGTGGCGCTCGTGCTCTTCGCCATCGTTGCGATCTTCATGCAGGTGCAAGAGGCACTCGACGACGTGTGGGAGATTCCAGAAAGCAAGCGCGGCGGCCTTTGGGAAATCGTGGCGCTGCGGCTGCACGTCGTTTTAGTCATTCTCGCACTCGCGCTGCTCGCGGTCGCTACGCTCGTTAGCGCAGCCGCCGGCGGACGAGTCGCGGCCTTTGCGGCAAGCGCGGCGGCGATCCTCGCTTTTCTTACAGTTGCCTATTGCGTCTTACCCCGAGTTGAGGTCGGCTGGAAGAGCAGTGCGCTGGGGGCACTCATCACGACCATGATTTTGATCGTTGGGGAGGCAGCGCTATCGTTTTACTTCACGCACTTCCACCCCGAGCGCGGCTACGGGGACGCAGGCTCGGTCATCATTCTCTTGCTGTGGATTTACTATTCCGCACTGCTCTTTCTCTTTGGTGCAACGCTCACGCGCTCGCTCAAATACGCGAGTAGGAGAGTACCCAAATGGAACAATTTGCCCTAGAGGTGCGCAAGCGAGGTTCACGGCATTTGGGCTGACGCCTTTTTGGGACCTAACGAAGGCCGGCCGCTAAGAAAGAACGGGATCGCGCACAACTGAAGCAGTGTTGAAAAGAGCACGAGCCCGATAATCGATCGGTCCAGAAGAATGCCGCAGGCGACGCTGCCGGCAAACCAGGCCGCGCCGAAGATGAGGTCGTAGTGTCCGAAACTCGTCGCTCTTCTCCGTTGCGAGAGAACGCCCGCGATCAGCGCGAGCAGCAGCGCGTCTTGGACCGCAATACCCACCCCCCATAGGGCTGCGCCGGCTTGCGCCGCCGCGCCGCGGCCGAGAAAAGCCAGCGGCGTCGCAAGAGACGTCAGCGCGATCGCGATGGCGATGACCGGTTTGCCGAGACGATCGAAACAACGCCCGAGAAGCGGTGCGGCGATCGCTCCGACGGCCATCGCGACGGCAAACCAGATCGAGATTGCGGCGACGCCGATGACGTGGTCGCGTTGAAACCGGAATGCGATCAATGCAAAGTCGACGTAACCTGCCGCAACCAGCGCGCCACCGATCGCGTACCGCGCAAAGGCCGGCCAATCGCGAATCGCCGGGCCAACTTCATTCTCGCGATCCAGCACGATGTTTCGTCCCACCGTCGTCGCGAGGGACAAAAACGCCAAGGTGAGCAACGCCGGAACGATCAGAATGCCGAAGCCGGCATGGAAACCTCCACGCGCGATCGCAAAAGCGACGACGAGCGGTCCAATCGCCGCCCCGGTTTGATCGAGCGCCTCGTTCAGCCCAAAAACGCGGCCGCTGCCCAACGATTGGCCCGCGTGCGAAAGCATTGCCGACGTCACCGGCTTGCGGATTCCGCGCCCAACACGCTCGCCGATCAACAGGCCGGCCGCGGCAGGCCAACTCCCAGCCAACGCAAGGGCCGGCACGCAGAGCACGTTGATTGCGTATCCGATCCATACGTCGAGCCAATAGAGTCCCGTGCGATCGGCGATCGAGCCGGAAAGGGAACGAATCGCAAATCCCGCGAGCTCACCGCCTCCCGCGACCACGCCGACCGCGGCCCCGCTCGCACCCAGATGGCCGAGAAACGCCCCGACGACGCCCCGTCCGCCCTCGTAGGTGAGGTCGGCAAAGCAATTCACGATGCCGATGAGGACGACGAAGCGCAGCGCGCGCTCTTTCACGTCGCCGCTATTCCGGACGCCGCAATGAGTTACTTCCAGGCAGCAGCGAATACGGCATCATGGCGACTAAGTATCGTTATGGGGAGATGACGTGGCTGGAGGTCAAAGCGGCCGCGGCGCGCCCGTGCGTCGCAATCGTGCCGATTGCAACGCTGGAAGATCATGGGTTCCACCTTCCGATTGACACCGACTTGCTGCTCTGCTCGAGCGTTTGCGAGCGCGCGGCCCGGCGTGCCGCCGATCGTGCGGTGCTCGTTCCGCCGATCAACCACGGGTACAGTCCTCACCACATGGATTTCCCCGGCGCGCTTACGATTGGCCCCCATACGCTCATCGAGTATGGCCTCGACGTGTGCAAGAGCCTCGCACATCACGGATTCAATCGCATTCTCATCGTCAACGGACACGGCAGCAACGCGCCGTTCGTCGACATCATCGCGCGCCTTTGCGTGGTTCAGACGAGTGCATTGGCTGCCGCAGTTAGCTATTGGGCCGCGCCGGGGGTCCGAGAAGCGGCTGACTCCTTGCGTGAATCGGAGCCGGTCGGAGGAATGAATCACGCGTGCGAGTTCGAGACTTCGCTCTATCTCGCGCTGCGCCCCGACCTCGTCGATATGAAGCAAGCGGTTCACGAGCTCTCGCACCGGCCATCGAAGAGTTACTGGACCGATCTGGTTGCGGGGGAAGGCCCGCTCATGATGATGGAGCACTGGAGCCGGCTGAGCGAAAGCGGCGTGATGGGCGATCCCACCAAAGCGACCGCCGAGAAGGGACGCGCGCTCTTGGATGCCGCGGCTAACGGAATCGTCGAGCTCGTCGATGAGCTGCTCGCGCGCGAAAGCCCTCCGCGCACCGATCATCATTAGATGCGGCGCTTCCTCGCGCTGTTTTTGCTCGCGTCCAGCGCGCTTTGCGGCTGCACGCGCGCACACCCAAACGCGGGCAGCGGGCGCAACTCCTGGACGATTCCCGGCGTGCTGCGAATCGCCCAACGGGAGGATCCCGACAACCTCAACCTGTTGCTCGGAACCGAGACCGTCGACATCGATATCTCCGCCTTTTGGGGCGCATACTTGTTCCGCTGGAGCGACCGCAACGCGCTCGTTCCCGAGCTCGCAATCGTCGAGCCAACCCACGCCAACGGCGGCATCAGCGCGGATGGGCGGCGCATCACATACCATTTGCGAAGCAACGTGAAGTGGCAAGACGGCGCGTCTTTTACCGCCGACGACGTGATCTACACGTGGCAGCAGATGCTCAATCCGCGAAACATGATCGTCAGCCGGGTCGGATACGACGTGATATCGAGTATCGACCGCATCGACCCGCACACGATCGTCGTACACCTCAAGCGACCGTTCGCGCCCTTTGTTAACACCTTCTTTGCCCCCGCCAATCACCCCGACGTGATCCTGCCCAAACATCTGCTCGCAGGTTACTCCGACCTCAACCACTTAGCTTATAACGGGCTCCCGATCGGAACGGGCCCGTTTCGCATCGTCGCCTACGACCGCAGCGCCCGCATCGAGATGGTCGCCAACGATGCGTATTGGCGCGGGCCGCCCAAGCTTGCGCGCATCGACTTTCGCATCGTTGGGAGCGACGAAACGATGCTCGCGCAGCTGAGTTCGCACGACATCGACTTCTTCTATCGAGCGCCCGAATCGCTCGCACCCGAGCTGCGCGGCATTCCCGGCACGCGGGTCGTCATGACCCCGATCGATCGCTTCACCGACGTAGGCCTCAATGCGTCGGTTCCCGGTTTGAACGACGTGCGCGTGCGCCGCGCGCTCGCCTACGCGATCGACAGCCGGAGCTTGATCGAGAAAGTGATGCACGGGGTTGCGGTGCCCGGCAGCTCGCTCCATCCCCCATTTTCGTGGAGCTACAATCCGGACGTGCAACGCTATTCATTCGATCCCACTCGAGCGGCGAAGCTGCTCGCAGAAGCCGGATGGCCTCCCGGCAGACTGCATCTGACGCTGGTGAGTTTCACCGGCTCGAGCACGATGAGCGCCGCAGAAGAGCTGCTGCAGCAGCAGTGGGGACGCGTCGGGGTCGTCGTTTCGATCAAGAACTTTCCGTCGGGAAAGCTCTATGCAACGGTCGGTGCCGGCGGCATCGAGCAGTCGGGCAAGTTCGATGCCTCGCTCGAAAACTGGGAGAATGGCACCGACCCCGATGACTCGATTCTCGTGATGTGCACGATGGCGCCCCCCGCCGGCTGGAACATCTATCACTTCTGCAGTCCGCCGCTCGATGCGGCCGAGCGCACCGCATTGAGCACCTACGATCGAGGGCGGCGCGCAGCCGCCTACCGACGGATTCAGGAGATCGTCTCACGCGAGCTGCCCTTCATCGTTCTCTGGTTCCAGATGCAGCTCGACGCGATCAACACCGATTTTCGCGACTACCGCCCCGCGCACGCCGTGACGCCGTTCTGGAACGTGTGGGATTGGTCGATCTAGCGAGCTACCGCCGTTTCGCGCGTTGCCTCGCACTTACGTCGGTGCTTGCGTTCGCGCAGCCCAGCACGCCGGCGCGCGGGGCTGTAGCCGAAAGCTTTACGTTTACCGTCGCGCGCGCGCCGCATCCCCTATCGCTCGACCCGACGCTGGCCGACCCGGCGTGGGCTGCGGGAGAGATGCCCAGCGGAGCCGGACCGTGGGAGAACGTGACGACGCGGTCGGCCGCGCGCTTCATGACAACGGCCTATCTGCTCTACGACGACAAGAATCTCTACGTCGGCTTCAAGGCCAATCAAACCGGCGCCCCGATCGTAGCGACCCAGACGACCAACGACGTCGGCTTTGGAGTCGACGACTTCGTGGGCATCGGCGTCGACACGAGCGGCTCGGGCAGTCAAGTCTATTACTTTGAGACGACTCCGCGCGGCATCAAATACGAACAAGCCATTGAGAACACGCGCTTCCGCCCGCGCTGGAGCGCCGCAGCGAAAGTCACCGACGGCTCGTGGAGCGCCGTCATGATCATTCCGCTGAACGTCATTCGGGTGCCGCGCGGCGGTAAGCAAACTTGGCGATTTCAGCTCGTTCGCGGCATCGCCGCGCGAGGAGAGCATATCTCGTGGGTCTGGGATCCGATCATGCAAGATGCTCCAAGCGGCACGTGGCCGGTCTTCAACCCGGACCCTCGCTTCTGGCCCGCGGGCCGGCTCGACCTCGCGGCTTCGGCAGCCGCGCGGCCCAAGCCCCGCGCGGACATCTATGGACTCGGAAGCATCGGTGAAAATCGCAATCTCTTCCAACAGGCCAACGGTACGTTCTTGCCGATGAACGTACGCTGGATCGGCGGCGACGTAAGCTATCCGCTGACACCGACCGTTCGTTTCGTGGGCACGCTCAACCCCGATTTCTCCAACGTCGAGATCGATCAGCAGACGATCGTCCCGCAAGAATTTCAACGTCAGCTCGTCGAGTACCGGCCCTTCTTCGCGCAAGGCGCGGCGTACATCAATGCCGATTCGAGCGTTCGCGCGCCGGTCGGAACGGACACGCAGCCTCCCTTTCTGCTCTTTTACTCGCCGTCGGTCGGGCCGTTCGACAACGGCGCCAAGGTTGAGGGAACCTTCGGCCAAAACGCCTTTGGAGCGCTGACCTTTCACGGGTACGACGAGACGACGAACAACACGTTCACCGATCAGGCCTATGGCTTCCAACATGCCGTGCCGGGCGGCGTATTCACCTACTGGAGCGACGGCGTCTTCGCCAACCACAGCATCGCCGGCACCGACGACACGATCGAAAACGGCTTCGAAGCGCGCAATTTACAGAACGGGATGATCTACTTCGCCGATTATTCGTTTGAGAACGGCTCGTGGGTGCCGCAAGGACACGCCGATCTCGCGCAATTTTTCGTCGATCGTCATAAGGGCAACTTCGAGGTCAACGGCGGCTACCTCGACGTTTCACCAAACTACGATCCGATCGACGGCTATACGCCGAACTCTGACATTCGCGGACCGCAGTTCTTCACCGACCTAAGCGGTGCCTCGCCGGCCATCAAGAACTATACGCTCTTTTTCACCGCCGATCGCTTTCTCGACGATTCGGGCGCGGTGCATCAAGCCGACCTGCAATACTTCGTCACCGCGGTCTTCAAGGATCAACTCTCGCTCAACGGCGCGGGTGAAGCGGTCGGAGAGCTGCGCTCTTATTCCATCCCGCAAGGATCCGGCTGCACGGGGCCGATTCTTTTTCAATCGAGCTTTACCGGGTATCCCTGCTATCTCGACGGCGTGACGCAGCCGTTCCATCTCTATCAGATTCCGGTTGGTTACCGCGACGGCACGCCGACTCCGATCGACACCAACTATTCGTGGGGACCTTTCGGCGATAACTACGTGCATTTGTTCACGATCGTCACGAGCCGGCCGCTCGCGCGCGGACTTACCCTGGGCTTGGAGTACGACGGAACGTACGAGCGCGCGTTCGCCGGCGGCGCTCTCGATTCTCAATGGCTGCGGCGGGTCTCGCTCGGCTACAACGTAAGCAGCGAGAGCACGTTCAGCGTCGAGCTTCGCGACATCAACGGCTATGGCGGCTTCGCAACTCAAATCGGCAACAACCTCGCCGTCGCGTTTCACCAGCGGTTCGCCACCGGTGACGAGCTCTACGTCAACTACGGAAGCCCCGCCGCCGGGGCGACGCTCAACCGTCTGATCGTCAAGTTCATCCTCCACGCCGGCGCCGACACCGGCACGTAGCTTTAGTCGAGGAGCCGGACCTTACCGCTGCCGAGCTGATAGACGGCGCCGGCGACGAGCAGACGACCCGACTTCACGCCGGACCCTAGAGACGGCGACGTCGTCCGAAGCGCAGCGACGGCTGCCCGTACGTTCGCCTCGACCGCCGCCATTTCGGTGCCGTGGGCTCCGACGACGCTATCGATGCCGGGACTCATGAGCCGTTCGATCGTCGAAAGGGCTGGGGGAAGCGGCTTTTTCGTTTCAATTGCGGTGTAGACCGCCTTGACTGCGCCGCAGTTTTGATGGCCAAGCACCATGACGAGCCTCGATCCAAGGTGTTCGACGGCGTAGTCGACCGACGCGCTCACGAGATCGTCCGGGTAATTTCCGGCGACCCGCGCAACGAACAAATCGCCTAACCCTTGAACGAAGATCAGATTTGGGACGACGCGTGAATCCGAACAGGTGAGAATAGCGGCAAATGGCGCCTGACTCTCCTCGAGCAGGGCGCGCTTTTCGGCCATCGCGTTGGTCGCCGGAAAGTCGTTGTTGACGAAACGTTGGTTTCCGGCCATCAGCCTGGCCAGGCCCTCTTTGGGATCGACGCCGGGACCTGCCGGCGCAGCGCTGCCGGCCCCCGCCGGAAGCCCGGCGCCGATTGCGGCGAGTGAGCCGGCTAAGAACGCGGCGCGCTTGAACTCTATGCGGCCTCCTGACATGTTAGTTCTTGTTCGGCGTCATGAACATCCGCCCATGCGGATAATCGAAGACGAAGTTGAAATGCTTGAGGAAATCGTAGCCGAGCAACACGTCGTTCGACGGAAAGTTCCACTCGCAGGCGGCCTGGTCGGCGTAGGTAATCGGGCCGATCGTGAGGCTCTCCACGATTCCGCATCCCCAGATTTTGACGTTGTATTTTTTGATGATGTCGCGGCTGATGATGACCATTCCGGGGTTGCCCGTATCGAGCATCGCATTGACCGCGATGGTCTTGTTGAGCGTCATCGGTATTGCCGGGACGCCTTCTGATAGATCGACGATCAGGCCGAGCGCACTGGGGTCTTTGAGGTCGGTAGACGGATCGAGGATGGTCAACTTAGAGCCGTAGACATCGAGCTTGACGATCGCGCCCGCGAAAAGATCGTAGCCGATCAGCCC
Organism: Vulcanimicrobiota bacterium; assembly: GCA_963778015.1. Lineage (GTDB taxonomy): Bacteria > Vulcanimicrobiota > Vulcanimicrobiia > Vulcanimicrobiales > Vulcanimicrobiaceae > Cybelea. Next base: position 1,646,254 of record CAVZST010000001.1, read on the forward strand.
ATCGTAGCCGCGCCAGTCGAGGCCGCGGTAGTCTTGCGCGCGGAAGTCTTGCGAATAAACGAGCACATTATGAAGCGTGGCTTCGCCGAGTGCAATGCTGTTAACGCGTCGGACGCGCGTCGGCACGGCACCCCTCAAGGTTTGCGCCTCGGTACTGCCGTGGAGCGTGGGCGCTTTCACTCGGTCGGCAAACTGGTCGTCGAAGATGATCCCGTCCGCTCCGGTATCGAGGATGAAGCGTCCCGAGATGCCGTTGACCGTTGCGTCGAGTAAAATCCGGTCGTGAGTCAAGGTAATCGGCAACGGACCGCTATTCGAGAAGGTCCACGAAGCTCTGGCTGCAGGCGGATGAAGTTCCTCCGCGCTGACCGGCACGTTTGGCTCAAAGGTCTCGTATGCAACCAGTGGTTTGTCGTTGCCGAGCCGATACGCCGAGATCATCTTCTTGCCGGCTAATACGTCGCGATAGGCAACGATGTGAACGGTCGTCTCGTACGAACCTCGCGGATCGATCGTCGCCTGAAGGTACGCGCCGGTTTGCGGGTCGACGTAGCAATCGATCGGATCGCCGTACGGCACCGTCACCCGCACCACGCCGACCGATTTTCCGTCCACCTTTTTATCACCGACGAAAGTTGCCGGCAGCTCCGTCGTGCCCTCCTGCTGCAGCACGGTGAACGACGCCAGGTACTTGGCGTAGTCACCATAGATCGGAGTGGTGAACCCGTTGATTCCGGAACGCCAGAAAAGATTACCCGTGAAGCCGGCATCCTCGGTAACGTTGTCGCGCTGCAGCATCGTGTCGGTGGTGTGATAAACGACTCCCGCGGAAAGCGTGACGAGCTTCTGCGTCTTCTTCCCATGCTCGTCGGTCACGCTGCCCGTAAGGCGCATCGTGGCAAAGGTGCCGTCGCCAAACTGCCATCCGACGTATGCGTGGTGCTTGGCTAGCAACGCGGCGGCCGTGGGGTCTTGCTTGGGCGTTGCCGCGCGCGCCGTTTGGAGCGTCGTTGCAGCGACCACGAGTATTGAAAGCGATCCGGCGAGCCGTCGCATTAATCCAGGTAGGCTACGTATCCGTTCACATTGCCGGCGTCGACATAGATCCCGATCACCTTCGTCAGACCTCGGCTGGTAAAGACCGAGTTTCCCGACGTCAGCGTGGCGTTCGGATAGTCGATCGCGAGCCAGCGCACCGGCTTCCAGCCTCTTACGGCGAGGAAGAACGCGTGCGGTTCGCCGCCCAGACTCACCCAATCACCGGTAAGATCGTAGTTGCCGGGCTTTCCCGTTCCGCTTATCCCATCGAAGTGGGTGATAATCGCGCCCGGATGATCGTACGTGTGCCAAGAGGCGTGAGACATGTCGTAGATATAGCCGTGGACGACATGAACGCCTTTGGGCTTGGTGTAACCGCCGGCGATCGCATTGCCTGCTATCGCGAAGCACGTCGTACTCGACGCGCCGGGAGCGTCAAAGCTGGCGAATTTCTTGCTGGTGAGGTCGTAAACGAAGCCGTGCCCGCTCGCCGGATATTTTTCGAAGTCACTGTTGCCGACGCCAAGCCGATTCCAGTTGCCGACAACGAGCCTCCGCAGAGTGCTGTGCGGGATTGTATTCGTCGCGCCCGGGTAATCGAGCGCGAAGTATTGGTACTTTGGCCGCTGCGCCGCATCGTAGAAGAATCCGTGATTCGTCTTCTGACCCGGGAGCTTGTAACTTCCGACGACTCGGATAGCCTCTGCGAAGGCCGGTCCGTAGGGAACCGTGTCGGCCGAGCCGGGATAATAGACGTGCGAGAAGCGTCCAGCGGTTATGATGAAGCCGCGATCGTTCCCGTTCTTGGTCACATACATCCCGACTATCTCGGTGCCGCGGATACCGGTAAGAAAGGTCGTGAACATTTTTCCGCTCGGCTTGCGGTAGTTCAACTCCGAGTAAATGAGCTTCGCAGCGGGGCCGCCTGAGCGAGCTTGCGCAATCCCGCTCGAGCCAAAGCCGAAGCTTGCGGGCGCGCCGCACCCTGCCGTCGCAACGGCAAGGGACGCCCAGAAGACCAACGCGTAGCTTGAGGTCCCTGAATCGTCTCTCGCTTCCATCTAAAGCGTACCACTTTTCGAATCGCGAAAGTCGAAGCCTGTTTGGGCGTTGATTTTAGCGAAGGCTTCGCTCCGCTAGCGGCCCGAGCGCGTAATCGTCTCGATGAGCTTGCGCGCGGGTGATTCGACCGATTCTTCAAGGACGTCGCCGAGAATCGTCAAGGCGATCTGCTTGCGGTTGGGCGTGCCCTGGGATAGCGCTTGATAGAGATGCGCCGACTGTTCGCGGGTCACTTTTGCGGGCATCGGCGGCTCGTGCGGATCGACGACGCATTCGACGATCGTTGGCCCGCTTTGAGCCAGCGCCTCTTTGAGCTGCGCGCCGCAGCGGCGCGGATCTTCTATGCGCAGCCCGCGTCCCCCGCACGCGTCGGCGAATTTTACGAAATCGAGCGGAGCAAACTGCACGCCATACTCCGGGTTGCCTAGAAAGACCATCTGCTCCCACTTGATCAACCCCAGCGTGTTGTTCTTGATCACGACGATCTTCACCGGCAAATCGTGCTGCACGCACGTCAGAAAATCGCCCAGCTGCATCGTCAAAGAGCCGTCGCCTGTGAAAACGACGACCTGCCTTCCGGGATAGGCCGCTTGCGCGCCGATCGCATACGGCAATCCTGCGGCCATCGAGCAATTCGTTCCCGAGAACGAGAACCGTTGACCTCCGCGCAGCTTGATTTGGCGCGCGGCCCAGGTCGTCACCGTTCCCGAATCCCCGCACACGATCGCGTCGTCGTCCAGGAGCGGCCAGAGATTCCACGCGGGAACCTGCGGGCGCATTGGGACGTCCGAGCGCGTGCCGCGCTCTTCCATCAGCGTCCACCATTCCTTCATCGACTCTTGCGCGTGCTTGAGGAACGAACGGTCGTCGTTGCGCGGCAGACGATTGAGCAACATCTGCAGCGTGACCTTTGCGTCGCCGCACAAGCCGTAATCGACGGGCACGCGCAGGCCGATGCGCTCGGGCTTGTCGTCGATCTGCACGATGGTCGCGCTCCCGGGTTTTGGATAGAACTCGATATACGGCATGCTGCTGCCGACGATGAGGAGCAGGTCGCAGCCTTTGATCGCTTCCTGCGAGGGCTTCGTGCCCACCATGGCGATCGAACCGGTCGTATATGGGCTATCGTCGGGAACGCAATCCTTACCCAACATCGCTTTGACGATCGGCGCGCCGAGCCGGTCGGCCAGTCGTTCGAGCTCCTCGCGGCACCCTCGCGCGCCCGCCCCAGCCAGAATGCAGATCTTCTTCTTGCCGGCGAAGTACTCGGCGGCTTTTTCAACTTCTCCGCGCAGGGGCGCCCGGACCGGCGCGCTCCACGCCGTCGAGGTATGGCCGGCGAGGTTTCGCTCCGAACGTTTTCCGCTCTCGGCATCGGCGGCTTGGTAGTCGATCGGAAAGGCGATGTGGGCGGCGCCGCGCTGCGAGAGCGCGGTTCGCACAGCGAGATCGACGACGTTTGAAATGTGCGACGGCCCCATGATGCGCTCGTTGTAGACGCAAAGCGGGCCCACGACGTAATCGGTATCGACGTCTTGCAGATAATGCGTTCCCTCCAAGTCGTGATAGGCCATGCCGGTGATTGCGAGGATCGGCGCCTGCTCGAGCTTCGCGTCCAGAAGCCCGTTCATCATGTGGATCGCGCCCGGGCCCGCCGTCGAAAAGCAGACGCCGAGCCGCCCAGTGAATTTTGCGTAGCCGACCGCGGCCATCGCGGCGACCTCTTCGTGGCGGACGTGAATGTAGCGAATCTGCTGCTTGTGCTTACGCAAGCCTTCCATCAGGCCGTTGATGCCGTCGCCGGGAAGTCCAAAAATCGTATCAACGCCCCACTCGATAAGACGCTCCACCAAGAGGTCAGCCCCGATTTTAGCCGTGCTCATGATTCGTGCTTTCCTTTCAAAACTTGGGCGCTCAGCGCAATGCTCGCTCCGGCAAAGAGCGCGACGCCGGCACCAAGCGCCGCCTCGCGCACGTGCGTCGCGCGCGCCACACCGTTTCCGAGCGCTCGTTGCAAGAATGCTTCTCGTTCGCCGTGCTCCAGCGCCATGTGAAGCACTTCCGACAAGTGCAAAGCTCGCCGGCCCGTGCCTTGGAAGATCTGCTCCCGGCAGCTGAAGCCGTCGGCGATGAGCAGCGTTTCCGCGCCGGCATCGCGCACCTTGGGGAGAATGACGCGCTCGCCGCAGGCCTGCGAAACCTTGTAATGCTCGCCGGCTTCATAGCCGAAGCTCCCAGCCATGCCGCAGCAGCCCGAATCGGGAAGCTCGACTTGCAAGCCGATTTTCTCCATAACGGCGGCATCGGTTTCGAAGCGCATGACCGCTTTGTGATGACAGTGTGCTTGCACGAGCGCGCGGCGCTCGAGCCGCGGCACCTTCCACGCCCAGTCGTCCGCGCGCTTTTCCAAAAACTCCGCCAGCGTGTAGGTCTGCTGCGCGAGTCGTTGCGCGTCCAGATCGTTAGGAAACACGTTGAGCAGCTCGTCGCGAAAAACGGCGATGCAGCTGGGCTCCAAGCCGACGATCGGAGTACCGTCATGAAGGTATGGCTCGAGCCGGCGCAGGGCGTCTCTAAGATAACCTTTGGCGAGCGCCAAGAACCCGTAATCATAGAAGGGCCGCCCGCAGCAGACTCGCTCTTTGGGCGTGACTACCTCGTAGCCGAGCGCCTCGAGCACTTCTGTCGCCGCGATTGCGACTTGCGGAGTGAAATAGGTATTGAACGTATCGGCCCAGAGAACGACTCGCCTCCCCTTGCGAGGCGATCGATGCCTCGCGAACCACCGGTCGAAAGGCACCGCCGCAAAACGCGGCACTGCACGCTGCGGCGCAATGCCTCGAAGTATTTTGAGGATGTCGGACACGAGCGGCACGCGCATTCCGGCATTGACCAGGTCGGAGAATTCCGACGCGAACGGCGCCCAAACCGGGATGAGTCCCATCACGTACGCGCTGGCCGGGCGCATCTTCCTCGCATAGTAATGCGCGAGAAATTCGGCTTTATAGGTCGCCATGTCGACGTTCACCGGGCAATCGCCCTTGCATCCCTTGCACGCCAAGCATAAGTCGAGCGCGTCCTTGACCTCGTGGTTGCGCCAACCGTGCTCTATGCCGCCGTCCGCACGCATCATCTCCTGAAGCAAACGCGCGCGGCCCCTCGTCGAGTGCTTCTCCTCGCGCGTCGCCATGAAGCTGGGGCACATCGTTCCACCCTCGAGATGCCGGCATTTGCCGACGCCGAAGCATCGGTTGGACGCCTCTGCGAAGCTGAACTTGTCCTCGGGATATCGAAAATACGTATCCAGCTCGATCGTCTTGTACGCGGGCCCCTCTCGCAGGTTCAAGTCGAGCGGATAAGGATCGACCAGTATCCCCGGATTCATTTTGTTGCGCGGATCCCAGATCGCCTTGAACTCGCGGAATGCGGTGATTAACTCCTCACCGAACATTTTTGGCAAAAGTTCGGCGCGGCCTTGCCCATCGCCGTGCTCGCCGGAGAGCGAGCCGCCGTAGGAAACGACCAAATCGGCGGCCTCTTCGATGAACTTGCGAAAGTCGGTCACCCCTTTGCTCGTTCGCAGATCGAAGTCTATCCGGCAATGCGTGCAGCCTTGACCGAAATGACCGAACATCGTGCCGTCGTAGCCAAATTTGTCGAGAAGCTTCCCGTAATCCGCGAGATAGTCGCCGAGCACGTTGGGGTGAACGGCGGCATCTTCCCAGTTCGGCCATCCCGTACTTCCGACGCCGACACCGATCCCCATGCGGGCACTGCCGGCGGAGTGACGCCGAATTTCCCAAACCGATTCTTCCTCGTTCTGATCCTCGTATTCTTTGTAGCCTTGAACCTTCGGTCTAGCGCGCATCGCCTGCTGGAACGACCGGGCGAGTTGTTTTGCCCCCTCCTCATTTTGCGAGCCGAACTCGACGATGACGAATTCCTTGCCGTCCGGAAGTTTGTTGCGCCCCTCGAAGTGCAGTCCGTGCGCGTCAAGGTTCCGCAACACCTGACTTCCGAAAAACTCGACCGCGATCGGATCGAAGGTCAGAACGAACGGCACGTCGCGCGCCGCGTCGGGAGTCGTTGGATAGCCGAGCACGACCATCGTTTTGACCTTGGGCGGATCGTGCAGCTGCAGCGCCGCCTGAAGCGTGATAGCGCACGTGCTCTCCGTGCCCACGAGCGCGCCGGCGACATTGAAACCATTCTCAGGCAAAAGCTGGTCGAGGTTGTATCCAGAGACCCGGCGGGGAATCTTCGGAAAACGTTTGCGTATTAGGTCGGCGTACTTATCGCGCAGCGCCCTAAGCTGTCCGTAGATCTCGCCGCGGCGTCCTCCGCCGGCGATGATGTCGCGCAGCTCGGCGTCGGTGGTCTTGCCTACGCGCATGCGCACGCCGTCGTACGTTAAGACGTCGAGCTCGATCACGTTGTCGACCGTCTTTCCTACCGTCACCGAGTGCGTGCCGCAGGAGTTGTTGCCGATCATCCCTCCGAGCGTGCAATGGTCGTGCGTTTGCGGCTCGATGCCCCAGAAGAGCTGCTTGCCCCTAGCGGCGCTCTCAAACGAATCGCAGATCGTGCCGGGCAGGACATGCGCGACCTTCTTTTCGGTGTCGATGTCAAGGACGGCGTGCAAATACTTGGAAAAGTCGATGACGACGCCGCGATTACAGCATTGTCCGGCGAGGCTCGTCCCGCAGCCGCGCCCGTGGATCGGAAGCCCTTGCCGGCGGCAAATTTCGACGGCGCTCACGACGTCGTCGAGCGTTTTTGGAATGACGACGCCGAGCGGCGGGACGCGATAGACCGATGCATCGTATGCGTACATGGCGCGATCGCCGTCGGAGAAGCGCACTTCCCCCGAAATCGCTCGTTGGAGCTCTGTGCGGAGTGACATTACTCCCATGATGCCCGCAATTGAATGGGGCTTCACAGCCGGCAGAGTTGGGGCAGCCTGGTTAGACCGGTCTTCTTCTTTGTAGAAGAGTCGTGGAGCTCGAAGCGCTCGCTTCGGCGGCCTCCATCCATCACGAGCGGCGAGGCTTTCGAATCGCCGAGCGCGACGCGAGCTTCCCGTATCTTGGCTTCGTCTGCGCTTCTTGCTCTGCGAAGCGCCGGCCGGATCGACGTTCGGTGAGGTCGCTATTCTCGATCGCATCGCTGCGCTCGGAGAAATTTCGGTCGTTTCAAAGCATGCAGAATCCCCAGCTCTTGCAGCGACTCGGCACGACCGCGGCGGCGCGAGCAATCGCCGCGCTGGAAGAGGCCGGTGCGCTTCGCCGCCGGCACGGCCGCATTCGATATGCCGACCGAAGCCTCTTAATGCACTATTGCCTGAAAACTTGACGGGGGTCAGGAAGTCGTTCTAAAACTTGATGCGCGTCAATCTGCATTCTTGCAAAACGCACCGAAAGACGCGATAAATGCGACGTAATTTGGGGAATTATAAAATCAGATCGCGCAAGATTAGCGCGACAACGTAACAATACTGTGAGGTGATTCTCGAGTGAACAATCCTTCTACCTTGACCCGGCCGACTACCAACGGACGGTTCCAAGAGTGGACTCAAGGCGGACCGGTTAAGACGGCCATCGAAAGCGGCAGGATCGCGCAGCTCGAAACGAGGAGCGAAGCGCGTATCGGCGACACCGCTGCAATGGGTTTGTTCGGATTTTGCGTCGGAACGACCGTCATCGCGTGGGTCTTCTCCGGCTGGACCGCCCTGCCCGCGTCGTTGATCGCGAGCGTGCCGGCGCTGCTGATATTTGCCGGCATCGGCGAGTTCATCGCCGGCCTGTACGCCTTCAACCGTACGCACGCGTGGGCCGGCACGACCCTGTGCGCCTACGGGGCGAATAATGCCATCATCGCAATGTACATCTGGTTGCAAGCCGGAGGCATTCTGCCGGCAAATCACGGCAATAGCCTCTTGATGTCGATCGATCTGTTCTGCATGGCCTACATCTCGCTCGCATTGACGATTGGAGCCCTGCGCATCAACGCCGTGTACGCGCTGACGACGCTCATGCTCGTTTTCGGCTACACCTTATTGGGTCTGCAGTTCCAAGGCTCGACTCGCGAAGTCGGGTTCATCGGCGGATGGTTCCTGCTGGCGGCTTCGTTCTTCGCGTTCTACGCCGCTACCGCCCACGTGATCAACAGCTCTTGGCAGCGCGAAACGCTACCGCTCTTCTCCTTGCGTAAAGCCTAGTAGCTAACGAGCCAGTGTCCTCCTTCCGCTCAGGAGGACACTGGCTCGACCTTTCGGTCAGGGCGACACTGGTTCGATCGTAAACTTTGGAGCTTCGGCGGAAATGCGTCCGGCGTGATAGACGGCGAACCGTTCGGCTAGGCCGGCGGCGAGCAACATCGCGCCGGCGAGTTTTGCCAGACGTGCGTTTCTTGCCCCACAGAGCGTGCAGAGCGAGCCGGTCAGGTTGAGCAGACGCGCGAGGTTGGAAAGGCGTCCGGCTTTGCCGATTTCGTACGCTTCGTGTTGGAAGCTGCCCAGTTCTTCGCGCAGGCGCTGCAGCGCCATAACCACGCCCATGGCGCCAATCAGCGCGAGACGCCGCGCGGGCTTCGCGTCGACCGTGCGCAGCAACAGCATTCCAACGCCGCCGGCCGTCGAGGCCGAAGTCGCGGCGAAGACCGCCGGCAGCGACCGGCGCGCGTGGTGCCATGCCGGAATGACGGTATCACCGATGAGTACCGACGTATAGACGGACATCAACGGCCCGCTGACGCCGGCCACCGCTTCGGCGAAGCGCCCGATGGGTCGCGCAATGCCGGTCAGCTCGGATGCCGCCGCCGTCATGGAAGCGCCGCCGAAGAGCGAAAAAATATAGACTCCCACGCTCATCGGCGAGCTTGGCTTGAAAACGCGTAGCATGTTGAGAAAGCGCTCGGGGCGTTTGAGATCGCCGATGAGGCAGATTCCACTGATTGCGCTTCCCGCGGCCGCCGCAACGATCAATGCCCGCGCCGCGCCGTCGTTTTTCGCAACGCGCGCGCCGAGCCCCAACGCTGCCGAGGCGCCGGCCCAGCCGCCGGCCCAAAAGTACGTTGGAATCAGCGCCGTCCATTCTGGCGGCTTGACGATCGGACGTCCGTAGTAGCCGGAGTGCGTCGCGTTCACAAAGGCAAACTCGCTAGTGCCGCAGCGCCCGCCAATGCCGCCGCTGCTATTCCTGCGGCGCGCCACATCTGCGGCAGACGTTTGGTCGGCACGACGGGATGAGGGGGCAGCCCATAGACTTGCGGGCGGTCGAGCAGCAAGAAGATCGAGCCGCCCCCGCCGATGCCGTCGTTCTCGTTTGCCAAATAAAGCTGTGCACCGTCGAAGGAGTCGCGCACGCGCTCGAGGCGCGTCTGCGCGCGTTCGCGCAGTTCGTCGAGGTTTCCGTATTGTATCGATTCCGTCGGGCAGGCTTTGGCACAGGCCGGCTCGTCGCCGGCTTTGAGGCGATCGTAGCAGAGCGTGCACTTTCCCATCGTGCCCTTTGGATGAGTGCGATGTTCTTCCGGTTTGGCTTCGACCCGCTCGCTGATGACGCCGAAGGGACAGGCGACGACGCAGTAGCCGCAACCGTTGCAGACGTCATCTTGAATGACCACCGTTCCGAACTCCGTTCGAACGATTGCGCCCGTCGGACAAACGTCCAGGCATCCGGCGTGCGTGCAGTGCTTGCAGACGTCCGACTCCATGAGCCACCGGCCCTTCCCGACGTCGAACTGCTCGACGAAGGCGACGTGGCGCCACGTCGAGCCGCTCAATTCGCCGGTGTTGTCGTACGACATGCCGGTAAACGTGTAGCCGTCCTGCGGTAAATCGTTCCACTCCTTGCAGGCAACCTCGCACGCTTTGCAGCCGATGCAGAGCGTCGTATCGGTGAAGAAGCCGCGGCGGTCGCGCGTGCTGCCGTCGTAGGTTGCGGCCTGCGAGGCCGCGGAAGTCACGGCCGTCAAATCGATAGTGAGCGTCACGACGGTATCCCGCGGCGCGCGCGCCGTTGAACTTCCTCGAGTAAGCGCTGCATCGCGGGACCACGCGGACGCCGCCCCGGCCTGATATCGCAGGTGAGACCCTTGGTCTCCTGGATGTGCACGTTTGGATCGAGCGCGATGTGGAGCAAGTCGTTCGCCGAGTCGCCGGTGACCAACCCTTTGCGTCCCCAATGATACGGCAACCCGACGCAATGCACGACGCGACCGTCGACGCGAAGCGCGGCTGCTCGTCTCGTCACCATGACGCGCGCTTCGATGACGGCGCGCATCGTCACGATCGTCGCCCACTCTCCGTGCTGCAATCCCCGCAGCGCCGCAAGCTCGGGAGCAATTTCGCAGAAGAGCTCCGGCTGCAGCTCGGAGAGTTGCGCTACGGTTCGCGACATCCCGCCCGCCGTGTGATGCTCGGTCAAGCGGTAGGTGTGCAGGACGAAGGGAAAGGTGTCGTCGTGCTCGTCGCTCGGAGAAGGATTATACTCGTTGTGCGCACGAGGAAACTCTTGACGGCATGGATTCGCCTGCTGTCGATAAAGCTGATTGCGAACCGGCGATTCCTGCGGCTCGAAGAACGTCGGCAGCGGGCCGTCGACGACGCCGTTGGGCGTAAAGAGCCAGCCTAAGCCGTCGTCTTGCATGATGAACGGATGCCAGCCCGCGAGCGCATCTTCGCGTTGCGCGCCGTTGGGCGGGGCGTAGTCCGGGTGTTTGGTTTTTTCGAAATCGGGCGTGTCGTGACCCGTCCATTGCTCTTTCGATTCGTCCCACCAGACATATTGCTTTCGCTCGCTCCACGGCTTGCCGTGCGGATCGGCCGATGCGCGATTATAGAGAATGCGCCGATTGGCCGGCCAGGCCCAGCCCCACTCCGGCGCGACCCAACTTTGATCGCGGCCCGGCTTGCGGTTTGCGGTGTGGTTCTGCTCGTCTTTGAAACACCCGCAGTATATCCAGCAACCGCACGCGGTCGAGCCGTCCGCCTCGAGCTCCGTGTACGAGGAGAGCGCCCTGCCGCCCGCGTCCCAGCCGTTGATCTCGCGTAAAACGGCGTGCGCGTCGGGCTCCTTGCGCTCCCCTTTTTCGGGATAGCGCCACGTCAGCGCGCGCATGAGCTCGGCGTTGGGCTCCTCGCGCTGGTCGAGCATCGCTTTGATGCGTTTGCCCAGTTGGTAGTAGAACCAAAGCTCGGAGCGCGCGTCGCCGGGCGCCTCGACGGCTTTGTGATGCCACTGGAGCAGGCGCTGCGTGTTGGTAAAGGACCCGTCTTTTTCGGTGTGCGCCGCTGCGGGCATCCAAAAGACTTCAGTGCCAATCTTTTGCGTTTCTAGCTCACCGCTTTCTATCTCCGGCGAGTCGTACCAGAACGCGGCGCTTTCGTTCTCGCTGAAGTCGCGCACCACGAGCCAATCGAGATTCGCCAGCGCGCGCCGGTGCAACCCCGAGTTCGCCGATCCGACCGCCGGATTTTCGCCGCAGATGAAAAAGCCTTTAACCTTTCCGTCGACCATGCCCATAATGGTGCGGTAAGTCGAGTGATCGCCGCTGATGCGCGGCAGCAGATCGAATAAGTATTCGTTCTCTGCCTTGGCGCGATCCCCGAACCACGCCTTGAGCAAACTGACCATGTACTTGTCGAGATTGCCCCAGAAGCCGGTTCTGGCTCCCTCTGAATCGACGAAGTGCGCCAAGTTGCCGTGAGCCTTCGCATGCGGCATCGGTATGTAGCCCGGCAGCAGTTCGAAGAGCGTCGGAATGTCGGTCGAGCCTTGAATCGACGCATGGCCGCGCAGCGCCAGGATGCCGCCGCCCGGGCGGCCGATGTTTCCGAGCAATAACTGCACGATCGCGGCGGCGCGAATCGTCTGCACGCCGAACGTGTGCTGGGTCCATGCAACGGAGTACGCAATCGCCGCAGTGCGCTCTCGTCCGCTGTTCGCACAGAGCGCCTCTGCGACGTCGATGACCTGCCCAGGCGTGATCCCGCAGACACGCGCCACCATCTCGGGACTGTATCGCTGGTAGTGGCGCTTGAGCACCTGGTAAATGCAGCGCGGATGCTGCAGCGTCCGGTCCATTGCAGGCGGCTCGCCTCGCCGCAGCCGATCCATCGTATCCGCCTGCGCGCTCTCTTGTCTCTCGAGACCTTCTTCACTTTCGCGCTGCCCCGCCGCGCCGTGCAGTTCCATCCCCTCGTACATCCAGCTATGGAAGACATATCCGCGATTTTCTTCCTTCCAGCCGGAGAAGAAACCGTCGAAATCTTCGGTGTCGCGGAACTCATCGCGTAAGATGACCGGTGCGTTGGTGTAGTTGACGACGTACTCGGTGAACGCCCGGTCGTGCTCGAGAATGTAATGGATGATCCCGCCAAGGAAGGCGATGTCGGTGCCGGGGCGGATCGGGACGTGCATCGTCGCGACGGCGCTCGTGCGCGTAAAGCGCGGATCGACGTGGATTACGGCGGCGCCCCGCTCGCGCGCCTCCATTACCCATTGAAAACCGACCGGATGATTCTCGGCCATGTTCGAGCCCATAATCAAGATGCAGTCCGCGTTTTGCAGATCTTGCTGGAACGTGGTCGCGCCGCCGCGCCCGAACGAGGCCCCCAAACTGGGGACCGTCGAGCTATGTCATATTCGAGCTTGATTCTCTACTTGCACCACGCCTAGCGCGGTGTAGAGCTTCTTCATGAGATAATTCTCTTCGTTATCGAGCGTCGCACCGCCTAAACTTGCGATCCCGTAACAGCGGTTGATCGTCTTGCCCTCTTCATCTTTGGCTTCCCACGTCTCGCGTCTCGTGTGAAGAACGCGTTGCGCGATCATCTCCATCGCACGCTCCAGCGAGAGCTCCTCCCACTGCGTTCCGTACGGCCGGCGGTATTTCACTTTGTATTCTCGCAGCGGACTCTGCACGAGCGAGCGCGTTGCCGAGCCCTTTGGGCAGAGTCGGCCGCGGGAAATAGGGCTATCCGGATCGCCTTCGATCTGAATCAGCTCGCCGTTTTTGACGAAAAGATTCTGTCCACAGCCGACTGCGCAATACGGGCAGATGCTCTTAACGACTGCGGCATCTTCCGTGCGCGCGGTCCACGCGCGCGTTTGTTGCGATTGCGCCGCCGGACCGAAGGCGAATTTGTCGCGTCCCGACAGCTGCCGCAGTAACGGCCAGACCGAAGCATCCTCATCCATAATGCGCATCATTCCTCCAACCGGTCGTACTGTAACGTGCGATCGGGAAGAATACGGACGCCGGGTGTCGGGCGATGCGGGTGGAGAGCGCCTCCGTGCATGAGGGGGCGGACCTCGACGTCATGGAGCAAGACGAGCGCATCGGCGATGAGACGCCGGTGGCAGCGCCACCAGAGGCTTTCGGAGCACATAATGGCCGTCGGGCTTTGCCCACCTTCCTTAATCAGCGCCTCGAGCGCGGCGCCGAAGGCCGGCGTCTGCATGTAATCAGCGTAACCACGAAAGGAGGGATGGCGAAGCGCCACGTTCGGGCTATCGGGACGGCTTTTGCGAAACCCGCCAAGCTCGCGCCTCCACGAATAGCTTGCACCCGAGAGCTCCGGTACCCACTCTGCCATCCGCTCGGCCCAAACGTGCGGGTGCACGCGGCTCTTCGGAATGCTGCGGACGTCCACCAACGTTCGTACGGCGGCGCCCCGAATGAGCGCCGCAAGCTCGACCTTATCCGCGGTGCCATGTCCAAAAGTGAGAATTGTCATCATTAGTCAGAACCCATCCGCCCCGAGACCGGCGCTCGTCTCTGCAAGGTAGCGGCGGATTGGTAGATGCCCGACTCGAATAATAGCCTATGAGCGTCTCGTGAACGGGCGGGCCTGGAACCTTTCGTTGGACGATGCCCGAGCTGCGGTGGACGCCCGCTCGCGCTTCGTTGAATTCTTGCGGCGCATCAAAAGCGACGACGATTTCATCGCCACGGCCGAACTCATCTTCGGAGAGTTATTGGGCAATGTGGTTCGCCACGCGCCCGGGCCTGTCGAAATCGCGATCGACCTGCACGAAGCTTCGATGATCTTACACGTCATCGATTCGGGCCCGCGTCTGGGCGTTGCGCAACCGCGGCTCCCGGAAGACATGCTGAGCGAACGAGGCCGTGGACTCTACATCGTCGAGCAGCTCGCCGCAGAGGTACGAATCCAGCGCAGGGTTGGCGGCAACCACATCAGCGTCACGATGTTGCGGCCGCTTCAACGCGCAGCTGGTTAAGCACCGGTCGAGCAGCCCGGTGGGCGGCGTGGAGCGTTGCGCCGCTCGTGGCGATCGATATGCAGCCGCCGGTTAGGCAGCTTTGGCCCAGGTTCAAACACTACGGTATCGAGAACCTCGGCGGCGATGGGCGCTAATCTGCTGGTGGCTGCGGCGCTGCTGCTCGGGGTCGCCGTGCCCGTGACGACCACGCCGCAGCCCGACAATTCCGGGCGGCTCGCCGATCGACAGTTCTTCGTGCGCACCGCGCTGGGCGGCGGCTACGCGCGCTATTTCGGAACGGCCTCGCTCGACGGCGACCTTACCGTGACGCGCGCCATCATCGTCGTGCACGGCGTGCTGCGCGATGCGGATTACTACTACGATACCGGCGTCATCGCCGCCGACGCGGCGCACACTCTCGCGCAGACGCTCGTCATCGCGCCGCAGTTCGTGGAACGTAGCGAGCTGGTCGGAGCGACCGTATCCCCGCAGACGCTCTATTGGAATGGTCAATGGCCCGGCGGTTCGGATGCGATTTCGCCCTCGCCGATCAGCACTTACGACGTTTTCGACGCGATGATCGCGCGGCTCTCGGACCAGCAACGCTTTCCAAAGATGCATGAGATCGTCGTCGTCGGGCACTCGGCCGGCGGGCAGATCGTGCAGCGCTATGCCGTTGTCGGCAAGGCGACGCAGCTCGATCCCGGTGCGCGCGTGCCGGTGCATCTGGTCGTGTCGAACCCGTCGTCGTATCTCTATTTTACCGATTGGCGTCCGGTTCAGCAGCAGAACTGTCCGGATTTGAATAAGTGGCGGTACGGACTCAGCGGCGCGCCGCGATACGTCGCGGGAACGGCTGCGGCCCTCGAAGCGCGATACGTTGCGCGGCGCGTGACGTATTTGATGGGCACCGCCGATACCAACCCAAAGGAAGACGACCTCGATCGGACTTGCGGCGGTGAAGCGCAGGGGCCGTATCGCTTCGCGCGCGCGAAGTATTACATCGCTTACATCGGCGGTCGCCACACGAGCGGGACGAATCAGGATTACGCCTTCGTACGCGGCGTGCCGCACGACAACCGGCGCATGTTTACGTCGCCCTGCGGCCTCGACGTCATCTTCGGCGGCAGCCGGTCGAGCTGCGCGGCGACCGGACCGATTCCCGCGAAGTCGTAGCGCGAGCTTACTGCTCGACGAGTTTCATCATCTCCGGCGTGTATCGTTCGCCGGCGGTCTGCGCGGCCAGCCCGTCAAGCGCTGACAGCTGCTGCTCGTCGAGCCGCACGTCGAGCGCGCGCGCGTTTTCCTCGAGATAGCGTACGCGCTTCGTCCCCGGAATCGGTACGACGTCATTGCCACGCGAGAGCACCCATGCCAGGGCGATCTGGGCGGGCGTGGCACCGGACTGGTCGGCGACGCTTCGCACCACTTCAACGATTTGCGCGTTGGTTCGAGCGTTCTCTTTCGAAAAGCGCGGATTCGAGCGGCGAAAGTCGCTCTCTTGCAGCTTATCCACGTCGACCGAGCCCGTGAGAAAGCCGCGTCCTAGAGGACTATACGGCACAAAGCCGATACCCAGCTCGCGCACCGTCGGCAGAACTCGCTTTTCGACGCGGCGCTCCCAGAGCGAATACTCGCTCTGCAACGCACTAATCGGATGCACCGCGTTGGCGCGGCGCAGTGTCTCCGGCGCAACTTCCGAAAGCCCGAGATAACGCACCTTCCCCGACTCGACGAGCTCTTTCATCGCACCGACCGTTTCTTCGATCGGGACCGACGGGTCGCGACGGTGCTGATAGTAGAGATCGATCGCATCGATGCCGAGGCGCTTCAGCGATTCTTCGGCAACCTTTCTTGCGTTCGCGGGAGTCCCGTCGACGCCGCGGGTACCGTTTCCGATGCGGAAGCCGAATTTCGTTGCGACGACGACACCTTGTCGCCGGCCGTGCAACGCTCGTCCGACCAATTGCTCGTTCGTGCGGGGTCCGTAGACCTCAGCGGTGTCCAGAAAATTGACGCCCAGATCGAGCGCTCGGTGAATCGTGGCAATCGCTTCGCCTTCGTCCCCCGTGCCGTACGCAAAGGTCATCCCCATGCAGCCGAGCCCAAGCGCCGAAACCGTTAGACCCTGCGTACCGAGCTTACGTCGTTCCATCGTGCATCCGTGAGCCGTCAAGGTTCCCCGTGAAGTCGAGACTAAAACCAATCAGCCGCATCTTTCCCCAATACGCGAAGCCGAGATAGAGGCTGGGCGCGACCTTGCGGATTTCGTCGCGGATCCAGCGCGCGAGGGTCGAGGTTCGTGAATAGTCCAGCACTATACACTGCTTGTTATCCAGCAGGCTCGGCGCGGCATAGACCTTGGCAGCGATCGCTTCGATGTGAAACGGCGTTACCCGATTGACTAACACGCCCCGTCCGGCGTCGAACGTCTTGCCCTGCCACCCCACCAAGCCGATCGCCTCGGCGATGAGGTGATTAACCGGCGTCCCGGGAGCGACGATCGCGACACCGCGCGCGCGACCGTCCGGGATTGGGCCCGCCGGACTGGAACGGAAGAGATCGAGGAGGTCTTGCCGGCTCATCGATAGCAACCGGTCCCGGCTTACGGCCCCTGCAGCGTTCATGGCCTGTCGAGGCGCCTAAGCTGGGCTGCCCTCTCTCACGGAGGAGCGCAGCGTCGAGCGCAGCTCGGATGAATCGGCATGTTTGTGAACGGCAACGGCGTGCTGACACGCCGCCTCGACGAGTTCGTCCTCGCTATCGGCGGAAATCGCTACGGTGCAGTTGGTCTCGCTGGGGTACTCGCGACAATCGATGAACTTACGAGCCATGGTATCCTCCTTTTTATGCGCTAATTTGCAGGCAATTACCGTAAGGACGGTGCATGATGTTCAAAGTGCCGGGCGTGAATCGTTGCTTCGTGAACGTTTGGGGCAACCTTTTCAGGCTTTGAGTTGTTGAAAGGTGTTATGACGGTCTCCAGTCCCCCGATTGCCGTACTCGCAATCAGCGCCGTTGCGACCGGTCGCGCAGTTTCGGAGTCCTCCGAACCCGTCTACGGCGGCTACACCAACGGGCGTGGGGATATCGTGCTCTTTGGAAAAGACCTCGCCTATCGCGTTAACTTCAAGAAGCAAACGCTGCAAGAGCGCCCCCAACTGAATCCGGGCGCTCAAGCGCGCTACGACGCGACGGACGCGGGCGAGGAGTTCGAATACGGGCGCAAGACCTTCCGCCGGCTGAGCAACGAGCAGATCGTTGAAATTTGCGCGTCCGGCCTATTCAAGCTTACCTCGAAATACTACGGCTCGTACTAACTGACCCGGCGCTCTTCCCCCGCGCGATAACGATAAACGATCCGCCCCTTCGTTAAGTCGTAGGGCGAGATCTCGATCTCCACCCGGTCTCCTGGGAGAATTTTGATTCGGTGGCGGCGCAGCCGGCCGGCGATATGCGCTAGTACGACGTGCCCGTTATCGAGCTCGACGGAAAAAGTCGTGCTCGGAAAAACTTGTTTAATGCTGCCGAATACCTCGAGCGGTGCTTCCTTGGGATTCTGCGTGGCCTTGGGCTTCGGCGGCCGAGAATCGGTTCTACGGTTTCGATTGCGAATAGCGATGGATCTTACTCCTTTCGGCGGACCTCAGCCGAATGAAACTGCGGCCTCGCGGCCGCGTCAAAATAAAACCTCTCGATGAGGACTCTGCTCCATGGAAGTGGATTATTGCGTAGATACGTATCGCTCTTTCCGATGTCGTAAGTTGGTCGACTATCCAAAGGATCGAGCGCTTTGAGTTGATTAGTCGTTATTATGTCATAAATCTATCTTGGGCGCAACGTTTCTGGGACCGCAAGCTAGTAGGAAGTGCTATAATCAGAGAAGCTCCGGACGCCATTGAGCGCTTAGTCTCTCGCTTATGCTGAGCGCCGCTCCGTTGAGGCACTCGGTTCGAAAGGATACCATGACCAACGCCGACCTCATCGCCGAGATACGAGTTCAGCGATTGCTTAATCTCGACCGAGCCCTGGAACTGGACGAGCAACTTCTCGGGCAGTCAACGAAGAGCGGCTCCAAGCCAGAACGCAAGGAAGACGTCTTGTCGTCGCTGGGCTTGCTGCTGTAACTGCGAGTCGCTCTGACCCGGACGTCCAGCGCAGCGCAGGCAAAATAATCTCAAAATCGAACCGCCCGTCGTGCCCCTGCATCGGCAAACACACCCGCGAGATACCGCCTCAACCGACGTTTACGCGACGCGCGCCATGGACGCGACCATACCGAAACACCGTATACCGCCGGGCGGCTTGCGACCCGACGTTGCGCTGCAGCTCATCGTCGACGAGCTCATG
This sequence comes from Vulcanimicrobiota bacterium, assembly GCA_963778015.1. Taxonomy (GTDB): domain Bacteria; phylum Vulcanimicrobiota; class Vulcanimicrobiia; order Vulcanimicrobiales; family Vulcanimicrobiaceae; genus Cybelea. Next base: position 1,664,931 of record CAVZST010000001.1, read on the forward strand.
CTCGACGGCAACGCTCGGCAGAATCTCGCCACCTTCTGCCAGACGTGGTTCGACGATGGGATTCACAAGCTGATGGATCTGAGCATCGATAAGAACATGATCGATAAGGACGAGTATCCGGCAACCGCCGAGATTGAGAGCCGGTGCGTGCATCTGCTCGCGCATCTCTGGAACTCGCCGGCCTGGGGCTCGACGATCGGATGCTCGACGACCGGATCGAGCGAAGCGGCAATGCTCGGCGGGCTCGCGCTCAAGTGGAAATGGCGCGAGCGGCGCGCGGCGCTCGGTAAGCCCAGCGATAGGCCGAACATCGTTACCGGCCCGGTGCAGGTCTGCTGGCACAAGTTCGCCCGCTACTTCGACGTGGAGCTCCGCGAGATTCCGCTCGAGCGCGACCGGTTGGTCATGACGCCCGAGGACGTCATCGAGCGAGTCGACGAGAACACGATCGGGGTCGTGCCGACCTTCGGCGTTACCTTCACCTGCCAGTACGAGCCGGTCGCTCGTATCGCCGAAGCGCTCGATACGCTGCAAGAGCAAACCGGGCTCGACGTTCCCATTCACGTCGATGCGGCTTCGGGCGGATTCATTGCGCCGTTCGTGCGGCCGGAAATCGTGTGGGATTTTCGCCTGCCGCGGGTGCGATCGATCAACACGTCGGGGCATAAATTCGGCTTGGCTCCGCTGGGCGTCGGATGGGTGATCTGGCGCGAAGCGAACGATCTGCCCGAGGATCTGATCTTCCAGGTCAACTACCTCGGCGGCAATATGCCGACGTTTGCCCTTAACTTCTCGCGACCGGGAGGCCAGGTCATCTGCCAGTACTATCTGATGCTACGCCTCGGCATGGACGGCTACCGGCGCATCCATCAAGGGTGTTACGACCTGGCCGCGCATATCGCACGCCGGATCGCGGGCATGGGACCGTTCGAAATGCTCTTCGACGGCGACAGCGGCAACGGCATTCCCGCGGTGTCGTGGACGATGCGCGAGAGTGCTCGAGCCGGCTATTCGCTCTTCGACCTTTCGGACCGGCTGCGCGCGCGTGGCTGGCAAGTCGCGGCCTACTCGATGGTTCCCAATATCACCGACATGACCGTCATGCGCGTGCTGGTGCGGCACGGCTCCAGCCTCGACTTCGCCGACGGATTGCTCGACGATATACACCGGTCAGTCGAGTATTTCAAAACGCATCCACTGTCAAACCCGATGACCGCGGCAGAGGGCGCCACGCACAATCACGACGCCCGGCCAAAACGCGCTCTCATGACATAGTCAATCTGCCCCAATGCAGTACCTCGACGAGGAGCAGATTCGCGCTCTGCTGCGATGGGAGCAGCTGATCCCAGCGATGGAGAGTGCGCTTGCGGCTTTTTCGCGCGGCAGCATCGTGCAGCCGGTGCGCAGCGTCATCACGATCGAGGAAGGACGGCGCTATCTCGGGATCATGCCCGCAGTCGCCGAAGACGTGATGGGTCTTAAAGCGGTCAGCTTCTATCCCGCCAACGAAGGGAGCGACGTTCCGACGCACGATGCGACGATCTTGCTGTTGCGCACCGATAACGGGCAGCCGCTCTTGGCGATGGATGGACGTCTGATCACCGCGATGCGAACCGCTGCCGTCTCCGCGGCGATAACCAAATACCTCATGCCGGCGGATAGCAAAGTGCTCGCGCTGCTCGGCAGCGGCGTGCAAGCGCAATCGCATCTCGCGGCACTTTCGCACGTTCGCAAGTTCGAAGAAGTGCGCGTCTGGAGCCGCACGCCGGAGCACGCGGCAGAGTTTGCCCGGGAGCACCGCGCCGTCGCTATGGAGGCCGAGGCGGCGGTGCGCGGGGCCGACGTCATCGTGATCGCGACGAGCTCGCAGCAGGCGGTGTTGCGGGGCGCGTGGCTCAAGCCGGGCGCGCACGTGAACGCGGTCGGCGCGAACCGGCCGACGTGGCGCGAGCTCGACGACGAGGCGATGCGTAACCTCCTCGTTGTCGACTCACGCGAAGCGGTGCTCAAAGAATCGGGCGACGTGATCCTTTCGAACGCAACGATCTACGCCGAGATCGGCGAGATCTTCGCCGGAACCAAACCGGCCCGAACCCAGGAGACGACCGTTTTCAAGTCGGTCGGCATCGCTGCCGAAGACATCGCGGCGGCGAGGCTCGTTTACCTCGCCGCCGCTTCTTCGCATTAGAGGGCGTTGGCCAAAGCCCAGCCCTTGGGAGCTCCAATGCCGGCAGCTTGATTGTACTGCGACGCGTTACACGAGTACGCCCCGTTACTGCCGGAGGTGCACGGCGTGTAGTAGTCGCTGTAACCGGTCGACTTGAACAGGCTGTACAACGTCGGATCGATCCATCCGAGCTTCGAGCCGTGGAGCTCGTTGGCTTCGAGGATCAATGCCACCGATGCCGGGGAAGACCACGACGTTCCCAAGTACTCGCCCCAGCTTCCGCCCGTGTACACCGCGACGGGATAGAACGGAAGCGACATGTCAGGCTGGTTGCGGCCCGAAGTGATGACGCCCGTGATCCCGCTCTGGTAACTCGGAAGAGCGAAGACCGTCGAAACGCCGCCGCCGCCCGAGTATCCGCTGACACTGCCCATAACGACGCTCTCGAGCACGCCCTGGCTCGTGTCGGTGAAATCGATTCCACCGATTGAGGAGAAGTACGGGCCGCCGGCCGGCGCGCTGACGCCTTTCGAGCCGCTGCACTCGCTGCTCCCCGAGTCGCCGCTGGACGCCGAGAACTCAACGCCTTCCGACGCTCCTTGTTCGGCAATCGAGTTGGTCGAATCGGCGAATGAGACGTCGCTCGATTCACAACCGCCAAACGACGAGTTCACAGCCGTGGCCTTACCGTCGCTGAGCACTTGGTTGTAGGTATCTTCGATCTGTTGGTCGCCGAGCGAACCCATGTCGTAGACGATGATGTTCGCGCCCGGCGCGAGCCCCGCGATCGTTTGCACGTCGAGGTCGGTCTCGGGATCGTCACCGCTGCCGCCGCCGTCAACGGCTTCGTTGGTCACCGTTCCGGTGTGCGTGACCTGCGCGGCCGACAGGTACGTGGAGAGATAGCTCGTGTTCACCGGGTCGTCGATCGCGATCGCCGCGGTATAACCTGCTCCGTTGCATCCGTGTTGAACCGGAAAGTCAAAAGGCTTGGCCACGCCGGTTGCGAGCGTTCCCGACGAATTGGTGAGCGGTCCGTTATCGGCCGCCGCGCCGTTGCACCCGCCGCCGGGGGTTGAGGTCGGCGCTGTCGTTGGAGTCGGCGTCGGCTTAGGCGTCGCCGTGGGAGAGGCCGTCGGAGTCGGCTTCGCCGTTGGAGTCGGCGTCGGCTTCGCCGTTGGAGTTGGAGTCGGCGCGGGAGTGGACGTCGGTGACGGCGTCGGCGTCGCGCTGCCTGCCCATGCGACGTCGTCGACGTATTGATAGACGTACGTTTGGCTGTAGCCGTCGCCGTAGCATCCGAAGTAGATGTAGTCGGTCTGACCGGCGTACGCGCTGAGGTTGACCGTGTAGTTGACCCAGCCGTTGGTGTTGTTGACGGTCTTGTAGAACGTTTTGAGAATGCTTCCGCTCTGATTTAGGAGATAACCGGCTTGCCAGGCGTACGTCGTGCCGTAGCCGAGCTGGCCTTCGTTGGAGCCCTGATAGACCCAGAAGCTCAGAACGCCGTTGGCCGGCACCGTCACCAGCTGCGCGATCGACGACCACCCGTTGATCTCGGGCGGCTGGAGCGTACCCATGATAGCCGAGTACGAGCCCGAATGGGCTCGCGCTGTCGTCACCTGAACGTAGTTCGTGCGGGTGCTGCTCTCGTTGACCCACGGGCTGAGTGAGCCGGTCTCGAAACCCCCGTTACCGATTCCTGAAGCCATCGGCCGGATTCCGCCGCCTGGCGGTATCGGGAGTTGCACGCGCCCCATCGCGTCGTGGCGGAACTGCGGCGTGGTGCGCTGGTTCGTGACGCCGGCTTGGTCCACCGCGGTGCGGACGACGATCAGATCGTTGAGCGAGACGTCGCGCACGTACCAAGCGATCGAATGCGGCACGGTCGCGGGCTTGAGGTTGGCATAACGTTCGCCGTGCTTGCCCTGATGCACGTTGTGGATTTCCGTGGAGAAGAACCGCTCCACGGCCGAAGTGCGAGCTTTGGCGTCGACGATCGTGCGATTGGCGTAGCGTTTGGTGATCGTGAAGCCGGCGCGCTGCAGCGCGCGAACGACGCTCTCTTCTTGCTGCGCCGTCGGCGCGTAGTAGGCGTTGAAGTCCTTCGCGGAGAGAAAGCGGCGATGCCCACCGGCGCGCGGCTCATTGAGCGTCGCGACCAATCGATCGAGCTCGGCTTGATGGTTGTAGCGTAGGGTGAGCGAAACCCGCACCGGCGCGTTAGCCTTGCGCCGTCCAGCGTCGACGTAGGCGAGATCCCCGTACAGCTTGGGGATTGAAATCAATGGCGTGTCGGAAAGGCTCGAGCGCGTCGCTGACGGTGCAGTTCCAACGCCGTTGCCCGGGAGTTCCGGAAGCGACGAGCTGTGCCCGCCGCATGCAGTAAGGACGAGCGTCAACCCAATGGTTGACGCCATCGCGCGTGTTGAACGTTGCATGTGCCTCCTGAGTGTAAGTAGCAATCAGTTTTGGCTCCCCGCGCCCTTTCGCCGAGAGCGCTCCCCTGTCCGCCGTCCGGCAGCTCCACGGGGGCCACGACAGACCGCTGGAGGACGCGGGGGAAGCATGGCCGGCTTGATATACCGCGCGCCTCATGAGGAAGTACGGCTAAGCTGCTTGGCGCAACGGAGCCGGGGTATACTCCCTCCATCAATCTCGCACTCGGAGGTATCTCGTGAACCGTCTTTTCGCGTCAATTGCCGCCATCGCGTTAGTCGCTTCTCTCCACACGGCCGCGCTGGCCGCGACGAGCGCGTCGACGCCGGCGCTCGTCGCAATGTCCGCGACGTGCCCGGCGGGCGAAATCTACGTCAAGACGTACACGAAGTCCAACGGCACGGTCGTACAAGGACATTGCCGCAAGTCGGCCGCGGCGGAAGCTGCCGCGATGTCGTGCCCGCAGGGCGAAACGTACGTCAAGCCATACAAGAGGTCCGACGGCACCATGGTTAAGGGCTATTGCCGCAAGCCGCCAATCTAAGCTCGGCTTCGCTCGATCTCCGATCTCGTCGCGCCTGTTCGCGAGGGAGCCGATCGTGAACGGGCGCGCCGATCGAGAGGAGCGACCATTTTACCGTAAATAGGCGAGTGGATCGACGTCGAGTAGGTTCGGATTCAATCGAACGAACTCGCGGAGAAGGTATTCGTGACCTTGGCCCATCATAACCACGACCCGATCGCCCGGGCGGATAACGCTGAGGATGTTCGAAAAGATGTAGGCGTTTCGCGCGTACCACTGGGAAACATAGGAACTTCCCGCATCGTCGGCGTCGCGCCCCATTCCGTCGAGCACGCTGTAGATTGAGGCGTTTGCACGGATCGCGTCGTCCGTGTTGATGTAGCGGAGCAGATCGAGATAGCTGCCGTTTCTTTCCAGCAGGTTTTGGCGCGCTAAGAATGCATCGAAAGTCGGATCCTTGACTTTGTTGAAATTGGCTTTCAGGAAAGCATCGATCCGGCTATCGTCGTTAAGCAACGTTGGCCCAAAGGTATCGATCGGATAGATGGTAGCGTTACCCGCGAGCTTCGCGAGCTTGAACCCGAATTGATAAATCTCGTTAGCGGGCAGCGCATAACTTCCCTGAAGGTAGCCGGCGTAGCGCTGCGCAAAAACGGGGTTGCCCATCGGAGCTTCGACGAGCACCTTGGTCGGATGAAATCGGGCAAGGCGACCGACGACCTCGGCGATTTGTTTTTGTCGTCGTGGCGAGAGCGGGCTATCTTTGAAAACGCTGTTGTGCACGTCATTCTTTGCCGTCAAGTGGGCAACGCCGAGAACCATCACGCTGGTCTCAGTATCTGCCGCCCGCGATGTGACGCCCGCAAAGACAAGGAGTAGCACCAGTAATCCGGCTACGTTTCGCATAACATCGCGCTCCAAAATCAGAAATTTTTCATGCTTCCGGTACCATCGCTTCTTCGTCGAACTTCGAGGTACCGAGCCGATCTAAGATTTACTTCTTCTGCGTGCGGATCCAGCCTAGAATGGCGCCGTCTTCAACCAGCACCGTCCCATCCGGAAGCTTCATCGTCGGCAGCTTCGTCGTTCCCGTCTCCCTCTGTAATTTTTCACGAGAGCCTTTGCGCAAGAACGGAATCGGGCTGCCGTGACCGGCGATTTCTTTCTCGTACGCGATGTTCGCCGCCCGGAGCGCCTCCTGCACCCGGCGGCACGGATGGAAGCGCGGACCACCGTCATCGCCGTGGCAAACGTAGAGCTTGGGAATCATGACGCATGAGACTTCCCGCCGGTTATCCTCGCTTCCGCTGAATTCGCGTGAGCGGGGGTTACGCGGCTTGACCGCTTAGCGGTACGATGTGATCGTGTCCGTTGATTGTCTTCTGGCCACCTGCGATATCGTGCCGACACTCGATCCCGACGATCGGATCCTCTTGCAGGAACTACGCAAGCGCGGGCTGACCGTCTCCACGGCCGTCTGGAACGACCCGCTCGTCGACTGGGCTGCGGCACGCCTATGCATGATGCGATCTACCTGGGACTACCACTATCGCTACGATGAGTTCGTCGAATGGATCCGGCGCGTTGCATCGGTTACGGTCGTGAGAAACGATCCAAGCCTGCTGGTGTGGAACGCTCACAAATCTTACTTGAGCGCACTCGAGCGGCTCGGCGTGCCGGTGGTGCCTACGCTGTGGGTGCGGCGCGGCGAGAGTCGTGCGCTTGGGGAGGTGAGCGAGGCGCGCGGCTGGCGCAATCTCGTTCTCAAGCCCGCACGAGGCGTCGCATCGCATAACGTCACGCTCGTGCGCGGAGATCTCGCGGCGCAAGCGATTGGCCAAGCACGCCTCGACGCGATGCTTCAAACGGAGGACGTATTGATTCAGCCGTATCTCGACGCGGTGGCGAGTTACGGTGAACGAGCGTTGATCTTTCTTCGCGGCTGTTATTCCCATGCGATCGTCAAGAAGCCGTTCGATCGCGTTCTCGCGATCACTGAGGGACCGCCGTCGGTCGGGGCGACCTGCGAAGAGGTTGACGCGGCGAGCCGAGCCATCGCCGCGGTGCCCGGCGAGCCGCTCTACGCACGGGTCGACCTGCTAAACGACGATGAGGGTCAACCTCTCGTAAGCGAAGTCGAGCTGATCGAGCCCGGACTCTATTTGGGCGCTCATGAGCCGGCGTCCCGAGCGTTCGCCGATGCCATCGAGAACGAGCTCGAACTCATAGGCCCGACACAGAGTAAGCGATCGGGCGGCATTCGCCTCCGTTCGTAAGCTCCGAAGAACAGGCCGTCAAGCCGACGGTCAAATCCATCTGCGCTTCAAAGACGATGCGCTCCCCCGCTTTGGAAAGCGGGGGCTTGATGACGATGCGGCCGTCGGGCGCGATCGTTACGTTCATGAAAACGTTGAAGGTCGCGAGAACGTCGTCGCAATCGATGCCATAGGGCGCGAGCGCGCGAGACAAGTTCTCATGGCAACTGCGATGACCGCGCTGACCTCGCAGGATCTCAAACATTCGCTCGCTGCACGGACTCAGCAGGCAGTCGTGCCGGCCGACGTCATCCCGCACGATGATCGCCATCGGGTTGCTCCGGTTCGAATACAAGGTCGCGCCCACCGTCAGCGACGCGTTTGCTGCATAATCGATCGTCCGCCCGGGCGAAAACTGCTCGCGTTTGTCGTTGCGCCCATAGAGCGCCAAGTCGGCCACCTGCGAACCGTGCGAATCGACGATCGTCAGCCTCTGGCCGCGTCGAAGTTCGAAGGCGACTCCGCTTTGCGGCGGAATCGTGAGCGGCGGACTTGCTATGGGTGAAGCGGACATGTCCACTCGCTTGGGGCGGCTTTACCGGAATATTGCCGCGCTTCCGACTCGACGCCGAAATCGGAGAGGTTTGGGTTCAGGGAACCTTGCAGCGCAAGGTCCGACGCCCGCACGACCTGTTGAAAGCGCTCGAAGCGTCCCTCCCGGCGCAGCGCTTCAAATTGGTCGTGCGGATTGAATACGAGCAGCGGATACGCGAAGCGCCGCGAAAGTCGGCTGGCTTGCGGATGCATTCCCACGACGAAGAACGCCGTTTGCGCGAAGCTGAAGGCGTACCTCCGATCGGTTGGGTCGGAACTTACCTCGCTGCAATAGGCATACAAGGCGGCATCGAGCCTGCGCAGCAGCGTTAACGTCGTCCACAGCGCCGATTCGAACTCGTTCTCGTCGCGCGGTGCGTGCGCGAACGCGGCAAGGAACGAGCAAAAAGCGCCGTCAAAATCGCTCCGTTCGGCAACGAAGGCGCAGAGGTCTCGTGCCAGGCCGCTGACGGAGTCGGGCGACGTCAGGTTTTCGTAATAGCCGAAGCGATAATTCGCGCGATTGAATACCGAGCGGGCCGCTACGCACGGATAGCCGTCGGACCGCAAAAACTTTCGAAGCGCTTCGTGAGCCACACGCGCGTCGGGCGAGGGGCGCTTGAAATCCAAGAGGCGCACTAACTTGCCGCCGATGAGCGCCGAATAATTGCTATGGCGAAGCGCCGCCTCGGAGCAGAACGGATTGCTCGGATCGTGCTTGCGCGATGCATGACGCACGACTATATCGAGCGCTCCAGCCGGCGCTGTGGCGTTGCCGCATCTCGCAGCACGACCGATCCGTAACGGACGCCGCCTCGCATTCTCAACGCCACTGCGATCCATGCGCATACACCGCGCTCCCAGAGCCAGAGCGGCGCGAGCAATGAGGACAGTAAAGGAAAGACCTTCGAGCCCCCGGATTTGCGTCGACCGATCTCCGCCAGCCCGATCGCAAAGAACACCGACGCGGCAAGGATCCACCAACAGCGCTTCGTCACGCAGAAGATCGCGAACGGCACCGTCGCTAACGCGAGCGCGAGGCGCGCAGGACGAGCCCAGTCGTCGTATGCCTGACGCACCCGCTGCGAAATATACTTGCCGGCGGTCGGCGGCAGGCGCCGCACGTACAGGTCCATCGCGACGCACTCTGTGCCGCCGCGTGCTCTCACCGTCCGCACCAGCTCGAGATTTTCAAACAGGACGTCGGAACGATACCCGTCGGGCAAGGCAGAGCGGCGAAACGCCAATGTGCCCGGCCAATCGCCTCCGCTTGCGCGGTTTAGCAGCGTACGGCTTGTGTCGAGGACGGCATGCCAGGGCATGGGATCGAAATAGTTTTGCGGGCGTACGACGTCGAAGCTGCTCAGAAGCCCGGCAATGCGAACCAAATCATCGGGTCCGTAGCGAACGTCGTCGTCTGCGACGACGATACGATCGCAACGAGCAGCGCGAAGGCCCGTCAGCACGCCGGCAACTTTCCCGTTTGCGCCGGAGATCGGTTCGGGCGCCAGGTGCGTCACAACGTCGCGCCACGTTTCGGCATGGGCTGCAAATATTTCCGGCAAGGAACCATCCACGACGATTTTCTCTGCGACGGAGAGCGATCTCAAATATGCCGTGAGCTCTCCGAGACCGTCGAGCGACGTCGCGCGTAACGGCAGCAAATAGGTTGCGTCGATCACGGAAACTGCGGGGGCTGACGTCCGCGCGCAAAATCGAACGCCATACTCGAATCGTAAGCTCCCACGTCGGCGATGACGAGCAAGTCGCCCTCCGTTATATCGCCGGGCAGCGCAACGTCCGCGTGCACGACGTCGTCCTCCATGCAGATATTGCCAAGAATCCGATCGTCTCCCGGAGCGAGCTTCAACCAGCGGTTATCACGATTGACAAAGACTCGATGCGCTCGGTCGACGACATGCGGCATCGCAGGGAGGCCGCTGTCGACGACGATATCCGTGCGGTTCGTTCGCCTTCGCACCTCGAGCACGCGAATGATGAGAATCTCGAGCGGCGTGGCGAGTTCTTGACCCGGCTCGACAAAAATATCTCGAAGGGCGGGAAGCGCGCCTGCGGCGAGCTTTGCAATTTTGGGATACTCTTCGCTCATCCGATCATTGAACTCGCGCGGAGAGCACCCGCCGCCGAGATCGACCGCAACGACCGGTTTGCCGGTAAGCGTCTGCAGCCGCGCCGCTCGCCGAATGATTTCTTCGGCGACGCCGCTCCAGGTTCGGCGCCCAAGGTCTTGCGACCGGACAAAAAACGAGACCGCGAGTGCCGCAATCCCTGACGAGTTCCCGATGAGATCGACCAGACGTTCGGATTCATCAGCGGTGACTCCGAAACGCGACGGAACTCCCTCGGGACGCAGTCGAACCCCATGTGCCGTGCGGAACGATCGTTGGCAGCTCCGCGCGAAGGCTTCGAGTGAATCGGCAAACGCGATGGCGACGTCGAGATCCCCGATCGGCCAAGGGCCGTTATATACAATGCGCTTCGGCTTGAACCCCAGCCGGCGCACGTGGCCGAGCTCGTAAGGGCTGATTACTTCCACGTGCAGCCCGAGGCCACGTGCAAGCTCCAGGATTTCGTTGCGCGGGTTGGTTTTGACGCTGTATGCGATGCGAAGCCGGCTATAGTTCGCCAGGAGCGTAGCCAGCTGCTCGAACGACGCTCGCGCAACGGCCGGCAAAAACTTTCGCTCCGGCGTTGCCTTGACGCCGGAGCACTCGGTTTCAAAGACGTTCGTGAGCCCCTCGTCGCTGACGGAAAAATCGCACGTCATCGCGCGATCCAGTTCCATTTCGAGCAGCATTTCGTTCTTAGATACCCCGAGTCGAGGCAATCGCAACTCTTCGAATGGGTCATGTTTACAGCGAAGCGGTCGAGGGTATGGCCGTCAGGGCGGCTCAAAAAAAGCCCTTCGCCGGCGACAAGGCATTGCGGTTCGAAGCACATCGCGTAGATCGGCCGGCGATCCATACCGGTTATGGCCTTGCGAGCCGGTGCGGAACGATGGAAGTTGTTCGCTTGCGCGAATTGCTTAAAGCAGAAGCTTTTCGGGCGTGATCGGCACATCGCGGACTCGCACTCCGGTCGCGTTATAGACGGCGTTGGCGACCGCCGCGGCGGCGCCGGTGATCGCAACCTCACCGATGCCTTTCACATGCGCGGGATTCACATGCGGATCGTCCTCTTCGATGATGATGATCTCGGGGTTGGGAATATCGGCGTTGGTCGGCACCAGGTAGTCGGCTAGATTGGCGTTCATGATGCGGCCGGTACGCACGTCGTAGCGGGTCTTCTCGAAGAGCGCCATGCTGATTCCCCAGACGATGCCCCCGAGCAGTTGGCTTTGCGCGGTTTTTGCATTGAGGATCCGGCCTCCGTCGAACGCCCCAACGAAACGCACCACGCGCACCTCGCCAAGCTCCGCGTCGACTTCGACCTGCGCGAATTGCGCACCGAAGGCCTGCGTTGCATAGGCTTCTTCGGCTTGGGTCGGCTCCTCTTTAACCTCGAGCACGATGCCGCCGCTCGGCACGCGCCCACCGCTTGCCGCGAGCCAGGCGCGCAGCTGTTGGGCGGCGACGGCGACGACCGAACCGACGCTGCCGGAGGTTTGCGACCCGGCAGCAAGCGGCGCTGCGGGCAGGTCGGTGTTGCCAAACTCGAAGCGCGCGGTCGAACGGCATCTCGAGTAATTCGGCGGCAAGCTGCGCGTAGACGGTCGGCGAGCCACCGCCTTGTTCGATCGTTCCACACTGCACGAGGACCGTGCCGTCGTCGTTCATGCGGATGCGCGCGCTCGCCGCACTGCGGTGGGTGGCGCGCGATGCCGTCGCCATTCCCAGGCCCACCAGCATCGAACCGCGACTCGTCGAGCGAGGCTTCGGATTGCGCCGGCTCCATTCGAAACGCTCGGCGGCCCGTTGGTAACATGCGCCCAGGTTTTTGCTCGAATACGGCTTTCCCGAATCGGGGTTGCGCTCCGAGTAATTGCGTAACCGAAGCTCGACCGGATCGATTCCGAGCTCGTACGGAATGTCGCGTCAGCTTGCGCGCCTCAGCGCGGACCGGGCGAGTCGACCGGTTCTTTCGCATAGCACGTCGTGCGTCACGGCCAAAAGCCGCCCGTCCCGATCGCTTCCCAACGAAATCCGCTGCTCGGTTTGCGGGCGGTGCCCCACCCAGCCGAACATTTGTGGCCGCGTCACGACGAGCTTCACCGGCTTGCCGACGAGTTTGGCGGCCATTGCGGCCAGAGCCACGTGCGACCACGGCTGACCTTTGCTACCGAAGGCGCCTCCAACATACGGTACGACGACCCGAATGTCGGCCGATTCGATTCCAAAGATTGTCGCCATCCGCCGTTGCACTCCGAACGCCCATTGGCTCGAGTCGTGCAACGTCAAACGCATGCCATTCCATTGAGCGACGGTGGCGTGCGTTTCCATTGCGTTGTGATGCTCGGTCGGCGTCCGGTATGTTTGCTGCACTTTGGCTGCCGCGCCGCCGAGCGCTTGGGCCGGATTGCCGCGCTGGTGCGTCGCGGGCCGTTCGAATATCTCTTTGGGAACGTAGCGGCGAGCAGCATCCAGGTTCATCTGAGGACGCTCGACTTGATACTCGACGCGCACGAGATCGGCGCCATGGATCGCCGCCTCGAAACTCTGCGCGATGACCACGGCGACCGGCTGACGGTCGAACTCGACGGCGTCGTCTTGGAGCAGAAACAGAATAGAGTCATTCGCGGAAGGCTTGCGAGGGTCGACGCGGGGGGCGTTGCGGTGCGTCATGATCTCGACCACTCCTATCGTGGCGCGCGCCGCGCTTTCGTCGATTGATGCGATGCGGCCGTTGGCGATCGTGCTGGGCACGACGACGGCGTCCAGCATTCCCTCGACGCTCACATCGTGGGTGTAGACGGCCTCGCCCCGTACTTTTGCGGGGCCTTCAACGCGGTCGAGCGGAGCGCCGATCAGCGGCTGACTCATGCGTCTGCCGCCAGCTCGAGCGCGCGCACGAGGGTGCGCTGTGCGAGCGGAATCTTGAAGTCGTTCTGACCGTGACCTCGCGCGCCCGCCAACGCGGCTTTCGCGGCACTCTGAAATGACGCCCGGGTTGCCGGCGCGTTGACGAGCACGCGCTCGGCTTCGGACGAACGCCAGGGCACGGTCGCCACGCCGCCCAGCGCGACGCGCGATTCGGCGATCGTATTGCCCTTGAGACTGAGCGCAACCGCCGGGAAGCCAGCGCGAAATCGTACTGGGCGCGATCGCGTACTTTGACGTAGGCCGAACGGCGCAAACGACAGCAAAGGAAGCGAAAGACCCACGATAAGCTCGCCGGGTTCGAGCGCGTTTTCGACGTGCGGCGTGTTGCCCGGCAAACGGTAGAAATCGCGGATTGCAATCTCGCGGTTGCCGTCGGTGCCGGCGGCGTGAATCGTCGCATCGATCGCGACGAGCGCGACCGCCAGGTCGGAAGGATGCGTCGCGATGCAGTGCGAGCTGGTACCGAGCACGGCTTCTCGCCGGTTCTCTCCTTCGAGCGCGCCGCAACCGCTATCCGGCACGCGCTTGTTACAGGGCGCCGCAACGTCGCGAAAATAAGCGCAGCGCGTGCGCTGCAAAAGATTGCCATCGTCGCCATGTTGCGCAGTTGGGGCGACGCGCTCTGCGCGAGCACGACCGCAACCAACGGAAAATTGTCCCGCACGCTTTCATTTTCGGCCACGTCGCGCAGCCGCGCGAGCGCTCCAATGTAAAGCGCGTCGCCGCGAATCTCGATCGAGCTCAGCTGCAGCCCGTTGACGTCCACCAGCAGCGGCGGCTCTTCGACGGCGATCTTCATGAGATCCAAGATGTTCGTGCCGCCGGCCAAGTAGCGCGCATCACGTTCTCGCGCGAGCGCGGTGAGCGCCGCCGATGCGCTTGCCACCTTCAGATAGCGGAACGGCTTCACGACGAACTGCTCGCTTCGAGGATCGCGTCGACGACGTGGGGATAACAGCCGCAGCGGCAAATGTTCCCGCTCATTTCTTGGCGGACGGTCTCGCGATCGAGCGAGTGCCTTTCACCAAGTAACGCAACGGCCGAGACCACTTGGCCCGGCGTGCAGAAGCCGCATTGGAAGCCGTCGTGTTTGATCATGGCCGCTTGAATGGGATGAAGTTTGCCATTCACTGCGATTCCCTCGACCGTCGTAATGCGATCGCCGGCGTGCATCACCGCAAGCGTCAAGCACGAGTCGATTCGCCGGCCGTTGACCAAGACGGTGCAAGCGCCGCAGGTTCCCTGATCGCAGCCTTTCTTCGTTCCCGTTAGGCCGAGACGATCGCGAAGGGCGTCGAGAAGCGTCACGCGCGGCTCGAGGCTCAAGGATCGATCGACTCCATTGACGTTCAGGACGACGTCGATTTCGGCCGCATTCGATTCTGGTGAACTGGTCGCAGCCATGCCCTTCCATCGAAGCCCGAGTTGCAATGCGGCCGTGACGCTCGACGCGCGTACGACGAAATGCCGGCGCGTGGGCAACTCGTCGGGCGTTTTCGGTGCCGCCGGTTCGCCCATGTCTGGATATCGTCCCGGATGAGCCGCGGCGCACACATGCGGCCAGCCGCCGCCCGGACGCCTGCTATGGGAGCAGGGATTTGCCCGGCGAAAAAGCGCGTGGGGAGAATCAATGAGCAAAATCTTGAGCTATTGCGGAACGGTCTATCCGTGGCAATGCGACCAGATGGGTCACATGAATGTCATGTGGTACGTGTCAAAGTTTGATGAGGCTACATGGCAGTTTATCGCAAAAATCGGGCTCACCCCCAGTTACCTACGAAGCGGCAAAGGCGGCGTCGCAGGGGTGCAGCAAAACATTCGTTACAAGCGCGAGCTCTTCGCGGGAAGTATCATTCAAATTCACTCCCATCTCGTGAGCATCCGAGAAAAGTCCGTCGTCTTCTCTCACGAGATGCGCGATGCGGAGCGAGATGAGATAGCAGCGGTATGCGAGCTTACCGCCGTGCACATGAATCTGCGGGATCGCAAGGCGACCCCGTTTCCAGGCGAAGTGCAAGCCCTCGCGCGAGAGATGCTTGCGCGAGCCGACGCACGGTGAATCGCGCGCGGCGTCTATGACATCGCCGCAGTCACGTGCCCATGCGGCCGCCGACGATGAGAACGTTCATCATCCTTCTTTGACGGCCGAACGTCGCGCGAAAGCGTCCACTTACGGTTTGCTTGCTGCCATCGCTGACGTTCACGCTACCGAACTGGACGACGTTGATGCACGCGCTATCGCACAGCTGGTAGGTCGTAGCCGTGCCGCGTCTCGTCTGACGGGTGCGGGGATTTTTGGCCATCCCAGAAACCGTTACGTCTTGTTGGTCGTAGCTGAAGGGATTGGCAGCAATCGCGGACGGCGCGACCGTTTGGGCGGCGTGACCGCATGCGACGAAAGAGGCGACCGCGACGAGAAGCGTCGCGGGAGCTGCTGCGGCGACTAGCGGCCGCAAATATGAAGGTGTATGCATGGCCACCGCTTCGATTAAGACGAGGTCTGTCGCCTCCCGCACCGCCAATCGCCTCCACCCCGAGATCGATCCCGATCGTTATCCGTTGCGTGAGCCGTGGGTCGCGACGAGAAGCATGCGCGCGCCATGGTACGCTATCGCTTCGCTATTTTCGAGGCGCGTTTTGCGCGGGGAGTTGAAGGGCGGCGCAGGAAGACACGCTCGTGCGAGCATCCGACGCTGAGACCGAAGTACGCCTGCTGGGACACGCCGGCGTGACGGTGGCGGGGAGACCGGTGAAGTTCTCCAAGCGTGCGACCACGCTTGCGATGCTCGGATTCCTCGTTCTACGGCGCGGACACCCGGTGGCACGCAACGCGCTCGCATTCACGCTCTTTCCAGACGAGGATGAGGAAGCGGCGCTGGCAGAATTGCGGCGTTATCTTTATCTCGCGAACAAGGCGCTGCCCTCTCGTCACGGTCGCCCGTGGCTGTTTGCCGATGCAGAAACCGTACGGTGGAACGCGGACAACGACGTATTTGTCGACGCGATCGCGTTCGAGCTACTCGCCGGCGATGACTCGACCTTGGCCGAGGCCGTCGGATGCTACGGAGGCGATCTTCTGGAAGAAGTCTACGACGACTGGGTTCTACCCGAGCGCGAGCGTTTGCGCACGATATATCTCGGCACCTTGATGAAACTCGTACGCGCGCATCGCGCGCGACGCGAACAGGCTGCGGCGATCTCCTACACACGGCGGATCCTCGCGATCGATCCTTGGCGAGAGGACGTCGTGCGACAGTTGCTCGCGGCGCGCTACGAATCGGGCGACGCATCCGGAGCGCTGCGGGAGTTCGATCGCTTTGAAAAATGCCTGCGCGACGAGATAGGCGCTCGTCCCATGCCGGAGACCGTCGCCGTGCGCACGGCAATCGCGCGCGGCGACCCTCTTCCCGGTTCGCTCGAGCCGACGGCTGCGGTGCCTGGCACGCCCTTGGCAAGCCGGCCTCACTTGCTGCCGTTCGTCGGGCACGATAACGAGTTCGAGGAGTTACGCGCTCGCTGGAACCGGTGCGCGCGCGGCAAAAGCGAAGTGGTATTCGTTTCGGGGGAGGCGGGGGTCGGAAAGAGTCGATTGATCGGCGAACTCGCAACCCTCGTTGAGTCCGAGGGCGGCCGCGTCTTCGCCGGTACGACGACCTATCCGGAACGTGCGCCATATCAATGCGTAACCGAGGCACTACGATCGGCGCTGCCGTTGCTGCTATCACGTCGGATCAATGCTTCGATACTCGCAGCGCTGGCGCAGGTTCTTCCCGAAGTCGGAACGGAAGTCGAAAATCTTCCAACTCTTCCAGTGCTTACGCCGGATCGCGAAGCGATACGGTTGCTCGACGCGTTGGCCCGCTGCGTGCAGGCGCTAGCGTCGCCGCGTCCCTTGTTGCTGGTGCTGGAGGACCTTCACTGGGCTGGGCGCGCCACCACGGACGCAATTGCCGCGATCGTTCGGCGGTGCGCGCACAACCCGGTTCTGATTGCGGCATCGTACCGCGAAGAGGAGGCGCTCCGCGGACACCCCCTGCGTCGTCTCGAGCGAGACCTCAGCATCGAGCGGCTGGCAGGCCGCGTTGTTTTGGCGCGACTCAAACGCGCCGACGTTGCGACGCTGATCTCTAAGATTACCAAGAACGAAGGTATCGCCGATGCGCGGGTGGCGGACTTCTATGCGCAGACTGAGGGGCTACCCCTCTTTCTCAACGAGGCTTTGGCGGAAAATCGAGAACGCGACGTGCAAACCCAAACGACCGGCGTGCTCAGTGGCGGAATTGCCGCTACGATTGCGGCTCGAACGGCCCGACTGAGTGAAGCTGCCCGTACCGTCGTCGAGATCGCTTCGGTTGTCGGGCAAGCTTTCAGCTTCGACGTCGTTCGAGACGTCGCCGGGCTCAGCGGCGCCAGCGTTATCGAAGGCATCGCCGAACTCTTAGACCGTCGCCTGATTCGTGAGGCCGGAGCTCGCACCCGGCAGGACTACGTTTTTAGCCACCACCTCATCGCCGCGGCCGTTTATGATGAAATCGACCCGGCGCGGCTGCTTCGCCGGCACGCGCGCGTCGCCGTCGTCATGGCTGATCTTTATGCCGAGAATCTTGCCGAGATCGCACGCGACCTCGCCCATCATTTCGAGCGTGCGAAGATGCCCGCAGAATCGGCGCACTGGTACGCGATTGCGGCAGAACGCGCAGCGCACCTCTATGCCAACGAGGAGTGCCTCGCGTTCGCTAGCCGGGCACTCGCCGACACGCAGGAGCGCGACAAGCGACGCGATCTGCTGCGGCTACGGGAGACCGTTCGTGGGCGGATAGGAGACCGCGCGGGCCAGGAAGCCGATCTACGCGAGCTCGACGTTTTAGCCGAACGACTCGACGACGATGCCGAGCGCCTAGACGTTCTCCGGCGTTCTATCATTCTTTCGCGTAGTTTAGGCGAGTCCGATCGCGAGCAGGCGTTGATCGGCCGCATGAGCGCGCTGGCCGAGCGCGGCAACGACCCCGTTGCGAAGGCCGATGCCACGCTGCAACGGGCCACGTGCCTGGTCAAGCTGAGCAGGCATCGCGAAGGGCTCGAGGTCGCACGGCGAGCGTTGCGGCTGTACGAGCGCCTTGGAGAAGTCTCAAAGCAGGTGGCGAGCCTATCGCTATTGGTCGAAATCGCTACCAATGCCGGCGATTACGAGCTCTCGCGCAAGTATCTCGAACGCCTGCGCGAACAGGCGTCGCATGCGGACGATCGCACCATTGCCGCTCAGGCTCTTAGCACCGCGGCGGTTGCGGCGCTGCTGCGACAACGTTATCAGGAATGCCGCGCGCTTTCGCGCGAAGCGCTCGACATCAGCGAGCACCTAGGCGACCGCGAGGCCGAAGCTTCGTCGCGCGCTCGCATTGCCGTCACTTCGGCTTGGCTCGGGGACTACGACGAAGCCATCGCCCAATTCGAATATGCCGTCGACGTGTATGCGGCGATCGGGCATAGGCGCGGCTTGTGCACGACGTTGAGCAACAAGACGCTGCTAGCGATGCGCTTAGGGAAGTTTGACGAAGCGGTCGAGTGCATCAATCGGTCTAATGCCTTGCTCGACGTCGTCCAAGAGATCCGAATGCGCGTTGCCAACGACGTCAATTTGAGCTTCGTGAAACTACACTCGGGCGAACCTCAAGCCGCACGAGACCTAGCCGCCGGCGCTCTGGAACAGGCCCGCGCGATCGCGTTCCCGGTCTTCGAAGCGGCTGCTCTAGCAAATCTCGGCAATGCCAAGGCAGCCCTCGACGAAATGGACGGCGCAATTGCCGACATGGAAATGGGGATTGCAATACGCCGAGCGCACCAAGATCGGGGGGATTTCCTCGACGATCTTTCGGACCTGGCGCTCGCATACGTTAAAGCGAACCGTATCGACGAAGCGCGCCTCGTGGCTGACGAACTGCAAGAGATTGGCGCCGGATCGCTCGAAGGAGCCTTCTGGCCGCAATACATCTGGCGAGCGATTGCGCGCGTCAGTGAAGCGGCCGGTAACGAGGACGTCGCACGCGACGCCCGGCAAGCAGCTGTGCGGGCGTTGAGCCAATTTGCAGGCGCCATTAGCAACGAAGAATGGCGCGAAGCATTCCTGGCGCTCGCAGTTAATCGCGAAATTGCAGCGTTCGGCACGGGCGTGGCACGCTGACGGTTTAATCTGTAGGCGTGAGTTCAGAACGTCGGGAGCACGTGTTCCTCGTCCGCATGTGGACGGAAAACAGCGATCGTACCGGCGAGGCATGGCGGGGTTTGATCCGCGAGGTCGCGTCGGGCCGCAAACTCTACGTAACGGGGCCCGGTGAAGTTGCCGATTTCATCAGCCTTCGGCTGCGAGCAGGTCCCGATGCAGGCGAAAACCCCTAATTCTGGATCGCCCGCAGCGCTACGGTGCGGCTCCGGCCGCAGTAACAACGATGCGTTGAGTGCCGACAAGCCTGTTATTGTTGTCGAGATCGTAGACGCCAAGCGTGAGCGTTCCCGCCTTTGCCGGCGTGAAACGGAAGTCGCGCGTCTCGCCGACGCTTAGGCCACGCGTCGCGATCTGCGGCACTTGAAGTGCGCCGGGCAGATCGCGACCATCCTTTGCAATCGGCGTCCACACGAGCACGCGCGCCCCATCGGAAAGCGAGACGGCAAGGTTCTCACCGCTAAGCGAAAGCTCGATCAAGCGAAGACGTTGCGGCACCTCGGCCGTCATTCTCAGCGGTGGAGGCGTTAGCGTTCCTCCGATCGCAACGAACGGACTGCCGGCCTTTTCGTACGATTCCGAGATCATGACGATGTGATCGGTCGTTGGATCGAACGTCTCGCCGGGCGGCATGACGATGAGAGGCCCGATGAGCCCGCTTCCGAGCTGCCATCCGTCGTCCATGTGCGCGTGATACATGAAGGTTCCGGCGTCGGGCGGCGTAAAGCGCGCCTCAAACGCCGCTCCCGGTTCGATGGGCGGCGACATGCGATCGCCCTTCATTGCCATTCCCATGCCGGCTCCGCCGTCGTAATAGCTGTCCTGGAGCGCGATCCCATGCCAATGCACGCTCGTCTCTTCGAACGTCCGGTTGAGCACGGTAATTGCGACGGGTTGGCCACGCGTCAACACTATCGGCGGCCCGAGATTTCCGGTTGAGGCGGCGATCGTCTTACCATCTGAGAGACGCAACGAGCCCTTGCTGAGGCCCTCGTAGGTTGGATGCGCAACACTGGTTGCGTCCATTTCAAGGGTGAGCCGGCGAGCTTCCGGCTGCGCGACCGGGGCGCTATCGCCGGGACGCGGCAAGACTTTGATTGCGATCACCATACCACCCATCGGCTCGTTCGGCTGGTGAAAGCGTTTCGCGATGGTGAGCTTCGGGTCGGCCTTTCCGGCCCGCATGTCCCCTAGCGGCGCGTGACGGGTGATATGGTCGTCGATGTGACAGTGATACATCCAATTCCCCGGCCGGTCGGCGGTCCACGACAGCTCCGCTGCGTCTCCCGGATGGAACGGATGCGTTACCTCATCGTATGCGACCGGCCGATCGAGTTTGAAGTAAAATCCGTGCAGATGCATCGGGTGGATCATCGGCGATGCGTTATAGACGGCCCAGCGCACGACTTGGCCGCGCTGGTACACGAGGCGCTCGGTCGCGGGGAACGAGCGGCCGTTGATGGTTTCCAAGAGGTAAAGGAAGTTCGGCGAGCCATCCTTCATTTTGACGGGCGCGTAGAGTCCAAGAACGAAGACGTGATCGACCTGCGGCGCGCGGGGTGCTTCCACGACGATCGCACCGGAAAGCTCAGCGTCGTCGAAGACGCGATCGTCGACGGTCTCGCCTTTGTCCGAGCCGTAGTATCCAAATACGCCGACCCGGTCGAGCACGAACGATACGCTCCGCGTCGCACCCCGTCGCACGAGCAGCACCGACGTCAGCGCATTCCCTGGCGCCGCGAGTCCGCGCACGGTGAGATCGTGGGAGAGGTCGTTGTGAACCGTCGCCACGATGCGCGTTCCGAGCGGGACCCGCAGGAGCGGCCCCGGGATGAGCAGCGGCTCGCCCGCTTCGCCGAAGGCCTCGATTGGGAGGCCGATTGTCCCTGGGCCGTCCGGATACCACAAACCGCGCTGTGCCACCAGCCCGACGCGCAAGACGCCGCGTTCGAGACGGCCCGCCGCCTTAGTGTTGTCGTTGGCCGCGATCTGCGGCAGCCCGGCGGCTTGCGACGGCGCCATTATGCCGAAAAGCACGACGCCCGCCACGCCGGCAAGTATTGAATAGCTCTTGCCCTTCATACAACGAGGATAGGCCGCTGCCGTGCTGCCGGCGTGCGCGCACGTTTTCAGCATGCCGAGACTTTATAGTGGGCCCATGAAACGATTCTTGACGGTCATGGTGGCGACGGCCTCGCTCAACCTCGCCCTCCTAACCCAACCGGCCCTGGCGGTGCAGCACGACGGGCAACTGCCGATGTATCCGCGCGGAACACCGGCCCACGGCATGGAGAGCATCCCACCGAACGCGCTCGCCCAGGGCGTTCCGTATCAGCAAACGACGACTGACTCGGTGCATCTGGTCGACCTTTGGTATCAGTCAAACGCCAAGGCGTGTTCCAGGTTGGAAGCGTCGGGCGGCGTGCGGTATAAGTGTCCGGGCGGCTACGTCGTCATCCAAGACCACGGCGGCACGCTCATCTCGTATGTCCCGGCGTTTCAAGGGCTTTGAAAAGACCTCCGCGGCGTGGAAAACCCCGCCATCGCGCTAGCAACGACGGGGTTTTCTTTTCAGGTCAGTGAAGCCGACGCGATATCGATCGTGTTCGTTATAAGAAAAAAGACGGGGGATGAACTATGGGTTAGCCGCGTACGGCGCTTCGCCGTTGTCGCGTGCGGCATTTCGACGCCTTTGCGTCCGTCTCGTCGGACGACTCTTCCGCGGCACGACGCCGCGAAGTAGATTCCGTCCCTGTCGGCATACGATGCAGTTCGCTTACGATCGTAATCGGCACTCCGTTATAGAAGCGCATTCTATTCATTCCTCCTTTCCGTTATCGGCTTTTTCCACTCTCTAAGACAGCCCATATACGCTTGAAAGTTGCTAAGGTTTCGCTTTTGATGCCTACGACGTTCGTCGCAGCTCCTCGAGCACCGCGGATGGCAAGTCGCGATTACCGGCGCGACGCCGGCCTTTCTCGACACGTTTCCTAAAGCTTCTCGAATTGCGAATCGCAAGCGCGGGATCTCACGGCGCACCAACCGCTTTGCACACTTGTTGGCGGTTCGGGCAGCGTGATAGACTCATATGAAGCCATGGCGCAATACGAAATCGTGCTGCCGGAGACGAAGCCCGAGACGGAATGGGTGCGCAGGCGGCCGCTGCAGAAGGTGAGCCCGCAGCGAACGCACGCGCGTCTGCAAGGGGCGCTGACCGCGCGTTTGGATCGTTGGGCGCAAGGACGGGGAGAGGTCGGCCCGGAGTGGCGCTTTCGCGTCGCGCCGCCGGGGCAGCTGCGACGGCCGCTCGTACCGGACGTCGCCTACGTGTCGAACGAACGCCTTCGCCCGCTCAGCGACAACGAGCTGGAGATTCCACCGCTTGCGCCCGACGCCGCCGTTGAGATTCTTTCGACGGACGATCACCGCGCCGACGTCGACGACAAGATCGACGTTTACTTGCACGCCGGTTCGTCGCTGGTGATCGTTGTCGATCCCGAGCAGCGCGCAGTCGAGTTGCACGACCGCGCGCAGTCGGCGTGTCTCGACGAAATGGGAACCATCGAGCATTGGGCGTTGCCTAGATTCTCTTATCCCGTACGCGAGCTGTTCGCGGTGCTTCGGCGCTCGTAGGCGGCCATCACCGTTTCACTCGATAATTAAAACAACTAAAGTCATCATCGGATAGTGATGCAAAGGCGCCCCGCGCGTTAAGCGCAGGCAGCTTAGGCGTTCGCGGGGAAGGTGCCACCAGACGTTAGATTGGCCGGTGCTTTGAGGCACCGCCTATAGGAGCATGTACGATGCCAGCAAATGTAATATTGCGCACCGGCGCGTTTGCGCTCGCCGTCACCTTCGGGGGGTGCGGCGGAAATGGCACCGCTTTATCCCCAAGCGGCGTTAGCTTGAGCCCTGCCGCCGCTTCGGCAAGAGCCGTACGATTTCTCTACCTCGCATCGCGTGACGACAAAAGCGTCCTGGTCTTCCCCACGATGGTCCATGGAAACAAGGCGCCGGCGCGACGGATCGCGGGCTCGAACACGCGGCTGGTTTACCCGCTTGGACTCGCGGTCGATGCCGACGCAAACATTTACGTCGCGAACGATGGCGCAAAGCAGGTTGAGATTTTCTCTGCAAATGCCAATGGAAACGCAAAACCGAAAGTACTCGGCGGCCCGAGTACGGGATTGGTCTACGTCCAAGGTCTGGCGGTCGATGCGTCGGGGCAGCTCTACGTCGCGGATTATGACGCGAACGCCATCTTCGTCTTCGCCAGAGGTGCAAGCGGCAGCGTTGCGCCCGTCCGAACGATCACCGGCGCCAGTACGAAACTGACCGAACCTTCGGGCGTTGCCTTCGACTCGGCGGGCGACCTCTACGTCGCAAACGGCGGTTCGGTCTTGAAGTTCGCCAAAAATGCCAACGGCAACGTCGCGCCGCTCGCGACGCTGTCGGGTAACCATACCGGCATTGGATACATCGTCAGCATTTGCATCGACCCCAGCGGACGAATCATGGTGGGCAACAAGGGAGGTTCTTCAGTGAGCATTTTCGCTGCGAACGCAAGCGGCAACACCGCTCCACTCGCGACGATTTCAGGGCCGCGCACGGGGCTCGCGAGCGTCACCACCGTCGGCGTTGACTGGGAGGGAAGGATCTATGTCACCGACTTCGTTCACGCTAAGCGGAGCTACGTTCGGGTTTTTGCGAATACCGCGAACGGCGACGTCGCTCCGATCCGAACGCTGGCCGGACCGAATACCTACATCAGCGACGCGTTCTTCCCAACGTTTCACTAGCGGTCGGTTCGCGCAGCGCCGGCTATGGGCCGAGCGCCATGCCAATCGGGGCTGCGAGGTATGGGCCGCTGACTACCTGCACGGGTTTCTGCTTGCCTTTGACGGCGTCGAGCACAAAGACCGACGGAGGACCGTGAGCGCTGGTGCCGCTCGTGGAGTAAAGCGTCGATTTGTTTAGCGCAACCGCGACCGGCCCGATGAGCGGAGGGCTCTTCGACGAGATCGTGCGGTTCGGCGCGCTCGTGCCGTTCGCGCTGTGTGGATAGGCAAGAATGTTGTTATCGCCGGCATTTGCGACGTAGATTTCGCCGGTGCGGTTGTTGAGCGCCATGCCGGTCGGCGTGTTTTGCTGGCCCGAGCCGACTATTGCGCGTTTGAGCGTCGGATTTGTGGTAGGCGTGGTGAACTCGCTCACTTCGTTCGTGTCGGAGACATAAAGGTCGCCGGATGCATCGACGGCAACACCGTTAATCGCGGGATGGCGGTCGGGCAGCGCGATGCGCTGGATGGTCTTCGCGGTTCCATGGGCGCGCGGTGCGTAAACGGCCACGAAGCCGTTGCTGAGTCCGCCGACGAACTCGTTGCCGGCGCGATCGACGGCGACCGAGCTTGGAACGAACGGCAGCAGCAGCGTGCGCATCGGCTTAGCAGAGCCGGTGGCACCTTTGCGATAAACTTCGACCGATTGGTTTTGCTCGTCGGCCACATAGAGGTTGCCGCTGGGGCCGATTGCAATCGGCCCGGGATTGTACGTCAGAACGAGCGATGAGCCGGCCGGCGTAAGCAGCGTGCCGTCGCTGTCACGCACATAGCGAAAGACCGACTTTCCATAGAAATCGCTGACGTACAACGCCGTTGTGTTGCGTCCGAGCTGGCTCCCGCTCGAGGATCTCAAAGGCGTTTGAATTCCTGGCTGAACGGGTCCGGATGCCGTCGGCGGAGTGCCCCCGCCGCCGATGCAGCTGGAAAGTGCAAGTGAAGAAAGGGCCAGGGCGGCGAGACTTCTTATGATGAACCGCGGCTCGAACATCGTCACACTCCAAATTGGCGCAGAGAAAGCGTCTTCGAGAGCGTCGCTCGAGCCCCCCTGGGGCAGGTGCCCGGTTGAGCCGCCCTTCCTACGAGCGTTCCGCGATCAGAGCAGCGTAGCTCCGGCTCGAGTCCGTCGGCTTTCGCTGCAGGGTTGGATCGGTGTCGAGATCGATGTGATAGAGTCCGAAGTCGCTCCCATCGTCGAAGCGTAGGCCCCACTCGCGATTTGAGGTGATGCTCCAGCAGATGTACGTTTCGACGGGTGCGCCGCGATTGAAGGCTTTGCGCACTTGGGCAATGTGCGCTTTCAGGTAGTCGGCGCGTGTAAAGCCGGGCACGCGCTCGACGCAGCCGTTTTCGATAACGATGATCGGCTTGCCCGGAAAGTCGCGCTCGGCTTTGCCGATGATGAGGTCGAGCGCGTCCGGCCAGACCGGCGCGTTGGCATAGTTGAAGTCGGAGGCGGCGTCAAGCCGATGCAGCTGCGACGGCCAAAACGACGGCACGCCCCAGTAGTAATCGAGGCCGACATAGTCGAGCGCGCCGACGCACTCGCGCGGGCAGAGAAACTCCGGCAGCCTGCCCGCCAACCCGAGATTCCACCAATTCGTGCCGAGCAGCGTCGTAAAGATCGCGAAAGCTTTGCGGAGCGTGAATAAAGCATGGAGCCACGACGATCGCGTCGCATTTAGACGCTGCTCGCCTCGCAGAGGAACGAACTCGACGCGAGTAGGGTCGCCGAAGATGAGCCGGGCAACCCGCTGCGCAATCTCCGGCTCAAGCCCTACGTAATGCCCTTTGTCATCCTGAGCGGAGGCTCCTGAGCGAGAGAAGCGAGCCGAAGGGGCCGGAGTCGAAGGACGCTCGACGCAAAGCCCCGGCACACCCGGATGAACGCCGACGCGCAGTACGCCGCGCTTGCGGATGCGCGCGATCGCGCGGTCCATGTCCGGGACCGACCTCTGGGAATCGGTCTTCGCTTCTTGTTCGCGCCCAATGTGCGCGATCGTCTTGCGGTTGAAGGCGCTAGGAATCTCGGGATGCTCGCCACGCAGCTCGCGAATTGCGCGGTCGACGGTGTTGAGCAGCGTCCGGCTGCCGAGTGCCATCGCTACTGCAAAGAATTGCTCCGAGCCCGGAAGTTGCGTCAGGCCGAGCGCATCGCCGGCGTACTGGCGCAGCGTTACGTCGTCGTCGAAGACCGCGTCGACATCGCCCCGCCTCAGCGCTTCGATGGCGTCGGGCATCGCGTGGATGTAAGAAATCGTTGCGGCGCAGAACCAGCCACCGATGATGCTCGCCGGAAGCGTGTCGGCGACGACCGCGATGCGGCCGGGCCAGTCTTGAGTGTCCGCCGGAAGCGCCAACGTGCTCGCATGCAGCACAGCAAGCGATGTGCAGTAGTACGGCTCCGAGAAAAACGAGTGCTCTTGACGGCCGAGCGTCAGCGTCAATTGCGCGATCGTGCAATCGACGCGGCCGGCTTCCACGATCGCCGATGAGCCAAAGCGAGCCACTTGACGCTTAGCGGCCTGCGGCGACTGTAAGTGCGTTGCGTTGCGGTCAATCAAACGCTGCAGCCATCGCGGCAGGCCCAGGACGAGCGGATTCGTGCCGACGCGGGCGCTCGGACGGATGCGCCGAATCGCGTCGCGCGCTTTGGCATGGGCACGAAAGAGATTCGGGATCAGCGTGAGCACGTCGTCCATTTGTTCGTCGCCGCTTGCGTAGGGCGGCTGACCCGGCGGCATCGCGTAGGCGCGCATCCAGAAGCCTTTGATCCAGCCGTAGACGAGCTGGTCGGGCTCGTTGAGCGTCACATAATCGTCGATGAGATCGCCGAGACGCTGCGCGACCTCGGCCGCGAAGCGGACGACGCGGTCGGGAAATCCCGGGTCCAGTAGCCCCGCGCCTTGGCCCGCTGCCTGAACGTGGAGCGGCCACGTGTTGTGCACGAGCGTGACGATCGCCGCCATCCCTGCATCGCGGATCGCTTGCAATACTGCGCGATAGTGCGCGAAAGCCTCGTCACTCCATGCGTCGGGCTCGGGCTCGAGCCGCGCCCACGAGAGCGAAAGCCGGAAGACGGTGCAGCCCAGCCCCCGAGCCAGCTCGACGTCTTCGCGGTAGCGGTTCCAAAAGTCGGTGGCCTTGCCGCGAGGAACGAGCCCGCGCACGCGCTCCCAAACGTCGCGAATGTCGTCACGACCGTCGTAGGCCTCGCATTGATGGTCGGCGGTTGCGACACCGAATCGAAGTATTCGCGCCACGTGCGGCAGATGCGCGCCGTCGCGCGAGCATCCCTACCAAAAAGCGCCGAGTCCAGCGTGATCGCATTTCCGTCCCGAAAACGAGCGTTTTGGGACGGGAGGCGGGCCTCGTTTTGAGTGGGTCCACAGAGGCCAGAGCTGGGGCAGCCTTCAAATGAGGGATACCAGTTTAAATGGGCAGACAGGTAGCTATCGTGGTTTACCTGGTGGCGATGGCAGCCGTCATAGTCGGTGTAGACTTCGCGTTCTTCAGAAACCGGTTCTGGGAACGGCTGATAGTAAATATCGGAATCGTCTTGGTGTTCGCAGCGTTTTACTTGAGATTCCTAAGGCGTTCCTGAACAACGGGCGGTGGCGAACCGAAGGGTGCGCGCCTCGGCCACCTAGCGCTCGCGTCGCTCCGTCAGGTGCCAGCCCTTACACCACGAGTTTTTGCATTCGTACACGCGTAACTCGAGGGTTTCCGATCGTTCTGCGGCAAAACGCGTTTGCCAGTCCGCAGCTTCATCTGCCGCGCGTTTATTCGGATAGCGCTTCTTCCCGCAATCGCCAAGAATGGATACTATGTCGATGGGACGTCCGCGACGCATGGTCCCTCCAATACATGGCAGGAGTACTAGGAAGGTACGCATCGCGGGCGACGCAATCCTATGAGCGTGCTCCTGATTCCAGCGGTTTTGCTTGGGCTGATCTGCGTTTGGACCGTTATTCCGCCCTTTAATGGATTCACGATAATTCTCGCCGCTGTTTCCATCGAACTCAGCGTGTATTTGGTTGTCAACCTCTTATTTCTCGTTACCCTTTGGAAGGCGCGACGGATGCGCGTCGCGGCGCGTGACGAAATGGCACTCCGCACAACTACGCTGCGCTCAATCGTGCGCTCGCACATATGGGCTACGCCGTATTCGCTTTAGACTGCCGGCATGCGCCGAAATATCGGTTTCCCGCAGCGCTCGACGACGTACGCTTCGAGATTGGCTGATCAGGAGAAACGCGCGGCAGTACAACGTCGATCCGGAACGCATTGCGGTGCTGGGGCATTCCTCGGGCGGCGAACTTGCCGAGAACCGCTTTCGAGCCGGGGTCTCCCATAGTTGCGCCGATCATTTTACTCCGGAGCCGTCGACCTATCGATGGGCTGGAAGTATCCGCCCGTTCCAGACCCCATCGGCAGCACAACCACAGCTAACTTATGGCCCGCTTCGACGGTTCACGAAATTAGGGTTGAGACACTGCGTTCCGCCGTCGTCACGTGGAACGAAGGCGCTCAGTTGCGTGGCGACCGCGCTCGGCGCTTCGGACGGGAGCGTATATCCGCTAAACCGCCATGTCCCACAATCCTTGACATAGTACTCGGTGAGACGCCCCTTAGACTGGATGTCGATGCGAGCGTAGTCTTGAACGACGACGATGTCCATGATCCTCGTCGCGTCGGAGGGCCCGCGTGCGAGGGCGAGGTTCTCGAGCGCGCTCGTATCCGCGGCCGCGCCGCAGTACGCCGCGATCGCGGGCAGCGGGGATTGAAGCGCTAATATCACAATCGCCACGATCGTCGCCGGTAATGCGGATCGGCGACCGTAGTCGATCCAGAGTGGAAGCGAAGAGTCTCCCGAGTCGATCATGGCTGAGCTCCTCCAAGTTCGGTGTCTCGTTACGCTTCGCGGCATGCATCAGCGAGCCTACGCCTCTCCAACGAACCATCCAGGAGCCGGAATATGGGGGGCCAGAAACTCGTGCCATGTTCGTTCGCTGCATGTTGCTTGCTTTTCGAAGTGCCTTGCTGATCGCCGTTGCGGCGCTCACGGCAGCGACGCCGCCCACTCCGCAGCCGTCGCTGGAGCGGCTCATCCGCGAGCGCGTTCGCTACGTCTTCATCATCTATCAAGAGAATCGATCGTTCGACCACTACTTCGGTACGTTTCCGGGCGCCGACGGCATCTACAGCCTGGCGGCGCGCGCGCACGGCTTTTCGCAATACAATCCCGTCACGCAGCGTGAGACGCAGGCGTTCCGCGTCGTCGAACCCGATCTGGGTCTCGTGAACAATGCGCGCAAGATCGTCGACGCGGGAATTCATAGCGGGGCGATGGATGGATTCGTCGGCGCGCAAGCGCACTGGGCGCAAGGCCTTTCGCCTGAGGCGCGCAAAACGCTCGGAATGAACGCCGACGCGCAAGCCGCGTCGGTAGGCGACGAAGCGATGGCGCACGTCGACTGCGACACGATTCCGTACCTCTGGATGTACGCGAGCCGATTCTCGCTGTTTGACGCGTTCTTTCAGGGCGCGCGGGCGCCGTCGGCCCCCAGCAACGTCGAGATCATTGCGGCGCAGAACGGCGAGACGGAATACGCTCGTTACGGTGCCGCCGGGCCGCCCTATACCGTGCAGCCAAAGGGAGCCGCCGGTCGCGGCGTGCCGATGTTCGTCGATCTCGATCCCGCCTGGGGGCCATATAATAGCGCTGAGTTCAGCAAAGAGCGTCAGGTCGATCAGACGTACGCCACGGTGCTGCTGAATCTAGAAGGCCGCAAGGCGGGGCGCTTGACGAACTACACGCAAGATATCGGCGACGACATCGCTTTTTTGCGCGCGCACGGCGATGCCCCGGTCGGCTGGATGTGGTATCAGCAGGGCTACGCTAATCCTTCCGATCCGGGGCACGTGACCCTGGTGACGCATCATCTCGCACCGCATTACTTCGGATACATCGTCAGCAATGCATCGATGGACCAACACGTCGCCGACATCACGCGGTTTACATCCGACGTCGAAGGCGGCAAACTCGGGGCGGCCGGGCTCTTCTACCTCAAGGGCGGATTTGCAAGCAACGAGGGACTTGGGCCGGCGCACGCCGCGCCGTATACCTTTTTAGGCGACGACGACCATCCGGGCGAATCCGATTTACAAGTCGCGCAAGCCGACGTCGCCGCGCTTGTCAACGTCATCGCGCGCAGCAAATATTGGAGCCAGTCGGCAATCGTCATCACCTGGGACGACCCCGGCGGCTATTGGGATCACGTGCCGCCCCCGCACTGGCTGGTCTGCCCCGACGGTCATCCGTGCGGGAACGGCCAACGAGTGCCGTTGCTGCTGATTTCGCCATTTGCGCGCACCGGCGTCGTGCATGAAGTGGACGATCAAGCGTCGGTCGTCAAGTTGGTCGAGCATCTTTTCGGTCGCACGCCGCTGGCACAGCTTCCCGACGAGGCGCGTTACGCGCCGTTTGGACCACGCGACGCCAGCCCTCAGACGGGCGACTTGTCCGGCGGCTTCGACGTCGCTCGGCTGCGCGGTGACGAGCCGCCTATACCTGCATCCTCGGCGGAGATTCCGGATGCGACCGTACGCAGCATGCCAAGCCCGTGGTCTTGCAGCTCGATCGGAGTGCGTCCGGTTTCGCCGCCGCTGCGAACCTCGGACTCTCCGCCACCCGGTTTCGATCCGCACGTGTTGATCGTTCCGATGCGCAGGGCCGACGTGGGCCGACGAGCGGTGTCCACTCTCCCAACAGGTCCTCAACATCGCGCAAATCGTGTGGGCGTCCGCTCGCGCGCTTATTGGTGAGGTAGTCGGATTTTCCGCTAAGGTAGACGCGAGCGCAAAACCGCCGACGATAAGGTATCTAACGCCTTCGGTATTGAAGAGCGACAACAGTTCTCTGAAGTCGCCGCTGCTCCGCAGGGATTCCATGCGTATCCATCCAGACGACCGTTAAGTCCCAAAGCATCGAGAGTTTTTGGGCCAAAGTCAGCGCACGCCATTCGTTACAATATAGCCGCTCGGCTTCGTCACGCTTGAGCTTACGGAGAGTTACCGCCGATGCGCGCCGGATTTGCCATGGACTGTAAGACTTCTCGGCGGAATGCCTTTATTCCGTTCTACCGTGCAGCCCGGCGCCCAGACCGGTTCGCATCGGCATTACATCGCAGTGCCGTCGCGCGTTTCGGCGTTAAGCGCATCGAGAAATGCACGCAACTCCGCCGATCGTTGATTTCCCAGTTGGCGCGCCGTGCGCGTGATCAGGCGCGGGGGAATCTCTATCAGGCACTTTCGCAGCGTGCGAACCGCCGGAGCAAACGACGGCGCCTTGTCGCCCGTGAGCGACAGCATCCGAGCGGCCCCGACGGCGCCGAGAAAATCGAGCGAGTCAGCATCGTGCAAGACGATGGCGGCGGAATCCGAGCCGGGATTCATGTAGTACATATGGCCGCGCTCCGCAGCTTGCAC
Source organism: Vulcanimicrobiota bacterium (assembly GCA_963778015.1). Taxonomy (GTDB): domain Bacteria; phylum Vulcanimicrobiota; class Vulcanimicrobiia; order Vulcanimicrobiales; family Vulcanimicrobiaceae; genus Cybelea. The sequence continues at coordinate 1,696,515 of CAVZST010000001.1, forward strand.
CGCCGGAATCTTTGCAATCGGAAATGCGGCGTCGCGCAAGATCGTGGGGCTCTGGAGCGCGGCGCACGCGCCATGCTCGAGATGCGTATCCGCGCACGGCATGAAGGCCGCCATATCGTGCAGGAAGGCCGCCGCGAACAGCACGTCGGTGTCGACGCTCAAGTTGTCGCCTCGGGCGAGCTCGAGACCGAGCAGATAATTACGCTCGGAGTGCTGCCAGCCCCAGGCGGGGTGGACGAACTTCGTTCTGGCGAGGTGGTAGATGCGCACTTTCCACGGCGCGTCGAGCGGAATCCCGGCGGCGGTTTTTGCTATACTGGGCGCCGGCGTCGAAACGACGGCCGCCGACGCCGGCGCCGCAACTAAGAAGACGAGTACCAGCGGATAGAGCAAGCGTTTCATGGCGGTTCTGTCGCCGAAATCCAGGTCGCCACCTGCGGCGTTGCCGCTTACGAGAGGCTGCGCCGAAGGGCTTTCAGCTTTTCCGGATTATGCACCACGTACGTCGCGGCGATTCGCCCGAATGCGTCTATTGGCGCGAGCATCGATAATACCGTAGCGGTAGCCTGATTCAGCGAACGATCGTAGGGTGAATAAACGCTAGGGCCCTGGGGCCGGCCAGGGTGCAAGCAAAAGGGCGCACTGTCCCTTTCCCGGAAGAACAATTCAGCGAGGTTGCCATTCCCAAAGCAACTGAAATAGCGCTGGCTAAAGCCTGAAGAGTGAGGCGCCCGATGAATTTTCCGTTTACCTCCGCTTGCGCGCGAACTTCGATCGGAGCGATCTCGATCGCGCTGCTAGCCGCATGCGCCGGCGCGGGTGGAGATCGCTCCAGCAACCTCGGTGCGGTGCCCGCAAGGTCCTCGCAGACGAGGCTCTTCAGCTTCGGCTCGAACGCGCCGGTGTTGCAAACGCTCGACGTTCCGCTCGGCCAGTTTCCGAAGGCGGTCGGGACCCTTCTCACCGGCATCCGTGGCAACATCATCACGGGCTTCATCGACAAGATCAACGGATCGACTCTGGGCGTCATTTACGATCGAAAAACGGGCGCCTGGTCGCCGATTAAGTATCCTGGATCGGCGAATACCAGCGTGTACGGGCCGGCCATCACGCAGACGGGCTATCGCGTCGTCGGCAGCTACGAGAAAAAGGGTCAGACGAACGCTAACGGTTTCGTCTACGACTCGACGAGCAAGAAGTATCTCACGCTCAACGCTCCTGCAAACCTGTGCGCGCCCAAATCGTGCAACTACACGATCGTTCACAGCAACTACGGCGATGCGACCTACAAAGCCGTAGGGAACTACGACGCGGTGAAGTCGGGCTCGACCGCTAGCCATTCGGATACATATCCGGCTTCTGGACATGCATTCATCTACGATTCGGCGTCCAAAAAGTTCTCGACGCTCGAATTTTCCGGGTCCGTCAGCTCGACGGCCTACGGCATTTGGATGGACGGCAACACCGTTGCCATCGCCGGCGGCTACACCAACAAGAAAGGAACGCACGCGTACGTGCGCAACCGCGCCGGGACCAAAATGCTGGTCTACGACTGGCCGAAGTCGATCCTGACGCACTTCGAAGGGATAACCGGAGCGGGCGGAGCCGGCAACTACAACGTGATCGGCGACTACTTCGATCTCAAGAACAAAACCCTCGACTACGGTTTCTTCCTGCCGATTCGCAACTGGACCGCCGGTACTGCCACCGTTATCGGGCCCGTCAGCGCCAACTCGGTCTACGGACGAACCGTCATCGGCGTCTATGTCGGGGCCGGCCTAGCCAACGGCTATATCACGACGATCCCCTAACGTCGACGGTGCACGAACGCAGAACATAGGGCCCCGCCGCGCTCGTCCGAACTGATGAGTGTGGCGACTTTAAAACAAAAAGATCGCAGCGCTCGCTTCCCGCTCGTCGTCCGAATAATTTGGATAGCGTTCGGCTTGTGCGGTGCGCTTTTTCATGTCATGGCGACGTGGGATCACAAATGGCCCGACGCCGACCTGGTAACCTTAGCGTGGCTAGGTTTCGCCGCGTTGGGTCTCTTGCTAGCGGATATTAGGTCGATAGATTTCCCCGGCGGTGGCGGCGTTAAGTTTCAAGAAGCGGTACAAGCTGGAAGCGAGGGGATCCTCGAGCTTCAGGAAACCCTACGCGACGCTACAGACCAGATTCAGAATTGGCTGACCAGCGTGTCTTGGCTCAATATATACCTTCAACGATCGGACGTCGACGACGATGCTGCAGTCAGCGCGGTATTCCGCTATTGCCTCGAGCGCATGGACGAAGCGAAAGAGTGGATGGGCGACGAGGACGAGGCGATTCGAATATCGCTCTGGTGGTACGATTCGGCGGAGAACGAGCTTTATTTTGTCCTTAGCAATGACATCCGAGACGAACTGACCAAGAACTTTAGATTCAAGCCGAACAGCGGCTTAATGGGCCAAGCTTTCGCAGAAAACCGGCTTTACAACCTTGCGGACGCACTTACGTCGGCGTTTTACATGCCGATACGAGATAGCACGCCTACCTACCACGGACTGCTATTGGCACCGGTCAGGATAATGGACGAGGCCATCGGAATGCTGTCAATCGACCGACAGCAGAAGGCAACTTTTAGCGACGATGCAGAAAATATCGCTGAGGGTTTAGCGGCGCAAATCGCTTATGCTTTTACGCACCCCCGCGTGCGTACGATTATGAGCTCTACGCCAGATCGCGTAGACGCTCTTTTGCTTTCATGGCACGCTGAAAAGACGCCCCCGGAGCCTGGCTCGACACCTTCTCAGTCCTCTGCAGATTAGGCGCGACCTGTGGCGTGTATTTCCTGGCGGCCTGCTGGATCGTCAACGTTGTGGAGGCACTCCCCTTCATAGACCTAGTACTTCCGCGCTTTCGGTAGCTATTCATGCAGTAACTTAAGACCCACCCGGTGCCAAACGGGTGGCACGCTCGGCGTTACGAACGCGCGAAGCGGAGCTTGGCGCGATCTCGTGCTTTCGCGGCTTCGGCGTCGCGGTCACGCGGGGGAGCCTGCGTGACAAGTGCGTCGAGGAGCTCGCGGGCCGCGCCGGTTACACGTTCCACCCCGCGGTTGAATGCCATCTGGTTAGCCTTCGACGGGTGGGTGAACCCGCTCAGTTTTCTTACGAACTGCAGCGCCGACGCGCGGATTTCGTCTTCGGTAGCGGGCGGTGAGAAGTTATGCAAGGTCTTGATGTTGCGGCACATGAGAAATCTAGCTCACGCGAGCGGGCTCGACGTGTTTGGCCGCCTGGCTGACGAACCACATGGATAATAGAATCAGTAGCGTCGCATCGTCCAGTGCGCCCAGCACCGGGATGTCGCCGAGGACGTCGATCGGAGAAATCACCAGCAGAGCCATCGCCGCGACGGTCAGCTTGAGCGCCAGTGGCACACGCTCGTCGCGCATCAGCGGTACCGCTCGAAAGATGGCCGTTTTCGCGGTGAAAAACAAACGCATGAGTCTCATGTCAGCCTAGTACTCCCGGTGAGGCCGTGTGTTTCAGGATGAGACTGCAGCGGCGCGCGGAAAGCCTTGTGCCGTGAAGGTGCTTGTCACTGGCGGTTCGGGCGCGATCGCGCGCTGGTGCATCGTCGAGCTCCTTCGCTGCGGCTACGAGGTCCGCACGACCGTCCGCGATCCGGCGCGCGAACGCGAGGTGCGCGCCTCAATCGCAACGCAAGTCGATCCGCAGGAGCGGCTGACGTTTTACTTGGCCGACTTAATGCGCGACGACGGTTGGGCGAGCGCCGTTGAAAGTACGCGATACGTGCTGCACGTCGCTTCTCCTTTCCCCCCGGGGCCACCCAAGCACGAAGATGATCTCATTGTGCCGGCGCGCGAAGGCACGCTGCGCGTGCTCAAGGCGAGCGTTGCCGCTGGCGTTGAGCGCGTCGTGCTCACGTCGTCGGCAGCGGCGATCGCCTACGGTCCAGCGCCGCCTGGTGGCATATACACCGAAAACCAATGGTCGGATCCGACGAGCCCGCAAACGCCGGCATACGCACGCTCGAAGACGATTGCCGAACGCGCCGCTTGGGACTTCATGAAAACGAGCAGAGCGACGACGACGCTGGCGGTGGTGAATCCTACCCTCGTCGTCGGTCCGGTTCTCGGTGAAGATCCTTCGTACTCGTTTCAAAGCATCAGCCGGCTACTCGCCGGCGACATGCCCGCGATCCCGCGCCTTGGTTTCAATTTCGTCGACGTCCGCGACATCGCAGACCTCCACATTCGAGCGATGACCGCGCCCAACGCCGCCGCCCAACGTTTTATCGGCATGGGCACGTTCGCATGGCTGGCCGACGTGGCGCGCATCTTGCGCGAACGGCTAGGCTCCGACGCACGAAAAGTTCCAAGGCTTCTGGCGCCCGACCTGTTGGTGCGCTTCCTCGCGCTCTTCGATCCCTCGCTGCGCGGCGTCGTCGCCGATCTCGGCGAACGTACTCAATTTTCCAACGCGAAAGCTAGGACCGAACTCGGTTGGCGGGCGCGATCCCTCGACGACACGATCGTCGACTGCGCCCGCAGCCTGCTTGCCAACGGCCTCGTTGCCCCTTCGACAAACTCAGGGTAAGTCGTGGGAGGCGCTGCGTCACGACGCGCCGCCTTCAGCCGTTACCGATGCGCGATGTTGCGTGACTTAGGACGTCACCTGTACGGCGCGGCGGCCATTATTTTTGGAGCGGCGACCATATTCCGGCACGATTTCAATATCTGGCAAGGCATCGGCGTGCTCGGGAAGGCACCGTATCTCGAGTCTCTGGTTTATGTCGCCGCCGTGGCTGCACTCGCGGGAGGCTTCGCGATTCAGTCGCGTGGGACCGCGCAGATCGGTGCGCTCGTTCTGGGAGCCCTTTATTTTCTGGTTGCATTATGCTGGATACCACGCATCGGTCATGCCCCGCTGGTCTACAACAGCTGGGGAAACTTCTTCGAGCAGTTATCCATTTTCTCGGGTGCGCCCGTCGTTTATGCATCGTTGTCGCCGCTCGAGTCGCCAAACGCTCCGCGACTAGGTTCGATTGGACGCCTATTTTTTGGCGTCTGCGTTATCTCGTTCATGCTCGAGCAGGCATTCTATTTGCGCCCCACGGCCGACTTAGTTCCGAAATGGATTCCACCCGGGCAAATGTTCTGGGCGATAACGACGACCGTTGCCTTCGCACTCGCCGCAATTGCGATCTTGTCGGGGCGTCAAGCGCTTCTTGCATCTCGGCTTCTTACCGCGATGATCGTGCTCTTCGGATTGCTGATATGGATTCCAGCGCTTTTTGCCGCTCCGCATAGCCACTCCATCTGGTCGGAGAATGCCGAGAACTTCGCGATTGCCGCGTCGGCCTGGGCCCTCGCCGACTACTTATTCCGAAACCATGCGTCCAATCCGCCGCTGAGATTCACCGCCCGGTGGTAGCCGAGCGCGTTTAGCTTCTTTGCAATGTATCCGCTGCGCGCGCCAAGATGACAGATCACGACGATATCGCGATTTGGTGGTAGTTCGTCGAGCCGATCGTCGACTTCGTCCATCGGAATATTCACCGAGCCGGCGATGACGCCGTCTAGCATCTCGTACGGCTCGCGTACGTCGAGCAAGAACGGCGCCTCCGCGTTACGGAGACGCCGCTCGAGCTCATCGGTCGATATCGACTTCATTGGCAGCGCTGCATGATGCTCACGATTATGTAGTTCAGCGACTTGATGGTCTTATCGTAGCAGCGTCCTTGTAAATTCAGCGCCTTGTACTGCTGACTGCTCTTGCCGTTCGACGGCGTAAACCCGGATGGACTGAACGTCAGCATGTCGGACGATTGAACGGTGTTGAGGAGCGACCACGAGTTTGCGCCCACGGGCCCCTGAACGAGGCCGGTCTCGTTTTTGGTCTGCGAAACGACGGCCTTTTGCGTCGCGCTGCTGCTCCCCGTGGCGACGTAATTGTAATTGAGCGTCAACGGCCAGGTGAACGTCGACTGAGATGTCACGGCATGTCCTTTGGTCGTGGTTACCGTCCGCGACGTGACTGTTGACTGCTGTGCGATGACCTGTCGGAACTGGCTCGACGTAACATCGATTTTTTGGACGTTCGAGAACGCAACGTTCTGCACTACCTGCGTGTAGATGCGACCCTTCGACGTGATGACGTACCCGTCGAGGCTAACGGGATGCGTTCCGGTAACCGTGATCCTCCCCGTGGTGGCGGATTTGCTCGTCTTGGTATTTTCGCTCACACTTTGTGCGGGAGCGCTTGAAGTGCCGTTGCTAATTAGCCGTCCGGAGACGACCGCTGAGCCGTGATCTTCATAGACGACGAGCGCGGCGTTCGCCGCGAAATAGTTGTCGTCATTAAAGACCGACACGGTAATCGTATGCGGGTTCCCGTCGTCCAACTGCGCCGCGAACGGGGTCAGATTGATGCGGTAAGGCACGAAGTTGAGCGTCTCGACGCCGGGTATCGGAATCCAGAGGTATGGATCGATGCCACCCGTGTAGATCCAGGGGAAAATAGGTACGGCTCCCGCCGGCTGGCCGTCGAGTGCGACTTCACCTTCGCGAAACGCCGTGTTCCCGCAGTTATCGAGCTTCTTTGCCAAGTCGTTTGGGAAACACGTGTACCAAAACTCGTCTCCACCCTGCGATTCCAAAAAAACGTCGAGATAGGCAGCTTCGACGTTGGTCGGGAAGGTGAAGGTTCCGGTCATCTGATCGCTTGGCGAATCGAGATAGACGTATCCGCCGTCGGGACCGCCTGAGAGGGGATAGACGGCGTCGGCGACGCGCGGGGCGGTATATTGCTTGGTAGCGGGATAGAAGTCGAGCTCGGCGCTTCCGTAAATAATTCCGGTGTATTGCGAGTTGACGATGTTATATACGGAGGCCTGACCGATCGACGGCTGAGCGAAGATCGGCGCGTAATCGGTCACGTCGCGCTCGATCGTCCACTGCGGGCTGGCATTCGAACCGGGCTCGGCGGTCGTGCCGAAGAAAACGTTCGTACCGTTTACCCAAATTGCTCCGGTACGGTCGAATTGGACTCCCGCAGTGACGCGGAACTTGACGCGAAGCACGATTTTCGCATACGGACCCGGACAGTTCGCGGGCGGCGTATACTGAAACGGGTGGTCCGCGTAATCGGCAAACTTGCCGACCCGCAAATCGCCTTTTTTCAGCGGCGGCGTGCGCGGAGTGAAGAGCACGTCGACGCACGGCGTCTCGTTGGGCACGTTTATTCGAGGTATGGCCGTGACCGGATAGCCGGCCGTCCCGACCGCCTTCGACGCCCTCGACATCGCGCCGGTTCGAATCAACGCACGAATCCGCTGTATCGCTCGCTCCGGCGAGAGCGCCCCGCTCGCAAGCGATGAAGGCGCCGCGGCGTTACCTGCGGGAAGCGACGGCCCGAGTCCGCCGCGATCTCCGCACGCAGTCAAAAGAAAGCCGAACGACGCGGCAAACGCGATCGGCAGGAAGCCGGCTCCAATACGCATCACGCACCTCCGTAGCAATGGATTTCGCGCACCGTTCAGCGGCCTTGGCGCGGATTCCCACGATAGGTCGCCCGCATCGGTCTATCGCTCGGGTGGCGGCCAAGCTTGGTTGGCCCTTGCGCCACCCGGAGATAAGCCGGCGTATGGATACGAACTTGTCGTCTGGTCTTGGTTCATCAAATGGCCGCCAACTGGCGGTCGTGACGGGTGCGTCGAGTGGTATCGGTCTCGCGCTCGCGCGCCAGTTTGCCGAAACGGCTTTGACCTCATCGTCGCGGCCGAAGACGACGGCATCAGCTTGGCGGGGAGCACGCTTGAACCACTGGGCGCCCGCGTTGAAACCGTCCAGGTAGACTTAGCGACCGAAGAAGGGGTCGAGGAGCTTGCGCAGACGCTCGAGGGACGCAAGGTCGATGCGATTGCTATCAACGCCGGCGTCGGCGTGGGCGGTGATTTCCGCGAGACCGATCTTCAAGCCGAGCTTCGCCTAGTCGATCTCAACTGCCGCTCAACGGTCTATCTGGCAAAGCGCGTGATTCCGCGCATGGCCCAACGCGGGGAAGGTCGGGTGCTTTTCACCGCGTCGGTCGCGTCGATCATGCCGGCTCCGTTCGAAGCGGTTTACGGCGCTTCCAAGGCATTCGTCTACTCGTTTGCAGAGGCGCTGCGCAACGAACTGAAAGAGACCGGCGTGACGATCACGGCGCTTATGCCGGGCCCGACGGAAACCAACTTCTTCCATCGCGCCGGAATGGACGATACCAAAGTCGGCGTGCAGGAGAAAGACGATCCGGAGCAAGTCGCACGTGAAGGCTTCGAGGCGCTCATGGCCGGCAACGATCACGTCGTGGCCGGCTCGGCCAAGAACAAGATGCAAGCGGCAGCTACAAAATTTATGCCCGAACAAACCAAAGCGGAAATGCATCGGGGGATGGCAGAACCCGGCTCTGCCGAGAAAGTGAAGTAGTAGAGCGTCAGTGCCGCCGTCGGTCCTTCGACTTCGCTCGCTGTACTCAGGATGACATAGTGTGGCTTTAGGGTGATAGCACCACCTTGAGGCAGTCGTCGGCCTTCGCGCGGAACATCTTATAGGCTTGCGGCGCCTGATCGAGCGGCACGCGGTGCGTGATGATCTCGGCCGGATTGATCTCTCGGCGTTCTATGCGATCTAAAAGCATGGGCATGTATTTTTGCACGTGCGTCTGCCCGGTGCGCATCTTGAGCGCGCGGTTCATGAACGAGCCCATCGGCAGCTTGTCGGTATAACCGCCGTACACGCCAGGCACCGAGACCGTGCCGCCGTTGCGCACGCAGAGAATGCACTGTCGCAGCGTGTTCCCGCGATCGGTCTCCATCCGCAGCTGCTGCTTGACGTAGTCATATGCGCCGCCGGGTCCGGGCTCGTGCGATTCAAGGCCGACTGCGTCGATACAGGAGTCCGGCCCGCGACCGCCGGTCATGTCCTTGAGCACATCGTTGACGTCGTCGACCGCTTCGAAGTCGATCGACTCGGCGCCGGCGCGTCGCGCAACTTCCAAGCGATAGGGGAAGCGATCGATGCCGATCACGCGCGAGGCGCCGAGCAAGAACGCGCTGCGGATCGCAAACTGACCGACCGGCCCACAGCCGAAGACGGCAACCGTGTCGCCCGGCTCGATATCGCAGTTTTCGGCCGCCATGTATCCCGTCGGTAAGATGTCCGAAAGGAAGAGCACCTCTTCGTCGCCGAGGTGATCCGGCACGACGATCGTACCGACGTCGGCGAATGGTACCCGCACGTATTGCGCCTGCCCGCCGGCGTAACCGCCGGTAAGGTGCGAGTAACCGAAGATGCCGCACGGTGAGTGTCCCCACATCTTTTCGGCGATGCCCGCATTTGGGTTCGTATTTTCACAGAGCGAGAACAACTCTTGTCGGCAGAAATAGCACTGGCCGCACGAAATGGGGAACGCGACGACGACTCGATCGCCAACCTTGCGCTCGCGCACTCGCGGGCCAACGTCGACGATCTCGCCCATAAACTCGTGGCCCATGATGTCGCCCTTCATCATGCTGGGCACGAGGCCGTTATAGAGATGCAAGTCGGAGCCGCAAATTGCCGTGGACGTAATTTTTACGATGGCATCGCCGCCGTTGACGATCCAGGGATCGGGGACTTCGTCGACTGAGACGTTTGCGACGCCCCACCAGCATAAAGCCTTCATGGGCGCACCTTCTTTCCGTGGCGTCCCGATGGGCCGTCGTTAGAGACCACTTCACCGACCTCCACGATGTTCTTGAGCCGATGCAGTCCGATCGAGAGCGCGTCGCCGGGAATCTCCGCGAGCGCGCGGACCAAGCGTCCGCTCACGCGGGCGCCCGGCGAGAGCACTTCGAGCCGCAACCGCGTGCCGCGGTCGTAGCCCAAATCGGAGAGGGTGATCTGGAGCGATCCGCTGAGCCGGCCGACGCCGGCAATGCGATAGTGGACTTGCTCGCTGGGCCTACGACTTTGCTCCACTTCGACTGCCCGCGCTCGCTCAGCGTCGCTTCGCTCAGGATGACACAACTCGACCTTCGCTTTTGCAAGTCCGGGAACGTAGCGTGGCACCCACGACGGATCGCGCAGCACGCCGAGCAGCTCTTCCGTCGATGCCATGAAGGCAACGCTCTTTGAAATGGCGGGGCGCTTTTGCGCCTGCGGTCGTCCCGTCGCGAGCGCCGCGTAGACGTCAACGAGGGTGACGGCCGCAACTGCCGCCATCGCAAAACGCAGCCGCGAGCGGTCGTTTCGCTCGTCGCCCATCGCACGCGCGAGCCCCGCCAGATCGAGCGCGTCGCCCGCGACGCGGATCCAGAGAGCCGGCGCCGGCTTGCGGCGTGAAAGCACGGCGAATCCCGCGCCGATTTCCCGCGCGCCGAACGCGCGGAGCACGGTCGCACCGTTGTCGGTGCCGATCGCTCGAGCGACGGTCTTAGGCGCTGCCATTTCGAGTGCACCGATCGCGATACCGAACCATCCGAGCGCCGGCGCGAGCGTACGTTCTGCGTTCATCATCTCACCATGCTACCCGGGCAACGTCGCTGCGAAGCGCCTACATCGTAACCTCAATGCAAAGCTTCGCAAGCGCGTCTGCCGGGATGCCGAGCGTCGTCGTGACCGAGCGCGCGTTTCGCTTCAACACGATAAAGAGCCCACGCCGCCATGCATTCCAAAGCCCCCGATCCCTAGGCACGATTTGGGGATCGGCGGCGTAGTAGGTGGTATCCTCGCCGCCGATGTGAAGGCCGGCAGCCGCGCAGCTGTGGATGACCCGCGCGATATCGATCTTCTCCATGAAACCGAAGCACGCCGTTACCCGCACGAGGTTTTCCGACAGCCACTCCACGTTGACCCGGCGATGACTCGTAACGTAAGGGTCCGTCGTCGGAATGATCGTGAGCAGGACGATTTTTTCGTCAATGCTATGCGTGCGGCCCCAGTGATGACAGAGTACGAACGGAACGCCTTCGGGATCTCCCGTTAGGAAGACCGCGGTGCCGTGCTGCGGAACCCCGAGACGCCCGTGCACTTGACGAAGAAACTCGTCTACGGGCTGCGACTCTTCGACCTGCACCTCGGCGATGCGACGGCGGCCTGCGCGCCAGACGCTGGCGATCATAAACACAATGGCGCTGATGAGCAGCGGAATCCATCCGCCCTCGAGGATCTTCGGCAAGCCGCCGATGACGAAGAGCACCTCGAGCCCCAAAAACGGTATCGTCGCAAGGAGCGCAACCGGCAAGCTCCACGCGAGCTTCCCGCGGATGACCTCAAAATAGGCAATGGACGTCACGACCATCGTTGCAGCCACCGCCAAGCCGTACGCATTGGCCAGACGCGTCGAGCTTTGAAATCCGATTACGAGCGCGATGCAGGCGGCCGCCAAGAGCCGATTGACGAACGGGACGTAAACCTGTCCGCGATGGGCGACCGACGTATAGATCACTCGCATCCGTGGAATGAAGCCCAGGCTGATGCCTTGCTTTGTGAGCGTGAAAACTCCCGAGATCAATGCCTGCGACGCGATGATCGTTGCGACCGTCGCGATCGCAACCATCGGATAGAGCGCCGCGTGCGGTACCAGACGATAGAACGGGTTCTGCAGCGCCCCCGGATCGGAAAGGACGAGCGCGCCTTGCCCCAGGTAGTTGAGCGCCAGCGCGGGAAAGACCACGACCGACCACGCAAGCGCAATCGGAGCTCGACCGAAATGCGACATGTCGGCATAGAGCGCTTCCACGCCCGAGACGCACAGCACGATCGCTCCAAAGATCAGCACTGCCGCGACGCCGTGATGGACGAAGAAGCGCAGGATATGAATTGGATTGAAAGCCCAGAATACGCCCGGGTACCGAATGATGCCGAGAACGCCGGCGGCGGCGATCGCGACGAACCATGCCAACATGATCGGGCCGAAAATCGAGCCAATGCGCTGGGTTCCGCGGCTTTGGACGAGGAAGAGTCCGGCGAGAATGGCAACGGCCAGTGGGACGACGAAAGCGTTGGCGTCGGGAGTCGCGACGCTGAGCCCTTCGACCGAGGATAATACCGAGACCGCCGGCGTGATGAGCCCGTCGCCGAACAGCATGCCCGCTCCCAAGATCACAAGCAGTGTCAACCACGTCGCCCTCGGCAATACCCCGCGTTTGACGGACGGCAACACCAACGCGAGCAGGGCCAGTATCCCCCCTTCGCCATCGTGCGCGACGCGCATGATCATGCCGATGTAGCGGACGAAGACGATCAAAATCAGCGACCAGAGAATTAAGCTGACGATGCCGAGCACGTTCTCCTGCGTCGGCGCGACTTTGAGCAGGCTAATGAAGCACTGCCGGAATGCATAGAGCGGACTGGTGCCGATGTCGCCGAAGACGATGCCGAGCGCCGCTAAGGCAAGCGCCGCGCGAAGGGCCTGGTGCTGTTGCTCCCGAGGTTTACCGTTCTGAAGCGCTCCGGCCGCTTGCTCCAACATGGAACGTCTTTACCCGTTAGATCTTACGGCTGTCGTACGCCCAGTGCAGGATCGCCTGACGCTGCCGCCTGCGACCACCCGCGTGGATCTTGCGGATGAATCCAGCCTTTTCGTTGCCACTCGCGCAGCGGCTGCGACGCATTGACGCCAAAATGGTTGAGTGCGGGGATCGCGCCGCTGCGCGCAGAGTCTTGCGCGCAGCGAACCACGAGGCCGGGAATTCGTCGCGGCAATCGGTCATATACTTGCCGCCGAACACGCCAAGCTGCAGCATCTCCTTCGGCGTCAGCTCAGGAGCAAAGTTAGGCGAAAAGTTTCGTCCGGCGGGTTCAGTTCGATAGTACTCATATCCGGGTTGCATCGCATCGTTGACGACCACGCGAATCATTGCGGCGCCTCGGCCGCACGTACGATGCGCTCTGCCATTGTTCCAAAGACCAACGCATGAAACGGCGCCACCGCGTACCAATAGAGGTAACCCCAAACGCCACGCGGCTCGAAGAACGCCGTTTGCACTAGCGTACTGGTCGCGCTGCTGCGCGGCTGCACTTCGAATTGCAGCCACGCGCGGCCTGGTAGACGCATTTCGGCCCTTAACCGCAGCAAACGATCCGATTTGCTCGCCTCGACGCGCCAGAAGTCGACGGCATCGCCAACTCGCAAGTCGCTAGTCGACCGTCGTCCTCTGCGCAAGCCGCTGCCGCCGACCCAGGTATCGATCCATCCACGAACGCGCCACAAGTTATTTGCGGCGAGCCATCCCCGCTCGCCGCCGAGCGACGAGAAGATCGCGGCAACGCGCGTAGCCGGCGCATTTGCGTCGCGCGAGCGCCGGTCGATCAACATGCCTTCGCTCAGGCCGGCGAAATCGCCGGGCGGCGTCTGCGCCGCGAACGCATCGAACCAGGTCGATTCCCGGCCGGCGCCTTTCGAGCGATCGAGCGCGCTGCGCACGGCCTCGTCGAAGCCCATCGGTCGAATAAGCGGAAAATCGCGCGCCGCGCCGTCGTCGCGAACGATTACCTCGTTGTGCAGCCCTTTGATCAGCGGTTGCGCGAGCTTCGCGGGGATCGGCGTAATCAGATGCACCCAATACGATGACAGTTTGGGCGTAAAGAGCGGCACAACGATGACGAGCCGCTTCAGTCCGCGGATCGCCGCGTAGCGAAGCATCATCTCGCGGTACGTTAAAACGTCGCGTCCGCCGATCTCGTAGATTCGGCTTTCTCGTTGCCGCGAAAGCGCCGCGATCAGATAGGCGAGCACGTCGCGAATGGCGATCGGCTGACAGCGCGTCGCCACCCATCGAGGAGCGATCATCAGCGGTAAGCGGTCGGTGAGATAGCGCGTCATCTCGAAGCTGATCGAGCCGCTGCCGATGATTTGTGCGGCGCGAAACTCGATGACCGGAACGCCGGTTTCGCGCAGAGCGCTTCCCACTTCGTGCCGGCTGCGCAAATGCGGCGAAAGAGCGTCGCGATCGTCGCCCAATCCTCCGAGATAGACGACTACCTTGACACCGGCCGCTCGCGCGGCTTCGGCGAAGCGCCGCGCGGTTTGCCGATCCACCTCGGCAAAACTCGCGGTCGACGCCATGGAATGCACGAGATAGTATGCCGCGTCGCATCCGCTTAACGCGGCGACCAGCGCCGAGGTATCGCTGAGATCGCCTTCGACGATCTCGACGCTATCGCCAAAACGCTTCCGCAAACGCCCGGATCCGCGGGCGAGGCAGCACACCGTGAGGCCCGCTTCGCGCAAACGGGGGACTAGGCGGCCACCGATGTAGCCCGTCGCGCCGGTGACTACAACGCGCACGCTTAACTGCCTTTCGGGCGCGTTACCGCCACATGTCGCTGGTGATAATATAGCGGACGGCGGCAACGCCGTCGGACGACGGGAGTTCCGCTTCAAAGACCATGCCGGACTTCTCCATGACGCGTCGCGAGGGCGCATTGGCCGATTGCGCGATCCCAACGATGCGTCGTAAACGGAGCGATTCGAATCCAAGCTCTAAGGCCGCCATAGTGATCTCGCTTGCGAATCCGCGGCCCCAGAGCGCCGGCTTGATGACGTAGCCCACCTCCACCTCGCCCGCCTGGCGCGGCGAGCTGAAGAGACCGCCGTGACCGACGATCGCATCGTCCGCGTCGCGAAATATCCAGAACCCACGGCCGTCGTCTCGCCACATCCGTAGCCACCGCTCGAGACGTGCTCGCGATTGCTCGGCCGTTTGCACCGCGCCGAAAAGCCAGCGCTGTATGCGAATGTCGCCATCCACTTCAAGCATATAGCCAAGATCGTCCGCGGTCACGCGACGCCCGACGAGGCGCCTCGTCGAAATTGTGTCGGGTGCCGGCAAAGAGATCGTCAACGGCCGAGCAATGGAGCGAATCGGTCGCGCATCGGCAGGGCGATCAAGAACCAGCACACCGTCAAGACGAGCCCGGGAAAGATCCCCATCGGCATCATGGTGAGGTGGAATGCGAGGATGTTGTAGAGGATTCCCGCACACACGACGAGAGCCAGTGGAACGAAACGGTTCGCGAGCAACGCGAGGCCCGCGAGCAATTGGACCGCGTCGACGAAGAGCACGAAGTGCGCTTGGAAGATCACGCTTTGAAACTGACCGGCTAGGCCAGGCATGGGTGGTGGGCTCGCCCAGAACGTGAGGGCGAACCCAAACGCACCCGCGACCGTAAACGCGAGCCCCAGAACAATGCGGGCGACGAGTGAGGCGATTCGCATCGGTTGCTCCTTATTGCGCCGCGACGTACCATTCGTTGCCGAAGCGGTCGTGCAGCGTGCCGAACTTTCCGCCCCATTGGGCGTCCCCAAACGGCGTGACGACTTCGCCGCCGTCGGAGAGCGCGGCGAAGACCTCCGCGGCGCGCGACGCGTCGGGAACGGTGAGCGCTAATGTGACGTTGCCTTGATTTGGGTCGATGACGCGCGACGCCATTCCGTCGGATGCTTTGAACGAGATGCCGCTTCCGGTGAACGTGGCAAATTGAACTTTCTCGCCGTCGCGGGTGACGATCTCATAGCTCCCGCCCAGTGCGTTCTTGTAGAACTCGAGCGCCTCTTTGCATCGCCCATAAAAGAACACGAACGGCACCAGCTCCATCGGCGCGCCGCGCATGTCGTCGCCGGGGTCGACCAAACCGATCGTATGTCCCTCGGGATCGTGGAAGAGTCCGATAACCGGGCCGTTGGGCACTTTGTCGGGGCCCATCATGCGCGAGCCGCCGTGTGCTTCAATTTTGGCAAAGACCCTTTCGATATCGTCAACGACGACGTAGAACGTGACGTGACCGTCGTAGCCGTCGGGCGCTTTTCCGATGCCGCCGCTGATGCCGCGCTGAAAGCCGGGAACCGGTTCGACGATGCTGTACTGGACCTCGTAATCGGGGATCGGAGCTGCGACGTTCCAGCCGAAGACGTCGGCATAGAAGCCGCGCAGTAACGGTGCGTCCTTACCCATGATTTCAAAGTGCATGACCGGGTGTTTCACCTTTAAATCCTTTCTGGTTTGGCGTCGTAGACTCGACGAAGCTCGTCGATGTCGAGTTTGCTCATTTGAAGCATGGCACGCATGGCGCGTTGCGAACGCTCCTCATCGTCGCCGCCCAGAACGTCGCGCAGGCCGGCCGGTACGATGTTCCAGTGAAAGCCGTAGCGGTCTTGAAGCCATCCGCAAGGCAGCTTCTTGCCGCCCTCAGAGAGTTTGTCCCAAAGCTCATCGAGCTCGGCTTGCGTTTCACAGCTGACGAAGAGGGCGACCTTGCCCTGCGCAAAGTCGTCGCTGGGTTTGGGCGCCGATCCTTGCGGGTCGTTGATTCCCATAAAGGCCTGCCCGTCGAGCTCGAACTCGATCGTCATCACGGAACCGACCGGTCCGGGACCGGCGTCGCCGTATCGGCTTACGTCGGTGATTTTAGAGTTCTTGAAGACGGAGACGTAGAATTTGGCCGCTTCTTCCGCCTGACCGGTGAACCAAAGGAACGGAGTGATGCTTGGCACGGTTATCTCCTTTCGATCGTCCTCGTGTGGTGGCGATTCTAGCAAGTTTACTTGTTTAATGCAAGTGCGATTGCAAAAAAATATTTCCCTTGCTATGATGACTCGAAGCCATGATCAAGCGAAGTTATGGGCAGTACTGCGGGTTCGCGCGCGCGCTCGAGCTGGTAGGCGAGCGGTGGGCCCTTCTCATTATCCGCGACCTGCTCGTCGGCCCGAAGCGCTTTAGCGAGATCCAGCGCGGGCTGCCGGGAATTCCGACCAACATTCTGACGGCGCGACTGAGCGAGCTGGAGGAGAGCGGCCTGCTTCGCCGGCGAGCGCAAGCGCGGCCCGCCAGGGGCATAGCCTATGAACTAACCGAAGCGGGTGCGGCGCTGGAGGGCCCGGTTCTCGCACTGGGCCGCTGGGGTGCGCGGCATTTGGGAGAGCCGCGTGCCGACGAGGCGGTCACCGAAGACTCCATCGCGATGGCTTTGCGCACGACATTTCGGCCGGACGCGGCGGGCAAGGCGAAGCTTACCTACCTGCTGCGTCTGGGCGGCATAGAGGTGCACGCGCGCGTCCGCGGCGGCGCGATCGTTGTGGGGCGCGGCCCTGTTGCCAAACCGGACCTCGTCATCGAAACCGGACCGGCGTTGCGCGCGCTGATGGCCGGCGAGATTTCGCCTAGCGAGGCGCTCAAGAAGCGGCTCGTTCGCGTGACCGGTGATCCAAAGCTGCTCGACCGCTTCGTGCGCATGTTCCGGATCTAGGGAGCGTGATGATTTGCGCCACGCGCCGCGCTAGAGTGTCAGCGTAGCTCGGGCCACCGGCGTGACGTGGCCGCCGATCTCAATTCCCCGCGCTCCCCGTTCGCCATCAATCAAAATATGCAAGATGCTGCGTCGTCCCATCTTGGTGCCTTGCTCGCTAATAAGACGCGTGCCGTCCGCGCCGCCGATCAATCCGTGGGCCACCATGAAAGCAGCAAGAGGGCCGGTCGCGCTGCCGGTTGCCGGGTCTTCAACGATGCCCAAGTCGTTTGCAAACATGCGGGAGTATGCGCCCTGCTCCGTCGGCGAAAAAACGAAGATGCACGTGGGGTCCGACTCTTCTGCGAGAAGACGGCGCAACGCGACCGTATCGACCTTCGCTCGATCGACCGTCTCTTTATCCCGCAAGGGTACGAAGATCGTCGGGTTGCCGGCGCTCACGTTCTGACATGGCACCTCGTCGAGCAGGTCCGCCAGATCCAGACCGACCGTCGCAGCGCAGAGCGTCCGATCGTAGTCGCCTAGCGTCCGAATCGGCGGCGTGACGAGCCAGATCAAGTCTTCGTCGTCAACCCGGATTTTAACCGGGCCGATATTTTCGTCCAAGATAAAACGCGACTGCTCTCTCGATACTTTTCCGCACTCGCGCAACACCCAAGCCGTTCCCACCGTTGGATGACCCGCGAAGGGCAACTCATACATTGGCGTGAAGATGCGAACGCGCGCTGCTGCCGCGTCACGCTCCGGTGCAAACACGAAAGTTGTCTCGGATAGGTTCGTCTCTCGAGCCACTTTCTGCATCGTCGCGTCGTCCAAACCGGCTGCATCGTGGAAAACCGCGAGCGCGTTCCCCTGGAGCGATACCTCGGTAAAGACGTCAACGATCCGGTAATCCCAGCTCTTCATAGAATCGCAGTGATCGTCGAGATGCACGATGCCGTTCTCATGAGCGCTCCTTGTCGACGCTTGAGCGGGTCGCTATGAGTGCGAGCAACGACGCACTGGGGCCTGTCGGCAGCGACGGCGGCCGATCTCGATGGCAATTAGGCGGACGCGTCTACTCGCTGCTACTTCTTTGCGTAGTTGCTCGCTCCATACCAGTCGACCACGACGACGGGCTCGTCACCGACGACCCACGCATCGTGGCCCTTTGGAAGCGACGTCACGTCGCCGGGCATCGCGACGAACTCGGTGCCGTCGTCCATTCGAATGGCGAGTTTTCCGGAGATGTGGTACTGAAAGTGCGGCGCTTCGCAGCTCGACGTCTGCGCGATCGGTTTTACGTCGGTAGACCATCGCCACCCGGGTTGAAGGATCAATCGCCCAATTTGGGACTCGCCTACAGCCAGGATTTCCGCCTTGCCGTTCGGGAAATCGCGTACTTCATCGGGGTGCGTAAAGCTTTTGTGCGCGGTCTTATGCTCGATCGTTTGCACGTGCGTTCCCTCCCCAAGTAGGAACCTCAAGATCGCAGATATGTAGAGCTAGATTTGACGCCCGAGCCGGCAGACCTTGGCGCAGCGAACGCCCGGGAGGCCAGCAAGGGCTGGCGCGGTGATGTCATCCGCGGGGCGCCGAAACGGTCACGTCGTGGGATTAAGGGAATTCCTTGAAGGATTGCTTTACGCGGTACTCGCTGCCGGGATAACGCGAGCGAAGATTGTCCCATTGGGTTAACAGCTCATCGCTGTTCGGGTCGCGCCGGTATCGGGCTACGCCGAGATAATACTGCGCCTCGGGCGCAGCGTAGGTCGTCGAGAAGCGCTTCAGCACGTCAACGTAAACCGCCTCGGCCTGGTCGAAGCGCTTCAACCGCAGATACGCCATGCCGAATCCGCAGAGAGCTCGTGCCATGAACTCAGGCGGAGGAAGAAAGCCGTCCCACCGATAGAGCTCGAAGCCGTCGTGATACAGAATCCGAATATCCGGTGTCCAGATATGATGGATGCCGTGCAGAAACCGATTGTTGTCGGCTTTAGAGTTATCGAACTGAACGGGAACGGCGTGCGCGACGATCGTTTCGATGACGGGCGGTTGAGGATACGTCACGGTATCCAGCGCTTGGCATCCCCCTCAACCAGGGTTGAAGATGTCGACGAAAACGAACTTTCGTTCCGAGCCGGCGCGCTCAAGTGCTCGATTATAATCGGATTCCCAAGGAACGCTCACGTTCGACCCTCCATTAGCTCGCTGCTTGGGCTTTCGAGGAACCGCTTAGGTTTCCCCAGGCCCCAAAGGAGAGAAAAAGTGCAGTATAAACTGGTTAATAGCAATCCAAAGACATATGTCGTTGTTTTCCAGACCGGTGATGAACTTTTTTCCGGACTGACGAAGATCGCATCGGATCTGCAGCTCGCCGACGCGAGCTTCAAAGCCATCGGCGCGCTTTCTTCCGTTCGGCTCGGCTGCCTGGACTGGCAGACAAAAAAATATAAGCCTTGCGTCGTGCTCGACGAGCAGGTGGAGCTTCTTTCGCTTATTGGGGATGTTGCGCTGTACGACGGAAAGCCGCACGTTCACGCACACGTCGTCGTCGCGAAATCGGACGGCACTGCGCACGGCGGGCATTTGCTGGAAGCTCGCGTTCGACCGACTTGCGAAGTCGTCATGACCGAAAATCCGGAACATCTGCGCAGAGCAATGGACAATGAGGCAGGCATCCCCCTCATTACACTCAGTTAAGCGGTAGGGTGCTAGCTTGTGCGCACTGCGAATAAGTTGGTTTTCGGCGACCGATTGCGGGGCAACAGCTGTTGACACGCCGTCCGGAGGTAATGAAACTAAGTGTTCTTACATAACAAGCGCATGCAATATACCGTGCGCGTCGACGAACCTAATCCGTTGTTTGCTAAGCTCCTACTCGACCAATTCGGCGGCCCCAACGGCGAGCTTGCCGCCGCGATGCGCTACTTCACTCAGGGATGGGCGGAGAGCGACATCCCACGTCGCGACATGCTCCTCGACATCGCGACGGAGGAGCTCTCGCACCTCGAGATGGTTGCGCAGCTTTTGGCGATGCTGGTCAAAGGCTCACCGAGCGCATTAGTCGATGAAGTCGAGGGCAACTACCTTGGCGAGCTACTCGACGGCAAACATTCCAAGTATATGGAGTTGTCGCTGCTGAGCGGTCAAATGAACAGCGGAGGCGCAGGTCCGCGCTTAACCGATTCGATGGGTGCGCCTTGGACGTCGGCGTATATCGACACGATCGGGCAGCCGACTGCCGATCTTCGATCGGACATCGCCGCCGAGGCTCGCGCGAAGATCACCTACGAACGCCTGATCAAGCAGACGGATGACGCGGGCTGCAAGGACACGCTGAACTTCCTAATGACGCGCGAGATCGCGCATCAAAAGATGTTTGAGGCGGCTTTGGCCGCGATCGATCCCAACTTCCCGCCCGGCAAACTGCCAGGCAACGAAAAGATCGCCCACACCTATTTCAAGGACTCTACGGACGGAGCAAAAGACGGCGATGCTCCCGGCGTCCAGCTCGTCAACGCATTCACCGACTGGGGCTTTGAAGTTCGCTCTAAGGTGGGTGGCGATGAGCCGGAGCTCCCCGATCCCAAGCCTTCCGTTGAAAGCGCGCTCGAGTAGCACGGGTCGTTAGCGCGCTACTAGGTCGCTCAAGCGCTGTTTGACCAAGGGCCACTCCGTCGCGACGATCGAGTAGCGCGCCGACTCTCGCGGCGCGAAGTCCGATGCCATGCGATGCGCTCGCAGGTCTACGGCTGCTGCTGCAACGAGTCCGTCAACATGGGCCAATGCGAGCGGCTCACCTTTCAATCGGGGTATGATGAATTATGAACACTCCCCAAACGGAACCGATGCAGAGCATCTATCCCTCGGTCCGCTATAACGACGCCAAAGCCGCGATCGCGTGGCTGAAGTCGGCTCTCGGTTTCGAGGAGCACGTCGTCTATCCCGGCGAGGGCGAGAGCATCGCGCACGCCCAGCTACAGATCGCCGGAAACTTGGTTATGCTAGGTAGCGGAGGTTTCGCCGGGGCGATCTACATAGCGTTAGAGACGCCGGCCGCGATTGATGCCGCCTATGCGCGCGCAAAGGCCGCCGGCGCGGAGATCGTTCGCGAGCTCCAAGACACCGACTATGGATCGCGTGACTTCGGCGTCCGGGATCCTGAGGGTCACATCTGGAGCTTTGGCACGTATTGCCCGCAGGCGAGCTGACCTCGAGTCCGAGGCTCCTCAATTCGGCGCGAGCGCAGCAGCGGTGTCGACGTCGAAGGTCGCGCCCAGATCGGGAGTTTGCGTCGGGCGCTGACTCAGCTCGGTGCACCCGCGCAGCAGCCGCACGGTATCGCCCGAAGGCAGCTCATCGACGTAACGGCGTGCGCGCGGTGAGAGCGCGACGGGATGACCGGGCACACCTGCGCGCACGGGATACGTGACATCGGCATCCTGGGCAGCGATGCAAATTGACTCAATCAACGACCCGCTAACGAGAGGCTTATCTCCAAGCAAGACGAGCAGCGTGAGATCGGCAGCCACGATACGATTTGCGAGCGCCAGCGAGTGCGACATGCCGCGTTCGGGCTCGTCGTTGCGCAACAGTTCGATTCCGGAGCGCCCGAGGAGATACTGCTCGACCGCCGGGCCACACACAACGAGAGGGTCCCACGCGCGCGCCGCGGCGATTGGATATTCGATCAGCCTGCCGCCGCGGAAATCCATCAACAGTTTCTGCCTGCCGACGCGCGATGAGGTTCCCGCTGCCAGAATTACTGCGCGCGCCGCGATCAAGGACGACACGGCGATACGCTGGTGCGCTCGTGGATCGCTTCGCTCGTCGTTCGTAGCGGCGTGCCCATCCGTTCATGCCGGCTTGCGACGATTTCCGCCAGGATCGAGATCGCCGTCTCGGTAGCGGTCGTGCCCCCGATATCGAGTCCGGCCGGTCCATGCAAGCGCGATAGCGCGCGCTCGTCGAAACCTTCCGCGCGCAGCGACTCTCGCCGTGCCGCTTGAGAACGACGGCTGCCAAGCAGCCCGATATACGGCGCCTCCGAATGTAGCGCGCAACGAAGCGCCGGGAGATCGAACTTCGGATCGTGCGACAGAATCACGATCGGCGTGCGGTCGGTGAGCGCACGCGGCAAATAGTCGTCGGGCCATTCGCGCACGATCGCATGCGCGTCAGGCACGCGCTGCGCGGTCGCGAACGACGGCCGTGGATCGACGATGACGACCTTGAAATCCATGCGCCGTGCGATCGCAGCCAGCTCGGCGGCGAGGGTCGTGGCGCCGACCACAATCAGCGTTGCTTTGGCGGAGTACAGATGGTCGAAGGTTACCGGCGATCCTAGCGCGTTTTCATATTCGAATGATACGCGGACGTCGCGGTCGCCTTGCGCGATTTCAAGAGCGTCGTCGCGAAATGCGAGTTGCGGGCGCCACGTCACGACCTGCATCGTTGCGCCGCAGCCTGCACCGCCAAGTACCTCATCTTCGGCAAGGTTGATCTCAATCCGGCGCGTTTGCCCATCGGCGGACGTTCGGGACGCCGCTTCAACGATCTGCGCCTCGTGACAACCGGCGCCAATGTTGCCGGCGATGCGTCCTTGGTCGTCGACGGCGATCGTCGTGCCGATCGGCGCGGTTGCGGACTCCCGTAACGCTACCAGCGTGGCTAGTGCGAACGTGCGCCCTTCATCGAGCCACGCCGCCGCCATCGTGAAGACGTCACGCACAGCACTGGTCATTGGTTCGCCCGAGCCCGAGCTCGACGTTGCTCTTCCGTATAGCGCTCATACTAGTTGCGTCTTTCCTGGTTCGACGATGGCCATGCTAGGGCCCGGCAGAGAGCGCGGCGCGTCTCAATCGACGTGCGCAAGCGCTTGTATGGCGGCGCGTTTTCCTTCCGCGATCGCGTGCGGCCAATTTTGGCGGCCGCTAAGCTCGGAATGACCAAACGAGATGCGGCCAAATCCGCGACGAACGACGTCGGGCGGCGACGGCGCGCCGTTCGCCCAAAGTAGAAGCCGGGCTGCGGCGCAATGTATGCATGGCCCCAGCGGTTGAGCACGATGGCCGCAACGTCGCGCTCGTAATCAAACCCCGATGCGCCGAGCAGCGTCTGCAGCTGGTCGCGCAGCTGCAATTCGAACTCCTGGTACGAGGTCGTAAAAAGCCGCATGCGGCCGAGCGTCGCTTGTTCGACCAGCGGCATTTCGGCCCGAGGAAAGCCGATATAAAGAGTCAAGATCGCCGGTCTTTCGGGATCGAGTGGAGGCCGGTACCCATCGAAGATCATCGGCTGACGGATGTTGGCGAAAAAGCCGAGGCCGTCGAACCATCGGACCGCCGACACGCCGAGCGTTGCGAGCGCGCGCCAGTTGTGCAAACCGACGTTTGCGACCAGAATCGCGCCGTGATGGAACTGTGCGTACGCATGCACGAACTCGTCGGGCAGGTCGCGCACCACGTGCTTGTTCACCCAGCCGCCGCCGGCCATGACGACGGCTCGTGCCTCGATGCGCTCGAGAACGTCGTTGCGCGCGTAGACCACGTCGACGTGCGATGAGTTCTCCGGCGCGCCGACGTGGCGCACGGCAACGGCGGTCGCGGCGACGCGAACACGCACGTTTGAGTTGGGGCGATCGAATGCGGCGAAGTCAATCGGCGCACTCGCAATATCTGCAAACGTTTGAGATCCGGAAATCGCTTCCGGCAACAGCGCCTTGAGGATATAGCGCGCGATCGTCGTGTTTCCGCCCGGAAAGCTAAAGATCAATCGCTCGTCGTAACCGATGCCTTGAGTCCCCGCCGGCCCAGGGAGCCCCAGCAGCTTCGCGGCGTAAGCGGAAATCGCCGTGCAACTTACGCCGTAATCGCCTACCGAGACGAGCGGATCGGCCAAGTCAAAGACGCGCGTGCCCAGTTTCATTACGTTACGAATATACTCACCGTAGGTCATACTATCGAGCCAGCGGTCGACGTTCGTCCCGGCGGGTGCCTGCACCGGATCCTTGGCGTTATGCCATGCCAGCCAATCACGTCTCGTCGCGTCATCCAACGGCGTGCGCGCGAGCGCATCCGCAAAGGGATCACGAACGAACGTTGTGCCGAAGAACCAGCCGACGCTTGCCAAGTTTTCGTCCCAGAACATCAATTCATAGTTGTCGCGGGCGAAACGAATGCCGCGCGCGGCAGCCGACGGCTGCGCGAAATCGAACCTCGTCGGAATCTGCAATTCGTTCCAGTAGTCGTGCGCCAAGCCGAACGCCGGGCCTGGTACGAGCGTCGCGTTCGAGCCTTGCGGCCCGACGAGCTGCACGCCGTCGACTTCAATGACGTTTTGCTTGGCCTCGCCACCGGGAACCGGATGATTGTCGAGCAGCAGCACCGTTCCGTTCGGTCGCGCCTTTTTAAACTCGTACGCAGCCGCCAGACCCGCAAAGCCGCCGCCGACGACCACGAGGTCGTACCGCAGGTCGACCGCTCGCGCGCCGGCGATAAACGGCTCGTAGCGCCCGTCACGAATGCCGTGTGCGGCATTGACGACGGCCGCAGTGTTGCCGTTCGAATCGGCATAGTCGCCGATCCCGCCGAAGCCGGTCCACTCTCTGCCGAGGCCTTGTGCGAAGGCCGGTGCCGGCATCCGGAGCAGCGAAACCCCGGCGCCGACGAGCACGCCGTTGACGAAGTCACGCCGCGTGATGTTCGACATCACCATCTATTTCGAACGGCAGTTCTCTTTTTCCAGCTTTTGACTTGGGCAGGCGAAGTGAGAAGTACTTGCCGAAGAATTTTCACGATGGTTCGTCGCTCTTTTTTGAATCGGGCCGTCGCCACGGTGGCGGCCGCGGGCGCTCAGGCCCTTCCCCGTTGCGCAACAGCGGCGCCGGGCGTCCCTCTCGAAACGTCGCGGTCAACGATCGTCGATGGTAGCGACGTCTCGACCCTCTCGGTCCAGTATCTCGACATGCTGCATCGTGCCGGCGTCGGCGTTTGGAACTGGAATGCCGCCGAAACCCTTTTGACGATCGCGCAAGCATACGACTTCGCCGACCGTAACGCCACCAGAGTTGCAATCGTCAAGTCCGTCTCCGAGATTCAAGCCGCTAACGACGCGGGGCGCCTTGCATTGATCTTGGGCTGGCAGAACGCCGGTGCACTGGAGGAGGCCGGTGGAACTGCGCGCGTACTACCAGCTTGGCGTTCGTGTTATCAACCTGGCGTACAACATCGCGAATCAGTTCGCCGGCGGATGCCTCGACCCGGCCGTGCCGCTTCCACGCGCGGGGGCATACCTCGTGCGAAGGATGCAGGAACTAGGCATTCTCGTCGATTGTGGCGGCCACACCGGCGAGCGCTCGAGTCTCGACATCATTAAGATTGCCAAGCGTCCCGTCATCTGCACGCATTCGAACGTGAAGGCTCTCAACGACAATCCACCCTGTACGAGCGACCGCGTCATCGAAGGGATTGCTTCCACCGGCGGCGTCTTCGGGGTGAACGCCGTCGACGCGTTCATGAGCTGGGGCTATCGTGACGCCAATAAAGATCCGGTTCGCGACATTCCGCCGCAGGTGACGGTCGCGCGCTATGTCGATGAGATCGATTATCTCATGAAGCTCGTCGGTCCCGACCACATCGGGCTCGGGCCGGACTTCGTACACGGCCTCGACGACTTCGCGGTCGACCCGGCAAACCAGTTCGAGTTTCCGCAGACTATGACGTACGCAAACTGGATGCGCGTCTACCAAGCGGCCTGGGGCTAGCGTACCGCGCGATTGACGCGACCCGCCGAACTGCGCTCGTTTCACTACAAGCTTTTCGTTTACGCGAATGCGGGCGTCTTTTGTGACGGGTACATTCTAAGCAGCGTGGGGATCGCGCTGACGACGCTCGGGCCGCACTTTCATCTCGACGCGTTAACGACCGGCCTCGTCGGCGCCGCCACGCTCTTTGGAATCCTCATCGGAGCGCCGCTCTTCGGCCATCTCACCGACCGGCATGGAAGGCGAATCTTGATGATCGCCGACCTTAGCGCGTTCGTCGTTGTCGCGATCGCGCAAGCGTTCGTGACCAACCCGTGGGAACTCATCGTGCTACGCTTCGGGCTCGGCCTCGCGATCGGCGCCGACTATCCGATTGCGACGGCGATTCTGGCCGAGTTCATGCCGGCAAGGCTGCGCGGCGCTGCGCTGAGCGCAATGGAGGCAGTTTGGTTCGTCGGCGCAGCGGTTGCCTACGTTGCTGGGTACCTGCTGCTGCGCGCGGGGCCGGAGAGCTGGAAGTGGATTCTGGCAAGCCCGGCGATCTTTGCGGCGATCGGCCTTACGATGCGCGCGAGTGCACCTGAATCGCCGATGTGGCTGGCAACGCGTGACTCAGGCGAGTTGCACCGCACCTCGTTCGGCAAGATCTTCCAGCGCGGGTTTCGCGGTCCGCTGGCCTTTGTTTCGGCGATGTGGTTGCTGCAAGTCGTGCCCCTCTTTGCGATTTACACGTATGCGCCGATAGTCCTGACGGCGCTCGGCATCAACAAGCGCTCGTCGCCCGTCGGCAGCGTTGTCATCACGGCCGCGTTTGCCCTCGGCGCGGTCGCCGCCATGCCGCTTGTGGAGCGCTTTGGACGTCGCCCGCTCTGCATCATCGGCTTCGCCATCGCGGTAGTCGCCTTCGGAATGCTGCCGTTCGCCGGCGCATTCGTCGTCGTTGCCTGCTTTGTGGCGTATGCCGTTGGCATTGGAGCGGCCAGCGTCCTGGAACTCGTCTACCCAGCCGAGCTCTTTCCGACCGTAATTCGCGCCAGCGCAGCGGGTTTCGCTGCCGCCGTTAGTCGCGTCGGCGCATTCGCGGGGACGTTCGCGCTGCCCATAGCACTAGCGCGGTTTGGCGTGACCGCGGTAATTCTTTTTGCGTGCGTCCTCTCGGTTTTTGGGCTCGCAATCTCGCTGCTTTGGGCGCCGGAAACGAGAGGAAAAAGGTTAGCGTGAAATCCTGTGTCTAAATGATGACGACACAATGTTCCCGCAGCTCGAGCAATTTACAGACTACGCCCTCGTGTTTCTCAGGCTCATGGTCGGGCTAGTCTTTATGGCTAGCGGCTACAACGACCTAAAGGGGGCCGACTCGCGCAGTAAAAGCATAGGACTGCCCAAGGGCGTCATCATTTTCTTGGGCTCGGCCGAGCTGCTTGGCGGCCTTGCCGTCATCATCGGTCTTCTAACGCAGCCGGCATCGATCGGATTGATCCTGATTATGCTCGGCGCCCTACAAAAGAAAATCTTCGTTTGGAAAACCGGCTTCTGGGGCAAGGACGGCCTGGGCTGGAACTACGAGCTAATCCTCATTTCGATTCTCCTGGTGGTTCTTTGCACGAATGGCGGCCGCTTCGTCATCGCGTTTCAAAAATCGTAGGAGTCGGGTCGCCACGAAAGTTAGCGGAGTCCGGCTTCCAAAATAGCGTTCAAGCGGCGCGGATCGACGGCATCCGGACGGTCGAAGTTCATGCCGGCGGTTTGAGCGATCCACCACGCAGCACCGCGGCGGCTTCGCGCATACGCGGTGCGCGTGCGCGAGCTCGACGCGCATTCGGGAATCAGGTCGCGATGCACCGGTGGCCGGCAGAGATCGCCGGGAAGCACGGCGGCGTAACGGTCGTGGGTGTCCGGCGTCGTAGAAAAAACCTTTCCCATGTCGGGCGCGTTGGCATCGAAGATGCCGAGTGGGTCTACGCCGAGCAGCTCCTCGATCGTTTTGAGAATCGTGACTGTGTTGTAGCGGGCGTGCACGACCGCGCGGCGGCGCGTGTACGCCGAGATTACGTAGGCGAGAGAGCGGTGCGGATTGACGTGGTCGGGGCCGGCTTGCGAATCGTCTTCGAGCACGAAGATTGCGGTGTCTTTCCAGTACGGCGAATGCGACACGGCTTCGACGAGCCGGCCCAGCGCGTAGTCGTTGTCGGATATCTGCAAATACGGCGTGTCGAGGCCGGCGACGTTGGTCTTGAACTGCCCGAAATGATCCATCATCAGTTCGACCGATTCAAATGCAGGCAGATTGCCGTGCCGCACGTAGCCGTCGAACTCGCGCTTCCACTCTTCATAGCGATAGCGATCTGGGGTGTTGAGGTCCCACCCCCGATAGTAGAGATCGGTGTAGCGCATGAGCGAACGACGAGCGGGCGGGGCTTGACGGGCACCGCGTGCGTAGGCGTGGCGCACGATCGGAATGTAGAACGGCGCGCCGATTGCGTAGTACGACGCATCGGCGTACATGCCGTAGTGGCGGACGGTCTTCCCGGCATGCAGCACCGAATCCCAGATGTAGCCTGTCGCGGCGATGTCTTTGTCGCCGGGAAGGATTGTAGACGATCCGCTCCGGTCGAGCAGCGTCGTGATGCGCGCGTCGAACGGATCCCGCCCGCCCGCGTCGGGCATCGCCGTGTTGATGCCGCGATTCTGGCCGCTCCAGTCGTAGGGCATCCCGTCGCTCGCATACGCTATCGGAGTAAGGCGGGTCGTGTACTCGTTGGCGCGACCCTGCTGGCTCCAGTTCCAGCCGTCGGCGCTCACGTCGCTGCTCGTATAGAAGTTGTCGAGAGTGACGAACTGCGATGCGAGCCGATGATGATTGGGCGTGACGGGATATGGAAAGACGACGATGCGCGGGTCGCCGTTGGCGCCTTGAAGGTCGCCGAGCACCTGATCGTAGGTCCGGTTCTCCTTCATGATATAGATCACGTGTCGGATCTTGCCGCGCAGAGCCGCAATGACGGGGCTCGGACTCGCCTCTGCAGCGAAGCCGTTGTTCTCGTCGACCGTACGACTCAAGAGTGCGAGATCGGCGTCGCCCGGAATCGGCATTGTGAGCAGGTTGGCTTTTTCGAGCGAGAGCACGTACTGATTTCGATGCGTCGGATTGAAGGCGTTAGCGGGAGCGTTGAGGTGCAGCGTCGCCAATCCGGGGTTCGGACCGGAGAGCGATTTGGCATCGGTGATTGCTAAGCGCCCATGACAGATCGCGACCGCCGTCGGATACCAGCCGGTTGGGATGCGGCCGATGACGGCGCTGGTCTTCAAGTCGATCACGGCGACGGCGTTTTCGCCGCCCAGCGTCACGTAGAGCCGTTGCGTTCGGTCGTCGAGCGCGAGGGCGTTTGGGTTCGCGCCCCGATAGCGCTGCCCGGGTCGATCGACGCTGATGCGCCGTCTGAGTCTATCGCTCGCGGTATCGATGAGGTCGACCTGATCCAGATCGCCGTTGGCCGCGTAGAGCGTCGAACCGTCGCGCGAGAGCAGCAGCGCGTTCGGCGCGCCGCCGAGCGCAATGTCGTGCGCTACGGCTTCGCCCTCCACAGATTGGACGACGCTTACGTCGCCGTCACGCAGAGAGCTGACGTACATCTTGTTCATTATCCCAAGCGAGTTAGACCAAACTGCTGCTCCGTAAGGATACTCGCCACGCGCGATGTGAGAACCAGGCCCATGCAGCACCACCTCGCGATAAACTTTGCGCGTTTGCGTGTCGATCAAGGAGACGGAATCGTTTTGCATGTTCGCAACGGCCAGCGTTTTTCCGTCGGCGCTCAGCGACAAGCCCGCGGCCATCGCACTGAAATGAAGCTCGGTCGCATCGGCGTTCGCTCCGGCGATCGTCTTCGCGAGAATGCCGCCGTCGTAGTTCGGCAACGGCGCGGTTTGCTTGCCGTTGTGGTCGAGCAAAATTTCCGGCGCATCGAACACGAACGCATCGCCGCGCCGAGCGTAGACGGCGATGCGATCGTCGATGCCGCCGGAGACGTAGAAGTGCCGCCCGTCGGGCGCCCAGACGAGACCCACGAATGCGTCGGGCATTGCGATGCGTTGCGAGAGCCGCAGAGAGCCGTCGTTGCCGGCGCGGTAGATGAAGATCCACTGCGTTAGTTCAGTCGTCACCGCGGAGAGCCCGCCAGTGAGCGGATCGCGCACCGGGAAGCGTATCGCCCGGCCGTCGGGATAAAAATATTCGAAGTTATAGCCGCTCGTCAGGACGAGCAGGGTCGAGCCGTCCGGGCTCAAGGCGAGCGACATCGCGCCGGCTGCGTCGGCGTCGCCGTCGGCGCGCAGGCCGGTTGCCAGGCGCTCCATGTACGATCCCGGCGCCGACAGCGGCGTAATCCGCTGACCGGTCGGAAGGACGTAGCTGACCGGCGACCCCGCCGCCGGCCGAATCACCATCTCGCTGTCCGCGACCGCGGCCAGCATGCAAAGCAGCGCGATAACCGGCGTTCTCACCCTGGAAAGGTCCGGCGATCGTCCGCGTCGATGATGTCGACGACGAGCACGAGATCCGGATGCTCGGCTAGAGTCCGCGCATACTCGTTGCGGAAGTGCCGTTCGTCTTGCGTGTGCCTGGGCTTGATTCGGCGTAACGTTTCATTGATTGCGGGATAGGCAGCGGCGTCCGTTCGTTTGCGCAACCATCGCGCCACCTCGTCTTCGGATGGAGACGCACGGATTGCCTCGACTAACTCTTTCTCGTCGATGTTGAGACGCTCGAGCAAATAGCCCGAAATCCCCTTGATACGCCCATTAATAAAGTATTGTCCGGCATGGCCACCGGGAAGCTGCGCTCTCAGCTTATCGATCGTGCGTGGCATCAGCATCAGCCCGTCGAGTTCGAGATAGCAGCTGCGGGGCGGTCGCGTCCGTAAATCGATCGGTCCCATGCGAAGGCTTATAGTGCTCCTTGCGCGCCTGCGCAACCTCCGAGGCGGCAGTTACCAGCTTCGCCAATAAACATTAGCGTGAGCAAAGGCGCCGAGCCGTTTACCGTTGAGGATCGCGCTCGTGTGCGCGACTGGATGATCAAGCTCGCCAGGCGAGATAAACGAGTCATTGGCGCAGCGCTCACTGGGTCAGCGGCGATAGGAAAGGAAGATCGCTGGTCGGACGTCGACCTCGGCTTTGGAATCGGGGGCGGCACCAAGCCGGAAACGGTCCTCGCAGACTGGATGCCGCTCATCCGCGCTGAGTTTGGCTTGCTTCACTATTTTGATCTACGTGTGGGGTCGGGACTATTTCGCGTTTTTCTGCTCGCCAACGGGCTCGAGCTCGACATCGGCTTGTGGCCGGGCTCCCAGTTTGGGCCGACCAGCGAGAAGTTTCGCTTGGTATTCGGTCGCATCGCCCATAATATGCTCTCGACGATGCCCACCACCGCGGAACACTTGATCGGCCTATGCTGGCATCACGCGCTTCACGCGCGAGCGGCGATTAACCGTAACCGGCCGTGGGAGGCTGAGTACTACATCAGCGCGCTGCGGGATCATTCGCTCGAGCTAGCATGCTTGAGGTTTGGGCTGCCGGCAAACTACGCCCGCGGCACCGATGAGCTTCCTCGCGAGGTAACGACCGGCTATGAAAACGCGCTCGTGCGCTCTTTGGAGGTAACTGACCTTCGCCGTGCCCTGGCCGGCGCGTCACGCTTGTTCGTCGACGAGGTTGAACGCGCCGATCCCGCGTTGGCAACCTCTTTGAAAAAAGTCCTGCTCGTGTAGGCCGCACGCAATTTACTTTCAGGCTGAGCGAAGGTGATGAAAGTCACGGTTGCTTTGAAGGCTAGACCCAGATTGATTTGTTAGCCTGCAACTCATGATCCCCGAAGATTTCGAAGCCTCACTTCAAGCCGCTCAGCATTGGGCCGAGGAAGAGATCGATCGAATCGTCTACGCCGGCACGCGGCCGATTTCGACCTGCTGCACGGTCGAAGCGGCCACGCGCGAGGCGGCAATAGCGCGCGCAAACGCGATCATCCACGCCGCGGAGATCTCCGAGATTGAGTCGGTTTTGAACCATGTGATTGCCTGTTTGACGGCCGACCTCTGTCAAAAAGATCGTCCCGCGGCGCCATCGCCACTTTACGAAAGCACGTTGCAGCGTTTTGCGAACCGTTAGGGAGGCGCGCTGGATGGCGCGGCGCTAGCGCCCGAAGCTAAGAATCTGATCGACGCACATCGTCACGGCACTATCGAGATTTCCCGTTCCATTCATGTAGGGAAGAAAGTTCTGGTTCGAGTGCTTGGTAATAGCGGCCCCAGTCGCGGCCGAACACGCCGCTGTGACCTCTCGACGGTTCATATATCCGCTAGCGCTTTTTCGGCTCGACGTAAACGATCTGCGCGCTCGCAACCGGTACGCCTCTGTCGCGCAATTCGACCATCTCGACGCGCGTCGGCTGATTGACGAACGCCGACCGAACGGCCGTCGAGGCGGGCAGCGATGCGACCTTCGTGCCCTTTCCACGCGCGACGACCACGACGTCGAGGGGATTCGAGCCCGGCGCAACGATGACGTAAAGCCAGCCGCCCTCTCTCGCATAGACGACTTTTGCCGCCGGCGTATCCGGGCTTCGGGAAACGAAGGGCGCGTGAACGAAGTGCCCGGCCAGCATCGCGCGCGTTGCGAGCTGCTGCTGGTGAACGGACTCGACCGCCGCGCGCTGACCCAACGATGTGATAACCCAGGGTAGCAGGCCAATGAGAAACGCGGCCGCGATTGCCGCCACCCAAGCCGGCGCGTGCGTGTTGGGCGGCACGGAGCGAACATGGCGATCGGGCTTAGACGCTCGATCGGTCATCTCTCCCCCTTCAACCAAGTGCAGGACGGTCGCCTCGGCCTCGCCCAAACGTTTGGCGCAGGCGTCACACACGCCGGCATGGCGCTCGACGCGCGCCTGCTCCAGCTCATCGAGCGCCCCGAGCGCATACAGCTCCGCATCTTCATGGATGTGAATATCAAACATCCGTTCGTCCCTCGGTCGTGAATGCCTCACGAAGACGCCGTAACGAAGAAGAGAGACGACTCTTGATCGTTCCGAGCGGTTCTCCCAGCTCGCTTGCGATCTCTTCGTGCGTCATGTGCTTGAAGTACGCAAGCCCGATCGTCTGCTGCTGCCTCTGCGTGAGTTCTGCAAGAGCGCGCCGTACCGAGTCGCTTTGCACGATGCCGCCGGCAAAATCCGGTAGATTCGACGACGGTTCTGACGCTTGCTCGATGCGTTCACGATTCCGTGCCTTTCGCAAGCGCCAGAGCGCCTCGTTGCGTACGCAAACCGCCAGGAAAGCCCGTAACGATCCTCGTGCGGGTCGGAATACATTCCCGCGTCTCCAGAGCTTTTCGAGCACATCGTGAACGCAATCTTGCGCGTCTTGATCGCTACGCAAAACCTGCATCGCTGCCGCGTAAAGGAGGCGACCGTAGGTTTGATACGCAGCATCATAGCCCCACGCTTGGCGCGCAACGAAGGCTCGCGCGATTTCCGGCTCCTCGTGCACTAAGCCAGGGTCACGTTCCGAACTTCGGCATTGCCATCGTGCACTTCGACCGTGCGGTAGCCGATTACATGCAAGAGTTGGTCGTGCGGTAGAAGGAGCGGCCCCGGCTTGGGGGCGGCGCCCGGCGCGGGCTGTGGATACGCCGTCGCGTTAGCGGTGGCGAACCGGATATTGCCTTCGACGTGCTCGATCACTTGGTGAATGTGCCCGTTGAGAACCGTCACGTGGTCGAAGGATGCTAGCAACGCGAGCGCCTTGCTCCCGTCGTTGGTGGTCCAGCCCCATGCGGGGTAGAGTGCGTAGAGTGGAACGTGCGCGAAGACGACCACCGGACGCGAGCGCGGGACGTCCTTGAGGTCGCTCTCAAGCCACGCGAGCTGTTCGTTGCCAAGCACGCCCATCGATTCGGCTGCGAAGTCGTCCACGTTGACGAGCGCGACGTAGTGGATGCCCTGCGCATCCCACGAGAACCAGCCCGCGGTCCCCGATTTGGGCGGAAACATCGAGCGAAAGAGCTTCGTGCCGCCGCCCAGCGCGTCGTGCTCGCCCGGAAGGACGACGACCGGCGCCTTCAAGGTACCGAGAATATGCTTGGCCGTGTCGAATTGGTCGGCCTTCGCGAGATGAGTCACGTCGCCGGTGTGGATGACGAATTGCGGCTGTCTCGGCAGCGCGTTGATCGCGTCGACCGTCAATTGCAGCGTCCCGACGACGTCGGGGTTCGCGGCTTGGTGAAAGCCGATGTGGCTGTCACTGATGTGCACGAAGAGCGGAGTACCGCCGGCGTTGGTCGCAGCACGTACGATGCCGCCGGCCGTCAGCGCGTACGCGATTCCGGCACCGGTCCAACTGACGTGGGTAAGGAAATCTTGACGCTTCATGTGCTCGTTCCTCCGGCGTCACGAACGACGATCGTGCCGTGCATGTAGGGATGCAGCTGACAAAAGTACGCAAACTTTCCCGCAGACGCAAAGCGGTAGGTCCATGCGTCGCCGGTATCGAGCCCCGCCGAATCGAACGATTTGTTGGCGGCCGTCACGGTATGAGCGTCGGAATCGTCGTTGACGAAGCGTACCGTCGTCCCCGCGGCCACGGTGAGGCTGTTCGGAACGAAGGCGAAGTTCTTGATGTGGACCGTCGCGGTTGGCGCCCCCCGGGAGGGCAGAGGATCCGCGGCGAGCGCCAGCACCGCGGCCAGTAAAATTGTGTTCATGCCGCTACTATGCGCAGCCGGCCGGACTGGTTCGCTACTAGGGGGCTAGGCGCGCGAAGATCCGGTCCTCGGTAAACGGCAAGCTGGTAAAGCGAATCCCGGTAGCCGCTCGCAGGGCATTGCCAATTGCCGGCGGGACCGGATTGTTCGTGTTTTCGGCGATTGATTTCGAGCCGAGCGGCCCGAGCTTGTCGTACGTGTCGGCGTAGAAGACGTCGGTCTCCGGAGCGTCCGCCATTGCCGGGATGCGATAGTTTCGCAGCGTTGGATTAATGACGGCGCCGGCCTCGTCGTAGGCCATCTTTTCTTGCAGCGCATAGCCCACGCCCATCACGACGCCGCCGACGACTTGCCCCCGAAGCTGATGCGGGTTCATCACGACTCCGGCATCGACCGCTTCGGCGCTATAGAGTATGACGACCTCACCGGTAATACGATGCACCGCAAGGCGTACGCCGTAGGCCATGAACGCCACCGTACGAGGGGAGCCATAAGCTTTGCGAAACGCGGTGAATTCCACGCCCTCTTCGATGCCCGCGGCACGCAGCTCAGTCAACGCCACTTTGCGCCGGCCGCAGGCAACGTGACCGTTCTCGAGGCGGCAACGTTCGACCGTCTCGCCGCTTCTGCGGCTGGCATACCCGAGAATCTTCTCACGCAACGCGACCGCGGCATTTTCCACTGCCTTGGTCGGGACCATCATCCCGACGCTCGCGAAGGTGCCGCTGTCATAGGGCGTCTTGTCGGTATCAGCGTTCAAAAACGTCACGCGCGAGGTGGAGCAACCCATGATTTGCGCGACGACCTGCTGCTGCGCGGTGACGAGCCCGTTGCCGATTTCGGTCGAGCCGACGGTAAAGTGGTACGATCCGTCCTCGAGCAGTTCGACTTCCGAACCGGAGCGCTGTTCGGTCGGCGGCACGCAATCGAGCATCGAGAGCGCCGTTCCGCTCCCTTCGAGCCAATGCTCTCCCTCGGGCTTGGCGCGTCCGCGCCCGTTGCGAAGCGCCTGTTCGACGGCATCGATGCATTGATCCAAACCGTAGCTGCCCATGGTAAGGTCGGTCGCCTCGCGCCATGCCGACTCCATGTCGTCATGCGGGCCCACGACGTTCTTGCGGCGGAATTCGATCGGGTCGATCGCAAGCATGTGCGCCAATTCGTCGACCGCGGATTCGATCGCAAACGTCGTCTGCGACGTACCGTAACCGCGGAAGCCGCCACCGCACTGAAGGTTCGTATAGACCGCATAACCGTCGCCTTTTTTGTTCGGGCACTTGTAGATAGCCCACGGCCCCGACATGCCGTTGGCGAGCGTCTCGCCGCCGTGGTTGCCGTACGCGCCCGTGTTCGAGACGACGCGGTACTGGATGGCGGTAATCGTTCCGTCTTTCGCGGCGCCGATCTTGACCTGCGTTTTCATCGGATGCTTGGTCGTTGCTCCGATGAACTGTTCCTCGCGTGTGAACTCCCATTTCACGGGACGCCCCGTTTTGAGCGTTGCGAGCAACGGCAGGTCTTCGCTCATCATGTCTTGCTTGCCGCCGAAACCGCCGCCGACGCGCTCCGCGAAGACGTGCAGGTCAGCAAGATTGAGTCCGAAGATGAAGCAGAGCTTGGACTTGACGATGAACGGCCCTTGAACGCTGGTGCGAATGTGATACCGGCCGTCGTCGCCGCGCCAACTGATCGCCTGCATCGTCTCGAGATGGACGTGCTGCTGACGCGGCGCGTCGTAAGTGTCCTCGTAGATGACGTCGGCCGCCGCGAAGCCTTTTTCGACGCTGCCGATTTCGCCGTGAAGCTCGAGGAAGATATTCTGCTCGGGGTACATGGCGCGCGAGAATTCGCCCTTGTCGTGAAGTCGCGGCGCGCCGGGCAGCATCGCTTCCTCGGCATCGAAGACGGCGGGGAGCACCTCGTACGCCACCTCGAGTCTGCGGCAGCCCTCTTCAGCCGCGGCCTCGCTATCGGCAACGACGGCGGCGATGCGCTGCCCGACGAAGCGCGCGACGTTGTCGAGCAGATAGGTATCGTCGGGATCGACGCGATTGTCTTCATGAATCGCCGTCGTGTAGAGCTTTCGCGGCACGTCTTCCCACGTAAAGACGTCCGCGACACCCGCAACGGCCAGCGCCTTGGACTTGTCGATCGATTTGATGCGCGCGTGGGCGTGTGGTGAGCGCAGCACCTTGAGGTGGAGCATGCCGTCGAGCGGCGGCACGTCGGTCGTATACCGCGCGTGACCGGTAACGATATCGCGAGCGAACGGATTCGGCACGCTCTTGCCGTTGGACTTGCCGGCGACGTCGCGTTCAACGTTCTTGCGCCCCGCGAAAGCATCGCGGATCGAGCCGTAACCGGTGCACCGGCAAAGATTGCCTTTGAGCGCTTGCGGGAGGTCTCGTTTCTGCTCGTCGGTCAACGCGGCGCCGGTCATGATCATACCCGCAGCGCAGTAGCCGCACTGAAATGCTTGCGCGTCGAGAAAAGCTTGCTGCATCGGATGAAGGGTGCCGTCCGGGTTGCCAAGCCCCTCGATCGTCGTGACGCTGCGCCCTTGCGCGCGGAAGGCCGGATAGAGACAGCTGTGCACCGGTTTGCCGTCGACCCAAACGGTACAAGCACCGCAATCACCGCCGTCGCAGCCCTTTTTGACGCCGTACCACCCGAGATCGCGCACGAAGGTGCGCAGGCATTGTCCCGGCTTGGGCTTCACCGCGTACGTCTTTCCATTGACTTTGAAGCTCATGGCGCCAAGAGCTCCTCACAGATCTCTCGTGCGAAATGGTAGGTGAGATGACGACGATGCGCCGGCGATCCGTGGACGTCGTCGAGATAGAGATCCGTCGGAATCGCGGAATCGATCGCATCGCGGAGGCTACGATCGGTGGGCTTTTCACGAAAGCGCAGCTGCACCGGACGCACCGTCGCCGCGGTCACCGTCAAGAGCAGGCCCTCCGCTCCCCGCGTGCCGATCAACAACACCGACGACCTTCCCAGATGCGTGAGCGATGCTCGCCGGAATGCGTGCCGTTTCTGCAGCGCGTTCGCCGGCAAATGAATGCCGCGCAACAGCTCGCCGGGGCCAAGCACGTTGGCGTGATTGCCGGTAACGAAATCGGCGGCGGAGACGCGGCGCGGCGCGGCATCCCGCGGCCAGAGTTCGTACATCCCCTCGAGCGCGACGGTGAGGGAGATCATCGGACCGGCCGGAAGCGACATCGCGATGTTGCCGCCGATCGTCGCTTCGTTCCAGATCTTAAACGACGAGAGAAACGACCGGCAGCACTCGGGGATCAGCGGTGCCGCGATCCATTGATTGGGCGCTTCAAAAGCGTGCAGCTCGGCGATCCGGCAGGTCGCTGCAATCTCGAGCCCTGCGTCGCTCACCGTCAGCGGCCGCCAGCCGAGCGTTTCGAGATCGATGAGCGTGTCGGTGTGAATCTGCGGCTCGGAAAAGAGCCACGTTCCGCCGGCAAGCCACGCATAACCGTTACGCCAATCGCGGATATCGTCGGCCGACGCGGGCCGTTTTACTTCGGTGATTGTGTGAAGGTTCATAGTAGTTTCATTTTCTAGACGAGCAGCCGCCAAAACACCGCGAGCTCGATGACGTAGCAGACGATCAAGAGCGCGGGGCTCGTAAGCACGAGCCACTGCGGTTGATTTTCCGGGAAAAGCCATCCGCGAAAGGCGCGAATTGCGAGCGGCATCAGGGGCCAGGTCGTGAACGCCACGCTGATCGAGTTACCGATGAAGGTACCCAGTGCGGGATTGAGGCTGCGCAGGTGTGGGTTGAGAAACTTCAGCTCGAGCACGACGACGGGAAAGAGCGTCAGCAAGACGAGCGACGCCGTTTTCCACATGTTCGGCGGCTTTCCGGTCACGGGATCCTTGGGCGCCCAGCCGGGAAACGACGTATCGACGCGCTGGGCGTGAAAACCCTCGATGAGGTTTTCGCTCTGCTTCAGCAGTGCGGCTCGCTGCGGCGAATCGAGCCAGCCGTTGAGATTCTCGATCGAGTCGAAGCGCAGCACCGTCGTCCAACCGGTCTCTTTCTGGTGCGGCGGCTCGACGAACGAGCCAAGGTAGCCGGGAAAGGTTTCTTGGACCTTTTGGATGCGCTCGGCGAAGGCGCGATAGGCCTGCCCTTGCTCGGCCTTGACTTGAGTGATGATAACTTCGGTCGCGCTATGCTGCACGTAGTATTCGATAGCCGCTTCACCGGCGAGCTGCATGACGAGGCCGCCTTCGACCAACGGCGCGGCCTCGGCGATCAACTCGCTGTTTTCGGTGCCGTGGCGCCATTGCCGCAGCGCGTCGACTGAAGCGAAGCGCCCGACCGCAACCGCCTCTTCTTGATCCGCCGACGGCGGCCAGAACTCAAAGCTCGTCGCTTCCGGTGCGGCCAACATCGCCGTCTGATAGCGCGCGTGCCACTGCGCGAACTCCGCCTCTTTCCCGACGCAAACTCGCGCGCAGAGAATAAGGTTCGAAGGCGTTGCAGAAGCGCTCAAGGGGCTTTTGGGAGCTGCTCTATCGAGCCGGGGCCTGCGCCCGGCGTTATCTTGAGCGGCCATTCGTGCGATCCGAACGGGACTAGCGGCGGCAGAAACTCGCGCATGCCGAGTCGCTTGTCGGCGTCGATGATGGCGTTGCGCCCGTCGCCGCCCATCAACTCGTAGTCCATGAGATAGTAGTTTCCGAAGAACTCCATTCCCACCGACCGGTCGGCAATGACGCGGGTGAGCGCCGTCATCATATCGTCCGGCGTTGTCGTGAAGTCCGTTGTCTCGAATAGGACGAGACGCGTGTTCATCGCCGCCGGTCCGAAAAATTGTGCCAGCACGCTGAACAGAACGTTGTTCTGGCGCGCGACATAGATCGAGTTACTCAGTCCGTAGGTCTGATCCCAGTCGCTGCCGAGCATCGTCTTCCACTCGGCCATGACGTTCATCCAATGATCGACCTGCGTCTGCGCAGCCCATCTCACCAACATCGCCAGCATCGGCGCCTGCTCGTGCGCGAAAGCATGAAGGGCGTCGTACGTGATGACTTTCTTTTTCAACGCATGGTCCATAAACGCAACGTTGTCGGCAAGGACGGCTTTCATGACGTCGCGCCATTGTGGATCCATGGTAAGATCGCCGATCGTATCGAGGGCGGACTGCGTTTGAGCCCGGTCGACCTGCATCATCGCGATCCAGGATTGATCGGCGGGATTGTTCAGATGGGGACCTGCGATCTCGAAGAGCGCCATTGTGCTGTGCCCAGTAGACTTGAGAAGCTGATATACTACCGGCACCGGCTGTGCGTTGAGCGGCGGTTGCCCGGGGCGATACAAAATCAACTTGCCGCCGGCGCCGCTGAAGAGCGCCATGATGACGGGATGTTGGGCGAGCAGATGCTTCTGATACAAGGCGAGGGCGTCGTCGTAGTAGCCGAACATCGCGAGGTCGAGCGTCAGGACGTTTTGCTGAGCGATTTCTCCTTTCGTCGTCGCCGGATGACCGGCGATCACGTCCATGTATGGCGGAGCCTCGGCTGCGCCGGCGAAGCCCGCGCCGGCCCGCGCGAAGACGGCGAGGCCGAGCGCGACCAAAGACGCGCGAACCGTCAAACGAGCAGGCATAGGAACGACCCTCCTAAAGGAAAGCGGCACGTAGCTTATTTGGGAAAAAACCTACCAGGACCCTGCTAGGTTTCTTCTGAACGTTGGCACGAGACAGATGGCAGAGATCGGCCGAGCCCGCTTTATTTCCAGCGTCGCCTCGGCTCTGGGCTGTGCAACGTTGCCGGCGCGCCCCGCTCGCAGTGCAACGAACCGCGACTGGATGACCGGATTCTCCCGAGACGTCATTGCGGTGAAGACGTGGCCCAACGGAAAGAAAGTCGCGGTCTGCTTCGTTTTGTATGTCGAGGAGTGGGGCGTCGGAAAGGGTCCCACTTTCAGGCCGGATACGGTCGCGCGAAAGCCCGATTTTCTCAATGAATCGTTCCGCCAGTACGCGATACACTGGGGCATCCCGCGCGTCGGACGCGTTTTTCACGAGGGTGGCTTGCCGCTGAGCATCGCGTTGAATGCACGCTTCCCGGCGCAATATCCCGACGTTTGGAGAGAGTTTCGCTCGCTGGTTCCGTACGTACCGATCGTTGCGCACGGCATGAACAATTCCACGGAACTGCTTCCGCTTGCAAGCGGCTTGAGCACGCAAAAGGCGTACGTTCGGCGGACGCTCGACCTGATCGAAAAGTACACGGGTGTGAGATCGCGGGGCTGGTCGAGCCCAAGCGTGTACGCTAATTCCGATACGTTTACCGCCACGGCCGCCGAAGGCATCACCTATTCTCTTGACGGTATGGACTCCGACGTGTTGACGCGCCTGACAACCCCATCGGGAACGCTGGTGTTGATTCCATATCCCACCGTTACCGTCGATATGGGTCAGTACTTCGAGCGCTCGAAAAATGCAAGCGATATCGGCCGGCTGTGGATCGACTACGTGGCCGAACTTGCCACCCAAGCCGAGAACGATTCAAACCGGGATGCTTCCATCGTCGCGATCGGCATCCACCCATTTGTCGTCGGGACGCCCGATGGCGCCGAAACGTTGCGCCGCGTACTGGAAAATCTGCGCAATCAGAGACTCGTCTGGGTGACCGACGTTGCGGCCGTCCTGCAGATTCTTCCGGCCGGAAAGCCTCAGTGAGGAATCTCACGGACCGGTATCGAGCGAGAGGGGATTACTTTTTGCGGCGCTTATGGTCCAGCAGGGTGACCGGTGCGACCGGCTTGGAGAGGGTCGCGACGAGCTCGGCGCGGCTCTTGACGTTGAAGGTCGTAAAGAGTTCGGCGAGCTGATTGCGCACCGTGTGGGGGCTGCGGCCCAGCGCGCTTGCGACGTCTGAATTACGCATGCCGGAGCGGACGAGCTCGAGCACCTGACGCTTCGCGGGCGCCACCCCATCGAGGGCTAGTACCGAACTGCTCGGGGCCTGCGCGACACGGCGCGCAATCCAGCTGTTCGGCCAAGGCTCGATCTTGCGAGCCGCGCGCTCGACCCAGCGCTGGTCGTGCGTCGCTTCATAGAGTGACAAGGCGCAGAGCGCTGCACGCCACCCATAGTTGAACTCTTCAAAGATCGCCCACGCTTCCTCGAGCGATGCCTTGGCCTCATCGACGTCGCCGATTTTCAGCCACGCGACGCCTTGCGTATAGGCTTTGAATCCTTTGACGCGCGGGTCCGTCCCGTAGGAGAGGATCGGCGTTACCGAACCCAGCGTCCGATAGCGCGCGAGATACTGGTCGGCGACGGCTGGATCGTCGTGCGCGAAAAGCTCGGCGAGGACGAGCAACGCCGAGCGCTCTTCGCCGCTCACATCGTTCCAGGAGAGCCGCTGGGCGATCTCGTGAGCCTCATGAAGCTGTTCGGTCGCAAAGGCCATCTCCCCAGTGCTCTTGGCGAGCAAAGCACGATCGAGAAGGCAGAAGACGCTCCAATGTTTGCTGGGTGCGAGCGGCGCCGCTTTCTTAAAGCCCGCAAAGGCGCCAAGGACGTTGCCGTCGAGCTCGTCGATTGCCGCGAGGAATCGCGTGATCTGGAAACGCTCGAGTTGCAAAGCCGGCGTCCAGGGCAGCGACCCATAGATGCTCCGAACACGATCGGCGAGACCATGCAGAGGCAACTCGCAGCAGAGCAGCGCGAGGGTAAAGAGCGCGTTGGCTCTGAGATATTGATCGGGGACCTGGGCGCCGTCGAGATCGTCGAGCGCCGTTTGCAACTCATCGACTTGGCGCATGATCTGCCCACGGCGCAGCGCGATCCACGAAAGCAATATTCGTGCACGTGCGCGCTTGTTAGGATCGTCGCATAGCAACTGGCTAGCGACCGACTCTTCAGCTTGTTGATGATCCTGCTTCATCCACGCGACGACACCGTTATAGTAGAGCGCCTCGTCGCGCCAGTGGTCGTCGGCCGACGCATCGCGGATCGCGCGCTCGAGAAATCTTTGCCCTCCAGCGTAATCTCGGGTCAAGCCCAAGGCGACGCCGAGCAGGACCTCGCGTGCGACGTGCATTTCAGGAGGCATTTTTGAAACGTCCGAGAGCGAGCCGATAATGTCGAGGTATCGGTTTTCGCGCAATGCGAGACGCGCGGCCGGAAGGATGGTGTCGACGTCGCCCGAGGAGACCACTTCACGGCAGCGGTCAAAATCTGCAGCTAAGAATGCTCTTTCAAATTCTTTACTGTCGAAGCTTGGGCGAGTCAGTGGGGCGCTTTTCAAATGCTTTTCCTATTAGATATAGATGCCGTTGTATAAGAGCGGCCGTGCTTACCCCCGGGCGACCCCATGATCCAGAGACCGCTCTGATACGGCCGCTGGAAAATTCCGGGCTCCCGGTCGCAGTATCATGACACTCCTGGGGCCTGGTTGCAACAAACGCAGCAACGTAGGAAGAGATTTTAACCAAACGCACCGCGTTCGTTGACGGGTTAACGCGGCTATCGGTGGTGGAAATCGCTGCGCGCGAGCGACGCTCGAGCGCGAGTGCTCGGCAAGAAATTCCGATGCATCGTCTTGCATCGGCCGCAGGTTTAGCGCCGCGGACAAACGCTCAGCGTTTCGCCTTGCCGCGGGCGGCCGAAGCGAACCGCCG
Organism: Vulcanimicrobiota bacterium; assembly: GCA_963778015.1. GTDB lineage: Bacteria > Vulcanimicrobiota > Vulcanimicrobiia > Vulcanimicrobiales > Vulcanimicrobiaceae > Cybelea. The sequence continues at coordinate 1,739,958 of CAVZST010000001.1, forward strand.
ACCAGGGGACCGGCGAGGCTCCCTCGCTTCCCTCTCGCGGCTGTGGGGTGCAACGTCGAGGATTACACCCTCCACGAAGTGAAAGATTTTCAACCCGTAAGAGTCTGGGCCAACATTCAACCAAGGCCTTGCTCGAGCACCCTGCTACCGTAAGGAGATCGATGAGCAGACAGCGCGTCGGTCCTAAGAGGAAAGACCATAGCTTGTCTAGCGTAGTGCGGCGGGTGCTGTACTTGGCGGTCGCGGTGGCGGCGAGTGGTTGCGCGCAAGATTCGCGCGTTACGCCGACGCAGTCGCAGCTCGGCACCCTGCAGACGATCGCGCAGCCCGCAACCCACTTCTACGGCAACGATTTGCTGTACTCGGCCCGGCCCTCGAGCAACGACGTCGTCGTTTACCAGCGCAAGAACGACGGGCTCACCCTGACGCCCTACGAGACCCTGACATCCGGTTTTTCGGCGCCGATGGGCACCGTGGCCACACCCAGCGATCTTTGGTACGTCGCGAACTCCGGCGATTCAAATATCCTCGTCTACAACACCACGCGTACGGGGCCTAAAAGCCTCGAGGCGACGCTCAGCGATGAGCACGAGGTGCCCGTCAACGTAGCGGTAAATCCCACCCGGCAGATCGTCGCCGTTTCGAACGGCTCAAACATGGGAAGCGGCGCCGGAAGCTTGAGTATCTATCTGAACGGCGCAGACAACCCGTCGCGCACGCTGAGCTACAGAAGCGATCCGATTCAAGGCGAGGGCGTCGCGATCGATCCAAGCGGCAACTGTTATTGGAGCTTCAACGATTCCAAGACGTTGACCGGTTCGATCGTGAAGTTCGCGGGCTGCAACGGCGGCGGCACGCTCTTACAATCCCTAATCTTCAAAGCGGGCGGAATGGCCTTCGACAAGAGCGGCAATCTCTATTACGTGGATCAACTCGCCGGAATCTATAAATGCGAGGGATCGTCGTCGTGCAAGATCTTCACGCCGCTCGGCGGCATCGCCGGCCTCGTCATTCCAACGAACATCAACTTCGATAACAGCTCCCCACAGAATCTGTGGGTCGCCGATGCCGGTGGATACATCGATGCGGTGAATCCCGACGGATTGATTCTTTACGCCCTGAAGGTAATCGGGGGAACGACGAACCCGCCAATTGGAATAGCGCCCGCGCCGGGTAGCTAGAGCCGCTCGCGGCTTTGCGAGACGCAGCAACGACCGCCGAGCTGCCTGGGCTTCTCAAGCAGTTTCGGGTGCGGGCTGGCCTCTCGCAGCAGATGCTTGCGGACCGAGCGCTCATCAGCGTGCAAGCCGTCAGCGCGCTCGAGCGCGGATATCGCAAGGCGCCGTACCGCGCGACGTTGGACCGCATCGCCGATGCGCTCTCGCTTTCGGCCGAGGCACGCCAGACGCTCGAGCGTTCCGCTCGACGCTCGCGCGGCCCGCGCGCCGTCGAGCAAGAACTGCCGCCGGCGCACAATCTGCCGCGACAGCTCACATCGTTTCTCGGACGCGACGAGGTCGTTCAAGAAATCGCCGATCTTCTCGCGACGTCGCCTCTGGTCAGCATCGTCGGGACGGGCGGAGCCGGGAAAACGCGTTCCGCCGTCGAGGTCGGCATGCGCTCGCTCGACCGATTCCCCCACGGCGTCTGGTTCGTCGAGCTCGCGCCGCTCAACGATCCCGCCCTCGTGCCGCACGCTCTCGCGGGAGCGCTGCGCGTTCAAGAGTCGGCCAACCGATCTTTGCTCGAAACGCTGTCCGCGTTTCTCGCTCGCAAACGTCTGCTCATCATTCTCGACAATTGCGAACATATTATTTCGCAGGCTCGAGTTGTGGCGGGATCGCTGCTGCGCGAATGCCCGACCGTCGCTTTGCTGGCGACCAGTCGCGAGGCCCTAAACATCACCGGGGAGCGAACCTATCGAATCCCGTCTCTCGCCGTTCCACAGCAAAGCCTGCCGGCGCCGCACGAGGCGGTGAAGTACGGCGCCGTCGCGCTCTTCGCGGACCGCGTGCGAGCCGCCGACTCGCGCTTCGAGGTAAACGCTGAGAACGTGAAACCGGTCGTCGAGATCTGCCGGCGTCTCGACGGTTTGCCCCTCGCGCTCGAGCTCGCAGCCGCACGCGCGAGCGTGCTCTCACCACAGGAAATCTGCGATCGCCTCGATCGAGCCTTTGACGTGCTGACCGGAGGCCGGCAAGCGTTAGTCCCGCGGCACGCAACGATGCGCGCGGTGATCGATTGGAGTTACGAGCTCCTCTCGTCGCAGGCGCGGCTGCTCTTCGAGCGAGTCGCCATCTTCGGTGGCGGCTTTACGCTGGAGACTGCGACGACCGTCTGCGCCGACGAAAACATCCTACGACAAGACGTATTGGAGTTGCTCTCGTCGCTGATCGCCCAATCGCTCGTCGTGGTCGACTTCGCGCACGGCAGCACGCGTTACCATCTGCTCGAGGCCACCAGACAATACGCGTTGGAAAAGCTGGCGAAGCGGGGCGAACGACAGGAACTCGCCCATCGCCACGCGCTCGCGCTTCTTCAGGTTGCCGTTCGGCTCGACCGGGATTGGTACGGCGCTCCCGAGCGTTCGTGGTTCCGGGAAGCCGAAGCCGAGCTCGATGACTTCCGCGCCGCGCTCGGCTGGTCGCTTGCCGAGCGTTGCGATCTGCGCTCGGGGTGCCTTCTCGCCGGAGCCCTTGCGCGCGTGTGGTATTCGCTCTCTCCGGTAGAAGGGCGCCGCTGGGTTCGTTTGGCGATCGACTCGATTACCGAAGAGACTCGGGCCGACGAGCTCGCTCAGCTCTACATCGCCGATGCGGAGCTCTCCGGCGCCCTCGGTGAATCGGCGGCGTCACTTGCATCGGCGGAACAGGCGTTGGGGTTGCGTTCCATGCTCGACGATTTGCAGGTGGCGCGCGCCGAACACGCCGCGGGAAGCGCGCTTGCCGCAATTGGAGAGGGTTCGAAGGGGGAAGCACTCTTGCACGAGGCGCTGACTGCGGCTGAGCGCCTCGAGAATCGCCGCCTGCAAGCTTTAGCGTTGAGCGATCTCGGGACCGCTCGGTCGCGTCGCGGTGACGTCAACGGCGCGCGCGGATTTTACGCTGAAGCGCTTGCACTTTACGTCTCGCTTGGTCTTCAGCGATCCGCAGCGTCGATCGCCGGGCACCTTGCGGAAGTCGAGTTCGAGGCGGGCGATCCGGCCGCCGCGTTGCAGCGAGCCGAAGAGGCTCGTGCCGGCCATGCAGCCACCAGAAATCGTCGCTCGGAGGCCGCCGATTTGAGCAACATGGCGGCCTATCTCGTCGCGCTCGATTGTTTTGACGATGCGCGCGCCTATGCGTCGCAAGCACTCGAGGTGGCGCGCGACGTCCGCGCCTCGGTGCTGACGGCATTCGTCCTCCAACACGTCGCCGCAATAGCGTCGTTACAGGGCGGCGGGGACGAGCCCGCCTCGTCAAAAAAGCTGCACCAGGCGGCTATGCTCTTGGGCTTCGTCGAGGCGCGGCTGAGAGCGCTTGGGGGCCAGCGGGACTACACCGAACGGCAAGAGTGCGAGCGCGCGTTCAAGGCGCTCGGCAGCGCGCTCGGAGAGCGGCTCGAAGATCTTATGACGCTTGGCGCGCAGTGGAGCGAAGAGAGCGCCTCCGCGGCCGCCCTAGCTCTCTAACCAACTCACACACTTTTGTGACACAGTAGGGCCCGTATAGTTTATTCGGCTCCTGGGGGTTGGTACGCTAACCCGAGTTGCATGCTTCCATGGGCGTGCGCATTCATCGAATGAGGAGCTAGAATGAAGAAGTTTCTACTGTGCGCCGGTCTGGCTGCCGTCGGGATGTGGACGGCCTCGTGTACCGGAAACACGACGTCTTCCTTGCTGCCGAGTGCATCGATGCCAGGCTCCAATGGCGCTTCCACGGGATTTGGTCAGACGGGACTTGGTCAGACGGAGAGCGTCCCGCCAGGGTGGGTCGCTACGGCGACTCAAGCGGTTCCCATTAATTTTATCGCGAGTGGAAGATCGCCGATGGTGAGCGGTCTCTCGAAAGCAACGCAATTACACATCGTCGTCGGTCTTTACATGCGTGACCGCGCGGGTGCGGACCAGCTCGTGCGCGAGCAATACAATCCCGGCCACGCCACCTTTCACCACTGGTTGACGCCGTCGGAGTTTACCGCAAAGTTCAATCCGTCGGCCACTCAAGCCGCGTCGGTCGCCGCCTATCTGCGGCGCGAAGGCTTTACGAACGTTACCATCGAGCCAAACCATTTGATCGTCAGCGGCACCGCCTCAGTTGCGAAAGCCGAATCGGCGTTTCACACGACGATCCGCGGCTCGACGGTGAATGGGAAAGTGGTGTACGGCAACGTGACGCGCGCCGTCGTGCCGGAGAAATTCCGTGGACTGGTTGCCGCGGTGCTTGGGCTGACGAACGCCTATCAGATGCGCGTCCATCTGATGAAGTCGTCGCATCACATGGCGCCAATGGCTGCCGGCACGCCATCGCCGTGTGAAACGGTGACCGCCGTGACCAACGTTTGCTTGGTCGGTGAATACGGTCCCACGCAGTACCAAGTCGCATATGACGCGGTAGCCGGCGACTGTGAGCCCGGCAACACTGCGCATCGAATCCAACCCACTTGGGTCTGCAGCACTGCCTCGACGACGTCGATTGCGGTCATGGCGGAAGGCAATGTCGCACAGGTCGTCAAGGACCTGCGCTCCGCCGAGGCTTTCTGGGGTCTGCCGCAAGTGCCGTACTCGGTGAGGAAAGTTGGCGTTTCGAGCATCGATACGTCCGGACTAGACGAATGGGATTTAGACACGCAGATCTCGAGCGGCTTCGCGCAAACCGTCAAGCACTTGTATCTGTACGACACAACCTCCCTCAACGACAACGACATCGCGCTCGAGTACAGTCACTGGGTCAACGACGACCTCACTCAGGCCGGCAACTCGTCCTTCGGGACACCTGAAACACTCGCGTACTCCGACGGATCGATGCTCGTCGATGATGAGGAATTCAATCAGGCCGCCTCTCAGGGCATGACCATGTTTGCGTCGACCGGTGACAACGGGGAAGGATGTCCCGTTATTGCCGCGACCGGGGTGCCGTTCACCGGAACGCCCGAAGTCTGTTATCCTGCGGCGTCCCCATACGCCGTGGCCGTCGGCGGAACGACGCTCGACACGAACGCCGTCGGTGCGACCGGTCCGTGCACGAGTTGCGGACAGCCGGGAACCTACTACGGCGAGCATGCGTGGATCGGAACCGGCGGCGGCTACAGCATCCATGAGACCGCGCCCTACTGGCAAACCAACGGCATCTGCGCCGGATGCACGGCAGGCCGAGGGATTGCGGACATTGCGATGTGTGCCGACAACAACGGCTGCCCGATGGACGTGTTCGTGAGCGGCGCGCAAGAAGGCGTCGGCGGAACGAGCCTCTCTTCGCCAATGTCGATGGGGTTGTGGGCGCGCCTCGAGAGTCACTTCAGCAACAAGCTGGGCTTCGCCGCGCCCGTCTACTACGGCGTGTACGGGCACTACGAACCGTGTCCGCTGGGATCGACGGCCTGCGTGCCGAGCGGTGAGCCAGCTGACTGCACGTCGGCGCTTCCAACTGATACGACCTGTCCCATCGGTGGCTTCCACGACATCATCATAGGGACCAACGGCAGCCCCGCATTACCAGGATGGGATACGACCACCGGTCTCGGGTCCATCGATTACGGAAAAATGCAGAACGACATCTCGAAGTCCATCTTCTCGGGTCACTAAGGCCCGCCTTAGAGTCCCACGACGAGGGCGAGGAGGCGGCGCGAAAGCGTCGCCTCCTCGAGCTTTGATGAGCCGGCGAAGCCTGTAGCCGCGATGGAACGGGCCATCCTCAGCAGAACATCGCGACGTGAAAAGGCTAGTTTTCGTGGCAATGGTCGTCACATTAGCGGCGATTTGCGCCGCCGCCATCCTAACGAGTCGAGCCGGGGTCGCGCAAACGGCATCGGGCTCGTGTTCGTTCGGTCCGGATACCGCACTCACCGGCACCTGGAAAGCCGATGGCGTTGCGGGCACTTTTACGTTCGCGCAGAGGGCGAACGGCGTTACTGGTGATCTCGATGTGCAAGGCGTCGTTTACCAACTATCGGGATCGTGCCCTTCGCCGGCGCACCTCATCGTACATATCGAGCGCCCACTCAACGAAACGCTTTCCAACTGCCAGGGATTTGACGAGCTCAAGGATCGACCGTGGGTGCTCAACCTGCTCGAAACTCCGGACGGCAAAGAATTAGACGGTGTGCTCGGACAGACGGTCGTTGACTCGACCGGGCTTGGGTGCGTCGTATCCTTGAAAACGCGGAGCGTTAAGTTAAAGCGCGAGCAGACGTGACGCTCCAGTTGCGGGAATTGTCAAAGTGCTGCATGTAAACCTAGTGCCACACTATGCCAGCGCAGACGCCTGAAAGCCTCGCATGAACGCGGCCGACATTTTCCGGGGAAAACGGTTTGGTTTGGGCGGCGTGCCGTTCGGCAACGAGTTCGCGTACGTCACCGATGAAGATGCATACGCGACCATCGAAGCCGCTTGGAACGCCGGGGTCCGCTACTACGACACCTCGCCGTGGTACGGCCTGGGACTTGCGGAGCGGCGCCTGGGGAGCTTTGTGCACAAACAGACGCGCAGCGAGTACGTCCTCTCCTCGAAGGTCGGTAAATTGCTCGCCGCTTCGCGCAACAACAACGCGAAAGAGTACTTTCCGTTCACCCCTTCGCCGAATAACCTTCGGTACGATTACACCGCCGACGGCGTCATGCGCTCGATCGAGGATAGTCTCCAGCGCTTGGGGATTGATGCGCTCGATTTGGTCTTCGTTCACGATCTCTCGCCGGATAATGCGTGGCTACCGGGACCGTGGGAAGAGCAATTCGAGATCGCCCGCAAAGGCGCGTTCCCGACGTTGAGCAGGCTGCGCGACGAAGGGATAATCAAAGGCTGGGGGCTGGGCGTCAACTCACTCGAACCGATTCTCAAGCTGATAGACGTCGCCGATGCGGACGTGTGTCTCCTGGCGCGTCAATATTCGTTGATCGATCATGAGAACGCGCTGCATCAGGTCTTTCCAAAGGCGCGCGAGTGCGGAATGACGTTCGTCGTCGGCTCTTCGCTCAACGCCGGTTTCATCAGCGGCAGTCCACGCTTCAATTACGGCAAGGAGAACTATAAGATTCCCACCGGAGCCATCGAGAAGCGCGAGCGGCTGCGCGCTGTTGCGGCGCGGTATGGCGTCGACCTTCGTACCGCGGCACTGCAGTTCTCGAGCGCACCAGACGTCGCGGCCACGCTGGTTGTCGGCTGCGCGAGCCCGCAGCAGGTTCTCGCAGACTACACGTCGCTCGAGACGAAAATTCCGCACGCGTTCTGGGAGCATCTGCGCTCCGAAGGCTTGATCGAAAGCGACGCCGCCGTACCGCCCGAAGGTTAGGCTATGAGCAAGTTAGGGAAACAGGAGCTGGCCGCCATCGAAGCCGTCGCCCGGCATTTCTCTGCGACGTGGGAAGACCTGCCTTGCGCGCGGCTCTGCGGAGGCCAAGGATACGATCAATAAATGCGATCGAGCTGCGTATTGTGCGCAACAACTCGACGCGCGGATCCAAGATCATCGGGTTGGTGCACAATTCCGGCCGATTCGGACGTTCTCATTGAGCTGACGAGTTCGTTGATCGAGCGCATCGCCAAGGCGCAAGCAAAGCCGGCGTCCTCGCGACGGCGTTATGGGACTTCCGCTTCCATTTCTTCCGGCTCTTCGCGAGGTTTGAATAGGGCCTGCGCGACTGCGGTCGGCACCACCGCGGTCAGGATCACAACCGTGACGAGGGCGGTATACTGGGCCTGGTTTATATAATGATGCGTTAGGCCGTAAAGGCTGGAGATCGTCCCGAACGTCAGGCCCGTCGCCATCATCAGCGTGAGGTAATTCGCGTTGGCGCCCGGGTAACGAAAGGCAAAGCGCGCCAACGGCAGCACGCCGACCACTTTTGCCACGATCTTCACGGCGAAGAGACTCGCAATAAGACCGGCGCTATCGACTGCGGCGCCGAATTCGATGAACGTTCCTGCCTTTAGGAAGTAAAAGGGAGCTAACAGCGTCATGGTCATCGTCTGCAGCCGGCGTTTGACGTCGGGATACGATATCATCATGCCGGCACAGGCCAGGCCAAGGAAATATGCGGGCAGCACGCCCTCGCTCTTCGCATACGTTGCCAATGCCGCCAGCAGAAAGATAACGGCGAAGAGCACCCTTAGCGCCGGTTCACTGACGTAGCGGCGCGCGCGCTCGATGAGCGCCGGGAGAAATCTCGGAACGAGCGCCATTGCGGCCACGATCGCAGCCGCCAGGGCGACGAGCCAAAGGTTGTAGTTTGCAAAGAGCAACCCGAGAGCGACAACCGTGCCGAGATCCGTAAAGAAGCACGCGGCGAGAATGAGTTGCCCGAACTCTTTTCCCGCGAGCCCCGATTCGACCATGACTGCATAAACAACCGCCACCGACGTTGTCGACATCGCGACGCCGGCGATCTTTGACGCTTCCGCCGTCCAGTGGCCGACAAAGTGCGCGAAGGCCAAAGCGGCGAAAAAGGGAGCGGCGAACGATGCCGCACCCAAAACGGTGGACGGCAGTAGCTGGCGCCGAAGAACCAGCGGATCTATCTCGGCACCGGCTAAGAAGGTGAGCAAAATGCTCCCGAAACCGGCAACGAAATCGATCCAGGCATTGGTGCGCAGCGCAATTAGGTTACCGGCAAGCATGCCGACGATGATCTCGACCAGTGCTGCCGGCATTTTGACGCGGATCGCGACGAACGCGCTGACGGCAGCGAGCAACATCCAGATCCCGGCAACGATCCAGAGATTGTCGGCGCTCGAAGCGAAATGCATAAAAGAAGACCCCCGTTTATAGCGCTCGCTCTAAACAGGAGCCATCAGCCCGTCGGGCAGTTAGACGGGAGCTCCATCCCGTGGTAATTTTTTTTCGAGCCTAATGCCCAGGGTCCTGGCTGAGCGCGTTAAGAAACAGCTCGAGCTGCTTTTGGTAGGCCAACGGAGTCGAGTCGATCACGGAGTTACGGGAAACCTCGAAGAGAACGTGTATAGCGAGTCCGAGGCGTGTCCGCTTAGACGGTAAGAATTGACCTGTAAGGTGAATCCCCGAGTCGCCAGAACTTGAGATCCACGACGCAGATGCCGGAACCATCAAAAACATTTGCCGACGATCTGTTGCTTGGTCGGGATCCGACCAGTCATGAACGGCTGGCGGGACGGCCTTGGGATGCCTCATACAACGATGGCCCTGCGCCTTGGGATCTTGGCGAGCCGCAGCCGGCAATAGTGCGCTTGGCGTCACGAGGCGGATTCGCCGGAGCGGTGCTCGATGCAGGCTGCGGGACCGGAGAGAACGCTCTTCACGTCGCCTCGTTGGGAGTGCCCGTTCTCGGCATCGACGTTGCGCAGACGGCGCTGGCGATGGCCCGAAAGAAGGCTGACGAGCGCGGGAGTCAGGCTGAGTTCGCGGCGGCTGACGCCTTTCACCTAGAGCGTTTGGGGCGCATGTTTGAGACGGTGCTGGACTGCGGACTCTTCCACACCTTCGACGATGACGAGCGGCCACGATACGTGGCGAGTCTCGCGTCGGTAACCGAGCACGATGGAACGCTGTATGTGTTGTGCTTCAGTGACGAGGGTCCCGATACCGGCCCGCATCCCGTCAGTCAACAAGAGCTGAGAGCGGCGTTCAACCCCAGCAATGGATGGAAAGTCGGTTCCATTGAACCGGACCGCGTTCGGACGAGATTCCACGACGAGCACGGCGCACCGGCCTGGTTCGCGACGATCAAACGGATCTAAGCAGAGTGCGCGAACTTCTCGTTAGGTGCGAGCTTAAAAGCCCGAGGTTCGGTACTCTTCGTCGGGCTGCAAAAAGAGAAGATCGGCTTTTCCGTGCGTATTTAGCCCGAACAAGACCAGCGCGGAGTTGGCGCCTTTAGCGATCCGGAACTCTGATTCGATGAGTCCGGGCGTCTCGGCCGACGGCTTCCGTTGCACAAGGGTGAGCGTACCGGGCCAGTAGAGTGCAAGCTTCTTTCGCACGGACGGCCCCGCGCTCTTCAGAACGTCCTCAAGCTCTGGAGTTGCCATGGATTTGGTGTTTTCGCCGGAAGCGATCGCGTTCAACAGCGTCGCGAGCGACGACGAAATCTGCGGATCCCGGTCGAGAATCGCCGTCATACGCGGCGGAAGCAGCGGCGGATCGGCAAGTCCCGCGATGACGGGCCCCAGGTAATCCGGGCGCGCGTGCCCGGCATCGAGATTCATCAGGACGACGACGGTGAGCGAATCGTCGGGGTAACGGGAGATATCGCACGTGAAGCCCTGCCAGGCGCCGTCGTGTGTGAGACGCCGGTGCCCATTCTGGCTGGTGACAAACCAGCCGAAGCCATAATGCGCGGGATTAGGGCGGCCGTCGCGAAGCGTGAAGACGGTCCACATGCGGTTCAAACTGGCCTGCGTCAAAAGTTGCGTTGAATAGAGCGCATTATCCCATTTGGCGAGATCCGGTACGTCGAAATACAGCGCGCCGTCGGCCGTCGAATTGAATGTCGGCGAAACCCAATCCTGATTTTGAAGTTTGCCGTCCCACTGATATCCGGCGGCGCGGTTCTTGATGATGTCGGAGTCGCTAATCAGCCGCGTTGACGTCATGCCAAGCGGTTTGAAGATGCGCTCCGTCAGATAATCGGCGTAGAACTGGCCGGTGACTCTGTGAATCAGGAAGCCGAGCAAGACGTAGTTTGTGTTACGATAGTTCCACTTCACGCCCGGCGGATTCTCGACGGGAAGCGCCTCGATTTTGTGCAGAAGTTGACCTTCCGTAAAGTCGAGACGCAGGTAGAAGGGCCCCTTCGGCCCCGTCCACTCGTCCGTCTCGTATTCCGCCAGTCCCGACGTATGCGAAAGCAGATTCTTCACGAGAATCGGCTTCCAGCTCGAGGGCGCGCCTGGAAAATACTTCGCGATGCTGTCGTCGAGCGAAACGCGGCGTTGCTCGACGAGCATCATGATCGCGGCCGCGACGAATTGCTTGCCGACGGACCCCGATTGAAAGATGGTCTCCGGCTTGACCGGAACGTCCAGCTCCACGTTGGCCAAGCCGTAGCCTTTGGCAAGGAGCAGCTCGCCGCGGCTGAAAACGCCTACCGCCGCGCCGGGAACGCGCGTCCGCGCCATTTCCGATTGAACGATGGTGTCGATAGCACCGATCTGCTCGCCAGCCAATGCCGGCCGTGGCGTCGGCGACGGCGCTGCAGCCGCGGCACAGCACCCCAGGACCGTCAGCACCAGCGCTTTTCGCATGAAATTCGTCGGGCGCAGCTTTCACTGTAACAACTCAGGCCCCTCCCGCACGGAAGCAACTAACAGCCGCGCGCGGATGGGTTGGCCCATCGGGAGCTAACGAATAGGGGCTATAAGAATTCGGAAGGAGCAAGAGTTTATGACGAGCGTAAAGCCGAGTAAGCACGCCAGAGCTGAAGCAAAGATTACGGTGCAGAGATCTTAAGCGAAGCCCTACGACCAGACCGCGAGTCCGGCATTAATGGAGATCGAAATAATCGAAACGTTCACCGGAGATATCAACGGCGGCTTTGGGAGAGGGTCCGTCGGAACGTTGAATTATTGGTTCGACGAGTTTTTCTAAGGCGGCACGGAATTGACTCGAATCCGTAAAGCACGCGAAATGCCCGCCGTCGATGGGCACGAATGCTTCGGCACGCTGAATTCCGTCATCCGGCGCGCGTCAAAAGACGTGATCTCCGGCCACAACTTTGGACCGCTGAATTCGCCGCCGGCAAGCCACGCCGCGACGTCGGCCTTCTCATCGGGTGGTGGCGTGAAAATGAGTTGCTTCTCAACGTTCAGGTACGCCCGGTCGGACTGCGACCACCGCCACTTGTTCGACGCGTCGAGACGTGTCGAGCTTGTTGGCGGGAGCGCCATTGCGGCGTCAAGTGCTTGGAGCGCGGCCGTGTCGTGTGCCGCCAACATCTGCTGACGCGCAAAAGCTTCTCTCGCTTCGAGTGAAAGCGTCCAATTCACCGGTTGTCCTGTGCCAACATACGCCGCGAAGATGTCGGGACGCCGTTGCACGTAATCGGCGACTTCAATGGCGTCGAGCGCCATGCGTTCCACCGTTACGCCGGGAGTCGACGTCCCGTTGCGCTCGAACGTCTTGCCAGAACCGCGCTGATCCCAATTAGCGACCGTAAACCGATGCCGCCACGGCCGGAAGGCCGCGAGAAACGGAGACTGAGCTTCGGCCGGACCACCATGCAAGTACAAGATTGCCGCCTTGCTCGCATCATCGCCCTGTATAGCGACCCATTGGTCGATACCGCCGATGCGAACGTACCCGCGTTCGTCCACGCTCTGCCCGGCCCTAACGCGACTCCCAAACATCACGAGCGCAGCCGCTTCCTTTTCCGGTTGCCGAAAAAGTGTACATGTAGCCTGGGCGGGAACTCGACTACTTTGAAAACCTCGACTCGGGAGAAAATGAAAATGTCAGATTCAAGCATCCTAATGCCCGGCGCCGACGAGACCTATCGCGAATCGCGCGATCGCTTGCGCGCGGCGGAGATCGAGTTGCGCGACCGCATCGAGTCCGTGGCCGCCATGCGCCGGTCGCTGCCGCCGGGCCCTGTCGTGCCCGACTATGAAATTCATCGAAAACGGCAGTCGCGTTCGCTTGTCGGCGTTGTTCGCGCCGGAAAGTCCGTATTTGATCCTCTATCATCTGATGTACTGGGCGAAGGAGAACGAATTCTGCCCAATGTGCTCGATGTGGATCGACGGCTTCAACGGCGTCGTGCCCCACCTAACGCAGCGCGTCAACTTCGTCATTGCATCGCGCGCTCCGTTCGACATACTTCGCGCCTGGGGCGCGCACCGTGAGTGGCATCGTCTTCGTCTGCTATCGGACGACGGACCTTCCTTCGCACGCGACATCGACGCTGAAGATGCCCAGGGCAATCCGGATTCAACGGTCGTCGTTTTCGTGAAGGAAGGCAAACGCGTGCGCCACCTCTATACCGCTCACCCGATGCTAAAAGATCGCGAGCGCGGGATTGACTTGCTCTGCCCTACCTGGCATCTCTTCGACCTCACGCCCGGTGGTCGAAACGACTGGTACCCCTCGAACGAATCCTTCGACGCGTCGGTGCGAGCGCTCGGATTACCGACCCGGCGCTGAACTCAGCGCCGCTTCGATGGTATCGCGAAGCGAAGATGCCGGCGCATTCCACCCATCTACGAACGACTTTACAATTCTTGCGGTGAAGCCCCAAATGCGCCGGCCTTCATGCTGCAATCTATACATGCCCTTGCCGCGCGTTCGCGTGAGCTCTGCATCTTCCGACAATGCGTCAGGTGCTACAATAGACGCCAACGGCACGGTAAACATTCCGACGATCTCATTACCATCAATACCGAAGGATGTGCGCGCATCGAGGACGCCAACGATCGGCGTGATAACGAAGCGATTTACGGCTTGGTTGAGATCGGGCAATCGCTCGACCACTTTAACCCTTTCAGGATGGACGTTGAGTTCTTCCCGGAGCTCGCGCAAGGCGGTCCTCACCGGATCTCCGGAGTCGCCCGGCTCGGCGATTCCCCCGGGGAAGCCGATCTCTCCGGGATGGCGACGCACATGTCGCGCCCGCTCGACGAAAACGACCCCGTATGGCGCTCGTGCCAGAATAGGTACCAACACGGCGCCGCGCCGCCACTCAGTCACTGTGCAACAAAGTCGTTTCGCGCGCGACCGAACGGGAATGTAGGAGTTGCCCCGACCGCACCGCGATCGTGAAAGCAAGAGGGATCCGATGAAGATCAAACTGACCAGCGTGTACGTCGACGACCAGGAGAAGGCCCTTCGCTTCTATACCGAAGTGCTGGGCTTCGTGAAGACGGCCGACTTCAGCCAGGGGCCGTTTCGCTGGCTCACGGTGGCCTCACCCGAGGACCCGGACGGCACCGAGCTGCAACTAGCGCTCAACGACAAGGCGGCAGCCAAAGCCTACCAGCAGGCCATGTTCCAGCAAGGCCAGCCCGCGGCTATGTTCTACACCGACGACCTGCAGGCCGATTACGAGCGTATGAAAGCGCGCGGTGCCGACTTCACCCTGCCACCGACGGATGTGACGGCCTCGAAGATCGCTAAGCTGAACGACACCTGCGGCAATCTGATTCAGGCCACGCAGCTGATGCGCCGATAGCATAGCTACTCAACTCCGAGCGCGAGCGAGCCTTTCGAAAACGGCATGGAAAGAGGTCACGGCCCGCTCGATCTCATCGGTTTCAAGCACGGTCGTTTCACCCTTGACCGTGATACGATGCCCCGTGCGGTAGTTATCCAGCACCTCGGCCTGCTCGACTTTAACTTTTTCGCTCACGCGCCCGAAATCGCCGGTCGGATATCCGCACTTTTGCATGACGTCCCGCAGTAAACGATCGGTTTCGCGCAACGCGACCTCAGGTTCATCCAGGAAACGACCTTGCAGCGCACGCCAGGCTTCCGCATAGCCTTCCGCCGCGTCCGGCGGCAGCAACCGCGTTTGGAGCGGCCGGTGAGCCGACTCACGCTCGCCGACGTTGATCGCTGGGTGTAGTTGCGGACGGCGGACGGCACGCGCGATCAGCGCGACGACGAGAACGACGGCAACAGCGACTGCAAGCCACAGCAGCATAGCGGAACGCGCGCGACGTGCGCTACGTCATCCCATCGAGCTCGGGATGCTCGGCGTCGGGCATGAGCTGCGCCTGCAGCTCCCACTCCGGGAAATCGCCGCGCTCGATCGCTTCACCCTGGCGCGTGGTCAGAATGCGCTTCTCTTTGCTCATCTCGCCTCTTGCAGCAACACAACACCCTGGGAACCGCACTCGTTATGCAGCCGGCCGCTGAATCATGTAAGCCGGGCGCCCGCCCGCTAGCATGACACGCCACTTACGGATATCGCCAATGGCGCGTGATTCGTCATGCGCTATCGACAAACCACGTCACAAAAACTAGTACGATTGTCCATACATTGCGAGATCTGACGAGCTGGTTTTTCGACTATCGAAAATGATGTTACGGGCAAGGCAGCGTCTTTTCAGTCGCACCACTAGTTTGAATATGCAAGCTTGGTTTGAAATTTTTCAACAGTCTTGCGCACGTACGCGCGTTTAGGCTGCGAATAATCCAGATGGTCCTCGTTAACTAGCGTCTTTCTAGTCGCACCCCTAGTTTGAATATGCAAGCTTGGTTTGAAATATAGATTGCGCGCATGCGCGCGTTTAGGACGCGAATAATTCAGATGGCGCTCGTTAACTTCTGTTGACGCCCCCACGCCAATTCTTTTTTGCAAACGACGCCGATGTAAGGACGCGCTCTTGCATGCCGTGCTATACTCTGCGTCACGAAGCCATTAGCTGATTACAGCGCATGCACGAAAAAAAGCATGCTTAGGCGTTCGAAACCCCAAAAAATCGAAGCTTTTTGGCGCGGAGGTAATCAATAGTGAACAAGTTTTTCAGCACAGTGTGCGTGGCGCTACTGGCCGCGTGTAGCGGGAGCGGCGTCGGCGGCCCGCCGGCGAATTCGCAATCGTCGAATCTGCAATCGTCGTCCCCACCCGTCGGAATGAGGCCCGCGGTGCAAGCGCCGCCGGCGGTAGGCTGGCAGTTTCCATATCAGCCCAACCCATTTATCGTCCCTATCTGTGCATCCGACCCGTGCCACCCGCAGCTCGATCCTAATTCTGCGTCGTACGTTTCGCAGGTGATGAACGGGGCGTTCTCGATGGGCGAGATCCAAGAGGCCGAGCCCGGTACCAACGGCCAGGGACAAGACGATACTTACCCAATCTACTACGCGACTCAGAGCGATCCCGCGTACCACGTTACCTGTTCGCAGTATGGTGGCTGTCAGTTTATCTCAGCCGCTTCGATCCATATCCCCAATGGTGCGCGTGCATCGATCGACGTCGACCATCATGCGACCGTCATCGAGCTTTGGGCGGGAACGGAATACGACTTTTGGGAGTTCAACGATCACTGGACCGGAAAAGGCACGACGACTCCGGTTAGTGGCGGCGGCGCGCTCAGTGTCGGGTTTGGACAGTTGTGCACGACCACTTCGCTCCAAAACCACGGTAAGTGCCAGGGGAGCGCCGACGAAGCCGCAACTCCGTTTCAGCCGGGCATGCTCGATCCGCGCGAGATCGTGGCAGGCAAGATCGCGCACACGATCTATGTCGGCATTCGGTGTCCGTCACCGAAGTACGTATGGCCCGCCACGCAAAGCGGCGGACGCTGCACGGCAGGTCCAGCGGAGGGCGAACTCATCTGGCTTGATCTAAGCGACGCAGCGATCAATGCGCTGCCGGACCACACGTGGGTCAAAACACTGCTGCATCAAATGCACGACTACGGATTCATGATCACCGATTCCACCGGTGCCAGTTATAGTCCGTGGGTCCCCAACGGCGTCGATAACGCCACGTTTACCATCGTCGGGCAGCAGCCGGGCTGGAACGCGTTCTTCACCGAAGTAGAAAATCAAGGCGACACCAGCAAACTCGGCTGGGGAGATAACGCCTCGCACCTCCCGATTCCGACAACCGGAATCACGCTAAGCAACATCCATATCGTCCAGTAAGAGCACAAACGAACCCGTTTCGTCCTGGGTGCGTCGGGCGCCGACGCAGAGCCTGCCGTACCCAGGTTCCCTTGCCTCACCGTCTGGAAGTGCTTCGTGGAGGCTACCGTGAAAACTCGCTACTTGCTCTCGCTGCTGTTCTTCGTTCCGATGCTCGCATCTGCGCAGCAGTCCAACCGTGAATATCTAAGCTCACCGCTTGCGCGACAGCATCATTTGCCATTCAGTAGCGCGGTGCTCGTTGGTAATGCGTTGTATATTGCAGGCACGACCGGAGTCGATCCCGGCACCAAAGGCCCGGTAACTCCGGCTCAAGAGGCACGCCTGGTCATGGACCGCGTCAAACGCGTCGTCGAGCAAGCGAACATGTCAATGGACGACATCGTCTCGCTACAAGTGTTTTGTACCGACTTGCGGAACTACGCCGCCTTTAACGGCGTTTACGCTACATACTTCCACGGTCGATATCCCGCTCGAACGTTCGTCGGCGTTCCAAATTTGCTCTTTAACGCGCGGTACGAAGTGAATGGCGTTGCCCTCCGGACGTGAGTCAATGCCGGGCGAGTAAACTGTCGTGAGCGCCTTCACGCGCACCGCGATCGACGGCGTCTTCATGTGGTCGCGCTGGCAACCGGACCGGGCGCTGTTCTTTAACTCGTTCTTTATCAAGGGCGATGAGAACGTCATCGTCGACCCGGTCGCGATCGAAGAATCAGACCTACGTGCGATCGAAAATGAAGGCGGCGCCGCTTGGATAGTCATCACGACGCGCGATCACGAACGCGAAGCTGCAGCATTCGCGCAACGGTTCCAGGCTAAGATTGCAGCACCGCAACTGGACATCCCCGAAATCAAGGTACCTGTCGATCGCGCGCTGCACGACGGCGATACGGTTGACTGCGCCGAAGTCGTCCAGCTCGAAGGGATGAAATCGCCTGGCGAATTCGCGCTCTATCTCAAGGACTGCGCCACCATTATCGTCGGCGACGCGCTGTGGGGCGATCCTCCCGGCGCGTTGCGCATGGCTCCCGATGCCAAACTGCTGGATCCCCAAAAGGCGGCGCTCAGCCTGCGGCGTCTATGGGCGCTCGAGCCTAGGAACATTCTGGTCGGCGACGGATACTCGATCTTCGGCGGCGCCACCGCGGCGATCGAGACGTATCTCGAATCGCGAAGCGACGTCCTGATCTACAAAATCAATCTAGACGAGTTGCCGCACTGGAAAACGCGCAAAGGCCCCGGACGCCACCAGCGTAAGCAAGCCGAAGTGGGGTTGCTCATCGGCGCGCGCAAACTCGGCTATCAGGTCTTCAATGTCGCGCCCGGCAATTTTGCGACGGCAATGCACGCTCATTCCGAAGAGGAGGAACTGTACGTCATCTTCCATGGTAGCGGAACGATTCGTTTCCCCTTCGGCGAGTATCCGATCCGCAAGGGTGATATGATCGCGTTGCCGGTCGGCGAGCGGGGGGCGCATCGCATTCAGAACACGGGCAGCACGAATCTCATCGCGCTGGCGCTTGCAAACACTGCGTCGGACGACTGCGTCTACTATTCCGACTCGGACAAGCTCCTCGTCGCGAGGCACGTCATGCGCCGCATGGTCAGCGGCAACAAGGGCGTCGACCTCGACATGTGGGAGGGTGAATCCGGCTAAACGCTATGTCGATCTTTATCCGCGATGCGTTGCTGCACTTCGCGCACTTCATATGCATCTTTCTGCTGGCGAGTCTCCTCGCCGGTGAGGCGTTTTTGCTGAGGAAATCGCTTCCGCGTAATGGAGTAGCACAGCTTCAGGTCATCGACAGGTGGTGCGGCATCGTTGCCGGCCTCGTAATCCTCACTGGACTATCGCTCGTCTTCTTTGGGGCGAAGGGCGCTTCATATTACGCTCACAACGCGATTTTTTGGACTAAGATGGCCGTTTTTCTGATGATCGCCCTCAGCTCGATTGTCCCGACTGTCGCTTTCCTGCGCTGGAACCAACGCGTCGCCGCCGACGGATCGGTAACGCTCGAAGACGACGAGTATGGTCGCCTGCGCAGCGTCCTGTGGCTGCAGATAGGGCTCTTCACGTTCCTTCCGCTTTGTGCCGCACTCATGGCTAACGGTCTATCCGCATGGTAGGATAAAAAGGCGCTCCCGCATGGGAGCGCCTTTCGCTAGATGCCCACGGTCACGTAGGACGATTTACGATCCTTCGGCCGCCGGATGTAGTCTCAAATCGTACAGTTGCGTTTGATCCGCGAAGACGGCGTAGCCGTCGAGCGATTGCGTATCGTACCCGCTCTTGACTGCCGTCAGCGTGTAGTCGTCGGGCTGTAGCGCTAATGCGATGAAGTGGCCGTGTGCGTCGGTCGTTACGGTTACGCTCTGCGAGGGCGAACTGATTTCCAAACTCACGCCCGCGATTGGTGCTCCTGTCTTTGCGTCGGTGACGATGCCGGCGATTCCGCCGCTCGTCCCGGCGAATGCGGGCCCGGCCTGAGTAGCGAAAGCGAGCAACAGTCCGAGCGCTGCCAGCCCGCGGCGTATCGAAGATGGACTCATGATGGTGCGTTCCTCTCGGTGGTTACGAAGCGTTGTACTTCCGTTAGCGACCGAAACGAGCGATTGTTTCGCGGGACGAAAAAAGTTTGACTTTAAAAAATTGGCGCTCCCAGGGCAGCCTAGCGGCGCCCCGGCAGCGCCGCGCACGCCTGGGAAAGGCCGTACGGTCGGCACCTTGACCCGACGTTGGCTTACTGCTGTACACTGATAAACTTTTGTAGAGGAGGGAAGCCCGTGAAAAGATGCGTTTTAAGCGCAACCTTCCCGTCTGGAAGGTTTACTAGATGAAACTTCTCCCAGTCTCCAATGGAGGTTCGGTTCGCATACACAGCCGCTCCGCCGCCCTGCTCTGCGCTAAGATAGTTTCCGTTAAACGTCTTGAAGCTTACCGTTCCGTCGTTATTGTCGATTAACGTCCAGGTTTCCCAATCTCCAACCTGCGGCCGGTTGGCGTAGACGTCCTGTCCGCCGCCAAATTGAGCGGAGAAAAGACCCTGCCAGGAAAGTAGTGAGACCTTATTATCCTCGCCAAGCTGCGCGAGGATGAAGCTCTCCCATGCTCCTGGTTGGTCGCGGTTAGCCCAAATATGACCGTGAGCGTTGGGATTGGGTGGCGATTCTAATAGATCTACGGCGAGTCCCAGTGCGCCGGCGAGGGCCCACCCGAGCGGAGTTCCGGATTCCACTGCGGTAAGAACGCCGCCAACGACCGGGAGGTTCAAGGCTGCACCCAGCGCGGGCACTTGGCCGGATGCAATCACGAGGAAGTCCAAAATCGTGCGACCCGAGACCGCGAGACGAGCCGCCTGAATCAATTCACCGTAAAACTTCCCAACGCGAGGCGTCACGATCACGCCCGTGGTCCCCAACACGCCATTGATGTCGACACCGTTGGATCCGCCCAATTTGTTTATGAACAAGATATAACCGCTTGCGGCCAATACGGCGGCGGCGATCGCCGGCGCTGCCGGGCCGGCTACCGGTGCAATAGCGCTGCCGCCAACCCCCACGACTGCAGCGAGATCGTGCGTCTGATCATTATTGAGACTGAACCACCAAACAGGGCCGGTCATCTGGAAGTCGCCGCTTGCGGTTGTGGGTGGCGGCGCCGGCTTCACGTAGTTTACAGCGTTGGCGGCTATTGAGTTTACGGAGACTTTCTCCGCCGATTGTTTGACGGAAGTTACTTTGCCGGCATTCGCTTTAATTGTTACTTCGTTTGCGTCTTGGTCCAGCGGGTTCGATAGCGCTTCCTTTTCGTTCGCCATGAGATCCTCCTAAGGCGTATGTCTCAGACGCGTATCACCACGTCTTCGGGGTGCCGCGTGCTGACAGCGTAGCGCGACGCCGTGCGCCCCGCGTGCTGAGGCGTTCGCGAAATATCGCTGCCTGCGACGCTTCGACTAGGCGCCTTGCTCGCTCGCTCGCTCGGCTGCCGGCTCGGAGCGTCACATAGTGCCGTCATCGCGGGGACTCGCGTGCTTCTCTTTGTTGTATTGACAAAATTGAATGCAGCAGCTAGCATCGAAGAATGTCGATGCAACGGTGTTGCCCGCCGGCGAAGGTCGTAGAAACGGACTTTGAGCCGGCTGCCGCTCTTCTCAAGGCGATTGCGGACCCTTACCGCCTGACGATGTTAGCGACCTTGGCCGCTGCAGAGGACGAAGTCTGCGTTTGCGACTTTACCGATGCTCTTCCTTTGAATCAATCGACTGTCTCACATCACTTGCGCATTTTGCGCGAGGCCGGGCTAGTGACGTGCGATCGCCGCGGCACCTGGGTGTATTACCAGCTCGCGGGAGATGCACGTGCTCGACTGAACCATACCTTAACCCTCGCTTTCCGGCAGAAAGTACCTGCATGAAGACCCACCTGAATCTTGCCACGACGGACCTCGCTAAGAGCGTACAATTCTACTCGACGCTGCTCGACGCAAAGCCCACGAGGATGTTGAACGACTACGCGTTGTTCATCATCGAACGGCCAGGGCTCGAACTTGCCCTCGATTTAAGGAGCTCCGTTTCGCCCACGAGCGATGCGCACTATGGCATCTGTGTGGATTCGATCGCGGGTGTAGAGCGCGCAATAGCTCGGCTCCAACGTTTAGGGCTTGCCTCGTCTATCGAACGCGAAGAGACGTGTTGTTACGCCAACCAAACTAAAGTATGGGCGATCGATCCGAATGGGCGTCGTTGGGAAATCTACACCGTGCTTGACGAAACCAAGCAGCGTAATGACCCCGCGATGACCTGTTGCTCGGCCCCGAACGAACCGCGCTCGTGCTGCGCCGCGTAGGCGCCAGGGGCTCTTGCAGAAACGACTCGGACAGGTTACGCTAGCTCTGCTTCGAGCGGCCAATGCAACGCGACGGATACCCCTCTGAACCGAGCAGAAAGGACATCACATGCGCGTAGCTTTCTCTGTTGCCCTCATCTCGACGATTTCCGCATTCGTTGACACGCCGGCTCGCGCGGCGACGTGTTCGAATAAGGTGCACAGCCTTTCGGGCGGAACGATTCTTGCGCAGTCGGTTCTCTATGCGCGCCCGGGGCAAGATGACGCCCTGTACCGCGGCACGTTGGCGCAGGCTCAGGCTCTAAAGGAACACGGCTTTCAGACCTTCACGGTCTATCGCGGTCCCGGAGGCGCGCAGCCGGCGGTTGTGTGGGAAATCGCTTTCCCCAATTTCAGAGCGCACGATGGGTGGTTCCATGACACCGATAAGATGCGTGAGAGCGCGGCAGAAAAGGCCAACGATAAGAACGTGGACGCGGCGACCATGCGTTTCGAGCACCGTCACTACGTTCTGCGCGAGGGATGGTGGCAGAATAGCTGCTAGGCGACGGACGGCCCGGCCTTAGAGCAACTTTTCCGGTGTGATCGGCAGGTCGCGAACGCGCCGGCCGGTTGCGTGGAACACGGCGTTAGAAATAGCCGCTGCGACACCGACGATGGCGATCTCGCCGAGCCCTTTTACGCCGAGCGGGTTCACATGCGGGTCGTGTTCTTCGATGAACGTCACGTCCATCAGCGGCGGAGCGTCTGCATTCACCGGGACCGCGTATTCCGCCAAGTTACCGTTCGGAATACGTCCATTGCGCACGTCGACCACGGATCGTTCCATGAGCGCCATGCCGATGCCGCCCATCATGCCGCCGATGCATTGGCTGCGGCTAGTTTTTGGATTGACCACACGTCCGACACCATAAGCACCGACGATGCGCCGTACGCGCGTCTGGCAAAGTTCCGAGTCAACGGCAACTTCTACAAAGACGGCGCCAAAGGCGTGCATCGAAAAACGCTTGCTATCCTCCCCGGGTTTGACGTCCGCGTAGGCCTCCAAAGGTGTACCGACACGGCGTGAAGCTTCACTGAGATCGTGGCAGCCGCCACGTGAAAGCGCTTCGGCGCGTACTTTCCGACAGGCTGCCTGAACCGCGCTTCCCACACTGGCCATCGTCATCGAACCGCCATGCGGAGGCGTCCGTGGCCACCGCGTGTCGCCCAGAGTGAACTTCACCCGATCGATCGGCAGACCGAGCGTCTCAGCTGCAACCTGCGTCATGGACGTCCATGTGCCCGGGCCCATATCGCTCGCTGCGCTCGCGACTTCGGCGCTACCATCGGGCAACAGGCGTGCCAACGCAGACGCGGCCGAGAAGTTCGTAGGATACGTCGCGGCAGACATACCCCACCCGATCAACAAGTCGCCCTCGCGCATCGACCGCGGCTCGGGATTACGGCGGCTCCAACCAAAACGTTCCCCCGCTACGCGATAACATTCGCCCGTCGAGCGGCTCGAGAACGGCAACTGTTGGTCCTCGTCCCGTTGGGGCTCGTTGCGCAACCGCAGCTCCACGGGATCCATATGGAGCGCCACTGCGAGTTCGTCCATCGCACACTCGAGCGCAAAAACCCCGCTTGCTTCACCCGGAGCACGCATCCATGTCGGCGTATGCACGTTCATGGAAGCGAGCCGATAGCGCGTGTAGACGTTCGGACACGAATACATAAAACGCGTTGCATCGAGGAGCGCCTCCAAGTATTCCTCGTACATCGAGGTTTCTTGATACGCATCGTGGAGGATAGCTGTAAGCTGGCCTCCGCGTGAGGCAGCAAGCGTAATGTGCTGGAACGTGTACGGCCGGAATCCCGTGCCGTAGTACATTGCCCGACGTGACAGCACAATCTTCACGGGCCGACCGACGACGCGCGCGCCGAGCGCAGCCAGCGTCACGTGCGGCCACGCGCGCAGGCCCGAGCCGAAGGCACCGCCCACGAACGGAGAGATAACCCGCACATTTTTTGCGGAAAGGCCGAACACCGCGGCGATCTCATCCGCTACGCCGGCTACCCACTGCGTCTTGTCTCGAAGCGTCAAGCTATTACCGTGCCACGACGCAATCGTCGCGTGCATCTCGATGGGATTATGGTTCTCACGAGGAATCACGTAAGTTTGATCGACCTTTACATCCGCCGCGGCGAGCGCCGCTTCCGGATCGCCGCGTCGCACCTCCAACGGCGAGGTTTCGTCGTTCTCCGTGGGAGGCGCCGGTCTGACGTGATGAATATCTGTGGTCGCCGAGTCGACCGTGTAGGCGGCCCGCACCAACGTCGCCGCGTAGTCGGCTTGTTCCAACGTTTCGGCAACGACGAGAGCGATCGGCTGGCCCTGGTGGTGTATCACATTATCCTGCAGTACGTGTAGACGCTCGCCGACGATGGGATCCGGGCCTCCCTTGTGTTTGCGGTAGGGCAGTCTCGGTGCATTTTCGCACGTTAGGACCGCGAGAACACCGGGCGCACCTTGCGCAGGCTCCGTGTCAATCGTCGTAATGCGACCCTTCGCAATCGTACTGCGGACGATGGAGCCGTACGCTTGGCCTGGGACATCGAACTCCGCGGCATACGTTGCGGCACCGGTGACCTTTTGACGACCATCGACACGGCTCAGCGGCTGCCCAATGAACGTGTTGCTCATGCGCGTGTTCCGGCAGTTGCGACGGCTCGCACGATCGTGCGCTGCATCAATTCGATCTTGAAATCGTTGTGACCGAAGCCTTGCGCGCCCTCAGCGGCCAGGGCAGCAGCCCGCCGAAGCGATGGCGGATCCAGTTCCAAGCCGGCTAAAGCTGCTTCAACGCGCGGCAGGCGCCAAGGCTTGGTGCCTACCCCGCCGACCGCGACACGCGCTTGCGTGATACGAGCACCGCTCATATCTAGCGCCACCGCCGCCGAAACCACCGCGAACTCGAACGAAGCGCGATCGCGCACCTTCAAGTAATGCGAGCGGCGGCCCATCGGATTTCCCGGCACCATAATGGCGGAGATTACTTCCCCGGCGTCGAGAACGGTTTCGATGTGCGGCGTCGCTGCAGGGAGCCGGTGAAAGTCGCGGAGCGGCACGGCGCGCTTGCCAACGGGGCCTTGAATTTCAACGAGCGCATCGAGCGCGACCAGCGCCACCGCAAGGTCGGAGGGATTGACCGCAATGCAATGCTCGCTCGTGCCGAGTACTGCGTGCCAACGGTTCTCGCCATGAATGGCCGCGCAGCCCGAACGCGGTTCGCGTTTATTACACGCTTCGTAGCCGATATCACGAAAATACGGGCAACGCGTGCGCTGCAGCAGGTTGCCGCCCATCGTAGCTTGATTGCGCACCTGCGGACTTGCAGAGTTTAAGAGTGCCTCCGAGATGACCGGAAATCGTTCGATCACCGCCGGGTGAGCGGCAACTTCGGCCATCGTTGCAGCGGCGCCAAGCCTCAGACCACTTGGGCCCAGCTCGACTCGATTATCGAGTAGGCCGGCAAGGCTAACGAGGGTGTCGGGCCGGCGCACATGTTCCTGAAGAAGTTGGATCATGTCGGTACCGCCGGCGATGTATTCGATTTGCGAGTCGGTGCGGCCGGCCTGCGCGCGCGACGCGAGCGCGGCGCTCAAGTCGATTGGACGTTCGAGTGTGAAGGGATGCATCACTCAACCTTCCCGGCGTGGGCCGCATCCGCAATCGCCGTGACGATGTGATCGTAGGCACCGCACCGGCAGAGGTTGCCGCTCATCCACTCGCGGATCTCTTCGGCCGAGCCGGCGTGGCCCTCGGCGATACACGCGACGCCGGACACGATTTGCCCGGGCGTGCAATATCCACATTGAAAGGCGTCACGATCGATAAAAGCGCTCTGCAACGGATGCAGCGAGCCGTCTCGCTCCAGGCCCTCGATCGTCGTGATCTCGCGCCCTTCGACAAGCGCGGCGAGCCAGAGACATGACTTCACGCGCTTACCGTCCATTAGCACGGTGCAAGCGCCGCACTGTCCGAGGCCGCAGCCTTTCTTTGTACCCGTGAGATGCAGGTGCTCGCGAAGGGAATCGAGCAACGTGGTGCGCGGATCGAGCGTCAGCTTATGCTCGGCTCCGTTGATCCTCAGCCTAATATCGAGCGGAGCAGGCTCCACAGCGGGATCTTGCGCAGACTCTGGCCGCGTTCCCCCAAGCAACGGCGCCCTGCGACCAGCGCGGCTCGCTCAGCCGTAGTGGTAAGCGCGCACGCAGAGCCAGGCGGTCATTTTGAATCGGCTCCGTATTGCTCGTCGGTGACCTTTTCAAGCCAGTCGACGTTCCTGCCGTCGAGCTTCTCTTGAATGGCGATATGCGTCATCGCGGTCGCCGGCGCCGCGCCATGCCAATGTTTCTCACCAGGCAAAATCAAGACGACGTCGCCCGGGTGAATTTCCTCGATTCCGCCGCCCCAACGTTGGACTCTGCCCGATCCCGCCGTCACGATCAGCGTCTGACCGAGCGGGTGCGTGTGCCATGCCGTCCGTGCACCCGGCTCGAAGGTAACGATCGCGCCGGTCACGCGCGCCGGCTCCTCTCGATCGAAAAGCGGATCCATGCGCACGGGGCCGGTGAAATAGTCGGCGGATGCAGCTGCGGATGGCTGCGAACCGACGCGTTTAATTTCCATTTGCGGCTGCCAAAACTATTTGGCAGTTGCCGCGGCGTTGACGGCCTTTTTCGCGATCTTCGTCAGCAACTCGTCGGTCTTGACTTCCTGCTCGAGCGTTTCTTGCAAAAGGTCCGGCGCTTCCGACAACCGCATCACTTTGGCCCACGCGATCAGCGTTCCGTAGCGAGAGATCTCGTAGTGTTCGACCGCTTGCGCTCCTGCAAGGAGACCGGCATCCAACGCCGGGTTGCCCTTGAAGTCTTTCATAACCTCATTGCCTTCCTCGAGGATACCGTCGATGGCATCGCAAGTCTTTCCGCGCGCGGGCTTGCCGATAATATCGAAAACGCGCTCGATCCGTTCGACCTGCCCTTCGGTTTCGTCCCGATGGTGGAGGAACGCCTCGCGCAGCTCGTCCGACTTGACGGCCTTTGCCAGCTTGGGAAGCGTTCGGAGAATTTTCTTTTCCGCATAGAACATGTCTCGAAGCGTTTCGTAGAACAGGTCGTTGAGCGTCTTGATCACGGCTAACCTTTCATTCCTGGAAAAAGTTCGTAAGCTGCCTCCGACCATATAACCAAGAGCTCAGCACTCTAAACTGCGGGGCCTCCGGGGAGCCGGTGCGGCGAGCCGACCACCCGGCGAGCCCCCAGACGGCTCTCGCGCGGAACGGTCGAAATGGCCCGCATTTGGGGTAGACTGGAGCGGTTGACGTTGCCGTTGTCGGAGGTCCCTTTGGGTTCGCTCACCCGTTGGTTGCGCGCGTTGATCGTTGTCGCCGTACTTATCGGTATCGGCGTGCTGGCATGGATGCTCGGGATCGTCGCGAGTCATCTCCACAACATCCTTACGACAATCATTGCGGCCGTTTTCTTTGCCTACATGATCTTTCCGCCGGTTCGCCTGTTGAGTAGGCGGATGCCGCGAGCGCTCGCCGTGCTCGTAGTATACGTCGTGGTGCTGGGCCTCATAGCGCTCGCCATTGCCTACCTCGCACCGACGGTCGCCCGACAAGCGCTCGATCTTTCACGAGCGTTTCCCGCAACGCTGCAGTCACTAGAACGGCAAGCAGCGGAGCCAACGTCGAGCTCACTCCTCAAGCATCTTCCACCCGAGCTCCGCACGTTTGTTCTCGCCAACCTCGCCCGCGCAGGAGCGATTATTGGAGCATTCGCCGCGAGCCTCGGACTGGGAGCTCTCGGCATACTCCGCGGAACGGTCACCTTCGCGGTCGACGTGCTGCTGACGCTCACGCTGACGTTCTTCTTCGTGACCGATGTAGAACGGATTCGCGCCGGCTTCATGCGCCTCGTGCCCCGGAGAGCGCGATCGGAGATTGCCGATTTCATCGACCAGGCAGACTTCGTTATCGCCGGCTTCGTGCGCGGACAGGTCATTCTGGCTCTCATCATTGGGATCGCGGCAACACTGATCTTGGTCGCTATGCGCGTTCCCTACGCTCTATTGCTCGGCGTCGTAGCCGGGATAGCGTCGCTCATTCCCATACTTGGCGAGTTTATCGGCGGAATCCCCATGTTTGTGGTTGCGCTCGTCTCTGCGGGACCGATACGAGCGCTCATCGTACTCGGTCTCTTTGTACTCGTGTTCGAAGCTCAGGGTCGGGTTCTCGCACCGATCATCGTGGGAAAGAGCGTGGGCGTCTCTGCACTCGTAATCTTCATTGCAATAGTCGTCGGTGCCGAAACCCTCGGAATTCTCGGCATGGTGCTGGCGGTTCCGGTAGCCGGAATCATACGAATTGTGCTCGATCGAATCGCCGCGATGAACGAGGGAAGCACGGCGCTATGAGAGCGTTTTGAGCACTGCCGACAGTTTCAGACGCGACGACGACGCGACGCTAATCCGAGACGACACGCCGACTTGCGCGTGATGGAAGCCCATCATCGGCGGGGGGCCGCTCGTGTCGTTGCTGCGCAGCAGGAGCCGAACGCGATGGCCAGGAGCGAAGCAGCGCGCGTTGTCTACCAACTTTATGTTGTACCTTCTCATGACGCCGGCCGGAACGCTTTCGAGTTGCTTGTAGTCGTCGGAGATGGCCGCTCGGCGCCATCCCATGGTCACGTCGGTCGCCGTACCGTCCAGCGCGACGTCTTGCAGCGTGACCAAGAATGCGACGTCGCCGCCGGTGCTCGACGCGTCGAGCGTCAACTCGACCGGACCTAGGAGGCGCAAGTCGCTCTCGAGCGGCGGCGTGGACCACGAAAGCATCGTTTCGTCGGTCTCTATCAGAGGCGCTAACGCCGGGCTGACGTACGTATACGCGCGCTTTCCGTCGCCGCCTTGATCCTCTGCCAGCGTTTCGTCGGTTCGCAAACGCCACGCCAGCGTCGAACATTCCGGCGGCGGCCATGCCGAGGCCTCATGCCACGGATCGCCCGGCTCGCCCGGAATGACGTAGCGAATGGGTGGACCGTCCATAATGCCGGTGTCGCGCCCGCGCAGCCAGTGGTCGAACCACGCCAAGGCTTCGACGTGCAGGCTTTCCCACGGCCAAGTGAAGCCGTATTCGCCAAGCAGCGACATGCGCTTGGGAACGTTGGGCGGCAGGCTGTTGTAAATCGTGAACGTCGAGGGCAGATGCACCGGAACGTTCTGCCAGTCGCTGCCGAGGTAAACGGGAACCCGAACGTTGCCCAGGCCCGTTTTCATGTTGCGAGCTTCCCAGAAATCGTCCTTGACTTGATGCTCGACGGAACACGCCATCGCGAGGGTAGAAAACGGTGGATGCAGCGCGCCTCCCATCGTGAGCTTAAGCGCTCCGAGCGCGGCTTCGCCGTTGAAGTGCGCAAACTTGGCATGGACGCGCGGATTGCGCAGGATCGCCTCGACGAGCCCCACGCCGGCGCTGCGCAGCGTGGCGTCGCCGAGATTGGCGAGCTTGGCAACGCTTCGAATCCAGGCAATGTCGAAGGTCGTGTTCATCACGCCGCCGTGATAGTACAACTCGTACACGTCGAGTGAGTTAAGCGGTGCGAAGATCGCTTTAAGATGCGGCGTCGCTTCGAGCGCGGCTTCCAACTGCGTCATCGCAAATGCGCTCACGCCCACTCCGCCGACGCTGCCGTCGCACCAGGGTTGGGCGGCAATCCACTCGACCAACTCGCCCATATCGGTACGCTCGTCAGGGCCGAACAGGTCATACGTACCGCCCGAGCCGCCGGTACCGCGCACGTTGGCGATGACGTGCGCGTACCCGCGTGAGACGAAGAAATCGGTGGCGCCGGCCTCAACGAACCCAAGCGGTGCCCCGCTATTCTGAATTTGGCGCGGATACGGTGAGGCAGAAAAGAGGGCCGGAGCGCGCGGGCCACCGCGCGGCAAATAGACGTCGGCTAGTAACTCGACGCCGCCATGCACCGGAACCCGCTGGTTACGCAGCGAGTCGTCGATCTCGTAGGCAGGCTGCGAAAGGTTGCAATAGGTGCGACCGGTCGTCTGCGGGCCATTGAGGGCGCGTTCGCCGGTCCTCTGCATGCCGGGACATTTGCTAAGTGACCGCGGGCGCCTCCGCTCCATGTTCCGACGGCCCGACGTGCAACGCAGCGAGTACAATCGAACGGTGCGAAAATTTGTCAGCTCCCCGCTCGTCCCCGCCGGCGATGGATACGTCACGCCCGCGAGCGGAAGCACGCCGCCGGTGCCCAGTGCCTTTCGGTGGGGTAGCCAAACTCTCTTGATAACTGCGGTTCTGCGGAGCTGGAGGTCTACGAAAGCTGACCGTGGAGACGTCTACCTCAAGCGGCATTGGTACGAGCTCCGGACGGCCACCGGGGCAAAGCTCGAAGTCTACTATGACCGGGAATCACGGCGTAACGCATCTGCGTGGTGGCTCTACACCATCGATGAGTGAAGCCTCGTATTATCGGTGAAGTAAGCAGCGCTCCGCCGTCGCGTTCAGCGTCGTCACTGCCTTCGAAAACTCGGCCGGCGAGCCGGCGGGCGCGAGAGCTGCAACCGCGGCAGCCACACGTTCGGCCGCGCGCGTCCCGCGATGCGTCAACGCCAGCACGAAGTTGCGCCGGTCGTCTTCGCCGATGCGCCGCTCCACAAGTCCCTTTTGCTCCAGCCGGTCGACCACGCTCGTCAGCGTCGAGCGCTTGTGCAAAAGAGCGCGGTGCACGTCGTTGATCGTCGATGCACCGTACACAGCTAGGCGCAGCAATACCACCGCTTCCGCTTGTGTGACGTTACCTTCCAGCACCGCCTCGAAATAGGCTGCCAACGCATGCACGTGCTTACGCGCATCGACATCACGCTGCAGCCCACGACGACGGGCAGCGTCGCGACGGTCGCTTACACCAAAACCGCGCTCGACGACGAAGGCAAACGCATCGTTCGCCGTTTCGCCGAACACTTTGCGTCGCGAGGCCGGCACTGGGAATCAGCCATCAACGCCGTTCTCACAGGCGGCGTCCCAGGCGTGCGTGGCCCCAAGGTGAGATGTCCCGCGCCGGAGTAGCCCAACCCATGAACGACAAGCGTTGGAAGTGGGGTTTACTCGCGGCCTGCGCGGTTGTCTTTGCCACCGTTCTTTCGGCGCTCTTTGACAACTTCGGTCTCGGCGGAAAGCCGTGGTTCGGCTACTGGGACGACATAATGGCTTTGACCGATAGGCCGTTTGTGGAGCAGACTACTCAGGTCGTCGCCGGCGGCGCGGCAGCGCGCGCGGGACTCCGCGATGGCGATCGCGTCGATCTGCGCGAGCAGGGCCTCTATGATCGCACCAGCCTCGTCTTTCAACCGGTGACGTCAAAGGTGGCGACCGTGGTCGTTCGCCGAGGCGGCAAAACGTTCACGGCTCGCGTCCATCCCAGCACGATATACCAAGCCGATGCCGCGATCAAAATACCGAACACCGCGCTCGCGATGCTCGCGTATTTCCTCGCCCTGGCGTGCGCCTTCATCATCGCATTGCGCCGGTGGCAGACGCGCGAGGGCCGCTACCTATGCCTGACGCTGCTCGCTATTTCCGCGGAAACGATCGGCCCGCTGGCAATGGCGGTAACCGATGGGACGTTGGGCTCATTGAAGTACGCGATATTGGGCGTCGTCGTGTGCGCGCAGGCCTTGCTCCCCGTCGCGCTCGCCGCGACGTTCGGAGTTCGATCTCCGTTGAGAGTCGCCGCTGAAGGGATCGCGGTCATTGCGGCCGCGCTCGCGCTCGCCGGGTACGTTGCGGCAACGATTGGGGCGCTGAATCTCTCAATCGATCCGATGCCGTTTGTCAATGGTATGTTCTGGCAGACACTGGGCGTCGCAATATTCCTCATCGCAGCGATCGCCGCTGCCATCGCGACGGCCGCGACGCCGCAAGCCGATCGCGCGCGGACCGCGTGGCTGCTTCTTCCGCTTCCCATCGCGCTCGCGGCATCGGCGCTGGCGACCGTTCTCCAGCAATTTGCGACGTCGTGGGTCACATACATGTCGCTCAGCGCAATTTCAAACGGTTTTCTGCTGCTTGGTGCGGGCACGGTGACGTTCGCGCTGCTCAAGCGTCGAGTGCTCGATTTGGAGTTCGTCGTAAGCCGTACTCTGGTCGTGGCTACGGTATCGTTGGTCGTCGTCGCGGCGTTCGTACTCTTAGAATGGCTGCTCGGCTCGGCGGTGGCGAACGTGAGCCATACGACCGGATTGATCGCGAACGGCGGATTGGCCCTCGCTTTAGGCTTGTCGCTCAACTACATTCATAAGCGTGCAGACGAATTTATCGAAGCGCTCTTTTTTAGAAAGCGACGGGAAGACGAGCGAGCTCTACTCGATTTTTCGAGGGAGGCGGCGTATGTCACGGACTCCGGCGAACTCATCGATCGCGCGATTGAGGCGGTGCAGCGTCATACGGACGCCCGCAGCGGAGCGATCCTGCTTGACGGCGCGGGAATCTACAGCGTCGCCCGTTCATTCGGAAACGGCCTTGCGGCCAGCGTCGGTGAGAATGATAGCGGCATACTAGCGCTAAAAGCCTGGCATGGTCCGCTCGACCCACACCATCACTCGACGTCCATGCAAGGAGCGCTCGCCCTTCCGATGCTTGCACGAGACAGATTGTTGGGCGTGCTCTTGTTAGGCGAGCGCGCCGGTGGAGAAGCCTACGCGCCCGACGAGGTGGAAGCGTTGTCTGCGCTCGCGCATGGCGTCGGCTCCGCCATGGACGCCCTGTCGATCCATGGCGACGATCCGATCGCTGCTCTGCGCGAATCGCTGGCATCGATCGCGGAGGAGATCGTTTCGTTGAGAACCGCCATGCGGGCGTTGCCCCAATCGATTGCGTCCGAGCTAAGGCGCGAGCGCCAATGATCCTTTGACGAAAGCCGCGGATAATTATTCGACGCTAAGCGGTCTGCGGCGTTAGCTGAGCCGGCGGCACGAGCACGCGCAGCCGAATCTTCGCGTTGGCCGAAAGGAGTGACCGACCGAAACCATCGCCGTAAAGGACAGAGGAAGCTTCGCCCACCCCGTGAACGCTGAAAGCCCCGTTGCAGGCGGCTGCAGCGACGATGCCGTCTGCTTTTAACAACAGGAGAACGCACAGATGCACCTATCAAAAGCATCCGCGGGTCTTGCCCTTTTGGTCGCGCTTCTCGCGGGTTGCTCCACCTCGTCGCAGGGCACATCGTCCCTGCCGAATTCCTCAAGCGTGAGCCCATCGTTCACTCAAGCTTCCGCCGACCTTGGGAACGGTCGCATCGATGCGATGAAGCTGCTCGAGCTGCAAGCCCAGGGCAAGCTCGCGGGCTCCGTCCCTCGGGCGGAGTCACAGAGGATGCTCAAATATCTCAGCGCTCATCCACGTCCCCAGATCAAGGTGGACCACCACGGCGGTCCAGTGGCAGTTTGGACAACCAACACGGAGTTCTCGTATCTCCTCGGCTTGAACAAAAAGTACGCAGCGGTCAAAGCCATTGACACGGAAGACAGCGGCTGCTATTCCCCGATCACCGTCAAGGTCGACGCCGCGCGTAACGCCTGGGTGGCCGGCGAGAGTAACAGCTCGCTCAACGGCGGTTTAGAGCTAGAGTACCCGGCCGGCAACGGTGCGCCGGTGACGTACAGCTGGGTCGCGGGCAGCTCAACCGGGTGTCCGCCAAGTCAGACTTGCTTCGTCTCACAATTTGACGGCGGCACCGATACGCAGGGCAACGTCTTTGCAGAGATTTCGAGCCAGTTTTACTGCACCACAAGCGGATGCCCTAACGCGCCCGCAGGATTCGTATTTTGGAAAGCGGGTGACCCACCGTCTACGGCGCAGTACATTTGGCGCCGTCTTGGGTGACGGACGTTTACTTCATGGACAGTGACACAAAGGGCAACATCTGGTTCGATTACCAATATTGCTCCTCCAGTTCGTCCTGCGCTTTCGGCCTAACCGAAGTCCAGAAAGCCACGCGGAAGCATCCGAAGTTCGTCAAGATACTGCCTCCGGGAACGCTTGGGTTCGCGGGTGGTGTGTACGTAAGCAATCACGACAAGATACTCAACGTTACGGACCAAGAAACGCGCGCCACTGACCAGTACAGGCTGCCGGTAACCCCGAGCTCGGCGCCAATAAACACTCTCGGCCGGACGCACCATAATATTTTCGGCTACGGCGACCCGATTTCGGGCGGTTTTAACGAGACGGAGACAAACTTGGCGTTTGGCGATGGTGGTGGATGGCTCGACGTCGGCACTGTCAAGACGAACAAGTGGACAACCAAATTAAGCACCGCCTTCCCCCCCTGGGCTCGAAGGAGCTGCCTACACGCCTTCGGACAAATGACCTTGGATAGAATCCAAATCGCTTAGCGGTCCATAAGGACAGGCGGTCTTGCATTTAAGGTCCCGTGTTTTTTATTACGGCCCTTAGCTTTCTCTACGATCGCATTTTGATGCGGCATCGACCGGTTCAAGTCACAATCGGAATAAGCGATTCCGGCATGGAGTTTAGCTTGAGCGAGCGACGATGAGCCGAAGCCGCGACGCATCGGGTTAACCCGTCAAAGAAGGGGCCTTCCCAAAGCACGGTGCGGGAGTATTGACCTGCCTTGACCGAATAGGAAAAGACTGTGGCGGCGTCAATGCCAACCGGTATCGTTACCTTCCTTTTTACCGATATCGAAGGCAGCACGAAGCTGTGGGAACGCAGCCCCGCCGCAATGCGTGAGGAACTTGCCACGCACGATCGGCTGCTTCGCGAAATCATCGAACGCAATCACGGCGTGGTTTTTAAAACCGTGGGAGATGAATGTTGCAGCGCGTTCCAGCATCCTCGCGAGGCGCTCCGCGCCGCAGTCGACGTGCAGCGCGCATTGCACTTGTACGCGTGGCCGGCGGCGATCGGTGAGATCCGAGTGCGGATCGGCATCCACACCGGGGAGTGCACGGAGCGTGACGGCGATTACTTCGGACCCGCCGTGAATCGCGTGGCGCGGTTGATGTCGATTGCGTATGGCGAACAGATCCTCGTTTCGTCGTCAACGGCTGCGCTCGTGCGCGAGTCGAGCGACGACGGATTCGTCCTTCGCGACCTTGGGCTCAACCGGCTGAAAGACCTGAGCCAACCGGAGCCGACCTTCCAACTCGTCGCCGAAGGACTCCGCTCGACGTTTCCGGTGCTCGCGTCGCTCGATTCGCGGCCGAACAATCTTCCCTCGCAAATCTCCACGTTCGTGGGCCGCAACAACGAGCTGACGGAGCTCGGCGCCATCATTGCGGGCTGCCGATTGCTCACGATCACCGGGCCGGGCGGAATCGGAAAGACACGCTTGGCATTGCAGCTGGCCGCCGAGGTCTTGGAGAGATATCGCGACGGCGCGTGGTTCGTCGACCTCACCCCGGTGCAAGACCCGCAGTTCGTCGTGCAGACGATTGCGGCCGCCGTAAATGTCCGGGAGCTTCCCAACGAACCGATCGAGCAAACCGTGGTGGCGCATTTTCGAGCGCGAAACGCGCTCTTGATCATCGATAACGCCGAACACGTGGTCGCCGGCGTTGCGGCCTTCGTACGAACGCTTCTGTCGCAGTGCGCCGACGTGACGATCGTAACGACGAGCCGGGAAAGGCTGCACCTTACCGGCGAGCAGGTCTATCGTGTCGGTCCATTGGTGGAAAACGGCACGCAGCTCTTTCTCGAGCGCGCTCGGCAAGCCGCTCCCTCGATGACGCTTGGGGGTGCCGAGCATTCGCAAGTCGTCGCGCTCTGCGAAAAACTGGAGGGCATACCGCTCGCCATCGAACTCGCCTGCGCAAGGTTATCCGCGATGCCGCTCGAGCAACTCACGAGCCGCCTTACGTCGGGCTTGGCATTAAGCAGCAAGGATTCGACCGAGAGCACGCGCCACCGCACTCTGCGCGGAACGATCGACTGGAGCTATAAGCTGCTCGCCGCCGACGAAAAAGCCGCTTTGGCCGCCTTGTCCATCTTCCGCGGAAGTTGCACGGCGGATGCCGAGCGCCACGTCGCATATGACGTTAGCGGCATCGACGATGCGATCGATTCGCTCGTCGACAAATCCCTCGTGCAAGCCGATGATGCGGGCGGAACGACACGCTACCGTCTTCTCAACGTGGTTCGCGAGTACGCACGCGAGCGGCTCAACGGCGCGAGTGAGAGTGTCGGGAGCCGGCACGCCGAGTACTACGCACAGCTTGTTGCGCGAAGTCAAGCGGCGCCACCCACGTCGCGCGACTATGCGGCATTCGACGACGATGCACCGAACATTCGGGCCGCGCTCGAGTGGTACATTTCTCGCAACGATGCGCGCGCAACCGCCTTTATCCAAAACATCGCGCCGTATTGGCGCGAACGCGGACTGCTCACTGAGGCGCGCGGGTGGATCTTGCGAGCCTTGGAGGTTGCCGTCGAGCCAAAAGACCGCGCGTTGCTGCTTTGTCTGGGGGCCGGCTTCACGACGTTGCAAGACGAGCTGGCGGATTCGTTGAAGCTGTCGCACGAAGCGCTCGAGCTCTCGCGCGCGCTCGACGACCGCATCGGCATCGCGCACGCCCTCTTTCGAATCGCCGAAGCCGTGCACCGGCAGGGCCATTTGGACCGAGCCGAGGCGCTCTACCGAGAGGCGCTCGAGGGCTTCCGCGCGTCGGACGACCGTCGCGACGAAATGATCTGCCTCGGGAATCTCGGCATGCTCGCGCGCCAACGTGGAGAGCTTCACCAAGCCTGCATGCTGCTCGAGGATGCGGAGCGAAGCGCCTCCGAGTTGGGCGAACGACGCGTTGCAGGCGAGGTAACGATGGCGATGGGATGGGTGCAGCTCGGCCTAAACGACTTGGCGAAGTCGCGCAAACTCTTCGAACGTGCTTTTACAGAGAAGCGCGAAGTCAACGACCGCTACGGCGTCTGCTGCGCGCATCATGGCCTTGCCACGGTTGCGCTGAAAGAGGGGCGCCTCGATGATGCGCTTGCGGGATTTTTGGCGACCCTGGATGCAGCCGGCGAGCTGCGGGTCAAAGATTACGTCGCGCGAGCCTTTCACGGAATTGCCGCGATTGAGGCGCAGGACGGCGCGACCGATGCCGCGGCGCGATTTCTCGGGCTCGCCGATCGCCTCTTCAAAGAGAGCGGACGCGAGTTGCGCGACAGCATTGCTTACGACTTGGCGGTGGAGTCGCTCGATGCGGCGATGCCGCAAGCGCAAGTGTCGGCATTACGCGAACAGGGAGCGCAGATGCACGTTGACGATGCGTTGGCCGAGGCGCGCGACGTCTACGCTCGAAGGCGGTTGCGCGCGTGAGAGCGGGGGCGGCCGCGTGGTTGCTTGGCGTCGTCATTGCGTGCGTCGGCTGCGCGCGCACCGGCGGGGGCACTGCCAACGCGCCGGCGCACGATTTGCGCATCGCCGATCCATCCGATCCCTCGTCGCTTAATCCGTTGCTCGCGCACGATCAAGACACAATCGGATTCGATCTCCTGTTCGTGCAAACGCTGGTCGGTTTGTCGGCGAGAAATCAGCTGACTCCGGTGCTGGCGCGGCGCGTGCCGTCGCGCGCCAACGGCGACGTCTCACGCGATGGACGCACGATCGTCTATCATCTGCGCCGGAACGTTCGTTTCGCCGACGGACGGCCGCTAACGTCGGCGGACGTCCTCTTTACCTACCGCGCCATAATCGATCCGCGCAACCCGGTGCTCGGCACGGATGCCTATCGGCGGATCGCATCGATCGCGGCACCCGACCCATACACCGTTGTCGTGCAACTGCGTTCGCCGTGGAATGCGGCAGTCGGCGAGCTCTTCGCCGAATCGGACTTCGCCTTCGGCATCCTTCCCGCGCACGCGTTCACGAGCACCGCAATGCGCAACGCATCGTGGGAAGCGCACGCGTTCGGCACCGGGCCGTTTCGAGTAGCGCAATGGCGGCGCAGCGATCGCGTCACGCTCGAGCCCAATCCGTATTTTTCCCCTAGGCCAAAACTCTTGCATATCGAGCTGCGCATGATCCCCGACTTTGAGTCTGCGCTAATCGCAACACGCACGCACGAGATCGACGTGGCTAGAGTTCAGCCACCCCAAGTTGTGCAAGCACGAGCGGACACGCAGCTTCGCGTCGTTCCGACCGAAATCAACGGACTGGATTACCTCGCACTGCAAACGGCCGCCCCACCGACGAACGACCTGCGCGTGCGACGCGCGATCGCCGACTCACTCGATATGCCGTTCATCGAGAGTCTCTTTCACGATCTCTATCCGCGAGCGGCGGCGTTTCTTCCGCCCGTCTTCGCTTGGCATGACCGAAGCCTCGCGCCGATCGCGCAGAACGAAGCGGCGGCTAACAATGAGCTGGAGAGCGCGGGATGGCACAAGCAAGGCGGCGCTCGAATGAAGAACGGTGTTCCGCTAGAGGTACTTCTCGTTCGCCAGGGTCAGGGCAGCGGCAGCCCCTTTGCTAGTGCGGTTCAGCGAGACCTGGCGGCCGTCGGCATCCGCGTGACGATCAAGTCATTCCCGGCGACCCTGTTTAACGCGCTGGGCGGACCGATTCGCAGCGGCCGGTTTAATCTCGCCGCGCAAGGGTGGGTTGGAAGCGGCGACCCGGAGGGCAGCGTTGTCTTCGCCTGCGAGCAAATCGGGCCGGACGGCAACAACGTGCAGCGCTTCTGCGATCCGGCGTTTGAGTCGGCGTTTCGCGATCAAGCGATTACGCCCAACGCACGACGCCGCGAGCACGACTTCGTTACGATGCAGCAGATCGTGTACGCTCGGCTTCCCGTGATACCGATGGATTACGCGCGCTTCTTCGATGTGCTCAACCCGCGCGTCAGCGGTTTCGCGCGCAACATGCTTGGCTACCCCGTTAACGCGGAAACCTGGGACGCCGAATAGGACGTTCGCGGTTAGGGCGATATCTCGAACGTTCCTTCGGCATTTACAGACTCCTCGGGGTGCGGCGTGGCATCGTCGACGCTACTAATGGCCATCGACTGACTCGTAGCGTTGACGAAATGGATGCAGTTCGCATTACGCGGGCACTTCGTCGACGGCTGCGGTGCCGCATTGTTCTTGCCTATTGCAATGTCGAATCTTAACGTGCCCTTGCAACCCTGTTTGCAATTGCTAAGCCTCAATGGATTGTTGTCGGTCTTTGCCAATCCATGAATGTGAATCCCGATGGGATTGCCGTCTTCGGGCTTTGGACACGATAGGCGTCCGATTAGAACTGAGACGCCGATAAGAATGAGGACGCCCACGCCTGTCGCTATGGTCTGACTTCGCATTTCAATCTCCTTATCGCCGAACGTCGGCACGCCATGCGGTTCAAAAATTGGAGCTTACGAGCGAGCTCTCACTCCACCTGTCGCCGCAGGTATCGCGCGCCCGCATCCGGCGGGAACTCGCAGCGGTTGTTGCGCCTATGGCGAGGCCGCCGCAGTTCGAGCGTCCTGGCGACCCAACACGCGATGTTACCGCCGTGAAGGTCGCGATCAAGCATCTCACGCCCAACGATCGCGCCCAGCTCATCGCGTGGATTTTGCTCTACTATCAAGACGACGGGGCGATGTTTTCGCCTCAAATCAGCCGACGCCGGGACCGCATTACGCTTAACGACACGGAGTTTTGGCTTGCGCGCGTACCGAACCGCCCACGGAGGACTTAAGGAAAGGCAAAGTAAAGTTCAGTGGCCAGCAAAGCACAGGTTAAAAACGCGATTTTAGAACGCGAGGGATTTCGCGTAGCACTTGAACTTTTCGACGAAAAGCGACCCGCGCTGCCGCCCTTCGACTATCGCGTCATGGCGCCGCATCGTTGGAAAGTCTCCGACTGGAAGAACGCACGCCTCGCCGCATATCGATTGCTCGTGAAGGGAGTAACAATCTATGGGGGCGACGGCAAGCCGATTACTCGTGACTTGCAGCTAGGCAACCTGCGTGACAGCTACTACGAGGCTGCTTACGGATCGTTGGAGCCGCCGGGGACTCAGGCCGACTCGAAAATCGTAGCCATGGCAGGGCGACCGCGTCGAAAGCGATCGCAAAACAACGAAAAGCCGGGCTCGCGTAAGCGTCTCAGATAACTACGCAGGCGCCCGAGGTCGTCAGCTATCTGAATCAACTTTAGCTCAATGCAGACGCCGCCCTGAAAGCGGCTGGCTTAGCAGAAGTCGACGCTTTTCGCCAGATCTGGGCCGGCGGGCAGCATACAGGGGCCCTGGACGGGCTCTTGGCGCACAGTTAAGGAAAACGGTTTGCGTTTTCCGTTCCAGGGCCTTATTGCCTTCAGAATAAGAAAGGATGATTACGCAGCCATGCCTTGGACGATTGCACTGAAACGAATCGATCCTCCACAAAACCCCGATGAGCTTGCCGACGTGCATCCGCTTCTCGACCGGCTCGTTAGGGCGTTTGGCCCGCGTCCCTTGTCACGCTTACTCGATGTTCGTCCAGGAAGTGTGGCCAACTGGATAAGCGGGCCACCGACAGATCAGCCGGGAGATGGCGCGACGCATTATCGATCTGCATGACATCCTCAACCGGGCGCTTTCAGGTGTTCCAGCCGTCCACTGCAGCACGCTGGCTTGTTGGGAATGAGCCGTTTCTCGACAATAAACGTCCGATCGATGTGCTCGCGCTCCGAGGTGCTGCGCCGGTGATCGAGGCACTGGACAACATCGATGTTGGGCCTATGCGTGAGGCTCTTTCGAGTGTTTCCGTACGACCCGAACGCCGTCCCGAATGAATAGGGCGGCGCTCTTTATGTTCCGGGTAGCACCGCGGGACGCATCGCAAATCCCCGACCTCCACAGCGTTAAAGCGCTCGCATCGCTAGGCAT
The DNA here is from genome assembly GCA_963778015.1 of Vulcanimicrobiota bacterium. Classification (GTDB taxonomy): domain Bacteria; phylum Vulcanimicrobiota; class Vulcanimicrobiia; order Vulcanimicrobiales; family Vulcanimicrobiaceae; genus Cybelea. The sequence continues at coordinate 1,780,494 of CAVZST010000001.1, forward strand.
CGAGCGCCCCAGCGAAGTCGTTATTCGCAATCCCAAGATCATGCAGCGCTGGGCCCGACGGATATTTGAACGCGGTACCCATCACGGTGCGCGCTGGTGGAGTTACTATGACCCCGCTTGGACATCGGTCGGGCTCTGGAACATCACAGGTTTGCGCCCTGTCGGTAGCCCAAAAATCCTCAACGCGAATCATGCGTTGGTTCAAAAAACGGCACAAGCGATCGCGCGACAAATCCGGCCCTAATGGTACCTGCAGCGGCGACGCGAACCCGCCCGAGATGCTCGAACCGCAGCTTGGATACGCGGTGGTTGCCGAACGTTTTGATGAACGCGGGATCGCGCTTTTAGAGCGCGCGGGTGCCGACGTCGTCTCGTGCGTCGGCGCGCCTCGCGACCGGTTGCAAGCGGAGCTCCAGCGAGCGCGCGGACTGATCGTGCGCTCGGAGACGCGCGTCGATCGCGCCCTGCTCGCGTGCGCCCCGCAGCTCGAGGTGGTCGCTCGCGCCGGCGCCGGCACCGACGCGATCGACATCGACGCCGCCAGCGCCGCGGGCATCGTCGTCATCAGTACGCCCAGCGCGAATACGATCGCGACAGCGGAACACACATTTGCGCTCTTGCTGGCGGGGCTGCGCCACGTGACGCACGCCAATGCAGCGCTGCAAGCGCAGCGCTGGGAGCGCAAGGCGTTTGTCGGCCACGAGCTGTACGGCAAGACGTTGGGCGTCGTCGGCTTGGGCCGCGTCGGCGAGAGCGTCGCGGTGCGAGGCGCGGCATTCGGCATGCACGTCGTCGCGTACGAGCCGTACGCGCCCGCCTCCCGGGCGAGCGCACTTGGCATCGAACTTTTGGAGCTCGACGCGCTCTTGCGCAAAGCCGGCGTCGTGACGCTTCACGTACCGCTGACGCCGCAGACGCGAAACGTCATCGACGCGCGCGCGCTTGCGCTGATGCGCGACGACGCGGTGCTGGTGAACGGTGCGCGCGGCGCGTTGGTGGACCTCGATGCGCTGCTCGCGACGCTCGATGCCGGCCGCCTGCGTGCGGTGGCGCTCGACGTGCTGCCCGAAGAGCCGCCACCGCCGGGATCGGCGTCGGCGCGAATCGTCGCGCATCCGCGGGTTGTCGCAACGCCGCATCTCGCCGGCTCGACCTTTGAAGCCCAGGAGCGCATCGCGCTCGACCTCGCGCAGGACGTGGTGCGCGTATTAAGCGGCCGGCCCGCGAGCGGCGCGGTGAATGCGCCCGCGCTCGGCTCGACGCCGAGCCGATTCGTGGATTTGGCGTTTGCGATGGGAGCGATGCTGCCGCAGCTCTTCGAAGGCGTCTTGCGCGACGAGTTTGCGATTTTGCTGCAGGGCGAGCTTGCGGATCTCCAGCCCGAGTCGTTCGCACCCGCGGTGCTGCCCGGCGCGCTGCCCTGCATCACCGATCGGCGCGTGACGATGGTGAACGCCGAAGCCCCGTTTCGCTCGTCGTTCGGCCTGGCCGCGGGCGAGCACCGGTTGATCGGCACCCTGCTGGCCAACGGCGCGCGCGTCGTGGAGATCGACGGATACGAAATCGACGCAATTGCCGAAGGAACGATGCTCGTTACACGCCATCGCGACGTTCCCGGCATGATCGGGCAAATCGGCACGATCTTGGGGAAGGCGGACGTCAACATCTCGACCATGCAGGTTGCGCGCAAAGAGCGCGGCGGCGGGGCGATGATGGTGCTGGGCGTCGACCGCAGCGTCGATCGCAGCGTCCTCGCCGCGATTACCGAGGTGAATGGCATCGAATCGGTGCGGGCGATCGAAGTGTGATGGCGACGATTTACGTCGTGCGTCACGCCGAGAGCGAGGCTAACCGCGAAGGGCGCTACCAAGGGCGGCACGACTCGCCGCTCAGCGCGCTCGGCCGCCAACAGGCGGCGGCACTAGCCGACGCGCTGGCATCGAGCGATGCCTGCGTGATCTCAAGTCCGTTGAGCCGCTGCGTCGAAACGGCGCGTCCCGTTGCCGAGCGCCTCGGTGTCGCGTTGCAGTGCGATGACCGGCTGATCGAGATCGCGCACGGTACGTGGGAGGGGCGATTGCGCGATGAGGTCGAGCGCGAAGACCCGGCCCGAATGCACGCGTGGCGAACGGCGCCACACGAGGTGCGCTTCGAAGGCGGCGAATCGCTGGCCGACGTCGACGCGCGTTGGCGTTCGTTTATGGCATCACGCCCAGACGACGCCGATGCCATCGTGATGACGCACGATGTTCTGGTGCGGCTTGCTATTCTCGCCGCCACGAATCGACCGCTCGCGCAACTATGGGAGCCGCAAGCGGAAAACGCTGCTCACGCTGTATTTGAAGTCAACGCTGGACGATGGCGACTGCTTTCTGACTGCACCACGAACCACTTGGCCGGCTTACGAGCCGATATTAGTCGACAAGCATTGTAGGGCAGGTCGACCCGCTGTGGGATGCAGGGATAGAGCACTCGACGCGCTTGACGGCATATGTATCGTTAGGGCATATTTATGCATATGAGGACGACTCTCATTATCGACGACGCGCTCCTGCAGCGGGCCCGAGAACTCAGCGGTATCCAAGAGAAAACCGCGCTCGTCCACGCCGGGCTCAGAGCCCTCGTCGCACGTGAAGCAGCACGGCGCCTGTCCAGCCTCGGAGGATCCGAGCCAAGGCTCAAAGCGATCCCGCGGCGGCGCTCGCGTCGCGCTCGATGATTCTCGTCGACACGTCCGTCTGGGTCGAGCACTTTCGTTTCGGGAACGCCACGCTGAGTAGGGCATTGAGTAACTCGCTCGTAGTGATGCACCCGTTCGTCATCGGCGAACTCGCCTGCGGGGGATTCAAGAATCGCGCGCGCGTACTCGCGGATCTCGCCGCGCTCCCGGTGGTGCAGACGGCCGAGCAAGATGAGGTGCTGCGCTTGGTCGACGACCGCCGGCTCTGGGGCAAGGGCATCGGCTGGATCGACGCACACCTGTTGGCTGCAGCTTTACTGTCCGATTGCCGTCTATGGACGCTCGACCAACGGCTCAACGGAATCGCCGGCACGCTGGGCCTGACGAAATCGTAACAACCAATAACGCCCGTCAAATCTGCGTTTGATAGTGGCGCGCATGCGGCTTGAACGGGCCAGTAGCTGACGTTCTCTATGCTCGGAGGAAGAATGGCGCAAACGCAGACATGGAAGGAGGCTGTTCGCGGTGTCGTCCAGGCGCTGCCTCGAGAGTTTTCGCTCTCCGATGTGCTGGCCTACCACGACGAGCTTCAGCGTCGGTTTCCCAACAATCGTTTCATCGACGCCAAGATACGGCAGAGCCTGCAAATGCTTCGCGATCAAGGCTTGTTGCGCTTCGTGCGGCCCGGGCGTTATGAAAGACAGGACATTGCGCCCATCTTTAGCCCGTTGGTTGATTTTTCCGTGGCCGCGGCCTTTGTCAGCTCCGCTCAAGCGGCGAGGGTCGCGCTAGAGACCTGGGCATCGTTCAATCTTTACTGCCTAAACTGCGCGAGCGACGCTCTTGATAGGCTTCCAAACAATACCCCGGTCGCCGACTTCAAGTGCTACGTATGTGATCGATCCTACCAACTTAAGGCCAAGGACGGTCGGTTTGGCGTTCAAATCACCGGCGCCGCCTATCAACCAACGATTGAATGTATTCGGCAGGGAATGCTGCCGGAGCACATCTTCGTTGAGTTTGACAAGAGGTTCAATACGGTGGTCTTTGTAGACGCAATTCCAGGACGTCTTATTACCGAGGATCGCGTGCACGCCCGCAAGCCGTTATCCGAAAAGGCTCGCCGAGCAGGGTGGCAGGGTTGTAATATCGTGATTTTGGGGCTCCCCTCGGTACGGATGGTTGCTCCGGCTGGAATTGACAAAAGCAAAGTTCGTGAGCGATGGAATTCCCTCTAAACGAGGAAGCCGATCTGCGAATCGGCGATATTGCCGTGCTGATGCGCCACGCGCGAAAGTCAGCTAGTTATAAGCCCGCGCTGCTTAAGGCGCTGGTACGATGCTGCTAGCAGTCGCAGGGTCTTCAAATACCGCTCGACGCGATTGGTCGAGAGTTCACTAAGTCGTACTGGAATCAGACGGTCGTTTACCAGCTGCGCCAGGCGGTTTCGCTGAGCAAGGAATCCACCGCCGTAAAACTGATTCGGCGAACGGCCAGCGAGTATAAAACACATGACATTTCGAGGCTGCCGGCAGCAGGTCGAGCAAAAATCGATCGTCAGATGTCAAAACTGCTAACGATAAAACGTTTTGATCGCATTTCATTCGAGCAGGCCAGCGAGCATGCCTGTACTGTATCGTTGGGAGCCGGGGCAGAGCGTGTTAATATAGACCTAGTGCCGGGTATAGAGATCGAAGGTTTCCGCATCGGTGTAAATACGCGCGACGAGCGTGGGCACAAGCCGCACGCTCACGTCATCAAGGATCGCGAGAAATGCAAGATCATCCTGGACGATTCGCTCGAGCCCTACGACATTTGCATGTCCAGGAAAAGCGTCGGCCGAGCTCGGGAACTTGTCGGCAACAATTTCGGTAAACTTTTACGATTATGGTAGGAGTTCAATGGCTAAGGTACGACGTCGAATCCATGTGACTCCGCTGACCGATGCAATGTACGCGCGGGGGCAAAGGACTGCTCACAACGAACCCTTCGATGTTGTTCGGGCGGCTTACAATCGCAAGATAGACGCGCTCGATTTGACTTTGCGTAAGGGCATTACGGTGTCCATCCCTCGAAAACAAATCCGAGAACTTACCAATGCAAATGCAGCGGATCTCGCGGGGGTCGAGATCCAGCCGGGCGGGGATGGTATTTCGTTCCGCAAGATCGATGTCGACATCTACGTTCCAGGCCTGCTCGCCGACGAGCTAGGTACTATCTTCGCAAAAGCGATGGGACACAAGACGCGTGGCCGAACCACTCCGAGAAAGGCCGCAGCTTCTCGCGCAAACGGTAGAAAGAGTGGGCGACCACGCAAAGCTGCGTAGCCCGCGTTTCATGGTAGCGCCTCCATCGTGAGTGCGATTGCAGCTTCTGGTCTAAGCGCGGCGCCCTCTGCCGTCAGGCGTGTGAGTTCGTCGGCCGCGAGGCTCTCGCGCAGGAGTGCGGCCAGACGGTCGTGCGTCGTCATCTCGGTGAACTCGCGCGCGAATCCGTGGCGCGCAAACGCGGCGTCGGCGTAGCCTTCGAGTAGAGCCGCGCGCGCTCGGTCGCCGCGCAGCGCGACGGCGAGTGCCAGATGCTCGATCGCCATCGCGACGCGGACGTGGTCCGGCTCGCGCTCGGCATGGATTCCAATCGACTCGCGAGCTGCCGCAACCGCGTTCGCAAGATCGCCTGTCGCGGCGAGATAGCCTGCGAGGTTGACGAGCAGCAGCGCGAGAGCGCCTTTATCATCACCAGCTCGCACCACCGGAAGCGTCTCGCGAACGATCGCAACCGCTCTCTGCGTCTGACCTCGCGCGTGCTCGACCTCCGCGAGATTGAATACCCCGGCTAGCTCGCCGCGGGCGTTTCCGAGCGTGCGAAGTTCGTCGCGGAGCTGCTCCCAGGTGCGCGCCGCCGTCTCAAGATCGCCACGAATGTGGCTCACGACCGCGCGCGTTTCGAGCAACAAAAGGCGTAGGTTAGTCGAGGTTTCCGGAATCGCTTCGGCTTGGGTCAATGCAGACTCAGCGTCGTTAAAGCGACGGAAGAACGTCGCCTGTTGAGCATACCGGCAGAGCGCCGCAGCCAGCGACGAGCCGTCGCCGCTTGCTCGTGCTTGCTCGACCGCCTGAGTCGCCACTTCAAGTGCGCGCACCTTGCGACCGGATTCTCCGAGCAAATGCGACAACGTCGTTAACAACCGGGCGCGTAGCCCGGAGTGGTCCGCCGGAAGCACCGCGAGAAATGCCTCGCAGTGGCCGATGCCTTCCGCATCGATTCCGATGGCCTGCCAACTCACGTAAATGTTGGCGAGCAACTCGGCGCCGTCAGCGAGCTCCGAACGCTTCGACGCACCGTCGAGCGCAAAGCGCACGTCGTCCAGTTCGCTCTGCAGCGTCGCGTCAAGATCGGTACGTCGCGCGGTCCGCTGATGCCGTTCCCACAACTCCGCGAAGCGGTCGCGCAGGTAGCGCAGGTGGCGATCTATCATGAAATCGCGCTCGCCCGCGTCGTCGAGCTTCTCCGAGGCATAGGCGCGCGTCGATTCGAGCAACCCGTAGCGCAGCGCGTCATCCTGCGGTTCTGCCAGCACGAGCGACTTATCGACCAAGGACGCAAGCACGTCGAACACGTCGAGTTCATCGAGATCGTCGCTGCTGCCGACCGCAACGGCCCCCTCCAGCGCGAAGCCGTTGACGAAGATTCCTAGCCGCCGGAAGAGCGTGCGCTCACGCTCGTCGAGCAGCTCGTAGCTCCAATCGATGAGCGCGCGCATGGTCTGATGGCGCGGCAGTGCGCTGCGATCGCCGCCGGTAAGAACCCGGAAGCGCTCGTCGAGCCGCTCGCGCAGCTGCTTTGGGCTAAGCATCTTCACCCGCGCGGCAGCCAGCTCGATCGCCAGGGGAATCCCGTCCAGGCGGCGACAGATGTCGGCAACGATCGGCGTGTTCTCGTCGGTCAACGCAAACCGGGTATCGGCGCCGCGCGCACGCTCGGCAAACAGCGCAATCGCTTCTGTGACGGGAAGCGACGGCATTCGGTAACTCACCTCGCCCGAGATTCCTAAAGCTTGGCGGCTTGAAACGAGCATCTTGACTTTCGGAGAACCTCGCAGGATGGCTGCGAGCACGCGGGCCGCCGGCTCGACCAGATGCTCGCAGTTATCGAATACGAGCAGCGTCTGCTTTCCTTTAAGAGCGCGAACGAGATTCTCGACCGGATCGCCCTCGCTCGCAAGCTTGAGATCGAGCGCCTGCGCGACCGTGCTGGGAATGTACTCGCCTCCGGTCAGAGGTGCGAGTTCGATGAACCACACGCCGTCGCTGAAGCGGTCGATCAGATTCGCCGCGACTTGTAAGGACGCGCGCGTCTTACCGACTCCGCCCGACCCGGTCAGCGTCACGAGCCGGTGCTCGTGCAATAGCAAGGTAATCGCGGCCACGTCGTCTTCGCGACCGACGAAGGAGGTGAGCTGGCTCGGCAAGTTGTTTGAAAGATGGTCGAGCGATCGTAGCTCCGGAAATGCTTGCGGCAACTCCGGTGCGATCAACTGATAGACGCGTTCGGGTTGCGCCAGATCCTTGAGCCGATGCGCGCCGAGATCGAGCAAGCTGCACTCCGGCGGCAACTCGCCGCGGACCAGCTCCATGCATGCGCCCGAGAGCAGCACCTGACCGCCGTGGCCGATCGCAAGCAGGCGCGCGACGCGATTGACGGTTGGGCCGAAGTAGTCGCCGTCGCGCTCGGCGGCAATTCCTGCGTGCAACGCCATGCGTGCGCGAATGCCCTCAACTGCCGAAAAGTCTGCAGCCGCAAGCGCGCGCTGTGCATCGAGCGCGGCTGCGATTGCATCCGCAGCCGTCGCGAAGGCCGCGCAGAACGCGTCGCCCATAGTCTTGAAGGTATATGCGCCGCGTGCTTCCAGCGTTGCGCGCATCAGCTCATCGTGGCGTGCCAACGCGGGCTCCATCGCCTTGCGGTCGCGTTCCCAGCGCACCGTGCTGCCTTCGATATCCGAGAACAGAAACGTGACCGTGCCGGTTGGGCGAGCCGTCGCCATGGACGCGCGCTTCGTGCTAGGGGCGTTTGCCTCCGCCGAAGTGAGGAGTTGGCTCATCGTACGGCCATTGCCATTGCGTTGTCGGAGTTGGGCCGGGCAGCGGTGTGAAGACGGGAGCGCTTCCGGGCGGCCCGTCGCCCTCGTGCCAAACGCTACCGTCTCCGAGGCGAACCATTCGTACGATGCAAAGAATTTTGGCGCCTGCAGGCAGCGTGTCGATGCTTTGCTGCACGTCGCGATGCACAGACTGCGCCGGCGCAAAGGTTCCCACTACATCGCCGGAGACGGACTGCTCGGTCCGTCCATTGGTGTCGACGATTTCGAAGCCAAAACGAACTTCAGTCGCGGTGCGTTGGCTGACGTTAGTAAAATCGACACGTTCTGCAAGCGAGTCTTTCTGCAGCACGGCCGTGCATTCATCGACCGTGATCGGAGCTCCGTTCTCGACGATCGTCGTCATCAACGTCGCGGCTGCGACGCTCATCCAAAGCTTCTCAAGTGCCAAGCTTTTTAGAATTTCCCACGATTAAGCACTATTTAAATTCAATCTTCGCCGAAGATGTCGCCGATGCTGTTAGCGCGACAATCGGTGGCTAGGGCGTTTGGGTACCACTGCAAGTGCCGCAATGGATTGGTCTCGCCCGGCACGGCTTTGATGCCGAATTGATTGACCTTGCCATCTGACTTAACGCCAAAATGATATTCTAGTCGGCCATCGCGAAAACAAAGGTTGAAACGGTAGGTTGAAATACCGAGTGCATTTGTAGTAGATCCAATAAATGTGATTGACTCGGGTGTCCCCAAAGCTCGGCGAATAATGGCTGCTTCGCTTCCCCGCTCCGAAGAACTCGGTCTCCCAAATATCAGTTGCGATGGATCCAACTCGCCAGCGAAATACAGGCGCAGATATTCTCCGGCTCTCGCCTCGATTTCAGGATCGATCCGACCGTCTCGATTCATCTGCCTTACTTCTCGCTGCGCGACGACGAGCGGCTTGGAATATTCGGCGCCAGGCCTCAGTTCCATCGCAACAGATTTGGCCCTCGCAGCCACGCATTATCCGGTGCAGATCGCGACAAGACCACGTCGAAGGCCGTGACCGAGGCCGCCGGCTCCGCCGTCTCGAACTCCCCCGCGTGTGAACGAACCAATCTTCTTGGCCGTTTCGCTGCGGATTATGGATGGGCGCCGATCGGCGTTCGAGTCAACTGTCCGCCAGATGGTTGCCGAAACCAAACAAGAGCCTGGGACGCTGGCATACGAGTTCTACATCACTGAGGATGGCGCGGAGTGCCGCTTGCTCGAAGGGTACGTCGACAGCGATGCCGCTGCGTCGCACGTCACAGGCCCTGGCGTAGCCGTCTGGTTTCGATGCTTTTCGGCATCTTCGATGGATATCGCCGCTAACGCGAACGACGGTTGGGACGGCAACGCGATTCCGCATGGCGCGGTGTTCAGCAATGACTGGGGCCAAGCTCCTCCAGCAACTACGCTAGCGTAAACGGGGCACAAGGAATGAAGCTGGCCACGCTTGTCGTTCTGCTATTCGCACTCGCCGCCTGCGCGCGGCAAGGGGTGAGTCCGACTCCCGCTCACGTCTCCGGACCGTTAACGCTGACCGTCGATTTGCAGCCAACGAGCATTGCGGACCGCTACAGCGTGGTCATCACCGTGCTCGACCAACACGGCGCCACGGTGGAGGGTGCGACGGTATCGATGCAAGCACGATACCACTACTTCGGGCTCAAGCCGATACGTGTGGACGCAGCCCCGAAAGGTACCGGACGGTACTCCGCAACCGTCCGCCTCCCGTCAGGCAGCGGATGGCTGATCAAAGCAGACGCGATCAAGAACGCTTTGCGCGGCCATCTGGAAGCTCAGGAAGATCTGAATTGAACGCCTCCGTCAACGCGCGCTTAGCGCGCGTTCGAGACGTCCTTGGGTCGACCGCCGCGACGGCCGTTCCGCCGCGCCGCCCGCCGCTTCGCCGGCGAGCGACTTGCCCCGCCCTTCCTGCCTAAGACGGCGCTTGGCCTGACGCCGAGCGCTTCGCTGAGCAAGCCCGGAAGGTAAATATCGATATCGAGGTCACGCTGTGAGAGGGTCATGCCCGCATTATCGGGCTCGAGATCTCGCAACTGCGCTTGGTTAAGCTTTCTCAGCTCCTTGATCGTGAAGCGCGGGACCTCAATAAGCGCTCCCGTTGAAAGCCGAAGCGCAACGACGTCACGCTTCGGTGTGTACTTAACCCCTTCAAGCGTCGGTTCGATCATTTTAGCCATATATTTCATTCCATTTCCTCAAACAAGCCTCGCGATGCTCGAGAACGATCCTAAGCGCCGTCACCGCCTCGGACGAGCGCGGCTTACGTCCCTTATACGAATCAAACGCGACCGGCGAGAGGGAGATTTTCATGAGCGAGCCGTTGTGGAAGACGTGGACATGCGGATCGCCATGGTCTTTCGTGAACACCCGAACCGCATAGCCGTCCACTTCGACGACGGTTGGCACAGGGCCAGTATAACCTAAACGCTTAGGTTTGTAAAGCCAGCGCTCTAAGCAGTGCAATGTTTTGCAAGGAGTTTACAAAGCGCTTCTTGCGGCGATTCTCGCAAAGAGATCGCGCAAAACGACGGCCTCGTTGTGCTCCGGATCCTTGGCCGCGTAAACCAAAGTGATCGTCCGTGCGGGTCTGGCTTCGGCGAGAAGATGCCTGATGGCGTTGGACGCGCCATATCCACGAAGCTCCGCGCGGTAGCGCCGACAAAACTCCTTCCATTTCGCGGGATCGTGAGCGAACCAGCTACGCAACTCCGTGCTGGGCGCGAGCTCCTTCGCCCACGCGTTGAGGCGGAGATTCGCCTTCTTTACCCCGCGTGGCCATAGCCGGTCGACGAGGACCCGAAAACCGTCGTTTCGCGTGGGGCGCTCGTACGCGCGCTTTAACGCGATCGCCGGGGAGGCGCAGCGCGCGTTACGCACAGTCTTCGCGAGCGAAAGAACGAGCACTGCGCGAGTGCCGCGAAGGTGGCGTCGGCGTTGCCCACCGCCAGCTGCGGCGATGCAGCAAGGAGCGATGCCGCCGGGGCGAGCGAAACGAGACGAGTTGTGAGTCACCCATGAAGATCTTTTACTGGCTTATCCTGGCGCTCTGGGTAATCTTCCTTGCGTATTGGGTGGTCTCGGCCCTCGGCGGGGGGAAGCGGAGCCTAGGCACGCGCACATGGTGGCGAGGAGCCGGAGTGCGCTTCATCATCATTGCGCTCGTCCTGCTGGCGTTTCGCATCCCGATCGTCAACCACGCCGTACGCCATGCGCACGCGTATCTCGTCAACGGCGATCCCCGTCTCGGCGTCGCGGGTGTGACGCTCTGCGTGCTCGGTATCGGGCTCGGTATCGGGCTAGCTATCTGGGCTCGGCATTATCTCGGACAAAACTGGGGGTTGCCGATGTCGCGCAAAGAGCATCCGGAACTCGTGACGACCGGTCCGTACGCGTTCGTTCGCCATCCCATCTACACCGGACTGATGCTCGCCATGCTGGGCTCGGGCATCGCGGAGACGATCTTTTGGTTCGTGCCGTTTGCGGTCGTGGGTGCGTTCTTCGTCCACAGCGCGCGAGCCGAGGAAAAGCTAATGGCGCAAGAGTTCCCGGAGCTCTACCCGGCCTATCAAAAGCGGACGAAGATGCTCGTGCCCTTCGTGCTGTGACGGTTCTCATGTCGATCGTCTTTGTACACGGCGGTGGCGAAATGCGCGGCCACGAATATTCGGAGACATAGAGGAAAGATATTCATCATGCGAGTGCTGGTCATAGGAGCCACAGGTGCGATCGGCACACGGCTCGTTCCTCAGCTCCGCGAGCGCGGACACGAGGTCATCGGCAGCTCTCGGACGCAGGCCAAAGCCGAAAGCCTGCGCGCGCTCGGCGCCGATGCCATCGTCCTGGACGCGCTGGACGCCAAAGCCGTGCGCGAGACGGTTGCAGCAACCAAACCCGACGCAATCATCTATCAGGCGACGTCGCTCGCCGATTTGAGCGACTTCAAGAACTTCGATCGAAGTTTCGCTCAGACCAATCGGCTGCGTACGGATGGGATCGACATCCTTCTCTTGGCGGCCCGCGAGGCGGGTGTGGGCCGGATCGTTGCCCAGAGCTACGCCTGTCACCGCTATGCGCGCGACGGCGGGCCGGTCAAGAGCGAGGACGATCGGCTCGACTCAAATCCGCCGGCCGCGATGCGCGAGACGATCGCCGCGATGGCTCATCTCGACCAGGCTGTTACCAGCGCCGGCGGCATTGCACTGCGCTACGGCAGCTTCTACGGTGATCGCGTAGACCCGCTCGTCACCAGCGTGCGAGCTCGCAAGTTTCCAATCGTCGGCAACGGCGCCGGCATCTGGTCGTTCATTCATCTCGAAGACGCGGCCGCCGCGACGGTGCTCGCGCTCGACCACGACGGGCCTGCGATCTATAATGTCGTCGACGACGAACCCGCCCCCGTCCGCGTATGGCTTACAGAGCTTGCAAAAATCGTCGGCGCAAAGGCGCCTCCGCGCTTCCCGCGACTTCTGGCCCGACTCTTCGCCGGTGAAGTTCTGGTCGTCATGCTCACCGAGTCGCGCGGAGCATCTAACGGCAAGGTGAAACGAGAGCTCGGGTTCGTGCCCCGCTACCCGAGCTGGCGGCAGGGCTTCGCCGCAGACAACCGAGATGCTTAAGAGCATCGCTTTAGCACTCATGTTGTCGGTCAACGGTGTATGCCGCTCATCGTGCTAACCGGCACGCAGACGTACAGCGGAAGCGCCTTCGGCGCGCGGTGTGAACTGCGTTATTGCCCACGTCGATCATTTCATCCAGATTGAGAGCCCCAGCACGGTCATACATGCCATTCGCGAAGTGACGGCGTTAACGCGCAACGCGAACCAGCCGAAGTGCTCCGCATGGTAGGCGCGCCTCCTAATCGTGTGGCCCTCCGGAGCGGCATCCCCACCAGCTTGACGGCATATGCATGATGAGCCCGGGCTCAGCGCCCTCGTCGCATGTGAAGCAGCGCGGCGCCTATCTTCGGGAACCCTGCCTGCGCTTGGTCGACGATCGCCGGCTCTGGGTTAAGAGCAGCGCTCGATCGACGGCTCAATGAAATCGCCGTCATCTCAAAGCTCGCGTACGGGAAAATCGATGAAGGAATCGCCGTACCAGCGTAGGCGTAATGGGACCTTCGCGTCGGCGATGGTTTCGTCACTCACTTCCTGCCCTGTGCCATAATTGATCTGATACCCTGGGTCCTTCTGGATACTCACGACGACGATCAGCCGACTGCCCTTGGATACCTTCCAACTCGTGATCCGGCTACTCGTGAAATCCAGCCTTGTGCGCGCCATCGGTGTGAGGAGGCGGCGCGCCGAACGATCATCAACGTAACTCGCACGCGCCATGTCATCGGTGATGGCCTCGTAGTCGCCGTTTGGCGACACGTCATATACGGCGACGTTGAAGTCGAAGTCCCTCTTGTTACATTCGAAATCCAGCTCCCCGGAAAAGACACCATTGAGCTCGAGGTCAGACGCGAGAGGCGCCGATTCGTACGCGGTTGCCAAGTACGTATCCGGTCCGCCGGCCGGTGGAGCGCGATTGACGTCTTCGCGGTCGGCGAGGTCGACGCTCTGAAAAACGGCGCCGGGAGTGGGCAAAGTACCCAGCTCAAACCACGTGCCGTGCGAAGGCGTCGCCGAGAGGTACCGCCGCATGACAGACATATGCATCTCGCCGATCGAAGCGGCGTGTTCCAAGTGATTGCCGTGCATTACTTCGTAATTGACCCGGTTTTTTAGAATGGCCGGTTTCGGCGCTTGTTTGAAGACGTAGTCGAACCACCGGTATCGCAGCGACTCGATATCGAGGGCGGCCGCGGGACCGATGTGGTATCCCCCGACAACCGTCACGTCGGGACCCAAAGCCGACACCGTACCGAATTGACCGCGTATATGATCGTAAGGACCCAGGACGAGGTAGGCTTCGGCAGCCGGATCGTGTTTGACATATTGCGAGTAATAATACAAACCGCCGGCGTTTTGCCCGCTGAGATAGCCGTCGGTAATCAAGACGGGTATGTGCAGATCGGAGAACTCGCGGCCGTATGGAATCAGGCTTTGCCAAAAGCCGTCGTAACTGGGATGGTTGAGCCACGAATCCCACACCCGATTCGGTCTGCCTTCAATCTTATCGAGCGAACGGTACGCTCTTCCGCTGACGTACCATGCGTTCTCGACACGAGTGAGTTCGCTAGGGTCGCCTTCGCTCGAAGCATCGAGCCAGTGGCCCGCGGTGGTGTATTGCGGCCAAGGATAGTCCCACGTCTCGAAGATATTTGCTTCCATCGGCGTGTCGATACCGGGGGCATTGGGCACCGATGCCATGAGCGCGCGTAAGGCTGAAGGACGTCGTTTTGCCGCGGCCCATTGGGCGAAACTATTGTAACTTCCGCCGTACATTCCGACACGACCGTCGCTCCATGGCTGCCGGGCGATCCAGTCGATGGCCGCGACAACGTGGATGCCTTCGTTGACGTACGGGATGGTCTGCCCCGGGCTGCAGGCTTTACCCGGAGTATAGGCCATTACCCCGGCAAATCCGTGTGCGGCCGTCAGCCGCGGGTCCTGCCTCACTATCCGGCGATCCGCATAAATTGAATATTCCAGCAGCGTCGTGAGCTTCCGCGCCGCCACTTTCGGCCGCAACACGTAGGCACAGACGATGCGATGATCCGGGGTGGGGATTGCGACGTTTTCGGTTATTTTGTAACGATTCCGATCGTCGTGCGCGATCAATGCAGGCGTCTCGGACGCAAATGCCTGATACATCGTAGCCAGCTGATAATCATGGATCAGCCCAACGGCGCTTTGAATAGGAATGGCCGTTTTACTCAACTGCGCATGAAGATCGTCTCGGTACGCTTGCACAAAGTTCGAAAATACAACGAACCTGCGTATCGCGTAGGCCGCTCGTACGTCGTCGAGCGATCCTATCGCGTGAGTGAACGTCCGGCTGAAGGCATCGTCAAACTTCTCGCCCGGCGCTTGCGCGAGCTTCGCGCGTGCATAGACGACGTATTGAATGTAATTCGTCGACGATCGCGCCGACAACGGGTCGTCGTACTGCCGAAGCCTCGCTAGAGTCTGAAGCGCAGGCCTAAACTGCCCAGCAACGAGCTGCAAGCGAAAACGTGTGTCAAGCGACGAACGTTCGATGGAAGATGGCAACGACTTCAGTACCTGCTCTGCCATCGCTTGCATCGTGACGCCGGATGGAATTTGAGCTGCGAGCATTCCGGCGGCTAGGAGAAGTCGCACTTGACGAGTTGCAAAGTTAACGCAGAAGCTAAGTTTGGATTATTTGATTCTTGTGACGAGGTTCGTCGCCGTACTAGCGTCGCTTACGGCTGTTCAGCAATCGGTCGTCGAATGCGAAAGATTCTGACTTCACGGCACGTACCGATCGTGCAAAGTCTGGGTGTGTTGCATTGATGAGGATGTTACGCTCACTTGGGATGACCGCGGACGGAACTGAGAGCAGTAGATCTTTACCTTGCCCATGCCAGCGATCTCCAACGTCTGCAAGCAACTCTGGAGCGGGATATGCTCGCCAGTTTTTTGGTAATTTATGTATTTTGACGATATGCGTCGGTGCACCGCCAGCTATTGCGATCTCGATGCTAATCAGGTCAATCGGAACTAGATCGACATCCAGGTTGACGAGATATTCCAGCGCACTTAGCGACAGCGTTGTTGACGTTGAAACAACGGCTCTGCCCTGTCGCGTCCATCGCGTACCATAGAGTCGCGCCCCTTGGCCGCTGAGTGCCTCCGAAGCATAGCGAGCTTTAGTGATCCGCCAAACGATCAACTATACTCGCCGTATTCGATCCGCCCGAGTACTTGCTCGACTTGCTGAAGCCCGGGTTGCGTGCTTAGTAACGAGAGGGGGATTGCGCCTCCTAAGGCGCGGTTGGGCCGGCGCAGCCATTTGCCAGCTTTTCCCCGGTCGCCGAGAGCTTTCGTCGCGGCCGCAAGGATGTAAGCCAGTCGATAAATTTTATCGCTTTCGTCCGCCGGCAAACGCTTTTTTATCTGAATGCGCATGAGCGTCCGCGCCGGAATGCGAACGGCTTCTGATACTTCCTTTGCCGTAATCGCTCCACTAGCCATGATGGCTCGCATCGCCTCGCTAGGGAAACCGCCCTCAATTGCTACTGCGAAGTCCTCAAAACTTTGGATCCGGCGATGAAGGGCGTTTCGACCGCCGAGCAGGCGAGCTATCTCCTGAACATTTATCATTATGGCATTAAGTATACTGCCAAATGGCAGCCTAAGTCAAAGGACGCCCTCGAACCGCGCTCATCGCGCTGCCGTAAGGCTCGCAATGAGCTTGCGTTGCTTATCCCGGATATCTTGCCCGCGGTACAACCGGCGGAGTACTGCACGACGCGGTTTTCTTACGTCAGGTCGCGCTCTACTACTGCCGGCTCTCCTTGTTGCGAGCCGCCGACGTTGGCGCGCAGACGCGCACCGAACATTGGACCCTTCGCAGCGCGCGTGGGTGCGAAACTATTGAACCCCAGCGGCACGAACAAATCGTCGTAGATTGCCTCCATTCCGCCGCGCATGAAATAGGTCTCATGCCAGAATGCAGTGCCTTCCGAATCGCGCAGAAAGTTGAGCCACCACCTTTGATGTGGAAGCGTGCGCGTCCACCGCTCCAGCGCATCGAAGTCGCGCCAATACTGGCGGATTCCGGCGTGCGGCGGGAACAAAGAGAAAAGGAATACCTCGTGACGCAAAAGACCGTCAGGCTTTGCCGCGGCTGCGCGATTGATTTGCGGGGCGATTTTCATGAGCGACGTGACTCCGCGCAGCGCATTGACGCGCATGCCGAGGTAGATCACCACGAGGTCGGGATAGGAAGAGAGATCAACGGTTTGACGTTGTGTGGCCACCGACATCGCTTCAACCGCTCTGCGTCGGGCTCCCGCACTGGAGCTTGCGGGGAACAAAGGCCCTGGTGGCTCTCACACTTGGTCGTCATTAGGTCGCTTATTTGTTTCTTGCGGCTGTGCTGCCCGTCCGCCGGAGACGTAGACGACGTCTTTTGGCGCCGTTGCGGCTGCCAATCGCGCGAAAAACGTTGACAGCACTCACAGGGGAGCGTTTCGGGGAACAGAACTGCGTGCAAGAATGCCGCAACTCAACAGACCGGCGGCGATAAGAGCGGCGGTTGTCCTCTGCGTGCTGGCTGCTATCGAAGGCGGCTTCATTCTAGCTTACCCGAATGCGTGGCTTTCGGCTGCCTTTAGACATGCTGCCGACGTAGGCTTCGTCGCGTGGATTGCAGCGATCATCGTTACCGTTGGTTATATCTTTTACAGCATCCGTGGACTTCCAACGGTCGCCGCACTGCTAGGAAGACTCTCCCCGTATAAGCTGTTTGCCCTGATCATTGCGATACCAAGCTCGATCGTCGAAGAGGTTTTCTTTCGCGGTAGCCTGATGAATCTGCTCCCGGCCCACCATCAAAATATCGTGGTGCAGATACTTGCCTCAGGCATCGCCTTCGGTATCGTACACTCGTTCTGGGGAATACGGGGCGGCATGCCCGCAGTTTAGGGGGCCGTTCGTTCGACAACATTCCTAGGGCTCGCGCTTGCAGTTGTGTTCGTGATTGCTGGACGCATCGTTTTCCCGTGCGTCGTTGCCCACTTCGCCATCAATCTCGTACTAGAGCCGTGGCTGCTCTATGCGTACGTCCTGCGGGCGCAGTCCAAGAGGTCGCCGTTGGAAACCCTAGCGTAAGCGCCGCCACCTAAAGACCGTGTGTCGGCGTTCTCGATGTACAGGTGCAGAAAGCGCGCCGGGCGCGGAGCTGGCAATTTGGCAACAGAACGCTTACTCGCCGGACTCTTGGGGTAGAAGGCGGTATGATAGTGGAACTCTCCAGCTTCCGACTCGGCGTTTGGGGCCTGCTCTTGACGGCGTTGGTCACGGGCTGCTCTCATCCCACCGATCCGGCACAAGAACTGAATTCTGCCTTGGCTCCGTACTCTCAGGCTCGAGACCAGGCCGTGGACCTCGTTGCGACCGCGAAGCACTCGTTGGGGGCGTCTGACCTGAATACGCTTGCGGTGTCTTACGCTGCCCTTGAAGAAAAAGGCAACGCTTACGCGGGTTTCTTTGTCGAGTCAGTTACCGATTCTTCATTCGACACCGATAAAAATGCCAAGTACGCCTCAAACCTTACTCAGGCGATCAAGACGTTCAATAAGTCCTTCGCTTCGGTCAGCCCGCCGAGTCAGGCAGGAGCTAGCGTACAAAGCGCCTGGATACCGGCCTTCTCTGATTCGGTAACAGCCTACTGGAGGAAGTATCAGGCGGCAATGGCGGGCCTATCGCCGCAATCAAAAGCGGACCTAGTAAAGAAACTCAAGGCTAGAACGGTGTGGCCGAACTACGAAAACATCGCCACTGAGTCGCTTTCAACGCCTACGCCGCATTAGATGAATAAATTCTCGGCAAGGTTGTAACGTAATGGAGATGAGAGTATGCAAGGTAAGGCTACCATAGTCGGGCACCCAATCCATCCGATGCTGATTCCCTTTCCGATTGGATTTTTCGTCGGTGCTCTGATTTGCGATATCATTTCGCACTGGGGAGATGCGTTATTTTGGCCCAGGATGAGCGTCGTCTTGATCGGTTTCGGCATCATTGGAGCCCTCATTGCTGCCGTTTTTGGCTTCATCGACTATTTCACCGCGCCAATGTCAGCAGGCCCCAAGAAAACTGCGACCGTTCACATGGCGCTCAATCTGCTCGTGGTTGTGATTTTTGCGGCGGCTTTCTACGTACGTTTCGGCAATGCAACGGCAACGCTCGGATATATTCTCACCATATTAGGCGTTATCGTTCTCGCCGTTGCCGGATATCTCGGTGGCCATCTTTCGTATCACTACGAGGTGGGAGTTGAGCGTTCAACGCATCGCATTGAACACTTAAGGTGACCCGACGGGCGCAATCACAATCGATTTGGAGCGACAACGAGAGGTAATCACAAGTGGAGAGAGACGGGACCTCGTTCGCGAAAGACATTCTGCCGTTGTTCCGGGGCGTTGACATCGACCATATGTCGTCGATGGACGTCTTTCTGAATGACTATACGTTCATGTCGGATCCGAAAAATGCTGAAGCGGTGTATGAATACCTTGACGGTACGCGAGAGCCGCAAATGCCGCCGGACGGCCCATACTGGACGCCGCGGGACCTAGCCAAATATAAAGCCTGGATGGAAGAAGGACGGATGCCGTAAAAAGGCGGCGAGCGAGACGTCTAGTCGAGCACGTCCCAGCCGTACTCGAGCAAAGGCTTCGCCTTCTTGACCAAAGCGAGGCTCCTTTTGATCAAGCCGGCGTCAGCGACGTCGGCGTCGGAGAGCTTCTCGCTCACCATAAACGAGCCGATCTTAAAATGGGCCGCGATGGGACTTTCCGCGAGAGCTTCGAAACCGCGAGGCATCCGCTTGAGCGCATCCTCTTGCTCCGACGGTGCGAGACCGTTGCGTTCTAGGACGCGCAACACGCTTTGAAAGCGTTTTTCATCCGAGGCCATCGCCTCGCGCCAGCGTTGCAGCGCCTCTTTTTCGAGCTGGTAGAAGCCGGCGACAACGAACGATTCCTTCGGCGCCACGTGGATGTAGAGACCACCGGGTGCTCCCCGAATCCCGCGATGAGGAAGGTACGTCCCGAGGTTGGTCTTGTACGGACTCTTGTCGTGAGAGAAGCGCACGTCACGATAGATCCTAAACCCGACGCGCGAAGGATCAACGTCGATCGGAATCTTCGCTTTGCGCAAAGCGCGCGCGAGGTCGACGGTCAAAGCCCGTAGCGGCGCCAGGCACTCACGCTCGTAAAGCTCTTTTCGCGGCGCAAACCAGGCGCGATTATTGTTCTTCTTCAAGTCGCGAAGAAACTTGAGCGCTTGCGGCGAGAAACCGGCAAACCCGCCTGCTGTCGCTTTCGCCATCGCCAGATGGGGTTCGGGCCGGATTATAGCCGGGCCTCGCTGACGCCGTCACCTCTCGGCTTCACATCGGCCGCAAGGAAGGGCGCAATCGGTGATCTGCGCGTCCGCACACCGGCTCTGCCATCGCAGCCAGCAGCCACGCCGCATGCAGAGCCTGATCGCATCGCTGATCGAAGCCGCGATCACTCGCCCCGTCATGGATCGGAGAAACGCCGCGGTGAACACGAGGAGCACGGTCGCTTCATAGCCTAATACAGGCAAGAGGGAGGAGCGCATGTTTCAGCAGATCGTCGATCCCTTTCACAACCTCTTGGTCACATGGCTGGTGGCACTAGTTCCCCTCGCGGTGCTGCTCGTGCTTCTCGCCGTTTTTCGGTGGTCAGCGTGGACTGCGGCATTGGTCGGCTCGATCGTGACGCTGTTGCTCGGTTGGGCCGTCTGGAAGATGCCGATCGGAAACGGGATTCATGCCTATCTGCACGGGTCGGCGACGGGAGTCTGGAACGTCGATTGGATCACGTTCTGGGGCGTCGTGCTTTTTAACACGTTAGTTATCACCGGCGCTTTCGGGCGGTTCCAGCGATGGATCTCTTTACACGGAACGCGCGACATACGCGTACAAACGATTCTGTTTGCCTGGGCATTCGGAGCGCTGCTCGAGGGACTCGTCGGTTTCGGCTATCCGTGGGCGGTCGTTGCGCCGATCCTCATAGCGCTTGGCATGCCCGACCTCGACGCAATTCGCGTTGCCGCCATTGCCAACAACGCGCCGGTCTCGTACGGCGCTCTTGGGGCACCCATTATTGCGTTGGCTGCAGTCACTGGGCTGCCCCTTATGCAGCTATCCGGCTCGATCGGACACATCGTCGCCGTGCTTGCGCTGCTGCCGCCCTGGATTCTGATCTACCTCGTCAGCGGCAAACGCGGTTTCCGTGAAGGCTGGCCGCTCGCGGTAGTCGGTTCGCTTGGGTACATCGCAGGCCAGTTTCCGGTTGCCGTCTATCTCGGTCCCTACCTGCCCGACATCGCAGGCGCAATCGTCTGCATCGGCGCGCTGCTGCTTTTGCTGAAGTTCTGGCGACCGAAGGAAATCTTGAGCGCGCAAGCTCTCCCCGTTGATGAGCCTGCACAACCGCTCACGCCAGCCGAGACTTGGATGGCCTGGATGCCGTTTATCGTGTTGGTCGTCATCGTCGTGCTATGGACCGGGCCATGGTCGCCGCTTCCCAAGATCGCCCTCTTCGCCACCAGCGTAAAGGCGCTCCCATCGCTCGGGGGAAAGGTTGTGTCAGCGACGTTTACCTTTACGCCATTCATCGGCGGAAGCGCCATCCTCGCGTCATGGATCGTAATTGCGATCCTATTGCGCACGACTTCTTCGCAACTCGGCGAGATATTTCGACGCACTTGGGCGCAAATGTGGGGAGCGCTTCTCGTCGGCGTGTTCATCTTCGGGCTCGCTTACGTCTACAATTATTCGGGAATTGCGGCGTCGCTCGCATTTGCATTTTCGAAAATCGGCTGGGCGTTCATCATCGTTTCGCCGGTGCTCGGTTGGATCGGGGTAGCTCTCTCAGGCAGCAACACATCGACCAACGCAATGTTCGGATCGTTTCAAAATATCGTCGGAAAGCTCTTAGGATTCCCTGTGCTGCTGCTGCCGTCGCTCAACTCCGTCGGGGCCGAAATCGGAAAGCCGGTGGCGCCGCAAACGGCAAGCGTCGGCGTATCGACGACACGATTCGTGCGTAACGAAGGCGTGGTAATCAGGCACAATTTCGGATGGACGCTCTTCCTTTTGGCTTATCTCATCCTCATCGGTGTTGCGTTCTACTTCTTCTTTCCGAGCGTCGCACGAGCCGTCTGAAAATAGCCCACTCCCCTTGTACGTGAGGATGACGCGGGACCAAGTCAGGCGAAAGGTGTTTTGTGTTGGGACGGCACGAGGGCAATCGCACCGTTGCGACAGTGCGCGACATCGTCGAGATCGTCGCGATTCTCGCGGCCGGGTTCTGGGCACTCTACGTCTTTGCGTACGAACAGCGGATCAAGCCTGCGAGCGAGCCACCGGCTTTGCTCTTGACCGGCTCGGTGCATAAGCTCGGTGAGCATAACGGATTGATACAACTCGGATACAACGGCACCGCACGCAACATCGGCCACTCGGAGGTGCATCTAATCGCCGAAGGCTTCGTCGCCCAAGGCTTGACCTACACCGGCAAGGGCGTCCCGTACGTGGACCGTCCCCACGAAGGCCTTTCGACGTACGAGCGTGACGCTCGAGTCGCGTCACGCACGGTCGTCTATCGCGCCGTCGAACTTACGAAATTCGTCCAAAAGAACTATGGCGGCGGCTTCGGATTATCGCCCGGCGTGGAAGTGCCGTACTCCGGCATCTTGCTCGTAAAGGCCGGGGAGTTCGACTCGATTGCCCTATACGGCAGCGTTGCGTATACCAAGGTTCCGATCGAGGCCGGTTACCCGATCAAAGTGTTGCGCACGTCGAACGACGCAATTGACTTTGCCTCGGTGAATGGAAATCCCGACTATAACTCCATCGAAGTGACGCTCGATCAGATTTCGCTCTGGTAAAAGGAAACGGAGAGACTCCTTCCATCGCTCCAACTTTCCGCATTCGCGATTTTCACGACGACGATCTCGACGCGACCATCCGCCTGCTGGAGGGATCTCGCGATACCGACGCTGCGCCGGTGGTCTCTTTGGACGAAGCCATCGCCGCGCTTCGTTCGGGTCAGCCCGCGCTGGTCGCTGAAGCCGGCTCGCAAATCGTCGCCGTTATCGTCAGTCGAATCGCGGGCGAACACGCGTGGGTGCTCCGGCTGGCTATCGCGGCCGGATGGCGCAACCGCGGCATCGGCAGTGCGCTGCTGGGCCATCTCGAGCGTCGGCTCGCGAGTCAGAATGTCCGTCGCACGTCGGCAATTTTACCGCAGGGGGAAGTGGGAACTGCGGCTTTCATCAATTCCGGGTTTACGACGCGCGAGGGAATCGTGCTGTTCGAGCGCCTGGCGCCGGTCCGGTCGGCGGAGATGAGCGTGCTCGAGCGCCTCGGCGGGCAGATCCTCCCGCCCGGATTATGGAACCAAGTCGCCGGAATGGCGCGCGAGAAAGCCCTCGTCGAAAGCCGCGTCGTGCTTCCGCTGGAGCGCTCGGAGGAAGCGACGCGTTTCGGAGTGACGGCTCCGCGCGCCATCCTTCTATTCGGTCCGCCGGGAACGGGTAAGACCACGTTCGCCAAAGCGATCGCCTCGCGTTTGGGATGGCCGTTCGTCGAGATTTTTCCTTCGCGCCTCGGCGCGGATTCCGCCGGAGGATTGGCGGCCGCGCTGCGTGATGTCTTCGCCAAAATCGGCGATCTCGAACGCGTGCTGCTATTCATCGACGAAGTTGAAGAAATCGCACCGGCGCGCGCGGGCGCGACGCTCTCTCCTATCTATGCGGTAACGAACGAGCTGCTCAAGCTGCTCCCCGTCTTTCGAGAGCGAGACCTACGGCTGCTCGTCTGCGCGACCAACTGGGTACGCTCGCTAGATCCGGCATTTTTGCGCCCGGGTCGCTTTGATTACGTCTTGCCGATCGGCCTTCCGGACACCGCCGCGCGCGAGGCGTTGTGGCATCGCTTCATTCCGCCGGCGGCGCAAAATATCGATCTCGAGACGCTCGTAGCTGCTAGCGAATCGTTTACGCCCGCCGACATCGAGCTTGCCGCACGGAAAGCCGCGCACGCGGCCTTTGAACGTTCCACCGCAGCCGGTGGTGCCCCGCACCAAGCGCTAACGACGCAGGATTACCTCGAAGCGATCGAACGCACGCGGCCGACGGTCACCGCCGACGCTGTCGAGACGTTCGCTCGCGACATCGAAGAGTTCGTCCGGATTTAAGTTCTCAACCGTGGTCCGTGAACACTCGGCAACTGTCGCCCTAGCGTTGTCGACGATTGCGTTCACGGTCTGTTTCTATGCATGGACGCTGTACGGGCCGCTCTCACCGACACTGCAAAAGACGCTAAATCTCAGCGAGGTGCAGGTCGGGTGGCTCGTTGCAATTCCGGTCGTTCTTGGATCGCTGATGCGCATCCCACTAGGATTTCTGAGCCAGCGTGTTGGCGGCCGCATAACCTTTAGCGCGCTCATGTTCTTCGTCATGTTTCCACTGCTCGCTATCGTCTTATGGCACGCCTCTTTCACCGGGCTCTTGGCTTTTGGCTTCCTGCTCGGCTTCGCTGGGGCGTCGTTTGCCGTCGGCGTACCGTTCGTCAACGACTGGTATGCGCCGGACCGGCGGGGTTTGGCGCTCGGCATCTATGGCATGGGAACGGGCGGTACGGTGATCGCTGGCCTCACCGCGCCTTCACTTGCGAGTGCCTATGGGATCTGGGCTCCGTTCGCGCTCGCTACGCTGCTGATCGCAATTATGGTACTCGGTTTCGCGTTTTGGGGCCGCAACGCGCCAGGCTTCGTGCCTACAACCGGCAATATCATGCAGACGTTTAGCGTATTCCGGACGAGCTTTCGCGCCTGGACGCTGACGTTAACATATTTCGTAACGTTCGGCGGCTTCGTCGCGATGTTCTTATACCTCCCTCGGATCTTGGTCGGCGTCTTTGAGTTGTCCAAGACCGATGCCGGAGGTCGTGCGGCGGGATTCGCGCTCGTAGCCGTGGTGACTCGACCGATCGGCGGTTACCTTGCGGATCGCTACGGTTCCGAGCGCGTGCTCGTGTATTCGTTGGCGTGCGCGGCCGGCGTTGCGGCCTTGCTGAGCGCGACCTATACGTCGATAATTCCGTTTACTCTGTGCTGTCTGACGCTGGCCGCGACGTTCGGTGCCGGCAGTGGCGCAGTCTTCAAGATTGTCGGCACAGAGTTTCCCAAAAGCGTCGGTGCAGTTACCGGTGTCGTTGGTGCGGCCGGCGGTCTGGGAGGCTTCTTCCCGCCGATCGTCATGGGAATTGTGAAGACGTACATGGGGAGCTACTCACTTGGCTTCGCGTTGCTCGGCGTGGTCTGCGCTGCTTGCCTCGCCCTCTTACGACCCCACCGCCGGAGAACCGGGCGGCTGAACACCTCACACGAATAGTGGAATGCGGGAACGTAAAAGAATCATGATTCGCGGTGTCGTTCAAGGCGTATTTTTTCGCGAGACCGTCCGACGGATCGCCGCAAGGTACGACGTTCATGGTTTCGTGCGCAATGCCGGCCACGACGTCGTAGAAATCCAGGTGGAAGGCGAGCCGGACGTCGTGAGGACATTCATCGAAGATATTCTCTCGCATCCGCCGTCCCAAGCTCGCGTCGAAGACGTCCGATCGTCGTCAATGCAGGTCATTGAGGAACGCGGTTTTTCAATCGCCCCCAGCCGTTGCTAAGGCGTTGAGCGCGCCCTCGTCGAACCGCACGGCAATGTACAGGTGGTGGCAGGCGTGCATCGCGCTTCTCGTAGTGATCGGGTTTGCCTCGTTTCTCAACGGCGTGTTCAACCGCAGCGACCAAGGCACGTTTGGTATTACGTTCTTAGGGCAAAGCGTGACTTCTCCGGCGGTCGTTGCCTCAGTAGATCGAAACTCGCCGGCAGCTCGCGCGGGAATCCGTCCGGGCGACCGTTTGCAGATCGCTCAGTCTTTTGCAAACCGTGTTGTGCTCTACGCTACGGTGCCGGGCGATCGCGTTACGGTCAAGGACGCCGGGCGCCTCATCAGCCTCGTCGCCTTGGTATCGTATTCCTCGCCGCCCATCGCGCTCATAGTCGTCGTGGAACTCGCTCGACTCACGTTCTTAGTGATGGCCGCTCTCATAGCATGGCGCCGCCCGGAAGACGCGCCGGCGCGCGCGCTCGCCGTCCTTTTAGCCTGCTTCGGCGTCGGAATTACCTTCGACACGGCAATTTTGCCATGGGTCTGGGCTCGATTCGTGCTGCTGGTCTTTGTGCAAACGCTGTTTTTGGCCGCCGCGCTTGCTGCTCTGGCCTTTGCCTCTCGCTTCCCTGTCGCGTCCCATCGAGGCTTTCGAGCATTCATCGACAAGCGGCTGCAGACCATTGGAATCATCGGCGTCGGCATCTCCATATTGACGGCCGTCTTGCTTTTCACCCTACCGATTGGCACGCGTCGCGAACGTGCCATCGTCGATTTGCCTTTCATGCTCTTCTACATCGCCGTGATCGTCGGCACGTTTGCCGCGTTGATCGCTGGATATCGCGCTTCGGCCGGCGCTGAGCGCGTTCGCGCGCGTTGGGCTCTTGGTACGATTGCTATTGGTCTCTCCGGAATGCTCGTCTTCTTGATCGCTGCCGCCACCGGAAACAACGGCCAAGCAGTACAATATGTCCTTCTCACGACGCTCGTCATTCCGTTCGGGCTCGCTAACGCGATCTTTCGTCATCGGATGCTCGATATCACGTTCGTGATTAATCGCGCTGTCGTCTACACGTTCGTCTCGGTCGTGATCGTCGGGTCGTTCATCCTCTTTGAATGGCTCCTCGGTCTCCTGGTCGAGCAAAATAGCCGCGCGTCGGTTATCCTGCAGTTGCTCGCTGCGCTTGCCCTGGGGCTTTCGACGCGGTTCATTCACGCGCGCATAGACCAGTTCGTGGATAATCTCTTCTTTCGCGAACGACACGCAGCAGAAGCAGCCATTCGCCGTTTCGCGCATGAAGCCGGTTTAATCACAACCGTCGGCGACCTCGTCAGCAAGACCGTCGAGGTCGTACAAAAAAACATGCATCTCCGCGGCGCGGCATTTTACGCGCTGCGCGACGACGCATTCGTGCCGCTCTACTCCACAATTCCAGCAACCGCGGCCATCGACGAAAACGACTACGCCGTACTTGAGATGCGAACGTGGCACGCGCCGGTCGAGCCGGCGATCCGTGGTTCGAACTTGCGCGGCGACGTGGCATTTCCGATGATGGTGCGGGGATCGCTCGCCGGATTTTTGCTATGCGCGGAAAAGGAGACGCATGAAACGCTCGCGCCGGATGAGCGTGGCGCGCTGGGCGTTCTTGCGAACAGTACCGGCGTCGCGCTCGACTCGCTGCGCGTTCGCGCTCTCGAGGTGGAACTCAAGGGTTTGTCTGAAGATGCGTCGCTACCGCAGCCGGTTCGCGCAAAGCTTTCCCTGCTCTCGGTTCGGCCAACGGCGCAAGCGGAGCAGGCACCGTGAGCCGTTCGCCCGTTTTATCGCGGTGACCGCGGTGAGGTGGGCCGTCAGCGGCGTAAAAAGGAACGGCGCGTAAACGGGGGAGGGATCGATCGTGGTAACGCTTCACCGTGCGGTTCTCATCGGTTTCGGAACGCTCATCGTTTCGGCGTGCGGCGCAGGATCTGTAGGGGCCCCGCACATCCTATAGTGCCGCCGGCGCGCTCGGCGCAGTTCCCTGAGACGAAGCGCTATCCGAAAGGGCTGCTCGCCCTGTATCGCTTCAATGGGACGCTCGATGATTCGAGCGGTCGCGGCCATACCGCGAGGGACACCGGAAAGCCGCAATACGTGGACGGCGCGCCGTTTGGCGGCAAGGCTATCACGTTCGACGGCAGCGGTAAAGCGATCGTGAAGGCGCCTTTAAACATCAGCGTCAAAAAGATACCGCAGCTGACCATGGGCGGATGGTTCAAGGCGACGTCGATTTCAGAACCACCGTACGGCATCGTTTCCAATGACGACGGCGATTTCGATCGCACGCTCGACATCGATAATCCCAATGTGAAACCCGGCGTGTTTTGGTCGGCGTTCGTTGGCAGCACCGTAGTCGGGAAGGTGCGCGTTCATCGTGACAAGTGGGTTTTTATGGCGGTCGCGTACGATCAAGCGACGCTTCCCGGAAAGTACGCGTTTTACGTGAACGCCGGCGAGCACACGAGCGTTCTGCGCGGACAGGACAATTTCGACTCCGACAGCGTTACGAAATACGTTGCGATCGGGCGTAATCCGGACTACAATCAGCCGTTTGCCGGAGAGGTGACGAAGGTTTTCTTCTACGTCGGGATTCTTACGCAAGAGCAAATCGCCGAAGTCATTGCCCACGGGCCGTCACGCATTCCGTAAACCGGCGCGTTCTCGTTGTCGAGGAGAGCGCCGACGGCGAACGCAGGCAGCAAGGTGAAGGAGCCATGCAAGCAGCCCGCATACCTGCGGGCTGCTCGATCATCATATGGCGGAGAAACGGCGAAGTGGCTACTGTGGCGTCCAGATGAAACCGTGGTTGGCTCCTTGCGCATCGTACCAATAGCCGGTCACCGTGCCGTTAGCGTTGATGGCAAAGGGTAGGGTATACACCGACCCTGTCGGGTCGAACTCGTAGAATTTGCCCGTTGGCGACCGGTAAAAGCCGTGGACCACGCCCTGAGCGTCGGCGTAGATGCCGGTAACAGCGCCGGCATCGTTTATTGCCTCAGGCTGCGTTCCGTTACCGTAGGTGGCACTGGTCTTTGGATCTTGGAACACGATCCTTCTCTTGTTTCCACCGACGATGAAACCCCACACCACACCGCTCTTGGTAAGGTAAAAGCCTGTCACTCTATTGCCATTGTTGAGCCCGCTGGGCAAAGTTACGAGAGCCCCAGGCTTTGCGATCGTCGTGATGGCGCCCGCTGCGCTGCGTATATACCCGCGGACGATTCCGTCCGAACCTGTGTAATTTCCAGCTGCGGTTCCACTGTCGTTGAGGCAAACCAAGCACACTGTGCTCGTCGTTGAACCCTTCGGAACGATTTGAACGGCCATGCCGCTGCGATAGCGAAGGAATCCATGGAGCACGCCCTGGGCGTCGAAGTAGATTCCACCGACCTCGCCGTCCGCGTTGATATCTCCGAACGCGGTACCTTGCGAAACGGTATCGTTGGGGATCTGGCTGGCCCACGGGGCCTCGTAGGTCAAAAAACCTCCGTTCTTGCGCCGCAGGAAACCGTGGAGAACAAACCCTGCATCTGGGTATTGTCCGACGATTGCACCGGCATTGGCAATCTCATATGGGAGGGTAAGCCCTGTCGCGCCTGGGGCTTGGAAGGATCGGTACGTTCCGCCCGCGGTGCGGATGAACGCGGCGACAACGTGGTTCGAATTATTATAGTAACCCGCGATGGTCCCCGACGCGTTTATTGCGATGCCGAACGTCCCGCAAACATTGAACAGTTCGTATGAGGTGCACTTACTCACTTTGATGGCTGCGGGGACGTCGAAGACTTGTACGTTAGCGGCCTGCGGAAGCGATGAGATTCTGTGGGAAACGCGGATGCCGCAACCGGAAAGAGCGGCATTCCGGCGCGATGCGTCAAGCAGTGGAGTCTTAGGGTTGATGAGCGGAAGCGCCGTGCAGTGAGCACCCGCGATCTTCGTTTGCGGTGCCGTTTGCATTGATTGCGCGAGCGGTGTCATCTGCGACGCGCCGCCTCCGCCTCCACATGAAGCTAAGCTCAGGCCACCTACGAAGATAGCCGCGGCAAATCTGGTGCGAGAAGCCAGCATAACAACCTCCTTACGTAGTATCGGGATGAAAAGTCCGGACCCGTCATTGCAGTTAGGCTCGGTTGCCCGAAGCAACGCCAGCAATTGAGGGCTCGAAAGGTCTGCCTCGGGGCTTAGTGGGAACGTAGCGCCTTAGTTCGTCTGAGGCAATGCCCTATTAGGGTACCGAAACGAGGCGCCGTTGAAGTTTGAGTTTAGGCCCTTACGTCCAATGGACTTCGACCAGTGTCTTTCGCTCATGGACGACCGCTTCGCATACGATTCGGAGCAGTTACAAGCTGTACCGAGTTTTTGGCTCGATATTTTGCAGCGCGGCCTCGGCTATGGAGCCGTCGTCTTTGATCCAAACGAACAAAAGCGAATTTTCGCTTTCGGAATCCGCTGCTTCGTCGACTGCGACACCGCGGAAAGTTTTAGAAACTACGAAGAGCCATTCTTGACGCGTACGATGCTGGATCGATGGCGAACCGGGGAAACGCCGTTCCTTCTCGAGCCCGACGTCGGCCGCGCTAACGCCGATACTGGAGTGAACCTCTTTGTCGCGCACTGGGGTATCGCCATACCGCGGACGGACGCGTTGATCGGCGCCGTCATGCCCCCCTTACTTCAGGGTTTCATTGCGGGAAGCCGAGGCCTCAACATACGTATCATTATTGAGGAGGTTTTCTATTTTCCTCGAGAGGTGGCTAATGGTTTGCCCGTCCACGTAAAAGAACTAAGCTCCCATCATTGCGACCAGACGTACCCGCAGGACGCCAAGCCATTTCTCATCATCACAGCAAGAGAACATGTGATTCCCACCGAGGCAAACCTGTTCGCGCTTTCACTATTTAGTCCATTCGCACCACCCTACTTAAACTTTACCGGACCGCAGAGAGATCTGCTGCGAATCGCCCTAATCAATGACAGCGATGAGTGGATCGCCGAGATACTGGACGTGTCGTTATCGGCGGTGAAAAAGCGTTGGCAATCAATTTATGACATCATGAGTGGCGGATGTCCTGACGCCTTTCCAAAAAACATGGCACTCAGGGACGGACAGCGGGGAGTCGAAAAGCGCAAGTACGTGTTACATTACATTCGAAATCATCCCGAAGAACTGCATCCTTACAGCACCAAGGGGACTCCCGATTCCGGCAAACTCGATCGAAATAGACTCCGTGAGTTGACCAGCTTTCGTAGAGAGGTTTGATTCTGCGCAGCTGCTGACCAGCGCTGCGCCTACCGCACCGGACGGCGGGCAAACCGTGGATCACGTGCACGTCCACGTGCTTGCGGCCGTCCGATGCACCGGCCGTCGGGATTGACTGGGCGTCAGTCGCCGGTGTCCGGTACCTGCACCTTCACGATTTCACCCGACGTATTCGTCGGCTGTCCGAAGCCTTTGTTCGAGATGTACAGCGTGTTATGGGCGCCGAAGGTCATCGCGGTCGGAAAACTCAGTCCGCCAACGACGGTGCGCCACGAGCCGTCGCGGCCGAGCCGCACGACCGTTCCGGTGTGGGCGACGGGTGGCGCGGGCGCGTAGAAGCCCGTGAAGCTTTCCAAGGCGTAGATTTGCCCGTAATGCGCCGCAACGCCGGTCACCGCGGTGAGCCCGGAAGTGATTTCGGTGAGTTGCCCCTGCATGGTCAAACGAAAGACTCTGGCGTGGTTTTGCGAGCCGGGATCGAACGTGTTCAGATTGCCGAGCACGAACTGACCCCTTCTAACGCCATGGTTTGGGCGTCCGAAAGCGACGAACGCGAGCGCCGTCGGAACGATATGTCCTTGCGTGGCCGAAACGTCGACGAGACGGCTGATGCTGCCGTCCGGTCTGACCACGTCCACTTCGCCGTGATTGGGCTCGACCGCATAGAGCGCGTTGCCGACCGCCACGAGGCTGTACCAGGTCCCGTCAGGTTCGAAATCTTCGGGATTCGGATGAGCGACGGGATGGGTCTTTACGAATCTGCTCAAGTTGACGATCGGTGTGTGGCTGCCCCCCGGACCAATACGCTGGATGCTGTTGAACGTCCCGGCCAAGCCGTGCGAGCATCCGGCGCCCGCCATGAGCGCATACAGCGTGCCATGCAAGAACGCCACGTCCGCGACGCTGCTCACGAAAGCGCCCGACGCAGCCGTAGTCTGAGAGGACGCAAGATTGCGAACGATCGTGGTGCGCACGCCCGTCGCTACGTTTACCGCCGAAATGCGCCCCGTGTATCCGCCAGTATACGGTCCGACCTCCGGAACTTGCCGGCATTGGCCCACAGTCGATCGAGAGCCGCCCAAACCACCTTCCGCAACGTAAAGCCGCCCGTCGGGGCCGAACGTGATTCCGCGCGGATTCTCCAGTCCCGTCGCGACGACGGTGAACGCCGGGGTCGGCGGCGAAATTTTCCTAACGGAGCTGTTGTCGAGCGGAATGGCGTTTCCATTGGGCGACGCGCCGCCTGCGCCACCACATGAAGCTAAGCTCAGACCGCCTACAAAGAGTGCCGCGATAAGTCGGGCACGAGAAGCTAGCATAGAAACCTCCTTACGTAGTATCGGGATGAAAAACTCCAGACGCCGTCATCGCGTGCAGGACTCGATTCGCGAAACGACGGCAGCAATTGAGGCCTCGAAAGGTTCGTCTCGGGGCCTAAACGCAATGTAGGGCCTCAGTTCGTCTGAGGCAATGCCCTATTAGGGTACCAAAGCGAGGCGCCGGTGAAGTTTGAGTTTAGGCCCTTACGTCCAATGGACTTCGACCAGTGTCTTTCGCTCATGGACGATCGCTTCGCATACGATTCGGAGCAGTTACAAGCTGTACCGCGTTTCTGGCTCGATATTCTCGAGTGCGGCCTCGGCTATGGCGCCGTCGTCTTTCATCCAAACGAACCGAAGCGAATTTTGGCTTTCGGAATTCACTGCTTTGTCGACTCCGGCACGGCGGCAGCTCTTAGCAACTACCGAGAGCCATTTCTGGGTCGTACGATGCTGGAGCGATGGCGTACCGGGAAAAGGCCGTTTCTTCTCGAGTCCGATGTGGGCCGCGCTAACGCCAATACTGGAGTCAACATCTTTGTTCCGCACATCGGAATCGTCGGGCCCCTGACGCATGAAGCGATAGGCGCCGTTATGTCGACTTTTGCTGAAGGGTTCGTTGCTGGAGCCCGTGGCCTCAACATACGTGTCATAATTCAGGAGGTCTTCTCCTTTGGCCGAGAGTTGGCTATCGGTCTGGGCACGAAGGTGCAAGAACTATGCCCCGATCATAGCGACAGGACGTACCGGCAGGACATCAAGCCATTTGTCATGACCATGGTAAGAGAACAGATCACCCCTGCAGAGGGCAACCTCTTCGCTCTCTCGTTGTTTAGTCTGTTTGAACCGCCCCACCTCAACCTCACGCGACATCAGAGAGACCTGCTCCGAACTGCCCTCATTAATGACAACGATGAGTGGGTCGCCGAGGTTCTGGACGTGTCGCTATCTGCAGTAAAAAAACGCTGGCAATCAATTTATGACATCATGAGTGGCGGATGTCCTGATGCGTTTCCAAAAAGCATGGCACTTAGCGACGGACAGCGAGGGGTCGAAAAGCGCAGGCACGTCTTGCACTACATTCGACATCACCCCGAAGAACTGCATCCGTACAGTCCCACGGGGACTTCCGATTATGGCGAACTCGATCGACAAAGCTTCCGTGAGTTGACCGGCTTTCGCGGAGATGTTTGATTTGACATCAGGCGGCCTCTGAGCGGGAAGGACCAATCGAGCCTACGTCCGGCGATTCGCCGCTAATGACGTACAAGACAGAGGAGGAGGCGCTGCGTTAGGCTCGGTGCATGAAACGTTCCGACCTATTACGACAAACCGCTTCCGCCGGACTCGTGAGCCTAACGTTGCCGCTGCAGGCGGCTGCGGCGACGGCCCAAACGGAGCTACCGATTTCGCCGCTTGCCGCGAGCGATGCGGGCGTTCCCGTGGCTTTCTTGCTTTCCAGCGGCGCCGTTATGATCGATTTTGCGGGGCCTTGGGAGGTTTTCCAAGACGCGCACGTTACCGGACGGATGCAACCGGCGTTCAACCTGTACACCGTTGCAGAGACGATGCATCCGATAGTCGTCAGCAGCGGCGCGATGGTCGTGCCCAACTACACGTTGAGTGATGCGCCCACGCCGAAAATTGTCGTCGTGCCCGCGCAAGCCCCGCCGACCGACGCGGTCAAGCAATGGCTCAGGGATGCGGCGCGACGCGCCGACCTCGTCATGTCCGTTTGCACCGGCGCGAAAGTGCTTGCGCAAGCGGGCTTGCTCGACGGCCACCGCGCGACGACGCACCATGGCTCGCTTACGACGCTTGCAATGCACTACCCCAACGTAACGATCGTGCGAGGCGTTCGTTTCGTCGACGACGGGCACATCGCCACCTCGGCCGGACTCTCAGCAGGAATCGACCTCGCCTTGCACGTTGTTGCGCGCTATTACGGGAAGGAGGCGGCGCGTTTGACGGCCTACGACATGGAATATCTGAGCCGAAGCTGGCTCGATGCGAATAACGCGCAGTACCGGACGCCGCCACTCGCGCAAGCGGGCGACGCGATTTGCCCGGTGTGTTGGACGGAGATCGATCCGAAGAAATCGCCGATGCTATCGTACAGAACCACGACGTACTATTTCTGCATGCCAGAGCACAAGCAACTATTCGCATCCGCGCCGCAGCGATTTTTGAATGCGTAGCTTCCCGGCCGGTTATTACACCGGCGAAACGCACACCTGGCCGACCGCGAGCGTGCTCCTCACGGAGGTGCGGCATGGCGTTGCCAAATCCGTCCCGGAGCACCAACACGAAGCGCCGTATTTTAGCTTACTCGTGGAGGGATCGTATTAAGAGCGTGGCGATGGATTCGACCTGCGCTACGAACCGTATACGCTCGTCTTTCATGCGGCCGGCACGACTCATGAGGACCGGATGCTCGGACCATGCCGCTTCTTCGCGGTGGACCTCTTGCAGCAATGGGAAATCGTGATCGCCGAACTCGGCGGCGCGCGAGCACACGTTTTTGAATTGGCCGGCGGGGATCCGGTGTGGCTAGTGCTGCGCCTCTATCGCGAATTTCTGGCCCGAGCGGATGCCGCCCAATCTACGGTCGAACCACTAGTGTACGAGCTCTGCGCGCACGTTGCCAAACGTTCGATGGACGAACCGCAAGAACCAGTCTCCTAGCGGCGGCCGACGTGGTCGTACGCGAAGGGTTCCGGAAGCCGCTCGATCTCGAAGCGCTGGCTTCGAGCATCGGCGTGCATCCAACCCATCTCTGCCGCGCTTTCCGCCGGTTTCGCGGGCACTCGATCTCCGGTGCAATCTTGGGCGCGCGGCTGCAGTACGTCGCGCGCCGGCTAACCGACACCGACGAATCGCTCGCGGATATCGCCTGCGACGCCGGCTTCACCGATCAGAGTCACATGACCAAGATCTTCAAGCGGATGACGGGTTATCCGCCGGGAAAGCACCGACGCCGGTTACACGTCCGCTGCTAGGTGGTTACGGCGAGATCGAACCGATCGAGGTCCATGACCTTTTCCCACGCGGCGACGAAGTCGCGAACGAAGCGATCGCCCTCGATGGCGTAGACCTCGGCGATCGCGCGAAGCTGTGAGTTTGAGCCGAAGATCAAGTCGCAGTTCGTGCCAGTCCACTTCAGCTCGCCGGTGCGCCGGTCGCGCCCCTCGTACGTGTAGTTTGCGCCGTTCGACTGCCACTTCGTCGACATGTCGAGCAGGTTCACGAAGAAGTCGTTCGTCAGCGTGCCCGGCCGCTTTGTGAAGACGCCGTCTTTGGAGCCTTCATAATTCGTGCCGAGCGCGCGCAAGCCGCCCACGAGCACCGTCATTTCAGGAGCGGTCAGCGTGAGCAAGTGGGCGCGATCGAGGAGTCTCTGCTCGGGCGAACGGGCGTGTACGGAACCGAGGTAGTTGCGGAACCCATCAGCGAGCGGTTCCAAAACGGCGAAGGACTCGGTGTCGGTATTCTCCTGCGTTGCGTCGGTGCGCCCAGACGAGAAGCGAACCTTCGCCTCGTAACCGGCGTTCTTCGCGGCCTGCTCGATCGCCGCCGACCCGCCGAGAACGATAACGTCGGCCAGCGAGACCTTCTTGCCTCCGGAGAGCGAAGCGTTGAAATCTGCCTGCACCTTCTCGAGCGTTTGCAGCACCTTCGCCAACTCCGCGGGCTGATTGACGGCCCAGTCTTTTTGCGGCGCAAGGCGAATACGCGCGCCGTTCGCGCCGCCCCGCTTGTCGCTGCCCCGGAACGTCGATGCGGACTCCCACGCAGTCGTCACGAGCTGCGAGATCGTGAGCCCCGAGTTCAGGATGCGGTTCTTGAGTGCAGCGATGTCCTGCTCGTCGATCAGCGAATGGTCGACTGCGGGTACTGGATCTTGCCAGATCTGCGGCTCGGATGGTATCTCCGGACCGAGATAGCGCGTGATGGGACCCATGTCGCGATGAGTCAGCTTGTACCAAGCCTTGGCAAAGGCGTCGGCAAACTCTTGCGGGTTTTCGTGGAAGCGCTTCGAGATCGGCCCATAGATCGGGTCAACTTTCAATGAAAGGTCCGTCGTAAGCATCGTCGGCGCGTGCTTCTTCGCCGGATCGTGCGCGTCGGGCACGGTGCCGGAGCCCGAGCCGTCCTTGGGTTTCCACTGATACGCGCCGGCGGGACTCTTCGTTAACTCCCACTCGTAGTTGAAGAGGTTGTCGAAGTATTCGTTGTTCCACTTCGTCGGCGTCGTGGTCCAGGCTCCCTCGAGGCCACTCGTGATCGTGGCGTCGCCATTGCCGTTGCCGAACGTGTTGCGCCAACCGAGATTCTGCTCTTCGATGCCCGCACCAGCCGGCCCAAAGCCCACGTACTGTCTTGGATCGGCGGCACCGTGCGTTTTGCCAAACGTGTGGCCGCCGGCAATGAGCGCGACGGTTTCCTCATCGTTCATCGCCATGCGCCCGAACGTCTCGCGAATATCGATCGCCGCAGCGAGCGGATCGGGCTCTCCGTTGGGGCCTTCCGGGTTAACGTAGATCAGACCCATCTGCACCGCTGCGAGTGGTTGTTCGAGAGCGCGTTCGCCGCTGTAGCGCTTGTCGGCGAGCCATGTGTCTTCCGGACCCCAGTAGATGCTTTCGTCGGGCTCCCACGCGTCCACGCGTCCGCCGGCGAATCCGAACGTCTTGAATCCCATCGATTCGAGCGCGCAGTTTCCGGCCAGAATCATGAGATCGGCCCACGAGATCTTCCGCCCGTACTTTTGCTTGATCGGCCAGAGCAGGTGGCGCGCTTTGTCAAGGTTCGCATTGTCCGGCCAACTGTTGAGCGGCTCGAAACGCTGCTGGCCCGTGCCCGCGCCGCCGCGCCCATCCCCGATGCGGTACGTCCCCGCGCTGTGCCATGCCATGCGAATGAAGAGCGGTCCGTAGTGACCATAGTCGGCCGGCCACCACTCTTGCGACGTCGTCATCAGTGCGAAGATGTCGGCCTTGACCGCCTTGAGATCGAGGCTCTTAAATTCGCGAGCGTAATTGAAATCAGAGCCCATCGGGTCGGAAAGCTTAGACGGCCGATGGAGCGGCGTAAGGTCCAACAACTCGGGGAACCAATCGAGGTTGACTCTGGGCCGGAGCGGTACGTGCTTTACGGGACAGCCTTGATCGGCTTCTGACAGTTCGGCAATCGTGTTTTCCACTGGTGTATTTCTCCGAAGGAAAAGGTGCGTCTCGTCAGCGAACGAGCTGACAGTGACTTTCACTCTCATTAGGGATAGGGTCCTGCCGCGGGTTGCCGCCGGGCAAAGGAAGCTGCCGAAGAACTATCAGCTCATCTACGAAATCGTCGAAGCAAGCGGCATCGGCTGCCACCTCACGCCTTCCGAGATCTACGCCAAGGCGCTCAAGCGGCGTCCGGGCATCGGATTTTCGACCGTCTATCGCGGTCTCGAACGCCTGCGAGAGCTTGGTTTGGTCTCCGAGCTCTACGTGCCGGGCGTCGATGCGGCAACCTACGAGCCTTCCGGGCCGCAGCACGCCCACTTTCGCTGCAGCGAGTGCAACGGGATCGAAGACGTGGCCTACGCGATTCCCGCACGCACCATCAAGGCGCTCGCGGCGCACCACGGTTTCAAGATCGAAAGCGAACGTGTGACGTTCGAAGGCCGCTGCGCGGCTTGCGGCGCGGAGAGCCTGACTACAGCCTAATCGCGCATTCTCGGTCCCGTCAGGGAACGGTTTGGCATAGGGAAACGACCGGAACCACTACTTGTGAACGCTTGAAGAGCACGATCCGGGCGCTTCCGCAGTAGTAACTTCCCAAGAGCGCCGCGACAAAAACACGCTTCCTTCCCCTTTAAGACCGCCAACCGCCAACCGCCAACCGGTTTCTGCGAAGCGATTCTCCACAACAAGCGTGGGGGAGGTTGCTAGCCTCGTAAAGCAGTATGGCTCCGCAGCAGGTTTGCTTTAGGAGGCTACGATGAAAAGTTCACTTGGTCGCCATATTTTGAGCGCCACGATCGCCGTCATACTTTTGACCGCTTGTGCCGGCAGCGGCAACGGCGGTGTACCGAATGCGGCATCATCATTGGCGACGGTTCAAAGCCCGTTCGGGCAAGAAACCGGCAGCATTGGTCTGAGCGGTGAATATGTTGGAAAATTCCACGATAAGGGGCACGGGCGCTCGAGGGTCCGGCTTCTTCTCTCGCAATCTAAAAGCGCGCTCGGCGGCATCATGCTCAAGGGCGGGTCGGGGCCCCTTGAGATGATCATTGCATGGAACGTTAGCGGGCATATGATCAGTGGAAACGGCGTCGGTCCTCCGGCGGGGGGCGGCAGTGGCATTTGCACGTTTTCAATGACCGGCACATACAAGCATCGCAGAATCAGCGGCTCGTACAGTGCGACGTACGGATGCCCTGGCCAGACCGGAACTTTCGCTCTTTGGCACAAGTGCTACATCCCTGGTACGGGAAGCGACGCCATTCGCCCGGAGAACGGCATGAAGCCTTGCTAGCATTTCTCGCGCGCTGCGGTTAACCGATGGTCTAGCGAAGGGCGGCGTTCGCGGTCGGCGCACACGCTCTCTGTCACAAGCGCATGCTTTCACTTGTTAGAAGCAAGTATCATTGGCAGGAGGGTATGCTCTCATGGATTCCAGTTCGCGCCACGTCCTGTTTGGGATGATGCTGGCGCTTGCAGTGGCCTTCGCTCGTCCCGCTCCAGGTTGGGCGCGGAATGTCCCTTACGAACGAATGGCGCCGCTCAGCCAGTACCTCATGGCCGATCGTCAAGCGGAAATCGACCTTGCGCGAAGTGCGGCGCCCTCGGCGATATCGACCCACGCGACCCTCCTCGTGCTCAGCCATCACGGCTATGAAACCGCGGAAAAGGGCACGAACGGCTTTACGTGTCTCGTCGAACGATCGTGGATGTCGCCGTTTGACTCATCCCAGTTCTGGAACTGGAAAATGCGCGGGCCGATTTGCTACAACCCGGCGGCGACGCGCACCGTTCTTCTCTACACGCTCCAACGGACGGAAATGGCGCTGTCGGGGCTGACCAAATCACAAATGCTCGATCGCACCAACGCCGCAGTTGCCGATAAACAACTGCCGACGCCTGAACCGGGCTCCATGTCGTATATGATGTCGAAGCACGGCGATCTCGGCGATGGCGTCGGGCCGTGGTTGTCGCACCTGATGTTTTACGCTCCTAAAACAGACGGCGCGAAAGACGGAGCAAGCTGGGGCGCCGACTTGCCGACGTCACCCGTCATACTCGACACGACGCACCGCATCGTACCGGAGCCAGAAACGATCTTCATGGTTCCCGTCGCTCGTTGGTCCGACGGAACTTCCGCGCCGCCGACGTAATAGGGCGGCGCGCCGTTCGGCGTCGAAGCGCAGAACTTCCTTCCTGCTCGGGCCTGAGCCGGCCGCCCTACTCAGGAAAGCGTCGCAGTGCGTTCCAATGATGACGCGCCAGCGATCGGCGCACCGCGTGCAGCGCCTCGCGCGTCCGGTGCCTATTAGCGGCGACGTATTGCACACGTTCCTCGAACGGCAACAGAACCGCGAGGGCAGCTAAGAGGCTGCCTAACCGCGAAATGCCGCGCTCTATCTCTTGCAGGCGTATCGTGCGCGACCATTGCTTTGCGGCCGGTGAAAAGACGTCAATCATGGGCGCGCTCTGACCGTCGAGTGCTCCGCGCAAGATGAAAAGAGTGACGCGCCCAAGCAGTGAATCGAATTCACCTTGAAAGACTGAATCCGGAAAGCGCTCGACGTAGACTTCTTTCATCAACGGCACCGCCGCGTTGGATTCCAAGAATGACCGAACTACGGTGCGACCGCGCGGTCCGATTTCGAAAAGGTCGTCTCCGAGGAACGCGTTTTGCCGTTTCGAAATCAGATACAGCCGTAGTGCCTCTGTCACCCATGCACAAGCCTCATTCGAAGCGGAGCAGACCGCAAGGGTGAATGCCGACCGGCTCGCGAGATTCCAATAGCGCAGACGCGTCGCTTCTTCGTACGCCTGCTCCGCCATCTCACTGGCCGCATCGGAGTGTCCGCGCTGTAGCCGATGCCGGGCGAGAACCGTTCGCAGGCAGAGCGCGTGGAAAACGCTCTGGCACTCTTCCAAGCCGTCGCTCGACCAAGGGTTTCCGCTTTGGAGCGCCGATCGGCCCAGCACCTCGGCGGCATAGACGCGAATATCGGCGTGCAATTGGCCCACATTCGCGGCGGTTTCTGCGGCGTCTTCGGCGGCCCGCAAGTCACGATGCGCAAGCGCGAGCTGTGCCTTACGGACCAAGGCGATCGATTGAAGCAGCGTCCCGTCGCGATGAGAGGCATTCAACGATGCAAAATCGAGTTCCGAGCGTGCGTCTCGCAAGCGGCCCTCATATAAATATACCTCACTGCAATCGAGCGCAAATTTCATTTGCGCAGCAGGGCTCAACCGCTCGTATAACTTCGCCATGGTTCGCACGGCGCGCCGCATAGCCGAGAGATCGCCGCGACAACGAGCGATGAAGAGCTCGTTTTGCGACACCTCGAACTCCGATGCGACATCGCGGCGATCGAACTGGTCGCGGACGTTGTTTCCCGCCTCGGAAATGAGCGTATCGGCGCGTTCTCGGTCTCCGGACATTTCGGCAGAAAGCGCCGCTGCCGAGAGCGCGCGCCCGCGATCTGGTCCACGGTAGCCTTCGGGCCGGATCGGCTCCGGAACGAGGCGGTCGACCATTGGGAGAGCGATCGGCATGACGTCGTTTGCGCGCTTGTTCGCTCGTTTTCTCGTTTCGATCGGTCGCTGGGACAAAATATCGCCGACTCGTTCGACGAGTTCTTTTTTTGCGCGATAGTAGCTGCGTTCGCTCAAGCCGCTGGGCCGTGGCAGCAGGACTTGCGTGAGCAATGCGCGCCGCTTCGGACTGCAGCCGCGCAAAGCTTTGGAGACGGCGTGGTCCACGCCGCACGCGTCGCGGAGCAGACGGCGGACGTGTCGCTCCAGGCTGTTCATGGCTCAGAAACGGTTTCGCGCGAAATCCCGTGACGGCTTTGCCTTACTTTTCTAATGCCCGAAAAACTGCCATTGCGGAAGGCAGTTTGCGCATCGGCAACGCTTCGAGCTGCCGCCGACGCTAAGGCCCGTTCGTTCGTTCAGGCGGCAATCGATAACGACGAGAGGAGCAACAATGGAGAGGACTTCGCGTTTGGCTGCTTGCGCCGCAGCGGCGTGCGTTACCGGAGCCATGCTGATCGGCTGCAGCCCCGCCGTCAGCCCATCGGGTGGCCTTACGCCCCAGCGTGCGGCGGGCCCCCACGGCGCGCATTCCGGCTTCGATGCGCAAAGTAAACAGAGCTTCACGCATTACTATATGATCGAGCTAGGCACGCTGGGAGGCAGCGCCAGCGTCGCCAACAGCATCAACGATCGCGGGTGGGTATCGGGCATCTCGAGAGTGCGCGGAAATGCCGCGGTTCACGCCGTTCTTTGGGTGGAGGGGCAGAAAGTCAATCTGGGCACACTCGGCGGTCCCAACAGCGGCGTCGGCTGGCCGGTAAAGAACGATCGCGGGGAAATCGTGGGAATATCCGACCTGGCGCAAACCGATCCGCTTGCCGAAAACTTTTGCGGCTTTGGATCTCCCAATTTATGCGCGGGCTTTCGCTGGGCGAATAACGTGATGACCGCGCTTCCCACGCTCGGCGGCAACAATTCGTTTGCCGCGGCTGCAAACGACGCGGGTCAAATCGTCGGTTTCGCCGAGAACGGCGTGCACGACTCGAGCTGCGGCGCGCCCCAGGTGCTCGATTACGATGCCGCGATCTGGAAATCTAACGGCCGGCCGCGCACATTACCGCCGGTCAGCGGCGATACCGTTTCGCAGGCGGTCGCGATCAACCATGCCGGCGCCGCAGTCGGCGCGTCGGGTCCTTGCGGGCCGCCCAACAACCTCGGCTACGGGACGGCGCATGCCGTCCTATGGCGGCAAAGCGGCAAGCCCGTCGATCTCGGCAACCTTGGAGGTACCACCGGAAATTATGCCACGGCGATCAACGACCGCGGCGACGTAGCCGGCCAATCAGTCTTATCCGGGAACACCACCTATCACGCGTTTTTGTGGCACTACGGGGATATGTCCGATTTGGGCACCTTACCGGGCGACGTGCTCAGTGAAGCGCTCGGGTTGAACAATGAAGAACAGGCTGTCGGATATTCGTGCGACGCCAGCGGCGACTGCCGCGGATTCGTTTGGCAGAACGGGGCGATGAACGATTTGAACCTTCTCGTACCGCACTCCCATTTGTACGTTATCTACGCGGGCGACATCAACGATCACGGATGGATCGCCGGCCAGGCCGTGAACGTGAAGACCGGCAAGGCCTCCGCGATTCTTCTGATCCCCGCCAATGGCAACGGCGCAACCCGTGCCGCCCCAGCCGGTACGGTCGTCCTTCCGAAAAACGTGCGTCGCCAGCTGCGACAACGTCACGGATTCCGCTTCTTTATCGAATAAATGGCGATGCCACGCTAAAAACTCTTGGCGAAGCCGCGAGCGGCGAGCCAACGGATCATTGTTTCCGCGTAGCTGCGCACAAATCGTACCGGCTCAAACGGGGTGTCTTCGTAACCGCTTGCGGAGCGCACGAGCGTGTGGTCTCCGCCGGGAAGCGTAACGATCGTCACGTCGCGCAAGCCGGCGCGCTCGAAAGCGCTGCGGAAACCCGCCGCACTATGGGCCGCATCGACGTTACGGTCGAGCGCGCCGAAGATGGCGAGCGTGGGTGTGCGCACGCGTTCGAGCGTGGAGAGGGGATCGAAGATCAGCGAAGCTTGCAGCGCATCGAGCATTGGTGCCGGCGGCGGAAGCGTCAGGCCCGGGGGAATGCGCATGTATGGAAACCATGGCTGCGCCTGAGCAGCTTTGAGACCGTCGGCCGCAGTGCCCCAGTTCGCATTCGTCTGGAGCGACGCGAACAACGAGCGTTCGAATGTGAGCGCGCTCTCGATCTGTGCCGACGTGAATTTGCCCTTTTCGCGCAGTTCCTGCTCGATTTCGTAGAGAACGTTCCCCTCGATCGTCTCGCTCGAAGCGCTCTTCAGGATCATGAACGCGAGCGGGAAGCGCGTTGCAACGATCGGCGCAACCCAGCCCCCGTTGCTGGCCGCCCACGCGCCAATGCGTTGCGGATCTACCGCGGGGTCGCTTTCAACGTGTGTTAAGAGGGCGATCGTGTCTTCAGCCTTGGCCTCGGGTCCGGCGTAGCGCCAGTTGCCGGTGGAGAGGCCGGTGCCGCGCTGGTCGTACGTAACGACGTTCACGCCGTGTGCGACGAAGTATGGGATGAGAAAACCCATCCGCCGGTCGGCGTCGTCGGCGCCCTCGATCAGCACCATCGTTGGGCGCTGCTTTGCGCCGGGCGCGTACCAAAGCGATGCGCCTAAACGGCCGCCGCGGTCGGTAAGCACGAACGGCTTTTCCACGACAGACGCAACCGGAGTGCTCAGGGTAAAGGTCAGCCCGGGTTGCTCGTCCGTGCGGTAAACGCCGTCCGAAACGTAATCGAGCGTTCCCAGGCGGCGTGTGGCCGTGTCGTAATACTGGATCGAAGGCTGATCCGGCGGCTCGCCGTTCACGCCTACGTAGACGACGTCGTTTCCAACTCGATAGGCACCCGTCGCTGGAACGTGCGCGAGCGCGGCAAGGGCAACCGCGGCAAGTATCACCATGGCCGGCCTACCGACAGAAGCAACGATTTGTTTCGAGGATCGTCAAGTCGCATGCTCTGTCCGCTCGTTTCAAAAAGGTGTTGAGGCCGGCGCCTTCGACTCGGCGCACTCTCGCTGTGGTTTTAGCGACCTGTCATGGCTTCGAGTCCTTCCGGATAGCGTGCTCCTTGGATCGGTATCTTTGCGGTAGCATCGTCGATTCGCCTCAGATCGTCGGCAGTGAGTTCGATTCCGGCCGCCCCAAGATTCTCGCGAAGGCGTTCGGATCGTTTAGTGCCTGGGATTCGGAACGATCGACGGCTTGTGCGCGAGAAGCCACCCAAGCGCGATTTGCGCGGGCGTCGCGCTTTTGTGTCGAGCAATCTCGGCAAGAAGATTGACCAGCGCACGATTCGCTTTTCGCGACTCGGCGGTAAAGCGCGGGACTATGTTGCGAAAGTCATTGGCTTCGAACTGTGTCTTTTCGTCGATCTTTCCTGTAAGAAAGCCTTTGCCCAGCGGACTAAACGGAACAAAGCCGATTCCAAGCTCCTCGAGCGTAGGCAATAGCTCGGCTTCAGGCGTGCGCCACCATAGCGAGTATTTGCTTTGGACCGCAGTCACGGGAAATACCGCATGCGCTCGGCGGATCGTGTTGACGCCTGCTTCGGAAAGGCCGAAATGCTTCACCTTCCCTTGCTGTACGAGGTCCTTCACGGCTCCCGCGACCTCTTCGATCGGCACGCCAGGATCGACGCGG
Source organism: Vulcanimicrobiota bacterium (assembly GCA_963778015.1). GTDB lineage: Bacteria > Vulcanimicrobiota > Vulcanimicrobiia > Vulcanimicrobiales > Vulcanimicrobiaceae > Cybelea. The sequence continues at coordinate 1,824,768 of CAVZST010000001.1, forward strand.
TGCTGATAGTACAGATCGATCGCATCGACCCTCAGTCGTTTCAATGAGCCCTCCGCAGCCTGTTTGATGTGTTCGGGCTGACTATTCAGCCCGATCTGTTTGCCATTTGCGTCGAACTCAAAAGCAAACTTCGTTGCGATCACCACTTGGCCGCGGAACGGCTCGAGCGCCTCACCGACGAGCTCCTCATTTGAGAACGGCCCGTATACCTCGGCCGTATCGAAGAACGTAACCCCACGATCGACCGCCTCCCGAATTAGGGCCACCATTTCCTGCTTGTCCGGAAACGGCGGGTAGCTGTAGGTCATGCCCATGCAACCGAGGCCGAGGGCCGAAACTTCCAGCTTGCCGCCAAGTTTGCGCTTCTGCAGCATGTCCTTGTCCTTCATTACGTGCTTTTTACCTCATCAAAGACGCGCCGGGCGATCCCAACGGCGGTGCTTGCGGTCGACCAGCCCGACGTCGCCAAACAGCACCTCATCGGTGACCTTTGCGAGCGTGGGGGCGATGTCGGCAAATGGCGACTGGGTGGCCATTATGACATTTTGTGATTCTGCTCACTATTTTCCTACGATCGCGCATTCACGTGAACGCGGCCCCTCGGAACCGCCGCGCTTTGATTACCAAACGCTCGCCGACGAACTCGAGACCGCGGGTTTCTCATGGAGATTCTATACCAGCAAATATACGTATCCGAACAGCGGCATTTGGTCGGGCCTTCAGGCCATAGAACATATTTTCCGCGGCCCCGATTGGAAGAGCGGCGTCGTTACGCCGCAGAAAAAATTCCTGACCGATGTTGCGGCCGGGAAACTCGCGAGCGTTACGCCCACCTGCCCGGATTCCGACCACCTTTCCTGCGGCGGAGGAGACGGGCCCTCTTGGGTGGCGGCAGTCGTCAACGCCGTCGGAGAGAGCGAGTTTTGGAATAGCTCGGTAGTCTTCGTTCAATGGGACGATTGGGGCGGCGTTTATGACCACGTTCCACCACCGCACGAGGGATACGATGGACTCGGCTTTCGCGTTCCTTTGCTGGTTATATCGGCGTACGCAAAAGCGAACTATGTCTCACATGTTCAATATGAAACTGCGAGTGTCTTGCGGTTCGCGGAGGATCTCTTCGGACTCAATCAACTCGCCGCTGCCGACAGGCGAGCGATGTCGCCAGCCGCCGATTGTTTTTATTTTTCACAAAAAGCTCGACGCTTGGTTCCAATCAAGGCGCCAAAAGGACAGAACTTTTTTCTGCTTCAACCGGTTGACAACCGCGCGCCCGACGGAGACTGAGCGCGACGATCGTGGGGGGTGTGCTTTGCGCTTGTGAGTCCCGGCTAGTACCTTCAAGTCCCGGCGAGTTTTACGTAATCCGTTAGATAAATAGCGCCGCGTCTACCTTGAAAAGCTCGACGAGTCTCTTCGCTTGTGCTTTGCTTACGTTTCGCCGCCCACTAGGATAGACGATGCGGCGGCACGATCGCAGAGCGCCTCCGCAACTTGCGCCTGCGTGACGCCTTTGAGCTCCATGAGCCCACGCAATGCTTCCAGCGGTGTAACCTCGGCCAACCGATCGGCACCAATTCGGCCCTCGTAATCGGCCACTAGAATGCAAAGCACGCGATAGTACTCCGTCTCAGCCGCCGACCGGCGATCGCCGCGTATCGTCAGTTGCTCGATTTCGCGGCGTTCGAACAACTCGCGAGTCGACCGCTGTTCCGAGTTCTCTCAGCATCGTTCAAGGATTTGCGAGCCGGGCAAATGGTACGGTGAAGTCGCCTGAGATTTCAAGGTTCCGGTCCGTCGCAGATCGACAGAATGCCAGGTCAAAGGTGGTCTTAAGCATACTCCTGGCCGGAGCGGTTTTCGGAGTCACTTCCGGAACGCCATCACCCTCACCCGCGCCGTCGGCGCCGGTCCCAAAGACGATTGTGACGGTGCATTCATCGTCTTTCTGCGCGGCACTGCGCGAGACCATTGCGCCTGCCTTGGCAGGGCTCATGCGCAACGATCAACTGATCAAGCTCGGACGCGTTGCCAGCCTCGCCATGAACAACGAGAAAACGTATGGTGGCACGCTCCAATCATCGTACAATCAGCAAGGCGCCGCAAAAGTCGTGGCGTCACCCGGTTTCACGACGTTTTTCGTTGAGCGAGAGCGGCAGATTGCCGGCAGCCTCGAACACAACGTCGAGACAGTCGAGAATATTTTAGAAGACGCTCGTCGATTTCCAGAGCATCCCGCAGACGATGAGCAAGCAACGCTCTCTTCGCTAAAAGCGCAGTTGATGGTCGTCGTTGGCGAGCAACGAGCATTGATCAACTTCTTCAGCGGAGAAGCCGAGACGACGGCGCTGATGCAGCTTTTCAATGCTTCTCCTTCTGGTGATGGCCAGGCTGAGGTAGGTGGTTTGAGTCCACTTGAGGCGCAGGAAGCAAAGCATGACCCAGTGTTGCAAATTCAAGCGTTGAGTTACGCCGGTGATAACTCATTTGGGAATACTGTTTACGCGAAGTTCGCTCAAGCGATTGAGATTGGGCAGAAGGCAATAGTAACGTCGGAAACCGCGCCCTCTAAGGTCATTATCGCAAACGCCCGCGCATGCGTTCCCGGCCATTGACTTTCCGGATCACTTCGCAGGCGTTGGGTGCGCGCCTATCCTAGACGCTCTCGTCTAACGCGCACCGTGCGACGATTCTTGGCGCAATGCGGGCCGTTGTGGCGACGCCGGCGCTCGCCATTGGGAACGACTCTGCTCGACCGAACATGTTGAGCGGTGCCGCAGCAAAGCGGTTAGTAAAAATAAGGAGATTTCTGGTAGCGCCAACGGGAATCGAACCCGCGTCCTTCGACTTCGCTCAGGATGACACGGTCCCGGCCACTTCCGTCGATTACCTAAAACTCTCTTCTTGTGCGGGTTTTTGCGTTTTTAAGTCCTGGCCTGGAAGCTTGGGCCGGCCTAACGCGCGCCGCGTCCGTGGGATGCCGCGTCATGGCGCCGAATCGGCGTGCGTGGCCCCTCGACCTCCTGAGAAAAGACGAGAAAGCGCCTCGCTAGCCAGCGGTACCGTCACCTTTGCCTTCACCGACATCGAAGGCAGCACAGCGCGCTGGGAGCGAGACTCTGCGGCCATGCAGGACGCGGTGCGCCGCCACGACGCGATCCTGCGCGCGGCCGTCGCCGAGCACAGCGGGGTCGTGTTCAAGACGATCGGCGACGCGTTCTGCGTCGCCTTCGTACGTCCGCAGGACGCGGTGGCCGCGATGCTGTCGGCACAGCAGCGTCTTGCGGCTGAGGATTTTTCTGCCGTCGACGGTCTGCGTGTCCGTGCGGCAGTTCACACCGGCGTCCCCGACGAGCGCAATGGCGACTACTTCGGGGCGCCGCTCAATCGGGTCGCGCGACTACTAGCCATCGGATACGGCGGCCAAATTCTCCTATCCCGCGTGGCTGCCGGGCTGGTCGCCCCCGCTCTGCCGCCGCAGTGCTCGCTGCGAGACTTACGCGCGTACCAACTGAAGGATTTCAGCGATTCTTAGCAGGTGCACCAGCTGATTGCGCCGGGACTCACGACGGAGTTCCCCCCGCTTCGCTCGCTCGGGACGCTTGCGAGCGATTTATCGATCGTCGATACGCAGGCGATTTATCCGGTTGCCGGTTTCAGCGGACGGGAGGCGGAGCTCGCCGCCATTGAGGGTGCCCTGGCTGAGGACGGTGCTATTGCGGCGCTGCAGGGAATGGGTGGCGTCGGTAAGTCCTCGCTTGCGCGCGAGTACGCGTGGCGCAGCCGAGAGCGGTTTTCCGCCGTCTGGTGGCTCGGTGCGCAAACCGAGGAGGGCATCATCGACGCGCTCCTGGGATTGGGAGCGATGTTCGTGACCGGCCTCGATCAGCTCGCCGATCGGCGTTCCGCCGCACGCCGAGTCGTTAACTCGATACTCGCCGGTTTCGATAAACCGACCTTACTGGTGTTCGATAATCTCGAGGACGAGCGTCTCTTGCGAACGTGGTTCCCGCGGAGCGGGTCGAAAGCGCTCGTTACCTCGCGGAATACGGCGTGGCCCACTGACATGACTGCGATCTCTTTGCATCCGTGGTCCTTGAAGACAGCAGCCGGCTATCTCCGGCGAGAGAGCGGGCGCGCCGACGTAAGCAAGGGGGATGCGTATGCAATTGCGGCGGCGCTTGGCGCGCTCCCACTCGCGATTGCGCACGCCGCTGCATACCTTCGGGAACTGCGGATGGTCACGCCGCGACGGTATCTGGAACACATCACCGATCGTCTGGAAAACGCCCCACGCAACGCCGACTACCCGAGGTCCGTGTTTGCTACGTTTCGTACAGCGATTGCCCAGGCCGAGCAACAAGCCAGTGGTTCGGCCGCAGTTCTCTGTTTCGCGGCGTCGTTCGCGTCCGACGGGATTCCGGACGAACTCTTCCGGCAGTCCCTTGAAAATTACGCCGTGCGAGCGCAGCCGATCGTGCCGGAAGGCACGGCGTTCGACCTGCGCTCGGTTGTCGCCAATCAAATCCAGCTCGACGAGGCGCTCGGCGTGCTGGACCGGCTCTCTCTCCTGACCTTCTCTGAGCGTTCGCGTACGTACAGCATCCACCGCCTTGTGCAGCTCGCGGCGCGACGAGAACTCGTGGCTCGGGACCGGTCGGCGTGGTATGAGTGTGCCGTCCGCGTCGCGTACGCTGCTTTTCCCGCGCCCGAATTCGCTAGTTGGCCGCAATGCGCCCGGCTGCTGTCGCAGGCCCGTGCTGCGATGGAGGCCTTGCCGGACGAGGTGGTTTTCTTGCCGGCCGCAAGCCTTGCCCATCGGTGCGCCGTCTACTTGTGGAAGAGGGGCGAGTATGGCATGGCGATGGAGCTGGACGAGCGTGCCTTAGTGATTCGAGAGAAGGCCCTGGGCCCCGAGCATCCCGACGTTGCCGAAAGCTTGAGCGGGCTCGCCATCCTATTCCGGGACGAGGGATGCTATGAAAAGGCTGAGGCGCTGCACCGGCGCGTGCTGATGATTCGCGAGAAAGTGTTAGGCCCGGATCACCTCGACGTTGCCCACACGCTGAACAACCTCGCAATCGTATACAGCGATCAAGGGCGTCATGAAGAGGCGGAATTCTTACACAAGCGTGCGCAGGCGATTCGGGAGAAGGCGCTCGGTCACGAGCATCCCGACGTCGGCTCCAGCCTAAACAACCTCGCCGTTACGTACGAGGCGCAACAGCGCTACGAAGAGGCGCATCAACTATACGAACGGGCCTTGGCAATTCGCCAGGGGGCACTCGGCCCTGACCACCCGGACGTCGCGAACAGCCTCATGAATCTCGCGGACCTGCATCGTGAGCGCGGGCGCTACGAAGAGGCGGACCCGCTCTTTGAGCGCTCGCTCGCGATCCGGGAGCAGGCCCGCGATCTTGAACATCCGGACGCTGCTTACTGCATGCGGGGCCTCGCGAATGTGTACACGGCGGAGGGGCGCTACGAAGAGGCGAAACCTTTGTACGAGCGTGCGCTCGCGATCTTCCAGAAACTCGGCGCACAGCACCCGGACCTGGCGATGGTACTGAGCGACTTCGCCGGCTGGTACGAAGCCCAGGAGCTTCGCGAAGACGCGGACCGTCTCTACGTCCGCGCACTAGCCATTCAGGAAAAACGAGTCGGCCACGACCATGCGAAAACGAAAGAAGTCCGCGAGAGGCTAGACGTCCTTCGATCGAAATGAACGCCCCGCCCAGGCATCTCGGATGTTGCGTTCGGCAGCGCGGCGAACGAACGATCCAGCGCTACACTTTCACTACGAGCGCTCGAGGACCGGCTTCGTGGAAGACCATAT
>CAVZST010000002.1:0-995121 GCA_963778015.1 Vulcanimicrobiota bacterium
CGCTCTGCCACCTCTCCGCGCTAGAATTCATGCGGGTTTTCGGTCCATAGACCTTTCGAGGTTTCCCGGCGCGGTGCAATTTCGGTGCAGCCAGTGCAAGAGGCCGCCTCGTGACGGTATCACTTCCCACCCGCTGCACGCGCCGCTTGGGCTCGCCGAAGCGTATCACTGACCGCCGCAACGGCCTTCTCGCGGCCCCCCGCGACCACGTGTGAATATAGGTTGAGCGTCGTGCTCGGCACGGAGTGCCCAAGGCAGCGCTGCACCGCTACAATATCGCCGCCGTTCGCGATCGACCACGATGCGAACGAATGGCGCAGCGAGTGGAGCGAAACCTCGGGAGACAGCTCGGCTGCATCGGCGATCTCCCGAAAAGCCTTTGTGGGCGCGTCGAGCTTGAACGGACGCCCGTGCTTGTCCGAAAAGACGAATCCTTGGTCAAAATACGCCCCAGGCTTGGAAGCGAGCTCTTCGGCCGCTTGTGCCGCCTTCACGCGACGAAGAACCGCAACCGCATCACGACCGAGGGGCACTTGCCGGCTCTTTCCCGACTTCGTGCCTTTGAGGACGACGGCGGCCGCCCCGCTCGCGCGCTCCGTCTTCTTCGCTCTCGTCGATGCGAGCGACGTGCGGACGGTCAGCGCGCCACTATCGAGATCGACGGCATCCCATTTCAAGCCCACGAGTTCACCCCGTCGCGCGCCGGTCAACGCGGCGACGTGGAAGAAAGCTTCGAAGTCCGAACCTCGGGCAGCGCCAAAGAACGTACCCGCCTCCTCAAGCGACAGCGCTCGCGTGTCCGCGTCCTTGACCCTCGGCGCTCTCGCGCGACGGAAGATGTTGGCGCCAATCAAATCAACCTCGACCGCCCACTCAAACGCTCGGTGCAAAACTCTGTGCAGGTGCAAAACCGTGCGCGGATTTAGCGGCTTACGCTTGCCCCGCGGCTCGCGCTGTAAAGCCGTATAAAGATGTGTGATATGTGCCTTGCGAAGGTCAGCGATAGAGTGCCTCCCGAGCGCAGCGCCGTGAATCGACCAAAGCTCTCGATATCGATGCAGCGTCGTAACGGATAACTCGGTTGCGCCATCTTTGAAGAACCGCTCGATGAGCTCGCTAACCTTGAGAGACGCCGGCAGCAGATCGATCCCGCGGCGATGGTTTACCAGCGCCTCCTGAAGCTTCGCTTCCGCCTCTTCGCGCGTGTCAAAGACGCCGAGTGTTTTCCGGTCAAGCTTCGGCGGCGTCACGGCGCGCCACTTGCAGTCACTGCAGCCCTTGCGACCGCGTCGGTCTTTGGATTTCCTAGCCTCCTTGCGAGCGCAGTTCGCGCATAGGCGGACAAAAATGCTCATCTTGTATTTCCCTTCGCCTTCTCTTTCATCACCGCAAGGTGCGGGTCAATAATTCTCTTGAGCTCTTGCTCTTCGTCTTCGCTAAACGGCAAGATATAAAGCAGCCTATGGAATAGGTCGGAGGCTTCTCGCATGATGTCACGCTCATGCTGCTGATCCCGTAGAAACGACCTCAACGAGCCAAGCTTGTGCTTTTTGAGTACGCGTTCGAGCGCGCCAAGGACGCGGCCAAGCAGAGGATCATTTGCACGACCGCCTTCGAGCGCGTCTTCTAAACCATATTTTGCGAGAATTGCAGCGCGGGCGGCTTTTTCAAGCGCCCCCGGTGGCCCATCCTCTTCGAGCCAATAAATGACGCTGTTTGATACGAGTATAGGATCCCAGTTTGAGCGCCGAGACTCTAAGCGAGGTGGTCGTCCTCCCTCATGGATCATGTTCTCGCGCACAGCTTCGCCGAACACGCGCTTGCCCTCGCGATCAAGAATCTTCTGGAGCGCTGCCCGGCATTCGCGCCTCGGAAGCTTGGCAAGAAGCGCGCGCGCTATGAGGCCCGCGTCCCTTGGAAAGAGCGCCTGCGCAAGCTTTTCCACTGTCTCAGTATTAGGTTTATCGCTTAGGATGCTGCGTGACAACGACTCCGCGCGTGTTATGCGGGCTGCGTTTGCGAGCCGCTTAAGGCCGTTGCCTTCGTCAGCTGCTTTGTTTCCGAGTGCTCTCATCGCGGGAGAGACTGCGCTGTTCGCAAGCTCCCGTAAGGCCCCCGCCGGGTCTGATGGTCGGCCGGCCTTTCCTGGTCTTCCGTGGCGTTTAGTGGGCATAAGTATCAGGTTATTTCAACACTAAGGCTATTGCTCCTTTGGCCGTCAATAGCCGAGAATGAGGCCAATGAGCATCACTCTTCAACCCCTTGCCCACGGCGTCGCGGAAGGAGCCCGTCTTGTTGGTATCAGTTATGCGAAAATGAAGCAGGAAGTCGCGGCTGGCCGCATACGCTCCGTGAAGGCCGGTCGTAGGCGGCTTATCCCTGCGCAGGCCCTTCTCGAGTGGCTCGCCGACCGCGAGAACGAGACGACCAACTAAGAAGCACGCCATGCAAGTCAAAAGGCCCGGCGGTATCAAGGCGGGCCTTTAAGAGAACACGATGTCGATATTTTCTTCCGACCAAAGGCCGCCGTTACCCTTTAAAATCTGGTCCCTCAGACGAACGACGAACGCCAAGAGCGTCGCCACCTTTGAGCTCGACCTCCACGATCTTTCGATGGATTGCATCGTTCTTGACGGCCCTTACCGCTGGTTCGTCGTCGCGCAAAGATGGGAAGACCACCGGGGCGAGTTCCAGTGTCCCGTGCAGTTCGGCAAACGATTTCGTGACAGCGTGCTGCAAGCGGTCCGCGACCGCTTAGGTCCACGGCCGACTATCGCGTGACGGAGTCGAATCCGCTCCTGGCCGCCGCCCTGGAATACGTGCAAGGCGGCTGGCACGTCTTTCCGCTGTACGACGCGCGCAGCGGGCGATGTGCTTGTGAAGATCCCGCGTGCGAACATCCGGGAAAGCACCGGCGCACCGCGCACGGTCTACTTGACGCCACGCTCGATGAGAACCAAATACGCAAGTGGTGGCGGCGCTGGCCGAAAGCAAACATCGGAATTGCGACGGAGCCTTCGAGGCTGATCGTGCTCGACATTGACCCGCGTAATGACGGCGACGAGTCGATGCGTCGCCTTGTTGCCGAACACCGTGCGCTCAATACGCTCGCCGCAGTTTCCGGTGGAGGCGGCGATCACTACTACTTTCACGCCACGATAGCGGCGACGTCGCGCACGAACGCGCTTGGCTCGGAGTACCCAGGCATCGACGTGAAAGCGCGCGGCGGCTATGTCATCGCGCCACCGTCAGTGCATATTTCAGGTGGCAGCTACGAGTGGGAGGTTTCATCGCCAGAGGAGCTAGCTACTGTACCCCAGTGGCTCGCGACGTTGCTGCAAAGGCATGAATGCGAGCCGATTGCCGGCGCTGACGATTACGGGCCAATCGTAGACGGTCAGCGGAACGTGACGCTCGCGCGCCTCGCTGGTCGCCTCCGCCGGCAAGGCATGACCGCGCGGGCCATCGAGGACGCGCTACTCGCGATGAATGCACGACAGTGCAAGCCGCCACTGCCCAAGCGCGAAGTCAAGGCGATCGCGCGCAGCGTCGGGCGATACGCACCCGCAGCCGACCGTGCCGCAAATCAGTCGTTACCGCCGCGAGCTCGGCTGAAGCTCACCGTTCTCTCCGAGGTGACCGTTAGGCGCGTCGAATGGCTTGAGCCCGGCTACGTTCCAAAAGCGACGATGACGCTGATGGAAGGCGATGGCGACCTCGGCAAGACGACGCTGCTTACGGGCCTTCTTGCGGCTCACTCCCGCGGCGAGCGGTTCTTTCCCGTCGATGCCGAGGACGCCGTATTGTATCCGATTGAACCGGCGACCATCCTTATCACCGCTAGAGAGGACGATCACGCCACGCTCAAAGCGCGTTTACGCGAAGCAGGCGCCGTCGAAAGACACATTATCATGGTCGATGGTCGCGAGTTAAGTAACGAGCACGGCCTTATCGAAGAAGCGGACGGGTCGATATATCTCCCTCGCGACATTGCTCTTCTAGAAGCGGCGATTCAGGACACGAAGGCGACTATCGTTTACATCGACGCGCTCCACTCGCACGTGACCGTTGATGAGCCGAAGGACCCCGTGTCGGTTCGCAAAGCCTATCACCAGATCGTGGAACTTTTGAGGCGCACCGGAGCGACGCTGCTCGCCACAAGGCATTGGGGCAAGGGGACCGGGCGCGCGCACGATCGTGGCCTGGGCTCAAGTGAGATCGGACATATCGCTCGCGCAGTGCTCTCTTTCGCGTTGCACCCTCATGAACCGGAGCGTTACGTCGTGACGCAAACGAAAAAGAACCTCTCGCGGGCGATGCCGACAATCGTCTATGCGATCGAGAGTATTCCGGTCACGGATGACTTTGGGTTGCAATGGACCGTGCCGAAGGTTAAGGTGCTTGGTACGGATGAGGGCATTACGCCCGACGATGTGGCGCTCGCGATGCCGATCGGCCCCGAGGAGCGCCATCGCAAGGGAGAAGCGCAGGAGGCCATGATACGGGCTTTCGCCGGAGTAGACACGATCGAAGCGAAGGACCTCGACGCGGCCTGTGAGGGAATGGCTCCGCGCACCGTAGAGCGCGCACGAGCAGAATTTACTCGTGAAGGTGTGCTGAAACGAGGAAAAGTAGGCATGCGCGGCGGCCCCGTGACCTACACCCTCTGCCGGCAACGGCTCGCGTTCTTCGCCAAGAAGTACCATTGTTCGCCACTATCTGAAAATGGCGAAGAACACGAGCACATGGCGAACAACGACGGTGACGAGAATGGCAAAACCACCTGGGACGGGATGATGGTGCGAACCGTTGAGGATGCGGATAAAATCTTTGCCTATGGGGACGAGCGCATTCCCGCGCGTGACGATCCGCCAACCCAAACGGAACTCGAGCTGTGACCGCTGACCTCATAAAACGCGTGCGATTGTGCGGCGCGGAACTTGTTCCGCTTGGCGAGCGCCTGCGCGTGCTTCGTCCTGAATGGCTTGACTCAGCGACAATCGATGCGCTACGCGCAGTAAGCCGGCGGGTGCTCCGCGCTCTTGCGGTCCAGCTCGCGGCAACTGCGATCGCGTACGAGTGTGCCGCACGCGACTCAAGGAACACCATGATGCCGCTCCAAGGACCTGAAGAAGGTCCTGACCGAGATCGTGAACGCTCCCCGTGAAACGGCTCAGCGAGCGAAGGCCAAGACCGCGAAGCCCCAACAGAGGAAGCCCTAATAAACGTCCTTCCGGTCGTCAGCAAGAAGCGCGATTAAGGTCCTTGTCCGCTTGTCCTTGCGGAAAAGAATCCGGTAGTTGCCGCAACGTATGCGCCATATGCCCTTTTGGCCTTTGATCTTGCGAATATCTACCGGTGCGAAGGGGTCTTTAGCGAAAACCTCAAGGTCACCGCGCAATTGCTTGGCCGACCCAGGTGGCAGGTTAGCCAGTTGCTTTTGGACGCTTTTGGGGTAGATAACACTGAAGCTCAGAACGCGCCGAGCTTCGCGAAGGGCCTAGCCCTTCCTAGCCACAATGCGGCGTTACAGTTTTGTAGCGCCCGTGCGCCAGATCATTCTCAGCTTCGGCAATCGCGGCCAACTCATCGTCACCGAGCCCGATGTCAGTTTCGGGGGCTAGGGAAAGACGGTACTCGATCAAGCGAGCGCGCTCGCGGGCATCACAAAACGCCGCCTCGGCGGCCTCTACGGTCAGCCCGAAGCAGGCGATGAACTGGGCCTCGTCCTCAACGTGCCAGCCGCCCGACACCTCGTATTTAATGATCGCCATGCCTATATGGTGCCACATTGTCTAGTGCTATACGAGTGAAACAAGCAGTAATTTGGAAACGGCCATTGACTTAAGTTTCAGTAGCGTGGTAATTTGCTTCTCGAAAGTAGAAGCAGAGTGGACCAAGATTCAAAAACGACGTTCAGCCCGCCATATGGGCCCGTTTCCAACCTGAAGATGATCTTCGACACCTGGCGGGACCGCTCGATGCCCGAAAAGGTGGATAGCGAATGGCTTGAGCGGGTGGGCCTATCTCCGAACCTTTCGCCCAAAAATCTTCACGCTTTACGCTTTCTTGGGCTAATGGACGAAGAAGGCTACACCACCCAAGTAGCCCACCGCCTCCGAGGGGCGGCAGGCGAAGAGTACCCAAGCGTCCTTGAGGAGATCGTCCGAAAGGCATACCGCCCGATCTTTGAGCTTCGGAACCCTTCGCAAGATTCCAGAACGCGTCTAGAGGACGCCTTTCGGAACCTTGAGCCCCAGGCGCAACGGAGCAGAATGGTAGCCTGTTTTTTGGGCCTCTGTTCGCTGGCGCTGATACCCCTGAAAGAGTCTCCACCAGTCCGTGAAACGGCATCTCGAACGGTGCGCCCACGGCCCGCCACCATCCGAAACCCAAACGAGCGACTCGTAGCCGATCGCGCGAGGATAGTGCCCCGATTCGCTACGCTCCAGGCCCAAGCGGTCCCGCCCATTTCAAGCGCCCTATTGGATCCAGTTTTGCGGGGCCTCATAGATAAGCTTGCGGAGATCGAGGACACAGCCGAGCTAGATTCGTGGTTCTCCGTATTCAAGTCGGCGTTCGCCTTCGTCAAAAACGCCAATCAAAAAATGAAAAACGAGGCCGGGGGTTAGACCGACCTCGTTGCTTCTCCCCGTGGGGGCAGGTGATGTACCCGGTGCTATCCACTATCATGCGGCGTTGGCGTCGAATCCAAAAACAAGCTGATCGCGGCCCCGTTTCGGCGGGGCCTTTTACTTTATGCCACGTTACTGCTTTGCGGTCAGGGCTCGGTAGGTCAGCCGCTTGCCGTCAGCTCTCTTTGCCACTTTGGCAAAGCGCGGCCCGTCCTCGTTCTCGGGCTCGCTGTAGCGCGTGGCCTTGCTCCTCGACGCGCTGCCCATTCGCCAGCGCAACCATAACAAATCGGATCATCGTCTCTCGTTAGAAGTCCGCCAGGACCGTAGCATCTCGATGTATCCGTGTGGATCGCCAGAAAACCGCTGTTAACGTCGGCTGAAAATTGACCCCCTAGGGGTCAGATCGCCGGTTCAATTTTGACCCACCGATACGTAAAGTTTGCTAGGGGCAGCCGGAGTCCCGTTTGAACTTCAGTGTCAGCTTTTGATCTCTAAATTTAGACGCCTCCTCGTCGGTTTGAAGCATCAAGCCATCGGCGCGGCGGCTGGCGTTGCGATCCACCAGGTGTGGCCATCGGGATCGCGCACGGAGTACTCCCGCTGACCGTAAGGCTGATCCACTGGCTCGCTCAGAATTGTCGCGCCTGCACCCCGGGCGGCCTCGAAGTGAGCATCGACGTCCTTCACATGGACGGTTATACCTCCACCCGCAGCGCCGAGCATCGCGGGAGTCGCTAACTTCGCGGTCTCGCTCGTAAGGTGCAGCCAGATACGTCGCTCGCCGGCGCGGACTTCTCCATGTACGACGGTCCCGTCGGGCGCACGCTCTAGGCCGCCCGAGGCGAACCCCAGCACGCGCACGAGGAAGTGATGTTCGGCCGCGATGTCGGAACAGGCCAATACCGGCATAATATCGATGAAATCGGTTTGCAAACTTGCCTCCCTAGTCGTTCGTCACAATGAAGTGCATTAGGGCTAAACGGGTTTAGATGTCTTTCGCTCTTTCACCCCATTCAAACGGTGGACTTCCGGAAATCGGTCGACCTAAAGCTGACCTGGATTCCCTTTCGGCGCGATTTTTACAACGGGCAATTTGATTCCCGCCTTCTTGCGCTCGCGTAGCCGATAGCTCTCGCCGCTGATTATCGCGATGTGCGCGTGATGCAGTAACCGGTCGAGCATTGCCGCCGTCATCGTTGCGTCCCCGGCGAAAGCGGTGTCCCACTGCGCAAACGGCAGATTGCTGGTAATGATTACCGAGCCGTGCTCGTATCGTTGCGCGATGACTTGGAAGAAGTGGCTGGCTTCTTCGCGCGAGAACGGCAGGTAGCCAAGCTCGTCGATGATCAGCAGTTTAGGCGCTTGGATCGCGCGTCGGATGTACTCCTTGAGCCGGCCATGCCGGTGCGTGGAGGCGAGCTGCAACATGAGATCGGCCGCCGAAACGAACCGTGTTTTGATCCCGGATTGCGTCGCTTTGTATCCGAGGGCGATCGCCAGGTGAGTTTTGCCAACTCCGCTCGGCCCGAGCAGTACAACGTTTTCGGCGCGTTCGACGAAGGCAAGTGAAGTCAACTCGTTGATCAGCGATTTAGGAGCCCCAGTTGCGAAGCTGAAATCGTACTGCTCCAGTGTCTTGATCGCCGGAAAGCCGGCGGTCTTTGTGAGCAGGATGCGGCTGCGCTCTTGTCGCTCACGATATTCGGCCTGGAGCAGTCGCTCAAAAAACTCTTGGTAGCTCCATTCCTTGCGAACCGCCTCTTCGGCGGCATGCGCCAGATGCGTGGCCATCGTGCCCATGGCGAGCTTCTGGCAAAGGTCGTGTATGCGCTCGAGATCGATCATACGCCGAGCTCCTCAGTAACGAGTTCGTAAACCGAAAGTGGGTGTTGGAGCGATTCTGTCGGCATTGGAACGTGAATGCCGATGGGAGACTGCGTGCTGAACCTCCGACCGCCGTAGGGAAGCGGCAGTGGCCGCAATGCTAGCTGCTCGATCGCAAAGCGATCCATCGGTCGTTCTTTGAGCGTTGCGTGAACGCGGCAGTTGGCAACCTCCTCGAGCCACGGCCGTATCTCTCGATTGGCCAGGGCGACGTCGACGAGATCGACTTGGGCCGCTTGCAGCGGATTGAAGAACGATTCCCGCAAGTAGCGATGGAATCGCTCGACTTTGCCCTTGGTTTGTGCTCGATACGGCGTGCAAAGCTTCACGCCGACGCCGTAGTGCTTGAGGAAATCGAGCCAAGCCGGGTGGTAACGGTGTAGACCTTCTCCGTAGGCGTTCCGCTCAACGACAATCGTCTTTGGGTTGTCGCAGAGAACGTGCATTGGAACGCCGCCAAAGTAGTGAAGGGCGCGCTCCAAGCAAGCCACGAGCGTTGTGCCGCGTTCGTTGCCAGTGAACTCGACGTACGAGTAGCGCGAGAACCCAAGCTCTGCGGTAAATGCGCGCAGCGGAAGTTCGCCTCGCCGGAAGACGACGAAATCGATTTGCAACTGCCGACCAGGCTCGGTTTCAAAGCGCACGACCGGTTCGTCGGGCGGCTTCGGTCGGATTTCGCGCAGGTAGTCCTTGAGCTGAGTGACACCACCCTCGTAGCCTTGAGCACGGATTTCGCGTAGCAATACCGTCGCCGGCAACCAGATCTTGCCGGCCGCTTCCAAGCGTTCTTGCACGTAGGTTTTGTATGGGTCGACCTTGGTCGGGCGAGGCCGGCGCGGGCCATACTGGCCGTCGGTCTCACGCCTCAGGATCGCGCGAATCGTGTTGCGCGCCACCCCGGTCTCGCGCTCGATCGCGCGGATGCTTTTACCCTGCCGGTGCAGGACCTGAATCTCCACCTGAATCTCCTTGTGCAGCATGCGAACAAGGTTCGCTGAGGTTCGGGGTGGGTCAATTTTCAACCGGCGGGGTGGGTCAATTTTACTCCGGCGCTAACACCGCGTCGGAGTGACGGGCACCCCGTAAACGCCGCCAGCGCATGTGGAATCCGAGGTTCGGCCTCGAAAGGATTTCCACATGCGCAAGTGCCGGTTCGAACGGATCTACCTGTTGAAAGACGGATTCTCATTCCAACACTCGCATTGGAGGAATATCTCGCAGGCGACTGATCAGACATGGCTATATATTAGACGCGTGCAGTCAGCCTGAGTCCTTAAAGCTCCAAAGCGGGAGGATGCCGGCCTCGATTAGGTCGGCTTCAGGAACTTCTTTGCCGGCGTCCGCCGTATACCAAATGTGATCAAGGAGCTTCAACCACACCTCTTGCAGGAACTCAGGCTTTTTGCTTTCCTTGTGGCGCCTTGCTTTGAGGAGACCTGCTAAGACTTCAACGCAATACTGTTTTGCCTCGGAGGCTCTTTCCGACGTGATCTCACTTCCAGCATGGACATATAGGCTTCGGAGCTCATAAAGGTCTGCCAATCTTTTCTTCGCTTCTCTTATCGATATCCCGAGCGGCTGGTACAGTAGTACGGCGGATCTGCGGGTTACCGAATCATTACTTTTCCCCGGTTCACCGAATAGCAAATCGAGCGCTATTACGTATTTTAAAAGGCTGTCGGAGTATTTGGCATCAAGCAAGTCAAGTTGCGCGCGATAGACGTAATCGACCGCTCGTCGCACGAAGCCATCGAATTCCGTATCGGTGAATTCCTTGAATTTGAATGGTGGCGCTGCCAACATTAGAAGAGTCGCTTTGATCTCAGGGTCCGAGTTCCGTATAGCGAGCGCCTTAAGCGTTCCACTTGGGGCAACCCAGCCTCTACCATGCGCTCTCACCTTAAAGATCGCTATCATTTGGGCCCCTTCTAACTGCCTAAGCAGGTTAGCGCTTAGGTATGGGGCTCCAAAGCATACCTGCAATTCCTGCGCTTCATCAAAGGCCGACCAAAAATCGCCAAGGTAGTAGTCAGCGAGGCATCGGAAATATTCCTCAAAAATCGGATACCTTTTTTCGATTGCAACGCTGGCAAGCCGCTCGCCGTACTGCGAGTGGTCTATGATTGTGCAATCGATAGATCGCTCGATCGACCATTTTTGCTTAAGCCTTGCACCGTGCCTTAGAAAATAATCGTGGGAACCGACAGCGCTAGTCTCGGCGCGAATGCTCTCCGCATTTGTTCGCCCGAGCGTGAAGGCGCCGAAAGAGAAGTCCCTAGAGCCGTCTGCTGGCAACGGAGTGACAAAGACCTGTCGTAATCGGCCCGGGGTGATTAGGCCAAGTAAACTATTCAGCGTAGCAACAGGGTCTTCATATCGTGCCGGGTCCAGAACGTAGAGGGCTAGCACGGCTTTAGCCATCTGCTCCGTTGCTCGATGTTTCGCTTTTGCGAGCTCCTTTTGTAAAAGCCTTGTGAGCGATGCAAGTGAAAAGCCCCCGACTTTGCGAGACCACAACACGATCTCGGGATATGATTTTATGTTCCCTGACGAGTACCCATTTATGCTACCGAAGATAGGTGGAAAGTTTTCGTAGTAGTCGCGAACGAGTTGGCAAACTCCTGGGGCGTTCGCCACCCGAGAGCCTTGTGCGGTCGGTGTCGGTTGTAACTCTCACGCCATTGGCTGAGGATTTCGTGGACATGAGCCAGAGAAACGAAGTCGTACTCGTTAAGGCATTCGTCGCGTAGCCGGCCGTTGAAGCTCTCGCAGAACGCATTTTGGATCGGTTTGCCAGGCGCGATGTGATGCAAGCGGACACCGCGATCAGCCGCCCAGCGCAGCATGGCGAGAGAAATCATTTCAGGCCCGTTATCCAGAACGATGGTTTCTGGGTAGCCGCGCGCAGTGGCGATCGCGTCCAAGGTGCGTGTCATCCGCACGCCAGAGAACGCGAAGTCAGCCTCGAGCGCCAAGTTCTCGCGCGTGCAGTCGTCACCGACGACGAGGATACGGTATCGCCGATTGCTCCAGAGTCGATCGTGAACGAAGTCCAGCGACCATCGCTGATTCGGAGCCACAGGCGGTTCGTTGATCGGGCCGCGCCCCAGGGCGAGCTTGCGTCGCACGCGCTTACGCACCTGAAGCGCTGCGTCCCGATAGATCCGCTCGATGCGTTTGTGGTTGTCGACAAAGCCAGCGCGACGAGCCAGGACGATGAGGCGCCGCTGTCCGTACCTCCGGTGTTCACCGGCTCTTTCGATCAGCCAGTTGCGCAACGGTTCGTCATCCGGACGCCGCGACGCATAATGGAACAGCTTGCGATTGACGTCGAGCCAACGACATGCCGCTCGTTCCGAGGCTTCGAACCGTTCTTGTGCGGCCCGCACCGCATTTCTCCGCTGTACGGGCCTTAGAAGATACTGTCTTGCCTTGTCAAGCACTTGCAGCAGCGTAGCTGATCGAGAATGGCTCTCCTGATCGTAAAATGGCGAACGCAAAGTGAAGCAGCTTCCGCATGACAGCGCAGATTATCACCATTCTCGGCTTCCCTGTAGCTGTGAGCGACTCTGCGAAGCCCCGCAGCGCAGGATTGAATCGCGCGGCATTGATTGCGGGAAAAAACAGCGCCTGTCTAAGTCGAGCATTCCCCGTCTTAGCGAGTCGGGTTCGCCCTCGAACGCTTGTTCCGGATTGATGATGCCTTGGAGATAGACCTACGAACGCCACGAGCTGTTTGGCATTTTCGAAGTGCGTCACACCTTGCAGTTCTGCCAGAAGGCGCAGCGCGGTGAGATCGCCGACTCCCTTGATGGTCTTTAGCAAGATCTTGCGGCGTTTGACCTCGGGATGGCAATCAACGTGCTCCGCAATAGACTCGTCCAGGGCCGCACGCTGACGCTCCAAAGACTTGATGTTTGCGTCGATCGATCGCCGTACGATCTCAGATCCGCCAGCGGTTTCCAGCCGGTTGCGCTCTTCAGCGAGCATTGACTGTATGCTATCGAGCCGCCGCAGGAGTTCTTGTAGCTCTTGCAGTTCAGGCGCCGGTGGTTGCCATGTTCTAGGCGTATGGGCTCGGTAAAACCGAGCGATCAGCGCCGCGTCCACGCGATCGGTTTTTGTGCGGAGAAGCTCGCTATCTGCGAAAGCTTTGATACGGCTGGGATTAACCATGCTGACCTGGTGGCCAGCGTCGTGAAGAAACTGAGCTATGGGGTTGGCCAGAATTCCCGTCGCCTCCATACAGACTGCAATTGGTCCATCGGCGTGCTTCTCTATGAAAACGCTTAAGAGACGAAAGCCGGCCGGATCATTTGAGAAGACTTTACGGTACTGCTTCCCGTCGGCTAACAGAGCAGCGTGGCAAAGGCGTTTTCCGACGTCAATGCCTAGAATCCGGTCGGACGTCATGTTTGTGCGGTTACTCCTTGTCTTAAGCTCTTGCGGCAACTCGGAGTAAGCTGGTTCAACGATCAGCCTTGTCTATTCAGGCTTACCGGCACGCCGATAGCCTCAGATACTGTCCGATCTTCCTGAACACGACGGAAACGGATCCGCATCTTCTAAGCAGGCTCGATTCGGCCTCAGTTTCCCTGCGGGGTATCCGTTTCCGCGCCGCCCCGATGCCGGGTGCAGTTCCACCGCGTCACCACGGTGACCCCTAGCATACAAGTTTCCCTCGGCCACCATTTTCAGCGCCTCGAGGTTGAGCGCCTGATCGGCGACGATCTTCTTGAGGCGACGATTCTCATCTTCGAGCTCTTTGAGCCGGCGCAGATCGCTCACTTCGAGTCCGCCGTACTTCGCACGCCAATTGTACAGCGTTGCTCCTGAGATGCCGTGCTTCCGACAGATCGTCGCCGCCTTTACGCCGGCCTTGAGCTCCTTGAGAACGCCGACGATTTGGGATTCGGTGAACCGGGACTTGCGCATGTGGAATTCCTTTCGAGGACGAGCCTCGGATTCCACATATCTCTGGTGGCATTTGGTGGGTGCCCGTCAGCAAACCAAAAGGCCCCAGGAGGCGCTCGCTCTACGCGGGCGCTTCTGGTTATGGTCGTCACTTTCATCAGGTGAGCGTTTTCCGGTCCTTTACCGTCGTAGGTTTTGCCAGTAATCAAGCGCATGTTTCGGATTGCGCTTTTCCCTGAATTGGGCTCATATTGCTTACGCTGCATGTGCTTGGAAACTTTTCAAACATTCTGACCGGTTATAGCAAAGTGTGCTATACTGCATTCACAGCGACTCTAGGCGACCATGCAAAAGCTGCCCACCGTTACTGCCGCCTTCTAACGCGGTATCGACATACGGGGCAGCCTTTTTTTGGCCGATCAATGGGGCTGATAAATCTAAGGAGTGATATGTTTTCTCGAATCATCACCATGCATCCAAAACCCAACAGCGTTGCCCAACTTACGAAGGCAGTTGAAGAGCAAGTACTTCCTATGCTCCGGAAACAGGAAGGCTTTCAGGATGAATTCTTCTTCGTGAGCTCAGACGGAAAGGACGCGACTGCAATCAGTTTGTGGGATCGGCAAGCAAACGCCGAATCCTACAGCCACAAAGCTTATCCGCAAGTGGCCCAGATACTAACGAACCTGCTTGAGGGAAGTCCGCAAGTCAAGACTTACGATGTCGTCAGCTCGACCTGCCACAAGATCGGCGCTCAAGTCACAGTCTGAGGGCGACGGGTCTTTCAATCCGGCAAAGGGCGGCCAGGCATAGGCCGCTCCTCGTTTATTTGGAGCAGCGCTTCGCGTAGGCTCGCGACGCGGCCGCTAGTAAGGCAGATTGAGGAACTGCTCAGCTCGTTGCACGCCTTCCTCCGCAGCTGTGTACGAGTAGCCTCAGCCAGTTGGTACCAGTGCAGTGCCGTCGCGTAATCCTGCGGCACACCGTCGCCATGCTGGTGCATGTGGCCGATCGAAATCTCGTCCGAGGTTTCGGGTTCATCGTGGGCCCAGTGCGCGTAGACTACCCAATTATTCTGTTTCATCTACGCTCGCGCGACCGTTCATGGTTGCTAAGATGCTGCTCCGCTATTGCCGTTCCGCGTTTGCAGTTGGCTTCTGCACTCGCCCGTTGGACTTTACCCGCAATCGCCTGAAGTGCCAGGCCTTGAGCGCCGCGGGAACGCTTTGTCGACATGGCCGAGGCGCTGCTCGCGTGACAAACAGTCCCATCTATGGCCCGACGGCTTTAAGCGGGGGCAGGTCGAGCCCATGGAAATTTGGGCCGTTTACCCTGCGTTCAACCCCGGTCAGTTAGCTGCGTGCCGAGCATACGCTGAGAGTCGCCACAGAATATGGCCTAGGCCGGGCGCGTGCGTGTGGTGATTTTGAGGCAGCAACGTTGTGTAGGCGACGGAAACCTCTTCCCAGCCGCAGACAGTACAGCGGTAAATTCCTGAAAATGGGGTAGTTGCACGGGGCCTGAAAATCGTATCGAACGCATCGCCCTCTAACTTCAGGAACTCGGTAAATCGTTTCTAGATCGGCATTTTAGCCAACCCCAAGGGGCTCGCTCGCCCACTTCGCAAGACTTCACTAGGCGCCTGCAGGGCGGGTGGTTGGTTGGTTGGACATAAAACTCCGCATAGGTACGCTTGCGTCAATGCCTAACCCGGGTCATATTCACCAACCGAACGGAGAGGCGCCTCATGCCAAGGACGTCGGATTTCTACTCCGTTAATGAGGCTTACAAACAGGTGGACGAGCGCGTCTATCACAACAACAGCTCCTGCCCGTCGGGCTGTGGTATAAAGGAGGTCGGTAACGACAGGGGCGGCACTGGCGGCTACCAACTCTGTCGGGACTGCGACTCGCGAAACGGCCCGGTAAGGTAAGGCGCGAAATCAAAAAAGCCGCGTAATTTCACGTGGCTTTTTATTAGAGACCCTGGCCCGGAGAGTTGACTCTCGTTCAGGGCCGCTCGTACTTGAAACGAGCCTACGTGTCCATCCACATGATAGCACATTATGGGAGGTAATATGGCCCCTTAATTTGTGAATCTTCAAAATGAGGCCACGCGCCGCTCGTTCCGCCGCGCAGCGAGCGAATTCCGCTATCCCGCAGACGAGAATCGCGACGACCAGTAGGACGAGCATCACGGCCAGCTAGGCGACGTCGTCTAGCTCTCGATAAACTCAATCTCGATACCGATCACCGCGTTTGCCAACAGGGCCGAACCTTCTCTCAATTGGAAACTGGGAAAACTGAGGTAACGGACGAGCACGAATCCGCCGCTGCGCGTCTTCCAAGTGCTTCGGTTTCGCCTATTTCTCCTAGAACTCGTCACCCATCTGTGACCCACGGCAGCGACCTAAGGTCTAAGAATTGGAGCGACCTGCGGTGCAACAGATGTTGAGTTTGGGGTGCTGCAATGCAAGCCACCCGCAATGCGAAACGGCCCCGCGATCGCGAAGCCGCGCGCGGGCGGGGGCGGTGAGTGCCGATTCAAAGCTCAAAAATGCAACGAGGCTGCCGGCGCGGGCCCGCGTTGCGATGCGGCGCCCTCCGCTTATGCCATAGTCACGCCTGTGCTAATTGCGAGGTGCCGGTGATATCCACAAAGGGGCACGGCCGTCCACGCTACCGTGCAATCGAGCGTACGCCGCAGTAACAACGTCGCCCGTAGCGTGTTAAACTTAAAGATCCAATGAATGATAAATCGCGGGTTTTGCGCCATGAGTTAGGTTCGCTCTGCGACCACTATAACGCCATGCTGGCCGACAAAGACACGCTGGACATCCGCTTGGGCTCCGACGAGCCGTACGAAGACGGCTCCATGCCCGCTGGCGGCGCCAAGCGTGCGTATGAAGATGCCTCAGAATCAGCTAGCGTGGATCTGCGTCAGCTGGTCGTCCAGATCGTTGAAATCGGACAGCGTATTCGCACAATCGAATCGTTCTAAGACTCACCCTGGCACTGCCCCCCACGACCCCTCGCGCACGTAACTGCCGACGTCGGCTCGGAGGGCGGGGCCTACCCTTCGCTCGCAGGGCCTAGTAGGTACGTCAAGCCTCCCGCGTGCCGCGGCAACTCACGCATAACTCTCAAACCGTCGGAGACGTGCGAGGCGGTCGCGGACTTCCGAGATCGGAAAGTGGGCGCTGGAGTTCCATCGCCTAACCCGCCCGCGACCTAATAGCGCCTTCAGGGTCGGGAGCAATAGGGCATGCGCAATGATCTTCGCAACGGCCGCAAATGTAATCCCCTTGCTTGTCTCCGCTGCACCCGCAGCCCCAAAAGGGCTCGCTCATACGGCGATTCTACACCCCCGACTTTTTTGGCGCACGGTGCGTTCGCCACTTGAGTTCATCCAACGCGCTCGTAGAATGGATTCTTGCCCGATGCGTGATCCGTTGTATCGACGATGTCCACGATCTCCGGTGCGACCCCGCGAACCATGACCTCGAACCCTTGCCGTAGTGTCACTTGAGAGGCCGCGCATCCCTGGCACCCACCACTCATGGCGATGAAGAGGTGGCCATCCTGGACGTCGACGATCGAAATCTGTCCACCGTGGCCAGCGATGGAACGGTTGACTTCCCTGTCCAGCAGTGCTTGAACGACCGCGCGAATCTCGGCGTCGGGTCGCCTCCCCGTGCTTGCGTGGTGAGGAGACTCGAGGATCGCCGGCACGCCAGTCAGCAGTTGCGTGCGGATGGTCGTTCCGATTGCCGCTGTCAGTCCCGACCACGAGGCACTTGGCTCCTTCCCGACCGTCACCACGTTCTCGGTCACGAGCACGTGCGCAACGCCACGAAGCGCGAACAAACGCTCGACAAGAGGCGAGCCACCCGCTCGTTCCTTGTTCTCGAAGAAGAACGCGCCTCCGGGATGCACGGTCCGGCTCACCGTGAACTTGCACATGTTTGGGTCGGCGAGCAAGGTTTCGGCATGGATCGTGATCGCCGGGTCGACCGGAAGGTCAGACATCTTCGACGACCCCAGCTTTGCTACGCTCACCAAACGCCCGCAGGTGCTCGAACGAGTAGATCCCGGTGTAGTGGCCGTCGTTCCAATTGATCGTGATCGCATAGTTGCCCACGGAGGTGATCGTCCGCGGGCTTACGTCCGGTCGCACGTTCTTTGGATCCAAGAGAGGGTGCCCGCTCATCTCTTCAACGCAGACAGCGCAACGGCACGCTAGCCGGAGATCCCGCACGTCAAAGTCGCTGCGGTTTCCGTCCTCCCAGAGCACGGATAGCGTGCGAGGATCGCGCCGGCGAAAACCGATTGCGGTCGTGCGAGAGCCCGTCGGCTGGGCGGCGCGTTCCAGCCATTCCGGCTCACCGTCACCGGTTTCCCAAGTCCACGTGAATGGCTGGAGCGCCGTCGGTGAACGTCCCTCGAGTCGACCAGCGAGGTCGGCGGCGATAGTGAAGTAAGCTCGGGCCGGGAGCGAGGTCGACCTCTCGAGCACGATCGGGCGCCCGGTGTCCCCACCGGTGACGATCTCGGCGTCGAGAGGAATCGTTCCCAGAAACGGGACGCCGAGCTGTCGGCTCATCCGCTCGCCGCCGCCATGGCCGAAGACGTCGGTGCTCTTGCTGCAGTGAGGACAAATAAAGGCGCTCATGTTCTCGATGATGCCGAGAATGGGGACGTGCACCGTTTCGAACATCCGCAACCCGCGCCGCGCTATCTTGAGGCTGACCTCCTGCGGTGTTGTCACGATAATCGCACCGGACAAGGGAAAGCTCTGCGCGAGCGTCAACTGCGTGTCGCCCGTCCCCGGCGGGAGATCAAGAATCAAGTAATCCAGCTCGCCCCACTGTACGGAATCGATAAACATGCGCAGATACTTGCTC
The DNA here is from genome assembly GCA_963778015.1 of Vulcanimicrobiota bacterium. Taxonomy (GTDB): domain Bacteria; phylum Vulcanimicrobiota; class Vulcanimicrobiia; order Vulcanimicrobiales; family Vulcanimicrobiaceae; genus Cybelea. The sequence continues at coordinate 18,340 of CAVZST010000002.1, forward strand.
ACCATCGGTCCGCGTAAGATGGCCGGGTTGTCGTCACCAACGAGCATGCCCATCGAGATCACTTTAAGACCGTGGCGATCCGCAGCGACGATCTTCCCCTCCGGGGTCGTCGCGGGCAGCGTACCAGTGGGGAGTCCCAGCATGACGGGAATGCTCGGCCCAAGGATGTCCGCATCTACGAGACCGATCTTGCCCCCGATCCGCTGGAGCGCGAGCGCGAGATTCACGCTGACGGTGGATTTCCCGACTCCGCCCTTGCCGCTGCCCACCGCGACAACGTGCTTGATTCCAGGCAGCTTCCCGGGACCCGCCGGCTGTGGCGGAGCACTTGGCGTCTGTTCGCGCTGTGGACCGGTGGTCTGCATGCCTTCTGGTTCCTTTCCTTACCTAGCCGCCGACCTAGCCCTGAAGCGGTCCCTATTCTGCGGTCTCTTTCTATTGTAATGTAGTCGCGTCGCTCAAGCACCGGGCCTGCGCACGGGATCGTGTCCCAGGGAGTGGTGTATGACCTGGCCGCTGTCCGGGGTAGATAGAAGAAGGCGCAGCGTAAGAACGTCGCAGACTAGCCCACTCGTGACCTTGACGGTGCAGGAGAGGCTGCTGTCGGCGCGATCGTGAAGAGGTAAAACGGGCACGATGACGTTTCGCACGTTTATAAAGCACGTCTTGGCAGAACTTGCCCTTAGTTGTCCCGAGGCAGAAGTGAGAACTATCACGGGCCGCCATTGCTGGAGACGGGCACCTTATGAGGCCGTGATTATGCTAAGCGGGCCCGCAGTCGAAGGCCTGCCGTCGGGGCTTCGTGTCACGCTGAAAGAGTTCGGCGCGAAGGACCGCTACATACCCCTTTCGCTTGGCGAGCGGGACCCATCAGGAAAAATATCCGAAGCTATCGCGCGCCACCTACACGGACCACGGGACCTGAGTTAAGCATTCATAAAAATTTGTCTCATATTTGTCGCAACTCTTGGCTCGATAAATGTGCCACGCGCTTGTGATTGACCGACCATCCTTCGCGTTGTAACAGCACGTGGATCCGTCGTTGGCCGTAGCGCACGCGAGCGGCGCACAGCTCCTTGATGCGAAGCAACAGCGCCTCGTTGAAGGGATTGCGTTTGGACTGGTAGCGAATCGATTTCCGGTTGAATCGTAGCGCCGCGCAGATATGGCGTTTGACTTGAACCATAGCGCTCGCGGAGCTCGCCGGCGTAAGACGCGCTGCTTGGCCGGCTTTAGAGCTTTTTTGAGAGCACATCCTGCAGCATTACTTTGTCGAGCGTGAGATCGGCGACGACCGCTTCAGGCGCGTATTCTCGTCGCGTAGCGCGTTGATCTCACAAATCTCAGCGGTACCGAGCTGACCATACTTCTTTTTCCAAAGATGAATCGTGTTCTCGTGGACGCCGGCTTTACGCGCAAGCTCGGCGATTGGAATCCCGGCTTCTACGCGGCGCCGCACGCGGCGATCGACTCGGGGTACTGACGTTTGCGAGCCATGGGGACCTCCGTTCAAGGAGCCGATTACGCGGCTCGGAATTGTGGTCCCGCTGGAAGTAAAAATCGAGGTTCCCACCACCCGCTCCCGTCGAACGTTCCGGGCTGCTCTCAGAGTTGACCTTCGCGGCGTATCGTTTGGCTAGGGACGGGCGTTGGACGACACCCCAAAACTTAACCGACTTGCTCGACGGGCGGGAGCCGCGTCCCCCCTCCCCCCGTCTTCACGCCCGGTTATGCTTGTTAATTTTCGTTGACGCGTTACCGCTTCTCTGGCATAATCGGGAGAGGGCCTGCCAGGTTCGCTGGGTCTCTCTTTTGAGCCCGGGGAGGAGAATATGGCTGCACAGACCGGGCCGTCCACCAATAATGCAGCGCCTTCGTTTAAACGGTCGCACCTTATCGAGATAGTCCTTCCGAAGCGATCTGATCGCGTACGACGGGTTGCAATAGTCGGAACGGGACAAGTGGCGGTCATTCTCTGCGCAACGGCGTTGGGCGGATGCGCGTCCTGCAACTCGCCGCGATTGCCGATACGCCCATTGGCTCCATTCTTCGGATTAGCAATGACCGCGTTTAACGGCGCCCGTCAAGCGGTGGGCCAAGTATGTCAGTAATCCACGCGACACTGCACGCTATTGCCGCGGTCAACCCGTTCTTGTCGATGGCGTTCACCTACTTGCTGCTGATCGGCGCGTTCCTATTTTGGAAGCGAAAGGCGTACTCGCAAGAAGCGGCGCAACGGCTGAGGCTTATCACCTGGGCGGTCGTTGCGGTCAACGTCACGCTCAGCTTCTTCTGGCACCCGCGATGACGCCGTTCCACGCGTTTAGCAATCACTACATCGTATGGCCTTTCCTCGCCATACTGTGTGGTATTATGCAGTGGCAATCGTCATCACCGTGACGTTTGGCGTGTTCTACGCTCACATGCCATCACCGCGATGAGTGCGCTTGGATGCGCGAGGCCATCATCGTCACCGTCGCGGGCAGGGCGGCAAGGATGACCGGGACGGGTATCGATCCCTGACCTTCCAAAGACGTTCGCGATTCGCGGGCGCTTTTGGTTTATCGGGCGCGGCCCCGGAGCCGGTCGAACTGTGGGCCCTGGCTGCTGCACGATCTGCGTCGGGAAGAAGTTGTCCGTCAGGAATTTCTCAATTTCTGTTCTGCTTTCAGATGGCGGCGCGATATTCCGAGTCACCACCGCGTCCTCTCCTTTACCGAATGCGAGTACTGCACTATCGCCCCTTCCGAGTCGAATATGGTTCGATACCGTGTTACGCAATCGTAGGGAAACCATAAGAGCGCCTGAAAAGGCGCGTCGAGTGGAAAGACTGCTTGAGCGGTGCGCTCTTGTTTTGGTCCGATAAGTCCCAAATATATCGTATGTTGCGGATTATACGCTGCCATCTTGAGATGCAAATAAACGGCAACGGCTGGGGCCTAAGCCGGAGTTGATTAAGGTCACGTCAACGCCGATGACCATCCGTGTAGCTTGTTCAGGGGGTTGTTCGATAATCCGCTTGCAGTTAGTTGACGTGACCCCGTCGGGAGCTGGACAAGTCAGGCGCTTGTTCAAGCTTGCCGGCGGCGCCATTCGACCGGCGAAAGATAACCCAGCCGGCGAATGCGGACGGGCTTCGTTGTAGGGCTTCACCCAGGCCGTAATGGCGGCCTTGGCTTGATCGTACGTGTCGAAGCGTCACTTACTACCCGAAACCCGTGCCCGTGAGAAAATGGATTCTTCTCACGGATTTTCTCACGAAATAAGATACGCTAGGTCTCGATAAGGGCTCGATTGTTTCGCTTCGCGTGCTCAAACGATATTTGCGAGGGCTTGTGGAGGTTAGCTGCAAACATTTCAAGACCGCCGCATTCAACCACTCTGCCACCTCTCCAAGTCCCCGCAAGCAGCGACGCCTCTACCCATTGGCCACGAGCAGAATCCGAGGTACGTGGGAATGGCTCAAGCCTCGGGCTATACGCTAGTTCTTGCCCTCACGAAACGGGCCGAGCGGCTTCTGAACGTAGGCGTATTTTTCACCGCAGACTCGACAAATATTCAGCGGATTTCCAAAATGCTCGTGGGGGCCGTACTCTTTTGCGGCAGCTTTCGCACGCTTCTTGACCGTGGCTACGGGTTCGATAACATCTACTCATTCTTGCTCCCGAGCCTGGGAGCCGCGCGCCTCCAGAATCGGAGACTCTACATTTCTGATTCGAGCCGCAAACCAAAAGGCCCCAGGAGGCGCTCGCTCTACGCGGGCGCTTCTGGTTATGGTCGTCACTTTCATCAGGCGAGCGTTTTCCGGTCCTTTACCGTCGTAGGTTTTGCCAGTAATCAAGCGCATGTTTCGGATTGCGCTTTTCCCTGAATTGGGCTCATATTGCTTACGCTGCATGTGCTTGGAAGCTCTTCAAACATTCTGACCGGTTATAGCAAAGTGTGCTATACTGCGTTCACAGCGACTCTAGGCGACCATGCACAAGCTGCCCACCGTTACTGCCGCCTTTTAAGCGGTATCAAGATACGGGGCAGCCTTTTTTTGGCCGATCAATGGGGCTGATAAATCTAAGGAGTGATATGTTTTCTCGAATCATCACCATGCATCCAAAACCCAACAGCGTTGCCCAACTTACGAAGGCAGTTGAAGAGCAAGTACTTCCTATGCTCCGGAAACAGGAAGGCTTTCAGGATGAATTCTTCTTCGTGAGCTCAGACGGAAAGGACGCGACTGCAATCAGTTTGTGGGATCGGCAAGCAAACGCCGAATCCTACAGCCACAAAGCTTATCCGCAAGTGGCCCAGATACTAACGAACCTGCTTGAGGGAAGTCCGCAAGTCAAGACTTACGATGTCGTCAGCTCGACCTGCCACAAGATCGGCGCTCAAGTCACAGTCTGAGGGCGACGGGTCTTTCAATCCGGCAAAGGGCGGCCAGGCATAGGCCGCTCCCCGTTTGTTCGGAGCTGCGCCTCGCGTTGGATCGCGAAGCCGGGGCTAGTGAGACAGATTGAGCAGCTGCTCAACTCGTTGTACGCCGGCCTCCGCGCTAGCTGCAGTCAGCGCCAAGCCGTCATGTCATGGCGCGACGATCGATCGCTCGATGGTGCGGACTTCAGGCTTCGATATTCTGCTGAAACTTCAGGATCTGGTGGTTCGCGCCATCACCGAGGCCCGGCGAGATGGCTAGTGGGCATCTGACGCGTGCCGAATTCGAACAAGTGGTCAGCGAAGCGCTACAATCACTTCCGAAACGGTTCGCCGACCTCGTCCAGAACGTCGCCATTGCGGTCGAGGACGAGCCTACCATTGACGACCTCAAGAACGTCGAGGGCAATGCCGACGGCGATTCGGAGCTCCTTGGCATCTACCGTGGCGTCGCGCTCACCGAACGGACGCATGACATGCCCTTGCTGCCTGACGAGATCGCCGTGTTCCGCGGCCCGATCAACCGCGTCACCTGCACGAGGAATGAGGCCGTGCAAGAAGTACGCGAGACCGTTATTCACGAGTTGGGACACTACTTCGGACTCGACGATGACGAAATGCCGCATTGACGCGAGGTGGCCGCTAAGCCTGCAGTCACGGACGACTCCGCGAAGAGGAAGCCGGACGTCGACCCGCACGATTTGTTGAAAGTGCAGGGAACTCTACGTGACACTTCGGCGAACAATCTTCGATAGCAGCGATGAGCACAAAATCTTTGTCGCTTTGCAAGGCCAGTGGGCGCAGAAATACCATGTTTATCCGCAGTTACCGCTCGCGAAGTTGTTGTCGAATCCACCTGCGGACGCTACGCCAGCCGAGCGGTCATTCTTCTACAAGGCGAACGTCGATTACACACTTTGCGATCTAGAGGATCACCCAATCGTTTCCATTGAGTTTGACGGGGCCGGCGGTGGCTTCTCACGGGAGGGCAAATATTTGCATGGTGAGGAACTATCGTACGAGACTAAGCGTAGAGGAAAGTTAGAATTTAAATTGGCACTCGCTCGCGAGAACGGGTACCCGCTTTATGTCGTATCCTACCAGGAAACCGGAGCGATCGAGAAGGGCGAAACGTTGACCATTCTCGACGGCATAATCGCTAGAGTGCTCTACAAAATGCGCGAAAACGAACTAATAAGAAAATATGCGGCACACGACGAAGAGCTGCTCGCCTCGATGGAAAACGCCGAATCAAACGAGCACCTCCAGGACCTAGTACTGCAAGCTGGCGTTGCAGCGGAGATTGAGACCGACATGTTCGACAGCGACCGAGTAAAATATGTACTGCAACGCATGGGATTGATCGGCCAAGCGCAGGTGATACACTACGAGCATCCGCCAGCGGTGCCCAAGACGATGGATGATCGAGGCATATGGGATTATACCGCGATCTTGACGCGCTCGGAAGCCCTCGACAAAGCTGTGACGCGCGGCACGCGGATAATCTTAGACGTGAAATCTGGACCCACAGTCATGCGAGACATTCGGATGCGAGCACTTGGCGACTGGTTTACCGCACACCAATTAAGCGCGAAGATCGCCACGTATCTTGCGCTCAAACAGGCGGCTTCATTGGTTCCGACAGAAAGGCGCGCGGAGTTCGAGGCGCTGATGCGCCCCAACATACCTCAAGAGTGAGATTGAAGCGTAGCTCAAAAAGAAGCATCCGCAACGACTCGAGTACAATGAATGGAGCCAGACCTCATGGCCAAGCACAGCACGAAACGCCCGGCGCGCAAGATTCAGAGCGTCGCCTTCGCGATCGGTGCCGACCTTGGCGATCGTTTCAGCCACGTTTGGACCTTAGACAGCGATGGCGTGCGCTGCAAAGAGGAACGAGTGCGTACCTCGCCTGCGAGAAAGAGGCGATCGCAGCCAACGATCGAGCCTGCGAAAATGGGCATTAGGGTCGGCGGTTTGGCGCTCGGCATTAGCGTCGCGGTGGTAATGCTCGAAGGCTGCGGCACATCGCAGACCGCCGTCGCTGGCGCGATGACGCAAGGCGCGGTGCTGCCAACGGCGGCTTCTCTTGTGCAGCGTTCGGAGAGCGCCCGAGGTCACATTCAGCACGTGGTTATCGTCATCCAGGAGAATCGTAGCTTCGAGAACTTCTTCGCCGGATTCCCTGGCGCGAACGCGCCAATGTACGGGTACGCGCTCCACGGTCGCGAGCGGGTGAAGGTAGCGCTTCACGAAACGACGTTCGAAACAAATCCGAACTTACCGCACACTTGGGAGTCGGCGCTGAGGGGGTGGGATAACGGAAAGATGGACGGCTTCCATACCGGTCCCCGTACCAACTATGCGGCTTACGCCTACGTGGACAGGTTCGAGGTCGCCCCTATTGGGCAATGGCCGAACGATACGTGCTCGCCGACGCCATGTTTCCTAGCGAATTCGGCGGCAGCTACGTCACCCACATGATGGCGGTCGCCGGAAACGACAACATCAGCAATACCGAAGCTTTGGTCAACAGCCCTACGCGCGCCCCTATGGATTGCGATTCAGCGCCGGAGACGACAAGCTCGCTGGTAAACACGTATCGCCAAGTAGGCCGTGGTAACGGCCCGTTCCCATGCTTTACGCAGTTCAATACCATGGGCGAGGTCCTCGACACAGCCGGCGTTTCGTGGAAGTATTACATCCACCGGCACCTGAACGGCGGTCTCTATTCGCCGTTCGAGGCGATCTCTTACGTTCGGTACGGCGGCGACTGGAATGGGGACATCATCGCGCCGGAAACCCGCGTGCTCACCGATATTGCGAGCGGCAGCTCGCCGCGGTCACTTGGGTTACCCCGAAGCGCCAGAACGCCGACCTTCCCGGTCGTCACGGCAACAAGGGGCCGTCGTGGGTCACCGCCATCGTGAATGAGATCGGCGAGAGCAAGTTTTGGGACTCCACCGCGATCATCGTTATTTGGGATGAATGGGGAGGCTGGTTCGACAACGCGCCGCCGCCGCAGCTCGACTTTCGCGGACTGGCAATTCGCGTTCCCTGCCTCATGATCTCGCCCTACGCCAAAGAAGGTACTTCCGGATCCGGATACGTCTCGCACACACAATACGAGTACGGCAGCATTTTGAAGTTCATCGAGCAAGTCTACAACCTTCCGTCGATCGGGCCGCCGACGCAAGGTTACACGGACTCACGAGCCCACAGCATCATCGACAGCTTCGACTTTACGCAGCAACCCCGGCCTTTCACGCCGTTCAGCTCGAAGTATCCCGCGTCATACTTTCTTTACGAGCCCGCGTCGAACGCGTCCGTCGACGACGAGTAGGCCTTGGCAATCGATGGTCCCATAAACACAACGCTAAATGACCTGCCGATGCTACCTCCACGCTATCGTAAGTAGTGTAAAGTACGTCAAATGGAAAGCCGTCCAATACTTCAGCCGCGTGAGCAAATCCAAGTTTGCTCACGGTTTGCTCACAGAATAAGCACGGCCTAGTGTCTGCAAGGTGCGAAAGTTCCAGCTTCTCGCACCTCCCGGCACTTGGCGCGTCTTATCGAGATGAGCGGTGTGCATTTCAAGACCGCCGCATTCAACCGCTCTGCCACCTCTCCAAATCCCAAAAAACCTACGTAATAAGGCTGTCTTGGAATTACAACTTGGTAACGAAGTACCCGACAAAGGCCCTATTTCGTAGCGGATTCCACCAGCAAACACCGAGAGAGAGGCCATCCACGGCCTGCCTCCCGACCCCTTGCATTGAGCGCACCCATGTTAGCTCCCAAACGTCCGAGAGCTCACAATCTCCGTCTGTCCGAATCCGCGCCTACAGGTACCCCGAAAACAATAACGCAGGGGGACCCAGCCGACTGGGACCTCCCTCTTTTTTGAGTTGAAGGCGGAGCGACGATTGGGACGTTGCGCGGCGAGCATTGATGCGACGCATCTTCGCGTCTTCGGTTCCAGACGGCGAAGCTAGCAGCCCGGATAACAGGGAGGGGGCGGTGGCGGCGGATAGGGCGGATACTGTTGCTGCGGATATTGCGGGCGCTGAGCAGGGTATTGCGGATACTGCCGGGGGTATTGCGGTTGCGACGGATATTGCGGGTACGGCGAATATTGACGTCGCGCCATCTGAGGCAGCGCTAGCGGGGTCGCGCTCGCAACATCGTCATGGAATTTCCCAAAGGTACCTTTGTCGCTATGGAACAACGCGACGAGATCGACCTCGCGTTGCTCGTCGCTCGGGTGGTCAGCGCCGCCGTTGTTGCTGACGCCCATGGCTTGACGGTACTGCCTGAAGTTCCACACCATTCCCCACGGATTAAATCCGGCCTTCGCGCACATGTATGCGCCGGCGCGATCCGCGTTCGTCTCGGCAGCGCGTTCGTAGGATATCGCGTTCGAATCTTGCGGCGATCGACCGCGCTGCGTCGCTTGGAAGACTGCATACATGTCGTGGTGGATGTCGTGACTGACCTCGTGGCAGATCACCCCCGCGAGCTCGTCTCTATTCTTGAGAAGCGACAGCAATGCGATCGTCACGTAGACGTTGCCGCCCGGCATCGAAAATGCGTTTGGGGTCTGCTCGTTCAGTAATACGAAATGAAACGGCGCAAAGTACTGGCGGTTAGCAACCGCGGCGATGGCGTCTCCGATCAGGTCGAGGGTCCGATAGAGTGGCGACTGCAGCGGGACGATCTCACCGCGCTGCATGTATTCCATATAGCGCTGCTGGCCGAACTCGGTTTCCCAAATCTGCTCCTGCGAGGACGTCTCCGGCCACGCGGCTCCCGGTCGGAGACACAGGATTGCAGCAAGGCCCGCGAGCGCCCGCAGAAAGATCGACACGAGGACTCAGGCTCTTCCACGTTTCCGTCGGCGCTGCCCCGCGCAATCGTCCCTAAAACGGCTAAGACTCGATGAGATTCACCCAGGACCTCGCCTCTAATGCGCGGGCCGTCATTATAGCCATCCAGGAAAAGTTGCGTCGACCGAACAGCCTACGAGTGCTGAATGCGACGGGCAGCGTCGCCAACCTACTGTATCGGTTCCCAGCGTATCGAGGCGATGGCCGGTCCTGTTCAGGCAGATACTCACCGTTCGAAGAGCATAGCGGCGCTCGAAGAGGTCGCTTGAGGCCCTGCCTCGGGGCTGGAAAACGGCATCGGCCACCGAAAAAAGCGCCAGAGGGAGATCGACTAAGATGTGGCTCGCCGCCGCGCTCGTGTCGTTCGCGATTGCAACGCCACGACCGTCCGCCATGCCGACGGTTCCCGTAGTGAACGTCGTGAGGCTCGACGGAGTGATCGGCCCCGCGATGGCAAGATACGTACGGCGTGCGCTAGACAGGACGGAACGCGAGAAGGCGGAGGCGCTCGTCATCGAAATCGACACGCCCGGCGGCTTGATGAAGTCAATGGACGACATCACCAGAGCTCTGCTCGAATCTCCCGTACCGACGGTGGCTTATGTCTATCCGAGCGGAGCGCGCGCCGCTTCGGCCGGCGTCTTTGTCACGTACGCCGCCTCCATCGCCGCGATGGCGCCGACGACGCATCTCGGCGCAGCGCATCCGGTGAGCCTCGCCGTCGGCACCGGCGCAGGAGGTGTCGACAAGTCCGAGATGACCAAGCTCACGAACGACGCCGTCGCGGAGATCCGCGGATTTGCGATCCGGAACGGCCGCAACGCCGCTTGGGCGGAGCAGGCGGTTCGGCAGAGCGTCTCAATCACCGACGAACAAGCGCTGCGGCTTGGCGTTATCAACGTCGTTGCGGACACTCCGAATAATCTCCTCGAGAAGATCGATGGGCGAAGCGTTCGCACCAGTTTGGGTTTGCGCCGGCTCGAGACGCGCAATGCGCTCGTTGCCGACATCCCCATGGATTTCACCGAGCGGTTTTTACAGCTCCTGAGCGACCCCAACGTCGGCTTCATCCTGATGACGCTGGCGATCTACGGCCTCATCTTCGAGCTGAGCAATCCCGGCGCGGTCTTCCCTGGCGTAATCGGGGGGCTCGCGCTCATCCTTGCACTCGCATCGTTTGCCGTCATCGAAGTCAACGTCGCCGGCCTATTGCTGATCGTATTCGCGATCGTACTATTCGTCGCTGACATCAAGGTGCCGAGCCACGGAGTGCTTACGGCCGGCGGCATCGCGTCGTTCGTTGCGGGCTCGCTGCTCCTGACGAAAGAGCAGGCCCCATTTCTGCGCATCTCACTGACGCTGATCCTTACGGTCGCCGGGCTGACGGCGGCGTTCTTCATATTTGCCGTTGGCGCCGGAATCCGGGCGCAAGCGCGAAAGGTACAGACCGGGCAGGAAGGGCTGGTCGGCGCCATCGGCGAGGCGCGCAGCAATCTCGCTCCGACGGGCACGGTTTTCCTGCAGGGGGAGTTTTGGAACGCCACGAGCGTTGGCGACCCGATCGCGGCGGGCGAGCACGTCTGCGTCGTGCGTGTAAGCGGGCTGCGCCTGGACGTGCGCAAGTCGGACGAATTCCAACTGAACTGAGAGAGGCCGAAGATGAATTACGTGATTTATGTTCCGATCGTTGTCATCGTCGCGCTACTCGTGTTGCTCTGGTCAGCCGTAAGGATCTTGCGCGAGTACGAGCGCGGCGTTGTTTTTCGGCTGGGCCGGTTGCTGCGCGCCAAGGGCCCCGGCCTAATCTTTCTCATTCCGATCGTCGATCGGATGGTTAGAATCGATCTGCGAGTCGTCACGGTCGACGTGCCGCGCCAGGAGCTCATGACTCGCGACAACGTGCCGGTAAGCGTGGATGCCGTGGTGTATTTCCGCGTCGTTAACTCAGAAGATGCAGTGGTAAGAGTCGAGCACTTTGGGAAAGCGACGTTCATGCTCGCTCAGACCACCCTCCGCAGCGTGCTCGGTCAACATGAGTTGGATGAACTCTTGAGCCAGCGCGATCGGATCAATCAGCAACTCCAGCGGGTAATCGACGAGCGCACAGAGGCCTGGGGAATCAAAGTTATGCTCGTCGAGGTGCGCGACGTTGCTCTACCCGAGACGATGAAGCGCGCGATGGCAAAGCAGGCTGAGGTCGAACGCGAGCGGCGAGCGAAAGTCATCAATGCTGAGGGCGAGTATCAGGCCGCGGAAAAGCTCGTCATGGCCGCCGAGAAAATCGCCGCTCAGCCGATAGCGCTGCAGCTACGCTACCTGCAAGCGCTCACGGAGATAGCCGCCGAACAGCACACGACGACCGTCTTTCCAATTCCCATCGATCTGCTGACGCCGTTTCTAAAAAAGACCTCTGGCGAGCGAATGATCGCGCGGGAGGCCACTAATGAAGATTGAGACGAGTGGTACCGGTTGGCGGCTGACTGGCCTTCAAGAAGCTTTTGCCCGACGCTTGCTGGAAGCGTTCAACGGATTACGCAAGTACGAATGCGCTATGTGGGACGGTGCGCAAGCGATGTTGACCTCTCACTTCTCGCGATGGTTTCGCTCGGGTGAGCAGCTCGACGAGTTGGCAGCAGTCTCACTGCGGCGCTATCGCGTAACTCTAACCACATTCTCTTCAAAGTTGAAAGGCGCTCGACTTGCTATCGGAGATGTTACCAAGTGCCCGATTTGGTAACGATTTCGTAACGGAATTTTTAAGACCGCTGCATTCAACCACCCTGCCACCTCTCCAAGTGCCCGCTAACGTCGATTGTTATTGCGGTTTCCGCAAATGGGCTTGCTAACGGAGAACGTCTAGCAGAGCCATTTGCTAACATTGCTAACGTAAATTTAGGCCCTCTCGGAAGTCAGTAGCGAACGAGCGAACTCGTTGACCGCCTGTCGCCCGAGGCCTTCAATTGAACGAGCATAGACAGAGGGCGTCACGACGGGAGAGCTGCGACCGATGAGCGCGGAACATCGCCTAAGACGAGCGAACACGGAATTCAAGGCACTGAGGTCATGTACGCCTGTTCGTCGAATGCGCTCAATCACATTCTCATTTCCATCAGACGCTGAGCACTGAATGCCGCTCGTCCCATCTCGCTGTCAGCCGCCTCTCCCGATTGACCGCATCATCGTTCGTGGTGCGCCGGATAGCGATGCGGTCAAGATGGATGTCGTTTTTGTCGGCGGCGGCCCTGCCGGCTTCGCCGGAGCAATCGAACTGGCGAGGCTCGTAAAACGGGACAACGCGAGCGGCGGTTCGCTCGGGGACGTTCAGATCGCCGTGCTCGAGAAGGCGCGGAGCTTAGGCGAACATATCCTCTCGGGCGCAATCGTGAATCCGTGCGCGATACGCGAGCTCTTTCCTGATGTCGCCGAAACGGAGTTTCCGTTCCGCGGGCTCGTGAATGACGAGCGTGTGTACCTGCTCACCAGTGGTCATGCCATTCGGATTCCGACGCCGCCGACGATGGTAAACCGTGGTTACTATATCGCGTCCCTATCGGAGATCGCGCGCTGGCTCGGTCAGCAAGCGGAATCGTTAGGGGTTAACGTTTTCACGGGATTTCCGGTCGATACTTTACTCGTCGTAGGCGAGCGCGTGATTGGCGTGCGCACAACGGCCTCCGGGCTCATGCGCGACGCCTCGCATGGTCGCGCGTACGAGCCTCCCGAAGAGATCGCGGCACGCGTCATCGTGTTGAGCGAGGGCACCCGTGGCATGCTGTCGGAGGCTTATTGCCAGTGGCAGGGCATCACCAGCGAGAACCCACAGATTTTCGCGCTTGGCGTAAAAGAGATATGGGAGACGAAGCGAACCCTCTCGACCGTCATCCACACGCTCGGCTGGCCGTTGCCGCAGAATACATTTGGCGGTAGCTTCATCTATCCGCTCGCGCCTAATCTCATCGCCATCGGTCTCGTCGTTGGCATGGACTACCCGGATGCGTCGCTCGACGTGCACGTCACGCTGCAACGGCTCAAGCTGCACTCGTTGGTGCGTCCATTACTCGAGGGCGGACGCATGCTTGAGTGGGGCGCGAAGACGATTCCTGAAGGCGGTTATTACGCGCTCCGCAAACGCCGATCGGGCGACGGCGTCCTCATCATCGGCGATGCGGCTGGATACGTCGAGGTCGCGTCGCTCAAAGGGATCCACTACGCGATGCAGTCGGGGATTTTCGCTGCCCGCGCGATTTTCGACGCGTTGAAATCCGGCGATACGTCGGCTGTTTCGCTCGGCGCCTACGACCGCTCCGTGGACGCCAGCTACATCGTGAGCGACCTCCGCAAGCGCCGTAACATGCGCCTTGCTTTCCAAGATACCAACCTCTACGCCGGCGGCGTCAAGGCGGCCATGATCGCGTTGACGGAGGGCGTCTTCTTCGGTCGCAAGATCGATTCGCGCGCCGACGCGGACGCGCCGCGCGCCGAAGATCCTGTTGTAATGCCTCCGTTTACGCCCGATGGCACGTTGACATTCAGTAAGCTTGAGGCAAATTTTAGGTCGGGCAACGCGACACGCGACGACATCCCGTCGCACCTCATCGTCGGCGCCGATATCCCGGCTGCGGTCGCGGACCTGTATACGCACATGTGCCCAGCGGGCGTGTACGAACGACATGGCGGCAAACTCATCGTAAATCCGTCTAACTGCATCGATTGCAAAGCGTCTGATGTTATCGGTCCGCGCTGGACGCCCCGCGAGGGCGCGAGTGGGCCGCACTATCGTCTTATGTAAAAACGCGCGCATCTCCAGGGTAAGTGTAACCTCACCCGTCATCGCGACGTTTGGATCGACCTTATGCCGTCGGAAGTTCTTAGCGTCGCTGCTTGCTGTCGCTTTTCTTGATCGCAACCGTTGCTTGCAATATGCCGCGCAAGACGACGGCTTCGTTGTGTTCAGTATCTTTCGCACCGTACACTAAAGTTATCGGATCAATGTGAAAGCCATGCTGCAAGAAGCTGGAAAGGACGGACGCGGCGGATGAGATCTACAATGCGAAGCTGCACGTGCTGACCGAGTTGCGTAAAACGCCACGCGCACGAGGAGGAGCACGGGACGGTCAAAGAGCTAGAGAGCTGATGTGTGAATCGGAGCTCGAGCAACTCGGAGCCACATTAGCGCACGGTCCCAGCGTTTTTCAGCCCGTAAGCCTCACCGTAGGCTCAATATTCAATACAAGGTTTTGTATCGCTAAATGTCTAAATGACGTGTATCTAAACTGCGGAATGCCCGGTTATTAGTGGAAAGTACTTCTAGAGCGTCGTTCAACGATCGGAGAACCAGATATGGCGCCAACGAGTGATCGTGATGCTGCGGCGGACCTTGCACAACGAATCAAGAGTGCTGGGATCGACCCTTCCATAGAAGATGAAGCTGATAGAGCACCCGGCGACAGGCCTCCCGCATACGCAGACTGGCTGATGTCCGACGCGCCTTCTTCAAGTGAACGAGATGCGGGCTTGAACTCGGCCGACTGGCGGCTGATAGCCAAGGCACTAGAACATTACGCCACGTGCGCGAACAAATGACCTGCAAGCGCGCACCGCGCCCCCGCCAACGTCACTATGGACGGACGAGGGACGAAGACAACACGAGCTAGCGCAATGATCAGGTAATTGGCGGCGCTGCTGCTCACGCTCGGACACGGAACCGCGGGTGAGGAAGAACTCGCGCGGCTCATTCGCGGAGCCGCGATCGAGTCACTCGTCGACGTCCGCACAGTTCCCAAGAGCCGCCGTAATCCGCAGTTTTGGCGCGAAGAGATGGAACGCTGGGTCCCAGAACGCAGCGGAAGCGCGTATCGCTGGGAGCCGGCTCTCGGCGGCTTTCGCAAGGTCAATCGTAATAGCCCAAACGTCGCGCTACGGCACCCTTCATTTCGCTCATATGCGGACTACATGGAAACCGATGCTTTCGCGCTCGCGCTTCACGAGCTTCTCGTGCAAATGGCGAGCTCGCAGGTGGCGATCATGTGTTCAGAGACGGTTTGGTGGCGTTGCCACCGCCGGCTCATCTCCGACGCCGCACTCCTCATCCATGGCGTACCAGTGCAGCACTTGATGCACGACGGCAAATTTCGGCCGCACATTCCCACGGCGGGTGTTCGCACGACGGCGGCGGGAAGGCTCCGGTACGACGTACTTTTTGACAGCGCCGACAGGATGGAGTGAGGGATCGATATGACAGCACAAGACATCACGGGCACCCAGCTCGCCGAAATGGCATGATGCACGGTATTTTGAACTTGAGCGGAACGGCGTTGTTCGCCGCGTCACTGATTTCGCGCAGCCGACAGTCACGCGGTGTGACCCGGATACTGCGCGCACTCGGGTATGGTGCGATGACTACCGCAGCCCACCTGGGCGGCGAGATGGTTTACACGCACCGAGTGGGCGTTGATCGCACCTCGGGCCAAACGCTTCCGTCCGAATTTGTGTCCGTGCTCGCCGAATCGGAGCTGGCGGAGTCGGAGCCGAAACGCGCCAAGCACGATGGCGTTCCGATCCTGTTGGTCCGGCGTGGAACCCGGATCTTTGCTCTGGCCGAGACCTGCTCGCATTTCAACCGACCGCTCTCGGAAGGCAAACTTATCGGCGACAGTATTCAGTGTCCCTGGCACCGCTCGCGATTCGCGCTGGAGGACGGCCGCGTGCTCGATGGCCCGGCTGTACACCCGCAGCCGTGTCTAGAAACTCGCGTGCGTAACGGCCAGATCGAGGTGCGCAAAGCGCCGTTCGGCAAGTGACGATCCCAAAGACCATGACTTTCTCGGTACGGGTTCGTCACGAGCGATCGTGCGTGAGTCATTCGCACCGAATTTCGCCTTGCCGCGGAAGGGTGAACTTCGCCACAGAGCGCGGCAATCTGCGCGAGCTACGTTGACCGTCGGACCGTAGCCCGAAACATGTCTTTGTCAGCGACAGAATAGTAAAGGTAGATCGCGTCGTTTTCTTCCACCGAAGAAGCCGCAAAAGCGATGTCGGTATCACTCGTTTTGCCGGGCGGAGGCGGCGTAATGATGGGTTCTTCGCAGCGAGCAACGATGCGGGCGTAGGTTTCGTCGAACATGGCCCAGCCAATTCGCCAGCTGGCTTCGCTCGTTGCGCCGTTATAGAACATTACGGGACGTCGCGGCTCGGTAGTAAGCACCGGTCCCGTGCTCAGGTGCCACGAATCCCAGCGCTCCGGCCGCGAATCGAAGAACGAGTCGAGAATCCGCCATGGACCATTAACGGCGGGTGCGGAGGCGATTCCGATTTTCGATGCTCCGTCAAACGCGTACTCAAAAAAGAGTCGCCAGGTTCCATCCGCAACCGGTACAATCGTCGCTTCTTTAGGATTTTCGCACTGTGCCGTTGAAGACAGCGCGACTCCCCGCTTCTCTAAGTGTTCAATGTCGGACCCCCCGGCGAGCAAAAGCTGGCCACGCTTGAACGTCTGGTTCCAGCCGGTGTAATAAACGTAGTACGTTCCATCAACTATTGCGAGCGTGGGGTCTTCGCATCCGTCTTTGTCGTCTTCTCCGGGACCAGGCGCAATCACCGGATGATCACCCATGATGAAACGCAAACCGTCGCAGGAGTGACCGTAATAGACCCGGGCGACCTTCTCAGCAGGAATCGTGGAGCGATTGACGGCTCGCACTAAGAGACCATACTGCGGTCTCTGCCGCCACACGAACGGGCTAAGTGTGTACATGTCTGCGAGCGGGCTCCTCCGCTCCAGCTCCAGCGATTCGATTTCGGCGACCCTAAAACCGCGCGTCTCTGCGGTTACAGGTTCAACCATTGGCGATCCCAAAACGCCGTATTGACTCCTCGCTGATGAAATAGGAACCACATTGGCAAGGTCAACGACGCGCTCCCAAGGTGTCGAGTTGAAGGTTAACGCCCTGCACGACGCTGAATGACGTGTTGGATATCAAGCTTTATTTGCTCCACCGGCTCCTCATGACCATGCAAGTATTCTGCAGGATAGAGCGTCGGATTGCAATCGTAAAAACTCGGAACAATGCAGCCGCGAGTTCCGCGACACCTCGTATTTCCTAACCGAGCTGATGGCTTGTATGACGGCCAGCGTGGGGATCGCGAGCAAGTCGAGCCAGCCGAGTCCATAGACCGTTGTCGACCCAAATGACAGCTAACGAGGGGCTACCGCAGCGCCAGCGCGCGGCAACGGTTCAATAGCATGCGAGCTTCTCGCACTGCGAATTTTCAACTGCCAGCAACGGAGCTTCAGCGGCTACTAGCAAAACTCGAGATGCCCGGCGTGCGTGACCGTAACCGCGCTAGGGGCACGGGAAGTCGATGCAACAAAACGCAAACCTCGCCACGAAGAGCGCCTTGGAGAGGCTATCAATGACAACACCACGCAATTACAGCTTCGCGTCGCACACTATGGATGCTGCCCGACTTAATGGACCGCTGGCGGACACACGTCAACGCAGCACAGAACATAAGCGATAATACCTTACCAAGCGGTCTGAGAAGGGACCAAGATGTCGTTAATCAGGGGTTCAGATACGGCGGAAACTGACAAACCCGTTGTCGCTGTTATCAAACTCACAATCGACGCGATAGATGCGCCCGAGATTTTGGCGGAGGGAATGGACGTTTTGGCTGCCGAGTCGAGAGATTTGCCAGGGTTCTTGGCAGCAGAGATTCTCGTCAGCCAGGACAGCAAAACGATCGTTATTTTAACCGAATGGAGCGATCATCACACCTGGAGCCAATCGCGCTACGATGCCCGAGTTGGCAAAATGATAGAGCTTTGCTATCTCAAGTCTACGATGCTTCAGTTCGAGATTTATGCTCGTCGCGCGAGGTTCTCTCGAACGAGTATCGTGTGAGCGGTTAGCCACGTCAGTATGTCCGCGCAGATGCGAGCATTTATGGTCCACATGTGGCCACAGACGATTGGCCAACGCACGGAAACGCACGTCGTGGCCCGTCGCATCACCTTTTAAAGGTGACGCGATCGATGTCGACGCTTTCGTCTACAAGCATTGCGTCATCTACTTCCTGGTGCAGCAGTCGCATCGCAGCCAACGATTCGGTACGGCGGTTGACGCTGCAAACAGCTAGAACTCTGCGATCCTTCAAGTAGAAGGCGCTGAACGAACCCATCTCCGGCATGCCTCGGATGACGACCTTATCCCACGAAAGTGCCAAGCCACGATAAATTAGGCTGAACTCGTATTGATCCGAATAGAAGAATGGAACGGTATCAAAGGCCTCCGGCTTACCGATCATCGTTTTGGCCGCCACTTCGCCTTGCCGTTGAGCATTATCAAAATGCTCCAGACGCGCTGAGCTGCCAAGACGAGGATGCCACGAATTCGCGACATCGCCGGCTGCAAAAATGTCTTGGACGTC
The DNA here is from genome assembly GCA_963778015.1 of Vulcanimicrobiota bacterium. Classification (GTDB taxonomy): domain Bacteria; phylum Vulcanimicrobiota; class Vulcanimicrobiia; order Vulcanimicrobiales; family Vulcanimicrobiaceae; genus Cybelea. Next base: position 37,083 of record CAVZST010000002.1, read on the forward strand.
TGTGCGGCAAAATTCATCAGTTACGATCCCATTTCCGATCTTCACGTGCTCGGCCACCAGTTCTATGTTGGGCGTGACCCCTATGCCAGCCACGACCAAGTCACAATCAACGGTGCTCCCATCGGAGAAGGTCGCCTTTTCGACGTGCCCAGCACCGCCAAAGGCTGTGCTCTTTACGCCGGTCTTCAAGTTGACGCCTTTGCTGCGGTGATAGCCGGCATAGATCTCGCTCAGTTCCTTTCCGAGCACGTGCGCCAAGGGAAGTTCAGGACCGCTGAGAGTTACCTCACATCCGAGTCGCCGCGCCGAAGCAGCCACCTCGCAGCCAATGAAACCGGTTCCGACGATTAGGACGTGCGGATGCTGTTCCAGTAGACCACGTAGCTTTTCGCAGTCGCGAAGCGTTCGCAAATACAGGATCCCATCCAGGACGTGGCCTGGGACGTCCATGCGTTTCAACGCAGCACCCGTCGTCATGAGCAGCTTGTCGTAGGATACGCTACTGTCGGATAGCTGGACGGTTCGAAGCGAAGGATCGATGCGGGTAACGCGCGCGCCGAGTTGTAATTCGATGGTGTGATCTTCATAGTAGTTGGGCAGCTCCAAGAGCACTCGTTCCTTCGAGATTTCTCGGCGCAGGAAATCTTTGGAAAGGGGCGGCCGTTCATACGGCGCGTCCGTTTCCTGACTGAAGAGCATGACGCGACCTTCGAACCCCTCTAAACGAAGGGTACGCGCAGCGCTGAATCCCGCTAGGCCACCCCCGACGATCGCATAAACTTTTCCCTTGTCACTCACGATGTGCCGTATCATCTCCCTGGCGGGACCTAAAGCCGACTTTTTCGTGGGTGCCATCACAGAACGGTTTGTTCTGCGAACGCCCGCAGCGGCACAGGTAGATTGCGCCATCTTTGTCAGCCTCGGCGCGGATGTCTATCCGATCACCGCTGGGCCACACGAGTTCGATGTCTCCGGTAACCATATTCGGCCCATTCAAAGTTGGGGTAATCCGAACGCCCACTTTCCGCTCCTTTCGGGGAGGGTCCGGCGCATAACGTGTAGCGTTTTATCCCGGTCGCGCCTCGTCATATTGTAGAGCGTGAGCAATGCGTGGTCAACAAGCTCACAACGTGGCGGAGGCAGCACGATTCCCGACATCATCATTTCATGCCGGCTGTCTGCACAGGCCCGGGATCAGCCGCGACGCGGAGCGATGCCCAAGGCGACTTGCAACTCCTAATGCAGGATCGGCGCGACAGGGTGCTTGCTTCTTAGGAAGAGGAGGTCGAGTCGCACTTGGTAGACCTATTAGTCGATCTCGCTAATAGACCGAAGCGCTGCCTACCTCCTCACGTGCTTCAAGTCGCGCGAGCAGCAGATGATAGTACAACATCCCTTTTTGTGGGCCGAGTGCAAAGAGAATCTGCTCGATGTCGACCGGCGCACGACCCGCAACCAGCGTGAGGTTACGAACAACGCTCGAGTCGTTCATCGGGAACACGTCGAGCCGCCCAAGTCCGCGTAACAAAATGACCGTGGCCGTCCAAGGGCCGATACCTTTGATTCTGCAAAGCAGGTCAAGAGCGTCTGGGCTGGCTCGCTCTTCCAGCATGGTCTCATCAAGCATGCCCGACGAAAGTGCGTCGCCCACGTGCCGCAAGGTAGCCAGTTTCCGTCCACTGAGCCCGGCTGCTAACAAGACACCATCTTTGGAGCGTTGCACGCTCTCAACGCTCGGAAACGCGTGGAACGTGCTACCGTTGTGCGTGAGTGGCGCACCTAGTGCAAGAATCATCTTTCGTAAGATCGCGCTCGCCGCGTGGAGGCTAAGCTGCTGGAAGACGATCGAATTGACGCACGCCTCCCAAAGGCTCGAGTAGCGTGGCGGCTTCACTCCGCGCATTCGTCTAGCGAGTGGGCGCAGCCACGAAATGCGAGCGGCCGCGCGATTGAAGCGCGTAAGGTCGCGATCGACTCCCAGCATTCGGCGCACAAGGGCGAGCGCACGCGGGTGCGCGTCCAAATCACCGTCGAGCGTGAGTGCAAGCGAGTCGGGCTGATTCTGCGTGACTCGAGCGATCACGGATCCACGGAAACCGTCGAATGCGCGGACGTATTGGCCTTCTGGCGTGAGCACGTCCACGATGTTTGCAGACAATCGTCGAAGTACGCTCACAGTCAGGTCGAGACGGTACGGGACCGCGACATCTATCTTGTAGCTCGACGAGCAAACGACGGGCTTGAGCGTTGGTTGCATTTAGATGTTTGCTAGCAGCGCGAAATCACTTAACGCTTGCGAAGCCGAACCGTCAATGCGGTGATCCATCCCCTCACTACAGAGCGTTTCGGCCGTATGGTCACCATCGCTTTTCCCTCTCGTTCGGGTTTGCCTGCATCGTGAAAACCGCCAGCCTACGAGAAATGTGATGATCACGCCCGGCTCCATTCCGCCGCGGATCTGTTCGCTGATTTCGATTCTCCCCTGCAGGTCGGTCAGGCTCAGCTCTTTTGCTGCTCCGAGCTCTTGCCAGCTTCTAATGGCCAATGAAACGCCAGTGTATCTCGAAATTACCCGGACCTCAATCGTGGAAAACGAGCGGTCCCATCATCTCGGGCGTAGATCTTCGACGACGATACTTGAATGGCGCTGCGGATCTGATGGCAACTGCGCATTCGAACTGCTGCCGTCTTCGTCGCTATGTCTTAGTTTTGTCACCGGGCGACGGGAAGTGAGAAGATTCGATATGATGTCATATCGAGACCATGAATTAAGAGAGCCGCCGCTTTTCGTCGGCGAATGGCTGCGACTCTAGGCAAAGAACTCATCATGCTCCCTCCACGAATGCTTGCCGTGTTGGGCTATGAGGGAGCGGTCGCTTAGTAAGCAGCCACATCCGGCGGCAGCGGTCCCAGCTAGACTGACGTTTGGCGCGCGCTTCTGAAGGACCGGCGACGCGGTGAATTCGACCGAGCGAGAGTTCGCGCTGTCCCCTGTCCCCGTGCGAAACCGCACGGAAGACCTAGCGCCAATAGGTTATCATTGAGACTCCGACGGACAGCTAGGTTTACTCAACCCGCACCCAATGAACGAGCATCAACCCGGCCCACCGTTTGGGCAAAAAACGTGCGCGCGCTACCTACTCGCAATAAGAGGCTTCTATGACGCAACCCACGCAAAATGACGTTCTTGTAAAATTGAGTGACGCCAACCTCACTGTTTCCGACCCTGATCAGGACATTCGCGACCGCAAGGTGATTGACGAGCATGACGACGAGATCGGGCACGTCAGCGGTTTGTTTATCGACCAAAACGATAAAAAGATCCGGATGCTACAAGTCGCCGCGGGCGGCTTCCTTGGGCTAGGCGAGCGGCACTTCTTGATCCCCGTGGAGGCTGTCTCCAGCGTTACGCAGGATGAGGTACGCATTAACCAAACACGCGAGCGCGTTGTCAACTCGCCTGCATACGACCCAAACCTGGAGGAAGTCCGAAGCCGCGAGTTCTGGGAGCCATATTACCGCTACTACGGCTACGCGCCCTCATACGGCGGCCTCGGTTACCCGATGCTTTGAAAGAGGTAACGCGCAAGTAAAGTTTTGGCCTGCGAGCTCGACAAGGATCTGGTACTTCCGACGATAGGATTGAAAGATCGAACGAGGGAGGTAGACGCGCAGATGAAGCGGCGATTTAAAGTTGGCGATCACGTGAGTTGGAACTCTGAAGCCGGTCGCGTCACCGGCACGGTTGTCAAAGTGATCGCCTCGGAGATCGAATTCAAAGGCTACACCACGCATGCCAGCAAGGACGAGCCGCAATACCAAATCAAGAGTGACAAGACCGACCATATCGCGATGCACAAAGGCTCAGCTCTACGCAAGCTTTCGCAGTAGCGTACGTCGAATCGTAGCAGAGCCAACGCACACCCGAGCTCATTATTCATCCTTTGGCCGCTTGTCTTCTGTACATGTGATAGCTCGTTCACTTGGTTTCTCGCTACTTGGCAAAGCCAGCAGGAAAGCGCACCGTGCGCGAGTACAAGCCGCGCCGGGAGTCACCGCGTTCTGACCACCTTGAAAGTAGGTTGGAAAAATGCGCATTTCTACAAATTTGCTCGGCGCCTGCGTTAGTGCGGCGCTCTTAGCCGCGTGCGGGGACAGCAGCGGTTTCTCGTCATCAACGCCGGTCTTGCTTGCACGGCAACCGGTCACTGACACGGCCTACAAGCCCCTCTACAGCTTTAAAGGTGGGAGCAAAGATGGCGCCGACCCAGTTGCCGGTCTGCTTGCTCTCAATGGTGAGCTTTACGGCACTACCGAGTACGGTGGTTCTAAGGGGGTCTCAAGAAGTTGCGGCAAGCGAGGTTGCGGGACCGTCTTCAAGATGGACAGTTTTGGTAAGGAAAAGGTGCTGCACTATTTCGAGGGCCCGGCGGGCCGCGACGGGGCATTCCCCGTCGGAACACTTGCTGATATGAACGGTACGCTCTACGGCACTACCGAGTACGGTGGCGCGTGCATCAGCAGCTGTGGCTCCTCGTATTGCAACTATAGCAGTGGTTATGGTTCGCCGTGTGGGACCGTCTTCGCAATAAGCAAATCCGGCCAGGAAACCGTGCTTTACAGTTTCAGAGACAGCCCGGACGGCGCAAATCCTGCGGCCGGACTGATAACCGTAAACGGGCTGTTCTATGGCACTACGAAGGAAGGCGGCGAAGATTTTGGGACGGTCTTCAAGATCAGCAGCTCCGGTGAAGAAAGTGTGCAGTACAGCTTTGGCACGCTGCCGGATGGCTGGTACCCAGTGGCGAGCCTAATCGCCATGAACGGATCGTTTTACGGCACCACGTCAGGCGGTGGTAAATGTTCTCCATCGGGCTACTGCCTAGGAACCGTCTTCGAGGTGAGCGCCTCCGGCACCGAACGTGTCGTACACTACTTCAAAGATGGGGATTACGACGGCGCATTTCCGCTTGCAGGTGTGATTGCCGTTAACGGCACGCTCTATGGCACGACGTCTCAAGGAGGCGTTTTTGGCACCAGTTGCGGTAGCTTTGGGTGTGGGACCGTCTTCGAAATAAGCACGTCCGGCAGAGAAAAACTGCTCTATCGCTTCAAAGGGGGCCCGGATGGCGCATATCCAAGCGCGAAGCTGGCCGACGTGAACGGCGTGCTCTATGGTACCACGAGCTTCGGCGGTGCAAAAGACGCTGGAACCGTCTTCAAGCTTACGCTATCCGGCAAGGAACGCGTGCTTTACAGTTTCAAAGGCGGAAAGGACGGCGCATATCCCGAGGCGCGTCTGGCCTACATGAGGGGTGCCCTCTACGGCACGACGGGCGGCGGTGGTACAAACGGCGCCGGGACCGTCTTTCGGATCTTGCCATGATCCGGAAAGAGGGAAAATGACCACTTTGAGGTTCTCGCGCGACGTAGTAATGGTTTGCGCGGCGGTGTTAATGCTCGTAGCCTGCGGCGGGCTGCAGACTCAAATCGGAGCACCAGGAGCGATGCCACGGTTCGCTGACCGATCCGCGCGACAACCGCTCACCGTCAGCTACAAAACGCTCTACCGCTTCAAGGGTAATAGGGACGGCGCATCCCCTCTCGCGGGTCTGATCGTTGCCAACGGCGCGCTTTATGGCACGACGCTGCAGGGTGGCTCGAGCTCGTTTCACTGCATCGGTCTACGCGGGTGCGGGACTGTTTTTGAGATCAGCACGTCGGGCAGAGAGCGCGTTCTTTACCGGTTCAAGCCCAAACCGGACGGTCAGCGCCCGGAAGCGAGTTTGACGCTCGTCAATGGAAGGTTCTACGGCACAACGTCAGCCGGCGGTACGTGCGATACAGGCGAGGGCTGCGGTACTGTTTTTGAAGTCAGCACGTCTGGTCATGAAAAGGTGCTCTACAGCTTCGGAACCCACTCGGATGATGGCAATAGTCCTGCGGCAGCATTGCTCGCTGTGAACGGTATGCTCTATGGCACCGCCGTTTATGGCGGTACTGATACGGGGCCGCCGTGCTACGGATGCGGAACCGTTTTCGAGGTAAGCACATCGGGCAACGAACGTGTCCTGTACACCTTCAAGGGCAGAAAGGACGGCGAAGCTCCGTACGATGGCCTCCTCAACCTGAAAGGGATCCTTTACGGTACCACCTCCGGCGGCACAAACAGCGATGGGACCGCCTTCAGCATCACCCGGTCGGGTAGCGAACGCATCTTGCACGATTTTGATTATCGCCACAGCGGTGACGGCATCGGTCCGGATGCGAGCCTGATCGCTCTCAACGGTGCCCTCTACGGCACCACGCAATACGGCGGTACAAGCAACAGCGGGACCGTCTGCAAAATCACGACATCCGGTCATGAAACTGTGCTCTACAGCTTCAAGGGTGCGCCCGACGGCGCATCCTCGGCGGCGGCGCTCACTGATATGAACGGCGTGCTTTACGGCACCACGCAGTACGGTGGCGCATTCACCTCATGCAGTTCGTCCTACGGCTCCAACGGCTGTGGGGTCGTGTTCAAGTTGACTCCTTCGGATCACCACTACGAAGAAACAGTTCTCCACAGCTTCAAAGGCGGCGCCGATGGCGCATTTCCGGTTGCACGTCTCGTGGCCGTGGACGGCATGCTGTACGGCACAACGTCCATTGGCGGGGGTTCACACAACTGCAGCAATGGATGCGGAACTGTCTTCGAAATGAAACCGTGAGGCTATAAAAAGAATTAGCCGTCTCGTCCATGCACGTTAGTGCACGTTTTCGTACCGCACGCAAACGTCGGAAAGCGTGCTTCCGCGAAGCATCGCCGAGGCAGTAACTCGCAAGTCATGCCGTGCGATGTCGCTATTCCTGAGTTCAACCATGACGTAAACCAACGGCTCGTCGTAGCCGGGGGGTCAGCTTCCGTAATGGCAGAAACGTCGTTTCGGGCGGGATGGATCTCCAATGTGCGCGCTCCAACGGCAAAGAGTCCCGGGAAAAAGGGATCCACGCGCTCTGGCCGCCCGGCGTAGCGCACGTTTACCGTTCAAACAAGCGACTCGCCGATCGAATTGAGAAAGACGCGCTCGATCGCAGCAATCGTATAGGACTTCGTCTCGACGTATCACCTCGAAGTCGCCGGCGGGAACGTCGTTGGACGGATCACCGTCCGAGCAGGGCGACGGCTAGCGCAAACGCTTGTCGACGCCGTCGACAAGAATTCCAACGATGTTCGCGACAATGGGCTCGAACTGGGCGGCGGGCGACTGGTGACGCCAGCTCATCGCGGCGCCGACGAGCGCCGAGGCGATTAGCATTGCCGTGCAATGCCCAAATCGAGGCGTAAGAAAGTCGGTCAGCTCCGCCTCCATGCTGCGCTGTAACTGCGGCTCGAAGTCCCGGTCGATTTTGCACCGCCGGTGTAGACCCACGAAGGCGAAGGTATTCTTGCCTACCGCCACCAGCAACCCGCGTGTCTGTGAAGTGCTGAGTGGATCACCCTCCGATACCTGGCCGGCAAAATCTTCGCGGATCATCGCGTCGAGCAACGCGAACTTATCGGTGAAATGGGCATAAAACGTCGCACGATTCACCGTCGCACGTCCGGCGATATCTTGCACGGTAATCGATTCGAAGTTTTTGTCGGCGAGTAGCGACGCGAGCGCATCGCGGATGAGCTTACGCGTGCGCGTGACGCGCGGATCGACGCGCGACAGGCGGTGGGCTAGGGAGCTAACCGTCACTTTCGCTATCTCGTGGGATAAGCAACGCTTTCGACATTTTGTCGGTTGACAAATATTCCCGACAGTCGTAGTATATGCGGCACAAGGCGAATATACAACAGATGTCGCCCCGACCGCAAGCTCAAGAAGGGACAACGTGACCTCCCAACTGCAAGAAGCGGCTTCTTACGCGCTGGACCCAGCTCACACGACGGTGGAGTTTATCGTCCGGCACCTCATGATCACCAAGGTTCGCGGCCGCTTTACCGCGTTCGACGGGCGAGTCGTCGTGGCGACCGGCAGCGATCTTCCAACCTCAGTTACGGCCACCATTGACGCCGGATCGATCGACACGCGCGAAGCGCAGCGCGACGCGCATCTACGTTCGGCCGACTTTTTCGATGTCGCGACATTCCCGCAGTTGACCTTTGAAAGCACTCGAATCCAGGGAGCGCCGGATGATTTTTCGATCGACGGTAAGCTTACGATCCATGGCATCACGCGCGCGGTGAGGCTTACCGGCAGCTTCGAAGGACGCGCCACCGACCCGTGGGGCGGCCTTCGCATCGGATATGCCGCCCACGGCACAATCAACCGCAAGGACTTTGGCCTTGGTTGGAACGCAGCGCTTGAAACCGGCGGCGTCGTGGTCGGCGACGAGGTACGTATCGAGCTGAACGTTGAGGCCATACTTGCCCAGAAAGCGGCGGCCTAAAGTGAAGGGGTCAAAAACCATCGTCGTCGTGGTGCTGGGGAACGGGACCGGCGTCGGCTGATGCAACACGCCCGCCGCACTCGATGGAGTCAAGGTCACTAAGAACCTTGTGCTCAGCTTCCAAGATAGCGGAATCGCTTGCAGATTCTCGCGAGTCAACAATGCCTACGGCTGCGTCCTGACTGGCTTTTTCGAATCTGCGTCTTGCTCTATCGCAAGTGCGACGGCAATATAGTCCCGATCGTCGCGCGCGGACGCGACGACGGTTTCGAACTCGGTCAGCACACAGTCCATGACTGGAGCTTCCACATTGAGCCTCTGCCGAACAACTTTAGCTAAGCGCAGATCTTTGAGAAGTGCGGCGGCGGAGAAGCGCGGCTTCGTATCCCTATCGACGAGCTGTTGCCTCTTTCCACCGACGCGCTCGAAAGCGCGCACGAGCGTGTCGATTACAAGAGCGCGGTCGACTCCGCCACGTTCGGCGAAGTCGAGCAACTCGCCAAAGGAGGCCGCCATGACGCCCAATACGGCATTACTGGCGAGTTTGAGAAGACCGCTTGCGGTGGGCGAGCCCGTAAAGGTAACCGTCGAACCAATGGCGTTCAAGAGTTCGCGGACACGATCGAAGGCCGGCTCACTGCCGCCGGGAAAGAGCGTCAGCGTGCCTGCGCGGGCGCTGTCGACGCTGCCGACCACGGGACAGGCAAGAAAGTCCACTTCTCTGTGTGCTGCCGCTACTGCTAAAGTCTCGTACATTTGCGGCGACAGCGTCGACATTTCGATGACGAGCTGACCCTTTCGGACGGCGGGGATGATCCGGCCGAGCGAAATTTCACGCGCGACCTCATCGCCCCAAAGCATCGCGATAACCGTATCCACGTTTTCGGCCAGCGAAGGAACATCATCACAGCGAAACGCGCCTGCAGCAACGAGATCCTCTGCTGGGCCACGATCTCTATTCCAAACCGAAACCTGATAGCCGCGCTCGAGCAGGTTGCGTGCTATCGCGCTGCCCATCTTTCCCGCCCCTGCAATTCCGACGTGCATCATCGATGTGCTTCCTCCAACGGAGCCCTGAACTGATCCGCTCTCTTGCACCGGAGCATCGCTAGCACGAAGAATGGCAGAATCTGTGGAGACCTTGTAGCGCTCAGCGATTATCACCTTGTCCTCGTCGTTAGGCGCATTTTGACGAACAACTGGTGTCCTGCTCGGGGAAACTGGTTATCGCCATCGCAAAGATGAGCGCCGGTAGCGGGCGGCGAGCTCGGCGGGAAGTTTTCGACCGCATGCTCGCACGGGCGAATTTCCTATCGATGCAATCCAAGGCGCGCTCCAGTTCGTTCTGCTGGTACGCCGGTGCTATCGAAGGAGCGACATGGCTATAGCGACCAGCCTTTGGAGACGATCGTTGCCCTTGAGCGCGTTCATTGTGCTGGTCTGCGCCGCCAGAGTTTCGGCGCACCCGCTTGGAAACTTTACCATAAACCACCTTGTCGTAATTCGGCCCCATCCAGGCCGCCTTCAAATCCATTACGTTCTTGACATCGCTGAAATTCCGACGTTCCAAATCATGCACGCAGGTGCTTGGGCTCCCCGACGCGTGCGCGACTGGGAGAACGAAGAGGCTTCGCGCGTCGCTGATGGCCTGGCTATCCAGGCCAATGGCGCTGCGCGCTTGCTGAATCTCGAACGAACGTCAGCCGCTACTCGCCCCGGCGCAGGCGGGTTGCCCACGCTGTATTGGACCGGCGACTACACGGTCTCAATCCCGGCGAAAGCAACGATAGCGCTACGCGATCTCGTCTATGCCGATCGTCGTATCGGCTGGAAAGACATCATCGTCCCGGGTTTGATCGATCCGACCAATGAGCTACGCTCGTATCCCAGCGCGCTTATCGGCTCGCCTCGCCACAATGACGCCGCCACATTCGATGTTTTGGGAGGCGTGCACGTCGCGAACGTGCGCATCACCGGTGACGATGCGGCCTCTTGGGGCGTCACGTCGATCGTGCCATCATCGGCCTTGTCTGAGTTGTTTTCACGAAGCGCGCAGACGCCGCTTTTGATTCTTTTTACCATTCTGGCTGCCTTCGGCCTCGGTGCGTTGCACGGTCTCGAACCGGGCCACGGCAAAGCGTTGCTCGCTTTCACCCTTGTCGGCGCCCGTGCGACGTTCAATCAAGCGGCGATTTTGGCCGGCGCGCTGACCTTCGCGCATACGATCGCCGTTCTACTGCTGGGCGTACTCTTGTTCTTTGCCGCCGGGTTCGCTACGGAGAGTCTTTTCACGTGGATTACGTTGATCTCCGGCGCAGCCGTCGTGGTAATCGGCGCGCGCACTTTATCGGCGGCCATCGGGCGCGCCCTACACGAACGAGAGCATCCCCATGCCCACGCTCACGGGCACGCACACAACCATCACGATCAACATCACAATCATTCACACGCGATTCCCGGCTCGGCGCCACTCCATTTTCGAAGCGCGGTTGTCGCCGCCATGAGCGGCGGCATCGCGCCGTGCCCCGCTGCAATCGTCGTGCTGCTTACCGCGCTTCATTTACATCGCATCGGTTACGGCCTGCTGCTCATCGTAGTCTTTAGTCTCGGCTTAGCGTCGATTCTCACCAGTCTCGGCCTAGCGGTCGTACACGGCGCCGCATGGCTGCAACGAAGTTCAAGCTTTGCCTATATTGCGGGCATCGCGCCCTTCGTTACGTCGAGCATCATTTCCATCATCGGAGCTTTGATGCTCGCCCAAGGCCTCAACGATCAAGGCATTCGCGCCCCTGCCCTCGCCTTGGTCGCCGTAACGCTACTCGGAATCGCTACCATAGCGTTCATGCCGTGGTTGCTTTCAACGCGGACGACAAACCACACCCTGGCCATAAAGGAGCCCATATGAATCTGCTTCGATCCATCGCGACGATGGCGGCGGTTTTCGTGCTCGCATTCACCGTTTCGCTCTACTCCGTTCGAGCGGCGCGGGGATCCGATCATCAAGACTCACCCACGGTCGTAGCCAATCCACTGGCGGACATCACCGACGTCTACGCATTCCCAAACCCGCAAAACGCCTCGAGAGTCGCGCTCGTCATGGACCTGCGGCCGCTCATTCCCGCCGGCATGTTTGGCGGCAAAGCGCTCGATCCCAACGTGCTCTATCAGTTCAAGATTGCCAACACTGGCGTTCCATCGAACTCGTTTAAGGAGAACACGGTTCTGCAGTTCACGGCAGACTCAGTCGGGCCCGGACAGCACGTCACGCTCTACGGCCCCGCCAAACCCAACGAGGTGGGAACGCATAACACCACCGTCGGGAAGACTGGGACGTTCCCCTTTGGGAAGGTCGCTTTACTCAAAGAGGGGATCAAAGTTTTCGTCGGTCCTCGACGTGATCCGTTCTTCTTCGATCTCGCCCAGTTCTTCAAGATCATCCCCGATCGCAACTACAAGAACCACCCTAATCCTCCGCCGCCCTCCGCGACCTCATTCCGCTTCCCGTCAGCGAACCAAAAGATCATTCTCAACGGAGTAAACTACGGAACCGCTGGATCAAACAAATGCGTAATTGCAAAACCGATGGACTACCTCGCGTCCTACGATGTCATCTCAATCGTGATTGAGATGCCCAAAAAACTACTCGCGCCGCAGGGCGGATCGCCCGGCGTCATCGGGCTCTGGACCACCACCAGCACGCCCGAAGGCGAATCGGAGTAAGGAGATAAAACAATGACATTACGATATAAGCTCGCGCTTCTTGCGGTGATCGTCGCAGGAGCGCTCATCGGGGGCTGTAGCTCAGGCGCCGGAGTAATCAATCCATCGGCAGTATCCCCAGACGCACGACAAGGCGCAGCCACAGGCGCAAGTCAATGGGCGGGCGCCTACCATCAGATCGAACTGCTCTCGCGGCCGGCGGTCAAAGAAGTCTTCGAACAATTTGAAGACCATAACAGAACCAACCGGGCGGAACCATATAACCAGCCCTCTTTAAGAAACCAAATAAAATCCTTTACGTTAATGTTCCGCAGTGAGCAAACGGCGGCGACGCTCCAAGCAGTTCTTTATCCCAACGTGATGAAGGCTGATCTTTCTCAGAATCTCACGACTGCATCGTATCTCGGGTACGAGACCGGCGGTGCGACCGGGAGCAAATGGGGCGGTCGCGCCCTGGACGACGACGTCATCGACATCTCGCTCGGCGCTCTCTTCGGAAACACACTCTCGGCGCTCGGCCTCATTCCCGACGACCATAAAGAAGTACCGTGCTTAACCACGGACAACGTCAACTACGATAAGTCGAACACCAAGACGTTTCCCTACGTTCAGGCACCACTCTAAGGTGAAGGCCTCTACCGCGGTCGTTGCCTTCTTGGCGGCGACCGCCTTCGGGGTGGCTTGGCCTTGGTTCGCCTCGCATCGAGCGCAGGCGACCGGAATCCAACCGGCCCCAATTCCCACCGACTACCGGCAGCGCGATCAACTTATCGCCTTCTACGAAGCCCAAGTGCGTCACGACCCGGCCGATCAGATCACACAACGGATGCTCGCGAGTGAGTATCTCCAACGGTTTCGGGAGACTGGCGACCTCAACGACGTCACGCGCGCGCATACGATGGCATCCCGATCGCTAAAGCTTCAGCCGCAAGGAAACGTCCAGGCTTTAGGCGTCATCGCTTCGAGTGACGTCGCGTTTCATCGGTTTCACGAAGCTCTCGCAGCGGAACGGAGTTCCCTGGAAGCCGATCCTTCGAACGACGGTGCCCGAGCGCAGAGTGCGTCGATCCTGATGGAGCTGGGACATTACGAGGAAGCCGCCCGCATCTTAGCCCATCCGACGCAACCAGATCCCGACCCGACCTGGATGTCGATTCGGGCGCGGTACAATGAGCTTGGCGGCAACCTGGCCGGGGCCCGGGTTGAAATGACCGAGGCGACCCAACTCGTCGATCGTATGATAAGCATACCCGCCTACACGCGTTCCTGGTACCATCTGCGCGACGCGCAACTGGCGTTCGAGGCGGGAGACGACCAGACGGCCGACTCGCAGTTCGACGAAGCGCTGCGAATCTATCCCGACAACGCTATGGCGCTGCTTTTTCAGGCCAAGTTTTACCGCGCTCGGCGCGACTGGCGGCGTGCGCTGGCTTCAGCAACGCGCAGCGCCGAGCTCTATCCGCTTCCGCAAGCCCTTGGATACGAGGCCGATGCGCAGCGGGCCTTGGGCGATGAAGAGGAAGCGCGTAGAACCGATGAGCTCATCCGCGCCGAGCAACGTCTTTTCAACGTGCAGGGAATCAACGACCGCCTTTTGGCAATGTACTACGCCGAGCACCGAGAGCACCTAGATGACGCACTGGCCGCAGCGCGCTCCGACATCGCCAAGCGCGGCAACGAAATTTATGCCGATGATACGATGGCATGGGTTCTCGCCATGATGGGCCGCTGGCAACGAGCACGCGTTTATGCTGACCGGGCGATGCGGTACGATACCGCAGATCCGGAGCTGCAGTACCATGCGGGCGTCATTGCCTGGCATATCAATCATGCCGGCGAGGCCCGGCAGCGGCTCTCGGCAGCGCTTGCTGCCGACGCCAATTTCCATCCCTTCTACGCCGACGACGCACGTCGGATTCTCGCCTCGATTTCGAAATGACCACCTTGTCCCGCGCCATCGCGCGCGCTTCCGCCGGCGCCGGAAACAAGATCTATCTTATCTACGGCTTTCTTAGTATTTTCAACTGCGTGGCTTGGGGCTTGGCGTTTTGGCTCTTCTCTTCGCGCCCGCTGCTGCTGGGAACCGCGCTGCTGGCCTATACATTCGGTTTGCGACATGCGGTAGATGCCGATCACATATCGGCGATCGATAACGTCACGCGCAAGCTCATGCAGGATCGCAAGCGGCCGGTCGGGGTGGGTTTCTTTTTCTCGCTTGGCCATTCGACCGTCGTGGTCGCCCTTACGATTGGCATCGCCTGCGCCGCTTCGTTCGTCAAAGGCCAACTCCCGGCGCTCCAACGAGTTGGCGAAATCGTCGGTACATCGGTTTCTGCCGCCTTCCTGGTGCTGGTTGCGGCAATCAACCTAATTGTCTTCATCGATATTTTTCGCGCGTTTCGGGATGCTCGCCGAGGTGAATCGTACGATCCCAAGAGCGTTGAAGCCATGCTCGATCGGCGCGGTCTGATCGGCCGCTTTTTCCGGCCTCTTCTCAAACTCGTCGACTGCAGCTGGAAGATGTATCCGATCGGCCTCCTCTTCGGCCTTGGATTCGATACCGCGACCGAAGTCGGGCTTCTCGGAATCGCCGCAGTCGAAGCCGGCAAGGGACTTCCCGTGTATGCCATTCTCATATTTCCCTTGCTGTTTACGGCCGGTATGTCATTGATCGACACGACCGACGGTGTCCTCATGCTCGGAGCCTACGGCTGGGCTTTTATCAAGCCAATGCGCAAGCTCTATTACAACATGGTCATTACGCTCGTGTCGGTTCTCGTAGCGCTGGTCATCGGCGGAATCGAGGCCGCCAGCGTCCTGGCCGACCAATTCCATTTGAGCGGTGGCCCATGGAATGCAATCCAAGCGCTGAGTGATCACTTTGGGACGCTCGGTTTTGTAATCGTGGGCGTCTTTCTCGCCAGTTGGGTAATATCAACGGCGATATACCGGCTTCGCGGCTACGATGAACTCGAAGTCGGAAGTGGGCGGTGGGCTGAAGCAAAGCCCACGAGCTGATGCAGCGACCGGTAACATCCTAGTAGACAATGCGCCGGCTTCGCGCGATACAGCCAGAACGACCGAGCGCTGCGAGCTTCCCTCCGCGCAGGTGCGCTCCAAGCTCGCTGATGGCGCGACACACGGGGTCGCGGCACCTCCGGCCCCGCTCAGCCCGACTCAATGAGGCTCGTAAGATACGATTCGCGCGGCTCTCGTAACGCGCGCAAGGAGATCGGGCGCGTCGAGCTGCTCGCACACGGCGGGAAATCCGGCAGTAGGCCCGCGCCACTCTAGTTCGTTGACGTCCGCAAAGAGTTTCTCATCGGTTCGAAGGGTTGCTAGTGCCTTGAATAACAGGGCGAGACGCCGCCGCTCACCGAGCACTTGCGACGGGAATAGCTCGATCGCACCATAACGTGTGAGGAGAGCGGCCGCGCCCTTCGGCCCAATGCCCGCGATGCCCGGATAGCCGTCGGCGCTATCCCCAACGAGCGCAAGATAGTCGGGTATCAGCTCGGGGTTTACCCCAAACTTCGCTCGGACGCCGTCAGCGTCCCGGATGACCTTGCTCCTTCGGTCGATTTGCACGACACGGTCCTCGCGCACGCATTGCGCGAGATCTTTATCCGGAGTCCAAATGCAGACTTTCTGTACCCGAGAATCCTGCGAGGCGATCGTGGCCGCAGAAGCCAGCGCATCATCGGCTTCCAGCTCGACCATTGCCCAAACCGGAATCCCCACGGCTCGCAGCGAGTCCTCGAGCGGCTCGAACTGCGCGAGAAGCGCGGGATCGATTCCATCTCCCGTTTTGTACCCGCTCCAAAGCTCGTTGCGAAACGACTCGATAACGTGATCGGTGGCGACGCCTAAGTGCGTGGCACCGTCGCCGATCATTTGCAGCACGGTATTGAGCACTCCGACAACCGCCCCGAATCGTCGCTCCTTTCCGCTGCTAAAGCGACGAAGTCCAAAGAAATGGCGAAAGAGCTCGTAGGTTCCGTCGACCAGATCAACGGTCACGTTGACATAATAGTCCTTATCCGGTCGCTGCTCCAAAGCAATGCGGCTCATTCGCGGGCTGGGCCTAAGCGACCGGAAGTTCCAATACCGCAAGGATTGTAAAAAACATCTTGACCTTTGCCGGCTTTGGTAATCTTGACGCAGAGGCTCTAACCTCGAACGACGAGAGCCTTATTCAAAAACGATGGGAGCGATTTAGCGAACGAAGCGCCGTACCCAATATGTGCGGCGATAAGGGCGCCAATAGGGACGTGTCCAATATGCTCGAGGCTCATATACGGCCGGATAGGGCCCGTAGCCGTAGCCTGCGCCAACGTAGCCTCCGCCAACGTAGCCGTAGCCAACACCAACGCTAACGCCGTAGGGATAGCCGTAGCCGTAGCGATAGCCATAGCCCCGGTATCCGGTTGCGTAGTAGCGGTTGCCCGGGAGCACCCGCCCCGTCGCGGCCGGTCGCGCGGTTCCAACGGAGAGGTGAGCCGCCGATGCCGGCGCCCCCGCGCCGAGTAACGATCCTGCGCCCAGAGCACATGCCAGTAAGACGTTATGGAATTTCATCATGCTTCATTTCTAGCATCGTTAAGGCGAAAGCTTTCGTCAGTAATGATTAGAAGCTTCTCCGAAATAGATGAGAGGCAGTCGAGCAGCAGTTGTTGCGCTTGCATCCATAGTACGCGCGCTCGATCGACGCACGATGAGTCCGCACCGCTTAAAGACGACAGGAATCCCAGCGATAGTGCGCCCATTCGCGTCGACCGCCGTTAGGAGATCGGCGTCGCCGCTCGTCAAATCGCCCCGGTGAGCGACGACTGCGCGACGCTCATCGCGCAAGCCGTCAGCGCCATGAAGAGCAAGAACCTCACCGTAACTCAAAGACCGTTGACGGCGAGACGCCCTGTTTGTAGCTCGACACTGTCATCCAGAAGGCACCGCTGGCAGTTTGGGCCAATTCGATCGGGAGCAGATATTCACTGCGGAAGATCGTATTCGTGCGTGGCGCCGCTGGAACTTAGGCTAACTATTGCGCCGACGCCGCTTCGCTTAATCGCGCCGAGGTAAACCCCTCCGTGGCTGCTACCAAAGATTGCGCCGGTCGCAAAGACACCCGTTGGAAGAGCGAACTCCGTGCGCGTTCCGCTCATCGTCATTCGTGTGACCGTGGTATCCTTGTTGAACCAAAGCGCGTTATCTTTGGCTATGGTCATCACGCCGCTTAGGCGACCCGGTCCGGCATTGAAGTGACGGACAGCGCCCTGCATCGTCAAGCGTCCGATTCGTCCGGCGCCGACTTCGGTAAACCAAATGGCCTTGTCTGGACCGGTAATGAGGGCGGTCGGTTCCGTTGCATCGCTGCCGACCGTATATTCAGTGATAGCACCATCGGACGCGGCTCTGCCTATTTTTCCGGCGGCAGATTCGGTAAACCACATCGCGCCGTCTGGGCCACGCGTGATGTCAAGCGGCTTGCTATTGGCTGTTGGCACCGCGTATTCGACGATCCGCCGCGAGGCGCCAATCGTGGCCACTTTGTCGGCCTCCGTCTCGGTGAACCAGAGCGACGAATCCGGCGGGAAATTAATGGAACCCGGCTTCGCGCCAGACGTTGGCGTTCGGTACTGCTTTGTTCGCCCCGAATCGAGCAGAAACTGAACGACTGCGGACGTATGGTTCGTCGTCGCGTTGGTGTACCACAGGCCTTGTAACGCGCCGCTGGGGTTGTAGACAATTCCGTGCGGCGCGGCGTCGTCGACGTGGAATGCGCTGAACGTGCCGCAAAATGCGTTCGCCGATGGTCCACACGTCGGCGGAGCAATCGCGCCGCTGGAAGTACAGGCTGCCAATGCGACTCCTAACCCGCACGATGCGACGACGCAAAGGCTCCGCGTCACGGGACGATCTCGATTTCCTGCGCAGACAATGCCATCCACGTGCCGTTCTGTTTGGCGTATATATCCGTGTATCGCTCCCGCGCTAACGTTTTCCCCGCTTGCACGATCGTGTTCAGCCCGTGCACGACCGCCGCGTCACCCGCAAAATCGACGGTTTGCTCGGAAGCGTTCATCGTAAATGCCTCTTTCTTGAGAGCCGCAAGCTCTTGGGCGCGATGGAGTAATACGCCACGGGAAGTAATGTGAGTGAAATTCGGACTGAGGATCGACCCCACTATCTTGGCATCGCCGGCGACGATGGCATTAAGCCAGCCGGTCTCTTGATGAAGGACTGCCGCAGCCGAGTCCGGTGCGCTTGCGCCCGCGGGACCCCACATCAGACTTAGCGTCGCGAGCGCACTCAGGCAAATCGCCGAATAAATGCGAAAGCCTTCCATGCCTAATCGCCACCGAGCATTACTGGCGCGGTTCCTACTCCTGACCAGATCGCATGAACGCGCGTTGCGGTGAGAACGTGCGCTTGCGGATTCGAGCGCACGAGCCGGAACTTCTCGATTCGCACCGTACCGCGGCGAGTGCCGCTCGCGAGCAAATCGGCACCGATCGTGGTCGACGTCGTCGCGACGCGAACACCCGATGCGCCCGCGAACGGCTCGAACGATGCTATCTCGCCAAAGGGGGAGGCCATGTCGTGCGTCATGGCGCTGCGCAGGTACATCGTTGGATTGCCCTGGAGCGCCGTTCCGGTCGAGAACACCTTTACGGTTCCCGCGCGGGAGAGCTGACTGGCGGCGATCGCTTCGGCGCCGCCGTACGAACCGGCGAGCCACCCGGTAGCGATCGAAACCGGACCGCGATAGCTTGCGCCAAACGGCGTAAATGAAGCATCCATATGGGCGTTGCCCGGATTGTTCGGCCATGCCGGCGGAGCACCGATCGGCGTCATCAGCGAGTAAGAAAACACCCTGACCTGCGCACCCGTTCCGGGTGCGGTCACGATGCTGTTGCGCCCGGTCAAGAAGTCGACGAATCCGGCGGCGAGGCTGACGCCCGACGTATCGCTTCCGTACGGTGCGAAGGTCGCAAACGTTGCGGGTGCCGTGCCGAGAGCCGGAAGTTCGCTGCTGAAGATCCGAACTTGATCGGTCGTGCCTGCCCCGGAGCCGACAATAATGTTATCCGCCGATCTGCCGTCGATTTGCGTGGACGCGACGCTCACACCGCCCGTCTGCGCTGCGTCGAACGCTTTGAAGCGCGCGAGCTCGGTTGAGAACGGCTTGCCGCCGCTCGGTGCGCCCGAGTACACCACGACTTCGGGCGAGTGTCCCTTGCCCGCACCTACGATGAGATCGTATATCCCGTCAGCATCGACGTCGCCCATCGTCACGCTGGGCGTTCCGTAGAAGTCCGGGAACGGCGTGACCGTCGCGATCAGGCGATCGCCGTGACCGTCGAAGACCTTCACTGTTGCGGGGTGGCCCGGCGAGCCCGGAACCGCCACCGCATAATCGGAGACGGCGGGAATGACGTTGATTAGCATCATCAACCCATTGTCTTCGTGGTTGAGTCTGTGGCAATGCAGCACGTACAAGCCCAAGTAGTCGATGAAGTGCGTGCGCATCGTCAGCGTACCGGCTTGAATGACCGCCTCTTGCGGCCCCAGCGAGGGCGCGGGAACGTTGGCGTTGTCCTGGCCAAACATCTGCGGCCCCAGTTTCGTTCCTGTCGTTGGATCGAAGTACTTGGTCACCTGAAAGTCGTTGACGTGGACGTGAATCGGATGCGCGTCGTTATTGTGGTTGACGAAGTTCCACTCTTCGACCGAACCGAGCCGCGCTTGAATCAAGGGAACGTTGGGAAACGCGTTTCCGTCGAACGCATACACGAACGCCTTGGGATCCGCCTTGCTGGCGTGATCGTTGAGAAATCCGCCGTTTATAAGCAGCGTGCGGCTTACGTCCGGTTTGAGTTTCGACAGATCGTGGAAGGGCGTCGGCGCGTCGAGTTTCTGCCCGGGGTCAAACGCCGTGGTCACTCCTTGCCCGTGATCTGGATTGGCATCGAGCAGTGTTTGCGATGGGAATATGAAGAATCCATCGGCGTAACTGATCGCCGAGGGCAGCACGCTGAGAGTTCCCAACCGCGCCGGCGGATTCGCCGTGCCGTTATTGGTGTAGAGAACACCGGGTGCGGACAGCGTCCTGGCGCCCGACCCCAAACCCGGCAGTGAGAGGCGCAGCGAACCCTTAGCGGGCATCGTCACGGCGATCGCGAAGCGCGTCGCCGGCGGAATTAGCAGCTGCGTTCCGTCCTGTTCGTAGGAATAGTGCACTTCGCCGTAGGCGAGGCCGTCTTGTCCGACGATGGCGATCTTCGGATGGTAGCCGGTCGCGGTTTCGGTGAGTTCGACGTTCATATAGGCGATGTCGCTGACGTTGGCAAGTACCCAAATCTCGGTTTGCCCGGGCTTGACCTTGAGGACCGGCTCGAACAGCCCGTTGACCGTAAACTGCACGTCGCGCTTGTAATCGGGAAGCGCCGGATTGGCGTTCATGTTGGCGCCGCCGGAACCCGCGGCGGCCGTGAAGCGCTGCAAGTTGGTCGGCACGAACTGCAAGCGGCCGCGCATGTTATTAATCGACAAAGGCCCCGCATACCAAACGGTGGCCCACTGCGTGCCTTTCTTCGATTCCGAAAAGTTCATCGGGGCGAGCAACGGGCGGTAGGTACCGTCGGCGAGTTCGTTGCCCTTGGGCGGTATCAGGGTGCTGACCCATTGCGGCCAGTTCGGATTCGTCATCTGCGCCAGGCCGCCGGCTCGGTCGAAGACCACATTGTATTGCAACAGCATGGTGCGGATCGGAATTTTGTTTTGCGTGACGAGCGGGATCTCGCTATCGGCGCGGCCGACGAGCAGCATACCAGCGAGACCGTAATACGTCTGCGACGCCGTAAGGGTGTGCAGATGACTGTGATACCAGAACGTGCCCGGCGTCATGTTCTTGGGGATGTCGTAGACGTAGGTGTTCGACATGCCGGCATCGATGTGCAGCAGCACGTTGTCGGCGTTTCCGCGGGGGCTGACATGCGCGCCGTGCACGTGGAGATTGACCGGCGACGACCTCATCATTTGCGGGTAGAGCGGCACCGTCTGGCCCTTGGGCGTATACTTAGGGTCGTAAAAGTCGGGGATCGTCAGGTTACGCAACTCGTTGTTGATGTGAACGATCAGTCTCTCGCCCGGTTCAACTTGCAGCGTCGGTGCGGGATACTGGTGGCCGCCCGACATCTGGCCGTTGGACGCTGTTCCGCGCTGCACCGAATAGTCGAAAAGCAGCATGTTCTTGACGGGTCTGTCGACGGTGTTGAGCGTTGCGGTACTCTGACGCGGGGTCAGCGTGACTTCGAGCACACCGTCTTTGCTGGTAAGCGTCACCGGTTCGGCAAAATCGGGGCGTGCTGCCACATCCGACACGGTAGGGGCGCCCTGCGCCTCGATACGCAGCGCCGATACGCCGGCAGCAACGAGGATCGTCAGCGCAACGGCGTATGCAGGAAGCGTCCGGAATGTATCAGGCATGCAACGTATCCTTTCGGCAAACGCATCGAACGCCGCACCCTCGAACGAGTTATAAGCCGCGCCGCTGAGGCGCTGCGGTATTCCGGATACAAATATTCTACGAGCACCAAACGAGGGCCTGGCTGCCCCATGCCTTCTCAGGTGCGGGATGCCTCGACACGTCCAGCCCTGGCAGCACCTTTCAGTGCCAAATCTCGTGACGCTGTAGACCGTTCCATCGGATCTGTTCCCACCGGCATAGGTTGTACGGTATAGCGCGCCATGCGCGTCGAATAAGCTTGACTGCGGCTTTGGCTTGACCGCGGTAAACGGCACGCTTTACGGTACGACCCAACAGGGCGGTAACAACGGCTACGGTACGGTTTACGCTCTGGCGCCATAAACGCTGGGACCTGCAGGTAAAGTTGACGACCACGTGGCGCTTGGCGGCGGTCGGTGCTCGGGATTTTCCTTACTGCGGGGAGCAGAACTGATCGAATCGGTCCCAACGCTATGACGCTCGCAGACGTCGCACCGCAGTAACTTCCTGAAACGTTCTTCCTGCGCAAAAGATCCTGGCTTTAACTAAAACGTTGGCGCGGCCGCGGGCGAAAAGTCGGTGAACAAGAGGCCGCCGAGGGTATGTTTCACGTGATGGAACGTGGCCCGGCATGGCGCAGCACGGCGGACGCATGGTTCAAAGTCTTTGCGGCAATCGCGCTGGGTTACCTTATTCTCTCTCAAGCCATCGCGCTGCTGAAGAGCTTCGCCGCCATCACCGTTATCGCCATCGGCGGCATCTTGCTCGCCTACTTTGTTTATCCCGCAATCGCTTGGCTCAATCAGCGGCTGCCGCTCTGGGCGGCGCTGTCGATCGTTTACCTCAGCGGCATACTGGTGGTTGCCGCCGTGTTCTACATTTTGGTGCCGCCGGCGGCCGTCCAGATCGAAGGCTTCGTCCACGATTGGCCCACGATCGAACGATCGGTTCGCGGTTATATCGAAAGCTCGAGGAATCCATTTTTTACCCATCTCCCCGTAGCCGCTCAGCAATGGATTAGTAAGCTCCCGAGTCAGATCAGCGCCGATCTTCAAAGGAATGCGGTCGACTACACCACCAAGGTCGTCAACGCTCTCGAGCTGATCGTCGGAATCGGAGCCGTTGCGATTGCTATTCCCGTTGTCTCGATCTACATGCTGGCCGAGTCGTCGCTTATCAAACGGTTTTTCGTGGAAAGCTTCAAGCCCCGATCGCGACGAAAAGTCGTCGCCATCCTGCGGGACGTCGACCAGGTTGTCGGCGGATTCATCCGCGGGCAGCTCATCGTAGCGGCGGTGGTCGGGATCCTCGCGATCGTCGCGCTCACGATCCTGCACGTACGATATGCTATCATCATCGGCGTCTGGGCCGGCGCCATGGACATCATCCCCTACGTAGGTCCGATTGCTGGTGCAATCCCGGCCGTGATCATCGCGTTCATTTTCAACGGTCTCGGAGATGCAGTTGGCGTGATCGTTGCATTCACCGTCATCAATCAGTTGGAAGGGCACCTGTTGGGGCCAAGGATCGTGAGCAGCACGGTGAAGATAACGCCGCTAGCCGTAATCTTCGCGCTTCTCATCTGCGCAAAAATATTTGGCTTTATCGGATTAATCGTCGCCGTGCCGCTCGCCGGCATCGTGCGCGTGATTCTCACGCACATTTTCCAGGAAGATGCCGTAACCAACGCGCAGCTCAAGCCGGGCCTGACGCAGACGGCGCGGTCCCAAATGGACCCAAGCTCTACGAAATGAATTTCGCGCGAGGTGTCACGAGCGCTTGAAGCGGTAGCGAGTCCGTCTCGGTCAGCGGCGAGTGGTCGCAAACTTCCTCGTAAGGTTAGGTGAACTCCGATAGGATCGCTTCACGATTTCGACACAGCGCGGCTATGGGAGGAACCATCAGGGTGCGCGCGACCCGTAGCGAGCGTGACATCCTCACTGCGGCGCAGCATCCCCAATCCCAATGCGCCGAGCACGGCCGCCCCCGGAAGGAGCCCGATAAGAGCGATGTTCTTGTCGATGACCCACCCGCCCAGCGAGGGCGCCGCCATGAGCGCGATGCTACTCATTGCATCGTTGAAGCCGAGCGTCGCGCCGCGCTTGTCTTCAGAGGCACTCTCGGAGATGAGTGCGGCAATCGTCGGTTCGATGCACGAGGCGCCGACTGCCCAGAAAACGAGCATGCCGATCAGTGCCCAAAGATTGTGCGCGAACGCAAGAACCCCATAGGCGACGACGCTCAACGCAAATCCGAGCTGCGCCACCCAGGCATCGCCAAGGCGCTTCGCCAGCGGACCAACCACGATCGCTAGCGCGACGGCGCCGATTGCGCCGGTGGCCGCGAACAACCAGCTTGCCTTCTCCGGCCCGAAGTTCATCGTATGTTTGAGATACAGCGCGAAGACTGAAAAAAAGTACGTGACCGCAAAGATGAACAGGAAGTGGCGAATGATGAGGCTGCGCGTCCGCGGCTGGGTCCAAACCTCCTTCGCGGCGCTCTTGATGTTGAACTCGTCCTTCCTTTTCCTGTTTGTCTTCGGGAGAAACTTCAGCGTCAAGCCGATGTTGACGGCTTCGATCGCGGCAGAGACCACGAACGGCACCCAGAAGCCGTACTTCACGAGGAATCCGCCGGCGATCGGGCCGAGCACGATCCCAATGCCAAAGACGACGCCGAATGCGGCAAAGGCCTTGTCGCGATGCCGGTCGTCGGTCACATCGGAGATATAGGATTGGGTGACGCCCAGATTGCCGCCGCCGATGCCGGCCACGGTGCGTGCCACGAACAGCATCCCGAGCGACGGCGCCCACGCAACCAGCAGATACCCGATGAGCGAGATGACCTGCGAGACCGTCACAATGGGCTTGCGGCCGAGCTTGTCGCTCAGTGCGCCCCAGAGCGGAGCCGCAACCGTCGAGGCAACCGCCATGATAGCCAGGAGCGCACCCACGAGCAAGCCGCTCGCGCCGTACTTTTGCGCAAGATAGGGCAATAGCGGAATCATGATCATGTACCCAAACACGTCGATCAACGTGATGGAGTAGATCGGGATCAGCGCGCGGATCATCTTCCGCGTCTCGGCCGACGTCTTCAACATCATCCTCAGCGTTGGTCCGCTCGTAGGCCCGCGTCTCCTGCCCTAGCGGTTGGTTTGCGGATCAAGAACGTGCTGGCCGCGCCAAATGCAAAACTAATGCTGGCGATAAGGAACAGCGCTCGGTAACCACCGGCATCCGAACCGTAGTGGGCAAGCACGGCTGCGCCGATGGCCGGGGCGAAGATCGCGGGGATCCCCGAGAGCGTCGTCCATGCGCCCAGGTCCCGTCCAAAATTGGCGACTCCCGGCACGGCGTCGAGAGCGAGGGCGAAACCAACGGCGAACATCGTACCCATTCCGATTCCGAAGAGGCCGGCATACACGAAGAGTAAGTCTATCGCCGGCGCGATCGCGAAGCCAAGAGCTGCTAGCGCCATCGTTATACCAGCCGCGATCACCACGAGCCGGCGATCGAAGCGATCCGAAGCGATCCCGCTGATGACGCTCGAGATTATCGCGCCGGCGAGCGCAGCGATCGCCGTGAGCCCCGTGGCCCGGGAAGCGTTAGCGACGTGCAGCACGTCGTGGAAAAAATATAAAATGTACGTGCTGAAGAGTCCCATTCCGAGCATAACGAAGCCGCGCACGAACATCGTAACGATCAAATCGCGCCGGATCCGTAGTAACGGACCGTGCGTGGGAACATGTGCGACCTCGATCCTGGGTGGGATGCCGATAAGGGTGAACGCGCTCGCCGAGAGGAGGGCGGCGTTGACGGAGAGAGCGATCGACGGCGGTAGCGTGCTCGCCGAAATGAGGCCGGCCGTTGCTCCGACGAGCGTAAAGGCGCCCCGCACGCCGGTGGAGACGCCCCACAGGGAACGCGGGACGACTTCCGGCAGGATGGCTTGATAGATGGTGTTTGCGCTCGCGAGCGCGAATGCAGCTACCGCAATAGCAATCGTCAAAATCGGGATCGAACGCGTCATAGCGATAACTATCAGCGCAAGCACATCGAGTCCCAATACGGTGGCCGTCTGAACGCGCCGGCTCTCGCCCGATTGCCGCTTTCTGCGGTCGGAATGCCACCCCGCAAGCGTGGGTGTCAACGTTCCCACGGCCATCGATATCGTTGCCATCGTGGCGAACGTCGCGACGTGCGTACGCGGAACCAGATGCAGTACGATTGCCGGTACGATAATCGAAAGCAGCGTTGCATCCTGGAACTGGAGCGCGGTACAGAGCGCGTTTACGGCGAGATGAGAACGTTTACGAAAGCGGGGATCGGCGCCTGGCATCTCTCGTACTGTCATGGGAAACGCATCGGCGCCCGCGCGCTCGCACCCATTTCGCGCTTGAAGCTCTCACCCGCAACCACTCGGAAGCCGGATTACCGTTGAAGTCACCGGCCTAGGCCCTCATGGTTGAACTCAGTGCGGTGCAGGCGTCATGGCGGATTTACGCATAGCATCGCGGGCGTGGGTTCGCGACAGGGCAGGCGGATCGATTTCAGCCATCCGTATGGGTCAATTTTACTCCGGCACTAACATCTCCCTTTACGGAGTGCGCAAACGAAGAAGCGTATTCTATCCGTATCTCTTCTCCACGTTTCCCGACCGCATCGTCCAACGTCCCGACAATGCGAAAGACCGCGTCCAAATTAAGAATCTCGAATAGTTTTAAAACGTTGCGGTTACGAGCAATAAGAACCGCACGCTCCAAGCCATTTGCCGCACGAGTGTTATGCATCCGGAGCAACTCAGCGATGACTGTGGAATCGATGTACGTCACATCGCTGAGATCCAAAATAACGTGCGATGCTCCTGCAACGGCATCCGTCGCAGCCCGCAGTTGACTTTTTGAGGCGAGGTCATACTCGCCGCGGAAAATCATCACAACGGTGCCGACATCTTGCCCAATTTGCTTCGCCACGACGCCTTTACACCTCCCGACTGAGTGCAACACGATTACGTTTGAGGTCGAATGCATCGACTTACCTGCACCTCCAGGTCGACCCTGAGCTCTATTTGGCACTTCGGCGGTTAAGCTCTTGGCACATTATTGCTGCTTCCCTCTGCTGTGACAGTAACTGCAACGCCGCCGAACAACAAGTTGAAAGCCGCTGAGGGGCTTTACATTCCGTGAAACGCTCCATCGGACCACCTGAGCCGCACGGAGTTCGGGCGGTCGGCACGGGTCATCGGGGTCGATCATGCTTCATTGTAATCTAATAAAATGTCTGTGGGCAATTGATACCTATCATTAAACTCAATAATGAATGGTCACTCCAAGTTTGTTCGCCGCAGTTTGTTTGACTGCGTGCGTCGAGCTGACGACCGTGCACACTGGCCGGTAGCCGTCCGCTTCCTGGCTTATTCCTCGGATACGCCAAAGGTTACAAGATTCCCGCGTTCTTGTAGATCTGATTGATGATTTGATAACACTCACACGTAAACCGCTCGAGCCCAGCAACATTCAAGAACTCCAAGGTACCTCGCTCATATGCGATAAGATTTCGCCCCTGTAAGGCCTGAGCCACTTCGGTAACGGAAGCTCGGCGTGTGCCCAGCATCAGGGATAGAAATTCGTGCGTCATTGGGATGGAATCGGTGTCCAGTCGGTTTCGGACCATGAGCAGCCACCGGCAGAGACGCTGCTCGGGAGAATGCAATCGATTGCAGCCGGCAATTTGTGAAAGCGATCCGAGCGTGGCGGCAGCGTAGCGTTCAAGCCTTCTGAGTAGTGCATGATCGGGCAATAGATGCTTGCGAAAATCATTCAACCGAATGCGCATTGCATCTGTTTCCACTTGCACGATGGTTCGCGTTGCCATATGGCGCACTCCGAAGATGCCCGGCAAGCCGACCACGCCTTCGGATCCGACAATCGCGACCTCTACTGAGCCTCCCTCGGAGCTCTCGATAACCTGGGATTGAACACCGCCCTCTGGAAACCATAAGAATTCAAGAGTGTCGTCCGGTCGCAACAATTCTTCCCGAAGTTTGAGGTGCACCCGTTCGAAGTAAGGTTCCCACTTCGCCCACTCGGGCGCCCCTAGCGAGGCCAAAAGCGAATTCAATGTCACAAAACATGAACCGGAGGTTGTATCGATTGTGCTCGCGTCATCATTCGATTTATGATATCGACTGCGCTAGGTCTACGTTGTAGGCGCACCGCCGGCGTACCGCTCAAGCAGGTGTCGGTTCAGGTGGCGAATGTGACCGTGCTCGCGCCGTAACGCACCAACGGATTGCAGGTATGAAATCGCCCTAGCAGCGGATTCTTTTGCGCACCCGGCCGCAGCAGCGATATCGACTTGGGTAATCTCCGCAAGCTCTGTCTTTGCAGCGACCAGACCTTCTCCCTGGTTTGCGAATCGCAGCAGCACGGAAGCGACGCGAGCCGAAGCGGGCCAGCCGCCCTGGGCCGCCGTGACGCGCTGCGCCAGGTCATAGGTACGCTGTGCGAGTTGGTTTGCCAACCGACGCAGCAAACTTGGATCGGCGGTCAGCGCCTCCTCAATGGAATCGCTGGGAAACAGAGCGTAGGTCGCAGATTTCGAAATGACTACCACATCGCCCGGAGGCGGCGATGCGGCCAGGAATGCAATCTCACCAAAGATTGCTCCCGTGACAGCTTCATAGATATGTAATCGGTGAACGCCTCGGATCGGTCCCTCGGTCTGAAGCGTTATGGCGAGGTTGCCCTTACTGACGAATCCGATAAACGGAAAGAAAACATCGGCTTGAGCGACCCGTGTCCCCCGCGATGCAACGTAGAGGGAGGCGCGATGGACCACTTTTTCAAGCAGTTCGGCGCCGCAAGGAGCAAAGACGGCATTCTGCCGAAGCCTTGCAATAAGGTCGGCAAAGTCTAATTCTTCAGTGATACCGCTTTGCTGCTCGCTGTCAGGACCGTATTCCACGCCAAGTGCCTCCGAAACCATCGCGCTACACCTCACAAGATGGTAGCGCGAGTCGCTTTTGCACGTTCGTACGTTTCGTCTTGACAATGACGGGCAAGGAATTGACACGGATCGTTTTATGCCCAGGTTGTGAGTCGGCAATGGTCTTACCGAACAAGCGCTAGTCGAGTAGCCCAGCGTCGGCCGCATGCCCCCAGTTCGATGATCCTGTGCTTCCGACGCCCATCCTTTCGTCTTCGCACTGTTTGTAACCCTTGACCTTCGGCCGCGTCGGCATCGCCTGTTGGAAGGCGCGCGCGTGGTCCATTGCTTCTTTTCGCTACTCGATCCGAACTCGACGATGACGAACTCTTTGCCGGTCCCGTCATGCGCAGCGTCGGGAATCCTGGATACCCAGCGTGACCAGCGTTGTGACCCTTGGCGGATCGTGCAGAAGGGCTTGCGGTGTGATCCCGCACGTACTTTCCGTTCTAACCAGTGCACCCGCGATGTAGAAGCCCTACCGGTTAAGAGTTGATCGAGACTGTTGTTGGGTATATATGTTTGCGTGATCTTCCAAAAGAACTCGGCGTCAATTTTCTTCTTGGCCGGCGTAGCCCTTGCCGTTCTCTGTACCGCTCCTGCAAGAGCGTGCGCTGGAGATGCCGGACCAGCCGACGGGTTTGCAAAAAACCAGGCTCTTCCAAGTTATACCTTCGACGCGGACGTTGCCATAGCGATGCGGAATTTTCCATGGTTGCACTTTCACATGGAAGGGACGGGTAAGTACGAACCCGGCAAAGCCTACCTCCTACACTTCACGAAGCTACCGTGGTTCGCGCCGCGACAGGCCCACGATACCGACCTTGCCATGCTTGACCCGGCCATGTGGCCCTCGCGCTTCCTATACGAGCAGACAGGCCAGGAAGATGGCAACACGCTGTTTGACCTTCGCGCGCTCGACGACCCGTCGCTGAAGAGCGCGGTCGTGGAACTTGGCCCCAAGTGGTGCGCACGCGAAGTCCAAGCCGCTTACAACGACGGTACCCAGATCAAAATGGACGTCGACTTCGGTAGCGTTGACGGTTTTATGCTGCCGAGAACGCTGACTGCCGATATCAACGAGACTCATTTGGCGCTTTCCGCCAACGCTCAATTCAAAAACTACACATTTGCTTTCGCTTCCGCGCGCACCGCACCGGTGGTCAACAAATAACGCTAGTGATTTTCTCTCGGAGACATGGCAGAGCAACGGCATTTCAGCGAGGTGAAGTAACGTGACGACAAGTGACTTTCTGCTCGAACGTCTCGTCGAATGGGAGTTTTATCGCGTTTACGGTTATCCCGGTGACGGGATCAACGGAATCATGGGGGCCTTCGACCGAATCGGCGACAAACTGCAGTTCATTCAGGTTCGGCATGAAGAGATGGCGGCATTCATGGCGTGCGCGCACGCCAAGTTTACGGGCGAAACCGGTATTTGCCTGGCCACCTCCGGTCCCGGCGCGATCCATCTGCTCAACGGCCTTTATGACGCAAAAATGGATCACGTTCCCGTGATCGCCATCGTCGGCCAAGCAGCAACATCCGCGCTAGGAGGTTCATACCAACAAGAAGTCGATCTGCAAGTTCTGCTTCAGGACGTCACGGAATACGTCTACACGGTTTCAAGCCCGGCAGCGATGCGGCACGTCATCGACCGCGCCGTGCGCACGGCAAAGGGCATGCGCGCGGTCACGTGCGTGATCGTGCCTAAAGACGCGCAAGAGATGCCCGCGGTTCCCGACCCCCCGCGCGCGCACAACATGATGAGCAGCAGTGTGGGGTACTGCGCACCTGTCGTCGTTCCGGCACTGCGCGACTTGCAGCGAGCCGCCGACGTTCTCAACGCCGGCACGCGTGTTGCGTTGATAGTCGGCCAAGGCGCCGCCAACGCGACCGACGAGGTGCTCGCGGTTGCCGATCGGTTGGGGGCCGGCATTGCAAAGGCGCTGCTTGGAAAATACGTCGTTCCCGATGATTTGCCGTACGTGACGGGCACTCTGGGTCTACTCGGAACGCGGCCGAGCTACGAGATGATGAGCGAATGCGATACGCTTTTGATGGTCGGGACGTGCTATCCGTACTCGGAGTTCTTGCCGAAGCCCGGTCGCGCTCGCGGCGTGCAGATCGACATCGATCCCCGCAACGTCGGCTTGCGCTTTCCAACTGAAGTCAATTTGATCGGCGACAGCCGCGATACGCTTTCCGCGCTCCTACCGCTGCTCAAACCGAAAACCGACACGGCTTGGCGCGAGAAGATCGAGAACGGCCAAAAGGGGTGGCACGCCGACGAAGAGGCGCGCTGCCACGTCAAGGGCGATTTGATCAACCCGCAGCTGGTTTTTTGGGAACTGAACGAGCGACTGCCCGAGAAAGCGATCCTCACCGGCGATGCGGGCACGCCCACGAACTGGTTTGCCCGCAACATTGCGATGCGGCGCGGCATGAAATCCTCGCTCTCGGGAAGCCTGGCGACGATGGGCTCCGCGGTTCCGTATGCGATCGCGGCGAAGTTCGCCTATCCGGACCGGGTCGTTATTGCCTGCGCAGGGGACGGCGCGATGCAAATGAACGGCAGCGCGGAGCTACTGACGGTCAAGAAGTACTGGAAGCAGTGGGCGGATCCGCGGCTCATCTTTCTCGTGCTCAACAATTCGGATCTCAACCAGGTGACCTGGGAAATGCGCATCGAGTCGGGCAATCCGAAATACGAAGCCTCGCAGAACCTGCCGGAGTTCAACTACGCGCAGTATGCAGACTCGCTCGGTCTGCTCGGCATCCGCGTCGAACGCTCCGAAGACATCGGGTCGTCCTGGGATCGCGCACTCTCGTCCGATCGCCCCGTGGTCTTCGACGCGGTCGTCGATCCGAATATCTCGCAGTTGCCGCCACATATCACCCTCGAAGAGGCGCACAATCTTTTCTCCGCGCTTTACAAAGGCGATCCGGACGAAGGCGGCGTGATTAAGGAGAGCATCAAGAGCGTGCTCGCCGGCATCCTTCCGCATCGCGGAGAAGCGTAACGGTGGAGCGCCGGAGTCAAACGCTGACGCGTAACGGTATCTCGTCCAGAAGCGTATGATCAAGATCCTCACGACCGTCGAATCGCGCGGGAACTCCGATGGGCGTCGCCCAACGGCGACGCAACGTCCCGATGCGGTAAACCAAGCTGACGTCGATGTCGTCGGACTCGAAAACGAGCTGCGCGCGAGCGTCCGCGGCGAAGTGCGGTTCGACGACGGCAGCCGAGCCTTGTATGCGACCGATGCTTCCAACTATCGCCAAGTACCCGTCGCCGTGGTGATCCCGCATGACGCCGCCGACGTTGAGGCGGCCGTGGCGGCCTGCAGAGCCTATGGCGTCCCGATCTTTGCCCGGGGCGGGGGCACCGATTTGGCAGGGAGCACATGCAATGCCGCCGTGGTTTTGGACTTCTCCAAATACTTGAACCGCGTGGTGGAGATCGATTGGGAGGCGAAAACCGCGCGCGTTCAGCCGGGCTGCGTTCTGGACGACCTGCGCGACGAAGCCGAAAAGCGCACGCTCACGTTTGGGCCTGACCCCGCGACGCACAACCGCAACACGCTCGGCGGAATGATCGGCAACAACTCCTGCGGGATGCACGCGCAGATGGCCGGCAAAGTCGAAGAGAATACCGAAGAGCTCGAGATTCTCACCTACGACGGTCTGCGCATGCGCGTTGGGCCGACGAGCGACGAGGAACTCGCAAAGATCATCGCCGCGGGCGGCCGCCGCGGCGAGATCTACGCCAAACTGCGCGATCTTCGGGATCACTACGGCGATCAAATCCGCGCGCGCTTTCCCAAGATCCCGCGATTGGTTTCCGGCTATCCGTTACAGCAGCTTTTGCCCGAGCACGGCTTTAACGTTGCTCGGGCGCTGGTCGGCACCGAAAATACCTGCGTAACGGTTCTCGAGGCAACGTTGCGACTCGTCCATAGCCCACCGAGCCGCACGCTGGTCGTCTTTGGATTTTCGGACATCGCGACGGCCGCCGATCACGTCCCCTTCTGCAACGAACACGGTCCAATTGCGCTCGAAGGCCTCGATACGAGCATGTTCATGTACATGCACGACAAAGGCATGTCGACGAAGGGCCGCGCGATGTTCCCCGATGGCAATGCATGGCTCATCGTCGAGTTCGGCGGGGACACGCGACAAGATGCGGATCGACAAGCCGACGCGCTGATGCAGGACTTCAAGGCTCGAGAGATCGTGCCGAGCATGAAGCGCTTCGACGACGAGCATGAAGAGCAGCTGCTCTGGGAGATCCGCGAGTCGGGGCTCGGCTCGACCTCGAAAATCCCGAATCTTCCTGATTTTTATCCCGGTTGGGAAGATTCGGCCGTCGGTCCCGATAAGCTGGGCGCCTACCTGCGCGACTTCCAAAAACTCATGACGGAGTACGGGTACCACGCGTCGCTCTACGGTCATTTCGGTCAAGGCTGCCTGCATTGCAGCATCGATTTCGATCTGTATACGGCCGACGGAATCGCGAAGTACCGCAAGTTCGTCACGGAGGCGGCGCACATTTGCGTAAAATACGGCGGCTCGTTATCGGGCGAGCATGGCGACGGTCAAGCCCGCGGCGAGCTGCTGCCGATCATGTTCGGGGACGACTTGGTCAAAGCGTTCGGTGAGTTCAAAGCGATTTGGGATCCGCAGAACAAAATGAACCCTGGTAAGGTCGTGCACCCGTACAAGCTCGACGAGAATCTGCGCTGGGGAACGCACTATGCGCCGTGGCAGCCGCAGACCCATTTTGGATTCGTCGAGGACAACGGCAGCTTTGCCTTTGCCGCCAATCGCTGCGTCGGCACGGGAAAGTGCCGCAAGCACGACTCGGGAGTGATGTGTCCCAGTTATATGGCGACGCGGGAGGAGATGCACTCGACGCGGGGGCGAGCGCGTTTGCTCTTCGAGATGCTGGAGGGCAATCCGCTGCGGAACGGTTGGCGGGATGAAGCGATCAAAGAGGCATTGGATCTGTGCCTCGCGTGCAAAGGCTGCAAAGGCGAATGTCCGGTCGAAGTCGACATGGCCACCTACAAAGCCGAATTTCTTTCGCATTACTACGAAGGCCGCCGTCGCCCGATCGCAGCCTACGCCTTCGGATTGATGTATTGGTGGGCGAAAGCAGCTGCGGTCGCCCCGTCGCTCGTCAACTTCTTCACGCAGGCGCCGGTGCTACGCGACCTCGCGAAGGCCGTGGCGACGATTGCGCCGCAGCGGCGCATCCCTCTGTTTGCACCTCAGACGTTCCGGGCGTGGTTCGCTGCGCGCCTGCCGCGAAACGTCGGAAAGCCGGACGTCATCTTGTGGCCCGACACGTGGAACAATCACTTCCATCCCACGACCGCGCAGGCCGCCGTCGAAGTCCTCGAGGATGCCGGGTTCCACGTAAACATTCCAAAGGTTCCGCTCTGCTGCGGCCGGCCGCTCTACGACTACGGGATGCTTGACCTGGCCAAGACGATGCTCCAGGAGATCATCGCCGCGCTCAAACCGCAAATTGAAGTCGGTACCTGCATCGTCGGCCTCGAGCCCAGCTGCGTCTCCGTGTTCCGCGACGAGATGCCGAATTTGTTGCACGGCAACGAAGATGCCAATCGCTTTAAGAAACAGACCTTCCTGCTCAGCGAGTTCCTCGAGAAACACGCTCCACACTATCAGCCACCCAAGCTCGAGCGCAAGGTTATCGCTCAGGCACATTGTCATCAACGCTCGGTCCTGGACGTGTCCGCTGAAGAGAATTTGCCTAAGAAATTGGGCGTGGACTACTCGTTTCCCGACTCCGGCTGCTGCGGGATGTGCGGCGCCTTCGGCTTTGAAAGCGGCGAGCACTATAAAGTTTCGATGGCGGTCGGCGAGCGCAGCCTGCTGCCGGCAGTGCGGGCGGCCTCCGCCGATACGGTCATCGTCGCGAACGGGTTCAGTTGTCGCGAGCAGATCGCGCAGACTACTGACCGGCAGGCGTTGCACCCGGCGCAGCTTGTGAAAATGGCGCTGGAGGATCGTGACTCAATCTCATCCGGTGAATTTCCCGAACTACGCTACATGCCCGATCCTGCGGCGCAACGACGCAAACTGATGCAGCGTGCTGGAGGAGCCATAGCAGTCCTCTGTTGCTGCGCGATTGTGATTAGCCTCGTCACGCTTCGCAACCGGAAGTAGCCGTGGCGCGGATCGTCATTGTCGGCGGCGGTTTCGCCGGTTCCTCCGCCGCACGTGCATTCCAAAAGTTGAATGGTCGCGATCACGTCGACGTGCTCTTGATCGATCGGCAAAATTTCATGCTGTTCACGCCGATGTTGCCGGAAATTGCGAGCGGCTCAATCGAGACACGGCACATCATTGTTCCGTTCCGCTCGAGCCTACGAAAAACCGCGTTTGAGCTGGGCGAAGTGATCTCGGCAGATACCGAAGAACGCACGGTGACGCTGCGACATCCGTTGACGTCTGATACACGCGTCGTCCATTATGACGAGCTCCTGCTCGCGCTGGGATCGACGCCCTCATGGATGGGCGTACAAGGCGCCGACGCGTACGGTCTGCCGTTACGCACGGTAGCGGATGCGCAGGCAATACGCAACCGCGTGATCGGCGCGATCGAGGTCGCGGCAAAGACGCAGGACGTCGTCGAGCGGGATCGGCTGCTGCGATTCGTCATCGTCGGCGGCGGGTTTACCGGAGTGGAAGCCGCCGGCGAGTTGCGCGGCTTCCTGCATTCGGTCGTGAAGTACTATCCGAGCATTGATTTCCAGCAAATCGCGCTCGTCATCGTTCAGGGCGGAGAGCGGCTGTTGCCGCACCTTGCAGAAAAGTTCGGCAACTATGCGGCTGCGTCGCTGCACGGTCGCGGCGTTCGCATCTTAACAGGCGAAGAGGTTTCCTCGCTCGATCCGCGCGGCCTGGAGTTAAAGAGCGGAAAGCGTATCGAGAGCCGCACGGTGATCTGGTCTGCCGGAGAGGAACCAGCACCGGTTGTGAAAAGGCTTGGCTTGGAAACGAGTGAACACGGTGCGGTGAAGGTGAATGGTGATTTTTCAGTTCCCGGGCATCCGCACGTCTGGGCCGTCGGCGACTGCGCCGCAATCCCGAAGCCCGGCGGCGGCACGTATGCGCCGCTCGCGCAGAACGCGATCCGCGAGGGCCCGCGCCTGGCTCGCAACGTGCTGGCATCGTTGCAAAGCCGACCCACAAAGAATTTTCGGTATCAAAAGCGTGGGCAGATGGCCTCGCTCGGCGATCGTCAAGCCGTGGCCGAACTTCCGGGCGAAAGGATGCTCACGGGCACTCCCGCGTGGCTGCTCTGGCGAATGTATTACCTGAGCCGCCTGCCGGGTTTCAACAAAAAGACGCGCGTCGCCATCGACTGGGCGCTGAGCCTGGCTTTCCCGCCCGAAATCGCCTGGCTGCCGGCAGTGCGAAACGGCGACTCGTCATTCGAGGTGAACCATGAAACTCGGCGGTAAGGTCGCGGTCGTCACGGGTGGCGACACCGGAATCGGCAAGGCAATTTCGATTGCCTTGGCTCAAGAAGGTGCAAAGGTCGTCATCGATTACCACGGCGACAAGCAACCCGCCGAAGCGCTCGCGTCGCACATCGAGGGCTTCGGCGGTAAAGCGATGGTCATCCCGGCTGATATCTCAAAACCGGATGAGGTCGACGAGCTCATTCGCGAAGCCGCACGTGCGTTTGGCGGGCTTGACGTTATGGTCAACAACGCCGGAATCGAAGAAAAACACCCCTTCGTCGATATGCCGTTCGAAGTGTTCAATAAGGTGTTGGCGGTAAATCTGGTAGGCGTATGGCTCTGCTCGCAAGCCGCGGCTAAATACATGGTTAGGCAAAAGCGCGGCGGGCGAATCATCAATATCTCTTCGGTTCACGAAGAATTGGCGATGCCGACGAACGCGCCTTACTGTGCCTCGAAAGGCGGCGTAAAGATGCTCATGCGCACCATCGCCGTCGAACTGGCGCAATACGATATCACCGTCAACGACGTCTGTCCGGGCGCGGTCGATACGCCGATGGACGAAAAGCTGAAAGAAAACCCGCAGAAGTATCACGCGCTTCTCTCCGAAATCCCGCTGCGGCGCATGGCCAAGCCCGAGGAAATCGCCGAGCTGTGCGTCTACTTGGCCTCGGACGCAGGCGGATATATCACGGGCGCATCGTTCGTCATCGACGGCGGCATGACCAAACAGTCAGGATCGCTATGACGGAAGGGCACGGGTGATCGCGACGGCTTCGGGCTCTGGTGAGCGGATTTCCGCCTACCACGTGCCCGACGATCAAATGGCGGCGGGAAGCACCCTTGGTTCCCCTAAAGCCGCTCTCATCATTAAAGCTACCGGTGCAATCGAGAAATTCTATTCGATCGATGCGGGAAAGTCCGTGTTCGGGACGCTCCTCCTACACCATTGGGATCAAGAGACGGGCATCGCGCTCATTCCGATGCAGGGGGAATTCGTTATTCATCCCCATCATCAAGAGCATCGGTTTAGCCTTTTTAATGAGGTGTCGGTCAACGAGGACATCTTCGTGCGCAGCGGCACGCCGCAGGCCGATCGTGTTGATCCGCCGGCCGCCTATTATATCGTAGAGCTTCGCAATGACACGCAGCGCGATGTCCGAATCGCAACCTATGCATCGCTACAGCTGCGCGGCGAAACCGCGCACGACGTTTCCAGCCGCTATGATTCGAAGAACCGCGCATTGATCGCGTGGAACGAATCCGATCCCCAACTGATGCGCGCATTTGTGTGTTCCGCCGAACCGGACAGTTACGAAGTGACGCTGAGCTATGGCAAGGCCAGCGCGTCGCGGTTTCCCGGCCTGCTCGCCAACCGAACGCTCAAAAATGCCAACGAGCCACTCGGGATCTTCCATCTCAGCCACGTTCTCAAACCCGCAGAGCGCAAACGCTTTTTCTTCTTGTTGACCTTGTCGCCCCATGGGGGAGCCGGCCTGAGGACGGAACTGAAAGCCGCTCTCCCAGCCGACCAAGCGCTGGAACAAACGCGCGCGCATTACGCTCGTGTGCTGGGCCGCGCAGTGGTCATGACGCCGGATAGCGAGGTCAATCGCGGCGTGCTGTGGGCCAAGGCCAATATGCTGCGCACCGAGTTGCTTGGGCCTACGGGCTGGTGCTTTGTCAACGACCCAACTCGTTCGAACAACAGCGTCGCGCGCGACACGGCATGGTTTGCCTTTGGCTCCGATTACATTACACCGGAGTTTTCACGCGCTTCCCTTTTGTGGTACGTCAAGCATCTCGAGAAAACCGGCATGGTGATCGAATACTACGATATTCGGACCGGTAAGACCGAAGATTACGGCCTCAATATCAACGACAATACGCCGCTTCTCATACTCGCGCTCTGGCACCACTATAACACGACGGGGGACGAACAATTTCTCGGTAGCGTTTATCCGGCCGCCCTCAAGGCGGCACGATACTTACTCTCGCAGCGCAACGACCGAGGCCTGGTGTGGTGTGACGCGACCGGTACCTCCGATTGGGGAATCATTGGCTGGCGCAACGTTATCGCGAATTACCGGCTTTCCGGAGCAACGACCGAAGTAAACTCGGAGTCCTATGCCGCGCTGAAAACGATCTCGCACATGGCACGCGTGCTCGAGAGACACGACGAAAGCGCGGAGTTTGCGCAGCATGCCGAAGAGCTGCGCCGTCAAATCAATCAGCATTTGCTCGACCGTGAAACCGGGCTCTACTACTTAAACATCGACATCGACGGCAGCGCGCGGTCGGACATCACCTCCGATCTCGTGTTTCCGCTCATCTTCGATGTCGCCGACGACGAGACGACCGCTCGAATCATCAACCGTTTGAGCGTACCCGAATTCTGGAGCGACGCGGGCATCCATACTGTTCCGCGAAACGCGATAAACTACGGCCCGACGCACGGATACGGGTTGTTGGGCGGCGTCTGGGTCGGCGTGACCTTTTGGTATGCTTTTGCCGCTGCCCGTTTCAACCCCGAGTTTATGGCCTACGCGCTTGCCGTAAGCTTCAAGCACTATTCGACCGATCCACGCCGCAACAATACCGTGCCGGGTCAATTTTCGGAATGGCTTCACGGCGAGACGCTCGCAAATCAAGGGATGATGCTCTCGCCATGGTTTCCACCAAGATATCTGTGGGCCGCCATCGAGGGCGCAGCCGGGCTCGATCTCTCGGGGGGAACGCCAAGCGTCTATCCCAAGCTTTCGCCGACTTGGAAATGGTTGGGCGTGCGGAACGTTCCTTACCGCGGGCACGACCTCAGCTGGTTTGCGGTTCGCGCGCCGGAACTGCGCATGTACGTCAATCAACAGCTAGACGAGTCGGTCCAGTACGATCAGTATGACGAAGACGTCACCCAGAACGTGCACGTTACGGGCGCCGATGCGGTTGCGATTGCGTTTCGCTCGGAGCAACGCTTGGTGGTCCTCGTCGGCAATACGTCCGACCGCGCGATTCTGACGGCGGTCCGTTTCGACCTTGATGTGGCGGGCAGCTATTTCGTGCGCCAATTTAACAGCCTACGCGAAGCGTGGACGGACCAAGGTCTGGTTCGGGCGGAAGAGCTGAGCCGCGGCCTTCCTACTGAACTCGACGACAGAGGCTTTTGCGTGCTCGAATTGCGTCAGGAGACATAATGGCGAATCCTTACCGCTTTGGCATCAGTGAATTTACGACGTGGCCCTGGTCCTTAGAACGAGACGTCGAGCGTTATTTGGGGCACGGCATCGACGTCATTGAAATTTGCCAATTCAAACTGAATCTGGACGACTATTCGCCGCAGCTGCGCCTTCTAAAACATAACGCGATGATGGTGAGCTCGGTGCAATCGACCGTGCATTCGCTCTTTCCCGACAGTTTGGCGCCGCAACCGACCACGCCCGAAGACCGGGTTCGCCATATGAAAGAGGCCATCGAGCGCATTTCACCGCACGTCCCGCAGGAAACGCCTTTCGTGGTCATCACGGGTGCCGCTCCCGGCGGAGACACGCAAATGGTGTACGATCGGTGCTTGCAGCACTTCCCCGACCTTGCCAAGTTCGCCGCCCAACACGGCATGCGCCTCGCGTACGAGCCGTTGAACCCAATCCTGTTTAACACCGATACGGCATTGTGGGGATTGGATGAAGCGCTCGAGCTGGTCCGGCGCATCGGTCATCCGGCGCTCGGCATCTGTCTCGACACGTGGAACGTCTTTCAAACCCCGGACCTTCATGACGTCATTCGGCGCTGCGAAGATCGAATTTTCGTCGTCCAGGTGAGCGATTGGCACCGGCCGCGATCGGGCGCCGACCGGATCAGCCTGGAGCAGGGCCAGATCGACAACGCCGCCATCATACGGACCGTTCGCGAAACCGGCTATGACGGGCCGTACGTGCTCGAAATCTTCTCGGGCGAGTCGCTGCCGGACTCGATCTGGCGCGCCGATCTCGATGCCGTCCTCCGAGAAAACGCCGAGGCATTTGCACGGATCTGGCAAGAAAGCGAAGCGGGGCTCCGTGTTACCCACTAAGATCTACGACCTGAGTCAGCCGGTCTTCGCCAACTGTCCGCAGTATCCGGACCACAACCCGCGCCCCGTGCAGGTGCGGCTATTCTACATGCTCGCGGTGCAAGGAGTGAACAAAGAGATCGTCGAGATCAGCACGCACACGGGCACGCACTGCGATGCGCCGTTTCATTTCTTCGACGACGGTAAGACGATTGACGAAATCCCACTCGAGACGTACGTCGGACCGGCCGCGATTTTCGATCTTCGGGGGAAGCAACCCGGCTCTTCGATCCAGCGCGCAGACATTGCGCGATTCGCGGACCACATCGAGGCGGGCGATATTGTGTTGCTCAACACCGGCGGCGGCCACAGGCGTGCGAACAGCAAAGAATTTTTGACCGAATATGTCTACTTGGACGGCGACGCAGCGCAGTTCTTGGTCGATCTGGGCGTCAAAGGCGTCGGCATCGATGCGGTGAGCCTCGGCGGCTACGACGATCCCAACAAGGCTGGTCCGCCGCATCGAACGCTGCTCGGCAACGGAAAGTTCATCGTCGAGGAGCTGTACTTTCCCGACGAGGTGATGGATGGCCGAAAGCGTCTGTTCTGCGCCGCGCCGATTAAGTTGCGTGGGTGCGGTGGCGCGTGGACACGGGCCATGCTGTGGGAGTTCGAGTAGTACCGCAGCTGTTCGGACGCTATCCTAAGCGTGCCCACCTAGAACCGCACGTTGGGAGACTCTATCGGATTGCACGACCATTCGGTGCACGCCGCTTCATGAGGTAAAGGTAGAGGAGGCTTTTTGTGGGGAATATGCGATTCCGGCAAGCGGCAGTCAAGCCTCGGTCGCGCTTACTAGCCTAGCCGGGTCGGGGGAAGCCATTGCAACAGATAATTTCGAGCGATCGATCACGTCTCGAGAAGCTCGTCGAGGCGCTGGAGGACGCGTGGAACGCCGGCGACAGCACCGCGTTCGCCGCCGCCTTCGCCGAAGACGCAGATTTCGTGAACGTGTACGGAATGCACGCGCGCGGCAGGACGGCAATCGCTAAGGGGCACCACTTCATCTTCACAACGATTTACCGGCATAGCAAAGTCGAGTACCGTGTCGTTTCCGTGCGAATGCTCGCCCCCGGGGTCGCTCTAGTTCACGCATCCGCGAGACTGAACGTGCCGGGTGGCCCGCTGGCGGGCACGCACGAGGCGTTCTGGAGCGGCGTGGCCACGCTCATCGATGATGCTTGGAAGTTTGCGGCGTTCCACAACACCTTTGTAAAAGATCCCACTGTCCCGCGCTGATTCGTCAAGCGTGGGAACGACTCGCCCTCGCTCGAAAATTACTAAACTCACTCTTAGGCTGCTCATGACGGCCGTCGTCATCCCGGTTGCGGCTTGCGCGCGCGTCACCGCGCCCGTATCTTCGTTGCCGGCGTCTCACGCCGCGAGCAC
This sequence comes from Vulcanimicrobiota bacterium, assembly GCA_963778015.1. Lineage (GTDB taxonomy): Bacteria > Vulcanimicrobiota > Vulcanimicrobiia > Vulcanimicrobiales > Vulcanimicrobiaceae > Cybelea. The sequence continues at coordinate 78,711 of CAVZST010000002.1, forward strand.
CGTCGTCGATCGAAGTGCCGTTCCGTGCACGGTAAGTTACGACGCAGTGATTTGGTATCGAATTCCGGCGGGCGGCTTTCCGCCGATAAACGTGCGCTTCGCGAAGTGCGGCTTCAAAGCTTTGGGTAGAAACCTGTCTCCGGATCGTCCGCATTGGTCGATACCGTCCGCAGCGACGCAGACGCGCTTCGTCTTTACCTCTCTTCAGGAGGCGATGTCGGTGGAGGGCACGCGTAACATCGAGCGAATGGCCGCCGCCCACCGCGTACCGGTATCTTGGATGGTGGGTGATATCCGTCACATGGCCTACGCCGCCGATTACAACGCTTTTCACGCTGCCAACGGCGACGACGCCCAGGCTCAGTTTTGGAACGACCTGCACGCCGCGATGTCGGCAAAGCTACCGTGGTACGTCCCGAGTGTAAGCATTCTAACGGCCGGCGAAGAACGTGACCTGCGGCGCGCTCTTTCATTTGGCGAGCATGCGTTCTGGGGCATTACTTGGAACAGCCGCGGTACCGACGGGACGTTCGATTACGGCGCGCCATGGGGCACCTATTGCGCCGACGTTCATTCTTACAAGCGGCCGCAGCCCGATGGCGGATGCGCGCTGCTAGCCTTTGAGTGGACATCGCGCGATCTGACGCGTGCGTACCTTAGCGGGCGTGAAGCCGCCTTCTCTACCGATCCGGACGACCTGCTGCGGCGTGGTGGATTTTCTCCGAAGAGCGCTGCCGCGTACGCGCGAAAAATTGTCGATGCGTATGCCGCGGCAGGCCAGACCCAGCCGATCGTCATGATCGTGCAGGAGGAGTCAATTGACGGCCTTAGTGCGGCTAACGCAATGGTCATGAATGCTTTGCTCGATGAGGCCGTGCGTGATGGACTGAAACTCGAAACGCTAACTCAGGCCGCTCGTGACGCTCGTACATTCTCTGCCGCACCGCGCGCGGTTGCTTTCCCATATATATTTGGAGGTAGGGACGTTCCGTCGGGCGTGCTCCACGGCGACACGCTGTATCCGGCGACGATCGACTATCACGACTCCCGCGTCGGTATGACATTTCTTTCGGGACGCACATTGCCAAGCCGGGTGTTCCGATACGCGGATTATCCGGTCTCGCGTTTCGATCGCCCGCTACCCGAAGTGCCTGGTCGGGAGATGCCGTCGCTTCTTCGTGCGAGCGTTAAGGACGGGTGGCTGGAGCTCGCGTTCGCGGCGCCACGAGCACTGCGTTTCGGAGTGGCAATCTGGAGCGATCCGTCAAAGCTGAAGATTATCGGTCCCGGGGCGATTCGCGCCGGGCGCTCAGCTGCAGTCTTGGTGTTTGACCTCAAGCCCGGTAGGAATAACGTGCGCTACCGCTGTGGCGGCTGTCGTCGTTCGACGTTTGCCTATTCGCTGTAAGCAAGGTCTCGCTGTTAGCCGGTGTCCATGGGCCATTGCTCTATGGGCGCCTGGCCGATCTGCGGAATGCTTGCTTGTTCGCCGCACTCACATACTGTTGCTTGCCCTCATTTGGCTCAAATGATACAATAAGAAGTATCATATGAGTACATTTGAAACAATGGTTAGCCTGATGGGTGGACTAGGCGCGGTCCGCAAACACTTAAGTAAAGACGCGGATCTGGAGCACATTGTCGCTGCCGGCCTGCCCGCTGGTGTTGTCGGGCATTTGGCTAAGAGTACAGGCACTTCGCTTAAGCAGCTGCAAGACATTACTCTGATCGATCGGTCAACCTTCAGCCGGCGGATAAAGCATCGCGCCCGCTTGAAGGTCGACGAATCGGACCGGATCGCACGCGTTGCCCGCGTTGCCGCTTTAGCCATGGAAGCACTTGGACATGATGAGGGCGTGCGGTGGCTACGCGAACCGAACGTTGCCCTTGGAAACCGGATACCCCTAAGAATGCTAGGAACTGACGTTGGCGCACGGCAGGTCGAGCAGATTATTGGCCGCATCGAGCACGGTGTCTTCAGCTAACCTTGCGAATCTATCGCGCCTTCGAGCGAAAACGCGAAGCGACCGCGTTTTCGGGAGAAGGCGCCCGCCTTTACGGTGGGCGTTGGAACTCGGTGGGCACCGCAGTCGTGTATACGTCTATCACCTTCTCGCTTGCGTTGCTCGAGATTATGGTGAATGCCTCGAGCACGCGTACTCCTGGGGACATGGTTTACGCACCGGTTGACATTCCAAATGAAGTCCTTACCGAGACGCTTGATATTGCAGCGTTGCCAGAAAACTGGTTCGGCTATCCACCACCGTCTGAGTGTCAACTTGCGGGCGATTCTTGGATACGTCGCGGCGAAACAGTCGCGCTAATCGTCCCAAGTACCGTAGCGAGAGTCGACAACAACGTTTTGCTCAATCCTGCTCACCCTGACTTTGCTCGCCTTATTATAAGCGACATCGAGCCCATGGCGATCGACACTCGATTGACCCGATAGCATCTTCCGAAAAGCCGATCGGAACGGTGCGGCGACGAGGGGCCCCCACCCGTAACCCGCGGCCGCCGCTGGCCGCGCGGCCTTTCGCCGCTTGTAACGTAGCCGTGGTCACGAAGAACTAACGCGGAGCTAGACCGAACAGGTCCATCTCACCCAAATGGATCTTGCATGTGACTTACATTGATCGGCCCGGGTTCCGTCGATATTGCGCGTCGAGAGCGTCTGCCATAAGTATGAAATAGCGCTGACCGTTATAGTAATTCAAAATGTCCAACTTCAACAAGCTCTGGCTAGGGCAGACGATCAGCCTGTTGGGTAGTGCCGTCACAATATTCGCATTGCCCACGCTTGCTGTTCTAGACCTGCATGCGACACCGGTGCAGCTCGGTGCCTTGACGGCGTTGCAGACGTTGCCGTTTCCGATTCTAGGTATGTTCGTCGGCGTGGTTGCTGATCGCGTCTCACGACGCCGCATAATGATCATCGCCGACATCGTGCGCTTCCTAGCGCTTGCGTCGATCCCGATGGCGGCCACCGGCAGAGCTATTGGAATGCCGCAGCTCTACGGCGTTGCTCTCGTGAGCGGAGCCGCGTCCGCATTTTTCGGCATTGCCTATCAATCATATCTGCCGGTGATTGTGCCGGCAAAGCGCCTCACCGACGCAAACGCCAAGCTCGAAACTCACGCCCCGGGGGCGTGGCAAGGTAAAAATCGGGCACTCCCTCCAGGTATCGGGCGGTCCTTTGCAGTACTCTCAAAGCCTCACACAATACGTCTTGTCCGTCCTCAGCCGGCCAATCCGCATTTTCGCGAGAGAACAGGTCGGCCCAGATGAACAACCACTCGCGCGGGATAGCTCTTGAAGGCGAGTATGACATCGCTGATAGGGGGGCCTTAGCGAGGCTCTTTGGCGCGCTTTCCCCGGACGGTCCAGCCACGATCGATTTGACCAAGGTTACGTACCTCGACGCAACGATGCTCACCGAATTAGTAAAGCTCCACGCTCGGTTCAAGGAGCATTCGATTAAGTTGCTCGTTCGCAGCGACTTCATTCGCCGCGTGTTTCGAATCGTACGGTTCGAAAAGCTATTCGAGATTGTAGACGCGTAGCGGACAAAGTTTTTTGACTTTTCGCTGAGACGAAGACGTTGCGCGTACCACGCGTCAGCGCACGTTCCGATTTTCGGCTTTAGTGGTACACTTTGGCAGTGAGGCTCGATGACGGTCCAGCGTCGTTAAGGTCGTTCGGAGCGCGCCCACGCGACTCAGACGGGCACGATGGCTCCGAGGGACCGTCTAAGCCGGGCTACACGCGACCGCTGTGAGTTACCGACTCCTTCTTGCCGTATTACTTGCACTAACCGGTCTCACCGCGTCGGCGAGCGCGGGCGATGACGAGACGGCATTACGCGCACGAGCGACGCGCGTCACGGTCGTTCGTGACGACTGGGGAATCGCTCACGTACACGGACCGACCGACGCCGATGCGGTATTCGGGATGGCGTACGCGCAAGCCGAAGACGATTTCAATCGCGTGGAAACCAACTACCTCGAGGATCTCGGAAGACGCGCCGAGAGCGACGGTTCCTCCGCCATCTACAACGATCTGCGCGCGAAGCTTTTTATCGACCCCAACGATCTCAAGGCGAAATATCGCGCCAGCCCAGGATGGCTGCGCGCGTTGATGGACGCATGGGCCGATGGCCTCAACTTCTATCTCTTAACGCATCCACGCGTGCACCCACGCGTCATCACCCATTTCGAACCCTGGATGACGCTCAGCTTCTCCGACGGCACGATCGGCCCCGACATCGAAGACGTCGACCTTTCACAGTTGGGCGCTTTCTACGGCTCCGCGCGCGTTTCAAAAGCCCGAGCCCTCGCACGGCCGTCATTTCTCGGCCGCTTCGGCTCGAACGGCATCGCGATCGCACCGAAGGACACCGTCGACGGTCACGCGCTGCTGCTGATAAACCCCCACACGTCGTTCTTCTTCCGCTCCGAGCTGCAGATGTCGAGCGACGAGGGCTTGGACGCGTACGGTGCCGTAACGTGGGGGCAGTTTTTCATCTATCAAGGCTTCAACGCGCACGCCGGCTGGATGCATACGTCGAGCGGCGTGAACAACGTCGATCAGTATGCCGAGACGATCGTCCGGCGCAACGGCCGGCTCTACTACCGCTACGGCGGCGAGCTGCGTCCCGTAACGGTATCGACGATCGTCGTTCCATATCGCACGGCGCGCGGATCGCTCGCGCGCAAAGTATTTACCGTCTATCGCACCCACCACGGGCCGATCGTGGCATCGGAAAACGGTAAGTGGATTGCGGAAAAGCTGATGTACCGTCCGATGGAAGCGCTGGAGTCGGGGTTCTTGCGAACAAAGGCGACCGACTACGCTTCCTTTTATCGCATCGCTCGGCTGCGCGCCAACTCGTCCAACAACACGATCTTTGCCGACGACAAAGGCGAGATTGCGTTTATGATGACCGAGTTCGTCGCACGTCGCAATGATGGCTACGACTACACGAGGCCGGTCGACGGGTCGAATCCGGCCACTGACTGGCACGGAATGCTGTCGCTAGACGAAGAACCGGACGTTTTCAATCCGTCTACGGGCTGGGTCTTCAACACCAACGACTGGCCCTATTCGGCGGCCGGCCCGGACAGTCCGAAGCGGAGCCGCTATCCGAAGTATATGGATACGGCCGGCGAAGACGCGCGCGGCCTTCACGCGACGATGCTGCTCACCGGGCATCACGACTTCACGCTCGAGCGGCTGCGCGCGCTCGCATTCGATCGAAATCTGCCGTTCTTCCATTTGCTCGTGCCGTCGTTGGTGCGGGCTTATGACAGGCTGCCCGCGACTGATGCGCTGAAGACGAAGCTCGCCCGGCCGATCGATGCGTTGCGTTCCTGGGACGATCGCTGGTCGAACGAATCGATCCCGACCTCGCTTGCCGCGTTTTGGGCGGCCGAACTCTCACGCGAAGCGGGCTCGGTCGAGCTGCAAGCCTTACTCGCGACCACCTCGCAGCGGAAACTCAAATCATTCGCGCTCGCCATAAGCCAGATCTCCGCCCGTTTTGGAACGTGGCGAACTCCATGGGGACGGATCAATCGATTCCAACGGTTGACCGACGACATCAAGCCCCGCTTCGACGACGCGGCTGAGAGCATTCCGGTGCCCTTCGTCTCAGGCGATTGGGGATCGCTCGCTGCGTTCTACGCTGCGCCTGGCCCGAACACCAAAAAATGGTACGGTACCGACGGTAACACGTTCGTTGCGGTTGTTGAGTTCGGCAAGCGCGTTCGCGCGATCGCGGTTTCCGTCGGCGGAGAAAGCGGTGATCCGCACTCGGCGCACTTTGACGACCAGGCAGTTCGATATAGCACCGGCGATCTGCGACCCGTGTATTTCTATCCCGACGAGCTGGCCGGCCACACGGAGCGAACCTACCATCCTGGCGAGTAAGCAGGTCGAGCGCTTCTGCGGCTCGCGGGTGATTCGAATGAATGATTCCATCGCCGTGCGCTCTGCAATTTCGTGCCCAGGATAGGAGGTTCCTGAGGTGAAGGCCTTTCTATGAATTTTAGCTGCCGTTGCCCGCATGCCCCGTTTTCGTCCGGCGTTTTCAACGAGGCGCAACGCTCGCTCGGTCGACGCTCGTTCATCCTTGGTGCGGCTGCCGCCGGGGTAGCCATGCTCGTTCCATCCCGCGGCCGTGCTGCAACCAGTGTAACGGTTCTGCGTGCCGCGCGGCTCTTCGATGGTCATTCGATGCATGCACCAGGAGTCGTCGTCGTCAGCGCCGACCGCATCGTCTCGATGCACGAAGGCGATGCTGGAAGCGCTGCGAACGTCGTCGAGTTGGGCGACGCAACGATCATGCCGGGACTGATCGATTGCCACACGCACATCGCGGACTTCGTCGTGCCGTCGCACTACCTCACGATGATGTTTCCGAAGTACCGCACGGCCGATAACGTGCCTGAAGCGACGATCTACAGCGTGCGCAACGCGCAAGCTATGTTGCGTAACGGCTTCACGACGCTGCGCGACGTTGGTGGCGGCGCGGGAATAGATCTCGCAGTCCGCAACGCTATCAACGACGGCGCGATCGTCGGCCCGCGAGTCTTTACTGCGGGACAGGCGCTGTCCATCACCGGCGGCCACGGCGATTCCAACGACGTGCCGGGTTGGGTCGAGGAAGATCCGAGCGTTAGGATTGGGGCGATCTCGTACGGACCGTACGGCTTTCGCGAGCTCGTACGGCAGAACGTCAAGCTCCACGTCGACGTCATCAAGATCCTCGCGACCGGCGGCGTGCTCTCGTACGGTGACGTGTGGGACATTCCTCAGTTCAATCTCGACGAGGTCCAAGCCGTTGTGGAAGAGTCGACGAAGTTTCGGCGCAAAGTCGCGGCACACGCGCACGGCGACGACGGAATCGCGATTGCGGTCGAAGGCGGCGTGCATTCCGTGGAGCACGGTACCGGCGTGAGCGAGAAGACGCTGAATAACATGCAGCAGCGCGGCACCAACCTCGTGCCGACGATCTGGGCGCTCGATTCGATACTGCAGCCCGGCAATCCGAACCACATTCCACCGAGTTCTATTAAGAAGGCTGAGTACGCCGCGCAGCTTCGCAACCAGGGCATGCACCGCGCGATCGCATCGAGCGTTACGATCGCCTACGGAACCGACGCCGGCGTCTTTCCGCATAGTCAGAACAACAAAGATTTTGCTCTTCTCGTTTCCCTTGGAATGCGACCTATCGACGTGCTTCGCTCGGCGACGTCGAACGCCGCCGCGTTGATCGGCTTGAGCGACCGCGGCATTTTAGCACCGGGCAAGCTCGCCGACGTCGTGGTCTTCAACGGCGATCCAACTCGTGCGATCGCGTTGATGGAGCGCCAGCCGGCGCTCGTCATGCTCGGCGGCGACAGGATCGAGCCATCGCGCCTGGCGAGCTGAGCCTTCGTTTGTTGTGCATCGGCGTTAACCGCACGCTCGCCCTAACGGTGCTGCTCGCTGCGGTCGGCCTTTCCGCGGACTTTAACCACCCAGCTGCGGGGCGGCACGGGATGGTGGCGACCGAACAGCATGACGCGACGCGCGTCGGCGTCAATGTTTTGAAGGTGGGCGGGAACGCCGTCGATGCCGCCGTCGCCGTCGCTTACGCGCTCGCCGTCGTCGATCCGTGCTGCGGCAACATCGGCGGCGGTGGCTTCATGCTCGTGCGCATGCACGACGGACGCGAGCGTTTCATCGACTTTCGCGAAACCGCGCCGCAGCGCTCCACCACGAACATGTATCTCGACAAAGACGGCAACGTAGTCCCATTTCGTTCGAGAAAAGGCTGGCTCGCCGTCGGTGTGCCCGGCACGGTCATGGGTTTGGAGACCGCCCGCAAAGAGTTCGGAACGATGTCGCGGGCGGCGCTCGTTGCACCGGCGATCGCGCTGGCCCGCGACGGCTTCACGCTCGAATCCGGCGATTTGATTCCCTTCACGGGCTCGCGCACGCAAGGATATATGGGCGCCTACGATTTTTACCAGCAGCCCAACGTCGCGTCGATCTTTCTTCATGGTCGGCGATTTTTTGAGCCGGGCGAACGCTTGAAACAGCCGCAGCTGGCGCGCACACTCGAACTAATAGCTCGTGGTGGCGTGGACGCATTCTACCACGGACCGATCGCGGAGGCAGTCGTTGCTGCGAGCCGAGCAAACGGCGGCATTCTGACGTTGGCCGATTTTCAACGGTATCGCGTTGAGGAATCGGCTCCGCTGCATTGCCGCTACCGCGGCTACGACCTATCCTCCGCTCCGCCGCCGAGTTCGGGCGGCGTCACGCTCTGCGAAATTCTCAACGTCGTAGCTCCTTACCCGCTCGCGAATTGGGGCTGGCATAGCGTGCGCAGCCTGCACTACCTAACCGAGGCAGAACGGCGCGCCTATGCGGATCGCAGCACGTACCTCGGCGATCCCGACTTCGTGTCGAACCCCCTGACGCGGCTTCTCTCTCCGTCCTACGCGGCGAGCCTTCGCAACGAGATCGACCCCGATCGGGCGACGCCATCCATTGACGTCAAGCCCGGGTTGGGTCCAGTTGGGCACGAAAACGAGGAGACGTCGCACTTCTCGATCGTGGACGCCGCGGGGAATGCGGTCGCCATGACCTACACCATCAACGATTGGTTCGGAGCCGGCGTCATCGCCGGCGATACGGGGTTCTTTCTCAACGACGAGATGGACGACTTTACGTCGAAGCCGGGCGCTCCCAATATGTATGGGCTGGTGCAAGGCGCGCGCGACGACATTGAGCCCCGGAAGCGACCGCTCTCGTCGATGGCGCCGACGATCGTGACGCGTAACGGAAAGCTCGCGATGGTGACGGGAAGCCCCGGGGGCTCACGGATCATCGCGATCGTGCTCGAAACGCTACTCGATGCCCTCGACTATGGCATGAACGTGCAGCAAGCCGTCGATGCTCCGCGCACGAACATGCAATGGCTGCCCGACGAGCTGCAATACGAGTCCGGCGCGATGACCGCTTCCGCTACGAAGTCGTTGCGAGCCATGGGATACACGCTGCACGAAATTCGCCCGTGGGGATCAGCGCAAGCGATCGTTATTGACTCGCAGAGGGGCATGCTCTACGGCGGTAGCGATCGGCGCCGTCCTACCGGCGAGGCTTTGGGATTCTAGCTAGCGCAGCGTGAGACTTAGAATCTCGACCCAACCCGAAAATGACCGGCTTCGCAAATGGCTGTGATCTGCTCAAGGCTCAGCCGGCGGAAGGTCTTAGTGCCATACGCAAAGTCCTCGCCGGCTTCGGTCGCATCGTAGCGCTCCTTCGCACCGGAATTCAGCGGCGGCCGTTGCTTCAGGATCTGGCCCTTGAAATCGACGCGATATGCGAGCTCTTTTGCAAACAATACGATCTGACCGTGTCGATTCGCATAGCCCCCGTATACCGGTTCGGAATGCTCCGCACACTTCGGTCCCCTGACTGGACCCGTAATGGCAAGCGTGGCAACCGGCACGGGATTACATAGCATGGCCTAAGTTAAGACCCTAAACCGGCGCAATAGGTTGCGCTCAAGCTGAACAATGAGACAAAGCTAGGATAAGGGCAGACGATGCTTTTGAACTCGCGCCTCGTCAGATATTCAGCTTGGTGTTCGAAAAATCGACCTGGCGCACGAGCGTCGCGCCGGCGTATCCGAGAACGCGCACCGGCATGTTCGTCGTGGACGAGAGTTCGACGATTTCGAGCGTCAATCCGGTGTCGGTAAGTGCGGAGGCGGGGGCTAATGCTACGGCTTGGGTCGGAACGCCGTCGATCACCGGGCCGGGCGCCTGAGACGTCGTTCCCTGCGTGGTCTGTCCATGGGAAAGAATTGCCGCAAAGCTTAACTCGTCGATCGACGAGCCGCGAATCGTTGTCATAAGCGGATCGTGGAGCGAAAGCGTCTTCTTGAACATAGCGAGCAAACCCGAGCCGCGGTGCGCGACAACGGTGTCGCCGCCGTTCCATTCGAGCGTCACGCCTGCGTTTGGGCCTTTGACGACGTGTACCGTCGCGCTCGACGGCTTGTGAAACGAGTAGTCGAACACAACGTTTTGCACCTGCGCACCCTTCTGCTCGAAGACTGTGATCGTTGTGCTATACCCTGCGATGCGCCCCCAAGCGGCCTCGAATGCGCCCCACGCCGGCGGCGGCGTGGAGGGCGTTGCCTGCGGCGTTGTCATGGCTCCCAGCAACAAGAGCGTCGCCCATGCTACGATTACCGCGCTCAATGCGATGTGTCGCAGGTCTTGCTGCATCCTCGCCCTTCACTTCGGCATCACAATTGCGGCACAGGCGACATACCTTGTTACGTCGGCGCTGCTCTCGTGGATGTCGATAACGTACTTGCCTTTAAGCAGGTCGGCGAGGGTGATGCCCGATATCGTCGTCGTGCTGCTCCCATGGACGATGTCGCTCAACGTATACGCGGGTACCGGGTTCAGCTCGGCGCAAGTGCCGGTGTGGATATGGACGGGCTGCGTGCCGTTTTGACTGCCGGCCATTTTGACGACGATTTTGACTCCACTGGTAATCTGCTCGAGCGTCGCCGTGCCGGTTTCGCCCGGGCGATTCTGAGCGTACAACTTTAAATTCAGTATGGAGGAATCGGCACGCGCCCACGCGCAGGCGACGGCGGCGATAGTTGCTGCGGCCAATGCCGTGCGTAGCCCATGCATGACACCCTCGTTTACGAGCAAGGAGGTGCGATTTCCCGGGTGGGTCGCAGCTCCGACAGCGCGGCGGGCTCGGTTCCCATGCGTACGGCGTGAGCGACGGCCTCACCGACTGCAGGCGAGATCTGAAATCCATGGCCTGTGAATCCCACGGCGAGATACAGCCCCGGATAACGCGGCACCGTGCCGATCAACGGGACGCCGTCGTATGCATCGCCTTCCAGACCGCACCACGACGTCGCCGGCATTGTGGCGCCGACGGCGGGGACGATCTCGGTCGCGGTAGTCCAATCGCCGTCGACGCTCTCGCGGATCGTCCGGCAGGTGTGCTTCTCTTCATCGGTTTCGCACGGCGATCCGCTGAGGATCATGAAGGCGCCCGTCGGCAACTGTTTGAGCGAAAGCGCACGATCTTGCGCGGTGATCGCCGGCTGCAACACCCTGCGATGCGGCATCGAGACCAGCATCTGGTACGCGCCTATGTTTACCGGCAAGGCGAGTCCGATTGCGGCCGCCAATCGCATGCTCCAGGAGCCTGCGGCCAGGATCGTCGTGCCCGCCGCATGGACTTTGCCTTCGACCACAACGCCGACCACGGCGTTCCCCTCAACGGCGATCCGCTCGACGTACTTAGGAACGAACGTCGCACCGTGCTGCGTCGCCGCACGCGCGAAACCGAAGGTCGTCGAACGCGGATCGGCTTGTCCGTCGCCTGGCGTATACGTTGCCGCTATCACATTCGGTGAAAGGGCGCCGCAAACGCGTCGCAGCTCGTCGCCCTCCAGGTACTCGACTTCGATTCCGCCAGCGCCTTCGCGTCGGGCGCGCTCGCGCAGGATTGGAATGTCGCTTTCGCGCTCGGCGACGTGCAGATGACCGATCGGGCGGAAGTCTGTCCGCATGCCTAGCTCAGCGTGGAGCTGCGGCCAGCGCGCCGCGGCGGCAACGGCAAGTTTCCATTCCCTGGGATCGCGACATTGGCTGCGGACCCCGCCGGCGCTCGCCCAGGACGCGCTCGGCTCAGTGGGCGCATCGATATGGTCGAATAGCACGACGCGCACGCCCTCGCGCGCCAAGTGGTAGGCGATTGACGCCCCGATGACGCCCGCGCCGATTACGATTGCAGCGTGCTCGGGCACTACTGCTTCCACTTGGTGACGCCGCTGTAACCGGTTTTGATCTGATCGAGGACTGCCTCGACGAATGGCTTGAACGTCGGCTCTGCATACAGCCCCGTTAGCGTGTCGATCGCCCGCGCCGCCGGTCCATCGAAGCCGAGATGATTCGACCCGAACGAGCAGTTGACGAGGCGTATCGGGCCCCTTCCGGTGATGACGAGCTCGCAGTCATCGAAGTGCTTGTCCTTGTACTCTTTTTCATCGAGGATGATGCGCTGGTGTTGAAGATTCTCTCGTTTGTCTTTCATTTTATCCGCCCTCATTGAGCTCGCCGACCGTCGTACGATTAGACTTCACCCTCCGGTAAACTCGAGAGCCGGCGACCAAGACGCGTTGGGTGCGGGAGGATTCGAAACTCTCAGGGCTCATTCCGCCTCGCGGCAGCGGCACCGGATACCCCGGGCGGGCTACGGACCGAAAGAAGTAGGAGAGTCGCTACCGCTTGGGAATTGCTTCGTGGTATGTCGTCCGGCGAATCGCCCATATCCTGGCGGCGTCGCCTTTGACCTTCAGTACGGAGCTCAAGACGCCGCCTGATCCGGCGTTCGCATCGCTCGTCGAAAGCTTTACGTCCGATGCCGCGCGTCGCAGCGAACTCAGCGCCGAACAGGAGCGTAATCTCGTCCAAGCCGTGCGCGAAGGCTTCGCCGCGATTGCTCAAGAGGCGCTCGTCGAATCACGCGAGTCGCTTCATTTCATCGCATCCTGCGCGCCCACGAAACTCGTGGTGTCGATCTTCGAGCGCGGACTGCCCATCGACGACGCGCTGGCGCGCCGCGATCCTAGGTGGCAATCTTTGCTCGAGAACGTCGACGCGGCGCATTGGCGTTTGCACGGCACCGCCGGCAGCGAGCTTCGACTCATCGTAAATCGACCGCCTGGCCTCGACGCTCCCGAAACGGCGCCGCCGGTTGCGGAAGAAGACGTCCCGCTCGCGCCGCTGCAGGAATACGCGATTCGGCGCTTTCAGCGCAGCGATGCGCCCGGCGTCGCACGCGCGTTTTATCTCACGTACGGTTATGCCTACGATTTGAGCGCCGTATACGTCCCGGAGCGGTTGATCGAGCTCAATGAAAGCCATCGGTACGTCTCCATCGTGGCGGTAACGGCGCGCGGGGACGTCGTCGGTCACTACGCGTTGGCGCGCGAAGGCGACGAGCCAATTGCCGATGCCTGCGGCGCGGTCGTCGTTCCGGCGCACCGCGGACGTGACCTCCTGAACCGTTTGCGCGACCGCGCAGAAACCGAAGCCATCGCACTCGGGCTTGCCGGCTATTACTCCGAGCCCGTCACCGATCATCCGCGTACCCAACACGCAAGCGAGAGCTTCGGCGCGAAGGCTTGCGGAATTACATTGGGCGAGGCGCCGCGCGGCTTCATCGCCCGACATCTGCAACTATCGACGACCACGCAGCGCCAAAGCTGCATGCTGTACGTCAAGCCGCTGCGAGCGCGCGAGGCGCGCACGATCTATGCGTCGCCGCGCCATCGCGCGATGATCGAGGCCATCTATGAGCAGCTCGGCTTGCCGGTCGTTCTCTCTGACGGCGCGCCATCGAAGGCACGCGGCCGTCTTCACGAAGGGATAACGCGAAGCGACGCCATCGGCACGATTGAAATCGAAGTCGTCGGCGAGGAAACGCCCGATCTCGCGCGCCAGGCCGCCGAAGATTTGCGCGCAACCTCGCGCCTTGGGGCGCTCTACGCCTCGCTGCCGCTCGAGGATCCCGGTACTCCAGCGCTCTGCGACGCGATGGAATCTTACGGCTTTTTCTTTTCCGGCGTCGGCCCCTGGATGCTCGGAGGCAAAGACGCCTTACGCTTGCAGATGCCGTTGACGCCGATCGATCTCTCAGGCCTTGTCGTCATCGGCGACTTCGGAAAGCGGCTTCTCGACTACGTCGCCTCGGAGCGCGAGCGCCGCACCGCCGATCGCGCCCCCTTGTCGTAACCAGATCCTACCCGCTCGCGACTACTTCTTTCGCAGCCTCACGGCTGCCGATTAAGATCAGCACCACCGATACTACGACGGCCGCGCCGCCGGCGAGCAACCGCCACGTGACGGGCTCGCGCAGAATGAGCGCACCGAGAACCACCGCTACGACCGGATTGATGTATCCGTAGGTCGCCACGGTGGTGGTCGGCAGCCTTCGCACCGCATAGGCGAAGGCGCTGTAGCCCAGCATCGCTCCGCCGACGATAAGCCAGAGCATACCCCACAGCGACGTCCGGGTAATCGCGCTAACGTGCAGATGCGACGCTTCCCCGAGGCAGCAGCCGACGAGCAGCGATAGCACGCCGCCGATCAGCATTTCGATCGATGCGGTCAGTGGATGATGCTCGCCGGTTTGCCGGGCGTAGACCGAGCCGAGCGACCATGAAAACGACGAAACCAGAATCAGCGCGGCCATCACCGCATCGGCGTGCGACGGACTCTTCCCGACGAGCGCGGCGATGCCGATGCTGCCGATCACGACGCCGCCGACGGCGTTGGAGTTGGGCGCGCGCCGCGCTCGAATCGCATCGAGCAGCACCATGAAAATCGGCGAGCTTGCGATCAAAAGCGCCGCAGTGCCCGACTCGACGCGCGTCTCGGCCAAGCAGAGCAGCCCGTTGCCGATCGGCAGCAAGAGCACCGCAATGAGGGCGATCTGCAGCCACTGCGTGCGGCTGGGCATCGCCGGCTTCTTCCTCGAGAACATCCATTGGATCGCCAAGAGCAACGTACCGGCGATGACATACCGGCAGCCGGTCATCAAATAGGGTGGAATCGTGGCAACGGCAACCCGAATGCCGAGGTAGGTCGATCCCCATAGAACGTACACCGCGACCAATGAGATCCACGGCAAGGCGTCCACGCGATGCGTCTTATAAGGGCTCATTTGTGGTGCCTTGTGTGAAAACGGCTAGATAGTGCGGTTTTGGAGGGCTGCCTCGCCGGCGTCAAGGTCGGGAAAGCGACGGAAGTGATCGAAGACACCTGTAAATGTCGCCCGTCCACTGATCAAGAACGCGCGCCCTTGAAACGTTTGGTCGATCCGCACGACACACCATAGATCGTGTAATGCCTGGCCGCCGATTTCCGTCACGGCACCCGACGATGCGTGCGGCGGTAGCACGTAGGCGGTGTAGGTCAACTTCAGAACGTGGGCGGTGTTCGTATCGATGTACATCACGCCGTTTCCATGCTGCGAGTCGTGAATCGTGCTTTCGAACGTCACTCCCTCCGTCCCGGGGGCACACATTGCGCATCCGACCTGGGGCGCGCCGAAGGCGTAATCCCTACTATATTGCCGATCGTACGGTTCTTTGAAGAAAACTTTACCTGCGCCCCACTCTTCGTTCGCTTCATCCGCACGCTTCTGGATTTGCGAAGCGGAAAACGCTCGATCGTCGCGCTCGATACGATAATACGCGATTCTCGCAAAACGACCGTCCTGCATTAGTTGGCCGCTATCGCTCTGTTCTCCATGCGCGACCGGACCACTCCGGAGCTCGGTGGTGAAATGGCGTTGCATGCCGACTACACCGCGCATCTCTTCGGCAAAGGTGGCCGAGGCGCGCAGAACGATCGCCGGAACCCCAGGAGCGCTGGCCTCTGTACGCAGCGCACCTGAAGCAACGAGTAAGAACGCGGCTGCAGCAAACGATTTCACGTTCATACCGGCGCAAGCGCATCTTGCGGCGCGCGCAGAGTCTGACTTATGCCTAGCATAGCTTCAGCAATCGGTTGATCATTGCACAACGCCTCTTTGCGACTCTCAAAAAGTTCAAGCGACTGCCGTTCGTCAACCCAGAGCATCTCGACAGACTTCTGCGCAGGTCGCTTAACAAACTCGTGACGGAACGGGCGCGCCGGACGGGCAAGGCTGGAAAACGTCAATGTTTGCCGAACGGCATTGAGGTGGGGAATCCCGGTTAGGGAGGTGCTGCTACCGTGAATCCTCTGCTGCCGTTCCTGGCTTTTCTCGTCCTTGCGATCGCCTGGACTGTCGCCTGGGCTTGGGCGGTGTCGCAAGCGAATCGGACCGCCGAACCGTATGAAGCGGTCTCTCGTTCGGGCGGCCGGATTCGTGCGCGGCTCTTCGTAGCCGTAGCCGTGGTCCTGGCGGCCGCTTTCCTACTCTCCATTTGGTGGCTTCCGTACCGCCGCTTCGCGGCGGCACGTCTCGGGGCGCCGGTGGCTCGAATTGCGGTCACCGGCAAAATGTGGGAGTGGACACTGAGCCAAACGCAATTGCCCGCCGGCGCGCCCGTGGAGCTCGACGTGACGTCGCTCGACGTGAACCACGGATTCGGCATCTACACGCCATCGGGCCACCTCATGGCGCAAGTGCAGGCCATGCCCGGATACACCAATCGCTTGATCGTCAGATTCAGCGAACTCGGCCGGTACACCGTGCGCTGCTTGGAGTACTGCGGTGTTCCCCACATTGGAATGTTCACCAACTTCGAGGTGAGATAAAATGGCGAGTACGGTCGCGACCGCACGCGAAGCCACGGTGCAGCGTGTCGCATTCGTTTATCTTTACGTTGGTTTCGTCTTGTTTCTTGTGATGGGGCTGCTCGGCATCGCAATGCGGCTATCGCACGCTGGAGCACTGCCGCTGAATCCGGGACTCTACGATGAGTTCTTTACGCTCCACGGGGCCGGCATGATCGCGGCAACCCTGCTGGGAGCGATGGGCGGCATCGTCGCGGTGTTGACCGCAGCCGAGCGCCTCAATATTCGGCTTTTATGGATCGCGCTGGTTCTCTACGTCGTAGGGGTCTGCTACATTCCGATCGCGGTTCTGCTCGGCGGATTCTCCGCCGGGTGGACCGCGCTATACCCGCTGCCTCTTGCCTATCAGGCGGGTTGGACTCCATGGTCGACGTTCGCATTCCTAGTGGGGTATCTGTTCGTAGCCCTTGGCTTCGGTGTCTGGTGCCTCGCCATCTTACTTGGCACGGCGAGTGCGTACGGCGGGCTCGGGCGCGCGATGGCCTGGCCGCTCGTATTCTCCGGCGAAGGCGCCGGCGACCCGGAGCGGCGGCCATACCTTCAGGATGTCGTCGCTACCGTGATTGCGCTCTACGGAGTCGGCTCCGTCGTCGTGGGTGCCGCATATCTGCTTCCCATCTTCGGCCAGGGTCTCAGCCTCAATGGTGCCGTGAATGCTCTGGTGATGAAGAACCTTCTCTTCCTATTCGGCCACAACATGGTGAACATGACGATCTATCTCGGTGCCGGACTCGTCTACGCGGTTTTGCCGCAGTATGCGGGGCGAACGTGGAAGACGACGCGGCTGAGCGCGATCGCAATCAACCTCCTGTTCATCTCGATGTTGCTCCCGTATCCGCACCATCTCTACCAGGACTTCGTGAACACGGTTCCCCTGAATCTCATCGGCGAGTTCGGCTCGTACTTGTCGAGCCTTCCGGTCTTGCTCGTGACCGTGCTCGGAGGGCTCATGCTCGTATACCGGTCGCACATGCGATGGGCGGTACCGTCCATTTTGATCTTGATTGGGTTCTGGGGCTGGGTGTTCGGTGGGCTTGGAGCGCTCGTCGATGCGACCGTGCCCGTCAATCAGGTCTACCACAACACGCTCTGGGTTCCGGCGCATTTCCACGCCTACTATCTGCTCGGCGCCGTGGCTTTCGTCTTGGCGTTCTTGTACCATCAGACGATGCGCCTGAGCGGACACGAGGAGTCCGGCGCGAGCCGCGCCGCCGCGTGGCTGTACGGGATCGGCGGTGCCGGGACTGTGTTGATGTTCTTTATCGCGGGAGCGATGGGCATGCCTCGGCGTTACGCGGTTCCGCTGCCCGGCACCGGAGAACCGGTGCTGGCCGCAATAGGCGCCGCATTTGCTCTGATCGCGGCGCTGGCGTTGGTACGGCTCGCGTACGATCTCTTGAGCCAGCTCGGACCGGCATGGCGGCAAACGCAGTAGCGTTCATCGCGGCTTGGCATTGGCGCCCTGATGTCGTGGCCGTGCTGCTCGTGCCAACCGTGCTGTACGTCCATGGCTGGGCGACGCTTCGTCAGCGCGGCTTTCGAAAGATCGCCTTGGCGTCTCGCCTCCTTGCATCTTTGGCCGGGTGGGGCGTCGTCGCGGTGGCGCTGCTCTCGCCGCTCGACGTTTTTCAGCGCTCGTTCTTCTCCGTGCACATGATTCAACACGAGTTGCTCATGGTCGTTGCCGCCCCGCTCGTGCTGCTGGGGCGTCCGCTACCGATTGCTTTTTGGGGGCTGCCTCGCGCGGCGCGGAGTTGGGCCGGGAAATGGATCCGGCCTAGGACGCCGCTGCGGCGGACGTTCGATACTCTAACGAGGGCGTTTCCGGCGTTGGCGATTTCGACGGCTATCTTATGGGCGTGGCATCTGCCCGTTGCGTACGACGCGGTTGAGAGCAACGGAATGCTCCATAACGTCCAGCATCTTCTATTCTTCGCCACGGCCCTGCTGTTTTGGTGGCCGGTAATCGGTGCGCCTCCGATCTTGGGGCGCATGAGCCTTGCATTGCTGAGCGCGTTCCTCATCGCCGGAATGATCCAGCGTTCGCTGCTCGGCGCGCTGATCACGCTATCCGATCGCTTGCTCTACCCGCACTACGGAGCGGTCCACGGCATCACTCTAGCGGCGGCTCTGCGCGATCAACACATCGCGGGCGTAATCATGTGGTTCGGGAGCGCAATCGTGCTGCTCGCCATCACGCTTATCGTCATCTGGCGCACGCCCGAGCCCTCCTCCCCGAATCGAGAGCTTGTCATAGCGCTTGGCGGCTGACGTCCGCGCGCAGACCGGTTAGGTGCGTCGTGCAGCATTCGCGCACGAGCTGCCATCCTACATCGTTGATGTTGAAGACAGCGTAGGCGCCGTTTTCGACTTCTGCCTCCCAAAGTTGCGCGAGCGGTCGATTCGTGGCTGAAAGGATCGCAAGCCGGACGAGAATATCGTGCGTCACCACGACGGCATCGGCATCGGCTGGGCGTGACGCCGCAAACGAACGCCAGCGTGCGTCGACGTCGGCGAGCGATTCGCCGCGATCGAACCGCACCTGTTGGGGCGCCGTTCGCCACGCATGCATGCGTGCCATGTCTTCACGCTCGAGCTCGGCTCGCAATCGTCCTTCCCACCTTCCGTGCGCAATTTCGATCAGGCGCTCATCACGCACGAGCGCTACGCCGAGGCGCGCGGCAACCGGTTCCGCCGTTTCGATGCAACGACGCAGCGGGCTCGAAATCACGCAGGTGACTTTGCTTGCGCCCAGCGCGGCTGCCAGAGCGGCCGCCTGCCGGTGTCCGAGCGAGCTTAGCGGCGAATCTTGCCGTCCTTGGTAGCGGCCTTCGCGGTTGGCCTCGCTCTCGCCGTGGCGTACGACGTATATCGTCGCCATCACACTTCGATCGACCGCACCGATTCCACACCGGCGACCTCGGCGATCGCGCCCAGCACGCTGCGATCGACGCTCGGGTCGACGCCCAGAACCATCATGGCGCCACCGCCGCGCTCTTTGCGCGCAACCTGCATCGTGGAGATGTTGACGTCCGCATTGCCCAGAATCGTGCCGATTCTGCCGACCATTCCGGGGACGTCGTTATGGCGAGTAACGAGCATCGTTCCATCGGCAATCGCATCGATTTCGAAGCCGTCGATCTCGACGACGCGCAAGCCGTTTGCCAGAACCGTGCCGATCAAACGGTGCTCGCCCGCGGCCAGGCCGAACGAAGCGCGAAACGGCACTCGGGCACCTTCACGCTGCACCGTCGTGCGCACGCCGAGCTCGCTCGCGATCGCGTTTGCGTTTACCATCGTCACTCGCCGATCGGTCAAAAAGGGTAACGCGCCGGCCAGCACGGCCGCCGCGAACGGCTCTGGCTCGAGATCCGCTAGCTCGCCTTGCAACAGGAGCGCAAACTCTTCGCGCAAAGCGCCTTCGAAGAGCTGCGGCAGCATCGCTCCCATCGCAAACGCCAAATCGACGAATCGGCTAGGCGTGGCGCCGAACACCGGAGAATTAACGGCACCGCTGGCGGGTCGGCCGCTCAGAACGCGCACGACGTCTTGCGCAAGATCGACCGCGATGCGCTCCAAGGCTTCGAATGTCGAGCCGGCAAGATGAGGCGTTGCGACAACCCGCGGATGCGCTATCGTTCGCGCCGATGCCGATCCATTGGGCGGCGGCTCTTCGGGAAGGACGTCGAGTGCCACGGCCCGCAAGCGCCCCGCGTCGAGTGCCGCGAGCAGCGCATCGAGATCCACGAGTGCGCCGCGCGCGCAGTTGACGAGCACAGCGTCGTCACGCATCAGCGCGAGCGCGCGCGCGTCGATGATCGTGCGCGTCTGCGGAGTCAGCGGGACGTGCAGCGTTACGACCTCGGCTCTGAGCAAAAGCGCGTCAAGCTCGAGCAACTCGATGCCAAGTGCGCTCGCTCGTGAAGCGGGAGCGTATGGGTCGTGCGCGACGACGTGCATGCCGAAGGCGGCGCCGCGCAGCGCCACCCCCTCGCCGATGCGACCCAAGCCGACGACGCCGAGCGTCTTGCCGTAAAGTTCGTGGCCGACAAACGCCTTGCGTTCCCACCGCTGCGCTTGCAATGCCGCGTGTGCTTGGGTCACGTGTCGCAGCGAGGCTAGCATTAATGCAAACGTGTGCTCCGTAGTCGCTATCGTATTGGCGCTCGGCGTGTTAACGACGACGATGCCCGCGGCGCTGGCAGCCTCGATGTCGATCGCGTCGGTGCCGGCGCCGGCGCGAGCCACGACCTCTAGCGCGGGCCCACACGAGAGCAGCGCGCGATCGACGCGTGTTTCCGATCGTACGATCAAACCGCGCGCCCGGTGTAACTCCTCTTGTAATCTATCGCGGGGCGCGCCGACGCAGGAGACGACCTCGGCGCCCGCGCGCTCTAAGAGCACGATTCCTCGTTCGTCAAAGGGCTCGGCAACCACAACGCACCCGAGGCGAGGCTCGACCATACGGCGAGGTTCGGCCGCGCTGGTAAGCTCTCTTGCCCGGTGCATTCGCCATCTTACAAACGCGAGCACCCTTTCGTTAACCGAATGTCGGATGCGAGGGGCGCCCGAATCCGATAAAGTTCGTTTATGGAACACCTAAACGCGGGCGACACGGCGTGGGTGTTGGCAAGCTCGGCGCTGGTGATGCTGATGACACCGGGGCTCGGCTTCTTTTACGGCGGCCTCGTGCGCCAAAAGAACGTGCTCTCGACGTTAATGCATAGCTTCTTCGCACTTTGCGTTATTTCGGTGCAATGGGTGCTCTGGGGCTACACATTGGCCTTCGGACCCGATTGGCACGGCATCGTCGGATCGCTGGCATGGCTGGGCTTCGCGCACGTCGGAGGTTCACCAAATCCCGACTACGCGCCGACGGTCCCGCACGCCGCATATGCACTCTTCCAGATGATGTTTGCCGTCATCACGCCAGCCTTGATCACCGGCGCTTTTGCCGAACGCAAGCGCTTCGGAGCCTTCGCGCTCTTCACCGTGCTCTGGGCAACCTTCGTCTACGATCCGATCGCCCATTGGGTTTGGGGGCATGGTGGCTGGCTCGCGAGTCTCGGCGTGCTCGATTTTGCCGGCGGCACCGTCGTCCATATTTCGTCGGGCGTCGCAGCATTGGTCGCGGCGTGGGTGCTCGGCCCGCGTGTCACGGGTGAAGCGCACGGGCCACACGACCGAACGATGATGCTCCTCGGAGCCTCCTTGGTCTGGTTCGGGTGGTTCGGCTTCAACGCCGGGAGCGCGCTCGCCGCCAACGGTCTCGCCGCAAGCGCCTTCGTCAATACCAACGTAGCCGCCGCAATGGGTGCATTAGTCTGGATGACGATCGTATGGCATCGCGAGGGCGCGCCGAGCAGCGTGGGTGCCGCCGCGGGCGCCGTTGCAGGTCTCGTTGCGATCACGCCCGCGGCAGGCTTCGTCACGCCTGCGGCCGCGATCGTCATCGGGGGCATTGCTGCAATGGCGTGCTACGGCGCCGTGCAGCTTCGCGAGCGGATGCACGTCGACGACGCACTCGACGTGTTTCCGGTTCATGGCATTGGTGGCGCTACCGGCGCGCTTCTTACCGGCGTCTTCGCAACGACCGCCATCAATGCCGCGAGTGCCAACGGTCTCTTATACGGCAATCCCAAGCAACTGGCGATTCAGGCGATGGGTGTTGCGGCGACCGCGATATACACCGCCATTGCGACGTACGTGATTCTCAAAGTCGTAGTGCTTATCGTGCCGTTACGCGTGAGCCGCCGCGAAGAGCGGCTCGGCCTTGATCTCACGCAGCACGCCGAAGCCGCTTACGGTCACGCACACTGATAACGAAGGGAGGTCAATCGTGGAAATCGTGTTCGCATTCGCCGGATTCGCAGCGCTCCTTTGCGCATGGACGGCGGCAGCTCGTAGCGGGCGCCCAATGCGCGGGCTGGGAAAACTCTAATGTACTGCTTGCGATGACTTAGTGCGGCTGGCTAAAAGCCCTTGAGTATGAACGAAAGAGGAGGCATCGAATCGCGCGTCGATGCCTCGCTCCCTTTTGCACAACGTTACGTGTAGTTGCCGGCAACCGGACTTGGTTCTTCTACTTGTTCGGTCCAAGTCGGGAGCGGCCCCGCAACCGTCACTAGCTGGAGAAGCTGCCACAGGCTTCCACTTTTGTCGTTACCGGCGTTGAACGCTTCATCAAGGCCGACGTTACCGGAGTTCTCGACGTCTGCGTTGATGCACTTACCGGCGAGCACGTTTTCGATCGTAACGTAACTCTTTCCAACTCCCGTTTCGCCGGCATTACTAATGCGCCACCGCGTCGATTCGCCTTCATCGGCCTCCGCCAGATCCACTTCAGGCGAGTCGGCATCGCGTACCCGAAGATAAACCTCACGCCAACTCGGGTCTAGAACAGACAATGTGTAGGTGCCGTCCGAGCACGGAACGATGTGCCACGTCGTCCACTTTCGCTCTTCGTGCAACGTGTGCGGTCGCAGCTCGCATCGTCCTTGCTCGGCCCGTCCTCCGAGGAATCGGGTGTTACCTGGTGCGTCAGCCGCGACCTCAATGTTGAAGAAACCATTCAAACTATATCCCATTATGCGACCTCCCTTGAGACCAGATTGTATCCGTAACGCACCGGCATTATTCCTCACGCCAGAAAGGCGTCCGATCTCTCGCTTGGGTCCCGGCTAAGAAAGCGCTATGCTGCGCTATTCGCGTCAGTCACGTTTCTGGATGGCTGCGGCCGGAAACGATGTCATAGCCAAGATGGGAGATTAAGCAATGGACTCTACGAATTACACGACGGGCCGGCTGACGGCGTACTTTGTGAACGACGACGATGCAAAAAAGGCGCACGAAGAATTGCTCGAGGCTGGAGTTCCCGATTCGGCCGTCGGACTGAAGAAAATACAAAGCGATGATGAGAGCTTCTTGGATGTCGTGAATCGCTTCTTCGGCTCGGAGTCTGAACGCTTTGAAGCGGGCACGGTCCTTACACTAGACGATCCGGCGCACGGAACTGAGGCTCTTGGCATCATCCAGCGTCATGCCGGCCAGATTGAACTCCGCCATACAGGAAGCGGCGAACCGGGTTCGGGAGAGAGCGGTATCGGAACTCAGTCGGCCGGCAACCCCTGAGCGCGCCTGGCGCCTTTTTGGTGCGGTGAGCCGCTAGCGCGGTTTGAAGAGCGCGATCCCCAGCGAATGGGCGGCGTCGCGCAACGGGGCGTCGAGCGTGGCAAGCGGCATCTGCAAGTCTCGGGCTACGCAAAGGTATGCCGCATCGTACGCCGTTAATCCGCTCGACGTCGCCAATGCGAATTCTCGGCCGAGGCCATGGGGCCGATGGAAGCGCAGCGGTATGGAGGCGAGCAGCTCGCAAGCCTCTTGAGCCGCCTCCAGCACAACCCGCCTTCTTCGCCTTGCCAGCGCGAGCGTATTTTGTATCTCGTAGATCCAGATCGTGGGAACGTGACCCGTGCTTTCGAACGCCACCTCGACCGCAGCATCGGCGAATCCGCTTTGCTCGTCACCGAGTACCCATGCGGCTGCAACGCTCGAGTCAAGGATGATCCCCGCCATCAGTGACGGTGCCCTTCATGTGCCAACGCTCGCCATGTTTCGCCTTTTGTAAGGACGCCGGCTCGGAGCCGCTTGCGAAGCGCGCGCGCACGCTTCGCGATGGCCCCATAAGCAGGGCGGACCGGAACGAGCATCGCAGCGGGACGGCCCCGGCGGTAGATCGCGATCTGATCTCCTCGCTCGGCCCGGTCGACGAGTGCGGAGAGCCGAGCCTTCGCTTCGGCAAGGCTCACATGGTCATTTTCCATGACCAGAGCCTACCATTGATGACCATAACTGTCAAAAAGCGCCCTCTACGCCGATCAATAACGGCAACTACCGATCGTAACACCGCACTGGCCTAGCATGCGTTTTGATCCGGCCGCGTGCGACTTCAGCCTTCGGCTGTTCTTCAGCTTGGTCACATTTTGCTAACGAACTTGACTTCTCAAGAGTTCATATGACGCAGTGAAATCGGCTTCGCCGCGTGGCCGTTCGGCACTCGAGACAACGCCTGACGGTTTTGGAATGAAAAGAAACGCGAGAATACCGTAGAACCTCCCTATCCACTCACCATACGGAGGTTAATGATGGAAATTAGCGCACGCAATCAGATTCATGGTCGGGTGAAAGCCATTTCGCCCGGGACGGTTATGACTGAAGTCGAGGTCGAGGCGGAGCCCAGCACGATAACTTCAGCCATCACTGCGTCGTCTGTGCAGCGCCTCGGACTAAAAGTTGGCGACAGCGTAGTCGTGATTATCAAGGCTACCGAGGTAATGATCGGAAAGAACCCTTAGAGGCTGATGCGGCAGGCTCAGAGTGGCGCGAGCAACTGGGCCAGCAGAGGCGTTGCGGGATTCGCGCGCAGCTCGTTCCAGGACGCGTGCTGAACGATGCGGCCATTCTCGATCGCGATGGTTTGCCAACAGAGTCGCTCTAGCACGTCAGGCTCGTGACCGACCACGAGCATGGTGAAGCCCAGAGCTTTGTGCCAATGTGCGAGCGCGTCAAGCAGCTCGCGTACCAGATGCCGATCGAGTCCGGTAAAGGGTTCGTCGAGCAGAACCAGCTTGGGCTTGCGGGCCAGCATACGCGCGAGCGCTACCCGCCGCGCTTGGCCTCCGGAGATCGCGTAACTCGGTGCGCGCCAAATCGAATCGATCTGGAGCCGATCGCGGAGTTCGCCTATCCATGCTTCGTCTACCGCGCCGTTGCCTTTCGCAATGCCGAAGCAGATATTCTGTGCAACGTTCAGGTGTGGGAAGAGGCCCGGAGCCTGCGTCAGGTATCCAATTGGCCGAACGTAGATGGGAAGCGCCGGCGGAAAAAGAGTCAAATCTCCGAGCAGAACGTGACCTCGGTCGGGTTGCTCGGTTCCCGCGACGCAATTCAAGATGGTGCTTTTCCCGGCTCCGGAAACTCCGAACAATCCGCAAGCCGTGCCGGGTGGTATCTCAAAGGCGGCCGCAACCGTGAATCGCCCGCGCGCCTTGATGACGCTTACGTCAAGCACGCAATCCGCGCCGTTGAGCCAGTACGTGCGCGAGCCACGGAAACGGCAGCGCCGTCACGAGGAAGATGATCAGCAACGGCAAGACGGCCGGCAGGCCGAAGTTCTCAAGGCCAGTCCATATCGCAACCGGCATCCCGGCTGGATAGTACGCCGTGATAACGACGGCACCGAACTCGGTCAGCGCTCGAACCCACGCCAAACTGAGCGCCACTGCAAAACCCAGGCGCGCCATTGGGAGCGTGATGCGCCAAAAGACGCTCCAAGGGCTGTGACCGAGCAACGCTCCCTGCACCTCGAGACCGGCGGGAACGCTGTCGAGCGCTGCGATCGCCGCTAAAACGTAATACCCAATGCTCACGTAGACTTGCGTAACGATAAAAGCCAGCGGCGTATTCGTCATTTTAAGGCCAAAACGGCCGAGAAAACTTCCGAGCGCGTCCGGGCCGAACGCGAGCGAGAGCAAGATGCCGAGCGCCAGCGGCGGCATCAGAACCGATACCAGCAAAATCGCTTGCCACCACATCCGTTCTCGCGCCGAAGCGCGAGCGACGAAGAATGCCATTGGCGTTCCGACCACGATAACCACGGCCATTGCAACGGCGGTAAAGCCAAGCGAAACCCAGACCGCATCGGCGGTTGATGAGGCGTCCCAGCGCCAGCGGCCGACGGAGACGAAGAGTCCGGCGAGTGGATATAAGAGAACGATACCAAAGAGCGTCGCTGCGAGCCGGCCGAAGACGCCGCGTTTTCTCGCGGGCCGCGACGCCGAATCTTCCTCGGTGCCTTGAGCTTGCGATTGCAAAAGCATCGCTATGAATACACTGCCTGGCGAGGCTAAGCGTGCAGCGGGGCTGCTCCCGCAGGAGGGTCGTAGAAGTACTTCTTCAGGATGGCCTGCCCGTCGCTCCCCTGAAGCCAGTTCAGGAACGCAGTCGCTTTGTCTTTATGCGAAGATCCATCGAGCACGGTTGTGTAGTAGACGAGCGGTTCAGGGTGAAAGGTTTTGCCGTTCAGGGTCAATGATGCGTGAGCGTAGCGTGAACTCATCGCATCGTCGCCAAGGTTGATTTCAGGAGGTAACGAGATGTACGGGAGATTGAACGGCCCGGGCTGGATCTTGTAAGCGGACGCCGCATCGAGCTCGCCGCTCTGCAAGCGAGCCTGAACCGTCGGCTCGAGGAAAATCTGTGAGGCATTGATCGTCTCACCCAAGACCTTTTGCGTTAGGCCGGGCTGATTGTAGTACGTCTCGGCGAGCTGGAACGTAAAAATGATGTTGCGGCCCTGGGGGTCGACCGTGGGATCGGTGCGGCCGAAACGCATACCGCTCTGCTCCAGAACCCGCCACCATGGCATCGCGCTGCGCGTGGGACCTGCTGCGGCTGCAAACTGTTGCGCATACTGACTCTTCGGAGAGTAGGCGATGACCATCTCCGTCCGCGCAATCGGGACGCCGGTTCTCGCTTTGCGGGCCTTGAGAACGGTCATCATCGGACCCGGGGTCACCGAGATGAAGAGGTCTGGCGATATGCTTCCGCCGACGATCAACTTCGCGAGCGCGTCCGAGCCAGCGGCTCTTCCATGCATGCCAATCTGGAGCGCCTGCGCAACGCCTGCTTTGACGGGGCCTTCCATCATCGAGCCCATCGAGCCGGCGTACGCGACGTCGATCGGCGTCAAATCTTGCGCGTGAGCCGTGCCCGCCGCAACTATAGCGGCGGAAGATCCGAGGACCCACGTGCGGCGTTTCATGCCATCTGCTCTCCTATTCTCGTGGCATCGTAGGATTGTAAGCTCTCCAGATCGCGCCGATACGCCGTCGAGCGTAACGTGTCAACAAGTGCACGGATCTCTGCCGTTCGAGCAGCGGCGCGCGGTACGAACAACGTGCATCGTTCTTCGCGCAGAGGAACGAAATCCAACGCAAAGACGCGAGCGACGCTGGCGGTCCCAACCGCCGCGTCGGCAAAATCTTGCGCGATCGCGCGACCGATGTCCAGCTGGCCGGGCAATTCGCGATCGTAGCCGACGATGCACCGAGGGTCAACGTGTGAGCGCCGCAGCTGCTCGTCGAGCAATCGGCGGGCGCCGGCACCCGGGGGACGGTTCGCCAACCGCGCTTTTCGCCGTTGAACGTCCAGAGCGCCGTGCAGCCCGAGCGGGTTTCCCGTTGCGAGGAGCCATCCTTCCTGGGTCGTCGCGAGCTCGAAACCGACGAACTCGCGCATTCGCTGCGCTTGTCGCGGTGTTATTTCGCCGTGCACCACGGCTGCGTGCACGAGCCCGTTTTCGAGCGCGCGGAGTCCAGCTCGATTCGTCATCGGTAGCCATAGAACGCGGACATCGTGGCAGCGTAACAGCGCGTGTCGCGCGAGAAGGCCCACGGCGAGATCGCAGCCCGCAAGGAAGACATTGGGCAGGGCATCTTGTGCGGGCTCGATCGCCAGGTAGTCCATCGCGAGCGAATGGCTTACCGTTCGGCCGGCGATTGTTGCCGATGCGCTGCGCGCGGCTGGTGGCGTCGATCCTTGCTCACAGCGGAACAACTCCTCGACGGTCGTTTCCAACGATCGGGCTAGCGCAAGCGCGATTCCAACGCTTGGCTGCATGCGACCGCTCTCAATCGCACCAACAGCTTGCCGGGTGATCCCAGCCATCCGTGAGAGCGAACGTTGCGATAGCCGCCGAGCCCGCCGGAGCAAGAGGACCCGAGTCGCTCCGATCCTTGCCATTAGGCAACGATCGTTGCCCTAAAATTTATCCCGATACCTGCTACTTGCGCGCGTGCAAATGCATGCCGACAAGCGCCAAGGTGCCAACCTTGCGCTAAGGCTTAAACCGCTCTTGGCTTTGCGCCCAGGCTCCGGCGAAGAGAGCGTCTTGTGGGGACTAGCTGCTTACGTCGCGGTTAGGTGTTTTTCGTGAGTTTTGCCCGATCTAGCCATGTCAGACCGCACCGGCAGCGGATCGATCGTCGCGACCGTCGTTGCGATAACGAAGACGATGAAAGCGAGGGCGGCATTCGCGGCATGCGCTTCGCGTAGCAGCACCGGCATGCGCAACACCACGTTGAATGCTCCGAGCGCAACTTGCAACAGTGCAAGCCCCGCACCCGCGACCACCCACAGACGCACGCGCATCATGCCGTTCTGCGCCACAAGAGCAGCGACAGCGAGCGCGGAGACGACGAACGCACCGGCAACAAGACGATGTAGCATCTGCGCGAATTGCGCCTGTGTCGAGCCCATCAGCGTGCCGTCGCAGCCCGGCAACGTCGAGCACGCGAGTCCGGCGCCGCTCGAACTCACGTACGATCCAATGCACGTCGCGAGATACGCGAGTAGCGCCACGAACGCGATTCCCTGGACGCACGTACCGGGACGTACCGACGGTAGCCCGGAATCCGGGTGCGGCGTTAGGCGCGCAAGCACGGCCAGGACCATCAACGTCGCGAGCAACAACATCGCGCAGGCCCAATGCAGCACGACCGACGGGGGGCTGTTCGCCGCATGAATCGTGATCCCGCCGGCGATCACTTGGAGCACGAAGACCGCGACGAGCGTCAGCAACGTGGGCGCTACGCCCGAGATCTTGCGCCGCACGCGCCAGCCCGCAACGAACGCGGCTATGATGACGAAGCCGACGGTGAGTGCGACCGCGCGGTGCGTCCACTCCAGCGCCACGCCGCCGACGAGCTGCGGTAGGAGCGCGCCGCGGCAGAGCGGCCAGTCGGGGCACATCATACCGGCACCGTTGATGCGCACCCAGCTCCCCAATACGACCTGCGCAAACGTCAGCGCTGCCGCGGCCGCGGCCCAAACCCGAAAGAGTCGCATCAGGCGCTTTGCATCGTTACGGCGGTTTCGCCCTGCTCGATCGCCGTCATGCCGAACAGCTCGTTCAGCAAGCGAGCCTCGCTCAATTCCGGAGACCGCGAAATAACCGCCGCCGTTCGCTTTGGCGAATTGCTTCCGGCCGCCGCTCTAGCGCGAGCATCGTGAGCGCCACGTTGTCGCGGGAGAACGTCATGCCGAGCTTAGAATTGCGCGACGCGGTTCCACCTAAGTTACGTTGCGCGAAAATGAATTCTCCGGCGCGAACGCGCGTACCTCATAAAGAAAATAAAGATAGCGAACCAGCGCCCGGTTGGTGCCGGAAAAACCGGAAACCGGCAGCGACGATTCCGTCCCACAAAGTTTTTCAACGTCACCGGCCGCCGGATTCAGTCGCGACTTCTTCGCAAGCGAACGCCATTTGCACTCGTAGCATTCGTACAGGGGTTCAGCGTACGGCCGGCAGAATCCATGTCGTGTATGAACAACCCTCCGAAAGCCGCCGCTCCTGCGAGCGTTGAGCTGACGCCGGGCGCAGTGGAAGCTCTTGACGAGCTCGTCGTCATCTTGAAAGACGTCGGCTTTCGCGTGAAGACCTCGGCTCTCGTGGAAGCTGCACTGGTGGAGCTCAAAGAGCAGATGCACGATCGCGACAGGGCCATTGCGATCGTTCGCAAGCGCGTTCCGCCGAAGTCCGTCGTGCTCCCTCCCTAAGCCCCGTCAGCGCTTTGCGAGCGCTGCGGCCAGCGCGAGTGCAAAGGCGAGGATGGCAATTACCGTCGAGGCGATTCGCGCGTTCTTCCACTGTTTTCGCATTCCCAAGAGAAACGTACAAAGGCAAGCGGCTGCGAAAAGCCAAACCAAAATGGTACTGAGCACTGACTACATCATATTTGTATGAATCGTGAAGCTGCTCATGATACCGCCGAGCCACGCGACGTCTTCTACGCGTGTGTCGGGCATGTTCGATTAATTCTCTGATACCGGAGGCTGCTCGTGGAAGCGCAACAGAAAGGGTCACTTTACCAGCGCTTGGGGGGCTCCTTCAAGATCGCAATCCTCATAGACGACTTCATCGATCGTCTCTTGAGCGATGCGCGGTTTGCCGCGAATCCTCACATGAAAGAAGCGAGTACGAACGTCTCGAGAGCCGGTTTGAAGTATCTCCTCACGGAATGGACGTGCTCGCAGGCCGGTGGGCCGCAACCATACACCGGCGGCGAAATGGGAGCGTCGCACCGCCATCTCATGATCACCGAAGACGAGTGGCACACCTTCATGGACGACTTTCAACGATCTCTCGACCAATGCCAGGTACGAAAGCCCGAGCAGCAAGAACTCGCGGCATTGCTGGAGCGCTGGAAGGAAACGATTGTCGTCTAGCCTCAGCCGTTCTTGCAGCCGGCGTAATGCGCTAATGCCAGTTCGATCACGTCCCAGTCGCCCGACTTCAACTTCGCTGGGCCCTCAATGACCGTCGGGGGTGTAGACATCAGCGCTTCCGCGAAGCCCGGTGGCCTGTCGCTCAGAGGCCGGTCGGCTTCGTCGGTTTGAGAAGGATCCATTCGAGCGGCCTTGATCCGCTGCGCGATCTCCGAGGCGGTCTCGCGCGTGTCGTTTGTCGTCATGCCTGACTCTTTCATCTTTCTGGTTCTTTCATCTTGCCGCAGAACCGAAACGTAACCGCCATGGCTACAATTTTTCCAATGCACCCGAATCGGAACGGCTATTCGGAGGTCATCGTATGCAACGAAGAATCTGGACGTCGGTGGTGCTCTGCACCCTGCTTGGTGCGGCCATCGGCTATCCAATGGGAAACGTCTCCCTCGGCATCTTTTACGGCGCGGTCTTCGGGATAGGCATAGGATTGCTTCTCGATCGCCGCGTACCAAGAAAACCGTATACGGGGTAGGACGACGATTACACCAGTTCCAGAGCGGTTCCGACACGGTTCCGCGCAGAGTATAGGGGGTTAGGAGCTTTGGACCTGCGGATGGCGCCCACGCCGAACATCGTCCGCGTTCGGGGCCTCGGCCCGGGCTTCTGGCAGGCAACCACCGTGCTGCTGCTGCTCTGCATCGCCAATAGTCTGTATTGGCTCTTCGGCAATGTCGACTGGTTGCTGCCGGGCGCGTCACAACCGTTCAGCGACCGCGTCTACGACATCGATGGACTGTTCAAGTTCATGGCGGTCTTCGGCGGCGACATCATGATCATTGTCGCCGGATACGTGATCTACTTCTCGATCGCTTTCCGCGCGAGTGCATCCGATACGGCGGATACCGTCGGCGTGCCCGTTCACGACCAGCCCAAGCTGGAGTTTTGGTGGACCGTGCTTCCGACGGTGCTGCTGGTCATATTGACCGGGCTGAGCATCAACGTTTGGCATAAGATTCAGTTCGGCGTAACGTCGCCCGGGCTCACGATGGAAGTCATCGGCCACCAATTCTTCTTCGAGTATCGCTACCCGGGCCTCAAGGGAACCGTACAGGATGCACATTTGCCGGTTGGCGTACCGGTGCGCATCCTTATTACATCGGCCGACGTGATTCACCAATGGTGGGTGCCCGAGCTCCGGCTCAAGATGGCCGCGGTCCCCGGCTTGGTGCAGAACCTCAACTTCACCCCGCTACACGCCGGCAACTTCACCGCCACGTGCTCCGAGTTTTGCGGAATCAACCACAGTCAAATGCAGGGCAAGGTGGTGATTCAGTCCGCCGCGGATTTCAACGGATGGCTCGACGCTCAAAAGAAAGCCGCAGCCGCGGCGAGCGTCCCGATCAACCTGTCGGGTGGAAACGTTGCCGCGGGCAAAGCGAAGTTCGGCACGGTCTGCTCGGCGTGCCATCACAATCCGCCCACGCCGTTCGATCAAAAGCTCGTCGGCCCCGGATTGCTCCACATCACCGACGACCCACAGCATCCGACGCTCGTAACCGGCAAGCCGCCGACGCCGCAGAACATCGCTTGGATTTTGCAAAACGGCTTCACAGGCCCGATCGGCTCGATGCCCAATCGTCAAGCCAACGGACTTTCCGATCAAGACATCGCCAATCTCGTCGCTTATCTCACCAGCCTAAAATAGGATAACCTATGCATACCGAACCGAGTAGTACAACGCACGCTACGCACGAAGCTCCCGTCGCGACCCACGCTCATATTCACCCCGAGCCGCAGGGCTTCGTTCGAAAATACGTCTTCTCGCTCGATCATAAGATAATCGGGTTCCAATACTTCGCCACCGGCATGCTCATCATGCTGATCGCCGGGGCGTTCGCGCTGCTCATGCGCACCCAGCTAACCAGCCCCACCGGCGCGATCATGGACCACAACACGTACAACGAGATGTTCACGATGCACGGTACGGCGATGGTGTGGCTCGTGACGATTCCGCTGGTCACGGGAGCGATCGGCAACTTCGTGATGCCGCTGCAACTCGGCGCACGCGACGTCGCGTTCCCTTGGCTGAACATGATCAGCTTCTGGATTTTCCCGATTGCGGCGGCGATTCTCTTTAGCTCGATGCTCTTTGGCGGCCCGCACGCAGGCTGGACCGAGTATCCACCAATCTCGCTTGCGGACGGAACGGCCGGCGCGCTCTGGTGTGCGGCGATCTTCACGATCGGTATCAGCTCTACGCTGACCGGCATGAACTTCATGACGACAATCATCAAGATGCGGGCGCCGGGAATGACCTGGACGCGCATGCCGCTCTTTGTCTGGGCGACGTTTGCGACCGCGCTCATGAACATGTTTGCGACGGTTGCGCTCTCGGTGGCGACCGGCGCTCTCTTCCTCGAGCACGTCTGGAAGGTGCCGTGGTATGACCCATCTCGCGGCGGCAGCCCGGTGCTCTTCGAGCACATGTTCTGGTTCTATTCGCATCCCGCCGTCTACATTTTCATCATCCCCGCGTTCGGCATCGTTTCCGAAATTCTGCCGGTCTTCGCGCGCAAGCCCATCTTCGGGTACAAGATGATCGCGTTCTCGTCGATGGCCATCTCGCTGCTGGCGTTTACGGTTTGGGCCCACCACATGTTCCCGAGCGGTCTTGCGCCGTGGCTGCAACTGCCGTTCATGATTCTGACCTATGCGATCGGCATCCCGACGGGCATCAAGATGTTCTCGTGGATCGCGACGCTGTGGGGCGGACGAATTCACTTCACGAGCCCGATGCTCTACGCCCTCGGGTTCCTGATCACGTTTACCTTCGGAGGGATCACCGGCATCTTCTTGGCCTCGGTTCCGGTCGATCTACATCTGCACGGCACCTACTTCGTTGTAGGGCACTTCCACTATGTCGTGGCCGGCGGCTCGATCATGGGCTTCCTCGCGTCGATCCCGTTCTGGTACCCGAAGGCGACGGGCCGTATGCTCGACGAGCGCCTCTCGCAGCTTGGTTTCTGGCTCTTCTTCATCGGCCTGAACTGCACGTTCTTCCCGATGCACTGGCTCGGAATCGAAGGCATGCCGCGGCGCTATGCGTCCTACACGGCTTTCGCCTCCCAGAATCCCGACGGGGTCTTTTGGAACCAATTCGAGACGGCGTTCGCTTTCTTCATGGCTGCGTCGGTCGGGCTGCTCGTTTTCAACATGATCTGGAGTTTGAAGCACGGAAAGATCGCCGGCATCAATCCGTGGGGAGCGCGAACGCTCGAGTGGACGATCAGCTCGCCGCCGCCATACTACAACTTCAAGTCGGTTCCGACCGTCACCGGCGGACCGTACGACTTCGATAAGCCGCTGCCGTACGAGCAGACCGACAACGAACTAGAGGAGTTTCCCGAGTACGGTAAGGTGTTGATGCCGCAGCCCGTTCTGGCGGGAGCGCACTGAGATGGCAGCCCCGGCCCTTCCATTAAAGGGACATGCGGCGGTTGCCGCTCGTTACAATGCGGTCGATTCCGTCTATTGGGAGACCCGAGATATTCGGTTGCTGGGCTTCGTGTTGGTGCTGCTCAGCGACTGCATACTCTTCTCGTCGTTCATCTTTGCGTACGTATATCTGCGCACGTCCGCACCGACGTGGCCTCCATTCGTCGGCGGTCATCAGCTCTCGTGGTTCGACACGAGCTATGCGTCGCTCAACTCCGTGATCCTCTTTGGATCCGGAGTCACGATGCATTTCGCGCTGGAGAACTGGAAACACTTACACAAAGCGAAGTTCAACGCGTGGCTGGTCGCCACGATCATTCTCGGCATCGGATTCCTTCTCGGCCAAGCGCACGAGTGGAGCGGCGTATTGTCGGAAGGCATCACGTGGCCGGGCACCACGTGGGGCGCCTCGTTCTTCACCTTGACGGGCCTACATGGATTCCACGTCTTCCTCGGCGTATGCTTCCTCGGCGTTCTTGCTATTCAGGCCAACCGGGGCGTATACACCGGATCGAAATACCTGGGGCTCACGTGTGGAACGCTGTACTGGCATTTCGTCGACGTGGTCTGGGTCGCTCTTTTCTTCCTGTTCTATTTATGGTGAGTGAGTCATGGATGCAGCATTGATCGAGCGAGGACTTGCGCTGGCCGGCGCGCTTGTCGTTGGAATTACGGCCTTCGTTCAGCTGAAGAACGATTGGGCGGCGCACGGTCTCGACGCCGCGGTCACGAAAGTGCTGCTCGGGTTGATGGCCTTGGGCTGCGTGCTCGCGCTGCTTGCTGCCGTCCATGTGTTAGGGGTGCACTCGTGAGTGACGACGCACACGCAACATCGAGCGTTCAAGGGCCGCCACAATACCTGCGGGACCGTGCCGGCTTCGCGATCCCCATCGGCGCAATGCTTTTCGTGCTGGTAACGATCATCTTGTCGATCGCGCAAGGGGCGCAGGTCGTCGGCTTGTCCGGATGGGGGCACGTGTGGCCCGCCGCAAACTCTACGACTCTTCAACTGCCGCCTGCTCGTCTGACACCTTAAACGGTGGCGCCGGCCGTACCCGGCTACGTACCGTTCGCGTTTCTCCTCGCGGTGGAAGCGGTCGCCGTTCTTATATGGGTTCTCGTGCTTACCCGAGGAGAGGCCAGTGGTTTCGGTGCGCTGCTGGTTTGTCCGCGGTGCGCTCGCTTGCACGAGCGTGCGGAGGCTGTTGCCGGTCTTGCGGACGCCGTCGCCGTCGGCGCCTTGGCGTTTCTCGTTGCGCTGCCGTTCGCGGCAGCCGGATATGAAAGCGCGTTCACGATCCCGCGCCTCATCTTGGCAGTTTCGGCCGTCATTGCGGTTCTTGCCGTAGGAGCTGAAGCGGACTTTTTTGCGCGCACTGCTGCGGCGCGGATCTTGCCGAACTTTACCTGGAACGTGAAGCCGGCGCGGCTCCTCGGCGGTGGAGCGCGCTGGCTTGGAGTTATCCTCGCGCTGTATCTCTTTCAACGTCCGGATCTGCCGGGCAGCGGGATCGCGGGGCTCTTCGGCGGTGTCGGTGCGCTGCTTGCAAAAGAGCTTTCTTCCACGTCGGCGATCTACGCCGCAGCAGCGATGCTCCTGGTGGCGGCCATCACTTCACTGGCGGCGCGATGGCTTCTGCCGTTCGCGCTCAACAGTCTCCCGCTCACGATGGCCGCGCCGCCCGACCCCCGTGGACGTTTACTATGACGAGCGCGATCGCATACGACACCGCGCAGACCGACATCGAGAGCCTCATTGCGAACGTCGAACGCGTAGTCATCGGCAAGCGCGACGTCGTCCGGCTTGTCGTTGCGGCATTGCTCTCGCGCGGCCACGTGTTGCTCGAGGACCGGCCGGGCGTCGGAAAAACGATGTTGGCGCGAACGCTCGCGCGTTCGATCTCGTGCGAGTTCAAGCGCATCCAATGCACGCCGGATCTCCTTCCGGTCGATATCACGGGCTACGTGGATCCCCGCAAGGATGTGTTCGTTCCCGGTCCCGTGTTTGCGAACATCGTCCTTGTCGACGAGCTCAATCGCGCGATGCCGCGTACGCAAAGCGCGCTCTTGGAAGCCATGGGCGAGGGTCAGGTCAGCGTCGACGGACGCACCTACCCGCTCCCGGATCCCTTCATCGTGATCGCGACGCAGAATCCGATCGAGCACTCCGGCGTAAACGATCTCCCCGAGGCTCAGCTCGACCGGTTCCAACTGCTCCTCTCACCGGGTTACCCGAGTGAAGACGAGGAAGTGGAGATTCTCCGCGACCGAATTGCCGAAGATCCGCTTAAGAGCATCCCCGCGGTGCTGACGGTTGAGCGCGTGCGCGACCTGATGGCGCTCGTCACGAACGTCGTCATCGACGAACGGCTGTTGCGTTACATTATCGCTGCAGTGCGGCAAAGCCGTCACTCCGACGAGCTTGTGCTCGGTGCAAGCCCTCGAGCTGCGGTGCAGCTCATGCAGCTCGCTCGCGCGTACGCGCTCGTCCAGGGACGTGTCTACGTCACTCCAGACGACGTCAAGGCGCTCTTCGTCCACGCGCTCCCGCACCGGCTCATTCCCAAAGTGATGCCCGAATCGTTGATGAGTATGACCGAGTGGAAGACGCAGCTCGTGAGGCGCCTCGTCGATTCGATCGCACTCCCGGCCTGAGCATTGGATGCATGGAACGGCCGGCGCGCTTTGAATTCACAATTGCATCGCCGATCGGAATCGCCATGTTTGGAGCAGCACTCATTCTTGCGGTGGTTGCCGGCGTGCTGCACCCGGCGATTCGTGAGTTCGCGGTGTTTGCGGTTGCGTTTCCGGTCCTCTGGATTACGTTCGGCACAATCGCCACCCTAACCGCGGCAAGTTCGCTTCGAACGGTCAGGGTCGACCTGCCGAAACGAACGCGAGCGCTGAGCACGTTTCGCCTGCGGTTCACGGTCGCATTCAAAGGCTCGGGCTTTCCGGCTATCGGTGTCTTGACCAGCACACGGTTCTCCATGTCCGACGACGTCATGGAGGCCGGTCCGTGGGCCGAGCTGCCCATTCTTTCCTCGCGCCTCGCCGGCACATCGCAGTGGGACGTCACAACGAACCGGCGGGGCGTGCTGGTCGTGGGGCCCTTCCGCACCGCCGTTGAGTTGCCCGGCAGTGCGGTGCGGGTCACTGCGGTCTTTGAAACGAGGCGCACCGTCACGGTGCTGCCCGCAATCTATCGCTTGCAACCCATCGTCGACGCGCTGCTCGCCGGTAGACACGCAGCTTCAGGACGATTCGAAAAGCTCCCCACCGCAATCGAAGAGTACGTCGGCGTGCGCGAATATCGCCCCGGCGATTCACCGAAGCTGATCCACCGCGTCCTATCGCTGCGCACGCGCGATCCCGCGCAACTCTTCGTGCGCGAATTTCAAGACTCCACCCGCGAAGACCTAAGCCTCGTCTTGGATACTGCGCCGTCGCTCGATGGAGACCGCGAGCTCCAGCGCTATCGTTTAGAGAAAGCCATCTGCTTTGTCTGCGCGTTGTGCCGAAGCTTTGCGACGCGTAGGCTCACCGTGCGATTTATCTGCCAGAGCAGCGCGAGAGACGTCGTCACCCTGCGACTGCGACCACTCGATGCGGATCTCGACCGGCTACAGGTCATGCTGGCGACGCTCGAGCTTCGAGGCGACCGCGTCACCATCGACCGTGTGCTCGTCGACGAGGTGCGGCGCCATGGTGCAGCGGTCATCTTTGTCAGCCTGCGCCAGCGCGAACAAGTCGAGCGGCAGCGTCTTGCCATGGTGACGTTGACACCGGACCACGTGCCGGTCTTTACCCGCGAGGTGGTCGTCCAATGTTGAATTGGCGGCGCCGAGTCGATCCGGCATTCTATCCCATGGAACCGCATCTACTCCAAACGGGCGCCCAGATTCCGCGGTATAGCGACGACGCGCAAGTAGCGGCGCGGCTGGAGGTGCTCCATGCGGATCGCTTGCTGTTCGTCGCGGCAGCCATCGTCGCGCTGTCGGCATATGCCGTGATGACTCTTCCCGCCGTATGGACGCGCCTCGATTCTGGGCTACTCGGCATCGCGCTGCTCGTTGCTGTGGTGCTCTCACGGCTGCGCGGCCGTGCCCGAAACCTCCTCGCCGTCGCTGCAATGGGCGCGCTTTTCGCAGTACATACGCATCCGGTTTCCTTTGCTCCGCTAGTGGGCATCGTGGCTGCTTGCGCAAGCATCGTGGGGAGCAGCGTCGTCGCACAACGGTGGCGCGTGAGGCCACAGATTCTTACGTGGTCGGCATTCTCGGCGCTGCTCATCGTCTGCGCCTACGGCATGACCTTCAACGCCTCAGGGGTCGCCCTTAACCTGCGAGTCGACATCCTTGCCATCGCCGTCGCATATCTCGGCGTCTGCGTCATTGCCGGCAGGATTCGGCGGGCGGAACTGATCGCGCGCCCGAACGGCGTACTTTCGCTCCCGCAAAGCATCGTACCGCTGCTCAACCGCTCGCACGATCATGCGATCATTTGCTGGTCTGTATAGTCCCGCACTCCGCCTGCGGATCGCGCTCGCATCGATCCCACTTGCCGCGCTCGCGGTGTCGCTCTTGTTGGCATTCGCGTCCGTCTCCCTGCCGCGTTCCACACTGCAGGCGTCGCGGATCGCCGTGCAGATTCCGATCGCCACGGTCACACGGCAACCGGTTGAGAGACCCGCCGCGGCGGCGGCCGGCATCAGCCGCGAAGACACGCGGCCCGCGCTGCTTTGGAGACTACTTACCCCTTGGGCGCTCGCAGTTGACGTCATTGCCGTGCTCGGCTTCATCGCAGCGCGAATGTGGCAACATGAGTGAAGCGTTGTGGGCACGCGCGCTGCGCGCCGCTGAGGTGCGTGGATTACTTCCCCTGAAACGATCGTCGCTCACGCCGCGAGAGTTGGCCGCAACAGCGGCCTGGCGCGGCGAGGACCGATTGACGCAGCTGGTTGAAGGGTGGTACTATCCGCGGTCTTATGGGCACGCCCGCGGCGCGCTCACCGACGAACAAGCCGGCAGCATCGTCGCAGCTCTCGAGGCGCAAATGCAGACGACCACGGTGGAAATCGCATGCGCAGAAATAGCAGCGCCCGCAGGAGAACGACCGGCCA
Organism: Vulcanimicrobiota bacterium; assembly: GCA_963778015.1. Lineage (GTDB taxonomy): Bacteria > Vulcanimicrobiota > Vulcanimicrobiia > Vulcanimicrobiales > Vulcanimicrobiaceae > Cybelea. The sequence goes on from CAVZST010000002.1 coordinate 117,993, forward strand.
AGCCGCGTATCGTCAGTTGCGATCTTTGCGGCCGCCCGCTCGCGCCGAGCCCGTGAACGTCAGCTCATTTTTGGCGACGGCGTTCCTCATTGGCCATACCGATCCCAAACGGTGCAATTTCTGTGGGAAGAACGCCGGTTGGGTGGCCGTCGATTTTGTGAACGCCGCCGTATGGACTGAACTCGACAACGACCGGCCACGTCTGACGCTCGCCAATCGAGCGCGGCCACTCACTAAGCGGCCATTCACCGAGGATCATTTGGTCGGCGTCGAGCGCCGCCACGTAGTACGTCGGCTCGCCCTCCTTTGAAATGCGATAGCGAATATAGCCGTCTACCGTGTAAATTGGTTTGAACGTCTCGTACAAGGCGCACGTCGCCGGTAAGATAAGTACGATTGCGTAAATCATGAACCCAATCGCGGCTACTCCGAAGATCGGAGCGAGCAGCAGCGCCGCGTCTTGCCGACGTATCACCATGAGAATCGGCAACGCTGCGAAGAAGATCGAGATGATCAGCGGCTCGATGGCAATCGTAAGTCGCCCGAGGAATCCGCGCAAGACCACGCGACGCTCCGCTCGCGTCCACGGTCGTCTTGCGACGTCCGGTCCCAAGCGGTCCCGCAGACGGCGTTTCATATTGCCGTCACGCCTCCGCGCCGGTTTTAGCCGGCATTTTGCATGAGCTCCGCGATGGCTGCGGCGCTGAAATCGAACGCCGCGGCGAAGCCGAGAACGAGGCGACCGCTAATTGGCTCAAGCGATATCGCGTCGAAGTCGGGGAGGTCACGTAGGGTTCGTACGGTCTCACCCTGACGCTCTTCGAGCGCAGACCAGATTGCGTCCGCATTCGCAGACCCTGGTACTTCCGGCGAGGTGTTGACGGCTATCGTGAACCGAAATCGCGCATATGCGTCGCTCCCCTGTCTGCCGCTGTCGACGAGGAGTACCGATGCGGGGCGGCGCGCCAAGAGCGGTGCGGCGTGCGCTGCGAGACGGCTAACGACGATGCCGAACGCGACGCCGACGATCGTGAAGGGTATGTAACTGACGAGCGGAGCCTCTTTGTGATCGATGGTTGCGAGCGCGAACCACGGCTGTTCCGAAAGCAACCGAATCGCTTCACGCTGCCTCGCTAGCGCATCCATGCCATCACTATAGCATGGTGCACGTGCGGCGTTGCCGAATACGGTTCCATGTCCGATGACACGCCGATCGAGCTGCCGGCACTGACGGCGGAGCGGCACGGACCGTGTGCGGCGGTGTGCGTGAACGGCCATGTGTTTGCCTGGCTACTCGAGGCGCCGCTCGCTCCCAAGCATTGCGCGAAGTGCGGAGACCGCATCATCGTTGCGTGTCCCGATTGCAAGGCCACTCTGCCCGGCGACGGCGAGATGCTCCAGTGGGTGCCGTATTATGCATACTGCTGGCAGTGCGGCAAAGCGTATCCGTGGACGGCATCCGATATCGCGCGAGCGAAACGAGCGCTCTCCGAACAGGCCGAAGTCGAACGTTGGGATGATGCGGTAAAGGCGCGCGCGGAGGCGTTGGTCGAAGATATCGCGGCGAATCGCACCGCCGCTTCAGGCGTGAGCGCCGCCCTGCAATGGCTAAGCCAACACGGTGCTGAGACCGCAACCCCAACCATTCTCGATGCTATCGAACGCCTCGCCGACATGAAACTCAAACAAGCACTACGATCGCAGTTCCCGGGAGCGTTTTAGCGCCATCCTCCACGATCACTCCTTCTCGCTCGCTGCATACTCTTCTTCATTCGCTCGATAAATGTCCGCAAGCGTGATTGGGGCCCGAGGGTACATCGACGTCGTTATGATCAGCAACGTCGCGTCCTTGTTGACGCCGTGCTCTGCGTTGAAAGATTCTACCTGTTTCAACGCTTCGGCGTAATCGGCGCCGTAGTCCCAGTCAGTTGCTTCGTAGCCAGGCTCGAATGCTTTGACGAAGGCGGGATAGAAGTGGCGCTCCCCATCCGGACTCGGTCTTCCGAGGTTCTCGGCGACGAAGAGGCATGCCGGCTTGCCGTCGATCGTGTACACCTTGCTACCTCGATATGCAAAAGATAAGGTACCGAATACGACCCTTCACGTTATCGAGCGCATCGAGGGCCTCCGAGGCTTGCGATAGTTCTCCCTCGCCCTCGTAGGCCTCCACGAGACCCCTCCACACTTTCGCAAGAATGATTTGCTGCTCGAGCGGCTCGATATTGCCCAGCTGCTCGGCACGGCGCGCGGCCTCCTTCAGTTTGACGATCGCGTCGCGGTAGTTACGAACCTTCGTAAGAAGCAAGGCGTAGTTGAGAAAGGCGTCGACCGCGTCTTCCGCGGTGACGAGTCCCGATTCGACGATCTCGATCGACTCCTTGCGGATGAACTCCGCCTCTCCATAGGCGCCGGTGAGCTCTAGAATCCCCGCGTACTGCGAGAGTAGCCGAAGCCGCATGAGCGAGTTCGTCGGCAAACATCTTCGAGCGCGATTCACCTTGCGACGCATGCAATCGACGGCGAACCTCCATTCGCCGAGCGCGATCAACTCGGTGCAGAGACGATAGGTCTCCTCGTCACCGGCAGCCGGATCCTGGGCGCTGAGCGCCTCCTCGTTCATCGCGCAGGGGCAGCTACCGGTTTCTCACGCGTGCCGTACATGAATGCAATCGCCGCGCCCGTGAACAGGAAGCCTCCCACGAAGTTTCCGATCGTCACGGGAAGCTCGTTGCCGATCCACCAATCGCTGAGCGTGATGTGCGCGCCGTACGCCATGGCGGACGGGATGATGAACATGTTGACGACTAAGTGTTCCCAGCCCATTCCGAAGAACATATAGATCGGAACGAACGTCGCGATCGCTTTTCCGATGACCGAGCGAGTAGCGAACGGCAGCACGACTCCCAGCGTCACAAACCAGTTGCACAGGATTCCCTTGATGAACGCCGTCCATGCGCCGGCCATGCCGAACTGCTCGTAGTGAAGCGTCTTCGCCACTCCGATCTTGAAAAGAACCTTCGAAATGCCGGTGGTATCCGGCGCGTTCCCCAACATCGTGAGCGCCGCCCATAACAACCCGGCAACGATCAAACTCCCGATTAGGTTGGCGACGTAAACCCAGCAAACGCAGCGGACCATTTTCGCGGCGGTGATGCGGCCGCCCATATATGCTACCGGGACCATGGCGAAGTAGCCGGTGGCAAGGTCGACTTGCAGCAGGTTGATAACGATGAATCCCAGGGGAAAGAGTGCATCGGCAACGATCGGCGGCAGTCCCTGCGCGATGCCGAAAAAGGCCATGGCGGTTCCATACGCGAGAAACGCGCCACCGAACATGCCGCGTACGAGAATCTTGCTGATGGAAAGGTCACCCTTCGATGCGCCAGTCTCAACGATCGTTCGAAGCAACTCCGGGGGGCGAACGAAGTCCAAGACCGGCGTACCCGCATAGGTGCCCGCCTCTGTCTCCACGTCCGGTATCGGTGGGGCCGGTAACAGCGTTGTGCTCGTGCTCATTGGCGAACCTCCGGAAGAACGGCGATATGAGTTTTCTCCATCCTATAGGATGCAGTACGAAGAAGCGGCGTGACCGCGAATCGTCGCCACAGGAAAAAGGCGATCGCGATCGAGGTCGACGCCTCGGCGACACCCAGGGTATACGTAAATGATTGAACGTGCAGCAGCATCGCAAGAACCGAAAGCGCCAATGCCGGCGGCATTCGAGCTTTCAAGATCGATTGCAGCGCCAACACGCATAACGAGTCGAGTGCGATGCCTAGCGGCGTGAGTCCGAAAAAGCGAAAGCTCAACTGCCCGACTACCGCGCCAATGCAGGGCAACACGACGATCGATCGCAGATTCGCCCACTCGCCGTACGGGTATTGAAAAATGAGGTAGATTACCACCGCGAACGGCGGCAAAACCAGGAAGTCCGTCGCGCGATCCTGTAGGCGATGTTGCGTTGCCGTCAAGATTGCCATCAACAACGGAACGGCCACAAACGAACTTATCCGACACAGCCGCTCGAGCCGAGCGTCCGACGCAGGCACCACGCGGGCCGCTTGTTCTCAAGTGCGCCGCAAGTATGGAACGTCAGGTCCGATGCGCTCGCTCCCAGCCGGTGCCTCATACGGGGCGTTCCGCCGACGGTACCAGATCACGACTTGATACGGCCGAACCAGGTATAAGAGCGGGGCCGTCACCACGTGTGCGAGACGCGTGTATGGGAAAAGCGCAAGAAGCACGAACGCGTTGAACATGTGGATCTTGACCGGCAGCGGCATTGCGGTCACGTACTGAGTCTGCGGATCGAAAGCAAATAGTGACCGCAGCCATGGTACGGACGTGTGGAGATACCACTCCGATCCCCAACGGTAGAAGAACGCGATCCAGAAACCCATCGCTATTTGCAGAGCCAGCGACGCGAGCAGCACCCAATCCGCCCCCGTTGTGACGAATTGGATGCGCGCGTTCGTCAAACGCCGGTAGATGAGAGTCCCAAGACCGACGATGGCCATGACGGCAAGCGCGAGCCCGGTGATCTCCAGAATGTACAGGCGCGTTTGATTCTCGATGAGTGCCGCCCATGCTTGGGGAAACAAGAATCCGAGCGTGTGCGGAATGAGGATGAGGATAATGGCGTAGTGCCACATCGTCGATCCCCAGAAGAGGAACCGGTTTTCTAAAAACTGCGAGGACTGGCTCGAATACGAGAACCGATCCTTCAGGTACCGGTACAGGCCCCCGAAAATGAAGAGTGCCATCGCGACGTAGGGCCAGACTGCCCAAAGAAACGTATTCGACATATGCTCCTCACATTTACGAGACGAGACGCTCGGGATCGGGTAGCGGCACCGGCGCAAGCTGCCGCGGAGCACCGTAGTGTACTTGCAAGACCGACTGCAGCGCAAGCAAGACGCGGCGATAGTCCATGCCCACGTCAAAAACTACCGGCGCCGCGCCCTCACCTTCGACTAAAGCGGGTGCGCTCTCCGGCGCAAGCGTCATAGGACCGAGTGTCGGAAGTATCGCATCGCGAGCAATTTCATCTCGCGCTTCTGCGTCGCCGCAGGCAGAGAGAAATCGCAACAACACCGCGATGTGATCCGGCAGCTCGAGTCCATGATAAAAATGATGGTCGCGGAATCGATCCTTCAGCTCGACCATGAACAAGCTGCGAGGATACGATTCGCCGAACATGTGGTAGCCAACATAGGGATGGCAGGATGCGTTCAGATCGAACGTTGCGGAGAATATCTCTTCGATCGTATCGCGCGGCGTCCGCTCGGCGAACGAAATGAAATCATCGAGTAGTACGGCAGCCTCGGGACTCTCATCGGCAACGAGGTCGCGGCACTCACGCGCCGCGCGGGCGACGTCCAAATCGGGTCGCGGATACTCGAGCAGATCTGCGAACAACTCGAATATCCGCGTCTCCCATTCTCGCTCCGACGCTACCACCTCCGCACGGGCTCCTCGCGGAAGCCGAAGCCGGCGGCCGGTTTGTGCGTGTAAGGATCTAGAGCCCCCTGCTCGACGGCCTGTTCGCGGGCCATCGCCGGTATCACGAAGCGCTCCTCGAACGTCGGCAGCGACGTAAGGTTGAAAATCGCCTCACACTCTTCCGGCGTCGTCCTTCCGATGCGCATCGCCTCCTGTGCTTCGGCGGGCGAGATGTCTTTCACGCGCTGCGAACGCTTGTACAAGCGCACCGCGATCTGTTTGCGATAGACCTCTTCGATGATATTCGTATTCCCCGCCGTGAACAAACTCGCCATGTACTTGATGGGAATGCGCGCTTGCTCCAGCGAGCTGAGCATCTGTCCAAGACCTTCGACACCCGAGTTGTTGTAGATGCCCGTCTCGTTCATTTTGCCGAGCACCGGCAGCATCGGCGGCACGTAGAACAGCATCGGGAGCGTCCGAAACTCCGGATGCAGCGGAAGCGCAAGGCCCCACAGCTTCACGAACTTGAACACCGGTGAGTTTTGCGCTGCGCCGATCTGCAGATCCGTTATGCCGTTTGCCTTTGCCGCAGCGATCACCGCTGGATCGAAGGGATCTTGGAGGATGTCACGCTGCGCGTAGACGAGATCGGCATCGTCGTGAAGCGCTGCTTCCGTGATGCGATCGGCATCGTAGAGGATGAGGCCGAGATACCGTATCCGTCCAACGCACGAGTGGAAGCACGCCGGCGCCTGCCCGGTCTCGAGACGCGGATAGCACAGGATGCACTTCTCAGACTTACCGGTCGCCCAGTTGTAGTAGGTCTTCTTGTACGGACAGCCGGAGATACACATGCGCCATGCACGGCACTTCTCTTGACTGATCAGAACGATGCCGTCTTCACCGCGCTTGTAGATCGCGCCCGACGGGCACGCTCCAACGCACGCCGGATTCAGGCAGTGGTTGCAGATGCGCGGCAGGTAGAAGAACACGAGCCGCTCCACCTCGTTGAGCTGTTCGCGTTGCTGGTCGGTCAGCTTCTCGAGGTTGGTATCGTTGCTTGCATAGATCGGTGAGCCGCCGAGATCGTCGTCCCAGTTCGGTCCCGCCTCGATGTCCATCGGTTTGCCCGTGATGAGCGAGATTGGTCGTGCGGTCGGCTGATCGTCACCTTCGGGCGCGTTGAAAAGCTCGTCGTACTGGTACGTCCACGGCTCGTAGTAGTCGTCGATGGTCGGCAGGTTCGGGTTGAAGAAAATGTTTCCCAACCCTTCGGCACGGCCTTGAAGTTTGAGCCGCAACTTGTCGCCGTCTTTGACCCAGCCACCCTTGTATTTGCTTTGGTCTTCCCACGTGGTCGGATAGCCCGTTCCGGGCTTCGTTTCCACGTTGTTCCACCACATGTACTCGGTGCCCTTACGGTCGGTCCAGATGTTCTTGCAGGCGATGCTGCACGTGTGGCAGCCAATGCACTTGTCGAGGTGGAACACCATTGATACTTGTGCGCGTATATCCATTTTTAACTAACTCCTTACGATCGTGCGATCGCCGTTACCATTCTAGTTTTTCGAGCGCTCGCACGACGCAGTGCGTGTCGCGGGTCATGATTCCGATAGGTCCCCAGTAGTTGAAGCCAAAGCTGAACTGTCCGTAGCCGCCCGCAATCTGAAGCGGGTTCATGCGGGTGCGGGTCAGGCTGTTGTGTCCGCCGGCGCGGCGTCCGCCGCGGACTTGTGACTTCGGCATCGAGATCGTGCGATCGGGCGCGTGATAGATCATGCAGGTTCCCGGCTGCACGCGCGCGCTGACCGCAGCGCGTGTTACCATGACCCCGTTGTCGTTGTAGACTTCCACCCACTGGTTATCGACGATGCCTATCCGCGCTGCATCCTTGTCGTTGAGCCAGCACGGCTCCATTCCACGCGAGAGCGTCAGCATGCGCAGGTTGTCGTAGTACGTCGAGTGGATGTGCCACTTGCCGTGGGGCGTGATGTAGTTGAGGATGAGGCTTTTGTTGTCGACGGGGCTCAGAACGATGTCGCCCGTCAGGTGCGGATTGAGCTTCGGCTTGTAGCTCGCGAAGTTTTCGCCGAAGTCGATATACCAGGGGTGATCGAGGTAGAGCTCCGAGCGTCCGGTCACGGTGCGCCACGGGATCAACCGTTCGACGTTCATGCACCACGCCGAATAAGCGCGGCCGTCGTTGACCATTCCGGTCCAGCACGGGCTGATCAACAGGCGTTTGATCTGCCTGGTGATGTCGCCGAAGTTCATCCGAACGCCGCGAATGTCCTCGGCGAGATCCTTGAGTGGAAGGCCCGTCACCTCTTCCTCGTGGACGAACGCCTCATAGGAGACATCGCCGTTGGTCTCGGGCGCCATGTGCAGGATCGTGTTGCAGACGTCGAGTGGGTCCTCGAGGCTCGGGTATTTCGAGCCGTTCCACTGGACGCAGCGCATGTGACGTGAATCCGGCGACAGGCTGACCGGATTCTCAAGCAACTGGTCGTAGAACTTCTCGGCGCCTATATGCACGCCGTTGAACGACATTCCGTCCGTGCGGACGCTCGGCCCCAGCGTGATGTACTTGTTGTAGATCTGGGAGTAGTCGCGATTGACGACGCGCAGATGCGGCATGGTCTTCCCAGGAATCGCTTCGCACTCGCCGGCCGTCCAGTTGAGCACTTGCGGCTGCGCAATCTCATCGGGCGTGTCGTGACACAGCGGGTACGCGACCAAATCCTTCACCGGTTCGGGGAAGGCCAGCGGCGCAAGCTCGCTGATCTTCTTGGCGAAGGATTTGAAGACGTCCCAATCGCTCTTCGACTCCCAAACCGGCGGCACGGCCGCGCCGAGCACGTGGACGAACGAGTGAAGATCCGTCGTATTCAGATCGTTCTTCTCGTACCACATCGCCGTCGGGAGCACGATGTCGGAGTACAAGGCCGAGGTGTCCATGCGGAAGTTGATGTCGACGACCAAGTCGAATTTGCCGCGCGGCGCGGGCTCCCGGAACGTCACCTTCTTCACGTGGTCTTTGGCGCGCTCGTCGGCAATCGCGTTGTCGTGCGTGCCCAAATAGTGGCGCAGGAAGAACTCGTGGCCCTTGGCGCTCGCCATAATGGCGTTGCCCCGCCAGATAATCCACACCCGTGGCCAGTTCTGCTCGGCGTCCGGATCGTCGATCGAGAATTTCAATTTGCCCGATTTGATCTGATCCACGGCCGTGTCGATGATCGCCTGATCGTCCTTCGCCCCCGCTGCTTGCGTTTCACGCACGAAATCCAGCGGGTTACGATCGAACTGCGGATAGTGCGGCATCCAGCCGCGCAGCACGGCATCGCGTTCGATGTCCATGCAGTGACCCTTGGCAAAGCGCGCGTTGGGCGGCACGGCCGCATACTCGGTGAAATCCCCCTCGTAGTGCCATTGATCGCTCATCACGTAGTGCCATACCGGCGATTGCTGCCGCCGCGGCGGCTTCTGCCAGTCAAGTCCTAACGCTATGACTTGCCACGGAGCGGCCGGCGCAAGTTTCTCCTGCCCGACGTAGTGGTTCATCCCGCCGCCGTTCACACCGCAGCATCCGGTGAAGAGCATGGCGTTGATGGGGCCGCGATACGCGAGGCCGTTGCTGTACCAGTGATTGAGACTCGCGCCCGTAATGCACATCGAACGGCCGTTGGTAAGTTCGGCATTCGTCGCGAACTCGCGCGCGAACCGGATGACCGTTTCGCGTCCGATGCCGGTGTATTGCTCCTGCCAGGCCGGGGTGTACGGCACGGGTTCATCGTAGCTCTTCGCGTACTCTCCCGGCAGGCCTCGATCGACGCCATAATGGGCCATGTAGAGATCGAAGACGGTTGCTACCGGCACGCGTCCGTCGGCAGTTTCGATGTAACGCACCGGAACGCCGCGCAGCAACGTCTTCTTCGAAGCGAACTCGTAAAAGCCGACGTTCAGTACTTCGTCACGTTTGTCGAAGAAGCTGAGAACCGGATCGATCGGGCTACCGTCGGCGCCGTCCTCGAGCTTCAGATTCCACTGACCTTTTTTCGTCTGCCAACGGAAACCGGCCGTGCCCATGGGCATCTTCGGCGCATCCGTTTGCCGGTCCATCATCAGCATCTTCCACTCGCCGTTCTCGACGTCGGCGTATTTGGCGATACGATTCGCCCGCAGGAGCTGACCCGGCTTGTAGCCGTTCGTCGCGTCGCCATGCAGCTCCACTAGGAACGGCGCGTTCGTGTACTGCTTGACGTACTGGTCGAAGTACGGCACGGTGCGCTCGTGGTGATACTCCTTGAGGATGACATGGTTGACGGCCATCCAGAGCGCGGTGTCTTGTCCGGCTTTCACCGGAATCCAGTTGTCGGCGTACTTGGCAACTTGGTTGAAGTCCGGCGAAATCACGACGAACTTGCTGCCGTTCGTGCGCGCTTCCGAGATGAAGTGCACGTCCGGCGTGCGCGTCATGTTGAGGTTTGCGGCGATCGAGACGATGTAGCTCGAATTGTACCAATCCGCGCTTTCGCAGACGTCGGTTTGATCGCCCCAAACTTCCGGAAATGCGTTCGGCAGATCCGCATACCAATCGTAGAAGCTCAGCATGGCGCCGCCGATAAGCTGTATGAAACGCCCGCCTGCGGCCCACGACGCAAACGAGAATGCCGGGATCGGCGCGAAGCCGAAGATACGGTCGGGGCCCCACTTTTTCGCGGTGTACAGGCACGATGCCGCGATGAGCTCGAGGACTTCATCCCAGGTCGTCCGGCGGAACCCGCCCTTGCCTCGCGCGCGCTGGTACCGTTTGCGCTTTTGCTCGTCTTGAACGATCGATCCCCAGGCTTCGATCGGATTGGACGTTTGCGATTTCGCCTTGCGCCAGAAATCGAGCAACGCACCGCGGATGTACGGATACTTCACGCGAATCGGACTGTAAACGTACCACGATGCAGAAATCCCGCGCTGACACCCGCGCGGCTCGTATGGCGGCAATCCTTTTTCCAGCAGCGGATAATCCGTCTGCTGCATCTCCCACGTGATGATGCCGTCCTTGACGTACACCGCCCACGAGCAGCCACCGGTACAATTCACGCCGTGCGTGCTACGCACGACCTGATCGTGCATCCAACGATTACGGTAGAACTCTTCCCAGCGACGAGCCTTCGGGTCGACTAAATCTTGAATCCAGCCCATTTGTTACAACCTCCGCGGTTGTTTGGATTTGGAAAGGAATATTGCGTTCGCCCGCGCGACGAGCGGAATGCGAACGCCGCGCAGCCGCCGGCGCCAGTAGGTGGCGAAGATGATCACGAGTATGATCGCGCCGATCACTGCCAGGACGATGAGCTGCGCTAGAACGTTGAACGGACGCTGTGAGATGGCGCCTTCTTTAATGAACGCCGAGAGATTCGCAATCTCTTGCGGTGTGAGCGGATGCTTCGACCATACCGCGTTCATCGTCGGGGTCGGAACGCTACTCAAGAATGACGCGACTCCGGATTCACCGCCAAGATCTTTAAAGGCGTTGGTCAGATCGGGCCCGAGCGTTCCTCCGCCCAATGCACCGATCCCTGAGATGCTATGGCACGACATGCATGGCGGGCCGCCATTTTTGAGCCGGGTATTGCCGACGAAGAGCTCTCGCCCAGCCTCCGCATCACCCTGTGGAAGCTTCACGACCACGGCGGTCGCGGCGCTCGATCCCGTCGCCCCGCCCGGCGCGCCGGCGGATTGCGCTGCGATATACGCAATGACCGCGTCGACGTCGGTCTGCGAGAGACCGAGATCGGGCATTTGCATTGAATACTGCTTGACCAGGGCCGTCGCCGTTGGGTCGCCCGACTTGATCACGTCGCTTGGGGACATTATCCACTTCTCGAGCCATCCGTGGTTCTGGACGTTCGTGATGCCCTTGAGATCGGGTCCTACGAGCTTGCCTTTTCCAATCGTGTGGCAGGCGCTGCACTTTGCCGAGAATATGCTGCTGCCTTCATCAGCCAGCGCGATCCCCGTGGCATATCCAAAAATCAGGGCGAACGAGGCGGCTGCAAGAACACGAATCATGTACCCCTCCGCGCGACGGCCCTTCGGACGTCGCCTGAGCGCAAAAACGCCGTAGCCGGAGCTCACTGTGATAAAACTAGCTTTCTGGGGTTCCGTACAGGTTCCGAGTATCAGCCGGCCAAGCCATTTAAGATGCTGCGATACAGCGCTTCGGTTTCCAGAAGGGGTGAGCAATCGAACTCTTCCTTGAGTGCTCGACGGCAGGCATCGAATTGACGAAGGGCTTGAGTGCGCTTTCCAATACGGCACAGCACCTCCATGAGGTCGCAGCGCACGTCCTCCAAACAAGGGTCGAGTTCGAGAATCCGCCGGTAGTAACGGATAGCACCATGGAAGTCTCCGGCACTTCGAAGCAGCCGGGCTGTTGCTTGCAGCACCTCGAACAAGAGGTCCTTGAGCTGCCTGCGTAGCCTCATCGCCCATTCGGCATAAAGCTCATCTTCCAAATAATCCCCGGCGTAGATTTCGGCGGCCGCATCTAATTCGGCGATTGCCTCTCTCCAGCGGCCTTGCCGCTCGAGACGCAGTCCTTCTTCAGCCAGCCGCTTGAACTCGACGACGTCGATCCAATGGGACGATGTGACATTGAAGGCATATCCGTTCGCGACGGTCTCGATGAACGGCGACTTCGCCTTTTCTTCGTGCGCTTCGCCCAAGGCGCGACGCAAATAGTGCGCGGCGGATTTCAACAATTGGCGTGCGTCGTCGGGCGCTTCCGACGGCCATAGCAACTCGATCAGCTCGTCGCGTCCTATCGCCTTGCCGTAATTCGTCACGAGAAGCTTGAGCAGCGTGAGGGATCTTCGCCGAGCGAACTGATCCATGGTGAGCGGGATGCCATCGAGGCGAGCTTCGAAGCTGCCGAGCAGACGCAAACCAAGCCTTCCTTCCGCAGCAACAGCCTCTTGGCGTACCTCCCGTGCATTGGCACCTCGGGCAGCGCCGCGTTCTTCTTCACCGAGGATGAGCGCGAGACGCTCCGCCTCGCGTGACAGAGTCACGCAGATCGATCCGGAACTTTCGCGACCTTTGCGCCACGCGACGTCCAAGCTTCCCAAGGGACGCTTGTAGCCCGGAATCGGTACGCAAAGGAAGCGACGGAATCCCGCCTCTTTCACGAGCGTTCGGAGAAACCGCGAGTCACCGAGCGTATCGGTCGCGTCAAGGGGACGGCCATTGAGTGCCACGAGACCCGGATAGCCCTGCCCCTCGTCAAAGTGCGTGATCTGGCGGAATGCCTCGGGGAAAAGGCCGCGAAATCCGGCAAGCGATAAACCGCCGGTCTGTCGTTCGCGCAGGAAAATTTCTGCCGCGTCGGCGCCGGTAACGGTCAACGCGCCGTCAAGGACGTCCTCGACCGCCCATGCGCGAACCTCGCCGTCGTCCGGCTTGGCGGGACGCTCGGAGAGCGCCCCAGAGTGCGCCGATGTCAGCACAGGCTCAACCGTATGGGTCGCCGCACGGCAAACCCCCTTCTCCCACGCGAAGGCTACTCATTCGAGCCATGCTTTCTCCAGGCGGCGCTCCCGAATTAAGGTTGGGGAACAATTTTACCAACGAGAGGCGCCCACCTATGTGTCCGTGAGCTACTTTTCTCGAAACTTGCGGCCAGGCCATAGGTTAGTTAGTCAGGTATCAAGCACGTCGTCGAGGATAATCAGCGATGGTTCGGGATTTGTCGCTCGCTCGTGCGAGCGCAGGGCTTCGGCGATACGCTCCCGGTCGCGCGCGTCGATGCGAGATCGCAAGTAGAGGGAACCGACAAACTCCGGATCCGGAACGGAAATCGGAAAGACCACGGTCTTTCCTTCAATATGTGACGGGCGTGACGGCCCGCAAGGAGGGGCCGCCGGGACGCCGGTGCGATGCTCCCATCTGAACCACGCCGTAAGGAGCCAGCGGTAATCGGGATGATTCAGGTTCCACTCGACGCCGGAATAGAAGGCGCGAAACAGGGGTAGCTCGGCTCGGCCATCGACCATCTTATTGAGCTGAACGCGCCAGTGCAGGGGTCCCCAGGTACGCGGATACGGATCGACGGTCTGAAAAAAACGCGTCGGCACCGCGCTTTCGAGTTCAACTCCTTCGAGAAGCGCTCTCTCGTCGCCGGGCCACGGCCAGAAGCCGGGCGGCGCATGTTCGCGCCGCATAGAACACTGTACGGTCTTCACTCGACGTCCTCGGCGCTATCCGCCGATAAGGCTCATCTCCACTTTCGGTCGCTTCGCAGTTTCGTTCGTGCGAATCTCGGAGTAGCGGTCGTCACGATACCGCCAGACGGCGGCGATTGCGTCGTGGATCTCTTCGTCGCTCTTACCGCCTCGGAGCAGCGATTTGAGGTCGTAGCCTTTGCTCGCGAAAAGGCACGTGTACATCACGCCGTCACTAGAAAGCCGAGCACGCATGCACGAGTTGCAGAATGCCTCGGTCACGCTAGAGATGACCCCGAACTCGCCCGAGCCGTCCTTGTAATGCCAGCGCTTGGCGACCTCACCATAGTAATTGGCATGCGCGGGCTTGCACGGAAAGACCTCGTCGATCATTCGCACGACTTCAGCGCTCGGCACGACCTGGTCCATCTTCCAACCGTTGGTCGTGCCGACGTCCATAAACTCGATGAAACGTACGATGTTTCCCGATCCTTTGAAATGGCGGGCCATCCCGACGATGTGGTCGTCGTTGACGCCGCGTTTGACGACCATGTTGATCTTCACCGGCGCAAGACCCGCGTCGGCCGCCGCGTCAATGGCGGCGAGTACCTTCGCAACCGGGAAATCGACGCCGTTCATCGATTTGAATGTCGCATCGTCGAGGGCGTCGAGACTGACCGTGGTGCGCGTCAAACCCGCGGCTTTCAGCGCCTTTGCCTTAGCCTTTAGCGCCGAACCGTTCGTCGTCAGCGTCAGCACTACGTCGGGTAATGCGCCCGCGAGCATCGCGACGAGCTTCTCGAGATCCTTACGCACTAGCGGCTCGCCGCCGGTAAGGCGGATCTTTCGGATACCGTGCTCGTGGAAAATCTTTGCGAGGCGCGCGATTTCTTCAAACGTCAGGAGCTCTGCAGGCGGCAAGAACTGATAATCGGGTCCGAAGACTTCCTTGGGCATGCAGTAGACGCAGCGAAAGTTGCAACGATCCGTCACCGAGATCCGAAGGTCACGTAGCGGGCGGCCGCTCGTGTCCACAACCGGGCCGGCCGCATGACGGAGCGATGGAATCGGTAGGGTGCGTGCGTCGCTTGAGATCATCGGAGGAAGCTCCTTCGACGCCTCCGCTTCCGATTGCTCCGCGAAGACCGAGTCGGAGACCGCCACGTTGCCTTTGGCATCGCCGTAGGCGTCGTTCGACCTCTTCCGACGCGAACCGGAGAGGCTATTCTCCCGCGGTGCGGGAGAGCTCAACACTCATTGCGGACCCATGTCTCCTGGCCGTCGACATACCGTTCCTTTTTCCAAATCGGTGCTCGCCGTTTCAACTCGTCGATTGCGTATTCGCACGCGTCGAACGCGACGCCTCGATGCACCGAGGCAGCCGTCACGGCGACGGAGATGTCGCCGATACTTGAATCCCCGACTCGATGCACGATCGCAAGCTCCACGGCTCCGAAGCGCTCTCGCGCCTCTTCGGCGATTCGCTCGAACTCGGCGATCGCCATCTCTTCGTAGGCTTCGTACGAGAGACCGTTCACCTCCCGGCCGTCGGAGGCGCGCTCGCGCACGACGCCGAGAAACGTAACGACGCCGCCGTTTGCATCTCGCCGCACCGACGCTTCGAGGGCGCGCGGATCGATCGTCTCCCGCGTAATCGCGAACACGTTGCGTTAGCCGCCGCCGACTGGCGGCAGCAGCGCGATCTCGTCGCCGTCCGCGAGTTCTTCTTCGCGCAGCGACACGACGTAGCCGTTGCGCGCGATCCGGGTCGTCGACGCGAATGCGTCGATTCCGGGGTTGCGCCGGCGCAGCTCGGTCCACAGGTCCGCAAGAGTCGCGCCGCGGCGTACGTGCAGCTCGATCTCGCCGCCGAACAGTTCGCGCAATTGCGCGAACGAGCGAACCCGCACGAGAATCTCGGTTGCGATCTGCGTCATACGCCCTTCTCCTTCGTAGACGAGTGGTTTTGGCACGAACCGTTCGATCGCCTTCGGGATGCCGCGGAACCGTCGCATAACCGGTTCGAAACGGTCGCCCCCGGACATCCTTTGGGGTGGTCTTGGTCCGCTGCAGGACCTCGAGGCGCCATCGCGCATGTCAATCGGCTTTCGAAACGTTCGCACTCGCTTCTTTGACGTGAGAATTCACAGCAAACCGAGGATCGTTCAAGATAAGAACGATGAAGTCGTCCATGAGAATCGCGGTCTTGAAGGAGCCCCGCAAGCGCCGGTAAAGTGATGGTTTCTACTGAGTTCCCCGAGCGGCTTCCGGTATGAGAGAATTGATCTAACGATGGCCGACACACGTTTAGGAGAGATCGCGCGTAAGATGTTGCCGCTTCTCACCGAGTTTAAAGCCGAGGCAAGCCGGGTGACGGACGAGAACGGACGGCGCGACGCCGTGATCCTACAAGATTACATGATGCGGAAGTATCCGCGCATCGTCATCTTTCTCGCCTGCGTCGAAACCCTTGGCGAGTTAGCCGAGCACGCGCCGGAGTGAGGCCTTAGTGCAGCTCCGGATCACCGTCGGCGCGCACTTCGGTTGTCGGATCGGGTTTTCGCGGCTGCTCTTGCTGCCGGCGTTCGTAGCGTTCGATGAGGATCCGACGTCGTAACGCCTCGATTTCTCCACCCGTCAAGACGCGTATCTCCGCGTTTGCGTGCGCCGCTTGAATGTGATCGCAAACCTCGCACTGCGGCATGTCCTCGCCTTTGCGCGTCTCGATCACGGTAAAGCAATCGCAAGGTCCTAGACGCTCTTCGGTACTCATGGTAGCGCGTTCAACACCTCGATCGGATGATCGAGTACGGTCACTTTCGGCCAAACGTAGATCAGCGTGCCGGCGGGATCGAAGAGAAAGGTCGACCGTTGAATCGCGTTCTTGCCGTACACGCTCTCCTCGACGATGACGCCGAAGGCATTGCATAGCTGCGAATCGGTATCGGACAGCAGCCGAAACGGAAGCATGTACTTTTCCTTGAAACGCCGGTGCGATTCGACAGAATCGCGGCTCACGCCGACGAGTTCCGTGTCCTTCTGAAGAAATCGGTCGTATGCATCGCGGAACTGCGTGGCTTCCTTCGTGCAGCCCCAGGTGTCGTCTTTCGGAAAAAAGTACAACACGAGCCGCTTTCCGAGCAGATCGCCGGTCGAGATCTCGGCTCCGGTGTCATCGCGAACCGTCAAGTACGGCATTTTCGCTCCGGGTTCAAGCATGACGCGATATTCGCTCCTTACACGACGCTCCCCTCAATCACGTTCGCGACGGCGAGCGCGGTCGTCGGGGCGAGCAAGATGCCGTGGCGATAGTGTCCCGCCGCGACGTAATAGCCGTCGAGCGCGGTTCGTCCGATGAATGGACGGAGGTTGGGGGAGCGCGGTAGCAAGACGGACCATGTCTCGCTGATTGTAAGCTCCGCCAGCACCGGCAGCGCGCGTACGGCCGTCTCGCGTAAGCGCTCGATCGCGTCGAGATCGACCTGGCGGTCGAATCCGTCATTTACGATGCTTCCGCCGATCAAGATGCTGCCGTCGGTTCGCGGGATGGCATAGATGGCATCGACCGTAACGGGCCGCTTGAGCATCCGCTGCGGCATCGCGAGTGACAGCATCGCTTCCTTCGCCGGAGTAATGGGAATCCGAAGGTATTCGGGGACGCCCCGAAGTTCACCAGCCCAAGCACCGGCTGCATTTACGACGGCCTCCGCTAGTAAAAGATTCTCGCCGGCTCGCACGCCGGCAACGCCGGTTGGACCGGTTTCAAGGGCAACCTGGCCGGTTTGCTCCCGCAGGATCACGCCTTCATCGACGCACGCCGCGCGGAGCGCGCGGCCGAGGTGACGGCTGTCGATCTGACCCTCATCCTCAATCAAAGAGGCGCCGAAGAGTTTCTCGGGTCCTAGCGCCGGCTCGATGTTGCGCGCGTCATTGGGCTCAAGCCAATGCGCGTGAATACCACGTTCGGCGAGCGTCTCCGCTCGAGCACGCAAGCAGCGCGCCTCTTCCTCATCGTGCGCAACTTCGATGATGCCATCGAGCCGCAAATACGGATCGATACCGGTGCGCTTGTGCAACTCCTTGACGAAAACTTGGTACAGCGAAAGCGCTGCCATCAAGAAGTGCTCCCCTTCTTCGCTCTCGGAGAAATGAAACGGCGCGAGCATGCCGGCGCCCATCCATGAAGACGAGCTTTGGGAGTCGTCCGCTTCTACGACGTGGACTTTCGCGCCGCGCTTTGCGAGCTCATAGGCGACGCAGAGCCCAGCGATCCCGGCGCCGATGACGACGATCACGAGCCGCTTGGCCGGCAGTCACAACAATCTTCGCAGAGCCGGCAGCCGAGGTGCAAGGGAATGGTTTCCCTACCGCACAGCTCGCAGAGAATCGCCTCGTACGTTTTGGGTGCGTCCTGTTTCACGGGCTCGGTGCTATCACGAACCTCTTCACGGTTCATACGATATGTAGGTCGGTGCTCATTACCATTTTCGTTTGGCTTTTCGCATTCGCTTGCCTCTGTACGTTTCTCTTCGGAATACAAAAGCATTGGAAGAGCTTGCACGCGCGGCGGCCGCAGCCTGGCAAAGCGATGACCGGCTTAGGGAGGAAGAACCCCCAACTTCGGCGGGACGGCGGCTTTTGGAGGGTTGCCCATGCACGACATGGATTCTGCCGGTCGTACGCTGAACCCCTGTACGAATGCTACGAGTGCAGATGGCGTTCGCTTGCGAAGAAGTCGCGAATGAATCCGGCGGTCCGGTGACGTTCAAACACGTTATGGACGGAATCGTCGCAGCCGATTTTCCGGCACCAACCGGGCGCTGGTTCGCTATCTTTAGTTTCTTCAACGACGAGCCGCAACGGATTTCCAACTGCCGTGTCATCATCGAGCACGAAAAGGGAGAGCTCGTCGCGCAAAAGACTATCCGAGACGTGGCGTTCACGCCGGAGAATCCGATCTCGCGCAACGTGGTGAGCTTCCAGGGTCTGGCCTGGCCCTTTCCCGGCGGATATCTCGTTAAGCTTATCGGTAATCGGGATGACGTGCTCGCGTGCTTCCCGATGTGGGTGCAGCACGCACCCTCTCGCGCCGAGGAGGAAGCCGAAGCGTAACCCGGCCGGAACCGCGTCGCGCCATTCTAAGCTTGGCATGAAGTTCTCCCGCGACAACGTGCCGTTCAGCGTGCTCGCGCTAGTGCAGCGCGCCGTAACGATGTGGAGCGCCTAATGCGACACTGCCGGGCTTGGACCGCTTGCGACGTGCGACCCGCTGCCGGCGCGCTCGGAACCGACTAGATCGTGCAGAATTCACGCCAGGCCTACGTTAATCTAGCGCTGGCTACCGCGGCATTCATCGTTGCGTTCGCTGCATGGAGCACGATCTCACCCCTTTCGCGCCAAATCCAAGCGGATCTGAATCTCGATAACACCGCGGTCGGCTTGCTCATCGCGGTGCCGACGTTGTTCGGCGCGTTGCTGCGTATCCCGATGGGTATCCTCGCGGACCGCTTCGGCGGGCGAAAAGTCTTTACGGCGCTGTTGCTGTTTACGCTCATTCCAATGGCGCTCTTAGGCTTCGCCCACTCGTATTTGAGCTACGTCGTCGACGCGTTCTTCCTTGGCGCGGCCGGAGCGAGCTTTGCCGTCGGCGTTCCGTTCGTTTCGCGATGGTTTACGCCGGACCGCCAGGGAACGGCGCTTGGGATCTACGGTATCGGAAATATCGGGACGGCGGCGGCTATTTTTGCAATGCTGCCGTTGACGCATGCGTTTGGCGGACGATCGGGCGCGTTTTGGTTCTACCTGATCCCAGTGGCGCTCATGGCGATTATCTTCTGGGTCTTCGCACGGGATGCGCCCGGCTTCGTCGGGCAGCCCCCGGGTGGCAAGAGCCTGGCCTATGTCGGTCGTCAGACGATGACATGGCATCTTGGCCTCTTCTACTTTGTAACGTTTGGCGGGTTCGTATTCTTTGCGAATTACCTTCCGCAGCTGCTCGGCGATTGGTTCCCGATGGATCGCAGAGACGCCGGATTGCAAGCTGCGATCTTCACGATGGGTGCAACGCTCGCGCGGCCCATCGGCGGCTGGCTCGCAGATCAATTAGGCGGAGCAAAGGTGTTGATTTGGGTTTTCGGCCTCGTTGTCGTGACGCGACTGATCCTCGCGTCGGGATCGGGGAACGAGAACATCGTCATCGTCACGGATTTGCTATTCGTTATGGTGCTGGGATTCGGCATCGGCAACGGCGCAGTCTTTAAACTAGTCGCACAGTACTTCCCGAAGAACACCGGTCTCGTCGGCGGACTCGTCGGTGCGGCGGGCGGCCTGGGTGGCTTCTTTCCCCCGATCATCATGGGCGCCGTCAAGGACAGCACGGGGAGTTATGCACTCGGCTTCGTCATTCTGGCGACGCTCGCAGCCTTCTGCCTCGCATTGCTCCTCGCCGGTACGCAAAAGGTGCCGGCGCCTGCCGGCGGTGTCGTCGTTGGGAACGGCCGCCGCGATGCCGACGTATACGGGCGCCTTGTGAAGTTTTTACTCGGTCGCGATGACGTCGACAGGGATGTTGAACCTGCATCCGCTCGGCTCGACCGAGCGAAGAGCGATGCGCGGTCGATCATGGCGCTCGTTCAAGGCGAGGACATGGGAGAGCTGGCCGAATTTAATCGATTCGATAATGGGCGCTAAGTGAGGGCGCCGGGAGACGCGATGTTATGTTGATGAGCGATGGCCAATTATTGCAAAAAACTTCTGTCGACGGCATCTCGATGTGGTCGCGGTGGCAGCCCGATCGCGCGCTCTTTTTCAACTCGTTCTTCGTGCGAGGGAAGCCGAACGTGATCGTCGATCCACTCGCGCTCGGAGAACGTGACGTCGAGGCAATTCGCGAGCAAGGAGGAGCTGAGTGGATCGTGGTCACGACACGGGACCACGAACGTGAGGCCGGCATACTTGCAGAGGAACTCCAAGCCAAGATCGCCGCACCGGCGCTCGACGTGCCGGAGATGAAAGTTGCTGTCGATCGCGCACTCAGCCATGGCGATGCGCTCGGACGAGTGCGCGTGGTACAATTCGAAGGCATGAAGTCGCCGGGCGAGTTCGGCCTGTACCTTGCCGACTGTTCGACCGTTATCGTGGGGGATGCGCTCTGGGGCGATCCGCCGGGATCACTTCGTATGGTTCCGGATGAGAAACTGCGCAATCCGCAACGCGCTGCGCTTAGCTTGCGCCGGCTCTGGGAACTTCAACCAAGAAACATCCTGGTAGGGGATGGACATTGCATCTACGGCAACGCGACCGAGAAAATTGCCGGGTATCTCGAATCACGCAGCATACCGCTGGAAAGGACCATCACATGAACGATGACAAGACGCTGTCACGCAAACAGGTAATCGAAAAGCTCGTGGCCGCGCCGATCGCAATTGGGGCGTTCGCAGCGCTCACCGCCGCGGCCGAAGCGGCCGCAACGATCGATCAGAAGACGGCTGCCTATGTGACGCATCCGGTCGGAGGAAAACAATGCTCGAAATGCGTCCAGTTCATCGCGCCGAGCTCTTGTAAGCTAGTAAAAGGGACGATCTCCCCAAAGGGCTACTGCAAGTTCTTCTCGGCCAAGTAAAGGGCAGCGGGTTTACTTGCGGCTCCCGTCGCCGTACGTGGGCAAGGAGGCCTTTGCGGCGAACTCGGGCTCCTTGCTTAACGGATAGGTGAGCGGATAGGTTGCCCACCCCCCGCGGTTCCAGCGGCCGTCGGTGGTGTAACTGCCCGCAGTTTGCCCGTTGGCGGACAAAGTGAACGGGTCTCTACCGGAAATCCCTGTTTCAGAAGCCACGATTTTACTCCTATCGGTCGTTATGCATCATTATAGCAGGAAGTCGGAGGATCGTAATAGCAGGGATCATGCCTCGTGCCCAGCCCAGACGACGTTCGCGAAGCATTGAAGACGGTTCAAGACCCCGAACTCATGATGGGAGCGGTCGATCTCGGGCTCATTTACGGTATCGAATGCACGGGTGACCGCGGCGAACACGTGACCGTGACGATGACGTTCACGTCGCCGATGTGTCCGGTCGGTCCGGAATTCAAGCGGGCCGTTGAAGCGAAGGCAAAATCGGTCGAAGGCGTGGAAACGGCGAACGTCGAGCTTACCTTCACGCCGCCTTGGGATCCGCGCACGATGGCAAGCGAAGACGCAAAATTTGATCTCGGCATATGGTTTTAGGCTACTGTATCGTATGCAAAGCGACGCGCGAGCTGAGCGACGTCGAACAGATTCAACGCAGTGGCCTTCCCGCGGTCGAAGGCAAGTGCACCGTCTGTGGAAGCCAAACATTCGTTCTCGGCGCGCAGGTATCTGCAGCCGACGACACACATTAGCACTTTTTCACCAAATCGCACAGTCAGCACCCGTACTTCTCGCGGTACCCATTTAAGGTGTAACCGTCCGAGCGACCCGGAAACCAACGTAGTTGAGCCGGTAGTCGGTGGCGAACCAGTAGCGGCTCGCCGAGCGGAGGAAGGCAGGCGAGATGAGCCAGGATCCGCCGCGCACGACACGGTGATAACAGTTAGCGCCCTCGATCCAAGCCGAGCCGTCCGCCGGCGCGCCGCTGTAGTTGTTGTGGTAGCAATCCTCCGTCCACTCCCGGACATTGCCGACCATATCGTAGAGATCGAACCTGTTAGCGCCAAACGAGCCAACCGGCGCGGTTTGCTTGGCGTCCCATTGGCTGCCACAGGCGTGGCAGTTGGCATTGTTCGTGCCGACGGCGTTGCCCCAGGGATAGGCCGTCTGCGTCCCGGCGCGCGTCGCGTACTCGTATTCGGACTCCGAGAGCAGCCGATACGGCTCGCCGGTCTTTTTCGACAGCCAAGCGGCGTAAGCTTGGGCATCGTCCCTAGAAACGTTGATCACGGGTCGGCGGCCGCGGCCCCAGCCTTCATCGGAGGGCTTGTAGCCGTTGCAGCCGCCAGCGGCGACGCACGCATCCCATTCGTCAAAAGTCACCTCAAACCGGCCGACTGCAAATTGTCGCGCAATCGTGACCCTATGTCGTGGGCCTTCATCGGAAGAACGCCCCGGCTCGCTTGTCGGCGATCCCATCGTGAAGCTCCCGGCCGGCACCGTCACCATCTCCGGGCAATTCGCACATTCCTTAAACGTGTCGTGCGGCTTCAGCGCCTTCGCCTGCATCCGCGATAGCGGCGCAACCTGAGTCGACGTAGCGGACGCTGCCGGCGTTGTGAGCGATGCGATGATTGCGGCGCAAACCACGCACAGCCCAACTAACGATGTCGGCACTAGCACAGCGCGCCGCCGCCACGCTTCTTCTTGGCGGCGTTCACGCCTATCCATGAACCCGAACCCCAACGTCGATGTCTGAATGGGCCGATATCGCATCGGTGGCGTCGCCAGAAGGAATGGCTTCAACCGGTTTTATATGCCTGAAGCCGACGCGCGAAAGCGCGATGTAGAACGCGGTGACGTTCATCAGCGCCCAGATGGCAAACCCGAAGGTGTAGCCGCCTAAAAGATTCTTGCTGGCCGCCAGGGTGACCGTCATGGTGAAGCCGCAGGCCGCGCCGGCGGCCTTGGCCAGCCCGCTGACCGCGCCGACTTGCCGGAAGTAGAGCGGGATAAGCTTGATGACCGCCGCCGCGGCCGTGCCGGACAGCAGCGCAAGCCCATAAATGGCGAACAGCTCGACTTGCAGTGAAATCTGCATGGTCATGACCACAGCCAGAACGACCATCATGCCGAACAGCCAGCCCAGGATCCTCAATGCATCGAAATGGTCTGCCAGCCAGCCGCCCAGCGGCCGGGTGATGGCGACGCAGAGTACCACCAGCGGGGTGTACACCATGGATGCGCTCACGGCATCCACATGCCACTGGTCGAGCAGATATGTCGGCACCGACGACGCGAAGAAGGTGAGGGTGCCAAAGGACACCCAGTAAAGGTAAGGCACCAGCCATACCACCACGCCTGAACGGTACACACCGGCGATTTCGCGCACCGAAACGCCTTTGTGCTGCCCGTACGGCGAATCGGATGTAAGAAACCAGTAGACGACCGCCATCAGCAGTGCGCAAATGGCGAAGATCGGGAATATCTGGCGCCAGCCGTCCGGGCCGACCAGCACGCGGGTAACCAGGAAAGTGACCGTCATCATGCCGACGGTGATTCCGATGTTGCCCAGAGCAAAGATGCCAAGGGCAGTACCCTGCTTCGATTTGGGATACCAGGCCGCTACATGAGCGTTGCCGACAACGAAGCTCGCGCCTCCGAGTCCGAGCAGCGTCCCGAGCAGCAGCAAGGAGTAGTAGCCATGGGCGAAAGGACCCGCAAACAGGGGAATCGTGAGGGTCAGAAGCAAGAGCGTGAAAACGGTCCGGCCGCCGAACTTGTCCGTCAAGATGCCGAGCGGGATGCTGACCGCGGCTGCGAAAAGCGGCTCCACCGCGGCAAGGACGAGCACCTGGGTGGCGCTGAAGTTGTACCACTTAATCAAAAAAGGCGCGAGCGCGGAAAACATTCCCCAAACCGCAAAACCGAACGAAAACGCCAGGAATGATATCAACAAAACCCTGGAATTGCCCGGCGGATTGGCTATCGGATCAACGGCGACAACCGAATTTTCCACGGCTTCCTCCTACGAAAAGATATAAAGCGAAAAGCGCGCCGAGCAAAGCGTGCACGGGAGAGACCGTCCTTATCTAAGACGGTTTGCGGCGCGCGGGCGAGCAGAATCGCCAAACAGCACGCGGCCAGCGTCGAGAGCAAGACGAAGGCGAGCGCGCAATTTCCCGTCGCATCTTTGACGGCGCCCATCACGATCGATAACCGGCGTTCGAAATCGAGCCGCGGGATTAGGCCTCTCGCACATACCGATCCGCAGCCACGTAGATAAACCCCATGATAACCACGTAGAATGCGCTGAATAGGTACGCGAAAGGCCGTTCTTTCCCAGGCACTCCAACGTGCAAGATCGCAACCCACAGAATCCCGAGCGCTGCCAGCGAAACGATCGCTTTTGCGGCCTGTCGAAGCATTTCGTGCACCACGTGGCGTTTCGCAATCTCCGCATACAAGAAAAAGATCAGCGGCGCTGTGAGAACGATGTATGCGACAGCCTCAAATGTGCTGAGGGAGGTTAACCCAAGATTATCCATCGATGCGTGATCCAAATGAGCAGTGGAATCGTGATAAGAGAGATGCCGCCGATGCTCACCACGAGAAGCAGCGTCGTGGCCACCGACGCATTTCCGCCGCAGAATGCGACCAGATTAGCGATGGTCGCGAACCAGAAACGGCGAAGGGGATTCGAGGAAAAACCGGCGAGATTGCTCGCCATGGCTACGACGTCGTCTGGGTTCCAATCCGCAGTCTGAACGACGTCGTGCAGAATGCCGCGCCCGTCGATCAATACGAGTCGAACGTCGTGAATGTAGCTTGCCGATCCGTTCGCAATCGACGACACTCCGAATGCGTCAATGACGTCTTTTACCTGCGACGGCTCGCCCGTCACGATGGACCATATCCGTGGGTTGGCATCGAACTGGCGGCCGTACGCAGAAAGCACCGCCGGCGAATCGTAGGCCGGATCGAGCGTTACTTCGACGAGATGAAAATAACGTGGATCGAGGTGACTCTGCAAGTACGCAAATTTTCCGCTGATCGCCGGGCAAACGGTCTTATCCGGACAGCGACTGAAGACGAAGGTCAGGACCGTCACTTTGCCGCGTATGCGATCGAGCTGCAATGGCTGGCCGTCTTGGTCGACCAGCGTGTACGCGGGCGCGCGATCGCCCGCGGTCAGGATATGCTTGACTAGCGGGTTCGCGGTGCCCGCAATGAAACGTGGCGCAGCAACGGGCTGCTCGTAGAGGGCCAGTGCACTTCCACGCCTCGTGAGCAGCGCATCAACTTCTGTTCCGGGAGGGGGTAGCTTGGCGTCCGCCGTTGGCAGTCGCACGATATAGACGCCACCCTCCAGCATCGCGGATACCGGATCGACGCGCATAATGACGTGACCATTCTCCCGCGGCGAAAGCACGTATCCGTGCGCCGGAATCAACTCGGCTGCGGAACCGATCTGGAACCACGCGAGAGTGAAACCAAGCACGAGTGCGGCTCGCACGCCGCAATGAGTTATAGGCGAACCGGCCCATCCCCTCGAATTTGCGTGCGGACGGGCAAGGGAAGTAAGCGCAGCGAGAACCGCACGAACGGCGCAAGAAAGAAGCTAGTCAAGCGCGTGAGAGTAATCCGGTTCACGACGGCCGCTTACGATGACTTGGCCGTGAAGGCCATGCAGTAGCCGTTGGGCGAGATCGATCCGTCGACCAGTTGGCACGTGCCGTTCGAGTTTGCGTCCTGACCTGGAATGAAAAACTTACACAGCGAACAGTGCATGTTTCCGTTTGGCGACGTTTGATAGTGCATCGAGGCCTGCGACGCTTTCGACGCGTCGGCGGATGCCTCGCCGCTCAACAAACCTACGAACGCGGGCAAAACGACCACACCTCCGAGGAACGCTCGGCGGGTTACAGTTTCCGGGCTTTGACCCATCTCATCCGGCCTCCATCTACGCACCCGAAAATCGTATCCGCAACTCATGAAGAAAGCCTGAACGCGCCGCCGTCAATGACTCAGAGGAATCCGCGGAAGGCGCTTTGTTTTCGGGATTAAAGCATTGGTCGGCGTTGGGCCACGACCGCATAGTGATAGGGAAATGTGCTTTCGCGAAGGACGAAAAACCCGCCGGTTTCCAGCCGCCGCTTGGCCTCGCTGAGCGTGTACACGTGATCGCTCGGCGGTCCGACCGGACGTTCGACGTCGGCACTCCAGTCGATGAAGAGAGCGACTCCGGCCGGCTTGAGGAGTCGTCTCAATTCCGAGATCGCTCCATCGCCAAGCTCGTGCAGTACGTTAATCGCGAGAACGCGATCGGCGCGGCCACGCAACCTAGGGATCGCGTCGCTTGCCGCCGCTTCGACGTTCGCCACACGCGCGCGCTCCAGCTTTGCACGTAAAAGCGCGAGCATCTCGGGCTGCTCGTCGATCGCGACGATGCGCAGATCTTGCCGAAGGTGCGCCAGCGCGACGGCGTATGTTCCCGTCCCAGTGCCGAAGTCGATGAGCATAGCGTCGCGAGGCGCGTCGAGCAAAGCAAGCACGTCTCCCGGTGGGAGGTACGAGAGTCGCGCGGGATCGTCGAGGAGCGCTGCCCGCGCAGGGTCGAAACGCCCCGGCTGTTTAGCCCCACGACGGTCATGTTCCATCGCGCGTTCCGCGTTTCAACGTGCGTGGGCTGCGAGGGATTCGCCGTTCTGACCGTTTCGGTCATGCCAGCCGTTGCGCCGAAGCCGTTTGAACGTCGTTATCGGAGTGGTTTCCTACGTCTTATAGAGACCGGTGATTCTCGTGCTTCCTAAGACGTGTCCGCGGATCGCGAGGTCGAGATTCTCGACGTGAGCCGACGGCGGCAAACGCAGCTTCGCGTTGAGGGCATAGAGCGTGATGACGTAGCGATGCGTCGCACCGGCCGGCGGACAGGGGCCTCCGTATCCGCGATTGGCCTTGCCGTAATAAACGGCCCAGTCGTTAAGGACTTCGTCACCGTATTTGCTCGATGGCTTGCCCGCGTTCTTCGGAAGGCTTGTAGCGCTCGACTTGATGTCGTACATACCCCAATGCCAGAAAATCGCGGTCGTGTCGAGCATCAGCACGGCAAAACTCTTCGTGCCCTTCGGAGTTCCCCTCCATTCGAGCTCGGGCGACTGATTGCCGCCCTTGCAGCCGTTGCCTTTGTACACCATGGTCAGCGGCACGAATTTATCGTTTTTAAACGTTTTGCTCCGTATCGTGAACTTAGCCGCGCCATGAGGAACGGCGACGAGTGGGCCGTTGCCGATCGCTCCGGGCAAGCTCCTTCCTCCGGAACAGCCTGCCAGCAGGCACGCAACCGCGAGGAAGTATGCATGAAACGAGCGTGATTTCATCGGTGCTCTCCTTACGGCGGCTTACACTTCCCCGTATGGGGAACCCTCTACTCCGTCCCGTGCTCGAGGCCCCTCGAGATCTTGATGTACAGCCAAGCTAAAAACGGCTGAACGTCATGCCGGCCACCCGGAGCGAGCGGACGTGGCGATTTGCGTCAAAGACAGGCGTGAACACGTTTCCGTCAAGCGTAAAAAAGTGCGTGCGCGTTTCGGCATAAAGACGTGACTCAGGGCCCGCACCCGAAATTTGCAGCAGCAATGTTTTGCCATCGAATCGTACGGCGAGCGTCACGGCGTCGCTCCCTGAGCCAGAACGGTATTTCCCGACGAGCGGGATCAACTCCCCGCGGTCAAGTGTAAGGGCAGTTTTTGGTTTCGGCGCCAAGACGGGCCAACCGTAAGCAACCGCGACGCTGGCAATGATCTCCGGCGCGAGCAGTAAGCCCGCGTCTGAGTTTGTCATGATGACGACGCCTCGCCCGCCGTGGACTAGACCGACGAAATCGCCCCGGAAGCCTTCGTTACCGCCGGTGTGGCGGAAGAAGCCGGTGCCTACTTCGGGGCCGAGCGCAAAATGCGAGCCCGGTGCGCTTGGCGTCGTCATCTCGTGAGCGATCGTCGGCGTGATGGGACCGTTGGCTTGCCCGCGCAGCGCACTCTGAATCGCTATCACGAACTTCGCCAGATCGGTCGCGGTCGTCCACAAGCCCGCTGCCGCCATTTCTGGATACACGTGCCAGCTGCGGTGCACGGGCGCTCCATTGACGTAGTAGCCCGTCGCTGCACGCGACCAGAGCAGCCTCGGCAAGGGCTGTGCGAAGGTGCTGTTCGACATTCGGAGCGGACCGAGCAGCGTCTGCTGCATGAAGGTGGGAAACGACTGACCGGTGATGTCGATCACGAGTTGTTGGCCAATCGTGGTGCCTCCGCCGGAGTAGTCCGGGGAACCGCCCGGAGGCTCAACAATTCGAATTGCCTTATTATTCGCCGGGGGCGCACCGTTCAAGACTTCCACCAGGGTCGGTGTCCGTGCGTCGCGGTCGTATCCTTCAAAGCCGTGAACGTTCGTTCCGGCGGTGTGGGTGAGAATTCGCCGCAGCGTCACATCGCCCGAGATGTTTCGCGGTGGCTGCGGTACCTTCCACGAGCGGAGCATCGAATTGACGTCAGCGTCGATATCGAGTTCGCGCGCCTCAAAGAGATGTAACGCTGCAGCAGCAAAGACGGGCTTGCTCATTGACGCAGCTTGGAAGAGCGTCGTAGCGTCCGCCGACGCGTGCGTGGCGACGTCTCGGTAGCCGTAGGCGCGCGCCCACGCGATCCGATAGTTGTCGATGACCGCGAGGCTGACCGCTGGAACCTGGTAATAGTTCATGCGCGCACCAAGCGTGTACGTTGTTCGCGGCCGGCCCGTCAGATAAACCGCGGTTTGAAGCCCAGCTTCGACCTGGGCTATGTGCGGATCGTCGCTTTCCTTTGCGAGCGCCGTCGTCGATTGCAGCGAAAGTTGCATGAAAGCAAGAAGATGCGCTGCATCGCTCGTTGACTGCGCAGCCGTCTCCCGAGATCGCGCAACTATCGGCTCAGGCTCACCGCCGCGCCGAGCGGTTCATACAGGCCCGTGATTCTCTTTAGAGCGGCGCCGCCGGCTGGATAGCGCCACGATCCAAGTTCCGCATACGACGCGTCGACGCCGACGACGTGTCCGCCCTGAATCCAAAACGATTGCACCTGGGGCACATCTCGGAGCGTCACCGGACCAACCATCGTAGCCTTCTTGCCGCTGATGGCGAACCGATAAATTACCGGGGGTTTACTGCCTAAGTCGCTGACGACGACATGCTTGCCATCCCATTGAACTCCACCGGCACCATAAACGTCTTTCAGTGTGATGCGCTCGTACGTCGTACGATGTTTGGGAAGCTCGGCGAACGCGAACACAATGCAGCACGACGAGCTTCGATAATAGTAGTAGTATCCGTCGACGAAAAGATTTCCTTCGTTGTCATAAGCGAGGTACTCAGGAAACTGCATCCGCCTAACGTAGTGGGATTTCGGAGCGCCCCGCGCCCGCTTGTAGATAGAAACATAGCCTTCACCGCCCGTCGAACCTTGGTCGTTGGAAACGGCAAGATCGCCGCTCGTCGGATCGATGGCGCAATCGACGGGGGCGCCATGGGGGTCGCCGAGCGTAGCGATCGGCTTCGTGCCGCCGTGCGAGTATTCGCGGATGCGATGTCCATCCGTTTCCGTAACGAAAACGTCGCCTTTCTTATCGACGCACTCGCCCGATGGATTGGAGAAACCCCTGAGCCTTCCCACCAATTTTAGCGGAGCCGGCAAATACGAATAGACAAAGACGTCATTGAATCCAGCGATAGAAACGTAGAGAAGATTCCCGCTGGCTGCGTCTCGAGAGATCCACGACGGCTCTCGATCTAGGGTTGCCGATCGAGCAGCGCTTCGCGGCAGCGGCCCCATCGGGCCCAGCCCCGATCGCGACTCGCCGCCACCGCAACCGGCAAGCAGAGCAATCGCCATGCATGCCTTGATAGCATGTAGCGTCCCCCTCGACACGTTCATGGAAAGCTTGGCTCCTTTCTCAAACTCTCGACGCGGCTAGGGCGTTAAGGCGAAAACCGTTCCGTCGTTGTGAGCGCCCCCGCCACCCGTGGTTCCGTACAATGTGCCGTGAAAAGCGGTCAGACCCGCGAATGGATATGCGCCATCCTTTCCGCCCTTGAAACTGTGGAGGACGGTCTCCTGGCCGCTCGTTGTCACGCTAAAGATCGTTCCGCAGCCGCCGCTGCCTCCGCATCCGGTGCCGCCGGAGACCGTCGTTCCATAGAGCGTGCCGTTCAAGACGGCTAAGCTCGCTTGAGGCTCGAAACCATCTGGGGGACCGGTGAAGCTGTAGATCACGTTCTCCCGACCATCGGTGCTCACGCTAAACACGGTGCCGCATCCGCCCGCACCGGCGCATTGCGTACCGGTGCCGCCAAAGTTGGTCGTCCCGTACAGCGTGCCGTTTAAGAGAATCAAATTGCCCTGAGGCCACCAACCGTCCGAGCCGTCATTGCTAAAACTATGGAGCACGTGTATGCGTCGGGCGGCGTCGAGACTAAAAACCGCCCCCAGATCCGAGGCTCCGCCGTTGAATGTCGTGCCATAGGCGCTGCCGTTCAAAAACGTCAAGCCCGCCAAGGGATTGTACGGAGCCTTGGGCTTTCCAAAATGGCGTCCGAAATCGTTGACAGTACGCTCGTGGTGGTCGGTGGTCACCTCGAAGACCAGGCCGCAACCAACGGCGCCACACCCCCCGCCGCCGCCATAGGTCGTGCCGTAGAGCACGCCGTTCCAACCGGTCAGGCTTGCTAAGGGCTCCTCGCCGTTGCGACCGCCCTTGAAACTATAGAGAGTCCGCTCCTCGCCTCCGGTCGCTACGCTGAATGCCGCACCCATGCCGTGCGCGCCGCCGGTCGCCGTCGTGCCGTAGAGCTTGCCGCTCATGACGGTCAGACCCGCTGCCGGACGCGCCCCGTCGCTGTAATTGAAGCTGTGCAGGACGCGTTCCGCTCCGGCCGCGTCAATCCTAAAGATCGTTCCGACGCCCAGGGTGCCCCCGCCGTACGTCGTGCCGTAGAGGTCTCCGCTAAACGCGGTCAAGTTCGCGTCTGGAGATTGGCCGTCTTTGCCGCTGCCGAAGCTGTGCAACACTTTGTAGCCGGCCGGGGAACGCGACGAAGGCGACTTCCCTACCGCCCCGGCCGGCAAAAGAACCGGCGCGACGGAATGTGAGCACCCGGTACCGGTAAATAGCAACCCAACAGCGAGAAAGGACGCCAACGGTTTCATTTCTCAACGCCTCCAATCCCTAGACCCCATAAATTCCACGTGCGCGCAACGGCACTCTTTACGGCATGAGCGAGTCTGGTGGTGCAGCAGCTTCACCAGGTCGATCGGCGTCACGACCATGCCCCGCCCGATTATTGTAAAAGCGCTCCGGCGCCGTTGTTTGCCGTCGTTCGGCAACGCGTTCCGGTCACGTAGTAGATGCTCAAGAAGGTTCCGCCGCCGGCAAAAGCGCCGTACCGTATGGTGTATTGTTGACGTCGGCTAAGTCTTTGGTTGGAAGCGCTAGAGCCTTCGATGCCTTGCCGATGGAGGGGCGTCGTATGTGTAGGCGTCGCGCTGCCATCCGGCGGCCGTGAAGCACAGGGCGTAGATACTATCGATAAACGCGCGCAAGGTCCTACTGGGGTTTGCGGAGCCTCGTACGGTATCGTACGATAGCACCCACTCTCGAAGCGTCGTCGACCAGGAAGCGTCCGACGGCGCTAGGGGCAGCGATTCCGCGCCGTCGGGTTCTGGATAGATGTAGCCGTAAAAAAACGCCGGCGTGCTTTGGTCGCCGAGATAGAGGCCCACGTTCATGAGCTGCGCATCGAGGTCGTACTTCATGATGTAGCCGCGGTCCGTCGGCGGGCTCATCCGACGACCGCTGAACAGCAGCAACGCCACATCGAGCGCTCCCCACCACAGCGCCACGGCGCTGCGACCGAAGAAGCAGCTGCGCCAATGCTCGAAAACGCTCGCGGCCGCCGTGGCGGCAGCAAACCAGCGAATGACGGCATCGGGATCGTATTCGCTAGGACGCCGATCCTCGTGCAACGGAGTGGTATCGGGAATTTCCTGAGGAACGGTTGAGATGAAGCAATTTACGCCGACCTTTTCAAGAGCGGCGGTTAGATCGCCGTAGATTTCGGCTACGGTCCGAACCGGAAGCAATGGAATCACGACGTGCGAACCCGTGCTCCGAGCAAGAATGATATCGGAATCAAAGACGTCGATCTGAACCTCCAGAGAGGAGCCGCGCGCGGGAATCGTCCCCGTCGTCAGACCGCGCGGCGTCAGCTGCAGCGCCGTGAACATCCAGTTCGGCTGAACGGGCGAAAGCGCGAGCTTGATCTTGCCGAGCATCTGCGCATACAAATGTAGACTTCTTTTCGTGGGTGCCCACGCTGACACGGCAACGTTCGGCCACATCTCGTTTCGATTGCGAATTCTATCATCAATCTGCATTACTCGTACCCTCTAAGCGACGTCTCCAGGCTTACAAAATGCCATTGGCGCGCAACCCTTACATTCACTGCTTCAGAGGGCCGGCCCGCATCGTTTGGGAAGCCTGGCCGCATGAAAGCCCCGTTTATGACGGAAAGCGACCGACTCGAAGCCTTCAGCGATGGGGTTATAGCGGTCATCATCACGATCATGGTGCTCGAGTTGCGGCCACCGCAATCCACCGATTTCAAGGCACTTCTTGCGGTTTGGCCTACATTCGCGGTCTACGCGTTGAGCTTCGTCTTCATCGGCATCTACTGGAATAACCATCATCACATGCTTCGTGCGACGCGCGGCATCGATGGCCGCGCGATGTGGGCAAATCTCCATCTGCTGTTCTGGTTATCGCTCGTGCCGTTCACGACCAGTTGGCTCGGCCGGAATCCGACCGCCGTTGGCCCGACCGCGCTCTACGCGCTCGTGCTGCTGCTCGATGCGATCGCGTATACCATTTTGCAGCGTACGCTGTTGCGCGTGAATGGACGCAACACCCCGTTCGCCCAGGCAGTCAAGACCGATGTCAAGGGCATACTTTCAATCGCGCTGTACATCGTCGCGCTCGGTTTGGCCTTTGTCTCCACCATCGCCACGGACCTGATCCTATTCGCCGTTGCGCTGATCTGGATTCCGCCGGATCGCCGATTCGAGCCCGTCATCGCAGCGTCCAACGAACACCAGCCCCAAACATCGCCTAAGTGAGGAGCCATGACGACAACGAGAGTTACATTCCGCCGCGACAGACGCCCGAGTACCGAACATGGACGTGAATCATGTGCGTATGTCGCTCGACCAAGGCTATCCTGAGGTGATGACGTGATTACGGGCATGCATGTGATTATCTTTAGCCGTCATGCCGAGAAAATGCGTGAGTTTCTCGGCGACCTGCTCGGACTTCGTTCAGTCGACGCGGGCGCGGGCTGGCCGATCTACGCCGCTCCGCCGACCGAG
Organism: Vulcanimicrobiota bacterium; assembly: GCA_963778015.1. Lineage (GTDB taxonomy): Bacteria > Vulcanimicrobiota > Vulcanimicrobiia > Vulcanimicrobiales > Vulcanimicrobiaceae > Cybelea. The sequence goes on from CAVZST010000002.1 coordinate 151,733, forward strand.
AACGCGACTCATCCGACGGAAGAGCAGCCCGAACACGAAGTCTACCTGATGTGCGACGACGTCAACGCAGTCGCGGCGAAGTTGACCGAACGAGGCGTTAGAACCGATGGCCCAATCACCGATCGAGGATGGGGCTTATTGACGACGCTGGTTCTGCCCGGCGGCGAGCGAATTAATCTTTACCAACCTCGCCACGCTTCACCGCTGCCCTAGCTATCTGTCCGACGGCCCGTAGGCAGCGCCGGAGAGGCCGGGTATCAACATTTGCGCGTGAGACTATAGCCACCGCCTGTCATATGCTTTCCGTCGCCGGAGAGCGTCAAGGTATGATTGCCGTAATACGTCAGCGTCACCGTATTGCCCTTAAGGCCCCAATTCCCCGAGACGCCTTCGCTATCGATGACGTTTCCGTTCAGGTCCATTTTGAAGGTGAGGTCGGGTTTGCCGTCTGAGACCCAGGTGCCGACGAGATTGACGGTGCTGCAGCCGGTTGGTATTGGCGTGGGCGTCGGAATCGGCGGAAGCGCCGCCAGCGCGCCGCCGTAAAATTTGTGGGCGACGTCCAAGCAGAGTGCGTCGGCGGTGTAGGGATTGTCCGGTAATTGCACGGCACACGTGAAGGTCACGACGTAGCCGTTGCCCAGCGCGTAGCAACGAACCGTGGCGGCGGCCGTCGGCGTTCCGGCTATTCCGTTTTGTGAAAAAGCAACCCATTCGCCGCTGCCCGTGTGGGATTCCGCCGCACCCTGCAAGTAGGCGTCGAGAGCTTGTTTTGCCTTGGTGCTGCAATCTTCAAGGGATCCATCGGGGCTGACGTGACGGATTCCGACCGACATATCAACGGCAGCGGGCGCGCCGGCATTGCACCACACGACGCCGGCCAGAACCGCCATCGCCAGGAGTGCGATGCGGCGGGGCAGCGATGGCCTCAATGCCCACTCCCGAACGCCGCAGTGACTTTTGCGCAGATCGCACTCGCCGCTTCGGGATTGGGCGGAACTTGAGCGGCGCACGTGAAGGTCACGACGTAGCTGCTGTCGGTGAGCGGATAGCAGTGAACCGCCGCAGCCGCAAACGAGTTTCCGGAGGCATCCGGCGTGCCGGTGGCTTTCCATTCCCCGGTGTCGTCTACTTCCGACGCGTTTTGAAGCACGGCGTTCAAAGCATCTTTCGCCTTGGCGTTACAACTGCTCAGCGGCTGGTCCTTCACCACTGTTTGGGCTCCGACGAACAAATCGAGTGCGGCGGGCGCGCTGGTTCCTGCTAAGCCGAACGCAAATAGGAGGCAAACTGCAAATGCCGCCATGCGGCGAAACGTCGTCATCATGGCTCAGCGGTTACGCTCTTTGGAAAGCTCCGATGCCACGTCACGATAGAGCGAGCGCATTGCGAGTGCAACCAGCTCCGCTACTCGGAATAGTCCGTCTCCGGAGATCGTGATGCCCTGCCATGCGACGGCTTCGTGACGGTGCACCAACGCATAGGTGTCTTGACCGACATCGAAGATTGCAAATTCGCTCGACTCGGCGACGAGCCGGCCCTTCTCGAGCGCCTGACGGTCGATGCTTTCGACTAACTTCACTCGCTCGCGGTTCGACGGCCGGCGTATGCCTCCCGCGCGATTACGGGTTTGGAGCCTGTCGCAGGGGCATAGCACTGATGCCCGCCGCCTGTCGTATTGCGTCCACGTCGGTAACGAGAGCCTTGCCCAACGCTCCGGTCGGCGGGCAGCTCAAATCCGGCGTAACCCATCCGCGCCATGTAACGTGCATCGACGTTCCGAACGACGCGCTCTTCATGCATGGCGCGGTCGTCAGGTTCCCTTTGCGCGCGGCTGAGAGATCGGCGAAGAAGCGCGCCGCGGTCGCCGCCGGTACCGTAAACGGCTTCGGCGTGCGTGCGGACGAGGCCCCGCGCGTCTGCAGCGTGATCGTGCCTTTGCCGTCAGACGACACCGCAATCGTATATCCGTACGAGTTGGTCGAACCGGAGTTGACGATTACGGCGCTATCGGGAGGCGCGGCAGCCACAAAACTTCCAAGAGCGAGCGCAGCAAAGAGCGTTGCACGTACTCCCACCTTAGAATCCACCGATTCCGTTGGGCGTGCCCCAACCGGTCAACGCGTCATAACGCGAGCTTCCGCCGACGTGACGATAGGCGCTGCCGCTGCCATGACGCCATATCCATTGCGGCGCATTTGCGCGTCCAGCGCCGGGGCCCAGTGCGAAGAGGGCAGCGACGATCGCCGCACCGACGCCGGTTCCACCCATTTGCTGCCAGCCGCCTGCGGCGGATTCGTAGACGGCGACGCCGGTTGCCGGATCGGCGACGGCAGCAACGTCAACCTCCGAGCGCATTTTACAGCCTTTTACGTGCTGCCACACCGGTTTGGCGACGTACGCGCTGCAGCCGTTACCGCTATCGCGCCACGCCCGTTCCGTCCAGCCGCGTCCCGACGACGCCGCGACCAACGAGGTTCCTCCCACGCAGACGACCGCGGTGTAACTGCACGGCGCTCTCGGCCCCGTACCGCCGTTCCCCGCACTCGCCGTAATGGCGCGTCCGGCGTGCTGATAGGCGGTGTCGCGCCCGTTCTCTTCCCTGCCGCTATACGAGTTGCCGATGGCGGTCGCGCCCCACGCAGCCGCGGCATTGACGGCCGCGGCAAGGTCAGAGTTCTTGTTACTATACGCCTGCACCAGCACGATTCTGCAGTTCGGACAAATCGCCGAAACCATGTCGAGGTCGAGCGCCTGTTCCAGCCGCCAATCGTCCTGCGGGTCCGCATTCGGCTTGGGCAAATTAGTGGCGCGGCCGCTCTGATTCACGATCTTGAGACAACCGCTGCCGCAGCTCGGCAGCCCCATGGTGCGGCGATAGGCTGCGAGATCGCTTGCCGCGCTCGGATAGCCGTAGGCGTCGACGATGGCGACGATCGAACCCTTTCCGCCACTTCGCGCAGCCTGGGTCAATCCATAAGCCGACTGCAGGTCCAACGCGCAATAAGGAACCGTCTTGTTACAGCCGCCGCCGCGAGCGACGTGCGGTGCGGCGGAGCTTGACTGCACGATCGCATCGCACTCGCGACGGCCCGCAACGGCGGGATGCGCGCAAGCGGAACGCGCGCCCGCCGCTTTTGTCTTCGACGGCTGCGTCGGAGCCGCGCTCGGCTCGCCGGTCTCTGAAACGGGCGCTTCGTCGTTGCTCGGCGCATCCGATGAGTCATCCGCCGGCGACGCATGCGACGCTGGCCCTTGCGCCGTCGCAGTAGATTGCTCGACCGGCAGCGGCGTCTGCTCGAGCGAGCTGCTCATGCAGCCCGTTACCGAAACGATCGCGATGAGGGCGCAGAGCCTTAGAATGCGCCGACTCCTCTCGGCGTTCCCCAGCCGGTCGGACCGTCGAACCCGACGCGCGCGGTGCAAATATACTTCACCGCCGATGCGCACGTGACGCCAATATGTGGATCGACGTTATTTCCGGAAGACACGTCGTTGAGAAGCCCCTTATGATGCTTCCAGACGTGCGCGGCGCCTTTTTGACTGCCGGCGTTTTCTGCCAAGGCGTAGACGGCCGCGATAACTTGAGCCGATACGCTCGTGCCGCCTACAATAAAGAAGCATTTCGCCGGGCAGCCGCCGTGTTCTTCGGAGATGTAGACCGCCTCACCGGCACGAACCGACGCGGTTGCGCCAACGTCGGCCGCCGAACGCATCTTGCAGCCCGTGTCGGTCTGCCATCCGGGTTTCGCGATCTTCTTGCTGCAAGCGCTTCCCGTCGCGCCGCACGGCGAGCTTCCCGAGCTGCCGCATTGGTCGAACGTCCAGTCGTTCCAAACCGTCTCGTGCCAACCGCGCTTATTTTGCGAATCGCGAACGAGGTGCGTTCCGCCGACGCAGACGACGTAGGTATACGTGCACGGTTGAGCCGGACCGCCGCCGAAGCGGCCGCCCCCGCCGAAGTCGCCCGCGGCCGCCGCTATCACAACTCCCTGCCGATCGAAGATCGCGTTGTCCGGGCCCTCGGGGCCGCCGCCCCACGAAACTCCGATATATTTGGCGAACCGTTCCGCGGTCTTTACGCCGGGATACAAACTGCTGGTGTAGTCGGTGTTTGCCTGCACGAGTACGATCCGACAGTTCGGACAGATTGCCGAGACCATGTCAAGGTCGGTCGCCTGCTCGAACCTCCAGTCGTCGCTGGGAGGCGGCTCGTGAGGCAGCGGTGAGGAGTTCCCTTCCTGATTGACGATCCGCAAGCACTTCTTTTGGGTGGTGCAGGGTTTCAAGCCCATTACCTTGCGGTACTCCGCCAGATCCGAAGCGGCATTCTTATAGCCGAACGCATCGACGATCGCAACGACTTTGTCTTTGCCCTTCGTCAAGGACGGCAGTGCGTAGGCGTCTTGCAGATCGTTCGGACAGTAAGCCTCGCCCTCAAAGGGACACGTTTCGGCCTCACCGCTCACTTGAGCGGCGGCCAGCGCGCCGTTTAGGACGATGTCCGTGCGCACCATCGCAAGACATTGCATGTGGTCGGCCGTGCCCGGCGTCGAACAGATTCGGCGCACGGGATCGGCGGTCCGGAATGGAACGTCACCATTCCCCGGTACGGCGAGAGCTGAGCTCTCTGGGACAAATGATTGGCGCGTCGCTCCGCTGGAGCATGCGGCAAGTGCGGCAATGGCTAATACCGGTAAAAGTTGAACGAAGCTTCGGTTCATAAAGACCTCCGGACTCTTAACGCGGCGGATCCCGTCGGCGTTCCTAAAATGACGTTGGAGAGAGTTCGCACGGACGCGCCCGGGGCCTTTGTGAGCTGGCGTGTCCCGACGCCCCTAGCCCGCGATTTGTTGATCCTAGGCAACGGCGGGGCGATTTTTGCTAGCAATTTTGTCACGCGCAAGCCGTCCCGGCGGAGTAAACCGGGCGATGCACTGCTCGCCGAAGCCGCCTCGCAGGTTCGCGCTTATTTTGCGCGGCGGCTTCGCCGTTTCGACCTTCCGCTCGCGTTGGAAGGAACGCCCCTACAACTGGCTGCCTGGAAAGCCGTCGCATCGCTCGGCTTTGGCGAATTCGTGTCGTATGCCGACGTCGCACGAGCGATAGGACGGCCGACCGCGCACCGCGGCGTGGCGACCGCCATGGCACGCACGCCGCTGGATCTCTTTATTCCGGCGCATCGCGTCATCGGCGCCGACCAGCGAATCAAAGGGGCGACGCCGGGTTCGGTTCGCTTTCGCCTCGCGCAGTTCGAGCGGGCTCACGCGGCGCGAGCGTAGGCAGCGTTGTCGAGCGTTTCTTCCAAAAAACGATACTGATAGGCGAGGATGTCTTCGACGAATGGGAACTGCGGATGGCGCCGTTGCGCCGCGACGCGATAGCGGTCGCCGTCACGCTCGAGTATCTGCCACTTCACCATGAGCGGAAGCGCGGCACGAACCATCTTACGCGGGTTACGGCGCAACTCGGGATCGATGAAAAGCGCGGGCGGCAACGCCGTCATTGCCCTTTCTACTGCCGACGCCGCCTCGGCGAGCGTGAAGCTGCCGGCTTGCGCGTGAAGCCACGTTCCCAAAAGCTGGCTTGTGGTAACCGGACGAATCGCCGCGAGCGTTTTGGTCATCCGCGTCATCCAGGGCTCGGCACCCTCGGGTAACCGCACCACGCGGTAGAGCATGGAGAGCCGCTTGGCTACGAACGGATCGTAGCTGACGCCATAGAGATAAACCGTGGCGAGCGGCGCGAGGCGCTCGATCGCCCCGCGCATCGGACGCATGCGGCCGTCGAATGTATAGTGTCCTTCCGGCGTCAGATAGAACGTGCCACCGCGCCGCACGACGTGCTCCAAGCGGGCCAGGTCGCGCTCGACGTCGGTACGGGTTTCGTCGAGGATCTCACGTCTATAGGGCTCGCGCACCGTCGATACTTTCACCACGTTACGCGCCTGAGAGAAAAACTGCGGGCGCCAGAGATCCGAACTCGTGGTACCAGGAGGGAAGCGCGTCGCGACGCGCTCTCCGAAGATTTCCGAAAGCGCCAGCACGCCGTGCCGCCGCTGCGCCGCCCACGCGAATGCGGCGAGCGCCCGCGAGCCCAGCTCGTTCTCGAGCGGCAGCATCCCGAGCGCGATGAAGAGCTGTCCCGCATTGACGCGCCGCAGCAAAAAGCTTAGCCACGGAAGACGGTCGGCCAGAAAGCCCGGCTCGTACATGCGCCGCGAACTCGCGGTGAAGATGGGGTGGCGCCACGGACCGCTCTCGACGGTCGTGGTCGAAACGATCGCCGGCGACTCGAAATCATGTTGGTGATTGGCGACGATCAGCGTCGGGCCACGGCGTCTTGGAATTTTTCCCCAATGCCGAACGCGATATGCGAGATGATCCCATGCGTAGTTCGACAGTACCGCGGTGGCCCGCAGCGGAACCGCCCAAAGCGACGAAATCGGTTGGCGCCCGGCGTGCAGCACCGTCAGCCGCCGACCAGCGGCGCCACGACGTTGGGCACGCTCGTAGCGATACCCCAAAGGCCGAGATCGCGTCCCACGTCGCGCAGTTTCGGTATCGCGTCCATCGCCATCGCCCATCGGCTGGAGAGCACGCCGCCGAGCGCCATGGCGGTCGCGGGCGCCAAAAACGTTACATGCGGACTCGGTGCGAGTCCGGCAACGGCGAAGCCGATCACGCTTCCCGCAAGCGTCGCTACACCTCGAACGCCCGAGACGACTCCCCAATGCCGGCGCGGGACCGTCTCGGGAAGCATCGCCTGGTACGCACTGAGCGCGACGTTCGAGCCTAACGTTGCCATGACGAGCAAGAACGCGAACATCGGCAATGAGCTCACCTGCGCCAAACCGATCAACGCTGCCACGTCGATGGCGATCCCGGCAGCGACGAAGGAGCGCCGCGCGCCGCCGCGGCGTCGGCGTGCATCCGAGAGCCATCCGCTTAGCGGTGGCACGAGCATCGTCGCGAGCGCCCCCATGCTGGCCAGCAGAGCAAGAACGAAGACGTGATTGGCGGGCGCCAGGCGCCGATCTGGCGCGCCCGCGACGAACGGATCTCCACTGACGGCGGTTCTATTGTTTGGCGGCGTCGATCAGCACGATCCCGCGTCCGCCGAAGTCCCGTAGCTGATCGAGTGCGGCGACCGCCGCCCCGATCGGCGTATCGGGGTTCGTCGCCTCGCTAATCGAAAATCCAGTCTGCTTCTTGGCTTGCGCGTCGATCGGGTCGCGCAACATGCCTGGCATGTGCTTAAATCTGCCGATCAGACCGAGCATGGCGCCGGCCTTTTCATCGAGTGTCTGAGGATCGACGACCATGACCACCACCCCGTTATGTTTACCCGCTTGGGTTCCCTCAAACGCGACGAAATCGACGCCGAGCTCGCGGGTGTGCGTGCGCACGGCTTCGATGCCGTTGCCGCTGACGGCGAGACGGTAACCGGGTGGCGGATTCGCCGAAAGACCTTGCAGCCATGACTCGAGCACGGGCATGAAAGCTTGCGTCCCTGCAACCACGTCGTGACCATCGTAGCTGCCGGCTCCTTGCGCGAGGACGGCGCTGTCGGCAGCACTGGGGCGCTTGGAGATCGTCGTACGCCATTGGCGGGTCGAGAGCACCTGCGCGCCGTCGAAGAGTGGAAATGGAACGGGATTCGTTGCGGTCGGCGACGGGCCGGTTGCCGCCGTGCGATTCGCGGGCGAACACGCCGTCAGTATGGCAACCGCGACGAATGCAGTGAGGCACGAACGCTTCACAGCCAGCGAGGTTCGAGGAGAACCCCGGCAGCCCTCGTAAGCCACGTTCAGTGCCTCTTTCCTACGGTTCCTACCTGAAAATCGACGAGCTTCTCGCCCTTCAGCAGCCGCTATCCCGTCCGCGGCATCACGACGAGATGCTTTTCATCATCATTCATCAGGTCTACGAGCTGTGGTTCAAGCAGCTCTTGCACGAGACGGACGCGACGATGCTCGCGCTCGACCGCGACGACTTGCCGCGCGCAGGCAAGCATCTCCGGCGAATTCATGCGATTCAGCGGCTGCTCGAGCAGCAGGTCGAGATTCTCGAAACGATGACGCCACAAGAGTTTAACCAGTTTCGCGACAACCTCAATCCGGCCAGCGGCTTCCAATCGGTGCAGTTTCGGGAGCTGGAGTTCGTCTGCGGCTTGCGACGCTCCGATCTCTTACAACGGATCGAGCTCGCGGACGCACAACGCGCCCGTCTCGAGGCACGATCCAAGGACCCGTCGCTCTACGATCGTGTCAAAGCGGTGCTGCGCCGTCGAGGGTTCGCCGTCGATTCGAGTGCCGATCTGGTCGAAAGCTATCGCCGCATCTACTCGCACGAAGCGGAATACTACGACCTCTACCTCTTGCTCGAGAACTTGATCGAATTTGACGAACGTTTTCTGCTCTGGCGCGGGCGGCACGTTCGTATGGTCGAACGAATGATCGGCCAGAGGCCCGGTACCGGGGGCTCTTCCGGCGCACAATATCTGGAGAGCACGCTCGGTCATCGCTTCTTTCCGGAGCTTTGGGACGTGCGCACCTACCTCGGTAAAGAAGCGTACGCGTGAGCGAAGTTCTTACCGCCGTCCCCGCCGAACTCCAACGATGGCGCGCGCAGTTCCCGATCCTCGCGAACTCGACGTACCTCGTCAGCCATTCGATGGGGGCCGCGCCGCTGCGGGCGCGCGATGCGCTCGATTCGTATTGGAATGAATGGTCGGCAGATGGTCCCGAAGCCTGGGAACGCTGGCTGCCGCGCATAACGGAGATCGCCGACGGCATCGGCACGATCATCGGAGCGCCGGCGGGGACGTGTTTTTTGGGTCCCAACGTCTCCGTGCTTCAAGCGGCGATCGCAACCTGCATCGAGTTCGGCGGCAACCGCGACGAGGTCGTCTACGAGGCGCTCCAGTTTCCGTCGCTGACCTACGTGTGGCGCGAATGGCAACGCTACGGAGCGGTCGCGCGGATAGTCGAGTCCGACGACGGCCGTACGATTCCGACTCAACGCATCATCGAAGCGATCACCGAAAAGACGGCGATCGCGGTGCTTTCTCATGCGTACTACGTTTCCGGCGCGGTTGCCGACGTGCAAGCGATACAACGGCATTGCCGCCGCGTCGGCGCGCTCCTCTGCGTCGACGCCTATCAGACGACCGGCGTCTACCCCTACGACGTGACGGCTTGGGATCTCGATCTCGTAACGGGCGGATCGCACAAGTGGCTCTGCGGCGGGTCGGGTTGCGGCTGGATCTACCTCAAGCCATCGCTGCTCGAGAAGTTTCGGCCCGCGGTCACCGGCTGGATGGCTCACGCGCGTCCGTTTTCGTTCGAACCGGCGCCAATCGTGCATGCCGCGTCGATGTACCGGTTCGGGCACGGAACGCCGACGATTCCCGGATACATGGTCGCGCGCCCGGGCCACGAGATCGTCGCATCGATCGGCGTGCCGCGCATCCGAGAACGCAACGTCCAGTTGACCGACAAGATCGTCGGAATGGCACTCGAGCGCGGCCTGCGCGTCAATTCGCCGCTGCAAGCGCAACGGAGAACCGGATGGATTGGCATCGACTTCGACGGCTCCGACCGAGCGTGTCGCCCGTTGATCGAGCGGCGCGTCTTCGTGGATTACCGGCCGGGATGCGGGATTCGAGTAGGACCGCACTTTTACACGACCGACGGCGAGATCGAGGAATTTTTTAAGGTGCTCGAATCCGTGTCACCAAACCGCGTGTCATCCTGAGCGAAGCGCCGGAGGCGCGAAGTCGAAGGACCAAAGTGTAGGCATGGACTCAGCTTCGATGATCGTCGATCACACGAGAATAGGCGCCGCGTTCCGGCGCCTTTCGCTTCCCATCGCCATACAGATCCTCGGCGATCAGCTCCTCGGCGTCGCCGACACGATCGCGATCGGCAGCATGGGAGCGGTGGCGCTCGCGGGCGCGACCGCGGCCAATACGATCTTTATCGCGATCGTCTTCGCAGCGTCGGGGTTCCTAAGCGGCACGTCGATCGTTGCCGCGCAGCGCGTCGGTGCCGGCGACGTCGACGGCTTCGGGCGCACGGTCAGAGCCGGCGTCGCCGTCCCGCTTCTCGTCGGGGTGATCTCGTTTATCGGCAGCCTCTTCGGCGCGAGTCCCGCCGTCCACGCGTTGGTCGGCGGACTCTCCAGCGCGCACGCAAGCGCCGTCTATCTGATGCTGCGCTGTGCATCGATCGTCCCGATGGTAATCTCAGGCACGCTGATCGTCGGCTTGGGTGCGGCGGGAAACCGTCAGCTTGGCATTTTAGTGCTCGTCGTCGTCAACCTCATTCACATCCCGTTGCTGCTCATGCTCGGTTTAGGATGGTGGACGCACCACTCATTCGGCATCGCCGGCGCCGGTGTTTCATCGCTCCTCTCCGAAACGGCCGCAGCGTGCTATGCGATCTTTTACGTCGCACGCCGTCCCGCGTACCGAGTCTTCGCCGAGCTTGCCTTCTCGTGGCCGCTCGCGCAACGCTGCGCGCTACTCGGTCTGCCCGAAGCGATCTTTCTCCTCGGCGTGACGATTCCCGACATTTTCATCGTCGCCATGCTCGCACCGCTGGGAGCGATCGCGGTCGCGGCCTTTCGCGCACTAAACGTGGTTTCCGATCTAACCTTCGTCGTGCCTAGTCCTTTGCAGAGCGCAACGCAGGTCGTGATCGGGCAGCGGCTCGGCGCGGGGGACCCGTCAGGCGCGCGCTGGTTTTTCGAGCGCTCCCTGCGTGTCTCGCTCGTGGTGACGACGCTCAGCGGCGTGCTCGTGGCAATCTTGGCTTGGCCGCTCGCCTACGTTTTTACGCTCGACGCCGCGATCGCAACGATCGCCGCGCTTCCGCTTGCGCTGCATATGGTGACGCTCCCGCTCAAAGGCTGGGCGATGGTTTCGCTTGCGCCGATCCGTGCGTCGGGCGATACCCGCTTTTCGATGACCGTCGGCATACTCTGCAGCGCGCTGGTCATTCCGCTCGCATGGATCGGCATCGAGCGTCTCCACCTCGGGCTGTACAGCGTCGCGCTGGGGTGGATCGCGGCGTGGGCGGTGCGTGCGCTCATCACGCAGTGGAAGCTACGCGACGGAGCGTGGATGCGGCGGGCTCCCCTGGCGGCGTAAAGAATACCAACTTCGTATGGCGTTCACCGAGGGGTTCATCTCCGAGCTGGTGGGACGGCGAGCAACGATCGACGACCTTCCGATCGGAAAGGTTGCCGACTTCGTGGTTGGCAAGCCCGAGGCCGTTTTTCCTCAAGTTGATGGGCTCGTCATCAAGACCGCGCAGGGGCTGCGTTTCGCCCCTATTGAGACGGTCGCGGACGTCGATCGCGATGGAAACGTCGCGCTGACCATCGCGCCCAAGGAACCCGCGCCGTCAGAGCAAGAGGAGCTTTATCTCATCGCGGACTTGCTCGACAAGCAAATCGTCGACGTCGACGGTCGCAAGGTCGTGCGCATCAACGACATCGAGGTTGCCAACACGGGCGGCCGACTGCGCGTCGTCGCCGCCGACGTCGGATTCGCCGGACTGCTTCGCCGGCTAGGGCTGCGATCGTTCGGCAAACGCTGGCTGTCGAGGATCGGAAACGTACCGCGCTCGATGATTGCGTGGGATTCGGTTGCGCCGATTCGAGAAGTCAATCCGTCACACGTGCGGCTCTCCGTCAAAGAGAGCCGGCTCGCGCGGCTCCATCCATCGGAGCTCGCTGAAATCATCGGCGATCTCTCCTCGCACGAGGCACTCGCCGTCGTCGGCCAGCTCGACGACGAGACCGCGGCCGACGCGTTCGAGCATCTCGACGCCGAGACGCGCAAGAGCCTCATCGAAGACATCGGCACCGAACGCGCTGCGGACATCATCGAGGAGATGGATGCCGACGATGCCGCCGATCTGCTGGCGGAACTTCCGGAAGAACAGCAGACGGAGCTTCTCGCCGAGATGAACGCCTACACGGCCGGCGAGCTTCGCGAGCTCGTGAAGTATCCCGAAGATACCGCCGGCGGCTTGATGACGACGGATTACGTTTGGATCTACCCGCACCGTACGACCGAGGCAACGATTCGCAAGATCCGGGAGATCGCGCCGGCCTCGGAGTTCATCTACTATCTTTACGTCGTCGACCGGGAGGATCGTCTGCTGGGCGCGCTCTCGTTGCGAGCGCTGCTGCTCGCGTTGCCGACGGCTTTCATCGACCGCGTCATGGAAACGGATTTAGTAACGGTCGCTCCCGACGCACCGGCTGTCGACGTCGCATCGACCATCGCGAAGTACGATCTGCTGGCCGTACCGGTCGTCGACGATGCCGGAAAAATGTTGGGCATCGTCACGGTGGACGATGCCATCGATGCCATCATGCCCGATGAGGTGGCAAAGAAGCTGCCGCGTTTGCGCGCTCGTCACAGTCCGCGCCACGCCGCGACGTGACGCCGGAGGAGATCGTCGAGTTTACCGAGGCTCTCGCGCGCATCGTCGCATCGGGAGGCGGTCCGAAAGCACTCGCGGCGCATCTGGCGGCAGCCGCCCGAGGCGGCGTACTGCTCGAGGACGAGCGCTGGCGACCTCTCGCAACTGCCGGAGCCGGCCCAATCCCGGCGAGCGCGCGCGGCATCGTCGAATCGCGCGCGCCGGGACGAGCGCAACGAGTCACCGTCGGAAACCTGGAACTCGGGTGGCTCTCGCTCTTTGGCGCCGACGCCCCACCCGAAGGTGAGCTTCTGTTGCGCCTGACTGCCGCGACGATTGGGATCGAACTCGCGCGTGACGGCGCGACGCTGCGCGGACGAAAGGGAACTTTTTGGGAGGGCGCACTCGCGCGGACATTTGCCGACGCGACGGCGGCTCGCGAAGATGCCGCCTCGCGCGGCATTTCGCTTGCGCCTCACTATCTCGTCGTGACGCTCGAAGCCGAAAGGGCCGGCGGCCCACGCGGCGCGGAGGATGTTGCAGAGCTGCGCGCACTGGCGATTGACGCTTTTCGGGACACCGATGCCGATCTTGGACTCCTCGAGCGCGGCGGCGCGCTCTTGGCCTTCGTGCCGGTCACTCGCGCGATCGATGCGAGCAACGCGAAGACTGCCGCGAGCCTCTTGTCCAAAAACGCCGTGCGACGTAACCCGCACCTTCGGATTTCGGGCGGCGTTGGAACCGTCCAAACGATGCTCGCGCTCAACGCAAGCGCCGAGGCAGCGCAAGCTGCGCTCACGATCGGCCGGCGCGTCTATGGAAGCGGTCACGTCGCCGCCTATGAGGAGCTCGGTGCCTACCGTTTACTCTACGAAGGAGCCGACGTGGCGCGTTTGCGAGCCTTTGCTTCCCAAGCGCTCGCTCCATTGCGCAACTACGACGAGAAACATCAGACCGAACTCGAACGAACGCTGAAGCTCTATTTTAAAGTCGGTCAAAACGTGAAGACGGCGGCGGCGGCGCTCAACGTCCACCGGCATACCGTCTTCTACCGATTGCGGCAGATCGCCGAGATCTCCGCACGCTCGCTCGACAATCCACACGATCAACTCACTCTTCGCTTGGCGGTTGCAATTGATGAACTCCACGACTCGATCTGAGTGGCGTCGGCCCACGGCAAAGCGCGAGGTCGTACGGCTGGCTCGCGAGCAGAACGTGCGATTCGTGCGCCTGGTCTTCGCCGACATTTTCGGCGTGAGTAAAAACGTCTCCATACCGATCGACGAGCTCGAGGCCGCGCTCGACGGACGAATCACCTTCGACGGCGGGTCCATCGACGGCTTCGTGCGCGGTGAAGAGCTCGATATGCAGTTGCGGCCCGATCCCGCGACGTTCGCCATTTATCCGTGGCGGGCTGCCGGCGACGCCTCCGAAGCGCGTCTGATCTGCGATATCGCTATGCCCGATGGATCGCCGTTCGAGGGCTGCCCGCGCACCACGCTTCGACGCGTCGTCGAAGGCGCGTCCGCGTTGGCCGGTCAGCGCGTCGCGCTGGAAGTCGAGTTTTATCTCTTCGAGCGAACGGAGGGCGCAATCGCGTCGACCGTTACTTCGGACGTCGGTTCCTATTTCGACTTTTCGGCGAACGATCGGGGCGAGGAGGCCCGCAACGCCATGGTGGCGGCGCTTCGCGCGATGGGCGTTCCGATTGCGTCGGCGCACCACGAGCACGGTGCGGGGCAGCACGAGATCGACGTCGCCCATGACGATCCGCTCGCCGCGGCCGACCACGTGCTGACGCTGCGTACGATCGCAAAACACGTCGCCGCCGAATACGGTTTGGAAGCGACGTTCATGCCGAAGCCGCTCGCCGACTGCGCGGGGAGCGGCCTCCACGCAGACTTTCGCTTGGACGACTCGAGCGACGAAGAGACGGTGCTCTACGTCGTCGGCGGATTGCTCGCGCACGCAGCCGCAACGACGGCGATCTGCAATCCGACGGTCAACTCGTACAAGCGTTTGGTGGCGGCGTGGGACGCTCCAATCTACGCCGTTTGGTCGGAGCGCAGCGCGAATGCGCTCGTGCGCGTTCCGCCCGGACAAAAGCCGGCGCGCGTCGAGATGCGCAGCCCCGATCCGGCCTGTAACCCATATCTGGCGCTGACGGTTTTGATCGGCGCCGCGTCCGACGGCGTGGCGCATCGCACGCTCCCCGGTCCGGCGCTCGTCGGATCGACCTACGACTTGACGGAGAAGGAACGCCGCGAAAAGGACATTCGGACGCTGCCGAAATCACTGCGCCAAGCGATTGCGGAGCTCGACGCTGATGCGGTTCTGCGCGCCGCGCTGGGCGATCATCTCTACCACGCATTCCGCGATGCGAAGCTCGAAGAATACGAGCGCTACCGCCGCGCCGTTCATCCGTGGGAACGCGATCAGTATCTGCGGCTGTACTGATTACGCTTGATGAACGCGCGAGCGTTTGCGCCGATCTACGTCGCGCTTTTCACCACCGGCGTGGTCGCCGTGGGAATGTTGTTCGGGCCGCACTGGCTCAAGCCGATGGTGCGGGCCGTTGCATGCTATGATGCCGGAGCGATCGCACTGCTGGTCTGGAACTGGAAGATTCTGCTGGGAAGCACCGCCGAGCAAACGCGAGCTCACGCTGCGGTGCAGGATCCAGGCCGAGATGCCGTTTTCGTCGTGACGCTCATTGCGGTGGCATTCGGGTTCGTCGCCGCGTTCGCCATACTCGGCCGTAGCCCGAACGATCATATGCCAAAGCACGCTGCGGCCCTCTACGTGTTGGGATTCGGAGCGGTCGTGCTGGGATGGCTCCTGATTCACGCGAGCTTCTCATTCCGCTACGCGCACCTTTACTACCGGGACAAGGATCGCAATAAGCGAAGCGACCGCGGCCTCAAATTCCCCGGCGGCGAGGAGCCGAACTACACGGACCTTGCATACTTTTCGTTCGTCATCGGCATGACGTTCCAGGTCTCCGACGTCCAGATCTTGGCCAAGGCGATTCGCCGCCTCGTGCTCGCGCACGGGCTTATTTCATTCGCCTACAACACGGCAATCCTGGCGCTCGTCGTTAACATCGTCTCCGGACTGCTCCACTAGACGCGAGCCTTCGGCGCGCTCAGCCGGGTGTCTGCGTATCGTTTGCGACGTCGTGGATTTCGGCGCCGACTTGTTCGGGCTCGTTGACGAGTTCTACCACTTCGACGGCCTCGGCGCTTGCGATCGCCGCACGGCGTATCTCGTAGGTACCTAAGGTCTGCTCTCCGACGCTCCACTCGACAGCATAGGGTGCGTTGACGCTCGCTTGGGCAGCGAAGCCCACGATGAGCTTACCGGTCAAAGTACGTCCGCGGTAGCTTAACGTGACCTCGCGGTCGGCAAACTCCTGAAGTTCCTCGTCTCTCATGTCGCCGACTTTCATCCCGGGGAACCGAACTCATTGCGGGACCCGCCGGTCGTGCCCGTGAGCAGCCGCCTCCCGCCTCAAGATGCGCCACGCGTGCTCGACGTCGCTGCGCTGCGTGCGCAAGTTGCCTATCGCGAGCCGAAGCGCATAGCGCCCGTCGATCTTCGTGTGCGAAATAAAGACTTCTCCGGTCGCGTTGACCGCATGCATGACCGCCGCGTTGAGCGCTTCGAGCGCGGGTTCGTCAAGCCCCGGCGGCGCGTAACGAAAACAAACGACCGAGAGCGGGTGCGGCGCGAGAATTTGCCAGTCCGACTCTGCGCGCAGCCACCCGGCGTACTCTTGGGCGAGCGCGATGTGATCCCGCAGCTTCTGTCGAATTCGTTCGGCGCCCAGGTTTCGGAGCACGAACCAGAGTTTGAGCGCCCGAAAGCGCCTTCCCAGCTGCAGGCCGTAATCCATGTAGTTCACCGCATCGGCTTCGGGGGACGTCAGATACTCGGGCACCAAGCTGAACGCGCGGCGGACGATCGCTTCATCCTTGAAGAAGAGCACCGAAAGGTCCATGGGAACGAACATCCATTTGTGCGGATTGACGACGAGCGAATCGGCCAGCTCGACGCCGTCGAACATACCGCGCAACTCGGGAACGATTGCGGCGATGCCGGCATAGGCTGCATCGACGTGAAGCCAAACGGCGTGGTCGCGCGTGACCGCAGCAATCTCGCGGACGGGATCGATGGACGTCGTCGACGTGGTGCCGACCGTCGAGACGACCGCGAGCGGCTGCAGACCGGCTTTACGGTCGGCTTCGATGCGAGCTCGCAAGTCGTCGGGGCGCATTCGAAAGGCCTCGTCGCAAGCAACGCGCACCACGTTGCGCTGCCCGATACCCAGCGCGATCGCGGCCTTTTCAACGTGCGAGTGTGTTTCTTCGGTGATGTAAATGCGTAACGCCGGGAGCGAACGCGCCGTCATGCCGTGCTCGCGAATCCCAAGATCCAGCGCCTCGCGGGCCGCTCCGAGGGCCGTGAACCCGGCGATCGACGCCGTGTCGTAGATTACGCCGGTCCATCCGGGCGGCAAGCCGAGGAGACGCCCGAGCCACCGCATCGTCACTTCTTCGAGCTCGGTTGCAGCCGGCGAGGTTCGCCAGAGCATGGCTTTGACGTCGAGCGTCGCGGCCAACGCCTCGGCCGCAATTGCAGCAGGCGCCGCACTCGTTGCGAAGTAAGCGAAGAAACGCGGGTGGTTCCAGTGCGTCGTCGCGGGCACGATGATGCCTTCGAAATCCGCTAGAATCTTCTCGAACGCCTCGCCGCGCTCGGGAGCCTCCGCCGGAAGCGCCGCCACGACTTCGCCCGGGCGCACCCTCGGCATGACGCGATACGACTCCGGATGCTCGAAGTACCGCTGGATCCACGCTCCAACCGCTTCGAACTCCCGCTGCAGCGAGTCCGGCCGGTCCGTCATGTAGAAGATCGTTCAACTTTCGATAGGCGCGCTACATGCTGCAGAGGGGCAGTCCGCTTCTCGAAAGTCGATATCATCCTAGAGTGTTAGGGACGCAGACGGAGAAAGCCCGCGCATGAAGTACCGTACCTATCCCGGCAGCAACGTGTCCGTCAGCGAGGTCGGGTTCGGCCTTTGGACGACATCGACCGGCTGGTGGGGCGAAAAGAGCGACGACGAAGCGGTTGCGATGCTGCACGCCGCCTGCGACCTGGGCATAACGCTCTTCGACGCGGCCGACACCTATGGCAACGGCCGCAGTGAAGAGCAGCTCGCTAGAGCCTTCGGCGACCGCCGCGAGCGCGTCGTCTACGCGACCAAATTCGGTTACGATTTCTCGAACACCGCTCAACAGCGGCGCGGACAGGCTGAGCTTCCGCAGGATTTCTCGGCCGCCTTCGTGCGCCAAGCGCTGGAGGCGTCACTGCGCCGGTTACGGACGGAATACGTCGATATCTACCAAATGCATAACGCGCGCATGACGCAAATCGAGGACGACGCGCTCTGGGAGCTGCTCGAATCCTTCAAGCGCGAGGGGAAGATCCGCATGTACGGCGTCGCGCTGGGGCCGGCGATCGGCTGGCTCTGGGAAGGCGTCAACGCCGTCTGCCAACGCAACGTCGCGAGCCTGCAAATCATTTGGAACATGCTCGAGCAGTACCCCGGCAACGAGCAAATCCACGCGGCGTACGACTCGGGGGCCGACACCGGCTACATGATTCGCGTGCCACACTCCAGCGGAATGCTCGAGGGACGTTACACGGAGAAAACGACCTTCGAAAAGAACGACCACCGGCGCCACCGTCCGCGCGAGTGGCTGATCAACGGGCTGCAGAAAGTGGCGCAGCTGCGCTTTCTCGAGCGGCCCGATCGGACGCTCGGCCAAGCCGCGATCGCATGGCTGCTCGCCGAGCCCCGCGTGATGACGGTGCTTCCGAACATCTACGACCGTGATCAGCTGGTTGAATTCGCGGCAGCGCCCGAGGCGCCGCCGCTTACAGCCGAAGATATCGCGCGCGTCGCGGCCCTGTACGCGGACAACTTTGGCATCGAAGAGCCCCCGATGGCCTTCAAAGGTACAATGACGACGCAAACCGAGCCTGCGTTGAGTGGTGCGGAGGCACGATGAGACTCGAGCACGTCGCGACGCCGCATGCGCCGCCGCCGATCGGTCCGTACAGCCAAGCTATCCAATGCGGCAGCGAGCTCTATTGCAGCGGTCAGATCCCGATCGATCCGCAAACCGGCGAGCTCGTCCCGGGCGACGTCGCAGCCCAGGCCGAACGCGTCATCGAGAATCTCGGCGCCGTTCTTTGCGCCGCCGGCTGTCACTACGGAGACGTGGTTAAAACGACGATTTTCCTGACCGATATGAAGGATTTCGCGGCGGTCAACGGGGTGTACGAAAAATACTTCGGCATGACCAAACCGGCACGCTCGACCGTTGCCGTGGCGGCACTTCCACGCGGTGCTCGAGTCGAAATAGATTGTATCGCTAGAGCGTAGCGCAGGAAAATAAGAGCAGTTACTGAGGCGCCGTCGCCGGAGATTTCATAAGCCGCGCGGATTCTTCTTTGGCGATCTCGGCAACGTCGGGGTCGAGGGACGCAGCCGCTGCCCTGAGCTGCGCGAGCGCGAGCGCCTTCTCTCCCTGCGCCGCGTAAGCGCGAGCGAGGAGATAACGGACGCGACCGTCATACGGCGCTGCCGCCACGCCCTTGAGCAGCGCCGCCTGCGCGAGCGAATAAAGCCCGTTGTGCTCGTAATCGATTCCTAAATTGACGTACGACTCGGGGACGTACGGATTGACCGAAATCGCTTGCACGTAGTACGCAACGGCGCGCTTCCAGTCGCCTCGAAGATCGGCAAGGTAACCGAAGTTGACGATCGCCTCCGGACGTTCCGGTTCCAGGGCGTGCGCGCGCTTGAACGTCTGGAGCGCGGAGTCATACGACGCCGCCTGGATGTTTGCGACGCCGAGGTTGTCGAGGCACGCATAGTTGGTGGGATCGAGGTTGAGGCAGTCGCTCAAATACTGCACTGCCGAGCCATGATCGCGGAGGTCCAGATACGCCATTCCCAGCCCGTTGAACGCGGCGATCGACCGCGGATCGCTATCGAGCGCGCGGCGAAAGTAGACGATCGCCTCATCGGGGCGGTGAATCGTTTGGAATACCTCGCCGAGCTCTTCTTGGATGTCCGAATCGTTCGGGTAGCTATTCGCCCGGCGAACCATGCCCGCCTGATATTGCGCAAGATCCCCTCTACGCAAATGGAGCAAGACCAAGTCGTGGATTGAATCCGTCCCGGGCAACGCATCTTGGAACTGCACGATTGCCGCGTCGATGCGATTTTCGGTGGCGTAGACAACTCCAAGCCGGTTGTGGGTCTGCTTGTCCTTTGGATCGCGCGCGAGCAGTTGCGCGTAGACGGCTTCCGCGCGGTCGAAGCGTCCTTGACGATAGTAGAGATCCCCGAGAAAGCGCGCGGCCTGGGTGGCGGTGGGATGAGTCGCAACGAAGTTCGCCAGCGCCGAGACCGCTGCGCCGATATCGCCGGCTGCGATCAACTCGCGCGTGTATTTAATTGCGGCCTGTTGATCGGCCAACGGCCGGTCCTCGGTGGGGAGTACGATGTTCTCCGTCGTCGCTGCCGCCGGGCTCAGGATGGCTACCATCGCCGCCGAGGGAAGAGCCAGCAAGGTAAGCGCGAGAAGGCTACGTCGGATCATGGCAGGTACCTCAACTGTACTATAGCGCACCATCCAAGCGTGCCGTGACGAGCGCCTTGGGCGGCGGCCTATCGCACCAGCGGTAGGACGTTGCTCGGCGTGAGCGGGTAGAACGCCATGGCGACGACGATGGCCGCGCAGAGCGCGGCACTAGCCCATGCGAGCGGGACGAACGGGCGAAGCTCGCGCACGTTCCCCTCGAAGGTTGCGTACATCTCGCGAATCACTTTTGCGTAGGCGTAGAGAGAAATGGCGGTTCCGACGATCAACAGCACCGCCAGCCACAGATAGCCGCTCCCGACGCTGCTGGCCAGGATGAGGATCTTGCCCAGAAAGCCGGCGGTCGGCGGCAGGCCAGCCAGCGCGAGTAAGAAGATGGTCATGGCCGCGGCGAGCCAGGGGCGCCGCCGAGCCAGGGCGCGATAGTTGGCCAAATCGGATCCTTCTTCGCCGTCGCCGGAGATCGAGGCGGCGACTGCAAAAGCGCCGAGGTTCATGAATGCATATGCCGTCAAATAGTAGAGCGCGTACCGCAATCCAAGCGGCGTACTACCCGCGAGTGCGACGAGGATGTAGCCCACTTGCGCGACGCCGGAATAACCCAGCAGTCGCTTGAGATCGTGCTGCGCGAGCATTCCGACGTTGCCTGCAATCATCGAAATGCCGGCCACGATCCAGACCGGAAGCAAGAGCCGATCCGCGACACCGAACGGCAGCGCCGCATAAATAAAGCGCGCGAAGACCGCGAGAGTTCCGGCCTTTGTTGCCACGCTCATAAACGCGGTGACCGGCAACGGCGCTCCTTCGAAGACGTCGGGCGTCCAGGTGTGGAACGGCACGAGACTGAGTTTGAATGCCAGACCGATGAGGAACATGCCGGCGCCAATCCAGAAAAGCGGATTCAAAGCGAGCGCGGGGCTGACGAAATCGGCGAGCCTGATACTGCCCGTCGCGCCGAAGAGCAGCGCCGAACCGAAGATCAAGAACCCCGTAGCCGTCGAACTGAGAATGAGATACTTCAGCGCCGATTCGCGGGCGCTCTTTCGGTCGACCGCGCCGCAGAGCGCGTAGAGCCCCAGCGAAAGCAGCTCGAGCCCAAGAAAAATCATCATGAGGTTCGCGGCGGCGGCCATCAGCATCGCGCCGCACGCGCTCCATAGCATGATCGACGTCATCCCCGCGACGCGCTGCGGCGGACCGATCGCGCCGTAGAGTATCAGCGATCCGGCGGCGGAGATCAAAATAATCTCTTGGAAGGCCGTCGTAAATCCGCCCACTATGAAGCCGCCGAAAAAGGCGTCGTAGTTGTGACCGAATTGACGAGCCGAGAGAATCCCAGCCGCGATCGTCCCAAAAATTCCGATGCCGATCGAAAGGTAACGTCGTTCGCGACGTCCCGAGAACAAATCTGCAACCAACACGAGAAGTGCCGTGACGGCGACGACGCCCACCGGAAGGATCGCCGCCCAGTCGGCGTAGGTGAACGGCAACTTCATAGCCGTAGAAGTGGAACCGGGTAGAGGCCGAGGATGACGAGCGCGGCGAGCAGCGGCGTGACGGCAAGCGCTTCGAGCCAAGTTAGATCGGCACGCACCGGTACGTCTTCTACCTCTGGTCCATTCATGAGATCTTGATAGAGACGAATCATATACGCCGAGGCGACGACGATCGCTACGAGCGCGACGATCGTCGGCCAAACATATCCCGCCTGATAAACGCCGACGAGTATCACGAGCTCGCCGACAAAGCCCGCAAGCCCGGGCAATCCAAGCGCGGCGAGCGCGGCAATGCAGAGCGCGCCTGCGAGACGTGGATTCCTCCACCCCAGTCCGCCGAGGCGCAGGAGCGAGCGGGTTTCCTCGCGTTCTTCGAGATAGCCGAGCAACAGAAAAAGCGCCGCCGAGAAGAGTCCGTGCGCGACGATATAGACCAGCGCGCCCGCGACCGCTAAACGGTTCCCCGATGCAATCGCAATGACGATGAGCCCAAGATGAGAGAGGGACGAATAGGCGACGAGGCGTTTGGCGTCGTTCTGCACGAGCGCGATCACGGCGCCATAGATGAGCGAGATTCCGCCGAGCGTCATCAACACGTTTGCATACTCCCGCAAATCGTTGGGAAGCAATGCCAAAGCGATGACCAGAAATCCGTAAAGGCCAGCTTTCGACTGCACCGCAGAAACGACGGCGACCATGGGCGACGGCAAACCGCTATAGGTCGGCGGCATCCACGTATGGAGCGGCCAAATCGGCGTCTTCACTAAGAACGCGAAGGCGAAACCCGCAAGGATCCAGGGCGCCCACGCCCCGACAAAGTGCGTCCCGGTGCGGCCGATGACGTCCGTTGACCCGTAAATCACGCCGAACGCCGCGGTCGCGAGCAAGAGCGTTAAGCCTCCCGCGAAGTTATAAATGAAATAGCGCCACGCGGTCGCCGGGTGCTCGCCCCACCCGAGAAGCGCGAAGAAGACCGGAACGAGCATGAGGTCCCAAAAGAGAGCGAAGACGAGAAGGTCGCGTGCGAGAAAGAGACCGAGCATCGTTCCTTCGAGCATCAGTATCAGCGCGATGAAATCGCGCGTTCGCGGAACGCGAGTCGTCGCGATGGCACAGGCGGTGCAGATCGCGAGCAGCAGCGCGAGCCAAAACGAAATGGGCGTCGCCCCGAAATGAAAGGCCGACGCAAACGGCCGCGAAAGCCAGCGCACGCTCCACTCCCCATGGCGCGCCGCGAGGAGCATCGCAAACGTTAGCACCGCGATGGCGGTGCCGATCGTTCGGCACATCACGCGATCGGCGCGCGGCAGCCCGAAGAGCAGCGCGCCTGCAACGAGCGGAACGACGATCGTTGCGAGCACGAGGACCATTTAACGGGCGGCTCCTGCGGCAAATGCATAGTAGATGATGAAACACGCGGCCCCGAAGACGAGAACGAGCGCGTACGCCCGCACGAGCCCCGTTTGAAACGAGCGCACCAGCGCACCAAGCCAGCGGGCCCAATAGACGACCTCGCGCACCGCTCCGTCGAATACGTGAGGATCGAGGAAGCGTCCGAAGAATGAGCCGAGCATTTGAGCGCCACGCACGAATATCAGATCGATCGCGGCATCTGCGTAGAAAAGATTCGTCAGGACGGCCGGCATGCGCAGCGTTTCCCGGTCGAGTCGCTCGACTGCGTTACGCTGAGCGCTCGGGGTCGCATAACGCCACCATGCGATCGCAAATCCTATCACGACCAGCGCGAAGACGATCCCCGAGGTGAGGCCTTCCGAGATCGCCGGCGGACCCAAGCCCGGAACCGGCGCGATTCGCTGCCCGAAGAGCGGCGCAAAAAACCCCGCCCAGGGTGAGTCCGGACCGCTCGACATCAGCGCTCCGCCGATGGCGACCGTTGGAACGACCAAGATCGCGACCGGCACATTCATGACCCAGCCGGGAGCGTGCAAGTGCCCGGTGTCGAGGTCCCCGCGATAATCGCCGAAGAACGCAACGAAGAGCAGCCGGAACATGTAGTAGGCCGTAATTCCGGCGGTGAGAACGCTGACGGCATAGAGCCAGGGATGGCCGTGCTGTAATGCGCCGTAAATCACTTGATCTTTGGAAAAGAAGCCGCTGAAGCCGGGAACGCCGCAAATCGAGAAGACGGCCGCGAGCATCGCCCAGAATGCGAACGGCATT
Organism: Vulcanimicrobiota bacterium; assembly: GCA_963778015.1. Classification (GTDB taxonomy): domain Bacteria; phylum Vulcanimicrobiota; class Vulcanimicrobiia; order Vulcanimicrobiales; family Vulcanimicrobiaceae; genus Cybelea. The sequence goes on from CAVZST010000002.1 coordinate 175,525, forward strand.
TTCTTCCACAGACCGCCCATCCGCCGAACGTCCTGCTCGTTGGCGAGCGCATGGATGACGAGTCCCGCCGCGAGGAACAGCTGGGCCTTGAAAAATGCGTGCGTAAAGAAGTGAGCGACGCCGCCCTCGTACGCGCCGACTCCGACGCCCATGATCATGTAACCGATCTGGGACATCGTCGAGTAGGCGAGAATTCGTTTGATGTCCCATTGGGCGGTGCCGAGAATCGCGCCGACAAGCGCCGTCAAGCCGCCGACGGTGCCGACCAGAAGTTGCGCTTGCGGATTGTGGTTCCACAGCGGCGCGCAGCGCGCGACGAGATAGACGCCCGCCGTTACCATCGTCGCGGCGTGAATCAGCGCCGAGACCGGGGTCGGCCCTTCCATTGCGTCGGGCAACCACGTGTGCAGTGGCACCTGTGCCGACTTCGCCGCCGCGCCGATGAAGAGCGTTACGCATATCCCCAAGAGCACCGCCGAGCTCAATGAGCCGGCTGCCGCAAAGACCTCTCCGAAACCGAGCGCGTGAACGTTGGCGAACATCAGGAAAATGGCGAACATCATGCCGACGTCGCCGACTACGTTGATGACGAAGGCTTTGCGCGCCGCTGCAACGGCGGAGGGCCGCTCGAACCAGAATCCGATGAGGAAGTACGAGGCCAAGCCGACGAGCCCCCAACCGACGAGCAGTCCCACGAAGTTATCGGAGAGCACGAGCGTGAGCATCGCGAAGACGAAGAAGCTCATGTACGCGAAGAAACGCGCGAAGGCGCGATCGCCGTCCATGTATCCGATCGAGTAGAAGACGATCAAAAAACCGACTCCGGTGATGATGAACGTCCACAGCAGCGAGAGCGGGTCGAGTAAGAGACCGAAGTCGAAGCCCGGCGCCCACGACGCGAGCGGCTGATTGGCGCCCAGTGCCGTACCTAATCTCTGCGTCCCATCGTGCCACGACAAGGCTGCCAGAATGAACGATAGGCCGACTAGTCCGGACGCCAGCCATCCGGCGAGATTACGAAGCTGCGGCCCAAAGGCCCAACAAACGACCGCACCCGCAAGCGGCGATAGCCACAACGCGATCAAGAGCGGATAGCTTCCGCTTACGCCGAGCACGTGATGCGTCACCTCGTGCTAGCCAACCTTATGGCTCTCCGGGCGTTCCCGAGCACGCATCAGCCATGCAGCGCCCGTATGTCATCGACGTCGACGTATTTCTCGGGACGGAATGTCGTGACGATGATCGCAAGGCCTATCGCCGCTTCCGCAGCGGCGACGGTGATGACGAGAAAAGCGAAGATTTGGCCGGCGTTCTGCAGCCACGCGCGCGCAAATGCGATGAACAGGAGGTTAGCGGCGTTGAACATCAGCTCGATGCTCATCAGCATCACGAGCGGATTGCGCCGGACGATGACGCCGATCACCCCGATGAAGAACATGACCGCGGCGAGGCCGATGTAATGGCCCAGCGGAGCCGTCATCATCCCTTGCCCTCCCGCAGAATCGCCTCGCGCATCGAGTGGTCGACTCGAGCCTCGTGCCCGGGGGATGCGACCTCGTGCATCTCTTCGCCGCCTAGCGTGATCACCCCGATGACCGCTACCATCAGAATCAGCGCCGTGACCTCAAACGGCAGAAGCTGTACCGTAAAGAGCGCCGTGCCAAAGTCGGCAACGCTTCCGAAGACGTTAGCCGCTCCGACCGGGCCGGTCGGGCGGGGCGGGAAGCTTGCCGCCTTGGAGAGCGCATAGACCACAAAGCCGAGGGCGGCCAATACGACGATGCCGGCCGGCAGCCAAATTTTCGGCAGCCGATTGATTCCCGTCGCGAACGGCGAGACGCCGCTGCTGAGCAGCGCGATGACGAAAACGAAGAGCACCAAGATGGCGCCGGAGTAGACGATGATCTGTATGACGGCCAGAAACTCAGCCGACAACGTAACGTAGAAGACGGCGAGTGCTGCAAAGTTCAGCAAAAGCGCCACGACGCTGTAGACGGGCTTGCTCGCCGCGATCGTCCAGACAGCGCTGGCGATGAGAACCGCCGCCAATATCCAGAATGCGATCACGTCGTCTCGCGCTCAAGCGCGCCGCCCGGCGGCAGATCGTGAATCAGCGTCAGGCCTTTGCGCTGCTTCAACAGCACTTCTCCACGCCAGGTCGCGGGATAACCGGCTTTGACGTCGGTCGTGGATTTGACATCCGCGACGCGCCCAAGGTCGCCCGGGATCCCCCCGGGCCGCTCGTCGGGCGGCGTTCCGACGCCCGCCTTGGGCGGTACCAACAGCCGATCCTTGTCGTAGATGAACGAGCCGCGGCGATAGTCCGACATCTCGAAGCGCGGCGTAAGGACGATCGCATCGGTCGGACACGCCTCTTCGCACATGCCGCAAAAGATGCAGCGCAACTCGTCGATCTCATACCGCGCGGCGTAACGCTCGCCCGGTGAGCGGCGATCTTCGCGCGAATTTTCGGCACCGATCACCGTGATCGCGTTGGCTGGGCAGACGCTCGAGCAAAGTTCGCACCCGATGCATCGCTCTTTGCCGTCGGCGTAGCGGCGCAACTCGTGAAGGCCATGGAATCGGGGCGCGTGCTGCTTCTTTCTCGACGGATACTGAATCGTCGGACGCTTCCGGAACATAAAGCCGAACGTTATCGACAATCCTTTGAGAATCGCGGCGACATTGTAGAGGCGCTTGCGTGAAGCCATTGTCCCTCAACCTCGGTAGGCGACGACGATCGCCGTCACGACTAAGTTCAGCGTGGCAACCGGCAGGAGCACCTTCCAACCGAAGCCCATCAGGCGGTCGTAGCGCAGTCGCGGCAGCGTTGCGCGCAGCCACATGTAGAAAAACATGAAGCACGCGACCTTGATGACGAACCATACGACGCCGGGGATCGCCGTTGCGCCGAACGGCGCATTCCATCCGCCGAAAAATAGGAGCGTCGCTATGCACGAAACGGTCAGCATGTTGACGTACTCTGCGATGAAAAATAGTCCGAACCGCAAGCCGGAGTACTCGGTATGGAAGCCGGCCACGAGCTCGGTTTCAGCCTCGACGAGATCGAACGGTGCCCGGTTCGTCTCGGCGACGGCAGTAATAACGTAGATGATGCATCCGACGAATTGGGGCAGAACGAACCACCAGCGCGCCTGCGCGTTGACGATACCCTCTAACGAGGTCGTGCCCGCCAGGAGCAGCACGCCGATCAACGACAGCGACATCGCCAGCTCGTAGCTGATCATCTGCGCCGTCGACCGGACGCTTCCCAAAAGCGGATACTTCGATCCCGATGCCCAGCCGCCCAAACAAATCCCATAGACGCCGAGCGAGGCGATCGCCAGAATGAAGAGGATGCCGGCGTTGACGTTGCCGATCGCCCAAGCACCGCCCGAGGCGGACGCGCCGAACGGAATTACGGCGTACACCGCAAAAGCGGTTACCAGTGAGATAAACGGCGCGAGCTTGTAGAGCAGCGGATCGGCGGTTTCAGGAGTGAGGTCTTCCTTAAGCATCAGCTTGGCCGCGTCGGCAGCCGGCTGCAACAAACCCCATGGGCCGACACGGTTGGGGCCGGGACGTAACTGCATCCAACCCAAGATCTTGCGCTCGACGAGCATGGCATATGCAAACGCCGTGACGACGACGAGCAGCAGTATCGCCGATTTGATGAGGACGATCAGCCACCACGGCATGGTCTAGGCTCTCATCTCTGCGAGCCACGGATCGTGCAACCACGTTCCGCCACCGGAAAGGATTGGCGCTCCTTCGGCCTTCGACTCCGCCGCTGCACGTCTGGGGCCAGGATGATAAAAATCCGTGGCGCCGCTCGAGTCGAAGCGTTGGTCGCCGAAAGTAAACTCCGGCGTTCTCTTCGCGACGAGCGCAACGATCGTTCGATGGAGCTCGTCGGCCGACGGCACGGCTATGCCGAGCTGCTCGGCGAGCCCAAGCAGCATCTCCTGATCCGAGCGTACGAAGTCGGGAGCTTTCAAGGAGGCGTTCACCGGCAACAGATCGCCCCCCATGGCGACCGTCGTGCCGCTCTTCTCAAACGCACCTTTGGCCGGTAAGACCAGAGTCGCGCGTTGCGCCGTTTCGGTCATGAACAATTCGCTCGTGACCATAAACGGGATTTTTTCGAGCGCTTCGCAGGCAGCTTTGGGATCGAGCGCGTTACGGGCGGGATTGACGCCGAAGAGCGAAAGCACGCCGAGTTCGCCCGCTTTAGCGGCGTCGAGCATAGCATATGCATCGAATCCCCGCGCCGCCGCAACGTAGCCGGGCCCTCCGCCGGGCAGCATACCCATCGCTTCGGCGCCACGCGCGTTTGACTGTTCGCTCGCGACGTACGTCGACACGCCGGCGATGTCGCTGAGTGCCCGCTCGTAGCTGCGCCCCAGCTCGAGATCGACGCCGTCCCAGATCAAGGCGACGCGCGACGCCTCGCCAATCGCCTCGCGAGCATCGGCCGCGTTGCGTGCCTGCACGATCTTCGCACCGTTGCGCAGCGCGGCTTTACGAACGCGCAGCCAGAGAACTGGAGCTCGCTGAGAAAGCGACTCTCCCAGAATCACGATGGCCTGCGCGCGATCGATGTGCTCGAGCGGCGCGCCGCCGGCGCCGGGCGTCGCCTGACGCTGCCGGCCCGCGCGCCAGTCCAGATTCGTCACCCCGGCCGCCCGGAAAACGTGCTGCAACAGGAAGGCTTCTTCGTTGGTGAGCCGTCCGCCGCCGATGGCGCCGACGCACGCTGGACCGCGGCTGGCGATAGCCTCGCGAATCGCCTGCGACCACAAACGGAAGGCATCGTCCCAGCCGATTTGCACGAAGCTTTCGTCCTTGCGGTAGAGCGGCTGCGAGAGCCGATCGGGCGACTCGTAGAAACCGATGTTGTAGCGTCCGCGGTCGCAGAGCCAACCATCCGAGATGGCGTCGTCTTCGACAAGCATCGTTCGCAGCAGCGTGCCGTGCCGTACGTCGGCGAATTGCTGGCATCCGACGGCGCACTGCGTGCAGGTCGTTTGCGTGCGATCCAGATCCCACGGGCGCGACTTGAAACGATACGTTTTGGAGGTAAGCGCGCCTACCGGACAGAGCTCCGTGACGTTTCCCGTAAAGTTATGCCGGTACTCGAGGCCCGTCGCGGTCGCGATAATGTCGCGGGCGCCACGGTCTTTGACGACGAGCTGCCGCTCGTCGGCGATAATGTCGTCGAAACGGACGCAGCGCTGGCAGACGATGCACCGCTCTTCGTCGAGCACGATCGTCGGCCCTAAATTGACGGCTTTCGGCTTGGCGAGCTTGCGGTCGGCCACGTCGGAAGTGCCGCGCGCGTAGGCCATCGCGTAATCTTGAAGCTCGCACTCCCCGCCCTTGTCACAAATGGGGCAATCCAACGGATGATTGACGAGAAAGAGCTCGAGTACCAGCGCACGCGCCGCCTCGACCTGCTCGCCGCTCGTTCGCACCACCATGCCGTCCGTCGCCGCGGTATTGCAAGCGATCTGGAGCTTCGGCATGCCCTCGATCTCGACCAAGCAGATGCGGCAGAGTCCGGCCGGACCCAACTTCGTGTGATAGCAATAGATGGGTATCTGCTGCCTGATCGTCTTGGCCGCCTCGACGAGAAGCGTACCTTTTGGAACGGTCACGGGTACGCCGTCGATGGTGATATGGACCATCTCGGCACTCGATGCGGGCAACGGAGCGCTCATGCGGGTAACGGTGCCGGCGCGCGAGCGATTCGCGCTAGGAACTGTTCGGGAAACCGCTGCATCACCGATTTGAGGAACGGCTCGATCGAATCGCCGAGCGCGCAGAGGTTCAAGCCGGTGATGCCGCCCGAAACGCGTAAGAGCATTTCATAGTCGCCCGGCACGCCGCGATGTTGCACGAGGCGGTCGAGCACTCGTTCCAACCAGCTTCCACCCTCGCGGCAGGGCGTGCATTGCCCGCACGATTCGTGAGCAAAAAAGCGCACCAGATTATAAGCCGCCTTGACGAAATCGGTGGTGTCGTCGAAAACGACGAACGCGCCGGAGCCCAGCATCGAACCTGCCTTGGTCATGCTTTCGTAATCGTAAGGCCAGTCGAGGTGCTCCTCGAAGATGCATGCCGACGAGCCGCCGCCCGGCTGAACCGCCAAAAACTTTCGCTCCGCATGCAGGCCACCCGCCAAATCGATAATCTCCCGAACCGTCGTGCCGAGTGCGACCTCGTAGTTGCCGGGATTGCGCACGTGTCCGGAGACGGAGACGATCTTATAACCCTTGCTGCGCTCGGTGCCGACCGATGCAAACCATTGAGCGCCGCGTTCGAGGATCGGTACGAGGTAGGCGAGCGTCTCAACGTTATTGACGACGGTCGGCATCTGGTAGAGTCCTTCGACCGCGGGAAAGGGCGGCTTCAGGCGGGGCTCACCGCGCTTGCCCTCGAGCGAGTTGAGCAGTCCGGTCTCCTCGCCGCAAATGTACGCGCCGGCTCCGCGGTGGACCGTGATCTCCAGGTCGTAGCCCCTGCCGAAAATATTCTTGCCGACGTAACCCGCCTGCCGCGCCTCGTCGAGCGCCCCGCAAAAAATCTCATAACCGCGCTTGAACTCGCCGCGAATATAGATGAACGCGTGATGAGATGCGATACCGTAGGCACCGATCAGCATTCCTTCGATGATCAAATGCGGCGTCGCTTCGAGCAGCATATGGTCTTTGAACGTTCCCGGCTCCGCTTCGTCACAGTTGCAGACGAGGTAGCGCGGGTACTTGTCCTTGGGCAGGAACGACCATTTTCGACCGGTTGGAAATCCGGCGCCGCCGCGCCCGCGCAGACCGGATTTTTCGACGAGGTCGAGCACGTCGACCGGCTGCAACTCGCGCACGGCACGCTCCCACTGGTGGTAGCCGCCGCGTTGCCGGTAGGCATCGATGCCGCGCATGTCCAGCTCGCCGATGCCGGCCGTAAGAATTTCAGTGACCGGCACGGGCGCCTTCTTCGTCGACATTTTCGGCGACCGCGCGCGAATCCACGACGGCTCGTTCGGTCGACGCGACGAAAGGTCGAACGTTTCGTGCAATGATGTTATCCAACATGATAACGCCGCTTTTGTCGCCGATTCCGCCGGCGTTGTTGGGCTGAGGCACGCCGCCGGCGCCTCGCGATTTCTGCCCGGTGGCTATTTGAGCGTCTTGCGCGATCGTCCACGTAGGCCCCGGAGACTCCGTCTGTGCCATCGGCGCAACGGCGTAGGTGCCGGAACGCATCGCGTCGAGCATCTCGTCGATTTTTTGCGGCGTGAGGTCGTAAACGAACTCGAGGTTGACTTCCATGCACGTCGCGCGATCGCAGGCGGCCAGGCATTCGACCTCTTCGTACGAGAAGAGGCCATCGTCGGTCGTTTGCAAGTGGCCGATGCCGAGCTTCTCTCGAAAGTACGCCATGACGTCCTCGGCACCATTGATGACGCATGCCAGCCCGCGACAAACTTGCAGCATGTACTTGCCGACGGGCCGCCGATAGAGCAGCGTATAGAACGAAACCGCGGCCTCTACTTCGGCCGGCGTAATTTCGAGAATTTCCGCCGCGGCCAGCATGGCCGTAGGACTCACGAAGCCCTCGTGCTCTTGAAACAAATGCATGATCGGCAGCAGCGCCGACCGCTTCTCCTCATACTGCGCGACGATCGCCTCGCACCGCGGTCGTAGCCGCTCGAGCAACGCCGGAAAGTTCTTCTCTCGCTCCGTCATGCGTCTCGCACACTCGCAACGCCGAGCGCACAACTTTCCCGCGTCGCTCTCGCTAAGAAAGTCAACGGTCGACCTCACCGAAGACCGGATCCAAAGATCCGATCATGACGACGAGATCGGCGATGAGGTTTCCGGGAGCGATACCCTTGAGCGCTTGAAGATTGTACATGCTCGGGGGACGCGTGCGCACGCGATAGGGCCGGTTCTCGCCGTTGCTGACGATGTAGTAGCCGAGCTCGCCGCGCGGCGATTCGATGGCCTGATAGACGTCGCCCGGTGGAACGCGAAAGCCTTCGCTGACCAGCTTGAAATGATGAATCAACGCTTCCATCGAGAGCGCGATCGTCTCTTTGGGTGGTAGGGCGACTTTCGGATCGTCGATCATCACGGGGCCCGGTGTATCGAGCCGCCGGCGCACTTGCTCGATGATGCGCATGGATTGGTCCATCTCGTCGAGCCGCACCAAAAAGCGAGCGTAAGCGTCGCCTTCTTCGCGTGTCGGCACTTCGAAGTCGTACGCTTCGTAACCCGTATACGGAAAGGCTCTGCGCACGTCGTACGCAATGCCGCTTGCTCGCAGGCTCGGGCCGGTTACGCCCCATGCGATCGCCTCTTGCGGAGTCAACGTTCCGACGTCGATCGTTCGGTCCTGGAAGATCGGGTTTGCCTGAAGCAAGCCGCGCAGCTCGCGCATCCGCCCTGGAAATTTTTCGATCAGCGCGTCGAGCTTAGCGAGATAGCCTTCGGGGAGATCGCCGTTGAGACCGCCGACCCGCACGTAGTTGGGGTGCATGCGGGCGCCGCCCGACGCTTCCTGAAGGTCGAGGATGTTCTCGCGCAGGTCGAAGGTGTAAAAGAAAATGGAGAGCGCGCCGAGATCTATGCCGTGCGTGCCGAGCCACACGCAATGCGAGGCGATGCGCGTCAGCTCCATCGATAAGACGCGAACCACCTGGGCGCGCTGCGGAATCCGCTCGCTGATGCCGAGCAGCTTCTCGACGCCCAGCGCGTAGCAGAGCGCATTTGACGACGGCGCGAGGTAATCCATGCGTTCCATCACCGTCTGCGCCTGAGTCCAGAACAGACCCTCGGCGGTCTTCTCGATTCCGGTATGCAGGTACCCGATCTCAGGCTCCGCTTTGACGACGTTTTCGCCGTCGATCTCGAGGATGATCTGCAAGACGCCGTGCGTCGACGGATGCTGCGGCCCCATGGAGAGCACCATCGTGTTGCCGGTCTGACTGACGATATCGGGCGAGAGCGGCTTGGCGTAAACGGTCACGACTCGCGCGCTCGCTTTACTTCTTCTTGTAACGCTTCCAGGGTGCGCCCCGACGGGGGCGTGCCCGCGACGACGTTGCTTTTGTTGGCGAAGCTGGGGCGCGGCGCGCGCTCGCGCGCCGGACCGCGCATCGGATAATCTTTGCGCAGCGGATGACCTTCCCAGTCGTACGGCATCTGAATGCGGCGCAGGTCCGCATGCCCTTCGAAGACGATCCCGAAAAGATCGTAAATTTCGCGCTCCGCCCAATCGGCCGACTTCCACAAATCCATCGCCGACGGCAACCGTTCGTTCTCGTCCACGCCGCAAAGTAACCGCAGCCTGGCCGGAGTTGCCACCTCGACGACCGTTGCTTTCTTGGGAGGAAGCTTCAGCAAATGATAGACGACGTCGAACCGAGGTTTACGCTGCATATAATCGACGGCACCCAGATCGAGAAGCATCGCGTAGCCATCCCTTTTGAGCGCATCGAGGCGCAGGTGCAGCTGCTCCGGCTCGACGCGCTCGACCAGAGCATCGTCGATCGCCGGACGCACGCTCGGTGGATCGATCGCCGCGCCGGCGATCGGCGGAGTCTGCGTGCTAGGCACGATGCACCCTCGAAGTGGAAAACTTAGGCTCGCGCCAGGATGCCACCACGACCGCCTTCGCGGATCTGCTGCTGAATCAGATTGACTGCATAGAGCAGACCATCGGGCGTCGGCGGGCAGCCGGGAACGTAGACGTCGACCGGGATGATCGTGTCGATTCCTTGGATGATAGCGTAGTTGTCGAAGATGCCGCCCGAGCTCGCACAGGCACCCATCGAGATCACCCACTTTGGGTCGGCCATCTGATCATAGAGGCGCTTGACGACGGGTCCCATCTTTTGCGCGACGCGGCCCGAGACGATCATCAGATCGGCCTGACGCGGCGAGCTGCGAAAAACTTCCGACCCTAGGCGCGCGATGTCGTATTCCGGCGCGGTGACACTCATCATCTCGATCGCACAGCAGGCCAAGCCCATCGTGAGCGGCCAAAGCGAGGAGCTCTGCGCCCACCGGGCAACGTCGTCAACACGCGCGAGCATGAAATGGCCGGGACTTACCGCCACACGAAACCGCCCCTTTCCCAAACGTAGGCATAGCCGATCGCCAGTACGATGATGAAGACAACCATTTCAAGCAGCCCGAACACTCGCAGCGCGTGCATCTGAACGGCCCACGGATAGAAGGAAGCCGCTTCAACGTCGAACACGACGAAGAGCATTGCGATGAGGTAGAAGCGGACGGGGAAGCGGCCCCCTACCGGGGACGTCGGCTCCACACCGCACTCGTACGCCTCACGCTTATGAGCGTTGGGCTTGGCATGCGCCAAAAGTCCCGGAAGTACGGTAAAGAGCAGCGCGGCCGCGACGGCGACAGCGAGGTAGATTGCGACCGGCGCATACGGGCTCATTGCTTGTGAAAGTTTTCACAAGCCCCCGAGCATACCTTGTGAACCTCTTTGGCTGGTAAGCGCATAACGTTTGGACCGGGGGGACGTTGCCGTGCTCTTGAACCTACGATTCGATCATGCGCTACGCCATTTTGGGAATGCTCATACTCTTCGCTCTTGGGGATGGCTGTACGCCACAACCGAACGTCGTCGGGGTCCAAGACTTCGGCCAGGTGGCCGGACGCGTACTCGACGCCATGACCAACCGGCCGATCCCAAACGCGCTTCTTTCCGTCGGCTCGCTCTATACGACGCGCGCCGACGCGACGGGCGCTTTTCGCTTGCGCGCGGTAGCGGGCGATCAAACGGTTACCGCACGCGCTGCCGGCTACACGACGGCGAGCGCCGACACGACGATTCCCAAGGATAGCACCGTTTCGATTGGTTATATCCGGCTCGTTCCGCTGAGCTACCCGGCGGGACAAGCGACGCTGGCTCCCCCTGCGACACCCACCCCACAAGCCTCGCCGACGGCTTCGGCCGCCCTTCCCAATGCAAGTCCCGCTGCTACTGCGTCTGCGGCCCCGGTTGCGCCCGCCTCTGCGACGCCGAACGCGGTGCCGAGCCGCTAGCTCAATCGCAGGGTCGCAAGGTCGAGATCGTATTCGATCGAGCGATAGATTTCGTCGGGAATTTCTCCGGCGCGGCGCATGGCGACGATGGTGTGCCTCTCCGCCGCAAGGGCTTCCTTTTGTAGCGTGCGATCGATGCGGCTCTCACGTGCTTCATCGGTTTCGGTCTGCTCGGCTCTGCCGCGAAGCACGTCGATGCGCTTACGATACTCTTCGAGAATGCGGTCGGCGACCTCGCGCTCGAGCGGGGAACTGCGACGAGCCTCCTCCTCACGCAAACGCGCGATCCCCGCTTCAAGCGCTCGAATCCGCAAGCCGGTCTCGCGCTTTTGGCTACGGCTCGTTTCCGTGACGCCGAGCCACTCGATAAGCGGCCCGAACGTGAGTCCTTGAAACACCAGCGTTACGAAGATGACGCAAAAGGTGAAGAATATGGTTACGCTTCGAGCGGCAAACGCCGCGCCTCCGAGCGTATACGGTAACGCGAGCGCGATCGCGAGCGAAATGATGCCGCGCATTCCCGCCCATCCAAGAACGATCAGTTGCTGCCAGGGCGGCACTGGATCGCGCTCGCGCAATCGTCGGCTCAGCATGCGCGGAACGTACGTCGCCGGAAAGATCCAAAGCATCCGCACGACGATCACCGTCGCGCTCAGAAGCAACCCGTAGAGGATGTAGTCGCGGACGTGGGGCTCGAGCGCTTCGAGGATCGACGGCAGCTGCAGGCCGATCAACAGAAACGCAAAGGCGTTGAGCACAAAAATAAGCAGACGCCAAACGGACGCGCCGACCACGCGTGACTCGGAATCGATGAAGCTCGCCGAGCGCCGGCTAAGCAAAATCCCTGCGGACACCGTGGCCAACACGCCCGACACGCGGAGCGCTTCCCCGGCTAGATATGCGGCGAAGGGCGCTATCAAGAAGACGACGCTTGCGATGACCGGATCGCCGAACCCGCGGCGCGCGATGTACCGTAAGATTCCCTCTAAGAAGAACGCGACGGCCACGCCGACGATCGCGCCCCCAAGCGCGACCACGAGCAGCGCCATGCTTGCGCGCGTCAGCGAGAAGGTCCCTGAAATCGCCGCGGCCAGCGCGAACCGATAGAGCACCAGGGCCGTTGCGTCGTTCATCAAACACTCGCCGCTCACGATCGCGGCAACGCGCCGCGGTATCGCCAGCCGCTCGAAGATCGCTTCCGAAGCGACCGCATCCGGCGGCGAAACGATTGCCCCGAGCGTGAATGCAAGCGGCCAAGTGAACTCCGGAAGCGTTAGGTGAACGACGATCGCCACAGCCGCCATCGTCACGATCACCAAGCCGACGGCGAGCAGAGCGATCGGCCGCGCGTTGCGTTTTAGATCGTACCAGTCGGTCGACCAGGCGGCGCCGTAGAGCAATGGCGGCACGACCAGCAGCATGATCAGGTCTGGGTCGACGTGCGGTCGAGGCAAATGGCGCGTAAAGGCAAGCGCGATCCCGCCGATGACGAAGGCGATCGGATACGGCACTCGCAGGCGTTTTGCCGTAACGCTAAGCACGACGACCGCAGCGAGAAAGGTGACCAGGACCAGAGCCTCAGCCATCGTCGTTGCTCTCGATCGATTCGCCCGATGCGCGCAAGTCGAGCGCGTAACCGGCCACGACGAGGTAGGCGCGATCCGCGTGCTTTGCGAGCCGCTGGACCATGCGGCCCATTGCGTCGCGAAAGAGCCGTCCCGAGGCCGCAACCGGCACCACGTCCCAACCGATCTGCTCGCTGACCGCAATAACCTCCGCCCGTGACGCGAGGATTGCATCGACGAACTCGGCTGCGTCGTCGTCGAGCTGCGACTCGAGCACCGTGTAGTCGATTTCGAGCAAGTCGATTTGCTCGGCGATGCGCGCCGCGAGCCACGTTCCCAGCGCATCGACGACGAGGCATGTCCCCGGGGCCGCCTCGCGAAAGAGCGCGAGTTGGGCTTCGTGCGTCATGGCAGCGGTCTCTATCGTTCGCCATGCGGAGGGCCGATCGAGAACGTGGCGCGCGAGACGCGCGCGCCACTCGACATCTTCCGGCGAGCCGGCGGCCGTCGCGACGTACGTTACCTCGAGTCCGCTCTCGCGCGCAAGCCTCACGCGCAATGCGCTCTTGCCCGAACGCACCGGGCCGGTAACGAGCACGACCGCCATCGCTTTAGGCCATTCGATTCAAGCGGCATACCGCCCCGTTGCGGCGAAGCCGTCACCGACGACATGCTGCTAAATATCGTGAGCATCGTCATAGGCATCGTCGTCATCACGCTGACGCTGAGCGACGTTTTCCAGGCGGTCGTGATGCCCCGCGCTACCGCGCGGCGCTATCGCGTCAGCTTCCTGTTCTGGCGCTGCGCGTGGTACGTCTGGCCGAGGCTTGCTTGGCGTTTTTATGCCGGAGGCGACGAGCTGCGCGAGGACTTCCTCGCCGTCTTCGCGCCGTTTATGTTGATAGCGCTCATCGGGATTTGGGTGACGCTGCTCATTGTGGGCTTTGCACTGGTGCTGTGGGGAATGCGCGGAGGCATAGCGCCCGGCCATGCCTCGTTTGGAACGATGCTCTACTTCGCAGGGAGCTCGCTGCTGACGATCGGTTTTGGAGACGTCGTCGGGCGCGCAGCCTTACCCAGGTTCGTCTCGGTGCTCGCGGGCCTCGCCGGCCTCTCGCTTCTTTCTATCTTGACGGCCTTTCTTTTCGCGCTCTTCGGAGCGTTCCAACAGCGCGAGACCTTCGTCGTCACCACGGCCGCACGCGCGGGAACGCCGCCCAGCGGTGTTAATCTGCTTGCCATCGCCGCGTATTCACGCACGCAAGACGATCTCCCATCGCTGATGAGCGATTCGCAACACTGGGCGGCCGCCGTGATGGAGAGTCATCTCGCCTATCCGGTACTCGCATTCTTCAGATCGAGCCACGACGATCAATCGTGGGTCGGCACGCTCGGGACGCTCCTCGACGCCGCGACGCTCATGATGACGACGATCGACGGCGTGCGCGCCGGACAGGCCGCCATTTTTTACAGCGTTGGCCGGCATGCGACGCGGGATCTCTCAAAGTATTTTCGAGTGGGAATCGCGCAAGAGAGTCCGGGCATCGAGCGGGAGGAGTTCGACCACGCTTGTGCGCGCTTAGCGACGGCCGGATATAAGCTGCACGACCGCAACCAAGCCTGGACGGCTTTTCTGCGCTTGCGCTCGAGCTACGCTCCCCACCTCAACGCGCTGGCCCGTTTCTTCGAGATTCCGCCGCTGCAATGGGTCGGCGACCGCTCGACGATCAACGTTTCTTCACACGGAGAATTCAGAATCCATGATCTCGATCGTGAAAGCGGAGGAACTTCTTAACGTCGTCGATTGGTAGGGCGAAGCCGATGCTGCGCTCTTCGTCAAAGCGTGACTCGGCTATGCCGACGACTTCCCCGGTCGCGGCGATAAAAACCGGCGCGCCGCTCTCACCCGGTACGATCGACAGCGTCACCTCCAAGGCGTCCTTGCGCACCGAGGAGAGGCGTCCGGTGTTTAGCGAGGTAGCTAAGCCCAGGCCCTCGTCGTCGAACTCATCGGGGATTGGATAGCCCAGCAACGCGACTTCTCGCCCCACGTCGTCTTGAAGATGCGACGAAGAACCGAGCCCAATGGTCGGAAGCTGCCGGCGGGGCGTGCGCAGCAACGCGAGATCGAGGTCCTCACTCGATGCGACGACTCGCGCGGGCGCTTTCCAGCGGTTTCCAACGGTAACGTGCAGATCCCAAGCTCCATCGATGGCATGCTCGACCGTGACGATCTCGCTTCCCCAAGATCCCGAAGCGACGACGAAACCGGTGGCATACGCATCGTCGTAGCGATCCTTCTTGTTCTCCGGCGCCACACGCATCGACAAGAGTACGACGGCGGGACGCAGACGATGCACGGAGGCCACGACGGCGTCGTCGGCGTTGCGGCCGCACGCGGGCGCGCTTAGAAGCGCGAGTGCCGCGAGGCAAGTCGCCTTCGATAAGGTCACCCGAGGGACGCGCTCAATGCTGCGCGCAACGAATCGAGGCCCGCTCCCGTCGTCGCGCTGACGCACAACGTCCCCGCCATGTCCGACGGTTCGACCGCCGAAAGATCGCACTTGTTAAAAACGCAAAGCCGACGCGTGCGCTCCAATTCGAGCTCTTGCAGAATGGTGTCGACCGCGCGGCGCTGCCGAGCCCACTGCGGATTGCTGGCGTCGAGCACGTGCAGCAGGAGGTCGGCCTCGCGCAACTCTTCCAGCGTCGCGCGGAATGCATTCACGAGGTCCTTCGGAAGGTCCGTGATGAAGCCAACCGTGTCGGCCACGCGAACGTACGCGCCGGGCTTCAGGTAGGCGCGGCGCGTCGTCGGATCGAGCGTTGCAAACGGACGGTCGGCAACGTAAGCGTTGCTGCGAGCCAATGCGTTGAGCAACGACGTCTTTCCGACGTTGGTGTAGCCGACTAGCGCGACGAGACGTTCGCGATGCAGCGAAGACCGCCGCACCTCACGCTGACGGCGCACGTCGGCGAGTAACCGGTTGAGAACGCTGATACGTTCCCCGATGCGGCGCCGGTCGACTTCCAGCTTCGTTTCGCCGGGCCCGCGCGTGCCGATGCCTCCGCCCAACCGCGAAAGGTCCGCACCGACGCCGATCAGGTTCGACTGGCGATAACGCAGTTGGGCGAGCTCGACTTGGAGCTTGCCTTCTCGGCTGCGCGCGTGACCCGCGAAAACGTCGAGAATCAACATGGTGCGATCGACGATCGGCAACGGAACGATCTTCTCGAGATTCTTACGTTGTCGGGGACGCAAATCGTTGAGCACCAAGAGCAGTCCCGCGCGAAGCTCGCTGGCGCGTTCCGCGATCTCGCGCGCCTTGCCGCTTCCGACCAGCGTCGCGGGATCGACGGCGGCGCGGCGCTGCACGATGCGATCGAGTACCTTGGCACCGGCGGCCTCGGCAAGCGCTTCGAACTCGGCGAGCTCCGCCTCGATTGAATGCAGTGAAGCGCGCGTCTCGACCGCGACGACGAGAGCGCCCTGCCTCATGGCGTCGCCAATGCCAGCGGCGTTAGGCGGTCGACGAGCCACTTCAAGCCTTCATTGTACGAGGGGCCGGGACGTTCGATCAGGTGGGGATCGACGGAGTAGACGCGACCGAAACGCACCGCGTGAAGACTGCGCCACGGCTCGCGATCGAGGGTAGAATCGAGATGGATCGCCGCATCGGCTATCAGCAGATCCGGCTGATGGCGAACCAGCGCCTCGGCGCTGTATTGACCGTATGCGGCGTGCAGGTCGCTTGCCGCATTCGTGCCGCCGGCAAGCGCGATCAGCGTGGTGATGTAGGAGTCGGAGCCCGCGGTCCAAATCGGAGCGCTGCCGAGCACGACGAAAACGCTCGGATGGCGCACGTAGCGGTTGGTTCGGGCATGGAGTCGTGCAGTCTCCCGGCGCAAGCGTGCGATCGTAGCGCTCGCTTCTCGGGGGCGCCCGGTGAGCGTACCGATCGTTCGCAGGTTTTCGAATATTTCGGAGTACGAATCATCCGCAAGGAGCACGACTCGCACGTGCGCGCGCAACAGCGGCTGAATTAAGCGTTCCTGCGCCGGGATTGCAATGACCACGCCGGGGCGCAGGCGGAGAATCGCTTCCGCATCGACACTGCTCGAATCGGCGACCCACGGCAGCTCCTTGGCTTGCGGAGCGTCGGTAAAGGCGGAGACCGCTACGAGCTGCGAGCCCGCGCCGATCGCATACATATCGTCGGCGAACGACGGCACCAACGTTACGACTCTTCGCTGGTCGGCCGGACTCGCCGACGCGGCGCTGCCGCCGGAGAGATGAGAGGCGCACGCGCACAGCATCGCACACCATACCATCGAGAGAAGCCTCCGATCAAACCGCTGCTCCGATCTCAACGAGCGCATCGTCTTTCGAGTACGCAAGAAGGAAGGCGCCGACCTTTGCGCAATGCGATCCGTACGTTTGCGCGGGAAGCCGGTGAAAGGCCGGCACGGTCGCGCCACTGTATGCGGGAAGCCGCCCGAAGCCACTGTCCTAGGATGGGAAGGCCCGGGCACCGGCGAGGATCCGCAAGTCAGGATACCGCGGCAAACGTCGTAGCATGATCCGCCTCGCGCAAAGGAAAGGATTACGATGTTTCCAACGCTGTTTGCCGCGCTCGTCGCGGTTGCTCCCACAACCTCACCTTCTCCAACGGTCGTGCCGCAGATCGCGCACGTCGTGACGAGCGACCGCAGCGTGGAATCGGCCGCTCGAACGGCGCGCACGACCTACGTTGTCACTGCAGCGCAGATCGCGCGCGACGGCGATCGCACCGTCGGCGATGCGCTCGAAAACGTTCCCGGCGTCGACCTCATTCGCTACGGCGCGTTCGGTGCCGCCTCGGCGGTCGGCATTCGCGGCAGTTCGTCTCAACAAGTCTTAGTGCTCGTCGACGGCCTGCCGATGGCGGGCAGCCAAATCGACGACGTCAATCTCGAGCAATTTTCCGTGGACGGCATCGACCGCATCGAAGTCGTAGAAGGCGGCGGCTCGACCCTCTATGGTTCCGGCTCGATTGGCGGCGTCATTAACATCATTACGGCGCCGCAGCCGGCACGCAGCACCGCTATCGTCTCCGTTGGGTCGTTCGACGAAACGACGTATCTTCTTCAAACGCCGTATGTCTCGTTCCAACGCACGTACGCTGCAAACGACTACGCCGTCGTCAACGCCCCCAATCGCGAAAATGCGCAAGCGAATTTGACGGCGCTGACGGCGCGCTATGCGCATCAGTTCGGCACCATCGGCGTGACGCTCAGCGGCGATCTTCAAAACGCCCTCTCCGGTGCACCGAACGAGCTTGGGGAATTTTCGCCGACCGGCGAGCAGAATAACGTCAACCGTGACGTGCGGTTGAACCTCGCGCACAGTGGTTCGCGTTCGTCGACGTCGCTCGAGCTGGGGGATTCCTCGCAAGACCTTTCCTACACGTGCAACACACCGGTGGACTCGAACTGCCCCAACTCGTATTATCCGACTCCGGCGCCGGGAATGACGTCGAATCCTCCGTATGCCCAAATGCTTTACGACCAGCATTGGATGGCGAGCCTGCGCAACGTCGTGGGCGACGATCGCCAGAAACTCGTCTACGGCATCGACCTGATGCGCGGCGTTGCGCGCGTCGACCAGGGAACCGGCGGCGGCTCCCCGCTCGCCGCCGACAACGCGGCAATCTTCGACGTCTACGCGCAGACGGCGGCGTACGTACAGTCGCAATGGTTCGGGCGCAACGGCGAACAGGTCTACGCCGGTATGCGCGCGGAACGTGATGGCGGCATCGGCGGGGCGTATTCGCCCTCCGTCGGCGCAGTGGCGCCGCTCGGCGCGGCGCTCGAGCTGAAGGTCAACGCCGCGACCGCCTTCCGTGCCCCAACTGCCGAAGAGCTTTACTATCCGGGCTACTCCAATCCCAATCTCGCGCCGGAGCGGACACGCGTCGCCGATGCGACGCTCGTCGCGCCGACGCTGTGGGGCGGTGCCACCTTGGGCTGGTTCACGACCAGCGGCACGAACTTGATTGTTTCACCAGCGCCCGCATATATTCCGGAGAACGTCGGTCACGCGTCGATTGCCGGACTCTCACTCGGAGTAACGACGCTGCCTTTTCACCGAGTCGTCGCGACTCTGGGCGTCACGAATCTTTATAACGCCCAAGATCTCGAAACTGATTCACGCTTGCCCGGTCGCGGGCCGGTCTTCGCGGTCAACGTCGGCTTGCGTTACATGCCGGCGGCGAACAGCCGCTTCGACGGTTTTCGGATCGTAGCACGAACGCAAGGACCGCAAGAGGATCCCAATCCGTTTCTCTCGCCGGCGTACGCGATGTACCAACCGTCGGCGTTTACGCAGGTGGACGGCGATTTGGGCTACCGCCTGACGCCGCAGCTCCTGCTCACCTTGCGCGCGCACAATTTGGGCAACGATCGTTACGCCTTCTTTGCAGGGTATCCCATGCCGGGACGCTCGTTCACCGTCGAACTGCGCAGCCGTTGAGAGGATTGACCGTGGCCGCCCTTCTGCTGCTCGCACCGGTGGCGGGTGCGGCGAGTTTGCTCGTCGGTGGAACGCCGCTGTCGATGGACCAAATTGCGGCTCAACTTTTGCATCCGCATCAATCCGGGGTGCTCAACGCGATCGTTTGGCAACTTCGTCTGCCGCGCGTCTGCATCGGTGCGACGGTCGGCGCGTCGCTGGCGATCTGCGGCGCATTGCTCCAGGGCATGCTGCGCAATCCTTTGGCCGATCCGTACCTTATTGGGGTCAGCGCCGCCTCGGCGGCCGCAATCGCCGTTGCGGTTCTGGCGGGCGCGCCGGCCGATGCGACGCCCGGCATCGGTTTCATCGCCGGGCTCGGCGCGGCGCTGCTCGTCGCGGCGCTCGCTCGCCGCGGCAGCGGAATCGATGCTACTCGCCTCATCCTTGCGGGCGTCTCGCTCTCGGCGCTCTTCGCCGCGATCATCACGCTGGCCGTCGTGCGCGCACAGTCGAGCGACTATGCGAGCACGATTTTGGCGTGGCTGGCAGGATCGTTGGCGGCACGCGGCTGGCACGACCTGGCCGTCGCGTCTCCGTACGCCGGTTTAGGCGCGCTGCTCGCCTTTGCTTCGATTTCACCGCTGAACGCGCTTCGCGTCGGTGAGCTGCGTGCGCGAGCCGTCGGTCTCGACGTCGATCGAGCCCAATGGATCATCCTCGCGGCCTCTGCATTGCTCGCCGCAAGCAGTGTGGTTCTCGCCGGACTCGTCGGTTTCATCGGGCTGATCGTACCGCACTTCGCGCGTCGCCTCGTGGGATCGGACGCTCGCGCGCTCTTACCGGCCTGCGCGGTCATCGGCGCCGCGCTCTGCATGCTCGCCGACGCGGTCTGCCGGCGCATCGTGGCGCCGGCCGAGCTTCCAATCGGTGTACTCCTCGCGTTCATCGGCGTGCCGGCATTTCTTTATCTCTACCTTCATCCGACGACGTCCACGAGCACCGCCGGCAAATGATCGAGCTGCATGACGTTGCACTGCGTGTCGGCGACCGTCCGTTGCTGGCACAGGTCGAGGCTCGCGTCGTTACCGGCGAGTTCCTGGCGCTGCTGGGTCCCAACGGCGTTGGAAAAACGACGCTGCTCCGCGCGTTTGCCGGTCTGCACCCGCTCGATGCCGGAACGATCCTGATCGACGGAACTCCGACAACCCAATTCAGCTCTGCGGAACGTGCACGCCGAACAGCGTTCGTTACCGGCGACGAAGTCTTGCTCGACGCGCTCTGCGTCTCCGACGTCGTATCCATCGGACGCTATCCCCATCATCGCTGGTGGCAATGGCAGACGCGCTGCGACGATGATCGCGCGGTGGCTGCCGCGCTCGCAGCAGTCGGTATGCAGGCCTTTGGCTCCCGTCCCTTCTCGACGCTAAGCGCGGGCGAACGTCAACGCGTCTGGATTGCGCTGGGCCTAGCGCAACAAACCACCGTTCTTCTTCTCGACGAACCGACGAATCATCTCGACGTACGAGTCGCGCACGATATTCTCGGGCTGCTGCGTAATTTAGCGCGAGCGGGAAAAACGGTCGTTTGCGCGTTACACGACCTCAACGAAGCCGCGGCCTATGCCGACCGGATCGCGCTTCTGGGCGGCGGAACGCTTCTCGCGCTGCGCGAGCCGCACGCGCTGTTGAGCGATCCTCTGCTCGAAGACGTCTACCAAATCGAGATGGAGCGCGTTTGGCTTCCGGGTCACCGTCTGCGCGTCTTCGCGCGCGAATCGCGAGAGGCTACGGGCGGTCTCGCTGTAAACGCACGTCCGAACCGAGCACCCACCGCCTAAGGCCGCGCTGCGGTCCGCTCGAAATGGAAACGCCGACGGCGTCGTCGGGCTTGGGAAACATCGGCGACTCGATGGAATTAGGCACGCAGGTAACGACGCTCGCGTGCGTGCCCGGCGCAACCAATGTCGCGTGGGGCAGCATCGCGCGAGCCTCGTCGAATGACGCGGCGTTGTATTCGCGCAAGCGCGCGCGTGAGTCCCAAATCAACACCGATGGGTCGTCGGTCGTGCTGTAAAGCACGACGTTGTCGCCGCGGTGCACTTTACAATCGGCCAACGCGGGTTGAACCACCGCCAGCAAAGCGACCAGCAGCGCCAGCGAGATTCTAAACATGAGCCGGCTCCGGGTCAACCAGCCGAATCGCGAGAATCGCCAAATCGTCGCGCAAGCGGCCGCCGCCGCGCGATCGGACCGCTGCTACGAGCTCGTCGGCGAGCTGCTGGGCGTGCGGACCAGCGTGCTCGATCAGATCCATCGCGCCGCCCTCGAGCAGCTGCTTTCCCTCGCGATTGCGGACTTCCGTCAAACCGTCGGTCGCGAGCACGAGCATGTCTCCAACGGCGAGCTCGATCGTCTTGCCGTAAAACGGTCCCTCCATTACGCCCAAAACGGGGCCCGTCACCGGCAGCTGATCGACGCCGCCCCCGCGACGAAGGTACGCGCAATCGTGTCCGGCGCTGCCGTATTCCAATCGCAATGATGCCGTATCGAGCACGCCGACGAACATCGAAACGAATAGGTACGGATTGCCGATCGCTTTTGAGAACGCGACGTTGAATTCCGAGAGAATCGCGGCCGGGTCACTTTGCCGCAATGCGATCGCTCGAATCATGAATTTCGTGAACGCCGTGAACACCGCCGCATCCACGCCTTTCCCGCTGATGTCGGCGATCAAGACCAACGCGCGGCTATCCGAAACGCGATAGATGTCGAAGATGTCTCCGCCAACCGCAGAACGGCTCGTTGCCGAGACGTAGGCGCTTCCCACCTCGCAGTGCGGCAATGGAACCGATTCGCTCTTAAAAGCTCGCTGCAAGATTTTCGTGATCGTTCGCTCTTCTTCCAGCTCGCGATTGAGCCGCGAGCGATACGCGTTGAAGAGAATTGCCAGTAGCCCGAAGACGAGCACCCACAAAGCGCGCCCGTATGAGGATCGATCGAGCTGGAGCTGCGTGCTGCGCGCGAGCGCGTTGTCGGTACCGGCCAACTCTTCGCGCATCGCCGCGACCGCACGAGATTCGTAATCCGAGAAGAGCTTGTTGCGCTTGTCGAGCTCCACGAGACGCTGGCCTGGGTGTCGAAGCAACGGTCGCGCAACGTCGGTACGCCAACGCGATTGAAGGCGCCCGTAGTCGACGAGCAGGTCTCCGGCGTAAGACAACCGCTGTTCGCGCAGAATCCTTCGAATGATTCCCAGGGTGTCATCGTAACCGGCGGCGGCTTGCGCGTATTGCGCGACGTAAAATGGGTCGCGGGTGAGAGCGTAGCCCCTTAGCGAGTTCTCTTCGTCGATTTGCAAGCGCAACAGCTGCTCGAGGTGCGTCTGTGCTTGCTGAATCTGTGCTTGACGCGCAAAGGTGCTGCCGATCTGAGCGCGCGTTTCAAACGTGCCCTGGACCGCAAAAGCGAGGGTCACGACCAGAAACGCCGTTATTAAGAGCGTCCCGGTTACGCTCCCGACCGACTCGTTCTTCACAAAGGCGTCACCGACGCGCGGTCGAAGAACCGCAAGCTGTGGACGGCCCAATGGATCCCACGATTTTCAAATCCTACGACGTCCGAGGCGTTTATCCGTCCTCACTCAGCGATAACCTCGCATATGCCATCGGACGCTGCTTCGTACCTCTGATCGCTGGGCAACGCTCGGGCAGCAACGCTCGCACGAACGTCGTCGTCGGCCGAGACATGCGTCCTTCGGGACAAAAGCTCTGCGATGCGTTCGCGCGCGGCGCATCGGAAGCGGGCGCCGACGTCGTGGACATCGGAATGGTTTCTACCGACGCGCTTTACTTCGCCGTGGGGCAATTCAACTTCGACGGCGGCGTCATGATTACGGCTTCGCATAACCCCGCCGAGTATAACGGCATGAAATTCACCCGTTCGCAGGCACAAGCGATCTCGCTCGATACGGGCTTGGCTACGATACGCGACCAAATGCTCTCGGGAGAACTTCCTCCCAAAAGCGCCGCGGCGGGGACGATTTCTCATCGCAACGTTCTTGACGATTTCGCGCAGCATTGCCTCTCGTTCGTAGAGCGCTCGAAGATCAAGCCTTTGAGAATTGCAGTCGACGCCGGAAACGGGATGGCCGGCGAGACGATACCCCACGTCTTTAAGAGGCTTCCCTGCGAGGTCGTGCCGCTCTATTTCGAGCTCGATGGAAGCTTTCCGAACCATCCGGCAAGCCCGATAGAACCCGAGAACATGATAGACTTGCAAGCCGAGATACGAAAGCATCAATGCGATCTCGGCGTCGCCTTCGACGGCGATGCAGATCGCATGTTCATCGTCGACGAAAGAGCGGCCCTCATCGACGGCAGCACCGTGACGGCGCTCGTCGCGCTCAATACGCTCAAGAAATACCCCGGCGCGAAGATTCTTTACAACCTAATCTGCAGCCGCAGCGTTCCCGAGCTAATCGTCAAAGCCGGCGGCGTCCCGATTCGGTCAAAGGTCGGCCACTCAATCATCAAAGCCGTGATGCGCGAGCAAGACGTCGTCTTCGGCGGCGAGCATAGCGGCCATTTTTACTTTCGGGACAACTGGTATGCCGATTCAGGGATGATCGCATTACTTCAGTGTCTCGAGCTCTTCAGCGAAGCCAATAAGGCGGTAAGCGAGGTGATCGCTCCAATCGATACACGCTTTCGCTCGGGCGAGATCAACAGCCACGTCGGCGATATTTCGTCAAAACTTCGAGAAATCGAGGAGCACTACGCAGACGCACGAATCGATCATCTCGACGGCATCACCATCTCTTATCCCAACTGGTGGATGAACGTGCGGCCATCGAACACCGAGCCGCTTCTGCGGCTAAACGTGGAAGGCGACACGCAAGCGCTTATGGCGCAGCATCGCGACGAAGCGCTGTCGCTGATACGGAGTTAATTTCATGTCCACGACGCTCTTGGGGCCTGCCTTCATCGCCGTAGGCGATGGAACGTCCACCTTCGGCCGCTTAGCAGTCGAAAACGGCCGAATTGCGAGCGTGCTTCCCGCGGACGGCCCATCCGACTGCCCGCTTCCGCCCGACAGCAGCATAGCACCGGGCTTGATCGACGTTCACACGAACGGCGCGGGGGAGTACCTCTTCAATCGGGACCAGGGCAACGCCGTGGGATTCGCCGGGACGACGTATGCGCGAAACGGCGCGACCGGCTTCGTCGCCAGCGTGATGACGGCCCCATGGGAATCCATGCTTCACGCGGCGTCGGAGCTGGTCGAGGCCGCCAATCAGCTCGAAGAGCGGGCACCCGCCGGAGCGCGCTGTCTGGGCGTCCATTTCGAAGGACCGTTCTTGAATCCGAAGTTTCGGCGGATCCATCGTCACGAGTGGCTCCTTCAAGCCGGGGCCGCGCGCGCGCAAGAGATGATCGACGCCTGCAAGGGCGCGTGTCTTTTGGTGACGATGGCGCCGGAGATCGAGGGGGCTAGTGATGCACTGCGCGTCTTCTTGGAGAACGGAGTCGTCTGTTCGGCCGGCCATACCGGCGCGCGATATCGCGAGGGAATGCTCGCAATCGGACTCGGTTTTCGCTCGCTGACGCACGCATTCAACGGAATGCCGCCGCTCGATCACCGAGATCCCTCGATCTTAGCCGCCTTCATTCAGGACCGGCGGACGCTCGTGCAGGTGATCTGTGACGGCTTTCATGTGTCGCCGGTCATGATCGACATTCTCCATCGCACGCTCGGTGACCGCGTCGTCCTGGTAACCGATATCATGCCCGCCGCAGACTCGGGATATCACATCGAGGGCGGCGTCATGCGCGCGGCCGACGGTACGATTGCCGGCAGCGCACTTAGCATCGACGAGGCTTTGCGCAACTACATGTCCTACGCGCAGATACCTTTCGCGCAGGCGGTCGTCGCTGCGACGCACGCTCCCGCGAGACTCATCCGTCACGAGGCGGAGATCGGCCGCATCGCACGCGGTGCGCGCGCCGATCTTTCTTTTTGGAACAAAGAGTACCAGGTTATCGGAACGATGGTCGGTGGACGCTTCGTTTACAGCCGTCTAGAAGTGCCCGTTTAAGTCAGCCAAGCGATTCCGGTGCGGGGACCGGACGATCGGCCTTCACGGAAGGCGCGGCCTCGCGCGCCGCCGACCGAAGCATCGTGACGGCGGCATAGATCACGACGATCACGACGAGCCATCGCACCGCCGGAATGGGCAAGCGGTAAACCATGTGTGCGGCAATCCACACGCCCGGTATGCCTCCAAGCGTCAGTCCAAGAGCGGCAAGCATCGTGAAGGCGTTGAATCGGATGAATCGCAGGCTTGCGACCGGCATCAAAAACGCGCACGATCCCATCATGATTGGAAATGCCGCGATGGGGTTCATGCCGAGCAGACTCACCATGATCATGCACGGCGCATACAGGCCGATGCCGATGGTCATCAGCGCGCCCAAGCAAAGACTTACGAAAATGCCGATCGAAAGGCGAAGTCCGGTGAGCCCGAGCGCGTTACCAGTCAGGCCGAATTGATTGCCCTTCAGGTTCATCATAATGAAAAGCAACGCGGCTACCGTCAGTGCGGTGCCCATTCCGATTTGCACGAAACGGCGCGGTAAACGTGCCACGAAGCCGGCGCCGAGCCACGCGCCGGCTACCGCAGCCAAAATAAGTAAAACCAGAGTAGCGGGCTCGACGGCGACGATGACGATAAAAATCGCGGCCTCGACGATCGTCGGCAGCGTGTGGCCGACGTTGAGCGTCCCCGGAATCCGCTCGTCGGGAACGAAGCGCAAAAACTTAAAGAGCGACGTGGTCGTAGCAAACGAACCGATGCCCAGCGTGTCGAAGAAGTTCGTGACGAAACCGATCGCGACTGCGATTGCGCCGGCCAGCGGGCGGGGAAGCAACAGAGGTTGCCGCGGCAACGCGCGGAGTAATGCGGTGATCTGCACGACCGCCACGACCGCCAGACCGATGTACAGTATCGTTCGTAAGGTCATCGATGGAGACGGTACGCCCAGAACTTGCCGCGGCCTGCTATGAAAAGCGTATCTCCGTCGAGCGCCAGACCGTGACCGTAGAGCTCGGAGCCGACCTGCAAGCGACCTCGGCGCGCTCCGCTGCCAAGGTCGAAGGCGACGATCGCGCCACCCGCTTGCGCTGCGAGCACCAGGCGGTGCCAAATCACCGGCGCCTCATATATGCCGTTCGTGTGGACGCGCCACAAAATCGCACCATCGCCCGCACGCAGCGCCACGAGCTCGCCGTCGTCCGGAGCGTGAAAGAGCGGCACCATGATCGTCGAGCCGCTCGACGCCGGAGTCCCGATCGACTGCATCCACCGCATTGCGGGAACGAGTTGCCGCTGCCAGATAATCTTACCGGTGAGCTCGTCAGCATGACGTAGCGCGAATTTTTTAACGTATCGCCGACCGCAGTGATCCTTCTGCCGCCAACATCGAGTTGAAAGAGACTTGGTGACGCGAAGACGTCGAAATCGTTCGCGTCGTGCGCCAGCAGCTGAGTAGCCCACCGCCATCGTCCCGAGCGCGCCTCGAAGGCGACGACCGAATCGGTATAGAGGTCGGCACCGGCCGGCGAAGAGCACGAGGCTCTGGAAGCTTAGGAGGCCGCGAGCTCGCGAACCGCGGCCGCGTTGAAGTACGCGGCCCGCGGATGGTGCATGACGATTGCCGCGGTCGACTGTTCGGGCACGATCTGGAATGCTTCGGTCAGCGTTACTCCGATGTGGTGAGTCGCATCGAGAAGCCGAAAGACGATCCCGTGCTGTTCGAGGTCCGGGCACGCACCGTAGCCCCACGAATAGCGCTTTCCCTGCTGGCTTTCAAGACGGAGCTCGCTACGGATGCGGCGGTGCGTATGCTCTGCGAGCGCCTCGGCGGCTTGCACCGAGAACCCATGCAGGAAGTACGATTCGCTATAATCGCCTGAGGCCTGCAATGCCTCGGTGCGCCGCGTCGCATTACTTCCCACCGTGACGATCTGCATCGCCACCACGTCGCTTGCCCCACCTTCTCGCGGCTCGCGCAAGTAGTCCGCGAGGCACAAATGTTCGCCGCCGATCTGGCGCGGAAACGACATGCGCGCAATTTCGCTGCGCGGATCGCTCGGGGCATAGAGAATGACATCGTCACCGACGCCGGCAGCCGGAAAATAGCCGTAGACGACCCGCGGTTGCAAGAGATCGCCGCGTAACGCTTCCTCTTGATAGCGTCGCAGACGCGGCTCGAACTCTTCCGACACGAGGCGCTCGAAGGCGCTTCCTTTACTATTTGCAGCGCCCCATGAAAGCCGGTAGAGACTTCGCAGGTCAAAGCACGGCCACAACTCGCGCAGATCGATGCTTCGACTCGGTTCAGGCGCCGAACGTTCAAGGGTGCGCACTCCGTAAAAGGGCGGCTCCGGCACGTCGGCGTGCTCGCCTTTTACCGCAGAACGTACCTCTGGGGCCGTCCGTTGGGGAACGACGCGAGGTCGTTCGCGCTGCTCGAGCGCCTCACGCTTGGTCTGCTCGAGCAAATCGTGCTTGCGCTGAGGGTCGCTCGTAAGCGCATCCATCAGATCGAGACCTTCGAACGCATCGCGTGCGTAAAAGATCCCCGGCTCGAAGAAGCGGCCGCCGCCGTCAAGCAAGGCGATGCGTCGCCCGAAATCGCGGTTGATTGCGGCGCCGCCGATGATCACCGGAAAGCTCAGTCCCCGGGAGTCTTGTTCCTGGAGGCAAATCGGCATCTGCTTGCTCGTCGACACGAGCAGCGCGGATAGTCCGATCGCATCGGCGCCGACTTCGGTCGCCTTCTCCAAGATCGCGTTCATCGGGACTTGTTTTCCGAGATCGTGGACCGTGTAGCCGTTGTTGGCGAGAATCGTGTGCACCAGATTCTTGCCGATGTCGTGCACGTCGCCGAAGACCGTCGCCAGCACAACGGTTCCTTTCGTCTCGCCGGCGCGGCGTTCGAGAAACTGCTCGAGATGTGCCACAGCCTTCTTCATCACTTCGGCACATTGCAAGACGAAGGGTAGAATCAGTTCGCCGCGCCCGAAGCGATCGCCGACGTCCTTCATCGCGGGCAGGAGGATCTCGTTGAGCACTTCCACCGGACGGTAGCTTTGCAGCGCCTCGTCGATCTTTGCCTCGATGCCGTCTTTGCGTCGCCGCAAAATCGCCTGATGGATCCGCTCTTCGATCGGCGCCTTCGACTCGTCGCTGAGCTCTTCGCTGTGGGCTGCATTTTGCGCGGGCCCACTAGCCTCGTAATGTTCGATCAACCTGGTCAGCGCATCGGGTCGGCGATTGAATACCAGATCGTCGCAGAGCTCGCGAACCTCTGCATCGATCTCGAAATATGGAACGATCTCCTTGGGGTGGACGAGCGCGCAATCGAGACCCGCTTCCACGCAGTGATGCAAGAAGACGGAATTGAGGGCGGCGCGCGCGTTCGGTTTCAGCCCGAACGAGACGTTGGAGACGCCGAGCGACGTCAGCACACCCGGCAGCTCGCGCTTGATGTGTCGGATCCCTTCGATCGTTTCGATCGCCGAAGGCGCGAACTCGGCCTCGCCGGTCGCCAAGGTAAAGGTGAGCGCATCGAAGATCAGAGCTCCCGGCGGCAACCCGTATTCGTCGACCGCAATCTCGTAGATTCGACGCGCGACCGCGGCCTTGCGTTCCGCCGTTTTCGCCATTCCGCTCTCGTCGATCGTTAACGCCACGACGGCGGCGCCGTGCTCGCGCGCGAGCGGCAAGACGACATCGGCCTTCGCGCGCCCCGCCTCGAGGTTAATCGAATTCAGAATCGCGCGGCCGGCATAGTTTTGTAGCGCGACCTCCAAGACTTTAGGCTCGGTCGAGTCGATCGCAAGCGGTGCCTCAATCGATTGAGCGAGCCGCCTCACGACTTGGCGCATCTGCTCGTCTTCGTCGGGGCGCTCGGTAAGTGCGCAGCAGACGTCGAGCAGATGTGCGCCACCCTCGACCTGCTCGCGTGCGACCAGCGTGATGTCGTCGTAACGATCTTCCAGCAGCAGCCTTTTGATCTTTCGCGAGCCCTGCGAGTTGATGCGCTCTCCGACGATCAGTGGACGCGGCTGCTGCTCGAGCGCGACACTAGTTATCGCTGAAGCAACCTCTTCACCCCGCTCGGCCGGACGCGGGCGAGCCTGGCGCTGTACCGAAGCAACGGCATCGCGCAGCGCGGTGATGTGTTCGGGCGTGCTGCCGCAGCATCCGCCGACGACGTTAACGCCGAAATCACGCACGAAGGCGGCGAGCTCGCGCGCCAGCTCGTCGGGGCCTTCGGGGTAGATCGTTTCTCCCTGCGGTCCCATGAGCGGTAAGCCGGCATTGGGAATTACGCTGACGAAGCATCGCGAACGCTCGCACAGGTAGCGAATCGAATCGCGCATTTGCGCCGGCCCCGTCGAACAGTTCAGCCCCACGACGTCGACGTCAAGCGCATCGAGCACCGCAGCGATCGCGCGGATATCGGTGCCCAACAGCATGCGGCCATCGGTAATGAGCGTGGGCTGCGCTTGAATCGGAACGCGGCGCATTCCCCGCGCGAACTCGCGCCGGATGCCCGCGATTGCGGCCTTGAGCTCGAGCAAATCCTGCATCGTCTCGAGCAGCAGCAGGTCGACACCGCCTTCGACCAGCGCGCGCGCTTGCTCGGCATAGATGTCGCGCAAGCGCTCGTACGTGATGTTCGAGAGCGAGGGATCGGACGACGAGACCAGCATGCCGGTCGGTCCCATCGATCCCGCAACGAAACGCGGGCGCTGCGCCGTTTGGAATTTCTCGCATGCGTCGCGCGCGATGCTCGCCGCCTGCAGATTGATCTCACGCGTTTTTTCGCCGAGCGAGTACTCGTCGAGCTTCAGCCTCGACGCGGTGAAGGTGTCAGTCTCGACGACGTCGGCCCCGGCAGCAAGATACGATTCGTGAATTCTGCGAACGAGCTCGGGGCGCGTGAGCACGAGGGCCTCGTTGCACCCATGGTAGGATGCCCCGCCGAAATCGTCGGCGGAGAGCTCCAGCGCCATGAGCTGCGTGCCCATGGCGCCGTCGAAGACCAAGACCCGCTCCCCGAGCAGGCGCAAATACTCAGACACTACTATTTCGACTCGCTTTTTCGAGGACGACGTGCGGGGAAACGCGGATCTCACCGACCGCGTGCCCGGCCCGATTATACACTATCGGACGCGCAAACCGAGCGAGCTGAGCGACTTGGCGTTCGTCGATTATCCTCAGAAGGCTCAGAGCGGCAATTGTGGAAGGGGCCCGCCCCCGCGAGTTGCCGTCGAGCACCTTCGAGACGTAGCCGACTCCAGGCGCGATCGCGGCGACGCCGTGCACGCCCTCCGCTCCGGCCTTTGAAGCAAGTTTACCGGCCCCGACGGCCATCAGCTCCGTATCGAGCTGCCGGGTGCCGGCGACGTACTGCGGATACGTCACCATCGCATCGCGCACCAGGCGGAGCGCCTCGGCATCGGAGCGACGCACGCCGCGCAGCGATGCGAGACGCGCAAATGAGAGCGCGGCTTTGCGCAAACTCGTCGCATAGACGGGTATACCGCAACCGTCCGTGGCGAGCGGCCAAGTCGCGACATCTTCGTCGGAGAGGCGCGCACAAAACTCGAGGATGCGGCGTTGGGCCGGATTGTTCTCGCTCAGATAGGTTGCTGGATCGGCGTGTAAGACTTTGCAGAGCGCGAGAATCCCAGCATGCTTTCCCGAGCAGTTGTTGTGAAGCGCGCTCGGCTGCGCACCCGCGCGACGCAGCGCATTCGCCGCGTTCTCGTCGTAGGGCAGATGCGCGCCGCATTGGAGCGCGGAGGGGTTCATGCCGATTTTGCGCAGGATCGAGAGAACGGCTTGTACGTGCAGGGGTTGCCCCGAATGAGAGGCCGCCATGACGGCAATCTCATGCCCTTCCAACCCGAACGCTCGGTCGACTCCAGCTTCAATTGCGGCGCCGGCTATGAAGGGCTTGGCGGTGGATCGAAGGTAGACCGGGACGTCGATCTCGCCGGCCGCAAAAACGAGCCGTCCCGCCGCATCGACCGCGCAGGCGGCGACGCGATGAACCGACTCTACGAGTTCGCCGCGCGTTACTTCAACGAGCAGTTCGCAAGCGGCGCTCAAACCAGCGCGGGTTCGACGATCGTCGCTTCCTGCTCGGCAAAGACCGGATTGCTAAGGTACCGCTCGCCGGTGTCGCACGCGATCGTCACGATATTTTTTCCTCTGGACTCCGGACGCGAGGCAACCTGCATTGCCGCCCAAACGTTCGCGCCGGTCGAGATTCCGACGAGCATTCCCTCTTCGCGCGCGAGCCGGCGCGTGGTCGCGATCGCGTCGGCGTCGGTTACGCGGATCACTTCGTCGTAGATCCCGGTGTCGAGCACTTTTGGAACGAAACCCGTACCCGTGCCCTGGATCTTATGCGGCCCCGGCTTACCGCCGGAGAGCACCGGCGATGCATCGGGTTCGACCGCAATCATCGTCACGCCGGGCTTTCGCGACTTGAGGACATTGCCGACGCCCGTAATCGTGCCGCCCGTACCGATTGCCGAAACCACGACGTCGACTGCCCCATCCGTATCGCGCCAAATCTCTTCAGCGGTGGTTCGGCGGTGAATCTCCGGATTGGCGGGATTCTCGAACTGCTGGGGCATGAAATACTTCCCGGCAGCGCTGTTAAGAATTTCGTTCGCGCGCGCAATCGCGGCAGGCATCCCCTGCGCGCCGGGCGTCAGCACCACCTGTGCGCCGTACGCCTTGAGCAAATTGCGCCGTTCGATCGTCATCGTATCGGGCATGATGAGAATTAGCGGATAGCCTTTTGCCGCGGCCACGAAGGCAAGCGCGATGCCGGTATTCCCGCTCGTCGGCTCGATAATCGTCATGCCCGGGCGTAGGCGGCCGTCTCGCTCGGCCGCTTCGATCATTGCAACGCCGATGCGATCCTTCACCGAGCCCGCCGGATTGAACGATTCCATCTTGACCAAGAGCGTTGCTTGAAGATTGGCGGTAATCCGCGGAAGCTTGACCAGCGGAGTGTTGCCGAACGTGTCGGCGAGGTTGTCGTAAATACGTGCCATGGTATTGTGCTTAACCCCCCTTGCGTACCGAGCGTTTCAGCGGGCTGCTCCGGAGCGCTTTCAGCAACGAAGGAAGCGCTAAGAGCCGATATCCCACAGCAGGCCGAGATCTTTCTTTGCAAGCGAACGGAAAGCAATGAGCGTTTCGGTGCTGAGAATTCCTTCGAGCTCGGCGACCCGTTCCGTGACGAGATCGTTGAGCTCCTCGTGCTGGCGGACCCGCGCGATCGCGATGAGATCGAAGGGGCCGGCCACCGAGTACACTTCGGCGATGCCCTCCAGTGCGAGTAGATCGTCGGTAACGGCGCGCAGCCTGGTTCGCTCCACGTTCATCAAAATGAAGGCCGTTACCACGCTATGCCGCGCCCCCCGGCGGTACCAGCGCGTCGCCGCAGTTCGCACAGCGGCCGCCCAGCTCTTGCGCGCAAGCCGTACAAAACGTGCACTGGTACGAGCAGATTCGTGCTTCGAAGTCGGTTGTCAACCGCCGCCCGCAACGCTCGCAAGAGCTTTTCATTCGGGAGCCTATATGCCGCCAATCGCAGTGACCCCTGGCTCGAACGAACCCCTCCCGAGGCAGGAAACGCCGGGGCATTGAAGCGTCCCGACATGAAAGCGATGGTTGTCGAGCATCGCGGCGAGGCGGGGTCGCTCAAAGAGCTGCCCGTACCACGCCCCGGATCGCACGAGATTCTCGTTCGCATCATCGCCGCGGGCGTGAATCCAGTTGACTGGAAATCCCGCGATCGGGGCGATCGGTCTCTTCCATTCGTGCTCGGGCAAGACTTCGCCGGCATCGTCAGCGAGAGAGGCGATCGCGTAACCAAATATCGTCAGGGCGAGCGCGTTTTTGGAATCGCGCGCGAGCATGGGGCCTACGCCGAGTACACGCTCGTCCCCGAGGACGATCGGGAACAGCCGATCGCAAAGCTTCCCGACGGGGTGGGCGACGCCGACGCCGCCGCATTACCCACCGCCGGTTTGACCGCGCTCGGCGGCGTCGAAGCGCTTGGCGTCGGCAAGGACGCGACGCTGCTCGTGCTTGGGGCAACCGGCGGTGTGGGCGGCTTTGCCGTGCAGATCGCGCGCGACCGCGGAGCGCGAGTCATTGGAACCGGCCGCTCATCGAACGAAAGCTTCGCCCTCTCGCTTGGCGTCGATGAATTCATCGCGTACGATCGTCAGAACGTCGTTGCGGCGGTAAAAGCGACGCACGCGGACGGCATCGAAGCGGTGCTCGATCTCGTCGACGATGGTGAGGGCATCAAGGCAATGGCGGAGTTACTGCGCGAAGGCGGCCGAATCGTTTCGACGATCGGGGCCGTGGACGTCGAGTGGTTCGCTCAGCGCAAGATCGCCGCGCAGAATCTCGTCATGTTTCGAACGCCTCAATCGTCGCACGCCGGGTTACGCACGCTCCTCGAGCTGGTTGAGCAGGGCCGCTTACGAGTGATGATCGCCGGCGAACGCGCCCTCACCGACGCAATCAGCGCGCTCGACGAGAGCAAGAGCGGCTCGGTCGACGGCAAGCTCGTGATAACGGTCGACTAGCCGTCCGTGGCAATCGCGCCGTCGTTACTTGTTCTTGAAACGGGCGACGCGCTTTTCGTTGTAAGCCGCGAGCCCCTCTTTGGCATCTTCGCTCTTGAAGAGAAGCGACTGCAACTCACGCTCGAGGGCGAGAGCGTCTTGCAGCGGCAGCTCGGCCCCGGTTTGCACGCTGCGCTTGATGTGACCGACGGCCATCGGCGCCTTATTCGGAGAACAGAACTGCGCCGCATAATCGTTGATTTGCTCGCGAAACTCTTGCGCGCTGCCTTCGAACAGATCGGTGAGCATGCCCCAGTCGAGCGCCTGTTCGAAGCTGACCGTCTTACCGGTGGTCATCATCTCGATGGCGCGGGATTTTCCGACGAGTCTTGCAAGACGCTGGGTGCCGCCGGTGCCGGGCAGTACGCCGAGCGCGACTTCGGGAAGGCCGATCTTTCCGGCGTCCTTGCGGGCGATCCGCAAATCTGCCGCCATTGCAATCTCCAACCCGCCGCCCACGCAGTGGCCGTTGAGCGCCGCGATCACGAGCTTCGGCGTCTGCTCGAGCCGCTGGAGCGTTTCGTTGGCGTGCAAGCAGAACATGTACTTGAACTCAGGCGTCACCTGGTTGAGCATGCCGATGTTGGCTCCGGCGGAAAAGAACTTCTCGCCCTTTCCAGTCAGCACGATCACTTCGGCGTCGGGATCGAAGCGAGCGTCGAGAATCGCTTCGTCGAGCTGACGCATCATCTCGTGGGTGTACGTATTGGCCGGCGGATCGTCCATCTCGACGAAGGCAACGTGGCCTTCCTTCCAGTAGTTGACCACGCGCTTGCCATCGAGCGGTCGTACCGCTCGTCCAAACGGCGTCTGCTGCGCCGCTCCGTTCACGCTAGTACTCATGCAAGTTTTCCTTTCGGCGCGATCCAGTGGGCCCCAGGTTCCAACTGGATTGCGACCGGATGTCGCTCACGCAAGTTTTCCTTTCGGCGCGATCCAGTTGGGATCTTTGAAATATTCTTTCAGTTTCGCCTCGTCCGCTTGGGAAGGGAGGACGGTCGGAGCGTAAGCTTCCCATTCTTCTTCGGTAAGCGTGCGGCCGTCGACGGCGTAGCGTTCGTCGGCATAGTCGCCGATTTTGCGGTTGAAGCGCATGTCGGGAACGTAGAGCTTCGTCTCGCTGGGGTTCACTTCATTGACACGGGCCACCGTCGCCAACGCTTCCTCATAGAACTGCGTCCGAGCGCGCTCGTTGAGATGCTCTTTGTCGACGTGCTCGTCAACCTTGTCTTCGTCGACGCGGCCTTTGATGCCCCACGTATAGGCCCACTGCGCCGAGCCCGAGTGATCGGTGCCGAAGAGATCGAGCGAGCCTGAAAACCACTTGTTGTAGTACTTCTGCTGGATTTCGACCGGAATCACGCCCGCCTTTGCGATACGGCGCAGTCCCGTGATTCCGGTGCCCATGTGGAAGGACTCCTCACGCAGCATCGGTCCCATGGATGCGGCCAGCGGCACGAAGCTAGAGTGCGAGAGCATCGTCAGCTGAAATTTGCCGTCGCGATCCATGAAGTTCGTGTACGCGAAAAAATCGAGCCAGTGCGTGACGTCATCGTTGAACGCATTGAGAAGACGGTTTTTCTTGCCAAACGCACGGCGTTCCAGCATTTTCTGCGCCTCGATCTTGCCTTCGCTCCCAAAGTGGTCGACCATTAGATGACACATCTGATAACCGTGACGAGTCTCTTCGACCATGATGCGCACCAACGACGCCAAATCGTACTCGCTCGGCGCGTTGTTCACTAAGAACCGCTGCTGCTCGTTGGAGGCGAACTCGGTGTCCCCCTGGTAGACGACCATGTTGAGCACGGCGTCGCGCATCCGCTGATCCGGAATCTCGCGGACGCGCTCCCAGCGACGCTCGCCTTTAAAATCTCCAAAGTAAATCTCGCTGGTCGGCAACTCGCCGTACTTTGCCTCAAAGCGATAGCCAGGCATGAACCGATCGACGAGCTCGCGGTCGAGCCCGACGTCGCGCCTCCATTCGTCGAGCATCGAGATCCAGTCGTCAAAGGTCGAAATACGGTTCACTCTCTGCCTTCCATCATATAACGGATTTTTGTCGCGCGTCGTTAATACTGTCATACTAAGGGGGGAGGGCGCACGTGTCAACCCAGGACTTTGTTGTGTCTGCGCGCGGCGCAGTAATGGGCTCAACCGACGACGCCCAGTCAAACAGAGAGCGGCCGATCAAGCGGCCCGTTTCCTTTATCTTTACGCTCTACGGCGACATGGTAGCCCGTGGCTCAGAGGACGGGGCGCTTTGGATCGGCGCGCTCATTGCCTTAATGTCCTGCCTTGGAGTCTCCGCTCCAGCCGTGCGCCAGGCCGTTTCACGCATGGCGCGTCAAGGCTGGCTGGTTGCCCGGCGACAGGGAAACCGAGCGTTCTACTCGGTCACGGAGCGCGGTCGAAGGCGTATCGAGGAGCTGAGCCCTCGCATCTACGGTCCGATCATCGAATGGGATGGGCGCTGGAGGCTCTTGAGCTATGCGGTCGGCGAAGCGAACCGCAAGCGAAGGGAGCGGCTACGCAAGGAGCTCAGCGCGCTCGGTTGGGCTGCGCTCTCACCATCTACGTGGATCTCGCCCTCCGATACGCTCATCGCCGCCCGCGACGCCGCCGAAGCGACTCGTACCCTCGATGCGGTCAACCTGTTCACGAGCGAATATCGCGGACCGTTGAGCGATCGCGAGTTGCTCGAGCGCTGCTGGAACGTCGGCGAGATTGCCGCCGCGTACGGCGCATTCATCGCGCGCTACGAGCCGCATCTTCGCCGCGAGCGAAAATGCAACGACCTGACGGATGAGGTGGCGCTCGTCGAGCGCCTCTGGCTGGTGCACGATTACCGCAAGTTCGTCTATCTCGATCCAGGCCTGCCCAGTGAGCTGCTGCCGGCTCATTGGCCGGGAACCGCCGCGGCGGCGCTCTTTCGCGAATACTACGCGGCGATCGCCCTGAAATCACAACGGTACTTTCATCTTTGCACGCAGGATTGAAACGGGTGCTCGCGCGCAAGCGTCGAAGCGAGCCGCCCATGTCAAATCGCTTGCTCCTCGCTCTCGTTGGTGCAGCGCTCGCCATCGCGGCGTGCCACGGCAGCTCAACGACGCCGACGCCGTCCTCATCGCCGGCTTCGGCGAGCCCGAACCCGTCGATCACCAAAGCGTCGGTCTTAGTAACGATTGCAGGGACGCCGGCTCCCAAAATCCCAGTCGAGGAATCGACGCCGACCTCAACCTCGAGCCCTCGCCCCGGCACCCCGTTCGACACGGTGAACACCAACAAGAAAGGCATGGCGCATTTTACGCACCTGAAGCCCAGCCGAACCTATTGCTGGGTTGCGATCATTTCGTCGAGCTTTAAGTCCTCGGAGTGCGCCGGCTGGGCGATTTGGCAGACGAGCACGATCACCCTAGGCACTTAAGGTTCGTCATCATGGAGGTGGAGGTGACAGCCATCTTCCGCTTCCAAGAGCACGTCACGCGCTTCTGCAAGAACGGCCGTGGACAACGGACGGCTCGGCGGCTCGACCGAACCCTGCGCCGCCAGAAATTCGACTTCGCTCCAGTCTTCCCAAGTTTCGAGCGGCTCGCCGTCGCCTGAAGTAGGAAAACGTACGCAGAAGCCTTGGTCGAGGTGGAGCCCGACGACGCTGACTTCGGAGCCGCGTGGAAAGTACGTGCCGTCTTTCCACAGAGTGCCGTAGGTCGTGCTGTACCTGCCGCCGATCTTCAGCGGTTCTTCCATGTTTAGCTCTTTACCCCAAACGGGTCCATCGCTTTCTCTCCGATATAGGTGAGGAGACTTTTGGTTTCGGTATAGTGTCGCATCGTCTCCATACCCAGTTCTCGGCCGTATCCCGATTGTTTATAACCGCCGAACGGAACGCCGGGGAAGACGGCGTACGGCGTATTGATCGCTACCGAGCCGCTCCGAATTCCACGCGCGACTCGGTTCGCCCGCGCTAAGCTCGTAGACCACACGCTTGCGGCAAGACCGTACTCGCTTGCATTCGCGAGTGCAATCGCTTCGGCTTCGTCCTTGAAACGTACGAAGGTCGCGACCGGCCCAAAGATCTCTTCGCGCGCGATGCGGTGATAGTTTTCCGCCTCGAAGGCGGTAGGGCTCCAGAAGTTGCCGCGGGCAAACGCATCGTCGAGCGCCGTCGGAGTTCCTCCGAAGAGCGCTCTCGCGCCCTCCGCAATGCCGATCTCGCAGTAATCTTTGATCTTATCGTACTGTTCGCGCAGCGTGATCGCGCCGATTTGCGTCGTGGGTTCCTCGGGATCGCCGATGCGCAACTGCTCCGCCCTTTCGGTAAAGCCGCGTACGAACCGATCGTAAATCCCCGACTGGAGCAGGATGCGGGAACGCGCTTCGCAGCATTGGCCGGCGTTGTAATAGACTCCGTAGAGCGCTCCGGCAATCGCGGCGTCGACATCGGCGTCGTCAAAGATGACGGAGGGCGATTTACCGCCGAGCTCGAGCGTGACTCGCTTGAGCGTCTGGGCGGCGTTCGCCGCTACGGTTTTGCCGGTGGCCGTCGAGCCGGTGAAAGCGATCTTGTCGATGCCGGGATGCTCGACCATCCACGCGCCGATCGGCCGTGTGGAACCGGTCACCACGTTGAGCACGCCTTCGGGCACGCCCGCGTCGAGCGCGATTTTCCCGAGCTCGATCGCCGTAAGTGGCGTCACCGAGGAAGGCTTGAGGACGATGGTGCATCCCGCAGCGAGCGCCGGCGCCACCTTCCACGAGGCGAGCAGCAATGGGAAATTCCAGGGCACGATCGCGCCGACGACCCCGACCGGCTCGCGCACGGTGTTCGCCAGGTATGTGGGAAGCGGCGGCGGCAACGTTTCACCGTAATTTTTCGTCGCCGCACCGGCGTAAAACTCGAAGCAGTCCACGATCGCACCGACCTCGCCTTTGGCGGTGGCGATCGTCTTGCCGTTGTCGCGAACCTCGAGAAGTGCGATCTCAGCCGCCCGCTCGCCGATAAGCTGCGCGATCTTATAGACGATCTTTGCGCGCCGCGATGCCGCCATCGTCTGCCATCGTCCGACATCGAAAGCACGGCGCGCCGCAGCGACCGCCGCGTCGATGTCTTCGCGCGTGGCATCGGCGACGTCGGCGATCTTCACTCCGGTCGCAGGATTGAAATCCTCGTAAACGCCGGCGTCGGAGGCGTCGCGCCAGCCGGCGCCGATAAGGAGTTGCGTCTTTGCTGCAGTCGAGGTCGTGCTCATGCCGTTGCCTTCAACTCCACGCGCTCGAATACCGTTGCAATGCCCTGTCCGACGCCGATGCACATCGTCGCTAAACCATAACGCCCGTTGCGCCGGCGAAGCTCGTGCAGCAGCGTTGTGACGATGCGCGCGCCGCTGGCGCCCAGGGGATGCCCGAGGGCGATCGCACCGCCGTTTGGGTTCGCAATCCGTTCGTCGAGCGCGAGCTCACGAATGCACGCAACCGCCTGCGCTGCGAAGGCTTCGTTTATTTCGACAAGATCGACTTGCGACGTGGAGATCCCGGCGCGCGTAAGCGCTTTGCGCGTTGCAGGGATCGGCCCCAGGCCCATGACGTCGGGCG
Organism: Vulcanimicrobiota bacterium; assembly: GCA_963778015.1. GTDB lineage: Bacteria > Vulcanimicrobiota > Vulcanimicrobiia > Vulcanimicrobiales > Vulcanimicrobiaceae > Cybelea. The sequence goes on from CAVZST010000002.1 coordinate 214,985, forward strand.
CGACGCCGGACGAAGCGCAACCCAGGAAACGCGCCATCGGCGTGAGCCTTAATTGGCGCGCCGCCTCAGCGGCGCAGAGAAGGACGGCGGCCGCTCCATCGTTGATGCCCGAGGAATTGCCCGGCGTGACCGTTCCTCCGGCCTTGAAGGAAGGCTTGAGTTTTGCCAGTCCATCGAGTGTGGTTTCGGGCCGCGGATGCTCGTCTCGCAACACGCGCGTTTCGCCGCCGGACACGCCCGCCGTCGGAACCACGACGATCTCCTCTTCAAAGGTGCCGCGTTCCATCGCCGACTTACACTTCATTTGAGACTCGAACGCAAAGCGATCCTGCTCCTCGCGCGTGATGCCGTAGCGCTGCGCGACGTTCTCGGCCGTCTCGCCTAATGCAATCGTCCACGCGTCGGGCATCTTTGGGTTGACCATTCGCCAGCCCAAGACGGTGTCGAAGAGGTGTTGTTTGCGGCCGAAGGCCGCATCGCTCTTCGGCAGGACGTACGGCGCGCGCGTCATCGACTCCACGCCGCCGGCAATCATGAGGTCCCCTTCGCCGCACGCAATCGCTTGTGCGGCCGAGTTGATGGCCTGAAGGCTCGAACCGCAGAGACGGTTGACGGTAACGCCCGGCACTTCGACCGGAAGACGCGCGAGGAGCGCCGCCATACGCGCGACGTTGCGATTGTCCTCGCCGCTCTGATTCGCCGCGCCGAGGTAGACGTCGTCGATGCTCGCCGGCGCGATGCCGGTGCGTTCCACGATGGCGCGCACGGCGATCGCCGCGAGATCGTCGGGCCGAACGCCCGCGAGCTGACCGCCATACCGGCCGATCGGCGTTCGCACGGCATCGATCACCCAAACCTCGCGGCTCATTCCAGGGCCTCCTCCGGCGTGGGCGCTTCTGCGACGTCGAGCATCCATAGCGAGCGATGCGGCGCAAATGCCTCACCTTCAGAGTCGGCAAGACGGCTCAAGATTCGTCGCACGCGCCGCCCTCCGATCTCTCGTCCCCATGCGATGGGACCGATGGGATAGTTCGCGCCGAGCCGCATGGCCGTGTCGACGTCGTCGGGGGAAGCAACCTCTTCTGCAACGGCTACGATTGCCTCGTTGACGATCGAGCCAACGGTGCGTCCAAGAAAGAGTCCGGGGGCGTCGCCGACCAGGAGGACGCTTTTGCCGAGCATGCCAAAGAGTTCTTGCGCGAGCTCGAGCGCTTCGTCGGCGACCATTTCGGAATCCACGATCTCGACGGCGCCTTGCGCTTGAAGAGAACCGAGCACGCCGTATCCGACTAGCCTCTCGGGATGACGCAAACGCCGCGCGCACGCGCCGAGATCGGTCGCGTAGGCATCGACGAAGAAGACGCACTCCGCGGCGAGCAGCGAATCGAGCTCGGCAACGATCTCGGCGCGATCGGCAGCCCCGTCCCCCACATCGATGACGATGGTTGTTTCGGCCGAAAGCTCGTCGAGGAAGTCGTCGTTCTCGACCCTCGCCACGTGCGCGTACGCGCCCGTGATCTGCTCGAAAAGCTCGTCCGCGACGCCGCCAAATCCTAGAATCGCCACGCGCTCCTGCGCGTTGACTTCATTGGCTCCCGAGGCCACCGTGGGATTGTAGCGTTCCGCTTTCCCATTGCGGTAATCGTAAAATCCGGCGCCGTTTTTGCGGCCCAGCAATCCTTGCGCGACCATGCGTCGTTGAAGCTCGACCGGTGCAAACCGTTGCGCTTCGGTGCGCGAGTAAATCGACTCGGTCGTGGCGAGATTGACGTCCAGACCGATCAGATCCATCAGCTCGAATGGCCCCATGCGAAAGCCGATCGCCCGTGCCAGCGCGTCGAGCTCCGCAGCGGAGGCGACGTCGCGCTCGAGCGCGCGAAGCGCCTGAACGTAGTACGGCCGGGCGATGCGATTGACGATGAATCCCGGAGCGTCTGAGGCGAGTACAGCCGTCTTGTGCAACTTGGCGGCAACTTCGTACGCGCGCCCGAGCGCGTCGTCGCTCGTCGAGGGGCCGCAGACGATCTCGAGCAGCTCCATGCGGGCCGCCGGATTGAAGAAATGCATGCCGACCATGCGCTCAGCGTGCGGCACCGCTTCGGCAAGATCGGCAACGGAGAGCGACGACGTGTTGGTCGCGATCAATGCCTGCGGCGAGAGCGCATCTGCAAGAGCCGCCAAAACATCCCGTTTGAGCTCGAAGCGTTCTGAAACCGCTTCAATGGCAATAGCCGCGTCGCTCGAGCGTGGAATCGCATCCGTCCAGCAAAGGCGGTCGAGCGCCGAAAGGTCGCGCAAGCGTCCCGCTTCGCGCTCGAGGAACGCGGAGCCGCGTTCGCGCGCCTCGGCCGACGGCTCGACGATCTGCACGTCGTAGCCCGCCATCGCTGCGACCAGCGCGATGCCCGAGCCCATCGTTCCGCCGCCGACGACCATCAACCGCTCCGCCATAGAGATTGCGGTTCTTCGCGAGAGGAGGTGCAAACGCTTCGCCATAGATTGCGAGATGGAAAAACCGGGGTGGCGCCTGCGTGCATCGCGCCATGTCGTGGATTCGCCCTACATGCGCCTGCGCTGCGATGAACTCGAGCTTCCCGACGGAACGATTCTCCCGGAGTATTACGTTCGTGAATCGAGCGGCTTCGTTACGATTTTGGCGCTCACGGACGACGCGCACGTCGTGCTCGTGCGGCAGTATCGGTACGGCTCGGATTCGATCCACGTCGAGCTCCCTTCCGGAATGCTCGCCGAGGAAGAGCCGCGCGACTGCGCGCTACGAGAGCTCGCCGAAGAGACCGGCTACGAGGTCGAGCGCTGCGAGCTTGTCTCGCAGTACTTTCCCGAGCCGGTGCGCTCGTCAGGCCCGGCGTACGTCTACCTTGGCTTGAATGCCCGCAACGTCCGTGAACCGAATCCCGACCCCACCGAGCACCTCGAGGTCGAGCTGGCGACGGTCCAGCGTTTTCGCGCAATGCTCAAAGACGGCACGATAGATTCAGGCGGCTCGATCGCGGCCGGTTACCTCGCGCTGGACAGACTCGAGCGTCTCTGAAACCTGGCGGCCCCAAGCGCGGTACTTCCAACGTACATGAGAAATTCAACGCTTGCGCTCTTCTTGCGCCTCACGGCGATCGTCGCACTGGCCATCGTCGTGCTCGTGGTCGCCGGCTATATTTTGAAGATCGTCCTGGTCGCGGCGATTATTGCGGCGGTCGCCGTCGGCGGTCTCTTCCTTTATAATCTGCTCCGGCGGCGCTCGAACTTCCCCGTCATTCGGTAGGAGTCCCCAGCCAAGTCTCAAGCGCTTCGGTAACTCTACGCGGTTCCTCCAACATGGGGAGGTGGCCGCTCTCATCGCAAACGACGAGCCGGCCCCGAGGAAATCGCGCCGCGATCGAACGGGCTTCTTCGATCGCGACCACGCCGTCGTGCGCCCCGGCAATCATCAGCATCGGAACGTCGAGGTCCTCCGCTACGTCCTGCGCGCAGGCGCGCAGCGCCATGCCACGGAGCGTCGCGGCCGCTCCCACCGGAGCGTTCTGGCGCGCAATTTCGTAGGCTCGATCGACGACGCCGCGGCGCTCGGCGAAGCTTCTCGCCGAGAGCAACCGCGGCAAGTACGCCTGAACAATGGGCTCCATGCTGTTTTCACGCTCTGCGCGGTCGGCGATTTGACGCCGCGCCGCTGCCTCGTCGGACGTATCGGCTCGTAGCCGGCTCGCGACCAGTGCGAGACGCGTGAGCCGCTCGGTAAACATGCGCGCGAAGGCGAGCGCAACGTATCCGCCCATCGAATGACCGATCAATACGACGCGCTCGAGTGCGAGTGCGTCGAGCAGCCCCGCAATGTCTGCCGCAAGCCTTTCCATGAGATACGGGCCATCGGGCACGCTCGATTTTCCGGCACCGCGCAAATCCGGACGGAGCACGCACCACGCACTTGCGAGCGCCTCCGCTTGCGCTTTCCAAATCGCGCGCGTCAATGGAAATCCGTGGATCATTACGACCGCAGGCTCGCGTTTGTGCCCGTCGATGCACGCATCGATGAGCGCGCCGTCGTCGGCAAAAACTTGCATTGAAGCTCGTAATACTGTATAAGGTAGGCAACACCCCTGGTCGGTTGCCGATCAGAGAAAGGATACTCGACAGCCAATGGCAGTCAAACGAAAAAGGAAGGCCGCGTCGGCAGCGGCGCCAAAGCGAAAAGCGCGCAAAGCAACGCGCAAAGCGGCGCCACGCAAGGCGACGCGTAGGAAGGGGACGCGCAAGAAAGCCACACGCAAGAAAGCCACACGACGCAAAGCGCGTAAGGGTGGCGCTCGCAAGAGTACGCGCAAAGCCGCGACCCGTAAGCGGAAGGGCGGCCGTAAAGCCTCTCGACGAAAGAAGGCAGCAGCGTAACTTCGGCCTTCTCAATTCCGCTCTTATGGGCGGAATTTTAGCGAGTCGCGAAAATCGCGACTCGCTTTTTTTCAGCAACCGGAACCTTCGAGCCTCAGACGGTCCTGACGATGGGGCGCAGGAACCAGATCGCGAGAAAGAGCGCCGCACAGAGCGCCCCCGCGAGTGCGAACGTCGCGCGCAGCCCGATGACGGCGGCAATCGCGCCGTCGACGAGCGCGCCGAGCGGCACCACGCCGATTGCGATCATCGTGTAAATCGAAAGCGCGCGACCGCGGACGTCGTCGGGGGAGAGCGTCTGGATCAACGTATTCGTTGCACCCAGCAGCGCTAGCGTGCCGACGCCGACGGCAAAGAGCACCGGCAACGCAACCGCCAGCGTTGGCACGAACGCCAGCACGACGACCCCCGACGACATGATCATTCCGGATTGCAGCCAGAGCCTCGAGCGCGGCTCGCGTTGAGCAAAATATGCCGTGACCAGCGCGCCGCCGAAGCCGCCGATGCCGATCGCCGAAACCGCCCAGCCAAGCCCGCGCGCGCCGGCGTGCAACACGTTGACGGCGTAGGCGGGAATGAGCTGACCGTATGGTCGCGTCAAGATCGCGCTCACCAACTGCGCGAGCACGATCCAGCGCAGCGCTGGATGGCGCACGATGAAGGCGATGCCTTGGCGCATCGCGCGGCTCGCCGATTCGCCGCGCGCGGCGAATGGAGGAGGAGACCGCATCAGCATGACGGCCACCACGACCGCCAGCGTGGCGGCCGCATTGAAGTAAAAGGCGCCGGCAACGCCGACCCAAACGATGAGTAATCCGGCGAGCGCCGGACCGATGACGGCGGGCGCGTTGAAGGCGACCGAGTTGAGACCGACCGCATTGCCGACGTGTTCTCGATCGACGAGCAGCGGCACCCAGCTCAGACGCGTCGGGGAGTCGAATCCGTTGGCAGCCGAGTTCAATGCCGAAAGCAAAACCAGCCCGACCATCTCGAGGCGATGCACCGTTGCGAGCAGCGCCAGCAGAAGGGCTGCCGCCGCCATGGTCGAGTTGGTGACGAAGAGCACGCGGCGGCGCGGCAGCCGATCGGCGACGACGCCCGCCACCGGCGAGAGCAATAAGACCGGAGCCGCTCGCGCCGCGCCCAAAATGCCAAGGTCGAGCGCCGCTTGGTGTTGCGAGCCGGCCATGCGCGCGACGAAGAATCCCATGGCGGTGAACTGCATCCAGGTCCCGAGATTCGAAATCATAAGCCCAAGCCACAGCAAACGGAAGTCGCGATAGCGTAGCGCCGCCAGGATCGACGGCGATCGGGTCAGGATGAGGCTCCGCCGCGCGTTTGCACCGCGGCGACGATGAGTTGTGTGCTCTCTGCGATGCCGAGCCGCGAAGCGTCGATGCATAGATCGTAATTGCTGGGATCGCCGAACGTCAGACCGTACCATTCTCGCATGTATGCGCTGCGGGCGCGGTCGACGCGATCCAACTCAGCCTGGGCCGTCTCCGGTGAAATTCCGACTCTTTGCGCAACGCGGCCTACTCGCCATTGGCGAGGCGCGTAGATAAAAACGCGCAGCACGTCGGGACGCGAGCCCAATATAGCGGAGGCGCCTCGTCCGACGATGACCACGTTGCCGCGCGACGCGTACTCGCGCACGGCCTCCTGCACGGCACGCAATAGTTCTCGATCGAATGGCTCCTCGGCCGACGCCGCTCCAAGCTCCGGGGTCGCGCGCTCGAGTGAGTAAAGGAACCGCGCCCCGAGCGTCCGCTCCGCCTCTTCGTTCGCTTCGACGGCTTCGGGCGTGACGCGTAGACGCTTGGCGACGACGACGGGAAGCTGGTGGTCGACGTAATCGTAACCGAGCGCAGCGGCAACGCGTTGCCCGACCTCCAGAGCCCCCGATCCGTATTCGTTGGAGATGGTTATTATCACCGGAGAAAGAGTACGCAATGCCGAACGCTCGGGTCCTGCCGATCGTAGAGACGCGTGATTTGCGCAAAGTCTTTCGTACCCGCAAGCGGTCCCCGGGGACCCTCGGCGCGCTGCGGTCGTTTTTCTCGTATGAATACGACGAACGCGTTGCGGTGGACGACGTAACGTTCGCGCTCGAACCCGGCGAGCTGGTCGGCTACATTGGGCCGAACGGCGCCGGCAAATCGACGACCATCAAGATGCTCACGGGGATCTTGGTCCCAACCTCAGGCGAGGTTCGTGTAGCCGGACTGGTCCCATGGAAACAGCGCAAGGAGAACGCGCGCAATATCGGCGTGATCTTCGGGCAGCGCAGCCAGCTTTACTGGGATCTTCCGCTCGCGGAATCGTTCGAGCTGCTGCGCGCGATCTACGGAGTCCCGCTCGACCAGTATCGCCGAAATCTGAGCGAGTTCGTCGAGATTCTCGAGATGGCGAGCTTCATGCGCACCCCGGTGCGCCAGCTCTCGCTCGGACAGCGGATGCGCGGCGATTTTGCGGCGGCGCTGCTCCACAGTCCGAAGATCGTCTACCTCGACGAGCCCACCATCGGGCTCGACGTGGTCGCCAAGGAGGCAATCCGCGAATTCATCGCGCGCATCAATGCGCAGCGCGGAGCGACGATCGTGTTGACGACTCACGACCTGGCAGACGTCGAGCGTCTGTGCCGGCGAATCGTCTTGATCGACAACGGCACGCTCATCTACGACGGCGACATCGATCGAATCAAGAGCGAGTACGGCAGATTTCGCACGCTCGTGGTTCGCTTCAGCGAGCCGATCGAGCGTCCGCACCTCGACGGGGCCCAACTCGCCGGCGTCGAGAACTCGAGCGCGCGCTTCCGCTTTGACCGGAATCTGCAGCGCGCCGATTTTCTCGTGCGGCAAGCCAGCGAACGTTATCGAGTCGAAGACGTCAGCTTGGAAGAGCCGGATCTCGAGTCGATCATCCGGCGAATCTACGTCGAAGGGTACGGCCGCCGATCTGAGGAGGACGCTTCATGATTTTTTCGAGCGGAACGAAGAAGCCGAAGATCCATTCGAGCGCGTATGTCGCGCCGAGCGCGACGATCGGCGGCGACGTCACGATCGGCGCCGACTGCGCCGTGCTTCACGGCGCAGTCATTACCTCTGAAGGCGCGCCCGTGACGATCGGGGCTCAGTGCGTGATCATGGAGAACGCGGTGCTCAAAGCCAGCGGTGGCAGCGCGCTTGCGTACCCGCTTTCGATCGGCGATCGATGCATCGTGGGACCTCATGCCTATCTCGTCGGAGCGACGATCGGTAACGGCTGCTTCTTGGCCAGCGGCGCGAAGATTTTCAACGGCGCCGTGCTTGAAGAAGGCAGCGGCGTTGCGCTCGGCGCGATCGTCCACGTGAAAGCGCGCCTCATCGCGGGGGCCAGCGTACCGATGTTGCACGTTGCATTCGGAGACCCGGCAACGATCGCTCCGCCTCAAAAAGCGCCCGAGATTCACGCTAAGGTGAACTTCTATGCCGACGTTTTCAATCTCAAGCCGGGCGACGACGTCCGCGCTCGCGCCGCCGAAACGTACGCAAAGTTTCTGCGGAAGGCGCACGCGCAAGACTCACCTCTCGAGGAACACCGCAACCTCAAGCCGGCGCCCCGCCGGCGCGCAGGGGAGGAGCCGCCGCCGACGCAAGCCACGCAGGTCGACAAGGTGGTCGACGTCATGATGCTCGAGCTCGAAGAAATGGAGCAGCGGCGGCAGCAGGCCATCAAGAGACAAAAGGGCAGCTAGCGTATTGCTCCCATACGTGGAATTCGCGAAGAAGGCATTCTCGCGAGAGGCCACCTACCGAGTGGAAGTACTCACGGAGATCGGCTCGCTGGTGCTGCGCGTGTACATTCTACGCGCGCTCTGGAGCGCGCTTTACGCGCAGAACGCCGCGCCGATCAATCTTCCACTGCACAGCATGATCACGTACGCGACGATAGCAATGCTGATGTCCCTGGTGTTGGAAGTCGACGGCACGCGGCTGATTCGCGAGAAAATCCGCGAAGGGACGATTGCAACCGACCTCATGAAGCCGATCAGCCTTCCGCTCTATTTCTTCAGCGACGGCCTCGGCGAGACGCTGTTGCACGCACTGCTGGTCGTGCCTTCGCTGTTCTGCGCCCTGCTGCTCGTGCACATCGACGTCCCGTCGCCGGCCGTCTTGGGGGCTTTTCTGCTGGCGTTCGTCGTCGGATACGGCGTGAACTTCTTCTTGAACTTTCTGATGAACTCGGTAGCGTTCTGGACGCTTGAGACGTTTGCCGCGCAGCTGATCGTGCGGTGGGTCTCGGATCTGCTCTCCGGCCAGATCATTCCACTCACGCTCTTCCCCGGCGTGCTTGGCAGAGTCGTCTTCGCGCTGCCCTTTGCGGCGATTTACTCGACGCCGCTGCTGATCTACGTCGGCGTTATTCCCCGATCGGCCTGGGCTTCGAGCATCGCGATGCAGTTCGTTTGGCTAACGATCTTCGCGGGCTTCTCGTCGCTCGTTTGGCGCGCCGCTTCAAGCCGCATCGTCATCCAAGGCGGTTAGGGCCTAGGCCTGCGGTAAATCCCAAAGAACGAGCTCGCCGTTACCGCCGACCTCGAGTCGCGCAACGTCGTAGAGTCGCACGGAATCGCCAGCGCGCAGCGTCTCACCGTTCGCTTCGACCCTGCCGTCGCCGACAAACAGAAAGCCATACCGCCGCGGTGCGAAATCGTGAGCGAGCGTCGCGCCCTCGATGCGCGCGACGCGGAGCGTTGCATCCTGCGTGATGCGAATCGGCGCCGCTACGGCCCGGTCGCCGGTCACGACGGGTAGCCAGCGATTATGCCGTTCGCCCGCCGCAAATGCCATCTCGCCGTACGACGGCGCGGTGCCGACGCGGCCTGGAACGATCCACATCTGAACGAGATGCAACGGGTTCCGAGCGCTATCGTTGTACTCGCTGTGGCGCACGCCGGTACCGGCGCTCATGAATTGGATCCCGCCTGGACCGACGACGCCGTGGTTGCCCATGCTGTCGCGGTGCGCGAGCTCGCCGGATAGTACGTAGGTGACGATCTCCATATCGCGGTGGGGGTGCGTCGGAAAGCCGGCGCCGGGCGCGATCGTGTCGTCGTTGAAGACGCGCAACGCTCCCCAGTTGAGATTATTCGGATCCTGGTAGTCGGCGAAGCTGAAGGAGTAATAGGTATCGAGCCACCCATGATTCGCGTGGACGCGCTCGCCGGATCGGACGACTTCGAAGGTGGGCGATTTTATCGAAAGAGTGGCCACGCTCTTTTCGACCGCTCAACGGGCAACGAGGTTGCGCAGACGGCTCAGCAGCAGCTGATAGTAGAGCATTCCCCGAACGCTTCCAAGCGCTTCGAGCAACTGCTCTTGTTCGACCGCATCGCCTGCCAGCACCGATAGCGTGCGCGCTACCCCCGAATCCCGCAGCGGAAACGCGTCGAGGCGTCCAAGGCCGCGCAGAAGCACCACCGATGCGCTCCACGCGCCCATGCCCCGGACCGCACAAATGCGCTGGGCCGCCTGAGGCGTCGGCAGCCGTTCGAGCGCGGCTTCGTCGAGCTCGCCTCGCACGCAGGCGGCGGCCGCGTAACGCAGATGTGCGATTTTGTTTCTCGAGATACCCGCGGCGCGAAGGGTCGCATCGTCGGCATTCAGCCATCGTTGCGCCGGTGGAAAAGCGACGCATCGAATGCCGCCAAGGGTGATGCATTCCCCCAAGGCCTCGACGGCGCGTCGCATAATCGAAGCGGCGGCGTGAATCGAAATCTGTTGAAAGAGTATTGCGTGCGCGCACGCCTCCCATAGGGTCGGGTAGCGCGGCGGCTTGAGGCCGCGTAACGCAGTCGTTATCGGCGCCAACCAGGCGATGCGGCGGCTTCGCGCGTACCATTGCGTGAGATCGACCTGCGTCCCCAGCATGCGTGCCGCCACCGGCAGCCAGCGCTCGGCGCGCCGACCGGTGGCACGAATCTCGATTGCGCGAGCGTCATGCGGACGTATAGCTAGGAGAGTCGTTTCTTTTTCGTCGCTCAGCGCACGGAAATACGTTCCATCGGAGACCACGTCCACGACGTTGCTCGCTAAGCGTCGCAGCGCGTCGACCGTGAGGTCCAGCCGAAAGGGCGGTCGCACGGGTAGCCGCCGCGCGGCACCGAAGCGATTCACCGATGCTCCGAGCCTATCTGGAATATTGGCGGATCAATCTTCTGACGTTGCTCGAGTACCGCGCGAACTTTGTGATGTGGTTCGTCTTTACCATCGTCTATCACGGCGTCGCGCTGAGCGCGCTCTACGTGACGATGCGTCAGTTTCCCTCGATGAATGGTTGGGACTTCCGGCAGATGTTCTTTCTGTACGCGCTCTGGATGGCGGGACACGAGCTCCACAACACGCTCTTCTTCCCCGTGATCAGCGTCCCCGAGTACGTTCGCGAAGGTCGATTCGACCGCTTTTTGGTGCGGCCGCTCGACGCGCTCTTTCAAGTGCTGACCGTACCGCAGCAGATCGTTCCCGACGGCTTGGTTTTGGCGGTCGCGACCCTCGCCGCGGCGACGGTCGCGGCAAACGTCCACATCGATTGGGTCTTCATCGCGTTTGTTCCGCTCGTCGTCTTCGGCGGCGCCTTGATCGATCTCGGAATTTCCTTGGCCGTGGCAACGTGCTCGTTTTGGTTCGTCCGCGTGGATACGCTTCGCTGGGTCGTGATGTCGCTCGAACAAGATTTCACCCGTTATCCGATCAGCATTTACACGCGAGGCGTTCGGATCGTCCTGGCTTTCGTGCTGCCGTTCGCCTTCATGAATTATTTTCCAGCCACTTATTTCTTGCAGAAGGCCGAAACTGGACTGCATCTCAATCCGGCGGTCGGCCTGCTGACGCCGACGATCGGCTTGGCTTGGCTCGGCGCGGCCTATGCATTTTGGCTCGTCGGTCTGCGCCACTACCAGGGAACAGGCTCGTGAGGCGCACTACGTTTCTGTATTCGACCGGCGCCGCGCTCTTCGTGCCGCAAATGCTTTCCACTGCGTCGTTGAGGGAGAAGGTCGGCGCGATCGCGCGTCGGATGCCGGGAAGAATCGGCGTCTACGCGCGTACGATGGCTGCGGGAGGCGTCCTCGTCGCGTATGCCGCCGACGACCGTTTTCCGACGGCATCGATCATCAAAGTGCTGATCATGACGACCGCCTACGCGATGGAGGAGACCCGTCCTGGAGCGCTCGATGCGCAGATCATCTTTCAAAACAGCGACCTCATCGGCGGATCTGATTTCATGGCGGGCGCCCGAGACGGTCAACGCTTTACGGTGCGCCAGCTCGTCATTCCCATGATTGCGCTCAGCGATAATACGGCTGCGAACCTGCTCATCGGCCACTTCGGCATCGGAACGATCAACGCCGTAGGAAAAGGTGCGGGAATGGAGCGCACGCGTCTGGCGCGCAAGTTCATGGATTTCACGGCAATCGCCCACCACAACGATAACGTTTCCGCTCCAGCCGATATGGGTCGTCTGCTCTATTTGATCGAGCGCGGCGCGCGCGAGGGCGTTCGATCGATCGTTTCGGCCGAACACTGCCGCTCGATGATCGCCATCATGCTGGGCCAAACGGATCGCGCCGGCATTCCGGCCGCGCTCCCCGCCGGCACGCAAGTGGCGAACAAAACCGGCGAGATCGAGGGAACGCGCAACGACATCGCAATCGTCGAGCCGAATGGCGACTCGCCGTACGTTCTCGCCATCATGACGGCCGACGCATACGACTATGGCGCGGATTATGCCGCGATCCACGCTGTCACGCGGGCAACGTACGCCGCGGCGGCGAGATCCTACGCCTAGTGGTGGGGCTCTCCTCGATGCACGACGCAGCCGTAGGCTTCCCCGCTGGCCAGCACCGCTAGCTTAGCCGAGCGCGAGAGCCGCTTAAAGCGAGCTTCGTGCGATTTCGCGACCGCAAACGAAAAAGGATGCCACCACGCGACCAAAGCAACGGGCAGGCGCCCGCGCGTGTACTTTGCGCCCTTCTGCCGGCGATGAGCCGATAAACGGCGCGCGAGATCGCCCGTCGCCCCGGTGTAGAGCGACCGGTCACGGCACCTCAGCACGTAGACCGTGGGTTTGAAGAACGCCCGCTTCGGAAGAATCTGTATGCTTGGCAAATCAGATGGACGTTCTCCGCGTGAGCATCCCCCCGCTGCCTCGCTTCGCGAAGACGGCGCGCCGCGCATTTTTGGCGTTTGCAGAATCCCACCGGCTGGGCACCCTCGACGCAGAGAATCTCCTGGCGGCCATCGGAGAAGCGATTGGGAACGCCATCAGGCATGCCGGCACGGATGAAGCGATCGAGGTGCGGATCCAGGTCGATGGCGATGCGGTCGTTGCGACGATTCGCGATCGCGGCCACGGCTTGGCCGTTCCGCCGAGAGGTCCGCTCGCGCTTCCAAGCGCGTCTGCCGAGGCCGGCCGCGGTTTCGTGATCATGCAGCGCTGCACCGACTTTCAGGATATACGCAGCGAGCCGGGAGCGGGCAGGGTCGTCACGCTTGGCCGCTACCGCCGTCAGGAGCTTGCCGCAGTTTCGTAAAAGCTGAGCGCATGAAGATGCTCGCTTTCGCCGGCGTGCTGCTGCTGGGCACGGGTGCCGTCGCCGACACGCTGCCGAGTCTTACGCCCTACGCGCCGATCGGTTCGATGGTCGGCAGCGTTCAAGCAGATCGTTTACGAGACACGGTCGACCGGCTTGTCGGATTTCGAACTCGCAACGACTTTTCGGAGCGGACTTCGAGTCGCGATCGAGGCGTCTTCGGCGCCCGCGATTGGATCGCGTCGCAGTTTGAAGCGATTGCCGCTCCGACGAACGGGCGCATGAGCGTCGCACTCGACACCTACCTCCAAGCCAAGACGGCAAAAACGCCACGCTCGGTGCTCGAATCGAGCGTCATTGCGACCTTGCGCGGAGGAGAGCCAGGGCGCGTCTACGTCATGTCGAGTCATTTCGACGACTGCGACGGGCGCTGCACCGACGGCATCGGGACGGCCCCCGGTGCCGATGACAACGCGTCGAGCGTCGCGGCGGTCCTGGAAGCGGCCCGAGCGATGGCAGGCATGCGCTTTCGCGGCACGATCCTCTTCGCATGTTTCGATGGCGAAGAGCTCGGCCTCTGGGGTTCCAATCACTACGCGCGGGAGCTTGCGGCGCGTCACGTTCCCGTTCTGGCGGTCCTGAACAACGATATCATCGGCAACTCGGTCGGCGGCAACGGCGCTTCGGAACCCAACGTCATCCGCGTCTTCAGCGAAGCGCTCCCCTTCGGGACGGATATCGCGCGCGTCAATCTCGTCGGCTCCGAGAACGATTCGCCGTCGCGCGAGCTCTCGCGATTCATTGCGGAAATCGTGCCGGTCTACGTCGCGGGTTTTGAAGTGCGGCAGATCTTCCGCTCAGACCGTTTCATGCGCGGGGGCGACCAGCAATCGTTTCAAAACGCCGGCTACGCAGCTGCCATTCGGTTCGTCGAACCGCACGAGAACTTCACGCATCAGCACCAGGACGTTCGCGTGCAAAACGGCGTTCAGTACGGCGATCTTCCCCAATATATCGACGCGCAGTATCTGCGCCGAGCGACGCAAGCCAACGTCGCCGCGCTCGCGACGCTCGCGCTTGGCCCGGCACCCCCGAGCGACGTTCGGATGATGCTGAAGCGCCTCGGCTACGACTCGACGTTGCGCTGGAGACGCGCTGCCGATGCGGTTTCTTACGAGATCCTTTGGCGCGAGACGGACGCTCCGCAGTGGGAAGGGGCCCGCGACGTCGGCGACGTCACCGAAGCGACGGTCCCCATTTCGAAGGACGATTACGTTCTCGGCGTGCGCAGCGTCGACTCCAACGGCTTGCGCAGCCCTGCAGTCTACCCCGTGGCGGTTCGCGATTGAGTTGCCGCTGCTAGCGATTCTTCAATTGCCGTGAGCGTCTCGTCGGCGTCCGCCGCAGTGTGGGCGGTCGAAACGAACATCACTTCGTTCTGAGATGGCGGCAACAAGATGCCACGCTCCAGCATCGCCCGGTAATAGGCCGCATACGCCCGCCGGTCCGACCTCAGCGCGTCGTCGTAGCTGCGGCTCGGCGCACCGTCTCGAAACTTGAAGTCGACGACCGACTCCTGCTGCACGACCGCGTAGGGCAACCCGCGTCGCGTCAAAGCCTCACGGATACCGCCGGCCAGCCGCTTCGCAACTGCATCCATCGCTCCATAGTACTCGGGATGCTCCTCGAGCAAGTCGAGAACGCGATGCGCCATCGCGACGGAGAAAGGGTTGCCGGCATGAGTGCCGCCGGTAAACGTTTGGCCGCATGGCACAAGCGATGCCATGACGTCTTCGCGGCCGCCGAAGGCGGCGATCGGCAGGCCTCCGCCGATGATTTTTCCGAGGGCGGTCAGATCGGGAACGACGCCGAGACGGCCTTGAGCACCTGCCAAACCGAAGCGAAGCCATGTGACGATCTCATCGAATATCAGAAGCGCGCCCCAGCGGCGAGCGCGCTCGCGCAAGCCTTCGAGAAAACCTGACGTCGGCGGCACGAAGCCCATGTTCGCCGCGATCGGCTCGACGATTATTGCGGCAATCTCCTGCTCCATCCGGTTCGATCGCTCGTCGACCGATGCGAGATCGTTGTAGCGCGCCATCACGACGTCGTGCCGTATGGAATCCGGAATTCCGCCGTCAGCGGCGCCGGCCGAGGCGCCTGCATCGAGCAGCGCGAGATCGAAGTGCCCGTGATAGTTCCCGGCAAATTTGAGCACGCATCGGCGCTGGGTAAACGCGCGTGCGACGCGTATCGCGCTCATTGTCGCTTCGGTGCCGCTCGTGACGAACCTCATGCGCTCCATCGAAGGCAGATGTCCGCGAATTCTCTCCGCGAGACGCACCTCTTCGACGTGCGTGGATCCCCATACGAAGCCGCGGCGTGCCAGAAGGTCCAATCCCTCAATCAGGGCGGGATGGGTATGCCCGAAGAGCAGCGGCCCGTACGCCATCACGTAATCGACGTAGCGGCGTCCCTCTTCATCATAGGCGTAGGCTCCGCGGGCGGAGGCTTGAACGAACATCGGTGCGGCAACGCCCCAGGCCGAGCGCACCGGCGAATCGCACCCACCGGCGAGCACACCTTCCGCCCGCTCGATCGAATTACAAGGGCTCGCGCGGAAGCTCCGCGATTGGTGAAGTTGCATACCTGGGCGCGGTTCGCAGGTTCAACGGAGAAGCCATGCACACGATCGAGATCGATATCACGCCGCAGACGAACATTCAGACGTTGGTCGCGCGCCTCCCAATTGCTGCCGACGTCATGAAGGCGTTCGGGTTGGGCTGCAGCGGCTGCGGCGTCAGCAAGTATGAGACGATCGAGCAAGGCGCCCGCGCTCACGGTCTCCGGATCGAGCCCATCGTGGCCGCTCTCAATGAAGCTCGCCGCTCCGGCCGCGTTCCCCCCATCGGCGACGACGACCGCCGACCCGCACGGCGCGCACCCGGCAGCTTCACCGGACGCGCGAAGATCGCGCACATCGTTCCCATCATGTCGGGCAAAGGCGGTGTCGGCAAATCGCTCGTCACCGCACTGATCGCAATCGGCCTGCGCCGCCGCAACTATCGCGTGGGCATTCTCGATGCCGACATTACCGGGCCGTCGATTCCCAAGCTCTTCGGACTACACGAGCCGCTCTCTATCCAAGCCGATCCGGTCAAGACCACGCCGCAGGGGCAGCCCCAACCCCTGATATCGCCCGCGGTATCCCGCAGCGCGATCGAAGTCGTCAGCACAAACCTGTTGACGGATCGTGAAGACACCGCAATGATCTGGCGCGGTCCAATCGTTGCCGGCGTCATTCGTCAGTTTTACGAGCAGGTGCTTTGGAGCGAGCTCGACTTCTTGGTCGTCGATCTTCCGCCGGGAACGTCCGATGCACCGCTGACGGTCTTGCAGTCGCTCTCGATTGACGGGGTCGTACTCGTTACTATGCCCCAGGCCCTTGCCACGATGGTCGTGCGCAAGGCGGCGAATCTCGTGCACCAGCTGAAGAAGCCGATACTCGGCATCGTTGAGAACATGTCGTACTTCGTCGCCCCGGATACCGGCGAGCGATACGAAATCTTCGGGCCATCGTACGCTCCGCGCGTTGCCGAGCTTGCGCGCGCACCGGTGCTCGCGCGCATTCCGATCGATCCGGTCAAAGCGAAGCTCGCCGACGACGGTCGAATCGAGGAGCTCGACGATCCTCTCTGCGACCTCTTAGCCGAACGCTTGCTCGCGGCGCTCGAGGCGCATCCCAGGCCCAAAGAGACGATCTCGCTCATCTAGGCTGCGAACGGGTAGAACGCTGTGTATGCCTCGTAAGAATTGGTCGAAAGGCGTTACCGAGCACAGCAATGCGCTCGATCTCGAAACCGACGTTTTCAAGAAAGACGATCCCAAGGCAATCGCGCGCTCGCTGAAGCGATCGGCGGAACGCAGCAATCGGCGAAAGAGTTCTCCCTACCGCTCCGCGATGTCGATGTTGACGTTTTACATCAATCGCGCGGGCAAGAACCTTCCCAAGAAACAACTGAAGGTGCTCGAAGCGGCAAAGGACGACCTGCGCGCGGAGTTCGGGCGATAGCGGTACGGCCCATCGACTGATGGACGCGCGCAAAGTGCTGCTCGGTTTCGGTGCCGGGGTCGCGGCAGGGTACACGCTGCTACGAACGGTCGAGGCGGTGCGCGAATGGCGCGCGCCTTCGCCGCCGCGAGAAAAAGACGCCGCGGCCTACGCACGCTTCCGCCGCGCATTCGAGCTCGCCGAGACGACGCGCTCGACGGTGGGCTTTCTGGCTTTCGCGTACGGTCCTGGCGCGCGACTCTTCGATCGTGCGACGCGTCCCGCAACGGCGTGGATGCGTCCGGCGCTCTTCTTCGCCCCGTTCTCACTTTTGGTCGCGCTCGCCGATCTGCCCGCCTCGTTCGTCGAGGAGTACACGCTCGAGCGTCGTTTCGGTTTGAGCGATCAGTCGCGTCGAAGCTGGCTAGAAGAGTACGGGAAGAGCGCTTTGCTCTCCGCGGCTCTGACGGGCTTTCTCACAACGCTGCTTGGCGCCACGGTGCGACGCGCGCCTCGGCGCTGGCCTTGGATCGCGAGCCTTGGCACGCTCCCGCTCTTCGTCATCGCAAATTGGATCGTGCCGCTCTACGTGATGCCGCTCTTCAATGCATTCAAACCCGTGGAAGGCTCCCTCGAGCAGCGCCTTCGCAAGCTCGCCGCGCGCTTTGGTGTGGGCGATGCCGCCATTCTGCGAATGGATATGAGCCGGCAGACGCGCAAGGCAAACGCTTTCGTCACCGGCATCGGGCATACGCATCGCATTGTGCTCGGCGACACCCTCATCGCAGCGTTTCCCGAGAACGAAACGGAGTTCGTCGTCGCTCACGAGCTCGGTCACTACGTTAACAAAGACACGTGGCGCACGGTCGCGCTCGGCGAGGTGCTAGCCACGGTACTCTTTTTAGTGGCCAATGCCGCGTCGCGGCGGGAGCGCGAGCGGTTGCGCGACCGTCCGCTGCTCGTCGTCCGTATCTACGCGGTCATGCTCGTCGCAACTCAGGTATTGCGGCCGTTGCTCTTCGCTTTTTCGCGCTCGCGCGAATGGGCGGCCGACCGGTTCGCCGTCGCTGCGACCGGTGACTCCGCTGCGGGCGTTCGAGCGTTTCGACGGTTGCGCGACCAGAATCTCGCCGACGAGGATCCACCGCGTTGGTACGAGCTCTTCTTCTCGTCACACCCTTCGCTGCGCGCGCGAATCGCAGCGCTTGAAGCAAAAGAGCTAAACCAGAACGGTCGAGGGTCGGGTCCGCAGCCAAGCCGCTAGGTCGGTCTTCTCCAGGAGCCAAGAGTTGGTTCGCAACTCTTGCCGTAGCTCTCCGAAAAGCCCGAAGCCCTCGGCGAAAGCGTCGTGCTTGTGGATCGATTCCTCGTTAACTTGACTTGCAAAGATAAACGTCTCGTCGCCGAGGTCCGCGTACACGTCGAGCGCGCGAGCTAAAATGCCCCGCACGACGTCTTCGACGAATCTCGGGTTGTGATGGGCCTTGTTGACGACGAAGAATTCGTCGGGTCGCTTGAGGAGGTCGTACGTTTCGCTCGACATGGAATTCTCGACGATTTCGACGAGATCCTCAGCGCGTATTTCGTCGGCCGCAGCCTCGTCGACTCCGATCAGGATCAGGCCGCGCCCCCGCTGGTTGTGCGTCGCGACCGGTAGCGCGTCGAGCGCGCGCACCGCGTCGACTTCGCTGAATCCTGCGTCCCGAAGCTCGACGAGCGCGTGCTCGCGTACCATCGCTTGAGCGCAGGGACAGGCCGTCATCCCTTCGGCTTCGACGCCGATGACGCGTCGCGTGCCGGTATGGTCGGCGTGTGCGATTCCGACGAGCGTATACATCTCCTCCCCACGCTTACCGCTCACCGGCGTCCACCGCTCTAACCCGAACTCCGCGCGCAGCCGCACGTCGGCCCGAACGGCACGCTGACTCTTTACGATCTCCCGCGCAATCGTCTCGGCAAGGCGTTCGATGCGAGCCGGCTTCAAATCGCGAGCGAGCACGTCGAGCGTCGCCTCCTCGAGAATTTCCGCAAAACGCGACATGTGCACGCCGGATTTGTCGGCCGCCAGATCGGCGACCATCGTGAACTCGCCGTTATAAACGTGGTCGCGCCCGTCGACCTCCAGATGGACGACGCGCCGCACCCGCGAAACGCCCGCTCGGCTGAGCGATAGCCGGATCTCGGGTGCTTCGGACTGACGGTCGGTGTCGAAACGTAATCCACGCTCGCGCCGGCGCACGCTTTCGTCGGCCGGTGTTGCGACGAGTTGCGGTGCGATCTCGGCAAGCGGCGCGAGATTGTACGGGCGCTTCTCGAGCTGTGGTTGAACCACGGCGCCGTCGTACACCAAGAGGTCGATGTCGATGAGACGCGGCGCAAGCCGCCGCGTTCCGCGCGCCCGGCCCACGGCCAGTTCCACGTCGCGCGCGAAATTTTGAAAAGCGTCGGCGTCGAGCTCCGAGCCAACCAGCGCGGCGACGTTCAGGTAGGCGGGGCCGGCGGCGCCGCTCGCGGCTTGCGACTCGTAAAAAGAGGAGACGGCTTTAATCTGCGCGCGCGTTCGCAAGCGCTGCAGCGCGGCGAGGATGTTCCCTTGCCGGTCGCCGAGATTCGAACCGATGCCGATATAGAAGTCGTGCACCTCGTTACCTTCTAGCCGCCGGGCCGGAATTCCGCAGGAGGGCCTCGTATCGTAGCGGAGCGATGGCAGCCGACGCAATCTATCCGTACGTCCTCGATCCGAAACTTACGACGCAAGTGTGGGGCGGCGACGAGCTGGTGCGGGTCTATGGAAAACACGGGGATCCAAATGCTCGTCTCGGCGAGTCCTGGGAATGCTGGGATGCCGATCGGGTCACGAACGGAGAGCTGACCGGCTCGACCGTCGCAGACTTGCGCGGCCGTCTCGGCGCGCAGCTCCTTGGTAACCTCGACGCCAAGCGAATCTTCCCGGTGCTGACGAAGATTATCACCGCGCACGATTGGCTCTCCGTGCAGGTTCACCCCGACGACGCCTACGCACAGCGCGTGGAACATCAGCCGTTCGGAAAGACCGAGTGCTGGTATGTGCTCGAGGCGCAGCCTCACGCAGAGATCGTCTATGGTTGGGCGCGGGAGACGTCGCGCGTCGAATACGAGCGACGCGTTGCCGACGGCACGCTCGGCGAGCTCCTGCGCCACATCGAACTCAAAGCGGGCGACACCGTCTACATTCCACATGGATTGGTGCATGCGATCGGCCCCGGGCTAACCGTATTCGAGACGCAGCAGGCGTCGGACTTGACGTATCGGATGTTCGATTACAACCGCACAGGGCTCGACGGCAAGCCGCGCGAGCTGCACGTGCAAAAGGCGGCCGACGTTCTCGACTATCGAGCCACCACGACCGGGACGCTCGCTCAGATTTCGTATCGCTTCGAAGGCTTGGAGCGAACCGCTCTCATCGCCGACGAACACTTCGTCGTCGAGCGGATCGTGGCGGGCGCCGAGCCGGCTTCGATGAGCACCCAAGGACGCCCGCTTATCCTGATGTCGCTCGACGCACCGCTCGAGGTCAAGAGCGGCGATGCGAGCGTAACACTCGAGCGCTATCAAACAACCCTGGTCCCCGCGGCGTTGCAATGGTGCACGATCCGCGCCGCCGCGGGCGATTGCGCACCTTGTATGTTCGTTACGCCGGCGCGCACTCCCGAACAGCTGCCTGCGCGAATGCTCGCGGCCGGTGTCGGCCAGGAACAGGTCGATTCGTTCATGGAACAATTCTAAAAATGCATCCATGCCGCGCCCTGCGGCGTTCTAAAAGCATATATGAACACTCAAACCGCGACCTTCGCGGCCGGCTGCTTCTGGGGCGTTGAAGACGCCTTTCGGCGCGTGCCGGGCGTTATCGATGCCGTTTCCGGTTACATCGGGGGCCACGTCGAGAATCCGACCTATCCCCAAGTTTGCAGTCACCGGACGGGCCACGCGGAGGCCGTCGAGATAACTTTCCAGCCGCAGCGCGTCGATTACGAGCGACTTTTGAGCCTTTTTTGGCAACTGCACGATCCAACGCAGCTCAATCGTCAAGGACCCGACGTCGGCGATCAATACCGCTCGGCTATTTTTACGCACGGTGAGGAACAAGAGCGCGCCGCGATTGCGTCGCGCGATCGCGAGCAGCACAAGCACGCGCGCCCGATCGTGACGCAGATTCTCCCCGCGCCGCGCTTTTGGCCGGCCGAAGAGTATCACCAACGATACTTCGAGAAAAACGGCGGAGGCGCTTGCCACGTTGCGCCGCCGGCCGCGCGATGAGACGCGCCGAATTTGCGGCGGCGGCCGCAACCTTCGCTCTTTTTAGCCTCTCCATGCGGCGTTCCGATGCCGAGCACGGATTTGAGATAACCCATAGCGACGCGCAATGGCGTGCGATGCTGGGCCCCGATCGTTATGAGATCCTGCGTGCTGGGGGCACCGAGCCGCCTTTTTCAAGCCCCCTCATCGGCGAGACGCGGTCCGGCATCTACCGCTGCGCGGGCTGCGAGCTCGCGCTGTTCTCGTCAAAAACCAAATACGACAGTGGAGACGGCTGGCCGTCCTTCTGGAACGTGCTAGCCAATGCGACGCGAACGCAAGCCGATTACGCGCTCGTGGAACGGCGTACGGAAGTTCACTGCCGGCGGTGCGGCGGCCACCTCGGTCACATCTTCGACGACGGACCTGCACCGACTCATCTGCGCTACTGCATCGACGGTCTTGCCCTGCGCTTCGCGCCCGGCGCCGCCTAGTGGCCCGTAACTAGGACGCGCTCACTGCGGGATGCCGCTTTGGCAGCCGTCGTCCCGCGATTTCGGCAACCGGTCCGAGGCGGCGCATCAACTTCTCGAACTGCGCGCAGTCGAGCGACTGCGCGCCGTCGGAGAGGGCGTTTGCAGGGTCGGGATGGACCTCGATGAGCAATCCGTGGGCGCCCGCCGCCAGACTGGCGATCGCGATCGGCGGAACGAGGCGCGCGATGCCCATTGCGTGCGATGGATCGACGATCACCGGAAGGTGCGTCATCTCCTCCAGCAAGGGCACGACTGAGATATCGAGCAAGTTGCGGGTAGCGACGTCAAACGATCGGACGCCGCGCTCGCAGAGCACGATGTTGTCGTTGCCGCCGAGCATCACGTACTCCGCGGCCAGCAGCCATTCTTGCACGGTAGCGGAGAGCCCGCGCTTGAGCAGCACGGGCAGCCGAGTTGCGCCAACCTCGCGCAACAGCGGAAAATTTTGCATGTTGCGCGTCCCGATCTGAAGCATATCGGCATACTGCGCGACTCGCTCGACGTCCCGCGGATCCATCACTTCGGTGACGACACTCAAGCCGTAGCGATCGCCCGAATAGCGTAACATCTTGAGCGCCTCTTCGCCGAGACCTTGAAAGGAATACGGCGAAGTGCGCGGTTTGTACGCACCACCGCGCAACACGTTGGCACCCGCTGCGGCAACGGCGCTAGCCGCCGCGTCGAGTTGCTCGCTCGATTCGACGCCGCAAGGACCGGCACAGATCGCGACCTCGTCTCCGCCAAATGTCGCACCACCGGCTAGCTGCACGACCGTCCGTTCCGCACGCGCGTCGCGACGGACCAGACGGTACGATTGCGGCACGTTGACGCCTCGTTCCACCTGCCCCGCTTCGACGCGCCGTGAGCGCTTCATCCTGCTCTCCTTATGAGCAGGCCAAGGCCGAGCCGCTGCATGAATGAGAACGCCAATGGAGCACGTTGCCGTCACGGGGATGGGAATCGTTTCGCCGATCGGAAGCACAACCGAATTGTTCTGGCGGCACTTGCTCGAAGGCACGCGCGCGATCGCGCCAATGCTCGACGGCGCCAAGCTTTCGGGAAACGCGCTTTGGGCCGCCGTCGGCGACGACTTTCTCGAGCAGAGTTCGTTGCCCCGCAGCGCTCTGCGCAACACCGATCGCTTCACGCAGTACGCGATGGTGGCGACGCAGGAAGCTCTCGCAAGTGCAAGGCTCGATCCTCCCGGCTCGACCGCCGTCATCGTGGGCAACACCATGGGGGGCTTTCCGCTCGTCGCCGAATCGCAGACGCGTTTTCTCGACAGCCCGCATAACGTGACGCCGAAACTCATGGCGCTCGTCATACCGAACATGGCGAGTGCCTTGATCGCAATGCACTGGAGGCTGCACGGGCCGCAGCTCGCCGTCAGCACGGCCTGCGCGTCGTCGCTCGACGCGATCGGTCTGGCTTCCGGTATGATCGAGCGCGGTGAGATCGACGTCGCGATTGCCGGCGGCAGCGAAACGCTCCTCAGCCCCATCGTTTACGAGAGCCTCGTGCGGGCCGGCGCGCTCTCGCGCAACGACGACTTCGCGCAGGCCTCCCGGCCGTTCGACGTCGATCGCGACGGGTTCGTGATGGGCGACGGCGCCGGCATACTCGTTCTCGAGCGCGCCGAACGCGCGAGCGCGCGCGGCGCTGCTATATTGGCGCGCATTCGCGGATACGCTTGTGTGGCCGACGCCTATCACATCACCTCCCCCGATCCTTCGGCGCGCTACGAGATACAAGCGATGCGCGAGGCGATGCAACACGCCGGCGAAGCGGGGAACGACTGTCGGGTCGTCTACGCGCATGCTACCGGCACGATCGTCGGCGACGCGGCAGAATCGAAGGCGATCGACGAAGTTTATTCAGACGGCGGGGTGGTCGTCACGTCGATCAAAGGTCACGTCGGCCACAGTATGGCAAGTGCCGGAGCGATGTGCGCGATTGCGGGCATCAGCGGCATGCACGCAGGCCGAATCCCGCCAACGATGGGAACGAAGCGCGTCGATCCCCGGACGCGCTTCGACCTAGTGACGGCGCAGTCGCGCGCTCGTTCGTACTCGGTTTTCCAGGTCAACGCTTTTGGCTTCGGCGGACAGAACGCGTCGCTGATTCTCTCCTCGTGAGCGCGAGCAGGGCGCGCTTGAGAGAATCAGAAATCAGGAGCGGTTCTACCGAGGTGCGACGCCGATGAATCTTCTCGTCAAAGGTACGAGCGGGCCGCTAGCCGGTGAGGTGCAGGTCCCGAACTCAAAATACCACGCCCACCGCGCGTTGATCCTGGCGTCGCTCGCGCCGGGAACGAGCCGTATTCTCGGGCTCTCCGATGCCCGTCACGTCGAGTTCACGATGGACGTGTTGCGCGCGCTTGGAACGAAGATTGAAGTCGACGATCAAACGCTGCTCGTAAGCGGTGGTCCGTATCGCGTAAAGCGAAAAGTCGTTTCTGTCGGCAGCTCCGGCTCGACCCTCTATTTTATGATCGGCTTGGCGTCGCTCGCCGACTCGCCAATTACACTAACCGCGCAAAAATATTTCAGACGCCGTCCGGTTGGACCGCTCCTGGAAGCGCTCGCTGCAATGGGGGTGCGGTTCGAGTCGGCGCAGGGGCGTCCGCCGATCGCGATTACGCCCGGTCAGCCGCGCGGCGGGCGAATCGTCATCCCCGGCACGTTGTCGCAATGGATCTCCGGGCTTCTCCTTTTGGCACCATTTGCAAAAGAGCGGACCGTCATCGAGGTCGAGGGCGAGTTAAACGAGCGGCCATACATCGCGCTGACGGCGGAGATGATGCGCGCCTTCGATCTGCACGTGAGCATGGCAGCCGATTGGCGCCGCTTCGAGGTCGAGCCCGGCCAGCAAGCTCGTCCTGCGACCGTCGAGCTGCCGCCGGACATCGGCTCGGCGGCCTTCGGGCTCGCCGTCACGGCGATCCATCCCGCGAACGTGCTCTTTCGCGGCTTGGAGAAGCCGCCGGGCGAGCTCCCCAACCATCCGGAAGGCGCCTTCATGGAGATCGTGCGCGAGATGGGGTTGCCGATGACATTCGACGAGAGTTCATGCGCCGTGCGAGTGAAGCACGACGGCGTCGAGCTGCAAGGTATGCGCATCGATTGCCGCGACATTCCCGACATGCTGCCCATTCTCTCTACGCTCGGGACGTTCGCAAAAGGTGAGACGGTGCTTGAGAACATCGGGCACGTGCGTCTCAAGGAGTCCGATCGCGTCGCCGCGATGCTGCAGCTCAATCGCATGGGCGGTCGGCTCGAACTGCACGACGACCGTCTCGTCGCGCACGGCGTTTCCCAGCTCTTTGGCGCCCGCCTCTCCTCGTTCAACGATCACCGGATTCTGATGTCGCTCGCGGTGGCCGCCTCACGGGCCGAAGGGCAGAGCACGTTGACGTATCCGAACGCCTACCGTATCTCGTACCCGCGGTTTCTCGACGCCATGCGAAGCATCGGGGTTGCAATGTCGATCTCCGACGCGCCACCAGACGCTCGACGCCTTGCCCCCAAGCGCGATCGTCAGATGCTCAAGCCGGACCGTGCGATGCAGCTCACGGTCAACGATCTTTTGCGCCGCCACGCGCGCGAAATGCCGAGCGAGCTCGCGGTCATCGAAACGGGCGACGGCGGCGACGCCACATTGACCTGGCAGGAGTTGGTCGACCGAGTAGAGCGCACCGCAACCCTCCTGCTGCAGCTCGACGTCCGGCCCGGGGAGCGCGTCGCATATCAGCTTCCGAACTGCCTCGAATTCGTGGTTGTCTCCCTTGCGACGCTGCGCGTCGGAGCAATCTGCTGTCCGCTGATGCCGATCTTCCGCGAGCGCGAGCTTGCATTCTGCCTGCGCCGATCCGGCGCGCGCGTTCTGGTCGTGCCCAACGAAGCTCGCGGCCGCCATCACGCCGGTGAGATCGCGTCGTTGTTGAGTGAAGCATCGATTTTCAGCGGCGCCCTGCCCCTACGGCTCGAGCACGTCGTCGTGTCGGCGAGCGGGCGAAGGTCTCACCCACTTCCTGCCGCCGATAACCAGAACGGCCCAGTGCGGTGGATTCACCTCCAAGAGGCATTGCACGCCATCGACGTAGAGACGGATGCGCTCGATAAGCGACGCAGCACACCGACCGCGCTCGCGCAGCTGCTCTTCACATCCGGAACGTCGGGCGAGCCCAAGGGCGTGCTTCACCGCAACGACGTCCTCATGCGCGCTGCCGCGATGGAGGTCGAGCATTTGGGACTCGGTGCCGAAGATCGAGTCTTCGTACCGTCGCCGCTCGCCCATCAAACCGGCTTTCTCTATGGAATGTGGCTCGCGATCGTCATGGGCGTTCCCCAGATCGTTCAGCCCGTCTGGAACGCACCGCGCGCCTTGCGCGCGCTCAACGACTGGGAGGGAACGTTCGTACAAGCGGCGACGCCTTTCTTGGCCGACGTCGTCAAGGCCGTCGAAGATGGCGAACGTCCACCCGCCGCGCTGCGTATCTTCGTTGCAACCGGAGCGGCGGTCCCGCGCGGATTGGCGGAGCGCGCGACCCGCATGCTCGGTACGGCCGTCTGCGGCGCGTGGGGCACGACGGAATCGTGCCTAGGATCGCTCTCGGCTCCCACCGACGAACCGGCCAAGGTCTGGGGAACCGACGGACGCGCGTTGCGCGGTATCCGCTTGCGTATTACCGATTCGGACGGACGCGTGCTGCCCTCCGGCGAGGAGGGACACTTCGAAGTCGAGTCGCCTACGATGTTCGCGGGCTATGCCGATCATCCGGATTGGACGGCCGCCGCATTTACGTCCGACGGCTGGTTTCGCACCGGCGATCTCGGGATCATAGACGACTCGGGATACGTTCATATCACCGGTCGCGTGCGCGACGTTATCAATCGCGGCGGAGAGAAAATTCCCGTGGCCGAAATGGAACAACTGCTCGCCGACCACCCCGCCATCGCCGAGATCGCGATCGTCGCGATGCCGGACTCGCGCTTAGGCGAGCGCGCCTGCGCCTTCGTCGTGCTGCAGCGTGGAGCAATGCTCGACTTCGAACGAATGCGGCACTATCTCGATGCCTGTCAAGTAGCCAAACACTACTGGCCCGAGCGGCTGGAGATCGTCGGGGAGCTGCCGCGTACGCCTGCGGGCAAGGTGCAGAAGTACGTTTTGCGCGAGCGCGCGCGCGGATTGCGTCCGCACGAACGGGTGAAAGAGACGATCTCGTGAGGCAGCTCGACCGCAGCGTCGCCTTCGACGAGACTTCCTTCGCGGCGCTGAAGGAAGAGATCGCGGCCTACGTTGCGGGGCCGGCCGAAGCCTGGGCGGCGCGCATCGAGCGCGAGCGGCAGGTCCCTGCGCAGCTCTGGGACGATCTGCGCGGCCGCGGCTACCTCTCGCTCGCGGCGCCGGCGGCGTACGGCGGGCGTGGGATTCCGTTCACTCGCTATCTCGAGCTCATCGAGCTTTTCTCGATGTCCCATGCATCGATCCGCATGATCGTTCACGTCGTCAACGGCACCTGGCGCGCCATGGATCGCTTCGCAAACGAATGGCAGCGAGATCGATTCGTGATTCCGTCGGTCCAAGGCGAAATCAAGATTGCGTTCACGCTGACCGAGCCGACCGCCGGCACCGGTGCCGACCTTCGTTGCAGCGTCGTGCGTGAAGGGGACACTTACCTTTTGAGCGGCGAGAAACATCTCATCACGTTCGGAACGATATGCGATTACTGGCTGCTTTTTGCACGGCTTGCAGGGACGCGTGGCAGCGATGGGACCGTCGCGCTGCTCGTCGACCGCCGCTCGCCTGGGGCGACCGTCGTGAAGATGGACGAATCGATGGGCGTGCGGGGAACCGATCACGCGCGATTGACGTTCGTCCGAACACCCGTCCCGGTCGGCAATCGGCTCGGCGATGAGGGCCAGGGCTTAGCAGTCGCGCTCGGCGGTTTTTTAGTTCCCAGCCGAATCTCGGTTGCGATGAGCTGCGTTGGATTGGCGCGCCGTGCCCAAGAGCTCGCGATCGAATACGCGGGCAATCGCGAGACGTTCGGAAAGAAGCTCGAGCAACGTCAAGCCATTCGCTTTATGGTCGCTGAGAACGCAACGGACATCGAAGCCGCGCGTCAACTCGTCTTCCACGCGGCCCGCCGATGGGAGGCCGGCAGCCAGGATGCCCAGCTGCTCTCGTCGATGTCCAAGCTCCAGGCCGTCGACATGCTCACGCGCGTCACCGACAAAGCGCTGCAGATACACGGCGGCATCGGCTTTTGGCAGCCGAACGCAATCGAGCGCGTTTATCGTGACGCCCGCGCGCAGCGTTTTGAAGAGGGGACGAACGAAATCCAAAAGACCGTGATCGCGCGCGAGCTGCTCGGCAATGCGGCGGCCGGATGAGCCGGCGTTTCGAAAAAAAAGTCTCGCTGATTACCGGAAGCTCGCGGGGAATCGGCCGAGCGCTTGCGCTGACGCTCGCGCGCGAGGGCGCGACGGTCGCGATCAACTACGTTCGCAACGCGGACCTCGCGTCGCAGGCAGTACGGGAGATCGAAGCGCTCGGTTCGCGCGCCGTTGCGGTACGGGCGAACATGGAAAACGCCGACGAGATCGAGACGCTCTTCGATCGCGTCGCAGGGGAGTTCGGCTCGCTGGATTATTTCGTCTCCAATGCCGCCGCGAGCGCTTTCAAGAAGATCGTCGATCTCAAAGCTCATAACCTCGACCGGTCCTTCGATTTGAACGTTCGCGCTTTCGTCCTCGGTGCGCAGCGTGCGGTCAAGCTGATGGGCGACGGCGGCCGAATAGTCGCGCTCTCGAGTTACGGCAGCATGCGGGCATACCCCACCTACGCAAACCTCGGATCGAACAAGGCGGCCATCGAGGCCTGGGTGCGCTACATGGCCGTAGAGTTCGCGCCGCGCGGCATTAACGTCAACGCCGTCAACGGCGGTCTGATCGACACCGAGTCGTGCGCCTATTTCTATGACAACGTTGCGGGAATGGCGCCCATCGAATCGGTGTTGGCGAAGCTTCCGAAGAGGCGAATGGGGACCGCCCAAGAGGTCGCCGATACCATTGCTTTTCTGCTCGCACCCGAATCCGAATACATCACCGGCCAAACGATCTGCGTGGACGGCGGTCTCAGCGTGACTGCGCCGCCCTTCTATTCGGATACGTCGCCGCCGTTGACGCTCAGCTAAGCGCGCGTGCTCGAGCACGTACTGCGGCCGGGTTGGATCGGTACGCTTCGGCTTGCCAATCGCATCGTCATGGGCTCGATGCACTTGGGCATCGAATACGATGGAGCGAGGCTCTCGACGTTCTACGCCGAGCGCGCTCGGGGCGGCGCGGCCTTGATCGTCACCGGCGGGTCGTCGGTGAGCCGAGTCGGTGCGGGAGGCCGAAATTACAGCTTTATCAACGACCCCGCGGGCGCGCCGCCGCTGCGCGCCGCCGCCGCGGCGGTCCACCGCGCCGGCGGACGCATCGCTTTGCAGCTCTTTCACGCGGGGCGTTACGGCTTCTATTCCTCGTTCGGCTTGCAGCCGGTCGCGCCGTCCGCGGTGCCCTCCCGCTTTTCGCCGGATCCGCCGCGCGCGCTCGCGGAAGCGGAGATCGTCGAGACGATCGGCGACTTTGCCAACGGCGCCGCACGCGCGAGAGATCTCGCTTACGACGCGGTCGAGGTGATGGCTTCGGAAGGATACTTGCTCAATCAGTTTCTATCGCCGCTCACGAATCGGCGCGAGGATGCGTGGGGCGGCGACTTCGAGCGGCGCATGACCTTTCCGCGCGCGGTGCTGCGGGCGATTCGCGAGCGCGTCGGCGCCGAATTTCCGGTGATCTTTCGCATCTCGGGCGCCGACTTGATGGCCAATTCTACGACCGCGCAGGAGACGCTCGACTTTGCTCGGGCGCTTGCCGCCGATGGCGTCGACGCGCTCAACGTCGGTATCGGCTGGCATGAGTCTTCCACTCCCACGGTCCAGCATCTCGTCCCGAGCGGTGTCTGGGTGCGGTATGCGGCAGCCGTGAAGTCGGCCGTCGGCGACCTGCCCGTCATCGCGAGCAATCGCATCAACTCGCTCGCCGCCGCGCAAGAAGTTCTGGCCGCGGGCAGCGTCGATTTCGTTTCGATGGCGCGGCCGTTTCTCGCCGACGCGCAGATCGTTGCGAAGGCGGCGCGCGCAGAAGCTCACCTGGTCAACACGTGCATCGCGTGCAATCAAGCCTGCATCGATCGCTCGGTGCTCGACGAGCCGGTTTCCTGCTTGGTGAACCCGCGAGCCGCCCGCGAACTCGAGTTTCCAGAAGGCGGCGCGGGGGCGGCGCCCGGACGTTTTGCGGTCGTCGGTGCAGGGCCCGGCGGGATGGAAAGTGCGCGCGCCCTGGCCGCGCTCGGACATCGCGTTGAGCTCTTCGAGGCTGAGAACGAAATCGGCGGCCAGTTTCGCATGGCCCGGCGCATTCCCGGAAAGCGCGATTTCGACGAGACGATTCGCTATTTTACCAACGAGTTGGCGCGGCTGGGCGTCATCGTGCGGCTGAACTGCCGCGTTGCCGGCGCCGAAGTGATGCGCGGCTTCGACGGCATCGTGCTCGCAACGGGCGTCGTACCGCGCAAAGCAGCTCTGGCGGGGAGCGATCTTCCGCACGTCGTTTCGTATGCCGACGTGTTGCTGCGCGACTGCGCCGTCGGCGAGCGCGTCGCCATCGTCGGAGCCGGCGGAATCGGGGTCGACGTCGCACACTATTTGAGTTTCGGGGAGTCGGCCACCGACGAAAGCACACGCTTTCTGTACGAGCAGGGCTTGGCGGCGCCGCCCGACGGAGCACTTCTCGTCTCGGGACGTAAGGCGGTCGCGCTCATGCGGCGTGGTCCGACGATCGGCGAGCGCATCGGCAAGACGACGCGCTGGGCCGTTCTGCGCGCATTGCGCGCCGCCGGTGTCGAAACGCTGGCAAACATCAGTTACGACGCCGTCGTGCCGGGTGGCATTCGCGTGCGGACGGCCGACGCTCAAGCACGTACGATTGAAGCCGATACGGTCGTTATCGCCGCCGGTCAAGAACGCAACGACGTGTTGCTCGAGCCGCTGCGAACGCTCTGCGTACCGTTCCGGGTCGTCGGCGGCGCGAAGGACGCGAGCGAGCTCAACGCGGTGCGAGCCTTCGAAGAAGGGCTGCGCGCCGCGCACGAGCTCGATCGCGATTTTAGGAAACGCTTACCGTTCGACTTGCACGCGAAAGCCGAGTGACGGAAACGCGAGCGCGGGCAGCGCCGTCATCTCCGGCGGGAGTACCAGACTCTGGTCTTTAGCTCCGGTGGCAATCAAAATCTCCGTACCGATCTGCTGGGAGCTCAGCTTGCCCCAATCGCCTGCGCTCATTGCCCAGCCGTTGGCGTACGTCCGGTTTGTGTAGTTCTCGACGATGCACGCGAACCAGTACTGGCCCTTTGCCAGCCGTGCGAGATAATAGAATGCCTCGTAGGTGTTGTAAAAACCCTGAACCGGGTCCAGGTTCTCGAACCTTTCGTCGACCTGGGTCGAGGATGCTCCCGCACGCGAACCGCACGAGGACGGCATTTTGGCCGCGCCCACAACGTCGAAACGATCCGAATAGAACGTCTTCGGCAGGCCGCCCTGGCCCGGATACCAGTCGGGAACGGTTACCGTTCCCCGCCGCACCGGCAAGGGCTTGTGGCCTTGCGAGCGCACGGCGATGGATCCTTGGCTTGGAAGCTCGAAAATTTGAGTGAGCTTGTTGTAGCCCGCGGCGGGCTCCGAGAGCGTGTAAATCGAGGGGCTGCCGAGCAACACTTTAGTCGTGGAAGCGTAGTTGTCTTGGATCTTCGACCTTCCCAGACTCGAGAAGTTGGTTTGGCTGTCGTAGGTTCCTTTTGCCCCTTCCGTGTACGCGGTGTTCTCCGCAAAAGAACCCTTACCCGATTGGTATTGGTTGACGTACGACGTGTGGAGTGCGGCTGCGCTCCAGCGGCGTCCGGTCGTCAGCGGAAAGTCGAACGAATTTTGGCCTTGGGGATACGTGTCCATTCCGGTTTCGCTAAACGGGCCAGCGACAAAGTTGTAGTCGTCGGAGAGAATGATCTGAGCGATTCCGCCGCGGTGACGAAGAAAGCCGATGGCAGAATCAAGATTTTCGACTGAGCCGGACTTCGACTTGATTCGCTCGAGTACGTTGTAAATACCGGTCCTTTTGTCCAGCGCGAATTTAACCGTGGTGACGCCGGCGTCGCTGCCCTTGGTCGACACCGGCTTGGCGGTTGGGCCCGCCCAAGTTTTGGTCACCCATTTGTTGGTGTAGGGATAGGGAATGGTGACCGGCGCGGTGACCGGCGGCGTGGGCGACGTTGCGGGCATCGGAGGGTTGCGGAACGAGGCCTGATTGGCGGTCGGAAGCGCGCCTTCTCCGGTGCTCGAACGGCCGGAGCACGCGGCTATGCCGACAAACGCGGCGGCGCTTAAGATGGCGCCGCCGATTCGAACGTATCGTTGCATGGGATCCTCCACTTGGTAGCGTGGGAACTCTCGCCTTGGCTCTTGTGTAGCGCGTTCGTTCGTCCTGCCTGTGTTGGGGCGCTGTGCAAGCGCTCAAACAGGGCCGGCCGCGCTCGCCCGGCCGGTCAAAGGATCGCGCCTACGTGGCGGCTCTAAGAAGCGATTGAAGCTCAGAAACGTGTACGGCGAACGCATCGCGCCCGCGTTTCGTAAGACGATAGCGAGTCAACGGGCGGCGGTTGACGAAGCTTTTCTCTTCCTCGATGTAGCCCGCCTCAACGAGCTTGCTCACATGAGCGCCGAGGTTACCATTGCTTACATTCAGCCCGCGCGCGAGCTCGGAGAAGGCGACCCACTCAAAATTCAGGAGCTCGGCAACGACGCCGAGCCGCACCCTGGAGAGCAGCAACTCGTCCATCGTGAAAGGCTCTTAGTCGCGAGCGCGCAGTTCGCTCGCGCCGAACCCGGCGTACCCGACGAGCATGCCGCCGCCCAAAACGTATCCCACAATGCTAGGCGGAGCGAAGTTCGCAACGATGAGCGACGCGACGATGAGGACGCCTCCTATTTGTGCGCGGCGATTCCCGTGCATGCCGATGTACAGCAAGACGATCGCTTCCGCAACGCTCCAGATGGCGGCCGCTGCGGCACCGCTGAAGATACGGTAGACGGCCACGTTAACGACAAAGGCTAGGCCGAGGGTGAGCCAAAGCACGTTGAAAAACTCGCGTTCCACCAAAGAGCTGCGCTGCAGCATCCTTCGAGTCAGCCGGCCGCGGTAGATCGAGAAGACGGCGCACGCGCCCAAGACGATAGGAACCGACCAAAGGACGACGGGTGACACGGTGCCCTCATTGACGAGCTGGAACATGACGGGAACGTACGCAGCGCCGATTCCCCACACCACGAAGTGCTCGCCGCCCGAACAGAGCCGCTGCTGCGATTCCGCTAGGATTCGATCGACCATCTCGATGTGGTCGCGCGCCTGCGCGGCGTCAATGCGCTCCACGATCGAACCTCCAGAGGCCTAGGCCCAGCGCGATGGCGACGCCCCAGGCCGCGGCTTGCGCCAGTGAATCGCCGCCGGCAAGGTTCCAAAGCCCGGCCATCGCCAGCCCGTAGGCACCCCAAACCAGCACCAGCCGCCCGCCGCAGACGCTCACGACCTCGGCGCCCACCGGTACCTGTTTTTCCAGAATAATCTGTTTCATAGAGTATTCTGTTTTACATCATCGCGAGTCTCACGTCAAGGGCTTCTGATACTGCGCGGTCGTTGACGGCGTCGTCGCCGTCCTGCTATCGTACCGAAGTCATGTACGCGATCATCGAAGCCGGCGGCAAGCAATACCGGGTCGCCGAAGGCGACGTCATCCGTTGCGATTTGGTCGCGAACGATGTGGGTTCCGACGTTACCTTCGATAGAGTCGTCCTCGCCGCAAGCCCGGACGAAGTTAGAGTCGGCGCGCCGATCCTCGATGGTGCCAGCGTTTCGGGGAGAGTCGTGCGCCAAGGTAAGGACAAGAAGATCTTAGTCTTCCGTTACAAGCCCAAAAAGCGCGTTCGCAAACTCAACGGCCACCGTCAACCCTACGCAGAAGTGAAAATCACCAAGATCACGCTGCCGTAACGGCGCTCCTCGCCATTATGCTCGAGGTGACCTTTGCCCGGGACGACCGCGATCGGCTCTGCTGCATTTCAGCGCGTGGGCACGCCGATTTTGCGGAGCATGGAAAGGACGTCGTCTGCGCCGCCGTTTCGGCGATTCTCCACTCGGCGAGGCTCGGGCTGACGCAATACGCCCGAGCGGAGCTCGCGGTACGCCAAGAACCGGGCGAACTTGAACTGCGGTGGCTTGACGACGAACGTGAAAGAGAAAGCGTGCGGGCGATTGTCGCGACCGCCGAGCTCGCCATCGAGCAGATCGCCCGCCGTTTTCCCAAGCACGTTCGCCTTAAACGTACGCGCGTCTCACAGAACGTGGGACGCAGGCGCTCCGAACGGGTATCAGGTCTGGCAGACCGAAGGAGAAGTTACGATGTCTGAGAGTTTTCGTACGACGCCTCCCGACCAGCCTTGGTCGAGCTCGAGCCCCGGCAACGGCTATCAAAGCGCTTTCGATAAAGCGTCGCCGGAAGAGACCGAGGTTAGTGAAGCGGGTAAAGTCGTGCTCGCTGGGATTCTCGGCGGACTTCTATCCGCGGCCGGCTATATAATTTATCGCCGCCTGCCCGAGGACCAAAAGCAGCGCCTCAACACCCAAGTGCGGGCAATGGTGGCTCAGCGCATCACCGAACTGCGTCAAAACTTCAATATTTAGGCGGAGGCTCTTCGCGCTCGGGGTGGGGAAGCGGCGGGACCGTAGGCTCGTGCGTCTCGGCGGCGCGCTCCATCTCGGCAATAAACGACTGTGAGGTCTGCTGCACCTCACGCATGACGCGTCCGGCCTGCCGCATGACCTTCGGCAGGCGATCCGGCCCGAAAAGCAGGAGGGCGAGGATCGAAACGACCAGGACGTCGGGGACGGAAAACATTTAGGGAAGGGCTTACCTGCGTAGCCGTGCAAGCATCATGGCCCGCCCGTGAAGAT
This sequence comes from Vulcanimicrobiota bacterium, assembly GCA_963778015.1. Taxonomy (GTDB): domain Bacteria; phylum Vulcanimicrobiota; class Vulcanimicrobiia; order Vulcanimicrobiales; family Vulcanimicrobiaceae; genus Cybelea. The sequence goes on from CAVZST010000002.1 coordinate 249,926, forward strand.
TATTTACACGCGGGGCAATCGCACCGAAAGGCTGGCGTCGCTCACGACGCTGCGCAAGATCCTCAACCGGTTCGTTGCCCATCGCGTCTTCTATGAACTCTCGAGCCGCAGCAAACGCGGTCACGAGTTCCTTTCCACCAAGAATGTCTTCGTGGTCGGACTCATCGAAGTCACGAACTTCGAACATCTCAAGATCCTTTTCTTCGACGCACATAGCCAGTCGCATTCGATCGAGATCTTGAATCCCCAGACTATGCGCATCTACGATGAGGTTCCGGGCCGCGGCTTTGCAGTCTCCTTCATAAGCGGCGACGGCGAGGGCGTCGAAACGCGCTGCTATATTCGCGACGAAGGGGAAGATGCCGGCACCATCCACGAACGAACCGCGCTTGAAAAGATCACTCTGCCTCAGCTCTTCGAATACCTCGAGGGAATCACCGGCGCCGAGCCGGCCTCCAAAAACGCCCAGCGCTAGAACGCTGCTCGAGCCGCTGCGCGTGGCGCAGGGCCCGCACCGCCTCTGCGAAACGACCGGCGCGCTTATACGCAACGCCTAAGTTTAGATAGGCGGTCGCATAGTCCGGGTCGCCGGCGATGGCGCTTTCGTACTTGCCGATCGCCGCATCGACCTGGCCTTCTTCCAAGAGCAGATTGCCGAGATTCGTCAATGCCGGCGGATAGCCGGCACGAGCCGCCAAGGCGGCCGCGAAGTCGGCGCGCGCAAGCTCGGGAAGTTTCAAGCCGATGCACGCCACCCCGCGCTTGTTCAAAAGGAACGCGCGCTCGTCGTCGTCGAGTCGTTCCTGCGCCAGCAAGTCCGCCAATGCGGCGTGCGCACGCGAGAAGTCGCGGCCATCGAGGGCCCGTAGCGCGAAAGCAAATCGGCCGTCATCTCGAAACACGCTTCCTGCATGTTCACGATCGACATCGTCACGCTCTTTCCCGAGCTCTTTGCGCCGTTCGTCGGGCTTTCGATCGTCGGACGCGCGGTGGAGGGCGGCGTCGTCAACGTCCGCTACCACCACCTGCTCGACGAGCTTTCAGAAGGGGCGCGTGCGGACGAAGCGCCGTTCGGCGGCGGTCCGGGAATGGTATTGCGCATAGAACCGATTGCTCGAGCTCTCGACCGCATCGCGAAGGAAGCGCCTCGAGGAGAGCGGCGCGCGATCGTCGTGCCCAGCCCGAGCGGTCAACGCTTCACGCATCGTCAGGCAGAGCAGTGGGCGCAACTCGATCGCTTGGTCATCGTCTGCGGCCATTACGAGGGAGTAGACGACCGCCTCTGCAGGCTCTATCCGGTCGAGGAGTGGTCGCTCGGCGACTTCGTCCTGACCGGCGGCGAGATACCGGCGCTTGTGTTCATGGATTCCACGATTCGCTTAGTGGCCGGCACCCTGCGGCCCGAGTCGCTCGAGAGCGAGTCATTCACGGAGGGAGCACTCGATTATCCCAGCTTCACGCGGCCGGCGACGTTTCGCGGTGTGGACGTGCCGCCGGTCTTGCTCTCCGGCGATCATGCCAAGATCGCGCAGTGGCGCCGGGAACAGTCGCGACTAAGGACCGCAGCGCGCCGTCAGGACCTGCTTGGCGATGCCTTGCAGGGCGAGGAAGGCCCGTGATAGGATACGGTGGTTCTGCCGGGCTCCGCGCCCGGCTATTCGTTGCGCTGCCCTCGACATCGTTCGGTGCGAGTGAAATCGAGGGACTCAGGATAAGGCTATGAACGTCATCGATGTTCTCAACCGCGAGCAGCTCAAGGACGGCATCCCGGACTTCCGCGCTGGGGATACCGTGAAGGTTTATTCCAAGGTGCTCGAGGGCGGCAAGGAGCGCACCCAAATGTTCGAGGGCGTCGTGATCGTGCGCAAGGGCGGCGGCACCGGGGAGTCGATCACCGTTCGGCGCATCGCACACGGTGTCGGCGTGGAGAAGACGTTCCTCCTGCAAAGCCCCCGCGTGGAGCGGATAGAGGTCGGCAAGCGCGGCGTCGTTTCCCGAAGCCGCCTCTACTATCTGAGCGAGAAGGTCGGTAAAGCCGCGCGCATCAAGGAAAAGAAAGCCAAAGGAAGTTAACCCGCGACACCGCTGCAGCTGCTAGGGCTCATCTGCGTCTTGGGCATCGCGCGAGTCACGCTTTCGGCTAAACCCTTCGCGAGCCGGTCGACTGCAATCGCCCGCGGTTGGTTGGACGCGTTCATCGTCGTCGGACTAATTGCACTCTTCCTGATCACGTTCGTCGTTCGAACGTTCTACATTCCGTCGGTTTCGATGGTTCCGACGCTGCAGGTCCACGACGTCTTGCTCGTCGACGAAATCGCGTATCGATTTCGCGCTCCTGCCGAGGGCGACGTTGCCGTGTTCGTGCCGCCGCGAGAATACGGCGGCAACGATTTCGTCAAGCGGGTGATCGGCTTGCCGGGCGATGCGATCTTCATTTCCAACGGAATCGTCTACCGCAACGGAAGAGCGCTTCGCGAGCCGTATGAAAATCAGCCGCCGAACTACGACTTAGCGATTCGGCGATCCGGCATATACGTCGACGGCAGTCGGCTCGAGCCGCGCGCGGCCAACGTACCGCCGCGCGCGCTGTGGCAGGCTCCAGACCGTATTCCCAAGGGTTTCTATTTGGTGCTCGGCGATAACCGCAACTACTCGGACGACTCGCACGTCTGGGGATTAGTGCGCCGCGCGGGTTTTGTCGGAAGGGCCTTCTTGATTCTGTGGCCGCTGGACCGCTTTGCGGTCTTGGAGAAGTAGATAACCCTTTCATGACGCCCTACGAGCTCCTCGCGATCGTTGCAGTGATCGGCGTTGCCCGTGCGGTCCTGTCGTTGCGCCCGGTCGTGACCGGGTCGTCCGGGCGCAGCACCGCCATCGCCCGAGAATTTCTGGACCCGTTCATCATCGCCGGGATCGCCGCGTGGATTCTGATCACGTTCGTGGCGCGCACGTACTACATTCCCTCCGGTTCGATGCTGCCGACCCTTCAAATCCACGACGTTCTGCTGGTGGATAAATTCGAGTACCGCTTCCATCGTCCCAATGAAGGCGACATCGTCGTCTTTCCACCGCCGGTTCCGACACCCGACGACTTCATCAAGCGCGTCGTCGGCCGCCCGGGCGACACGCTCCGCGTCGCGGGGGGCACCGTCTACATTAACGGAAGGGTCCTTGCCGAGCCTTACGTTGCGGAAAAGCCGTCGTACGCCCTGGAGATTCGCAACTACGGGATCTACGTCAGTTACGGTGCCGGCTGGCAGCGCCTCGACGCGAGCGACGCCAACATTCCACCGCCGTCGACCTGGTCTGCGCCCAATCGCATTCCACCACATTGTTTCGTCATGTTCGGCGATAATCGCAACGACTCCGAGGATTCGCATATCTGGGGTTTCGCACAAGATGACGGACGTTTCGCAAGCGGTCCGCGCAAGGGCGCCGGCGCCGGCTTTACCGGACGCGCGTTTCTGATCTTTTGGCCTCCCTCTCAAGCCAAGATTCTCTAGGGGCCTGCGCGAAGTCGAAGCGCGTGATCGGCCTCGTGCGATGGCGACGCATCGCGAACCTGACGCTACAGCTCGCCGTTCTCGCAGCGCTCATTGCGGCTTTCTTCATGCGACTGCCGCAGGTTACGGGCCTCTCCATGGAGCCACATATACGCTCCGGCGAGTACGTCTTGATCAACACCTTTGCCTATCGAATCGGCACCCCGCATCGCGGCGATATCGTAGCTTTCCGGCACGACGCAGACGCGCGGGAGATCTTCATCAAACGGGTGATTGGAGTGCCCAGCGACCGCATTCGGATCGATCGCGGTCGAGTCTACGTTAACGGATCCAAGCTCATCGAACCGTACGTACGCCATCCCGACGAGCGCAGTTTCGGAGAAGTCGCGGTGCCGCCGTCGTCCGTTTACGTTCTCGGCGACAATCGCGCGGAGAGCGAAGACTCTCGCTTTTTCGGACCGGTGAGCGACGATTTACTGGTCGGACACGCCATCGCCGCCGTTTGGCCGCCGGGGATGCTGGGCGGACTATGACTCTTTTCTAGCGTATCTGGGAGATAGCGACTTTGGAGCGGCAGGTTGCGTGGTATCCCGGACACATGGCGAAGGCGACACGCCGAATTCGCGAATACTTGCGCTCGATCGAGATCGTCGTCGAGATCGTCGACGCGCGCATCCCGCGCAGCGGACGCAATCCGCTTCTCGACGAGCTCGCCGGCAGACGGACTCGCGTGATCGCACTTAACCGGCAAGACCTCGCCGATCCCACGACGACGAAACGATGGCTGCGTTATTTCTCGAGCTGCGGTTCGGACGCCGTCGCAGTGGACGGGCGCTCTCAGCGGAGTGTCGCGGGCGTCGCGGCGCGCATGGCGCGGTCGCCGGCGCGCCCGGCCGGCGTCTCGCGCGCGATGATCGTCGGCGTGCCTAACTCGGGCAAATCGTCGATCGTCAACGCTTTGCTTCGCCGTGCGGCCGCAAAGACCGAAGACCGCGCCGGCGTAACTAGGCACGCGCAGTGGTTTCGCCTTTCTCGAAAGATCGAGCTGATGGACACGCCGGGTTTACTGCCGGCCAGGATCTCGAGCGTCGCCGCGCAGTGGAAGCTCGCCATCTGCGGCGCCGTTCCGCGTAACGGCTACGACCCGCAAGAAGTTGCGGCTGCCTTTCACGACTGGCTCCTGGATCGCAGCCCGACCACGCAAGTGCCCGACCTTGCAACGTTCGCACTCCGGCGCGGTTTCGTACGGCATCGCGGCGAGACCGATTACCACAACGCCGCGCAGTCGTACATCCGCGCATTCAACGACGGCGCCTTCGGGCGCATCTCATTGGAGGCTCCCAGTGACACCGAAGCAGCGTAAGGCTAAGACCAACTACGAGCGCGAGCGGCGACGCCTGCACCGGTTACATCGCTTCGAAATCGCGGCGAGAGCGCGCGGATTCAGTCTGGTCGGGGGTATCGACGAGGTCGGTCGAGGTCCGCTCGCCGGACCGGTCGTTGCCGCGTGCGTCGTCGCTTCGGGGCCGCTGATGATCAAGGGGTTGAACGATTCGAAGCAGGTTCGGCCCGACGTACGAGTACGAATCGCGGAGGTCGTGAAGGAGTGCGCGACGGCCTGGGCAGTCGGAAGCGCCGTCGTCGCCGAGATCGATCGCCTCAACATCTATTGGGCGAGCATTTTAGCGATGGAGCGTGCGATCGCGTCGTTGACCGCGGCACCGGAGTACCTGATCACCGACGCAGTGCGGATTCGTTCCTTCGACCGACCGCAAGAGCCTTTGGTTCACGGCGACGCCCGATGCGCGCTGGTCGCGGCGGCCTCGATCGTGGCGAAAGTTTATCGAGACGGTCTGATGGCCGAGCTCGATAAAGTGGATTCCCGGTATGGCTTCGCGCTCCACAAGGGCTATTCGACTCCTCATCACCTGCAAGCGCTGCGTCTGCACGGACCCAGCGTTCATCATCGCGCAAATTGGGCCCGGGTTCGCGACGCCCAACTCGCGCTCGGTCTCGACACGTTGGAAGCCTTCGAAGCGCTTGCGGAGTAACAAGGCGAAGGGCCGGCTCGGCGAAGACCGCGCGAGTGCCTTTCTGGGAGCCTGCGGTTATCGCGTCCTCGCGCGAAACGTGCGGGTGCCCGGCGGCGAAATCGACGCCGTTTGCATGGACGGGCCGACGCTGGTGATTGTCGAAGTGAAGCGCCGTGACTCCCGAACGTTCGGCTCCGCATTACGCGCGGTCGACGCTCGCAAACGCGCCACGCTCCGCCAAATCGCCGCCGATTACGCACAGATCGTGGCTCCGTCGGCGAAGATACGCTTCGACGTCGTTACTCTGGACGGTCCTCGTCTAAGCTTACACAGAAACGCTTTCTAATGGCGACTCACGCGAAGAGCGCAGAGCCGGAGCTGCGCCGCAGCGTAACGTCTTGGGGCTCTTTTTCTTGGGGCTATTCCGATGTCGGGGCCGACATTTTCGTGGGTCTCGGGCTCGTGCTCGCATGGGCGGCCGGCGCTTCGAACGTCGCGTTTCTTTTCGCAGGGGTCGTCTACGTCTGCATCGGCTTAGCCTATACGGAACTGGCGGCCACGTACCCGGTCGCCGGCGGCGGCCAATATTTCGTCATGCGAGGGCTCGGCGACATCTTCGGTTTCATCGCGGGCTGGGCGGTACTGCTCGATTTTACGATCGACGTCACGCTTTTTGCCTGGAGCTCGGTCGACTACACCAGTCAGCTGCTTCCGGCGCTCGTGAATTCCGTTCATCCATGGTTCCACTTTCTCGCTGTGCTCGGACTCGTCGTCGGCCTTTGCCTCCTCAACGTCGTCGGCGTTCGGGAAAGCACCGCTTTCAACGGGGTCGTGTCGGCGCTCGACGTCATAAGCGAAAGCTGCATCCTCTGCTTTGGATTTCTCTTCGCATTTCGCCCGCATCTGCTGATTCATGCGATGCAGTTCAATTGGCCGTCGCCATACCAGCTGATGCTCGGTACGTCGCTCGCGATCGTTTCCTTCGTCGGCCTCGAATCGATCTCGCAGGCGGCACAGGAGACGCAGCGTCCGGCCTCGGTAATTCCGCGCACCTCGGTCGCGTTGATCTTGACGATTCTCATCTTTGCGCTCGCGTACTCGAACCTCGCGCTCGGCTTACACCCCTGGCATCCGATCGTCGATGCCGCCGGCCATTCACTTCAATTTTGGCAAATTTTCCCCCACAACGCCGACAACCAGGGTAAGGCCGTGGCGCTGCTCGCAGAACAAGTGCCGTACTATGGCGCCCTCGCCGCCTTGTACGTGCCCGTTCTCGGCGCGGTGCTGCTCTTGATTTCCTCGAACTCCGGCGTCTTTGGCAGCTCGCGCATAGCCTATGCGATGAGCAGCAGCCGCCTATTACCCTCGATCTTTCGGCGCGTGCACGGGAAGTTTCGCACGCCGATGATCTCGATCGTCTTCTTCTCGACGATCGCTCTCGTCGAGCTGGTCTTCGCTGCGGGCCCGGCGCTCCATCCATCGGTTGCGTCGCTCTACGCGCATTTCTTTCACGGCGAGAACGGCCTCGAGTTCCTCGCCGACCTGTACGCTTTCGGCGCGGCGACGAGCTATTCGTTCGTCTTCCTCGGCTTGATCGCATTGCGTTTGATCGACCCCTTGAGTCCACGAAAATTCAAGATCCCCTTGAATATACCGCTGCAGTTTCGCGGCGAGCGCGTCGAGTTTCCGGTCATCGGCGTCATCGGCTTCATCGGAATTTTCTCGATTCTGATGTTCACGCTACGCACGCACCCGCTCGGCCGGATTTTCGGACCGAGCTGGCTGCTGCTCGGCCTTATCCTTTACCTCACGTATCGGCGCTCTCGGGGCCTCCCGCCGCTTCGCTCGCAGCCGCACGATTGGCGCAGGGCTCAAACCGATATCCTGCGACGCGCCGGTGAACTCGAACTGATGGACGAATATATCGCCAACGTCAAAGCGAGCGACGCGCGGCGCGCTCAACAAAAGCCGTGACCGTCCTGTTCGTGCGCGGTTTACTGGCCGTTGCCATGATCGTTGTGGGGGTCCTCATTCTCGCACGGATGCTCGAATCGCTGCGCGCGGGATTTGCAATACTCCCAGGCGTGGTGCTCGGCGCGGCCATGATCGCTCTAGGCGCGCATCGCCTTTCGCTGATCTTGCGGATCCGAGGAATGACGTGATCTCGCTTCCGGGCGACGTGCACGTCACCATCGCGGGGGCGCTTATCGCGCTGTTCATAGCGGGCGCGGTCGGCGCGACCTTGCGCTGGATGCTTCGCACGCCCCCATCGTACGTGCAACGCATCGCGGCGGAGGCCACCAGCGAGCTGAGGGGCTTGGTCGGGAGTCTCATGGTGGTTTTCTCTCCCGAAATCGACTCGGCGCACATGATGGCGCTCGCCGTAAAACTCGCGCGCGGCGAACGCTCCGAGCTTTTGGCACTCTACGTTATCGAAGTTCCGTACACGCTGCCGCCCGATGCCGAAATGGAATTGGAGGAGCGCTCCGCTCTCGACTCGCTCGGTGCTGCCGAAGCCATTGCGAATTCGGCTAACGTCACGATTCGAACCGAGACCATCAAGTCGCGCTCTACAAAACAAGCCGTCCTCGACGTCGCTAAGCGTGAAAAAGCAAACCTGATCATCTTAGGTTCGTTCCGCGAGGGCAAGTATAGCGGCGCGCCACTGGGCCGCACGATCGAAGAGATCGCAGCAGATGCAAAATGCGATGTGCTCATCGGCGTCGAAGGCAAGCACGGTACACTGCTGATCGATGAGAGCATCCAGTCCAGCTCGCAGCCTGCTTGACCTCAACGGGAGTTTTTTTGTGGACGTTACTCGCTTATGTACGATCTGGGGTGCCCTTGCGGCGAGCTTCGCATTAGCGCTGTGGCCGTTCGCCACGGCTCGCACGGCGAACACGACGCCGGCGATAACGGCATTCGACCAGGCGTTCGCCAGCATCAACGACTACACGTGCATCCTGCACGTGCATGAGGCGAAGGGAACGGCAACACAAGATCGCGTTTATCAGTACTCCTTCATGAAGCCCCACTATGCCAAGACGTTGATTCTCGACGGCGATGGGAAAGGTTCGGGCGGAGTTTGGACCGGCACCGACCAGATTAGCGGTCATCAAGGTGGAATTCTCTCGGGCTTTCACCTAAAGGTCGATGTCCACGACCCTCGCGCCGTCTCACTGCGGGGGGTCACGATTCCCGAGGGGTTACTCCAGCGGATCGTCGATAACTATGCGACGATTCCCGGAAAATTGACGCAAACCGACGGCGGCAAGATCGGCGGCGTGGCCACCGACCGGCTCGACCTCAAAGTGACCGACCCCATGTCCAACAGCGACGTAACCGAACAAATTCTCTATCTTTCCAAGGAAACGCACTGGCCGATTCGTCAGATCATGTACTCCGGTTCGCAAATCGTTCTCGATGAAAACGTCACCGATCTCAAAACGAACGTCGGCCTAAAACAATCCGACTTTCCGTTTTAGACACGGCAGCTTCATAGGCGCCGACGCGTGCGGCGGGGTGGTTCGACGCCTTACCGAGCGAAAACGCGTCTGCGTAACTCGTCGAGGACCACGGCGAGCAGAATTACCGCTCCCAGCAGTACCTTCTGAAGATACGAATCGACGTTGAGCAGGTTCATCGCGTTGTAGAGTACTCCGATGAGCAGTGCGCCGAAGAACGTCCCAACCACGCTGCCGCGCCCGCCTATCAAACTCGTCCCGCCGACGACGACGGCCGCGATCGATTCGAGCAGCTCGTCGCCCGTGCCGGTCTGCGGCGAGCCCGACGAGAAGAGCGCCATGTAGAGGAACCCGACGATTGCGGCGCAACTCCCGCTGATCATGTAGACGGCCGTCTTGACGCGGACCACGTTGATGCCGGCGAGTCGCGCCGCCTCTTCGTTTCCGCCAATCGCAAAGACGTATCGGCCGAAGCGCGTGCGGTTGAGCAGCACCGTAGCAGCAGCGACCACGACGACCATCCAGATCACCGGTATCGGAATATTCGGAAGGTGCAGCGCTTTGGTGACGCCCCCAAGGAACGAGCCGATGCCGGTGTTTTGAAAGTTTGTGCTGTGGAGCGCCACCGGTCGACCGTGGGAAAGGATGAATGCCGCTCCAACCGCCATCTCCAGCATCGCTAGCGTTGTAATGAACGGCGGCAGATTCAGCTTGACGACCGGAAGCGCATTGACCCAACCGGCCGCGCAGCCGACCGCCACCGCGACCAGCAGGGTCGACACGAGGAGCGGAAAGCCGCTCAACCCGACGGCGTTGGCGAAAAGCGCGGCCACGACGCCGGTCAAGGCTACGAGCGATCCGACGGAGAGATCTATTCCCGCGGTGATGATGACGAACGTTTGGCCGACGCCGAGGATGCAATTGTAGGTGATCTGCCGCAGGACGCGGACGATGTTGCTCGGCTCCAAGAACGAACCGCGCGACGCCGCATCGACGACCGCCACGAGCGCTACGAGAAAGGCCGCGGCACCGACGATGCGCAGCCAGTAGCGGACGCGTTCCCGCCGCGTCACGCAGCCGCGCCGGTTGCCACGGCGATGACTCGGTCCGGCGTTGCGTTCGCCCGGGCGAACTCGGCGGCAATCCGGCCGTCACGCACCACGAGAATGCGGTTGGCCATCCCGAGCACCTCCGGGAGATCGCTCGACACCATTACGATCGCCGCGCCCCGCGCGGTCAGCTCCAGCATGAGCCTATAGATCTCGGCTTTGGCGCCGACATCAATTCCACGCGTCGGTTCATCGAGCAGAAAGACGCAGGCGTTCCCAAGCAGCCATTTTGCGATGACCACCTTCTGCTGCGTTCCTCCCGAAAGGTTGCGCACGAGCTCTTCGGTTCCGGGCGTTTTGATCTGCAGCTCGTCGATCATTCTCGCGGTAGCGACGCGTTCGCGGGCCACGTCGACCAGCAAGTCACGGTCGACGAAGTCACGCAAGTGTGCAAGCGTAACGTTTTCGCGCACCGTCATCCCAAGGACCAAGCCCTGCGCCTTGCGGTCTTCGGTAATGAACGCGATGCCGGCCGCGATCGCCTCGCCGACGCGCCCGGACCGCACCAATCTCCCATCGACGCAGACCTCGCCGCGGTCCGCCGCATCGGCACCCGCGATCGCTCGCAGGATCTCGGTTCTGCCGGCGCCTATCAAACCCGCAAGTCCGACGATTTCCCCCGCACGAACCGAGAAGCTCACCCCATTGACGGCGCCCTGGCGCTCCAAACTACGGACCTCGAGGCGAATGGGCGCGTCTGAAGGCGGCTCGGTAACCTCGGGAAAGTGCGCGTCTAGCCGGCGTCCGACCATTGCGCCGATGATTTCGTCCGATGAAACGTCTCTCGCGTCGCGCGTGATCACGACCTTGCCGTCGCGCATCACGGTCACGCGATCCGCAATGCGAGAAAGCTCTTCCATTCGATGCGAGATGTAAATAATGCCGGTACCGGCCGCTCGCAGGTGCGCAACGATGGTGAAAAGCCGCTCGATCTCGCGGTCGGCAAGGGCCGCGGTCGGCTCGTCCATCACGATGATCCGTGCCGACGTTGCCAGCGCCTTCGCAATCTCGACGAGCTGCTGTTGTCCGACCGAGAGGCGCGATACCGGAACGTCGAAAGGCAGCTCCAAGCCAAGTTCGTGCAGCACATGCTGCGCCCGGGCGCCGCTCGCGCGCGCGTCGATGAAGCCGGCGCGCGTTGGCTCAGCGCCGAGGCTAATGTTGGCGGGGACGGTTAGCTGCGGAACGAGGGTGAACTCTTGGTAGATCATTCCGATGCCGAGACGCTGCGCTTCTTGCGGCGTCTCGATGCGCACGCGCGCGCCGTCGACGTAGATCTTTCCCTCGTCCGCTTGCAGTGCGCCGGCCAGGATTCGCATTAACGTCGACTTGCCTGCGCCGTTCTCGCCGACGAGAACGAGGACTTCGCCGGCGCGCAGCGTCAGCGAAACGTCCGAGAGCGCGCGCACGCCGGGAAAGCTCTTCCCGATGCCGCGCATCTCGAGCAACGGCGCCACCGAATGCTTCGTTACGACGACCGTTTTGCGGTGGCGCGCGTAAACGTTCCGACGCCGATCTTCACCAGCGCCGAAGGCTTCTTGCCTGCGAAATAATCGTGGATGACGTCGATGGTCGTGGATCCGATTTTGGCCGGGAATTGAATAGCGTCGCCGTACATTTCTCCGCTCCCGATCGCCGTGCGGGCTTCCGGCGTCGCATCGTAACCGACGATCGCGATCTTTCCGGTTAAGCCCGCGGCCTTTACCGCCGCCAACGCTCCGAGCGCCGAATCGTCGTTGATTCCGAAGATGCCCTTCAGATCTCGGTGCGCCTGCAGAATATCTCCACTATCGCTGCTCGCTTTATCGCGGGTGCCACCGGAATCGACGTCGGCAACGATCGTTACACTCGGACAAAGCTGCGCGATCGCTTCTTTGAAGCCCTTGACGCGGTCTTGAACGCTCGTGACTTCGGGCTCGTCGATGATCGCGATGCTGCCGTTCTTACCGACGGCCCGACAAATCAGCTTTCCTGCCTGGAAGCCGCCCTGGACGTTATCGCTGGCGATATGCGCGACGACGACGCCCTCCCGGCTCGTGCTCGCAATATCGGCGGTGAAGACTGGAATGCCGGCGGTGTTCGCCTCGGCGATCGCGCTTCCAATCGCTTGCGAATCGTAGGGCGTTAGCACGATGGCGTCGACGCGCTTCGAAATGAAGTCTTCCACTTGACTTTGCTGTTTTGCGTTGTCGCGGCTCGCATCGACCACGATGAGCGTGTATCCGTACTTTTCCGCCTCCGCGCGCAGACCCGACTCCATGTCTTGATAGAACTGCGCCTCGCGATTTTGAATCGAAACGCCGATGGTCTTTTCCGCGCCGCGTGCACCGGACGACGGTGCGGCATTGGATTGCCTCGTCGCATGAGAGCACGCCGTAAAGGCAGTCGCGGCGACGAGAAGCGCAATGATGCGAGCGAGCGCTCCGTTCAATTCGGTCTCATTGGCAGTGCCTGCATGACTGCGCTGCTTTGGGCGCGCCTGCCATTCCCGCCTGTTTCGCCGCTGTCCACAGCCTGTGACCTAATCTTGTGCAAACTGTGGAAAACCCACTCGTACGCTAGCTCGAGGATGCTTCTCCGCTATCGATCTCGCGCCAGCGATCGGGAAGCGGAACTCGCGAAAACCCGCGCGGAAACATTCCGCTCGGGTTTCGTTTCAGCCATGCCGCGGCCCGAAGCGCCAAGTACTCGAAGTCGTGATACTGAAATTCGCCGCGGCGACGGCGCATAATCGCGATGGCGGGCTCGATCTGACGCCAGCAATGGACGATCAAACGGGCGAAAAGATCCATAAAGGTGTCCTCGGAAACGAGGCCATGCTTCAGGAGCGTTCCCATCTCGTTGAGCCAGTTACAGGCGATCATCTCCGGATGCGCCGCCGTATCGACGAACCCGATATGCTCGAGCTCCCGGCGATACGCCGGATCGTCCAATCGCTGCGGAAGGTTTTTCTGAACGTACGTGAGCGCGGCTTGTAGTTCCGGTGCACGAAAATCGCGCTCGACCGAGAGCAGCGCTTGCAGCTGATTCCCAGCTCGAATATGCCGCAGCTGGATAAGCGCGGCAAGAACGCTTCCCAATATGACTACGAGCGTTCCGGTTTCTGCCAACGCGCTGAGCCACGCCGCGTAGGTAGCGCTCATTGCCGCGTCATTCTTGGCCGAAACGCAGACCCCTAGACATCGTTCCTACCGGACGCAGAGGGATAGGCAATGCTCTCCCTCGCCTTTTCCGCCGCGATGCTCGGCATCGACGGCTACGTGGTGCGCGTCGAAGCCGACAGCGCCGCGGGCACGCCGGTTTTCTCGATCATCGGGCTTCCCGACCGTGCATTAGGCGAAGCGCGCGAGCGCGTCCGCGCAGCAATCGTCAATTCGGGATTCGCATATCCGGCAGGCCGTTTACTCGTGAATCTCTCTCCGGCGGACGTTCGCAAGGCGGGGCCCGCTTTCGATCTCGCGATCGCGCTTGCGTTGATCGGCATCGACGAGCAAATCGACCGGCGCTCGTTGCATCAGTTCATTACACTCGGCGAGCTCGCGTTGGACGGAAAGCTTCAGCCGGTCAGCGGGATACTGCCGATGGTCCTGGGTGCGCGCAACGCCGGCTTTTCGAAACTGATCGTTCCGGCGCTTAACGCCGACGAAGCGGCCCTCGTTGCCGGCACCGAGCTCTATGCCGTGGATTCGCTTCAATCGGCGGTCGCGGTGCTCGCCGGGCACGGCGCGAAGTGGCGACGCCGAACTGCCGCTCCCGTGCTCGACCTCGCCGACGATCGCGTGCACGGCGATCTAGCCGACGTGCGCGGTCAACTCGCCGCGAAGCGCGCCCTCGAGATCGCAGCCGCCGGCGGTCACAATCTTTTGCTTGTCGGACCTCCAGGTTGCGGCAAGACGATGCTCGCGCGCCGCCTTCCGTCGATTCTTCCGCCGATGTCCTTGCAAGAAGCGCTCGACGTGACGAAAATTTACAGCGTCGCGGGGCTACTCGTCGGTCGCTCAGGGATCGTGCGGGCACGTCCGTTTCGCTTCCCACATCACACGATCAGTCAAACCGCGCTCGTTGGCGGCGGCAGCCTTGCCAAGCCCGGCGAGATTTCGCTCGCCCATCACGGCGTACTCTTTCTCGACGAGCTGCCCGAATTCACGCGCAGCGCGATCGAGGTCATGCGTCAGCCGCTCGAGGAAGGAAGCGTGACGATCGCGCGCGCGGCAGGAACGTTTACGTATCCGGCACGCTTCCAGCTCGTCGGATCGATGAACCCGTGTCCGTGCGGTTATCGCGGCACGCGCAGCGCCGAATGCCGATGCGACGACGCGATGGTTGCTAAATATGTCAGTAAGCTTTCGGGGCCGCTGCTCGATCGAATCGATTTGCAAATCGAGATCGCTCGTGTGCCGTTCGATGACATGGTGCGTTACGACGGCGCCGAACCGTCCAAGCGCATACGAGAGCGCGTCGTGGCGGCTCGCGATCGCCAGCGAGCACGCTTTGCGGAAACGCCGCTGACGTGCAACGCTGAAATTCCCGGTAATGCGATGCGCGGCTACTGCCCGCTCGACGAGCCAGCGATGCGGCTGCTCGCCCACGCAAGCGCGAAGCGCCAGTTTTCGGTGCGCGCACTCGATCGAATCGCACGCGTCGCCCGAACGATTGCCGATCTCGGAGATAGAGAATCGATCCGAGCCGAACACGTCGCCGAGGCAATCCAGTACCGCAGCCTGGAACGCCTCGGCGCCGCTGCGTGACTAGAAGGCCAGCACTCCGTTCGGCGTGCCGTTGCCGGTCGGGCCGTCATAGCCGACTTTGCCGGTGCAGAGATAGGCGGGCTTACAGTAGCCGTTGCGGCCTGACCTAACGTCGTGCAGGTGCTTCTTACCCGAATAAGCGAGCGACGCGGGGTAGCCGTTACGGTTACCCGATAGCGCATAGATCGCCGCAATGGCGGGCGCCCCCACGCTGGTGCCCCCCCATACCTGCCATCCGGGCTGCTCACCGTCAAATACATAAGACTCGTATGCAGCCACGCCCGTACTCGGATCGGCGTCGTACGCGACGTCGGCGACCATTCGCTTCGAGCAGCCGCCGAGGGTCTTCTCCATCGAGCGCTGCCACGTCGGCACCCGTATGTACTCGCTACAACCGCTTCCGGAACCCGGCCAAACCACTTCGGCGTAGCCACGCTTTGTCTTCGAGGGGCGCAGCGTCGTGCCGCCCACAGCAACGACCGTGTTAAAGGCGGACGGGAAGATCACCCCGTATCCGCTGTCGCCAGACGACGCAGTAACTGCAATTCCAGGGTGGTCGAACCAGGCGGCCTGCGCGCTTCTTTCGCCGTCGACCTCTGGGCCGCCCCAACTGTTCGAGATTGCGCTGGGATGCAAGTGGGCTGCGGTTCGCACGGCTTTGAAGAGATCGACGGCGAAGTTCGACGCCGCTTGAATCATGACGATGCGGCAGTGGGGGCAGTTCGCCGAAACCATGTCAACGTCGATCGCTTGCTCGCCCACCCAACCGAGATCATTCGGGGAAGGAGGCCACGGAAGCGGACTCGGTGTGCCGGCCTGATTCAGGATACGCAAGCAACCCGAGCCCACGTCGCAGCTTGGGAGCTTGAAATAGCTTCGATACGTTTTTAGGTCCCTTGCCAAATTCGGATAGCCGTACGCGTCGACGATAACGACGGTGCCTCCGCGGTTTGTTTTGGCAGGGATCGTAAGATTGTAGGCGGCCTGCAGCTGCGAAGGACCGTAGCCGGAAACCGTACTGTGCCCGACGGTTTCGGAACGGGCAGCTTGCGTGAAGTCGCGCAAGCCTAAGGCCAGGCAACGAAAGCGGCCGCCAGATTCGTCGGGACAAGCTTGAATAAAAGCTCCGGATGCAATCCGTTGCCAAACATAGTTCGGTCGCGTGACGCTTTGCATCGTGGCTGGATTGCCAGCTGGTGCAAGAGCGACGCCGTTACCGCCGCAGCCGGCCGCCAGCGCGGCGAGAATGCTGGGAGCGGCCCAACGCAAAATGAGCTGCATGTAAAATTTAATTCGCATAGCATCATCCTTTGGTCGAGAAGTATGGGAACGCCGGCGCTCTAGGCGCCCGCGCCGATTTTCGCCGATGAGCGTCCTTTTTTAGAGGCGCTCCAAGCGCGAACGCTTTGTGCGAACACGCCTTGCGCACGTTAGCGCAACGCGCCAATTTCCAATCGCGCGCTCGACCGATTCACGGAAAGCGCCACCGATTGGCGATCTTTGCAACCTCGACGCGATCCGCGCCGATCACGTCGCCGAGGCGGTTCACTATTAGTCGGAACGCCTCGGCGCTCGGCTGCGTGACTTAAGAGCCGAAGCATTTGGCGGCCGTTGCCGGCCGGGCCGTCGTAACCCTCGCCCCTAGCGAAAGAATGCTTCCTAGGCAGAGGGGCTATCAAGCTGCGGGATCGCATCTCCGTCGAGAAAAACGGCGAGCTCCTGCGGTGAGAATTGCAGGCCTGCCCAAAATGCGCCGAACTCGGCGTACCGCGCGCTCGCTTCGTCAAAGCGCATTTCGTAGATCAGCTTCTTGAAGGTCAGTGGATCGTCGGCATAAAGGTCGACGCCCCACTCGAAATCGTCGAACCCGATAGACCCAGAGATCACCTGCGTAACGCGGTTGTGATAAGAACGACCGACGACGCCGTGCGCGCTCATCATTTTTGCTCGCGCTTCGAAACCGAGAATGTACCAGTTCTGCACCTCGCCGCGCCGCTTGCTCATCGGATAGAAACACTGATAGCGCCGCGGCGGGATCTTCGCCCACAACCGAGGAGCGATATAAGGACTCTCTGCCTGCTTTCGCATGAGTTCGTCGAAAGCTGCGATCCATTCGGGAGACTGCGGTGCGAGGCCACGCTGGCTCAGCTCCGCGTGAATCTTTCCGGTGGCGTCGTACAAGCCGAGCTCCAATACCGAAACGTATGACCCGAGCGGGGCGAGAAATTGACGCAACTCGAGTTTGTCCACGAGCGTCTGCGCGTACGCGAGGCCATCGAAGCTACGCGCGTAGTGAGTGAGCATGAGATCGCCTTTGTGCCCGACGATCTGCGTCAAGCCGACGTCACCGTCGTCGTTGCCCTTTAGATGATCGACGAGATCGGCGGCGTGACCGGCATACTTGTCGCGCCGCTTATCCGGCAACGCATCCCACGCGCGCCGATTGAAAGCGAAGATGCGATGGAGAATCCACCATCCTTCGAGAGACTCTGGTACGTTCGGGTCGCGCATGCGTTTTTCGTCTTTTACCGGGCCAATACTTTCGCGCGTTTCACTTCCGCTTCAACCTCGGCCTCCAGGCGGTCGGGATGCTCGCGATATTTTGCCCAAAGCGGCGGCGTGTGGGCGATGTCATTGAGCACGCGCGTGTAGACCGCATTGACGGGTGTCGACACGCGCCGCTCGAGCCCGGCGGCGGCCACCGCGCCGTTGAGGACGTCGACTTCGGTTTGGGGTTTGGCGCGGCGCAAATCGATCAGCAGCGATGGAGGCTTCGTGCCGCGTGCCCCGGCGATGCTATGTGCCAGGAGCGTGCGTGAAAGCGGACTCGGCAGGGCAGCCACGCCGAAGAGCGCTCTGACCGGATAGCGCGGCAAATCGATTGGTTCCATGCGCAGCGCCTGCATCACCGCGCGAACTTCGCGAATCATGCGAATCTCGAGCGTAAAGATCTTGTCGAAATGCACGAAACGGTTCGGCAAGACGTTCAGAATCGCACAGCTGGCATTCGCCACGACGTTGAGAGCTAGTTTGCTCCATTTCAGAGCGCGCCAGTCCTCGACCACTTTCACCGTCAGGCCGGTGCCGGCAAAGGTGGCCGCCAGCCAGTTATATGCGTTCGTACCGATGGGCGCGAGCGCCAAACCGCCCGCTTTCGCGGGGCGGGCGTTTCCATCTCGGTCGCGGTCGACCGGAGTCGTCAGCGCCGCCGCTACGACGTTATCCTCACCGAAGGCCGCCGCCAGCCGTTCTTCATTGCCGACGCCGTTTTGCGGGGAAACGAAAACGCATTTCTCCGGGTACGGAATCGCCTTGCACAGCGTTTCTATCGCACCGTCGGTATCGTAGGACTTCGTCGCGACGAGCGCGACGTCGGCATCGTACGAAGTTACCTGCCCCAAGGCGCGGGGCGCATAGGTAACGTCGACCCCGATCGCGCGCAGCAGATCACCAAGGTACGTCCCTACGGCGCCTTTGCCGACGATGTAGATCTTCAAGCAGAAACGCCCGTCGAGCCAAAACCACCTTCGCCGCGCACCGTGGGCGGCAGGTCGTCGACCGGATCGAAGGAGGCGTGGGCGACCGGCGCGACCACCATCTGCGCGATGCGATCTCCTCGACGAATGACGAACGGTTCGGTACCGAAGTTCGCCAGAACGACGTGGACCTCGCCGCGATAGTCGGCATCGATCGTGCCCGGCGCGTTCAGGCAGGTAACCCCGCAGCGGATCGCGAGCCCGCTACGCGGTCGAATTTGCGCTTCGTAACCGGGGGGCACCGCGATCGAGAAGCCAGTTGGAACGAGAGCGCGCGCCCCGGGCAAGAGCGTAAGCTGCTCGCGAACGGCCGCGCGGAGGTCTGCCCCCGCCGCGTGCTCGCTCATGTACCCGGGAATCGGCAATCCGTCGCCTTGCGGCAGGCGCTGGAGCGCGACGCGCACGCGCTCCATCTAGCGGCCCGTAACGCCCTGATTCGTCGCCACTAAAGCTGCGCCAGTTCTTCGCGGAAACTCTCGATATCGCGAAACGACCGATAGACGCTCGCAAAACGAATATATGCAACGGGGTCGAGTTTACGCAGCGCCTCCATCAGCTTTTCCCCGACAAGGGTCGAGGGCACCTCGCTTTCCCCCCGCGCAAACAGCTCCCGCTCGAGGTCGGCGGCGACCGCTTCAGTTCGGCCTTCCGAAATCGGACGCTTTTCGCAGGCCTTGCGCAAGCCGCTCAAAATCTTCTCGCGGCTGTACTGTTCACGCCGGCCGTCTTTCTTGACGACGAAGAGGCGTGGAACTTCCATGCGCTCGTACGTCGTAAACCGATGCTTGCAGCGCGGATCGAGACACTCGCGCCGGCGGCGCACGACGGTCTCGTCATCGCGCGAGTCGACAACTCGCGTCTCACTCTTGCGACAGGTCGGACAAATCAGCGGTAGGTCTCCCCCACGGCATATGTTGTGGGTGCCCGTATTATACGTCACTACGCGTAGGCAAGGCAAAAAAAGGCCCAACGCGCCTTGCACGTTGGGAGCCCGTGCGATGGATCGCGCGTGCTCTCAGGCAGAGCCGATCTTGAACATCTTCGTACCACAGACGGGGCACTTGCCTTCTACTGCAGGGCGACCGTTTTTCATCGTGATCTGGACCGCGTCTTTCATTTCACGCCTGGCTTTGCACTTGACACAATACGCTTCTGCTGCCAACTCTGGTTCCTCCGTGCGGCCAGGCTATTCCGTTGGACGGTCGTGATTCCCCCCGCTTTCCATTCGTAACCAGGGCGTGATGGACCGCGCGATGTGGGAGCCGTCATACGAGACGCGCGAGCGAATCGAGGCCGCCCGCGCCGGGCGCGGCTTTGATGCCGCGGCTCGGGGCCTATGGCGCTGCGGCACTTTAGCCGGACTGGCACGGCCTTGCATCGCCATCGTGGGAACTCGGGCCGCCACGGCGTACGGGCGGCGGCTCGCTCATCGCTTTGCAGAAGATCTCGGGCGAGCGGGCTGCTGCATCGTCTCAGGGCTCGCTCTGGGAATCGATGCCGCCGCCCATGAGGGCGCGCTCGCCGCCGATGCGCCGACGATCGGCGTGCTCGGCGGCGGTCATCGCCGCTTTTTCCCTGCTCGCAACGAAGCTCTGGCGGAACGGATGCTTGCCGCCGGCGGCGCGGTCCTCTCACCGTATCCGCCGGACCAGGCGGCGCACCCGGGGCAGTTTCTGGCGCGCAACGGCATCGTGGCCGCGCTTGCGGACGCGGTGCTCGTCGTCGAGGCGCCGGCCCGCAGCGGAGCCTTGAACACGGCGAGCTGGGCCGCCGGCCGCGTCCCGGTCCTGGCCGTGCCGGGCGACGTCGACCGCAAGCACGTTGCCGGGTGCCATGCGTTGATTCGTGACGGCGCGACCCTCGCACGCTCCGCGCAAGATGTCCTCGAGTCGCTCGGGCAGTTCACCCTCCTGCCGCCGGCCGGTGCGGCGGAAGCTCCGCGCGATCCGGTCTCGCAAGCGTTGCTCGACGCCTTCGACGCGGGCGCATGCGAACTTGACGATCTCGTTGCAGTCAGCGGCATCTCGCCACCGTCGGCGCTTGCGACGCTCACGTTGCTCGAGCTCGAGGGCCGGATTGAATCGCGCGGAGCTGCGAGCTATGCGCGGGTCGAAGCTCCACGTCGCGGCGAAGATCGAGGTGCATGAGCAGCACCCCCGAGGCCGCATCGCCGCTCGACGACGCGCTGCGTGCCTTCGCCGAGGCTGCAGCCGATGCGGTGACGGCAAAGTACTCCGTGCCGCCGCCCGCCATCGCGTTCGAGGCGCCGCGGCGTCCCGAGTTCGGCGACTTTTCGACAAACTTCCCCTTTTCTCTCGCCAAAAGCGCGCACCGCCCGCCGCAAGAGGTCGCGGCCGATGTGGTCTGCGATCTCGCTCGCCGCGCGCCCGAACTCAAGGACGCGTTTAGCCGCATCGATGCCGTCGCAGGTTTCATTAACGTCCGCGTCGCGCCCGCCGTTTGGCATGCCGTCATCGCAGAAATGCTTCGCGAGGGGGATCGCTTCGGAGAAGTTCCGAGCAATGGTCTTCGCGTCTCGCTGGAGTTTGGAAGCGCAAACCCGACGGGGCCCCTCGTCGTCGTGCAAGGACGATCGCTCTCGATCGGTGCGACGCTCGCAAACGCGATGCGCCTTCGCGGCTACGAGGTCTTCGTCGAATGGATTATCAACGATGCGGGCGGACAACTCGAGGCGCTCGGGCGTTCCATTTATGCGCGCTATCGCCAACTTTTCGAACCCGGCTATCCCTTCCCGGTGGATGGCTATCCCGGCCAATACCTCGTACCGATAGCGCGACGAATCCTCGAGCGAGACGGCGACCGATGGTTCTTTGCGTCGGAAGCGGAGTGGTTGCCGTATTTCTCAAAGTTCGGACGCGACGAGCTCGTCGCGCAGCAGCAAGAGACGGCGCGACGCTTTGGAGTCGCATACGATCGCTGGCAAAGCGAAGCGGAGTTACACGAGACCGGCAAAGTGAGTGAAGGCGTCGATCGCTTGCGCGAACTGGGACTCACGTACGAACAAGACGGCGCGCTCTTCTTTCGCGCAACCCAGTTCAGCGACGACAAGGACCGCGTGCTTTTGCGGAGCGACGGCCGGCCAACGTACTTCTGCATGGACGTCGCGTACCATTATCAAAAGTTGAAGAGCAGCGATCGCGTCGTCGACATCCTGGGTCCCGATCACCACGGCTACATCGGACGGCTCAAGGGAATGTCGTCCGCGCTTGGTTATCCCGGACGGCTGGAGGTCGCAATCGTGCAGCAGGTGGCGCTCGTGCGCGGCAACGAGCTGGTCGGCGTGAGCAAGCGCGCCGGAGAGATCGTCGCGCTCGACGAGATCCTCGATGAGGTTGGCGTCGATGCCGCGCGTTTCTTCTTCATTATGCCCGCGGTGGAATCTCCGCTCTCTTTCGATTTGAACCTCGCCGTCGAGAAAGAGAACGATAACCCAGTCTATTACGTGCAGTATGGTCACGCCAGAATCGCGTCGGTTTTGCGGCGCGCGCCGGCAGAGGACGTGCAGGACGCGCGCTGCGCCGTGCTTGCGCCGCTCGTTCACCCATCGGAGCTGGCGTTGGCGCGGCGGTTAGCCGAGTTTCCCAAGGTCGTCGCCGGCGTCGTCGAGCACCTCGCGCCGCATCGTTTGGCACGCTACGCGCGCGACGTCGCCGCAGACTTCCACCAGTTCTATACCGAGTGCAAGATTCTCGCCGACGATCGCGAGCTGCGGCTCGCGCGATTGGCGCTCTGCTTGGCGGCAAAGACCGCTTTGGCACGGACGCTCGGACTCGCCGGTGTCGGCGCGCCCGACTCAATGTAACCGTCCGCAGGAAGATCGCGCTACCGTGACGGGGTTACTTGCAGCGCTCTGGCTGATCGGACTCTTCGTCGCTGCCCCCGCGCTCCGAACCGGCGCTCGCTACGTTTTCGTCGACCGTCTGCGCGACGCCCTGATTCTCGGCATTGCCATCCCATTCGTTCTCGGCTGCATTCACACGCTCTATCCCGCTCTTTGCTGGCTCGTTCTGGCCGCAACCACGGCGATTGCGTATCGCCGGCGTCGGCCGGCGCAAGCAAACCGTGCACCGATTCCGTACTTGCTGATCGCAGCGCTGGCGTTCGTCGCGTGGCCGCAACTCATGCGGCCGCTGCTCGATGGGGATTCGCTCTCCTACCACTTACCCAACGCCGCATCGTGGCTGCAGGCACATACCATGATGACGACGGCAACGCGATACTGGTGGTATCCGCCGGCATCGGAACTCTTCGCAAGCGGGCTGTACGCCGCGAGCGGCCCGTTTTCACTGCCCTGGAGCGGCCTCGGCGCGGTAGCACTGCTGGGCTTTCGCATCTGCGACTGGTCGCGCTCGCAGTTCGCACTCCCGCCGCTGCTTGCCGACGGGTTGGCCGCGGCCACGATTACCGCATATCCTCTGGCCGTTCAGGCCGGAACCCTGCAGAACGATGCGTGGCTTGCGGCTTTTTGGCTCGAGTCGCTGTGGCTGATCGGCCGCGAGAATGCCGGTGCGATGCGTGCGATCGCCGTGACCGCGCTCATCAAACCGCAAGGCTGGCTCTTCGCCGCGCTCGCACTGATCGTCACACGAGCGCCCGTCAAGGTTTGGCTCGCCGCGACGGGCGCCGTCGCGATCTGGCTGCTGCACGACGCACTCGCGTGGAAGAGTGCCATCGTTCCGCCGGCGACCACGGCGTATGGAAGTACGCTTGGCTCGAGCATCATCGCGCACGGTTTGCCGAGCCTCTCCCTGCTCGTACGCGTGGCGCTTCGTACTTCTCCGTTTGCATTGCTCGCGCTCTGCGCGGCGCTGCTCGGGCCGCTGACCGCGCGTCGTTCGTGCCTGCGCTGGGCGGCTTTCGTCGCCGCGCTCATCTTTCTCGCTCTGCCGTTCGGATATGCAAGCGACGTCGCTCAACTCGCGACCGGCGCTTCCTTGCGCTTGGGCGCGCCGGCCATCGTCGCCGGGGCGTTATTGCTGGCGCAGATCGCGCGCGGCGCGCCGCGGGCTGCGACGGCCATCTTGGGTCTATCCGTGCTTTTTGGAGGATCGCTTTTGTACGCGATCTTTTGGAACGACGCCCCGACGCGCGCCGCTCCTGGCGTCGCCCTGCTTGCCGTGGCCACGGTGAAGCTCAGCCGGCGCGCAGGCCGGCCGTGGCCGATCGCCGCTGGATTGGCGGCAGCCGCAATCGCGGCGAATCTGCTCGCGGCAAGTCATCCGGTCGATTTCTACGCCGATGCCTTCCGCGTACGAGGCCGATCGTCGGGACTCTACGCATGGATCCAAACTACTCGGCCTAACGCGCTTGGAGCGTTGGGTCTCGCGTTGGGAACGGTTAACGTGCTTTCGCCCAAGACGCGCACGCTGGAATTGCCCGACGATAATTCCTGCTTCTTTGCGCGCCGAGAGCGCGTATTGCTCGCCGCGGTCGCCGAGAGCGGGCGCGATTTCGGATTCGACGCGCGCCGACTGAGCGCGGCTCGTCACTGCGGCAGACTGCGATACGATGACGGTATTGCCGTCGTCGCCGTGCCCGCCGGTTTGCCGTAAGACTTAATAAATTACTCTGAATCGGGCGGTTGAGCGGAGTCGGGCTGCGTGAGAAAATAGGCCGGAGGATAGGGCGCCGGAATCGGTGTAAAGGCCCGCGGCTTTTGCTTGAAATCAAAACTGTTCACGATGCTCTGGGCACGCGTATCGGTATATCCACCGGAAGCCGGTCCAAGCGCAGCGAGGTGAAACGTTTCCTCGATAAACTTGATAACGCTGCCGAACTCATACTGCGTGTGTGAAACGTACCCGCTTTTTGCGTACGGCGAGATAATGATGCACGGTACGCGGATCCCTAGACCGACGAAATCGAGCTGCGGCGGCGGCACGTTATCGTACCATCCACCCCAGTCGTCCCAAAGCACTACGATCGCCGTGGTGTTCCAGTACTGGCTCTGGCCGATTGCATTGACGACTGCCGCGACCCAGGACGGCCCTTTGTCGCTCTGCGAGCCTGCGTGATCGGAATCTCCGGCATTAGGAATCACCCACGACACTTGCGCGAGTTTGCCGTCTGCGGCGTCGGTTAGCACGGCCGTCTGCGGCGAGATTACGTTCCTCGTCCAGTCGGGCCCGAACCGAACTTGCCGGATTGCCGCAAACGGCGACCAAAGCCGCCCTCCCGCATATTTGACCATCGGCGCATAGTACTTCCACGTTGTCCCCGCGGCGTCGAGCGTCTCGGCCATCGTGTTGTATTGCGTAAAGCACGGAAAGGGCCCGTCGCCGGTTCTGACTCGCTGCGCATTCAGCAGATAGGTGATCGTCCCGCCCGGCGCGTCGCACCCCCAAGGCTGGCCCGTGGGGCCGTCGACTTCGGCCTCGCCGGCCGTAAGGTTCGTCGTGCTCGCAATCAAGTCGATGTGGGCCGTGAATGTGGGACCGAACATCGTCGGGAACATGTGATCGGCCAGTGCGTATTCGCGCGCCATCGTCCAGTACGGAGCGACCTGCTGTCGCTGCAAATAGGCGTACACGTACGTTCCGGCCGGCGTCCCATTGGTGAACAGGCTTCTGTCGAACCCATTCATTCGGCCGCCGTTCCAATCGGCCATCGCATTGCCCCAATTATGAAGGACGTCCGGTCCTTTAAACGTGATCGCGCGCAAGCGAAGCTTGGCGCCGGTGTGCGTATAGCCGTACGTGGCCGAATCGGCGCCTTTGAAGCCCGCAAAGATGTCGTTGAAGGTGCGATTCTCTTGAACGATGACGACGACGTGCTTGATGTACTTTCCCTCCGGTCCGGTTTGCGGCGGCCCCTGCGTCGGCGTGGAAATAGGAGGCGAGGAGTTACCGCCGCCACCACCGGAGGAACAGGCCGCCATAACGAATGCGCTCAGAACGACGACACCGACGCTGCGTAACATCGCTAAGTCTTCTCCAACTGCGTGGCGATCCATGGCGCCATGAAGTAACGCCACAGGATTTTTATCAGCGCTGCCGCCGGAATGCCCAAGATTAAGCCGGGAATCCCGAAGAGCTCGCCGCCCGCGAAAACGGCGAACATTGCGCCGATCGGCGAGACACCCACCGATTGGCCCATGATCTTTGGAACCAACACGCTGTCGCTGATGCGGGCCATGCCGAACATGATCACCTGCACCCAAACGACCATCCATACGCCTTGCGGCGCGCACATCGGAATGGCGATGAGCTCGGCAATCAGCATGCCGATGATCGGGATGGCGTACGCAACGCCGGAAATGATGCCGATGAGAAGGGAAAATTTAAACCCAATTATCGCGCACGCGATTGCAATGACGGTGCCGGTAATCGCACTCACTATGATCTGCCCCGAGATGTAGTTTCCGAAGAGCTCCGTGACTTCGGCGGCGAGCTTGCGCGCCGTCTGGCGCTTGCGCGACGGAAACATCGAAGCGAACCCTTCGGCGATTTGCGTGTCGTTGAGCAGGAAGAAAAACGACAGGATGATGGCTGAAAACGCGATGAAAAAGCCGGTAGCGGTGTTGAGCGCGATCGCGCCGAGTGAAGCGAGCGTCGCGGTCACCATCGCGGAGAGTTGGGATCCGCCGATCTTTCCGACGTTGATTTCCGAAATTGGGATGTTCAACGTCGGAAAATGCCGCTCGAGCGAGGTCGCAACGGAAACGAGCCACCCTTGCGCGGTAGTAGCGTAGCTCGGGATGTTGGTCGCCAAAAGTTGCGTCTGACTTACCGTGAGAGGCACGACGATCACGAGGAAAACCGCAATGATGAGCAACAGCGTGAAGAACACGATGGAGATGGCGAACGGCTTGGACATGCGCCGTTCCAAGCGCGTTGCGATAGGCTGGACGCCGAACGCGATAAAGGCCGCGATCACGAAGATCGAAATGGTCCGCGGTATGTGCCGCGCTAGCCAGAGCGCAAGCAGCGCGAGCGCGACGGCGCCGGCGATCGCGCCGATCCGGCGCCAAATGTCACTGCTTAGAGCGGTTTGCACAAGAGCCGCCGTTCGGTACGATAGCCCTCGCGTGCGTAAAGACGGCGCGCCGCGGCGTTCTCTTCGGTGACCATCAAGGCCATATACGGCAACCCGCGGCCCCTTGCCTCATCCTCGGCGGCCGCGAGCAACGCCGCGCCGACTCCATCTCGCCGCGAGCTCGGATCGACTGCCATGTATGCGATGAAGCCTTGGGGCAACAACGTCACTTCGTCCGGAAGCCGGTCCAGCAAGAGCAGAAAGCCGACGCGCTTGCCGTCGCGTCGAGCGATCAGCGTAACGTGCGACTGGCTTTCGACTACTTCGCAGAGACGGTCGAAGGCCTCGCGCGCCTTACTCTCGCTCGCCGGGCGTAGGGAACCGACGCTCGGCATAACGCATCGCTCTCCCAGCCTCTTGACGAAATCACGGTCGGCGATGGCGTCGGCACCGCGTTGCTCCGCACGGCGCACGTCGACCGTCACGAACGGCGGGAGCCTGGATCGGTCACGGGCTCTCCGGCGCGGCATTGCGGACATTCCGCTTCGTCGTACGAGCGCAGCGGCAGCTCGAGCAAAATGTGCGTCGGCCCTTCGACTCCGCTCAGGGTGACACGATCGCGCGCAACGATGATGCCGAGGCCCACGATTTGCGCGCCGTGATGCCGCACGACGTCGATGGTTTCGCGTACCGAAAGCCCCGTCGTCAACACGTCCTCTACCAACAATACGCGGTCTTGCGGCGCGAGCATGAAGCCGCGTCTCAGCTTGGGCGCGCCGTTCTCCTTCTCGACAAAGATTGCTTTCGTACCGAGTTGACGCGCGACTTCATAGGCGAGCACGATGGCGCCGACGGCCGCGCCGACGACCACGGTCGGTTTAAGCTTTCGAAATCGATCGGCGATCGCGCGGCCGACGGGTTCCAGGAGCTGCGGATCCTCGAGAACGCGAAACTTCTGTACGAACCGGTCGCTATGGCGACCGGAGCTCAAACGGAAATGGCCTTCGAGGATAGCGCCACGCCGCGCGAGCTCGCTTTGCAGATCGAGCGAGGTGACGCTCATGCTCGCACGGACATTTCCTCGAGGATGGCTTTGGCGGCCGCCACCGGATCGGGCGCTTCAACGATCGGCCGTCCTACGACGAGATAATCCGAGCCGGCCTCCACGGCCGCGGCGGGCGTGGTGACTCGTTTCTGATCGGAGTGGGCGGTTCCGGACGGACGGATGCCCGGCGTCAGCGTGAGAAAATCGTCGCCGAAGAAGCGCTTGAGGTCGCGCACCTCGTGCGCGCTGCAGATAACGCCGGCGCACCCGGCGTCGCGCGCCAGCGCCGCCAATCTAATCGCATTCTCGCCTGGGCCGCCCTGGAACCCCAGTTCGTTGAGGTCTTCAGGCGCGATGCTCGTGAGCAGCGTAACGGCAAGAACGTGCGGCGGCTCGACGCCGAGCTCGGCAGCACGGTCGCCCGCGGACTCGACGGCGGCACGCATCATGTCCAGACCGCCGACCGCGTGCACGTTGACGAGGTGAACGTTCGGGCGCACGAGCTGAGATATAGCCGCGCCGACAGTCCGCGGAATGTCGTGCAGTTTTGCGTCGATGAAGATTCGCACGTCCCGTGCCTCACAATACGAAAGAATCCGTTGCGGATATCCATAGAGTGCTTCCAAGCCTATCTTCACGATCACGTCGAGTTCGTAAAGCTTATCAACGAGCTCCTCGGCTCGTTCGGCGCTCGGCACGTCCAAGGCAACGATCAGCTGGGCCATCCTCAGAGATTCCTCAACCTTCGGCTCCTTCATATTGATGCGGCGTTGCAAAACCTACGTTCGCGCGTCCCACGATCGCCTCGATCCCGCCCAAACCGCGGTGCGCAAGGTACGCATGCAGCTCCGCCACGATGCGTTCGGGAACGCGTGGATCGATGAAGTTCGCCGTTCCGATCGAGATGGCACTCGCGCCCGCCAAGAAAAACTCGAGTGCGTCGGTAAGGTTCTCGATGCCTCCCTGCCCGACGATCGGAATCTTCACGGCTTGCGCAACCTCATAGACGGCGAGCACCGCGATCGGTCGTATGGCGGGTCCCGAGAGACCGCCCCCGACGTTTCCGAGGCGCGGCTGCCACGTCTCCACGTCGATCGCCATCCCGCGCACCGTATTGATGACGGCCAATGCGTCGGCGCCCGCGGCTTCGGCCTCTCGGGCGACGGCGCAGATATCCGTAACGTTCGGCGAGAGCTTCACGATGAGCGTTTTGTCGGTCGTGGAACGTGTTGCGCTCACCACTCGGCTGGTAAGCTCGGGATCGCACCCGAACGTCTCGCCTTCGCTGGCTACGTTGGGGCAGGAAACGTTAATCTCAATGGCCGCAATCTCCGCGCGTGCCGCCAGACGCTCGCAGACGTACGCGTAGTCGTCGATGGAGAAACCGGCGACGCTGCCGACGATCTTGCACGGGCGATCCGCATACTTGCGTACTTCTCGTTCGAGATACCAATCGAGACCAGGATTTTGCAATCCGATCGCGTTGAGCATGCCTGCCGGCGTATGGACGATACGGGGCGTGGTATTTCCTAGACGCGCAAGCCGCGTGACGCTTTTGAGGACGATTGCGCCGATCTTTGCGAGATCGGCGAATGGCGCGTACTCCTCACCGGTGCCGTAGCAGCCGCTGGCCATGAGCGTGGGATACGCAAGCTCGAGCTTTCCCAACTTCGTTGCCAGGCTCGGCGCCGCCGTCACCATCGCAGCTCGTCGGACCAAAAGACCGGCCCTTCTCGGCAAATGCGCGCGTAGACAACGTCGCTCCCTCCCGCATCGGCGGGTGGAAAGCTCGGCGCCTGCGCGCTCTCACGGACCAGCGGCACGACGCATCCCCAGCAGCCTCCGATGCCACACCCAAACGTTTCTTCCAGCGAAAGCTGCGCTCGCACGCCAAGCCCGCCGGCGATACGCGCGACCGCGCGCAACATGGACGAAGGACCGCACGCATAGATCGCCTGCGGTTTGGTCGCCCGTACGAGCGCGTCGGTGACGAACCCGCGCTCGCCCGCACTGCCGTCGTCGGTCGTTATGACGAGCTCGCATCCCGCATCGGCGAAGCGTTGTGAGTCGACGATCAGCTCAGCCGTTCGCGCTCCATAAAAGAGCCTCACCCTCGCTCCCGCGCGCAAGAGGGCTTGCGTACATAAAAGCACTGACGCGATGCCGACGCCGCCGGCAACCACCGCGGCGTCGCGCGAGCCGTGCGAGCAATCGAAGCCGTTGCCGAGCGGCCCAACCACGTCGAGTCGATCGCCGCAACGCAGTTGTGACAGTTCACGCGTGCGCTTGCCTGTGACAAAAAAGAGAAGGCTCGCGAGCTTGCCTTCCGCTTCATAGACGGCAAGCGCCGTCGCAGCCCTCTCACCGCCGGGCGGAACTGCCATCAGGTACTGGCCCGGGCGCGTCGCTTGCGCGAGCTTTGGCGCGTCGAGCGACAATAAGACGACATCGGTTGCAAGTTCCCGGCGTTCGATTACCGTGGTCGAGTGCACGCCGGCCTTTGGGTCGATCGTCGCCATTATTGCGTATTTTCAACAAATTCTTACGAAAATCTCCGGAAACGGGTGCACGCCCTTGCTACTCGAGCCGTTATAATGTATAGAGAGCGTAAATACGAGGGAAAGGAGGGTCCCCAGATGGCAGGTCTCATCGTCTTCAAATCACTAGCCGACGCATTAAGAGCGGGCTATCAGGTTTACGATCGGACTGCGGATGGATATCTGGTCAGGACTCGCACGGCCGCCGGCTGGGCCATGGCCTTGGTCTCCTGCAAGTAATATCGTCTTTATTTCGATACGCGAAGCCGCCGGTCAGCCGACCGGCGGCTTCGCTTTTAGGGCGCGGGTGGTCTAACTCCGATAATCGGGCGGTGAGGCCGGCTTTTCGATCTCCGGGGTCGGACCCGGCCGCCAGCCGCCATAAGGAGATCCAGGCGGCATGCCGCCCCCAGCTTCGCTTCCGGATGACGCCGTAGTGGCCGGGCCGGGCGGCGGCCCAAAGCGCTGACGCGGGGACGGCGGTCCGAACGTAGCGCCGCTGAGAATCGCGCCGATGACCTGCGCGATGCCGACGAAAAGGGGAATGAGGCCGCCGAGCAGCCAGGGACCGTACACGAAGGTTCCGTCGCCGCGGTGTCCGATGAACCCAAGTCCGATAAGCAACGCTAAGCCGATAAAGGCAATCTGGACGCCCTTGCGCAGCTGGTGCTGCGCTGCGAAATCCGTCGGATAGTCGAGATATTGGTTCGGCGCGCCTTGCGGCATCGTCCCCGGCGGCGTCCAGCCATACTTCATCGCTCGGCGCATATCGCGCGCGTTGGGCGGAGGGACGATGCCGCGGCGCATCATCTCCATCCGTTCTTGATGCGCGAGCACGCGGGAGATCAGCCACACCGCGCAAGGCGCGCCGAAGATGAAGATGATCGCAAAAAGCGGGACGAGAACCTCGCCGTAATCCATTACTGTGGTACTCCGTTGGTGAGAATGCGAATCGATCCGTCAGAAGTTGCCAGCTTCATCGTGCCGGTCGCGGCGCCGAGACGGATCGTGCGGTGAGCTGCATCGTCGCCGGCGAGCGACGTTCCGTCGACAACGATTCTTCCATCGCCGGTTGAGGCATCGATTGCCGTGTCGGCGTTCGGCGCCAGCCGGACTCGAATCGAGCCGTCGTTGGTCTGCAACGTCGCGTTTGCGCTAACGCTCAAGCCATCGGCTTCGATTCGCCCGTCGTGGGTCGTTGCCGAAAGCGATGCGACGGCGACGTCCCGCAGCGCCAGGTGGCCCTGCATCGACTGGAGCGTGAGACGATCGCCCCGCACGTTCGTTGCTTTGATATAGCCGTCGTCGCTCTGCGCATCAACCGGGCCCTGAAGGTCCGTCAGCGTCACGTGGCCATTGAGGGAATGCACGCTCGCTCCGCCGTCAACGCCGAGCACGTCTGCACCCGCGCACCGAGCGATCTCCACACGAGAGGCCGGTGGAACCTCGACCTGGATGGCTTGCGTACTGAAGCCGAAGATGTCGATGGACAACGTATCGGCGTGCGGACGTTCGATGCGCACACCGTCGGTCGTGCGGGTGACGCTGAGACGAGGATATTTCCCACTGGAGAAGACGGCGCCTCGAATCTGCGTAAGGTCGCGGACGTGAATGAGTTGGTCGTTTGATACGGCGACGCCGACGCGCGACTCCGCGTCATCGATCACGATATGCGGTGCCGTGCCGGCGGCAACCGGTGCGACCGGTGCCGCCGCAAAATCGACGTGGCGCATTCCGCCGGCCAGCGTTGCACCGCCGCGGCCGACGGCGTAAGCCGCCATCCCGACGATTAATAATTCGGCTGCAATGAGCATCGCAACGACCGACGCGCGTGACATGAGTGGCTCGTAATCCCTAAAGCCGCGGACCCCAACCGTCGAAGGTGGGGCGCAATGATTGCGCGGAGTTCCGCTCGTCGCTGGGCAGCGTCGGCAGCGCACCGTTGGGCCTCGCCCGGCCGGGAAGGGTTCTATTCGAGATCGTGGTCATTTGCTGGTCAAGCCTCCGTGAAAGTTCTTGCCTTAGCTACGGGTGGCGACGCCTATTGTTTCGCTTCTACCGGCGCCACGGTGCTGGGCATGCACGAAACAATCGCCCGGCCACGGGCGTACGACGAGCGTGTCGGCACTCTTGGCCCTTCGCCTCGCTCCGCTCGCTCAGGACAAGCTCCTTCGCCTCGCTCCGCTCCCTCAGGACCAGCTCCGACGAAGGCCGCCACCGGTGACTTCGGCGGACCCTGAAGACGGCCACTTGGTGGCAATGGCGCTTGCGGGCAACGGGGAAGCCTTTGCAACGCTCGTCGAACGATACGACCGCGCTGTCTACCATCTGGCCTACCGGACCCTGCACGACGTCGAGGAAGCACGCGACGTCACGCAAGAGGCTTTTTTCAAGGCCTTTCGTGGGCTTCGTACCTTCAGGCCGGATGCCAAATTCTCCACTTGGATCTTCGCAATCACCTATCACGCCTGTTGCGACCGGCTCAACCGCCGCAAGCATTTTACGAGCGACGAGCTGCCCGAGCGCCCGGACCCATCGCCGGGTCCCGAGCATCGGGTCATCGCCCTCGACGAGGCGGCTCGCCTCCGCGCGGCGATCGACGCGCTGCCGGAGAAGTACCGCACGGTCGTGACGCTCTTCCATCTGCAAGGCAGACAGTACGAGGAGATCGCAAGCGTGCTCGGCCTGCCGCTGGGTACCGTAAAGACACATTTGTTTCGCGCCAAGGAGCAGCTGCGCAGCCTTCTGAGCGCAATGGAGGTAACCGAATCGTGAACATGGACGACGAAAGGCTCGAGCGCGCAATCTTGGAGCTTCCCCTCGAGGAGCCGCCGCAAGGATTGCGCACCTCGATCTTGCTTGCAACCGCCTATCGCCCGGCGCCGGCCTTTTCGTTCCCCGAACTCGCGCTGATCGGCTCGGTGGGCGCAATCGCGGTCTGGCTCATCGTCATGCTCGTGCTGGGCGGGGGTGCGCTCTTCGTCCATACGCTTGCAATCATCGGTTCGACGATATCGCAGACGTTCTCCAACGCAGCCGTGCTAGCGTGGCTGGGGGCGGGCGGCGCGACCGCCCTATGGCTCACGGTTTTCACCGGATCCCAACCCGCCGCGCTCGCCTCGCAGAGGTTCGGAAAGAGGGCCAGCCGATAAAGTATCGGCATGGAGAGACACGCCCCCCCGGAGCGACGTTCTTATAGGGTCCTGGTCATCGAGGACGATGCGGCGATCAGCCGCGTCTTACAGCTCGAACTCGAACACGAGCGATACGAGGTCGAGGTCGCGCGCGACGGATTGTCCGGCCTCGAGAAAGCGCTCAAGGAGCCAGATCTGGTCATTTTGGATTTGATGCTTCCGCGGATGGACGGCATCGAAGTCTGCAAGCGGATTCGCGCGAAAAGCCGCGTCCCGATCATCATGCTCACCGCGCGCGACCGCGTGCCCGACCGAGTCGCCGGCCTCGACGTCGGAGCCGACGATTACGTCACGAAGCCCTTTTCGACCGAGGAGCTGCTCGCGCGCGTTCGCGCGCGCCTGCGCGAGCGCACGCCGCAAGGCAACGTGATCGAGTACCGCGACGTGGTGATGGACCGCGACCGCCACGAAGTGCATCGGGGCGGGAAGTCGATTGCGCTCACCGCCAAAGAGTATGCGCTACTCGAATACCTGCTGTTGCACCGCAACAAGGTCCATACGCGCGACGAGCTATTCAACGGGGTGTGGGGAAGCGACTTTCTCGGCGACTCCAACCTCATCGACGTCTACATCCGCTACCTGCGCGGCAAGATCGACGACGGATTCGACGACAAGTTGATCACGACGGTACGAGGCGTCGGGTATACGATCAAAGACTAGGGCACTCTTGATCTTGCCTCGTGCTGGACATGGGCGATTCCAAGACGCTCGTCGCGCCACATCGTGTGACGCTCCTGCTGCACCACTTTTTCGGGAAAACGAAGTTTTGAAGCGCCCCTCCGTGGGCGGCCCGAAAAAGTTGGAGCCTTCTCATCGCCCATGTCCAGCGCTCGCCGTCGGTCCAGAGGTTGTTGGAAAATCGCAGAGATTTTCCGTGCACAGCTCATGTCGCTGAAGTGGCGGATCGCATTGGGATATTCACTCGTGCTGATCGTCGCGATCACGGCGATGAGCGGCATCATCGTCTGGCGCTTTCAACAGATACTCTACGACCAGGCCGAGTCGAGCGTCAATGCAACGATGCACGCGATCGTGCAATTCGCACAACAGGCGACGACGCCGTTTTCGCTCGAAGACTCCTCGCTGGGCACGCTGCAGTTTCTCTTCAACAGCAACAATCTTGCGACGTGGAACACCGCAAATAGCTACGTGCAGGTCGACTCGAGCAAGGGTTACCCGCTGGCGAAGACGGCAAATCTGGGCGAACTCACCATACCGCCGAATCCAAAGCTCTCCGCCGCGCACGACGTCGCGTTTCGTCAAGAAACGATCGGCGGCCGTTCGTTCCTGGTCGAGGATCGGTACCTCAAAGAGCGGCTGAACTCGGCCGTCATTCACGTTGCCGAGCCGCTCGACACTTTGCAGCGCACGTTCGCGCGCGCTCGGGAAGCGATCGAGATCGTCCTTGGCACGACCGCGGGGGCGGTCGTGCTCTTCTCGATCGTACTCGCCTCGCAAGCTACGACGCCGATCAACGAGCTTTCGCGCGAGATGCGCGAAATCAGCTCCGATCGTCTTGCGCTCGCGGCGGGAACGTTCGACGGACGGCCGCGGGGGCTCGCACTGCGCCGACGACGCGACGAAATCGGACGGCTGGCCACCAGCTTTAACGATCTGCTGGCGCGGCTGGCGGAAGCGTTTGCACGCGAACGCCAGTTCATCTCCGACGCCTCGCATGAACTGAAGACGCCGCTGACCTCGATTAACGCCAACGCGCAGATGCTTTTGCGTTGGGGCGATCAGGACAGAACCATCCGCCGCGAAAGCTTAGAAACGATTGCGCGCGAGAGCGCGGATCTCGCCGGCATGGTCAACGGCATGCTCACGCTCGCCAAAGCCGACCGGGGCGATGAAATACCGAAGGAACCCCTCTCGCTCGCTCAGATCGCCAGCGAGGTGACTCAAAACGCCGCTTCGCGCGCCGCCGAAAAGCACATCGATCTCGAATTCAAATACGACGGCACGCCGATCGTATACGGCGACGCGCACTTGTTGCGTCAGTTAGTCGGAAATTTGATCGACAATGCGATCAAGTTTACCGAACGCGGACGCGTGGACGTAAACGTCGGAGAGAACGGCGAGTCGGCATGGGTCGAAGTGGCCGACGACGGCCCGGGGATTCCCGACGAGGAGCGCCCCCACATCTTCGAGCGCTTCTACCGCGCCGACAAGGCCCGCTCGCGGATAGTCCCGGGCACCGGCCTCGGGTTGGCGATTGTCCGCTCGATTGCCCGGGTCCATGGCGGGGAGGCGACTGCCGAGCGCTCATCGGGCGGCGGCGCCCTTTTTCGGGTAATCTTACCGCGTATCAAGCTTCCGTTCACCCATCCTTCATGATGGGCGCAAGGCCGCCTCGATACAATGGGTTCGTGCGCGGTAACTGGCGGGGAGCACACGTAACGCTCGTCGCCTCGTTCTGTTGGTTGGCTTTCGTCGCGCCGGTGCGCGCCGACGACCAGTACGATATTGGCCCATCCCCGATCGTCAACGTTCACGTCAACCGTGGACAAGTGTCGATTCAAACGTGGGATCGCCCGCAGATCTCCATCTCTTCGCAGCGGCCAATCGACGTTCGGCAGCAGTCGATCCGCGAGTTTCCCAAGCAGCTCCAATTCGCTTCCGACCGGATCGAGACCGACCATGGTCCCGTAACACTTCCATCCGAAACGTTCGAGATGCCGGAGCTGCCCGGCGGAGAGCACGACGCAATCATGGCCCAGGGAAGCGGAAAGATGACGATCACGATTCCGCGAGGGACGGCGATGCTCGTGGTGCAGCAGCGAGCCGGCCATCTCACGATCGACAACTATCACGGCGTTTTCATCGCGCACGCGCGGGCGGCCGGCGTCTCGTTGAACGACGTGAGCGGAACGGGTTTCGTCGAATCGCTTCGCGGGCGGGTCGTCGCAACGGACTCTTCGTTCGATCGATTGCGGGTGCGTACGGCAACGGGCGACATGCTTTTCCAAGGCTGCGTGTCCCATCAAATTCAGGCAACCAGCACGTATGGCTCCATCGTCTACGACGACGGAAACTTCCAGCCCGGTCTTGCACGCTTTGAGTCCGAGCATGGCAACGTCGCGCTCGGCGTTCGCGGGAGCGCGCAGATCGGCGCACACAGCGGTTCGGGCCACGTCGTTTCGAGCTTTGAAGACGAGGCTGAAGTTCGTGGCGATCCGACGACGAAACAGGCTACGGTCGGCGGCGGCGGCCCCGTCGTCACGGCGACCTCGAGGAACGGCTCGGTTTACCTTTACAGCGGATCTATGAACGAACATCCGCGCGTGCGCCAAGAATTTAGTGGCAGCGCGCGCCTTCCGATTCGCTTTCCGAGCGCACCGCCGCCCCGTCCAGCACGTCCGCCCTACTAACCTGCGGCTGCGGCGATCTCCGTTTCCAGATCTAAGACGAGTCCATCGTAAGCGGCAATCGCGCGCAGGCCAAGCTCGTCCTCGAGCTGCGCTGCCAGGCGCGGCGGATCTGCCTCGAGCATCTTGGTTCCAAAATGTTGAAAGATTGCAACCTTCGGACGGACGCCGGCAACGATGCGGCGAGCGTCGGTCCACGTGAGGTGGTCGACGTTCATCTCGTCGCGGTAGCGCAGAACGTTGACGATCAGCACGTCGGGATGATGCTTGGCATAGTCGGCCGCGAGCCCCTCGAAGTACCGGCCACAGGGAAGATACGCCACGCGCACGCCGGCGTGGACGAAGTGAAGCCCGTGCGTCTGCACCGCGTGCAAATGAAGCATCGAGGTGTAGAGTTGGACACCGGCGATGCGATATGGACCGCTGCTCGGCTCGAGCCGCTCGAGGCGCTCGACGAAACGGCACGCATAGGGTAGCACCACCGGCTCGTGGTCGAAAGCGTCGGCCGGGGCAAAGACCGCGCCACGCCGGCGAAATCCGCCCGATGTCATTGCCTCGATCAGCACGTTGACGTCGCCCGAATGGTCGAGGTGCTTGTGCGACAGTACGATGGCATCGAGCTCGCGAGGATTGCAGGACGGGACGTGAGAGAGGGCGCGTACCAGCGCGCCGGGCCCTGGGTCGACGTGGATTTGCGTGGTTCCAAATCGCATCCACATCCCGCCCGAGGCGCGCAACTGACGCGCGACGACGAAGCGTGCGCCGCCGCTCCCCAGAAAGAGGATAGACGAACTCAAACTAAGCGAGCACGGGAAGTTGCCGAAATTCGCCGTTGAGCACCGTGGCAGACGGCCGGCCGAGCCAACGCTCGAGCACCGTGGCGTAGACGCTGCGAAAATCGACTGCGAAGCGCACGTTTCCCATGTTCGTCGCCCCGAGGTCCGGCGCCGCTCCGTAAAGTCCGCCCTTGACGCCGCCGCCGATCATGAAGAGCGCAGAGGCCTCGCCGTGATCGGTGCCTCGGCTGCCGTTCTCTTCGATCCGCCGTCCGAACTCGCTAAACGTGACCGTCAAGACGCGACGCTCGTTGCCGTGCGCGGACAGGTCTTCGTAGAATGCGGCGATTGCGTCGGAGAATTGCATGAGGAGCCGATCTTGGGTCGTCTTCTGACTGACGTGCGTGTCGAACGAGCCATGCTCGACGTAGATCGCCTTCGTTCCCAGATTGCTGCCCACGATCTGCGCCACGAGCGCAAGGCTCCGCCCAAGTCCCGTGGCGGGATATGAAGCCTTCGTTCTGTATCCGGCCACGAGCTTGGGCAGTTCCTCGGAACTGCGCTGCGCATTCTCCTCGATCTCCATCACATGAGCCAAGTAAGGCGACTCGAATGGGAGAGTCCGCTCGTGCGCTTGACGCGCGAAGGCGTCGCGCGCGAGCGCGTTGCCGTCGGCAATCATCGAGTAAGCGCCGAGCCCGGGAATCGCGGGGATGTCGGTGCGGTTGGAGACGAGCACTTCGGGCAAGACTTTCGACACGGCGACGCCCTTGAAGAGATTCTCGCGTGCCGGGCCGTCCTCGTCGAAATACCGGCCGAGCCAACCGGTATGTTCGTAGCGATCCGGCGCCGCGGTCTGCCAGATCTCCGTCGAACGAAAATGCGAATGATCGGGATTCGGATATCCGACGCCCTGAACGATCGCAACGATGCCCTTGTCGTAGAGCGCTTTGAACGAGCGCATGCCGGGGTTGAGGCCGACGTGCGCGTCGATCGCCAACACATCGTTGCGGGCGATCGCAAGACCGGGCCGCAATTGATAGTAGCGATCGTCGCCTTGCGGCACGACACAGTTCAACCCGTCATTGCCGCCGAACAAGTTGATCAAGACCAGGCACCGGTTCTCGCTTCCCGGCAGTCCCGGCAGCGGCGTCTGCGCAAGCGCGCGCGCGAAGACGTGGTAGGGATTGGCGACAACGGCCAGTCCCGAGGCCGTGGTCAGCAAAAAGTTACGTCGTTTCATCGTGTCATCAATTCAGCTGGTAGGCGGGCGTCGCCATGGCGAGATAGACGGCGCTGCTCACGCGTTGATCGTAATTTTCCGCCGAAAGCGACGGGAGTGCGGCGCTTCCCTTTCCGTTCAGGTAACCTTCGAGCTCGCGGGCCCAAGCGGGTGTCACGTCGCCTTGTAAAATTGTCTGGCCCAGCACTTGGGCCGCGGTTTTTGAAGCGACGGGCAATCCGCGCAGCCACGACGAGCCGGCGAGCGTCTGCGACCCAAGCAGGCGCGTCAAAAAGTTTTGCCGCGCGATCATCGTACCGCTCGTCAACCAGTTCTCGCCGCCCGCCCATCCGGCAACGCTGGGAGGATAGAAGAGCTGTTGTCCCATTTGTGCGAGCGCCGGCAACGCACTCTCGCCGACTTCCGACAAACCGAGCGTCTTATACGTGCCGACGACGAATTCGACCGGGCTTTTGACCAGCGCGCGATACGCGCGCGGACTGTAAAACACATTACTGCGCAGGATCGTGCGGATGACGGAAGCGAGGTCGAAGTCCCAGCGACGCAATTCGCCCGCAACGCCCTCCGCGAGCTCCGGCTCAGGATCGTTGTATACGAACCAGTTGAGCAAACTCGTAGCGAAGAACCGCGCGCATTCCGGCTGCGCAAAGATGATGTCGACGATATCGTCGCCATCGAAGTTCCCGGTGCGCCCCAGAAACTTCTTTTGGCCGGCATCGTGCAGTGACGAGTCGAATCTAACCGTATCGTTGCGCCGGTCGACGCGCCATCCGGTCCACGCGCGCGCCGAGTCACGCACGTCGTTCTCCGTGTAATTGTCGACGCCCAGGGTGAAGAGCTCCATAAGCTCTCGTGCGTAGTTTTCGTTGGGGTGCGCGGCGACGTTCTGGGCGCCGTTGAGGTACACCAGCATCGCGGCGTCTTTGGAAACGTCACGCGTCAACTGACGAAGGTTGCCGAGCGCCGAGCGCCGGAAGAGCGCGTTTTGATTGTACGTGATCCAGGGAAAGAGCGGCGTGGCGCGTGAGGTAAAGTGACCGTGAAAGTAGAGCGTCATCTTCTCTTGCAGCGGCGCCGTCGTCGCGAGCATCCGGTTCAGCCACCAGAGCTGCAGCGCCAGGATCGCTTCGCGCCCCTGATGCCTGCGTTGCCGGCGCGGCGTCAACGTCGTCATTGAGACCGGACGTGAGAGAGCCAGGAGTTCTCGCGGCGGAGCGATCGAGCCCGGCGAGGGAACGGCGAGCAACGACGCGACCGCCTCGCCGGCGTGCATCGCCGCATAGCGCCGCACCTCGTCGGGCGTTCCGCCAAAGCCGGCACGCCGCAGCAAATGCGCCGCAGCGCGTTCTCCCAATACTTCGGGATACGGTTGCAACGCCGTGGAGAGGTCGGGATTTCCCTGAGGACGCAGGATGCCGCCGACGTCGACTTTAGCCTGTGCGGCCATATCTGCTAGGTACGAGTCCTTCGTCCAACCGCCCTCGCCATTTCGTCACGTCTAACCGGGCTCTAAGCGCGGCGCGCCGAATGGGCGCGGCGATGGCGGTGCTGGAATCACGGCTCGATAGCCATTCGGAGAGCTTCACGAGGAATGCGCGACGAATGGAGCGGTTAGTCGCAGAACTGCGCGAGCGCCTCGTTGCCGTTCGCGCCGGCGGCGGCGCCGAGGCCGCGCAAAAGCATCGGCTGCGCAACAAACTTCCCGCGCGCGAGCGTATCGAACGGCTGATTGATCCCGGCTCCGATTTCCTCGAGCTTTCCGCCCTGGCGGCCTTCGGTATGTATGGCAATGATTCGCCGGCAGCCGGAATCGTCACCGGGATCGGCATCGTCGAAGCCCAGCACTGCGTGATCGTCGCCAACGATGCCACGGTCAAGGGCGGCACGTACTATCCAATGACGGTGAAGAAGCATCTGCGCGCTCAGGAGATCGCAGAGCAGAATCATTTGCCCTGCATCTACTTAGTCGATTCGGGCGGCGCGTTCTTGCCGCTGCAAGACGAGGTGTTCCCAGACCGCGATCATTTCGGTCGCATCTTTTATAATCAAGCGCGAATGTCGAGCAAGCGCATCGCGCAGATCGCGGCGGTGATGGGGTCGTGCACCGCCGGCGGCGCCTACGTGCCGGCGATGAGCGACGAAACCGTCATCGTCAAGGGTCAAGGAACGATCTTCTTGGGCGGTCCACCCTTAGTGAAGGCCGCTACGGGCGAGGAAGTTACGGCCGAAGAGCTCGGCGGTGCCGACGTTCACACCCGCGTCTCGGGCGTGGCCGACCACTTTGCCAACGATGACGTCGGGGCGCTCGCTATCGTCCGAGAAATCGTCCGCGAGCTCCACTTGGAGCTCCCGCGCCAGTGGGATCGCATCGATGCACGAGCTCCCAAATACGAGCCGCGTGACATCTATGGAATCATTCCATCCGATAGCCGCACCGGCTACGACGTCCGCGAGGTGCTTGCGCGCCTCGTCGACGCATCGGAGTTTCATGAGTTCAAATCGCGGTACGGCGCCACGCTCGTCTGCGGATTCGCTCGCATCGAGGGGCACCCGATCGGCATCCTTGCCAACAACGGCATTCTCTTCAGCGAGAGCGCGCTCAAAGGAGCGCACTTCATCGAGCTGTGCGCGCAGCGCGGCACACCGCTGCTCTTCGTACAGAACATCACGGGCTTCATGGTCGGCAAAGAATATGAAAATCGCGGCATCGCCAAGGACGGCGCCAAGCTCGTGATGGCGGTCGCCTGCGCCGAGGTTCCGAAGTTCACCGTCGTGATCGGAGGCAGCTTCGGCGCCGGAAACTATGGCATGTGCGGACGAGCGTACGCGCCGCGTCAGCTTTGGATGTGGCCGAACGCGCGCATTAGCGTGATGGGTGGACCGCAGGCCGCAAGCGTGCTCTCCAGCGTCAAAGGCGAGATGTCGCCGCAGGAAAAGACCGCCTTCGAAGCGCCCATTCTCGAGAAGTACGAGCGCGAAGGAAATCCGTATTATTCGACCGCGCGTTTGTGGGACGACGGCATCATCGATCCCCTTGACACGCGGCGCGTGATCGCAATCGGTTTAGACGCGGCCGCGCACGCCCCACAGCCGCGCACGCAATTCGGCGTCTTCCGAATGTAATGACCCTCCTCGCGACGGTCTTGGCGTTGGGCGTTCTTTCCGGCCGCGGCGATGGTTTGATTCCGGCCGTGTCCGGCACGATCGGCGGCGGCGCGATCTGGTTCGATCTCGATACCGGCGCGCTCCGCTCTTACATCGACATCGCGACGGCACGCGACTTGAAGCTGCCCTCGCATGGAACCACCTGGGTGACGGGAGCAGGCAGAGGGCGTGCCGCCGCGATCCGCTTACAAGACGTCCGTGTCGGGCTAGGCAAGGTCACGTTCGTCGCCCACAATCCGTTGGCAATCGATCTTACTCATACCGGAAGCATCCTGGGCGAGGGCGGGATACTCGGCTTTGATTTTTTTCGTCGCTACGTTGTCGCGATCGACTTTGGGTCTTATCGCGTCGCTCTGTACGATCCAGCCGGCTATCGATATCGGGGCGCCGGAGTGGCGATCCCGTTGGTCATCCGGCCGCCGCGAGCTTATGTCGAGGTCACCGTCTCCGCCAAAGGCGTGCAGCCCCAACGGCATCTCTTACGCCTCGATCTAGGGTCGAGTGACGGCGTCGACGACGACATCGTCTTGCGTTCCTCTTCGCCGAAGCGGCCCATCGTCGCCGGGGTGGGAATCGGAGCGCAATTCAAGGCGTACCTCGGCACCGTCAGCGAGCTGCAGGTCGGCCCGTTCAAACTCTATGATTTGCCGGCGGCGACCGGCGGCGTTCAACTCATCGGCGACGACGTGTGGCATCGCTTCAACATCGTTTTCGACTTTTCGCGGTCGGTTATGTATCTAACCCGGCGTCATTCTACTTTGAAGTAGCTCGGCGACTCGACCCACTTCCCGTCGCGATATCGAAGCGTCGCAGAAGCGTGCGTGTTCGTCGGGCAGCAGAGCGGGGCTTTGGGGCCGTAGTACGGCCCACGCA
This sequence comes from Vulcanimicrobiota bacterium, assembly GCA_963778015.1. Classification (GTDB taxonomy): domain Bacteria; phylum Vulcanimicrobiota; class Vulcanimicrobiia; order Vulcanimicrobiales; family Vulcanimicrobiaceae; genus Cybelea. The sequence goes on from CAVZST010000002.1 coordinate 292,515, forward strand.
ACTCGATCGCATCGCCGTTGGCTCCACGAATCACCGCCGCGGCGAGTTCGCAGGGGTTCTCCACCAACGCTACCGGAACGATGCTGCCGCCCGGGCCGGAGGCGAAGATCGTCACGGCCGCCGACCCGCAATCTGCGGCCATCTCGTGCGATGCGACGATTAGCTGTTCTACGCCCGGACGCATCAACGCCGCGGCACCGACGATTCGCAGCTCCTGAACCGGAAACCACATCCTAGCGCCGTGCGCCTTCGCGATGCGTTCGAGCGGGCCGCCATTTCCGGGCGATTGGTAGCGCAGTCGATACGCCGCGCGGCGAAACGCGTAGATGGAAAGATACCATTGGTAAAAGTCTTGGCCGTTTGCGGAGCTGACGAGCTTCTTGCTGACGACCGCGCGCGACCGGTTCTCCGAGCTTTCACCGTTGAAAGCGACATACTCGCTCTGCACGACGCTTCCGGGAAGCGGCGGCACCCAGCCGATGCCGGCCGCCGCTTGCGCTACCCCACCGCACAAGGAGAGCGCAACGGCAACGACGATCGTCAGCCTCGATTTCGCCATTCTCGTTCTTTCGACGGCTCGCTCGCCGGCACTGCGCGTCTACGGCTTTAGAGCATTGGTCGGAAGCATCGACGGGAGCTTAAAACTCTCCACCGACGCGGGCGGTGCGCGCACGATGTCGTGGAGCATGTCGCTCCAGGCCTGCGCGAGGATCGGCACGAGCGTCACCAGCCGATGAACTCCCCCAGGTTCGGAATAGAACGAAACGTCGAGACCGGCCGCGCGCAGAAGAACCGCGGTGGCCGTTGGGTATTGCGTTGGAATGCTTTGGTCGGCGCTGCCGGTGAGCACGTAGAACGGAGTCCGCGTCATCAGCGCGATGACGTGCGTTGAATCAGACCCCAGGAGCGCCCCAGCAATGCACATGACCGCCGACCACTCGTCGGCGTGAATGGGCGCAACCTCAAAGACCGAAAAGCCGCCCATTGAATATCCGGCCAGAAACCTCTTGCGCGGATCGATCGTGAAGGCGTGTGTCGCCGCGTGCAATGCATCATAGACGTCGGAGGCCGAGCCGCGAAAATCGTAATAGCCTCGGCCCCAGGGGGCGACGACGATCGTGCCCATCTGCTCGGCAAGTTGGGCGATGTACGGCGGCGCGAGAAGCTCCGTCTCCGATTGCGGATGACCGTGCAGCATCACGATCAGCGGCGCGGGACGATCGGGCGCATAGCTGGTCGGGACGTAGACGGCGATGGGTTGCAACGTACCGTCGCGCGACGAGCGCACTAAAACCTCGCCCAAGCCCCGGATTGACGCCATCGAAGAAGGCGACGCTTCGAGCAGCTGCTTCGCGAGACTGAGATCGAGGCTCGCGATTCGGCGAACCGTCTGCGACCACTCCGCCGCCGAATATCCCTTCGGAACGCTCGGGTCGTCGAGCATATCGGCGTCGTCGACGAGGCGCTCGTAGTAGTCGTAGGTTGTGTCGCGGCCGGCAATGGGTGCGATGGTGACAAGTTTGGCGTGGTAGCTTGCGGCCGTGGAAAGCAGGGAGACGCGCAGGTCGTCCGCGGAACTCCCCGGCAGGGCTGAGCTCCCCAGCAGAAGAGTCAGAGCAGCGGTGAAGACCAGCGCGCCCCTGGTCATGACGGTGAATTCAACGCTCGGAGGCGGCTTGTCGTGACGGCCTTACCTCGGCGTCAGATTCCCGCGTACCATTCGTAGCCCTGGTCCTCCCAATAGCCGCCGCGACCGGCATAGACGTTGGCAAAGCTGCCGACCACTTCGAGGCGCGCGATCCACTTCGCGCTCTTGTAGCCGAGCTGCGTCGGCACGCGCAGGCGCAACGGCGCGCCATGATCGGCATCGAGCGGCGCGTCGTTCAAGCGCATTGCAAGCAGCGCCTGCGGATGTCGCGCCTGATGCAGATCGAGGCTCTCGTAGTACAGATTACCTGCGCCGTCGTTGTCCATGCAGCGAAAGACGACGTACCGCGCGTCGTCGCGCGGCCGCACCACATCGAGCATTGCGGCAAGGGGCACGCCGCTCCACTTTCCGATCGCGCTCCAACCCTCGACGCAATCGTGACGCGTAATCTGCGTCCGCTGCGGCATGCGGTAGAGTTCTGCGAGACTAAACGCGTGCGGCCGCTCGACGGTCCCCTCGACGACGAGACGGTACGCGGCGAAGTTCCCGGCTACCAAGTTCTCGTACCGCGAGTCTGAGGGCGTCGCGAACCCGTTGACGCGGAAGCGGCGATCGACGTCGCGCTCTCGATACTCACGTGCGAGCCCGCGGGTCCCGATCAGCGCGTGGTTCAGACCTTCAACCGAAGCAAGCGCGCGGCGCACGCCGTCGTTCTCGCTCAGCGCCGAGCTGATTGGTCCGCACCCGGCCAGCGCGCAGACCGCCGAGCTAAGAAAGAGCCGTCGTTTCATTCGGGCTGATACCAGCCCGTCACCATCGAGCGCATTTGATTGAGGAGGCCTTGAGTTAAGACTTGAAACGTATGAACGGCAAAGAATCCCAAGAGCACCAGCATGCCGGCGAAGTGCCAGACCCGTGCGAACTGCCGCCCCCCGAGAATGACGGTCAGCGGATTGGCGATGGCATCGATCCCCGGCGAGAGCGCGAGACCGGTGATCACGACAAGCGGCGCCGCGATGAAGAGCACGCCGGTGTACGAGGCCTTCTGCAACGGATTGTAGATGCCATAGGGCGGCGGCTCTTTGCGCAGCTTCAGGTAGTACGCCTGCATCGGCCAAAGCTTTGGTAGATCGTCGGGGCGCAGAATCATCTCGCGCAAATTACCCTTGATCGCGCTCGATGTCAGCCATGCCAGCCAACAAACCGCCCCGATCCATGCAAAGAAGAAATGCCACCTCCGTCCCCCCGCCAGATCTTGATAACCGGGGATCGTGATCGAGGCTCCAAAAGCATGCGCGCCCCGCGATCCCATGCCGTCGCCGGTCCAACCGAGCCATCCGGTCGTCACGAAAGTGCGGCCGAAAATCGTCGTCGTTCCCACGCCGTCGCTGGGCGATCCGATTGAAAGCACGCGCCGGGCCGGGTTGCTTTTGTCGGAGGCATCCAGATTCGGCGAAGCGTTGAAGATTTGAAGGCCGCTGCCCACGAGCACGAAGAACGCCACGAACCACACCCAGTGGCTCGCGCGAGTCAGCAACGTATAGCGATAGATGGGCGGCCGGCCCGCGTCGTTCATGCTTGTGAGTATAACGCATGCGAGGCCCGCTCGGATGAGGGCGCGAACCCGCTCGCCATGGCCGAGAGCATAGAACTAGCCGTCAGCGACGGCATCGCCCGCGTCACGCTTGCGCGACCGGAGGTCCGTAATGCTTTCAACGCCGAGGTCATCGAGCAACTTCACGAGGTCTTCACGCGCATCACTGCAGCCGACGACGTTCGAGTGGTGGTGCTCGCCGGTAAAGGGCGAGTCTTCTGCGGGGGCGCCGATATCAATTGGATGCGCGCGTCGCTTGATTTGACGTTTGACGCAAACGTCGGCGACGCCGAGCGAATGAGCGACATGTTTCGCGCGATCGACAACTGCCCCAAGCCGGTCGTCGGTCGCATCCACGGCGCGGCGCTGGGCGGAGGCGCGGGACTCGCGGCCGTCTGCGATATTGCGATTGCGACCGGTGATGCACTCTTTGGCTTCACCGAAGTGAAACTCGGCATCGTTCCAGCCGTCATCTCCCCCTTCGTTCTCGCCAAAATCGGGGCGTCCCACGCCCGGGCGCTCTTCCTTACCGGCGAACGCTTTGACGCGCAGCACGCGAAGAGAATCGGGCTCGTTCACGAAGTCGTTCCCCCAAACGACGTGGATGCAGCCGTCGAGCGCCGCGTCGCCGAGCTTTGCTCCGCCGGACCCGCGGCCATAAGCGCCGCCAAGCTCCTCGTGCGGCGGGTTCTCGATAACTCCTATGAGTATTCGCGCTCGGTTACGGCGCAGATGATCGCGCGGCAACGCGTGAGCTCCGAAGCGCAGGAAGGCTTGCGCGCCTTCCTCGAGCGGCGCCCCGCGAAATTTGCGAAGTAGCGCAGGACGAAGGATGAAGCGACTGCTCATCGCCAATCGCGGCGAAATCGCCGTTCGCGTCGCTCGCGCGGCTCGCGAGATGGGAATCGTTCCGCTCGGGATCTACTCCGAGGCCGACGCGGATGCTTTCCACCGTCAATTTATGGAGGAGACGCGTTGCATCGGGCCTGCCGCAGCCGCCGATTCCTATCTGAATGCCGACGCAATCCTCACCGCAGCCCGCGCGATGAAGGCCGATGCGCTGCATCCCGGTTACGGCTTCCTCTCGGAACGGGCGCCGTTTGCACGCGCGGTTCGCGATGCAGGTCTGATCTTCGTCGGTCCGCCGCCCGAGGCGATGGCGGCGATGGGAAGCAAGATCGAAGCGAAGCGCCGCGTTCGCGCATTCGACGTGCCGACGATTCCTGGATACGACGGCGACGATCAATCCGAAGCGACGCTGCGCGCACAAACGCGCAGCGTCGGCTTTCCGCTGCTGATCAAGGCGAGCGCCGGCGGCGGCGGAAGAGGCATGCGGATCGTCGAGTCTGCCGCCGGCTTTCGTGAAGCGCTCGAGAGCGCCAAGCGGGAATCGCTCGCGGCCTTCGGCGACGATCGGGTGCTTCTCGAACGCTATCTTCGCGATTCGCGCCACATCGAATTTCAAATTCTCGCCGACGCGGGAGGAACCACGATCCACCTGGGGGAGCGCGAGTGCTCGATTCAGCGGCGTCATCAAAAGATCGTCGAGGAGGCGCCGTCAGTCGCGCTCACGCAAGAGCTGCGGGCCGAAATGGGCGCGGCGGCGGTGCGCGCCGCCGAATCGGTTGGATACACGAACGCCGGCACATGCGAATTCATCCTCGATGGCGAGGGAGCTTACTACTTCCTCGAAATGAATGCGCGGCTGCAGGTCGAGCACCCGGTTACCGAGCTCGTTTGCGGCATCGATCTCGTGCAATGGCAACTTCGCCTCGCCGCAGGTGAGCGTCTGACGCTCTCGCAAGCCGAGATGCAGCCGCGCGGCTGGGCGATCGAAGCTCGAATCTATGCCGAGGACCCAGCAAACGAGATGCTGCCGTCGACCGGCACGATCGCCCATTGGTCGCCTCCGGAGGGGCCCGGAATACGGGTGGATGCGGGCGTCACAACGGCAAGCGTGGTGAGCCATTACTACGATCCGATGCTCGCCAAGCTTATCGTGTACGGCAGCGATCGCAGCTCGGCCATTACGCGGCTCGAACGGGCGCTCGACGATTTCACCGTTGAAGGGGTGCAAACGAATTTGCCGCTGCTGCTTTGGATTGCGCGCAGTCGGGCCTTTATCGAGGGGGAAACGACGACCACCTTTATCGATCGTCGCCTCGACGAGTCGATCTTTCGACGCGTCGCTCCGCCCGACGAAGCGGTGCTGCTCTGCGCCGCCGCGCTGCTCCTGGACCGCCGGGCGCCGTGGCGCATCGGCGGGGTGGGAATCCCGCTTCGTTTGCAGCATCGCGACGGCATCGTCGATCTCCGTGCGGAGGCCGCGGACGTCTCGAGCGTGTGGCGGATCTCGGGCGATCGCAACGGCGAGCTGCGCGCGCACCGCAGCGGAAAATTTATTCGCGGCGAATTCGAGACCACCGCGCTCGCAGGAACCGTTACGTATAGCGGCGACGCGTTCAACGTCCATCTTGCCGGACAGACGTGGCCGTTCGAATTTGCGGCGCCTCCGTCGCGCAACGAAGCTGCCGGCCGCCATAGCGCCCTCGGGGACGCTCGGGTCAGCGCGCCGATGCCCGGCAAAATCGTCAAAATCGCCGTTCGAAGCGGCGACGCCGTGGAGGAGCACGCGCTTCTAGTCGTACTCGAAGCGATGAAGATGGAGCACCGCATAGAATCCGCCGCCGCTTCCACGGTCAAGACGGTGCTCGTCGAGGAAGGGCAGATCGTTTCAGCCGGCGCTCCTCTGGTGGAACTCGAATGACGCGTTGGGTGTCACCGATGGTGTCATGTTTCCCAAGTTCGTAACGATTTTCGAGATGGGCGCGCGCGACGGGCTGCAGAACGAGCGCGCCGTTATCTCCACCGATGATAAGGTTCGTTACATCGATCTGCTGTCGCAGACGGGGCTGAAATGGATCGAAGCCACTTCCTTCGTGAGCCCCAAGGCAATCCCGCAGCTCGCCGACGCCGCCGAGGTCTTCGCCCGCATTGGCAAAGCGCCGGGCGTGCGCTACCCCGTGCTCGTTCCAAATCTCAAAGGCTACGAGCGAGCGCGGGCCGCCGGCGCCGATGCGATCGCCGTCTTCACCGCGGCCTCAGAGCGTTTCACAAAGCGAAATATCAACATGACGATCGACGAGTCTCTCGTAACGTTTCGGGAAGTCCTGCGCGCCGCCAAGCGCGACGGCGTTTGGGTGCGCGGCTATGTTTCGACCGCCTTCGGCTCTCCCTTCGGCGATAGCGTCACGCCGCAAATGGTGCTCGACGTCAGCCTCAAGCTGATGGAGATGGGATGCGACGAGCTTTCGATCGGCGACACGATCGGCGTCGGCGTTCCAAGTGAGGTCGAGCGACTCGTGCCCATACTTGCGGAAAGGATTCCGTTGGACTCGATCGCCATGCACTTTCACGATACGCGTGGAACCGCGCTCGCCAATCTCTACTCTGCGCTTCAGCTCGGCATCGCGAAGTTCGATGCTTCCTCAGGTGGATTGGGAGGCTGCCCGTATGCTCCGGGCGCTACCGGAAACGTCGGAACCGAGGACGTTCTTTACCTTTTGCATCACATGGGCGTCGAAACGGGCGTCGATCTCGAGAAAGTTCGCAACGCCTCGCGCTTTATCGCCGGTGCCGTCGACCACGCGCTCACGAGCAAGGCATATCAGGCGATGGAAGCGGCCGGATCAATTCGATGAATAATTCTTGCTCGATCGTAGAATTAAGACAATACACGCTCCATCCGGGACAGCGCAATACCCTCGTCGAGCTTTTTGATCGCGAGTTCGTCGAACCGCAGGAGGCGGCCGGCATGACCGTTATTGGTCAGTTTCGGGTGCTCGACGATCCTGATCGTTTCGTTTGGCTGCGCGGTTTCGTAGACATGCAAACGCGAGCACTCGGACTGGATGCCTTTTACGGCGGGCCGGTGTGGAAAGCGCACAAAGAGGTCGCAAACGCGACGATGATCGACTCCGACGACGTTTTGTTGTTGCGTCCGGCTCGTCCGGTCTCTGGTTTTTTGACATCTAGCCAGCGCCGGGCCGTTTCGGATTCGGCCCACCACCCTGCCAGGCTTTACGTCGCTAACATCTATTACTTTCGTGAGCCCGAAGAGAACGAATCTGTTCCATATTTTGAAGAAGGTATTGCACCAATCGTACGTGGTGCCGGTGCTTCCGTTTGTGCTTACTTTGTGACGGAACGAAGTCCTAACGATTATCGCGCGCTGCCGGTAAGGGAGAACGAAAACGTATTCGTTTGGTTCGCCGTGCTTCCTGATACTGCCGCTTACGACAAGTATGTCGACGAACTTAGCCGTTCGCACGGATGGAAGGCGGCTCTGGATTCGTTTGGCCGACGCCTTCGCGCTCCTATCGAGCTTAGAAAACTTGCTCCCACCTTACGCTCGCTTTTGCGATGACGCATCGCCGAAACTAGGAGGACCGGTGTGCGAGCGGGATGACGTAACGCGTCGCGGTGTGCAAATCGCTGTACGCGCTGATCTTATTGTCTACCAAACCGGCGGCTATCGCGTATGAACGCACTTGCGCGTCGGTCGGCGACGCCCCGCGTCCTTTGGGATGAAAGACCCAGAGCACGCCGCTCGTTTTGAGGCGCGCGGCGGCGCGAGATAGCCGAGGCAGATCGCGAGGCGCGTCGACGCGCACAAAAATCATGTCGTAGCGGGTTCGCAGCGTTTGTGAAGCGGCTTTCGCGAGCCGCGCGTTCAAAGCTGACACGAAGGTTTCGTCGTGGCGACCGACGAGCGCGACGTGCGCTTGCGCAATCACGCCCAACTTTTCGAAGAGCGACCGTCCGGAATAGTCTCGCTCGGCATGGAGCTTCATGAAAAGCCCAGCTCCGTCGGTTTGCGCGGGACTTCGGTGTAGGCCATCGGCCGGTCCCACCAATCGTGCCGCCGCACGCGCAATTTCTCGTCGCTCGCGCGCGGCGGCGTGCGCAGATCCAAGGCCTGCGCGTACGCGCCGAGATAGCGGTCGATCATCCGCTCGATGCTGAATTCCCGCTCGACGTGCGTGCGGCATGCGCGGCGATCGAGCGAGGCCAAGCGTGGGACCTTATCGACGGCATCGTCGACGCCATCGCATAGCCAGCCCGTGACGCCGTCGACGACGATTTCGGGGATCGACCCCATGTTCGCGCCGAGGACCGGCGTGCCGCAGGCCATGGCCTCGATCGTCGTGAGACCGAAGCGCTCGGGCCGCGTCGTCATGTGAACGAGTCCGAGCGCGTTGGCGAGCAGCTCGTTACGAGCCGCGCGCTCGACCGCGCCGAGGAACTGAATCCGGTCGCCGTCGATGTGCGGCGCGACCTGCTCGCGGAAGTACGTTTCATCGTGCGGTATCGCCGCAATCTTCAAACGCACGCCCGCGCGCTTGGCGATTTCAATTGCGAGATGCGTCCCCTTCTCGGGGTGGAAGCGGCCGAGGAAACAGAGATACTCGCCGGCGCGCTCGCGAAAGGTGAACTCCGCCGGATCGATGCCGTTGTAGGTCGTGGCCAAATAGTCGAGTCCTGGATCGCGGTCTGCGTTCGAGATGGAGCAGTAGAAACTGCGCTGGGCCGCAGCGTAGTAAGCCGCGAGAATCTGCGGCGAAGAGAAACCGTGAATGGTCGTTACCAGCGGCGGCGCGTCGGTGGCGAGCGCATAGGTCAGCGGCTTCCAATCGAAGTGATTATTGACGAGGTCGAATTCGCGCGCACGTCGGAAGAGCTCGCCGATGTGAAGCGCCGTGAAGACTTCTCCGTCGAGCGCGGGATCTTCGTTCACACCGACCGGCACGACAGAAACGAGCTTCCCGTCGAAGCGCGAGTTGCCTGTCGCAAAGAGCGTGACGTCGAGCCCGCGCCGGCGCATGCCCTCGGCAACGTTGTAGGCGATTTGCTCCCAAGGTCCATAGCCCGGCGGAGGCGCCGGCCAGGAGATCGCAGCCAGCACGGCCAGCCTAAGGCCTTTCAGCTGCACCTACCGATCGTCGTCGACGAGCCGATCGTCGCCTCGCGCAACGGCAAAACGGAAATGCGTGCGGCGGATCAACTTTTCCATCGAAACCTCGGAGAAAGGAGGCACCGGTTGCGCACGAGTGTAGTCGAACATGTCGCTCAGATCGTCGTCGGTCACGTCGCGCTGTCCTAGGTTCCCTAAGTTCCAGTTCTTCTCGATAAACTTCGTGATCGAGGTCGATTCTCGCCGTGTGTGCGAAACGTACGGCAGCGTATCTGACCGCCGCGAAACATAGCCGGAACGCGCCCACGCAGAGATCGCCAGAATCGGGATACGAAAGCCCCACGTCGTTCCGTCGGGTCCGCGCGGCGGCGCGACGTGATCGTACCAGCCGCCCGAATCGTCCCACGTGAGGATCATTGCGCTGTCCTTATAGTAGTTGCACTGGGGCGCCGCGTGACCGCTCCGCACGAGGGCCAGATAGATCGAGCCGACCCACCCCGGACCGCCGTCGCTTAGGTTTCCGGCGTGATCCGAGTCGAGATAGTTAGGCATCACGAATGAAACTTGAGGCAGCCGGCATCTTTGGATGTCGCTCAGTATGGCGCCGGACGGCGTCATGACGTTGCGCTGCCAATCCGGCCCGTATCGAATCTTGCGGAACGCGGCGTAGATGTTGACGGCCGGATCCATGATGTCGTTATACGGACCCGTATAGTACTTCCACGTCACGTGGGCCGCATCGAGCAGATCGCCAATGGTGGACTCATCGAAACAGGGAAAGACGCCCGGGCCGGTGGTCGCTTCCCCTTCGCCGAAGATCGTCACCGTCGCGCCGGGGCGCGCGTCGCAACCCCAGATGTGGCTATTCGGATTGCCCGCGATCCGGCTCTGCGCCGTCGCGAGCGTATAGTGACTTGGAAACGTCGGAACGAGGCGTGGCGCGAAGTTCTCGTCGGCAAGCGCGTATCGCGCGGCGAGCACGTGGTAAATCGTCGTTTGGTACGCGGGAAGGTATGCATAGGCAAACCCCGCGCCGGGTTTGGCGGAACCGAAGACCGTGTACACGCGATCCGTCGCGAAACCGTCCATTTTTCCGCGATCCCATTCCCCTAGCAAAGCGAGATGGCTGTGGCTCGGATCCGACGGATTCTCGAACCGCACCGGCTTCAACGTGACCGGGTTCCCGTCGACGGTCGTCGTCTGGGAAGTGTCGGCTCCCGGATACGGCCGGCCGTTTGCGAGAACCGACGATGCAAAAAGATTATCGAACGTGCGGTTCTCTTGCACCAGCACGATGACGTGTCGAATCGGACTGCCGGGGACCTGTTGGCCGAGAAGCGTAGGATTTGCTCCAGGAGCGCTCGACCCGCCGCCCAGCACGACGGCCGGTGCCGCAGTCAGCAACAAAATGCTCACGAAAGAGGCGGTACGCATACAACGCTCGACGGCCCTCGTTACTGGATCAAGCCGTCTTTGAAGACGAGCTGGGGCTCACGGAGAGCGCGGATGTCTTCTCCGGCGTCGCCCGAGAGAAGCAAAAGGTCGGCGGGCTCGCCGACGGCGAGAAGGCCACGATGCAGCCCGATCAGTTCGGCGGAAACGTTCGTCGCCGCGTGCAGCGCTTGCTGCGGCGTCATTCCAAGCAGCGCCCACATCAGCTCTACTTCCTGGGCGTAGTTTTCATGGTAGTTGTAGGGCGTGCCGGCATCGGAGCCGCCCGCGATACGCACTCCGCTATCGAAGGCGCGACGAATGTTCGTCAGCATCGCGTCTTTCAAGCCCCGCGCCTTGTCGACGACGTACTGGGGTTGCTCTCCCTTTTCCAAGTTGGCAAGTATGCAGGTGGGCGCGCTGAGCGTCGGGACGAGATAGACGTCGCGCTCCTTGAAGAGCGCGATCGCTTCATCGTCGAGCAGCGTGCCGTGTTCGATCGAGTCGATGCCGGCGCGCAGCGCGTTCTTGATCCCTTGCGTGCCGATCGCATGGGCGGCAACGCGCAATCCATGACGATGCGCTTCGTCGATGGCACCGGCAAGTTCGTCGGCGGTCAGCTGTGCGTTCCCCGGCACGGCGCCTTTCGTCATTACGCCGCCCGTCGCGATCGTCTTGATGCAATCGGCTCCGGTTTTCATCTGCTCGCGCACCGCCTTGCGCGCATCCCACGGAGAGTCGATGGCGCGTCCAATCGGCCAGCCGTGGCCGCCGGTCATGCAGAGCACCGCGCCCGCAGCGCGCATTCGCGGGCCCGGAATGCGTCCTTCGACGATGGCATCGCGCACGTCCGGCGCGATCGCGTTCGAGCTGCCGACGTCGCGAATCGTCGTGACGCCCGCCTTCACCGACTTACGCGCGTTCTCGACCGCGCGCAGCATTCGCTGGTTCGGCGTCGTCGTCTGGATCATGCCCATCATATCGGGCTCGCCGCTTCCCTCGAGATGGGCGTGCGCGTTGACGAGACCCGGGGTCACACATGCCGCTTCAAGGTCGCAGTCGCCGCCCGCCGTGCGAATTTCCGCGACCCGACCGCGGTCGAGCACGATATCGACACGGCGTTTGGGCGGCTCGAGCGTGCCGTCATAGAACACTCCGGCCCGAACGATCATCGCCGGGCTACTTTCGAACCGGCCGCACATGGTCCCGCCGCCGGCGTCTAACGGGCCGCTACTCACTCCAACGAAGTTTCGCGCGGGCCGCTTTCGCGCGCGCGATTGCGGCATCGTCGACCGGCCCGTCGACGAGCATCGTGAAATGCCCCATCTTCCGACGTGCGACCGCATGGCGTTTACCGTAGACGTGCAAGACGATCGACGGATCGCTCAAGAGGTCGGCAACTCCCGTAAGCTGGTTGCCCGTGCCGTCGCCCAGCACGTTTACCATGATCGCGTTAGCGAGCAGGCGCGGCGGCGAGAGCGGCAGCTCGCAGATCGCCCGGATGTGCTGCTCGTACTGAGAGCACGGCGTCACGTCGATCGTATAATGTCCGCTGTTGTGCGGACGCGGCGCCACTTCGTTGACGAGCAACGAACCGTCCCTCGAGAGAAAGAACTCGACGCAGTAGGTGCCGACGACTCCGAGGCGCCGCCCGATCAGCGCAGCCATCTCGAACGCCTTTGCTGCCGTGCGCGGCTGGACGCGAGCCGGCGCAATCGTCATACTAAGGATACCGCGGTCGTGCGAGTTCTCGGCGAGGGGATATGAGACGATCTCGTCGCCTTGGTTTCTCGTCGCGATGACGCTCAGTTCGGACGCAAGCTCAACCATTGCCTCGTACAGCAGCTCGGCGCCGCTCGCGGCCGCCAAAGCCGCTTGCGCCTGCTCGAGTGAACGCACCTCCCACTGCCCTTTGCCGTCATAGCCGCCGCGCACGGTCTTGAGGATGGCGGGGAATCCGATCCGCTCGACGGCACGCGCGAGCTCCCGCGCATCGCGCACCCGCGCGAACTCGCTCGTCGCAAGTCCGGCATCTCGCGCGAGCTGCTTCTCCAGCAGACGGTTTTGCGTAACCTCGAGCACGCTGCTGGCGGGTGTGACGCGGTGCGATGCCGCTTCGAGATGGCGCACCGAGCCGATGTCGATGTTTTCGAACTCATACGTGATCACGTCGCAGCGCCTGCCGAGCTCGTCGATCGCGGCGAGATCGTCGTACTTCGCGACGATTTGCTCGTCGGCGACTTGCCCGCAGGGCGAATGTTCCTGCGGGTCGAGCGTGACGACGTAGTAACCCATGCGCTTGGCATCGAGCGCAAACATGCGGCCAAGCTGACCGCCGCCGATGACGCCGATCGTCTCGACGGCTTTCAATCGAGGACGCTGGAGGCCGCCGCATCGTGCATGCGGACCGCGTATGCGCAAAGCCGCTGCGCAACGCCGTCGTCCCGTAGTGCGACGATGCGGGCGGCGAAGAGCGCGGCGTTCACCGCTCCGCCGATCGCCATCGTTGCGACCGGAACGCCCGGAGGCATTTGCACGATCGACAGCAACGAGTCGAGGCCCCCGGCGCGCGACCCTTCGACGGGCACGCCGATGACCGGAATCAAGGTCTTTGCAGCAGTCATCCCCGGTAAGTGGGCTGCGCCACCCGCACCCGCGATGATCGCCGCCAGGCCTCGCCGCATCGCCGACGCTGCGTACTCGAACATCTCGTCAGGCATGCGATGCGCCGAGAGAACGCGCGCCTCGCATGGTATCTCGAGTTCGTCGAGCGTATCGCGCGCAGCAGACATCGTTTTCCAGTCCGAGCGGCTGCCCATAATGATACCGACGATCGGTGCTTTGCCCGCTTGCGCCACGGCGAGGCGCTTCGCGCCTTCCGCCAGGTTGTCATCCTGAGCGGAGGCCCGTAGGGGCGAAGTCGAAGGACTTGAAATGTCTCGCTTTTTGCTCGGCATCAACTATTGGCCGCGACGCAGCGCGATGTACATGTGGCAACGCTTCGATCTCGACGAGATCGTCGAAGATTTGGCGCGCGTCAAGGAAATGGGCCTCGACGTCGTGCGCTTCTTCCTGATGTGGGAGACTTTTCAACCGCAACCGACCACGATAGACGCGGATGCGCTCCGACGCCTAGACGCGATCATGGACCGGATTGCCGAAGCCGGCTTGCAAGCGGTTCCGACGCTTTTTTGCGGCCACATGAGCGGCGTCAACTGGCTGCCGGCATGGACGCTCGAGCGCGGATCGACGCATGGGCGGTTTCGCACGATTGCCGGCGGCTTGGTGGTCGACCGCGCGATCGGAGATTTCTACGCCGATCCGGAGCTTTTGCGCGCGCAGGTGTTCTGCGCGCAGCGGGTGGCGGAGCGGCTGCGCGACCATCCAGCACTCTTCGCGTGGGATCTCGGCAACGAGTTTTCCAACCTGCGCGAGCCCACCACACCGCAGGATGCCGCGGACTGGAGCGCGCGTTTATCGGAAACGTTGCTCGAAGCCTCAGGCGTGGGCGCTACGGCCGGAATGCACGGCGAGGATTTCGATAAGGATCGGCGGCTGCGACCGTCGACCATCGCGCGACCGTGGCCGTTCGCGACGATGCACGGCTACTCCGTCTACAGCGCGTTTGCCCGCGACCGCCTCGATCCCAACGTCGTGCCGTTTCTCTGTCAGTTGCAGCAGTCGTTCAGCGGCAAGCGGGTCTTATTCACGGAGCTTGGGAACCCGGAGTGTCCGCCGGGACGCAATCGCGTCGACGGCTTCGCATGTCTCGACGAAGCCGAACTCGCGCAGTATGCACGCGGGACGATCGACCGGCTTCACGCCCGCGGCGCATTGGGCGCATTTTGGTGGTGCTGGGCCGATTACGACCCCGCGCTCGCGACGTTGCCGCCGTTCGATCTTGCGCCGCACGAGCTTCGCTTCGGCGTCGTGCGCAGCGACGGAAGTTCCAAGCCGGTCGCCCAAACGCTCAGGCAGCTCGCGCGCGAAGCGCGTGCGGTAGTCGATCCGCCGCCCGGACCGATTGCCGACGAAGCGGACCACTATAACGGGCTTCCGCAAAGCATTGCCCGCGAGTACGAAGCCTACTGCGACACGCATGCCTGAGGACGCGCGCACGCTGATCGTCACCGGCGCGAGCTCCGGTATCGGGCGCGCGCTCGCTGAAGCTTCCAGCCGTTTGGGCTATCGCGTTTTGATGATTGCGCGGCGGAGCTCGCAGCTCGAAGAAGTTGCTCGGTCGATTCGCCGCGAAGGCGGCACATGCGCCGTACTCGTCGCAGACGTCACCGCCGTGCAGACGCCGGCTCGGATTGTCGACGCGGCGCTCCAGGCATTCGGACGGATCGACGTGCTCGTCAACAACGCGGGTCGCGGTGCCTATGGCTCCCTGCTCGAGCAGAGCGACGCCGAAATTGAGGCTAACTGGCAGCTTCAGGTCGCAGGACCGCTGCGTATCGCGCGAGCTTCGCTCGCACAACTCGAGAAAACCCACGGCCAACTGGTCTTCATCGGTTCGGGCGTCGCACGAGTACCGCTGCCGCAGTGGGGCGCGTACTCGGTTACGAAGGCCGCTGTTCGCGCGGCGGCGATCCAGCTACGGCGCGAGCTGAGCGTACGGAGCATCGCCGTCACATACGTCGATCCCGGCGTCGTGGCGACCGAGTTCCACTCCAGCAGCGGCATCGAGCGCAGCTCGAATTTTCCAGTCTCGGCGCAGCGCGTCGCGCGCGCGATCCTGCGCGGCATCGCAGGGCGCCGCGCGGTAGTCAACGCGGTGCCTTGGCAAACCGCGGGCACCGCGCTCGGCGAATGGTCCGGAGCCCTTGCGGATCGTGTGGTCATTGGGCGCTTCGCCGCCCGTGCCCAGCCCGCCGTACCGGCGCCCGCCGTGCCGGCGCCCTCCGTGCCGGCGCCCTCGCATCACGCCACGCAGGACGCCGGCGCCACAACTGCCTTTGAGCAAGCGCTCGAACCGGTCGCGCGACGAATGGAACGCGTCAAGCTATCGTCGGCTTTTCTTCGCGATGCGCTCGTTGCGGAGGCGACGCTCGAGCTCAACGCGCTGGCGATGCAATGGGCGGGAATGCCGAACAAAAACGAGCGCGCCGCCTTGCGCGAGGCGCTCGAAGCGCTCGCAGCTGCCGGCTACCTCGAACCGATGGAGAACGAAACGTGGAGGGTCGTACGCGCCGCCGATTGAGCGCAATGTTTCTCGGAAGTACGCTGACCGCGATCTGCGCCGGCGTCGCGTTCGGATCGGTCGGGCCGATCGCGCAGGCCGGCGTCTTTGCATTGCTCGGCGGCACGCCGAAGATCGTCTCGAAGTTCCGGGGCGAACATGCCGCCGGCTCGAGCGTGACGTTGACGATTCGCCAGTTCCAGCTCGACGGAAAGACGTCGATCCTCAACTACGACGTTGACATGCAGAAGTTCATGCACCTCGTCGTCGTGCGCGACGACTTTGCGACGTTCGCTCACCTGCATCCAGTATTCGATACGAGGACCGGAGTCTTTTGGCAGCCCTTCACCAAAGAACCGAACCACCGCTACTACGTCTACGCCGACACGATGCCACGGGGCATCGGCCAGCAAGTCTTCCGCTTTACGCTCGAAAGTGACGGACCGGTTGCGGCGTCGCGACCGGTATGGCGGCCCTCAACGGCGATGGCCCGCGTTGGACCCTACACCGTAACGCTGAGCCGAACCACTCTGCCCGCGAACCGCGCGAAGAATGTGAACGTCACGGTTTTAGAGGGAGCGCAGCCCGCGCGCGACCTCGGCACGTACCTCGGCGCGGCAGCGCACGCCGTCTTCATCGATACGTCGACGCTCGCGTACGCGCACGTGCACCTCATGCTGCGGGAGCCTCATCCCGCAAATACCGGCATCGGGATGGACATGGGCGACGCAGCCGGCCCATTCATGCATATGCGGGTGCCGCCGCTTCCGGCCGGCACCTATAAGCTATGGATTCAGCTCGGCGACGCAAACGGCAAGCTTACACCGTGCCCTTCACGATACTCGCAGCGTAGCGCGCCGCAGACCCTTGACTGCGACTGAAGCAAAGAAGAGCACCGTCGCGAGCAAGACGATCGTCGCGCCGCTCGACGCGCGCACGTAGTAGGAAAGATAAAGTCCGCCGACCGTGCTCGCTGCGCCGAAGATCGCGGCCAGCGCCATCATCGGCGCGAAGCGAGACGTCAGTTGGTAAGCCGCGGCTGCGGGCGTGACCAGCAACGCAGCGACGAGCACGATTCCGACCGCCTGAAGCGAGACGACGATGGTGAGCGCGAGCATAACCAGCAGCGTGTATTCGTAGGCCGGCGATGAGATGCCGCTGGCCTGCGCGACGACCGGATCGAACGTCGTGTAGAGGAGCCCGCGAAAGAGTACGATGACGGCGATGGCGACGACGACGCTGAGCGCGAGTATCAGCCAAAGATCCTGCGGCTGCACCGCGAGAATGTCGCCGAAGAGAAAGCTTTGCAGGTCGATGGCGTAGCTGCGTTGCTGGCTCATGAGATAGACGCCGAGAGCAAACATCCCGGTGAAGAGCACCCCGATGGTCGTATCCAGCGAGATGCGCCCACGCCGGTGGACGAATCCGATTCCGACGGCGGTCAACACCGCGACGACGCCCGCTCCGATATAGAAATTCGCTCCGCGCAAATAGGCAATGACGATGCCGGCAAACGAGGCGTGCGCGATCCCGTCGCCAATGAACGAAAGCCGTCGTAGAATCACGTACGTGCCCATCGTCGAGCAGAGCAGCCCCACCGCGACCGCCGCCGCAAACGCCCGCTGCATGAACGCATAATGAAACGGCTCGATAAGGGCTTCCATTACTCTGTCGCCGGGGTCATGTACGAATCTCGGGGTGCGCCGCGTGCGCGGCATGCGGCTCGTGATCGTGTCGCAGATGGCCGTGGGTGTGCGTGTGTTCGCGAATCGCGCTATAGGCCCCCGATTCGACGACTTCACGCGGCGTGCCGAGTGCGAGCACCCGGCGGTCGAGCACGAGCAGGCGATCGAACCAGTCGTCGACGCGATCGAGGTCGTGCGTCGCCATGAGAACGGGTAATCCGCCCGCGACGAGTTGGCGCACGATGCGGCGCAGTGCGTCTTCAGTAGCCGCATCGACGCCCGTCGTCGGCTCGTCGAGCAACAAGACTTTTGGTTCCTGCGCCAGTGCGCGCGCGACGAAGGCGCGTTGCTGCTGGCCGCCGGAAAGATGCGCGATGTGCCGATCGGCCAGCTCGCTCATGTTCACGACTTCGAGGGCATGGCGGACGACGTCGCGATCGCGTAGGCCGAAGTGCTGCCAAAACCGCAGGCGTGCGAAGCGGCCCATCGCCACAACGTCCCAAACCGTCGCGGGAAACGTCCAATCGACGGCCTCGACTTGGGGTACGTAGGCGATCGTTCCGGGCGGAAGCTGACGCGGCGTCGAACCCAGCACGCGAAGAACGCCGCTCGACGGCACCAAAAGGCCGGCAACGCTTTTGAGCAGCGTCGATTTGCCCGAGCCGTTCGGCCCGACGATACCGAGTGCTTCGCCGTAATGCACGGTCAACGTCGCGTCGAGCAGCGCCGCAAAATCGTCGTATCGCACGACGAGATCGCGCGCCATCACCGCGTCGCGTTTGGTGTCAATCTGAGCCACTATTTCAGCGTCTGCACGATCACGCCGGTGTCGTAGTTCAGCATCGAGATATAATTCGCGACTCGCGGGTCGGTGCCGACCGAATCGTCGTAGAGATCCTCGACGACCTTGATTCCAGCGCCCTGGGCGATTGAGTAAAGCAGCTTGGGGCTGTACTCCGGCTCGCTGAAGACGCCGCGCACGTGATGCTGCTCGGCGAGATCGATGAGGCGCGCAATTTGGGCGGGATTCGGCTCCTGACCGGGATTGCGCTCGACAAACCCGAGCGTCACGATTCCAAAGCGGTCGTTATAATATTGCCACGCATTGTGGAAGACGATCATGTAGCGGTGTGAGGGCGGGATCGTGCCGATTTGTTTTTGAATTTGAGCGGTTAGCTCGTCGAGACGCGCGTCGTAGGCCGCGGCGTTGCGGCGGAAATCATCGGCATGAGCGGGATCGACCGCGCCGAGCGCGTCGCGTATTTTTAGGACGTATTGCTTCGCGAGCACGGGATCCATCCAGAGATGCGGATTGAGATCCTTTGCCGGCAACCCTTGGGCGCACACGACGACGCGCAGATTGCGGGCGCCGGCGTCGCGCAGCAGCCGGTCGAGCCAAGTCTCGAGACCCGCACCGTTCTCAACGAGAACGTTGGAGTCGGCTACGGTCGCGACGTCTTGCGGCGCGGGCGCAAAGGTCTCCGGCGAGGCGCCGATCGGCACGATGTTCTTCACGCTAACGTACTCGCCGCCCACGCCCTGTACGAACGAGTTGAGGGTAGAAATCGTGGTCGCGACCTGGATCTTTGGCCCAGTGGCCGCGTCACCCGGAGCGCGTCGAACGTTGTGCGCGCAGCCTGCGATCGCACCTGAGAGCAGGAAGGCAAGGAACCGGTTCATCGGCAGTCGCGACATCGCCCGAAAAACTCCATGGCATGACCGTCCAACTCGAATCCATGGAGCGCACGCAGCGCTTCCGAAAACTGCTCCATCGCCGTGCAATCGACGTCGTCGACTCGCCCGCACTCCGCACAGATTGCATGGTGATGGTGGCGAGCCGGTTCGCAGAGCATGAACGTCGCCTCCCCTTCGGAATCGGGGCGCTCGGTTACGTCGCCCTTTGTCCGCAGCCGGTCGAGGGTGCGATAAACCGTGGAAAGCGACACGTGCGCGCCGATAAGGGCGAGCCGCTGATGGATCTCGGCGGCCGAAAGAAAACGCGGCTCGCGCTGGAGGATCGACGCAATCAGCTCTCGCGGCCGGGTTACATAGTCCGCTCGGACTCCCATGGCCTGAAGCTATTTGCGAACTGTTTGCAAATCCTTCTATTGGGGCGGGCTGGTTGAAGGCGAGGGGCAGGTCGCGACGGCGGCCTTGGTTTTCGCGTGTACCTGGTCACGCCAGTATGCCGATGTATCACGCCAGGCCGGAAGTGTGAGCCCGACGGCTTGCGCGCGCGTTTGTACCTTTGCAATCACTTCGCCAAATGCTGCGGGCACCGAGCCGCCGTCTTCGTTGACGACGTTGGCGAGAGATAGCCACGCATCGGCGAGCATGACTGTCGGCAGCGCTTGGGCAGCAGCAGGACACGAAGCGTTGAGGCGGCCCGCGACGTCGGCTTCAAGGGCAAGCGCCCACGCCGCGGTCGCCGCGATCTGCACGAAGAATGCCTCTCGCTGGGCGTCGCTCGAGCAGATCGTGTTGAGGATGTCGCGCTCTTCGTTGAGCGTGGCGATTATCTCGGCGATCGCTCTGAAGCGCTGCAGTAGTTGCCCAGAGCCGGCGCCCGCCGTATGGCTATCGTAATCGCGGACGCGCGACGACGCCTCGTCGATCGTCAGGCTATTGCAGCGATTGACCGCGATCTCGACTCGCGCCCCCGCGTGTGCCGGCGCTCCGGCGAACGGAAGACTCACCACTATTGCGAGCGTTGCGGCACCCCAGAGCTTGCTCATCTTCTTTGACAGGTGCCCATCGTGGCGCGTACAATCCTCCAGGTCGCCGACGAGCCGTGGGGATGTAGCTCAGCTGGTAGAGCACTTGCTTCGCATGTAAGGGGTCGGGGGTTCGAGTCCCCCCATCTCCACCAAGAAACGCGCTGATTTCATTAGCTTTTTTGGAAGCGGCGTCTGTGCGTCTGGAAGCGACGCGGTTTTTTTGACGACCATTTGACGACCAATCTCGAGATCGCCGAAAACACGGTCCATCGTCTCGGCGGCTTGCCGGAGTCGCCTTCGAACATATGACCATAGCGGTCGAGGACCATGCGCGTGTCTACGTGCCCGTTGCGCCGCGCGATGAGTATGGGATCAGCACCCTCCTCGACGAGAAACGAGTTGGACGAGTGGCGCAATGAGTGAAAGTCCACATCCGGTAGCTCGGCACGGCGCAGTAAAGGCTTGAAAGTGCGCCGGATGAAGTTGCTTTTGCGCAGCGGATTGCCCTCAGTATCCGTAAAGACCAGCGGACCGCCGTAACCCGAGGCCTTCTGCTCGGTCCGCCAAGTCTGCAGCGTCTGAAGTGCGAGCTCAGGGAGCTCGAGCGTGCGTCGCGCAGCTTTTGTCTTCAACGGCCCGAGGCGCAGTTGACCGCTCGCATCTTCACAAAGCTGCTGCGCCACCGTCACTGTCCGTCGCTTGAAGTCGACGCAATCCCAAACGAGGCCGAACAGCTCTCCCTCACGCATGCCAAGGGTGGCGGCGAGGAGGACAAGCACACGAGTCTGCCCTTCGGCCGTACGAATAAGACGCTTCGCCTGCGATCGATCAAGGACGAGCTTTTCTTTCGGTTCGTAACGAGGTGCGGGCACAAGTGAGCATGGATTGAAGACGATCTTCCGCTCGCGGTACAGCGCGTTCAGGGCGGCATTGAGCGTTGCATGGACCTGCTTGCGTGTAGCAGTACCAACTTCACGCTCCTTCAGCTTCCGCAGCAGCACTTTGACATCGTCTACGTCCAAGTCCGCAACGTGACGCCCGCCGATGTACGGAATGATATGGTAGTCTATCGCATGTTTTCGCAAACGATACGTGTTCGGTCGCCAGTCTCCATCGGTTAGCCACTGGTTGAGATACTCGCTTAGCGTGAGATCGAGGTCGACCGCCAACGCGTGCCGCGTTGCATATCGGCGCATCTGGTCCGTGACGTCTTGGCGAGTGTCACCGTAAAAGCTCTTACGAGCCAGCTGCCCTTCGCGTGCACCAACACGCAGCTTGCCCTCCCAGCGGCCATCCTTGCGCTTGTGGAGCGTTCCTTCGCCGCGCGCGCGCCGAGCCATAATCTACGGCCGCCCTTTCCGATAGCGGCGGTCGACATGCCGCTCGATACATGCACGCACCGCTTCCGGGCGGAACAGGCGCGAACCGCCAAGCTTTACCGACTCCAAGCGACCGCTATCGATCAGCTCGTACAATTTCGATTTCCTGCACCCCAGCGCAGCGCATACCTCTTGCGTATCCATCAGCGGCTCGACTTCAATACGGCGTTTGGATTCCACGGTTGAGAAACCCTATGGTTAACGTTGGAGCGATGTTGGCGGTGCCGCACGCAAGTGCGCATCTTGTGCGAATTTCGCCCGCATTATTATGCGGCCGAAACTCAGGCGCGTGTCCGCAATCCAATTATCCGCTTTTGGGCCGACCGTAGTCAATAGCCCGGGGGTTCGTCGTGTCGAGCCGTTGCTATATCATTCAGCGTGCGATCTCGACAAGAGCCTTGGGTCCTAGCGTGATCGTGCTGCCATCTTCTAACCAAAGACGAATCGTGTCCTTCTCGATCGTGCGTATGTCCGCGACGACGTGGAAGCCGGCGAGCCGGCGCACTAACATGCCACGCTTGATCTCTCGAATGCACGCAAGGGTCGTTCCGTAAACTTCGATCATCGATTCCCTCCCGCGGCCCGACATGGCGCCGCTGCACGGCGGCATAACCGCGCGCGAAGGGACCCGCACGCAAGGCCGGAGCGTAGCGGAGCCGCGTCAGCGGTCGCCTTGCGCGTGGGATGCGCCAGCGCGGTAGCCTAGCCGGGGGGCGGCGCCGGCATCGGACCGCGGGCATATTCTTTAGTAGACAGCGCCGTTAAAGTTCAAACTGCTTGCCGCTAACGGAGTCGATTACGTAAACCCTTGGTAATTTAGCTGTATATCCCGGTGCGCGCGCCGACATCACGAACGCCGCCAAATAACAATCGAAGACCCGTACTGCTGCGAGGATTCGCCCATTATCAGAGTTGAGGCCGACAGCGTGGTAGCTCCCTGGGAGTTCAGTAAACGTTGCCGGAGTTACGGCCCCTTTTATGTTTGCACCCCCCAGGTCTCTCAGAGGAAATCGATCCGCAGCCGCCTCATCCGGTACTCCTGCGCGCAGGGCATCACGAAACCGCTGCGCTGTTGGATCGTTGAGATAGCTGTCTCCAAGCGATCGCCAAGCGAACTCGTAGGCGATCTTAGCAAGGGCGAGCGTCACGCCAGCAAGGTCCGTTTTGAAGTCGTGCCGACTTTCAGGTTTCTCCACCGAGACTTCCTGAACTGAGTGGCCGAGAACCGATTCCCCGATCTTTTCGCGTCGTCGCTGCTCTCGCTCCAGGATTTCTGGGAGTCGCCACTCGTCGCCAGCGGGCAATACGTATTGGATCGTTGTCGTCCCGTCCGCACTCTTAGTCTCGCAGCGCTCGCCGCGCACATTTAGCCCCAATGGCGCCACTGCATTGTTTAGGTAAGGAAGAACGTGAGTCCCGTCCGCCAGAACTCCCGGTCCAAACGCTCGCGTTAGCGCTCCAGTATGGCCCAAGTGACGGTGCCTTGCGAAGAGGATGAGAGCGTCGTCTGTCAGCGCCACATCTATGTTGGTGCCGAGGTCGCTATTGCAGCCCGTGCAAACTCTGTCGATTTCCAGGCGGCCACCGATCCTCTCGGGGAAAACATGTTCCCGGCTCGATAGCGCCTCGGTCACACACACGATGCAAAGCATCAGTCGTATCTCTCTCCCAAACTCGCCATAGTAGCGCGTACACCATGCGGTATAGCACGGCTCTCTGATCCCGTCATCCCGTTCTATCCTGGAGCTACCGCGGCATTCTCGTCCGAAAGCGAATAGCTCGTGCTTCGACCGCCAGCGTCGTCCTTCTTTAGGATTCCGGCTGCAATCAACGCTTCAATGTCGCGTAAGGCAGTGTCGGGGGACGTCTTTGCAATCTTCGCCCACTTTGAAGAGGTCAGCTTGCCATCGAAACCGTCAAGCAACCCGTTTACCATCATCTGCTGCCGAGCGTTCAACTCGGCCCCGCGATGTCGCTTCCAGAATTCTGTCTTCGCCATTACGGCGTCAAAGACGCCCTCAGCCCTCTCGAAAGCACGACCGAGACAGTCCAAAAACCACGACATCCAAGGCGTGATATCAAGAGCCCCCTTCTGAGTCGCCTCAAGAAGCCGGTAATACTCATTGCGTTCCGCTTGGATCTGCGCGGACATGCTATAGAAGCGTTGCGAAGTCTTTTCCGAGCGCGCGAGCAGCAGGTCGGTAAGCGCGCGCGCAATGCGGCCGTTGCCGTCATCAAACGGATGAATGGTCACGAACCATAAATGGGCGATCCCCGCCTTCATCACGAGATCGGTCCCGTCCGAAGCATTGAACCAGCGCAGAAAAGCGCGCATTTCATTATCCACGCGCGACGCGCCGGGAGCTTCGTAGTGCACCCGCTCGCGACCATACGGACCGGAAACCACTTGCATCGGGCCCCCTAAGTCCTTTCTCCATGCACCAACTGTGATCTTATTGATGCCGCTGTAGCCTGTCGGAAACAGAGCCGCATGCCACCGGAAGAGGCGAGCCTTGGTCAAAGGCTCGTCATATTTCTGTGTCGCGTCCAGCATCATTTCAACGACGCCATCCACGTTACGATCGGCAGGGGTAAGCGCACCGATATCAATACCGAGCCGTCGAGCAACCGATGATCGCACTTGGTCTCTGTTGAGGTGCTCGCCCTCGATCTCGTTCGATTTAAGGATCTCCTCGGTCAAGCTCCGCAATGTCGTTTCCGCCTGCACCGAAAAACCAAGCCCGTGCATTAGACCAATCAGGCGCCCTTGGAGATGGCGCGCGCCTGCCAGCTTCCCGGGCAGGCTATCCTGGTCAAGGCTGAACTTAGGCCAATCCTCGCGCTCGTGGATATATGGGCTCATAATCTCCGCATCCTTGCGGAGATTATGAGCATTATTCTCCGCAAATTGCAAGCCCTAATTCCCGCAGTATTGCGGAGAATAGCTGGCCTAATCTCCGCATCCTGCCCGGGAAGGCCCTTTCCCGGCCGGGGGTAGGCCTCCCCTTGCGCCGGATGTTATGACGGCTGTCGCCTCTCCGAAACCACCCACCGGGGAGGATTCGAGCCAGCAACCCTAGTGAGGATAACGGTGCCGTCTTTGCAGTCGTCACCATCATACGACACTTGGATTTCGGCCGGCGTTCCGACATCGCCAGGCTGACCAAGCCGCCACTCCAAGTAGTAGGGCTTGTACACATCTTGAGCGGGAGCCAACGGTTCGACGGTGTGCTCGCTCGAAGAAGCTCCTCTCAAACGCACAACGATGTTCTTGGCCGTTCCAGGTCCCGCATTGTTTATGTGAAGCAGCAGTCTGTAGGCGCTCGAAACGGGATAGAGTCCGTGGGTGCTTCCGAGCGTGATGCTCGTCTTTTTGGCGCTGCTGATCGAACTTCCGTATCGTATGGGAAAGGCGCTGGCTCAGCGCCCGCTCGTTAAGGACGACGCCTGGGAAATCGTACACGCCGGCCTTCTTACTTTGGCGAGTTTCGTTTTAGGCTTGTCGTTTGCCCAAGCTTCGCGCGCTTTGACAGCAGGCGCGCACTCGTCGTAAAAGAGGCGAATACCATCGGAACAACGTGGCGACGTGCAGACCAGCTCGGCCGAGGCGCGGAGCGGCGGTTCCGACGGGTATTGACCGATTACACCGCCACTCGCCTGAATAGGTACGAGACGCCTGGCGCGGACCGAGCGCTGTATCGGGAAGCCATTGCGCGGAGCGCGCGGGACGAAGCCTTGCTATGGGAAATCGCGTCATCCGCCTCACGCATGCACAGCTCAAGTCTTGGACTCTCGTTGTTGATGCAAACGCTCAACGATACGATCGACACCTCGGCCCAGGCGCTTCAAGCAGTGACCAGCCATGTACCGACGGCCATCGTCGCCCTTGCGTTGGCCTTTGTGGCATTGGGCACGCTTGCGACCGGGCTCCGCTTTGCCCGCGATAACTCAAGGCCGCTCTTCTTGACCGCCATTTATGTGCTGGCGTACGTAATTGACATCGAAATGATGGTCGATTACGACCGACCCGGGACTGGGCTCATCAAGATCAACTTAAACCCGATCAAGCGACAACTGCTATCGATGCAGGGGCGGCCGGACTTTGACTTCGTGCAACCTCGCCGCAACAATCCTTAGTTTTATGAACAGCCCTGAATGCTTGTCAATGCGGCAGGTTCTGAGGTTTATGACCCTTTTGTCGTAAGCCCCGCCAGGGCGCTCTAAAACCGGTCACCACACGCAATCCTTTTAAGGGCCTGAACGTCTTGCTAATCGATAAGAGGTGACGGCGAAGTCGGACTCCAAATTGAGCGGGCCCGGCTAAGGTACTTTTCGGGTTCGAGGAGCGAACCTTCATCGTAAACGGGAGCTTAAAACATGGCACGATCACTAGACTCGCTGCCGGCTCGCGCCGTACCTTCGGGAAGTATCGCTGGCCCGACGTTGCAGGAATCGACGTACAATCCGAAACCTGCGGCCAAGCTCCTGCCCGATGACGCGCCGAACATTCTGATCATTCTGATCGACGATGCCGGCCCGGCACTTCCTTCAACGTTCGGCGGCGAGATCACGACTAGGACGTTGGATAAGATTTTTGCCGACGGAATTGCATACAATCGCTTCCACACGACCGCGATGTGTTCGCCGACGCGCGCATCGCTGCTGACGGGGCGCAATCACCATCGAGTCGGCAACGGTCAAATTGCGGAACTGGCGAACGACTGGGACGGTTACTCCGGTCGCATTCCAAAGAGCAGCGCGCTCGTCGCCGAGGTGTTGAGGGATTATGGGTATTGCACGGCCGCTTTTGGAAAGTGGCACAACACGCCGGCCGATGAGACGACGGCTGCCGGCCCGTTCTCCAACTGGCCGAGCGAGATAGGATTCGAGTATTTCTATGGCTTTCTCGCAGGGGAGGCGTCGCAATACGAGCCCAACCTCGTGCGGAATACTACGGTCGTGCCTCCACCGAAGACGCCCGAAGAAGGCTATCACCTGAGCGAGGATATCGCCGACGACGCGATCGGCTGGCTGCGCAAGCATCGAGCGCTTCGTCCGAACCGTCCGTTCTTCATGTATTGGGCGAGCGGCGCCATCCACGCTCCACACCATATCTTCAAGGAATGGGCCGACAAATATCAGGGTAAGTTCGACGACGGCTGGGACGCCTATCGCGAACGCGTCTTCGCGCGCGCCAAAGAAAAAGGATGGATTCCGCAGAGCGCTCAGCTTACACCGCGTCACCCGACCATGGCGTCGTGGGATAGCATTCCGGACGATGAAAAGCCGTTCCAACTCCGCCTCATGGAGGTCGCCGCCGGATTCGCCGAGCACGTTGACGTGCAGGCCGGCCGCGTTGTCGACGAGATCGAACGCCTCGGTTACGGCGACAACACACTCATTTTCTACATTTGGGGCGACAACGGTTCGTCAGCAGAAGGTCAAAATGGGAGCATCAGCGAGCTGCTCGCGCAGAACGGCATTCCGACGACGACAAAACAGCAGATCGACGCGCTGGCAGACGTCGGTGGGCTCGATGCGCTTGGTACACCGCTCGCGGACAACCAATACAACGCCGCCTGGGCATGGGCAGGAAGCACCCCATATAAAGGGACGAAGCTCCTAGCCTCGCATTTCGGCGGAACGCGCAATCCGATGGCGATACGGTGGCCGGCGCAGATCAAGCCCGATCCCGTGCCGCGCATGCAATTCCACCATTGCAACGACATCGTTCCGACGATCTACGAAGTCCTCGGGGTTACGCCACCCTTCGAGGTGAATGGCGTGCAACAGGATCCACTCGACGGCGTCAGCCTTGCGTATACCTTTGACGATCCGAAAGCCAAGGGGCATCTGACTACGCAGTACTTTGAAGTCATGGGAAGCCGCGCAATCTATCATGATGGGTGGATGGCGAGCGCATTCGGTCCGCGGATCCCCTGGGTTCCGGGTACTCCGCCGGGAATCGCAACGTGGACGCCGGACGAGGACGTTTGGGAGCTTTACAATCTCGATGAAGATTGGAGCCAAGCGAACGTCTTGCGGAGAAGATGCCTGCAAAGCTGGCTCAGCTGAAAGAGCTGTTTATCGTCGAGGCCGCCAAGAACAAAGCCCTGCCCATCGGGGGCGGCCTCTTCGTACCCATTTACCATCCTGAGTTACGAATCGCGCCGCCGTACACGGAATGGACCTTTTCCGGAGATACGGTGCGCATTCCGGAATTCTGCGCGCCGGCGCTCGGAAACAAGCCGAACGTGGTTACGATCGACGCAACGATGCCGGCCAACGCCAACGGCGTTCTCTATAAACTCGGCGCGAATTCAGGAGGCCTCACGCTGTACGTGGAAGACGGCGTCCTGTGCTACGAATACAATCTCTTCATCGTCCAGCGCACCAAGGTGCGTTCGACGAAGAAACTTCCTGCGGGTAAGGTGAATATCGAAGTTGAGACCGCGTACGCCGAACTGCGACCGGCCGGCCCGCTCGATGTCACGTTGAAAGTGAACGGGGAAACGGTCGCGCAGTGCCGCGTTCCCGTCAGTGCGCCCCTATTATTCACCGCAAACGATTGTCTCGACATCGGAATCGCGCTCGGCTCGCCCGTCTCGCTCGACTATCGCGAGAAGGCACCCTTTAAGTTCAACGGCACCATTGAGAGCGTTCACGTGCGGTATGTTATCCCAAAGGGCGAAGCCAACACATCGTCGGCCGCGTGAAGTTCCCGACGCTTCGAGTTGACAGGTGAACGGAGACGATTTTTCGCGTGAACGATGCACACAGGTTAGGAATCGCGAAGTGCGGCGTCAATCGCAGCGTTCCGGTTATCGTGAATGTTGGTAGGCTTGGCGATTTCGCGTGACCGAATCCGCGATCGGATGAAGGCCTAGCGCGAGGCGGTGGCTATGCGCCGTCAGCAGCCTGAACGCGGCTTGGGAACGCAATACCCACCCGACGCGCGGCAGTATACGACGATCGCATGCTTCATCGTGCACTATACCGAAGAGCGCTCACCGTCGGGCAAGCCGAGGTATAAGGGCTTATCTCGTTTATAGCACCGCGTTCGCGATGGCCTTTATCCGAGAAGCCCCCGGCTAAGGACGCTCGAAAATGCCCGCTATCCGCCGTTCCCCGGGGTTCCCTGTTGCGCCGTCCATTGGTAGATCGTCCCGCGGATGGTAGCGCTGCCGCTCATCTTGTTGCCGTGGATCGTCCCCTTAAAGCTTACTTGTCTGATCTTAAGAGTGACGTTCGAGTTGGTCACGCCTCCCGATACCGGGATGTTATGGCCATTGGCAAACGGGCTACCGGGTTTGACGGAAATGTCAGTGTAGGTTCCGCTGATGATTCCGTTATTGAAGTTCAGACGCATTTGCCCAACGTACGGATGTTGCGAAGAGTGCAGCGCGTGGAATCCGATTACGTACGGAATGTTGCGGGCCACGCCCTGAACCGCAACCGCACCAACATTCGATGATAGAGCGAGCAAAATCGCCAGTGCGAAACCTACGTCAAGAAGCTGTCTTATCACAATTCCTACTTCAGCACGCTTCGGTCGTCCATCTCAATCGTATCATCCAAAGCTTGATCTCGGAAGCTGGCTCACGGGCGACTCTGGGTCACGGTTTCTTTCAGTCGAATAAAATGGGGCAGTCGGTTTGCAAATTCGCCATTTAGGCAACATGCATTGACACAACGTCTCACCCTGCAGCCCTTAGCCAAGCGACCGGCCAGTAGCGTAGGGCAACGTTACGACAATTCGCGCGGAGGCTGGCGGAAAGCGCGAACGCTGGCGGACGAGAACTTCACCTCGAAAAGCTGACGCAGCAAAGAAAATAGGCTATTTTTCGTTTCATACGCAATCTGCGTTTCGAGCGGCGTTTACTTCGTTTCCTTCAGGGATTTCGGCGTTTTCGTTTTGGTGGCGGTGTGAAGCGTTGTGCGGCACTTGCGACCGTTGTGCGAGTTTGAATGCAACGCAGCGTAGACGCTCCCGTCTACTTTTACCGACTCCGCTGGACGCCCGTTAGACGCGTTCCAGCGCAGAACGGGCTTGCGATTGGGCCGCCGAACTTCGCCGGGTTGCCGAATCCCGCGTCGTCGATGAGCACCAGCAGTACGTTGGGTGCGTCTCGTGGCGCGTGCACCGGAACGGGAAGTCCGGAACGCAGCCCGCAAGCGTTCGATTTGCGGTACCCCTGAACGGGCGGTCCGGAACCCCTATCTGCTCAGAGCGGTGTGAGGCGATACCGAGATATTACAGCACTCCTGGATCGCTCAAGTATGCGGCTGCACGCTAGCATCTCAGCCCACGCGATAAGGCTGGGAAACGGCACCTGTCGTCGTATTACCTTTTTGTGATCCGTTCGCTCGTCGTCGGACTCATTATTGGTGCGTTCGCAACCGGCACCGTCTTTGCAAATTCGCTAAGCTCAATGTTCGGCGTCTACGTGTATCCCAAAAATAATCAGAGCTCCGCGCAGCAAACCAACGACGAGTCCATCTGTTACAAGTCGGCGCGCAGCAAGACTGGCGTCGATCCGGCAAACTTGCCGCCGGCCACGGCGGCACCGGCGACGGTGCACCAAGGTGGCGCGGTTCGCGGTGCTGCGGGAGGCGCCGCCGGCGGCGCAGCAATCGGCGCGATTGCCGGCAACGCGGGTCAGGGGGCTGCGATCGGAGCGGTTGCCGGTGCCATCGTGGGACGAGGGCGCCAAACCGCGGTTAACAACGCCGAGCAACATTACGCGCAAGCCAACGCCCAAACGCAGCGGTCGCAGGGCATGAACAACTTCCGTCGCGCGTTTGCCGCTTGTCTCGAATCGAAAGGCTATACCGTCAAGTAACGAGTGCTCTAGATAAACGTTAGCCGGTCGCAGCAACTGGGATCCGACATATTGACGTCCTGCCTTCCATAGTTGGGCTTGCGCGGCACGACTCCGGGTCTGCGTTACTCAACGGTACATCGACTGATTCGCACTGGGAAGATGCGGGTTCTTCCAGGTCGTTCCATCCTTATAAGTTGCGCGCAACGGCACGCATTGCGCGAGACCCGTGCCGAGCGGGAAGGCATTTGGGTTCAAACCGAAACTGTGCTTGATTTCGGCACCCGGCGAAAACGTCCCAACGTCACGAACCTCCGCTACGAGGATTCCCTTTGCCACTAGGCCGAAGTCGATCTGCGCAAGGGACTTTTCCGTTACATTCAGGTAGTCGATATCGAGAGTCGGGTTTGTCGTGTGAGTGCTCCCAGACACCGGGTACTGGCGGTACCGATAGCCATAGGGGTCGCGCCAATAATACGGGTTGCTAGGATAGTAGGCCGGAGTATAGCCTGAATAGTGAACCGTTGTCTTCGGCGGGATAGGGAGACATTTATTTACTTTGACCGGAGTCGACGTTTGCGCGCCCGCGTATACGGGCGAGAAGACAAACATGACAGATACGACGATTAAATAGAGCGTAGATCGCGATGGCTGCATTTTTGTTCTCCCTTTTTCTGATAAGCAATGGCACTCGACATGTGAGCGCCATAACGTTCCTCCGTAGATTCGCTTTTGTCCGAAGGGCGCCCGCTTGATTCTGCACCGCTCCGCGACCTCCTCGGAGCCAGTTTAGTGAGCGAAAGAGTGCAGTTGGAACTCATTGTAGTCGCGTCGCCATTCACGGCAGCGCGACGAGCTTCGAAGATTGTTAGAAAGACCTGCCTCTTGAGCAGCGAGTTGGCGGTGTGACGAAGGCCAGGAACGTGACGTTACCGCGAGGGCAGCAACTCGTAGTAGACGCCGCCGCTACGCGAGACCTGCTTCAATCCGCGTTTCGGCGACGTGGGGGGCACGCCGGCGAACGCTGCAGCGGCGTCTTGGAGCACGCGGGGATCAAGCAGATAGCCGTGCCCGGACTTACCGCCGCTCTTGAGGTAGCTCACATCGACGGTGTCGACGCCGTTGCACAAGATGAGGTCGCCGCCGGCTTGCCCCGCCCGTTGATTTCCATGGAACTTTTCCGATTGTCTAAGTGCTCGGTCCTTGTTCGAAACGTACAAAAGCACGGGCGCGGACGCGACGGGGTTCGTTAAGGGCTTTCCCCCGCACAGGTTTGAGGCCCTGAGCGCACCGCGCAAGTCTGCGGTGAAAACGTCCGGCGCGAACAGGACGGCTCGCCCGAAGCAGTTGTTACAGCCTTCCCGACGGAAAAATGCGATTCCCTCGGTCACAAAACGCGAACCCAGACTATAGCCGGACAGAGAGACGGGCATGTCGGGGAACGCCTTGTTGATGTTGCCGAGGAAGTTGTTGAAATGCGGCATCGACCACTTCGCATTGTTCTCGTCGGTGCCGTAGGCTAGCGCGCTAGTCTTTCTCGAGGGCCACGAATAGACGATGACTGGCCCCGGAAATTCCAGCCCCTTTTTCAGAGCCAGCGCAGTTTGGACCGCCGTTACAAACGACGTATAATAGCCGTGTATATAGACGAGAACTTGAGGCGAACGCTTTGGAACGAACTGCGAACTTATCGCATTGATGAACGCTTGTTTCGTCGAGCAACGCGCTTCGTTGACTTTGCCTACCGGCGCCGACATAACCCCGGCGGTGAGCAAGGGATTGTGATTGGCATCGGTGCCCCACTCGCCGCTGAAGAGCTGGTTATCGTCTAGCGGCTCGCGATCGGTAACGAAAAAGATTGATCCAGGCTTCGCGACGCACTCGGCCCGCGTGGGAGCGCAGAGGAAGAGTGAAAGGCCTAGGGCGCAAAGAGCGAACAGCGCAACGCGGTTCAATCGACATGGCATAAATCGGCCCCTCGATCTGCGGAAGGCAGCACTCCTCCTTACTGCGCTGCGAACGTCTCGGTACCCTCGTACGCCGTGGCTGCGCACGGAAACGGACCAAGCGGCGAACGCTTCCTGCAATAAAAATAAAGTAGCGATCTGATGCGATACGATGTGAGCTCGGACACCATCTGCGCCTGAATCGCTCAATCCTCGCGACCAAGCGAAAGATTTGCTACGTAGACGGAATTTTCTCCCACGATTTTACGCCCAGGGATAACGAGAAAATTGCGGCCGACGAGCAGATCGCAGCCAGCCCTACGCCAAGTCGAAGCGGGCACCCAATTGCCCACATCACCTGCAAGTTGGGAATCTCGTTAAGGCTGCTGCTCGAAACAACGGAGTCATGCCAGCGTAGTTGTCAGCCCGCACGCATTACGCCCTGCGGTCAAGACTGCCGGGCGTTAGCGGTCGTTGCCATCTCCTCTTCCAAGGTCGGAACGCCCTTATTGCATGCCTGTACGCCCTGGACCAGGCAAAGCTTGAGAACGTCCATGATTTCCTCAACGCTGCAGCCGAGCGTGAGCGCTGCTCTAATATGACGTCGCGTGCCAGGCGCATACATGTGCGTATATGAGGCATCGAAGGCGATGCTTAGGAGCTCTACTAGTTTTGGCGCCATCAAGCCACTGCTATACACGGCGACTCCCGCCGCCATGAACTCGTCAGTCCAAACGGGCTTCAGGACCTGCAACATCTCATTGCGCGTAGCGCCCACCGCGAGCGCCCGTCTGATGTGGCGCCGCGTGCCTTCAGGATTTAGATTCATGCACGCCGCGTTGATAGCTGCGCTTATAAGTTCAACCGTCTTGAGATCTAGTGCTCCCGTCCAGGATTCGCAGTCATCTTCTCGACGGTTTCGCTCCAAGCCGGATCCCATCGCTTTAGCGTGTCAAACGCGGACGGCCGCCTATTTCATTATTGAGCATTGCATAGACTCCACGTGTTAGTGCGCCGCCACGCCGTCTTTGGGAACCGCCGCCTTCGGCCGAACGATCGTGCCGCCCAGCGCGAGGCGCGGGGATAGACGGGTGGAGGAGCCCACCCCTGAATGCTGCTATCGTCGCCCGATCCCGTAAGTATCCGGAAATAGTCCACCGCCGTCGCCTCGTCGATCGCCCATCCGAACAGCTCCCGATAAAACTCTGCAAGTTTCTCAGGCTGTTCTGCATAGATCTCGAAGTGCGTCATGGATGCGGGCACGAACCTGTTCCGGGGCCGCTATGCAGTAAGCCATCGGATGCGAGTCCGAAGCCTCCGCCGCGAGCCCTTTCTTTCCCCGCAGTCTCCCACTTGACGAATCCGGGTTCGCCGCTCTTGCGATTCGGCGTCATCCCGAGTTCCTTCAGCGTCTGGTCGACGCTGTCGTACTCAACAACCTTAATTTAGCCCGATACATAGTAACCGAACGAGCGTCTGAAAGCGTACGACTATCTTACGACAAGTCGGGCGGAAGCTGGCGGAAAGCGCGGACGCTAGCGAACGAAAAATCGGCCTCGAAAAGGCTGACGCCCCAAGGAAAATCGGCTATTTCTTGCGTTTCGTACGCACTGTTGGCTTCGAGCGGCGTTTACTTCGCATGTAAGGGGTCGGGGGTTCGAGTCCCCCCATCTCCACCATCGTAAACGCCTTATTCTGTAAGGGATTTCGGCGTTTTTCTTTCCGCGGCGATGCGAAGCGATGGGCCGCATTTACGACAATCGTACGACAATTGGGTTCGAGCGCGGCGAAGATCCGGTCGGCAGTTTGGGCGACGCGTTTAACCGTATGGTCGAACAGGTGGCCGTATCGCTCGAACATCATTCGGGTGTCAGAATGCCCCAAACTGCCCGCGATCGCCAGTGGATCTTCTCCCGCCTCAATGAGCAGGGAGTTGGCGGTGTGGCGAATGCTGTGGAACGTGACATCGGGCAATTCCGCCTGCTTGAGCAACGGCTTGAAGACGCGTCTGAGGAAGTTGGTCTTCCGAAGCGGCGTGCCGGCAGCCGATGTGAAGACAAAGCCGCTTGCGGAGTTGCCAAAGTTGCCCTCTGCGCGAAGCGCGGTAAGCCCGGTTTTCGCAAGCTCGGAAGGTAAATGACACGTCGCGATTTTCGCGGCTTGGGCTCCGAGCGTACAAGGTGACCGCCACAGTCTTCGGCTAGAGTGCTCTTGATGGCGATTGTCCTCACCTCGAGGTCGATGTCATCCCAGGTAAGAGCGAAGATCTCCCCTTGGCGCATGCCAGTCGTAACGGCGAGCGTTAGCAATGCACGGTCCCGAGCATTGCGCGAAGCGGCGAGAAACTTCATCGCTTGCTTCCCATCCAGAACTGAGACCCCGGGCCGCGGTGGTTTCGGGCGGGGGACCGTTTCACACGGATTTCGCGCGATCTTGTCTTTCCGAAAAGCGACATTGAGAGGGTGACGAACGCCGTTCGCCGCGTAACGAGGCCGACGTCGTCACCAAGAGCGTGCTTTTGGCGATGTTGTCGAAATCGAGCGCCCGCCCGGGGCACCGCCGGGAGCTGGCTATCTTATCAAAGATTTCGCAGCGGTTAAATCCAAGCAGCCCTCGTCGGCGGGCCATGCGGCGACGCAGTCGCCGAGCTCGCGTTGCGCTGCCGGCTCTCCAAGAAGCACCCGCGTACACTGAGTTCGCAGCACTAGCAGACCCGCACCTTGGGTGCGCGCAATCCTAAGCGCCTCGTTTCCCTCGGCTCTCGCCGCATCTTCGCGCTCCAAGACATGTAATGCTTCCGCGCGCACGCGATGAAGCTCGGAAAGATAGAGGCCGACGTGCGGATTTTTCAAATCGGCTATCATGCTGGCAATGACGTCGAGCGCTTCATTCGCACGGCCGGCACCGAGCAGCCGCTCCGCCATGAATGCAGTTAGCGGAATTGGCAATGGGGTCAGCGCACGAGCCCGCAAGAAATCCGGTTCGATTTTGTCGAGATTTTCGGACGCACCATTCCCATATATCTGCAACAAGAAGTTGCCAACTGCCGCATGTGGCAGGAAGTCGAACTTTTCTGCAACCGCGATAAGGCGCGGCGTGTAGCGTCTCAGCGCCTCGATGTTTCGAGTGCAGGCACAGGCCAGCGCCGCGTTCATGAGACTGTGGGCAATGCTATGCGGGTGCACGAGCGAGTCGGCTAGTACAACACCTTTTTGGGCCCACGACTCTCCCTTAATAGGGTAACCATGCAGCGCAACTGTGTGGCCCGCGGCCGTGTAAGCGCAAACTCCGGGATCGTGGCCGCCAAATATCGCCGCCAAGTGATGATGCCGCGTGGCATCGTAAAGTTTCATCCCGCGTTCGGCATTAGACACGGCCAACCCGAGTTCGCCGCGAAACAAGGCTGTGGACCAGCGGCAATGTACAGCTTCGAGGATATGGTCTTCATTTCCAGAGCGCTCACTGAGGTCTACAAGCTCCTGTGCGCGAGCCCGAGCGGTGTCTAAGTCGCGAGCAACATTAGCGTGAAACCATAGGCCCCAGATCGCCTGAAATAGAGTGGGTTCGTCGCCAATTGCTCGAGCGATCGGCACCGCGCGTTCGTAGGCGGCGCCGGCATCAGGATGGTTCGGCCCCAGCATGACGCTCAGCGCGGTACCGAGCTTGAGCGACAATGCCAGCTCAGCTCGATCCTTCGCGTCATCAGTTGCGAAGCGCTCAACTTGCGCGAGTGCCGCACGAAAGCTAGCGATCGCTTCAACATAGGCGAAGCGTGCAACTGCGCGGTCTCCCGTGCGCTCGTGGTAGAAGGCTGCGCGGGGCGCATCCTCCGTTTCTGTGTAGTGGTATGCGAGCAACTCCGGCTCGTTGGCTACCAGTTCCGGGAAGTTGTGCTCGAGAACGTCAGCCACATGGCCGTGAAGCCGCCGCCGGTCGGCTAGAAGCAAACTTTCGTATGCGGCATCGCGCATCAAGGCGTGTTTGAACTCGTAACTGCCAGCGCCGGGGCGCCCGATAGGATAGAGCACCTCCGCCGCGACCAGACCAGAGAGTTCGGCATCGAGCACCGACGGTGGCAAGGACAAAATCAGTCCCAAGAGTTGTCGGGTGAAGCGGCGCCCCAGAACGGCGGCTTGTTGGGCGACGGCTTTACCTCCACCGAGTTGATCGAGCCGCGCCATCAGCGCGTCCTGCAAGGTGTCGGGTACGACGGACCCGGATGCACCGGTCGCAGTCGCCCCCATCGCCAGCT
The DNA here is from genome assembly GCA_963778015.1 of Vulcanimicrobiota bacterium. Lineage (GTDB taxonomy): Bacteria > Vulcanimicrobiota > Vulcanimicrobiia > Vulcanimicrobiales > Vulcanimicrobiaceae > Cybelea. Next base: position 329,145 of record CAVZST010000002.1, read on the forward strand.
CTTCAAGAAAGAGCGGATTACCGTCGCTTTTCTGGACGATTTGCTCGATCGTGCGATGATCTGGAAGCGGTTGGTTGAGAACTGCCGTAACGATCCGCTCGCAATCGGCACCGTAGAGGCGATCGAGCGTTATATGCGTGACCTGCGGGCGGTCGATCCACGGCGAGGTAAGACTGGGCCGCGCTGTCACGACGATCTGTTGGGGAAGGGTCGCGACACTCTCGATCAGGCGCGTCAGCCATTCGAGCGTCGTGGCATCGCTCCAATGCGCGTCTTCTAGCACGAGCAGCACGGGGCGGCTCGCTGAAAGTTCGGCGATCCACATCGCAAGACCGCCGATCAGTGCTGCCTTACGCTGAGCCGGTGTCAGTCCGAGATCCGTCGAGGGCTCCGGCAACGAAAGCATTTCGGAAACGAGCGGCACAAGCGTTTCGGAGCCGCGCACTCCCGAAAATAGATCGTTTAGGCGTCTTCGCTTGGTCGAAGGCGAGTCTTCATTGAGGAATCCGGCGGCCTGCTCGATGTAGCGTCCGACGGGAAAAAGGGCGCTGGTCGCGTGGAACGCGGAACACTGAAGGCGAATACTGTGCGCCGCGCTTGCTAGGGCGCCGCGTAAAGCTTCGACCAAACGAGATTTGCCGATTCCGGCTTCTCCTGAAATGACGAACGCACTGCCTCGTCCCGCAATCGCTTTGTTCCATCCGTCGAGGAGAAGGTTTAGCTCCTGGTTGCGACCAACGAGGCCGGCGCGCATGGCGCGCACCGCTGCGAACCGGCTTATCTCGCTGGCCTCGCGCTGCACCAGCCATGCCGGGATGGGGTCGCTGTAGCCTTTGAGGGCAAGCGGCCCGGTGCAGCGGCAGTCGAACAGGGCGCCTACCAGTCGATGTGTGTCGTCGCTGATGACGACCTCATTGGGCTGGGCGGCCGCCTGTAGCCGCGCCGCGAGATTCGGTGTGGCGCCTGCGATCGTATCTTCCTTGGCAGCTGCGCTACCGGTCAAGTTGCCAATGACGACGTTTCCAGTCGCGATGCCAACGCGGGTCTGAATGGCCGAAACGCCGGGCACACTGATACGTGAGACAGCCGACGTCGTCGCGAGACCGGCCCTCAATGATCGCTCTGCGGCGTCCTCCTGAGCCCGCGGCCAGCCGAAATAGGCCATTACGCCATCACCCAGAAACTCGGCGACGTACCCGCCGTACCGCTCGATTTCTTGCGAAACGACGTGCTGATAATCCGCGAGTAGGGATCCCATCGCTTCTGGGTCGATTTTGGACGCGATTTCTGTCGAGCCGACTAAATCGGCGAATAAGACGGTAACGTGACGTCGCTCGGCTCGCGACGGTGTGGCGTCGTGCAAAGCGGCCAGAATCTTGCGGCGCGGCCCGAGCGGAAGACCGAGATCTTTAAGGTCGCTCTCGGTTAGTTCGGCGAGTGTGTCCAGGTCTACTTCGGCGCGTTGGAACTCCCCGGCGTAACGTTCCAGCGACAGCGACCTTAGCCAATCAACAATATCGGTCCGTGTCAGTTTGACGGTGGCTCCCACAATTCCACGGGGTTTCCCTCTGGATCGTTGATACGGGCAAACCTCCCCGTTTCGGGTGCATTCCAGTCAGGATTCGTCGTGATCGCTATATCGGCGTCGCGGAGCGTCGATAGGAGCTGATCCAAATCCGCAACCCGTAAGTTGATCATCCACTGCTTGGCCGCGGGAAAGTAGTCTGTCTCTCGAGGGAAGGGCATGAAGACAGTTGGGCCAGCCTGTTGCATCCATTGAAATGCGTCATCGGTGACCATGCCCAAGTGCTTTTGATACCACTCTTGCAGGGCCTCAGGATCGTTTGCCCGGAAGAAGATGCCGCCGATACCCACCACAGGCATTAAGATCTTGCTCCTTTGCATCTGATAATAGTAGCGTCGATCGTCCTAACCCGTGGTGTACGAACCGCGGCCCGGCGACGTGGCGTTCAGTTAGTGATCACCGCCGAAAAGCCTGGCGGTTTGATTGTCGCTGACGGCGTTGTGCCATTCGTCGTTCTGCTCGAGCATGAGCCGCCGCGTCGTCCATCATCGCAGAGAGTTTTTAGAAGGGTCTCGCGGAACTGATCGGCGACGGCGCACCGAAATAACGAAATCAAGCCGTAGCGGCGGCGCGCGTTAGAGCTGCGCGTGCAAGCAACCGTGTCGAGTCGAGTGTCGGCAAGGCCGAGTTCGCGTCATTCAAGATTAGCGGAAGCTCCGTGCAACCAAGCGCGACTGCGTCGCAACAGGCATCCCTCATGCGTTCGATAACACGCCGGAAATACGCAATGCCTTCGGGCTTGCGGTCGCCGTAGACGAGCTCGCGCATGATGATCCGGTTGACCTCATCGCGCTCTTCGTCGCGCGGACGAACCAATTCAATGCCGCGCGTGGCGAAGGCCGCAGGATAGGTCCGGCCGTCGATCGTCCAGCGCGTACCCAGCAACCCCACTCGCCGAAAGCCGTTCTTTGCCGCTTGCGCCGCAATGACATCGGCGATCTTCAACCATGGAAGCGACGATGTCGCCTCGATCAGCGGCAAGGCTTCGTGGATCGTGTTATCGGACAGATCAAGAAACTTGCCCCGCTATTCGCGAGTTTCCTTGCCGAATCGAGCATGAGCTCCGCGATTGCCGGCCAAGCGTTGATCTGAAGCAGTCGCTCGTACTCTGCATAGCGCTGGGTATGCATCGAAACTTCGGGATGGCCGTCCGGCGCAAACCAGCGTTCGCCTTCGATGCGGACGGTCCGATAGCACAAGCCCGCGCCCTCCGCGCTGCAACCAACGATGCCGATTTGCCCGGGCATGCGAGTTCAAGCTACGTCTTGGCGTAGATCTCGAGGAGCTCGCCCTCACGTTCGCTCGTTATCCCGGCTTTAACGTCCGCGCTCTCGACGCTCGTCCAATCGAGTACGTCGCGCACGGTGTGCTTGACGTCCCTGGTGCGAAGCCCTGCCGCAACGGCCTTCGCGTTGCTGATCGCCAGAACCCCGGCGTATTGAGCGTCGGTCAACCAGAGCGGAATTTCCGTCCAGGGCACAACGTTATGCTCGAGCAAGGAATCGGCGTCGGCCCAAACGATCTCTGATGGCGGCGCGCTACGTTCGGCTGCAACGGCCGCACATTCGCTCAAGAACTGCTCCATCGTAGTAGCCTCCACCGGGCCGACGATATTGAAGACACCGGCAAGCCCCTCCATCAGGACATGCTCGGCGAAACGCGCGATATCGGCCGCGTCGATGAACTGAACGAGACGATTCGGCGGTCCCGCCGCCAAGAGACGACCGCCCCGAAGAAGCCGCTCGCACCAATAGGTAAAACGGCCGGTGTAATCCCATCGGCCGCAGATGAGTCCTGGCCTTAGGATGGTGCTTTGCGCCGGATACCGCTCCGTGACAAGGCGTTCGCACGCAGCCTTGTTACCGCCGTACTCCGCCGCCTCGTCTGAGGCGTCGAACGATTCGATCCTAGGCTGATCCTCGTTGATACCGTGAACCGACAGATCGCGGTAGACGTTCACCGTCGAAACGAAGAGATAATGGTGCGTGCGCAGCTCGAGCGATCGGCGGACTTGTTCGGGGCGGTACGCACTCGTATCGACGACCGCATCGTATGCTTCCGAATCGACCGCGCTGAGATCTACGTCCCGGTTGCCAAAACGTTCTTCGACGCTATCGGGCAGTGCACAGACGGTTTTCCCTCGATGGAACGCGACGACACGGTTTCCGTTCGCAGCGAGGTGCTCGACGATGTGGCGCCCGACGAAGCGCGTTCCGCCCAAGACGAGCACGTTCATCGCGCAACACCCGCCAACGCGCGTTCCGCCGCGTCAACCGCGCGGCGGACGTCGTCGTCCGACGTTCGCCAGTTAAGAACGCTGACGCGCATCACGCCGACGCGAGGCAGTCCGCTGCGAGCGCCGACGGCAATGCGCCACCGATCACCCACGCGAAGAATCTGCCGCTCGGCATTCCTAACAGGCCTCCGTCGACGGCCTCCACCAGTTTCGACACGACCTGATCGGCTACCATTCCTGAGTCGCTCAACGAACGATCGAGCCGTTCGCGCAACAACTCTGCGGATGCCGTCGCATTGACGGGACGCCGATCCAGTCCGCCGCAAGAAGTGCGTGGCGTGCTCGGCAGCCTTTCGAAGCGCGACCTCATTCGCAGTGCAGCTATCGAGCATCATGTAGCACGATCCCGAGCGTGAAGCGTTCTCCCCATGCCACCGTCGCAACCCCGTGGCGAAAAGCGGCGCGATAGTAGCCCTTCGAGGCGGCTATAGGCGCGACTTTGGTCGGTAGTATCAGCAGATCGCCCTGCTCGGGCGTCAAAACGTGCGCGCGCGTCTGGGCGCGGGGCTTCTGCTCCGCTAAGACGACCTCGCCGCCGCCGAACTCCGCACCTGGACGGCTCAGATAGAAGGTGGCTTGAAGCGGAAAAGCGACGGGGCCGTAGAGATCTTGGTGGAGTCGATTGAAATCGCCCGTGCGGTAACGGAGGATCAGCGCCGTTGGGCGCCGCTGTTCGCCGGCAACGCAATCGTGCAAGAAGGCTTGATACGTCGGCGGAAATACGATGTCGGCGCGCAAGCAGCGCATCCATTCGTTTGCGATCGGCAAGAGCTCTTCATACAAACTTTCTCGTAGATCGGCAATCCGTGAAGGGAGCGGGTGGGCAAAATACTTGTATTCGCCTCTGCCGAACGAGTGTCGCTCCATTACGACCCGGCTACGGAAGAGGCTGTCGTCCTCGTAAAGGACGCGCAAGGCAATCGCTTCACTCGGATCCAACGCGCCGCGAATCAACGAAAACCCGTGCTGCAAGAGTTCGCCGGCGGCGTTCGGAGTTACGACGTTCGTACTCGTCATGTCTTTGCCGGCGCTCGATGAGCGCGCTCGAGGTCGATCAGGAGACGCTTTCGGTGTAATCCCCAGCGCCAGCCGCCCAGATGGCCGTCGCCGCGAATGATGCGATGGCATGGGATCGCAAGCGCGACCGCGTTCCTTCCGCAGGCCTGCGCAACGGCCCTCGCGGCGCGCGGTTCGCCGATCGCCGCGGCGACCTCGGAGTACGACTGGAGGTCGCCGTAGGGGATACCCTGCAAATACTTCCACACTCGTAATTGAAAGGCCGTCGCGCGAATGTCGAGCGGAAGATCGAGATGCGGCTGTTTGCCCCTGAGATATCGATCGATCGCGGCGACCCAAGCATCAAAGGGAGCTTTGGGTGTTCTTGATTGCACGATGCGAGCCTTGGGATATTCTCGGCGAAGCTGCGTCTGCAGCGTTTGAGGCGCGTCTCCGAACTGCAAGAAGCATATGCCATGATCGGTTGCGCCGATGGCCATGTGGCCCAAGATGGTTTCAACGCAGGCGCTCGAGATTTCTACGCCCTCGCCGCCGCGCCGGTACTGCCCGGGCGTCATGCCAAGCTTCGCGCCAGCTCGCTCGTAAACGCGGCTGGACGAACTGTATCCCGCATGGTAGACCGCCGCGTTTACGCCGTCAGCGTTGCGCAGGCCGTGCTTGAGCGCGCGCATGCGCGCTCCGTCGACATACTCCCGGGGCGTCACGCCGGTCACAACTCGAAAACACCGCGTGAAATGAAAACGGCTCATTGCGGCGAGCGATGCAAGCTGCGCGACCGTCAGCGCCTCTTCGTTATGACGCTCGATGTAGCGGCAGACCTCTAGAATACGGGAGGCGCCGGGCGAAGTTTCTTTCATGCGCCTAGTCTAGCGCGCCGGCTAACCCAAAAACCATCCGGAACGTGCTGGATTGAGGGTGCTAAAGCCGCGCGAGGCCGACGGCTGAGCTTGGCTGTTTGTAGGGGGCTTAGCCGCCACGCCGAAGTGCCCGGCCTCGGGCCAGGAAGCCGGTAGTGCGATGAAATCTGAGGTCGGAACATTCGGCGATCGCCTGCGCGAACATCGCCTGTGATAAGCGCGGCTGCGGTTGGCGCGCCGAAAGCCGCGCCTTCACTTTACTAGCAGCTATCGCCATGCTACTGGCCGCTACGTTGACGCTGACGCTCGCCGACTTTCGCCGTCTCATTTCGATTCACGACGCGCAGATCGCAAACGACGCGAGCGCGGTAGCGTACGTTGAGGGAACGCCGAGCTTTGCCAAAGATCGCTACGACGACGAACTTCGCGTCGTCTCGATGGGAGGCGGCAGTTCGCGTACGATCGCCAGCGGTCATCCGATTTCATCGCCGCGCTGGTCGCCGTGGAGTAGCGCCGTCGCGTATCTCGCAAAGGCCAAAGGCGGCACGACGCAAATCTTTATCGTCGGAGCTCACGGTGGCACGCCGCGCCAACTGACGCACGCAAAGAACGACGTCGAGCAGTTTGCGTGGAGTCCAAATGGAACGCAGCTCGCCTATGTGATGCAGGACGCGCCGGAGGACCAGGCAGCAGCGCACGGCGAGAATCTCTTCGACGTCCACGACGACGGTTATCTGACGTCCAAAAAGCCGGAGCCGTCGCACCTTTGGCTGATTTCGGCGCGAGGCGGCACGGCGCGGCGTCTCACGGAAGGTGCCTGGAGCGTGCTGGAGGCTGCGCCGCCGTTCGTTGGATCGGTAACCGCTCCGTCGTGGTCGGCTAACGGCAAATACATCGCCTTTACGAGGCAAGCCGACGCCGACGATTCGGATAGCGATCTGACGACGATCGCGGTCGTCAACGTTCAGACCGGCATCGTTACCAAGATCGGTTCGCATCCCAAGTACGAATATCAGCCGATCTATTCGCCCGACCGCGACGATGTCGCGTATCTCTCGCCGCGAGGGCCCGGCCCGATTAGCGTGCTCGACGCTTTCGTTAGGAGCGGGGTTCGGAACGAGACGCGACATCCGATCTCGATAACGACGTGGTCGACGCGGCCTTCGTTCCGGGAACGCCCTCGTTGCTGCTTTTGACCCCTCAAGGCGTAATCAACGCGCTGGTAGTGAAGCCGCCGGGGGGCGCAGCGCGGCGACTCGATCTCGGGACGCTTACGCCGTCGTCGTTCAGCGTCGCGCGCAACGGGACGATCACCTTCGTCGGAAGCCGAAGCGATCTTCCATCCGAGATCTACGTCACGTCGATCCGTGGAGGCAGCCCGCGGCGCCTAACCTTTGCGAATCGCTACTTCGAGCGTTTTCGCTATGGGCGCAGCACCGAGATCACCTGGGTCGCTCCGGACGGTGAACGCTCTGACGGCGTGCTGACGTATCCCGTCGGCTACGTCGCGGATCGAACCTACCCGCTCGTCCTGCGTATTCACGGCGGACCGGAAGCGTCATCGGAGCTCGGCTTTAGCGTGTTGCGTCAGCTCTGGGCAAACCGCGGATACTTGGTCTTCGAGCCCAACTACCGCGGCAGCGATAACCTTGGAACGGCTCACGAGCATGCGATTTATCGCGATCCGGGCGCGGGCCCTGGTAACGACGTGATGGCGGGAATCGCAGCAACGGAAAAGATGGGCATCGTCGATAGGTCCCGCGTCGCTATTACCGGGCATTCTTACGGCGGCTACATGACGTCGTGGCTGATCGGACACGAGCATATTTGGAAGGCCGCCGTGGTCGGTGACGGCATGGTCGATTGGCTCCAAGAGTACGACGACTCGGCCGCCGGAAATTTGGCATGGACGCGCGATTCGCTTGGAGGCACCCCGGTGGATCCTTCGAGCGCCGATCTCTATCGCAGCGGTTCCCCCATCGCGTATGCCGCGCAAGTCACCACGCCAACGCTTATCATTTCGGGAACGGCTGACGAGACCGTGCCGGCCACGGAGTCATACGAGCTCTACCACGCGCTTCACGACCGCGGCGTGCCCGTTCGATTCGTCGCAATACCCGAGGCGCATCACTTTCCGAGCGACCCGGCGCATATCGAAGGGTACGATCGCGTTACGCTCGACTGGGTAGAGCGCTACCTGTGATGGTCGCAGCGAACGGGAGGTTAACCCCCGAGTTTCCGTTCGATATGTACTTCGCCCGGGTGTTGGCACGTTTCTCTTGCGCAAAGATCTTGCGCGTCGAAATCGCTAATGTCGGGGTCCGACTGAACGAAGTTCGAGCAGTCACACTGCGTACACGGCGTCGCCATCGTTACTCCTCAATCTCATTTGGTGGTTCAAATTGCCGGCGTGGGTGCCGGTTCCATTTCACACTTCCACTGGCGGTCATGGCCTCACTTCAGCGGCGTTGCAAGCTCCCGGGGTCCGGGCGTCAAGGTTGGCATGCATGCGGGCGAGCTAGCCCGTTCGCGTTCTACCGATTGACGATATCGGTGTGCGTCGCCTTCATGTCGCGACCCGTGTAGATGCACGGGCCGCCGGTTTTAAAGCAGATGAACTCCACGAACCGCTGCTGGACGAGCGCCTTGTGCTCGTCGTTCAAGCCGACGAAGAACGTGTAAGGCGTCGGGCTTCTTCTTCGATCAGAAGTACTATTTTTGGAGAATCCGATCATCTTGCTTCAAAACGTATGATAGCTATACGACGATTCGGGTGGGTTCTTTCGGGGCGTCAGTCAATCCACAAATGCCTTCGCAGTGACTATGGCCGCCGCCATTGCAAGCTTGTGATCTTTGTTCCATGGCGGCCCGACGGCCCTGCGCACGTGGAGAAAGTGAGCGTCGAGGTTCTCGACGCACAACGCCTCGCGCGCCGCAGCTAACACCTTCTTCGCGTCGTACCATTGGACTGGCCAGCCCCGCGCCTCGGCGGCGGAGGCCAGGGCCTTGCGGTACATCACCCAGTCGGCGACGTTCCGCGCACGGTAGTCCTTGATTCGTTCGTCAATTGTAGGCGGAAGCGGTGGGCAGCTACGAAGGGCGACGCCGAGGATACGCCGCACGGCCATCGTGACGGCGTCCAGCGCAAGTACTGCGTGCCTTTTGGCCGAAACACGCACGCGCTCGATCAAGGCCACGGCCTCTTCGAGCGGGAGTGCCTGACCTTCGTGGTGATGGGGAAGCGCCGGCAGGTCCTCGTCCAAAAGTTCTACGCGGCGGCGGTCGAGCAGTCTCCCATCGTGCGCCACCGTCACCAGCACCGCCCAACCGCCGTGGTCCGCTACCCCGATGATGCCGCCCTTTTTCGACATGATGTTCCCCCGACGTTAGCCGCTGCCGAGTATCCGGGCGTCGCGCGCGAGGGAACCGCTCACTTCGATGGCGCGCACATAATCCCGACATCCCTCATAGCAACTATGGAACCGGCCGTGTAGACGCGTCGGTGTTACGAACGGGCCTCATTCGCCGGCCGGGCTTTACGGAAAGACTCGCACGTGCACCGCTCCGCGTTCTCCATCACGGCAGCGCATGGACCGGTTGGGCCGATGTGACTGGCTAGTGGGTGGTCGCAGGTCTCGCATAGCTCGAATGCCGGCGCGGTGTTCGTGCTCATGGCTCAATCCGGGTTTTGGAGTTTTTCCTCGATCGCTTTTGCGACCCGCTCTGCCGTCTCGTGAGCGGCGAAATTGCGAGATGCAGGCGCATGTTGCAGATTCCGAGTTCCATCTGGCGTCGGGTCAACGCGTTCGCGCGTAACCACGAAGGGGAATTTGGGGTGCGCGCTTGCCGGGGCAGCAAAGCGAACCCGGTTTATCTCGTTCTGCCAGCACCAGCCCGGCTCCGAATCGACCCGGGAATAGCCTCTCGCGGCCAAAATTCTCGCGGCAGACTCGGCTAGGTCGTCAAAGCTCGTGCCCGATCTTCTTATTAATGTCACGTTCTGATTTCTTTCCCCAGTCCCGGGGGATTGAGTTTAAGAAGTTATCCTACCGCACCAGGTCCCGAAATCGCAACTTGGTCAGTCCGATTCGCTAGGCGATTCACAAACTCTTGTGGAGTGAAGCGATGTCAGTGACTCGCGCAGATCAAAAAGCCGGCGAGATATACGTATAGCGGTACGTTGCTTGCAAAACGGCAATGGCCGCGACCATCGAAGGCACGACGACGGCACCCGGGATAAGATGCGTCAGGACGTCGTCGGCTACTTGCGCGGCCGTCCCCGGGGCCGCAAAGCCCTTCTTGACCAGCAAGCGCGCCTGCTCTTCCACCGCCGTGTGGCAGGTCAGCATCACCAGGCCGCGCCGTTGCAGCATCTCAATCGAGGTGTCTTGGTACATGCCCTTCTCGTCGTCCGGGTTCACCGAGGGATCGAACGGCGCGCGCTTGGCGAGGAAAACATTCGACGTCACCGGAGTGCCGGCGGCGTCTTTGAGGTTGAACGACTCGCCGATGCGGTACTTCTCCCACACGTGATCGCTGTAGCCGTACGCGGCGGACGGCCCGTGATTGGCCATGACGATCGCGATCTCGTTTGCGGGGTAACCGAACCCAAACTGAAGTCCGTTGAACGAGTTCTTGATATTGTTGAAAATCGCCGGCTTGAACGCGATCGATTCGTAGAGCTGGTGGATCTGCGCGGGCTTGCCTACGATGCTCGCGAACTCGCCGGCCGCGAAATCGGCCTTGCGCTCGACCAGGTGGGTGCCCCCGGGCACGCTCGGCTGAGCCGACGCCGATCCCGCGGCGACGAGAGCGGCCGATGCGGTCAAAAACGACGTTCGTTTCAAAGCTATTCCTCCTTCGGCAGCGTCGGAGCCCCGAATCCATACGATTGGTAGATGCCTTGTGCCTCGGGCGTCTCGAGAAATTGAACGAAATCCCGGGCGAGCTGCGGGTGTGCTGCATGTGCGACCACCGCTGCTTCGTATGACGCTCGAACGTTTTGAGCAGCAGGAATGCGCACCGTCTCGATCGGCGCACCGATGCGCTGTTGGTACAGTGCTTCGGATATCCACACCGGCCCCGCGTCGACCTTCCCTGCAATCAGCCACATCGGAGTTTGGCGGTGATGGATCTGCGTCAGCAGCGTAGCCCCATCGCGCACTTTCGTCACCATGATGCGCTGGACCAGCCCCTCTCCGCCCGCCTTTCGATACGCCAGCTCGATCTGCCGAGCGATGCCTTCCCATGCCGGATTCGGCATCGCGAGGCGAACGTCGACGCGACCGAGGTCCCGTAACGATTCAATATGCTTGGGGTTCCCGGCGCGCACCGCGATCGCCAGCAGGTTGGTCGCGTAGCCGACCGGCTTGTCCACCAAGCCGCTTCCCGCCACATCATTCATTCGGTGCTTTCCTGCCATGAAAACGTCGGGAGCGGCGTCGACAATCAGCGAACCGATGTGAAGTGAGCCGGCGCGCAACTGGCGGGCCAATATTCCCGGCGGAAGCGTCTCGTAGAAAATTCGCCGTAAGCCTCTATGGGAGCGCTCGAAAGCCGCGAGCAGGGCCGGCATGACCATCCACTGGTTGCCGCCGACGAACAAGACGAGCTGAGCCCCGCAGGGATCGCCATGAATATCCATCGCTTGGTCGGCGCCAATCACCGAAAGCGACGGGGCAGCCGCCGAGATCCCAAGCAGCAAAAATGAGAGAACGACGCCGGCGCTCCACTTGCCCTGATTCTTCAGCTGCGCATTATCCCGCAAAACAGCACGTTTCAATTCCGATCATCGTCAGCGTACTTCAATGAGCGCTGCAACACGCTTCGGCGCAGCAGCTACGCGCCTGCTTCCCACATTGGCTCCAGTTTGACGTAGCCGGGTCCCGCAACAAAATGATGCCGCAGGGACTTCTTATTAGCGTGGTAATCGACCCTGCATGCTTACCGCATTTGGTGCGAGCGCGGTCGTCTTCATGATGCTTTTCTACGCTGTGGAAGAGCGATCGCCGTGGTATACGCTGGCCTTTGCTATCGCCTGCGTAGGGGCGTCGGTCTACGGGTGGCTTGCTGGAACGTGGCCCTTTGGAGCCGTGGAGTCGGTCTGGGCGATCGTGGCTTTCCGAAAATGGCTGGGCCGCCGTTAGCTGGCATGCAGATCTTTTGAGTCCCGAGCGGCCTTGGGGGGTCTTGTACGCGACTGGCGTCTAACCGCCTGGTGCACGCGGCGTGGACGTGTTAGGTTAGTCCCACGCCCGAATGATTCGAGCATAGGAGCGATGTACAATGCCGAAATTCTTGATTCAACTTTCGTATCTGCCGGAGGGAACGAAAGGACTTCTCAAAGACGGAGGTTCAGCCCGCCGCAAAGCGGCATCCGACGTTCTCGCGCAGTTCAACGGCAAAGTCGAGGCATTCTACTTCGCGTTCGGCGCCGACGACGCCGTCCTTATCGTCGAGGTTCCCGACCAAGAAACGATGGCGGCGATTTCACTTACCGTTTCCTCGACGGGCACGATCCGAACGCGCGCAACCCCTCTTCTAACGCCCGAACAGATCGACGAAGCCGCCAAGAAACACGTCAACTACCGGGCGCCGGGACAGTAATTTAAGGCGAAACGATAAGACGGCGCTCGATAGCTCGAGCGCCGTCTTAGTTACCGCGGTTTGCGAACTACGGATTTGACGGTGTCTGCGGGTCGCCCGCGATCGGGCCGAATGGATCGATTGCGTACTGCGATCCGAAAAGCGTTCCGTTGCCGACGACGTAGTTATAGCCGCGATGCGACGGGTATCCGTTGTTGCCCGGAATATCGTTGTGGAAAATCGGGCCGTTCCCGACCGTTCCGGCCGCCGCCAGCCCGTAGAGCAGGTAGTTGACGTTGCCGGCGCGTGAGTGAAGGACCTGATCTTGAATAGCCTGCAATCCGGCGAACTCAGGCGACGAGCCGCTTGTGCCAATGAACAGGTAGAACTGGCCGGCTAGAGCGGTAATGAAGGCGCTCCGGCGGGGAGCCACTCTACTCGTTGTGCACCGCGGAGCAGCGCCTAGCGGACACCCGCCCATCATCATCGACACGTCGGGTACGGTGCGCGTTCTTGCGCCGGTATTGACGAGGAACTGGTAGGGCGGTTTGCGCCAGATCACGCTGATGCCGCCGCCGGATCCAAAGAATCCACCAGCGGGGACAAAACCGTGCCCCGGAAGGAATTTGTCCTTCCAGGCGTTCTCGGCAATGTACGTCGACCGCAAAGAGCCCGGAATCGAGGACGTTTGTAGGTTTGTCCCGCCGACGCCGGTCACATCGGGGTCGTTGGCCCAGACGCTGACGCCGAAGACCGCATGGGTGCCGCTGACATCGGTGCAGTCGCCGCCTTCGGCCCCGTTATCGCCCGATGCATTCGCGAACGTGATGCCTTGAGCGTTGCCTTGGAGGAAGAGGTCATGGAACATCTGCAGCAACGGAAGGAAGCTCTGCCCGTCGTTGTATCTCGGTAAGAAGAAGAGCTCGCACAGACCGAATGAGGTACTTACGACGTCGGCGCGATTATCTTCGTCGATGGCGGTGTACATGTCGATGAACGATGGGGTGAAGCTGGTATCGGGTGCTCCGTAGACCATGATCGTGGCACCCGGTGCGGAGCCTCCCGATTGCTGAACGTCGAGCGAGACTTCATCGGATGCGCTACTGTCGATATTAAACGGAGGCGGACCGCCATCGACCGGCCGGCGCACGATAGTGGGCGGCGCGAGGTGCTCGTGGCCAAAGTACGCCGCGACGTCGCTGTCGAGGAAATCGCTCACCGCGAGAATCGCGATCCTGCGGCCGCTGCCGTTGAACGTGTGGTAGCCGGGATAGGTGTAGGCTTGCTTGAGGTCGTCGAACCAGTAGAATGGCTGGTCCGGGCCATAGCGATTTTGAGGGTCGATCGGGGCGCTGCGGACCTTCTCGTGGTCGGGACGCGCGAGCGGAACCGGCGCGTAGGCGGCTACCTGCGCGTGAAGGGCCGAGAGCTCAGGCGGAACCGTCGGCGCACGATCCGCCTCCATCGGTGAGATAGCCTGCCGATCTGAAGATTTCGGGCGTGCACGCAAGCGCAGGCGGAAGGTGCGTTCGACGACGGCCTGCGGCGCATCGGCAACGACACCTTGCGACGTTATCGTCGTCTTGAAACCATCGGCTTTAAGGACATGTGCGGCGCTTTCTAATGCGCTGCTTTTCGGCCCGTACTCGGCACGAAATTGAGCGACGGTCAGAAATCGATGGTACATCGGGGAGTTTTTGCTGCTTTGTTCCTGGATCAAACGATGCAGATCCGAGACGTTCCGCAGCGGAAGGTGCACGTACGTGCGAATCCCTTGCGGCGCATCTTTGAGCAGCGAGACGCGCGACGAGGAACTCAAACCTGAATTCGTCGCCGGCGACTGAGAAGAAGGGATTGGATTGGAGCCGCTGGGTCCGCTGGCCCCTTGGCACGCGGCCAGGGCAAACAGCGAGACTACTGCAAGCATGGTATGTGGGCGATATGCCATCCGTAAACCTCCTTAGCAGGGTGGAAGATCCGCGCGACCGCTCGGGGTCGACCGAACACTCGATCGGAAGTGGTTCGTTCAGGGTCGCGATCCGCGTGAAAAGCCCGTCAGCGTCCGACTATCTTACCTTTCGGATAGTTAGATGTAAACGTCGTTCGCCCTCGCGTTGGCGGCAGGATAAGGAAACAGAGAACCGCCGAGGGTTTCGGAAGTGATTTCAGCATAGTCTCGGCCATAAAAATAAAGAAACTATGAAGGTTCTTGCCTTTCGGCGTCAATTTGATTCCGCCGAAGTCGCCATTCAAATAAACTTCGCGGCCGCCATCAACGACGCGGGGCATCGCTGTGATGCAACCAACAGCAGCCAAGCAGAAGTGTGCCTTGTTGCTACCTCCGCACCTAACCGCGCTCGAGGCATGCGTCCCTTCCGCTGGGCTCGCCGCTCGTCGTATTCCGCCTCGAGCTGCAACGGTTTACGCGACGCTAGGAAATATACGGTACTAACCGATTTCCGTCGAGAACCGGAACGACGTCAAGGCGATCGAGCACGAGCGAGAAGTCGACGTCTCCGCCGAATCCGGCATCTTTCAGAGCCCGAGCGTGATTCCCCATTGCGACTAGCGCCGAAAGCCTTCCCTCATTTGCACGAAACAACTCGCGCGCTGCGACCGCTTCGTCGTCGCAGTCGATTTCGCGGTCGCCGGCGCATTTGTCCACGATCGCTCCGGCGCACGCGAAATCTTCGAGGCTGAAAGCTCCGTTTTGTCCGGCGCAGATAAAGGTAACCGCCGCGATATCGCGGCCGCATACCGCGCGGGCTACCGCCGAAACGTTAGCGAACGCCGCGCACCAGACGGGTTCCCTTCCTCGCAGCGCTTCGAGCACCCGCGTTCCGTTCGTCGTGCGCATGACGATCGTTTTGTTGCGCACCCTATCGTCGTACTCGCTCGGAGAGTTGCCGAAATCGAAGCCTGGAATCTTGCCGTTCTCGTGCTCGCCGCCCAATAGGGCGCCACCGATCGATCGGGCGACGCGCCTGGCGGCGCTCGCGTGACGGACCGGAATCACGGCTCGAGCGCCGTGCGCCAATGCGCAAGCAATCGCAGTGGTGGCGCGCAAGACATCGACGACGACTAGCGCCGCCGCCTGCGGGGCGCGCGTTCGAGCGCTCCGATCGAAGTGGATCACCGAGGCCGTTAACGCCGGCATGCGGCGGTTAGGCGCTGAACCCAAGCGCCAGGATCAAAGCCGCGACGAATCGCTGGACGACGGCGGGCAGCGGATGCCTCTCGTTAACGACGGCGTGCCACTCGCGCGGAGGCAGCGCGACTGGTGGCTCGACCTCTCCAAGCGTGTGCAAGTCGAGGTCGCGGCGGACGGCGTCGCGCGATTGCAGCGCGATGCCTAAGCCCGCGCGAACGCACTCCCGAATCGCGCCGTTCGATCCAATCGTGAGCTGGTTCTCCGGCACGATCCCGAGTGCGTCGAAGAGTTCGACCGTCATCGCGCGGGTGCCCGATCCCGGTTCGCGCAGGAGCCACGTCGCACGAGCCAGGGCCTCCGCGTCAAGAGCGCACGAGCGTTGCGCTATCAACACGATCTCGTTCGTGCGGCGGCCGACCGTCTTGAACGCTCGTCCCACCGGGGGCCGTCCGGCAACGACGACTTGAGCTTCCCACGTCGAAAGACGTTCCCAAACCTGACCGCGATTTCCGACGTCGAGCTCGACCGCGATATCGTGCTGCTGCGCAAAGACGAGTCGAAGCGCTTGCGGCAAGACGTGTTCGGCGACGGTGGTGACCGCCGCAAGCCGAACGCGGGCGGCCCCCGCCTGCGCCGTAGCGCGGATCTCGGCATCCGCTTCATCGGCAAGCGCGAAGAGGCGCCGCCCATAGGCAGCCAACGTTCGACCGGCTTCGGTGAGCCGCACACCGCGCCCGTCACGCTCGACCAGCGCCACGCCGCACGCGCGCCGCAGCGCGGCGAGCGCCGATGATACGGCCGGCTGCGAGACTACGAGCGAGTCGGCCGCGGCAGCGACCGACCCGGCCTCCGCCACCCTGAGGAACGTCCGCAGCTGACTGGGCGTATAGTTAAGCATTTGCTTATTATTTAGCATGAAAGCTTTATTTGACGCAAATATCAGCGCGTGTCAGACTCAGCAGATGGATCGGAAAACAGGCGACTCCTCAACGAATGGCGCCACCGATCGCTGGTCCTCGGGCGTCCTGCCATACGCCGACATGGGATATTACGATCCCGATTACGAGCCCAAGGAGAGCGACATCCTATGCGCGTTCCGGCTCGTGCCGCAGCCCGGCGTCGACCCGCAAGAGGCGGCCGCCGCCGTTGCCGGCGAGTCGTCGACGGCAACCTGGACCGTCGTCTGGACGGACCGGCTGACGGCACACGAACGTTACCAAGCCAAGTGCTATCGCGTCGACCCGGTTCTCGGCACCGATCAGTACATCGCGCGCATTGCCTACGACCTTGACTTGTTCGAGGAAGGCTCCATTGCAAACTTGACCTCGTCCATTATCGGCAACGTCTTCGGATTCAAGGCGCTGCGTTCGCTACGCCTGGAAGACATGCGCATTCCGGAGGTTTACGTCAAGACGTTTCAGGGCCCCGCCCACGGAATCGTCATGGAGCGCGAATACCTCAACAAATACGGGCGCCCGCTGTTGGGAGCGACGACGAAGCCGAAGCTCGGGCTTTCGGCCAGAAATTACGGGCGCGTCGTCTACGAAGCGCTGCGCGGGGGCCTCGATTTCGTCAAAGACGACGAGAACATCAATAGTCAGCCGTTCATGCGCTGGCGCGACCGCTTTCTCTTCTGCATGGAGGCGGTCCAACGGGCGCAGGCCGCAACCGGCGAGATCAAAGGCCACTATATGAACGTGACCGCAGCCACGATGGAGGACATGTACGAGCGCGCCGATTTTGCCAGAGAGCTCGGCAGCGTGATCGTCATGATCGACCTTACCATCGGTTACACCGCGATCCAGTCGATGGCAAACTGGGCGCGGCGCAACGGGCTGATTCTGCACCTCCACCGGGCGGGGCACGGAACCTATACGCGCCAAAAGACGCACGGGGTCAGCTTCCGCGTGATCGCAAAGTGGATGCGCCTGGCGGGTGTCGACCACATTCATGCGGGAACCGTGGTCGGCAAATTGGAGGGAGACCCCAACACCACGCGCGGCTTCTACGACACCTTGCGCGAGAATCACATTCCCGAGAACCCGCTGCACGGCATCTTCTTCGACCAGCATTGGGCCGACATACCGGGAACGATGCCGGTAGCCTCCGGCGGCATTCACGCCGGTCAAATGCATCAGCTCGTCGACTATCTGGGCGAAGACGTCGTGCTCCAATTCGGCGGCGGCACGATCGGTCACCCGATGGGCATCGCCGCCGGCGCAACCGCCAATCGCGTCGCTCTGGAAGCGATGATTCAGGCGCGCAACGAAGGCCGCGACATCGTCAACGAAGGCCCCGAAATTCTCAAGAGCGCGGCGCGGTGGTGCTCCCCGCTCGCACAGGCCCTCGATACCTGGAAAGACGTTACGTTCGAGTATACTTCGACGGACACGCCCGACGCCGTACCGACGCCCTCATAACTTGCTATGTAATTGGTGACGACATGCACCTGACACAAGGAACGTTTTCGTATCTGCCGCCCCTGAGCGACGAACAGATTTCGGCGCAGATAGAGTACGCTCTCAAAAACGAGTGGTCCGTTTCGATCGAATTTACCGACGATCCGCACCCGCGCAACACGTACTGGGAGATGTGGGGGTTGCCGATGTTCGACCTAAGCGACCCCGCGCCTGCCATCGCAGAGCTGCGCAAATGCCGGGAAACGTATCCAAATCACTACATCAAGATCAACGCTTACGACCGCCGCGCGAGGCGCCAGACTACCGCGCTGAGTTTCATCGTCAATCGCCCCGCCGACGAGCCCGGTTTCGCCCTCGAGCGCATCGAGAGCTCCAACCGGCAAATTCGTTACCTACTGCGCTCTTACGCAGCAGTCGACCCACATGGACGTCGCTACAACCGATAACGAGCGCGTAGACATTCGCGCCAAGCTCGACGAGTCGGGAATCGCGGACGTGCTCGCGCGGCTCGACGGCGATTTAGTCGGGCTGCACCCCGTAAAACAGCGAATACGCGAGATCGCCTCTTTGCTCGTGATCGAGCGGCTTCGCTCCGAGTTCGGCATAACGGCGTCAAAGCCGTCGCTGCACATGAGCTTTACCGGCGAGCCCGGTACCGGCAAGACGACCGTCGCGTTGCGAATGGCCGAAATTCTGCATCGCCTCGGCTACTTACGCAAAGGCCACATAGTGACGGTGACGCGGGACGACCTCGTAGGACAGTTCATCGGGCACACGGCACCCAAAACCAAAGAAGTGATCAAGCGCGCGACCGGGGGCGTGCTCTTCATCGACGAGGCGTACTATCTACATCGCCCGGAAAACGAGCGCGACTACGGTCAAGAAGCGATCGAGATTCTCTTACAGATGATGGAGAACGATCGCGACGATTTGGTGGTCATCTTAGCCGGATACCGCCATCGGATGCAAACGTTTTTTGAGAGCAATCCCGGGATGCACTCCCGCATAGCGCATCACATCGACTTTCCCAATTACACAACCGACGAGCTCTTCGAGATCGCGGGCCTCATGCTCGACCGCCAGCAGTACCGACTCTCACCCGCCGCGCAGGACGCGCTGCGCGAATATCTGGTATTGCGGCGCGAACGACCAAACTTCTCCAATGCACGAAGCGTTCGCAACGCGCTCGATCGCGCGAGGCTGCGACAAGCCAAGCGCTTGTGCGAAACCGGCTCCATCTCACGAGCCGAGCTTTTTATTATCGACGCGCCCGATATCCGCGCGAGCCGCGTTTTTGAGGAGATTCGATGACGACGCAATTGACGCAAGCGAACGGTTTGATAATTCGCCCCGTGATGGTCGCCGTCGGCGGCGACAGCGGCACGGGAAAAACGACGCTGACCGGCGGTATCTACGACATCTTCGGCGCCGAAAACATTCTCAACATTTGCCTGGACGATTATCATACGCTCGATCGCGAGGGGCGAAACCTGGAGAGCATCACCGCGCTGAATCCGGTTTGCAATAACGTTCCCCTCATGGAAGAGCACGTGTGGAGACTGCGTGAAGGCAAGGCGACGACCAAACCGGTTTACAACCATTCCAACGGTAAATTCGGCGAGCCCGAGCTGGTGGAACCGCGCTCGATCATCATCGTTCGCGGCCTTTTCCCGTTGCTTACGGAAAAACTGCGATCAGCATTCGACGTTCGCGTCTGGCTCGATCCGCAGGACGAGCTCAAGTATCATTGGAAACTGCAACGCGACGTTGCGCAGCGCGGCTACATCGTCGAAGAGGTGATCGCAGCTCTGATCCATCGTCAGGACGATTTGCGACAGTTCATCATGCCGCAAATGCGACACGCAGATATCGTCGTTCGTTTCTTTACCACGCCGGGATACCTCGCTCGGCGCCGCAAGGGCGGCAGTGACGAACATCTGCCAGTCTCCCTCATCGTTCGCGTCCAGCGATCGGGCATTCGTTTCGAGGATCTCTTTACGGGACTGGACGAAGCGCAAACGATTCGGCGCTACGAAGACGTGTATCACGGCGAGCGCGCCGAAGTTCTAGAGATCGGAGCCAACATCGACCAGCACGAAGCGGCGCGTCTGGAAAACTGCTTGTGGGAACATATGCCCGCGCACGCGCACCAGCGCCTGCCGCGGATTGGAACTTTTTTGGCCGAAGGAACGACATCGCGCACGAGCCCATCGCTCGCTTTGGCACAGCTGCTGCTCGCAAGTCGCGTGGCCAAGGCTCGCCATCGGCTGAACGCCCAAGTTTTGGCGGGCACCCATGATCGAGTTTGACCTGCTGCTCGCGACCGAGGCTGCGGCTATCGCAGCGGGGCATCACGTCGGCCGGCAAGACAAGTCGGCAGTAGATGCGGCGGCCGTCAACGCGATGCGGCAATCACTTGCGACCGGGCGTTTTGACGGCACCGTCGTGATCGGCGAAGGCGTCAAGGATCGAGCACCGATGCTCTTCATCGGGGAGCGCGTTGGAACGAGCGAAGGTCCTCTCCTCGACGTCGCCGTCGATCCTATCGACGGCACCACGCTGGCCTCAAAAGGCGGCGCGGGAGCGATTGCGGTCGTAGCCGCCGCGCCGCGCGGCTCCTTGCTGCGAACGAACTTACACTACATGGAGAAGCTGGTTGCGGGGCCGCCCGGCGTGGGCGTTCTCTCTCTGGAGCACTCCATAGCGGAAAATATCCGCGCCTTGGCTCGGGCGATGAATCGCGATGCCTCGGAGATTACCGTCGCAGTGCTCGATCGCCCGAGAAATGGCTACGTCTTCCAGGCAATCGCGCAAACCGGAGCTCGGGCGCGGCTCTTCACCGACGGCGACATCGCCAACGCCTTGATTGCGGTGAAGGCCGATCGCCCGCAGATCGACCTTCTTGCCGGCATTGGGGGCGCTCCCGAAGGCGTAATAACCGCCTGCGCCGTCAAGGCGTTGGGCGGCGAAATGCAAGCTCGTCTCTGGATTCGAGACG
The DNA here is from genome assembly GCA_963778015.1 of Vulcanimicrobiota bacterium. Taxonomy (GTDB): domain Bacteria; phylum Vulcanimicrobiota; class Vulcanimicrobiia; order Vulcanimicrobiales; family Vulcanimicrobiaceae; genus Cybelea. The sequence continues at coordinate 350,054 of CAVZST010000002.1, forward strand.
ATGCCGACGCACAGACCGCTCGCGATGAAGGCTCTCCCCCCGGAAAAATACTTACGCTGCGCGACCTCTGTGCCAGCGACCAGGCAGTTTTTAGTGCGACCGGCGTGACGAACGGAGAACTTTTGGACGGGGTTCGGTATTTTCACGGCGAGGCTCATGTCAATTCGATCTTAATTTCCGGTTTGTCCCGTACGGCGCGGGTGATTTCAGGAGCGCGGTTCATCGAATCCATAGCAAACTCATCCGAGGAGCTTATCGCATGAACGCACGAGACCTGGACCAAGCCGCCGTGCAGATGGTGGCGCGCGGTAAAGGAATCCTCGCAATCGACGAGAGCAGCACGACTTGCAACAAACGCTTTGAAAAGCTAGGCATACCGGCCACTCCGGAAAAGAGGCGCGCCTACCGCGAGTTGCTCCTTACGGCGCCGCAAATCGAAGAGTTTATCAGCGGCGCAATCCTATACGAAGAAACGATCCGGCAATCGGCCGGCTCAGGCGAACCGTTCGTGGCCGTGATAGAAGATCGGGGGATCCTACCCGGCATCAAGCTGGATACCGGCCTGGTCGATCTCGCGGGCACCAACGGCGAAAAGGTAACCAAAGGACTGGACGACTTGCCTGAACGCGCCGCAGCGTTTTGCGAGCTGAGAGCGAGGTTCGCAAAGTGGCGCGCGGTCTTCGCGATATCCGATGCAACCCCGAGTGAAGCGGCAATCGCCGCAAACGCTCACGCGCTGGCCCGTTATGCCGCCATAGTACAGGAGGCGGGATTGGTTCCAATAGTGGAGCCGGAGATTCTCATGGACGGCTCGCATTCACTCGAGCACTCCTGCGACGTGCACGAGCGCGTTTTACGCGCGGTATTCAGTGAGCTGGCACGATTCCGGGTTCGACTCGAAGCAACGGTGCTCAAGCCGAGCATGGTCGTTGCCGGCAGCGATACCGCGCCACAACCCGGCGCCGCTCAAGTTGCCGACGCTACGGTAGAAACGCTGAAGCGCTGCGTCCCAGCCGCCGTCGCCGGGATTGCATTTCTCTCGGGCGGCCAGAGCGACGAGCTCGCGACGATTCACCTCAATGAGATCAATGCACGTGCAAACAGCGCACCCTGGCCCTTGACATTCTCTTTTGGCCGCGCGCTTCAGGATAGGGCACAAAAGATTTGGAAAGGCGAGGACGCCGCGATTGGCCCGGCGCAGCGCGCGCTCGCACACCGCGCCTATTGCAACTCCGCCGCCGCTCGAGGCGATTACCACGCGTCCATGGAGGACGCGTATACGGACCGCCAGTCCTCGGTGCTCTCGGCCTGCCTTTGCTGACGATCGTCGAGTTCAACAGGCACTCTTCATCGGAAGCGATGTAGACGGCCGCGGCTGTTTCCCCGTTGGCGCGCCGGCTGCTTGACCGATCCCCCGGCGCATGCGGCGAGGCTGACAATAGCCCCAGGGGTTGGCGAGGTTCCAAGCTGAAACAAGAGGCACTGCCGGCGGCGCGAAGCATCGCCGGGAAAGCCGTGCCATGCAACTTCGGATCCGCCTTCTCGGACATTTCGGCGCCGCACTAGACGGGCGTCCTCTCACGAAACTGACCGGTGCGCGCCTTCAATCGCTGTTCACGTACTTGGTGCTCCACGCCGACGCGCCGCAGTCGCGTTCGCACCTTGCATACCTCTTCTGGCCGGACGCGACCGAGTCGAATGCGCGCAACAATCTTCGCCAGCTTTTGCACCAGCTTCGAGAAGCGCTCGAAGATGCACAAACGTCGGTCCGGACCACTGCAAGCTGGGTGCAATGGGTTCCCTCGAAGCCGTATCTCGTGGATGCCACCGATTTTCAGGAAGCGGTCGCGCAAGCCGAACAGGCGAGAACGTCCGGCGACGCACCGCGCTGTCGCTCCAGTCTCGAACTCGCCCTCAAATTGTGCGCCGGACCGCTCGTTCCTAGTTGCTATGATGACTGGGCCGTGCCGGAGCGCGACCGTTTGGCGCGTCAGTGTAAACGCGCGGTGCAGCAGTTCGTCGAGTGTGTCGAGGCGACGCGCGAATACGAGACGGCTATCCCGCACGTCGATCACTGGCTCAGACACGATCCCACCGACGAAGAGGCCTATCGTTGCCTCATGCGCCTGTACGCGCTCTGCGACGATCGTGTCGCGGCGTTACGCGTCTTCCGCGAGTGCCGCGAGACGCTCCGGCGTGAGCTCGACACTGAGCCGAGCGAACAAACGCTTCACCTCCACGATCGTATCCGCGAGGAAGACCGAACCGTCGTCACGGCCGCGCCTGCTCGGCGCGGCTACGCGCCGGTGCCGCCGCTCATCGGCCGAAACGACGAGTGGCTCGTTCTTCGAAAAACGTGGGATGTAGCGGCGGCAGGAACCGCCCGCTTCGCGCTGATTGCGGGCGAGGCGGGTATCGGCAAGTCGCGACTGGCAGCCGAACTGGTATCGTGGGCGATCCGGCAGGGTCTGGCTACGGCGACGACGCGCTGCTACGCCGCAGAAGGCCGGCTCGCGCTCGCGCCGGTAACGGATTGGCTTCGAAGCGAGGCGTTGCGCTCGAACCTGCACGAGCTCGAAGACGTGTGGTTCGCGGAAGTTTCACGCGTCGTTCCTGAGTTGACAACGCAGCGACGCAAATCTCCACAGACGGGATTGGGAGAGCGAGGCTGGCTTTTCGAAGGGCTGGCACGCGCAATCATGACCGCGCCGGCGCCGCTTCTCCTCGTCATCGACGACCTACAGTGGTGCGATCTCGAAACGCTTCAGTGGCTGCATTTTTTGCTTCGGTTCGACGCCGCAGCTTCGCTGCTCGTCGTGGGAACCGTTCGTTCCGAGGAGTTGCCGCGATCGCATCCGGTCCACGATCTTAAACTGCGGCTCGTCGAGGAATCGGCGCTGACGGAAATCTCGCTCGAGCCGCTGAGCCCCGACGAGACGGTCGCACTCGCGTCGCAGGTGGCAAACCGGCCATTCGATGCCGATACCACGACGCGTCTCTACCGGGAGACGGAGGGCAATCCGCTGTTCGTCGTCGAGATGATGCGCTCAGATGGCGGACGGGCTATCGACGCGATGTCGAACCGTTCCGCCTTGCCGCCTCGCGTGCACGCCGTTATTGCGGGTCGGCTCGCCCAGCTCTCGGCAGTTGCGCGACAAGTCGTCTCGACGGCGGCGACGCTGGCTCGCGCCTGCAATTTCTCGATCCTCGCACAAACGGTAAGCTGCAGCGAGCGCGAGTTGATCGCCGCGCTGGACGAACTGTGGCTGAAGCGCATTCTCCGCGAACAGGAACCAAACACCTACGATTTTACGCACGACAAGCTGCGCGAGGTTGCGTACGAAGAGATTAGCGCACCGGAGCGACGCTCGCTTCATCGAATCGTTGCGCGCGCCCTGGAGCTCGCCGACGGACCCGAGCTCGACAGGATGAGCGGACAGATCGCCGCCCACTTCGACCGAGCAGGTTTGGCGGAAATGGCCATTCCGTATTACATTCGCGCTGCGGCCGTTGCGCAATCAGTCTACGCCAACGGCGAGGCGCAAGCCCAGGCCGAGCGCGGGCTTGCGCTGGTTTTGGCATTGCCGGAAAGCTCGAAGCGCGATTCATGGGAACTCGAGTTGCAACTCGTGCGGGCGCCGATACTGAGAACCACGCGCGGGTGGGCGGCGCCTGCGCTCGAAGAGGTGCTCGATCGTGCGCTGGCACTCAGCGACAAGGTTGGAACTCCACCGCAACGCAGCCAGGTGCTCCACGGACTGCAATCACTCTACATCGTTCAAGGCAAGCACGACAAGGCACAATCGGTTACCGACGAGATTACCGATCTCTTACCTCAGACGCGCAGTGGCGAACGACCACTTTCTGCAATCGCTATGATGGTTGGGGCGCAGCTCGCGCGCGGGCGGTTCCATGAGGCGATTGCGCAGTGGGAGGATTTGCTTGGAAGGTTCGATCCCCGGCAAATCCAGCATTTGCAGGACTCTCAAGGCCTCAACTATCGGGTACTCACGTGCGCGTGGCAATCCCATGCACTCTGGTGCGTTGGTCGCCCGCAAACGGCGTTCGAACGATGCCGTGAAGCGGTGCAGTTGGCTCTCGCTCTCGAGCAACCGTTCAACCAGGCGATCGCGGCCACGTATCTCGCCCTACTTCAACAACTGCGTGGCGATTCTTCGACCTTCCGACGCCAAGCGGACGATGCGTTACGCCTGAGCAACCAGTTCGAAGCCCCGTATTACGGCGCGTGGGCATCGATCCTCGTCGCATATGCAGCCGCATGCGAACGGCCATGCGCCGAGTCGATCGCAGAAATGCGCGCAGCGATCGACCACTTTACGAGTACTGGAGCTCGTCTCCGACTATCTTACTACTTGGCTCTGCTTGCGGACGTCTGCCTACGAGCGCACGAACCAGAGCGCGGGCTGGGGATCCTCGAGGAGGGACTCGGCGCAGCCCGCGAGACCGGGGAGCGATGGTGGGACGCCGAACTGCACCGCCTGCGCGGCGACCTCCTCGTTGGGCGCGGGGCCGGCGCTCACGAAGCCGACGCGGCGTACCGGCGCGCCCTCGAGATCGCGCGTGCGCAGCAGGCAAAATCGCTCGAACTCCGTGCGGCCGTGAGCGTCGCGCGGCTCTGGCGTTCGTCGCCTAAGGCGGACGAATCGAACCTACGCCTTCGGCAGACGCTGCAGTCCTTCTCCGAGGGTTTCGATACCCCCGACCTGATGACGGCGCAGGGGTTGTTGGCCGAAACCGTGTCGGTCTAACGATTCGCTAACGGTCCCACCGTTATGCTGGGCGCGTCAGACTTCAACCCGCCAATAAGAGAGGTGAAAGCTTATGACAGCAATCGGGAGCGGCCGCCCAAGCCAAGTCACAAGCCGAAGGGACCGTATACAGCCTTCAAGGCTCGTTGCTCGAGGCATGCTCGTGCAACGTGCTGTGCCCGTGCTGGATCGGCGAGGACCCGGACAAGGGCACGTGCGATGCGTTCGTCGCGTATCATTTCGACAAAGGCACGATCAACGGCGTCGAGGTCAGCGGTCTTTCGATGGTCAACGTGTGCAAAATTCCCGGCAACGTCCTTAAGCCCAAGACGTGGAAGGTTCTGGTGCTGGTCGACGATCGGGCATCGGACGCCCAGTTCCAGGCACTGCAAGACGCGTATTTCGGTAAGCTCGGCGGACCGCTTGCGGACCTCGCGCAACTCGTCGGCGAAGTTATCGCAGTCGAGCGCGTACCGATTACGCACGAAGTCCGCGAGGGGACCGGCACACTCAAAGTCGGCACCTTCATCGATTCGGAAATGCAACCATATCGCGGCCCCGACGGTTCGGTCACCACGCTACGCGATTCGGTCTTTTCGACCATCCCCGGATCGCCGGCATACGTAGCCAAGGCCAAAAAGCATCGCGTCAACATCCCGCAGTATGGGATGGTGTGGTCCTTCGAGGGACGCAACGCGATCCAAGGTGAGTACGTCATCAACTTTTCGGGCTAGAGGTCATGGTCGAGCAGGACCGTGCCGCCCGGATTTCCTCACCGGTCGTTGTAGCGATCGTCGCTGCCTGGGCGCTCGCGATCGTTGGCCAGGTCAGCGGATCCGGCATGCTGGTGCATCACGATACCTTGATCGAGGGCGGCTTGCCGATATGGATAGGCCTGCTTCTCTTCGTTCTACCTTGGCAAGCGATGATCGCGGCAATGATGCTGCCGTCGAGCTTGCCGTTGATCACTATGTTTGCCGCGACTTCTTTTAGCCAGCCGCGCCGGAGCGCGGTAATGGGTGCCTTTTTGACTGGTTATGCAGTCATTTGGACCGCCTTCGGCGTGGCGGCGTTCGCCGGCGACGTGATCGTGCATCGCCTCGTCGATCGTTGGGAGTGGCTGGCAGCCCATCCGTGGCTCATTTCCGCGGGCGTACTGGCGTTGGCCGGCGCGTTCCAATTCTCTCCGCTTAAAGACGCATGCTTGAGCAAATGCCGGCTTCCGGGCATGTTTCTTCTGCAGCACTATCGCCGAGGGATCGCGGCTGCTTTTGCGCTTGGGCGCCATCACGGCTTATACTGCCTCGGCTGTTGCTGGGCGCTCATGCTGATCGGCTTTGCCGCCGGATTCGCTAACCTCTGGTGGATGGCGGCGCTCACGGCGCTGATGGTGTACGAAAAAATTGGCACGTACGGCAAGCGCGTCGTCCCCGCCGTCGGCGTCGCACTGATCGCCTGGGCGGTACTCGTCGTAGCCCATCCCTCTTGGCTTCCGCCGGCGTTCTCCGGAGAGTGAGTGCAGATGACAACGACCTACGTTGAGGAACAGGCCGCGGAGCTGCGCTCAATGATGCGAGGCGATTTGCTGACGCGCGCTGACGAAGCGTATGAAGCGGCCCGCCGGGTGTATAACCGGGCGATCGATCGGCGCCCCATAATGATTGCAAGGTGCGTCGACGTCGCCGACGTGATCGCAGCGGTCGGCTTCGCTCGCGAACATCGGTTGCCGCTCGCGGTGCGGGGAGGCGGTCACAGCGGTCCAGGCCTGTGCACCTGCGACGACGGACTCGTCGTGGACTTGTCGCCCATGCGAGGCGTACGCGTGGACCTCGAGAAGTACACCGTTCGCGCCGAGGGTGGCTGCGTCTGGGGCGACGTCGACCACGCGACGCACGCGTTTGGACTCGCCGTGCCGAGCGGTTTCATCTCGAGCACCGGCGTCGGGGGGCTCACCCTCGGTGGCGGAATTGGCTACTTGACGAGACGCTATGGGTTGACGATCGATAACCTCTTGAATGCGGACGTCGTCCTTGCCGACGGCAGCTTCGTTCGAGCGAGTGACGACGAGAATACGGACCTGTTTTGGGCGATCCGGGGCGGCGGCGGAAACTTTGGGATAGTCACGTCGTTTTTGTTCCGGGGCAACTTTGTCGGCACGGTATACGGCGGGCCGATTTTCTGGCCGCTCGAGCATAGTGCGCTGGTGCTTCGAAAATGGAGCGACTTCATCTTGAACGCATCGGAAGATCTCAATGGGTGGTTCGGGTTCGTGACGGTGCCGCCGGCATCGCCGTTTCCCGCCGAACATCATCTCAAGAAGATGTGTGTGACCGTCTGGTGTTACACGGGCGATCTGGCCGGCGCAGAGGCTGCCTTGCGCCCAGTGCGGGCGTTTGCACCACCGATCATGGATTTTGCCGGTCCCATCCCGTTCCCGGCGCTGCAAAGCATGTTCGACCCGCTCTATCCGGCGGGCTTACATTGGTACTGGAAAGCCGACTTCTTTCGCACCCTGCCCGACGCCGCCGTACATCTACACGTAAAATATGCTGACACGCTTCCGAGCATGCACTCGACGATGCACCTTTATCCAATCAATGGCGCGGCGCATCGCATTGGCCGGTCGGAAACGGCGTGGAGCTTCCGCGATGCGAATTTTGCGGAAGTCATCGTCGGCGTCGACCCCGACCCTTCAAGCAACGACATACTCGTGCAATGGGCAAGAAACTACTGGTCGGCACTCCATCCCTACTCGGCCGGCGGCGCCTACGTCAATATGGTCATGGACGAAGGTGAAAGCTTCGTGCAGGCCGCGTATCGGGACAACTATCCCCGCCTCGCGAGCATGAAAGCAAAATACGACCCGGAAAACCTGCTTCGGATCAACCAAAACATCAAGCCTGCCTAACCGGCGTAGTTCTGCGGGAAATTAAGTCGAGCGGAGGGGGCTTAAGGATTGTGTTCTTGAATGTGCAGCGCGCTTGAGAAAGGAGCGCAGGAGCACGTGAAAATTTTCCTCATGGCGGTGGCGTTGAGCAGCGCGAACATCGTCGCGGCCGAGCGAGCTTTCATTTTACGACGGCGGTGCAGACGCCGAACGGCAATAAGTCGACCAGCGGAATGATCGTCGTGAAGCAGAGCGGTCCGGGAAAGGTCGCGCTGACGATTACGACGTCCGACGGTTCGTCTCGAACCATCGCACTCGTCGCTTCGGGTGGAACGTTCAAAGCCAGTCCCGCGCAAACGGCACCTCCGTCGGCAGATGCTCAGTCGCAAGCTGCCGCACAAGCGCTGCTCTCAAACATGAAGTTGGCGACCGCTGTCGGAATTGCGGCGCGCCGAAACGGCGGCAAAACGTTCAAGGTGCCGGTCACGCTGACACCGGTCGGTCAAGGCACGCCGGTTCCGGCTGAGTTGACGATGCAGGCTTACAGGACCAACCACGGTACCGCGTACGCGGGCGAAGTCGAGCAGACGTCCACAACGCACTTACCGCCGGCGGCGGACTCGATCCGGCGCAACTCGCGAAGAGCGTCGGCGTCAACGTCGCCGCGACCGGCGCGGGCGTCACGCCGGTCGGACACGCCGCCATCGCGGTCGCCATGCATCATCGAACCCAAGAGCAAAAACAAGCTGCGAACGGGCCGCTGACCGACGTCATCACGCTAAGCGTCACATCGCATTTCGCGGGCGGACGCTTTCGAGACATCTCCGGCGAGCAAACGGATTCGCTCAAGCTCGGCAGTAAGGCGGTAACGATTAGCTCGACCTGGTCGTTCACGAAGAGTTCATAACCCCGCGCTTGCACAAACGGTCGTCGGATCGAGAGCCGCCCGCTGCGGAGCTCCCCCAAGACGAGGTCACATAAGCCCGAGATCAATCGTTTCCTGAAAGTGCGTTACGGCAAAGCTGTCTTGCTGGCGTTGCTCTTTTTGAGCAATGCGGGCGTAACGGACGCCCCTTCGCAAGTCCCTAGCGGTCCGGCAGGCTATGCGTTTTACCGGCCTCCGAACCCGCTACCGCACGGCGGCGAGGGAAGCGTCATTTGGGCAAGACGATTTGCGGGCGACTCCGCATTGCGTTCCGCGTCGGCAAACTATCGCGTTCTCTACGAATCGCTTACGGCCCGCGGCACCCTCGTCGCCGTTTCCGGAACGCTGGCGATTCCGCGCGGAAAGCCTCCGCCGGGAGGCTGGCCGCTCATCAGCTGGGCGCACGGAACCACCGGCAACGCGCCGCAATGCGCGCCGTCACGTTCCTCGTCGCCAAACGTAGAGCAACGCATGCTGGACGGGTTCGTGCAACGCGGTTACGCCGTCGCCCAAACCGACTACGAGGGGATCGGAACGCCGGGCATTCATCCATATATGGTGGCGATCTCGGAAGCGAACGATGTTACCGATATCGTACGTGCCGCGCGAGAAATCGATGCTAACGTCGGAACGCGCTGGATCGTCATGGGACACTCCCAGGGCGGCGCGGCGGCCCTTGCAACCGCGGCGGCGGGTCAGCAAATTGCGCCTGAGCTCAAGCTGGTCGGTGTCGTCGCGTATGCGCCTTTCTCAAACCCGGACGGTTTGTTTCAAGTTGAGCTGTATAATCCCGCACCGAACAGCGCCCTCCCATTCGTGGCGCTCATCATCGCCGGGTTTTCGACCGTCGATCCGCGTGTGGTTCCTTCGGAAATATTGGAGCCCGACGCGTTGCACATGATGCCGGAGTTGGAGCAGCGCTGCATCGACGACCTCATGGATCACTCGGATTGGGCCCAGGTAGTGCCTCGCTCAATTTTTGCACCGCGGGGTGAAGCCGGCATCGAGGCGCTCTACCAGGACCTAACTGCCAATAATCCGAGTACCTTCCGTATCTCAATCCCCACGCTGTTGGTCAACGGCGTCTCCGACGCGCTCGTCTCGTCAGAGACCACGCTCATGCTGCGGGATCGCTTGTCTCGAAACGGCACGCCCGTGTCGTTTAAAGCGTACGTGCGTGCAACCCACGGCTCGGTCTTGGCCGCTTCCGAAAACGACGTCGCCGCATGGATAGCGCAACGCTTCGTTACACAAGCTCCGAACTGAAGCAACCGTCCCCGTGGGGGCCGCGCGGAGATGCGACGCGAATCACATCCAAATGACCGAAGCGCAGACCGTGCCGGCGGAGTTCGTACGATTCGATCTGGAGCGTCTTCTCTCCACGTGGGAGAACCAGGTCGAATACAATCTCTCCGAAAGCGGCGTACATTCGATAACGGCGCGCACATTGCTCGACGCGACGGACGCCGAAGCGCTCCTCGACATCGAGCTCAACTATCCGCAGGCCAATGGATTGTCCGTGCTGCGCGAACGGATCGCCGCACTCTATCGGGGTGCCGGTCCGCAGAACGTGCTCGTTACGGTGGGAGCAGCGCAGGCAAACTTTACGGCGTTCATTGGGGTCACGCGGCCCGGCGACTCGATCGCCGTAATGCAGCCGAACTATCAGCAGTTCTGGGGGCTCGCGCATAATTTCCATCGCAGGCTCTCGACGTTCGGTTTGCGGCCCGACCTCGACTGGCAGCTCGATCGCGACGAGCTGAGCCGGTCCATTACGGCCGCGACCACGTTCGTCGCCGTCGTCAACCCGAACAATCCAACGGGGCGCATTCTTTCGGTGGACGAGCGTCGCGCCGTCGTCCAGGCAGCCGCGAGCGCCGGCGCCTGGCTTCTTGCGGACGAAGTGTACGCCGGCGGCGAGCACGATGGAGCTGCGGTGACGCCGAGCTTTTACGGCGAGTACGAGCGCGTGTTGGCCGTCAGCAGCCTGTCGAAGGCCTATGGTCTCCCGGGGCTGCGAATCGGCTGGATCGTTGGGCCGGCCGACGCAATCGAGCGGCTTTGGTCGTGGCAAGACTACATCACGATCGGTGCAGGAATGCTCGACAGTCGGCTGGCCGCAATTGCGCTCCTGCCGGCCGTGCGCGCGCGCATCCTGGAACGCACCCGTAGCTACCTCCGCCGAGGCTTCGCCAACCTCGCGCGATGGGCGGCGACTCGCGACGATGTCGAAATCGTTCCTCCCCAAGCTGCGGCCATTTGCTTTGTCAAGTATCGCCATGCGATCAACTCGTCTCAGCTCGCGCTGCGACTGATCGAAGAGCAGAGCACGCTCGTCGCCCCGGGCGACCTCTTTGGGGTCGATGGTTATCTGCGCATAAGCTTTGGCTTACGCGACGACTACGTGAACGAGGGCTTGCGCCGCATCGGCGAGGTGCTCGACACGCTCAAATGAACGCGGGCTCTCGGCGCTTCCGGCTCGGGGCGTGATTCATACTCGTTCGTAGCGTTAGCCATGCGGGCAGTATGCCATGTGAACGCTGTGCGGCACGAAATATGCGTGTACGTCGTAGTGCGGTACCGGGTATCCGGGATGGCCGTGTGGCTCGAAATCGATGTCGACGTGATCGATGGTCTGACCGGCGAGCGGCTTGAGTTGTTCGCTCCAGCTCGATCCTGCGGCAAAGGCCTTTTGGTCGATCATGATTTCGGTGAATACGACCTTTCCTTCATACACGCCGTAGATCGGCCCCAGCGGGAGATCTTTGGGATTTCCCCAGTGCTCGCCCATTCCAGGAATGCAGGGGCTGAGTTGCTGCACGCCGGCCGGTAAGCCGGCGGGGATCGCGGCGGCCGGCGCCGCGGCGCTCGAGCTCAGAAGAATTACGCCCAAGGCTACGATGGCGAGTGCGATTTTCATCTAAGTATCTCCTTTGTGTGTCTGAGCATGTATGACCCAAGTCTGCCAGCGAATCGTCTACGACGCGTCAAGACCGCAGCTCCCCGTCCGACCAAAGCATCGCATTCTCCTTGGCCGTTTCCGGTTTCCGAACGCCGCAGCCCGAGTCGGTCGGCGTATTTCGGAGGGTAGAACAGTTGGTAACGAGGAAATTTTATGAATGACAGGGCTGCTCCAACGAATATCGACGAGTACATAAGCGGCTTTCCAGAAGAAGTACAAAAGCTGCTACGAAAAATGCGCCTTACGATTAGAAAGGCCGTACCGAAGGCCGCAGAGACCATCAGCTACAACGTCCCGGCCGCCACGTTGGGCGACAAAAAGCTCGTTTGGTTCGCGGCTTTCAAATCGCACATCGGCTTTTACCCGGGCGCCGAGGCCATTGCGGCATTTCAAAAAGAACTATCGCCGTATAAAATCGCAAAAGGATCAGTGCGATTCCCTTTCAAGTCTCCTCTACCCGTCGATTTGGTGACCCGAATGGTGAAGTTTCGCGCAAAATGTGTCCGTCGGCGCGGGCAGCCGGCATGAAAGGCCTCCCGCCAGTATCGACGCATGCCGATCTACCAATCCCGCGCCACGCGCGACTCAACCGGTCGGGTAAGGTCGGGGGCGCCGCTTCTCGCAGGACCGGCGATGAACCTTACGCCGGACAACTGTCGTTCGCGCGCAACGAGTTGCGCCGCATTTCTGATCTCCGCCACGATCGAGCGATAGAGCGCCGCGCGGTCGGCCCGTAAGGATGCAAGCTGCGCCGCAACATCGCGCCTTGACTGCGCGTCCACGGCGGCGGCTCCGGCAAAGCGACGCGCCACATCGCGCGCCGCGGAGCGCATGTCCCCGGCAATACTTTGGGCGCTGCTCGCCGCGGCATAGGTCTTGCTGAAAGCGTCGAGCGATGCCAAGGGAAACACGCCAACCATGCCGGCTTCTTCGTTGAAGACGCGCTGCAAAATAGCGTAGTTTGCCATCGATTTGGCGCGCAGCTGCGCATCCATCGCGCCTGCACCCGCCGACGCCGCGCGCTCGAGCTGGACGCGATACGCTGCAAGTTCGTTCGCATCGCCACGCCGCAACGCATGTACCGCGCCTGCCTCGCGTCGGTCGAGCGCCGCGAGCGCGGTCTGCAGGGGCGCGCGTCGCGCCGGGCTCAGGTGCAAGTCGTCGAGCTTTAGCCGCAATAGTAATCGCTTTGCGGCGTCCCGGCGCTTGAGCTCGTACGCGAGGGTGGACTCCTTCTCGCGCAGTTGCTGCTGCATTGCGCCGTACGCTCGCCGAGTGCTCCCAGCGATCCCGCCGTCGTACGCTCGCAGGTTCGCATTCGTTTCGGCAAGGAGCTGCGCGGTCGTAGCGGTCATTTGGCGATCGGCCAGTTGCTGGGACCGCACCACGGCTGCAATGCCTTGTCGCTCGCGCCCGACGTTAACCGAAGGATCCCGTCTCCCGATCGAAGCGGCGCGTGAGGACGCCGTTGCCGCGTCGGCCTGCAGCGATGCCGCAGCATGTGCGGCCGAGAGTGCGGGATCGTTCAGGCCTGCGACGTTCTGAGTTTTACGCAAGGCGGCGATCTCGCTATCGTAACGCATCAAGACGTCGTGCAACGGGTGCGTCGCCACTAAGCGAGGCAGATCCACGAAACCGACGTTTGCGGCGCGTGCCTGAGTTGCCGGCGCCAAGGCAGCGCCGAGAAGTAAGACCGCTATGCCGCGCATGGTTACCTTCACCAGAACTCCCAGAATCTGCGCACGTAGGAGAACGAGAAGCCGTTGGAGCCGCTGATCGGGGTGAACGACGTCACGGGGTTGACGTTGAGTACGGAGGCGGCGACCGGTTGCGGCTGCTGCACCGCGAAGAGCGTCGGCCCTTCGGAAGTGAAGGCGGTGAGACGGAGACCCGTGCTCGGATTGGGATGGGCCTCCAGCCCAACGCTCTGCGTCCGCGGATATCCAAAACTTTGCGCGTAGATCGCGTTGACGAACTTACCGAGCGCCTTCACGGCATTGACGCCAAGTCCGGTCTGCACGTTGGCGGTGATTTGAACCTCGGAGAATCCTAGCGTGTTGCCGACCGACGAGGAGAGCGGCTCCAGCACGGTGCGCGTAAAGGCGGTGCTTACCTGACCCAGGGCGAGGTTTTGCGCGGCGGAGCTCGCCGAGAAGCCGCCGCCGCCCGTCGATTGCACGCCTTGCACCGCACCAAACTGCTGCGCCCCGACCAGCAAACCCAAGATCTGCTGCTTGCTGTACGGCGGGTCCGAGGCGAATGTGAGATTCATATCGGTCACCGGCCCGGTCACGTTCAGCCGTATTGCCGTGGCGGGATCGGGGACAAAAGTCGTCGCGACGGCGTTCACGTTGGGGATGAGTCCGCCGGAAGGATCGAACGTCACGTCGCCGCGCTCGATGTTAAATGCACGATAGAAACTCAGCGATCCGCCCGTCGAACGGAAGCCGCCGGCAAGCGTCGGGGCAGCCAGCGTTCCGCCCAGTCGCACCGATCCCGTCGTACCGATGTCGACGTTTGCGCTCTGCACGCGCACGTCCCGACCGGCGGTTACATTCAGGTCGTGAAACGCGACCTTCGGCATTCTCGGAGGCGCCCCGCTGCCCTTGTTCATAGAGAGAAACGCGCTCAGCGGAAGGCGCGCATTGGATATGCTGATATCGCCGCTCACGGCAGGAAGCGTCCCCGGAGTTCGCGCCATCTTCACTTCGCCGTCGAGATTGCCTTGGAAATAAGCCGGAAGATCGAGGCGCGCGTTGGTTGCTGTGCCCTCGAAGGCGAACGTCGCGTCTGCAGGACGCCGCCAATCGGCGAGCGCTGCGAGCGCCGAGGCCGTCAGCCGACCGGTACCGATAAAGGCATGGGCTTGCAACTGCGCGCGCGTTCCGGCCAACGCCAGCGTCCCGGCGATGCCGGTGATCGGCGATTTCTCCATCGGTCCGCTAAAAGTTCCGTTGGCCAGAGTCAACGTGCCGTCGAGATTCGGCTTCGCGATCGTTCCGCCGGCGTTCACCCGCCCATCGATCCTTCCGCTGAGTTGCGTTCCCTTCGGAAACAGGCCGGCGAAGTTCGAAAGTTCGACGTCGTCGACGGTCATCGCGCCGGAGACCGCTCCCGCGCCGGGTGCGACACCTTTGCCCGACATCGCGATCGGCATCGCTGCGGAGAGAAGCGCCTTGCCGCGCTGCAGATCGACCTCACCGTTTCTAACCGCAAGCGTGTGCTTATCGGCGTCGACCTCGCCCGCGATGCGAGAAATCGTGAGACTGCTATAGCGGAGGGTCTGCAACGCGATAGTGTCGCGCAGCGTCGGCGCGGCGCGAGTGCCGCCGATACGCAAGGTCGAGCTCAAGGCGCCGCCGCTGACGCCGAAACTTTTGCCGGTCGCGCGCGTGAGAAAATCGCCGACATTCGCACTGGTGCTCGTTACGACGAGCGCGAGCGGATCGGTCGCGCGCAACCCAAAGGCGCCCGACGCCACCGTCGTCATCGACGGAACCTCCAGTACCGCCGACTCGATCGTTCCGCGACCGTGCAGCGCCGAGGCGCTCATTTCGAAGCGCTCGATCGCCATGCGTCCAGCGGTCCCTCCGAAGACGGCCGCGTGGGCACGCATCGCAACGTCCGGATATGTGCCCGCGAGCCTCGTAACAGCGTCGAGCCGTCCGGTCAGCGGAACGGTGTAGCCCAACATCGGCAACCACGTGCTAAGGTCGAGACGGCGAACGCTCGCGTTGAGGTCGATGCTTCGCGCCGAGGGCGTAACGGTGCCGTTGACCGCCACTTCACCCGCCGTCCCGCCGAAGGTCAACGCCGTCGCGATCGAATCTCCGACCCTGCTCCAACGCGCCGCTACATTGCCGAGATCGATGCGCCGAAAGCGCGCGTTGGAGAAACTCGCCTCGCCGCTCGTCGATAGCACACGCATGTCCAAGACGCTCGCGCGGAGCGCCAGAGAGCCGGCTCCCCCAAAGGTATCCCCCGTGTCGAAGAAATCGTTGAAGTCGGCAAGGTTGAGCTTGGGCGCCTGGAGGGAAACGTCGCCCGCGCCGGCTCGGTTTGCGCTCGCCGTCAATGCAATCGGCGAAGAACCGACGACAACCCGGCCGTGCGTGACCGAGACGGTGGTCGCATCTCCGCTCACGCCTGCTTCGAAATTGCGAAAGCTAAGCCCGTTGATCGCTCCTTCCGGCGCGCTGACGCGTCCGGCAAAGGACGGTGCCAAGCCGGTACCGTGGACGCGCAGATCTGCGTCGATGCTGCCTTGCACGGGCGGCGCATTCCGCGGCTTCATTACTGCGACCAAGGCGCCGACATCGGATGAGTGAACCTGCGCCGCCAGATCGTACTGCGGCGCGAACGCGCCGTGCGGCAACACCTCGTCAATCGTTCCAGCTATTCCGAGGAAAAGGGGGCCGATCGCGACGGCAGCGTCGTGCACGTCGAGCGTTCCGTTCTGATACGCGAGTCCGGCATTGCCGTTGACGTCGAAGTTACGATAACGCCCGCCGGCGATAACGACCGTTCCGGCGATCTGCGGGGAGCGTGGGCCTCCGCCAACCGTCGCTCCGAAGCTTCCTTGCGAACCGAGATCACCAAAGATGCTGCCGCGAAGCGCTCCATTGCGCACCGCAACGCTGCCGTGCGCCGTTGCGACGCCCCAGGTACCGGCAACGCGTGCGTTACCGGCGACGGCGATTTCGGCCGCCGTTGCGCCCCCGACGAGCGTTGCATTCAAGGCGCCCTTTTCTGCAGGCAGCGGAAAGTCGTGCGCTTCAACGAGCCCAATGCTGCGACCGCCGGTACGCTGGAGTGCGATACGAGCGTAGAGCGTACCTCGCCCGCTGCGCACGTAAAGCGGCCCGATCGCTCCATTACCGCGTTGGTCGACGTTGAAAATCGCGTCAAGCGACTGCGTGCCGCCCGAGCCCCACAAGGCGCCGCGTACCGCGATTCTCTTCGGATCGTTCGCAGTCGCCAGCGCCATGGCGCTTAAAGGAACTTGAGGCAGCAAAGCGTTGAGATAGGGCGTGCCGCCGGGCTGCGAGTTTGCTTGCACCAGCATCTCGATTGCGTTGGGTTCTTTGTTCAGCGATGCGCGTCCGCGAGCACGCATGCCCACGCGACCATAATGGCCGCTAAAGTCGATGATGTCGGCTTCCCGTCCGTCAAATGCTAGAACGCCTTCGATATTCTGCAAACTCGTCGCGGCATACGTCGTTCGCGGGGAGCGAAGAGCGATCCACGTGAGCGGCGCTTTGGCATTGCCTTCAACGAGCAGCCCGAAGCTGACCATTCCTCGCGCCGGAAGGTGCCCAGCTTGTGCAAACGCGGTCCGAAGTTGCGCGAGGTCGCCGCTCCCACG
Organism: Vulcanimicrobiota bacterium; assembly: GCA_963778015.1. Lineage (GTDB taxonomy): Bacteria > Vulcanimicrobiota > Vulcanimicrobiia > Vulcanimicrobiales > Vulcanimicrobiaceae > Cybelea. Next base: position 366,962 of record CAVZST010000002.1, read on the forward strand.
CACCGCCACCCGCAGTCTAGGGCTTTGCAATCCGTAAACGCCGCCCGTGACCGATGCCGGTGTGCCTGCAAGGACGGCCCGCAGTCCGGTCGTTAAGACGCCACCGTCGTACACGTCGATCGGTCCCTGCACCCCGCTCACCATCTTGGCGAGCCCTGCGATAGCGATGCTTCCGTTGCGTAAGTCTGCGCTTGCGGCCATATGCGGCCTTAGCGAGCCGTTTGCGTCGCGAACGCCAAAATAGCGCGCCTCGAGGTTTTTCAGCATCCCTGATCGCAAACGAAGCGCCGGTGTGTTCACAACCAAGTTTAGCGCGCCGGCAACGGGAAGCTGCGCGGCGGCCCAGCGTTGATCGATGAATCCGCCCGTAGGGTCGATCACCCCCCGACCCGTCAGTAGGTAGAGTATATCCGGACGTTCGCCGTATCGAAGTCTCACGTCGTACGTCGAGCGGCCGGCCGTTGAGATATTGGCACTGACCTGCACGTCGTCGGCGTAGAGTCGTCGTTGATTCGGCAGCGCAAACGGGCTTTCGTTAATTACTTCAATGGAGCCGCGGCGCACTCGTGCGCGTACGACAAGCGGCGCCCCGCCGTGGGCGGCCCTGGGGTTGAGCTGCGGAATCGGCACGTTGTACGTTCCGTCCGCACGCCGAACGATCGTGACTCGCGGGGAATCGGCTTCCACTGATTTCAGGCCGTACAAGCGTCGGCCGCCCGGAAGCAGGTCCCGTAAGTCGTACGACAACTCGAAGCGGGGAATCTGAGCGATTGGTTCGTTGCGAAACGACGTCACGCGCACGTTTTCAAAGACCGCGCGATCCGCGCCGATCTGCATGCGCCCGAAAGAAAGGCGCACGTGCACGAAAGTCTGCGCCCCGGCGACAATCGCCAAGCGTGCTAGAGCCTGCCACTGCCATAAGGCAACCAAGACGGCGCAGAACAGCACAAGCACGGCTGCGGTCCACCAGCGGCGCTGCGGAGTGCGCTTCATCACGCGGTTTTTCCCAAGCGGCGGGCCGCTTATTGCGTTTATGCTATACCTGGATGGTTCCTGAGCGTGCAGGCTGCTCGATTCTCAAAGCCGATCAGGAAGCCGTCACGTATGCTCTAGGACGTGCGTTGCGCGACGTACTCTAACGTTCGGCCGTCTTTCTTGTTGAAGGGCCACAGCCGCCACGTGATGCGACGTCGGCTCATATACGAAAAAATGCCAACTCCCGATTGCGAGTGGTTGACCATCTTCGCCCCACTCGACGGTTACGCGTTCGGGGGCGTCCAGACCGCTTCCGGTTCCCTTTAGGTAAGCTTCCTTGACGACCCATTGGGCGAAAAACCAGCCCCGCCGTTGATGCACGGGAAGACTCCGGCACCGCGCTCGTTCCGAGATCGAAAAGAAATGTCGTGCGATCAGCGCATCGTCGACGTTGGACGACGTCTCTTCCGCGTCGATCCCAACGTCGCCGGCGCGAGAAACGAGGCAGATCGCCAAGCCGTCGGTGTGCGTCAGGTTAAAGCGCAGCGATTGAAGCCCGTCAGGACCCGCGATCCGTGGTTTGCCGTCGAGGCTCTTGTCGAAGCTCCATTCCGATGGGCTTACGCTCGCATATTGAGAGAGCGTCGTGCGGCACAGCGCCCGTGCCGTCAAAAACTGGTGTCGAAGGCTCTCGGTTGGAAACTCCTCGTAGCGCGTCCGTTCGTCCGGCGAAAGCCACCGAAGACATCGATCCCGCAGCGGCCCGGAAGCGAGCTGCTGGGGGCATACCTGCCACGCGTGCGCCTCATCGACGAGAGCGTTCCAATTCGACGATCTATTCGAAACTGGCATCGCCATCGTAGGCGCTTGGGTCCCAAACGCTGGGTTCGCGCAGTTCGGCATCGAGTGCCGGATCCGATGCGTGGTAATAGAATTTCCAGTTTTCGAGCTGCTTTCGGTGAGGAGCGAATTGGTCGACGATGCGCATCTTAGGAACGTCGCGGCCGAGGTATTCTAAAATATACAAGTCTTCCTTCGCGCATCGTCGAAGCGCAACGTCAAGCAGGCCGGACAGAAAGTCGACTTCAGGTTCGATGCTCTGATAATCGACGAGGCGCATGCCGCGGATTCCTTGCCTGTCGTCGTGAGTCAGCGCAGGGAGCCGGAAGCCGTGATCTTGGCGCGTAAACGTGCAGTACGCTCGAAGTCGGCCGTTTTTCGATGCAGTCAAAATCCAGAGTCGCCTCTTTCGCATCGGTATGGCGAAATGCCACGAGAGCGCTGCCGAGCTCCGTTCCGCCAAGAGCTTCTGCGGATTTTGACGGACGAGTTCTCGCCAAAACACGTCAAACTGGAAGTCGAAACCGTCGAGACTATCAACGGTAAATGCGCCTGCAGCTTTGTGAAGCGGTTTTCTCCCAGTGACGTCTTTTATCCAATAGCCCGCACCGACTGGGTACGAGAGGAGCGAGGAAAGCGGCGCGTTTGCGCCTTTGAGAACCCTTTCTGCAAAGCCGCGATATCCCGTGACCCAATACGACATGCTGTCCCAACGACCGAGAGGGATAGGCGCACAGAATTGGCTGAACATTCCGTGTGCCGCACTGCTAACGGCGTTGTTCATGATGAGGTCGACACCAGGCTGATTGAGATATTCGTCCATCAGCTCGAGGGCAAAGCCGCGATATTCGACCGGGACGAACCAGGCGCGGGCAACGGCCGAGATGAGACTTTCACCTCGAAACGTATAACGCGACCATGCCGTTCCCATACAGCCGACCAACTCGCGGTCGTCCGTCTCAAGCACCCAGCCGATCGGAAAATCCTTACCGAGACGAACGCGCACCGGATTGTCGAGCCAGAGGCCGCTCCAGTCCTCGTAAGCTGGAACGTCGAGTGAATGCTCTAAGCCTAGCCGCCGAATGTGTTCGTAATCTTCGAGCCGCGCGGCCCGAAGCCGCGGAATGGAAAGCGGCGGCGTTTTGAGCGATTGCCGCGCTTCGATATCCGCGTTCATTAGTATAAGCTAGCGTCGCCGTCGTAGGCGGACGGATCCCAGAATTGCGGCTGATGTAGCTCGGCGTCGAGCTTCGGATCGGCCGCGCGGAAAAGGAAGGTCCACGTCCCCACGGGGCTCTTGTAGAAAGCGTGATTGTCGAACGCGCGAAACTTCGGCAATGCTAGTCCGGCATGCTCCAGCCTGTAGAATCCCTCTGCGGCACCCCGCCGCAACGCCATCTGTAGGAAACCCGGCAGCAGATCGAGTTCCTCATCGATGGTCTGGTAGTCGACTAGACATATGCTACGGGATCCCGCAATAGAAGCTACTTCGGTAAAAATGCAGTAGCCGGTTAACGTTTTGCCTCTCGATGCAGTAAGGATCCATAGTCGGCCATTGCGCATCGCGGTAAAGAAATGCCAGGACAGCGCGAGGCTGCTTCGCTCGGCCAGCAATCTCTCGGGGTTTTGCCGGAGCAATTCGGCCCAGAATGCGTCGAAGCGGGAATCGAAAGCGCTAGCCGTATCGAAGAGAACGCCGCGTGGCGGGTGAGCCAAGGGCTTCGTGCTAATGGCCTGCGTCAACCTGAGAATACCACTGGCGGGATACGAGAGCAGCGAGGCTAGAGGAACGTGAAATTTTCGTAGCGCTACCTCTGCAAACGATCGGCGGTGCGCTATGAAACAAGATGTTGCATCCCAGCGGCCCACAGGGATTGGGTCGGAGAGTTGTTTTAACGTCTCGATTGCAGTCGGACCGACGGTCGTGCTGATAAACAGATCCACGGACTGACTGAAGTATTCGTCTATGAGTTGAAGAGCAAAGCCTCTGTACGGCGCGCTGACGCACCAGAGCGCGCTGGCGGCCGAAACCAAGTCCCCACCCCGGAACTTGTAGAGCACCGGGACCGTCTCCATGGATCCGACGATTTCCCCGGTTGCGCTCTCGAGAACCCAACCCATCGGCAAACGATCGCCAAGGCGTTGCCAGACTGGATTATCCTTCCAGCGATGCTCCCAATCCTGAGCCGACGGCACCGAAATAAAGTGGTCCGATGCCAGTTTACGGATGCCGGCGTAATCTTCGAAGCGCATCGTGCGGAGGTTGGGGACTGCAAGGTCCCGCATTACGTCCGCGCCCGGGTCCATCGTCGCGATTAGCGTTTGGCCGTAAAGGAAAGTGGAAGCGATTTCAACCCGCGCAGGCCGAGATTCTCGCGCCAAACGAGTTTCTCTTCCGTGAGCTCGAGTTTATCGAATCGATCTAAGAGCGTTTCGAAGGCGATCTGCCCTTCGATGCGAGCGAGCGGCGCTCCGAAGCAGAAATGCGCGGCCCATCCGAACGCTACGTGACGATTGTCCGGTCGTTCAAAGTCGAGCCTATCGGGCTCGGGAAATCGCTCGGGGTCGCGGTTGGCGGCAGCCATGACCGCGATAACGGCATCGCGCTTACGGATCTGCTTGTCGCCGAGCATCCGATCGGCCGGAGCTAAACGCGCGGTCTGCTGGCTGGGGCTTTCATAACGCAAGAGCTCTTCGACGGCTTCCGGCATGAGCTCGTTGTGCGTGCGAAGTCGGTCCATTTGATCCGGATTGCGTAACAGGGTCAGCATGCCGTTGCCGATCAAATTCGTGGTGGTTTCTTGACCCCCCACCATCGTGACGATGCAGTTTGCAACGATCTCTTCATCGGTCAGCCGGTCCCCGTCGACCACGGTGGACATCAGCGAATGCACTAAGCCGGGCCGAGGCTTTTCCCTTTGTTCCAAAATCGTGTCTTGAAAATAAGCGCTTAAGCTTTCGACACCGTATAGCGCGTCCGCGAGCCGATCCGGATTATGCTGAAAGTTACCGAGCATCCCGGCGAACATTCCGGACCAGTCTTTCAACTTGACGTGGTCTTCCGGCGGAACCCCGAGCATTTCCGCAGTCACGATCGCGGGCAGCGGCTCGGCGAAGTCGGCCAATACATCGATATGTCCGTTTCCGCGAGCTTGAACGTCATCGACGAGCTTCGTCGCGATCTGCGCAATGTGTTCGCGAAGGACGCGCACCCGCGCGGGCATGAACGCCGGAGCCGCGAGTTTGCGCAATCGGGTATGCGCCGGCGCATCCATGAAGAGCATCTGCTTGACCATGACCTTCGCAACGGGGCTCACTTCGGCCGCACCGAGGCTCTCGAAAAACTCGGGCGAAGGGGCGCGGTCCGCCGAAAAATGCGTAAGAACGGTAACGACGTCCTCATATCGCGTTACCACCCAAGCATGGAGGTAGGGATCCCAATGAACCGGATCCTCTTCGCGCAGACGATGGTACAACGGATAAGGATCCGCGAGCACTTCCGGATCGAGAAGATTGCTGAGGCTCAGCGAATATTCCGAGGCGGCGCCGGCCATTATTTTAGACCGTCCTTACGCCGCGTTGGTCAGGCGGCAGACTTCGTTGGAGAGTGCTACGATGGTTGGCGCCAGGAAGAGTTGCCGAAGCGTCAGCTTCACGCCGAACGTCTCGCGGATGCGCGCGACGAGCTGCACTCCGAGCATCGAGTGACCGCCGATCATGAAGAAGTTGTCTTCCGGATTGACCGACGACCGCCCCAGCAGCGCACTGACGATGGCCGCGATTTCGTCCTGCACGGCGCTGCTTTGCTTCGAGACGTCGGTCGCCGTTGCGCGACCGGGCAGCAGGTTCTCGGGGGTCGGCGTGGGCAAGGCCGACATATCGAGCTTGCCGTTCAGCGTTACCGGCAGCGCGGTCATCATGACGAACGACGAGGGAATCATATAATCGGGCAGACGCGCCCCGAGAAATTCACGCACGTCGCTATCGGTAAGGTTTGCGTCGCGTCGGGGAACGATGTACGCGACGAGCGTCGGTCCACTCTCTCCGGTGTCGTATACCGAAACGATGCTCGCCTGGACTCCGGGGCATCGATTCAACTGCGTGGCGATCTCACCGAGTTCGATACGGTATCCGCGAATCTTAATTTGATCGTCGAGCCGTCCAAGGAACTCGATTTCGCCATTCTCGAGCAACCGCGCTTGATCACCGGTGCGATAGATGCGCAGAGGTTGCCCCGAAGGAGCCGCGTACGTGACGAATCGACTCGCCGTTTCCTGTGCGAGATTGCGATAGCCGCGGCCAACGAGCGCCCCGGCGATGCAGAGCTCCCCCGCCTCGCCCGGTGGAACCGGCCGAAGGTCCTTGTCGAGAATCAACGCCGTCACATTCGCGATTGGGCGTCCGATGGACGGCGGAGCCTGGGAGTCGCCGCCCGGTGACACAATCCCCGACGTCGTCACGACGGTGCATTCACTGGGACCGTAGTTGTTGACGACGACAAACGGAAGTGCCGTCAGCGGCCTTCGGTTCAGCCGATCGCCTCCAGTCAGCAACGTTCGAAGAGTCGTTTCGCGAGGCCAGTTCATGTAAAGCAACTGTTCGGCGAGAATCGTCGGCACAAAACCGATCGTGATCTTCTGCGCGACGATCCAGTCGCGAAGCGCCTCCGGCGACCGGCGCGTCAACTCATCGGCCACATGCACGCTCGCTCCGGCAGTAAGGTAGGGCCAAATTTCCCAGCCCACGGCGTCGAACCCGAGACCGGCGATCTGGCTTGCCCGGTCGGCCGCCGTTACCTCAAACGCCGACTGGTGCCATGCAATGAGGTTGCAGAGGTTGGTGTGCGTTATTTCGACGCCTTTCGGTTCTCCCGTCGAACCCGACGTGTACACAACATAGGCGAGCATATCGGGGTGGATATTCGATTCCGCGAACGGCACGAACCCCGGCGCCTGTATCCCATCGACATCGATCACGGCACATGGCGCTTCGGTCAGATGCCGAGCCCTACCCGATTGGGTAAGTACTGCGATCGCGCCGGCGTCGTTGAGGATGAACGAGGCTCTCTCGGCGGGCGTTGAAGGGTCTATCGGTACGTAAGCGGCTCCGCTTTTGAGCACGGCCAACGCGGCCACGACAAAGCGCGTCGAACGATCCAGAAAGACTCCCACGCATCGATCGGGCGCCGCACCTGCTTCGCGCAGTCGCGCGGCGAGCGTGGCCGACTGACTCTCGAGTTCTTTGTATGTGAGCCGAACGTTTTCGTCGACGACCGCCACCGCGTCCGGCGTGGCGACGGCCCACGACGCAATCCGGGCGCAAAGCGAACTCGCGCCGTTGGCACTCGTTGAGGCCTGTTGCACCGGCAACGGTTCGCTTCGCAAAGCTTCTCCCATATTTAGATTGGCTAACAAGAGAACGAAAGGAGATGCGCGGCAATCACCGCACAGTCACCGACCGGGCAATACGTTCCGGCGCGGCCCCACCCTTCCGGCGACCGGCCGTCGCCGGGAAGAAAGCAGCCGACGGAGCCGGCCCCTGCTTAAGCCGACGCGTCTCTGAGAGTCCGCAAACGAACGACCCTGCCATTTTGTGATATACGTTAAGATCACGATGGCATCCTGGTCAAGGAACCGCCAGCTCGACTGGTTGCCCCGGCCCGGAGTTATCGCCCCTAAGCGACCTAACCCCCGCCGACCCGATTGGCGGCAGACTTGCGGTGCAAACCTCTAGGATTGCACTGAGCCCGCTGAGTGGGCTCGCATTCGCCGACAACGGTTGCATTGCCTTTTACGGTGCAAAGAAGTATTGCGCTCGACGAGCTGCTACACTTTAGTATGCTCGCTCAGCGCACGCTTGGTCGCGCGGGTCCGCCGGTTTCAGCCATTGGCCTGGGAGCCATGGGAATGTCCGGCATGTACGGCCCAGCCGATCGCGCCGAAAGCATCGCGATGATTCAGGCGGCCCTCGACGCCGGCATCACGCTGATCGACACCGGCGACTTCTACGGGAGCGGCCACAACGAGTTGCTCATCGCTCAAGCGCTCGCCCCGGGACGACGCGACCAGGTGCGGATTAGCGTGAAGTTCGGCGCGCTGCGCGATCCGGCCGGCGGCTGGATCGGCAACGACACGCGCCCTTCCGTCATCAAAAACGCGCTTGCGCAAACGCTCGTGCGTCTCGGCACCGATTACGTCGATATCTACCGCCCGGCCCGCCTCGATCCGAGCGTTCCGATCGAAGAGACGGTCGGAGGCATCGCTGAGATGGTCAGGAGTGGCTATGTGCGGTACATCGGGCTCTCCGAAGTGGGCGTCGCGACGCTCCGCCGCGCAAGCGCCGTGCATCCCATCGTCGACCTCCAGATCGAGTACTCGTTGATCTCGCGTGGCGTCGAAGAGAGGATTTTGCCGGCATGCCGCGCGCTTGGCATCGGCATTACGGCCTACGGCGTTCTCGCCCGCGGATTGATCGGCGGCGGATGGTCGAAAGACCGAGAGCGCGAGCCGGACTTTCGTTCTATTATTCCGCGCTTTCAGGGCGAGAATCTCGACAAGAACCTCGCACTCGTCGACGCGCTTCGGCGCATCGCTGACGCCAAGAAGGCCTCAGTGGCGCAAATCGCAATAGCCTGGGTACTACACCGCGGTGAAGACATCGTTCCGATCGTGGGCTCGCGCACGCGCAGGCAGCTCGATGATACTTTGAGCGCGGTAAATCTCGGTCTCGACGCCGCGGACATGAACGCGATCGAGGCCGCCGTCCCAAAGAACGCCGCGGCGGGCGATCGTTATAACGCAAAGGCGATGCAAGAACTCGACAGCGAACGCTCTTAACGCGGCTAAGTTGCGTTTGCACGTACGAACCGTCTGACGGTGTCTAGCTCGGCGATTGGTCGACGCCGCCGGTTGCAATGAAGGTTACGACGTCCCATGCATTGCGAATACCAAGCAAGATAAGAAGCACGACGCCGCCTGCGAGCGCGAAGAGTGCATTGACGGAGATGAGGCGAAGCGAGATCGCACCTCCGAAAATGGCGCCGTAGGCGATGAAGGGGAGCAGTATGTACCAGGTCCAGTCCTCCAGATCCGCCCTGTAGGTGCTCAACCGCTTCGTCCTCAACATCACGCGGGCAACGTACACGAGACCGGAGAACCCGAGGAGGCCGATCGCCACGGCTGGTTGAGCCAGCGACCGCCATGGCGCGCTCAGGATGGCAGAGACGATGAAGGCGCCGCAAAAGTGCATCACCGTCGGAGTGCTGAATGTAGCTATTCCGTCGGGAGCGCGTCGCAATCGCTCGGCTCCCGTCACGAGCGTAATCACGATGAACATCAACCCAATCAAAGCTGCAGCCGAAGACCCGGTCATGACGTAAAAGCTCGACCAGGCGGTCAAAAACGACGACGTAGGCTCCGGCATTGCTTAGCTCGGCTGCGCGCGCAGCGACATCGCGATTTCCGTGGCCGCGCGCTCGCCCGTTTCGAGCGCACCATTCACGGTGCCCCCCTGGCCGTCGTCTGACGTCGCCTCGCCAGCGAAGAAGAGCGTGTCGGCGACCGGCGCCGCAAGCGTTGCGCGAGAATCTGCGCCCCCGACGGCGACGTAGCTGTACGCACCGCGCGCAAACGGATCGTGGTCCCAATCGTGTACCGCGCCCGCCTCGAACTCCCGACGCGCAACGGCCGGCTCGCCGAACAACGAACCAAAACTGTCTACTGCTTGCTCTATGAGCTCCGTTTGACTTGCGCCTCTCAATGCAAGCGCCTTCGGACCGCCGACCCACGCGACGACCAATCGACTCCGGACGGGCAACTGCGTCCAATACGTTGCAAACGGCTGCCCTTCCCCGCGAAAGAACGCACCGTCACGGTATCGTCCGTTCTGGACTCGCTCCCAAAAAGGCGTTCGGAACCACATGGTTACTTTGATTACGTGCCCCATTTCGATCTTCGCAAGCGCCTCTCGCTTCGCCGGAGGCAGCTCGGGGTCGAACTCGATTGCCGTTTCATCGCCTCGATGGCGCATGACCCCGGCGGGAACCGTCACGACCGCGGCTCGAGACTCGATCGCATGCGCTTTACCACCATCGCCAGTCGCACTGACCCTCACGGCACCTTGGCGCCACGAAATTCGCCGAACGATCGTGGACAAGCAGATGCGAACGCCCATGGCCTCGCACGTCTCGCCTAAGTGCTCGAACATGCGATGGTAACCTCCGAGGGGGCGTGCTGCCGTTGTATCGACGCCCGAGCGCCACTCTTGCGCAATCGCACGACTGCTGGCAATGGCGGGATCGGCGCCATCGAATCCCTCGACGAATGCACGCGCCATCTCAACGGTTTCGCGCATCGCCTCATCGCCCTCAAAACGCCGCAAAAATCGATCGACGCTCTCGTCCTCGGCGAGTTGGAGGCTCCCGTCAAAGATTGCGGCAGACGATGCAACGTCGTTGGCGGCAAGTCGCAGCTCGCCGTTCTCACGCATCCACAACTCGCCATTTGTCGCAGCGGTTCGGACACCGGCGCGGCGCAGTAACGCCATCGTCTGCTGCGCCCGGCCGTGGATAAATTCTGCGCCAAGTTCGGCAGGCGCCGGCATTGGTGCAATCCGCCGAGACCACACGCGGCCGGCAATCCGGTCACGTGCCTCCAGCACGACGACCCGCATCGAGCGCGCCGCAAGCTTTCGCGCGGCGGCCAAGCCGGCGGCTCCTGCGCCGATCACAATAACGTCCCAGTCCATGCAGCGAGTATACTGCCGACGAACTCTTTAGAATTTGCAAAATCGAGCCGAACGGAGGAAAGAGTGGTAGAGTGCGTGAACTGCGCTTGCTTAGTGGTTAAGATGAACCGAGCTTATAGCCGCGCCAAAGGCTTGGGACTCGTTGGCATTCACGTCGGCGCGCTCGCTGCGTTTTGGCCCGGCTTCTTTCATTGGTCGGCGCTGGCGGCCGCTGCGGTGGTATCGTACGCGACCGTGGCGCTGGGGATCTCGCTCTGCTTTCATCGCGTCCTTACCCACCGAAGTCTGCGGCTTCGTAAGCCCTTCGAATATCTTTTTGCAATCTTCGGTACGCTGGCGCTGCAAGGCGATCCGATCCGCTGGGTGGCCGTGCACCGTAAGCACCACGCGCACGCCGATCGCGAGGGCGATCCACACAGCATTCAGCTCGGTTTCAAATGGGCGCACGTCGAGTGGATCTATCGGAACAACATCGCGCTGCCATCGGACGAGGAAATGTTGCACTACGCTCCTGACCTTTACGCCGAGCCGTTCTATCGCGCAATGCAGTATCTGAACATCCCGCTTCAGATCGCTCTCGGTGCGGGGCTTGTCGCGCTGGGCGGATGGTCGTGGCTGGTGTGGGGCACTTTCGTCAGGCTCTCGCTCAGCTATCACTCGACCTGGCTGGTCAACAGCGCGGCGCACATGCTGGGCTACAGAACCTACGAGACTGCGGACCAATCGACAAACTGTTGGTGGGTCGCGCTTATTTCATGGGGCGAAGGCTGGCATAACAATCACCACGCGTTTCCGTTTTCCGCACGCCACGGACTGCGCTGGTTTGAGCTCGACCTGACGTGGTGGCACGTCAGACTCCTTGCGTTCCTCAGGCTTGCCGATCGAGTTAAAATCCCGAGCAAGGCGATGCAAGAACGCCTGCGCGAAATCGCCCACCGGGGCTCAGGGGGGTCGGTCCGAGGTCCGGCCTGAGGCGGCCGCGCCAGCATGGATGCTGACCGGCCGTTGTTTGGGTAAAAGGCAGCCATGAAGATTGGCGTATTTGGCTCAAATCCTCGCGCGGTCGAGATCGGGCGACTGCTGGTTGACGCGGGATATCATGTTTGCTTTGGCGACACCGAAGGCTTGAAGTGGGCTCAGGCGGCTGCCGACCAGACCGGCGGCGTTGCAGACACGCCGTACAACGATGCCGCCGTTTGCGAGATGTTGATCTTCGCAGGTCCACGCGAAAAGGCCGACGACCTTCTCGCACGGGCGGGCTGCATCTCCGACCACGCCGTAATCGTCGATGCCATGGAAGACCCCGAGGCGACCGAACCGAGCGGCACCGAGCTGCTTGCGCGCAAGCTCAATACGCACCGCGTCATTCGCGCCTTGATCGTGGCACCCCAACCTGGCGCCAACATTCCGTATTGCGGTGACGACGCCGACGCCATGACGAAAATGGAGGAGGTCTTCCGCACGGCCGGATGCCTCACGACCTATCGCGGGTCGCTCGCTGCGGCCTCGGAAATATTCCCTCCGCACGGCGGCAGTGCCGGAGCGTCAGGCTTCGAGACTCTCAAATCCGCCAATACGGTTACTTGAAACCCCTGTGCGCACTTGTGCGGCCTTATATCCAGAGCGCGGGCGGCCTTACTCCGTCATCTCTTCTTCGCTCTTGACCGCGACCTGCGCGTAGTTGAGCAGCGACACGAGCAGGACGCCGCCGATTGAATTTCCCAAGAACACCGGCAAGAGGAAATCGAGCGCCAAATGCGTCCAGCTTGCCACGCCGACCAAAACGGCGTAGAACGCCTCAACGGAGCCGGCGATCACGTGGCTAAGGCTGCCTAACCCCACCAGGTAAGTAAGAATAATAATTACCGCGACGCGCGAGCCTTCGGCCGTCGGGAGCAGCCAGACTAATAGGGCGATGATCCATCCGGCGAAAATTCCCTTGACGAGTGTCGTCGCGAAATCGTATTGGAGCGTGGCCATGCCGAGCTCTAGAAACGCCCGATGAACCTCGGCCGAAAAGGCACCGCTGTGCGCGACGGCAAACGCGAAGGCGAGCGCGCCGGCGAGATTGCTGACGAGCACGACGGCCCAAAGACGAGCGACGGAAAAGAATTTTTGCCGTTTATCGGGATCGTCGAGCAACGGAAGGATTGCGGTTACCGTGTTCTCGGTAAAGAGCTGCTGACGACCGAGGATGACGATCAGAAAGCCGAGCGTATAGCCCAAATTTTCGAGCAGCGGCCGCCACGGCGCGGCGGGAAGTGCGGCGCGCACGAGCCCACTTCCCACGAGCGAGAGGCCCATCGATAGCCCCGCAGCAAGCCCGGAGAAAGCCAGGGCCACAGCAGGACGCTGCAACTCGCGCTCGCCTTCTTGCCGCACGGACTCGAAGACGACCGCAGCGCGCAAGCCGGCGCGCCGTCCCGCTTCACGTTTCTCGTGCGGGCTAAGGTCGACGGTGACGCCTTGCGATGCGTCGCCGGTGCCCGAAGATTCTGCCACCTACGTTTGCCGGAAGCGGTAGAAGAAGGCGCTAAGCCCGACGTTCGCGCCGAAGATCGCTATGATGCCGTAACCGAGCCACGAAAACGAGAGCGTCGGGTGCGTTCCGATTGCCGCGAACGCTTCGGCACTGCCGACGAAGAGCGCGATGATGGTCGTCAGCAGCGTCATGTTGACGTTGTACAGCACTTTCGCCGCCGGCCGAACGTAGGCCCAGCCGTACGCGCCGAGCATCGCAACGCCTTCGGCCGTATCGATGAGCGACATCCCGGCCGTGAAGAGCCACGGCAGAATCAAGATGTAGATCATTGGCATTCCACCCGCGCCCGACGCGGCGGAGATGCCGAGCAGCGCGACTTCGGTCGCCGTATCGAAACCTAGACCGAAGAGCAAGCCGACCGGATACATGTGCTCGCTGCGCGTGACCATGCGTAACGCCGGGCGCAGCATTCGTGAAAGAACCCCTCCGCCCAGCGCCGCATCCGCCGGATTGGTTTGACTCCTGCCGCGCAAGAGATCGAGCAGCACGACTAGGTTCGCCGCTGCTATCACGAGCAAAAATACGACCGAAACCCACGTTCCGATCGCCGCACCTGTATTCTCCAAGATCGGAAACCGCGTCTTGACCATGACGCCGAAGAGCGCCACCAAAATGCTGAGCACGAAGACGATCGTCGAATGCCCCAACGAAAAATAGAAACCGACCGATTCGGCGCGCTTGCCCTCGTGGACGAGCTTGCGTGTGGTGCCGTCGATTGCCGCGATATGATCGGGATCGACGGCGTGACGTAAGCCGAGCAAGTACGCGGTGACGCCGAGCGGCAAGAGCAGCGCGTACCGGTGCCCGGCAACGAGCAGCACTATCCACGCCGCGCCGTTGATTGCCGCCAGCAGCGCGAGCAGCGCTATTATGCGTGGACGCGTTCGCCGGCGATTCTGCGTTGCAAGTATTCGAACCACTGCTCCATGCCGTCGCCCGTGCGGGCCGAAAGCTCGAGGACGTCGACGCCCGGATGCACGCGCTCGACGTTCTGACGCGCCGCGACCCGGTCGAAATCGGTGGCCCCAACGAGGTCGATCTTGGTCATGATGACGAGGTCCGCCGTCGTGAAAGCGAGAGGATACTTGAACGGCTTATCTTCGCCTTCGGGCGTCGAGAATAGCACGACGCGAAGCTCTTCGCCCAAATCGTACTCGGCCGGGCAAATGAGATTGCCGACATTCTCGATTGCGAGCAGCTCGAGGTCGCCCCACTCTAGACCGTCGAGCGCGCAGCCCACCATTTCGGCATCGAGCCGGCACTCGGCTCCGGTCGCGATTTGCTTGACGGGAGCCCCGCTTCGCGCCAGGCGCACGGCATCGTTCTCGGTGGCCTGATCGCCGACAAGCGCGGCGACGCGAGAGTGCGCAGAAAAGCGGCGCAGCGTTTCTTCGAGCAGCGTCGTTTTTCCAGCGCCGGGGCTCGAAAGAAAATTGACGACGTACGTTCCGGCCCGCGCGAACCGATCACGCAATTCCTGCGCGAGGTCCGCGTTCTTTCGAAGAATCGCTTGTTCCATGTCGAGCACTTCCGGCTGCATAGGTTACCTCCAAACCAGTGATGAGCAACTCCCGGCCTCGCGTGATCTCTGCGGAAGGATCGCCGCAGACCGGACAGATCGGCAGCGGCGGATGCTTTTGGTCGACTCGCCTCGCGCAAGCGCAGCGTTTACAGAAAATCTCGAGCGGAATCCGTTCGATGTCGAGGCTCGAACCCTCGGCGAGCGTGCCTTCGGTCGCGGCGTCCCAGACGAACGTCAATGCGTCGGGAAAAACGCCGGTGAGCGCTCCAATCCGCAAACGAACGCGAAATACGCGTTCGATGAGCTCGTCGGAGGCGCGGTCCACGATCTCATCGACAATAGCAAGCGCAACCGAAGCTTCGTGCATGCTTTGGTCCTGCTACATTCCCTCGATCTTAGCGTACCGCGTGAACTCCGGCGCCTGGCGGGCGATCAGCCCCACTATGGCTAGACATGCCAGCACTGCGGTCGATATCAAGATTCCGCGAGGGATGTGAATCGTCATGAGATGTAACCTCCTCAAGGTGGCGTTGCTTCGATTTGCGGAGATCGTCGATGAGGTCGATGACGAGCGCCGCGGCACGATCGACAGCCGCAGCCACCGGCTCGCTCAGAGCCTCGGAAATTTCATCAGACGATGGCATCGCTGCCGGCTGACATGCGACGACGAGCAGGCGCGATGGAACTGAACCGATCTGCCGTGCTAGCGCAATTGCCTCCGAAGGATGCATGCCGTGGCCCTCGATGCTGCCACGGTCGAACGTATCGTCGGCCGCTTCGATGAGCTCGACCGTGCCGGGCTCGGCGCCCAGGGGAGCGGCATCGACCAAGATTGCCGCATCGTAGCCGTCACCCAACGCATAAACGAGATCCATGCCGCGGATTCCGAACTCGACGACACTGACCTCGGACGGTAAGCCTGTCTGACTCAACTTCTTGACCACTTCCACACCGAACGCGTCGTCACCCGAAAAGACGTTACCGATTCCCGCGACCAAGATGCGGGGGAGGAGCGAATCCAGCTCTTGTTCTCCGAGCTGCTCGACCTCCTCAGGCGCAAGAAAGAAACGATGGGCGAGGCGGCGAGCCTTGCCAATGTCTCGAGCCGGATCGTCTTCGAGGGTCACCGCAATATGGCGCCGGCCTTCCATGTCTTCTTCGATTGCGTCGACAATGCCGCGGCGGCCTTCGAGCGCGCGCATAAGCACGTCACCGTCGGCGCGCGGTCGTAAGAGGACGCGGCTTCCGCGCTGCAAGCTCACGTCACGCTCTCGTGCGTGCGAAAAACGCCGTGCAGGCGCGCAAGCTCGGCGTCCGTCATCGATTCGACGCGCTCCAACATTTCCCGCGCGCGCGGATCGGTCGCCCGCATCTCCTCCTTTTCCGCATCGCTGAGCGCGAGAATGCTCTGAGCGAGCAACTCACCGACTTCGGCGCCGTCGAAAAAGTCGCACGGCGTCTGCGGCGCGATCTGAGGATACTCCTCGAGGATGATCGGAGAGGCGAGCATCGTGTCGCGTGCCGGCGGCGTCCCGACGAGAACCGGCCAGAGCCCGTCGCATCGGCAGGCTTGCGCCGCGAGCGCGAACTGCTGCGGGGGATCGATCGTTGAAACGAACGTCCCCTCTCGGACGCGCAGCACTACGTGGCAGGCGAGCAGCGTGCGGCGCAGCGCGGCATCCCGGGACGAATCGGTCGCAACGCTCTCGTTCACGACGCGAACGCTCACCCGCTGCAACGCGTCGTCGAGAGGACAAGTGCGGCACTCGACGATGCCGTCGATCGCCTCCCAGCTACGCACCAGCTCGAGATTGGCTGAAATGCGTTCGCTTTCGCAGCCGGCCTTCCACGCGAAACGATCCGCCTTGTCGGCGCTTCGCTCGACGGTTTCGTCCCACGTGAGATAGCGGCATCCATCCACGGTGACGTCGTCCGCGGGAATGCCGTCGAGGAAGACTTGCCGGCGAACCATGTGCAGGAAACGTACTTCGAGCTCGATTTGCGGCTGCGTGCCCTCGACCAGGCACTCAACGCGCGCCTCGCTGCGGTCGCCGAAGCGCTGGGCGTAGCCGGCCGGATAGAGGCCTCCGATCGTGAAGCGATGCTGGTTCTTGAGAGCGCTGCGACGATACGGCCAGAGAAGGTAGCCTTCGTAGAGCACTGCTTGGGCGATCTGCCGCGCTGCGTCCACGTCAGCCTCGGGCGCTCTCCAAAAGCTGCGCGAGCGTTTCGTCCCAATCGAGGTGAGCATGGCTGGAGCGATACGCGTGCAGCCGGGCGAGCATCGCTCGGCTTACGCGAAGCCACGCGCCGTCGGGAAAAGCGGCGTCGATCGCCTTCCGCCACATCGCCACTGGAATGCGCAACGCCGTCTCGCTCTCCCACGGAATCATCGCGCTCTGCAGACGTCCGGCGCCGTCGTCATAGAAGACGTTTCCGCTAAAAAGCACGTCGACCGGTATCTCGCCGTCTTCGAGAGCGGCCAGATACTTCGCAGCGGCGACGTCGAAATCGTACGTGCAGGGAAGCGGAATCTCAATCACCGTCGAACCGGAAAAACTCGCCACATTCACCGAAGCTCGCATCCATTGCACGCTTCGAAGCGAGTGTTGCCACACAGAGGGATCGCCGAAGAGATCGAAGAGCCGCTCGCGCTCGGGCGTCTCGTAGCGACGTCGTTGTGCCGCGATGCGAACTTCGACGTTGAGAGCGATCGTACGAATCTCGTATGGCGCCTCGCAGGCGATTTCAACCCAAAGCTCGATGGTCGGCGTCGCGAACGCGCTCGACGGCTGCGCGCCGAGTGCGCGAAAACGCAGCGGCGGCGCGCCCAGCGCCTGCATCACGGCGGCGAGAGATTCGGCATCTGCGGCAAAATGGGCTCGTGCGGCCCCGAATCGATGCCGGTCGAGCGCTCCGCGGTCGATCTGCCGTCGGGAAGATGGCCGGGCTGTTTTTCGTAATTGCCTTTGTTGTTGCCCGACGGCACGCCCTCGATGTGTGCGGTCAGGTCGGGCGTCACGACGGCTAACGGCTTAAAGAGCAACTTTAGTAACATGACTCTCTCCCAAGCGATGAGAAGTTGACGAGGCGCGAAGCTCGTCGAAAAATCTTTCCAGCTCGGCGCGCACGCCGTCTCCGCCCCGCAAACCCCTCCAATGCGTTCGCATGACGGCGATCAAACGGTAACACACGTCGATGCCGACGATCCAGCCTTCGGCAACGTCGCCCGTGCCGTTCACGAGCAACGCTTGCGTATCGTCAACGAGCTTGCCGAGCTCGGGATTTCGCTGCTCCAGCTCTTGCCAGGCATCGAGATTGAGCAGCGACTCTACCGCGCCCACAGGACTGGGATAGTACGCGACGACGCGGCCGGTTTGCGGGGAACGGACGAAATACGCGACGTGCACGGGAATCTCGAGCGCGTTCCAAGTGAGCTCGTCAAAGACGAGGTCCGGTAACTGCGTCGAGGTTTCTGGTATGAAACGGTAGCGACCGGTGGCGTCGGCGCGCTGCGGAAAGAGCAGCGCGCAGACCGCGCAGGTGCAGAGCACCGTTTTTTCGTTGTTGTCGAAAAGATGGGGATGGGTTTCCAACAGCTCCTCGCTGCAGAGATCGCAGCGCTCTACCGCCGGGGTTGCCGGCACCCGCCTTTCCGCCGCCCGCACGTCGTGCAGAACCAGCATTGCAGAGATCAGTTCGTCGCGGGCGAATGCGGCGCTCACCTCGGGTGCATCGATGGCGGCTGCGACCATTCGACGAAGCGTTTCGCCGTACAAGCGCACGAGTGCCTCAACGGCGCCTCCGGCATCGGACGAGAGTCCGGCAAGCAGCGACTCGAGCGCATCGATTTGCTGCCGGACTTCAGCGTCGTCCATTGCTGCCTTTATTCGGGCGTGCCGAACGGTGTGTGAAGGCGCTCCAACGTACGGCCTCCGCCGAGATACATGTGCACGCCGCACGGAAGGCACGGGTCGAAGCTGCGTACTGCGCGCATGATGTCGACGCCGCGGAAACTCTCCGCATGGTTCTCCTCGAAGATCGGCATGTTCGTCACCGCATCTTCGTACGGACCCAGACGCCCCTCCGAGTCGGTCGGGCTGCCGTTCCAACACGTCGGCGGCCACGGCTGGTAATTGGCGATCTTGCCGTCGCGAATGACGACGTGATGGGATAGAACGCCTCGCACCGCCTCGTGAAAGCCGCAACCGAAGGCGTCTTGAGGCACCTCGAAGTCGTTGAACGTCTTGGTTCTCCCGGCGCGCACTTCTTTAAGGCCTTGCTCGAGGAAGAAGATCGCCTGCGCCGCAGCGTACGCGACGAAGTAGACGCGGGCGCGATCGCGCTCGATGGCGTTGCACCACTGCGGCGTCTTCCACTCGAACGTCATTTCCGGAAGCTCGCGGGAACGCGGCAAATTGATCAATACGCTCCGTCCGGTCGACTTCACGTGGCCGGTATCGACGAGACCCGCGAGCGCCGTGACCCAGAGGCGCGCGAGCGGGCCGCCGCCCGTTTCGAGCGCCAGCGTTTCGCCGGTTCGCGGATTCACCCAGCGCGGGCTCATGACCCAGCTATAGTTTCCTCCCTCGAGATCGCGCTTTTGCGGTCGCGGAAGCGTGGTGACGTTCCACGGATGGCGCCGGTCGACGGGATTGCCGAGCGGGTCCCGCCGGACGAACATCTCTTCGTTCTGCCAGTCGTCGTAATACGAGTGGCCGAGCATGATCCGCATGCCGAGATTGATCTCGACCAGGTCGGTCGTCACCAGTTCGCCGTCGACCACGACGCCCGGCGTGACCGACATCTTGCGGCCCCAGTCGGTCATGTGCTCGTAGCGGTAATCGCAGGCTTGCGGATCTTGAAACGCGCCCCAGCAGCCGAGCTGGATTCGGCGCCGTCCGACCTCTTCGTATCCGGGCAGCGCTTCATAGAAGAAATCGAAGACGTCGTCGTTCATCGGCACGGACCGCTTGCAGAAATCCATGACGCGGATGAGTCGCGACATATAATCGGTGAAGATTTGCGTCGTGGCAACGGTACCCGTCCCACCGGGATAGAGCGTGGACGGATGGACGTGGCGACCTTCCATGATGCAGAACATCTCGCGGGTCGTTCGGCTGACGTCGAGCGCCGACAGATACATTTTTCCCGTAAAGGGATTGAAAGCACGCATGATGTCGGCGATCGTCTTGAACCCGTGGACGTCGGCATGCGGTGCGGGGGTCTGCTCCGCTCGCGCGAAGAGGCTCGGGTTGGTCTCCTTGACGATCTGCTCGCAAAAATCGACGAAGACCAGATTGTCTTGAAAGATCGTGTGGTCGAACATGTACTCGGCCGCTTCGCCCAGATTGAAGATCGCCTCGGCCAGCGGCGTCATACGTATGCCGTACGCCATGTTTTGAGCGTAGATCGAACACACGGTGTGGTTGTCGCCGCAGATGCCGCAGATCCGGCTGGTGATGAAGCCGGCATCGCGCGGATCCTTGCCCTTCATAAAAATACTGTAACCGCGGAAGAGCGACGACGTACTCTTGCATTCGACGACGCGTCGGTCGTCGAAGTCGATTTTCGTGTAGATGCCAAGGTTGCCGACGATGCGCGTAATGGGATCCCACGAGCGCGAAACGATGTTTCGCCGCTCAGCCTTGATCGACTCAGCGATAGCCATTGGAGGCCCCCTTTCTCGTGTTGCCCCAGCGCGGATCCGCGCCGGTCGTTAGCTCGGGACGATTGTGCCGCCACGTCGGCTCTTCGTTAACGGTAACGTTGGTGAAGCTGCGCAACGCGCGAATCAGCTTGCCGTAGGGTCCGATGAGCTGCGAGGATACCGTGGCGCCGGGCGGACAGTCCATAAACGGCATGAACTTATCGGGAAATCCCGGCATCGTGCACCCGATGCAGATGCCACCGACGTTGGGGCAGCCGCCGATGCCGACCATCCATCCGCGCTTCGTCACGTTACAGTTCACGACCGGGCCCCAGCACCCGGCCTTCACCAAACATTTCGGCGAGTTGTAATCGTAGGCGAAATCGGCTTGCTCGTAGTACCCGGCTCGATCGCATCCTTCGTGTACCGTCTTGCCGAAGAGCCATTGTGGCCGGCCGAGCTTGTCGAGAGGAATGATCGGCGCGTTTCCGGCCGCCTGCGCTAGCGCCCATGCCAGCGTTTCCATCATGTTCTCGGGTTGCACCGGACAGCCGGGAACATTGATGACCGGAAGGCCGCCCGCCGAGAGAAAGTCTTTGCCGAGATAATCGACCAGACCCATGCATCCGGTCACATTGCCGGCCATCGCGTGAATACCGCCGTAGGTCGCGCACGTGCCGCATGCGACGACCGCCCACGCCTTGGGGGCAAGTCGGTCGAGCCACCAGTTGACCGTGAGCGGCTCTCCCGTCGCGGGATCGTTCCCCATCGACGTCCAGTAACCGTCGCCGTTAATTTTTTCGTTCGGAATCGATCCCTCAACGACCAAAATGAACGGCGCGCCTAGCTCGTCGTTGGCTGCCTTGAAAAACGGCGCGAGGAATTCATCTCCGCCGAAGGTCGGTGAAAGCACTTTGTTATGAATATGCACTTTCGGCAGCCCGGGAATCAGGCCGTTGACGATATCTTCAAGTGCAGGTTGGGATGAGTTCGTGATCGATACTGAGTCGCCGTCGCAACTCATTCCCTCGGAAGTCCAGAGCACGTGAATCTCGTCAAATTTTGGAGTGGGCGAATACAAGTTCATAAAATGCCGATCTCCTCGAGACGAATCGCTGCAGCGCGGTCTCGTATCACTATTATAGCGATTGAGATGGTCCTTCAAACCAAGTCGCAGCAAGCGGGCGAGCACGACGGAGAAACCGCGTCGCACAGCGGGTAAGCTGCGAACGTCACTGCAAGGAGGGAACCATGTCAAGCGGAGCCATCACGCTGCTCGAGAACGACCACCGGGAGATCCAACGATTGTTCGCGCAAACCAAAGCCCCTGACGCCGATCTCGACGCGCTCGCGGTTTCGATCGCTCAGGCACTGTTGGTACACACCGAAATCGAGGAAAAAATCTTCTATCCGGCAGCTCGCGAGCGGGCCCACGCCACCTCGAACGTTGCACTCGAAAAGCTGACGGGCGAAGCTCGACGCGAGCATGCCATCGTCAAAGGCATGCTCCAGCGTCTCTCGGGTGCCCGCGGAAAAAAGTCGACGCTCAAGCCCGTTTTATGGCGGCTCGAAAAAACCGTCTTTCTCCATGTCCAGGAGGAAGAGCGCCTGCTTTTTTTGCTCGCGCGGCGTGCATTTGAAGAGAGTGAACTGAATGAACTTGGCGAAAGAATGGCCGACATCAAAGCGCACCGGCCCGCGGCGTAAGGGCCCGTCCCAACGAAAGCATACGTAGTATTATGTGCCTGGCGATCCCCGGGCGAATCGTTGAGTTTTCAAGCGAGCAACCTCTGCTCGCGAAAGTCGACGTCGCCGGCGTGAAGCGATCCATCAACGTCGGCTTGCTGGCGGACGAACGGCTCGAGATCGGCGATTGGGTCTTGATCCATGTCGGCTTTGCGATGAGTAAGGTCGACGAAGATCAGGCGCGCGGCCAACTCACGATGATCGCCGCGCTGGGCGAAGACGAGCAGGCCATGGAAGAAGTCCGCGGCTATACGTTCGCACCGTGAAATACGTCGACGAGTTCCGGGATCCGGCCCTGATCCGCAAATTGTCCGATGAGATCGCACGCACGGCCGATGCGTCGCGTCAGTACTCGATCATGGAAGTCTGCGGTGGACACACCCATTCGATTTACCGTCACGGCCTGCGTGACGTGTTGCCGCCGAACATCAGGCTGGTGCACGGCCCCGGCTGCCCCGTCTGCGTTTTGCCGATGGGGCGCGTCGACGACGGCTTGTCGATCGCGGAACGGCCGGCGACGATCTTGACGGCGTTTGGCGACATGATGCGCGTGCCGGGAACGCGCGGCACGCCCTTAGAGTATAAAGCGCGCGGCTGCGACGTGCGGATGGTCTATTCGCCGCTGGACGCATTGCGCATCGCGCAAATCGAGCCCGGCAAACACGTTTGCTTCTTCGCCATCGGCTTCGAAACGACGGCGCCCTCGACCGCGCTGACGATACTGCGAGCGCGGTCGCTCGACATCGAGAACTTTAGCGTCTTTTGCAATCACGTGACGATCCTTCCGGCGATTCGCGCGATCCTTGACTCGCCCGACATGCGCCTGGACGGTTTCATCGGTCCCGGCCACGTTTCCACGATAACCGGTTGCCGCCCATATGAATTCATTGCGAACCACTATCGTAAACCGGTCGTCATCGCGGGCTTTGAGCCGCTGGATTTGCTCGAGGCGGTCCTCATGCTGCTGCGCCAGTTGCACGCCGGGACCGCGACGGTGGAGAATCAATATCGCCGCATCGTGCCTTGGGACGGAAACCGCGCGGCAATGCGCTCGCTTGCCGACGTCTTTGAGTTGCGCCCGTATTTCGAATGGCGCGGCTTGGGATTCATCTCGCAATCGGCTTTGAAGATCAAGCCTGAATTCGCACGCTACGATAGCGAAACGCGGTTCGAACTTCCCGGCGTGCGCGTCACCGATCCGAAGGCGGCGCAATGCGGCGAAGTGCTCAAGGGCGTTCTGACGCCGGCACAATGCAAGCTTTTCGGAAACGCATGCACGCCGGAGCATCCAATCGGCGCGCTCATGGTGTCGAGCGAGGGCGCCTGCGCCGCCCATTATAAGTACGCCGTGCCGACCTAAGGGCGGCCGTGGATACACGAGTCAGCATCGCCCAGATCGAGATGGCGCACGGCGCCGGCGGGAAAGCCACGCGCCGTTTGATCGAGGGCATCATCCTTCCCGCGTTGGCCAATCCGATTCTCGAAACGCTTTCCGATTCGGCGCTCCTAACGGTTGACGGAAAACGGCTCGCGGCCACCGCCGACGGATTTGTCGTCAAGCCGCTGCGCTTTCCCGGAGGCTCGATCGGATCGCTAGCGGTGCACGGCACCGTCAACGATCTTGCCGTCGCCGGCGCCCGGCCGCTGGCGCTGCTGGCAACGCTCATCCTCGAAGCCGGATTGCCGGGCGAGGTCCTGGAGCGCGAGGTAGCCGCGATGGCGGAGGCCTCCCGCAACTGCGGCGTGCAGGTCGTCGGCGGTGACACCAAGGTCGTCGAGCACGGCATGGCCGACGGTATGTACGTTTCGACCTTCGGCTTGGGTTGCGTCGACGAACGATTGACTTTGGGCGCGCAACAGGCGCGTGTCGGAGATGCCGTTTTGCTCTCCGGTCCGATCGGGGATCACGGTAT
Organism: Vulcanimicrobiota bacterium; assembly: GCA_963778015.1. Classification (GTDB taxonomy): domain Bacteria; phylum Vulcanimicrobiota; class Vulcanimicrobiia; order Vulcanimicrobiales; family Vulcanimicrobiaceae; genus Cybelea. The sequence continues at coordinate 390,895 of CAVZST010000002.1, forward strand.
TACCATTCTGCTGGCGCGTGGAGAGCTGGAGCTGGAAGCAGACATTTCCTCGGATACGCGTTCGCTCGTTCCCTTTGTCGACGCGCTTTGCGAGACGGCAGCGCCGGCAATTCGCTGGATGCGCGATCCCACTCGCGGTGGCGTCGCGACGGCGCTCAACGAGCTCGCCCGCGATGCGCGTCTCGGCGTCATCCTGGAAGAAGCCGCTCTCCCTCTGAGCGATTGCGTGCGCGGCGCTTGTGAGATTCTCGGCTTGGATCCCCTGCACATCGCCAACGAGGGGCAGCTGCTCGCGGTGATCGCCCCCGAATATGCGAGCGCGGCGCTGCGAGCGATGCGGGCGGTCGACGGCGGCCAACGGGCGGCGGTCATCGGCGAACTCGCTGCCGAGCCCAAGGGTCGCGTCCTTTCTCGCACGTCGTACGGAGGAACGCGCGTCGTCGACATGCTCGTCGGCGATCCGCTTCCACGTATTTGCTAGAGGCGGTGCCGGCGCGGGATGGCGCCGAACGGGCTTGGCTGCAGGAGCGTATCGTCGAGCGAAACCGGTTCTGCGCGCCCTTCTTCGAGCATCAAGCGCTGCCGCTCGCGCGTGCGGCGCGCGAGATGGCGTTACGCTTCTCCCAGGGCGGGCGGCTTCTGGCTTTTGGCCGCGGCCCGTACGCGACGGACGCGATGCACCTCTCGGTCGAATTCATTCACCCCGTTTTGGTAGGAAAGCGCGCGCTACCGGCACTCGACATCAGCGCCTCGCCGCAAGCCTTTATCTCTGCAATCGCGGGGCCGCTCGATATGGCAATCGCCCTCGGACCGCCGCAAGGCGATGCGGCGCTGGAGGGTGCGCTCGCGGTTGCGAACCGGCGCGGTGCATTTACGATCGCATGGCCCGGCCCTTCGACGTCGCTCGTGACCGATTTTGGCGTCGAGGCACCGGTCCGCGACGTCCACGTTCATCAAGAGCTCTTCGAACTTATGGGCCATACGATGTACGAGTCGGTGCACGTCTTTCTCGAGCACCTTTCGCATCACGAGCGGGTGAGTGACGTCGGCTTTCTCTATCCGTTCTTGGGTGAATCGCCCGACGATCCGGCGGAGCTCATCGCGGAAGTCGCGAGGTCGATTCTCGCTAAAGCGCGCGACGCCGACGAGCTGCGACGGCGCGTCGCGGCCGAGCAGCTCGATGCGCTCTGCGACGCTATTGCAAGGATGCGGTCACGGCTTGCGGACGGCGGACGGATCCTCGCGTTCGGAAACGGAGGGTCGGCAACGGATGCTACGGATTTCGTGCTGGATTGCGTCGAGCCCGAAGCCGGCTGGCCGGCCGTAGCGGCGATGTCGCTCGCGCTCGAGCCGGCGGTCATCACGGCGACCGCCAACGACGTCGGCGTTGACGTTATCTTTCTTCGCCAGCTCATCGCCCAGGCCGGACCGAACGATATCATGCTCGCCTTTTCCACCAGCGGCGGTTCACGTAACATCGTGGCCGCTTTGGAAGAGGGTCGCAAGCGCGGGCTGCTCGGAGTTGCGTTGCTCGGCTACGACGGCGGCGAGATCGTTCGACGCAATCTCGCCGACGTCGCCATGGTCGTCCCATGCGATTTCATTCCGCGCATTCAGGAAGCGCAGGGCACGATCTATCACGTCCTGCGCGAAGCTCTGGCTCGTGCTTGAGCTCTACGGCACGGCTTGGTGCGTCTATACCGCAGAGCTCCGCCAGGAGCTGGAGTGGCGCGGCGAGCGATTCGTGGAGTACGACGTCGAGCGCGACGCGCACGCGCTGACGCGAATGCTCGCGCTCTGCCATGGCGATCGCACCGTGCCCGTCCTCGCTGAGGGAGAGCGCGTGCTGCAGGTCGGACATAATGGCCGCGGCTGCCATGCCGGCTCACCTTAAGGAGGCGCGCCGGCTTCGGGTAACGGGCGTGGTGCAAGGCGTCGGCTTTCGCCCGTTCGTCTACCGGTTGGCCATCGAAAGAAGGCTGACGGGCTGGGTGCTCAACGACGCGGACGGCGTGGAGATTCACGTCGAAGGCGACGCCGTGCTGTTGGAAGATTTTCAGAGCGCGCTCGTGCGACGCGCACCGGTCGCCGCGCGCATCGCTGAAATACAATCGGCGGCGGACGAAACGTGCGGCGCCCCGACGTTCGAGATTCGGCAGAGCCGGCGCGTCGAAGCCCCGTCCGTGCGGGTCTGTGCCGACCTTCCGGTCTGTGATGCCTGCTTGCGTGAACTCTTCGATCCCGCCGATCGCCGCTATCGGTATCCGTATATCAACTGCACGAACTGCGGGCCGCGCTATTCGATCGTCCTCGGCTTGCCCTACGACCGCGCCCAAACGACGATGCGTGACTGGCCGATGTGCGGTCGATGCCGCGCCGAATATGAAAACCCACTCGATCGACGGTTTCACGCCCAGCCGGTCGCGTGTCATCAATGCGGGCCCTCGTACGTGCTCGAAAGCGAGGGAGATTCCACCCGCGGCTACGCTGCAATCGTTGCGGCGGCCGACATGCTTCAAGACGGCGCGATCGTGGCAGTCAAAGGCATTGGCGGATACCATCTGGCCTGCGATGCACGCAACGCCGCCTCAGTGGAGGTGCTGCGCGAGCGAAAATACCGTAAGGAGCGCCCCTTCGCCGTCATGGTGCGCGATGGACGGGCGGCGCGGGGACTGGTCCAGATCGACGATGAGGGCGAAGCGCTGTTATGCTCTGCGCCGCGGCCGATCGTACTGGCAAAGGCGAAGCACGCGTTGTTCGGCGTCGCGCCAGAGAACGACGAACTCGGCATCATGCTCGCTTATGCGCCGGTCCATCACTTGCTCTTCGCAGCCGGAGCGCCCGATGCGCTGGTGATGACCAGCGCAAACCGTTCGAGCGAGCCGATCGCCTACCGGGACGACGATGCGCGGCGCCGGCTCTCCGGCATCGCCGACACATTTCTGGTCGGCGAGCGTGAGGTGGCACGCCGCATCGACGATTCAATCGCGAGCGGTGGCACGGCAGAGCGCGCGATCCTACGCCACGCGAGAGGGCTCGCGCCGCAGTGCGTCGTCGCGTTGCCTGCCCGCGAGCCCATCGTCGCCGTCGGAGCGGACTTGAAGAACGCCGTCGCGCTCGTGGTTCGGGGACAGACTTTCGTCAGCCAGCATGTCGGCGACCTCGAGCATTTTGAGGCCTTTGAATCCTTCAAGGCGACGATCGCCGATTTGAGCGCGCTTTACGACATTCTGCCGCAGCAAGCCGTGATCGCGCACGATGCCCATCCTGAGTATCGATCGACTTTCTACGCGCAGCAGCTCGGTACGCGCGTCGAGGCGGTTCAGCACCATCGGGCCCACATCGCGAGCGTGCTCGCCGAGCACCAGGCATTGGAGACGCACGTGCTCGGTTTCGCCTTCGATGGAACCGGCTACGGCGACGACGCAACGATTTGGGGCGGAGAAGTTTTCCTCGGAAGCGTGAGCGACGGCTTCGAGCGGGTCGCGCATTTGCGTCAGGCGTGGCTCGCCGGTGGGGACGCTGCCGCGCTCTTCCCCGTGCAAGCGGCGGCCGGATTTCTCCTGGGTCAAATCCACGTCGACGGCGACGCCTTCGAGCGCGCGCCCTTCCACTTTCCGCGGCGCTATCGCGCCGCCTGCGAGCTTATCGCCAAGGGCGTGCGCGTCTTTCCAACGACGTCGATGGGACGTCTGTTCGACACAGTCGCCGCCCTTTTGGGCTTCACGCGCGAAATCACGTTTGAAGCGCAAGCCGCGATGTGGCTCGAATACCTTGCACGCCGCAGTGCTCCGGTGCGCCCGTATCCCTTCCCTTTGTGCAATGGCGAGCTCGATTACGTACCGTTGCTTGAGGCGATCGTCGACGATCGTCTGCACCATCGTAACGTATGCGAAATCGCGCGAGCGTTTCATGGCGCGGTCGTAGAAGGAATTCTCGCGACATGCCGCTTCTTCGATCGTGAGCGGATCGTCGTCTCGGGGGGCGTCTTCCAGAACGCGCTGTTGATGCGTGAGCTGCGATCGTCCCTCGGCGAACGGCTGTGGACCAACGGCGTCGTTCCCTGCAACGACGGCGGGATTTGCCTTGGCCAAGCCGCAATCGCGGCGTGCAGAGCGTGAGCTTACTCTTCGACGGCGAACTTGAGCCGCGCCAGCGCGTCATCCCACTGCTGCGAGATCTGTGCTAGGTAACGGCGCACTTCTTCTAGGCGTTTAGGATCCAGCTTCCATATCCGCTCGCGTCCGCGGCGTTCGCTCCGTAAGACTCCAGCCCGATTGAGCGCGTGAAGATGTTTGGTCACGCCCTGTCGTGAAATGTCGGCGCCTTCAGTGAGCTTCGTGATGGATTGGGGCCCATTTCGGCAGAGTTTAATTACGATCTGCAGGCGCGACTCATCGCCCAGAGCCGCAAGGATCGGAACGACCTTCACGACTGCGGCAGCAACAGGTACTTCTCGATGAGCCGCAACTGCATGTCCCACCCCTCGTCGTTGGCGTCGAACGCCTCGGCCCGGCGCTCGATCGGGATCGAATCGAAGCCGGACTCAGTAACGTGGACCACCGTACCGCCATCGACCGGTTCGAGCTCGAACGTGACCAGGGTCATCGGTTCTTTCGAGTAATCGGCGTCGGGATCGACGGCGAATGGATGCCATCGATACGAAAATAGAGTCATCGGTTCCATGCGCTCGATGACGAATGCCATCCGCATGCCCACATATTTCTTCTGAATCTCGGCCACCCCGGCATCGGCTTTCGTTGGCTTGATGCGTCCGGTCATCCGGGCGCCGGACGTGAACTCGCCATCGAGCTCGATGCCGAACCAGTCGCCGAACTCACCCGCATCGCTAATCGCCCGCCAGACCCTATCCTGCGGCGCCCGCACGAACAGTTTTTTTTCAATTCGATCGGTCGACGACACCATACGCAACCTCCTAGTTGCCTTTACTCTACCATCGTGCCGCCAAAAGCGCAACCCTCCAGTTGCATTTATTTTGGCCGTGCCGAGTTCCGCAACGTCGCGCTCCGAGTGAGAGGGGCGTCGTTCCACGAGCGAGTACGATGGCGGTAATGGACGAGAAAGACGAGCGGCGCGAAGCGATTGAAGGCGCCGACGATACCGGGCTCGTCGCCGGCGAAGAGATGATCACGCGGGCTGAAACGATTCTGCCGCTGTTACGGCCGCTGCCTCGCGAAGACTTGCACGCCGCGCTTCCGCCCGGACATCCGGCGCACGAAGCGATCGACGAGCTCCACGCGCATATCGAAGGGAATTCACCGGATCGTCGCGCGATCGAAAAACACGTCGGCGCGTTGCGAGCGTTGCCTGAAATCGAAGCGATCGTGATTAACTGGTGGGACGACCCGAAGACCCAGCGCTTTATCGCCAATCTCGGACAGATCTAGCCGGTCAAGTGCCGTAACGGCGCTTCCTTGATTCGAAATCGTCGAGGGCGGCCTTTAAGTGCGCCTCGCCGAAATCCGGCCAATACGTTGGCGTGGACCAAAACTCTGCGTAGGCCGACTGGAACAAGAGAAAGTTTGAGAGACGCAACTCGCCCCCCGTTCTGATGATCAAATCGGGATCGGGAAGTCCCGCGGTGTAGAGCCTGCTCGCAAGCGCCCGTTCGTCAATCGTGGAAGCATCGCGCACGCCGCTGCGCACTTCTTCGACCAAGGCGCGCACCGCGTCCCCGATTTCGCGGCGGCCGCCGTAGTCGATTGCGAGATTGAGGAAAATGCCGGTGTTACGCGACGTTTCCGCGATGAGGCGTTCCAGCGCTGCGCGCGTCCTCGCGGGCAAGCGTTCGCTGCGGCCGCAAAGGCCGACGCGCACGCCTTCCTTGACGAGCCGTCGCAATTCACCGCGAGCGGCGCGGGCGCAGATGCTCATGAGCAGCCCCACCTCGCCGGCAGGCCTATCCCAATTCTCTTCGGAGAACGCATACGCCGTTACGACGGCGACTCGAGCGGCGCTCGCCGCGCGCAACGTTTCGCGCAGCGCCTCGATGCCGCGAAGGTAACCGCAGGAGATCGGAAGGCCGCGCTCGGTCGCCCATCGTCGATTGCCGTCCATGACGATGGCGACGTGCCGTGGCGTCACGTCGTCGCCAGCTTCGAGTGCGCGGCCGCTTGCGTCGATCGCTCGTGCACGTCGCGCACGACGGACTCCAGCTCGTCGACGTAGGCGAGAAAGCGCTGCCGCCCGCGTTTTGTGATGCGATAGACCGTCTGCGGCCTTCCGGCAGCGCGCTGTTTTTCGGTCGTCACGATTCCAAGCTCTGCCAAGGCGTGAACATGCCGGTTCAAGTTCCCGTCGGAGAGATCGCACGCCGCCGCAAGCTCGGTGAAGCTGAGACCGTCGGGATGCGCGATCAAGCACGTGCAGATCGCCAGTCGACCGCGCTCGTGGAAGATGCGTTGCAGCCCCGGGTACGAGAAGGGCGCTTCGCCCGCACCGCTCATGAGGCGCGCTCTCGCCAAATTAAGGCGCCAACGGCAAGCTGACCCACGCCAAAGCCCAGCGGCATAACCCACCACGCAAGCGCAAACGATTGCAACGGCGATACGAGGAAGATTGCCGCAAGCGCGGCAAAGGCGATCGTGATCGGAAACGTCGATTCCGGTATCGCGTCGCGAGAGGCGAAGAGTCCGAGCGAGTACAGGGCAAACCACGTGCCGGGCAGCAGCGCGAACGCCGATCGATCGATCAGCGCGACGGTCAGCAGGCCGCCGAGCACGACGCTTGGTGCGATGGAACGAGCAGCAGAACGAAAACCGCTCTTCGCGCCCGGCCCGTGGTGCCGCCAAAGCCAGATTGCTACGGCGCCATAGTTCAGCATCAGTGCGACGGCCAAGCACGTCATCCAAATGACGACGTAGCGGTGCAAGTCCTCCGGCAGCTTTGGCAGCGGAACCGAGAGCCGTTGTATACAGCCCGCGGCCAGCGCTCCGAGCCCGCTTGCGATCGCCGCCGCCGCCGAATAACCGTCGAATCTTTGAACGCGGACGAGCCGATCGCGAACTTCGGCCAAATCGGAAAGCGCCCGCTCTAGTTCCATCCGTTCTGCCTTAATCGTAGCGAATGTTAAAGCGATGTGGCTGCCAAAACCGCCCAAACGCGACGGCCAGCAAGCCGCTTGGATCGTTCGCGGGCGCAAAGAGGATCGCCGGCTGCTCGACGTTACGCGGTAAGTCGAAGATAAGATCTTCGTGCTGCAGCGCGCCTAACACGCGATGGTGCGGACCGGGACGGCCGGTAACGCGATCGAGCCGCGCCTGCGCGCGTTCGTCGACGGCGAAGCGCAAGTCGTGCATCGAGCCGCCCACGCCTGCGAAAGTTTGCACCTCGACTTCGCGATCATCCCACGTCGGACGCAAGCCGAACGGCGCGACGACCCGGGCGTGCACGATGTAAAACTCGCCGTTTGGCCGCAGCGTGCTCGCACCAGTTCCAAGGCGCTCGACACGATCGACGCTATCGACAGAAACGCCGACTTCTCCTAACCACTGGATCGTGCGCAACGGCAGCGGCTGCGGCGGCATCCAGAAGTAGAGCCCGACTTCCGCAGCCATCGCGAATAGCCACGCCGCCACGACGCTTCCGAGAACCACGACGCTCGGTCGAGCCATTGCCGCCTTCCATAGCTTTGTGATGCAAAGCTATGTGCTTTGTACCACAAAGCTCCGGCGATGGCAAGCCGGAATTTCTAGCGGCGCTTTCTCCCTGACTTCGTACGCGCCTTGGCGCGCATCGCCATGGAGTCAACCAAATCGGCGGCTTGGGTGAGCACTTCGCCGGCGGTCGCAACGGTTTCGCCGACTTGACGCGCTCGGACAGCGGTTTCGTGGACGTTCGTGGCGGCTTGGCGAACGGTGCGACGCGGATTGGCGGCCGCCTTCTTCACGCTCTTGACTCCTTTGCGGGCTGCACCGACGGCCGCTTTTGTGGCCTTCTTTGACGAGGCTGCCGTTTTCCGACTTGCGGAAGCGGCGATCTTGCGAGTTCGCCCGACGGTCGACTTCGCGACTCGCCGAGCAGACTTCGCGACGCCGGCTTTCTTCTTTTGTGTCTTGCGAGGCATGCAAATCTCCTATCGTCTTGCAAGCTTTCCCAAGCTCGGCCGCCATCAAACTCATGCGGGTGCCTCGATCGTTTGCCATTGCGCGGCCGGCGTATGTGCGAGTCTACGTTCCTCGGCAGGACTTCAACCGCCGACCATCGCGACGCGCGAGCTGCCAAAGTGCCAGGACCCGCTCGGGGTCTGCGGTACGCTGCGGCCGCGCATCCCTCGTCAGCCACAGCGAAATTCTCATCGCGCTCTGCAACGGCAACGAGGATGAAATACACGGCGGCACGTCGTATGGTGAGGTTCGCGCTTGCGGGCGCGCTGGCACATGTCTCGGTGGGCCGAGGGAGGCGCTTCGCGCGAACGAAACCGGCGCCGTCCATCACATGATCCAGCTGGGGCGAAGCGCTGGCGAAAACTTGCGATTGGCTGCTCTTGCATCAAGAACGTCAGATCGACGTACCGACCGGATGAGGCGCGCAGCACGCTGCCAGGCATATGGCACCGCACGCCGGCATGATGTGCGCATGTTCGTTGCGGGAGAGCAGCGCTAAGTATGCAGTGCCTCGATGGTCGGCTCGTCTACGCCGCAAGCGATCTCAACGACTACCTCGAGTGTAGGCGGCTGGCCGAGCTCGAGGCACTCGTCGCGCGCGGCAAGCTGACGCGCCCCGATTCGGTGGACCCTCAGACGGAGCTGCTCCGCCGCAAGGGCGAAGAACACGAACGCAGCTATCTCGAAAGAATGCGGGCGGTCCATCCCGGCGAAGTTATGGAGTTTCAGCGCCCCGAGAGCGGTATCGAGAGCTACCTGCGAGCCGAGCAGCGTACGCTCGACGAAATGCGGCGAGGCGCGCGGATCATCTATCAGGCAACGTTCTTCGACGGTCAATTCATCGGTCACGCCGATTTCCTGCGCCGCGTCGAAGAGCGCTCGGATCTCGGCGAGTACGCCTATGAAGTCATCGACACCAAGCTGGGTCTTAGGGCGAAGCCCTACTATCTGGTGCAGCTCTGCAACTACAGCGAGCACCTCGAGCGCCTGCAGGGTGTGATCCCAAAGCTCGGCCACGTCGTATTCGGCAACGGTGAAACGGCGGCATTCCGTCTTCACGATTACATGGCATACTACCACCATCTCAAGCGCGCGTTCTTGGATTTCGTCGGGGATGCCGACCGCGCCGACCGGGCGCGCGAGTATCCGTTCGAGTGTACGCATTGCGCGATTTGTCCCTGGGATGGCGCCTGCGAAAAGCAGCGTCGTGACGACGATCACTTGAGCCTCGTCGCCTGGATGCGGCGGGACCAGATCGCCAAGCTGGAAGCCGCAGGGATCTTCCGACTCGGCGAACTTGCGGAAGCATCGGACGACGGGCGCCCTTTGGGCATGACATCGGAAACGTTTATCAAATTGCGCCGGCAAGCGTCGTTGCAGGCGCGAGCGCGCGAGAGTGGGCGGCCGGTCTGCGAGCTGCTTGAAGCGCCGCTCGGCTTTACGTTGCTTCCGAAGCCTGCTCGGGGCGACGTCTTCTTCGATATGGAGGGCGACCCGCTCTTCGAGCCTGGACGCAGCCTGGAGTATCTCTTCGGTTGCTGGATGCCCGACGACGAGCCTCGGTTTCGCGCGTTTTGGGGTACCGACCGCGACGCTGAAAAGCGCGCATTTGAAGCCTTCGTCGATTTCATCTGTGACCGCCGGCGCCGATATCCGAAGTTGCACGTCTACCACTATGCAAGCTACGAAAAAGACGCACTGCGCCGCCTCGCGCAGCAGCACTGCACGCGCGAGGAAGAAATCGATGAACTGCTGCGGGGCGAAGTGCTCGTCGATCTCTTCGCGGTCGTACGTCAGGCGGTCGTCATTTCGGAAGAGAGTTACGGCCTCAAGAACGTCGAGCTCTTCTACGATCTCGAACGGCTGACGGACGTCAAGAAGGGCGCCGAATCGATCGTGATGTTCGAGCGCTGGCTAGTGGAGCGCGACCACCGAGTCCTGGACGACATCGAACGGTACAACTGCGATGACTGCCGTTCGACCTATTTGCTGCGCGAGTGGCTGCTCGAGCGACGGGCGCAAGCGATTCAGACGCTCGGCCACGATCTTCCACTGCGTACGGAGAAGCCGGTACACGAAGCGTGTCACGCGGAGTTCGTCGACTCGTGCAAAAAGTGCGTCAAGCGCCGGAGCGACGAACGCGAGCTGGCGCATCGCAGTAATATCGAGCAAACGCTGCTCGCGAACGCCCTGATTCCGCAAACCGAACAAGAGTACGAGATGATGGCTCCCGACCGCCGCATCGGTTATCTGCTGGCAAACCTCATGGCCTATCATCGCCGTGACGAGAAGCCGGCCTGGTGGGCCTACTTCGATCGCTGCGAGAACGTCGATCAATTGATCGAGTTCGACAAAGAGGCAATCGGCGGACTCGTGCTCCGTGAGGATATCGTGCCGCGCAAAGTAGACCGCAGCACCGTCTATACTTACGAATTTCCAGACCAGGTACATAGGCTAGCGCCCGGCGACGAACCGGTGAGCCCGCGCACGCGCAAAAGCGCGGGAACGGTTCTGTCGATCGATGAGAATTGGAATCTTCTCGAGCTCAAGACCACGGCCGCCATCGAAACGGCGCGCGAGATCTTTGAACTGATACCGGGTAAACCGCCGCCGTCGAAGGTGCTGCGCCAGGCTCTGGCCCGCATCGCGGCGTCATTTTTGAAGGGTGACCTGAGCGAGGAGTATCCGGCAACCTACGATCTGCTCGCAAATCGTAACCCCCGCGTGCGCGGCGGCCAATCGTTGCAACCAAAGCAGGTCACCGCCGAGGCGGTAGCATCGGTCGTAGCCGCGCTGGATAGCAGTTATCTCTTCGTGCAGGGACCCCCGGGGAGCGGTAAGAGCACCATCGGCTCGCAGGTTATTTGCGATCTGCTCGTGCGCGGCAAGCGCGTGGCGGTCACCAGTACGAGCCACAAAGCGATTCACAATCTGCTGCACATGGTCGAAGAGTGTATGACGGCGCGCAGCAGAAGCTTTCGCGGACGATACAAACACAGCGCCTCTAACGATGGCTCCGAGTATTGCTCGCGAGTATCGGCGCCATTCGTCGAGTCGGTCGGAACCAACGATCCGTTCGACGGCGACGACTACCAGCTCGCGGGCGGCACCGGCTGGCTTTGCGCGCGCGAACAGCTCGATTGCAAGTTCGATTACCTCTTTATTGACGAGGCCGGCCAGGTCTCGCTCGCAGACGCGCTCGCCAATTCGCTCTGCGCCAAGAACGTCGTACTGCTCGGAGACCCGTCGCAGCTCGCGCAGGTGAGTCAGGGGCGGCACCCCATGCACGTCGGCGATTCGGTGTTGCAGCATCTGCTCGGCGGACATCAGACCGTGCCGCAAAATCGCGGCATCTTTCTCGACGTCTCGTATCGCATGCAGCCCGAGATTTGCGCCTTCATCTCGGACGCAATGTACGAGAACCGCCTGAAGGCCGCCGATTGCACGGCGCTGCATCGCGTCACGACTAAAACGCATGAGTACGCCGGCCTCTACTTCCTTGCGATCGACCATTCCGGTAACAGCTCCAGCTCTATCGAGGAGGCCAACGCGATCGTCGGGCAGATCCTCGTCCTTCTCGAGGAGGGCACCGTCGTCGATTCAAAGCCGCTCGAATGGAGGGGGATTCCCCGCCACGCGACCGCAGGGGACATCATCGTCGTTGCGCCGTACAACGCGCAACGCCGCCTTATCAACAACAAGCTTCGCGATGCCGGCATCGCGGATGTGCGTGTGGGGACCGTCGACAAGTTCCAAGGGCAAGAGGCTGCGGTCGTCTTCTATTCGATGGCGACGTCGAGCGGTGAGGACGTGCCGCGCAACGTGCAATTCCTCTTCGACCGCAATCGCTTCAACGTTGCCATCTCTCGCGCGCGGACCGCAAGCGTGCTCGTCTGTAGCCCGCGTCTACTCGATATTCGTTGCCGGACCCCAGAGCAAATGGCACTGGCCAATCTGCTCTGTGCGTTCACGGAGAGCGCCCGCTCTTACACCGCGGATGCGACGGTCGTTCCGTAGAACGCGCGATTACGCTCGAATTGCTTCATCGTTTCAGCGACCCGCGTTAGAGGTTGCTCGCGTCATATCGCTTAGCGTCTCTTGTAACGGCGAAACGTCGACCTGGGTAAAGCCGCCTTGCGGATGATCGAGATCGAAGATGGCAAAGACGGTCGCGGCAAACAGAAGACAAAAAATCGCCGACAGCAGCGCGTTTGGCGCTCTCGCTCGTCCGAACGTCAAGCCCAGAAGCAGGGCGCCGACGAGCGTCGATAGCACGACGATCCCGAAGATCGGGCGCGGTACGTGATTGTTGAGCGCCGCTTCCTGCTGCTCCGAAACGTCGATCGTCTCGATTACCGACCGTGCGAGATCCACATAAAAGGGACTGCGCGGATCGCGCCGTGCCGCGTTAGACGCCATGATCCACAGTAACCCCTGTAAATATTTACCACGGTCCATGGACCGCCGCTCCGCCTTGATGTCGGCAACCTCGGCATACGTGTCTAGCCGCGTCCTGGTGTATTCGATGAGGACCCGGCGAAATCTGAGCGTCCGTGCAATGGGAAGAAAACCTGCTCGCAGATACGCAGTGTCAATTGCGTCGGCCTCGCTGATGACGAGCGCGCGCCGAGCGTCGAATCGCTGGGCGGCGAAAGAGAACGAGAACCCGAGAATCAGCGCGATCAGGCCGAAAACGGCCGCTTGCCCCAACCCGAATGCCCACTCCGCTTTTTCGCCTTCGGCTTTGCCGTAGCGGGCGGCGTACGCATAGCCGAGAGCCAGGGCGACGAGCGAGAGCGGAAACAGCGCGACGAAATAGACGATCGGATCGGGCCTCGCCCCGAGCGCATCCAACATGGCTCAGCCCTACGACCGAACAGCTAAAGCTCCTTGAGGGGTCGCGACCGCTTAGATCGACGTCAGCGACAAGGTCTCCGTGTTCAGCTCGTACGTTCCGGCGGCGACGAGATTATTGGCGTTCGCGCAGATCACGCTGTTGCTCGGACCGTACACGACGACAAGCCCCGGCGGCCCGCACTGCACCTGCGTGAGTTGATAGTTCGACAGGAACGTTGCGCCGGGACTGCTTGGCTGAACCTGATACGACACGTACGTCTGGCTGTTTGCGACGATCGAGCCGTAGACTGCCGCCGACGTAACGCCGATTGCCATCGCGCCCCAGAACCCGCCGCCCCAGTAATAGGGCGCCCCGACCCAAGCCACGCCGTGATTCCAGCCCCATGCGGTGTTGTTGACATAGACCGGATTCCGAATTACGGTATTTCCGCTCACGTTGACGTTCGTGCGGTTGCCGTTATTAGCGTTGACGTTCGTGCGATTCCCGTTGTTGACGTTGCCGTTGTTACGGTTGCCATTACTGACATTTCCGTTGTTACGATTGCCGTTGCCTTTGTTGACGTTGCCGGCGCTTGCGTTCGCGCGGTTCGCACCGCTGACAGGGGCGTTGCCGCGACTGACTCCGCTGACGTTACCGCCTTGCGGTCGTTGAGGCTGCGAAGGACGCGTCTGCGGCGCACGTGCGGTATCGCGTGACAGATTGAAGCCGCCGCCATGCATGCCGCCAGCGCCGCCTCTCATGCCGCCTCCGCCGCCGCCGCCCCGTCCCGCGTAAGCGATAGCCGGCTGCAGTACCAAGATGACGGCGGCCGCGATGCAAAGATATTTCATCACTTCACCACCTGGTCGATTCGGCCGCTCAGAGCGACGTACGTTCCACGCCTCGTCGTCAACGAGAGCAGGATACTGTGGGGCGCTACTTTTTTGGTCGAAAGGGAGAGCTGCTGCGGGGCATCGGTCGAGTTCACGTACAGGGTTCCGATTTTAAAATCAAGCGGACGGGTCTTGCCGGCTTGAACGAGCGTCGCGCTGGTCACAAAGCAAACCATAAGCTCCGCTTGGTAGGAGCACGCGGCCCGGTGAATGACGAGCGTGCCTTTTCCATCCGCCGAGGTCATGAAAAGCGCGTCGTGTATGACTTTTATTGCGACGTTCCTATAAACGTCGACGTGGCCGTCGGTCTGCAGAACCGTGACGGTACCCTTGGCCGCGGCTGCAGCGGTGCCCAACGCAAACGAGGCCACGAAGGCCGCCACGGCCATCAAAGCCGCTGCGCGGGCTGCAGTAAAAAACGATCCCATGAAGTTCCTTTTCCGCGGAGAGCAAGCTCCTCGGAACTCCGATGATTCCCTGGTTGGAGCTGGATTACTGCAACCGACCGCCAGCCCTGCACGGAAAGCGCTTTATGCTTTTTTCATGCCTTGGCGATAGGGTGGCGAAGCGGTCTGAGATGTCGCGCGTGGCGAGGTAGCATTGTCTGGGGGAAACCGATCGAGCGCCGCGGCATCCCGACCGTCTCCCACGCCAAGACGGTATTGAAGCGAGTGCTTCACCGCGGAGCCGCGGCGTCGAACTCGACATAGTTGCGCGTCCGTCGCACCAGCCCCGCAAAGAAGGCATCACTCATTCCGCGCTTTACCCTGATGCGCGTTACCTCGTATGGGGACTGGACGTCGGTCTGAAATCTCGGATCGGTGGTAAAGCCAAAGAGTAGACCGGCACGCCGTTCGAGCTCGACGGTCAGAGCGTCGAAATTCCCGCTCGGATAGGCGTATGCAAGAACGGTACTTTGCAGGCGCGCGCCGAGCGTTTGGACGCATCGATCGATTTGATAGCTTTGCGCCGTCGCTCCCAGCGTAGCCAGGTCCGCGTGGTCGACGCCGTGGCACTCGATCGACATGCCGGCTTTCGACATCGCCTCGATCTCTTGCCAGGTAAGATGACCCGGCGTTCCGATCGTCGCGATATTGACGAAAAACGTAGCGCGATCGCCAAACCGTCGGAGTATCGGAAACGCGTAGCGGAACTGATCGCTGTAACCATCGTCGAACGTCAGCAAAACCGCGCGAGCCGGCGCTTCGTGCGTCGCCATATCGCGCGCGAGCTCCGCGATGCCGATCGTGCGGAAGCCCATCCGGTGAATCGACCGCAGTTCTCCGGCAAACTGCGCCGGCGAGACGGTCAGCTTTTGTGAAATCACGTCGGCGGGCGCGGCCAGATCGACGCGATGGTACATCACCACGACCGGAAAGGCGAGAATCATCGCCAGAGCGGCGCTCATTCCACGCGCAGCGGAGCTTCTTCCACTACCTCGGCGCCGGGCGTATTGCGCGCGATGATGGAAAGCTCGTACCAATGCCGACGGGAAAGCGGCGGCAGCTCGAGCACGTGAGTGTGAAAGCGATAAATCCCCGGCGCCACGTGCGCGCTGTTGATTGAGAAGGCCGCCGTCCGCACCTCGACCGATGCAACGTTCGTGCTAACGACGATAGTCCCGTCGAACCACGTGCCCGGCTCGATCGTGAGCGTCGACAACCAGATGCGAACGATTCGAGGCGGCAGATTGGGTGCGGCCATCGGGGGCGATGGCCACGCCCGCGGCTGCCTTGCGGAGACGGTAACGTTGAGCGGAACCGAAACAGCTTTGGGCGAACAAGCCGGAAGCAACGCCGCAACGGTACCAGCGGTCAATGTAAGAAGGAAGCTACGAAAAGGGTTTCGAGGCGAGTCATTCGATGATTGCGCAAACATGAATCTCGCGGATTTAATTGCGCCTCGCGCCGCGGCCCAAGTGCGGCTTCCACGTCTGGCACTCGTCGAGAACTCGGGCGCTCCGACTCGACTCGATTGGTTGGTGACCCTGGCGGGCCTCTGGATCATAACCGGATTATTCATCGACGCTCACCAGCACCTCTTCTTGGCAGTCGAGTCGTTTCTCAATCCCTGGCACATGACGATGTACAGCGGTGCGATCGTCGCGGCCGCCGTCCTGGGGGTGACGATCGCGCGCAACTACGCACGCGCCGGGTCGTTCCTGAAAGCGATTCCCGATGGATACTCGCAGAGCGTATTCGGCGTCGCCGGCTTGCTGCTCGGCGGAGCGCTCGACTTCGTTTGGCACGCCGTCTTCGGCTTCGAGCATCAGCTCGATCTGCTGTTGAGCCCTCCTCATCTTTTCTTGCTGACCGGCCTCTTTTTCTTGATCACCGGACCGGTACGCAGCGGGCTTCGTCGTCCCGACGCATCCAATCTCGCCCAGCAGCTCCCGATGCTGATTTCGCTCGGACTGGCATTCGAGATCATCCAGTTCGTCACGCAATACGGCTTCTATCCCGAAGCGCTGATGCGCGATCATCCGCTTTCCCAGGTTGCGTTCTCGCGCGAGCAGTTCGTGCTCTCGGTCTTTCTCTTCTATCGCCAAGCTCTCGAGATCTCGATCGTGATCTGGCAGAGCCTGCTGCTCGCGGCGGCCGTCTTGTATCTCTGCCTGCGAAAGCGGCTGCACTTCGGCGCGCTCGTCGTGATCTGCGTCGTAGAAAAGCTTTGGATCGGCGGCGAGCTCTCGACCAATGTCATGGAGCTTTTGCTCGTGATTCTCTCTTCTATTGCGGCTGGTGCCGGGGGAGATCTCATCGTCGCCAAGCTTCGCTCGTCGGCGGCTATGCCAAACGCCTTTCGGCTTCTGGGATTTTTCGTGCCGGCGGCGTATTTTGCGGCCTACTTCGCCTTGGCCGTTCCGATGTTCGGCGGAACCTGGTGGGATGCGAGCTTCGTTTTCGGCTCGATTGCCGAAGCGGGAATCGTCGGCCTCTGCATTAGTCAGCTTTTGCTCGCGGGATCGCAAACTAGCGCTGCATGAAGCTGTATCCAAGCGCGTATGTCATCGCGCTTGCGACCGCCGCTCTTCACCTCGCCGTCAACCATCGCTTCGGATATTATCGCGATGAGTTGTATTTTATCGATTGCGCCAAGCACTTGGCGTGGGGATACGTCGACCAGCCGCCGCTCGCGCCGTTCGTAACGTGGCTGACTTCGCCGCTGGGGTACGCCGTGTGGGCCCTGCGTCTTCTTCCGGCGGTACTTGCGGGCGTGACGGTGCTCTTGGGCTGCGCCATAGCGCGCGAGCTGCGCGGCGGCGGATTCGCGCAAACGATGACGGGCTTGACGATCGCGCTTGCGCCGGGCTTGGTCGGAATAGCTTACGGGTTATCGACGGAGTTTCTTTCGCCGGCGGCGTGGACCGCCTTGCTCTACCTCACCATTCGTCTGGTCAAAACGCAAGATCGCCGGCTTTATCTTGCCATCGCCCTACTCGTAGCCCTCGCGCTGTATGCCAAGTATTCGATCTTCGCTTGTGCCGTTGCATTGGCCATCGGATTACTGGTCACGGGACACGCGAGGATGCTGCAATCGCGGTGGCTGGCGTTCGGAATAGCGTTGACCACGTTGCTCGTGCTTCCAAACGCGCTGTGGCAAGTTCGTCACGGGTTTCCTATGCTCGAGGTTCTGCATAACGATCAGCTCAACCGTCATGCCCTTGCCAACGGCATGGCCGACGAATCCGCGAACCGGTGGATTAATGCGGTCTACATGCTGGGCTTGCAGTTCGCGTATCAGAATCCGCTCTTCGCCCCGATATGGATTGCCGGCCTCGCATGCTTTTGGTCGTTCGACTCGGGCGCGGATGGGTTGCGGCGAGCTCCGCCGTACCGGTTCGTGACGGTTGCCTATTGCGTACTGCTGGGATTGCTCATCCTGACCATCGGACGCGGCTACTACATCCAAGGTTTCTATCCGGCACTCTTTGCCGCCGGCGCAGTGGCGATCGAACGCGCGATCAGGGCGAAACCGCTCCGTTACCGGATCGCAATTACGGCGGCAATCGCCGTCGCCGGTCTGCCGATGCTTCCACTCGCGCTGCCCGTGCTGTCCCTTCCGGCGTACATGGCCTACGAACGCGCGATCGGCTTGAGCCGTCCCGCGCCACCGGACAACAAGAGTCATCTCATCAATCCGATGTTCGCAGACCAGCTTGGCTGGAAGTCTATGACTCAAACCGTCGCCGGCGCGTATTGGTCGTTGCCGCCCCCACAACGTAAGATCACGGCCATCTTTGCCGACCGGTACGCGTATGCAGGAGCGCTGGACTACTATGGGCCTGCCGACGGGTTACCGGCGGTCATCAGCCCGAATAATTCGTACTATCTTTGGGGTACTCGCGGCTACAGCGGACGATCGCTTTTAGCCGTCGGGGCTACGGATTATTGGCTCTTACTGCATTGGTTCGGCAGCGTCAGGCAGATTGCGGTCTACCGCAACGATTACCGCTGGATGCTCGAGGGACCGCTACCAATCTATCTATGCACGCATCCGCGCGAGCCCCTCGCCGCAATGTGGCCGGCTCTGAAGTATTACGGGCTATAGAGTTGCCGGAGGACGGCCAGGAAGGATTCATTTGGACGCTGGTCTCACGTAAACGAGCATGGAGAACGTATCCGCGGAACGCTCTGCCGGGTGGTCGGTGCTGTGCTACGTTGCGGTTGTCGTCCTTGCGACACTTCTCACCAATGGAATGCCGTCGGGCGCATACAGGCCAACCCAAGCGGCGTTGGCGATTGACGCACATCGCTTCGGTCTGCTCTGCGGCGCATGGCTCAGTTTTCCGGCGGCGGCGTTCTTTCTTTGGTTTCTCGTCGGGCTGCGCAGCTATTTGAGCTACGCTCCCGGTCGGCAGGAAGGACTCGCAACGTTCGCCCTGGGCAGCGGGCTGGTCATGATCGCCAACTCCTTGACGGCAGCCGCTCTGCTAACCGCCGCCCTCTACGCGATGCCCGATATCTTCAAAGCGCACGGACTCTCAGGCATCTACGACGCCTTCTTTTTTACGCAAGGCGGCCTCGGCTACGCACCCGTGTCCATATTCCTCTTCGCAGCCGCGCACAGCATGCGCCGCCACGATCGCGCGCCGATCTGGCTCGCGTGGCTTGGGTACCTCGCCGGGCTCGGCGCCGCGATCGCGACGCTCGCAATCTTCTTCACCGACCCATTCATGGCGCCCGGTCAGATTGGGCCGGGATTATTCGGCGCGATACCGGCGGCGGTTTGGCTCGTTGCAACCGGCCTCGTCCTGATCTTTCAGAGCAGACGCGGCTCGGTGGTTTCCAGAACGTCGGCGGCGTCGTAGTTCGCGTTATTGACGCGCGTCGAAACTTCCCGCACGTGCATGACGCGAGCGTCGAGCGGTCGCAAGATCGAGGCAGCGACTTCCGGTGCTAGCGGTTGCGGATCCAGCCAAAGATCGATCGTAGAGTCCGTAAGGATCACGGGCATGCGATCGTGCACCGGTGCGACCAAAGCGTTAGGCTGGCAGGTAGCCACATCGCATGACGCGGAGCCGTCGTTAAGCTCCCAAAGGCCGGCAAAGGCGAAAGGCTCGCCCGATTTGAGCGTGTAGTAGAAAGGTCGGCGATTCGACCACTCATAGAAACCGTCGGCAAATTCGATGCAGCGGCGTGGAATCGAGCCGCGACGCGCGAGGATCGACTCGGCGCGAATGTTGATGCGGCCCCGAATGCCCCAGCGCAGCGCTTCGACGACATTCTGCCCGTCGTTGCGGACGCCGAGCACCTCTTGCGTCGGCGCAATGTTATACCGCGGCAGATGAGTCTCGCTGAACTCCGTAAAGCGAAAATGCGGAAATGCCGTAACGAGCGCCGCGGGCTTGGTCAGGCTGAATCTGCCGCACATAGGATCCTCCTTCGGCATTCGTGGCGAGGGTTCTCGAAATATGGCATAATGGGGGGACGTTCCCGTTCTTGCGTGGAGGTTTTATCATGTATCGATGCTTCATTACTTTGTCTATGGCGGCGGCGTTTGCGTGCTCGCCGCTCGTTGGACTCTCGCAGCAGACGGCCGGCGGTCCCCATCCGTCGCTCGCCGTGCTCGATTTTTCGACCCGCGGGCTCACCTCCGACTGGTACGGCAGCTTCGAGCCGGGGGTGGCGCTCAGCGATCTGCTCACCGACCGATTGGTCAACGAGGGGCGCTTCAACGTTCTCGACCGCACGCATCTGAGCTCGACCCCGGGAGAGCATCAACTCGCAGCGAGCGGAGAGGTCGATCCGCAGACGGCGATTTCGGCGGGCCGCATGATCGGCGCGCGCTACCTCGTCACTGGAAATATCCTGCAACTCGATCAAACCGGCGCAAGCGGGGGCAGCGCCGGCAGCTTGTTGCCTGGGTGGGTTGGCGCTGCGGCAGGCGGCGTTTCAACGCATCGCGTGACGATCAAGGTCGCCGTACGCGTGATCGACTCGAGAACCGGACAAATCGTCCAGAGCTTCTCCGATGAAGAGACGCGCTCGGGTACATCATGGAGCACCGGAGGATTCTCCGGCTACGCGGGCGGCTCGTACAGCAACGAGCAGTTCGTCAACAGCGACATGGGCCACCTCATCGACGACGAGGCGGCGAAGATCGTAGGGTCCATCGATCCGAGCCGTTTCAACGCCGGCCCGACCGCGCCCGTCTTAACCGGACACGTCGCGGCGATCGACGGGCGGAACGTTATCATCGACCTTGGCAGCAGTAGCGGCGTGCAGATCGGCCAGCAGTTCGACATCGTGAAGGTAAAGTCGCTGATCGATCCCACGACTCACGCGACGCTTCACGTCGACGAGAACGTCGGAAGGCTGCAAATCGACACCGTTAGTCAAAACGCCTCGGTTGGGCACGTCGTTTCCGGCAATGCAGCGGTTCGGCTGACGGTCACCTCCCAGCCGTAGCGTTACATCCTGACGCAGGTGTCGGTTGACTTGGTGGCTTTGCGGCCCGCACTCTCCGTAAAGTGCAGGGTATATCGAGCCGGCGACGAGCGATCGAAAATATCGGTCATGCTTGCGTCGGGGTAAATACTTCGGTAGACGACGTCATCTGGATTACTGCCGCCGCCGTGAAAAACACGACGGCGGCTCGTTCGTTCTCGAGGACTTATGCGGATCCGACGATTCGGGCGACGACATGCTCGACCTTCACCAAACGCGTCTTCGTCCACCGGTCGTGTAAGAGCACCCGACGCCAAATAAGACTTGCGGCGACAACGAGCCACCACAAGAAGAAAACGATCAAGTAGCGCGCGACCGTTCGAGAGATGCCGGGCTTGGCAAAATCGGTCGTCACCACGCGAAGGCCGGAGATCATCATTCCGAACGTCTGTCCCGCGACGATCACGAGCAGTGCGAGATAGACGGGAAACCAGAAGAAGAACCCAAGTCGGGAGATGAAAGCGCCTACGAGCGCGGGCGCCGTCCCGATGCTTAGCGGGACCACATTGCCGCTGTGGGTCTTAAGCAAGACACCTTGATCCGAAAAAGTCAGCGGGCCGATGCGTGCTTGATCGTTCGACTCAGCCGGCGATGGAGTCGGTGCCGGCTTGACGGACACGCCCGCCGGCGTCACTGCGACCGTTTCGCGGCGTTCGCTCCCGCCCACGACGGTACCGCCGAAGGAGGTGATGATCGCGGTGACGACGACCGCATCGATTCCGCAGGCCGCAAAGCGCCGCCACCAGCCGGCACAATCGCGTGCGTCGACGTGAATCTTGCCGAATGCATCGAGTGTCGGCGGTTCCTCGCCGCGCTCCCGCAAGAACCACGTCCGCGCGTGGGCGTAGCGGGGCGATCCCATGAATTCGCGCAGCGATGCGATGCGCCGCGTTGCATACGGCTCGCTGCTCAGCCATTCTCCCCAGCGCAGCACGGTATCGTTCTGTACGTCCGCGTGCTGCTCGGCGAAGGCCTCGTAGTCGACCTTGCGGCCGAACTCGTGAAAAGCAGCGATACCCATCGCGCGGATCGCCGCGTCGAGCGAGCCGCAGCAGAGCAGACCGACCTTGTCGCAGGTCAAGGCGCAGCGCCGCAGCCAAGCTCCGAAAATCAGCGCGATGATTGGGTTCTCGTTACCGTTGACGCTCAAGAGCGAGTGAAACCGCGTATGTTCGGCCGCGATGTGACCGAGCTCGCGGCCGATCATGAAGGCAAGCTCGTCGTCGGAGAAGAGCTCGATCCAGTGGCTCGAAACCACCAAGGCGTACGGTTCCCCGAATCCGAGCGCCACGACCGGCACGTAGTTGTCCTCACGCGCGAAGACCAGCGGCATGGGAATCCCGAGCGCGGCGCAGGCCTGCCTGACAATAGTGAAAACGCGCGGATATTGACGCTGATGAATGCGAACGCTCGAGCCGAGTAGCCGGCCGCGTGCAAGGGTCACGTAGACCATCGCGACGACGATGAAGAGAGCCACCTGCGACGCGCCGATCGACTCGTGAAGCACGTATCCGATCGCAAGCGCGGCAGGAAATGCGAAGAACGCCGTCAGCCAAAAGGCGAGGCGTTCCGATGGTTCTCGAAGCGAGGCGGGGCCGTCGAAGAGCGACTTCACCGCGAAGCACTCTGACGATCCGCGCCGTGTTTCCTTTACCAGCGCTTGCGCGCTGCCTTCTTTCTGCCGCTGCTTTTCTTTGACCGGCCGGCCGCCGCCGGCGCGGCCTTCTTGCGCGAACCGCCGCGCCGTCCGTTGGACGAAGCGCGCGACGTCAACCGCTGCTTCGCCTTTTGCCATTTTTGGCCTAATTCTTCGAGCTCGTCTTCATCTAAGAGCTCCCGAGCCATCGTAAAGATGGTGGACTCTTCCTCTTGCACGTGGTGACGCACGGATTCGCCGAGAACGAGCAGTTCGGCCTTGAACTCTTCGTCGCGCTTGCGGCCAGAGCTCAAGAGCTTGAGCAAGTGCTTCACGACGTCGTGCTCGGTATACGCCTCGAAGACGTCAACCCGTTCTTCGACCTCTTCGGCGCGATCGCGGAGCTCGGGGTAGAACAAGCGCTCTTCGAGCGTCGCGTGCGCCGTGAGCTCCTGCTCGACCGTTCGCGCGAGTTCGTCGATACGGTCGTCTTCCGGTTCGCATTTCTTGATCTCGTCCAGCACCGCCGAAACGGTTCGATGCTCTTGCTTGAGTACCGAGAGAATATCCATGGATCCCTTCCTTATTTCCTGTAACGATTTAACCGCTCTATCCCCGAGCAAATGACCGCTTAAACCGGTGCGTCCGACCTGCCTATGTAGGGCGAGCCATGAAATAAAACATTCCGGCCGTCGCACCGCCCATGAGCGCGAAAGTTCCCCAGCCCCAGGCCCGTGCCAATGCCGAGCTTCTCCATTCCCCCATAATCTCTCGATTAGAGGCGAGCCAAACGATGACCGCGATCAGCGGTACGGCAGCGATGCCGTTGAGCACGGCCGACCAAAAGAGCGCTTTAATTGCATTGATGCGAAGCAGATTCATGCCGATTCCGATCAGCACGCCGGCCACGATCATGCCGTAGAAGCGAGGCGCTCGCGCCACCGGCTCGCTTAGCCCCTCGCGAAAACGGAACGTCTGCGCCGCAACGTAAGCCGATGACGTCGCGAGTACCGGTACTGCCAAGATGCCGGTGCCGACCATGCCCAACGCAAAAAGCAACTCCGCGAAGGGACCCGCCAAGGGGCGTAATGCTTGAGCGGCTTGCTCTGCGGTCGCAATGTGCGTGCGACCATTTGCACCGAGCGTCGCGGCGGTCGTAACGATGATGAAGAACGCCACAAGATTCGAATAAATCATGCCGGCATTCACGTCGCTGTGCATGTTTGCGACCGACGCTGCATCGGTTCCGCGCCGGGCTGTAATCGTCGTCTTGCCCGCTTCTTTCTCTTCTTCCACCATCAGCGACGACTGCCAATAGAAGAGGTAGGGTGTGATGGTCGTGCCGAGCACGCCGACCATCGTCGAAAGCCAGGCCCCGTCGAAATGAAGTCGCGGCACGGCAAACTGCAGGAGCACGTGAAACCAGGGTGGACGGACGATAAACGCCGTGACGATGTAAGCGAAGAGCGCCAGCGTGAGCCATTTGAAAAACTGCGCGATCGCCCCATACGACAGCCAGGTCTGCGCAGAAATCAATGCTATTCCGAAAAAGAAAACGAGGGCGTCGACCGGAATCGGCAGCACCAAATGCGCGGCTTCCGCCATGCCGCCGATATCCGCGCCGAGATTGAAGGTATTCGCCGCGACGACCAAGGCCGCCAGACCATAGGCGAGCCAAAGGGGCAGCCGCTTTCGCATGAGCGCCGCGATTCCCTCACCGTTGACCATCGAAATGCGCGCGCACATTCCTTGAATCACCGCCATCATCGGGGTCGAGATCAAGGTGAGCCAAAGCATCGAATATCCCGTCGACGCGCCCGCGACGGAATAGGTTGAAATCCCCGACGGGTCGTCGTCCGCGGCGCCGGTAATCAGCCCGGGGCCAAGATTGCCGAAGAACTTGCGGATGCCGCTAACCATCCGGCTGCTTCTACCCTGGCTGAGGAACGGCGAATCGCTTAGCGCGGCAAGAGCGCGGCGATCTCGCTGCCGGCGACGGCGCCCGTGACGGCCGTAAGATCGCCTTCGCGCAACGCTTGCGCCGCTTTTTCGAGCGAGCTCATCGCAACGCGATAGAGCGCGCCACCGACGCTCACGCGACGTACGCCTGCCGCCGAAAGTTGCGCGAGCGGCACCGTTTGGCCGCTCGGGCCGATCAACACGTTTACGGGCTTGGGCGCGACGGCGCGAACGACCGCGACGATAGCCGCCATATCCGGCAAGCCGGGCGCATAGAGCACGTCGGCGCCGGCCTCGGCGAATGCGCTCAGACGGCGGATCGTGTCGTCAAGATCGGGTCTGTCGTTGAGAAAGTTGTCGGTGCGTCCCGTAAGCACGATGCGTCCGCGCGCCGCTTGCGCGGCGGCGCCGACGCGCGCGACGGCAGCATCGAAATCGTGAATGGGGCGCGCGGGATCGGCCGTCGTGTCCTCGATTCCGAGGCCTGCTAATCCCGCTGCGATCGCAGCGCGGACCGTCGCTGCGCAATCTTCCGGCTCCGCACCAAAGCCGTCTTCAAGGTCGCCGTTAACGGGCAGATCGGTCACGCGGCCCAACAGCGCGGCATGTGCGACCGCTTCGCTGCGCGAGACGGCATGCCGGCCGTCCTGACGCCCAAGCGAAAACGCAAGACCGAGCGATGTGCTCCCGAGCGCTTCGAATCCCGCGCGTTTCAATAATGCGGCCGAAGCGGCGTCCCAAGCATTGGGCATGATAAACGCTTCGCTGCGTTCGTGCAGCGCGCGGAATCGTTCGAACGGCGTCATCACGCGCCGGCGCTCCATTCCGGCGTGCGTTCGTTGCGAGCTTGGGCAAGCGCCTCGCGCACGCCGTCGGCATCGAAGTCCTCGGCGTAGACGGGCGAACCCGGCTGCTGGCGCCACGACTCGTCGAGACCGCCTGCGTCGACCGCATCGAATCCGAGCTCGTTAACGAGGCGCATGACGATGTTCTTTGCAGCCGCGTCGTCGCCCGCTACGGGCAACGCGATGCGTCCCGCGCTTTCAGCGGGCTTCCCTCGCTCCATGAGATGAGCGGCATAAATGTTGTTGAACGCTTTGATGACCGGACGGCCGAGCTGCTTTTCGACCCAGCGGCTCTCGGGCATGCCCGCTTCGATCTCCTTGATTGCGCCGTCGCGCTGACGTGGATAGTAGTTGCCCGTATCAATAACCACGACGCTCGCGGGCGCATTTGCGAAGAGATCTGCGGGCAAGCTTGGGATTTTTCCTTCGGGAATTGTGACGACAACCACTTCGCCGCGTCGCGCGGCTTCCTCGACCGTCACCGCGGTTGCGCCGGTCTGCGCCGCTAAATCGGCCAGGCTTTGCGGGCCGCGCGAGTTCGCTACGAATACCTCGTGACCTAAAGCGCGAAAGCGCCGCGTGAGCGTCCCGCCAATATTGCCTGCGCCGATGATACCGATCTTCATTGCTGCTCCTTTCTTAGGCGTTATAAGGGCCTAGAGCTACAGGAGAACGGTGTGGGTTGCACGCCAAACAGGAGGCGACCGAAGCGGCCGAAGAAATCGGCGTGATCACCTCCATTGCCGGAACGCTGTACGCGGTCTTGCTCCAACCGGAGATGCGAATGTAAGGTGTCGTGCTAACCTTGCGCCGCCATTTGGACTCTTGGGAACGCTTTGCGGCCTTGCTTGCGGCGGCGGTTGCACTCGCCCTCAACGTCGCCGCATCGATCCAGCTTTTCGAACCTCAAAGCGCGTTCGGCTATGATTTGATCTACACTAACGGCTTCGAAGTCGCAACGGTCGATGCCGCAACGTCGGCGGCGCGCGCCGGAATCGTCGTGGGTGACCATCTCGATTTTACACAGTCGAGCTTGCACGATCGAATCGTCGGGCTCTCGTATCAGCCGGCATTGCCGGGCGAAGCCGTTACGCTCGTGGTCGTTCACGGAGGCCGCTCGCGTACCGTGAGTTTGCGAGCGGAACTGCTCACGCCATCGGAATCGCGCGAAGCCCTCTTTTCGCCGATTGCCTCGGTTTTGCGGCTCGCGGGCTTCGCCTACATCGCCGTCGCGCTCGTCATACTGCTTCGTCGTCCAAACCGCATGACGTGGGGGCTCTTTCTCTATCTGGTTTCGGCGACGGATGTCAGGGTCTACCGCTTTCCGGAGTGGCTTGCGCCGACGGTCACGTTCGCGTCCGACGTTCTTGGCGTTGCCGGAATCGTCGGTCTCCTGATCTTTGCAGTGCGTTTCCCCGACAATAGGCCGCTGGGGTGGCGCGCGTGGCTCGACCGGCTGGCGATTCCCATCGGCGCTCTCTTCGCGATCCCGAACTTCGCCTGGGACGCGACCTCGCTCTTTAACGGTGTGAGCCCGTCGGCGTGGATGTCGTACGGCTCGACGCTCGGCGGCCTTGCGCTCATCCTCATGGCCGGCATAGCGCTCTTCTCGACCTATCTCCGCGCCGCTCGATCGGAACGCCAGCGGCTCCAATGGGTGCTGGCAGGCGTCGTCTTCACGCTCTTGAGCTATGCGTCGGCTTGGGTGCGCTACTGGTCCACTGCGTATCCCTTCGCCACGTCCGATATCTTGGTATGGATCGCGACGGTGCTCTACGCGTTCGCTCCATTTGCGATCGCCTATGCCGTCGCGCGCCAACGCGTCTTCGACATCTCGTTCGTCATCAGCCGCACGCTCGTTCTCGCGACCGTCACCGCCGTGCTTTTCGCGCTCTTCGCATTGATCGAATGGCTTGCCGGCCGGATTATCGAACGCAGCGGGGCCACGCTCGCCTTGGTGGCCCTCGCTGCCATCGGCGTCGCGTTTTCACTCAACGCGCTTCACGCAAGAGTCGAGCAGTTTGTCGAGAGCACGCTCTTCCGCCGCCGCCATCAGGCCGAGCGGCATCTCGCCGACGTCGCCGCAGGTCTCCGGTATGCCGGGAACGCAGCAGTGGTGGAAACTGCACTCGTTCGGGAGCCGGTCGAAGCGTATGCGCTCAGCTCCGCCGATCTCTTTGTGCGCAACGAATCCGGCAAGTACGCACGCGACGGTACGGAGCTCGATCGCAGCATTCCATTGCAGCTGCAGGACCGTCGCCATGCCCTACGGCTGCACGACAGCCCTCGTGTCTTGGCCGTTCCAGTCTTCGTTCGCTCGCGTCTGGAAGCCGTCGCCGTCTACGGCGCGCACGTTAACGGCGAGGACATCGATCCAAGCGAGGCGGCGTCGCTCGAAGCGATTGGCGTTGCAGCCGGGTTCGCCTACGATCAGCTACAGGCGGCTCGCCTCGAGCGCGACGTCGCCCGCTGGCGCGACCTCGCCCAGCGCCAAGGACGAGAGCTTGCGGCGATGCGCGAGCGAATCGCGCTACTCGGCGAGCATCTCGCTCGCGACGATGCTCACCGGAACGGTGCCATGTGAGAGCAGATCGTCGTGAAATGCCTGCAAGTCGAAGGCGCTGCCCTTCTTCGCTCTGTATTGGGCGAGGAGTTCTTCGATCTGCGTCTTGCCGACGGCGTAGTCGAACGCCTGGCCCGCCCCCAGCGCGAAGCGGCTTACTTCGCCGACTGCCGTGGTGGGATCGACGCCGGCGTTGGCGGTGAACCATTTCACGGCTTGATCGTAGCTCCAGGCATTGGTTGCAAGCTTCGTATCGACGATTGCGCGCGCGCCGCGCAGCCGTTCGAATTGCGCCACGGCATAACGACCGTCGAGATCGTTTCCGTACAGACCCTCTCGTTCGAGCAACGCTTCCTCGTAGAAAGCCCAACCCTCGGCAAAGACGCTGTCGAAAGAGAATCGTCGCACGGGATCGGGATTATGCTTGGCGATCGATAGCTGGAGAAAGTGGCCCGGGATGCCCTCATGACCGCTCGTCATCAGCACTCGATCGCGATCGAAATCTTCAAAGATCGCGCCGGTCGTCGCGGCTTTGGCCATCTGCGGGTTCGGCGGCGGTACGAAGTAGACCCCGTCGACCTGCTTGGAGAGAATTGGCGGCGGATTCATCGACGGTCCCGGAAGAATCGGTTGAAGGAAGGGCGGCGTCTCGACGATCTTCATTCGGCCGACGTAGGCCGGAACCGTGACGATACGCTTGCTCGCAACGAACGCGCGGAGCGTATCGAGCTGTGCTTGAAAGAACGCAAACTGCGCGTCTTTGGTCGTCGGCGTGATGCCGCCGCCGTTCGCGGCGGCTTGCACCGGATTGGATAAATTGACGCCCTTGGCTTTCGCTTCCGCCGCAATCTCTCGTTCCTGCGCGATCGCGGCGTCGAGCGTTTTGCGACCGATCGCCGCAATCTGGTCGGCGTCGTACGGCAAGAGCAGCTCGTTGCGGAGCATCGCGTTGTAGGCCTCGCGACCCATCGCGTAGTTCACCGGCCAGCTCGCGGCGTTATCGCTCATCCATTTCGTCCACGCGGTCAAGGCGGCGACGGTCGCGTCGCGCGCTTTGTTAAAGCGCGCCTTCTGGTCTCCGGGTAGCTGCGCGGCCATCGGCGTCAAGATGAAGGTGAAGAGCGCGGGCGCCATTGCGAGCTGTTTGAGCGCGACCTGCGCTTGCAAGCGTCCCGGATGAGTGATCGACGCCTTCGCGGCGGCCATGAAATCCGGCGCTTTCTCGAGGCGCGAGATCAGGTGGTCCCACCAGATGCCCGAATCTTGTTCGTTCTTATGCAGAATCATCGTGAAGAGGGCGCCCAGCACCGTCAGCGGCGGTCCGGAGGCGTCTTTTCCGGCCTCTTGATCGGCCACACCGCGCCGTAGCTGCACGATAAAGGCGCGCAGCAGCGTGACGTCGTTTCGATCTTGCAGCGTGGCACCGGTCATGTCGATCGCGTCGAGACGTTGCTCGAGCGTTGTAATCACCTGCTTAGAGCGGGCGATACCGGCGGCGGTCGGATCGCTCCAGTCGCCATCGTGCGTGTAATCGCCGAGAAAAGTTGCCGTCTCGGGCGAAATGGCCAAAATTCGTCGAGCGTCCGAACCTGCAACGCTGCTATTTGTGCGCCGGGCGAGCTCTGAGCCGGTGACCACAGCGGCGCCAAAGCGATGAGCAGGGCGGCGCCGATGGCCAGTATCCGTTCCTTCATGGCCGGTCCTACGCCGAAGTCGCCCCGAATGTTTCGTTCCGGCTCGAGGGTCTACAGGACCGCGGTGTGAAATGACGATTATTTACTACGGAGGAATTCTTTAATGATTCGCATTTCGTTCGTTATTTTGTTCAGCCTTGCGCTCACGCCGCTCGGAGCCTACGCGGCCACCTGCGCCGGGCCGAATCCGGCGATCACGTCGGTTACGGTTAAGAGCGTCAGCAACAACGGATCGACCAGCCAATACCACATCGTCGGTACGGTTAAGAATCTCGGCAGCCAGGCTCAGCCTTCCAACACGTTGCAATTCGTCGACGTCTACGTCGACCGCATGAAACGCACCGACCGCGGAATTCCGCCGCTGGGCCCGGGAGCGTCGTATCAGTTCGGTTACACCTGGACTCGTTCAGCGGACGCCGGTAATGGGACGACGACCGCGCACTTTCAGAATTCGCATGGTTCAGGGATCAGACTGCAATCCCGCCAACGGCACCAATAGCGTAACGTTTTAGTGCCCCGTAGCCCGCGCGGCGAAGCGCGCGCCACCGAGCGGCGCGCATTGCGCGTGGGCATCGATGTGGGCGGCACGTTCACCGACCTCGCTGCGGTTGAGTCGTGGAGCGGAAAGATCGTCGTGCACAAGGTAGCGAGTACGCCAAACGAGCCGCACCGCGCCGTAATCGACGGGGTTACCGCGCTCTTGGCTCGCTACGAATCGCCGCTCGCCGTGGATTTCCTCGCGCACTCGACGACGATCGCTACCAACGCGTTGCTCGGACAAGTTGGGCTCGAGCTTCCCCGCACCGCCCTCGTGACGACGGACGGCTTCGCCGACGTCATCGAGATCGGCCGCCAAAACCGCAGTGAAGTCTATAACCTTTTCTTCCAGCGCCCCCGACCGCTGGTTGCGCGACGGGACCGCCTGACCGTTGCCGAGCGCATTGATTACTTCGGGAGGGTGCTCGTCCCTCTCGACGACGCGTCGATCGAGCGCGTTTGCGAGCAACTTCGCGAGCGCAGCGTCGCGGCGGTGGCGATATGTTTGCTCAACTCGTACGCCAACGACGTGCACGAGCGGCGTCTTGCCGACGCCATCACCGCAGCTCTTCCCGATCTTCAGGTGACGTGCTCGTCGGCCGTCGATCCGGAATATCGAGAGTACGAACGCTGCTCGACCACGGTCGTCAATGCGGTACTCGCGCCGATCGTCGAGCGTTATCTCGAACGGCTCGCCGGTGAACTTCGCCGCAATGGCATCGGAGCGCCGCTTTACGTCATGCGCAGCGACGGCGGCATGGCGTCGGGGGCCCGAATCCTCGCGTGTCCGGCGGCGATCATCGAAAGCGGCCCTGCGAGCGGCGCTATCGCATCGGCCGCTCTGGGTCGGCGCATCGACGCGAGGCGGCTGCTTTCGTTCGATATGGGCGGAACGACCGCGAAGGCGGCCGCGATTATCGACGGCGTCGCGCAAGTCACCGGCGAATTCGAGGCTGCAGGCAGAACGCACAGCGGGCGCGCGATAAAAGGCAGCGGCTATCCGGTTCGCTTTCCATTCGTCGATCTGGCCGAAGTCAGCGCGGGTGGCGGCACCATCGCCTGGATCGACGATGCGGGCTCTTTGCGGGTAGGACCGCTCTCCGCGGGCGCCGACCCCGGCCCAGCCTGTTACGGAAAATCGGACAGAGCCACCGTCACCGACGCGAACGTCGTGCTTGGGCGGCTCAATCCGCGACACTTACTCGGCGGCGCTTTCCCTATCGACGGTCCACGCGCCCGTTCGGCAATCGAATCGCCGGCACGCGTTCTCGGCATGAGCGTCGAAACGCTCGCCGCCGGCATCGTGACGCTCGTCGACGACGCAATGGCCAAAGTGCTGCGCATCGTCACGGTCGAACGCGGACTCGATCCGCGCGAGTTTACCCTGGTCGCGTTCGGCGGCGGTGGTCCGCTTCACGCCTGCGCGCTCGCCGACGAGTTGGATATCGAACGCATCCTGATTCCGTTGAACCCAGGACTCCTCTCCGCTTGCGGGCTGCTCGACGCCAACCTTCAGGTCAACGACGTTCGATCGGTTTTGCGTCCCGTCGACGAGATCGACGATGAGGCGCTCGAGGGGTCGTTTTGCACGAGCGAGCGGCGCGCGCATGCGGCACTCGTGGAGCAAGGGGCGCATCCCGCCACGATCCGGTTCCGGCGCGAGTGCGATGCGCGCTATCGCGGGCAGAGCTTCGAGCTGACGATCGAGTACGATCCCTTTCACGGCCACATCGAGCGTCGCTTTCACGAGGCGCATCGCGCGCGCTACGGTTACGACGTTTCCGACGCAATAGTCGAAGTAGTCAACGCTCGACTAACCGCGTCCGCAAGCGTGGCACTTTCGACTCCGACCGGGACGAGCCGCGCGCCCCAGAGGGGGAGCCGAAAGACCGGCGGAGCGGGGCACGAGCAAAAGAGAGCCCTGTGGCTCGATGGTGCCTTTGCCGACGTGCCGGTCTTGCAACGCGAGCGACTCGCGCCGGCCGCATGCGTCGGCGGCCCGGCTATCGTCGAAGCCTACGACAGCACGGTCTACGTCGCTCCCGGATGGTTGCTCACCATGGACTCCGACCTGCTCGTGCTGCACAGAACGGCGCAGGCCGCATGACCGATCGGATCACGATCGAGGTGATCAAGAGCGCGTTGGTCTACGCGGCTGAAGAGATGGGAATCGCGGTGCGCAATGCCGCGTATTCACCGAACATCAAAGAACGGCTCGATCACTCGTGCGCCCTCTTCGACCGATTCGGCCGGTTGATCGCGCAGGCCGAGCATATACCGGTTCATCTCGGATCATTGCCATGGGGCTTACAGCGAATGCTGGAAGTCGTCGAGCGAGAGCATGGCGGAGCTCGTGAAGGCGAAATGTGGGTCGCGAACGATCCGTACGTCACGGGCACACATCTCAACGACGTCACGCTCGTGCGGCCGGTTTTCAGCCGCGGCCGGCTCGTCGGATATGCCGCAAATAAGGCGCATCACGCCGACGTCGGAGGTTCGGCGCCCGGTTCGATGCCCACTGAAGCTTCCGATCTCTACGCCGAAGGATTGGTCGTACCGCCGTTGCGCCTCGTCTGCGACGAGCGCGTCGTCGAAGAGATTCTAGCGCTCTTCCGCGCGAATTCACGCACGCCCGAGGCCCGCAGCGGCGACTTGCGCGCGCAGGTTGCCGGCAACTACACGGGCGAGCGGCGCCTGCGCGAGATCTGCGATCGTTACGGCTTCGAGATGTTCGAAACGGCGGTCGCGCGCGCGCTCGACGATAGCGAACGTCGCATGCGCGCCGCGCTTCGTTCTCTCGGCGACGGCGTCTTCGAAGCGGTCGATTATCTCGAAGATCGCGACAGCCAGCCGAAAATCGTCATCGCGCTCAGGCTCGTGCTGCGTGACGGCTCGGCTCGTTTCGATTACGCCGGCACGTCGGGTCAGGTTGAGTTTCCGCTCAACGCGGTGTTCGGCGTGACGCTTTCGGGCGTGCATTACGCCTTGCGTGCCGTCAACGATCCGACGATCCCGATGAATGAGGGGTGCTTCCGCGCCGTCGAGGTCAACGCTCCGGCCGGATGTTTGCTCAATCCGCGCCGGCCGGCGCCGGTCTCAGGCGGAAACGTTGAAACGAGCATGCGTAACGCTGAGGTCATCTTGCAGGCGCTGGCCCAGGCCGCGCCCGCACGAGTCCCGGCGTGCAGCGGCGGAACGATGAGCAACGTGATGCTCGGGGGCACTCGGCCCGACGGCCGAACTTGGGCGTTCTACGAAACGAACGGATGCGGAATGGGCGCCCGACCGACATGCGACGGAATCGATGCAATTCACTGCCATATGACCAACACGTTGAACACACCGATCGAAGCGATCGAACGCGAGTACCCGCTGCGCGTGGTGCGCTATGAGATTGCGGACGGTACCGGCGGCGCCGGGCGCTATCGTGGTGGAAACGGATTGGTTCGTTCGATCGAGCTCGTCGAAGGTTGCGCGCAGGCGACGCTGCTTGCCGATCGCCATGCCCGCAAACCGCCTGGCGCGCAAGGTGGCGATGCCGGCGAATGTGGACGTCATTCCTTGATCCGCGATGGTGTAGAGCGACCGCTTCGGGCGAAGACGAGCCTCGCGCTCGAGCCTGGCGACGTGTTGAGAATTCAAACGCCGGGCGGCGGCGGCTACGGCGCTCGCGAGATCTCATGACAGAGGCGTGTTGCTGCGCGCCGCGCCCGGCCGCTCTAAGCCAAAGCGCGCCGCGCAAAGCAAATCGACGACGCGAATCGCGCTTCGGCGCGGCGCAAAGCGCCGGCGCGCGTCGGCCGCGATGAGATTTCCGTAACGGACGCGCAGACCTGGATCGCCGATGAGGCGCGCAAGCGACGCGCGCAGCTCGTCGCGTCGAGCGAGGAGCGCAACGTCCGGCGCAAAGAGTGAACGTAACTCGTCGGTGGCAAGCACGATCGCCGGAAGTCCGGCGTGGGCCAGCAAGACGTTGCCGAAGGCGCTCTCGTCGGTGAGCCCGAGATGCACGACGCACGCAATCTCATCTCCGCCGCCCCCCAGCAGGGCCTGCGCGGTAATGCGACGCGTCGGATTGCCGCACGCAGCAACCTCGGCGGCGTCCGCGTCGTCACCGCCTGCAATTCCCACGCGGGTGCACGAGGGGTCCTCTGAACGTCGCAACCCCAGGCGCTCGACGCGCTGGGCGGCGACGCACGGAAGCCACGGTACCTCGAGCGCGACCGCGCCGCCGGTGCGAATCGTAACCTGAGCGCCGCTGCGCTCGCCGATCGAAATGCCCGGTTGTACGGATTCGCCGGAGAACCATGCCAGCGTTGCGGCGCGTGCAAAGCGCCGATCGAACCGCTGCCACGCAGCGACCTTACGGTGGACGACCGGATGGCCGAACGCGCGCAGCGCGCTCTCCAGATCGTTTCGCGCCGCGCCGAGAAGTGCGCTCTCGTCGCGAGGCGTCGTGACGCAGATCGCGCCGACCTCGCCGCGCGCCGTACGCGGCAAGGATGCCAAGGGCGCCGACCAACGCCGGTAAAAACGCCGCTCGTTCTCCGCTTCGCGATCGTAGCGGCCGGCGGAAGCGGCTTCGTAGTGAACGAAGCGCGCGTCGGCAACATAGGCAATCGTTCGGCCCTGCGCGTTCGCGCGCAGGCAGAGATCGACGTCCTCGAAGCCGTTGACGAACGATTCGTCAAATCCGCCGTTCTCGACGAACCACTCGGTCCGCACCGCCATCGCGGCCCCGGAGACGCCCAGGGCATCGCGGGAGCGATTAACCGCATCGAGCGCGCAGGGCATATTGCGGCAGAAGTAGTGCCAGTGGGCGTTGGGTAGTACGACGAGTCCGGCGGCTTGTGTCACGCCGTCTTCAAAAAAGAGGGCGCCGCCGGCAATGGCGGTTTCCAATCGATCGAAGGCTCGCACCAGCGGCGTGAAAGCGTCGCCGACCGGGTAGGCGTCGTTGTTGAGCAGTAGCGTCAGCGGCGACTCCGCCATGCGGGCACCGGCATTGCACGCGCCGGCGAAGTTGCGATTGACCTCGTGTCGCAGGTAGCGTACCCACGGAAAGCTTTGGATGGCTTGCGGCGTTGCGTCGGCGGAAGCATTGTCGACGACGATCGTTTCAAAAGATATCGAGCGGCCGTCGCGCAAACGGTCGAGCTCGCGCAGGCAGCGCTCCGTCAGCCACCAGTTATCGTAAACGGGAATGACGACGCTGAGTTCGAGCAATCTCTACGCCCGTACGCGAATTTGCTCGAGCAACTCGCGCTTCGTCTCGGGAACCATCGAGCGCACGAAGAGGATCGTTACGATGCAAAGCAGCGCGTAGATCCCGAAAGTCACCGGACGCCCAAGACGCTCGACCATCGTGAGAAAGAACTGCGACACTAGGAAGTTTCCAACCCAGTTGGCGAGCGTGGAAAGCGACATGCCCAGGCCGCGCACCTGCAGCGGAAAAATCTCGGAGATGAGGATCCAGACGATCGGCCCGAGACTGAAGGCAAAGCAGCCGACGTAGACCATCATGCTCGCGAGCGCAACCGTGCCGAGCGATCCCGAAAGATGCGGCCGCGCAAAGGAGAACGCCAGCGCCGCCAGTGCCGCGAACATGCCGGTCAGACCCGCGTAAAGCAATGGCTTGCGCCCAACGCGATCGACGAAGAATATCGCAACGAGCGTCATGGCGCAGTTGACGGCGCCAACCAACGTTTGGGCAAAGATCGAAGCGGATGCCGACGCAACGCCGGCCATTTGGAATATCTGCGGGCCATAATAGATTACGGCGTTGATCCCGGTAACCTGCTGCAACACCGCCAGAGAGATCCCGATGAAGAGCGCGAGGCCGATCGCGGGCCGCTTGAAAGCCTCAAAGCCCGCGCTTTTGATACGCAGGCTCGCTAGAATCGACTGCTCTTCGCGCTCGCTCGCATCCGCGTCGGCGTAGATAAGATGCAGCACGTCGCGCGCTCGGGCTTCTAAGGCGAACTTGAAAAGATAGCGCGGACTCTCCGGCATCGCGAGCATTCCGCCGATAAGCACCAACGACGGTACGACGGCCAGTGCGAGCATCCAGCGCCACTGCCCGCCCGCGGCGAGCGCGTAATCGACGAGGTAGGCCGCCAAGATCCCGATGGTGATCGCGAACTGGTAGAGCGAAACGAGGCCGCCGCGCGTCGGCGCCGGCGCAACCTCGGAGATGTAGAGCGGCGCCACGACGGAGCTGAATCCGATGCCGATGCCGACGATGAACCGCCCGACGAGGAGAATCGCCTCGTTCGGCGCGAACCCGGAAACGATCGCCCCGGCAAAAAAAGTTACTCCGGCCGCGAGCAGTGTCATCCGGCGGCCGATTCGATCGGCGGCGCCCCCGGCGACGACCGAACCGGCCATGCAGCCGATGAGTACCACGCTGATGGTAAATGCTTGCAATCTTGCCGGAAGATCGAAGTCTTTAGTGATAAAGAGGATTGCCCCGGAAATGACGCCGGTATCGTATCCGAAAAGTAATCCGCCCAGCGCCGCAACCGATGCAACTAAAAGAACGTACGCCCGCATGCAGGCGCTTTTGCAACCCAAAAAGGAACGCTCCTCCAATGGAGGCCGCGTTGGATGCGTTGGCCGCGCTCGGGTATGCGCGCAGCCGCGGGTTGCATGCGCTCGTCGTCGCGTGCGGCGACGAAGTGCTCGCTCAAGAATATGCCGGCGGTTTTAGTCGCGATGCGCCGCATGCGATCTACAGCGGAACGAAAAGTTTCTGGGGCGTTGCCGCGCTCTATGCCTGCACGGACCGGTTGCTTGCGCTTGACGAACCCGTCGCCGATACAATCGCATCGTGGCGAGACGACGCTTGGAAGCGCCTCGTTACCATTCGAATGCTGCTCTCGCTCACGTCGGGCTTCGGCTTTGGCGGCTTGGGCGCGAACGTTCCAACCTACGATCGCGCCTTAGCGACGCCCCTTCGCACCGAGCCGGGTACGCGCTTTCAGTACGGCGGCACTCCGTTGCAGGTTTTTGGCGCGGTCCTCGCACGCAAACTGGCACCGCAAAAACTGACGCCGCACGACTATTTGCGCGAACGCATCTTGGAGCCGGCGCGCGTGCAAATAGCCGATTGGCGCAAGCTGAGCGACGGCACGAACCCCTTGCCGACCGGTGCGTCGCTGCGTGCGGCCGATTGGCTCGCGTATGGGCGCTTCGTTCTCAGGAATCGCGCCGCGCTGCAAGCGTGCTTCGAAGGCTCGAACGAAAACGCGCGTTACGGCTTGGGGTGGTGGCTGGGCGCAGGGGGCGCGCCCGCCGATCTCTTCTATGCGAGCGGCTCGGGAGGGCAAGCGCTCTATCTCGTACCGTCTCTCGACGTAGCGATCGTCCATTTCGGCAAAAGCGCCTCGTTCCGCCACGACGCTTTTCTGAAACGCGTCTTCGGGAGCGTTTGACCGGGAGAAGCGGTGCCTTCCCGTAGAATAGTGCGCGTCCGATGAAACGCGGGTGGGCTCGATCGATTCTACCGCTGAGTGTTTTCGCGTGTACGCTCGCGGGTTGTTCGCAATCGTCGCTGCCATACATGCAAGACGCATTGCAAACGCTCAACTCGACGGGAGCCGGCAAGATCAAGCACGTCGTTTATATCGTGCAAGAGAACCGCAGCTTCGACAACATGTTCCAGGGCTACCCCGGTGCCGATACCGTTCCCAGCGGCAAAAACTCCCGCGGGAACACGGTCAAGCTGATGCCCTTTACCCTGCGACGGGCGTACATCATCGACCACTCCGCCCAAGCGATGTTCGCTGCATGCAACGGAAGGGGAAAGCTGCCCGGAACCGATTGCGCAATGGACGGCTTTGACAAAGAAGAATCGTATCTCGGTCCAGTAAATCCAGAGTACGTCTACGTGCCTCACCACGAGTCGAAGCCGTACTTCGACATGGCACACGAATGGGTTTTGGCGGACAGGATGTTCCAATCTCAGCTCGACGAGAGCTTCGTCGCCCACCAGTACGTCATCGCCGCGCAAGCGGACTGGAGCGTCAATCTTCCAAGCGGCCGATGGGGGTGCGGCGGTGCATCGTACGATTCTATAAGTACCATCACCAAAGACCGCGATCCAAACGGTCCGAGTATCAGACCCTGCTACGACTACCGGACGCTCGCCGACGAGCTCGACAAAGCCAAGCTGTCCTGGCGTTTCTATGCAAGCGCCTACGGCAGCGCCTCGAGCGGCACGGGCGCGGAGTGGTCGGGGTATCAGGCCGTTAAGCACATCCGCTTTGGCCCCGATTGGAAGAACGTCGTCTCGCCGAATTGGAAGTTCATCACCGACGTGCGCGCCGGCAAGCTCGCCAATTTTACCTGGATCACGCCGGTCTGCGACGATTCCGATCACGTCAACTGCCCCGGTGGCTTCGGTCCATCGTGGGTCTCGGCACTGGTCAATACGGTCGGCAGGAGCAAGTTCTGGGACTCGAGCGCCATATTCGTACAGTGGGACGATTGGGGCGGTCTCTACGACCACGTTGCGCCACCGTACAAGGACCGCGATAGCTTGGGCTTCCGCGTTCCGCTGCTGGTGATCTCGCCGTACGCAAAACACGATTACGTTTCGCACGTGCAGTACGAAACCGCGAGCGTGCTGCGCTTTGCCGAAGATCTTTTCGGTCTCGATCAGCTCGCCGCCGCCGACCGACGCGCGAACTCACCGGCGCTCGATTGTTTCGATTTCGAGCAGAAGCCGCGCCGATTCGTGAAGATCAAGGCCCCGCTCCCGCCGAAGTTCTTCATGCATCAGTTTCCCGACGACTACTTTGCCCCGGACTATGAATAGCGCTCAGGGAGTCACCGGATTCGTCCCATCGAGCGGCTTGATCCCGGCTCTCTTCAGCGCCGCTTGCAGCGGCGCAAGCGAGCTCACGTAGCCGTTGTACCCCGCCATCGCCGCCGCGTAGGCTGTGTCGAAGCGCGTCGCGTAGTCGAGCTGAGCTGCAGTCGGAGGCAGCTGCGGACCGCCCAAGCCGGTGGTTCGAGGAACGGACTCGCGCAGCGAACCGGGCCGCTGGATTGAGTCTTCGTCGTTCTTATAGTCGGCGGTGAGCGCCGAAAAGACCGGCTGCCAACGCCGTTGCGCGTCGGAGATTTGGTTCTCGACCGACGGGTTATTCGTTGCCGCGCCGGCGGCGCTCGCCAACGACTTCTTGATGGCGTCGAGATTGTTGAGCGTTTCGTCGATCTTGCCGAAGATCGTCGAATACTTGACCGCGAACGCGTAGCCGGCTCGATACTGCGCCGGCGTCCATGCGTCGCGCGGGTCCGGCCGCACGAGAACGCTCTGTTGGAGCGTCGTCCCGCCGAGCGTGAGCCGCACGCTGTACGTTCCAGGTACGACGACCGGGCCGGTCTTCGGCCCCTGGTACTCTTCTTTCGCCGCACCGTACCATTTCGTCGGCGCGTCTTGCGTGAAATCCCAGACGTAGCGATTGATGCCCGCCTTGTTCGAGACGTACGGTTCCAGCTTGCCCTTGACTTTATGCGAACCCGTGACGGTCCGGATTACGCGGCCGTCCGGGTCGAGAATCCGCAGCGCCGGTGCGACCTTCTGTGGCGCGCTCTGATAAAAATCGAGAATGGCACCCTTCGGCGGGTTCTCGCCGGCAAAGCGCGTGTAGATGCCGAGATCGTTGGAATGATAATGATACTCATACGCCGGGCGCGGCGCAAAAAGCATCACGCCGGCGCGCTGGGCGTTGCCGAGCTGCTGGATCGAGCCGAGGTCGTCGAGGATCCACGCGTCTCGCCCGTGCGTCGCCAAAACCAGATCGTTGAACTGCGTCTGGATGCGAATATCGCGCACCGAGACGGCCGGAAGGTTGAGGCGAAAGTCCTGCCAATGCGCACCCGAGTCGAACGAGATCCACATGCCCGTTTCCGTACCCGCGTAGAGCAGATAGGGATTGCGAGAATCCGGACGTATCGTGCGCACGTACTGGTTGGCCGGCAGGCCATTTACAATCGCGCTCCAGCTCGCTCCGTAATCGTGTGTGACGTAAACGTAGGGCGCGTAGTCTCCCATGCGGTGGTTGTCTGCAACCACGTATGCAGTTCCGGAAACTAGCGGCGACGGGGCTGCCGTTTCGATGCGTGCGTACTCCGGCGTGCCGGCCGGCGTAACGTTGCGCCAATGCGCAACCCCGGCAGTGCCATCGCGCGTCATCTGCACGAGCCCGTCGTCGGTACCGACCCAAATCTCGCCGCGGTCGATTGGCGAGCCCTCGATATCGAGGATGGTGTCGGAATACTCGGCGCCCGAAACGTCCTTCGCCAGCGGGCCGCCCGAGGGCATCTGATGCGACTTGACGTTGCGCGTGAGGTCCGGGCTGATGGCGCTCCACGTCTCCCCACGGTCGCACGATTGAAATACGACGTTCCCTCCGAACCAGGCAACAGACGTGGCACCCTGAGCCGAGCGAGCGCAGCGAGCGTCGTCGAAGGGCCACGGGGCGAACGCAATCGGCGAATCCCAGTTGAACCGGTACGGCACGGTGCTCAAATCGAACGGCCCGAGAAAACTTCCCGGAAAGGCGTCGTACGGCCGAATGAAGCGGCTGACTTCGGTTTCGCGATCGAAGATCGTGAGCGCGCCGTCCTCCAAGTCGCTCCAGACGTAGCGCGGATCGATCGGATCCGGAACGCTCCAAACGCCGTCGCCGCCGACGACGTCGGTCCAGTGACGATCGAGAATGCCTTCGTTGTCGAGCGAATTTTCGGGCCCGCAGAAGCCGCCGTTGTCCTGGAAGGCGGCGCAGACGTGGTACGGATTCTCGTTGGAGAGGCCGACGTGATAGATCTGCCCGATGGATAGGTTCCGCGAGAAGGACCAATGGTTGAGATCGGTCGTGAGCGCGTAGCCGCCGTCTTCGCCGACGATGATCCGTTTTGGATTCGTCGGGTCGATCCAAATGGCATGGTAATCGACGTGCACGCCTTTGGCGATCTGGCTAAACTTTCGGCCACCGTCTTTGCTTTCGGCGAGCATCTCGGAAACCGTGTAAACGTGGTTGGCATTACGCGGGTCGACGGCAATGTGGGTGAAGTAGAATGGCCGCTGATCGGCGAGCGTGTCGCTGCTCACGATAATCCAATGCGCTCCCGCATCGTCAGAGCGCCAGAGAATGCCGCCCTTCGCCTCGATTAACGCGAAGACTCGATTCGGCCGGCTCGGTGCGATCGCAAGCCCGATTCGCCCCGTATAGCCGGCCGGCAATCCGTTGCCCGCGAGCTTTCGCCACGAACGGCCGCCGTCGGTGGATTTATAGAGACCACCATCAGGACCGCCGCTCGTAAAGGTCCACGGCAGACGCCGAAAATGCCACATTCCCGCATACACGACGTTTGGATGGCTCGGGTCCATCGCAACGTCGCTCGCGCCGCTCGACGGGGAAAGGTAGAGCGATTTGCTCCACGTTCGGCCGCCGTCGAAGGTAACGTAGACGCCGCGATCGACTGAATTCCTGAACGGGTCGCCGAAGGCGCCGACGACGACGTGGCGCGGATTACGGGGATCGACGGCAATCCGCGAGATGCTCCAAACGCCGGCGAGTCCGACGCGCGTCCATGTCTTGGCGCCGTCGGTGGACTTGTAAAGCCCGTTTCCGTAACTGACGTCGTTGCGCGGATTCGCCTCACCGGTGCCGGCCCAAACGACTCGCTCGTCTTTCGGATCGACCGCGACGGCGCCGACTGCAGCAACCGGCTCTTTTTCAAAGACCGGTTCCCACGTCGCGCCGCCGTTGCTCGACTTCCAAACGCCGCCGCCGGCGGTTCCGAGAAAGTAGAGCTGGTCGTCTTGCGGCGTCCCCGCCACTGCGGCCACCCTGCCGCCTGCAATCGCCGGGCCGATCGAGCGCCATGAGAGATTCGCATATGCCGCGGCTGCGAGCAGAACCGTCGGAACGAACATCATATCGCGCGTACCGATTTGACGGCCGGGAGAGTCTTCATGCCGGCTTGCTGCAACGCCGCGTTGACGCCGGGGAGCACGCCGGCGACGAACGCGTCGTAGCGGGCGATGCCGGCGCGATAGTCGGCATCGACGCGCGCTAGAAAGTCTGCAACCGGCGGCGTGATGAGTCCCTGCGCGTTTTGGTATGAGGCGAGGAGATCTTCGTGCAATTTCGTTTCGTCCTCGGTGCCCTCACCCCGAACGCGCGCCGCCAGCGAATCGAAAAGCGTCTCTCGCGCCCTCGACGCTTCTTGCAGTTTGCCGGTCAAGGCGGCGTTGTTCGCCTTCTTCGCCGAGGTAAGCGCGGCGTCGAGCGCCTTCTTGAGATCGTCGAGGTTATTGAGTACCATATCGACCTGCGACAGGTGGGCCATCTGACGCATCGCCTCGTCGAAACTTTGCCGATACTCGATTTGGGTAAACCGCGAGCGGGGATCGGGTTCGACCCGAAAATGCGCAAGGTAGGTCTTTCCGGAGAGCGTCATGCGCACGGAATAACTTCCCGGCACGACGCCCGGCCCGGTGTCGGGGCCGTTGAGAAATTCGAGCATCGCGCCCTTCCACTTGATCGGGCCGTTCACGGTAAAGTCCCAAGTGTAGCGATTCAACCCCGCCTTGTTCGGAATGTACGGCTGGTCTTTGCCGCCTACTTTATGCGTTCCCGAAACGGTGCGGATCACGCGTCCCCGATCGTCGAGAATGTCGAGCGCCGGCGCGTTTTTCTGCGGCTCCTTTTGATAGAACGTAATAATAATTCCGTACGGCGGATTATCCGCCGCGTAGTTCGTATAGGTCTCTTCCCCGGTGGGATGAAGCGTCCACTCGTACCCGGCGCGCGGCATAAAGAGCCAGGTGCCGTGCGCGACGGCCTGCGCTAGCTCTTGGACCGGCCGTACGTCGTCCATGATGTAGACGTCGCGCCCGTGCGTCGCAATAACGAGGTCGTCGTACTGCGGCTGCATGCGAATGTCGCGCACGGAAGCCGCCGGCAGATCGTTCTTGAACGATTGCCAGCGCGCGCCCCCGTCAAAGGAGATCCACATTCCCTGCTCCGTTCCGAGATAGACCAGATTGCGGTCGCGAAGGTCGGGGCGGACGGAACGTGCCCATTGACCCGGCGGCAATCCGCCGACGATATTCGTCCAGCTTTTGCCGAAATTGTGGGTGACGAAGACGTAAGGCGCGTTCTCGCCCACTGCGTGCGCATCGTCGATCGCATAGGCGGTGCCGTCCACGAGTGGCGAAGGGGCTACCGTTTCGAAGCGGCCGAACTCCGGCACGCCCGGCGGCGTTACGTTCGCCCAATGCTTGCCGCCGTCGCGCGTTAGCTGCACGAGACCGTCGTCCGTACCGACCCAGATCTCGCCGCGGGCGCGCGGCGAGCCTTCGATATCGAGAATTGTATCGCTATACTCCGCGCCGGAAACGTCGTTGCCGATCGGGCCGCCCGCAGCATTTTGATGCGACTTCAGATCGCGCGTCAAGTCCGGGCTGATGACCGTCCACGACTTCGCGCGATCGGTCGTCTGAAAGACGACGTTGCCGCCGTACCAACCGATGACTTTGCCGCCGGACGCGCGCCAGGGCGCGAACGCGATCGGCGACTCCCAGTTAAAGCGATACTTGCTCGTCGCAAGCTGCCACGACTCCTTGCCGGTAGGCAGATAGGGCTGTCCCGACCACTGGTCTTGCGTGATGCGGTTGTAAATGAGAAGCGATCCATCTTGGGAATCCGACCATATCCAGTTCGGATCGTCGGGCTCGGGAATGCCCCACTCGCCGTCACCACCTGCCGTTACGATCCAATTCTTGTTCTGTATTCCGGATGGATCGAGTGCGTTCGAAGGACCGCACCATGCGTTATTGTCCTGCAGGCCGACGCAGACGCTGTAGGGATTATCGGTGCCCAACCCGACGCGGTAGACCTGGCCGATGGGAACGTTCTGCGAGAAGAACCAGTTGTCGCCGCCGTCGAGCGTGAGCACGTACCCGCCGTCCTCACCCAAGATAATGCGGCTCGGATCGTTGCGCGCGATCCAGATTGCGTGAAAATCGGAGTGCACGCTGTCGGCGGTCGATTTGAACGTCTTGCCGCCGTTCGTGCTCAGCATGACTTGAAAGGAGAGCGCGTAGACCCTGTTGGGATTCTTCGGATCGACCTCGACGTGTGAAAAGTAGAACGGTCGCGCGTCGACGAGAGAGTCGTTGCTGACCATCTGCCAGCTGCCGCCGCCGTCGTCGGAGCGCCAAAGCACGCCCTCTTTGGATTCGATGACGGCGTAAACGCGGTTGCCATCGCTC
Organism: Vulcanimicrobiota bacterium; assembly: GCA_963778015.1. Lineage (GTDB taxonomy): Bacteria > Vulcanimicrobiota > Vulcanimicrobiia > Vulcanimicrobiales > Vulcanimicrobiaceae > Cybelea. Next base: position 435,225 of record CAVZST010000002.1, read on the forward strand.
GGCGCGACGGCCAGACCGATGCGCCCCATCGGCGACGCCGGGAGTCCGTGCGCCGTGAGCCTCGTCCATGTCGCGCCGCCGTCGGTCGATTTGTATATGCCGTCCTCCGTGCCGCCGCTGACAAACGTCCAGGGCCTGCGCTGAAACTTCCAGATACCGGCGAAAACGACGCCGGGGTTTTGCGCGTCCATCGCGAGATCCGACGCACCGCTTTCCGGCCCCACATAGAGCGTTTGCTTCCAGGTTTTGCCGCCGTCGTCGGTGACGTAGACGCCGCGCTGGGGGCTGTCCGCGAAAGCGTCGCCGAGCGCACCAACGATCACGTGGTTATGATTGCGCGGGTCGACCAGAATGCGCGAAACGTAACGCGTGCCCTTCAGCCCTACGTTCGCCCACGTGTCGCCGCCATCGGTGCTCTTATAGACGCCGTCGCCGTAGCTGACGTCGTTGCGCGGGTTCGACTCGCCGGTTCCTACCCAGACGGTCTTTGGGTCGGTTGGATCGATGGTCACGGCGCCGATCGCCGCGACGTCTTCCTTGTCAAAGACCGGATCCCACGTTTGACCGCCGTTCTGCGATCTCCAGACGCCGCCGCCGGCAGAGCCGATATAGTAAAGTTTAGGGTCGCTTGTCGAACCGGCGACCGCCGCAACGCGTCCCCCGGCTGCCGCGGGTCCGATCTCGCGCCAACGCATGTTTCCAAACGCGGGTCCAGGGGTCGGCGATGGAGAGGGTGACGGAGTGGCGACGTGTTTTGGAGGCAACGGTGACGCCGGCAGCGGTGATGCCGGCGAACCGCTTGGCGCGAGCAATGCCAACAGCAGCGCGGATGCGATCAACTCTACAAACCTCCTCGATTACCTGCAACGGTGATTTAATCCTGAAAAGGATATCAAAGCGTGCGCGCTAATGAGATGCAGCGCTTGCGTGCTTCGCCTGATACATTGGGACGTTGACGTGGATCGCGTACCATTGCGACCAAGCGATCATGGCACAAATTGCGGCCAACGCTACGACAACGATCGCGAGCGTTCGAGTGCGATATCGCGGGCGATTTGGCGGTCTCGTTCCGGAAGGCCGGCCCGAGGTGTGGCGCGAAGACACCGGCCCCATATGCGCAAGACGATCGCCAGCCTCCTGGCGGGAACCGCTTTTGCCTTTATCTCACTCATTTCCACGGTTTCGCCCGCGCTTGCTTATCATCGTGTCCTGCCGGCCACGCCGGCTGCAATCGCCGTATACTCGACGGTCCTTCGGCGTATCAACCCAAAGATGCCGAGATGGCAGAGCCGTGATCTCGCGCGGCGCGTGCTCGTCAATGCCGAGCGTTGGCGCATTGATGCCAATATGCTCGTTGCAATCGTAACGGTAGAATCCGCCTGGCGAACGCATGCCGTTTCGTCGGCGGGCGCGATCGGACTCGGGCAGTTGATGCCCGGTACGGCAGCGCTGCTCGGAGTCAACCCGCGTGATCCCAGGCAGAATCTCTACGGCGCCGCGCGTTATCTACGCGGACTCCTGCAACGCTTCGGCTCAAAGCACTATAGCCTCGTCTTCGCCGCCTATAATGCCGGGCCGAGAGCAGTCCGCGAGTACGGCGGCATTCCGCCGTACGACGAGACTCAGACCTACGTCGTGCGCGTGCTCCAAACGTGGGAGCGTCTCGCCAGGAGCGTCCACGTGCCGGCGAGCACCTACGCCGGATTGCCCGCACACGGGCTGGACGTCGATTACTGGCTCGACGCATCTTCTCAGTAACTTTCGCTCGTCACGCTCCGAGGGGCTCGTCGCTCCACCGCAATATGCGATCGACGGCTTGCGCCAAAGCATGAGGTCCGTCGATTCGAAGCGGAATCGCTCCGGCATTACGCGCCGCCTCGGCGTCGCTCTCCCGGTCGCCGACGACGATGCAGCAGGCCGGGTCCACCCCGAGCGCCCGCGCCGCGTCGAGAATCAGCTTCGGTTTGGGCTTCCGGCACTCGCACGCATCTTCGAGAGCGTGCGGGCAAACGAAGAATCCCGCGAACGGACCGAGTAACTCCTCGATGCGCCGATTGACGGCGTCGACCGCATCGGCGGTGATGTATCCGCGGCCGATGCCGCTTTGATTGCTCACCACTGCGACGGGTAGGCCCGCGGCGCGGAGGCGATCGAGCAACGCCCGCGCATTAGGCGCCGGTTCGACGCGGTCGGGATCGCCGTTGAACGGCACGTCGACGACGATCGTTTCGTCGCGGTCGAAGAGTACCGCGCAGGCCTTGCGCCCTTCGACCTTCGTCCTTCGACTCCGCCGCTCCGCGGCTCCGCTCAGGATGACACCGGCACGTAGACTTCGGCGCCGTGCTCGAGGAACTCGCGCGATTTTTCGGCCATACCGCGCTCGGCAAACTCGCGAACCTCCTGCGTGATCTTCATCGAGCAGAAGTGCGGGCCGCACATCGAGCAAAAGTGCGCGATCTTCGCGCCGGGCGCCGGCAGCGTCTCGTCGTGAAAGTCGCGAGCGGTTTCCGGATCGAGCGAGAGATTGAACTGATCCTCCCAACGGAACTCGAAGCGAGCCTTGGAGAGCACGTCGTCCCAATGAGCCGCGCCTCGATGCCCCTTCGCAAGATCCGCAGCGTGAGCGGCGATCTTGTAGGCGACGACGCCGTCTTTCACGTCTTTTTTGTTCGGCAGCCCGAGATGCTCTTTGGGCGTAACGTAGCAAAGCATTGCCGTTCCGAACCAGCCGATCATCGCGGCGCCGATGGCGCTGGTGATGTGATCGTAGCCCGGCGCGACGTCGGTCACGAGCGGTCCGAGGGTATAAAAGGGCGCTTCTTTGCAGATCTCGAGTTGCTTGCGGACGTTCTCCTCGATCATGTGCATCGGTACGTGACCGGGACCTTCGATCATTACCTGAACGTCGTGCTTCCACGCGACGTCGGTGAGCTCGCCGAGCGTCTCGAGCTCGGCGAACTGCGCCGCGTCGTTCGCGTCGGCCGTGCAGCCGGGACGCAAGCCGTCTCCCAGCGAGAACGCAACGTCGTACGCCTTCATGATCTCGCAGATCTCTTCGAAATGTTCGTAGAGAAAATTCTCCCGGTGATGGGCGAGACACCACTTCGCCAAAATCGAGCCGCCGCGCGAGACGATACCGGTAATCCGCTCTGCGGTGAGCGGGACGTAGCGCAACAGCACCCCCGCGTGGATCGTAAAATAATCGACGCCCTGCTCGGCCTGTTCGACCAGCGTATCGGCAAAGAGCTCCCACGTGAGCTCTTCGGCTTTGCCGTCGACTTTCTCGAGCGCTTGATAGATCGGAACCGTTCCAATGGGCACCGGCGAGTTGCGCAGTATCCACTCGCGCGTTTCGTGAATGTTCTTGCCGGTGGAAAGATCCATCACGGTGTCGGCGCCCCAATGCGTCGCCCACGTCATCTTCTCGACCTCTTCGTCGATCGACGAGCTGACCGCCGAGTTGCCGATGTTGGCGTTGATCTTCACCAGAAAGTTCCGGCCGATGATCATCGGCTCGCTTTCGGGATGATTGACGTTCGACGGCAGGATTGCTCGACCGCGCGCGAGCTCGCTGCGAACGAATTCCGGCTCGACCCCTTCGCGCAGCGCGACGAACTCCATCTCGGGCGTTACCTCGCCACGTCGAGCGTAGTGCATCTGCGTCACGTTCGCGCCCGTTCGCGCGCGCCGCGGTCTGCGCGGCGCTGGGAACCGCAGACCGTCGAGCTCGCTCATCGCATCCCGGCCGCGCCGGTAGATCGACGTCGGCCTCTCGAGGTCCACAGTATCGCTCCGCGCGTCGATCCAGGCGCCACGCAGCGGACCTAAGCCGCGCCGGATGTCGACGGAACTCCCGTCATCACCGTACGGGCCGCTCGTGTCGTACAGCGTGTGAACGGTGCCGTCGGAAAGCGCGATCGCGCGCCGCGGTACGCGTATTGAAGGGTCCGAGCCCTCCACGTAAATTTTCATGACAACCTCCCTACGCCGGCATTATCCGGATCAGGTCACTTGCGGTCGGCGAGTCGCTGCCTACGATCGCCCTCTCAGCTTCGGACCACTCGCAGCTTCTGACGAATCTGCGTCCGTTTGCGCTCCCGCTCGTGGAGGGATTACGCGCGCGAAGCGACTCTTCCCAGTAGGTGAGCGGCCTAAAGTGGAACCTGCCAAGCATTCAATTGGAGCAATCCATTTGGAAGAACTGGACGGCTTCGGCTCAAAGAGCGATGGCGAATGACGACTTTTGCTCCCGATCCAGATCCTCAAGAGACGCGCGAATGGCTCGACGCGATGCGCGGCGTCCTTACCCTCGAAGGTCACGAGCGCGCGCGTCAGCTCATCGCGCATCTCGTTGACGAGGCGCAGAGCAGCGGCGTCCAGGTTTCGCTCGGGCTTACAACACCCTACCTCAATACGATCCCAGCCGACCGGCAGCCGCAGATGCCGGGTGACCGCGAGCTCGAAGCGCGTCTGCGTCACTACGTTCGCTGGAACGCTCTCGCGATGGTGGTGCGCGCGAACAAAGTAAGCTCTGAGCTGGGCGGCCACGTCGCGAGCTTTGCATCGGCCGCGACGCTCTACGACGTCGGCTTCAACCACTTCTTCCGCGCGCCCAGCGAGAAGTTCGGCGGCGATCTCGTCTTCTTTCAGGGACACTCATCGCCCGGCGTCTACGCGCGCGCGTTTCTCGAAGGCCGCATCACCGAAGAGCAGCTCGAGTGTTTTCGTCAGGAGGTTGACGGCCACGGGCTATCGTCGTATCCGCATCCATGGCTGATGTCGAACTTTTGGCAGTTCCCGACGGTCTCGATGGGGCTGGGGCCGATCATGTCGATCTATCAGGCGCGCTTCATGCGCTACCTTCACGATCGCGGTCTGCTCGACGCGACGGGACGAAAAGTTTGGGCGTTCGTCGGCGATGGTGAAATGGACGAACCCGAATCGCTCGGCGCGATCTCGCTCGCCGGGCGCGAGAAGCTCGACGACCTCATTTGGGTCGTCAACTGCAATCTGCAGCGGCTCGACGGTCCCGTGCGCGGAAACGGCAAGATCATTCAAGAGCTCGAAGGCGTCTTCAAGGGCGCCGGCTGGAACGTCATCAAGGTGATCTGGGGAAGCCGTTGGGATCCGCTGCTTGCCGGCGACAAGAGTGGGCGCCTCGTGCAGCTGATGAACGAGTGCGTTGACGGCGACTATCAGACGTTCAAGTCGCGCGACGGCAAGTACGTGCGCGAGGAGTTCTTCGGGCGCTACCCCGAGACGAAATCGCTCGTCGAGGATTGGTCCGACGAGGAAGTATGGGCGCTGCAACGGGGCGGTCACGATTCGATCAAGGTCTATGCCGCGTATAAAGCCGCCTTCGAACATCGAGGCGAACCGACGGTCGTCCTCGCGAAGACGATCAAAGGCTACGGGATGGGCGAAGCCGGCGAAGCGCAGAACATCGCGCATCAAGCAAAGAAGATGGAGCTCGAAGCGACGCGGGTCTTTCGCGACCGTTTCTCGCTGCCGATTTCGGACGCCGCCATCGCCGGCGAGAAGATTCCGTTCTACAAGCCGTCCGACGATGCGCCGGAGATGAGATATTTGCGCGAACGTCTCTCCCAGCTCGGAAGCGTGCCACAACGGCGAAAGAGATCGGCGTCGCTTACCGTTCCGCCGCTCTCCACATTTGAGGCGCAGCTGCAAGGCACCGGCGATCGACACATCTCGACGACGATGGCCTTCGTTCGTATCCTCAACGCGATCGCACGCGATCGTGAGATCGGGCCTCGCGTCGTTCCGATCGTGGCCGACGAATCGCGCACGTTCGGCATGGAAGGCATGTTCCGTCAGCTCGGCATCTACTCGTCGATCGGCCAGCTCTACCACCCCCAAGACGCCGAGCAGCTGATGTGGTATCGCGAGGACAAGCTGGGACAAATCCTCCAGGAAGGCATCAACGAAGCCGGCGCGCTCTCCTCGTGGATCGCGGCCGGCACGTCGTACTCGAACCACGGCCTTGCGATGATTCCGTTCTACATCTTTTACTCGATGTTCGGCTTCCAGCGCGTCGGCGATCTTACGTGGGCCGCCGGGGATAGCCGCACGCGCGGCTTCTTACTCGGCGCGACATCCGGCCGCACGACCCTCAACGGTGAAGGCCTGCAGCACGAAGACGGTAGCAGTCAAGTTGCGGCGTCGTTCGTGCCAAACTGCCGAAGCTACGATCCGACCTACGCGTACGAGCTCGCCGTCGTCATCCAGGACGGCTTGCGGCGCATGGTGGACGAGCAGGAAGACGTCTATTACTACATCACCCTGATGAACGAGAACTACCAGCATCCGGCGATGCCGCCCGGTGCTCGCGAAGGAATTCTCCGCGGCATGTATCTGCTTCGCGATGCTTCGACACACTCACCACAGGCTACGAAGAAGGAGCCGCGCGTACAGCTTTTCGGTTCGGGCGCGATTTTGCGCGAAGTCGAGGCCGCCGCCGATCTGCTGGTCGACGAATGGAAGGTGCGGGCCGACGTGTGGAGCGTGACGAGCTTCAACGAGCTCCAGCGCGACGGCGTTGCCGCGCAACGCTGGAATATGCTTCATCCCAAAGAACCGCCGCGCCGTTCCTACGTCGAACAGTGCTTACAGGATCGCCCGGGGCCAGGCGTTGCCGCAACGGACTACGTTCGAACGTTTGCCGAGCAGATCCATCCCTTCGTGGGCCGCCGCTACGTCGCACTCGGAACGGACGGTTTCGGGCGCAGCGACTACCGGCGCAAGCTGCGTGCGTTCTTCGAAGTCGACCGTTACTTCGTCACCCTCGCGGCCCTGCAGGCGCTCGCCGACGAAGGAACGATTCCTCCGGAAACGATTCAAAAGGCTCTCGAGAAATACAAAATCGATCCAAACAAACCAAATCCAATTACGGTGTAGACGCAAGGCGTGGCAAAGGCATTGTGGCTATGAGCGATACGATCGAGGTTCGCGTTCCCGATATCGGCGATTTCAACGAGGTGCCGGTGATCGAGGTCTTGGTGAAAGCCGGGGATCGCGTCAAGAAGAACGATTCGCTCATCACGCTCGAAAGCGAAAAGGCCTCGATGGAAGTGCCCGCCGAGACCGATGGCGTCGTGCAAGATGTCAAGGTGAAGGTCGGCGACAAAGTTTCGCAGGGATCGCCAATCTTGGCTCTGACTTCCGATGCATCGCCCCCAGCAGAAGCTTCGCCGCAGAGTGAAACGCCGGCGCCCCAAGCTGCTGCGAAAGAATCACCTGCACCGCAGGCTTCCGCGCCGCAGGAGGCGACCGCGCCGCAAGCGGCGCCCGCAGCGCAGCCGCAACCCCAAACGCAGGCTCAAACTCCGGCGCCCGCGATTGGCGACGGCTCGATTCATGCCGGTCCGGCAATTCGCCGGTTAGCGCGCGAGTTCGGTGTCGATCTTCACGATTTGCGCGGGAGCGGTCCCAATGGGCGTATCACCCGCGAAGACATCCAAGCATTTATCAAAGGATCGCTGCAGCGCTCCAGCGCCGCGCCGGCCTTGGAGGGGCTTCCGGCCCGGCCGAAGGTAGACTACGCCAAGTATGGCGAGATCGAGCGCCGCCCGCTTTCGCGTATCAAGAGGCTCTCGGGACCGAACCTGCATCGCAACTGGCTGCAGATTCCGCACATCACAAATCAGGACGAGGCTGACGTCACCTCGCTCGAAGCCTTCCGCAACGAGATCAATGCCGAACGCCCGCAGCAGCCAAAACTGACGATTCTCGCGTTCTTGGTAAGAGCCGCGGTTGGCGCACTCCAGCGATATCCCGAGTTCAACGCGTCGCTCGACGGCGATGAGCTGATCTATAAGCGCTACCACAACGTCGGATTTGCGGCCGATACGCCCGACGGGCTCGTCGTGCCCGTCATCAAGAACGCCGAGGCCAAAGGACTTCTAGAGATCGCGCGCGAGGCGGCCGAGCTCGCTTCGAAAGCCCGCGAAGGAAAGCTTGGCCTCGGCGATATGCAAGGCGGTACCTTTACGATCTCGTCGATCGGCGGCATCGGCGGCACGGCCTTCACGCAAATCGTCAATGCGCCGGAGGTGGCAATTCTCGGCGCGACTCGGAGCGCGATGAAACCGATGTGGGATGGCGAGCAGTTCGTGCCACGTCTCATGCTGCCGATCAGTGTAAGCTACGACCATCGCGTCGTCGACGGTGCGGCCGCGGCGCGTTTCTTGACCTACGTTGCCGCGCTTCTAGCCGACTTCCGCCGAGTTCTACTTTGATGCGCTTCTGCGTCCGGCGCAAGCTCGAACGTTCGATGCTGCGACCGGCGATGGCTCCCTTATGCCGGCCCCGCTGCGCGGCTTGGTTGATTCGGCGGCCGATTCAATAATCCGACCTTCAAGGGCTCATCGCCGGGAGCGATGCCCGTAGTGCGGCGGCCGGATCACGGAGCGCCCCCGGCCGTTCGTTCATCGGATCGTATTCGACGTTCGCTGCTTGGAGGGCGCGCTTGTAGGCATCAAGTAACGGAGCCGTCCCGGCATTGTCAGGGACGACACCGGTACGCTCCCAATTGGTGCCGGTATATGGATTGCGCGTTTGCGCGTTTGGTACGCTGATCGTCAAGTGATCCGTTAGGTAGAAGGGTGGCGAGCCAAGTCCCATGGCCGCCCCGGCGCTCGCCTCCCCAAGGACGAGCGCACGGTGCAAGGTCTTCACGTCGTATGCGAACATTTCGCCGGCAGAAATCGTCTGGTGATCGATCAATACGTAGACCGGTTTGCCAAGATACTTCGGACCGCCCACCGTTGCAGCCGTGAAGTCGCGGTCGGTACGAAACGTTCCGTGCTCTCTTACGACGGCGCCCGTAATTTCCGTCGGGTGTGGGAAGAAATACCCCAGTAAGTATGCCACCGTATCGGAGTCCCCGCCAGCGTTGCCTCGTAAATCGATGATGAGCGCATCGGTTGAGGAAAGCAACGTCATCGCAGCGTCAAGGGTTCGTTTTGCCTCTGGCATGTTGGCGAAGCCTCCAAGATCGAGATAGCCGATATTGGCAGTCAATCGTATGGCTGAATTAACGCCGTAGTCGATGTGCCGAAAGAATCTCTCAAGCTGCGCGCCGGCGGGCGCTGGCGAGCGACGTGGATTACTTGGCGTATCCGAATACCAAACGATGATATGCTTATCTCCGGATGAATGTTGCAAGTCACCGGTCAGCGTCGTCGCGAACGTCTTTTGATCTGCGATCTCAAGGAGCGATTCCCGATTGGTCTCGATGACCGCTCGAAGCGCCGCGATCTTATCCGGATAGAAATATGTGTTCAAGGCGCGCTCGACACGCGTGAGAACTTGCTCCCGCTGGGCGAGCGTCCACGGGGCGCCTCGTTGAGGCGGCGGTGTTTGCGCTGCAAGCGCAAGAGGAATCGCGACTGCGATCCAAGCAGAAACCAGACTTCCGATCCTTGAGGCGAGAATTATCTTTAACATGAGCATATCGTCTTGCGGCTTTGAGGGCGCACGCGCATCGCCTCCATCGTTGCACGCGCACATTGGGATGCGAGTTGTTGCCGACTCTTGTCGACGGTTAAAGGACCTTAATCGTCCTTGGAGCTTGCACTGACGCCGGCGCGCAAGCTGCGCAGGACGTACTGCAAAATGCCGCCGTGGCGATAATACTCGGCCTCATTCGGCGTGTCGATGCAAAGCCGCACGTCGAACTCGATCGACTTGCCGCTGTGCGGATCGGTGGCTTTCACGCGCAGGCGCATCCGGGGTTCGACTCCCGCCGCAAGACCGGTGATGTCGTAGATCTCTTCACCTTCTAGGCCATACGTCGAGCGGCCGGCGCCTTCGAGGTATTCGAGCGGGAGCACGCCCATACCGATCAAGTTGCTGCGATGGATTCGTTCGAACGATTCCGCGATCACCGCCTTGATGCCCAACAGGTAGGGGCCCTTCGCGGCCCAATCGCGCGAGGAGCCTGAACCGTACTCTTTTCCCGCCAGCACGATCAACGGCGTGCCGGCGGCTGCGTACTTGCGCGACGCGTCGAAGATTGAGAGCTGCTCGTTGGTCGGGAGGTAACGCGTGAATCCGCCCTCGACGCCGGGCACCAGTGCATTGCGCAGCCGAACGTTTGCGAAGGTGCCGCGCACCATCACCTCGTGATTGCCCCGTCTAGCGCCGTACGAGTTGAAATCGCGCGGCTCGATGCCCCGTCCGGTCAAATAGGCGCCCGCGGCGCTGTGCCTGGCGATGCTTCCCGCCGGCGAGATGTGGTCGGTCGTCACCGAGTCTCCCAGCACGGCGATGGCACGGGCGCCGAGCACGTCTTTCAAGGGAGCCGGCCGAGCCGGCATTCCGTCAAAGTAAGGCGGCTTCTTGACGTACTCAGAGGCGGCATCCCAGGGATAACGCTCGGTGGCCGCCACGTTCATGCGGCTCCAGTTCTCGTCGCCTTTAAAGACGTCGGCGTATTCGCGCTCGAACATTTCCCCGCTGATGCATCGTGCCATGGTCGTCGCAATCTCATCGTTGCTCGGCCAGATCTCGCGCAGAAAGACCGGCCTGCCGTCGCTTCCCATCCCGAGCGGCTCCGCCGTCAAATCGACGTCGATGCGTCCCGCCAGCGCGTACGCAACCACGAGCGGCGGTGAGGCGAGATAGTTGGCGCGAACCTGTGGATGAATGCGTCCTTCGAAGTTTCGATTGCCGGAGAGCACCGCGGCGACGATCAAATCGCCGTCTGCGACGGCCTGCGCGACGTCGCTGGGAAGCGGGCCCGAGTTTCCGATGCAGGTCGTACAACCGTATCCAACGAGATTGAAACCGAGCCGATCGAGGTACTCCTGCAGCCCGGCTTTGGTTAAGTAGTCGGTAACGACTTTGGAGCCGGGCGCGAGCGACGTTTTGACCCAGGATTTGGCTCGAAGCCCGCGTTCGACGGCATTGCGGGCCAGCAGTCCGGCACCGATCAAGACCGATGGGTTCGACGTATTCGTGCAGCTCGTGATCGCTGCGATCACGATGGATCCGTCGTCGACTTGATCGATCGTCTGCGTCATCGTCGCCGTCCCACCGCCGCCCTCGTTCTCGAATCGTGAGATTGCGTCGTTGGCTCGCTCACGCGCGGCGACCCACTCGAGCATACCGCTTTCGAAGGATTGCTTCACGGCCGTCAGGGGCACGCGATCTTGAGGGCGTCGCGGGCCGGCCAGGCTTGGTTCGACCGTTGCGAGATCGAGTGAAAGCGTGTCCACGAACTCGGGATCGGGCGTCGTGTCGCTTCGAAAGAGCATCTGTGCCTTTGCGTACGCCTCGACCAGCGCAACCTGCTCGGTTGGACGACCGGTGAGGCGAAGGTACTCGAGCGTACGGGCGTCGATGGGAAAGATTGCGACGGTCGAACCAAACTCCGGCGACATGTTGCTGATCGTCGTGCGATCGACGACCGGCAACGCGGAGAGCCCCTCGCCGTAGAACTCGACGAACTTCCCGACGACACCCTTGCGTCGCAGCATCTCCGCGACGGTCAACACGAGGTCGGTCGCCGTCACGCCTTCGCCTAGTGCGCCCTCGAGCCGAAAGCCGATCACCTCGGGTATGAGCATCGTCACGGGCTGCCCAAGCATCGCCGCCTCAGCCTCGATGCCGCCAACACCCCACGCCAATACGCCCAGACCGTTGACCATCGTCGTATGGGAATCGGTGCCGACGGCGGTATCGGGATAGGCGAGAGGCAGACGAGCCGAAGCTTCGAGGGAGCCCGTCCGCAACGAACTCAGAGGAGCGCCGAAAACGACGCGTGCGAGATACTCGATGTTGACCTGATGCACGATCCCGGTTCCGGGTGGAACGACGCGCAGTCCGGAGAGCGCCGACTGGCCCCATTTGAGGAAGGCGTAGCGTTCGCGGTTGCGCTCGAACTCGAGCTCCGTGTTTTTGGCCAGCGCGTCGTTGGCGCCGAAGTAATCGGCCTGCACCGAATGATCGATCACGAGCTCCACGGGCTGCAAGGGATTGATCGACTTGGGATCGCCTCCCATCTGCGCGATGGCATCGCGCATCGCCGCTAAGTCGACGACGCATGGGACGCCGGTGAAATCTTGCAACAAAACGCGCGCGGGCGTAAAGGCGATCTCTCGCTCGAGCCCTGGGCGGCGGCTCCATCGCGCGAGCGCTTCGATATCCTCGCGGTTTACGACTTGCGCGTCTTCGAAGCGCAACAGGTTCTCGAGCAAAATTTTGAGCGAAAACGGAAGCCGCGCGAGCTCCGCTATACCGGCCTGCTCCAGCGCGGCAAGTCGAAAGTACGCGTACGTGCGATCGCCGACGCGCAGCCTGTCGAGCGCGCCGAAGCTATCCAAAGCTTTCATCGGAGAATCGTATTTTGGGGTCGCCGTTGGCGTAGCCTTCGATCTTGAGCGTCGCTTCACCGCAGAGCAGGCGCCAGAGTGGTTCGGCTACCAGCGCCAATCGCCACGGATGCAGTGCGAGGGTGCGCTCGAAGCCGGCTCGATCTTGTGGAATTTCCCGGGCGAGACGCTCGAGCGACGCGCGCGGCACGAGCAGACTTGCCGGAAGTCCCGCGTTGCGAGCGATCTCGCCAATCGCAGCGCCGAGCAACGAAACGAGTGCGTCGCGCGCCGGCGCACCCGATCGGCTGGGCCGCTGCGGAAGATCCGCTTCATCGAGCGCCTGACCGCGTGCAACGGCCTCCAATATCGCACGGCCGAGTTGACGCTTCATTCCCGCGTCGAGCCGGCGAAGCTGAGCGAGGTCGTCGATCTGCGCGGGCTTGAGCACCGCGAGCCCCGCGACAACGTCGTCAGGTAATACGTATCGCACCGGGAGGTCGCGCTCGCGCGCCACGCGATCGCGGAGCTTTACGAGCTCGTTGAGGACGCCCAGCTCTCGTCGGCTCATTCGCATTGCTCCGGGGATTCGCAGATACGCCCGTCGCTCGTCAATGCGATAACGCTCGATGTCTCCGAGCTCGGCGCATTCCTCGTAAACCCATTCGTATCGCCCCTTTTCCTCCAATCGCGGCGTAAGCGCATCGTAGAGCGGCAACAAGTGCGCGACGTCGCCCACGAGGTACTCGATCTGTCGTTCGGAGAACGGCCGCGTCGACCAGTCGCTCACCGTCTGCGACTTCGCCAGCCGGACGCCGCAGACGCCGCGCACCAAGTCGGCGAGCGAAACCTGCATGCCATATCCGAGAAACGCTGCAGCGACCTGCGTATCGAAGACGCGCGGCGGCACGAGATCGAAACGGTCGGCGAAGATTTTCAAATCCGCCGAGAGGGCGTGTCCTACGACCGTCGTCTGCGTAAGCGCGCGCGCGAGCTGCCGTAAATCCGGAAGCGACAACGCATCGACGATTGCGGCGCCGTCATCGAAGGCGAGCTGCACGACCATGAGGCGCGGCGAGTAGGTCCGCTCGGCGTGAAACTCGGTATCGAGGCCGATACGATCGGCCCCGGCGACCCGAGCGCTGAGCCGCTCCAAGGCAGCGCGATCGGCGACGATCTGCGGCGCGCTCACGGCGGTGGAGAAGCCGTTTGAATGCGGCGGAACCGAAAGTGCGGACAGCGATGCGTCTCGCAGTAATGGCGCGCGTAGTGGCGCGCTCGCCACTCATAACCGTGCAGCGCGACCGTGACGCGATCACCGAAAATGGTCAGCAACGCGCAGACCGGAATGGCCACGGCGCACATCGTCCAAACGTGCACCCAAACCGGCACGCGAAAGGCCGCCGCCGTAGCCGTTGCAACCGTTCCGCCGAACCCCGGAATGACACGCACGGCGAGCAAGAAGGCGGGGGAGCCGACCGGGAACCGCTTCACCCATGCGGGCAGCCGGTGCAGATACTCTTCGAGTCGCCAGAGCCGGGTCGCGTGCTGATTGATCCAGTAGCCTAGCAGCGCCGCCCCAACGAGTCCGAAAGCGTCGACGAGGGTACCCTTAACCGGTCCAAATATCGCTCCGTTCATGACGGCCAACGCATCGGTGAAGGAAAACGGCGCTGAAGCAACGACGACGAAGACCGCGACGGCGAGCGGATAGGCGAACGGACCGATCATGCGGATCTCGTGGGCGATGCGCGGCTGGTGACGGATCACGAAAAAGGCGAGCACGAACGAGGCGGCAAGAAGCGCGAGTGCGCCGCCTCTGCGAAGGAGACGGTTCAAGCGATGGTAGTCAGAGCGGTCATCACGTTGCTGTGCGGTGTTGGGCTCTACGCCTCGCTTTTCATGCTGAACAAAAGCCGGCGCGCCGCGCTCGGCGAGCTCGAAGGTCCCAGCGTCGTGAAAACGCCCAGGGCGCACCTCTTCGGCGTTCCTAATTCGCTCCTGGGTTCACTCTACTATCCTGCGCTCGCGTGGGCGATCTGGTTCGTGCACGGGCCCGCGGCTGCGATCGTGCTGCTGGTGCTGGTCCTGGGCGCCGCCGGCACGTCGGCGTACCTAGCCTATTCGCTCCTCTTCATAACTCGCCGAGAATGCCCGTATTGCTGGACGTCTCACGCGGTCAACTGGTGCCTCCTCCTCCTCTGCAGCTGGTTATTTCTCCCGAACGTATTGAATCGGGGCGTCTGATTTTGTTAGAATCGGCCTCTCGGGTCAGGACGGCACGAACTGTCGCCGAAACCGCCGTGAGAGAGGTCCGGACGCGAAGCGTTAGTTCTACGCTCCGGTGAACGGCAGATTGATCGGGGGCCGCGCGAGTGCGCGGCCCCTCTGCTCGTTACTCGACATCCGAGATCATGGCGCGATAGGTCGGGTCTCGGGTCGGCGCCGCGGCGAACCACGCAGCCAGCATCTCTTGCGCGACCGCAACGCTCGTCGCGCGCAAGCTCAGGCAGAGTACGTTGGCGTCGTTCCATTCGCGCGCGCCCCCAGCGGTCGCCGCATCGGCGCAAAGCGCGGCTCGAATACCGGTCACTTTATTGGCGGCAATGCTGACACCGGTGCCCGTCCAGCAGCACAGCACGCCGTACTGCGCCGCTCCGTCTGCCACGCATTGCGCAACCGCCCGGCCGACCGAGGGCCACGCATCGTTCTGTTCGGGAGCAAGCGCACCGAATCGCGCGACTTCGTGGTCGTGCTCGCGCAACCACCGGTCGATCGCCTCAGGAAGTTCACCCGCCATGTCGCTGCCGAGAGCCACTCTCATTGCGGAGCTCTTCGGACTTAGGCGCTTAAAATCCGACGAGCTCCAGAGGTTTTCGTCATCGAGCGACGGGAGAGTAGCCGTCGGTGACCAGAGTGCGTTTGGCGGCAACGGTGATCCTCGCACGGCCGCCGTTCGAAGTCTATCTGACCCGTCGCAGCGCGCGCAGCTCCTTTGCGCCGGACGCCTTCGTCTTTCCCGGCGGAACGATCGAGCCGCAAGACACCGACGAGGCGGCGCGCGCACGCACGGTGGGCGTAGATGCGGATCGCCTGGACCGAGAGTTTCGCGCGGCGATTCCAGCCGATTTAGCTTGCGATGAGCCGGCGGTAAACCGCGCGCAGGCGAGCGCGCTCTTTATCGCGGCCCTGCGCGAGCTCTTTGAAGAGGCCGGCGTCTTGCTCGCGCGCACCGCGGGCGGCCTCTCAGTCGGCGCTGCGTCGGCCGATTGGAAGCGTATCGCGGCGGAGCGAACTGCGGTGCGCAACGCAGCCCTTTCGTTTGTGGATTTCTTGCACCGTCACGACTGGTTCGCCGATGCGCGCGCGCTGACGCTCTTCTCTCACTGGATTACGCCCGCGAGTGAGCCGCGGCGATACAACACCCACTTTTTCTTCGCGGCGGCGCCGGCCGATCAAGTCGCGCTCGCCGACGCATTTGAAACGCACGACGGCATTTGGATTTCACCGGCCGAGGCGCTCGCTCGCCAACGGTTGGGACGCATGCACTTAGTCTATCCCACGATCAAACATCTCGCACGTTTAGAATCGTTCGACTCGTTGCGCGAAGCGCTCGACTTTGCGCGCAGCAAGCCGGTGCTGACGATCGTGCCCCGTGATACGAACGACGATTTCGAGATACCCGCGACGCTGGAGAACGCGTGGTAACGCTCGTTCGGGCCCCTAATCCGTCAGCCATGACGCTGCAGGGCACCAACTCGTACCTGCTCGATTGCGGCAACGGCGAAGCGCTCGTCATCGATCCCGGGCCGGCAAACTCGCGTCACGTTGAAGCACTCATCGAAGCCTCGGGTTCGCGCTCGCTGAAGATCGGGGCGATCGCGCTAACGCATGGTCATCCCGATCACGCAGCGGCCGCGAGGCCGCTCGCGGCAGCGACCGGCGCAACGGTCTACGCGCACCCGCAGAGCAAGATCGCTCACGACGTCGATCTGCCGCTCGACGGCTATCTGCGCCTGGGAGACATGGCCTTGCGTGCAGTCGATGCACCCGGTCATAGCTTCGATCACGCGATCTTCTATCTGCCGCAAGAGCGCGCGCTCTTCACCGGCGACACCATCCTGGGCGAAGGCACCACCGTCGTCGCGCCGCCGGGCGGCGCGATGCGCCCCTATCAGCGCACGTTGCAGCGTCTCGCCGACGATTTCCAAGACGCGCGCCTCATCTACTGCGGACACGGCCCCGTCGTCGGCGACCCCCGCTCGAAGATCGTGGAGTACATCGAACACCGGCAGATGCGCGAGGAACAGATTATCGACGCCCTCCGCGAGGGGCCGCTCACTATTCCGGGTCTCGTACGCCGCATTTACTCGCCGGACCGCCAGGTGCTCTGGCCGGCAATGGCTCGTCAGATTCTCGCGCATCTCATCGCGCTCGAGGACGAAAGCCGGGTCGTTTCGAGATCCGCCGGGCGAGAAATGACCGCCGAGGAGTCATCAATGCTCAATCCGCGGATCGAGGAGCTCGTCGGGCCCGACGAAGCGGCGCTCATCGTTGCCGAGCTGGGGACGGAGTTGCGGCTCGAAGCGCTGCGCTCGTATCGGCTCACAGATGGCGCGGCATGATTTCATTGCGCGTTGCTCGGGAGTATCGAGTCTCGATGTTGGCAGGCATCGTCGCGCTCACGTCGTGCGTGCAATCGAATGGCCAAGCGATTCCGCCCTCGCCAACGGCGCGCGGGTCGTCCTGTTATATCGTCAAACAACAGCCGGCTAGCGTTCGGGCAACGATTACTTTCTACGGTTGGCCCGACAACTCGCCTCCGGGAAACAAAATCGCCCATCCGGTTCTGCACCGGCACGCCGGCGGCGACGGAACGTACTGTAATCCGACGACGTTCGCGACGGAACGCTCGAACGACGAGAAGATTCCATACGGCATCAAGATGTA
Organism: Vulcanimicrobiota bacterium; assembly: GCA_963778015.1. Classification (GTDB taxonomy): domain Bacteria; phylum Vulcanimicrobiota; class Vulcanimicrobiia; order Vulcanimicrobiales; family Vulcanimicrobiaceae; genus Cybelea. The sequence continues at coordinate 452,507 of CAVZST010000002.1, forward strand.
CGTACCGTTTCTCAAGCAGTATTTTATTCGCGAGGACCTCTGCGCCCATTCGGGGCCACCGACGGGCAGCGGCAGCAACGGCTGCTACAAGCTCTGGTTCGACCTTTGGATCGGCGGCACCGCAAAATCGAAAGCGCGCGCCGTCGTAGCCTGCGAGTTGAAGTTAACGCCGCAAAATAAAGTAGCGGTCGTACTCTGGCCGCGCAACGGCATGCCGGTGGCTCATCCCGGGCCGCTATATCGCAATCACCCGGCGCCCGACGGCAGCTGCTACGGAAAGCCTGAAAAGGACTCTTACTCGACGCGAAGGACGACTTTTCCGAATTGATCCGCCGCCGCTAAGCGCCAGAAGGCCGCTTGCGCATCGTCGAGCGCGAAGACGCGGTCGACGACGGGGTGCAGCCCTTCTTCGAACAGCGCCAGCATCGCGGCAAAGTCACGAGGGCTTCCCATCGAGGTGCCCAGAATCGTGAGGTGCTTCCAAAAGAGCGGAAAGAGCTTAATCGTCGCGTCGCCGTTCGTACCGCCGTAGATCACGATGCGTCCGCCCGGCCGCACGACGTCGAGCACGTTTCGCAGCGTCTCTCCGCCGGACGAATCGACGACGAGATCGACCGGCGCGGTCGAGCGCAGCAGCTTCGGCCAATCCGGGTTGTTTGCGTAGTTGATTGCGAGGTCGGCACCGAGCGCTCGAGCGCGCTCCAGTTTTTCGTCGCTGCTCGACGTAACGATCGCATGGGCGCCGGCGTGCTTGGCAAAGAGCAAGACGAATGTCTGCACGCCGCCGCCGACCCCGGTGATCAAGACGGTCTCGCCGCGCTGCACGGCGCCGCGAGTAAAAATCGCGCGATAGGCAGTCAGTCCGGCCAGCGGAATAGCCGCAGCTTCCTCCATCGAAAGATGCGTGGGCTTACGATGGACGTTCTCGAGCGGTATGGCAACGTACTGCGCAAACGTCCCCTCGCGCGGCATCCCGAGAATGGTCGCGCGCGACGCGTCCCAGAGTGCCGGATCGCTGCCCCACCCGAACATCGGGTCGATCACTACTTCGTCGCCGGCTTCGAGGTCTGCGGTGACTCCGCCAACCGCTGCGAGTTCGCCCGCTCCGTCGGAGCCGAGCGTGACGGGCAGCCGAACGTTCGGATAGAGGCCGTGGGTGATGAACAGGTCGCGATGGTTGAGCGCGGCCGCGCGAACGCGAACGAGCAACTCGCCGTCGCGAATTGCCGGAACCGGAATATCCTCGATGCGAAGCGCGTCCGGACCGCCCATTTCGTGCAGTCGCGCCGCTCGCATCGATGCCGTCATTCGTGCACGGTGAGAATGAACTTTACGGCAGCCGGCTCCACGAAGAGCGCGTCGGTCGGAGTGTTGGCAAGGTACTGGCTGCTGCCGGGGCCGGGGTAAAGACCACGGTACGGAACGCCCGCGTCATAGAGTGTGAACGGACCGGAAGCCGCATTGAATATATTCGTCGCCGCAATCGTGAAATCGATGTGTCCGAAGTTCCTGCCGAAGGCGCCGTCGACCAGGGTGTATGGCGGCTGGTCGAGGGTGTTGTTTTTCCCCGCAAAGGTTAGCGCCGTCGACGCATGCCAGCCGTTGCGCGCCCAAGACAGCACGGCCGAGCCCTGCTGCTGCGGTAGGCCCAAGAACTGTTGGTAGTCGACGAGAGTCCCGCCCGACGTAGGATTCGAAACGAACGGACCGAGCGCATACGGATATGCGACGTTGAGACCATACGAGAGAGTCGCCGTCACATTCAGACGCGCAAATACTTGCTTGTACCGCGCCTCGGCGCCCTCGTAGACCGCGTTGCCGATGTTGATCGGAATCTCATACGCAAACCCTGGCGGCGTGCCGCAAAAGCTCTGGGCGCCTCCCCCGGGATAGTAGTTCTCGATCGTATCCCGTAGGTTCGAGCGATAGATCGAGACGTCGAGATTCGACGTGCTCGAAAAGAGGTGCGAGAAGCCGAGCTCATACTCGGTCGCGTGCTCTGGCCGCTCGTTCGGATTGCCGTTCGCCGTCACGCAGTTGGAGTCCAACGGGGGCAGACCCGGATTTGGCTCGACTTTCCCGTTCACGACGACCGACGGAAAGAAGTAACGCTCCGCAAGCAGCGGCGGCCGGAACCCGGTGCCCACTGAAAACCGCACGACGCTGGACGTTCCAAGATCGTCGCTGAGCCCGAGCCGCCAGTTCAACGTATTGCCGAAGGTGGAATAATCGGCGTCGTAGAGCCCTCCTGAAAGCCGGACGTTTCTGCCCAGCTGCGCAGCGCCACGAAAGAAGTACGAATCGATGCTCTGTGCGAGGCTCCCATCGATGCCGGCGCCCGAGAGCGTCTCCTGGCGAGCGTATCCGCCGAATGCGAACTCGCTGTCGTCGAAGGTTCGCCCCCAGGAAAGCCCTTCGTTGTAGCGCGTGTCGAGGTGGGAAACGTCGTACGGCGAGAGCGCGCCGCCCGTAAAATCAATGTTATTATTGTCGGCGTCGAAGTCTGCCGAGAGCGTTCCCGATCCGAGCGGCGAGCGCGAATACGCATCGTAGGCGCGTATCCCCTGGGCAAAGGTCGCGCTTCCTTGGCCGATGTGGTCGCCGAACACCGGGTTGGCGACTTGGTTTGCAGTATTGGAGCTTGCGCGCGCAAACGCGCACGCCGGGCCGGGACCGCTGAAAACGCACGTCGAGTTGCCGGCGATTCCATTGAGCGCGCCGGACTCATCGCGACTATCCCCCAGCGTAAAGAGGCGAAATCCTGCGTCGGCACGCTGCGAGAAGTTGTAATCGAGATTGACGAGCCCAAGCCTCGCTGCGATCGAGGAGCCGAGGTGCGTGTGAAACGGGCAGTTGGGTGTTTTCGTCTTCGTCGCCGGGCCGCAATAAGCGGGCAAATTGTTCGATGGAACGATCCAGTCGTATTCGTTCACTTGTCCGGTCTGGTTAAAGTTGTCGCCCGCCAGCGCGTAGCCGAGCTTGCCGATCGTTCCCGTGGCGTTGAGCCAGCTCTGCGTCGTGCCGTAGGAACCGGCCGACGTCGAGAAGTTGAAATGATCGTCTTGAGTCGGCCGCAGCGAGACGAAGTTGACCGCGCCGCCAAACGTGTTACTGCCCTCCAGATCCGTCGGCCCGAGGCCCTCCGTGACGTTGACGCTGTTAAAGGCCGGCACCGCGAATTGCGAGAGATCGATGTCGCCGGTATTTCCGTCATTGAGCTGCTGACCGTCGAGCGTCACCATGGCTTCGGACGGATCCGGCCCGCGCAGCGAAACCACTTGCGGTGCGGTGGGAGCGCCGGAGTCGGGATGCTGGATGACGACCGACGGCACTTCCGCAAGAGCCTGAAGCACTTGCGAATACCCCAGCGCGTCCATCTGCGCGCGCGAGACGTCCATCTCCGGAATGACGTTGCGATCGAGCGTGAAGCCACCATTGACGGTGACTTCTCCGATCGTGCGCAGCTTCGGCGTATCGCTAGGCTCGAGCACGACGTCAAGTCGCGCGCCGTCGCCTACTTCTCCGGTGTTTACCGTCACCGCGGCGTACCCGCGCGCCACGACCGTGAGGTCGTACCGCCCCGCCGGCACTTCAACCGAAAAGTTACCCTTGACGCCGGTTGTTGCGGCAACCGTCTTTGGACCTCGAAACGTCAGTTGCGCCTGAGCAATCGGCGCTCCGCTTGGCGAATGTACGATACCGCCGATCAAGCAGCAGGCAGCAATCACGAGTGGTAGCATCGCCGCCCAGGGTTCGCTCAGTCATTGGGGCTGGGCCTCCAGGCCTTCCGTAGCGACGCGACGTAGAACGCGACGATGAGTGACCGAGGAAGGAGTCTGCGCGCGTTCTTTCGCGGCTTGGCGCGTTTGCAGCGAACCTTTACGATTGAAATCGGTCCGTTGCGCGCCGGCGGCGTGCCGGCAATTCTGATCGGCGTCACCGGCATCGTGCTTGCGAGCGGCATCACCGCGGCGCTGGCGAAAGGCGCGCCGCGCCTTCCGGAAGCACTCGGTGAGGCGCGTGGTCTTGCCGAGGCACTCAACTCGGGTTCGCCGCGCCTGCGACCGTGATTGCAAACGAAGCACTGACGAACTTGATACGCGACGAGCTCCCAGACGCCGAGGTCGGGATCTTCGATCGCACCGGCACGATGGACCACTTCAATGTGACGGTGCGCTCGAAAGCCTTCCAGGGAAAATCGCTCATCGAGCAGCACAAGCTCGTGTACGGAGCGCTCAAGGCGGCGCTCAAAGACGGTCGCGTTCACGCCGTCGAACTCAAAACAATCGTTGCGGAGGGATGAGGAAGCGATGGACTACAAGGAAGAAATTGCGCGTGAAATTGGAGCGAACACCATCCTGGTCTACGGCAAAGGGACCAAGACGGCGCCGCGCTGCGGCTTCACGCTCGAAACGATCGAGTTCTTCGATCGTTTCGGGTATCCGTTCGAGGTCATCGACGTCTTGGAGAACATGCCCAAGCGCGAAGCGCTCGCAGAGATGACGGACTGGCCGACGCTGCCGAAGGTCTTCATCAACGGCAAGTTCTACGGCGACACGGACATACTGGCCCCGATGGCTCGCAGCGGCGAGTTGGAAGCGACGCTCAAGGAGGCGTTTGGCGGGGCGACGCCCACGTCGAAACAGACCATCGACTTGCACTAGGAGCGGGCTCTTCGTGGCATTCACGACGATCATCTCGCCCGAGGAGCTCTACGAGCGATTGGGCGATCGCGATCTCGCGATCTTCGATTGCCGTCATTCGCTTGCCGATTTTGCGCTCGGACGCCGTCTCTACGACGAGTCGCACGTCCCGGGCGCGTTCTTTGCAGCCGTCGAGGATGACCTTGCCGGAAGGAAGACCGGCACGAACGGGCGTCACCCAATGCCCGCCCCGGAAACCTTTGCACGCTTCCTGCGCGCTCGCGGCGTCAACGACGCCACGCAGATCGTCGCGTACGACGCAGGCGCCGATATCTTTGCGCCGCGGTTATGGTTTCTTTCGCGCTGGGTCGGTCACGACGCCGTCGCGATTCTCGACGGCGGCTTCACGCAATGGAAGGCAGGCGGATATCCCGTGACCGCCGCGCCCGCGCAGCCGGTCCGTGAAGCGACGCTGTCGATCCGGCTGCGGCCGGAACTTCTCGTCGACGCCCGGTACGTCCACGAACATCTCAACGCTACGGAGATGCAACTCCTCGACGCGCGCTCGAAAGAGCGTTATAGCGGCGAAAATGAGCCGCTCGATCCGGTCGGGGGACATATTCCCGGCGCGAGGCATCGCTGGTTCGAAGAGAACTTCGGCCCCGACCTCAAGCTGAAGCCACGCGATGAACTGCGCGCCGAATTCGCGCGAGCCGGCCTCGATCCGAAGCGGACGGTGCATCAATGCGGCTCCGGCGTATCGTCAGCGGTAAATCAGCTCGCTATGCAGCACGCGGGCCTAGAAGGCTCTCGCATCTACAACGGGTCTTGGAGCGAGTGGGTCGCCGACCCCTCGCGGCCCATCGTAACCGGCATGTAACCATCGCGACAGGCAGGGTGCTCACGCGAAGATGCCCGTCGCTCACCTCCTGTTCGCTCCTGCTCGTCCGCTTTTTCGGGAAAACAAAGTTTTGAAGCAGCCATCCATGGCTGGCCCGAAAAAGTCGGACGCTTCGCTTGGAGCACCCTGCCTGCCGCGATGAGTACGATGGACCAGGCGAGTCGGGTCGGGGTCTTGCTAAGCGGAATTTGCGACGAGCGCGGGCCAGCACAGGATGTGCCACGTCGTTCAGAGCTTGCTCGCCCGCGCGAGCGCATAAGTAGGAGGCGACAGGATGTCGCCGACGAGCGCTTCCGCGAGCAAGACCGCGACCGGCTCGCCAATCGCAGCGAGAGCACTTGACGGCCGCGGCGATGCTTGCGCTTATCGTTTCGCGGGCGGAGGGACGGCGAAAGGCTTCGCGATTGCGCCAGCCGGCGAAGCTTCGAGACGTGCGAGCTCTTCGGCTGTCGGTGATTGGGAAAAATCGCGGCGCGTATCGACGAAACAGTAGAATCCGAACGGCGTCGCGCCGCGATTGACGAACTGGTGGAGCTCGAATGGGCCGACGTACACGATATCGTCGGGACCAATCTCCGTCGCCGTGTCGTCGATGACGGCGTATCCGAGTCCGCGTCGTACGATGACGTAGTGCTCGTGCTCGTGCTTTTCGAGACGCGACGCCGCTCCGGGAGCAACCTCGAAGTAGCGCAACTCCATGTGGGGTCCCCGCTCGCTTACGTCGGCTTTCCTGCTGCCGACGATCGTGTGGCGGGCAACGCCGGTTCCCGGCGCGTCGGGCGTGTAGCCGGCCGGCTCGATGCCTTCCCACCCCTCTGGCGTCGCCCGAATCACCCGTCTACTCATGCCGCATCACGATAGCATATCGGTCAGACGCCGGCCAGGGCATAGCGTGCTTTGCTAAGAAGCCGGCGGCATGGTTCGGTACTGGCTGCTCAAAACCGAGCCCACCGCCTATTCTTTCGATCACCTCCGTGCCGACGGGACTACGCCGTGGACCGGCGTGCGTAACTTTCGCGCGCGCAACAACATGATGGAGATGCGCCTGGGCGACCTGGCACTCTTCTATCATTCGAGCGTCGCGCAGCCGGCAGCGGTCGGCATCTGCGAGATCGTCAAGACGGCGTATCCGGATTTCACCCAGTTCGATCGCACGAGCGAGTATTTTGACGGGCGCGCCAAGGAAGATAAGCCGGTCTGGTTCATGGTCGACGTCGCCTACGTCGAAGAGCTTGCGCATCCCGTAACGCTGGCGCGCATGCGCGACGAGCCCCGTCTCGTGGGCATGGCGCTGCTGCAGCGCGGACAGCGCCTCTCGGTGCAGCCGGTGATGCCGCACGAATGGAAGATCGTGCTCGAGCTAGCTACCCGAGACCCTGCGCTTGCGTAAGAAAGACGCGTTGCGCGTCAATGGGCATCTCACCCGAAGGCGGCACGAGCCGGTGGTAAGTGCCGTCCTCTTGCAGCTCGCGGCTCTTGACGTTGTCGGCAAGCAGCACGGTGAGCACGTGCGAATTGAGCGTTTCAGACATAACCGGATCCAGAACCGGAACGGCAAGCTCGACGCGGCGATCGAGATTGCGCCCCATCCAATCCGCGCTGGCGATGTGCGTCTCGCGCTCTCCGCCATTTTCGAAGACGAAGATCCGCGAATGCTCGAGAAAACGCCCGACGATGCTGCGCACGCGAATGTTCTCGCTCACCCCCGCCACGCCCGGGCGCAGCACGCACATTCCTCGCACGATCAGGTCGATCGGTACCCCTGCCTGCGAGGCGCGATAAAGCCCGCGCACGACGCCGATCTCGGTGAGCGCGTTGATTTTTGCGCGAATGCCCGAAGGGCGGCCGGCGCGAGCGTGGTCCGTCTCGCGGTCGATGCGAGAGATGAGCTCGCGGTGGAGCGTCACGGGGGCGACCCAAAGGTCCTCATAATCGGTCACCTTCGAGAATCCCGTGAGTGCGTTGAAGAGCTGGGTGTCGTCGGCACCGAGCTCGGGCCGGCACGTGAATAGGCTGAGGTCGGTATAGAGAAGGGCGGTCTTTTCGTTGTAGTTGCCCGTTCCAAAGTGCATGTAACGCCGCAGGCAATCCTCGTCTTCGCGCACCACCAGGAGCGTCTTGGCGTGCACCTTTTGGTTGGCGAAGCCGTAGACGACGTGAGCGCCGGCGCGCTCTAGCCGCTTGGCCCACTCGATGTTGTTCTCTTCGTCGAAACGGGCTTTGAGCTCGATGACTACGGCGACTTGTTTTTCATTCTCCGCAGCGGTCAGCAGCGCGCGCACGATCGGCGAGTTCTTACCCGAAGTTCGATAGAGCGTCGCTTTGATGGCGAGAACCTTGGGATCTTCGGCCGCTTGCCGCACGAACTGAATGACCGGATCGAAGGAGTCGTAGGGATGGTGAAGCAGAATGTCGCCGTCTCGAATTTGCGCAAAGATGTCGGTGACGCCGATGAGCCGCTTTGGAATGGCCGGCATGAACGGCTTGTCGCGCAAGTGCTCGTAGCCCGGCAAGTTCACGATCTGCCAAAGATCGCTCAATGCCATCAGGCCCTCGATCTCGTAACAATCCAGGGGCGCCATCTCGAGCGAATTGCAGAGGAAATCGCGGAGATATTCCGGCATCCCGCGCTCGAGCTCGAGGCGCACCGGTTCGCCGAAGCGGCGTCGCCGCAGCTCCGACTCGATCGCCCGCAAGAGGTCGTCGGCTTCGTCTTCCTGCAAGTCGAGGTCGGCGTCGCGCGTTACTCGGAAGAGATACGAGTCGCGCACGTGCATGCCTGGAAAGAGAACGTCGAGATGATGGGCGATCAAGTCCTCGAGCAACACGAAGCGACGTTGGTCGGCGCTTCCGTCCTCGACCGGGACGAACCGCGGGAGCGTCGGCGGAATCTTGACGCGCGCGAAGTGAAGCTCGACACCGTCGGGCGTCGCTTCCTCGAGTTCGACCGCGAGCGAGAGCGAAAGATTCGAAATATAGGGAAACGGGTGTCCGCTGTCGACCGCCAGCGGCGTCAGCACCGGAAACACGCTCTCGTCGAAGGTTCGCTCGAGCGCGCTCTGCGTCTCCTCGTCGAGCTCGGCCACGCGCATCAATCGGATGCCTTCCCGTTCAAGCGCGGGCAAGAGCTCTTCGTTGAGCAAGTGCATTTGTTTGGGCAGCGAAGCGCGTAGCCGTTCGGAGATCGCGGCAAGATGTTCGCTCGCAGTCCGGCCGTCCTCCGAACGACGAACGACCTGTGCGTCAATTTGCTGCTTGATCGCGGCAACGCGGATCATGAAGAACTCGTCCAGGTTCGTGCCGTAGATCGCCACGAACTTCAGGCGCTCGAGCAACGGATTGCGCGCATCGAGCCCTTCCTCGAGAACCCTATCGTTGAATTCCACCCACGACAACTCACGGCTGATGTAAAGTGACGGATCGTCGAGCGTCGCAACGGGAACCATTGCCTGCGTCGATTGCGGCTGGGTAATCATGGATTTCTCTGCTTAGCGGTTTGGGCTGGGTTTCGCCTCCCGTGCGGCAAAAAACTTGTCGCATGCCCGATTTCGCCAGGCACGTCGTCGAGCATCTCGCCCTCGCCGTCTCGGCCCTCGCGCTGGCGTTGTCTGTCGGCGTTCCCCTCGGTGCCCTTGCCGCCGAGTCCGCGGCGCTGCGTAGCGCAGTCTTGGCGACTGCCGGGATTGGGCGCACACTTCCCAGCCTCGCGGTGCTCATGCTGCTGCTGCCGTGGCTCGGCGTCGGCGCGAGACCGGCGGTCGTCGCACTGGCTCTGCTGGCGATACCTCCGCTCGTCATCAGCGTCGATCTCGCGATACGCGGCGTACCGCTCGCCGCGCTCGACGCGGCGACGGGCATGGGCATGACGGCGAGCCAACGCTTCGCGCGTGTGGTCGTGCCCTTTGCATTGCCGATAACCTTCACCGGCTTACGCACCGCAACGACGGAAACGATCGCCAGTGCGACGCTCGCGACGTTCGTCGGCGCGGGCGGTCTCGGAGATGAAATCGTTCGCGGCCTGCAGACCGACGATCCCGGACTGCTCTTCGCCGCTGCCGCGGTGGTCGCGGCTCTCGCCCTCGCTGCCGACTTGGCATTGAGCGTCGCCGTACGGCTGTTAGCGGTGCGAACGTGAAGATATCGCGTCGTCGCGCCTTGGCGTTGATTGCGGCGGCGCCGTTGGCGGCGCGATGTGCATTCGATGGTTCGGCAATCCGCGTCGGCTCCAAGAACTTCACCGAGTCCTTCCTCATCGCGGAAATTTATGCGCAGTCGCTCGAAGCGGCCGGCATGCGCGTCGAGCGCCTCTTCAATCTCGGATCGACCCAGATTGCGATGGCGGCGATGGGGCGCGGCAACATCGACCTTTATCCGGAGTATACCGGCACGGCGCTCATCGACGTGCTCCATCTCGCGCCGATCGCAAACCCGCGCGCCGCTTATGCCACCGTCTCGCGCCTATTCAAGCAGCGCTATGGCCTCGTCTGGCTCACGCGCTCGCCGATGAACGATTCGCAGGCGCTGGCAACGACGCGCGCGGTGGCCGAGCGCCATCGGCTCGCAACGCTCTCCGACCTCTCGCGCGCCGCTGGGAATTTGCGCCTCGCGACGATCCAAGAGTTTCTCGCACGGCCGGACGGATTGCCGGGCTTACAGAGGTTCTACGGAGGATTTCGCTTTCGCGAGGTACGCACGTACGATATCGCTCTGAAATATCGCGCATTGCTCGATGATGCCGCCGACGTTGCGAGCGCGTTTACGACCGACGGCGCCATCGCAACGGACGAGCTCGTGATCTTGCACGACGACCGGCACTTCTGGTCCGCGTACAACGTCGCGCCCGTGGTTCGCGCCGCGGCGCTCGTTGTGCGCCCGAGAATCGCTAGCGTGCTCAACGCCATCTCGCCGAAGATAAGCGACCGCGCCGCGCAAGCGATGAATGCCGCCGTGGAAAATACGCAAGCCGATCCCGCCGACGTCGCCGCCAACTTCCTACGAAGCGTTCGTTTCGAGGGCCGCAGTCCTGAGCGACACTAAGCTTGTCGAGGCGGAGTTGAGGGGGTCGATTCGGTTCGACCACGTGACCGTACGATATCCGGGCAGCGAGCGCAACGCCGTCGAGGACGTTTCGGTGGAGCTAAGAGGCGGCGAGCTGGTCGTACTGCTCGGTCCTTCGGGCTGTGGCAAGTCGACTCTCCTGCGCACGGTGAACCGGCTCGTCCCGCTCGATGGAGGCCGCGTTTTGGTCGACGGCAACGACGTCGGCGAGCTCGATCCCGTAGAATTGCGGCGCACCATCGGTTATGTGATTCAAGCCGTCGGTCTGTTTGCCAATATGACCGTCGCGCAGAACGTCGCCGTAGTTCCGTCGTTGCTGGGATGGAATCGACCGAAAGTCGCCGAGCGCGTCGACGAACTGCTCCGGCTCGTCGGGCTCGAGCCGGCCACGTATCGGACGCGCCGTCCCAGTGCACTTTCGGGGGGAGAGGCGCAACGCATCGGCGTCGCACGCGCCATCGCGGCGCGGCCGCGGGCGCTGCTGATGGACGAACCTTTCGGGGCGGTCGACGTCGTCGTGCGCAGCGCGCTGCAACGCGAGCTCGTTCGCATCGTGGCGGAGTTGCACACGACGACGCTCTTCGTGACGCACGACGTCGACGAGGCCTTTCGCTTGGCCGACCGGATCGTCGTCATGCGTGGCGGCCGCATCGAGCAAGTTGGCCCGCCGTTCGAGCTCTTCGAGCGACCCTCGACTCCGTACGTTCGCGAACTCGTTCACGCCGGCGACGACGTCTTTCGCCGCTACTTCGAGCGCGGGCGAGAGCTGCTGCGCTCTCGATGAATTACCTCGTCATCCATCCGTTGCGCGTCGCGGCATTGGCCGGCGGCCATCTCGAGCTGGTCGCGGTCGCGCTCATGGCCGCCCTCGTCTTTGCCGTTCCGCTTGGGATCATTGCAGCGCGCCGCCCAGATATTGCCCCCTGGCTGTTGGGAGGGCTCGGAGCGATCTATACCATTCCGAGCCTGGCGCTGCTCGCCGTTCTCGTACAATGGTTCGGCCTGGGATTCACGCCGATTTTCGTCGCGCTCGTTGTTTACGCGCAGTTCATGCTGGCACGCAACATCGCCGCAGGCATCACGGGCGTCGATCGGGCGCAGGTAGACGCCGCGCGCGGCTCGGGCATGTCTGCGAGCCAAATCCTCCTGCGAGTCGAGATCCCCCAAGCGCTACCCGTGCTGATCGGCGGCGTTCGCATCGCGGCGATCGCGATGATCGCAATTGCGACGCTGGGCGGCTACGTCGGCGGCGTCGGGCTTGGCGTGCTGATCTTCAACGGTTTGACGTTGCATCAGCCGCAGATGATCGTCGCGGGAAGCCTCGCGGCCTCAGGCCTGGCAATCGGCGTCGACGTGCTTCTTCGGCTTGCCGAACGCGCCTGCGCCTAAGGAGCTGACGCGCCTACGCTTCTCGAACCAGAAGGTGAACGGTAAAACGGTTTGCGCGGTCGTGCCACGCGGATCCCGGCACGAATCCGGCGGCCCGCCCGAGCTCCAGGATGTCGGCGTCGCTAAACTTGTAAGAGAATTCGGTGTGGATCGGCTCGCCGGCGCCGACGACGACTCGCAGATCCAAAGCGCGGACGTAGACCTCGGCGCGTCTGCGCGCTTGCAGAAATGAGTCGACCGAGCCGCGCGCTTGGTCGTAGCGAGCCACGTGCGTGAAATTGCGAGGATCGAAATCTGCACCTAGCTCGCGATTGATCCGCGCCAACACGTTCCGGTTGAACGCGGCCGTAACGCCGGTAGGGTCGTCGTAGGCAAGCTCGAGCGTCGCAGGATCTTTCTTGAGGTCCGCTCCCAGCAACAGGCCGTCCCCGGGGCGAAGCGCCGCACCGAGCAATCCGAGAAGAGTCCGCGCTTCGCCGGGCTCGTAGTTGCCGATGTTCGAACCCATGAACATGGCGAGTGTTTTGCGCTCAAAACGCACCGCGTGCGACTCGAGAACGTCGAAGTAGTCGCCGGCATACGCGCGCACGCGCAGCGTCGGATAGCCGTCGACGAGCGCAAGTGATGACGCGCGAAGCGCTTGCGTGGATATGTCGATCGGACTATAGCAGAGTTCCGTTTGGGCGCGCAGCGCTTCACCGATGACGATCCGGGTTTTGATCGCACTGCCGCTGCCCAGCTCGAGCAAATCCACCGGCGCATCGAGCAGCCGCACGATCTGCCATCCCCACTCCGAGAGAATTTCGCTCTCCGCCGACGTTAGGTAGTATTCGGGCAAGCGCGTGATGGCTTCGAAGAGCGCCGATCCGACCTCATCGTAAAAATACTTGCAGGGCAAGCGCTTCGGCTCGGATCTGAGTCCTTGCGCAACGTCCTGCGCAAACGAGGGGACGCCGCGGGACGGGGGCACCGTAATGAGTTCGAAGCGGTCGGAAAGCGCGGTGTGAATCGTCACAGGCCTTCCTTCATGCCCTGGCCCGGTGTTAAACCCCTTTTATAACCCGCAAGCGGGAGTTGCGGAAGCCGTAGAGCGCGTAGACGACGATCCCGACCGCGAACCAAACGGCGTAGCGTATCCAGGTTGCAACTTGGAGCCCGCCAATGAGATAGAGGCACGAGCCGGCTCCCGCGATTGAGAAGATCGGCAGGAGTGGAGCCCGAAACGGACGCCCCGCCGCCGGATTGACGACGCGCAGCACCAATACGCCCGCGCACACGATGGCAAACGCCGCCAGCGTACCGATGTTTACCAGCGTCAGCAGATCCGTCAGCGGCAAGACCGCCGCGAAGACGGCGACCACGCCGCCCGTGATCGCCGTCATGCGCGCCGGCGTACGAAAAAGATGATGGATGCGCGCGACTCCCGGCGGCAACATACGATCGCGCGCCATCACGTAAAAGATTCTTACTTGTCCGAGCAGCGAGGTAAGCATAACGGTCGCATTCCCGGCCAAACCGCCAAGCGCGACGATCCAATAGAGCGTGTGACTCTTGCTCACCGATCCCAGCGCGTCGAGCATCGCGGCACCGTCGGAGAGCCGCCCGAAGGGCATCACGCCCACCGTGCAGAGCGTCAATGCAACGTAGAGGATTCCACCGAGCACGAGCGCGAGGATGATTCCGACCGGCACGTCACGTTCGGGACGCTTCGCCTCTTCCGAGGCAACGGTAACCGTATCGAAGCCGATATAGGCGAAGAAGACGAGGGCGGTGCTCGCGACCACGCCGTGGTAGCCGAACGGTGCAAACGGCTGCAAATTCGCCGGCCGAATCGCATGGGCGACGACGACGATAAAAACGAGCATCGAGAGTATCTGAACTACAACGAGCGCGCCATTGACGTTCGTCGATTCGCGAATGCCCACCGCAACGAGCAGCGTGATGGCCAAAGTCACGAACGAAGCAAAAAGATCGACTTGCAGGTGTGGGCCGTGAAGGTTTGCGGTCTGCGCCCAGCTTGGAAAGACGACTCCGACGTTGGCGAGCATATGCTGAAAATAATCGGAGAGCGACGAAGCGGTGGGCGCAAGCGAAAGACCGTATTCCAAAATTAGATCCCAGCCGATAATCCACGCCACCAGCTCGCCGAGCGTCGCATATGCGTACGTGTATGCGCTGCCGGCAACCGGCACCATCGACGCGAACTCCGCGTAGCAGAGCGCAACGCAGAGGCTGACGAGTCCCGAGAGCACGTAGGCCAAAATGACGCTGGGGCCCGCCGCGTGCGCGCCTGCGCCGATGGTCGGAAAGATGCCGCCGAGCATCGTCCCCAAACCGATGCCCGTCAACGCCGGCCACCCTAAAACGCGCCGGAGCCTGGGACCCGATGCGCCAGGCGCGGTCCACCCCAGCGGCTGGCGCGCGAAGAGTTGTTTTAAGACACTGGGACGCGCCAAGCGCTCACGGTTTCGCGCAGAGTTCTCGCAGTGCCGTCTGAGCCATCGGATTCGGCGGGTCCTCGAGCGGGCGGACGTAGATTGCGAAGTAGCTCTTCCCGGCAATCGTTGTCATCACCATCTCGACGCGATCGTCGCGACCCCGCGCCCCCGAACCTCGGGCCTCAACATAGGTCGCGGGCTGACGCCCGCAAATTTCAATGGTGCGGCGTCGCTCGACGGTCGCGTTCTTCAGCGTGTCCTGAAATTGCGCGGTCGAGAAAACGTCGCGTGCCTGCAGCGGCTTGGGCGACTTGAAGAGCAGCAGCACCTGTCGATCGTCGCCCGGCGGTCGCCAAAATTGCATGAACCCCATGATGCCCGGCGACGATCGCCACCCCGCAGGCGCCTGAAAGCGCAATCCGTCGGCCGGGCTCGCGCTCCACGCGCATCCACCCGCTGCCAGGGCGAGAAGCGCGTAGATTACGCTCTTGCGCGACTTCATCTAGTAAGGTTCTTTCGCTCTGCAGCCTTGTCATGCTGAGGGCCGATCGCCTCGTAGGAAACGATGCGAGCCCAGCGATCGAAGATCAATGCAATGTACTCGCGGGTCTCTGTATATGGGGGCACGCCGCGATACTGCGCCACGGCCAGCGGGCCGGCATTATACGCGGCGAGCGCGGCCGCATAGGCATCGGAGTAACGAGCCCGATACGCGGCCGTGTAGCCGCCCAACAGCATGGCAGCGCCATCGATCGAAGCGAACGGATCGTATGGATCGATCCCGACGCCGGCGGCCGTCTCCGGCATGAACTGCGCGACACCCACGGCTCCCGCGGACGACAATGCTTGCGGATCGTAGGCCGACTCTTGCAAAAGGACGGCACCCAAAAACTCCGGCGGAAGCGAAGTCGCCAGCGCCGCGTTAACCGTCGCACCGGCAAAAAGCAGTGCCTCGGCGGCGCCGATGCGCGAGTTCGTGCGAAGAATCGCACGGGCAATCGCTAGGTCGGGCGGTATAACGCGTGGCCCGTCTCGGATGAGAACTGCGCCCTTGACCGCGTCCACGTCGGCGGGCGATGGCCAGCTCAACACGATGTTGAGAGCTCGAGTGAGCTGCACCGAAGTGCTCGGGGGCGGTTGGTTGTGGTATATGGTAGTCATGCTGCAGCTGCTCAACGAGGTCGCCGCAAGTATGCTCTTTATTACCGCTCTCATCATCACGCTGGTTGCCGGCGACTTTGCCTCGACGTTCTTCTATCACGTTCCGCAGCATCTTTGGTTCACGCTGCACTTGCGGACGCACCACGATCGTCGGCGCTCGTACTTCGACCACGCCGTGCTCTCGGGCAATCCCGCCGTGCTGCTCGACGGTTTTCTGGGCGCCCTGCCGTACTTCGTCGTTGCCGCATTCTGCTGGCGTCTTTCCTGGCCGGGTACTGTGATGGGACTCGCCTTGGGTCAGGTGCACGTGTGGTGGCGCCATACGGCCCAGCTCGGCTGGCAAACGCCTAAATGGCTGCGCCGTATCTTGCGCCCGCTCTGGGTCGTGCTTCCCGAGGACCACGACGGCCATCACCGAAACCCAAATATCGAGTTCGGCGACATCTTTCGCTTCTACGATGTCCCGGCTCGGGCGTTGTTGGCGAGGCTTGCTCACACGAGCCGCAGAGCGCGTAAGGTCGGCAGGCGCGCGACGAGGAGGGTGCCGGCGGGAGCCTAATCGGGAGAGCACATGGCCAAACGGGCGCTTCTTTTGATTTCGGATACCGGCGGTGGACACCGCAGTGCCGCTAACGCGCTCACCGCCGCCTTAGAAGAGCAACGATCGCCCCAGGCGTACGAGACGCGAATCGAAGACGTCGCCGCGCACTGCGCCTTTCCGCTCACGCAACTCGGGCTGGGTTACAGCATGGCGTTGCGTTATGCGCCGCCGATCTACGGCGCGCTCTACTATGCCACGAATGGACGGCGCCGCTATCGAGCCTTGGTGCGCTTCTGCGAACCGCTCTATCGCGAGCGCCTCCGCGATCTCTTCATCGAGTACCAACCCGACGTGATCGTTTCGGTTCACCCGCTTTTGAATCACGCCGCGTTACGTGCGCGAGACGACGCGCGGATGCAACGCATCCCGGTCGTAACCGTTATCACCGACCTGGGAAAGGTTCACGAGTCGTGGCTCGTTCCTGAGGCCGATGCGGTCGTCGTACCAGCGCGGGAAGTCTATCAGCGAGCGCTCTCCCGCGGTGTTCCGCCGGCGCGTCTGCGCTTGCTCGGCCACCCGATTCATCCGAAATTCGACGACGTCACCGGAAGCAAGGCCGACCTTCGCGCGCAACTCGAGCTTCCGGCGCAGACTCCCGTCGTCATGCTCATGGCGGGCGGCGAGGGCGGCGGGAAACTCCTCGCTACGGCGCTCGCGCTCGCTCGCGCGCGCCTGCCGATCGAGCTCGTCGTGGTTTGCGGCCGTAACGAACCGCTTGCGCTCAAACTGGCGGATCTTTCGTCAACGCTCCCAACGCCGATGCACGTGCTTGGCTTTACCGACAAGATCCCTGAGTACTTTCGGGCCGTCGATCTGCTCGTCACCAAGGCCGGCCCCGGAACGCTCGCCGAAGCGAATGCGGCGCAACTTCCCGTCATCGTCTACGATTACATTCCCGGTCAGGAGCGCGGCAACGTGGACTTCGTGCGCCACAACGGACTCGGCGTGATCGCGCTTCGGGGCGCCGCTACGGTCGTCTCGGCGGTGAGAACGCTGATCTCCACGCCGGAGCGCCTCGCGGTAATTCGCCACAATCAGGAAGTCGTCGCGCCGCGCCATAGTTCGCGACGGATCGCCGAGCTCATTAAGTCGATCGCGGAAAACGGAACGATCCCTGCGCAGGACGAGTCTTTAGAGCGCGCGCTCCAAACCGCCGCCGTTTAGGAGCGTTCTTAGGCCGCTTTTCGCTTATGAAGGGTGACGATGTTCCCCTCGGTGTCGTGAATCATCGCCATGAAACAGTTGGGCGTTTCATGCTGCATGATCACCGCTAAGCCGCGGGATTTCACCGCCGAAACAGCCGCATCGAAATCGTCCACCGCAAAAAGGATCCCGTTACTCGGTTGAAACGGCATCACCGCGCCGCCGCCGCCCCATAAACCGAACGTCGTCCCGTCCGGAAGCTCGTATTCCGCTCCCCTATTGTCGGGATATGTCAAGACCGGCTCGATTCCAAGCACGTCGCGATAGAATGCGATCGCTCGGGGAGCCTCTTTGACCATGTATCCGCTAAGGTCCATGCCGGTTATCTTGAAAGCCCGCTGGTTCATTGTCGCTTCTCCTTTGCACGTGCGTTGTTATCAAATGCGGTCGCAATCCCTTACCGCGGTAACGTGCCCGCCCAGACGATGGCGCCCGGTAGGATTTCGGGCTGGCGCGGGGGCTGACGAAAGTCAAAGTCCGCGCGTAGATCGCCGAGGATTCGCGCGTTTTCGCGAACGGTCGGGCGACGGTCGCCCCGCCCGTCGGTATTCGGATCGATGCGTTTTCCGCCGAGGAAGTCGTCCTCGATGAACTTGACGTACGCATCGTGACTGAGAGTTTGATGATCGATAAAGTCGCGACGCGCGTAAGGACTGATGACGATTCCAGGAACGCGCAGGCCATAGCCGTTCTCGTCGACTCGTGGCGGTGCGACGTGGTCGTAGAAGCCGCCCCAGTCGTCCCAGCTTAGAAAGATCGCCGTACTCTTCCAATCGGGGCTGCGCATGATCGCGTCGATCAAACCGGTGACATAGGCTTGGCCGGCGCTCACCGGCGCGGTCGGATGCTCGCTATAGGCCCCCGCGGGTGTGATCCAGACGACGTTGGGGAGCGTCCCGGTCCGCGCCGCGGTGTAGAAGTCACGTAGGTCTCGAACGTTTCCGAGCTCGCCGTCGCGCTTGACCGTATCGAAATAGGGAAGTAGGTTCCAAATGCCGGGGGTTTTGGCGCCTTGCGGTACCGAAGCGCAGGCATCTTCGTCGTTGGCGCAATCGGGTTCGGTCCCGGCCATCACGTAGTACGCCCAGCTCACGTGATGCGCGTGAAGCAGATACGTCAGATCGGTCCACGCGTAATCCGGCCGCCCAGACGCCAAGGGGTGAAAGCGACGGATACCTGGACGAAAGTCGGGCGGATAATCGGGCGTCTCCAACTCGTTGACGCAGCTCATCGGATTCCCGGTCCCTTGGCATTTCGCCGACCACTCCGAGACCATGAAGAGATGCTGCGGCAAGCTCCAGGACGCGTTTGGCTCGAAGAGATGATCCTGCAGCACGAAATCGCGCGCATATTTCCAATAGTTTGGAAGCTCGCGTGCGTCGTGATATCCCATCACTTCGTCGGTTCCGCCGCAGCTGGGAGAGTTAGGCTGGCTACAGAGCCTTCGAGCCCGGCGCCGCGCGGCGAGCAGGAAGCCATCCATCTTTCCGCCGTCGATATCGGCAACTGCGGAGCTCGCATTATGTGGGCCGCCCACATTGCGGTCGTTTCCATCGTGGAAGGGCCGCACGCACGCACTTCCTTGGGGATCGGGAAGGCAAACGGTGGGAACGCCGTTGGCCATCGGAATGCCGTCCGCGCCCGGAAAGGTGCCGAAATACGAATCGAACGATCGGTTCTCTTGCATGATGATGACGACGTGGCGAATTTTGTGAATCGGATCGTCGCTCTGCGATCGGCCCGGCAGCGCCGCCAGCGCGAAGAGAACCGCAAGGGCGAAAGCGTTATACCGCAACGCGTACGCCCGCGGTCAAGCCGCCACGTAATGCCATGGTAGCGGCGCCGACTTGGCCGGCGTCGTTGCCGAGCGAGGCAATGACGATTTGCGTGCTTCCCTTGGGTACCATCGTGGTCAAGGCGTCGGCTTGCGGACGCACCTCGTCGAGCATGAAGTCGCCTGCGGTGGAAACGCCGCCGCCCAGCGCAATCGTCTCGGGGTTTACGAACGCGATGATGTTTGCCAGCCCGATCGCGAGATCGCCGACGAAGTTCTTCCAGGCTGCAAGCGCATGACCGTCCCCAGCCTGTGCGGCTCGGCGGATCTTCTTGGAGCTGAGCTTGTCGCGCGGTACGTCGAGCAGCGCGCTGCGCGGGAAGGATGGCGCCACCGCGAAGGCGTGGCGAATGAGGGCGGTACCCGAGGCCTGCGCTTCAAAACAGCCGATCTTGCCGCAGCCGCAGACAAAGCCGTCGGTCGGACGGATCTGATGGTGGCCGATCTCGCCGGCGCCCCAGCGGTTCCCGAGCACTAATTCGCCCCGCGCGACGATGCCGCCGCCGATGCCCGTGCCGAGCGTCAACAGAGCGAAGTCCTTGGTCTGCTTGCCGGCTCCAAACGTATACTCGCCAAGAGTGGCGCAACGCGCGTCGTTGCCAACGAAGACCGGCAGTCCGAACTTTTTACGGATCGACTCGCCGAGCGGCACGCCTTGCCACCCGAAGTTCGGGCTGTAGATGACCGAACCCGAGGCGGCATCGATGTTGCCGGGTGAACCGATGCCGATTCCGGTAATGTTTCCGGCTTCTTTGAGCGTCATACCGATCGTCGCGTCGAGCGCGGCGAGAACCGGCTCGAACCGAAGGTCCTCGAGGTCCTCCTCGTGCTGCCGCAGGATCGTCCCGTTCTCCGTGACGAGTGCCGCCGTCACGTGCGAACCGCCGAGATCGACGCCGATCGCCGTTTGCATGGCTGCTATCTTTTGCTTTTCGCGGAGGCGGTACCCGCAAGCCGAGGGAATCGAAGCTCCGTTATGGACACGATCGACCTGATCAACTTACGCAACTACGCCACCAGAACCGGACAGCCGACGCACCCCGAATTGCTCGACGTTCGGCCGCTCGAACACGTCAACCGAATTGAGATCGACGAAGAGCACATCACGATTGAGTTCGACGAGAAAACTACGCGCTATTACAACACGAACGAAATTACACGACGCGAGTGGGCCTATAAATACAACGACGATGCGGAGTTCGTGGCTGCGATCTCACGCGTCATCGAGCTCGCCCGGGCGCACCTCACGAGCATGCCCGAGAACGTCGCCTGTCCGCCGGGCTGCGCCGAATGTTGCAGCGGCTACGAGCCCTTCGTAAGCAGGGCCGACGTCCAACGCATCGCCGATCACCTCGGCATGAGCTATGAAGAAACGTTGCGCCGGTACGTGGTCGAGCGACCATCCGCCGACGGCTATCACGTCGGCTGGCTGCGAAAAATCAGCGACGACGTCGCCGACCAATGCGTCTTCTTAATGGGCTCGCGCAGCGGACGCCACTACTGCGGCATCTATCCGGCGCGGCCGAACGACTGCCGGGACTTCACGCCAATCGGCTGCGACGACGTCGATGAGTCGCTTCCGCGCAAGACGGGCTGGAAGATCGGCCCCGCTTTCCGGCCTAAGCACGGTACTCGCAGACGGAACGGCCGGCCGCATTGAAGCGCGCCCTCGTTGCGGTCGCCGTCGTGCTCGCAGCCGAGTGGTCGACCGTGGGAGCGAAGGCCGGCATTTCGCCTTCGCTCTATCAAGCGATGCACTGGCGTTTCATCGGGCCGATGCGCGGCGGCCGCACGGTGGCGCTCGACGGCGTCGCGGATCAACCAAACCTCTTCTACATCGCCGCCGTCAACGGCGGCATTTGGAAAAGCCAAGACGCCGGCCGTACCTGGGTGCCGATCTTCGACAGCGAATCCACCGGCTCGATCGGCGCGCTCGCCGTCGCACCGAGCGATCCGCGAATCGTTTACGCGGGAAGCGGCGAAGGTTTGCAACGGCCCGATCTGGCGATCGGCAACGGCATCTACAAATCGATCGACGGCGGCGCCACCTGGACGCATCTCGGTCTGCGCGATGGAGAACAGATCGGCTCCATGGCCGTCAACCCGTCGGACCCCAACCGGCTCTTCGTTGCCGTCCTCGGCCACCCATACGGTCCAAATCCGGAGCGGGGCATCTACCGCTCTCTCGACGGCGGCCGGACGTTCACGCGCGTGCTCTTTGAAAACGAGAACGTCGGCGGCTTCGACGTCGTACTCGATCCGCAGAATTCAAAAACAGTTTACGCCACGCTGTGGGCGGCACGCCAAGCACCGTGGGAGATCGGCGGTTCGTTCGAAATGCCGGGCAGCGGAATATTCAAATCGGTCGACGGAGGTACGACCTGGACGCAGCTCGACGGCGGGCTGCCTTCGCGCATGGGGCGCGCGGAAGTCGCCGTCGCGCCGAGCAACCCGCACGTCGTCTACGCGTACGCCGACGTCGAAGCGAAGGGTAAAGACGCGGGCGCGCTCTACCGCAGCGACGACGCGGGCTCGCACTTCGCTCGCGTCAACGATGCCGAGGAAATCGCTCAAAGGGGCGACGATCTCATTTCACTCGCCGTCGACCCGCGCGATCCGCAGACCGTCTATCTGACCAACACGTCGACGTATCGCTCGCACGACGGCGGCCGGACGCTGGTCGCGATCAAAGGCGCGCCGGGCGGGGACGACTATCATTCGGTCTGGATCAACCCCCGCAACGCGAGAATCGTCGCCCTCGCGAGCGATCAAGGCGCGACGATCTCCGTCGACGGTGGCGCGACGTGGAGCTCGTGGTACAATCAGCCCACCGCGCAGATGTACCACGTGAACGCCGATCGGCGCTTTCCATACTGGGTTTGCGGCGGTCAACAGGAGAGCGGCTCGGCCTGCGTGGCAAGCCGCGGCGACTGGGGTGAAACGACGCAACGCGATTGGCACACCGTCGGCGCGCAGGAGTACGGCTACGTCGTCCCCGATCCCATTCACTCGGGCGTTATGTTCGGAGGAAAAGTCGAGAAGTTCGACGAGCGCACCAGCCAAACGCAAGAAGTTTCACCGATCGCTCTACCCTCGAAACGGTATCGCACCGTACGTACGGAACCTTTGGCATTCGATCCGCTCGACGCGCATCGTCTCTATTTTGGATCGAACGTCGTCTTCCTAACCGATAACGGCGGCCAGAGCTGGCATACGATCAGCCCAGATCTCACTCGTCCGCATCCCGCGGTCCCGCCGGTCTTGGGCGCGTTCGAAGCCGACGACCCCGAGCGTGGGACGCATCGCGGCGTCGTCTATGCGCTGGCGCCGTCGCACGTCCGCGAGGGAACGATCTGGGCGGGAACCGACGACGGGTTGGTCTGGATCACGCGCGATCGCGGGCTCCATTGGAAGAACATTACGCCGCCGGAGTTGACGCCGTGGAGCAAGATCGCGCAGATCGACGCGTCGAGATTCGACGACAACACCGCCTTCGTCGCGGTTAACCGGTTTCGCCTGGACGATTTGCGACCGTACGTGTACGCGACGCGCGATGGCGGCGCGACGTGGCAGCTTGCCGTGAACGGCTTGCCGAATGAGCCGGTGAACGCGGTGCGCCAAGACCCAGCCCAACCGCGCCTTCTCTACGCCGCTACCGAGAACGGCGTTTACGTCTCCTTCGATTCAGGCGCGCGATGGCAATCGCTGCAACTCAATCTTCCGCGTACGTCGGTGCGCGACTTGATCGCCCATCAAAACGACGTCATCGTTGCGACTCACGGCCGAGGTTTCTGGATCCTCGACGACGTCGAGCCGCTGCGGGAATTGGCGCGCATGCCGCTTCGCGCCGTTCATCTTTTTGCACCCGCGCTCGCTTATCGTGTGCGGCGAAGCACGAATACCGATACGCCACTGCCGCCGGAGGAGCCGGCCGGAGAGAATCGGCCGGACGGAGCGATCATCGATTATGCGCTCGCATCGCCGGCGCGTCGCGTCGTCATCTCGATCTACGACGACTCCGGACGTCGAGTACGCTCCTACGCAAGCGATGACGCCGCCCCGCCGCCGATCCCGCATCTCGATAAACCGGCGTATTGGGAACGGCCGTTCGTGAAGCCGTCATCGGAAGCGGGGATGCATCGATTCGTGTGGGATCTCCGCGAGCCGCCGCCTCGTTCGCTCGAACAAGATCTGCCGATTTCGGCGGTTCCACACGACACGCCCCGCGTTCCGGAGGGCCCGCTCGTCGTTCCGGGCCGGTACACCGTACGTCTCGAGGTCGATGGAAAAACGTACGATCGGCCGCTCGAGATCGCGATGGATCCGCGGGTTTCGATATCGCGACAAGCGCTCGCCGAGCAGTATAAAGTCGCCCGCCGCATAGCAGCCGTCATGAATCGAAGCTTCTATCTGGCCGCAACGGCCAAGACGGCGCGCGATCCGAAGGCTGCTGCGGAGTTCGCATCGATGAACACCGAGGCCGCATCGCTGCTGGATATCGTCGACGGCGCCGACGCGCCGCCTACCCGGCAGGCCCTCGACGCGGTTCGTGCGCTCGAAAGCTCGAAGGTACCCCCTCACACAAATCCCACGCATTGAAAGGAGTCAAGATGAAGAGTCTCAACCTGTTGCTCGCCTCGGTCGCATTGCTCGGCGTTTCGCAGTTCTCATGCGCCGTGGCCGCAACGTCCACGCTCACCATCCCGATGAGCCAACAAAACGGATCCGGCGAGACCGGCACCGCTACGCTTACACAAGCCGGCAGCGACGTCAAGGTCGTGATATCGCTTAAAGGCGCTCCTGCAACGACCCCTCAACCCGCCCACATTCACGACGGAACGTGCGCGAATCTCAAGGGCGTCGTTTACCCGCTCACCAATGTCGTGAACGGAGAATCCACGACGACGGTCAAGGGCGTGACGATCGACAAGCTGCTCGGCGCAACCTTTGCAATCAACGTTCACAAGAGCGCCGACGATCTGGGCACGTACGTCGCCTGCGGGAACATCGCTGCGACGAGTTCTTAGCCGTTCTGGGGCTACGGCGCGAGAAGCTTCGCGTAGGCGGCGGGGTCGATGTTGCCTCCGCTAATCATCACGCCGACGCGCTTGCCGGCGACGTCCGGAATGCGGCGCTGCAAGAGCGCGGCGAGCGCCGCGGCCCCACTGGGCTCTACGACGAGCTTCATCCGCTCGAATGCAAAGCGCATCGCCGCTCGAAGCTCGTCGTCGCTGACCGTGGAAACGGTCCGCACGTGCTCTCGAGCGATCGCGAAGGTCAGCTCGCCGGGCGACGTCGTTTGCAATCCGTCCGCGATGGTCTGCGGCACCGCAATCGTCACGCGCCGGCCTTGCTCGAGCGATTTCGCGAAATCGGCGCCCGCCTCCGGTTCGACGCCACGTACGGAGATCGCGGCGTCGAAGCCATGAGCGGCAATCGCCGTTCCGGCGATCAAGCCGCCGCCGCCGACCGGCACGACGATCGCATCTAACGAGCCGGCATCTTCCAAGAGCTCGAGCGCTGCAGTCCCTGCGCCCGCGACGATGCGCGCATCGTCGAACGGCGGAACGAGCGTCGCGCCGTGCTCGGCAGCGATTCCGCGCGCGATTTCCTCGCGATTCGCGCGCGCTCGCTCGTAACGCACGATTTGCGCGCCGTACTCGCGGGTTGCCGCCAACTTGACGGCCGGCGCATCGAGCGGCATGACGATCGTCGCCGCAACGTCGGCCAACCGCGCCGCAAGGGCGACGCCCTGCGCGTGATTGCCGCTCGAGAACGCGACCACGCCGCGCGTTCGCTGCGCCGGCGAAAGGGAAGAGATGAAATTATACGCGCCGCGAAACTTGAACGCGCCCATGCGCTGAAGGTTCTCGCATTTCAAGAACACCTGCGCGCCACATCGCACGTTCAGCGTCCGCGAGGTCAAGACGGGCGTCCGGTGCGCGACGCCTGCGAGGCGCGTGGCTGCAGCTTGGACGTCGGAGAAGGTAACTATGGGCGCATCATATGGAAGTTCCAAGCCACGACCTTTCCGTTCTCATCCAAGCGCATCCGCTCGAGATACTCGGCCTTTTGGAACTTCACGTCGAAGCAATGCCACCCCGGCGCGCAATTCGCGCTCGTTTCTTTCACCGCGAGAAGCTTGCCTTGCGCATTGAGCTCGTCGGACCATTCGGCGATCTGCACTCGCGTGATCGTAATCCCTTTGGCAAGGTCCTTTTGTACCGGACTGAAATCGTCCGCGATCACGGCACGCGTGATGCGGTCGGCTTCCCGCTCGTTGCGGTTTTCGAACGAACATCCGGCCGCAACCGCGGCCGCAGTCACGATCGCCAAGCATCGCATCCCACGCACTAGGCTACCGCCTCCTCTCCCGCAAGAGCGGAAAACGGCGTAAACTGGAGCTGAGCGTTCCATTCTTGCGCTAACCGAACGCTCCATTCGCTTTCGAACAGCACGACGGGACGGCCGTTCCAATCCTCGACGAGCTTGGCGTTTGAGGGCAGCTGGGCACGTGCAACGTGAGCGCGATCTCCCTCGACATGCAAGGCCAACGAATACGGCAGCGTATCGAAGCGACTGTCGACGTTGTACTCGGATTCCAGCCGGTACTTCGCGACCTCGAACTGCAGCTCGCCGACTGCTCCGAGAATCGGCTCGGTTCGCGGGCTGCCCCAGGGATAGAAGACTTGGACCGCGCCCTCCTCCCGGAGTTGCGCAACGCCTTTCCCAAACGACTTATAGCCCGCGACGTCGACACTGCGCACCGCCGCAAAACGCTCCGGAGCAAACGCCGGTATCGGCGGAAATCGCGCCGGTTCTCCTTCGTAGAGCGTATCCCCGATTGCAAACGCTCCCGGGTTGGCAAGACCGACGACGTCGCCGGCGTATGCCGTTTCCAAAGACTCTCGATCGTCGGCGAAAAGCCGCATCGCACGCGAGAGACGTATCGGAGCGCCCGTCCGCGCGTTGCGAACCATCATGTCTCGAGCGAACTCTCCGGAGCAGACACGCACGAACGCAACGCGATCGCGATGACGCGGATCCATGTTCGCTTGGATCTTGAACACAAAACCGGTGAATGCAGCGTCGGCCGGATCGACCGCGCCGCGCGGCGACGGCGGCGGCGCCATCTCGACGAACTCGTCCAGGAAGAGCTGCACGCCGAAATTCGTCACCGCACTTCCGAAGAAGACCGGCGTGGTGAAGCCCCGCAGCACGGCTGCCCGATCGAACCGCCGTCCCGCGCCGTCGAGCAGCTCGATGCCCTCGCGAAAAGCCGCGTAGACCGGCTCGCTTACCATAGCCCGCAGTTGTGGATCGCCGACGTCCGTCACCGAGACGGCGGCTCTCGTCGCTCCGTGCGCCGCGCGTTCGAAGCAATGCACCGTGTGCGTCGTTCGATCGTAGACGCCTTTGAAGTCGGGCCCATTGCCAAGCGGCCAATTCATCGGGAACGCCCCGATACCCAGCACGCTTTCGAGCTCGTCGACCAACTCGAGCGGGTCGCGGCTCGGACGGTCGAGCTTGTTCATGAACGTGAAGAGCGGGATCCCGCGCTCGCGGCAGATCGCGAACAGCTTTTTCGTCTGCGGCTCGACGCCTTTGGCGGAGTCGATGAGCATCACCGCGCTATCGGCGGCGAGCAGCGTGCGATAGGTATCTTCGCCGAAGTCCTGATGCCCCGGGGTGTCGAGCAGGTTCAGGGTGTGGCCGCGATACGGAAACTGCAGAACGGTAGACGTTATGGATATCCCTCGCTCGCGCTCGAGCGCCATCCAGTCGCTCGTGGCCTGTCGCTGCCGTTTGCGCGCCGAAACCTGACCGGCCACGTGAATGGCGCCGCCGTAGAGCAACAGCTTTTCGGTCAGCGTCGTCTTGCCCGCATCGGGATGCGAGATGATTGCGAACGTCCGCCGCTTGCGGACCTCATCTTGAATCGCCACCTAGAGACTATACTCCATCATCGTTGCGCCGGCTCGTAGACACGCAGTTCGGCGCCCTGCGGCGTCTCACGAATGAGCGCGAGCAGGGCGCCTGCTCGGTAAAATTTCGCGTGAGGCGGGATTCGCAGCCGGTCGGCTCCGCGCCGGACGTAGGCTTCGTCACCCAAAATCCTAATGCTGCAACTAGCGTAGACCAGCGTTGCCGGCGCTCGAATCGGCGCGGCTGACCGCGGCAGATGGGCCCGCACGTACGTTTGCGATCCGGTTGACTTCGACATTTGTATCAGGCATTCGGGCAGCGCCGAGAGCGCCCACGGCGCGTCACCTCGCAGCGGTGCGCCCGCGCCTTCCTGGGAGCCGCCGGCCGCATGCGGCTTTGAAGGAAGGCGCGCGTAGACCGACGCGATCTTGATGCGAATCAGATCGCGATTTGTCCACCCCGCCACGACGACCGCTACGCCAAGCACGATCGCCGTCGATAAGAACAGATACCTAATCATCGACAAGGGTGGCTGAAGAACGCCCTATGCCCCACGACTCGGACGTTCGTCGCCCACATCCATGTGGGCTCCTACTCCTCCGCTTTTCCGCAACTCCAAAGGAATACGACATCCTATCTTTTGCAGAAAAGTCGGAGGCCTCGCTGTGGGGCATAGGGCCTTCTTCAGCCGCCCTAAACACCAACGCGCAGTCGTGCCCCTCCGATTGCGTAATCGCCCATGCCGTAGTAGATGTCGTAAACCCGCTCGCCGAGATCGGGTCGCGGGTCGAGGCCGCTCGGAAAGACGACGTTATCGACGACACCGCGCCGCTCGCGTCGCGACGTCGGAGTCATGATCGGCTCCGGCGACCGATAGAGAATGCAATCGGGACGCTCGAGATCGTGGATCACGATACCAGCGCTGTAGCGCAGCGCCGGCCTGCGGCCGCGGGCCGCTACCAAATCGACGCCATGAAATACCGAGAGCCATCCTTGGACTCCGTCGAGCGCGATTTGCACGGGCGGCGTTCCAGCGCCGACTTTGATCGATCCCCAACGCGCGTCGGGAGAGAGCACCTGAACGCTCTCCGAAACGCGGCAGAGATTGCGACGATCCTTCAAAACGGGATTGAGCGGAACGTATGCGATCCGAATCGATTCACGATCCTCGAACGGCATTCGCTCGATCATAGGAATCGCGGCCCGTCCGTCGACGCTGGAGAGATGCAACATCGGACGATGATAAAAAGCCAAGCTGCGACGACCGTTCGGCGAGAGCACGGGCTGCGGAAAGAAGGCCGCATCCTTATCGTCGCCGACCACGTTTGCGGTTCCGTCGAAACGGACCAATCCAAGCCGTTCCCATCTATACGCGTCCTTCGAAATCGCGAGCGCGACGCGGGGGCCATCCGTGCCGACCGCCGTATACGCCATCACGTACGAGTCGATAACCGCGATGTAGGTTACGCGCGGATCTTCGCACCCGTATCCCGGTTGCGGACGCAGTTCGTACGACGCTTGGGGTTCCAACGCAAATTTGAGCTGTTCTCTTTCAAAGCCGTTGCCGTTCTCGCGGACTCGAACCGTGCCCACGCGTGAAATATTTCCATCGGCTACGCAACGAGGGTAGAGGACGAGCTCGCGACCGGGAGCGCGGGCCGCGCCAGGGTTCAAGATGCCCCCGGCCTCGGTCGGATCGCCGTTCGGTTCGAGCACCAAGCCGAGACGCTCGACCCCGGCATCGAGCTCTTCAATAGGCTCGGATGCGTGGGGCAGCTTGCGTGGAGAGATCACTCTTTCGTTTACGGCAGATATCCGTGCTTACGGTAGGTAGGTTGCCGCAATTGGTTCGTTGCTCGGCGTCACCACTTCGACGCGAACACCTCGCCGATAGACGCTATTGGGAACGATCCAAAGCGTGTAGGTGCGGTATTGAGTTGACGGCTCGCCGCCGTTGGCCGGGTCTTGCTCGAACGCAACGACGCGAACGCCCTGCTCGCCGGCATGGATCGACTCGACGATCTGCTTGTAGCCCGTGCGGTCGTGCGGCCCCATCAACAAGACAACCCCGAACTCCCCCTTGTAGTGCACGGGTGCGTGAATGCCCAGCTTGCTCAGGGCGACCGCATCGCGTACTACGAGAATTTGGTTCCCCCCAAGGACGGTGGTCGTGCCTGACGCCAGCGTCTTCACGCGAATCTCGCGACATCCGGCCAACAAAACGAGGCCCAGGGCTAGACCCGCCAGAGCCGACCAGCGCTTCACGGCCGACCGCTTCGCTCGTACCCACCCGCGGCCTCCCCAACACACGAAATTTTTACCTTTTAAAATGTAGTTTCCGAGCCGCTGCCGTAACGCTACGCTAATCATTGCATGAAGCACTCTTGCGCGCGGCGCTCGCTGCCGATTTTGTCGCCGACTGGTTCCGCCGCGGGCACGTTCTGCCTGGATTGGGCGACGCGGTGCGCAGGGAATGGTCGCGCCGCCTGCTTGCGTCCGCAGTTGCGCCGCTCTCGGTGAGCTTCAGCCGCGCGGGCCTCGCCTGCCTCTCGCTTGACCCAGCGCCGCAGCTGCGCACTCGTTCTTTTGCCGAGAAAAGCTTGCAGGGATGACGATGGCGACGCTGCGCGACTACTACGAGCTCTCAAAGCCGCGCATCATCGCGCTATTGTTGATTACGACCGCGGCATCGATGGTCATGGCCGCGCGGGGAGTGCCGCCTTTACCGCTGCTCTTCTGGACGCTCCTGGGGGGTGCGCTTGCCGCCGCCTCGGCCGGCGCTTTCAACTGTGCCTGGGACGCCGATATCGACCGAGTCATGAAGCGCACGCAGTCGCGTCCAATTCCTCAGGGCCGAATTTCGACGAGAAACGCTACTGTTTACGCGCTCGTGATCGGTATCGTCTCGTTTGCCGTCTTTTACGATTTAGTCGATCCGCTCGCGGCCTGGCTTTCGCTGGCCGGAAATCTCTACTATGTCGTCATCTACACGATCTGGCTCAAGCGCGTGACGCCGCTCAATATCGTGGTCGGCGGTGCCGCGGGCTCGGTGCCGCCGCTCGTCGGATGGGCCGCCGTCACGCACTCGATCGGCGGGCCGGCTTTGGGACTCTTCGCGTTGATTTTCCTCTGGACGCCGCCGCACTTCTGGTCGCTCGCGCTTACGACTGAAACCGATTACGGCAAGGCAAAGATTCCGATGCTTCCCAATGTTTGCGGAAGAGAGCGGACGAAGCGCGAGATCGTTTACTATAGCATTCTATTAGTTGCGGCGTCGCTGGTGCTCTATCCGCTGCACGTCATGGGGGCGTTCTACTTCGCGGCAGCGGCATTACTCGGTGGAGTATTCGTGATCGACGCGGTGCGGACATGGCGCGAGCAGACGAGCACGCTGCAAGCCCGTGCGCTCTTCCGCTACTCGCTTCTCTACCTCGCGCTCATGTGCGCGGTGATGGTGGTCGACCGCATACTCTCGTGAGCCGGTTGCTCTGGACGCTTTCGCTCGGCGTCTTCGCCGGAGCCCTCGATCTCAGCGTGCTCTCCCCTGCGCTGCCGGCGCTGGGACGCGATTTCGGCGTGCAGTTGGGCGCGCTGGCATGGGTTTTTACGCTGTATTTGCTCGTGACGGTCCTCTCGATCGCGCTATCGAGCACGTTAGCCGATCGCTACGGACGCCGCCCGATTTATCTGGCCTGCGTTGCACTCTTCGCCGCGGGTAGCATCGTGGCGATCGCCGCGCCAAGCTACACCGTTTTGTTGGCCGCACGCGCGATTCAGGCGCTGGGAGCGGGAGGCATCTTTCCCGTCGCAACGGCGACGATCGGCGACGTCGTTCCGAAAGGGCGTCGCGGTGCGGCGCTTGGAGTCGTCGCGGCGACCTGGGGACTCGCGGCGGTGATCGGTCCGAGCATTGGAGGCCTCATCACGCATTTCGTCTCGTGGCGATGGATCTTCGCTCCAAATATTCCTCTGGCGGCTATCGTTTTCGCGCTTGCGCTCGTCGAAGTGCCCAACGAGGCACCGCGCCAACGCGGACCGCTCGACGTCGGCGGACTCGCGCTGCTCTGCGTCGGGCTGCTGGCGCTGATGGATGGACTGATCGCGATGCGTGCATTCATCGGCATACTAGGGCTCGCTATCCTCGCGTGTTTCGCCATTTGGGAGAGCGCGGTGCGTTCCCCGGTCGTACCGCTCGATCTGCTGCGAACGCCGCAACTCGTGAAGACTTACGCGCTCGAGATTCTTATCGGCGTCTTGGAGGGGTCGCTTTTCTTTATCCCGACGGTGCTCGTCGGTGCCGAAGGTCTTTCATACGCGGCTGCCGGCTTTGTCGCCGCGCTCGGCGCGTTCACGTTTGTCGCCGTGATTCCCGCGTCGGGAAGGGCGCTCGATCGAGCCGGCAGCCGCAACGTGCTGCTGGTCGGCGCAATTCTCACCGAGCTTGGTCTGGCAATCTTTGCACTGGGGTTTCAATCGCTGCCCCTCGTGTTGCTCGCAATGCTCGTAGCAGGCGCCGGTTTCGGGGCGCTCCTTGGCGCGCCGACGCGGTACATCGTCACGAACGAAACCCCCGGCGACGTGCGCGCGACGGCGGTCGGATTCCTGAGCCAGGCCCTCATCGTCGGTCAAATCGTGGGAAGCTCGCTGGCCGGCGGACTCTTCAGTGTGGCGGAGAATGAAATCGCCGGTTACCGCCAGGCGTACCTTGCCTTTTGCGGAGTTGCGTTTGTGGCGCTCCTTCTCGCGGCGACACTAAAATCGCAGCGCGCGGAACGAAGCCGGCCGATCGGCGAGGCACCGGCGGGAGCGCTCTAGGAGTTCGTCGGACTACCGTCACCTATCATGCCGACTCATTGCGTCGAAAATCAACCGCCTCTCTTAGAAAATTACAACGTCTTCGCCACCGATCGAGCGCTGGTGGACGCGCTCGAGCGCGAAGCTGGGGATGCTCAGGTGCGAGAGATCGCATTGCTCGGCGAGCTCGCCGGAAGCGCCGAAACGATCGCGCTTGGCTTCGACGCAAACGAGCACCCGCCCGAGCTGCACACGCACGACCGGTTCGGCCATCGTCTCGACGAGATACGTTTTCACCCCGCGTGGCATGCGCTGATCAACCATGCAACGCATGCCGGCCTTGCGGGACCGGCGTGGATGGATCGCTCTTCGTATCCGCACGTGCGCCGCGCCGCGAAGTTTTACGTGTGGGGACAGGTAGAATCGGGCCACGGCTGCCCGATCTCGATGACCTACGCCGCCGTGCCCGTGTTGCGCACGCAGCCCGAACTCGCCGCGCTCTGGTTCGCGCCGCTTACCTCACGCGACTATGATCCGCGTTTCGTTCCCATCGCGCAGAAATCTTCGGCGCTCTGCGGAATGGCTATGACCGAGAAGCAAGGCGGTTCAGACGTCCGCTCTAACCAAACGCGCGCGGTTGCGGCCGCGCGCCAGGGACCTGCCCAAGAATATTTCCTGACCGGACACAAATGGTTCTGTAGCGCGCCCATGAGCGACGCGTTCCTCGTGCTGGCGCAAGCTGCCGGAGGCCTATCCTGCTTTCTCGTCCCGCGTGTCCTCGCCGACGGAACCCGCAATGCTTTTGCGATCGTACGGCTCAAGAACAAGCTCGGCAATCGCAGCAACGCATCCGCCGAAGTCGAGCTCGAGGAAACGCACGGCTGGATGATCGGTGAAGAAGGCGAAGGGGTCGCGCGAATCGTCGAGATGGTCAACTCGACCCGGATGGATTGCGCGCTCGGATCGGCGGCGCTCGTCCGCGCGGCACTCGTTGCGGCGATTCATCACGCCGCGCATCGTCGTGCCTTCGGTGCATTTTTGATCGACCAGCCTCTCATGCAGAACGTGCTCGCCGATCTTGCGCTCGAGTCCGAGGCGGCGATTGCGCTCTGCCTACGCGTCGCTCACGCGATCGACGACTCGGCCCACGATCCGCAGGCCGCGGCGCTCAAACGCATCGGAACCGCGCTCGCGAAATATTACGTCTGCAAGCGCGCACCGGTTGTCGTCGGTGAGGCACTGGAATGCTTAGGCGGAAATGGTTACGTCGAAGAATCGATCATGCCGCGTCTCTATCGGGAAGCGCCCTTGAACTCGATTTGGGAAGGATCGGGAAACATCAACGCGTTGGACGTTCTGCGAATTCTTCGAAAACAGCCCGAGTCGTTCGCCGTGTGGCGCGAACAGATCGCGCCTGCGTACACCGAGCCGCTCGTTGCCCGCGAGTCGCACAAGCTCGAGCGAGATCTTCGCGACCCCGGTCTAAGCGAGGCCCAGGGCCGTGAGGTGAGCGAGCGGATGACGCAACTCTGGCAAGCCTCGCTGCTCGTCCAGCACGCTCCCCCGAGCGTGGCCGATGCTTTCGTGTCGAGCCGGCTCGACCGCGCGTCGGGTCGCACGCTCGGGACGCTGCGCGCCGGTACCGCGCTGCGCGCCATCGTCGAGCGCGCGGCTCCGTTTGCGCAAGGAGTAACCGCGTAGCTCAACGCGTCGGGTCCCTCAGGAGACTCTATCGGTGGCCCCGGTAAACTCGCGCACCAACCAGTCTACGTTGGTGATCGCGCTTCCGACGCAAACGGCGTCGGCACCCGCCTGGAATGCGGCGCGCATATCCGCTGGAGCACGCACTCCGCCCTCGCAAAGGTTGAAGCGTCGCAACGATGCTAGCTCGCGCACCAGATGGAGCGCCGGAAGCGCTTCGGCCGCCGTTTCGGGCGTGTAGCCGCAGAGCGTCGTCGCGACGATGTCGGCGCCCACGTCAATCGCCGCAATGCCCTCGGCGGCGGTCGAGCAATCGGCGAGCGCTAAACGGCGCTCGGCATGAATCGCTGCGACGAGGTGGCCGACCTCGGTGCCGGCCGGACGGCGTCGGCTGGTCGCGTCGAAGGCGACGATCTCCGCACCGGCGTCCACGACCGCGGAGACCTCCTCGAGCGTCGGCGTGATGTAGGGCTCGAATCCGGAATACTCGCGCTTTATCAGGCCGATGATCGGCAGAGAGACGCGCGCGCGAACGGCACGCAGATGGTCGACGCCCGCAACGCGAACGGCAACGGCGCCGCCCGCCTCGGCCGCTGCGGCCATCGCCGCGATGACGTAGGGATCGTCGAGCGCCGAGCCGCGCCATGCTTGAACGGAGACGATCAAACCGCGACGCAGACTCTCAAGCAGGCTCATCGTTGCAATGTCGTCACGCGTAGCCCAAGCTCTCGATAGGCGAGCAGCAGCGCGCCGTAAGCGGGTTCGTACCGTGCTTCGACGATGTCGGCACCCGGGATATCCCGAACGATGGCGGCGTGCACCCGGTTGCGCAATCCTGGGTCGGCGAACACGCCTCCCACGAGTGCGACGCGCGCCGGCGAGCCGGCTGCAATCGCGCGCCGTATCAGCGCAGCAAGCCGATCCGCGCCGCGGTCCGCCAACGGTCGCAACGAGTCGTAGCATAGTGCCGCCGGAGCAAAGGACGCGAGCCGGTCGCGCGTCACCTCTCCTTTATAATAGGCGTGTGCGAGCCGGCGCAGCGAGTCGATCCCAAAGAACGCGCAGGCCGCGCGAGTCTCGGCTTCCAGCGAGGTGTCGCCATCGTCGTGCGCTCGCATCATCAGCGCAAGCGCGTCACACGCGATACGCAAGGCGCTTCCCTCGTCGCCAAAGAGGAACCCCCACCCGCCGAGAGTACACGACCAACCGTCCTCGTTGCGACCGTAGACGACCGACCCGGTTCCCGCGATGGCGACGACGCCCGCGCGGCCGTCAAGCGCTCCGGCATGCGCGATCGGCGTGTCGTGCATCAGGGTAACGCGCGTCGAAGGCAGCTCGGGCGTTCGGCCGTACACGTGGCCGTCGTAACCGCTGATTCCGGCCACGATTGCGGCAAAGGTGCTCGCTTGCGCGAGGTGCGCGCTACGGCGCGCATCGTCGAGCGCGCCGCGCAATGCATCGCGCAAACGCGTCGAGTCTTTTCCTGCGCCGATCTCGTCGGCGGGCCCCGCCGTACCCCGACCCAAAACGCGACCCGACTCGTCGGCGATGACGGCGACCGTCGAACTCTGTCCACCGTCGATGCCGGCGAGCAGCGCGTTCACGTCGAGCGCTTCAGCAGCGCGCGTGCGAAGTCGGCGGCGGCCGACTCTCGTGCGCGGCGATCGCGCAGCACGGGGATTTCGCCGATTCGTTCGCGGTGATGGTAGAGCTCGTGCCCGACCGCAAGGGCGAGGAACTCGCCGAGATCTTGGCTCGAGAGTGCGGCCGCAATGCGGATGTTCAACCGAATCTCCGGAATGGCGGGATCGTACTCCGAGCGCAATTCGCTCTCTCCCCAATCTCCCAAATCGGCGAAACGTATGGCGACGCCGTACGAGATTGCGCGCACAAGCGCACTGGTCACAAAAGCACGCCGTCGCCGGCCAGGGTCGCGCGGAGCTCCCGCGCGTCGATATCGCCGGCGTGCACCGCTTTAGAAGAGGCCAGCGCCGCCGCGGTACCCGCGGCTTGGCCGAGCGTCATGACGGTCGGGGTGAGGCGGGTCGACGCCAGCGCCTCGTGCGTCGTCGAAATGCAGCGGCCGGCAACGAGAAGCTGCTCGCGATTGATCGGCACCAGCGTGCGGTACGGGATCTCGTAACTCTGCCCCGGCGGTAGTCGCTCGGTCGTCGTGCCGCTCCCTGCCGGATTGTGCACGTCGATCGGATATGCGCTGCGGGCCACGGCATCGTCGAATTTGCGCGCCTGCAAGACGTCGTCACGCGTTAGCGTGTAGCGTCCGACGATCCGCCGCGATTCGCGGATGCCGACCTGCGTACCCGTTCCTGCAAGGCGAGCATGTTCGAACCCCGGTACGCACCTGCGAAAGAACTCGAGGAGCTGCATCGTCTGCAGGCGCGACTCGACTTCGGCACGGGTCAAATCGTCGGGATCGAGCGGATCGATGTCGACGACGCGCGTCATGTTGACGGTGACCTCGTCCGGATACGGTGAAATGAAAAAGGAGACGAGCTCTCGCGGCACGTCCACGAGCCCTTCGTCGCGCGCGCGTTGCCAAAGCGAATAAAGCCCCGCCACTGCGGTGAGCGCTGCGGCGCTGCG
Organism: Vulcanimicrobiota bacterium; assembly: GCA_963778015.1. Lineage (GTDB taxonomy): Bacteria > Vulcanimicrobiota > Vulcanimicrobiia > Vulcanimicrobiales > Vulcanimicrobiaceae > Cybelea. Next base: position 488,760 of record CAVZST010000002.1, read on the forward strand.
CTCCTTCGCAGGCAGCGAGCTGCGCATCTCTTCGGGGTGCGCTCGGACGTACTCCGCCGTTTTTGCAAGCTCGACGTGGCTCAATCTGAAAATCAAGGTTGCGGGCTGGACTCGACCGCGCTCGTCGCCTTGCTGCGTCGGCACGCCTGCCGAGGCGGCCACCAGCGCGTCGGCCGTTGCGTCGATCACCACGGTACCGTCATACGTGCGCGTTCCGCCAATGGTCGCAAAGCTCGCGCCCACGACGCGTTCGTCGTCGACTTGCGCGCTCAGAAAGTATGCGTGAAGCAACAGCGAGACGCCGGCTTCGCGCATCATCTCAAGGAGCAGCGCCTTGTGGACTTCCGGATCGAAAGGCGTGATCGTCGCGACGTAATCCGACGAATCGTGCAGGTGACCGGGTGACGCGCCTTTGCTCATCAACCGCTCGACGATCTCTTCTGCGATGCCGCCGACGATGCGCTGTGTGCCCGAATGAAACGTCATCCATGGTCCGACCATCGCCGCGGTCGCCGTACCACCAAGGAATCCGTATCGCTCGACGAGCAGAGTACGCGCACCGTGACGCGCGGCGGCAATTGCCGCCGCGCAACCGGCATTACCTCCTCCCACTACCAACACGTCGAAATCGCGCATGCGCCGCGATTCGTCGCCTCGCGCGGCAGGCCATTTCCGCGCCTTCCCAAATACACCGCCATGCAAGTTCAGGTCCCTGCTCAGCAGCGGAATTGGGCGATGGCCGCGCATCTGAGCGCGCTCGTCGCCATTGCGGGATTACCCTTCGGTCACGTCCTCGGACCGCTCATCGTCTACCTCATCAAAGGTCACGAATCCGAGTTCGTCGGCGAGCACGCTCGAGCGTCGCTGAACTATCAAGTCACGGTCTCGATCGTCGCGATCGTCGCCGTGATCGTCGGCGTGGCGGCGACGCTCGGATTTCTCATTCCTATGAGCACGATGTCGGTTTCCGAGACGACGACGCCGATCAGCTTCGCCGTTCTTTGGATCTCGTTCGCCGCTGCAGCCTTGATCGTGCTCTTGGCGTCGATCGTGTTCATCATTGTTGGAACGATCGCCGCGAGCGAGGGGCGACCATACACCTATCCCTTTTCAATCCGATTCCTGCGCTAGAGCTGCCGTATGTTGATGCAACGAGTAAAGCCGCTGACGCGCATCCTTGCCGAAGGAAGCGACGAAGAGCGCGGCCTGAAGCGCTCGCTGGGGCCCTGGGCGTTGACTGCGATGGGCATCGGCGCCATTATTGGAACCGGCATTTTCGTGCTCACTGGCGTCGCGTCGGCCACGCGGGCAGGGCCGTCGCTGACACTCTCGTTCGTGGTCGCCGGTATTGTGAGTGCACTCGCCGCGCTCTGTTACGCCGAAGTATCGAGCAAGATCCCGATCTCGGGCAGCGCGTACACCTACACCTATGCCACCCTGGGAGAGTTCCTCGCGTGGATCATCGGCTGGGACCTGGTGCTGGAATACGCACTCGGGGCCGCTACCGTGAGCATCGGGTGGTCGGGATATTTCGTCAACATACTCCATCAAACAGGTCTCCGCTGGTTAGATATTCCCGCGGTTTGGACGAACGGACCGCATTGGGGCCTGACCGGCCAAGCCGGAACTTCGGGCTATGCGAATCTGCCGGCGGCCGGGATCATTCTCGTGATCACCGCGCTGCTGGCACGTGGGACCCGCGAGTCGGGTTCCGTGAACGCCGTGATCGTAGCAATCAAGCTCCTAATCGTGCTCTTCTTCATCGCGATCGGCATCGGCCACATCAACGGGGCGAACTACCATTTGCCGCCCAGCGCACTCGCCGGCATGGGCGGCTATTTCCCGTTCGGATGGAGCGGGATGCTCGGGGGCGCGGCGTTCATCTTCTTTGCCTACATTGGGTTCGATGCCGTGTCCACTACGGCCGAGGAAGCTAGGAATCCGGGCAAAGACCTGCCGTTTGGAATCATCATGAGCTTAGCGGTCTGTACGATTCTCTATATTATCGTCGTAGCGATCCTCAACGGCATGGTGCCCTTCTATAAGCTCAACGTCGCCTTTCCGGTTGCGTTTGCCATGAACTACGTTGGCCTGAGCTGGGCCGGCGTGATAATCTCCATTGGAGCAATCGCGGGATTAACGACGGTGTTGCTCGTCATGATGTTCGGGCAAAGCCGAATCTTCTACGCTATGTCGCGCGACGGACTGATCCCACCCTCCTTTACGCGCATTCATCCGACCTGGCGTACTCCGATCTTCTCGACACTGTTCTTCGGTTTGTGCATCGCCGCGATCGCCGCGTTCACGCCGATCAATATCGTCGGCTCGCTCACCAACATGGGGACGCTGATCGCATTCACGCTCGTTTCGATCGCCGTGCCGATACTGCGCGCGCGCCATCCCGAGCTGACGGGACAGTTCCAGCTTCCATTTGGCTCGTATCTCATCCCCATGCTCTCTGCGGTTACCGCACTGGGATTGATCTACTACCTGAAGGTGGGCAATCCGGTAGCCTGGGGCTTTTTCCCGATCGTCTGGCTCTGGTTTTTGATCTGGATGGTTGGCGGACTCATCTTCTACTTTGCCTACGGCCGTAACAAAAGCACGGTTGCGCTCGAGCAGGTAGAGCGTTTAGCCATTCGCCACCCACCCGTCAACTAAGCGCTTAAGCAGCGCGCGGCACAACGAGCAGCGCTATGCGCTCTTCCGACTCGCACCCTTCCGTCTCTTCGGCGGCGAGCGCAGCGCCTTGTTCTGCGCCCGTCAAGCCTTCGAATGCCGCGATTCGACTTGCGCGCATGACGTAGAGCGCGGGGACCGCGCGACCGACATCGCCGAAGTGCGTCGCACCTTCGATCGCCTCGCGCACGCGCGGCACGACGTCGGCGACCGTCGTCAAGCTTAGCGTAGCATCTTGCAGAGAGAGACGCACGACGCCGCGCTCGTCGACCACTCGCAGATCGCGAACCTCGCGCGCGCGCCGCAAGGCCTGCTTCAAGCTCCTACGTCGTTGGTAGCCGGTTAGCGAGCGCGTCATCTCGAGCGCTTCGAGGTCGTCCGAAGCGCAGCGCATGGAATCTGCGGCGGCCGCACGACGCTCGCTCTCGCTGCAGGTACCGACCGCCGCCGCTTCGACCAAAGCGGTCGCACCTGACGCCGTAGCGCGCACCCTATTGCGCTGGGCATCGATCTCTACTTCGACCTCGACGCGGTCGGGAGCGGCCCCAGCGGCGACGACACGATCGGCCGCCTCGCGCCGAATGCGGGCGATCTCCCGCGGCGACGGAACAACGATGTTTCTTTCGACGGTATCGCGGACGAGCGCCAGTGCCACGCCGATCGGCGCGATGACTTCGGCGTCACGAGCGATGCGGTACGGAATCTGCATGAACGAGCCCAGCGACGGCACGAGCGCTCCCGCCGCGCCGCCTCCGCCGACGATCGTGACGCTTGCGGGATCGAGCGAGTAATCGCGAGCCAATCGATCGATCGCATCGCGCAGTTTGCCGGCGGCGATGGCGAGCACGCTGCGTGCGAGCGAGACCGCGTCGCCGCCGATTCGTTGCGCGAGCAGCTCGAAGGCACGCCGCGCAGCCTCGGCGTTGCCGCGAGCAAAGGTATGCTCCGGAACCGTTCCCACCACGTTAGCGGCGCATGTCGTCGTGAGCGCGATCCGTCGTCCGTCGGGTGAGATCAACGCCGCATACTCGGCGCGGTCGCGCGCCGTCGGTGCAATTCGATCGAGACGCGCGCCCGCAAGCGCGTCCACCGAAACGAACGACGCATACGCGCAGCCGGCAATGTGCGCGCTGCGCGGGCCAACGTCGAGCAACGCGTTCCCGCCGATCCGCAGCATGCTGCCGCCGCCGATGCCGAGCGTCCGCACGTCGAGCGTACGAAGCATGGTTCGATGACCGCCGATACGTGCCGCCTGCATCTGCGGGCGGCCGGCGCGTATCGCCGAACAGTCGGAGCTCGTGCCTCCAACCTCAACGAAAATTCCTTCGCTCAAACGTTCGTAGAGCAGCGCGCCGGCAATGCCGGCAGCCGGCCCCGAGAGAAGCGTCAAGATCGGACGCCGTTCGATCTCGTGCACGGCCATCACGCCGCCGTCGCTGCGCATCACCATCAGCGGGGCGGGAATCGCGGCGCGCTCGACGGCCTCTGCGGTAACCCGCGCGGTGCGTGTCATCTTCGGCAAGATCGCTGCGTTGAGCGCAGCGGTGCGCGTTCGCGCGCGCAAGCCGTAGGCCGCGCTCACGTCGTGACCGCTCGTCGCGTCGACGCCGCGCGAGCGCGCGTAGTCAACCGCCGCTTCTTCGCGCGCCGGGCGATCGACGCCGAAGCTCTCGCTGGCAGCGATCGCCTCGGCGCCCGTTGCGATCAATCGATCGACGCTCTCTCGCATCGACGCGTCGGCAGGCGCGCGCGCGAATGCGAAGTCGGGCGCAAAGAGCGAACCCGCATCGAGGCGTACGGCTCCGAAGCGCATCTGCCGCCTCGATAGCCATCCCAAGCCGTCGACCAATCCAACGACGCCGACGCGTGCCAAATCACCTTCGAGGAGCGCATTCGTCGCCTGGGTCGTGGAGTGGGCGATAAAGGCTACGTCGGCCGCATCGATCGAGGGATCGACCAGCAGTCGTTCCAGCCCCGAAACGATCCCGGCAGCGACGCCGGTGGGCGCATCGTGCGTCGTCGGCACCTTGATACGTCCAACGAGCGTGCGCGTCGCCGCATCGATCGCTACGACGTCGGTGAACGTTCCGCCGACGTCGATGCCGACGCGAACCCTTCGAGCGTGCCGTCGTTCCATCGCTACCAGTCGGCGATCACTGCAAACGTTACCATCGCCATTTCGACCGCACCGTCGTTTTCATACTCGTTGAAAAGCGCACGCAGGTCGCGGCGCAGACGGACCGCTACTCGACCGGATGCCGGCAGGTACGAGGCGGAGGCGGCGCGCCCGAGCAGCGCGTTGCAGTCCAGGCGCTGTTGAAAAGGATATACGCGGCGCATCCGGGCGTTCGGGAACGCGAACGCCGTGAGCGCCTTCTTTCGCAGCGCTTCCGTATCGTCGGTCGCATAGCCGCGAACGAGGTCACCGTAGGCGTTCGTGAATGGATCGCCCTCGTTGCGCTCGTATTGCAAGAGCACCGCTCGGCGACGAGCGATGCGCCGGAATTCGACACAAGCCTCAATCGTCGCAAACCAGTGGAAGGCTTGGCACGCAACGACCGCATCGACGCTACCGTCGGCAAGGCCCGTTCGCTCGCCGGTGCCGTCCACCCACGCAACGCTTTCGTACGCCTGCGCCGCGGCCCGCATCTGCGCGTTGGGCTCGATCGCGATCACCGCAACGCCGCGATCCGCAAAGAGCCGCGCGGCGATGCCCGTACCCGCACCGACGTCGGCAATCGTCAGCGCGCGCGGATCTCCCAGGCCTTCGAGCGCAGCGTCGATTGCTTGCGCTGGATAGGACGGACGAAACGCAGCGTAGGCTTGCGCGCGCCGGCTGAAGCGCGTTGTAGATCTCATGCCACGAACGGAGCGCCGAGCCGCACCTCGATGGTACGGCCGCCGCGCAGCACTTCAAATTCGTGCGGCTTGCCGTCGTACGCGCGCCGCTCCGACTGATACGTGCCGTAGCGCCACCATGCGAGCCCGTCGATTCGTTCGATGACATCGCCTGAACGCAAACCGGCGACGTAGGCAGGGCCGCCGGCTCGAACGTAGGCTCGTAGATTCCCGTCGGGCGTCGTGAAGAACGCGAAAAAATACGTTGGTTTGTCGCCGCGGCGCTCCGCAACGCCGATTCCAAAAAGGTTCGCGCTGCCAATCGGCTCCGCGAGCGCCCAAGCGCGCAGCCGCGTCACGCCTTGCATGGCGAGGTCACGCGCCTGATCGCAACCCGGCGGAACTGGGACGACTTGATGATCGTGCCATTCTGAGACGATCCATCCGCCGCAATCTTCCAGCCGAAGGCCGACGTCGAGATCGTCGCCTTCGATCAGCGAAAAACTCGAGGCCGCAACGTAGATATACGCGGCGTAGCGTTTTTGCGAACAATCGCTCGCATTGGGGTTTTCGTGCAACCGAATCGGCTGCCAGGCTTCGCCGGTAAGACCGGCGGCTACCGCATCGGCAGCGGCGCGCCCCAGCGTCGTCCCGTCGTCGTCAACCGCGATGCGGTCGCGCGCCGAGGCCGGCGCATAGAATCCCGGCAGCGTCTCGTCCGCTCGCGCGGCTCGGGCTAGCGAGAGAAAGGGCCGCTCGCCGAAGAGCGCGGGAGCGGCGACGGCGACCGCGAGCGTCGCCGCAATCGCCACGCCGGTCTGGTAAGCCAGCGTGCGCTTCGTAATCGTGACGATCGGCACACCCGTGAAGTTTGCGATCCACACGTTCGCCGTATTGGTGGGATCGCACACGTTTTGAACTTGCACCACCGCCATGATCGCGGCAACGAGCACGACCGGAGGCAAAACGTGGGCGGCCAAGAGCGCCGTGAAAATCGCGATCCCTACGCCGAACGGATTGAGCGGCCCTCGATAGAGTACGAGCGGGCTCGCGGCCCCAAACAGCAGTACGTAGGCGACGGGGTTGCGAAGCCACGCGCCCCCCACGAGCGGCTGCAGTGCCGAGGAAAACTGCGGCTGGCGGGTCGCGACCAGCAGCATTCCGATGCCCATGAAGAGCAGGACTGCCGGAGCCACGTCTTCAACGCCGCGGATCGCGGCCGCGACGAGCCGCTGCACGGCCTCGCTGGGGCGCGTCACCAAGACGCCGAAGAGCGCCGCAATCAAAAATGCCGGCGCCGCTTCCACCTTCAACGCGTAGTACAGCAAGAGCGGCAGGACCGGGGTGAGCAATGCGACCGCCGGCACGTGCCTTGCTTCACGATCGGCATCAACTGCCCAGGTGGCGTAGGCGCGCTCGCGCCGGAACGAGATCGCGGCGTAGAGCAATAATGCGACCGCGTCGATGACGGCGAGCACGATCGCATAGCGGACGAGTTGCTCGGGCGAAACGCCGAAATACTTGGTGTAGAACGTCCAGTTGGCGATGTTGAAGATAAAGCCCAGCGCGAAGCTCATCAGAAAGAGCGTCGCCGCGATTGTGCGTGGAACGCCGGCCGTCATCATGATCGGCAGGACGATCGATCCGACCATAATGACGCCGCCGAGCCCGGAGAGCGACGTAAAGAGCAGCGCCACGATCGCGCAAAATCCCAGAGAGAGCAGCATCGGCTGCTCGCCTCCGTATTCGGCGGCGATGTCGACGATCGTTCGGGCGATGCCGGTTTCGATGGTAACGCGGCCGAGGAGCGCGCCGAAAATGACCGCAACGTAAACCGGCGCAAGTTGTATGGCACCGCCCGTGACGATTTCGCCGAGTTTCAAAGCGGGCACGCCCGCGACGAGCGACATCACGATCGCCATCGCCGGAACGGCGACAAGCGCCGGCACCCATCTTCGGTACATCATGAGCGCAAATATCGCGAAGACCAGCAGAATAAAGGCTGCGGTCAGGGTGACACGACCTGGTCGAACGGCGGGAGCGAGTTCGTTCGCGAATATTCCTGCACCGCGCGATAAACGGCATCGGCGCGCTCGATCGCCTTCTGCGCGGCAAGGTGGTACCGTTCGAGATTACTCGGCAGATGGCCGCCCCGGCTTTCGTACTGCCAGGCGCGCGCGTAGAGCGGCGCGAGATCTTCGTAGGCGTCGCGCAGCTCCCACATCCAGTAGCGAGACCACAAGAGATCGCGCTCGGTTCGGTCCCGGTCGGAGCCGGCGTGCGCGCGCGCGTCCTCGTACATCGCCCGCACTTCGGAACCAATTTGGAATTTGCGGGCGAGCGTGTCGTATCTGCGCGCCGCGAGAAACATCACGAAGGCTGCGTTGGCGTGAAGAGGCGGCCGTTTGAAATAGAGATCCTCCTCGACCGATTCGGCCGCCAGCCTCACCGCTCGAAGATCGGCTTTGGCGACTTGGCTCGCCGCGGCTGCATCGAACGGATCGGCCCAAAAAAGCGCGTCGGTTTGGCCGTAGGCGTAATCGGGCGGCTCGAGTCGCCCGAGCACGGCTGCGAGCTCGTCGACGTCGGTACGAAACCTCGCATCGCCGACGCCGAAAAATGCGCTCGGGAAGTCTTGCCCGAACGCATCGGGCGCGAGATCGCCGGCCTGCCAGGCGGAAGCCGCGGCGTAGATCACCGGATACCACGTCGCCTCGTAGAGCGTTTCCCCGTCGTCGTGCCAAACGGTCTGAAAGAGGCCGAGCACGTGAGCCGCCTTCCCTTCATCGACGAAGCGACGCTCGTTGACGAGCGCGGTATCGACATTTGGAAAGACTTCGTTCCAATTGCTCGCACCCGGAGCGATCATTTGCTCGAAACCTCCACGTGCGATGGTTTGAATGTAGGGCTCGAAGGTCGCTTGCGCACCGTAGTGCCAGTTCACCACGACGGCGCTGCGGGGAATGAGCTTCATGATTTGAGGATCGCTTTCGATTCCGTCGTCCCAAAGCATGATGCGCGCGCCTGCCGGCGCGATGAGGCGATTCATCGCGAGGATGTGGTCGGCATATGCTTGAGAGCGACCCCGCCGCGCGACGTAGTCGTGAGTGCGACCGAGCCCCAGCGTCGCAGTCTCATCTGAGCCGACGTGGAAGAAGGGCGGATGTCCGACGGCCGCCAACTCCTCCCCGACGATTCGCGACAGGTATTCTTGCGAAAGCGGGACGTTCGGCGCGAGCAAAAACCCGTGTGCAAACTCCGCTGCGCCGGCGTATCGCTCAACTCGCAGCGTGTTGTGCATATGCGCGAACGTTTGCTGCTCGGGGATGAGGGCGACGTGGAAGCGCGCCGCATAAACGGCCAGCTCATGGAGTTGGCGCGGCGTAATTCCGTCGAGCGGCGCGGGCAGCGGATCGCTTGGGCTGACGAAAACGTGCTCCATGTACGGCGAGTAGCCGTTCATTTTGAAGGCCGCGATCGTGCGTACCCGCTCCTCGAAATACCGCATGGTCGGAAGCGGCCCCCGCGACACGTCGTCGGAGAGAATTCGCCAACGCAGCGCCGGGCGATCTTCGATGCGAACGCACGGCATCGTCCAAGCTCCGTTCCTGCGCATCGGTAATTGCGCGAGGGTCATGGCTGCATAAAACGCGCCCGCAGCGTCGGCGCTCTCGATTGCGGCGTGCCTCGAATCGACCGTCAGGCGATAGGACTGCGGGCCGAGCGATCCATCGTGCCGCACCAAAATCGAAGCGACGCGTGACGGCACGGTGCTCAGCGAACCGATTCCAAGTGCTCGCCAACGCTCGTCGAGTTCGATTCGAGCGCCTGGATCGAAGCCGGCCGCAACGGTGCGCGGCACGGCCCAGCCTTGCGAAACACACCTCGAGGTTTCGATGCGGAAGGGGCGGGGCACCAGATGCAGCGATGTCGCCGCAATCGCTACGAGTAGCGCCAACGGCGACTACGTCATCTTCAATGCTGCTTCGCGGATCGCCGCTTCGCGATTATCGAGCACATCGGCGACGTTATCGAGGTAACAGGCCGCAGAGTTGGCATCTACCGACCTGCTACGATCGGCGAGCTCGACCGTTGCAGCATCGACCGTCGCCACTCTACCTCCTGTATCTGCAGCGTCCTTCGCGCCGACGATGTGATGCACGGCGAAGTCGCGCGGATCAGCGAAGCCGACTCGCAGGAGCAACTCGTCGATCCTCTGTTGCTGCTCGGCCGAGAGCGTACACCGGGCCGCAAGCTCTGCCAAAGCCTCGCCGAGATAAGAACGCACATATTCGTCGGAGAGACGCCGGTCGAGGTCGCCGTCGTAACCGGGAAAGCCTGCGATTTTTGCGCGGAGCTGTTCCAACGGACCCATGGCGGCAGAGGTACGACGCATCCGGGCGAAGGGCCTCGAAGCCTGCGTCGGAAGATACTCGCAGTGAAGCACACTACGGCATGGCCCGCATATCTGGTAGCGGCGGCCTGCTTCGCGATTGCCCTCATTTCGTCGATCGCAAACATCTCGCTCCTGGGTCAAGCCAAGCAACAGCAGCGCGAGCTCGCGAACCTTTCGGAGCGCTCTACGTCGCTCGCACGAAGCCTCGTCAACGAACGTACCGCGCTCTTCGACATGCTCGACAGTCACGCGCGGCATTACCAAATCGGTGACGGCGAAGTTATCACGCGCGGAAGCCGCATGTACCTCGCGCTGCGTGCGCTACCCGAACCGCCGCGCGGCAAGGTCTACCAGGCGTGGACCCTGGCCAAGGGCGCGACGAAAGTTGCCGCCTCGCCGACCTTTTTGCCGGACGGCCGCGGCGTTGCCCTTATCGTTCTGTCGGCGGATGCTCGTTCCACTACCGCCGTTTCCGTCACGCTCGAGCCCGATGGCGGTAGCAAAGAACCGACGAGCAAGGCACTCATGGACGTTGCTTTGAGCTCTCAATGATCCAACCGGTCTCGTCCGCGACGCAAGCGCCGGCCTTGAAATACCTCTCACGCTCGCCATACCTCAACGTCTTCCTCAGCCATGTCTTATTGCACGATCCGGTAACGCCGGCTCGCGAGAGCGTCGCAATTGCCGTTGAAGGCCGCAACGTGCTCGGTGTAGCGTATTGCGGGCACCAGCTTGCGATTGCCGCCGAGCCCGATACGCTCGAAGCGTTCGGAGAACACGCAAAGCGTCATCGCGGCGAACGTATGATCGTTGGGGCGCGCAATACGGTCAGTGCTTTTTGGGAGGCGGTGCGTGGGTGGCACGCAGCGCCTCGCCTCGTGCGTGACCGGCAGCTCGTGATGATGCTCGATCGGGCGCACCTGCGATCGTACGAACGCCGGGTGATCGTTCGCCATGCGGTAATGGAGGAATGGAACGCCGTTGCCGACAGCTCGGCGCAGATGGTGCGGCAGGAATTGGCGTACGAGCCGCGGCGCGGCTCCTCCCAGTTTGGCGCGAGCATTCGCCAGATGATCGAAACCAAGCTTTGGTGGATCGGAAGTGAGAACGGTCGCCCTTGCTTCTTTTGCAATGTCGGGCCCTGGTGCAAGCAGACCATCCAACTCCAAGGAGTCTGGACGCCGCCGGAACTGCGGGGACGCGGCCTTGCGACGGCATCACTCGCGGCGATCTGCGATCGCCTGCTCGAGGTTTCGCCGACGCTCTCACTCTACGTCAACGATTTCAACGATGCTGCAATCGCGCTCTATCGCCGGGTCGGCTTCGAGCATGTTGGAGATTTCAAGACGATGCTGTTCTAAAGTTGTCAACAGGGCGCCTCAGATCGTTCGCGTAACGACGAAGATTACCTGAGCGCCCTGCAAAATGTACGCATCGGTTGGAATGACCGGTTGGCCAGGCGTTCCGCCGTAGGTGAAGCCGCCTCCGACGATCGTGAACGGGTTGGCGTAAACGTTGGTCAGATTCGTTCCATAGAGGCCATATTCGTATCCGGCGTGGCGGTAGGCGACGTGCGCGTTGAGCGTTGCGTACGGAGACCGGTTCAATTCGTTGTACCAGCCTTCGTAATCGAGCTCGGCACCGTAGCCTAGGCCCACCGTCGGGGCTTGCTCGAGCGCGAGATAGGCTTTGTGCAAAGGTTGCCCGAGCGTTTGTTCGCCCGCAGCTAGGGTTCCGTCTTGGATCGAGACGGGGATGACGGTGAGAAACGAGCTGTCGACATCCCAGCCGGCACGCAAATGCAGGTCTCTGGCAAGCTGCTGATCCGCACGTATGTCGATGCCGCGATAGACGCCGTTCCCCGCGTTGACGGGCATGGCGATCGGGCACGGGATAGGCTTACGGGTCGTTTGACAGTGCGGAATCGGTATCGGATTCGTCTCGCTCGACGGTGAGCGCAGATTCGTTTGGTACAGGTCCAACGAGATATGGAGCGGCCTCGATTTTCCGATGATCTGCTCCATACCGAGATCGAAGTCGGTCGCGCGGTCCGGTCGCAGATCCGCGTTGCCGATGTAAATCACGCCGCCGACCGGAACCCGATCGGCCGGTGGAGGAACGACCATCTCCGAAAGCTGCGGCGTTTGAAAAGTGCTACCGACTGAAGCACGTACCGCGGTGCTGCCGGTCGGCGTCCAAACGAACCCGGCGCGCGGGTCTAAGCTGTGTCCGAACGTGCTGAAATCGCTCTCGTAAGCCGCGACCGAGTAATGAATGTGACTCGTTGGATCGCCATTGTACCGCAAGACGGCCGATCGCTGCGTCTGCGCGATTGGAAAAGTTTGCACCGGCGGAGCTTTGTCGTCGGCAAGCAGCGCGTCCGCCGAAACGCGACCGGTTTCTAACCCGATGGGTCCGATCGGCTGGACTTCAGCGATCACCTGTCCTTGCACGTAGTTGGTGGTCAGGCTCTCCGTCTCGACGTCGTATTTGAAGGAGAGCATGCCGGTGTTGAAGTGATGATCGACCTCGAACCAGTCGTCCCCCAGAAGGTCGCGTTGATTGTAGAGATACTGCAGCGTGTCGGCTCCGGGACCGGAGACGGATTGCGACCATAGTGAGGTTAAATGGCTGAACTGAAATAGAGTCGCCGGCGCTCCGTTGATTAGTTGGTTGCCCAGGGGCAGCTGTGCGTCGAACCCGTAGTTCGTCTGATGCTCGCCGAGCCAGGTTCCGGCAAAGCTTTGGTATCCCCCGGCTAGATCGTCGTCGTCGAGCGGCGACGCGGCGTTGCCAGCATGCAGCGCGTCGTCGCCGACGTTACCGCTGAAGCCCGGCGGCGTGTAGTTCGTCAGGAGCGCCGAATCGTCTTTGGTCACCGTCTGGTTGCGAAAGTCGAACTGAAGGTAGCCGTAGCCGGTCGGGCCGCCGAGCTGATAGCGCAGTTTGGTTAGGATCGAGTCGCCGTACGAACCGCTGCCCACACTTTGCAGGGTTTCGTCATTGGTTGGCGGCTCGTCACCTGAAGAAGGCGCCAACACCGTTTGGTTAACGGACCCGGACGACGTCGTGCCGTGAAGCGAGAAGGCGTATCCGAAGCGGTCGTCGGTTCCGGTCGTTTGAATCGTCTCGCCGAAGGTTCCATACGAGCCGCCGAAAACCCGGATGAGCGAATGCGGCGCGATTGTAGGTTGAAGCGTCAAGATGTTGATTCCGCCACCGATCGTGTTGGGTCCAATCAGTGAGGATGGAGCGATGCCGTACAAAACCTGCACTTCTTGCAATGCAGCCGGATCTAGTAGCGATAAATCGAAGTCACCGGTGTTTCCATTATCGACCTGATGTCCGTCGATGTCGACGAGCGTTTCGGTCGGATCCGGTCCACGCACTCCAAACGTTTGCGTCGCATTACTCCCGCCGCCCAGAGGAAGGACGGGCGTTACGGAGAGTTGCGGCCACACCATGGAGGAGACGGCGGTCACGCCCGCCGCTGCGGCGCCTTGAGCATTGAGCGTCACGCTCGGCGCCGAGGCCGTCGAAACGGTTTCGCCCACGGAGGCCCGCACTTGGCCGATAACCGTGAGTGAGTTCGTCGTGGCCGACGAAAGCACAATCGAGAGCGTCGAGTTCGTCGGATCGATCGTTACGGTTCGTTCAGAGATCGCTTGATAGCCTGGAGCGGTTGAGTGAAGCGAGTACGTGCCGCCCCTCACGTTCCTGATGACGAACGAGCCATGCGCGTCGCTGCTCGTAGTCCGCGAAGCGCCTCGTGAAGAGAGCGTGATCGAGGCTCCTGCGATGGGCGTCCCATCGCTCGCCGTAACCGTTCCCGTAACGTCGAATGTAAGGTCTTGAGCTCGGGCGAAGCCGAAAGAGAGCGCGCCGACGATCGCGATAACCGCAAAGTACGAGCATGCTGCGCGAGCGCATGCAATGCAAAATTGCATGGGGTAACTCCTGTGGACGAGTGGTTTCGGTTAGGAGGTTCTAAGCGAAGCTAGTCGCAGGAGGTCCGCGTTTGGAGAGACGCAGCGCATTTAACGTACGCCGCCGGCGGGGAGTGACGAGTTGTGCGAGTAAGTCGTAACCGCTCGGGCGAACAACGCCTTCATTGCGGCGCAGCAACGTCTCGATGATCGTTGCGACCGAGTCGCGGTGCGAAATGAGCCAGCGTGCGATGGCGTAGAGGAGCAGCGCGACGAAAATCGCGCTTACGAGCGTCGTGGCTAGACCCAACGCAATCGAACCGCCGAATGCGTCGCCAAACCGGAGCACCGGCGTTCCGTCGAGCCGCCCGTCGAGATATTCCATCCCCGGAACGATCGCGACGCTTGCGCCGACCGCCGCCGACAGAAGCAGCCCGGTATCACGCAGACGCAGCGCCGGCCGAACCAGCCGAGCCCGGTTTGTCGCGGCGATCTCGCAGCATACTCGCAGCCCGCGCGCCGCGAGATAGGCGGCGACCACCAATGCAATGCCCGTTACGAGCTCGCGTGAGCCGTGGCGAAGGTTATCGTAGCTATCGTGAGCGAGGGCGTAATCGCCGATCACGTCGATCGCGTAATGCGCCATTGCGGCTCCCGCGGTCGCGGCACACAACGCAAGCGAAACGATGGTTCGAAATCCGACTCGCACCTCCGGCGCTTCGACGGTTTCTGGTCGCATCCTATGAAACGGAAAGGGCCGATCGCTCGAATCGGCCCTTGTGGGTCTCTTATCTTCGGCTAATGCGACGGCGCGATCCAGACCGTACCGCCGGCCCACTTGACCTGGACCGGAACGCACGTCAACGTTTGCGCGCCCGCGTAGGTCACGTCATTGTACAGGCTGAGCTTATGCGTGATCGTCACGCCCGGCGCGAACGACCCCACGTCGGTCACGCGACGGATATAGTGACTCGACGCGTTGCGATATCCAACCGCAAACGTGACGCTCGACGCCGTCCGGTGACCGAGGTTCACATACGTTATCTCGGTGCCACCGGCCATATGGCTCATCGGCTTCGGCTTAGCGATTGTGCAGCTCTTGACGAGGATGGGCGCAGCGGCTCGAGCCGGCCCGATCGAGGCGGTTGCCGCCGCAACGGCGACGAGCGTCACGGCGATCACGCGACCGAAAGATTTCATTGCGTTTTTTCTCCTCGAAACACGAAGTAAGGGAGGGTCAGCTTTCCATTTTATGAGCTTCTTTCCTGCAGTTTGCGAGCGCACGCCTGTACGGCGTCGCGCTTACGCGATTCCGCCATGCTTGCACGATCGCTAGCCGGCCTCAAATGTGGGTATACGGCGCCAATGCCCAACGCGAATTCGCTCGCCGATGCGCAGGTACGATATGGATAAGGATCGACCGTTGCCGGAAGACGAAGACGTCATTCCGCCCGACGTCATGCCGCGCGGGGATCGCCCGCTCAGTCCGGCCGAAGCAGTCGCTGCCGACCGCGAACGGTATGGCGATAATAGCGCCAATCCAAATCGGGAGGACCAGGAAGACGCCCATCACGGGCAACCCGAAGACATAGTGTAATCGTTTGGGCGATGGCTACGCCTCTTGGACCGCCCGGAAAAGGAGAATCCGATAACCCTTGCTCTCGATTCCAATCGAAGTAACGCAGATCTGCTCTCGGGCGAAAACTGAGTCGGTTTCCCAGTCGTCCCGCTCGCTGTTGTAGACGCGAGTGTGATAGCGAATGCCACGTTCCAGGAGCTCTGAGAGATCGATTGGGACGTTCGTCGTCGCGCTGCTGACGTTACCGACGAGTACCGCAAGTTCTCTTCCGCGCTGAAGGGCAACGACTCGCGCGATCCGTGAAAAGATCGGAATTGAGTCTGAAACGTCGCGCTCGTAGAGCGAATGCGTGAATTCGGTATCGATTTCGCAGGTCGTAAAGATGTTGAGCGACCCTTGCGTTCGAACTGCAAAGTACGATATTTCCGAGCCGTGGTACGGCAATCGTCTCAACGCCACCCACTTCCAATCTGCAGGAATCAGAGGATTGAGCTGAGGCCGGTCGCCGGAGAGAATGAGCCCGGAGACACCTTCTATCGCGGCCCATAAGAAGCGCGGTGGTTCCCAAGGGCTTAGGCGCATGCCGCGATTTACCAGCGAATCGCCGTCGAACCACTCGCCGAACTGGCCGGGAACCGTGTTGTGCTTTCTCGGCTCGCGTGCATAATGCTCGAACGACGCTCTCAGTGCGTTCACCATGAACTCGGGATGGTATCGCGCCGCGGCGAAAGCATACCACCACGTCAGTCCCGGCCAAACACCGCCAATCAGCCCCGCGTATGCTGCCGGGTCGTAGCGCGGATCCAATGACGAAGCGGTGCGTAGCCCGGCTTCGGTCCAGAAGTCGGGCGAGTTCAGGCGCGAGATAATGCGAAACCCGGTCTCATCGTCGCAGGTGCGGAACATCACGGGGAACACTTCGTCGCCGGTAACGTCGGTGTGCGGGTTCCCATGAACGTCGATATTGAGGTAGAACAAGCCGGTCTTTGGATTGATAAGATGCTTTTGCATTGCATTCCGGATCCGGACCGATGCGTCGGCGAATAACTGCACGTCGGCATCGTCGGCGTCGACCCGCTCGGCGAGATGCGCCAAGTCTCTAAGAGCGGCCGCGCACTCCGCATTGATTTCGGTCACCGCACCGTTGATCGAATAGTTCGCGATTATGTTTCGCCAGCTGGCGATCGCCCAAACGTTACCCCTCGGATCGTCGGCGCTGCATACCACGAGCATGCGATCGTCCATTTGCGAAATTATGTAACGTCCCGCTCGGGCTAAAGCCGGAAAGATGCTGCGAAGCCAGCCGTCATCGCCGGTAGCTCGAAAGTGATGATTCGCAGCCATGATGAAGAGCGGCGTATCGTCGTTGATGTTCAGCCCGTCGTCTTCGACGCGGCCCGTCAGCGCGTCCACGTACTCGGGGAGCTTTCCGTTTGGATATTGCAGCGAGCTCAATGTATCTAAGAGCGAGCGGGAAAAGACGGGCATGAAATAATCGCAGCCGTATACAAACCAAGCGCAATCTCGAATAACGACGTTGGACATAACCCCGGGATCGTTGGTGAAGAGCCAACCAACCGGATAGCGCGCCATAACGCGCCGCATGTTGACTTTGCTCCACAACGCACCGTCATTGACGATCTCGTCTGGGGTGAGCACTTCGGCCCGGTGAATTTCGTCTTCAAGGGCTGCAAGCGTCTGTCGGAAGGTATCGACCGCAGAGACTTCGGAGAACGAGCGCAGCGACTCGTCAATCGTTCCCTCATAGATGCCGGACTTGAACGCAAAGCGTTCCCGCTTGCCTGGGGCGACCATGATATCGACTTGGAGGCTACCCAGAATGTCTCCAACCGCGTCGGTTACATTACCGAGAGCGTCGGTTCTCGACGTGCTATAGACGTTGCCGAAGTCGAAGCTAGTCTCGTACGCACTGGGCTCGCGAGTAAGCGCAAAGACTCGAACCGACTTTTGGTCACTCCGGTTTTGCGCTACCAAACCAAAAAGGTTCTTATCGTATCTTGCTATCACGTCGTCGTCGGAATCGCCCCGCAAACGGGCAAAGCCGTTGATGCGCAAATCTTGTTCTTGACTCCCGCGATTCTCGATCTCGATCATTTGGTAAAGCACTGGGGGATCCGATTCCGTGCCGTCGCGAATCGAGCTCAGCGGCAAAAACAGCGTTTCGGTGACGTAAATCGAGCCCGCAACGTCGAAGGAGCGCCGCTGGAATGCGGGATGGATCTCAACGGCAACCTCATTGAGGTTGAGCGAGAGCGGCGTATACACCTTGAGTTTGCCGGCGCTTGGACTCAGCGCGGCGTCTCGCAGCGGCCGGCCGGCGATGGAAAAGCGTATTGCAATTGATCCGATGAGAGCATGCCCGTGAGAAATAGAAAACACGCGTTCGACATCGCCCGTGTTTTTTGTGTTGACCCACAGTGCGCTGTTGCCGAAGCTGGCGCCCATTCCGAGGTGGCCGGCCGTCATTCGGTAGCTCGGTAAATTCCTGGTAGGATCGAGCTGATACGTAGATGAGGTGGCCGGTCCGGTCGTGCTCATTACCGTCGAAAGCTCAACGAGTTCGCCGTTCGTCGCCAAAACGACCGGCGCCCGTGAAACCGGTGCCAATCGCGACCATTAGGAAAGAGCGTGCTGGTTTCACGAGCTAACTCCATAGGCGTTGGGCGAGACGCAGTTCGGACGGGGCTTGCGAAGCCGTGATTACCGTGCAACTGCGCGTCGCACCTGCGAGGCCCAGCCGTGCACCGCGCGCGGCGGCGCTACAAGCTAGCCGCTAAGGCGGCTTATTACGGCTCAAGAGACGGGTTTAGCTTGGAGACTCTCGCTCGCGTGAACTGCGATGGAAGTCGAATATACGCGTAAATGCTGTGAGTCCGCGACCACCGCCTTGGTCTTTTCGACGATTTCCTCGATCGTCGCTCCGGGGATGATAGTATGCGTCTCCGCGCACAGGCCTATAAGATGACCGCCTTCACGTCTGACGTATAAGTGCAGCGTCTCTCCAAGATCGACTGTCGACACCATTACCTTCTCAACTCTCGCCTCTCGAACAAGATCAAGGGTGGGGCGATCCGGCGGCGGTCCCGATATCTACAGGTTGACCGGTGATTACGTAGTTGGTCAAGTCCGCATGGGCCGAGAGCGCCTGGCCAGGCATGTCGATGTCTACGTCGGCGCTGGTTGGAAGACGGTACTCTCCGACCGCAGCCGGTGTCAACGCGAGCTGAATGTTTCCGTGAGCATAGTACAAGACGACCTTACGCGTCGAATACGCTGGACCCAGAGTCACCAACGCTTTAACCAGCGGATTCTTATCTTGCGGGTCGACTTGCCGCGGGCGGAGCAAAAACGTCGTCATGCCGCCCTGCGTCCCGGCTAGACTGACGTCGTACGACCTCGGCCACATACACGGATCGAGCGGCGAGAGGTCGATCTTGTGGAACCCCTTTGCGAAAAACGGCATGCTCGTAAACCGCACGATATGCGCGCGGCCGCGAACGTATTGGCCGTTCCCGGCGATGCTGAAACGCAACCATGGAAAATGCCGCATTCTCATCGCCACGTTCATATTGAACGTGTACTGAACCAAAGACGGGTTACGATGGGCGCACGCCAACTCCGAAGGCGTCGAGGTGCTGCGTACGCCTGTTACATCCGCGGCGACTAGGAAAATCGCCAGCGTCAGCAGCCCGCCTCCCCCGGTCGGGCCGAAAATCCCACGCAGCGCTTCGACACGTCGCATTTCTTCATTTATACCCAGTCGGTGCGGCCTTACGAAAGCAAGGCTGCCTGTTGGGGGGCCGACCAGCCGTGGCAGAAGCAGCGCCGGACCAGATCACCACTGAGGCGTTGCGGCGGGGTGAAACTGCTCGTGCAAAAGGGTAAGCGAACGCCATGACGCAAGCGCCGCTGGCCCATCCCCTAGGTCAGAGCCTGCGGTGAAGCAGGCTACCGCCTTTTGCGTAGCTGCCCTGCTCTATGCTCTTGGATGCACCCAGCTTCTGGCGTCGGAGCAGCCTCCCGAAGCGTCGACCCCAAACGGCAGCAGTGCGGTCGACTGCTCCGAGGCATATGGCAAGGCTGCATCCTGTCGGCGCGTCTCTTGCGAACAGAGATACCGTACGTTTCTCGGCACATGGCAGGGCGATTTCTGGTCATACGTCCGAGAGCAATCCACGAACGACAAGAAGGTCTACCGCCCATACCATAACGTGATAACGTACTCCCAAGCCGACTGCCTGAAGAATGCAAAAACGGGCGAGACGTTCATCATTGGTCGCGCAAGCGATAGCTATCCCGCGTTTGGAGCGCTGCCCGCGACCGTTAAGCGCGGCCTCCTCATCACGGGCCGGAAAGCCAATGGCGCCGCCTTTCTGCGTACCGTGAACGAAAGCGGTACGAACGATTTCTCACTCGTCTATCAGAACACAGCGGCCTCGGTGTCGATCTGGAGCCTTCACATCCCGGCGTCCCGCGGTACTCCGGACATGACGTTCACGACGCTCGACGAGAGAGACTTCACCGCGAGCCCGCGAGAAAAGCGCAACGTAACAATCACGATGGAGGTCGGCCCTCCGAGTGCGCCCTATTGGGAAGGCGTGATCGCCTACGGCTCGCATACCAAAGCATAGAGTTCGCCGAACCTATGACGTCGCTGCGTTCGTCGAAACGTTGAAATAGCGGCTGAGCCGCGAACAGCTTCACGACGGCACCTCATGTTCACGAGAAGGCATTGGATTCCGCCGCTAGGGCTCGCGTTTGGGCAACTCTGTCACGGGCTGTCCTGGATACTCGCGCTATGGATTGCGCTGCGCGTGGGAATCGGATGGTTGTCGCTGCCCGAGATCGCGTGGATTCATCTCGTTGCGCTCGGTTGGGTAACGGTAACTGCCCTCTCGGTGTTGCTGCACGCGATCCCCGCATTCCTCGACGTACCGTGGCGATTCGAGACGCTCGCGCGATACGCGCTCTTCGTTACTGCCGTTGCTATCGCCGCATTCGTGATCGCGCTGCTCTGGGCTCCTTTAACATTAGGCGTCGTGGCCACGCTGATTGCATGCGCGTTGATGACCTATCTCGTTACTGCTTGGGCAACGCTACGGCAAGCGGTTCACTCGGCGGACCGCATCGATCGAGCGGTCGCGGGAGCGTTTGCCGTTACTCTCGCGGTCTTTGCCATCGCGGTCATTCTCGGCGCCGCGATCTCATGGATGCCTGCCGGCGCACGCGTATCGGCTTCGATCGAACGATTGCCACCGGCGCACGCGAATCTCGCGCTCTTCGGTTGGCTGACGCTATTGATCTACGGCGTATCGGCGCGCACGCTTCGCCCGCTCACCGGAAACCGGTCGCGGCGCCCCGGGCTGCACATCGTCGTCGGCAACACGACGCTGCTTGGAGCTCCGCTGCTGGCGATCGGGTCGGCGGCCGAGTGGAGTTGGACGCTGTGGCTCGGCGGTGCGCTCGTCGCCGCCGGCGCGGCGGTATATATCGGCGACGTCACGGATCTGTTGATGCGAGCGACTGTACCGCACCGCGTGCCGCAGGCATTCGTAGGCGCCGGTCTGACATGGCTGGCCATTGCGATGCTCCTTGGCGCGGGCGTGCTGGCCGGGATGCCGTGGCGGGCGGCGTTCGGTTTTGTCCTGCTCGCGGGTTGGATCGGGCAGTTCGTAAACGCGCACATCTTTCATATCGGAGTGCGCCTAATTGCGACGATCTATCGAGGCGAGGACGATGAAACTGCCCCGCAGGAGCTGCTCGACGCGCGCTGGACGTGGTGTGCCTTTGCGGCGATGCAAATCGCCGTCGCACTTGTTGGTGCGGGTCTGCTTTCCGACTCTGTGCCGAGCGTGGCGATCGGGGCAGTAGCGGGTTTGATTGGGTGGGTCGCGATGATCACCGCGTTAGCCAAATCACGTGCCTGCGCGCAGCAGCGACCGCCCGAGCAACTCTGCGGGAAGGATCCCCCTTTGCGGGCAACGTTAACGCGTCAACAAATTTTAACGATTTTGCAGGAAAGCGGGCTGCCGGGGGGCCAAAAGCCTGGTTAGCGACCCTTTTAGGGGCGGCAACCTTCTTTTTTTGGAGCGGCCCGTTATGAGGGTTCGGACAATCGCAATTTGCAGCAAGGAACCAAGAATGATTGCCACACTCGCAGCCATGCTGCGCGACGAACGGGGAAGCCGCTCAGAACTTAGGGCAACCGCCGCGCAATCTCATGGAGATGCCCCCGCGATCGAGCGCGCTCCGACTCTCTACTTATCTCTACTCGACGCCATCAAGGATGGGTATCAAATCCATAACCAAGCCCCTGGCGTTTACTTCCTTCGGCAGAGGTTCCCAGAGGGCTGGCGGTTCGCCCACGTCGTCAGTGGAGAGCAGACTAGGCAGGCGATCACATCATCTGTATAAGCCGAGACTTGGTCTGACAGTCGCCGCATGATCGCGTCGAAGAGTGTCAGATGATTCCGCGGCCGCTGAATCAGGCCGCAAATAACTTCTCCTTGGCTAAGTCCAGACTATCTAAGAACGTCTGCAGCGGAGTCTTTCCGTAGCACCAACGGCCCTGACGTGGGCGTTCTGCGTTGTACGTTTGGATCCATGCGTCGAGATCAGCCTGCAGCTCGTCGATGGAGTGGTAGATCTTTTTGCGGAAAGCGATCCGGTAGAACTCGTTGAGCATCGTTTTGTGCAGCCGCTCCACGATGCCGTTGGTCTGCGGGCTCTTAGCTTTCGTTCGCGTATGATCGATGTCTTCGATCGCGAGGTAGAGCTCATAGGGGTGCTTCTGAGCGTCACCGCAGTACTCCGTGCCGCGATCGGTGAGGACCCGAAGCACGCGGATGTCGTGGTCTTCAAAGAACGGAAGAACACGATCATTGAGCAGGTCGGCAGCGGTGATCGGCGTCTTCTGCTCATACAGCTTCGCGAACGCGACCTTACTGTAGGTGTCGACGAAGGTCTGCTGATACACGCGCCCGACGCCCTTGATCGTACCAACATAGAACGTGTCCTGAGCACCGCAATAGCCAGGGCATTCGCTCTCAAACTCGCCGTGGGCATCTTTCTCGTTTTGCGCCTTCTCCAGCGCCGCGAGCTGCGATTCAGTGAGAACGAGGCCTTCCTGTGCACTCTTGGCCTCTAGCGCCTTGAGGCGCTTTTTCATCGTCTCGAGATCATGCCGTTGCCACACGCAGCGGACGCCGGCGGGCGAAATCGTCATCGCGCGCTTCTTGAGCTCATTAGCAACGCGCACTTGACCGTAGGCCGGTTGTTCAATGGCCAGCGCCACGATCGCATCCTCGATCGCTGGATCAACGCGGTTCTTCAGGATGGGCTTGCGGCGCGATATCTCCGCGAGCGCGGCCTCGCCGCCGCTTTCATAGAGCTCCTGAAAGCGATAGAAGCTATCGCGGCTAAAGCCCATCATCTTGCAGGCCTGCTGCACGTTTCCCAACTGCTTGGCGAGGTTCAGCAGCCCGACTTTGGCACGGATGACTTTACGTTCGGTGGTCAAGATCGTCTCCTTTATAGCCGACGTCACCTCGTGACTCGGCAGGATTCGATACGATCTTCGCTAACTGTCCGATTAAGTCTTAGCTAATGCACATCATCGCAGGTACTATCGTCGTACTGATTCGGCCGGTGGTTACACGACGACGAATTCTGCGACTGCACTTTTCTAACAGTGTCGATCGCGAAGCAATAGCAACACATTTCCTAGCCGATTTTAGCGCAACCACGGCGCGTGTTCTGCGCGGCTGCAATAAGCAGTTTCGCGTGCAGGCGGAGAGAGCAAACCTAAGGAAGGAACCCCGCCTTTCCTCACGCTGTCAAGGAGACCCAACCACATGCGCTTATTATTGGCAACCGCGAGTCTTGCCATCTCAGTCGCATTACTCGCGGGATGCTCCTCTTCACCTCAGGGAGCTTCCGCTCTGCCGGGCTCCCCCGAAACTCAACAATCGGCAGGTTACTTTGTATCGCACGACGCTTCCGGGCGCATGGGCCTCATGAAGCTACTCAAGCTTCAGGCCCAAGGCAAACTCCCCGGTCCCGTTCCGCAGAAAGTCCTCAAATGGCAGTATCGGCAAGTCAAGGCACACGCGCTTCCGGCCCACCATATCTCCCCTGATTGGAAAGCCGTTGCCGCTTGGACAAGCGCCACCGGGGTCGGCTATCTCGTCGGTCAAGACAGCAGCCTTGCGAAGACCGTCGCCACCATCAACGTCAATAATTTCTGCTTCGAACCGGTCACCGTTAAGGTCGATCGGGCTCGCAACATCTGGACCGCTTGCGACTCGAATCTCGCCGGCATCGGCGGGCAGATACAAGAGTTTAACAAGACCGGAACTTCGCTTGCGAGCTACATATGGAACGCTTCTTGTACGAGTCCGTCGGGCTGCTACTTCTACTTCGGCTACGGATTCGACAGTGCCGAAACGTCAACCGCCGTATTCGGTGCCGCGAACACCGTCCAGTGCTACCCCGCGACCCCCAGTTGCACCGAGACGACGACAGCCGGCTTCGTCTACTGGACGGGCGGCCCGTCCAGCACCCCGACGTTTATAACGCTGCCGTCTACGACCGGTCCGATCAATTACGAGATAGTCTATTACATGGACGTCAATGCCCAAGGCAACCTCTACTTCAATTACTACGGGTGCGAGAATACGTCGCCGTACAGCTGCGGTTACGGACTCGCCGAGGTTCGCAAGCCGACCTCGCCGTCCTTTACCGTAATTCCGCTGCTGGCTCCCGGATCGATTCAGTTCCCGGGCGGCGTTTACGTGAGCGGCCGCGGCTATGCCCTCAACGTCACCGATCAGCTGCTGCGCACGACCAGCCGGTACCACCTGCCGATGTCGCCGAGCTCTTCTCCGTTCCGCACGCTCGGTCCGACGGCGCCGAATCTTTTTGGACTCGGTGATCCTGTTGCGGGCGGCTTCAATCCATCCGACTCAAGATTCGGCCTCGGTGATGCCTACGGCTGGATCGACGTCGGGAGGATTCGCCATATGAATCAGTGGAGGGACGTCGCAACCACCTCTTGCGCGTTGGGTTGCGAAGGGTTCGCCTTCACGCCGTCCGACAAATAAGAGATCTTGCTGCCGACGGTCACGACCGTCTCAACATCGCGACGGGGTCCTCGAGAGAGGGCCCCGTCAACGCTATCACCCAAGGAGCTTCTCATGAGTAGCCTTTTCAAAGTCGTCGTGCCGCTCGCCGCCGTGCTCGGGCTTGCCGCGTGTAACGCGGGCGGCTCTTCCGGCGTCCCGGCAGCGTCGACTCAGTTTGGATCGCATACGAACCAGCTTCCGGCCGCCACCGCACACAAGCTTACGCCGGCGTGTTCCAACCGCGGCGTTGGGCGAGCGCGATGCGACGTTCTGATCGAGAGTACCGGCGTCCGGGGGGCCGTTGTTTACGGATGGGAACCGGCGAATCTCGAGGCGGCCTACAAGCTGCCTTCAGGGACGAGAGGTTCGGGACAAATCGTCGCGATCGTTGACGCGTTCGATAATCCCAACGTCGTGTCCGACCTCGCCAGGTACCGCTCGTACTTCGGGCTTCCGGCCGCGAAGTTCTACAAATACAACCAGAAGGGACAGCGCTCTAACTACCCGAGCGGGAATACCGGCTGGGGTGTCGAGATCGATCTCGACGTTCAAATGGTTTCGGCGGCTTGTCCGCTCTGCACGATCTATCTGATAGAAGCCAACACCAATTCTACCAGCGACCTCGAAGCCGCCGAGAGGGAAGCGGTGAAGCTCGGTGCGACGATCGTGAGCAACAGCTACAGCGGGACGGGATCGAGCGAATCGTATTACGACACGCCGGGAATCACCTATCTAGCCAGTGCCGGCGACGACGGCTACGGGCTCTATCAGCCCGCGACGTTCGACGACGTCGTTGCGGTGGGTGGAACCGTCCTCACCCTCAACAAATCGACCTACTCGGAAACAGTCTGGGCCGAAAGCGGCGGCGGCTGCTCGAGCCTCGACGAAGCCAAGCCGTCGTGGCAAACGATTAAAAAAGACTGCGCATATCGAATCGGTAACGACATCTCGGCCGTGGCATACGACGCCGCCGAATACGACTCATACGGGGAGAGCGGCTGGATAACGGTAGCCGGAACCAGCATTTCATCGCCGCTGATGGCCGGCGTCTTCGGACTTGCCGGCAATTCCACGACCCGACATGGCGGAAAGATGTTTTGGACCCTGAGCAAGACTCAACTTCAGAACGATCTGCATGCAATCACGAGCGGCGACGTGACCAACTGCCCGGCGAAACTGTCGAACACTTATCTCTGCAAAGCCGGCACGAATCAGTTCGGTCAGTACTCAGGCCCTACGGGCTGGGGGTCTCCCAAGGGCATTGGGGCGTTCTAGCGCAGCCTGCGCGCGTTAGGAGCGGTAGTCGAACCGCTCCTAACACGACGCTGGAACCGAAGAGCGAGCCTTCCCGTTCCTCGAGCTCGACGCTGTGACCAAATGGACATTCATCAGTCCGCTTCGCTTCTAAACATGAAGACTTTATGAATCGGTCACGCGATGCGCTGGGTTTGTTTCACAGTTTCTTCAGTCGTGCCATGTATCGTACGACTCAAATCCTTACGAGCGTTAAACAGGAGATACACGGCACATGTTTAGAAAATCGTTTGTAACCTCGGCGCTGCTCGCGACGATGGCGCTGGCAGCGTGTGGTGGGGGCGGCTCTGCCGGCGCCGCCGGCGGGGGTGCCTACGGCGGCCCGCCGCCAACGAACCCACCGCAGTCAAACGTTCCGGTTCAGCAAAACGTCGGCGGCAGACCCGCGTTCGTGAACGCGACGAGTCATCGGACGTTATACTTCTTGAGCGTCGATACCCCGACTGGTAGCACGTGCACCGGCGGCTGTCTTTCCATTTGGCTGCCGCTCGTGCCGAGCTCGGGAGCGCGTGGGCAAAGCGACTTTACGATCATCACGCGTTCCGACGGTACCGGCATGCAATGGGCTCACGGCAGTCAGCCCCTTTACATGTACTCCGGTGATTCCGGCCCGGATCAAGCGAACGGCGAAGGCATTCCATTCGCCGGCGGCCTCTGGCACGTCGCGCGCCCGACAAATTGAACCGACCGCAATGACGCAATCTCCCGTCAAAAGCATGTCCGCGCATCGTTTGAATTACTTCTACGCCGAACGGCATCGTCTCCAATGACGGCGGCGATGATCGCCCCGACGAGGCGTGACTGAAGGCCGCCGATTTTAGAACTTCTCAAATCGATCGTCCTGCCCATGCGGTCGCGGATCGACATGTTAGGATCTGCGATGGGAGGGCTACTTTTTCTCCGCTGGCTTGCGCGACTTTCGAGCCGTCGAGAACGGCGCCCAGGCGCTGATCGTGCCATCGGATGAGCTGACGAAGAGTATGCCGTTGGCAATGATGGTGCCCTGTCTTCCGTGATACGGCAGCTTCAGACTCCACAGTTGCGCGCCCGTTGCCGCGTTGAACGCGTACTCGGTATTGCCGGTGTCGTTGCCGATATAGACAACGCCGTTCGCTATCGAGATCGGAGAGCGCGGTTCAGCGACGATCTGCCCCCCGTCCGGTCCGAAGGGCGCATTCCAAACCGGCGTGGGGTTCAACGTGCAATTTGACGCCATTTTGAAAGCTGCAATGCCGGGCTGGTAGATTCCCTCTCTCGTCGGCAGTCCTACGTACACGTAGCGGGTTGCCGGATCGTACGCGGGTACCCCGACGAAGTTCCCTGCGTTCGATGGGACGGACATCGCAATATATTGGATTGGACCGCTGCTAATCGATGCTCGGTCGTAAAGCTCAAACATGCCCGACTTGTTGATCGCCGCGAGCAGCGCCGGGCAACCCGGGGGCTGAAAGAGCAACGGCGTCGCGCCGAAGTCAAGATCATCCATTCCGTCTTGCGGAATATTGGTAGGATGGTTATTCGCGAGAATTGTGGACAACTTTGAGGACAACTCGATTACCTGCTCTGCGTAATCGGCGTTCTGCCGCTGTCTTTGCGAAGCCGAGTGCGTGTCTGCATTGCCCGTCGCAATGAACACGTCGTTTGACGAGTCAATGGATGCTCCTCCGGGTCCCCATATTCCGCCACCGCTCGTTCCTTGCTTGTTGGTTCCGCTCATCGTGAAGAAGGTGCTGGCAACAGCCGGTTTTTCTGTATCGATCGCGACGATGCGGCCGTACCAAGGCGATACGTCGCACGGCGAACTCGTAACTGCATACAGCAAACCATTGGCCGGATTGTAGGTGAAGCCACCGTGCATCACCTCGTGTGGCGAAGTGGCGATCGTTAAAGGCCAGCCTCTGGCTTCAACCCCCGTCGCTAAGTCAACGGCATGCACCTTTTCGTTCCCGTCCGAAAAGTAAATAACGTTTTTTTGGCGGTCGATCGCAGGCGTCGCAGCAATCGCAAACTTATTACTACCATTATTGCAATGCGAACTTCGCGCAACTGCCATCTTCCAAATGATATGGCCGGTCTGTGCGTTGATTGCATACATCGTTGCCCCAATGGATGATCCGGCATACAAGATATTCGTTGGTGTTTTGCCGACGTTGACGCCATAGGCGTAGACCGGCTCGTGAACCATTACGCCGCCTACTTTGAAAGTCCAGATCTTCTGAAGCGAAGCGACGTTATGCACCCCGATCGTCGACTCGGTCGGATTGTAGCCGGTGCGCTGCAGGTCGAAACCGAACGAATCCCAATCCGCCGTCGTTGCGGCGCCGAGCCTTGACGAGTTGGAGCTAAATCCCGAAGGGTAGCTGCCCACCGCAGGGAGCCCTTGGGGACCTTGCGGGTCGCTCGCACATCCCGCGACGACAGCGACGACCACAATGGAAAAAAGTACTGCGGCAATTACCGATAAACGCATGCCCTTGAGCCTCCACTATGTTCCACTGCTGCCCTCACCGCGAATGCCTCGCATGACGCATTTAACATGCGGAAGCTTATTTTAACCTCCAACCTGCGGCCCTGGAAGCGGCTTACAATGGCTCGGTAGCATGCTTCCCGAGCGGACGGCGTTCCTCGTCGCTGTGCACGCCGACGCGAGATAACGGTGCTTATGGTGCATTGCTCGCCTGGTTTGCGCAGTGCCCAATTGACAGCACAGATTGCGTTCACGCGATCCCCTTGACCCCTCCGTACGCCGCCATTCGCCCTGACCGCATCGCCGACAGCTTCGCCATCCGGCGGCTGCCTGCCGACAACTCCCGGTACGGCGCCGGCACCATCACCATGGCCGCGAAAAACGTTGCTTACTCGCTCGAGGTGGGTAAAGGGGCGCCATGACAACCACGAGTCCGATGATCTACTACGTGATTGGGGCCGTCATTCTGGTCGTCGTCGTTATTGTCGTAGCAATCGTTGCCACGCGCAGAGCACGGTCGGTTCGCCTTCAGCGACGCTTCGGGCCCGAATATAGACGCGTGTCGCACCAGAGCGGCGACCGCGCGCAAACCGAGCACGAACTTGCTAAACGCGAGGAGCGCGTCAAGAAGTTCCACCTCGAAGAACTGCCGGTCGGGGCGCGCGATCGGTACGTTGAAGAGTGGCGGACGGTTCAGGCGCGATTCGTCGACCAGCCGCGCGATGCGATCACGCAGGCGGACGCACTTATAGTGAACGTTATGCGGGATCGCGGTTATCCGGTTGCAGACTTCGAGCAGCGGGCGTCCGACCTTTCGCCCGATTACGCCACTGTCGTTCAAGATTACCGCACCGCCCATGACATATCGGTTCGCAATCGGAGCGGGGAGGCTGATACCGAAGATTTACGCCAAGCCATGGTCCACTACCGGAGCTTGTTCAGCGAGCTTGTGGGCGCCGATGAAAGGACAAAATGATGACCGAACGCCTCGATACCACGCAAGAAGAAGCGGCCGAAAGAGAGCCTGCGTTTCTTCCAAACGACCGTTTGAGCGACCTGCAGCGACGTTGGTCCGATATCCAAGCCGACTTCGTTGATGATCCGCGCAAATCGGTGAAACGCGCTCACTCGATGGTCGCGGAGGTCGTGAACGAACTCACCGAAACTTTCACGCGCGAGCGATCGGCGCTCGAAAGTCAATGGAATCGGCAAGAGCAACCCGGCACCGAAGCCTTGCGCATCGCGCTGCAGCGGTACCGCTCATTCTTTAATCGGCTTCTGGGCTCATCGGAGTCACCGAACGTTAGAGGCGAA
Source organism: Vulcanimicrobiota bacterium (assembly GCA_963778015.1). Classification (GTDB taxonomy): domain Bacteria; phylum Vulcanimicrobiota; class Vulcanimicrobiia; order Vulcanimicrobiales; family Vulcanimicrobiaceae; genus Cybelea. Next base: position 518,416 of record CAVZST010000002.1, read on the forward strand.
CGGGTGACCTGAAACCGACGGGAGTTGGTTTTCCGCACGGTTGCCCGCACACTTGTCCGGCCGGCTCTTTGGTGATAAGATTCTACCTGCGCGTTAATAGAACGGTGTGCGCGCGCAATTCTATTACCGTGAATCTAACCAAGGAGATTAATAAGTGGCTACATTTCGCTTTTCAATCCGCTACCCATGTTGGCTTACGGCCCTGGCGGCTATCGCCTTGACGGCAGCCTGCGGCGGATCTCAGACCCAACTCAGCCCAGCCGGACCGGCGCAGAATAACGCGACGAAACTGCAGTCTCCAACCCTTGCTCCCGCGGCCAAGAAGGAGCATTGCCACCACGGCGGCGTGCGCGTCTCTCCGTGCTCGGTCGACTTTTCCATTTCGAGTCCCGGCCCTGACATGGTGACGGTGCGTAAGGCCAGGGACAAGAAGGGCAGCCTCACCGAGTCCGATAACTGCGGCGGTGCCGCGGGCATCGCGACCCTCGTTCAAGGATCGGGCGGTTTCTGGATCGTGACTGCCGGGCCAACAACAGGTTCGTGCGCGGCCGAGTTTGACCGCGTCAGTAAGCATGGCAAGACGCTAGGCTCGGCCAAGCTTAGTATTACGAATTCGGTCTGAGACTTAGGGAGCTTTGCGCTCTGCTCGCCCCGCGTCTTTCTAAATAAAAGCTGCGGAGCGGGCGCTTTGCGGCAGCGGCAAACTTGACTGTCTTTTGAACGAATAGCATGTATGCCTTTGAGCCCGTCGACCGTTTGTGGGTCGGCGCGTCCGCATTGATCGCTTTGATAGGCGCCTGTATCAGCATTTCCGCGTTAGCAAGCCGACTCGAAAGACGCTCACATCGAGTCGCTCAACGGCCGCATCCGCGACGAGCGCTCAATACCGAGACGTTCGTAACAGCTTCGAAGCTCGCCGCGCCGCTTTGCAAAATGAGACGTGGCGGGAGCGTGTAGGAGGTTCTCCTAGCGTCCCCGCCACTACCCGACATCGGGGCTTCGGCTTCTTGTATCGCAAGAGTTCGTTTTTGCGTATTTTCGCTATGGGCAGTTTGGGCAGGCTAATGATATGGCCATTTTTCTTTCCTTTGGGCTGGAATAGGCTTGCAACTGGAATGGGCTTGCCAGAAGTAGCGGCTTGAAGACCGGCGTTCATCACGAATCCGGCATTGTGAAGCGGCAATCGGCGAAGCGTCATTAAACCGATGCAACGGTTCGATGCGCATCGCGGATGGCCAACTGCGACTGCAAATAAGAAAGAGTCTTCCCCATCCTCCAACCTCGTGTGGACGGTTTGACGTCCCCAAGGGTGCTCTCGGGAAGACTCCTACCGATACGGCGTCCCGCGTGTTATAGCGCCGATTGGTCTTTAGCGCGCCCCTTTCCGTCTAAATCTGCAACGCCGATCGAAGGCAAAGAGTGAGGTGAGCAGCTTTGACAGGTGGCGAGCTGAGGCGACCGTAAGCCGACGAAAGATGGAGCCGCTCACGCGGCCGCCGACCGGAACGGTGGCCTTCCTATTCTCGGACATCGAAGGCAGCGCGATCCGTTGGGACGCTCATCGCGCCGAGATGCAGGAGGCGGTGCGCCGTCACGACGAGCTGATGCGCGCGGCGATCGAGCGCAACGGCGGCTACGTCTTCAAGACGATCGGCGATGCGTTTTGCGCGGCCTTCGCGACGGTGCCGCAAGCGGTGACAGCGGCGCTGGACGCCCAACCTGCCATCGGAGCTGTGGACTGGAATGTCGTCGACGGTCTGCGCGTGCGCACGGCGATTCACGCGGGAATCGCCGACGAGCGCGACAGCGATTACTTCGGACCGACGGTGAATCGCGTCGCGCGCCTGTTGGCCATCGGGTACGGCGGTCAGGTGCTTCTTTCGAGGGCCGCCAAGGAGTTATCGGGCGAACTGCTGCCCGCGCAGACGGAGCTGCACGATCTCGGCCGGCACCGTCTGCGCGATCTCAGCGCGCCGGAGCACGTCTTTCAACTTCACGCGCCGGATCTCGCCGCAGACTTTCCGTCGCTGCGTTCGCTCGATGCGCTCTCGAACAATCTGCCGCTACAGCTCACGCCGCTCATTGGGCGCGACGAGGAGATTGCAGAGATCAAGGCGCTGAGCGAACGGTCACGCTTGGTGACGCTGACCGGTACCGGCGGCATCGGCAAGACGCGCACGGCCACTCAGGTCGCCGCCGACACGTTGCGCGACGACGGTGACGGCGTTTGGTTTGTCGATCTCGCACCGCTCGACGACCCGGGGCTCGTACCCAGCGCAATCGCGCAAGCATTCAATATTGCCGATGAGGGCGAGTCGCGGCCGTTGATCGATCGCGTTGCCGCCGCGCTCAAGGCCAAAACGCTGCTGATCGTGCTAGATAACTGCGAGCACGTTCTTTCGGCGGCCGCGGATGCCGCCGACCGTCTGCTGCGCGTGTGCACCGGCCTACGTATTCTGGCGACGAGTCGCGAGCCGCTGGGGATCGCTGGCGAAGAATCGTATCAGATGCCGACCCTCGCGGTCCCGCCCGACGATGAAACGATGACCGCGCAACGGGTGGCGCAGTACGCTGCTGCGGCGCTCTTCGTCGCGCGCGCCAATGCCGCGCAGCGCACTTTCGCGCTCACCGACGACAACGCCGCAGTCGTCGCCGATATCGTGCGCCGTTTGGACGGCATCGCGCTGGCGATCGAGCTAGCCGCACCGCGCGTGAAACTGCTCAGCCTGAATCAGTTAGAACAACGTCTCGACGAACGCTTCAAGCTCTTGACCGGCGGCAGCCGCACGGTGCTGCCGCGTCAGCAGACGCTGCGAGCGACGATCGGCTGGAGCTACGACTTACTGACGCCAGCTGAGCAGAGCATGCTGCGACAGCTCGCGATCTTCCGCGGTGGGTGGACGCTTGAAGGGGCCGAAGCGATTTGCATCGATGAGCGTTTTGCCGAGTGGGACGTGCTCGATCTTCTTTCTGCATTGGTCGACAAGTCGCTGGTCGTCGTCGAGATCGAAGGCGAAGAGCAGCGCTATCGTCTGTTGGAGTCGACTCGCCAATTTGCCGCCGAGCGATTGGGCGAGGCGCGCGAACGGGAGGATACCCCCGCGCGACACTGCCGATACTTCGCCCAGCTTGCGCAGCGTGCGGGCGATACGTATTGGCAGACTGACTCGAGTGTCTGGACTGCGCAGGTCCGAATCGACCTTGAGAACTACCGCGCTGCGATCGCGTGGGGGCTCCAAGGCGACGGTGATGCCGAGGCAGCGGCGACGATCGTGGCGGGCTTGGGTTCACTGTGGGCCAAGATTGCGCGCCGCGAAGGGCGCTCCCTGATCGAGCGGGTGGCGACGGTCCTCGCGGGCGACGCGCCTGTACGCGTGCGCGGACGGCTGACCCTCGCGCAAGCGCGTCTCAACGAGTTCAGCGCGAAGGCAGCGCTCGCGGCAGCCGAGGCGGCGCGTCTCTTAAGCGCCGTCGACCAGGTCGGCCAAGTCGAGGCGCTTTTTTTCGAAGGCGTCGCGCTCGTCCGGACTGGCCGGCATGCGGAATCGGTTGAGATTTTCGAAGAGGCGCTGGCGGCGGCCCGCGCCACTCGTATCCCGCGCCTGACCGCCCGCGTCCTTAGCATGGCATCCATCGTCTTCGCTGGCGATGATCGCGCGCGGGCTCGCCCCTTTGTTGACGAGGCGGCTGCTCTTCTAGGCGCCTGTAACGATCGGCAACGGCTTGCGTTACTCCAGTTAAATCGGGCAGAGTTGCTTTTTGCGGAGGGTGATGTTGCTGGCGCGCTGGCTGGCGCTCGCGCGGCGCAGCCTATCTTCCGCGAATGCGGCGCGGGGATGAACCTCTCGAGCGCGTTGCAGAACGCGGCCGCCTATCTGCTCGCGTTGGCGCGCTTCGACGAAGCCTGGGCCGCTGCGAGGGAAAGTTTGGAGTTGGCGCTGCGTGCGGATGTTGCGGATTATTTTGCGAACGCGATCGGCCACCTGGCGTATCTGGCCGCCGAGACCGGTGACCCGATACGAGCGGCGCGGCTACTCGGTTATTCCGATGCGGTATATCGGAAAATTGGCGATGTGCGCGAACTGACGGAACAGCGAGGTTACGACCGCGCGCTCGAACTGATTCGCGCGGCGCTGCCGGAGCATCAGATTTGCGCGCTGATGGTCGAAGGTGCGGCGATGGAACAGGACGCCGCCGTCGCCGAAGCAATGGCTATTCCGCAACCGCCCGCATCATAAGCGCTCCAGCGCCCGAAACGCGCCGCTCTCACAGCCCTCTTGCGCAGGCTACCGCTCCGGCATGATTCGGCAGCGCTCTCACCCTGCCCGCCCGTATTGCCGAGCGCCGGGCTCCGGCTGGCGCTTGCAGAGGAAGAGAATCGGTATATAATAAGCGGGATACGGGCCGAATATCGGAAGATAGTCGGCCGACGCCGAGAAGAAAGAGATCCATGCCACTGACGCTTATGGCCCCCTTGGGCAACGTACTCACTGATGCCGGACGGGTCGATGCAAAGAAGCTTGCACACGAGCTCGACCTGACGATCCCGAAAGTAGCGCCCGCGTTGGGAAAATCAGCCCGTTGGCTCAACGAAAACCCAACCGCACCGAGTATTCAGGCGGCGGCCTTGCAGCTCGTTGATGCAATGAACGCGCTCGCAAACAGCCTGGGCGGTCTCAAATTCGCAAACGCATGGCTGAAAACGCCAACGGACGAGTTCGCCAAACGCTCGCCGGCCGACGTATTGCTACGTGAGCCAAACGGTCTCGAGGCCGTCATTGGATTGATCGACGCCATTGTGAACGGTGAGCCCGGCTAAGTGTCCGACAACCTGCGCGGCCTCTTCCAGCGCGTCATCCCCGCAGCACCGTTGCGGGGATCATTTTTCGCGGAGTGCCACTCGCTTATATTGGCAGTCCGCTGAGCGCAATCGGCTCGCTTAGAAGAGGCGGTCGATACAACGCCAGGGCGCCTTCGAGATGTCATATTTCGCCGATCGCCCCGATAACTCGCTTCGCGAGATCGGCATGCTCACCGACGACGATGGCGCGCCTATCGCCGTACCGAGCCCATCTTTCATAATTTGCACCGTCGACGTGTTACTTCAACACGCCATCGATCTCCGCGATGCCGACACGCGCCGAAAACTCGGTGTCAGCCTGGATGAACTCGTGAGCGCGTGGCGGCTGATCGTCGCGCAGGGAAACGTTCCGGTGACGCACGCGCTTGGCGCCGCGGCTCGCGTTGCAGAGATTGAGGCGCTACTGGTTCCGTCGGCGAAGTACCCGGGCTCTTCGAACCTTGCCGTCATTCGCGATCGTCTGCGCGAAGGCAGCAAGTTCAGCATTTATAAGGCGGACGGTTTTCCCGCGGGCACAGAGACTGCAATCCGCGGAACATACCACCCGCGCGGCGCAGCTCGCCGGTAACGCCATCTCATATTTCAACGGCGAGTTTTGTGCTACATTTACCGTTCGCTCAGGCATCGGTCCGCTTTGACGCGCCGCGCGCTCGTCGTTAAAGAAGCCAACGCAATATGGCTTTCGCGCAGACCAACTCGAGAAACAGCGGCGAAACGGTTCCGCCAGACCTTGGTCGATTAAACCGCCACGCGACTAAACGCCTATGAAGCGCCGACCTCCGCGGCACCGGCAAGCGATGGAGGAGAACCGCTCGGGCTCAGGCCGTGCTGTGATCCGCGTCGTCCACATTGCGGTCCTACGAAACGGATCTTGGACTCTCGATCCTGATGCAGGCGCTCAACGGGGTTGAGTGGCCGCTCGAGTTGGAGGGAGTGTTCAATGCCGTTGTTTTTTGGAGTGGATTTTTCGAAGAAAACTGAAGCAAACGGTGTAGCGAAGCGCACGCAGCATCGCAACAATCATTGCAAATACGCGAGAATTAGGAGGTGGCGGGAGCGTGTAGGAGGTTCTCCTAACGTCCCCGCCACTACCCTCTGAGCTCCAAATATCCTTGCTGGTACTGGCAATTTTGCATATGGGGCTAGGAATCCCAATAGATACCGAAGAGCGACTTTGGCCGATTCTGTGTAGTAAACGGTGTAGTGAGCCGCCCTCCCATTAGACGCGAATCGTGTCCAGTGGCATCGAGGTCGCGGTCTCAGGGCGTGCGTTTCCGATCACCGTTTAGGCGCTTGTTAGACGAAGGTCAGTCGAATTTGCAAAAGTGCAAGCAGAGTAATCAGTTTTCGGTTAGCGCCAACGGGAATCGTACCACTACTCGGGGGGACGGTGAGTCCCGCCCGCTACCGATTCGTTATTCTGCAAGGCTTTTTCGCCGCGTGGCTCCCGGCCGATCCCGTCCCTTATTTTGGCGATCGGCTTCTAGCCCTCGCACTACCCTCCAGTTCTGGAGAGCTCCTCGTCGAGGATCGGTATGCCCATGTTAAATGCCTGAACGCCCTGAGCGACGCAAAGTTTCAAGACATCCATGATTTCGTCGATCGTTGCTCCGTGTGCGAGCGCGGCCTTGATATGGCGGCGCGTACCCGGCGCGTACATGTGCGTAATCGACGCGTCCAAAGCGATGCTTAATAATTCGGCGATCTTCGGTTCGAACACACCGCCGGCGTAGACGGCAGCGCCGCAGGCCATCACGGCGTCGGTCCATGCCGGATCGAGAGCGTAGAACGGGTTCCATGCGGCGTTCCATTGTCCGGCGGCGCGCATCCGATCGCAACTCGCTGTTGCGACGTTCTTCTCTGTTGCGGTTACGCCGGCGTTCTTCGCCTCTTTAAGTAGAATCGGTGCACCGAGACTGCACGTGTGAATCGATAAGAGCGAGGCCATCATCAGGACCGTCAAGAGTTCGTCTCGGGTCGCTCCGGCTGCGAGCGCTTTGCGAATATGGAGGCGCGTCCCATCCTCGTTGAGGTTCGTGCACGCCGCATTGAAGGCGACGCAAACCAGCTCGACGGTCTTGCGGTCGAGCGTCCCGGTCCACGGATCGTTGGTCACCTTTTCCAGCGCCGCGCTCATCGCCGGGGCCCAACGCTCCAGTCGATCGAAGGCCGCCGCGTCCCACGGCCCGGTTTCGTCGATCGTCGTCATTCGTCCACCTCTTCCCATAGCTGAAGGAGTTCGCGCGCTTCCTTTGATGCAAGCATGCGGGTCAGGCGCGCTACCTTTCGCCCGACGTCTTTCAGACGTTCCTCGATCGCAGCATCCCCGAGGCTTCCGTCGGCAGCGAACGCCGTGGCAGCATCGTAGACCCATGCTTCCGACGGAATTACCCAGGCGTGTAACGTGCGCCCAATAGCGCGCAGCGTGTTGAGCGTGTTCGCCCCGCCCATTCGTCCGCCCGAGACACCTACGAGGCCGACAACCTTTCCTTCGAACTCCTGCACGCTCATCAGATCGAGCGCGTTCTTCAGCACGCCGCTGAGCGTCCCGTGATAGTTCGGCGTCGCCAAGATCACGCCGCTCGCCTCCATGACGCTTTGCCGCAGACGCTGCACGCCGGGCGCGTTTTGCGATGCGTCTTGCGTTCCGCCGGTGCAGAAGGGAAGGCCGTGGTCGCGCAAATCCACCAGCTCGACGGCTGCGCCCTTCTCTTGAGCACCGGCGAGAGCGATGCTCAAAGCCATCCGCGTGAACCCTTCAGCTCTCAGGCTGCCGCACAGTCCGATGACGCGGACCGTTCCATCATCCGCCACCGCCCGGCAGTTATGCTAGCATGTGTCCGTCGGAGCCCGCAAAAACGGTCTCGTGCAGCTTCCCGTCGGATTTGTGAACTAAGAAGCCCTGGTGTCCCGCTTCGCGGTTCGGCGGCAGGCCGAGGTTCGCGAGGGTTTCTTCGATGGAGTTGTACGTGACGCCGATTTTGAGCATCTGCCGCGCCTGCTCGGGCGTGGCGATGTCGCGGCCGATCTCGCGAGCCATTCGCACGTGCTTCTCGACCATTTGAACCGTGTTCATCCGCATGCCCTTTTTGACATCCCAGAGGTTGTCTTCAATGCCGGCGCGCGTGTGCTGTCCGAGCGCGATCATCATCATCGAGATCGGATGCGTCAATCGAAACGTCGTTTGATACGTGAAGAACGAGCCGTGCGGCGTCCTGCGCACGAGTTCCATCAAATCGAACGGGTTTGCGCCGCAGATACCGCCGCCACCGGTGCTGAAGAAGCCGTTCATCGGCCCCATGTACTCGCCGTGGCGAATCATACGCTCCACGAGTTCCAGCGAGTGGATGTGGCCAAGCGCGAAGTACGGCTGGATTCCGTGCTCGACGCAGAGCCTTGTCTCTTCGACGTAGAAGTCCGGCGTCGAGTCGGCGACCATGTTGGATATCCCGTGCATCGCGTCTTCATTGCACAGGTGCGTCCCCTCGAACGCGCTCATCGGATGCAGGGCTGTCAAGTCGAAAAGCGAGGTACCGCACGCGACGGTGATCTGGTCCGGCTTGGGATCGATTGTCGTCAACTTGTGCCGCTGCTCGTACGTGCCGAACGCCCCGACCTCACCGGGCTCCGGCGCGAACGAGATGGACCCTCCGATCTGCAGGATCATCTTCGGAACCGCTTCACGAACGCGCCCGATCTGCTCGCCGTACTCCTTGAAGTTTTTCGAAATGTGCCCCGTCTTGGGATCGCGGACGTGAATGTGCAAGAGCGTCGCGCCGGCGTTGTAACAGTCCACGGCGGCTTGAACTTGCTCGTCCCACGTGAGCGGTATGTATCCCGGCGAGCCATCCTGCGGCATCCACATCGGCCCGTACGGGGCCGCCGTGATCATAAGCGGGGCCATGTTCTCGGGAAGAAGCGAGTCGTCGGTAAAGTATGCCACGGTTGAACCTCCAGCAGGCTATCGAGTGCTTAAGAGACGAAAGGGATAGATTCTATCTTAGTCTACAGGCCTGGGCTATCGATGGCTATCCATGAAATGAACTGATGGACTAATCTGCAAGACGTCTTGCTAAGCGTCATGCCAGCATGGCTGGGCCGCTCGTAAAGGACGGATAATGGTGGTTTAAGATTGGCGCTCGGAAGTCGATAGGACGGTCCGTGGCGCCTAGGCTTAGGATTCTGTGTAGTGAACAGTGTAGTCAAAACACCGTCGCCCTGCGAGCGCCGTGTAAAATAAGGCGAGAATCACCGAGTGGAGGGAGCATTTTGACTTGGCGAGAGCGTGTAGGAATCGAACCTACCAGCCGCCTTGCGGCGGCCTCAGCGATTTTGAAGACCGTGCGAGCCACCAGACCCGTACGCTCCCACATGTGAGAAAGCGCTTATATATCAAGGCTTCCGTCTGCACCTGCGAAGGCGCGTGCCAACATGCAAGCAGGTGTCGTCTCAACGATCGACGTGCCGGTACAACATGGCTTAGCCCGTCGAACGGTGTACCAAGTTTCTTGAAGAGCTCGGCGGTGGGATCGTCGTGCCTAATTCCCGCGCGTTCGCGCTTAAAGGACCGGTTTCGACCTCTGAACTGAAAAACTTGGCATAAAATTGCGCGTGCGCGCCAGGCGCCGCACTTGAAGGGCGCGCATCCGGGATAAGTTGGAACGCATGCTTGCGCGCCGCGCTGCGCGGCTCGGGGCTCCATTACACGCCGACGCGGGAGACGCGATCTCGTTCGATTCGGGCTACGCTTTCCCCGGAGTTTTCCCCGACCTCCGCGCGGCCGCGGACCGAGCGCTAATGCATCATCGCAGCGAGTCGCTGCAATACGGGCGGCCGTTCGGGTTGCCAGCGATGCGCGAATGGATTGCCGCATACATGCGCGATGACGGAGTCGACGTGCAACCGGACGATGTGCTGGTCGTCAACGGCGCCAAACACGGCATCGAGCTCATCTGTCGCCTCTTCGCAGAAGATGGCGATTGCGTTGTGGTTACCGCGCCCACGTACTTTAGTGCCATTCCCATCCTGCGTAGCTTTGGGCTCGAGTTTCTCGAAATTCCACAAGACGAAGAAGGGCTCGATGTCGAGGCGCTCCGGCGGCGATTGCGCGACCGCAAGCAGAAAGGGGATGCGCTGCCGAAATTCTTGTACGATGTCCCCGATTTTCACAATCCCACCGGGATCACGATGTCGCGCCGCCGGCGAGAGGCGTTGCTCGCAATTTCCGAAGCGTTTAGGATTCCAATCATCGAGGACAGCCCTTACCGAAAACTTCGCTTTGAGGGAAGGACGGAGCCGTCGCTGCGAGCACTTGCCGAAAACGGCAACGCTACGGTCTTTTCGCTCGGAACGTTTTCGAAGCTGCTCGCCCCGGGTCTGCGCGTTGGCTGGATCAGCGCCGCGCCTACTATGCTTGCTCGCATGGCGCAGCTCAAGAGCGACGGCGGCACATGTCCGCTGACGCAGCGGATCATCGTTGAATTCTTTGCGGACGACGGCATGGAGCGGCACCTCGAGCGCGCGCGCTCAACGTATGCCGCGCACCGCGACGCCATGGTCGCTGCCATGCGGCGCTGGCTGCCGGAGGTCGAATTTTCCGTTCCGCATGGCGGCTATTACTTATGGCTAAAGTTTCCGACTGGTGCGGACACAAATCTGGTCGTCGATCGCGCGCACGCGGGCGGCGTTTCGGCAATCCCCGGGAACGTCTTCTTTGCCGCCGACGGCGAGGGGTCCGCAAAGCGACGCGGCCTGCCAAAACGGTATATAAGGCTCGCGTATAGTCATGCTTCGCCGCTCGAGATCGACGATGGGATTGCGCGCTTGGCGCAGGCGTACCGTGCATGGGAGAAAAGCATCCGCTAATCTGCAACGCGTGTTGACGTTCACGCTCCTCATGCTGGCCGGCTGTACGCAGCGGCACTTCTCCATCGCCTCAAACGACGCGTTGATTATCGGTCAGCAACAGGAACCGATCTCGCTCAATCCCGCACTGGAGAACGGTCAGCGTTCGACGGAATGGGGCGAGCTGCTCTTCTCCTATCTCGTGAAGTACGACGATCGCGGACGGCTCATCGGCGACGTGGCGCGGGTCGTTCCATCGCTTCAGAACGGCGGCATTAGCAAAGACGGAATGACGATCGTCTACCATCTGCGCAAAGGAGTGCGCTTTGCCGACGGCCTGCCGCTCACCGCACGGGACTGCCTCTGGTCGATCGGCGCGATCAACAATCCGGCAAACGACGTGCAGACGCGCTACGGGTACGACATGATTTCCTCTGCGCGCGCGCCGGACGACCAAACGCTCGTTCTTCGGTTGAAACAGCCCTTTGCGCCGCTCTTGTCACTCGTTCTGGCGCCTCAAGGCTTCCCGATATTGCCGGAGCACCTGCTTGCGAAATATCCAAACTTCAACCACATCGATTTCAATGCGAAGCCGATTGGCTCCGGTCCGTACGTCGTCGACGCCTGGGTACGCTCCGATCGCGTTGAGATGCACGCCAATCCGTTCTATTTTCTAGGAGCGCCCTCGATTCGGAAGCTCACGGTTCGCTTCATCCCCGATCCGCAGGAAGCCGCTAATCAGCTCGCTACCGGGGAAATACAAGCGTACTTCAACGAACAGGATTACTCGCAGTATCCGGTGCTCGAAGCATTATCCGGATATTACGTGCTCGATAAGCCCGTGAGCGCGGTTGGTGCGATCGTTTTCAACACACAGGCTGCGCCAACCAACGACCTTCGCGTCCGAGAGGCTCTCGCACAGGCGATCGACGTACGCAGCGTCGTAGCCAAGGCGTATCGCGGCGCGCTCGATAGTCGCCACCCGGGACGCGGCCTCTTTCTTTGGGCCTACGATCCGAAAACCTATACCGACGTGCCTCTTGCGCCGCGGCGCGCACGGCGATTGCTCGATGCCGCCGGTTGGAAGCTGGGGAACGATGGACTTCGACGGAAGGACGGTCGCGTGCTCGAACCACGGCTCATCATTCAAGCCGGGGTTGCCGGCGAGGCGATTGCCGCCGCCGACATCGCGCAATACGAACGCGCCATTGGCGCGCGGGTTGCGATCAAGCAGTTCAACGTGACCCAATTCGCCGCGCCGGCGGATCTCGGCGGCCCGGTGTATGGCGGAAAGTTCAATATCGCCCTCTATTCATTCGTCAACGGCGACGATCCCGATACGACCGATCAGTTCGCGTGCGCGAGCGTTCCGCCGCACGGCTACAATAAATCCCGGATCTGCGATCCGCGGATCGACGCGCTGCTGTGGATCGGCCGCCGCACGTACGACGAATCAACGCGTAAAACGGCGTATTCCCGGCTGCAGACGTTGCTGCGTGAGGAGCTGCCGGTCGTACCGATCTATCAGCGCCGGGAACTCGACGTCTTTACCAATCGCCTGCGTGGACCGAGAGGTTCGATCGACAGCGTCTTCTGGGACGTCGCCGCTTGGCGCCTTAGATAATCGGCAGCGGCGTCATCTCTTCTTCCTTTACCGTTTCGAGCAGAACGCTCGACTGAACTCCCCTGACACCCGCCATGTTGTAGAGTACGCCGAAAAGAAACTTGGCGTATTCCGCGAGATCGGCTGCGACAATTACGACCAAGACCCCGGACTCGCCCGTCAGAACGTAGCACGCTACGACTTGCGGCAACTTTCTGATCTCATCGCGCAAGTTCTTGGCGCGCGTCCAATCGACTTGGAGCCGTGCGAACGCGGTTACGCCCAGACCGATCGCGCGACGATCGAGAACGGCGCGATATCCGCGAATAAACCCAAGCTTTTCAAGGCGTCGCACCCGCCGCAAACACGGCGACGGCGAAAGCCCGACTGCTTTTGCCAGCTCCGCGTTTGCTACTCGACTGTTGCGTTGTAGCGTTCCAAGGATTCGACGGTCGATCGAATCAAGCGCGGTTATTGGCATTTTCCATCCTTATAGCGCTTCGTTTTGGCAGGGAATTGCGTAGCCGGTCGAGGACTTCGCATGCCCGAGGTTGCACGCCTTTTTGCATGATGGGCGACTTCTCGAGAGTTTCGATATGGTTCGTGCGGCTGATCGTGCTGGTAGTTGCCGCAAATCTCGTGCCCTGCGCCGTTCGAGCGGCCGGCACGAGTGCCGTTTCAGGAACGGTGCGCGACAATGACGGACGGCCGATCGCGGCGGCAGCGGTTCGACTCACCGGGGCGGCCCGCTTCAGCACGACGACTGATGCAGCCGGGGCGTTCCGCTTTGCGGCGATCCCGGTGGGCGAGTATACGCTTGCCGTGACCAAAGCCGGTTACGCCGAGTTCGTCGCGATCGTTGACGCGTTCCTCGGCCAGCCTGCGACGGTCAACGTCTCCCTGCAGAACTCGTCGTTCGCCTCGCTACGAACGATCGCCCGAGTATCGACCAATGCGCCGGGGCAAGTTCCCATCAATACCTCGACCGCCGCGATCGACGTCATGTCGAATCAAACCTTCGCCGATCAAGGGCAATTGCAGGTGACCAAAGTGCTCAACGAGACGCCCGGCATCATCGCTTGGGGGAGCCCCGAGAGCAACAACGGTGCCGATCAAGGAAGCCCGCAGGTCGTGCAAATCCGCGGCGCGCTTCCGTACGAAACGGAATCGTTGATCGACGGCCATCCGTCGCCGATTTCGTTGACCGGCAGTTTCAATCCAATCTACCTGAATCCGGCTTTGCTGCAGGATGTGGAGCTCGTCAAAGGTCCTGGGTACATGGGCCCGGAGATCAACTATGCGGTCGGTGGAACGGTCAACTACATCACGTTGCAGCCGACCCGTGTGCCCGAGGCGAGCTTTACCGTCGGAACCGACAACTGGGGCGGCGTCTCGACGGCGTTGCGGGCGACGGGTTCGACCCGATCGCATTTTCTCGATTACGCGTTTGGCTACGCCACCAACGGCGCGCCGGGGCCGTTGCAAAACTATCAGGTCCCCGGCTCGCAACTCTATCTTATCGCCGGCGAGCCGTTTAGCTGGAAGATCAACGGCTTATCCGCCGCCTTCGTTCCGCAACAAGTTGCCTTGGCCCCGGCCAGCCGCTATTACAAATTCATCGGGACGGTCGGACAGTATATCTTCTCCGACCCGCTTTACGTCTGTTGCTGGGGGCTCAACACCGCCTTTCATTCAACGAGCGAGCTCGGTAAGATCCGGTTGAACTTCTCGCAGTCAACGTCGCTGACGCTGAGCTATCTCGGCGGCCAGGGATTCTCCGATCTCGGCGGAATCGACGCGACCTCGCTCGCTCCGGTCGGCACGACCGGAAGCTTCTCGGTCTTTTTGCCGCCGCCTGGTTACCACGGCTCGGTACCGGGCGGCACGCAGATTCCGTTCGACCTCAGCGCGTTTCTTCCGCAGTATTCTTCAGCGCAACAAAGTCTCTATCAAGCCGAGTTCCGGACGGCGTTCGGGCAATGGACGGCGCTGGCGCGGTACTTTGAGAGCGCGGACACCGACTCCGTCTACATCGACACCCCTAATAACGCGCCATTCGTCTTCAGCGGAAGGACGTGGGGCGGCGTTCCGCTCTGTCCCCGGGGGACGTCGTGGAATCCGTCGACCGGACTTTGCGGCCCCGGGAGCGTCGCGCCGGTAATGACCTACTTTAACGGGCAGCCCTCAACGTTTTCGGCGTTTAACGCAACGAATCAGTCACTGGAGAACGATCACCTTCGCGGCGAATCGATTCTCTTGGAGCGCCCGAGTGAGAACGGCGGAGATTTTACCATTTCGTTGGACAGGTCTCACCACGATTCGTACTCATTTAGCAACATCCCGACGACCGGTTTGCCGCCGCAGTATCCACTGCCGCGTGGCGCGAGCCAGCTCTTTACCACCGAGACCATCCGCGATCGCCTCTTCGTCGCGCCGCACGTGTTCGCGAGTTTAAGCGACTACTTCATTCAATACCAGAGCCACTACACCGACAATGGCGGGCGCGCCGGGAGCTGGTTTGATGCGACGCGAGGCTACAACGCTCCGCGCACCGGAATCACGTGGCAGCCGAATCGTGACGTCTCGTGGCGGTTTTCGGCCGGGGCGTCGGTTGCCCCGCCGTACTTGAGCTTGCTCTCCTCGCCCGGCAGCGCGCCGCAAGAAAATATCAACGGCGTCCCGTCGGCGGGATATACGGAGGACCTCAATAACGGTGCAATTGCGCCGGAAACCGCTTTTGGTTACGATCTCGGTATCGACAAGAGAATCCACGGTTCGATGTCGGCCTCGCTCGATATCTACCTTGAAAATCTCTTCAATATGTACCTACCCTCAACATTCCTCATCACCAACGACTACGTCCCGCCGGGAAGTACGACGGGATATCCGCTCTATGGTTCTCAGACGCAAAACCTTGGCCACGCCCGCTACGAAGGCATTGAGTTCGCCCTGCAAAACGCCCCGGTCCTCGGTTGGGGCTGGAGGCTGCAAGGCTCGCTTCAGCGAGCTTATCCCTACGATCTGCCGCCCGGATTTTATTGTACGAACGTGCCGGCGAGTCAATGCACGCCGCTGCATTACAGCACCAATCTCGGAATCATACCTGGCGCAAATTTCCAAGCGAGCGGTCTGGGCTGGAACACGATCAACGGCGTCTCCGTTCCATACTCGATGGGTTACGCGGAGATCAACTACCGGACGAGCCACGGTACCTACCTCAATCTTGGTGCGACGTATTACGGGGCTAACAACAGTTATAGCTTGCCGGCGTTCTTCATTTTCTCGGGTGCGGTACGCCAACAGATCCGTTCGGGGACGGCGTTCCAGGTTTCGGTCGACAATCTCTTCGACACGTACGGCAAACCCTGGACGTCGTACTTTGGCGGCATCCCCGCGCCGCTGGAGCCGCAGTGCGTCGGAAAATACGGAACACCGTATCAAGGTTTTACGGGAACCGTCTGTACGTCGCTCGTGCCCGCTGCCGATCGGGTCGTGATTCCGCAAAGCGGCCCTACTGTCGGCGGCAACTACGGTCCGACGACGCTGCGTTTTCAGTTGATTCAGCAGTTCGGGGCTCAACCATAGGAATGTCCCGCTCCTCCGAGTCATCCTGAGCTTGTCGAAGGCGCGAGTCGAAGGGGGAAATGTGACAAAGATCGTCACTTTGACGCTCTCCTTTGTAGCCGCTTTTGCATCGGTTGCCGCTGCTGGTTCGGCACGGCCCTTCACGATCGACGATTACGGCTCGATCGTCGGCATCAGCGATCCACAGATCTCTCCCGACGGCACGCGGATCGTCGTGGTTATCTCGCGTCCGGACATGGAGCACGACAAGAGCGTTCGAACGCTCGAGCTCGTCGACGTTGCGGCCGGAACCCAACGCGACATCACACCGCCGCACGTCGATGCCATCGAAACGCCGCGCTGGTCGCCCGACGGCACCGAGCTGGCGTTCGTGCGTTCCGGCACCGGTAAAGATGCGCAGCCCCAAGTCTGGGTAATGCCGGTCGGCGCGGCCGGCGAAGCCCACGAGATAACCACCGCAAAGAACGGCGTCGATCTCTACGTATGGCGGCCCGACGGCAGAGCAATCGCGTACGTTAGCCAGGACGATCCGCCCAACGAAAATGCCATTCATCATCACGACGATCTCTTCGAAGTCGGCGATGATTCATTCATGACGCGCGCGGCTCCGGTGCCGCTTCACCTATGGCTCCAGCCGATCGACGGTCAAGCGCAACGGCTCACCGAAGGCGGCTGGAGCGTGTATCCCGACAATCTCTCATGGTCGAGCGACGGGCGCTACATTGCGTTCACGCGAATTCCCGACGCGCATCACGACAGCCTCTTCACCGGGCCCCGCGTCTCGGTCTTCGACATTGTGACGAAAGCGGTGAGTCAAGTAGCGGACCGTTGGAGCTGGCTGCCGGCCTTCGCGCCCACCGGCGATGATCGCGTCGCATACACGCAAGGCACGCACGGCTCGCGTCTGTTGCAGCAAGAGCTCGTCGTTGCATCGGCCGGATCCAACGTTGCGCAGCCCGTCGCTCCGGCCCTCGACCGCAACGTGCAGTTCTTTCTTCGGTTGCCCCATGGGGATTTCGCCGTCGCCGCCGACGATCGCGTGTCGACGCCGATCTGGATCGTGCATGGGGGCGCCCCTCGCCTCGTCGATATGGGCGACGTCAACGCCGGAGAGGCCAGCGCCGCGCGCGACGGTGCGATCGCGTTCGTTGGGGCGACGGCGCGCGATCCCAGCGAGCTGTACTATCTTGCTCCCGGGGCGCAGCGACCGCGGCGGTTCACCGATTACAACGCAACGGTGGCCGCGCTCGACCTCGCGCCATCGCGCGAGTTTGTTTGGAAGAACGCCGGCTTTGTCGAAGACGGCGTCCTGACGTATCCGGCCGATTACCAAAGAAAAAGGAAGTATCCGCTCGCGCTCGTCATCCACGGCGGTCCGACCTTCGAGGCGTCGACGACGTCGTTCAACCCCCTGGTACAGGTTTTGGCGGCGCACGGAATGTTCGTGCTGCAGCCAAACTATCGCGGAAGCGATAACATGGGGTTCGTATTCGCGCGCGCGATCGACGGAGAGAATCCATCCTTTGGGGCGGGCGCCGATTGCGTCGCCGCGGTAAAGGCGCTCGAGGCGACCGGGACGATCGACGCGTCCCGCATCGGGACTTCAGGATGGTCTGCCGGCGGATGGATGACGTCGTGGTTGATCGCGCGATACGACATGTGGAAGGCCGCGGTGAGCGGCGCCGCCATCGACGACGCGGTATTGCAATACACGCTCAGCGAAATCTCGAGCTACATGCCGATTCTCTTTGGCGGGCTCACGCCGTGGACGGCGCGCGGCTGGAACGCCTATCATCGCAACTCACCGATTACGTACGCGCGCAACGTCAAAGCGGCGACGCTGATACTCAGCGACGTCGGCGACGCCCGGGCTCCTTCGCCGCAGGCCTTCGAATTCTTCAAAGCCCTGCGCGATCTCGGAAAGACCGTCGAATTCGTCGCGATCCCCGTCAACGGCCACCATCCGTCGGATCCGGTGCGGCGCCAAGCCGTCGACCGCGTCTGGTCAAACTGGCTCGTCAAGTACCTCACCACAACCGGGTCACCGGCCCGCTAAGACAGGGAGGCATTCTAAGATGCAGGTGAAGTCGATTCGCCGGGAAATCCGGCTGCTCCGTTGCTACGCGCTTGCGATAACCGTCGTCGCGGGAGTCTTTTTGGCTGGCGCAATCCATGAGGCGCGGCAAAATGCCTCGTTCGACACGCTGACCGTGCATCGCATCGACGTTGTCGATCGCGGGGGGAAATTGGCGATGGCGATCGTCAATCACGACGATTTCCCCCCGCCCATCATCAACGGGAAGGCGATGCACCGCTCCGGCGGCAGCGATTCGAACGGCATCGTTTTTTACAATCAGCGCGGGGACGAACAAGGCGCGCTCGATTGGTCGGGACGGATACATCCCGACGGCTCGTACGAATCGGAGAACACCCTCTCGTACGATTCCGTCAACACCGATCAGATGCTCCAGGTCGACGACGGCAACGATAACGGCAAAACCTATGCTTTCATGATCGGCTGGAATCGCCCGAACATGCATACGGCGGAATTCATGAGGGTTATCAATCAGTTCGAAAATGCCAAGACCGCGGCGGAGCGGCAAGCCATCATCGCCGCCCACCCCGATGTGCGTGGAGCGACGCGCTATCTCTTCGGCTACGATCAAGAGAACACGTCGCAAGTGATGCTCGCCGACGGTAAAGGAAAACCGCGCATCAAGATGTTTGTCACCGCCGACGGGCGTGCCGCGCTCCAGTTCCTCGACGCAGCGGGTAACGTCACGGCCTCGTTCCCGCAAACGAAATGAAGCCGCTCGCGCTCGGCCTGTGCTGCATCCTCCTTTCTGCCGCCCCACGCGATCGCATCACGCTCTCGTTTCCGGCCTCGGCGCACGCGCAGCCGATCACGGGGCGTTTCTACGTAATCCTGACGCGCGCAAACAAACCCGACCCGCGCATCCAAGTTCTCGCTCCCGAGTTTTCGCCTCCATTCTTCGGTATCGATGCGGAAAACGTCGCCCCGGGCCAAGACGTTGCGATCGACGCCTCCACGCGGGGCTATCCGAGCGCCAGCATTGCGAGCTTGCCGGCCGGCGACTATTATGTCGAGGGTTTGGCGAATATTTATACGCGTTACGACCGCGCGGACGGTCATACGGTCTTGGCACACGCGCAGTGGGATGGCCAAGTTTTCTCGCTCTCGCCCGGTAACTTACGTACCCAGGTCGAGAAGATCCACCTCGATCCAGAAGCGGGCATTTCAGTGCATTTGCAGCTGGACCACGTCATCTCGCAGCGCGAGATCGAGGATCTCCTCGGCGGTGAAGGCTACTCGAGCGATACGCCTTGGATCAAGCATCTTCGAATTCAAAGCCCCTCGCTGACAAAGTTTTGGGGCACGCCCATCTACCTCGGCGCGACGGTCCTCCTGCCCAAAGGGTACGCGTCGCATCCGAGCGCGCACTATCCCGTCGTTTACAATCAAGGCCATTTTTATCAACCCGTGCCGTGGGACTTTACGACCGACGCAAAGAGCGAGACGCCCCAAGCCGCCGCCGAGGGAAAAGCCGCCGGCGTCGGAACCGGTTACGAATTCTATCAGGCGTGGAATTCAAATCGTTTTCCGCGCTTCTTGATGGTCACATGGCAGCACCCATGCCCGTTCTTCGACGATTCGTATGCCGTCAACTCGGCAAACTGCGGCCCGTTCGGCGACGCGATCATGAACGAGCTGATTCCACATGTGGAATCACGCTTTCGGGTGTTGCGCGAGCCGCGGGCGCGATTGCTCGAAGGCGGCTCGACCGGAGGGTGGGAATCGCTCGCGCTGCAAGAGCAGCACCCGACGTTCTACGGTGGGGCGTACGTTTTCGATCCGGATCCCGTCGATTTCCGCGCCTTTCAACTCGTGAACCTCTACGCCGATCCAAATGCCTTTCAAACGCCGCAATCCGATCGCTGGCACCTCTTCGAACGTCCTTGGAGCCGTCGCCCGACCGGACAAGTCTTGTGCACCGAAAGGGAACTCAGTCGGTACGAGGAGGTCATTGGGTCGCACGGGCGATCCGCATATCAGCTCGACGGATGGTGGGCGATCTTCGATCCCCCGGACGCCGACGGCTATCCGTTACCGATGTGGAACATGCAAACCGGCGCGATCGATCGAACCGTCGTGAGCTATGCACGCGATCACGGCTACGATCTTAGCTACGATCTCGCGACGAGGTGGCCGGCGATCGGCCGAAATCTTACGGGAAAGCTGCACTTCTACGTGGGCGACATGGACAGCTACTATTTGAATCTCGCGGTCTACCGCATTCAAGAGGTTCTCTCGGCGTTGAAGAATCCACCGGCGCGAGCCACTTTTGCCTACGGCCGTCCGATCAAGGGGCACGGCTGGCACCCGATGACATGGGCCGCGCTGCTCGAGCAGATGGCCAAGGAGGTGCACAGGAACGCGCCTCCGAGGGAGAGCGACGGGCAATGGAACTACTGAGGCGCGCAATCCCGGCGGCAGTCGCCACGCTCGCGCTGCTGGGAGTCACGCCAAACGCTTCTGACTCGACGCTCGCCGCGCTGCATTTTCGCAACATCGGCCCGCTCGACGGTCGCATCGATACCGTTAGCGGCGTTGCTGCCGAGCCCGCGACCTACTACGCCGGCGGCCTGGGCGGGCTATTCAAGAGCGGCGATGGCGGTATAACCTGGCAATCGATCTTCAACGACAAGCCCGTCAGTTCCGTAAACGCAATCGCCGTCGCCTCGTCGCAGCCGTCGGTCGTCTACGTGGGTACCGGCGAGGCAAACTTGCGCAACGACATCGCGTTCGGCGACGGCGTTTGGCGCTCCGGCGATGCCGGAAAAACGTGGTCGCATGTAGGTCTCGACTCCACCGGCCAAATCGCCGCAATCGCCGTGGACCCGTCGGATGCAAACCGCGCGTACGTTGCTGCGCTCGGTGACGCCTATCGCACGACCGCAGAGCGCGGAATCTACCGGACGATCGACGGCGGAGCAAGCTGGGAAAAGGTGCTCTACACCGACGAGCGCACCGGCGGCTCGAGCATCGCTATCGATCCCGCCGACACGAAGCATCTACTCGCCGGTATGTGGGAAGGGTGGCGCACGCCATACCATCTGACTAGCGGCGGACCGACCGACCGGATTTACCAATCAATCGACCGTGGCGATCACTGGAGCCGCTTGCAAGGCAACGGTCTTCCGACGCGCATGACCGGCCGGATCGCCATTGCCTTCGCGCCCAGCAATCCCAAGCGCGTGTATGCATTGATCGAATCGTCGCAAGGAACGCTCTGGCGCAGCGACGACGGCGGCGCGCACTGGGCGATGGTCAACGCCTCGCACGGCATCGATCAGCGCCCCTTCTATTTTACCTCGCTTGCCGTCGATCCGCAGAACGCAAATCATCTCTTCTTCATGTCGGTGCGAATTTGGGAGAGCACCGACGGCGGCAAGACTGCCAAGGAGATTCATAGCCCGCCCGGGGGCGACTATCATCAGATGTGGATCGATCCGCGCAATGCCTCGCGAATGGTCGCGGGCGGCGACGATGGTGCCGCAGTAAGCCTCAATGCCGGAAAGACGTGGTTATACGCACTTCTGCCGATTGCGCAGTCGTATCACGTCGATACCGACGATCGAATTCCGTACACGATTTGTTCCGAAGACCAGGACGCGGGCAGCGCGTGCGGACCCAGCAACAATCTTGCGCCTGACGGCATCACGCCTGACGAATTCTTCTATGCGGGCGGCGGCGAGAGCGGCTGGATCGTCTTCGATCGTCGCGACTCGAACTTCATTTACGGCGACAGTTACCAAGGCGCGGTTACACAGTACGACCGCCGCACCAAGCAAGCGCGCCGAATCGACGTCTGGCCGCTCGATGCGATGGGCTGGCCGGCCGCAGCGCTGCGCTATCGCTTTCAGTGGACCGCCCCACTGGCGATCTCGCCGCAGCATCCTCATCGTCTCTACATAGGTGCCGATCGAATCTTTCAAACCGATAATGGCGGCGAGACTTGGCGCGCCATCAGTCCTGACCTAACGCGCAATGACAAGATGCGTCAGCAAATCTCCGGCACGCCCATCACGCCCGACAACACGAGCGTCGAGTACTACGATGTCGTTTTCTCGATCGGCCCCTCGCCTCTGCGCGACGGCGAGATTTGGGCCGGTACCGATGACGGCCGCGTCTGGCTGACGCGCAACGGCGGCGTGCGTTGGTCCGAAGTAACGCCCGCGCCGTTTGCGAGTTCGGATCGGCGGTGGCTTCGCGTCGATTACGTCGCCCCGTCACCCTTCGATGCCGGTACGGCGTATCTCGCGGCCGACGCACACAAATGGGGCGACCGTCGACCGCACCTGTTCGTGACGCGCGATTATGGGAAAACGTGGGCAGCGATCTCGGACGGCTTGCCGCAAGAAAGCTACACGCGCATGATTCGCACCGATCCGGTGCGGCGTGGAATGCTCTACGCCGGAACGGAAACCGGGCTGTGGTATTCGTTCGACGACGGCTCGAGTTGGACGCGCTTTGCCAATGGGTTCCCGGTGGTTCCCGTCTACGACTTCGTCGTGCAGCGGCGATTCGACGATCTGGTCGTCGGCACGCATGGACGCGGCATCTGGATTCTCGACGACCTGCATGCTTTGCAAGAGTTAACGCCCGAAATCCGAGCGGAGGCACTACACCTCTTTTCGTTGCGCGACGCCTATCGCTACCGCTTGCACCCGAGCGAATCGGTCTCGGCGTTTGCCGGTGAAAATCCGCGCTACGGGGCCGACGTCAACTTTTGGCTTTCGGCAATACCGCGCAAGAGCAACCCCGTCAAGATTGAGGTCTTCGATGGAACGCACCTCATTCGCACGATCGTGGTCAAGAAGCCCGTTGCCGGCCTCAATCGCGTATCGTGGAATCTGCGCTACGATTCACTCGATCCGCCCAAAGGGTACGTGCCGTGGGCCGGTGGAGGATTTACCGGCCCGCTCGTATTGCCGGGAACCTATACGATTCGCATCATCGCCAACGGTCATCTGGTGCAAGGGGGCGTGCGCGTCGTCGAGGATCCTCGCTCGCGCGCCTCCCGCGCCGATCTGCAGCGGCAGCTCGATTTTTTGATGCGGCTGCGCGCAGATATCAGCGCGATGACGAAAGCGATCGAACGTCTCCGGTCCGCGGAGAAGCGAAATCCCTCGCTCAAACCGCGCATCGAGGCGCTGCTTCACGACCTTTACAATCCCGAAGTGACGCAGTCGGAAGACGCGCTGCGCGTTCCCGAACGGGTCTACGGGCGGCTAAGCTTTCTCGCCTCCGGCGTCGCGTCTGCCGACGCCGCCCCGACGCAAGCGCAGTATGAGGTCCTTCCGGTGCTCGAGTCCCAAGCGAGGGCGCTTCTTACCGAGGCGAATTCGTTGGCCTCCTAGTCCCGCTTCGCGTAGCGCCTTCCGAAGCTGCATGGCATTGCGTCGTTATTGCGACGGTGGAAATTGCGCCGACGGCGGGGGCGGCTGCACTGCGGCGAGTTCGAGCGTGAACGATGCGATCGTCTTCCCTCGCGAGGTGAACCGCACCATATAAGGTCCGGGGTTCGGCCACGTGATGCCGCCGAATCCGACGATGGCGCGCTGGCTCATCTGATCGGGCCGGAACGCTATGTCGGCGATCGCCTGGGCGGCAATCGGCTCGCCTTGTGAAGGAAGAATCTCAACGCGACACTGCATCAAGAAACCCGGCATCGAGCGCTGAAAGCCAAAGACGACGAAAAGCATCCCGGTTGTCGCCGGAAAAACCGGTGAATTTATTCGTTCCGCGATATTGTGAAAGGTTACGCGTTGGAACGGATCGGTGCTGAAGTCGTCGCACGCGAACGCCATCTGCACCGTCACGTCGTCCGCGATGCGAAACTCCGCCGGCTCCTCTCTTCTCACGACCGGCCTCCGTTCGCGCCGTGCTTGGCTCGGACCGCTTTTGGGAAAACGTATAGACCTATGCTCGCAGCCGCACCCGATCTTACCAAGGCGCCGCCCCGCAGCGGACGCGAGATGCTCGGGCGGTATTCGTGGCTGGCGAGGCTCGCCGACAAAGTTCGCGCCGAGCACGCCGGCACGCAAGGAGAGTACGTCGGATACTGTCCCTTGTCGATGGGCTTTCTCGAACGTGCGGGCTTCACGCACGACGCGTTCGACCTCCTGGTCGCGCAGGGACTCGACGACGAGCAGCTCGTCGAATATTTCGACGGTCACGTTTCCGACGAGCAGCGCGAGGCTGCGAATGGCTACGTGCTCGAAGAACATCGGGAAGCCCTCGACGAGGAAGACGCCGAAGAGGGCCGCAGCTAGTCTCGTTCGGCATACCGGGGCCTTCGCGCGCCCTTGCGCGAACAAAGGCAACGGTGAAAACTCGCTCCGACATTCGTAACGTCGCCATCATCGCTCATGTCGACCATGGCAAGACAACGCTCGTCGACGCGATGCTCAAGCAGAGCGGTGTGTTTCGCGAAGGCCAGCAGGTCGCCACGCGTATCCTCGATTCTAATCCACTCGAGCGCGAGCGCGGGATCACGATTTTGGCGAAGAACACCGCGGTGCGCCACGGCGACGTCAAGTTCAACATCGTCGACACGCCCGGCCATTCCGACTTCGGCGGCGAAGTGGAACGCGTTCTGCAGATGGTGCAGGGCGTACTGCTCCTTGTCGACGCAGCCGAAGGCGTCATGCCGCAGACGCGCTTCGTTTTGCGCAAAGCACTCGAGCTCGACTTGCGGGCAATCGTGGTCATCAACAAGATCGATCGTAAAGATGCGCGCGCACAAGAGGTCGTCAATCAGAGCTTCGATCTCTTCGTCGAGCTGGGGGCCAACGACGAACAGGCTGAATTTCCCGTGCTCTTCACCAATGCGAAGGCCGGCATCGCAAAGCGATCGCTCTCAGAGCCCAGCGACTCGCTCGAGCCGCTTTTTGAAACCATCGTCGCTCACGTTCCGGAGGCTCCCTCCGAAGAAGGGCCGTTCCAGCTGCTTATCTCGGCGATCGACCACAATCGCTACGTCGGGCGCGTCGGCATCGGGCGAATCTTCCGGGGAAGCTCGCGGCGCAACGAGCCGATCGTCAAGATTGGCCGCGACGGCGCTCTCACAACCGGGCTGCGCCTGACGAGCCTCTTGACCTTCGCCGGCTTGGAGCGAATCGACGTTGAGGAAGCCTCGGCGGGAGACATCGTTTGCGTTTCCGGCATCGAGAATCTCAACATCGGCGACACGATTGCCGATGCGAGCGCGCCGGAGCCCATTCGCGCGATCGCCGTCGACGAACCGACGGTCTCGATGTTTTTCAGCGTGAACAACTCGCCCTTTGCGGGACGCGAGGGAAAGTTTTTGACGTCGCGGCAAATTCGCGAACGCCTCATGCGCGAGCTGGAATCAAACGTCGCGCTGCGCGTTGCCGAAACCGCATCGCCGGACACCTTCGAGGTACGCGGGCGAGGCGAGCTGCATCTCGCGATCTTGATCGAAACGATGCGACGCGAAGGTTATGAGCTCGCCGTTTCAAAGCCGCAGGTCATCGTTACCGAGCGTGACGGCCGGCGCTGGGAACCGGTGGAGTACGTCGTCGTCGACGTGCCGGAGGCCTACTCCGGCGTCGTCATCGAAGCGCTGGGGCGGCGCAAAGCGGCGATGTCGAACATGCTCGCGATCGGCGATGCCCAGCGGCTTGAATATACGATGCCGACGCGCGCGATTTTCGGTCTGCGCGGCGAGCTTTTGACGCTCACGCGCGGTACTGCGGTCTTATCGCATACGTACTACGACCATCAGCCGTGGCAGGGAGAGCTCCCCGGCCGCAACGTTGGCGCGCTCGTCGCCAGCGATACGGGCAGAACGACCGGATACGCGCTGATGGGCGTCGAGCAGCGCGGCCGGTTCTTCGTTGGGCCGGGCGTTGACGTTTACGAGGGCATGATCGTCGGGCGGGCCAACGACAATTACGACGTCGCGCTCAACGTCGTGCGCGAAAAAAAGCTGACGAATATGCGCGCCGCCGGATCCGACGAAAACGTGAAGTTAGCGCCGCCGGAAGACCTTTCGCTCGAACGCGCCATCGAATTCATCGAGGACGACGAGCTCGTCGAAGTCACACCCGATTCGATCCGGCTGCGCAAGCGGATTCTGAAAGAAACCGACCGCCTGCGTTTGCGCAAGCGCGAGGCAGCCGCGGCCGCCAATCGATAGGAATCGCTTACGGTGAGAGCCGGCGGCTCAGATAATCGACGGTGGCCGCGTCGGCTTGCAGCCAAGACGCGTACCGAAGGAAGCCGTGAATCTCGTTTGGGATGACGATTTGCTCGAAGGGCACGCGCGCGAGGCGAAGCCGCTCGACAAGATCCACCATTTGATGGAACTCGACGTTGCGGTCGTCGTCGCCTTGGATCAGCAAGACCGGTGATTTCCAGGTCGCGATCGCCGAATCGGGTGACGACTCCCAGGCGAGCTTCATGATCGCTTTCGTGTCGTAGCGTTGATATCGTTTCGGCTGCGTGAAGCCCCAGAGCGGATTGTCGATATCGAACGACCAGTCGTGAACGCCGTGAAAATCGACGCCTGCCTTGAATACGTTCGAATTTCGCGCCAGCGCGAGGGCGGTGAGGTAGCCGCCGTACGAGCCGCCCCAGATTCCGATGCGCGAGCGATCGACGCGCGGCTGGCGCTGCAGAAAGCGCGCGCCGGCGACGACGTCTTGATACTCCGACGCGCCGGTCGGGCCCGAGCGCGCCGGAAAGTTGAAGTCGTGGCCGTAGCCGATTCCGAGCCGGTAGTTGATCGAGAGCACGGCGATGCCGCGGCTCGCTAAAAGTTGGTTCACCGCATATGAGTTGGAATAGTAATCCATGTAATGCCACGTCAGCAGCATCTGGCGCGGCGGGCCCCCGTGCACGAAGACGACGGCTGGATGCTTTCCGCCGCCGCGCGGCGCAAAGAGCTGACCGTGAATCAGCCAGCCGTCGGCAGCGTGGAATGACACTTCCCGCGGCGTCACGAGTTGTGATGACGGGAAATCGCTCGGAAGAAGGCTCTGATCGAGCACGCTTTGCGTTCGCTGCTCCACCATCAAGAGCGGCGGCTGTTCGGCCGTCGCGCGACTCGACGCGACCGCGCCGCCTGCGAGCGCGACCGGCTGCCACTCGCTGCTTTCGCCTTTTGTCAACTGTACGATGCGTCCGTCTCGAACATCAACCCGAAAGAGGTGCCTACGATCGTCGTCGCCCGGCGTCGAGCCGGTATTTGCGGAATAAATCACGGACTGCAGGTCCGGCGCAACCGAGATGTCTTCGACCATGAAGTTCCCGGGCGTCAAAAGTCGCAGGATGCCGGCGTACGCGGCGACGACGTACAGATGCGGCCAGTTATCCTCTTCGCTCTTGAAGACGAGACGGTTCCGCGAGACCCACGCTAAGAACGGGCGGCCCGCCGTTTGGGGAAGCGAACCTCGCGAAGAGTTTGCGCTGGACCAGACCTGATGTGCCACGCCTGTCCGGGCATCGGCGACCCAGATCTGCCACGGAACGGGATTCCAGTTTAAGGGATTTTGCGGCGGCCCGCCGTCGCCGTGCAAACGAATAAATGCGATGCCTTCGCCATCGAGTGACCAGCGCGGCATGAAGTCCTGCAATGTGGTCGGCGCGAGATACTCGATCGGCGTCGCGTCGTTGCGATAGACTCCGATGAAGCTGTGGTCGGTGCGCGTCGAAACGAACGCAAGCGCGGCGCCGTCGGGCGACCAACGCAAATCGGAGTCTTGCCCGCGATCGAAGAAGAGCCGCCGCGCGGACGTTTTTCCGTCGATCGGCGCAATCATGACGGCGCCGCCGTTGGTGAAAGCCACGCGGGTGCCGTCGGGGGAGATCGCCGGAGTGTCGCCGGTCCCCAACAGCTTCGGCGTCGCACCACCGCTCGTGGCAACGGACCATGCCTGCATCTCGGGCTGCTGCGGAGTCGACGCGGGACCGGGCTGCAACGGCTCAGGCCAGTTCGCGTCGTGATCGCCACCGCGCACGTAGACCAGGCGTTTGTCGTCGTCGGAGATGACGAGCTTGCTCAACTCCTGCCCGTCGTCGCCGCCCGAAGAGAAGAGCTGCACCGGCGTCCATGCCGGCGCGCGGGCGAACCACAGCGTTCGAATGCCTCGGGTATCGAGCGCATATGCGATCGCCGTTCCGTGCGCGTCTCCAACGAGCGCAGCTGGAAACGGATAGCTCAAAATCTGGGCGAGCGTAAATGCGGCAAGCATGACCGCTCGTTACGCCGTAGCTGCCACCCGTTCCCCGACCTCGAAGGTCAGCTCTCCGCGGTTCTCGTCGAACCCGACGTCGATCGTGTCACCTTCGTTGATTTGCCCTGCCAGAATCTTGCGGCCGATCGGCGTTTCCAATTCCTTTTGAATCGTGCGCTTGAGCGGACGCGCGCCGTAGTGCGGATCGTAGCCTACCTTGACGATATGGCGCTTCGCCGCCTCGGAGAGCACGAGCGTGATGCGCCGCTCGCCCAGCCGTTGGCGCAAACGCTGGAGTTGCAGATCCACGATCGTCAACAGTTCGTCTTCGTCAAGCGCGTGGAACACGATGATCTCGTCGACGCGATTGAGGAATTCGGGACGAAAGTGTTGGCGCAGCTCGTCGAGCACCGTCGCGCGCATCACCGCATAATCGGCGCCGTGGAAGGAACCTTTGTAGTCGAGAATGCGATGGCTTCCAATATTCGAAGTCATGATCACGATCGAGTTCTTGAAATCGACCGTGTGGCCCTGACCGTCGGTGAGGCGTCCATCGTCGAGAATCTGCAGGAAAACGTTGAAGACGTCCGGGTGAGCCTTCTCGACCTCGTCAAAGAGAATCACCGAGTACGGGCGCCGCCGCACCGCTTCGGTAAGCTGACCGCCCTCTTCAAAGCCAATGTAGCCCGGCGGTGCGCCGAGCAATCGCGCAACGGTGTGCCGTTCTTGGTACTCGGACATGTCGATACGGATCAGCGCACGCTCGTCATCGAACAGATACTCGGCGAGCGCCCGTGCCAGCTCGGTTTTTCCTACGCCGGTGGGACCGAGGAAGATGAACGATCCAATCGGGCGATTTGGGTCGGCGAGACCCGAGCGCGACCGTAATACCGCTTGCGCGACGGCGTCGACGGCCTCGTTCTGACCGATGACGCGCCGGTGCAGTTCGTCCTCGAGTTGAAGCAGCTTCTGCTTTTCGCCCTCTAAGAGTTTGGTAACCGGAATGCCCGTCCAGCGTGAAATCACGCCGGCGATGTCGTCTTCGTCGACCTCCTCCTTGGAGAGTCGCGCGCCGTCTTTACGTGCCAGGCGCTCTTCTTCGGCGGCGAGTTCTTTTTGCAGCTGCGCGAGCGTGCCGTAGCGCAGCTCGGCGACGCGGTTGAGATCGTATTGGCGCTCGGCCTGCTCGATTTGGACTTTCGTCTGCTCGATTTGTTCGCGAATCGCGCGCAGCTTCACGGCCGCGTTTTTCTCCGCGTCCCATTGCACGCGCAGCCGGGCCTGATCCTCACGCAACCCTGCGAGCTCTTTTTCGAGCTGCTCCAGGCGACGGCGGCTCGCGTTGTCCTCTTCCCTGCGCAGCGCTTCCCGCTCGATCTCGAGCTGGAGGACGCGCCGGGAGACTTCGTCGAGCTCCTGCGGCATCGAGTCGATCTCGGTGCGCAGCTTTGCCGCCGCTTCATCGACCAAGTCGATCGCCTTGTCGGGCAAGAAGCGATCGGTGATGTAGCGATTGCTCATCGTGGCAGCCGCCACCAGGGCGGCATCTTTAATGCGAACGCCGTGGTGGGCCTCGTACTTCTCCTTGAGGCCGCGCAGGATCGAGATCGTGTCCTCGACGCTCGGCTGATCGATCATCACCGGCGCGAAACGGCGTTCGAGCGCCGCATCCTTCTCGATGTACTTGCGGTACTCGTCGAGCGTCGTCGCTCCGATCATGTGCAGGTCGCCGCGCGCGAGCATCGGCTTGAGCAGATTTCCGGCGTCCATTGCGCCCTCCGCCTTGCCCGCGCCCACGACGGTATGCAGCTCGTCTACGAAGAGGATGATCTGGCCTTCGGATGCGGCGACGTCTTTGAGCACGGCCTTGAGACGCTCTTCAAACTCGCCGCGGTACTTGGCACCGGCGATCAGCGCGCCCATGTCGAGCGACACGATGCGCTTGCTCTTCAGACCTTCCGGAACGTCGCCGCGCACGATCCGCTGGGCCAAGCCCTCGACGATCGCCGTCTTGCCGACACCCGGATCGCCGATGAGCACCGGATTGTTCTTGGTACGGCGCGAGAGCACTTGGACGATGCGGCGGATCTCTTCGTCGCGCCCGATCACCGGATCGAGTTTCCCGCGCTCGGCTTCGAGCGTCAGATCGCGTCCGTAACGCTCGAGCGACTTATACGTGCCTTCGGGATCTTTGGTCGTGACTCGCTGATTGCCGCGGACTTCGCGCAGCGCTTGCAGCACCGTGTCCTTCGTTAACCCGGCCTCTCGGAAGAGGCGTCCGACCGCTCCCGACGAGCGCGCCATCGCAAGCAAAACGTGCTCGACGGAAGTGTAATCGTCTTGCAGCGCCTTTGCCCCATCTTCGGCGACGGTCATGATGCGCGCGAGC
This sequence comes from Vulcanimicrobiota bacterium, assembly GCA_963778015.1. Lineage (GTDB taxonomy): Bacteria > Vulcanimicrobiota > Vulcanimicrobiia > Vulcanimicrobiales > Vulcanimicrobiaceae > Cybelea. The sequence goes on from CAVZST010000002.1 coordinate 548,983, forward strand.
TCCGGCGAGAGAGTGACTTGCGCGCTGTCGGCGCTTGCGCCGCTCAATCGCGGCAGCCGCCCGATCGCTTCGTCGGTCTTGCGCGCGAGCGTCCTCGGATCGGCGCCGGCCTTGGCGAGAATATCCGGCGCAATGCCGCGCTCTTGCTCGAGCAGCGCGGCAAGCATATGCTCGGGTGCGGTCTGGGTATTGCGCTCGTGGAGGGCGCGAGCGTACGCGGCGTTGAGCCCGTCGCCAACGCGCTCGGTCATCTTCTCTACATTCATTACCGAATGATGATACCGCGCGGCCGCGTTATTGGTTGCAGGAGCTACTTTTTACGCCGGTCATAGGTGCTGGTAGGCAGCCGATAGCGCGTCGAGCTGCGATCTGTAGGATGCCGCCGCGGAAAGTTGCGCAGCGGTCGGCGCTTGGAACGAGCTGCTCAGCCGAGAGATCAAATCGAGCACGTTTTCGCGAAGCTGCGCGGGGCCGCTCAGATCTTCGATATTGCGAGGGTCGTAGGTGATGCGGTGTTTGAAGTCGATCAATCGCGTCGCGTGCGATCCCGATGCGCGCTTCAGACGCGCGTCGATTTGATTCAACATCGTGTCGATCGTGCCAAGCTCGCCATACAGGGCGGCGAGGAAGTCGTGCCGGCTTCGAGCGCGCGAAAGATCCGGATCGCGTGGATCGGCTTTGACCGCCAACGGCTGCGTTTTTGTGACGCCGTCGACGACGAGACGCACGGTGTACGAGCCCGGCACGACTTCAGCGCCGGTCTCGACGCCCTGATTTTCCTTAAACGTGCCGGTCCATTTTGACGGACCGTCCTCGGTGAGATCCCACGACGTTCGGCTTATGCCGGCATGCCTCGGAACGTCTTTGCTTTGAAAATGACGAACGACTCGTCCGAGTGGGTCCAGGATGTCGACGGTGACGGTTTTGGGCGTTTTGCTAAGAGCATAGGTAATAATCGCGCCGTAGGGCGGATTAGCGCCGACAAATTCGTTAGCCGGAATCTTTGGGTTGGTGAAAGTGTTCACCGGTGACCACTGCCACATCCGGTAGGCGTCGCGCACCGCAAAGAGCGTCACGCCGGAGGTCCTAGCGGCCTCCCATTGTTGCAGCGCGGTCAAGTCGTCGAGAATCCAGACGCCGCGCCCGTGCGATGCCACAACGAGATCGTTGGCCGCGCGCTGAATTTCTAGATCGTAAATCGCCGTCGCGGGCATGTTCAAGCGCAGCGATTCCCAATGCGATCCGCCGTCGAAGCTGACCCAGACGCCGCGATTTGTCCCGGCATAGAGGACCTGCGGGTTGCGGGGATCTTGCCGAATGCTGCGCACGAATTGGTTCGCGGGTAGGTCGCCCGAAATCGAGCGCCACGTCGAGCCGAAGTCGTCGGTTCGCAAAACGTACGGACGATCGTCCCCAAGCAGATGGCGCTCGACCGCGATGAAGGCCGTGCCGGCGGCAAATGGCCCGGCCTCCAGACCCATGATGCGTCCCCAATGCGGCACGAGCGTCGCGGGCGGCGCAACCTCTTTCCAATGACTACCGCCATCGCGCGTCACCTGCACGAGCCCGTCATCGGTGGTCGCCCAAATGACGCCGGCATCGAGCTTCGTCGTCGCAAGGTAGAGAATCGTGTCGTAGATTTCGGCTCCCGACTCGTCGCGTGAAATCGGTCCTCCCGAGTCGAGTTGTTTCTTCTCGTCGTTACGAGTCAAATCGGGGCTGATCGTGCCCCAGGTTCGCCCGCGGTCGGCGCTTTCGAAGACGACGTTGCCGCCGACGAGCGCCTTTCCGTCGTTCGTAAACGCAATGGGCGTATCCCAATTGAAGCGATATCGCAACCTCGTAGCCGCTTGCTCGCCGCTCGATTCGGCGTCAGGTGAAACCTCGTCGGCCTGCTTCGTCCCCGCATTCCAGAGATAGACCTGTCCCGTATCGGAGTTCGTCGAACTCGACCAGACGAGATCGAGGTCTTTTGGATCGATCACCGCCCACATGCCGTCCCCGGGTGCTATTTGATACCAATCCCGGTTCATGACACCGATCCCATTTGGGGGTGCCGATGGACCGCACCACGAGTTATCGTCCTGCAATCCGATGCAGACGCGATAGTTAATTCGCAGCGGTCCAAGCCCGACGTGATACGGCTGCGCGAAGGGGAGATCGTACGGCTGCCAAAAGTGCGCGCCGCCGTCGGATGAAGCGATTACGCCTTCATCGCATCCCACAACGACACGCTTGCCGTCGGCGGACCACCAAACCGCATGGTAATCCCAACCGGCACCCGTCGAAATCGCGTGAAATGAGCGGCCGCCGTCGGTGCTCATGGAAAGAATGAGCGCCACGTTGATGAGACGATTTGGATTTGCCGGATCGACGAAAACGCTGCTGAAATAGAACGGCCGCGCGCCGAGAAACGAGCTGTGCGGCATCGCCTTCCACGTTGCTCCGTCATCGTCGGAGCGCCACAGCTCGCCCTTGCGCGATTGTATGACCGCGTAGATTCGACCCTGAGTCGCCGCGGCCAAACCGATGCGGCCGGTGAAGCCGCTCGGTAAACCGTTGCCGCTCAGCTTGCTCCACGTTGTGCCGTTGTTCTCGGAGCGATAGATGCCGCCCAGCGGGCCGCCGCTGTCGAGCCGCCAAGGCGTACGCCGAAACTGCCAGACGCCGGCAAAAAGCGTCGAGGGCCGATCCGGAACGCGCACGAGCGATGAAACGCCGCTTGCGGGGCCGACGTAGAGCGTGCGCTTCCAATGAGCGCCGCCGTCGCGCGTGACGTAGACGCCGCGATTCGGATCGTCCGCCGAAACGCGTCCAAGCACGCCAATCGCGACGATTCCACGATCGCGAGGATCGAGACTGATACTGGAGATGTGCGCGGAGCGCTCGAGGCCGAGATGCTGCCAGCTTCTGCCGCCGTCAAGGCTACGATAGACACCGTCGCCCGATTCGGCGTCGTTGCGGGGGTTCGATTCGCCGGTTCCAACCCAGACCTCGCGATCGTCGTGGGCCCAAATGGCAATCGCGCCGATCGGCGCGACCGGTTCGCGGTCGAATACGGCCGACCACGTCGCTCCGCCGTCGGTCGTTTTAAAGATCCCGCCGCCCGCACCGCCGGCGAAATACAAGCGCGAATCGCGGTTGCTCCCGGCGACTGCCGTGCTGCGGCCTCCGCTGATGGCCGGCCCAATCTCGCGATACCGTAGAGAAAGAAGAGCGCTCGAACCAGCTTCGGCTTTCGCCGCCAGCGGCAAAGCGGTCAGCGCGAGAGTGTTGAAAAGAAAGAATATCCGTGCGAGCATCGGGCCTTATTTACCCGGTCGCGCCGCGCCGCCTCTCTAAAGGAGAGCGCGAATCGGAGGTGAGAAGCTCACCCCTCGAAAGGGTCGCCCGGATGCGGTTTTAACCAGACGATGAGGTCCCAGATCGTCGGAAACTCGAAGATGGTCGCGATGTATTGAGCGCTCGGAACACGTCCGAGATTGACGACGGTTTGCGCTGATGGCTTGGAGAGATCACCGCCGGCTTTGACGAAGTCGGCATTCCATATATATTGGTCGTAGACCATTTTGCCGCTCGCAGGATCCCTGACGACGTAATGGATATGGCCGTTGAACTCGTACCAGCGCCCGGGATTGATGCCCCAGAGCTGCGGCCGCGGCTCGTTGTTTGGGCGAAGCACCGAAAAATCGGCGCCGAGCAGATTCCCGTCTTTGTCGTACCAGAGTTGACTCGGGTGCGTCGGGTCGGAGGTCCACTGCTGGTTGGCATAGCTAATCGCGCCGGTGTTGTCGATGCCGGTATACCGCACGTAGCCGGCCTTCTCGGCGTCGCTTGCGTGCGGAAAGCGTGCGGTAAGGTCGCGTTGAGCCGCCTGAATGAATTGGGTTTCGCTCGGGCTAACCGGTCCTTTGAACGTCGGGGCTTCGTCGGCTCGTGCGACGGCGGTGATTGCAAAAAGAGCCGCCAAAGCGGCGGTCAAGCGTGCCTTCATCATACTTTATCCTCGCTCACAGACGTACTCTGGGTAGAAACGCGCCGCATCTGCGATTGTGACGCTAGTCGAGCAGAACGTGACCAGCTATCAGCAGGGCGATGGTCAAAAACACGATCACGTGCCACCGCCGCAGCGGCACGCGGTACGCCCCCGGTGACTGCAAGTTGGTGCCAAGGAACGTTTGCACGCCCAGGCCGCCAAAGGCAAGCGTCGCGAACCATATGCCCGTCGAGTTGGCAACGGCCATGTGGCCCATGGCGAGCGCCGCATGCGCGGCCGCGGTCGCAAGCGCCGCATAGCCCAGCACGAAGTGCGGGCGCATGCGGATGACGAAGCGCCCGCGCGCCCATCGGCGAAGCAGCCACCCAGCAACGGCACTGAGCGGCACCGCGATGACCGCGCCCCAGGCGACGAGCTCCGAGCCGGTCACTCGCTTCTTATTCCACTTTGACGAACTTCGTATCGACGACGATCCGCTTGGCGTCGACGTGATTGGGCTTCGTCAGAATCCCATAGACGTACAGCACGGAACCCGTAGCAACGTCGGCCGCGCTGCCCATCATCACCGGCGTTCCGTCGGCGAAATAGAGCACGACCTGCTTTCCGGTGGCCTTGGACGTGGTATCGGTCTCGTGGCGGAGTAGCTCGGCATAGAGCGTCGTTCGCTGCACGCGATCGACGCGTACCGCGATTTGCACGCTTTGTCCGGCTTGGGCTTTCGCGAACTCCTCGGGCGTCATCGGCACGGGTGGTGCGTGCATCGTCATCTGAGCAACCAGAATGGTTAGCATGAATGTGGTCATGCCCTAACCATAGGCAAGGCGCGTCTGGCGCGAAAGGCGCGCGACTGTCGGAATTACTTCATAGTGAAGTAAACTGCCGACTCAAATCAGGAGCGTCGCACCGGCCAGCCGCAAAGCCTTTATGATGCTCCTCACGCGCTTGTGTTTGCAAAATCCTATCCCAACGACGCTCTTTTATGGGCTCATGACGCTGGCGGGCATCGCGGGCGCCGTTTTGATGGGCAGAAGCGTTCTTCCGCCGGTTTCCCTTCCCGTGGTGACCGTTTCGGCGCCGTATCCTGCGGCGGGCTCGGTCGAACTCGAGCGTTTGATCGTCGAGCCGATCGAGGATCAAGTGGCGGCGCTTCCCGACTTGCAGCACGTCGACGCATCAGCTCAAAATGGTGACGCGGAAATCGTCGTGCAGTTCCGTTTTGGAAGCAACATCGAAACCGATCAACTGAACGTTCAGCAAGCGGTCGACGCAGCGCGGCCAAATATGCCCGCGGATTTGCTGCCGCCGCTGGTTTCGCGCAGCGACCCCACACAATCGCCGGTGTTGGAGGAAGCGGTGAGCTCGGCGCTCGTCAATCCAGGCGAGCTCGCCGACGTTCTCGCAAAGCAAATCTTGCCTTCGCTTCGAGCCGTTTCGGGCGTCGGCTCCGTCCAAACCTCCGGCGCCCAGACGCGGCAGTTCACGATTCGCCCGCGCGCGAGCGCGCTGGAGGCGCTCAACGGAACCTTGCTCGACGTCTTTCTCGCCGTCCGAGCCGGAAACGACGTTTTTCCCGGCGGCGTTCTGCGATCGCGCCTCAGTGAATCCAGCATCGGTATCGATGCGGCGGCGATCGACAAGAGCGAGCTCGAAAACCTTCCGGTTGCAATTGGTGAAAATCCATCCGTACGCGTGCGCGACGTCGCCGGGGTTGACGACGGCTTCGCGGACCAAAGCATCGTCTCACGAGTGGACGGTGCGCGCGCGATCGTCGTCTACGTCACGCATGCGTCCGGCTCGGATGCGTTGCGTACGATCGCCAGCGTGCGCGCGACGTTTGCGCGGCTAGCGCAGCGTTTTCCGCGACTTCGGTTCGACGAACTGCGTACCGACCAGCCATACACCAACGCCGCGATCGGCGGCGTGTTCCAAACGTTGGGCGAGGGTGTATTGCTCACCCTTTTCGTTCTGCTGATCTTCCTGCACGCCTGGCGCAGCGCACTCATTACTGTAATCGCTATTCCCGCCTCCCTTTGCGCGGCGTTTGCGACCATGTGGGCGCTGGGATTGAGCATGAACGTCCTTTCGCTCATGGGTCTTTCGCTGACGATCGGAATATTAGTCGACGATTCGATCGTCATCATCGAGGCTATCAGCCGAAAGGCGGCAACGGGCCTCAAGCGCCACGACGCTGCGCTCGCGGGACGAGAGGAGCTGGGCGGCGCCGCGTTTGCAATCACCCTCGTAGACGTCGCGGTCTTTGCACCGATTGCGATGACGAGCGGCATCGTGGGCGAGTTCATGCGTGAATTCGGGCTTGTCATCGTGGTCGCGACGGCCTTCTCGCTGCTGGTCTCGCTTACGCTAACGCCGCTGCTCGCCGCACAATGGGCACTTCGCCACGAAGGCGAGAGCCTCGACGGCCTGCGCTATGGTGAGGTGTTTGCGGCGCTTCGGTTGCGCGCCAGGCACTTTCCATGGACGTTTCGCGGCAGAGCCGCACTGCATGCAATAACGGCCTGGCACGCTCTGATCAACGCGTTCAATGCTGGCGAGAGCCGCGTCGCGGAATTCTACGTTCGAAGCTGGTTGCGCGCCGCGCTCCGGCGCCGGCGCGCCGTCGTTGTAGGGGCAGCGGCCGCATGTGCGGCGTCGTTCGTGCCGCTCTTCGCCGGCGCCATTCCCGCTGAGTTCTCACCGCCCCTCAATCGCGGCGCGGTCACCGTCGATCTGGCTCTTCCCGCGGGCACGCCCCTCGGCGCGACTGACGCCGCGGCGATGCGCATCAACGATGCGCTGCTCGACGACCCGACCGTGAAGCACGTTGAGGAAATCGCGGGCCGCGCCTCCAACGGGAACGCCGATATTCTTGCGAGCAACGTTGCACGGCTCACCGTCGTCCTAAGCGATCCCAACGCCCGCGGTGACTCGATCGAGCGACGCATCAAGGCTATGAATGCGCTGATCCCCGCAGCCGAGATATTGGGCGCCGGCAAGGGCATGGGCGGCGCGCCGGGAGTCAGCTACGTAATCGGCGGCGATCCCGCGTCGATCGAGACGGCGGCCTCGCGCGTTGCAGCCGCCTTGCATCAGAACCCCTACGCAACCGACGTCCGCACGAGCGATGCGGGCTTTCAGCCGCGACTGCAGCTATCGATCGACATGCGCCGTGCCCGTCTGGTTGACGTTTCGCCGGACGACGCGGCCCAGACGGCGCGAATCGCTTCGGGCGGCGCGATTGCCGCGAAGGCGCGCTTGCCATCGGGGCAAGTGAACGTGCTCGTGCATTCCGATGCGGCGGAGACGGGCGACTCCGATGCGCTGCGACGCTTTACCGTACGAAGCCGCGACGGCCGGCTCGTTCCGCTCGAGGACCTCTCGCGGATGACGCCGCTCTCCCAACCGGCGGTGATTCAACGCGAAGACGGTGCGCGGATCGTCATCGTTAGCGCGAATACTGCCGAAGATTATCCGATAAGCTTGGTGAGCGCGTCGATGGCAAAACGCCTTAGCGATCCCGCGTTTCTCCCGCCCGGCACACGCGTCTTGCCGCGCGGAGATCTTGAACAGTTCTCCGACTCGGTCAGGAGAATTTTTAAGGCACTGATTGCGTCGCTCCTGAGCGTGTACGTGATCCTAGCCGTGCTCTACCGCTCGTATACGCTCCCGCTGGTGATCATGCTTACCGTTCCACTCGCTTCCGCGGGGGCATTCGGAACGTTATTCGCTTTGAACGCGTTGCGCCTACCATCGCAAACACTGAACTTGTACTCGATGCTTGGAATAGTGATGCTCGTGGGGCTGGTTGCGAAGAACGGAATCTTGCTTATCGAATACGCCGAACGCGCGGTGCGCCACGGCGCCGCCGCCCAAGACGCGATCGTGCATGCCGCGCGAGTGCGTTTTCGGCCTATCGTGATGACTACGCTCGCGATGATCGCCGGCATGCTTCCACTCGCAACCGGACATACGGTTGGCGCGGAGTACCGAAGCGCTCTCGGCAGCGTCGTTGTCGGTGGGCTTTCCAGCTCGTTGCTGCTGACGCTGCTCGTCATTCCGGTCGTCTACGTGTGGTCGCGGCGAGCGGAGTCTGCGGTTGCGCGAAGAACGTCGCGCTATGCAATTGACGGCCCTGAAGTCCGACGTCGGGCGTGAATTGCTGGTTCTTGGAATCGTGCGCCGTCGACAGCTCTCCGCATATTCCATCGACCGAGCCGTGCGCAATCACTCGCCGTTGTATCGGCCGCTCGGCCAGGGCAACGTGTACCATTTGGTAGAGCGTCTGCACGATGCCGGATATCTGTCGAGGAGCGCGACGAAGGCTCGACGCGGCCCCAGCGCTACCAAGAGCGTATTCGACCTTTCGCCTTCGGGCGAGAAGCGGTTTCAGGGACTGCTTCGCCGCGTGCTCGAAGATCCGCAATCGAACGATTCGGCCTTGGAAATTGCTTTGGTGCTCCTTGGTCAGTTGACGCGCTTGCAGGCAACGCAAATGCTGGCACGGCGCGACGACGAGCTTGCGGCACAAGAGCGCCGGATTAAACGTCTCTTCGGTGACGTGGAATCTCGCTCGGGACCGGGGTATCTCGCGGGCATGCACGCGTTGGCCCGCGTGCAAAGCGAACGGCGCTTCTTGCGAGCACGACTGAGGCAAATGGGGAACCCGCGCTGGCACCCCGAGTGGGTGCTCGATGACGGTCCCGTCGTGGATCCGAAGCGCCGGCTATGATTTCATGGCTTGCGCGCATTCCCGGTCGATCTGATTTGCCGAGGCAGAGAGCTTCCGGATGACGCGTGCCCGGTCGGTCTCCGTGCGGTTTTGGCTCAGCTTTGCTTTACCGTACATAGCATCGGCGCGCATCTCGAAGGCCACGATCGCGCGAAGCTGGCTTTCACGATACCGCGGATCGAGTCGCTCGGGATCCCACCCATCCGCTTTCTCGCCCTCGAGCTTTGCGCTCAGCAGCTTGACCGCATGCCAGGCATCGTATTCTCTTAACCGGCCGCATACGTTCGCCGCCGCATAGTTCCACGTAGGCACCGTCGCGTACGGTTCTTCGTACCACGAAGCCGATACGTAGGCATGCGGCCCTCGAAAGACGAGCGTGGCAGCAGCCTGCGCTGCGATCGATTTCGCGTGCGAATTGTTGCGAGCGACGTGGCCGATCAGCCAGACTCCGTCTTGACGCTCTTGGGCGATCACCGGAAGATGCGAGACGCGGGGATACTCGTCGTCGCATGTTATGAGCGATCCGAACGGATGGCGCTCGATTAGCTCGAGCACCCACGCGCGATCGGAGACTTCGAAATGCCTCGGAATGTACATTGTAAACCTACCAGTCATTCGTCGCTAGGCGCGCGAAGCTCAACGCGTCGCAGACGTCGTCGTTGCGATCGACGTAAAACGCGCGCAGCGTTGCTTCGAGCCGGAAACCGCATTTTTCAAGGACTCGCGCCGAAGCGAGATTCGGCGCAAATACGCGCGCCTCGAGACGCCGCAGGCTGCCCTGCGCCAGTGCGTGGTCGGAAAGCGTGCGCGCCGCGTCGGTGCCGATCCCGCGTCCCCAATACGACGTACCTAGCCAGTAACCGAACGCGGCGGTTCCGCCCCGCTCGCCACCGAAGGGCTCGACTCCGATTCCGCCTGCGACGATCCCGTCGACTTCAATCGCATAATGGCGCCCGCGCGTTTCGCTCGTGATGAGCGCAATCCAACGGTCTGCGTCTTGTACCGTGTAAGGGTGCGGGAATGCTCTCGTCATCCAGCGGGCGACCATGAAATCGTCGGCGACGGCGCACATCGCGTGGGCGTCGTCTGCTCGATACGGCCGCAGCCGGCAGAGCCTGCCCTCAAGAGTCTTCGGCACAGGCGTGGTAAGCGTTGGAATACATCGGCTGAAGGCTGTACACGGTTCCACCGACCGAGATCTTCCATTGGTACGTTTCGCACAGATCGGCGACCTCTTCATCGAACGTGAAGTTGAACCACGCGAACGCTGGGCCTGGGTCGGTGATCGATTCGAACGTCTCGTGTGCGAGCGTCGACGCGGTCGAGTTCGTTAGGGCGCTCGCCCCCGACGAAGCCCGCGACGCGCAAAAGCTCACCTTTTGATACGGCTCGATCGAAACAATGACGTTCTCGGAAATATCTTTGAACGCGACGCTCTCGTGATAGGCGCAAAAGTCGAACGTTCCGGGATGATCGGGCGAGTAGCACGAGCGCGAGCGATCGAAGCACGTGTCTGTGCCCTTCGGCAAAAAGACGTGATATATTGCGGAATAGCCCGCTCGCTTCCCGTTTCTCTGCAACGCCGCGTGAACGATCGCCAAGAGGTCGTTCTGGTAGAGAAGTTTCGTGTAGCTGCGGTACTTCACCGAAAATGCCGCTCCGAACGTGTACCTGCTCGGGGCGGAGTTTGTGTACTGCTTAAGGAGCGCCGCGAATCGGCTGCCGGCCAGGTTCTTTTGGAAGCCCTCGGGATCGCCCCAGCAGGTTTCACCTCCGCGTTTGCAGTTTACGTAAACGTTGAAGGAAGCGGCGGTCTTCATGATCGGCCCCTTCCTGCGAACCAAATCGGCGGGATATTTGATTCTGCTCTCTACTCCGTCCGGCCGGTGCTTCTCGGTCCGCAGCCGCATGAGATGATAGGAAAGAACGCGAGCCGTATTTGCACGGGCCACATCGTCGAACGTAACCCGCAGAGTCGATTCGGTCGGAGCTCCGGAACCGGGTAGAGTGGGCACCATTGATTGGCCACCCACGCACGCCGTGACGACGCTCGAGGAAATCAGCGCGGCGACTCCCAGAAGGAAGGGTTTCATATTCGATCTCCTTGATTTCATCGACTTTGGCGACCTATACCATCAAGCAATAGTTTTCGCGTGTCGTAGCGTTCGATAATCTCCGTTGCGGATCGTCACGGCGTGGGAGTCGAGCCATTCGAGCAGCGGCATGGCATACTTTCGCGATGTTCCCAGCATATCTCGGAATTGCGCCGCGGTCATGCGCTCGTGCGCGCGCAAGTGAGCCTCGACGCGCGAGCGGATCCGCGCGATTTGCGAGCCGCGATAGAGATCGTCGCCGACCTTGACGAACGCGCCACGCGCGAGCATCGTATCAAAGGCTTTCGAGAGCCCGGGAAGCCGTGAAAGCTTAACCGCAGCGGCCGCGCCGGCAAAGGGAATCGGAAGAAACGGGCGCGTGTCGTCGGTGGGCAAGAGATGATCGAAGAAGGCCTGTTGCTCGGGAGTAAAGGACGGGCTATGATCGAGCGCCGCGTAATACCCTGCGCGATTGACGAGCCGTCCCTCCTCGACGAAGTGTTCGGCGATGCGCACGAGCGTCGTTTCCCCAATGCCGAGCGCACGGGCGAGCGCGATCGAGGTCACGCCCATCGCCCAGGGTTCGGCGCGATGCGCCTGGTCGAGCTGCGCAAGCATTTCCCGCGCCAACGTACGTGCGACGCCGCCATCGACGTATGCTGGGGGACGGGCCACGCAGATCGCCTCGCCCTGCTCGACGAGGCGATCGACAGCGTCGCGCGCAACCTGCTCACGAAGATTGGCGGCCGATGCAATCGCGCCAAGCTCGACCGCTTCGAGGCCCTTTGCGCGCAGAATGGCTAATACCGCTTCCTCATCCGAATCCCGGCCCGCGGAGGACTGATGAAGCTCGACACCTTCGACGTATCCGCCTCCCAGCAGCGTCATCGGTGACGGGCGGCGCAGCACGAAGCGAAGCCCCGCGAAGGCGACCACCGGTTCGCGCAGATGCAGCTGCGCCCGCAGCTCGTGGCCATCCGCAACACCGTCGTCGGTGACGAGCGTTCCCAAAATCTCTGCAGCTCCGAGGTATGCGCGCACCGGCGTCCGCCGGCGCAGAAGCGGCCGCGCTGCTTGCAACGGTACGAAACGCACGTTGAAGCTCCGGCGCGCGGAGAACTCGCGCCCGACGATCGCCTGACCGCGCTGAACTTCACGGCGATCGATTCCCGGTACGTTGAGCGCAACGCGCGAACCGGCTTCGGCGCGTTTAGGCGTCGATTCGAAGACACCGATGCTTCGAACGTGCGCCGAAGTGCCCCCCGGCTCGAGCATGAGCGTCGTGCCGGCCTCGATAGCTCCTTGCATGAGCGTGCCGGTCACGATCGTGCCGAGCCCCGGCAAGGCGAAGGCGCGGTCGATCGGCAAGTAGACCGGCGCGTTGAGATTGCGCGGCTGCATCACGGCAAGCTCGTCGTGAAGGGCAGCTCGCAATAGCGCGAGATTTTCGCCCGTCATGGCCGAAACTGCGAAGGCCGGCGCGTCCGCTGCAATGGTACCCTGCAGTTGCTCGCCGATGCGACGGCAGGCGAGATCCCGGCGCGCAGGATCGACGAGGTCGATTTTGCTCGCCACCACCAGCACGCGGCGCACGTTGAGAAATTGCAAGATTTGCAGATGCTCGATCGTTTGGGGCATCACGCCTTCGTTGGCGTCGACAACCAAAAGCAAAAGCTCCATGCCGGCCGCGCCGGCCAGCATGTTGTGCAGGAAACGCTCGTGACCGGGCACGTCCACGATGCCGCCTTCGACGCCGTCGTCGAACCGTAAGTGCGCGAAGCCGAGGTCGAGCGTCATGCCGCGCACGCGCTCCTCGATCAAGCGATCGGGATTCGTTCCGGTCAGCGCGGCGATCAGCGCCGACTTTCCATGGTCGACATGTCCGGCGGTTCCGACGATGTGCATTACGCCGCCCCGAGTTTGGTTCGGAGGCGATAGTCGGCGAGGATTTCACCGGCGGCTCGAAATCCCGACTCCGCGCCGCCTTCCATGAAGCCTTGATACGCGACCGAGGTGTGCTCGCCGGCGAAGTGCACCCGTCCCTGGGCCCTGGCTTCGTGGCCGGCGATCGTCGTGCACTGGCCGACCAGCCAGCACGAGTAACTCGCGAGGATGTTCGGATCGGCTTGCGCGTTGCCGAAGGTCGCCTTCCCGTTCCACGTTGCGGAGACGCCGGGCCAGATCCGATCGAGCTGTTCGAGGAAACGTCCTGCGTGCCACGCCACCGCTTGGGAGTCGGAAATCTGCGCGTACGGCATGGCAGGCGTGTCGAGCATCGCCGGGCTTGCGGCCGTGAAGACTTCGATGAGGCCCTGTTCGCCGCGCTGGCCGAGCGAATAATCGAGCGAGCTCTGCACGGGCAAAGTCGTCCAAATCTGGCCTGTCGTCGGCTCGGGCCATGGATGCATCGCTCGCATCCAGGCGCGCCGGTCGAACTGAAGGTGAAGCTTCGTGTGAAAGCCGTAACCGAGGTTCTCGATCGCATTGACCTTCGCCGAGTCGAACCCGGCGCTCGAGTAATCGAGAGCACGCAGCGCGATGAAGGGAATCGCGAGCACCATCCGGTCGGCGTAGACCGTTTCGGTCGTCCCCTCACCATCGAAGCGCAGCACGTACGATCCGCCGGCGCCGCGCCGGATCGCGCGCAGGCGGCGGTCGAACATGACGCTGCCCATGGGCAGCCATGCGGCGATCGCTTCCGGAAGCGCCTGACTCCCGTCAGCGAGAATGTAGCGTTGATCGGAATACCCCAGTACGTTCATCTCGCGATTCCGGGCGTAATCCCGTTGTTGGCCGAGTTGAAGAACCAGATTGAGCGCGCTGAGCTCTTCGATCTCGCGCCCGTACTCGTTGCGGTACGACTCCTTGATGAGTCGTCCGAGCTGCGACGCTAGGCCGCCCGGCACGTAGCGCTCGATCCAGTCGCGCATGCTGATCGAATCGAGCCGGCGCGCCGTCGGTGTGGCGTTGGCATACGTCGTCGTGGGATCGACTTTTGCGAGCTGTTCTTGAAGAATCGGATAGATGTGCGCAAAGTCTCTATCGGCCTGCGACATCGCATAGTAGCGCCGGTCCAGATAGCAGGTGTCGCGGGCGCGCGGCGGGCGAGCCGCGTGCGTGTCGAGCAGGGCGAGCTTGAATCTCCGCGCGAGCCGGTGCATGTTGACGTGCGTCGAATCGATCATCGCACCGCACCACTCGGTATGTTGCCCCGCATCCCAATAGCTTCGCTCGGAGTGCATCCGGCCGCCGACGCGCACAGACGACTCATAAACGGTGGACTCGATTCCCGCATCGCGCAGATGCATCGCGGTAACCAATCCGGCGATACCGGCTCCGATAATTGCGACGCGCTCGCGGCCGCGCGCTTGCGAGCTGCCGCAGGCAACGAACTCCGGGACGGCCGCCGCCCCAAGCAAGCCAATCCCGGTTCGCCGGATGAACTCACGTCGAGAGGTGGTAACTTGATCTGACCTCACTGTGTGTCATCCGAAGCGCGCGCGTAGCAGTCGAAAGACGGCTCAAAGCTTGATGCTGAGATCCGCGAAGAAGCCGAAGGGCTGCCGAACAGCTGAAATGCCAACCTCGGTGACGTTGAAGAAGGTTCCGTAAGGGTAGCGGAGTTGCGGCGGGGGATTCTTCACGAAGTTTCCGGACGGCGCGAGAATGTTCGACGGCAAACTCGAGTACACGCACGTGACCGAATTGTCCCAAGCGTAGCCGCGTTGGAAGCACTGATTGTAGAGATTGACGGCTTGCACCGTAAGCGTCATGCGCGGCGTGACGTCGTAACTTGCTTGCAGGTTTGCCGAGAGCTCTGCCGGCTCGACGAAGGCGCCGAGATTATCGAACCTGCCACTGTAAGGATCCGGTAAGAAGATCGCACCGGCGGCGCCGCCCGGGCAGCTCGCACCCGGCGTCAGCGGCGTCTTGGCGGGTTGCGCGGAGCACGACTGCGGCACGTAACCCGGCCAGACGAGCGGCGAGCCGTAGTTCGAGCCGTCATCGTAATGCAGCGACGGCGTCACGGCGAATCTTCCCCGCCGGTAGTTGAGAATCAGCGATGCAACGTCGGGCACTTCGTAGCCGTTGGCCGCGTTGAAGGGGCTGGGGATCACGTCGTACGGCGTGTACCAACCGCCGGTATCGAACAGGGGTTGCAAAGCATCGCGATAGTACGGATTGGGAATTTTCAGCTTGCCTTGATTGCGCGTCCCGGATTGCGAATTCGCCAAGAGGGGCGCAGAGTTGCCGAGGTAGGCACCGCTGCCGCACGCCTGCCAGTTGGCCGAGCTTTTCGTCACGCCCGCGCACGCCGAAGTGTACGAATTGTAAAGCTCGATCTGCGTGTTCAGCGCGTCGATCACGCTGATGCCGTTGATCGGGCTGAATCGAATTCGATTCTGCGTGTGGGTGTAGGAGAGCAAGCCCGACAGGCCGTCCCGACTGAAGTCTCCGTATTGCAGCGACAGCTCCACCCCGTACGATTCCTGAGTTCCCACGTTGAGGCCGGCCAGGATGCCTTGCACCGGATTGATCGCCTGGAACTGCAGCTCATTGCTCGTGTTGCGATAGAACGGCGTTACCTTGTACGAGAGCTGCGTCCCCTTGACGTGCTTCTCCAGCGAAAGATCGAAGTTATCCGAAGTATCCGGATAGATGTTGTGGTCGGGCGTATGATATCCGTAGGGATAGAACTGCGCGATGAAGGAGGCGAGATTCTGCTGGTACGTGTTGTATTGATAGTATGAGGAGCCTTCCGCCCGCGCGTACTTGCCCGCCGAGCCGCGGACCACCGTGTCGGGATTGATGCTATACGTGAACGAGACGCGCGGCTGAAAGACGTAGGCGACGTTGCTGCCGGCGGTGACGTTGTAGAGCCCGTTCCCGGGTACCGTTAGGGGCTCCAGACCCGGCGAGCACGGACCAAACGAATCGCTCGTCGAGTTCCACGTCCATTGCGTTGCCTTACCCGGCGCGCCGCAGAACTCACTGTTGTAAGCGTCGAACCAGAACTGGCGCGCCGGATAACCTGCTTGGAGATTATTGGTCGAGTACTCGAAGCGGTCGACGCGCGCACCGACATTGACGACGAGCCGGTCGTTGGGCTGCCATAAATCCGTAATCGCGGCAGAGCCGAAGTGCGGCGTCACGTTATCGACTTGAGCGCTTTGACCGTTCTCCGTCATCATCCAGCGCGCGCCCGCCTTGGCGGCAGGCGACCCAGGCGGCGCGTAGCCAGGCGTGAGGTTGAAACGGTACGAGCCTTCACCGGGATAGCAGCCGCTCGGCGTGAGACAACCGCCCTGACTGCCGGCGTCAAAACAGCTCCACGGCTGACCGGTAGCGTAGTTGTAGCACTTGCCGTTCGGCGTGCCGTAGCTGGAGAGGATCGTGCCAAGGCCGGTCGGCGCGAGACTCGTCGTAAAGGGGTCCGTCGAGCTGAAGCCTGCGTTGTACGTCTGAAGCCGCTGCGTCACGTACGATGCTTCGACCGTGATGAGATTCTGCGTCGCGAGCTGATTGGCGTAGATCAGGGTTCCTCCGTAGCCGTGCTCGAGTACTTCATAATCGGCCGGATCCGATCCGAAGACGAGCTGCGCGCTGTCCGGCCCGTTGATGAACCAGTTCGAGTACTCGCCGTAGGCGAGCGCGCGAAGGTACGAATGGGGGTCGATGTTCTTTTGATACTGCAGCTTTTCGATCGAGTAGCCGTTCCAGTTTCCATCGCGATCGCTCGGGTCGATCGGTCCGCCGACGGTGCGATCCGTCGGGCTGCTCGGAAAGAGCCCCACGACGACGTCTTGCTGGCGCGGCGCTTGCATCAGCGGCCCCCCGTAATAGAGCGAGTCGAGGTAGGGCATCGGATAGCCGATACCGGTCTTCGCTCCGACTCTTGGCGTATACCATACGTCGTTTGCCGAGCTATAGAACTGGTCGGCGATACCGCCGGTAACGTAGAGCAACTGAATGTCGTCACGCAGCGACGAGTCGCGATGGGGAACGCCGATGTGCAGATTGACCACATTCTCGCGATCGAAATTCGTGCCTTGCGCGTAGCTGTAGCCCGGCGAGTAGATGAATCCGTAGTTCGGCGCCCTGCCCCCGGAACCGTCGAGAATGTTATACACGTTGTTATTGGTGGGAACGTTGAGCGGATAGAAATAAAGCGGCTCGCTGACGCCCCCGAATTGATCTCCGAAGCGATACGTTTGATCGGTGCCGGAGAGTCCCACGTAGTACGAAAAGAGCCGGTCCGGCGTCGCGCCGCCCACTTCAACGGTCGCCTGATGGTAGAAGGCGGGGCCTCCGATGCCAAGATCGGCTATCGCGTAACCGGGAAAGGTTCCCGTCTTGATGACCTGATTGATGTATCCCGCGAGCCCCGAAGAGTTCGACGTCGCGGGAGTTCCGCCGGTGTAAACCTGCACCTCTTGATTACCCAGCGACGTAAGCGTCGCAATCGGCGCCAGATCCGATTGGCGCGTCGTCGGTAATCCGTCGAACTCGTAGGCAACCTGATCGACGTCGCCGCCGCGGACGTACACGCTTTGGTACCAGCCTTGCTGGTTCGACGGGATGTTGACTCCCGGCGCGCTTGCAATCGCGCCGTAGGCTTGCGTCAGCGACCCGGAACCGTTAAGCGTCGATGCCGCCTTCTGTCCGGTCGCGTTCACCGAGTACACGTCGCTGGTCACGCCCGATCGCACGAGCGACTGGACGGAACGCGAGGTCGTGCGCGCGATCGTCTTGAGCGCCTTTTGGAGCATCAGCGAGATGGTCGCGGATTGGTCTGCAACGATCGAGATGCCGGGCTGCGACTGCGGTTCGTACCCGGCTTTGCTGGCGCTGACGGTATAGGTATCGGGCGGAAGCGAGATGAACGAAAACGCGCCGGCTGCGTCGGAGAGGCTCTGCGCGGTTTGCGACGGCGATGCGGCCAGCACGACGGCTCCGGCAATCGGCGCGTGTGTCGACGCGTCGAGGATGCGGCCGCGCAGGGTGCCGGTGGTACCCGCTCTCGCTGCAAAGGGGTTAGCAAACAGCGTAAGGACGGCGAGCGCGACGATCCGTTTTACCAACTTGCACCTCGCAGGTGATGTAAAGAAGAGCCGCTTTAAACTCGCCGAATAGGACTTCCTCGCCATCCATGGGAGTACGAGAAAAAACGCCGGCCTCCGTCACCGAAGCGTCGCTCGCGCAGCGTCGCCGGCAGAGCGTTGCTCGGGGCGTTGCGACCGCCCATCCGATTTGGATCGCGCGTGCGAGCGGCGCGATGCTTTGGGACGTCGAGGGTCGTCGCTACGTCGATTTCATCGGCGGCATCGCCTCGCTCAACGCGGGCCACGGCCATCCCAAGGTGGTCGCCGCGATCGCAGAGCAGGCGGCTCGCTACACGCACACGTGTTTTCAAGTGGCGATGTACGAACCGTACGTTCGCGTTGCCGAAGAGCTCAATCGCCGCGCACCCGGCTCCTCGCGCAAGAAGACGCTCCTGCTTTCGACCGGCGCGGAGGCAACGGAAAATGCCGTCAAAATCGCGCGCGAGTACACGCGCCGCCCGGCAATCGTAGCGTTCACGCACGGCTACCACGGCCGCACGCTGCTCGCCCTCTCGATGACCGGCAAGAACGAGCCCTACAAACAGCATTTCGGACCGTTTTGCAGTGATATCTACCACACGCCGTTTCCATACGAGCGTCACGGAGTCACCACCGCGCTGGCGCTCGAGGCAATCGACCAATTGTTTGCGGCCGTCGTTGCGCCTGGCCGCGTCGCCGCAATCATCGTCGAGCCCGTGCTCGGGGAAGGCGGCTTCGTGCCGGCGCCGATGAACTTCTTGCGTGAGCTGCGCGCACTCGCAGACAAGTACGGCATCCTGCTCATCGCCGATGAAATCCAAACGGGATTCGGCCGTACCGGCACCTTCTTCGCATGCGAGCAGTATGGCGTCGAGCCCGATCTGATCGCCGTCGCGAAATCGCTCGGCGGAGGGTTGCCGCTCGCGGCCGTAGTCGGCAAGGCCGAGATCATGGACGCACCCGAGCCGGGAGGGTTAGGCGGCACGTTTGCCGGCAATCCGGTCGCGTGCGCCGCCGCCCTCGAAGTATTCGAGCTCATCGATGAGGCCTTTTTGGCGCGCGCCCGCACGATCGGTGCCCGAATCGCCGACGCGCTGCGCGCGTTGCAAAGCGAGTTTGCGCAGATTGAAGACGTGCGCGGGCTCGGGGCGATGCAGGCGATCGAGCTTTCGTCGGATGCGCCCGAAGTCGTCGAGGCGGCACGCGAACGGGGACTGCTTCTGCTCTTGGCCGGCAAGCGGGACGTCATTCGGGTTCTCGTACCTCTGGTCGTCGACGACGCGGTGCTCGAAGAAGGATTAGACATTATGAGAGCGAGTTGCCGAGAAGTGTTTACGAGGTGATCGAAAATTACCGGTGATCGTCAGCGCAAGGTTTATGAATACACGCAGCGCGTTTTAGACCTCATCGAGAAAGCCGACGTTACGCCGGCGGAAGCGTCGTGGATAACGCGCGAAACCGTGGAGTCGTTCCGCGACCACGTCAACCCGGGATTCCTCGAATATCGGAAGGCGACGGACCCTCGCGGCGCCGGCGCGGTCGTGGAATGGGCGGATGCCGGACCGAATTCGTATCGCGACGTTACCGGACGGACCTACATCGACTGCTTAGGCGGTTTTGGAATTTTCAACGTCGGGCACCGCAATCCCAAAGTCGTCAAAGCCGTAAGCGACCAGTTGCGCCGCCAACCGTTGCACAGTCAGGACCTGCTCGATCCCTTGCGTGCGATGCTCGCCAAGGCGCTTGCGATGCTTACACCGGCCGGTCTCGAGTACAGTTTCTTCTGTAATAGCGGCACGGAAGCGGTTGAAGGCGCGCTCAAGCTTGCACGTGCCTACGATCCCACCAAACAAACGATCGTTGCCGCAACGAAGGGCTTTCACGGGAAAAGCTACGGCTCGCTTTCGGCCAGCGCCAAGGCCGAGTTCCGCCGGCCCTTTGGCCCGATGCTGCCCAACATCGAGCACGTGCCCTTCAACGATACGCTCGCACTGCGCGACATGCTCACGTCATGCAAAGCGGTCGGCGAAGACGTCGGCGCGGTGCTGCTCGAGCCGATCCAAGGAGAGGGCGGCGTCAACATTCCCTACGACGAGTATCTCCCAAGCGTGCGCGCGCTCTGCGACGAGTTTGGCTCGCTCCTCATTCTCGACGAAGTTCAGACCGGTATGGGACGGACCGGGAAGATGTTCTGCTGCGAGCATTACGGCGTCGCCCCCGACTTGATGTGTCTTGCGAAAGCCTTCGGCGGCGGCGTGGTTCCGGCCGGCGCGGTCATCGGCCGACGCGAGATCTTTGCGCGGCTCTTCGATAACCCGTTCCTGCACACGTCGACGTTCGGCGGGAACCCGCTCGCCTGTGCCGCGGCGCTCGCGACGATCAACGTCTTGATCGAAGATCGTTTACCCGAGCGCGCGGCGATTCTCGGAGAGCGGATGCTCGCCGGTCTTCGCAACGCCGCTGCGGAGCACGGAGATCTCGTCGTCGACGTGCGCGGAAAAGGGCTCTTGATGGCACTCGAATTCCGGGACCACGAGACCGGATTCGAGCTTGGGAAGCGCATGCTCGACCGTGGCGTGCTCGTTTCGGGAACGCTCGTCAACGCCCGCGTAATTCGCATCGAGCCGCCGCTCACGATCACGGAGGGCGAAGCAGATTACGTGTGCCAAGTACTGCACGAAAGCCTCCATTCGATGGCAAGTTTAACGCAAACAGGAGCATAGGAACATGCAAACGGCGTCTCACCCGGCAACGCACTCCGACGAAATTCTTCGCGATCTGCCGCGCATCGACGGCGTGATACCGATGTTCGTCGACGGCGGCTGGAAGCTCGCGGCCGAGGGCGGGACGCGCGAGCTCTACAACCCGGCCAACGGCCGCGTGATTGCAACCGTCGCGGAAGCGACGGCCGCGGACGCCGAAGCGGCGATCGCCGCCGCGCGCCGCGCCTTCGACGACGGTCCGTGGGGCTCGACGTGCGCCGCGGATCGGGCCTCGCTGCTCTTCAAAGTCGCCGACGCAATCGACGCGCACCGCGACGAGTTCATGCGGATCGATACGCTCAACAACGGCAAGCCGCTGCGTGAAACCGAGTACGATGCGGTCGATGCCGCGAACTGTTTTCGCTATTACGCCGGTCTCGCGACGAAGCCGCACGGGCAGACGTTCGACGTTCCGGCGCCGTCACAAACGTTCACGGTTCGTGAGCCGATCGGCGTCTGCGGACAGATCGTCCCCTGGAACTACCCGTTGCTGATGGCGACGTGGAAGCTCGCGCCGGCGCTCGCCGCCGGCAACGTTTGCGTCCTCAAGCCCTCCGAGCTGACACCGCTCTCCGCGATTCGGCTAGCGAGGATCTTCGACGAGCTCGAGTTTCCGCCCGGCGTCCTCAATATCGTCCCGGGCGCGGGTGCCATCGTCGGACACGTCATCGCGGCAAGCCCGCTCGTCGACAAAGTTGCCTTCACCGGCGGCACGAAGACCGGGCGCAGCATCATGCACGATGCCACGACGAACCTCAAAAAGATTTCGCTGGAGCTGGGCGGCAAATCGCCGAACGTCGTCTTCGCCGACGCCGATTTCGATACGGCCGTCGATTACGCGCTCTTCGGCATCTTTGCCAACGCCGGGCAAGTTTGTTCCGCGGGCTCGCGGTTGATTTTGGAGCAGAGTCTGCACGACCGTTTCGTCGAGCGCCTTGTCGAGCGCGCGCAAAAAATACGCGTCGGCGACGGATTCGATCCCGCAACCGAGATGGGCCCGATCATCTCGCCGGTCCACCGCGAGCGCGTCGAATCGTACATCGCGACTGGCTCGAGGGAGGGCGCGCGGATGCTCTGCGGCGGCGAGCGCCTCGGCGGCACGCTCGCGCAGGGAAACTTCATCGCGCCGACGGTTTTCGACGATACCTCACCGACGATGCGAATCGTGCAAGAAGAGATCTTCGGCCCGGTGCTCGTCGTCCAAACGTTCGACGACGAAGCCGAGGCGATCAGGCTGGCCAACGACACCATTTACGGGCTTGCTGGAGCGGTGTTCACGCAGGACATCGCAAAAGCGCATCGCGTCATCCGGAAGATGCGAGCTGGCATTACCTGGATCAATACCTACCATCCCACCTATAACGAAGCGCCGTGGGGCGGCTACAAGCAGTCCGGCATCGGCCGCGAGCTGGGCACGTACGGGTACGACGCCTACACTGAGGTAAAGCAGATCAACGTCAATCTCGACGTCGAGCCGTCGGGCTGGTTCTCAGGGGGCTAATCCCTAGCCGCGACAAGGCACGATCGGCGAGAATCTTGCCGCCCGTCTGGCATCGCGCGCAGTAGTTCGTCTCATTATCCGCATATCGAATACGCCGAACGACGTCGCCGCATTGCGGACACGCTTTTCCGTAGCGTCCGTGAACCGCCATCCCTTCGCGAAATGCGGTGACGCCTTCGGGGAATTTGCGGCGCGCATCGGCACTCAATCTATCGGTCCACTCCGCCAGCGTCGCCCGGGTGGCGGCGAAGAGGCGGTCCCATTGGTCCCCCGCAAGTTTCCGTGTGAACGCCATCGGCGAGAGGCGCGCGGCGTGGAGAATCTCGTCGGAATATGCGTTGCCGATGCCGTCGATGAGGTGCGGATCGGTGAGCGCACGTTTGAGCGTGTGATTCTCGGCAGCCAGCGCGCGCACGAATTCATCCAGCTCGCACGCAAAGACATCGATGCCGCCACGGTTTAGCGCCGTGAGGGCTTCTTCACCGACAACGACCGAAAGTGAGGCCCGCCGTTTCGAGCCCGCTTCCGTGAGCACCAGCGAGCCGTCGGTAAAATCGAACGCCGCCAACGTGTTGCGACTCCCCAGCTTGGCGTGAGTCGGCCGCCAGTGGAGCCGTCCGGCGATCATGAGATGAATCACGAGCCAAACCTCGCCCTCGAGCCCGATCGCGATGCGCTTGCCGATGCGTCGAATGCTGCCGACGACGCGCCCTTGCGCGGCAGCGAGCGGGGTGGCCGTTCGTAATAGCGAGACGCTTGCGATTCGCACGCGCTCCAGTTTCTTGCCGACGACGCGCGGCTCTAACGCGACGATGTAGGCCGCGACGTCGGGAAGCTCAGGCATCGTTTTCGGTCAGCGGTTCAATCCCAGTCGCTTCAAGGCGCCAATCACCGCATCGTCCTCCTCCGGCGCGATCGTGCGTAAATCGAGCAGGAGTTCTCCCCGCGCGATGCGCGCGACGATCGGCGGCATCCCATCGCGAAGCTGCGCCGCCAGCCGGTCGGGTTTCTCCCCCGCAATTCCGACGGCGAGCGAGGCCACGCGCTCCTGCGCGAGCGCGCCACCGCCGAGGTAGGCGTCACTTTCGGCAATGCTTGCGCCTGGAACGGCCTCGACGTACGCCTGGCCCCGACGGCGGAGATCGTCGAGCCTCGCCGCCAGCATGCGAAAGACCGGCAGACGCTCGCGCAGCGAACCGTCGCGGTAGAGCTGCAAGGTCGAGGCCAGCGCAGCGAGCGTCATCTTCCCGACGCGCAAGGCGCGCAGGAGTGGATTGCTGCGCATTCGTGCGATGAGTGGCGCGCTTCCGACGATGACACCGGCTTGGGGACCGCCGAGCAGCTTGTCACCCGAGAACGTCACGAGCGCGAGGCCGTCGGCAAGCGCTTCCTGGACGGTTCGCTCGTGTTGCACGCCGAGCTGCGCAAGATCGACGAGCGCGCCGCTTCCCAGATCCTCGACAACCGGCACGCCGGACCGCCGGCCCAGCTCGACGATGTCGCGGACCGGCGCGTCGTGCGTGAAGCCTTCGATGCGATAGTTTGACGCATGCGTGTGAAGCAGAAGCGCCGTGCGAGGGGAGAGCGCGCGCTCGAAATCCTCAACGTAGACGCGGTTCGTCGTTCCGACCTCGACCAGCCTTGCGCCGCTGCGCTCGAGCACTTCGGGAACGCGAAATCCGCCGCCGATTTCGACGAGCTCGCTGCGAGCTACGACGACTTCGCGGCCCTTTGCCAACGTGTCGAGCACCAGCACAACGGCCGCGGCGCAGTTATTGACCACCAGCGAGTCCTGCGCGCCGGTGACCTCCTTCAACAGACCCGCGACTCGCCCGTAGCGCGAGCCGCGCTCACCGGTTTCGAGATCGTATTCAAGGTTCGAATAGCCTTGGGACATACCGACGACCGCGTGCAGTGCGTCGGCCGCCAGCGGGGCGCGCCCCAGATTCGTGTGAATGATGATGCCGGTCCCGTTGATGACCTTCAGCAGCGTCTCTTGCCGAACGGCTTCCAATCGGACGGCGAGCTCCTCGACGATCGCATCGAACTCAGTTGTGCCCGAAGCGCGCACGCGGCCGAATACTTCGTCGGCCGCGCGCTTCACCTGATTTCTCCCGAGTAGGACGTCGTACTGAACTATCCGATCGTCCGCCAATACCCGGTGCATTGCCGGGATCGATTTCACGCCACGTGTTTGCCGAGCATCGACGTTAGCACGTTTTCGGGAACGTAGCCCACGATGCGATCGACCGGTTGGCCGCCCTTGAAGAGAATGAGGCAGGGAATGCCGGAGACTTGGTATTGACCTGCAATGCTTGGATTATCGTCGGTATTGAGCTTAACGAACTTTGCTTTGCTCCCGTGCTTTTCGGCGACTTTTTCTACGATCGGCGAAAGCATCCGGCACGGCCCGCACCACGGTGCCCAAAAATCGACGAGCACCGGCTGAGTGCTTTCGAGCACCTCGCTGTCAAAGGTTGCCTGCGTAACGTCTGGTAGTGCGCTCATGGGTCTCTAACGGTACCTCCACGCCCTAGAATCACGCTTCCACGGCCGAGAGTTCCAAAGTTCAGGCCACGGCAGCCGAAGGTCCTGCTCGAGCTCCGCCGGCACTTCGGTGCAGTTCCGGAGCCGGTTACGTTTAAAGCTCCGTTTGTGCCGGTTCGCCGGTGATCTCGGTGATCTGCGCGGCCTGCTTGCCGAGATTGGTGAGCGCGATGACCTCGTCTCCCTCACCCAGCCGCTGCAGACGAACGCCTTTTGCGTCGCGTCCGGTCTTGCGAATGTCGCGCACTTTGAGGCGTATCACCTGGTTACCGGACGTAATCATGAGAATCTGGTCGTCGGGCGCGACGAGAATTTGCTCGACGACTTGTCCGATGTCGTCGCGCTGGCGTGCGAACGCCTTGACCCCCTTGCCGCCTCGAGAGGTATGGCGATATTCGTCGATCGGCGTGCGCTTGCCGAAGCCGCGCGAGGTCACGAGTAAGACTTCCCGCCGCTCGTCCTCGATCACGTCCATGGCCACGACCGTGTCGCCCTTCTCGAGCGTCATCGCCTTGACCCCGCGCGCCACCCGCCCCATCGGACGGACGTCTTTCTCGTTGAAGTGCACGGCCATTCCAAGCGTCGAGGCGAGAATGATGTCGCGAGAACCGTTGGAGAGATCGACCGCAAGCAGCTCGTCGCCCGCGTCGAGATTGATCGCGATCAGCCCGTTGCGGCGTACGTTTGCGAACTCTTCGAGCTTGGTCTTCTTGATAACGCCGCGCTTGGTCACCATGACGAGATATCGCTCGCCTTCGAACCGGTCGATCGGAAAGACCGCCGTGACTTCTTCGCCGGGCGGCAGCGTGAGCAGGTTGACGAGCGCCGTGCCGCGCGCCTGACGCGTCGTGTCGGGAATCTCGTAACCGCGCAGCCGGTAGACGCGCCCCATGTTGGTGAAAAAGAGCACGTGGTCGTGCGTCTTGGTGACGAAGAAGTTGCGAACGACGTCCTCCCGCTTGAGATTCGAGATGCCGGTCACGCCGCGTCCGCCGCGGCTCTGCGTCCGAAACGTATCGACAGAGACGCGCTTGATGTAGCCGCCGACGGTGTAGGTGACGACGACGTCGATGTTCGGGGTGATCTGCTCGATAGAGATTTCATCTTCGACGGGTTCGATGCTCGTGCGCCGTTCGTCGCCAAACCGCTTTTTGACGTCGAGCGCTTCGCTCTTGACGATGCCGGCGATACGGCGCGGGCTGCGCAAAATGTCCTGCAGCTCGGCAATCGCCTTGATCAGATCGGCGTATTCTTGCTCGATCTTCTGCCGCTCGAGCCCGACGAGCGTCCGCAGTCGCATGTCGACGATCGCTTGTGCTTGCACGTCGCTCAGGCTGAACCGCGTCGATAGCCGCTCTTTGGCTTGATCGGTCGTTTGGCTTCCGCGAACGATCTCGATGACTTCGTCGATGTTGTCGAGCGCAATCCGATATCCCTCGAGCAAATGGGCGCGCTCTTCGGCCTTGCGAAGATCGTAGGCCGTTCGCCGCGCGATAACGTCCTTGCGATGCCCGATGAAGTGCTCGAGCAGCTGCTTGAGCGTGAGCACTTGCGGCTCGATTGCGACCGATCCGTCGGCGCGCGGCTCGCCGATGGGCACGAGCGCCAGCATATTGAAGCCGAAGGTCGCCTGCAGCGGCGTGTGCTTGAAGAGCTGGTTGAGCACGATCTTGGGTGTCGCGCTCTTTTGAAGCTCGATGACGACACGCATGCCTTTCCGATTGGACTCGTCGTCCATCCGTGCTATCCCGGCGATGCGCTTCTCGGCGTAGGCTTCGGATATTGCCTCGATAATTCGCCCTTTATAGACCTGGTACGGTATCTCGGTGACGACGATCTTATGCTTGCCCCGCTCCTCGACGATCTCGGCCTTCCCCCGAATCGCGATGGATCCGCGTCCGGTCCTGTAGGCCTCCCGAATGGCTTCATGGCCTAAAATCGTACCGCCGGTAGGGAAATCGGGCCCTTGCACGATCGCGCAAAGATCGTCGTCGCTCGCCTGCGGATCGTCTATCAAAGCGACGATCGCATCGGCGATTTCGTTGAGGTTGTGCGGCGGAATGTTCGTCGCCATTCCGACCGCGATGCCGCTCGATCCGTTGACGAGAAGCTGCGGCAGCCGTCCGGGAAGCACCGTGGGCTCGACGCCTTGATTATCGAAGGTCGAAACGAACCGAACGGTCTCTTTATCGATGTCGGCCAAGACGTCGTTTGCCGCGCGAGCCAGCCGGGCTTCGGTATACCGGTAGGCCGCGGGTGGATCCGGATCGATCGATCCGAAGTTGCCGTGCCCGTCGACCAACGGATAACGCAGCGTAAAGTCTTGCGCCATGCGCACGAGCGCATCGTAGACCGAGCTATCTCCGTGAGGATGATAGCTCTTGAGCACTTCGCCGATGATGCCGGCGCACTTGCGATGCTGCTTGCCCGGGTCGAGCCCCATCTCGCGCATCGCGTACAGAATTCGCCGCTGAACCGGTTTCAAGCCGTCGCGCACGTCCGGCAGCGCCCGTGAGGCGATGACCGACATGGCATACGAGAGATAACTCTCCCGCATTTCATCTTCTACGTTGACCTCCACCAGGATATCGTTGTTCAATAGTCACCTGCACTCATGAAGGAACCGCCTTCGACTTGGCTTGGGACCGGCCCGCTGCGCCTGACTCTTCATACGGAAGAGGATCTCGGCGCGTTTGCCGCAGTTTTCGCGCGTCGTCTGCGTCCCGGCGACGTCGTAGCGCTCGGCGGCCCACTCGGTTCGGGCAAAACCGCCTTTGTGAGCGCCGTCGTCCGAACGCTCCACGGCGCCGATCAGAGCTGCAGTCCGAGCTTTACGTTCCGGCATCGCTACGACGGTGATCCGCCGATCGAGCACATCGACTTATACCGCATCGAAAATGCTCGCGAACTGAGCGAGCTCGGCCTCGAGGATGCGCTTGACGGACGTTCGATCGTCCTGATCGAGTGGTGGCGCAACGCGGCTGACGCTATTCCCGGGCGGCGGTACGAAATCGACATCGAAGGGGCCGGCGACGAAGCGCGTACTCTATTTGTTCGACCACCGCAATGATCGTTCTTGCCCTAGATGGGGCGCTGGGAGCCTTCTCGGCCGCAATCGGTAGCGCGGGTCGAATCGCAGCATCGCGCAGCGAAACCGGCGGCGTTGCGCTCGAGCGGGGGCTTGCGATGGTCGAAGACGTGTTCGACAGCGCGCAACTCGTGCCGGAGCAGATCGACCGCTTGGCGGTCGGGATCGGCCCGGGCGGATTCACCGGCTTGCGCATCGCGATCGCATACGCCAAGTCGCTGGCCGCAGTCTGGGAACGTCCGCTCGTGCCGGTTTCGTCGTTCGACCTACTCGAGTTCGCCGGCGGCTTTACCCGAGTTCTCACGGTCGTCGTGGGGCGCGCCGGCGTGATCTCGGTGCGTCTTCGCTCGGAGAACGAGATGCGGCGCGCCTCGGGTCCAACTGCCAACGTGCTCGACGAGGTCCTACACGGGGAGACGGAACCACTTGCGGTCGTCGGGGCCCCGAAGGACGTTCTGCACGCGCTTGCCGAACGCGGCATTATCGTGCGCTCCGCCGATCCCGTCGTGACGCCAGCCGCCGCGGCAGCCGCCCTGGCGGCGCCGTATCTGACGCCGCCGCTAAGCCTGCATGAAGTACGCGCCGATTACGGCGAGCTTCCCGCCGTTACGCTGCCGAGACTCTAGAGTATCGCCGCCGATGAAAATGGAGCTCGACAGGCGGGCGCAACGCCCCAGCCGGTTTTCGATTCGGCCGATGGCGACGTCGGATATTATGGCGGTCGCGCGCATAGAGCGCGCCTCTTTTTCGACCGTCTGGCCGTCGGATGCGTTCTACAACGAATTGAGCACCAACAAGCTCGCGCACTACTTCGTCGGCCTTTTCGACGATCGCGTCGTCGCCTACGGCGGCGTCTGGGTCATCGTGGAGGATTCACACGTCACGACGCTCGCCGTCGATCCGCCCTATCGCGGACGGCGTTTCGGCGAAGTGCTGTTCCTGCGACTGATCGACGAAGCAATCGAACGCGGCGCGGCTTGGATGACGCTCGAGGTGCGCGAGAGCAATGCGGTCGCGCAGCGGCTCTACCGTAAATATGGATTCACGACCGTAACGATGCGCTCCGGTTACTATAGCGACGACAACGAAAGCGCGCTGATCATGTGGGCCGGCAGCCTGCGCAGCGAGCTCTATCGCAACCGGCTGCGGGTTCTGCGCGCACGCGTCGAGCAGTGACCTTCACGCGGCTGGCGCGCAAGGTTCGAGAGCATATCGGGCAGCAGCACCGCTACCGGCATAGCGTGCGCGTCGCTCGCTGTGCGGAGCTGCTTGCGCAACGTCACGGCCTCGATTCGCACAAGGCGCGCCTCGCCGGAATGTTGCACGATCTCGCGCGCCTCTATTCCCCGTCGCGGCTCGTCGCAGAATGCGAAGCGCGTGACATGCGAATCGAGCCTATCGAACGGGAGCATCCGGTGCTGCTCCACGCGCGCCTCGGCGCCGCGATTGCGCGCGAGCTATTCGGGGTAGAGGATGCCGAGGTGCTCCGCGCGATCGAAAAACACACGACCGGCGGCCCCGAGATGTCGCCGCTCGACTGCGCCGTCTACCTTGCCGACTCCCTCGAACCGGGCCGCAGCTTTCCCGAACGCGCCGAACTTTGGCAGCTCGCGCTGCGCGATCTCGCCGGCGCTATGCGCGAAACGGTGCGTCTCGCGGCTGAGCGCCACGCGCGTCGCGCCGCTCCCGTGGAGGCACGAGGAGCCTAGTATCGCCGAGCTGATCGAGGTCGTTCGCGATATCGCGCTCGACAAGAAGGGCGAAGCCTTCACCGCGCTCGACGTGAGCGGTCGGACCGTCCTTGCCGACACGTTCGCGATCGTCACCGGTCGCTCGAAGATCCAGACTCGCGCAATCGCCGATGGCGTCATCGAAGCGGTGCGCAGGAACGGCTTCGGCGTCTCACGCGTCGAGGGCTATGCGGACGGATTCTGGATCCTCATCGACCTGGGCAATGTGATCGTCCACGTCTTTACGCCCGAGCAGCGCGCTTTCTACAATCTGGAGCGCTTGTGGTCCAGCGGAATCGAACGGCGAGCGCAAAGTTCGTGAAAAGAAGCCGTCCAACGCATCACACGCGAGCGGCGCGCGCGCGGCGCGAATTCTGGAAACGCTTTGGCGTTTGGATCTTCATCGTTTTCTTTGCGCTCAGCGTCGCGGGAGGATTGATCGTCTTGACGACGCACTCGAGATGAATCGCTCGCAAGCCTTGATGGACGACGCCGCCGCGATGCACGCCCGTTACGTGCTTACGCCATGGGTCGCACAAAGCGGCCGTAACCCGCCGGTGATCGTGCGCGGCGACGGCTCATGCATCTACGACGATCGTGGCGGCCGCTACCTCGATTTCTCGGCCGGTCTGGTTGCGGTCAACCTCGGACACGCTCATCCGGCGGTCGCAGCGGCGATCGCCGAACAGGCGCGCCGGCTTGCGTACGTCGCTCCAACTTTCGCGAACGACCAGCGCGCCGAGCTCGCCCGTGAGATTATCGAAATTTCTCCATGGCCGGAGGGCGGCCGCGTCTTCTTCACGACCGGCGGCGGCGAGGCGAATGAAGACGCGATCAAATTCGCGCGAACGCTGCGCGCACGCCACAAAATTCTGACGGCCTACCGTTCGTTTCACGGCTCGGCGCCCGGCGCGGGAACGCTCACGGGCGAGAACCGCCGTTGGCCAAACGAGCCGGGGATCCCGGGCATCGTGCGTTTCTTCGCTCCCTTTCCATATCGCAGTCCGTTTCATGCTCGCAACTCACGCGAAGAAGTCGATCGAGCGATCGAGCATCTCGAAGAGGTCGTCAACTACGAAGGCGGTTTGAACATTGCGGCACTCCTCATCGAGCCGGTCGTCGGTACCAACGGCGTCATCGTCTATCCCGAAGGCTACCTCGCTCGGGTGCGTGAGCTCTGCGACCGACATGGAATTCTGCTCGTCTTCGACGAGGTGATGACGGGCTTTGGACGCACCGGAGAAGCGTTTGCCGCGCAGCGGTTTGACGTAACACCCGATATGTTCACGTTTGCTAAGGGCGTGACGTCCGCGTACGTACCGCTCGGAGGCGTGGCGGTGCGTGAATCGCTCGCGGTCGAATTCGACAGCCGTCCTTTGCCAAGCGGTCATACGTTTAGCGGACACCCGCTCGCGGTGGCCGCGGGCGTCGCGTCCCTGCGCGCGTACCGAGACGAACGGCTCTTCGCGCGAGCTCGCGACATCGAGGATTGGCTGCGCACGCGCTTCGACGCGCTCCAACGCCGTCGTCGAGTCGTCGGGGAGGTGCGCGGGGTCGGGGCATTCTTCGGCCTGGAACTCGTCGCCGACCGTGAAACGCGGACGCCCTTGGTACCGTGGCAGGGAAACCGCACGCTTGCGGGCTTTTTCAACGATCTGCTTTCTCACGGGCTCTATCTCCTGGGTCGATACAACGTTGCGATCGTCGCGCCGCCACTCGTCATTTCGACCGATCAGCTCGACGAAGGGTTTGAAATTCTCGACGCTGCTCTCGAACGTTTGGAGGGCGAAGCGTGATGCGAATTCGGGTGCACGATAAAGCGACTCGGGAGCTCATCGGCGAGGTGCCCGTTGCGCGGCACGAGCAAGCCGCGAGCGCCGTCGCAAGCGCGCGCAAAGCATTCGACTCTTGGCGCGAGGTGCCGGTCGTCGAGCGCGCGCGCCTGCTCTTTCGATACGCCGGCGAGCTCGAACGACGGCGGGAAGAGCTGGCGCTCTCGGTCTCGCGCGAAAACGGTAAGACCCTCACCGACGCGCGCGCCGAAGTACGGCGCGGCGTCGAAGCGGTCGAATTCGCATGCGGCATGCCGTCGCTGATCATGGGCGACGCGCTACCGGACGTGGCCCGCGGCATCGATTCGGTCTCGATGCGGTATCCGCTCGGCGTCTGCGTCGGCATCACGCCCTTCAACTTTCCGGCGATGATTCCAATGTGGATGTTTCCGATCGCCATCGCGGCCGGCAATACGTTCGTGCTCAAGCCGTCGCCGCAAACGCCGCTCACTTCGGAGCTTCTGCTTGCGATTGCAGACGACTGCCGGTTTCCGCAAGGCGTCTTGCTCATCGTGCACGGCGGCGCCGAAACGGCCGAGGCGCTGATCGAGCATCCCGGCGTCGCAGCCGTTTCTTTCGTCGGCTCCGCCAAGGCGGCGCGCCTCGTCCAAGAAAGAGCCGTCAAGGCGCGTAAGCGAGTTCAGGCACTCGGCGGTGCGAAGAACTATCTCATCGTCATGCCCGACGCCGTCGACTCCGCGACCTGCGACGCCATTATCGGCGCGTCGTTCGGCGGTTCCGGTCAGCGATGTTTGGCCGGTTCCGTCGTGATTGCGGTCGGCGCGGCCGGCGATGCACTCGCACCGATGCTCGTCGATGCCGCAGCCAGTCTTCGCTTGGGTCGAGGTTCCGAGGAAGGCGTCGAGATGGGACCGGTCGTCAGCGAACAAGCGCTTGCGCGGATCGAGGGGTACGTCGAGCGCGCACGCCGCGCCGGCGTGCACGTTCTGCTGGAGCCGCGCAGCGTTCCCGCGGGCGGTACGTTTGCCGCGCCCGTGATCTTCGACGACGTCCACCCAACGAGTGAGCTCGCACGCGACGAAATCTTCGGACCGGTGCTGGCCATCGTTCGCGCCTCGTCACTCGACGAGGCCATCGAGATTGCGAATGGATCGCGCTACGGCAATGCGTCGTCGATCTTTACGCGAGACGGCGCCAGCGCGCGCGCCTTCGCATCCCGCATCGAGGTCGGCATGGTCGGGATCAACGTCGGCATTGCGGCGCCGATGGCGTTCTTTCCGTTCGGCGGGGTCAAGGATTCGATGTTCGGCGATCTCCGCTGCCACGGGAAAGACGCAATCGCGTTCTACACGCAACAGCGCGTCGTCGTCAGTCGCTGGCCTTCCTGAGGCGAAACCAAAGCCAACCCGCTGCAATAAACGCCAAGAAGCAGTACGCAAACCAGCGTTGCGGCGGCGCCGGGACGGGATAGAAAAGCGTGACCGCCGCGAGCAGCAGGAGCAGCGAGGCGACCGTCGAGATGAGCGCGTCTACGATTCGCAGCACGCCCAGGCTCTTGCAATAGACGGCCGCGCCGATTGCAATCAGCAAATAGGCGAGAATGAATCCGAACGAGCTGAGCGTTCCGCAATTATCAAAAACGTCGATCGGCGTCACACCGAAAGCCAGGGCAAGTAGGGCGACCGCGAGCGTCGTGGCGGTCACGACCGTGACGGCAACGTTCGGCGTGTCGTGCTTGCGCTCGATTCGGGCGAACATGGGGGGTAAGAGCTTAGACCCGGCCATCGCGTAGGCGATGCGTCCGGCGGTCGTGATGCAGGCGAGGCAGACGGAGAAGGCGCTGCAGAGCGCGCCGATCGTTATCGGGATCGCAAGATAGCCGATCCCGTAGAAGTCGACGAGCGTCTGCATCGGAAATTGCTCCTTGTCCAGCCGCTTTCCGGCGCTACCGAGCCCGACGATTTCGGCGTAGGTTGTGACGACGAAGAACGCGCTTGCGAAAAGAACGCTTCCCATGACCGCGCGGGGAATCGTCACCAGCGGTCGTTCAGCCTCAGCGCCGAAAGCCGTCGCGCTCTCGAAGCCGACGTAGCTAAAGACCGCGAATGCGATCGCTAGACCGACGCCCCCCGGGAAGCCGCCCGCAATACGCAATTGTTTGGCGTCGAACGAAGGACCGTGCGCGTGCAGCACTATTGCAACGAGAATACAAATGATGCTTACGGAAACCAGCTCAAGCGCGAGCATCAGAATCGCGGAAACCTGCACGCCGCGATACGCGGCCTGCCATGCAATTACGGCGAGGACGATGACGACGAGCGATGGCGCAGCGTGCAGTCCTATTCCGGAGAAGAGCCGGCCCACGAAAAGCGCCATCGCTCCCAGCACGGCCGCGGCAACGAAGCCGTAGGCCCAAAGCAGCGTCCAACCGCCGATTGCCCCCGCGCCCGGTCCCAGGTGCTCGGCAACGTATTGATACATCGATCCCGCCGCGCTGGACCGCCGCGCAAACTGGTTGACGCAGAGCGCCACGAAGACCAGCATGGTGCCGCCGAAAACGTACGCCAGCCACGTGCCATTGCCGGCGAGCGCATACATGTACGGCGCGATCAAAATGGGCGTCATGCTCGGTCCGATGAGCGCGATCGAGGTTGCGAGCACCTCGATGAAGCTAAGCGAGCCGGCTTTGAGCACGGGATGACGCCCCGCCGTTTCGTCCATGCGATGTCGAGTCTCAGCCGAGCGGTCCGTCAGTTCCCGCAAGGGGCTCGAAACTTCGTGCCAGACGCAGTGGTAGGACGCCGCATGAAGGCCATCTCGATGCGCTTCGCAGTGCTCTCGGCGGCGGCCGGGATGCTGATCGCGGTTGCGGTCGGCCGGCCCGTCGCCGCTCGCGACTTCGTCCAAGACCAAGCCGGCATGTTTTCGCAGACAACGGTCGCGCAGCTCAATACTCGAATCTCAAACTTCAACGCGCAGACGGGCAAGGAGATCGTCGTCGTTACGACGCCGTCGCTGGGCGGAGCAACCCTGCAGGACGCGGCACGGAGCGCATTCGCGCAGCAGAACGTCAACGGGGTCCTCATCTTCGTGGCGCGCGACGATCGGCGCGACGTCATCGTGCCGGATCGAGCCGGCGTCCAGGCAGGATGGTTTACGCCGGAGGTGTTGCGCTCGATTCGTACGTCGATGGAGAGTCAGTTTCGCAGCGAATCGTACGATGCCGGCATCACCGGCGCCGTTGACGCCATTCTCACTATCTATCGAGCCCATCGCGGCGGCTTACAGCAAGGGACGTCCGGCGCGGCCGCACTCCCTGCGCAGCGTAGCACGCAATCCGGAGGACTTCACATCTCTATGTTCTGGTGGATCATCATCGGTATCGTCGGCTTCCTGATCCTGCGTGCGATCCTGCGCGCCTCGTCGACGCCACGTTATTACGGCGGTGCGGGGGGAACGCCGCCCGCCGGAACGCCGCCCGGAGGCCCGGGCTACGGATACGGCGGCTTCGGCGGCGGCGGTAGCTTTTGGAGCGGCTTGCTGGGTGGACTCGGCGGCGCCTGGCTCGGCAACGAGCTCTTCCGCGGCGGCGGAATCGGACCGGCGCAAGCGGGTCAACTTCCGCCCGATGCCGGCGGCGCGTGGGGCGGCGGGGATTCGGGCGGATGGCAGAGCGACGCCGGACAAGCCGATCTGGGCGGCGCGAGCAGCGGCGACTGGAGCGGCGGAGGCTTCGGCGGCGACGTCGGCGGCGGGGATTTCGGCGGGGGAGGCGGCGACAGCGGCGGCGGATGGTAGGCGTCTATGCGACGCCTCTTTGCTCTTCTCGTCGCCTGCATTGTCAGCGCGCCGGCCGCGGCCGTCGCGGCGCGCACTGACGGCGGCTTCGAGCATTCATACTTTACCGCGCTCCACTGGCGGCTGATCGGGCCGTTTCGCGGCGGCCGCGCGCTTGCGGTTACCGGCGTGCCGGGCGAACCGAATCATTTTTACTTCGGCGCCGTCGACGGCGGCGTCTGGGAGAGCCTCGATGCCGGTCGCACCTGGAATCCAATTTTCGACGACCAAGAGATCGGGTCGATCGGGTCGATCGCAGTTGCACCCAGCGCGCCGCGCACGATTTACGTCGGCACCGGCGAAGCCGACATGCGTTCCGACATCGCTTATGGCGACGGGATGTACAAATCGACCGACGGCGGGAAGAGCTGGACGCATCTCGGCCTGACCGATACCAAGCAGATCGGCGCAATCGTCGTCGATCCGCGTAACGCCGACATCGCCTACGTCGCAGCACTCGGTCATCCATACGGGCCAAACGCCCAGCGCGGCG
The DNA here is from genome assembly GCA_963778015.1 of Vulcanimicrobiota bacterium. Classification (GTDB taxonomy): domain Bacteria; phylum Vulcanimicrobiota; class Vulcanimicrobiia; order Vulcanimicrobiales; family Vulcanimicrobiaceae; genus Cybelea. Next base: position 584,632 of record CAVZST010000002.1, read on the forward strand.
TCTTCAAGACGACCGACGGCGGAAAGACTTGGTCGAAAGTCCTCTACAAGAATCCGGATACCGGAGCGACCGCGCTCGCAATGGCCCCCAACGATCCGAGCGTGCTCTACGCCGCACTTTGGCAGACGCGCCGCCCGCCGTGGAACGTCTACCCGCCGTCGAACGGTCCGAGCAGCGGCTTATACAAAACGACGGATGGCGGCGCGACCTGGACGCAGCTTACGCAGGGTCTGCCCGCCCATGTTGGGCGCATCGGCCTCTCGATTTCGGCCGCCGCGTCAAATCGCGTCTACGCCAACGTCGACAGCAGCGCGGGATTGGGCGGCGTCTATCGCTCCGACGACTCGGGCGCTACGTGGACGCATGTCGACGGCGAGCCGCGCATCTGGCAGCGGGGCTGGTACTTCAGCGGGATCACCGCCGATCCGCGCAACGCCAACGTGGTCTATGTGATGAATACGTCCACCTATCGCTCTACCGACGCCGGCAAGAGCTTCGAAGCGATTTTGGGCGACCCCACCGGAGAAGATCATCACGCTCTGTGGATAGATCCCAGCGATTCGAATCACATGATTCTCGGCTCGGATCAAGGCGTTGTCGTCACGGTCAACGGCGCGAAAACCTGGAGCTCGTGGTACAACCAGCCGACGGCGCAGTTCTATCACGTAGTGACCGACAACGCGTTTCCCTATTCGGCGTATGGCGCGCAGCAAGACTCCGGCGCCGACATACAGACAGGTCAGAGCAAGTACGGAACGATTTCTCAGCAAGATTTTCGTCCGGTCGACGTCGGGGGCGAGAACGGCAATCTCGCGCCCGATACCAAACACACGGGGCTCGTCTACGGCGACTCGAGCGGTCAGGGCGGTCCGACGGTGACACGCGAGGTTCCGGCGAGCGGGTGGGAGCAGAACGTCGACCCGATCATCACGCAGCCGGGAACGGTCTGGCGAAACACGTGGACCCTTCCGCTGGCGTTTTCGCCCGTCGACCGCAACTCGCTCTACTTCGGACACCAGAATATTTTCCGCTCGCGCGATGGGGGCGAGACGTGGCACATCATCAGCCCGGATCTATCGCGGCCCGATGAAGGCATGCCGCCCAATCTCGATCCGGCGACGCTCGCCGACACGAATAACGTCGCGCGGCACGGCGTGGTCTATGCGATTGCGCCTTCACCGCTGCGTGCGAATGTCGTTTGGGCGGGAACCGACGACGGTTACATTTGGCTTACGCGAGATGCTTCCACGAGCTCGGCACAAGCCGTTCATTGGCATAACATGACCCCTCCGCAGCTCACCTCGTGGAGCAAGGTTGGAATCATCGAAGCATCGCACTTCGATTCCGCCACTGCTTACGCAGCCGTCGATCGGCACCGGCTCGACGATTACCGGCCTTACATCTATCGCACGCACGACGGCGGCGCCAGCTGGACTGCGATCGCGAGCGGCATTCCGAACGGTTCTTTCGTCAACGCCGTTCGCGAGGATCCCGTGAGGCGGGGCTTACTCTACGCGGGCACCGAACGCGGCGTCTACGTTTCGTTCGACGACGGCGCGTTCTGGCAACCCTTGCAGCTCAATCTCCCCGTCACGTCGATCCGCGACCTCGCGGTGCACGGCGACGATATCGTGATCGCGACCCACGGCCGCGCCTTCTGGGTGATGGACGACATCTCGCCGCTACGACAGATCACTACCGCTGCTGCGAACCACGGCGCTTATCTCTTCGCTCCCGCAACGGCCTATCGCGTGCGTCCCGGAAGCCAAGAGGGAACTCCCCTTCCGCTCGACGAGCCGCAGGTCGAAAACGCCCCCGTCGGTCTCTACATCGACTACTACTTGCCGCAGACGCCGCAGACGCCGCACACGCCGGTCCTCATCGACATTTTGTCGAACGGCGGTGCGGTCGTGCGAAGTTGGTCGAGCGCACATCAGCCCAAGCCCGTCGATCCAAAATCGATCGACTACACCACGCATTGGATCGTTTCTAACCCCGTCCCGGTTGCGGAGCCGGGCGCGCACCGCTTTGTCTGGGACTTTCACGAAGGCACGCCCGACGGACCGCTCGTTCCGCCCGGAACGTACACGGTAAACCTGCGCGTTGACGGGCATACGTACTCGCGCGCCGCCCGCGTGCTGCGCGATCCGCGCATTACAGCCAGCGACGCCGACCTGCGCCGACAGTACGAGCTGGCTCGGCGCGTCCAAGCTCTGCGAGCCGACGTTGCGACCGAGCGCGCGAAAGCCGAGCAGCGGGCCAAACTACTATCGGGCGAGCCGGCGCGTGCCTTTCGGCGCGAAGTTGTCGGCGAGACGCTTGCCGCGAATCCCGATGATTCCATGGGAGCGTACTCGCACGACTTCACCAGCTTTCTCTACCTCGAAAGCGCGCTCGACTACCTCGAAAGCGCCATAGAAAGCGCCGACGCCGCGCCCACTCCCGACATGCGCACCGCCTACTCGAAGTTCTCCGCGATCTACCGTCGGACGCTGGCACGCTCCGACGCGACGATGAAGTGAATACCGATCATCACCTACCGGCTTGGAGCGTCCGGGCGTACCAGCCTTCGAGGTCGCTGTGGAATTTTGCCAGCGCCTCGGGATGGAGATAGACCATGTGCCCCGATTCGTAGAAGCCATACGTGATGTTCTTCTGCAGCTGCGCAGGGAGCATCAAGTGATTGAGGGTGTAGACCGTAGCCCAGAAGGGCGTGGCGAAATCGTAGTAGCCGTTACCTGAAAAAATTTGGAGGTTCGGATCGAACGCCATCGCCGCCGCTAGATCCTGGGCGGTGTTCGTCGGCAGCGCGCCGTTATGCTTCCAATCCCATTGGCGAAAGACGCTGATGACCGGCCGGTAGATGAGCGTCGTCTGGTATCCCAGCACTTGACGCATGAAGTAGTTGCCCGTTGCGACGAAGGCCGCATCGATCGCCGAATCGACGGGGTCGAAGGGTGGCCGGTCGTTGATGCGATCGAGATTGAACGACGTATAGCGCGCGTCGTAACGACCGAGCATCACACCGCTGTCGCGAAATAGCTCCGTCGCGTATCGCCAATACGGAATCCGCAAGTTCGAGAGGCGAATGTAGTGCTCCGAAAGACCGGTGTATTGGTGGAGCTTCACGACGACGTCGTCGAACTCGCTGGGCGACAGCTTCGAGCCCTGCGCGAGCGCGTTGAGATACTCACCCATTGCGAAGGCTTCCACTTCGGGCAGGAGTGCGGCCAAGGTCGTGGGCGGCCCGGGCAGCACGTGATGATACCACGCCGAGGCTGATTCCGTCGGGAGGTAGAGCGGGAAGGCCCAATCGCCGCCGCCTATTGCGGTCGGCGAGAAATTGATATCCCAGTCGAGCGAGAAATCGAGGATCGACGATAGCAGCACGACGCCGTTGATGCCGATGCTCTGCTTTTGCAGATAGTTGACGAGCATCGCCGAGCGCGGCGTTCCGTACGATTCGCCGAAGAGAAACTTTGGGGAGTTCCAGCGGTTGAACGTCGTGATGTAGCGCGAGATAAATTGACCGAAGGCGCGTACGTCGGGATCGACGCCGAAAAAGTCGCTCGGCTTGCCGGCGCCGACGATCCGGCTGAAGCCCGTATCGGGAGCGTCGACGAAAACGAGATCGGTCCGGTCGAGCAGCGAATATTGGTTCTCTACCAAATTGAACGGCGCATTGCGAGTCGGCATTGCGTCGCCGACCTGCACGCGCATCGGTCCGAAGGAACCCATCCGCAGCCAAATGGTCGAGCTGCCGGGGCCGCCGTTGTAGAAAAAAGTTACGGGCCGAGTACGCGGATCGGCGCCGTCCACGGTAAACGCGGTGTAGAAAATCCGGGCGGTCGTTTCGCCCTTCTCGTTCTCCAGCGCAATTGTGCCGGCACGCGCCGTGTATGGATACGTTCGACCGCCGAGCGCGATGGTATGCTGCGTGACCGCATCGGGTGCGTTTGGCCCCGGCGTCTCCTTCGCCTGCGACGCCGGCGCGGCACCGATCAGAGCCGCGGCGGCAAGCGCCCACACGAGCTCACGCATGCGCGAGCGCACCAGCGTACCAGCGTTCCAGGTCGTCGTGAAAGCGCGCCAGGGACCCCGGCTGCAGATAGACCATGTGCCCAGATTGGTAAAAGCCGTATGTGATGTTCCGGCGTAGTGCCGGCGCTAGATAGAGATGGTCGAGAGCGTAAACGGTCGCAAAGAACGGCGTGGCAAAATCGAAATAGCCGTTCGCCGAGAAAACCTTAAGGTAAGGATTGTACGTCATCGCCTGGGCCAGATCGGCCGCGACGTCGAGCGTCTGAACGTTCGGCCCATGCTTGAAGTCCCAGGTTTGGTCGTTAGCGTAGATGAGGTCATAAATATTCGGGCGGTAGAGCAGCGGCGTGTTGTATTTGAGCACCTGTCGAAGGTAATAATTGCTCGACGTTGTGAAAGCCGAGTCGATCGCGGCATCCGTCGCATCCCAATCGGGTGAGACCTCGGGCTGGTCGAGCACGTAGGTCTCGAAGCGCGTATCGATCCGTCCGACCGTAACGCCCCGTTCGCGAAGCAGCTCGTTCTCGAAGCGGTCGTAAGGAATCCGAAGATTCGAATTTCGGATGTACTGCTCCGACAAACCCGTGTATTCGTGGAGCTTCGCGACGACGTCGTTGTAGCGGTCCGGCGCAAGCATCGCGCCCTGCCCCAACGCATCGAGATATTCGCTGAGCGCGAAGCTCTCGACTTGTGCAAGCACGGCATAGAGCGCGGAAGCCCCGGGCAGTGCGTGGTGGTACCATGCCGTCGCCGTCTCGGTCGGCAGGTACAGGACGTAACCCCAATCGCCGCCGCCGATCGGCGCACCGTCGTTGTAGTCGATGTTGGAATTCAAAAACGACGAGAGCAGCACCACGCCGTTGAGGCCGATTCCCTTGTCCTGCAAGTACTTTGCCAGTGCGCACGAACGCGTCGTGCCGTAGGATTCGCCGAAGAGAAAGCGCGGCGAGTTCCATCGGTTGAAGCTGGTGACGTACCGCTGGATGAATTGCCCAAAGGCCGCGACGTCTTGGTCGACGCCCCAAAGATCCTTGCGCGTTCCCGCCCCGATGATGCGTCCGAATCCGCTGCCCGGCATGTCGATGAAGACCATATCGGTTCGATCGAGCAGCGAGTACCGGTTTGCGGTCAACGAATACGGCGGCGGACCGGCGATTCTGGCGTTTGGAGTAACGATGCGCACCGGTCCGAACGAGCCCAGGCGCAGCCACATCGTCGAGCTCCCCGGCCCGCCGTTGTAAAGAAACGTGATCGGGCGTTTCGTAGGATCGGCGCCGTCGAGCGTATAGGCGGTGTAGAAGACGCGCGCGATCGGCTCGTCGCGACCGTTGCGAAGGGTAATCGTCCCGGCGCGCGCCGTGTATGCCAGCGTCCTGGGGCCGAGCCGGAGCGTGTGGTGGGTGACGGCGTCGGGGGCCTGAACCGGAATCGTCGGAGGCCTTGCGACGCCCGGTGCGGTCAATCCCAGTGCGAGCACCGCAGGGAGCACGGCGAATCGTGCTTTCATCCGTACAGCTCCGCCTTGACCCGTTCGATTGCCCCAGCGGATCGAGTCGAGATACGGCAACATCGAGCCCTTGATGCGCTTCAGACGTTCTTCTCCCTGCTCGGTGATGGCACAGATCCGGCGCGAGCGCTTGGTCGGAGGCTCGCACGATGCGGTGACGCCGCGCTTCTCCAACCTGCGCAAGAGCGGATAGATGTTATTCCTGGTCGGGCTGACGTTCGGTCAGGTGCAAGGTCAAGGCAGGAAAGACGGTTTTGCTCTTGACGGGGCCGCGAACGATCTCGTCGCGGTGGATCATGCGCCCAGCAGCGACGCGTTCATCGGCATCTCGCGATAGGCATCTTCGATCTCGCGCGCATAGCGCTTCTCAACGACGCGACGCTTGATCTTCATCGACGGCGATAGCTCACCGCGTTCGACGCTGAACTCGTTGGCGATCACGACGATGCGCCGTATCTGTTCGTAGCTTGCCAGCTCGTGCGTTTGCTTGTGAACCTCACGGGTCAGGAAGGCGCGTACGTCGTCCCGGCCCGCGAGCAACTCGGCCGGCGCGTTGCGCAGGTCCGGAAACTCTAGGCGCACGAGGGACCAATTCGGGCAGATCAGCGCGACCGGATGAGGGCGGCCGCTGCCGATTACCATGGCTTGCGTGACAAAAACCGACCGTTTGATGTTCGCTTCGATGCGAGCGGGCGCGACCCACTTGCCCGTGCCGGTCTTGAAGACTTCACCCTTTCGATCCGTGATGCGTAGGAACCCGGCGGCATCGATCTCGCCGAGGTCACCGGTGTGCAGCCAGCCGTCGACGATCGCCGCCGCCGACGCTTGCGAGTCACGATAGTAGCCGTGCATGACGTTGCGGCCGCGAACAAGCACCTCGCCGTCGCCGGCGATGCGAACCTCTATTCCGCTAAGGGGCCGGCCTACGGCGCCGTACTCATTCTCCGAAAGCCTGCTGACCGACGTCACGGGCGACGTTTCGGTGAGCCCATAGCCTTGCATGATCGGTATGCCCAACCCGAGGAAGGTCATTGCGGTGTCGATGTGCAGCGGAGCGCTTCCGCTGGTGAGGAATCGAACTCGATCGAGCCCGAGCGCGCGTCGGATCTTCTTGAGCACAAGGCTGCGCGCCAACCCGTACTCGACGGCGAGCCATATAGAGGCTCTCCCGTGGAAGGTCTCTTCGAACGCGTATCGTGCCGCGACGGCGAGCGCCCACGGGACGAGCTTGGCCTGTAAGCCGCCGGAGCCGCGCGCTTGCCCCATGACGCCTGCCAGAACCCGATCGAAGATGCGCGGCACCGCCGTCATGCTCGCGGGTCGAACTTCACGCAGATCGCGTAACAGCTCGCCGGGCTCGTGGCAGATGAAATAGCGTACTCTCGCGATCAAATAGATGTAGATGATCGTGTGCTCGTAGATATGCGAGTAAGGCAGGACCGAGATCACGTCGCGCCCCGCCTCGATGCCCTCGAACCCGCACGCAAGCGAGACTTGCGCGTCGAAACCGAGGTTGTCGTGCGAGAGCATGACCCCTTTCGGCGGCCCCGTCGTTCCCGACGTGTAGATGAGCACCGCAAGATCGTCCGGGAGGAGCGTCGCCTCGTACGCGCCGGGAAGCTCGGGACGCGCGCAGTGGATCTCCGCGCCGCGCGCTTCGAATTCCGTAAGCCCATCGGGGCCCGGCGAGTCGAATCGAACGACGCGCGGAAGCGCGGCGCCGGAGTCGCGCACGTGTTCGAGCGTCGGTTGCGAATCGACGAAGAGCAGCCGTGCAGCGCAATGCTCTAGGATGTACGCCGTATGGTCGAGCGCCTGCGTTGGATAGATCGGAACGACGACACAACCGGCAAACAATGTCGCGAAGTCGCAGACGATCCAGTCGGTGCAGTTATGCGAAATCAGCGCCACGCGATCGCCTGCGGCCAGGCCGGCGTCGCGAATCGCGCAGGCGATGCTCTCGACCCGCTCGAGTAGCCGTGCGCTTGAAGTCGGCGTCCATCGGCCATCGACGCGTTCGAGCAACACCTCGTCACGCGGTTCTGCAAGCGCCCGCCGGAGTAAGCTCGGGAGCGTCTCTTTTGCCGGAAGCGCCGAGGGAAGCACAGGCCACACCCAATGCGCGTTGCGCATTGGGCTCCCCTTTTGTCTTACAGCGCTGCGTCGCTGCGCGACTCCGCGCCCCCGCGGGCAAAGCCCGCGGGTCCCCGCGCATTGGCTCCCGTTTCAGGGCTGGCGTAAATACGGGCGGGCGCGCTCCAAGCGAGTCTGCGTCATTCCAGCGACGTCGAGCAGCTCGTCAAGCGCGGAAAAGTTGCCTTCGCGTTGACGCAGCTCGACGATACGCTGGGCGATCGCATGCCCGATCCCGGGAACCGCGGCAAGCGCGGCAGCGTCCGATTGGTTGACGTCGACGCTGCCGCTCGAAAGCGACGTTGCGGAGCGGCCGCGGCCGCGCCGTGCGGAGCGCTTGCGCGGCGTTTCGCCTTGCGCCGGAACGTAGATCTCGTCGCCGTCGCTAGCGCGCTGCGCGAGATTGACGGCGCCGGCGTCCGCGGACGCGCTGAGGCCGCCCGCCAGCGCGACCGCCTGCGCGTTGCGATCACCGGGCCGAAGATGGTAGAGGCCCGGTCTTTTCACCGCGCCGGCGACGTAAACGACCATTTCTTCGTCGCGGGCGTAAGGACGCACGCCTCCAAAATGGTGCCGTGTTTCCGCGTCGCCGCCAAACGAGGCTTGAGGATGCGGCGTTGCGTCACTCGATTGCACCAACGGCGACGGCGCGGGATGCCGGAGCGCGAAGACGGCAAGCCCGAGGGCGGCAACGATCGCTGCGATTCTCGGTATCACCGCGCTCTATCACGCGCTGAAGACCTGCCGAAAGGGTGGCGGAGCAGGCGAACAGCGTGTACGATGCTGCTCATGTACGAGTTTGCCCCCGTCGAGCGGAAATGGCAGGCGCGTTGGGCCGCCGAGCACCTCTATCGCGCTGCGGACGAGAGCGCGAAGCCGAAATACTACACGATGGAGATGCTGCCGTACCCGTCGGGCGATCTCCACGTCGGCCACGGGAAGAACTACACGCTCGGCGACGCGATCGCGCGCATGATGCGCATGCTCGGATACAACGTGCTGCATCCGATGGGCTGGGACGCGTTCGGCTTGCCGGCGGAGAATGCGGCGATCGATCGCGGGATCGATCCCGCCGTCTGGACGGCAGAGAATATCCTTAATATGCGCCGCCAAATCCGATTGATGGGAACCGGCTACGACTGGTCGCGCGAGATCGCCACCTGCGAGCCGGAATACTATCGCTGGAACCAATGGCTCTTCCTACGCCTGTTCGAGCACGGTCTTGCGTACAAGCGCGAGGCGCCCGTGAACTGGTGTCCGCACGATAGAACGGTGCTCGCGAACGAACAAGTCGTCGACGGACGTTGCTGGCGCTGCGGGCATCTCGTCGAGCGTCGCAATCTCTCCCAATGGTTTTTGCGAATCACGGCGTATGCAGACCGCTTGCTCGGCGATCTCGATAGGCTCTCGGGCTGGCCGGAGCACACGCGCGCGATTCAGCGCAACTGGATCGGACGTAGCGAAGGCGCACGCATTGCCTTCGCGGTCGTTGGACTCGACGCCGACCTCGAAGTCTTTACGACGCGTGCCGACACGCTCTACGGCGCGACGTTCATCGCCGTTGCGCCTGAGCACCGAATCGTCGAATCGCTCAAGGGTATCGTTTCGCGCGACCACGTCACGGCGATAGAAGCCTTCGCGCGAAGCTTGAAATCGAAGTCGGAGCTCGAGCGCACGAGCGTCATGGAAAAGCAGGGCGTCTTCAGCGGCGCCCACGCGATCCATCCCCTCACGCGCGAGCATATCCCGATTTGGCTGACGAACTACGTGCTCGCTGAGTACGGAAGCGGTGCGGTCATGGGGGTTCCCGCGCACGACGAGCGCGACTTCGAATTCGCCAAGCGGCACGCTCTCCCGATCGTCTGCGTGATTCTTCCCGCCGACGCGCAGGCGCCCGAGCCGTTCGCTGCCGCCTTCGTCGGCGACGGCCGGCTGATCGCAAGCGAGGAGTTCAATGGAATGTCGAGCGGACGCGCGCGCGAAGCGATCGCCGATCGGCTCGACGCCATGGGCGCCGGCGCAAAAAGCGTGAGCTATAAGCTGCGCGATTGGCTGATCTCACGGCAGCGGTATTGGGGAACGCCGATACCCATCGTCTACTGCAAGGGGTGCGGCGAGGTCGCGGTTCCCGACGAGCAGCTCCCGATACTACTGCCCCCGCGCAAGCACGGTGCGGGCGAAGGAGCGCCTCTTGCCTCGATTCCCGAGTTCGTCGAAACGGTGTGTCCCTCGTGCGGAGGCCCCGCGCGGCGCGAAACGGACACGATGGACACGTTTTTCGAATCGTCTTGGTACTACTTGCGCTACCTCGATCCGCACAACGACCGCTCCGCCTGGGACCCGCAGCGCGCCGCGCCCTGGACGAACGTCGACCAGTACGTCGGCGGTGCCGAGCACGCGGTGCTCCACCTGCTTTACTCGCGGTTCTTCTATAAGTTCTTTCACGATCGCGGTTGGGTTGTCGGGGCCGACGAGCCGTTCGAGCATCTGTTTCATCACGGCATGGTGCTGCGCGACGGCGAGAAGATGTCAAAGTCGCGTGGAAACGTCGTCGGCATCGACGATACCGCCGAAAGAAACGGCGTCGATGCGATGCGCCTCTTTTTGCTCTATGTAACCCCGCCCGAAGAGACGAGCAACTGGACCGACGAGGGCATCAGCGGGCGTGTACGGCTGCTCAACCGGATCTGGCGCGCCTGCGAGCCGCACTTTGAGGAACTCACGCGTCAAGCTGAGCCAAGCATCCCCAAGGGCGCGCAGACCCCCGCTGACAAGGCGCTGCTGCGAGCCGTTCACATCGTGGCGAAGTCGGCGATCGACGAGACGCTCTCGCGCCGCTTTCATTACAACACCACGATTGCCAAGCTCGACGAGCTCGTCAACCTCATGACGGTCGCGTCCGCCGCACCGTCGCCGGCGCTGCTGTACGCCGTGCGCGCGCTTCCGATTCTGATCGCTCCCTTTGCACCCCACATCGCCGAAGAGCTCTGGGAGCGCCTGGGTCACGACCGCTCGGTGCACCTCGAACGCTATCTCGAACCCGATGCGAGCATCTTGTCGCCTGACGAGATCACGCTGGTCGTTCAGGTCAACGGCAAGGTCCGCGCGCGCATAGCGGCAGCGGCCGGCGTGAGCGAAGAGGACGCGGTTGCCCTTGCGCTCGCCGAACCGAACGTTCGCGCGTACCTCGGCGGCAAAAAGCTTCAAAAGCGTATCTACGTTCCGGACAAGCTGCTCAATTTGGTCGCGGCATGAGCGAGCAGCAGCAGTTCTCAACGGGCGTCTGTATCGTCGGTGGCGGCCCATGCGGCATGATGCTCGGCGTTTTGCTGGCGCGCGCCGGTGTCGAAGTGATGGTACTCGAGAAGTACCCCGACTTTTTTCGCGACTTTCGCGGCGATACGGTGCATCCTTCGACGCTGGAGTTGCTCTACGAGCTCGGATGGCTCGACGAGTTTTTGGCGCTTCCTCACAACGAGTTTCAAACCGCGAGCGCGAATATCGCGGGCGAAACCGTCAGCCTGGCCGATCTCTCACATTTACGAACGCGGTGCAAGTTCGTTGCCTTGATGCCGCAATGGGACTTCCTCAGCTTTCTCGCGCAGCGTGGAGGCCGGTATCCCACCTTCCGCCTCAAGATGAAGACCCAAGGCGACGGTTTGATCGAAAGCCAGGGTCGCGTCACCGGCGTACGCGCGAAGAGCGCGGACGGCGACATCGAGATCGCGGCAAAGCTCGTGGTCGGCGCCGACGGACGCCACTCGACGATTCGCGAGCTCGCCGGTTTCGCGGTCGAGGATCTCGGCGCGCCGATGGACATCTTGTGGATGCGCATAGTCAAGCGTCCAAACGATCCGGCGAGGCAGCTGGGCTGGGTGCGGACGGGTCACATGGTCATCCTGCTCGACCGTGGCGACTACTGGCAGTGCGCGTATCTCATCCCCAAAGGTTCGTTTGCGCAACTGAAGGCAGAGGGGATCGGCGCGCTCCAGCGCGGGCTTGCGGAAACCGTACCAATGCTGAGCGACCGGGTTGGCGAGCTGGACGTTTGGTCGAAAGTCGCAATGCTCGACGTGCGCGTCGACCGACTCCGGCGCTGGCATCGGCCCGGCTTGCTCTGCATCGGCGATGCGGCGCACGCGATGTCCCCGATCGGCGGAATCGGCATCAATCTTGCCATTCAAGACGCAGTGGCGGCCGCAAATCTCCTGTATGCACCGCTGCGTGGCGGCGGAACTCCCAGCGATGCGGATCTCGCGCGCGTGCAAGACCGACGCCTCTTTCCGACCAAGATAACGCAAGCGTTCCAAACCTTCGTGCAGGATCGCGCCATCGATCCGCTCTTGGAAGGCGCCGCCGTCACGAAGCCGCCTCTGGCGGCTCGCCTTTTTGACGAGTTCCCGCTACTGCGCCGTCTCCCGGCGCGGCTGATCGGCGTGGGAGTTCGTCCGGAGCACGTTCGGACGCCCGACGCATTCGTCGGCTAGGGCGTTTTGACGTCGATCCCTTCGCGCGTGAGCATTTCGCGATAAATCTCCCGCACGCGGGCAAGCGTGTCGATTTCTTGCGGAGGTTTGTCGTCGCGGATGCGCACGATGCGCGGAAAGCGTAGGGAGAAGCCGCTTTCGTGAAGATCGCTTTGCGCGATGATGTCGAAGGCGACTTCCAGCACGATCTTCGGCTCGACGGGAATCTCGTGCGCCCGGGCCTTCTCCCGCCGGTGTTCGTTCGGGAGCCGATGGTCGAGAAACCAACGCGTCAGCTCTGCGATTTCGGCGTCGGTCAAACCGGAGTAGGCTTTCCCTATCGCGTGCAGGCCGCCGCCGTCGCCGCGCACGGCGAACGTGTAGTCGGAGAGAACGCCGGCGCGCTTACCGTTTCCCCACTCTACTGCGACGACGACGACATCGAGCGTCGAAAGCTCGCGCTTGAGCTTCAGCCACCACTTTCCGCGGCGCCCCGGCGCGTAGGGAGCGTCGGCGCGCTTGACCATCAGCCCCTCATTACCGCGCATGCGCGCCGCCTCGAAGCGTGCGTTCACGTCGGCCGCCGCCAGCTCGCGCGCGCTCTCGAACGGCGCGTGTACGACGTTGGTGCTTGGAGCAAAGAGAGCCGAGAGCCGTTCGCGACGCGTTGCCAGCGGCTCGTCCAACAGCAGCTCGTCGCCCAGCGCCAGCAAGTCGAAGACCATGTAGGCGATGGGGACGTCGCGCAAAAGCGTCTCCTCGATCCTCTTGCGCGCCAGACGCGCCTGAAGCAGGCGGAATGGGAGCACGCGGCCGTCGCGCAGCGCGACGATCTCGCCGTCGAGTATCGCGGGCTCGCGCATCGATTCCAACGCTCGAGCGACCTCCGGATACGACGCCGTTACGTCGTTGAGACTGCGTGAGAATATTCGCGCCCGCCCGTCGCGCACATGAGCTTGTGCGCGAATGCCGTCGTACTTGTCCTCGAAGTGCCAGACCGCATCGCTCAGATCCTTATAAGCCTCGCCGTACGCAATGGGTGTCGCGAGCATGAAACCGATCGGCGTACCGTAGTCGACGCGCAGCTCCGCCAACGTACCGTGCTTGGCTGCAAGCGCGACGGTTCCGACGTCGCCGCTCGCCATCGCTCCGCGCCGAACCGCGGCCGGGTCGGCGTCGAAGGCGCGGGCAATCGCCTCGAGCACGAGCCCCTCTCGCAATCCGACGCGCAGGTCGCCCGTGACGATTTTCACGACATACGTTGCGACGAGGGGCTCCTCGCAGGCGCGAAAGATTCGCTCCAGCACCGCCTCGCGCCGAAGATTGGCACGCTTTCCCGACGCTTGCGCAATCTCTGCGAATAAGGCGTCGAGCGCAGCGGGCGTCAGGCGATCGTGAAAGAGCATCGCATCGTGCGGTGCTGCGACGAGCGGGCCCAGCGCAGCGCCGAGATCGCCGGTGGTGCGATAATTCCGTCCGAGTGCCGCATCGCCGAATCCCCAAACGCGCCGTGCGACTTCGACGATGGTTCGTCCGCCGACCGAAAGCGTTCGGTGGTCTCGCGCGGCAAACGGACCACCGCTAAAGAACCGCGCGGAGGCGAGAAGATCCGGATCGTCAAGGGTGCGAAAGTACGCAGCGAGTATCGCGATCTTCTCGAGCTTGCCGGAATTCGACGCGACCTGTTGGGCAGTTGCCGCAAAGCGCTCCATAGCCCAGGCGCCTAGTCTCCCGTCGAAAGACGCTCGAAGTACTCGTAAGTTTTTCGAATTCCCTCATCGAGCGTCGTGGACGGCGACCAATCGAGTTGTGCCCGAGCGCGCGCAGAATCGAACTGCGCATCGCGGGCATCGCCCGGCCGGCGCGGGGCGCTCTGGACGGGTGCTTCGAAGCCGCTGATCTTTACCAGCGCGCGATAGATCTCGTTGACGCTCGTCTTCGTGCCGGTGCCGATCACGTACGCTTCGCCCGACCCCCGCTCGAGCGCGGCGAGGTTGGCGCGCGCAACGTCGGCTACAAAAACGTAGTCGCGCGTCTGCTCGCCATCCCAATCGATGCGCACCGCTTGACGCGCGAGAAACTTGCCGATGAAGATCGAGATGACGCCGGCTTCACCGTTGGGATCCTGGCGCGGGCCGTAGACGTTGCCGTAGCGCAGAGCCGTATAATCGAGCTGCTTGTTCTCTTGGTAAAAACGCATGTACCGTTCGCCCATCATTTTCGTGATGCCGTAAGGCGAGGTCGGACGCTGCGGCGTCGCGTCGGTGATCGGAAGCTGCTCGGGCGTACCGAACGTCGCGCCGCTCGAGGCGAAGATCACTTTTCGGGCGCCGCTGCGGCTTGCGTGCTCGAGCACGTTGAGCAGGCCGACGACGTTGACTTGCGCATCGTAGATCGGATCGCGCACGGAGATCGCAACGGAATGCTGCGCGGCATGATGGTTGACGACTTCCGGCTTGAACTCGTCAAAGACGCGCCCAATGGCTTCATCGCGGACGTCGATCTGAACGAGCGAGACACCGTTACGCAGGTTGGCTTGGCGGCCCCCGCCGTGCTCCCAAAGCGAATCGATGACGAGAAGCTCGTGTCCGGCTCCCGCGTACGCGTCGGCTACGTGCGATCCGATGAAGCCGGCTCCGCCGGTAACGATGATCCGCACTGCGCTCCCTTCTCTCGGCGTTAAATGTGGACGGCGTGCCGGCTCGTCGCAGGAGAACGGCGGATGCCTTCGTTCGCGCTTCTTCTCTGCTCGATAGCCGCAGTACTCGGAACGCTGGCGGTGACGCCGATAGGAGCGGATCTGCGCCTCGTCGTCGATGCCGGCCTCTGCACGCTCGCCGCGGGCTGCGCATGGGCGCGGCCCGCCTCGCTCGTCATGTTTTTGGGAATCGTGCTTGCGGTCGCGGCGATCAACGCCGAATTGCGCGAGCGCTCCGCGGCCGCCGTCGTCGAGCACCGTACGGCTCGATATAGCGCGACGCTTACCGAGGAATCGAGCGCCGGCGATGGCTCGACCGCAGTGACGCTCGTGCTCGACGATGGGTTTGGGGTCCTGGCACGCCTACGTGGATCCGTACCGCCTGTGGGGACGCATCTGGTGATCCGCGGGAGGCTCGAACCCTTTGACGAGCCACGTAATCCCGGCGAGCCGAGCGAACGCGCCATCGAGCGCGAGCGCGGTCTCGACGGGCGGCTCGACCACGCCGCAATACTTTCGGTCGGCGCGGCATCGCCATGGGACGCCCGCACGTGGCTCCCGCGAGCGCATGCGTGGGCGCAGGGGCAGCTGCGCGATCGCCTCGGTGAACCCGCTGCCTCGGTTCTCGCCGGAGAGCTCTGGGGCGAGCGCGCGGCGTTGCCGCCGGCGTTGCGCGTCGAGTTCCAAGAGACCGGTACCGTTCACGTCTTGGTGACGGCCGGTCTCCATCTCGGTGCGGTCGCCGCGCTCTGCGTTGCACTGCTCTCGTTATTTCAGTTGCCGCGTTGGGTGAACTGCATCGTCGCGGCAGCACTCGTTTGGGGATTCGTCTGGTGGAGCGGCGCACAACTGCCGGCGGTGCGGGCCGCAACGATGGTGACGGCTGGACTGGCCGCGCGTGCGTGCGGACGCGCCACGTTCTCGTGGAATGCCTTGGCGATTGCGGCGCTGGTCGTCACCTTCGTTCGGCCGTCGAGCGTCGCAACGAGCTCTTTCGCGCTCTCATTCTCGTGCGTCGGCGCCATCTTCGCATGCGCCGGCTCTTTGGAACGGTGGATCGAAGCACGCCTCGCGCTACCCGATCGCGTGCGCGAAGCGTTGGTCCTTTCGCTGGCTACCCAGATCGGCGTTTGGCCGTTGACCGCGGCGACGTTCCTTCAGTTGACGCCGTATGCCGTTGCGGCAAACGTTGCAGTCGTGCCATGCGTCGCCGCAACGATGGCGCTCGGCGCGGCGCAGCTCGCGCTGGCGTGGTGCGCCCCGCTCGCCCAGGCGTGCGCAAACTGCAATTCGTGGCTGCTCGGGTGGATGCTTGCGGTCGTTCAAACCATCGGCGCGCTTCCCGATGCCGCAATCGCGATGACGCCGGCACCCGCCTGGTGCATTGCCGCGTACGACGCCGCGCTGCTCGGGGCGCCGCTGATATGGCGCCGCCGCCCGACTCTTGCGGGGATAAATCACGCGCGTACCCTCGCCGTCGCGGCGATCGTGCTCGCAGCGGGCTACGTGCTTTGGCCACCGGGCAGCGTGGAAGGAAGGCTGCGCGTCACCGTGCTCGACGTGGGCCAGGCCGACGCGATCGTCATTCAGACGCCGCGCGGTCACGCCTTGCTCATCGATGCGGGTGGAAGGCTCGAGCGCGGATCGCAGAGTAACGGGTCCGTCGCCGAACAAGTCGGCGAGCGCGTCGTCGTGCCCTTTCTGCTGCGGCACGGAATCCACGCGCTCGACGCAATCGTCATCTCGCATCCGCACGGCGATCACGCCGGCGGCGCCGCTCCCGTCTTGCGCCGGCTTCGCGTCGGATTTCTCGCGGACGGGGGCCAGCGCTACGGAGGACACGCCTACCAAGACGCGATCGCAACGGCGCGCGGCGAAGGCGTTCCCGTGCTCTATCCACGCGCTGCGATGGTTTGGCGAACCGACGACGGCCTGGCGCTGCGTTTTCTTGGACCTTCGCTGCCATTCATTGCGCATTCACGCAACGATATCAACGAGAATTCCATCGCATTCACCTTGCGCTACCGGTCGTTCTGCATGCTCTTCACCGGGGACGCAGGGGCTGCGGCGGAGTCACGGTTCCTCGCCGAAGGCGTCGATTTGCACTGCGCGATTCTCAAAGTCGGCCATCACGGCTCTGCGTACGGCTCGACGCCGGCGTTCGTCGCCGCCGTTGCACCGCGCTACGCGATCGTTTCGGTCGGGCGGCACAACATATTCGGCCATCCGGCTGCCGCGACGTTAGCAACGCTGCACCGTTTCAGCGCCTACATCTACCGGACCGATGAAGACGGCGCCGTTTCCGTGACGACGGATGGATCGTCTATGACCGTTCGGCCATTTTTGCGACCATAACTTTTCCACATGCCTTCAGCGGTCGCTTGCGGGCGTCGCCGGAAGCGGCATGGGAAGCTCGATTTGACGGGGATCCGTCTCGCCGTTACGCGAGGCCGGCCGGTACTGTTGCGGTGCAAAGCGCAGGTACATGATCGGAATCAGCAGCAACGTGAGAAGCAGCGAGCTCGACAACCCGCCGATGACCACGATCCCGAGCGGACGCTCGGCTTGCGATCCGGGATCGAGAGCCAGCGCCAGGGGCAGCATACCGGCGATCATCGCCACCGTCGTCATGACGATTGGCCGAAATCGCGCGAGCGCGCTCTCTCTGATCGCTTCGAGCTTCGTTAAGCCGTGCTCGCGCAGCTGATTTGCAAAATCGACGAGCAGAATCCCGTTCTTGGCAACCAGCCCAACGAGCAAGACCGAACCGATCAGCGAAAAGAGATTGAGCGTCTGATGCGTGATCGCCAGCGCTCCTAGCGCTCCAACGACCGCAACGGGCACCGTAAACATGATGATGAATGGCGTGATATACCCGTTGTAGAGCGCCACCATCAAGAGGTAGACGAGCAGAATCGATAGTGCCAGCGAGATCGTCATTTCGGTGACCGTCTGATTGAGCGACGCCTGGTTTCCTCCGGCGACGGGGACAACGCTTATGCTCGGCGGCAGGTGCAGCGTCCTCAAGCGCCGCTCGAAGGAGCGAGTGACGTTCGAAAGGACTATGCCGGGCGCGACGTTTGCGCCAATCAGTACCACGCTGCGCCTGTCGATGCGCATCATCAGCGGAGGCGCCGGAGAAAGTGCCAGATTCGTGATATCGCCCACGGTGATGATGGAGCCGTTGTTCGCACGGATCGGGATGGCTGCAATACCGGCCAGCGAGCGCAAATCCCGTTGCAGGTAAATCACTTGGACGTCCTTGAGGCCGTTTGGGCCGGTAAATTGGGTCGCGGTGTACCCGCCGAAGCCGGCGCGCACCGCCGTCGAGGCGGTGCCGATGCCGGCGTCGAGCGCACGCGCGCGTTCCCGGTCGAACCCGACCTCCACTTGCGGCGAGTCCTGTGTTTGCGAGGTTGTCGCATCGATCGCACCCGGCGTCGAAGCGAGCACCGTAAAGGCGCGCTGCGCCCAAGGGCCTGGATCGGCGGTCAAGCTCGAAACGACGTAGCTAATCGGCTGCGCAATGCCGCCCGACGGATCGGTCGCGGGTATCGCCACGACGTGCGCGGACGGCAACAGTCTGCCGATCGTCCTGCCCAGATTCTCGACCCAGTACGAGGTGGCATGCGAGCGCCGATCCTTTAGGAAAAGATGGATCTGACCGATCGCACCGTTGTTGACGTACCCGCTGATCTCGCCTTGGTACGCACCGGCCATCGAAGTTTCGGACTGTACATCGGCAATGCGGTCCACGACCCGTTCGGCTTGCAGTACGGCCTGGCGCGTCTGCGTCAGCGGCGTTCCGGTGGGAAAGTCGATCGTCACGAAGATCTCGCCGCGGTCGACCGGCGGCATGTATTCAAAGCCGACGATCCCCAGCGGAATGAGCAGCAGCGCGACGAGCAAGCTTCCAAACGAGGCCCAAATGACGGCCGCGCGATGCTCGAGGCCCCATGGAAGGGCGCGCTCCGTATACCAGCGACGCACTCGTTCGAATCCAGCGGTGAATCGATCGACGGCCCCCCAGGGTTTCCATTTTGAATAGAGAGCCCAGCGGCCCGCCAACGCCGGCGTAACGGTGAACGAAACGAAGAGCGACGTGAGCGTTGCCACCGTAACGACCAGCCCAAACTCGCGCAAGAACAGACCCACGGACCCCGGAAGAAACGATATCGGCAGAAACACTACGACGATGACGAGCGTGATAACGATGGTCGCGACACCGATCTGGCTCAGTCCGTTGATCGCGGCAACCTGCGGCGCCTCGTCCTCGCGGTAGCGCCGTTCGATGTTTTCGAGAACGACGATCGAGTCGTCGACGAGGATTCCGATCATCAGCGTCATGGCCAGCAACGATACGGTGTCCAAGGTGAACCCGGCCGCTCGCATGGCGGCCAGCGTCACCAGAAACGACGCAGGAACCGCAATCATCACGACGATTGCATTGCGCCAGGATCGCAGGAAGAAGAGCATCACGATCGCCGTAAAGATGATGCCTTCGACAAGCGTGCGGGTGACGCCGGAAAGCAGTTCTTTGGTATAGGTGGACTGCACGTTCAGCACCGTGAAATTCACGGCCGGATACTCTTGCCGCAGGCGAGGTAGTACGGCGAGCACCGCATTCGACGCAGTGACCTCGCTGGAGCCGGCCGATTTCTGAACGTCCAATTCGATCGTCGGCTTGCCCTGGCTGTAGGCGAAGACGCGCTGGGTTTCGTAGGCGTCTTTAACGTCGGCTACATCGCCGATTCGGTACAACCGCGCCGAGGAGCTCCATGGGTAGACGGAACTAGCCGACGAGGATCCGGAAAAGGTCGTCGTGTTACCGAGCAATAGGTTGGCGACGGAAGGAGCGCCGGTGATATCGCCGCGCACGTCGAGAGTCGTTTCTCGCCCGGGTTCGTATACGATTCCCCCGGGCGCCCTGACGTTATTGTTTGCGACCGCGTTTACAACATCGGTAAGCGTAAATCCGGATGATCTCAACGCGTCCTGCTTGACGTTCACCTGGATCGATGACGTCACGCTGCCGTTCTCCTGAACGTAAGAAACGCCGGGCACCTGCTCGATCGCGGGAACGATGTTATTGGTCACGATTGCCGAGAGATCGCCGAGAGCCAGCGTCGTCGACGACGCGATGAGGGATACGACGACGGCCTCACTGGGATTGTAAATCGAGATTTGAGGCGCCGGCAAATCGGTCGGGAGCTGATGCAACGAGTCCTGCACGCGACCTTGGACCTGGACGAGATCCGTATTCTGGTCGGAGTTCAGCGCGAATACGGCGACGATTGAGGCTTGCCCGGGCTGGATCGCCGTCTGCATATAGCTGAGGTCGGGCGCGCCGGCGATCTGGTCTTCGAGAGGGCGAACGACGGCGTCTCGCATCTCCGTCGTTGAAGCACCTGAATACGTCAACAGAACTTGGATCGACGGAACGTCGTAGTTTGGAAGCTGCTGTTTGACGAGGTTGAAGCCGGCAATCGTTCCGGCCAGGAGCACGAGTGAGAGGAACACCGTGACCAACGTTGGCCGTCGAACGAAGAGCCGCGTTAGACGCATTTAGAAGCCTGTGGTTTCCGTTGCGACGAGCTCTCGCCGATCTCGTACCGGCGACGCGGCGCCGCGCCTGGGAGTAGGTCCGAGCCACATGAACATCACGGGCACCAGCACGAGCGTTAAAAGGAGCGAGCTGGTAAGACCCCCGATCACGACGATGCCGAGTGCCTGCCGTTGAGCGGCGCCCGTATCGAGAGCCAATGCGATGGGCGTCATGCCGGCGACCATGGCGCACGTGGTCATGACGATGGGGCGGAAGCGCTCGCGGGCGGCCTCAATCATCGCACTCGTCCGATCCGCACCTGCTTCGACCATGTGGTTGGCAAAGTCGACGAGCAGGATTCCGTTCTTCGACGCGAGTCCCACCAGCAGAATGGTTCCGATGAGCGAGAAGAGGTTGAGCGCCTGATGCGTGATCGCCAACGACGACAACGCGCCGACCGCCGCCACCGGAACGGAAAACATAATGATAAACGGCAAACGGTAGCTGTCGTAAAGCGCGACCATCAATAAGTAGACCAGGCAAAGCGACAGGATCAAGCCCATCGTCATACCTCCGACGGTGTCGGAAAGGTTCTGTTGCTGTCCGGCGACGTTCGCCCTTACGGCGACCGACGAGGGAAGATGTAACGCGGCGAGCCGCCGCATAAAGGCATTTTGCACGATCGATTGCGTCGCTCCCGGCGTCAGGTTCGATTGAACGTGCACGACGGTTTCTCGGTTAACGCGCGTCATCAACGGCAAAGACGGATTGGAGGTGAATTTAACGACGTCGCCGATGTAGGTTAGCTTGCCGTCGTTGCTGCGCAGCGGTATCTCGCTAACGGTGCGCAGCGAAGTTTGAAAGGCCGGCGGGTAGATTACCTGTACGTACTTGGTCCCTCGGGAGGTGCCGAACTGGGTCGCCAGCGCTCCGCCGTATGCCGCGCGAATTGCAGAGGCGGCTTGACCGATGTTCACGTTCAGAGAGCGCGTGAGCTCTCGATCGAACTCGAGGTCGACCTGGGGTGCGAGACGCTCGGCCGACGTATTCACATTGAGCGTTCCCGGCGTCTGACGCAGCGCGTCGGCAACGCGCTGCGCGTACTTAGCCGGATTGTCGCTGATCGACGTCACGAGATAATCGATCGGCTGCGCATTGCCGCCACCCGTGCCGGTTGCGGGGATCGCGACGACTTTGGCGTTCGGCGCAATTTCGCCGGCAATGCGTCCGAGAATGGGAGCCCAATAGCCCGTCGGCCGCCCTCGATTTTGCTTGAGAAAAACGTGTATCTGACCGACCGACCCTTGCGCGATCAACCCGCCGAAATTCGACTGCGTTCCGCCCGCGAGACCGGTGAGAGAATCAACGTCGGGCAGAGCCGAGAAGCGCTGGTCGATTTCGCCGATAGCCGAGTTCACCGTCGCCAACGGTGTGCCGGTGGGATAGGTCAGTTGAACGAAGATCTCCCCGCGGTCGACCGAAGGTAAGAACTCGAATCCCACGATTCCCAAAGGGACGAGCAGCACCGAAAGCGCAACCGCGCCGGCCGATGCGCCAAATACCAGCCCCGGCCGGCGAAGCGCCCACGGAAGCGCGCGTCTCGCGTACCATTGCCGTAGACGTTCGAAACCCCGCGCAAAGCCTTCGATCGGCGCAGGCGCCTTCCAGAGCGAGAGCAGCGACCAATTCCCCGCCAGCGAGGGCGTGATCGTGAACGAGACGATTAGTGAGGTAAGCGTAGCGACTACTACCACCAGCGCGAACTCGGATAAGAACCGCCCTACCGTTCCCGGCAAGAACGCGATCGGCAGAAATACCACGACGTCGACCAGCGTTATGACGATCGCAGCCGGCCCGATCTGCGTTCGTCCCTTAATGGCCGCGGTCGGCGGCGACTCCCCGTTTTCGTGATGGCGCTCGACGTTTTCGAGGACGACGATCGAATCGTCGACCAGAATGCCGATGATGAGCGTCATCGCCAAAAGCGAGACGGTATCGATCGTGAAGTTGACGGCTTTCATCGCCGTCAGCGTTGCGCAAAGCGACGCCGGGATTGCGATCAGCACGACGATGGAATTGCGCCACGAGCGAAGGAAGAATAGCATCACGACGGCCGTGATCAAGACGGCTTCGATGAGCGTGTGAAAGACACCAGAAATCTGCTGCTTCGTGTAGGCTGCTTGGTTATTGAGAACTCGAAAGTCTATCCCAGGATACGACTTCTCGATTGCGGGCAACGCTTTCATGACGTTCTGCGCGGCAGTCACTTCGCTGGCGTTGGTTGATTTCTGCACGCCCAACGAAATCGTCGGGGCTGTACCGACGTAGCTGTACTCTCTCTGCGGTTCGAAGGAATCGCTGACCGTTGCCACATCGGCGATGCGCATCTGGCGCGGCAACGCGCTCCACTGGTTTAGCGTCGATAAGGAAGGGCCGGCATAGCTGCCGTTGACGGCGGGCGCGGTCGCGGCAGCCGGCGGCGCGCTTGGAACGGCCGTTGGCGATGCCTGCGCGACGGCGCTTGCGGCGCTGCGCTGCGGAAGGGAGGTCGGCACGGGCGAGGACGACGCGACCGTCGCTGCCGCGGTAACCGAGAGAAACGGCGAAGACGTTGCCGCCGGCGAGCTCGACGGCTGCGGTGAGAGCGTCACCGGCGGAGTCGGAGTCGCAACGCTCGTCTGCGCCGCGGGCGCCGGTGTGGGAAGCGCTGCCGCCGTTAAGCCCGAGCCTGAAGCCGCCGATGAGTTCGAGGGAGCGCCCGGAGCGCCGGGTATAGGGGGAACGCTATAGGACGTGTTGCCGAACGTGGTCGTGTACTGCGAGGCCGCCTCGATTGGCAGGTTCGCGACGCTGGCAACGTTGGTGACGTCGCCGCGTACGTCGATCGTCGTCTCGCGGTTCGATAAATAGGCAATACCGCCGGGCTCGCGGTTATTGTTCGACGAGATCGAGCTGACGATGTCGTTGAGCGTAAAGCCGGCTGAAGAGAGGCGATGCGGATCGACCTGAACCTCGATTGCCGGCGTCAGCGATCCGCCGACGTTGACGTTCGATATGCCGTCGACTTGTTCGAGGTCGGGCACGACGTTGTTCGTAACGAACGCAGAAAGCGCGCCGGCTGCAAGCGTGCGCGAGCTAACGCCGAGCGTAACGACGGTAGCTTGGGCGGGATCGAAGGTTCCTACCGTCGGCGCCGGCATGTCACTGGGAAGATCCGCTCGCGCGAGCAGCAGGCGCTGCTGCACTTCGACGAGGTCGGTCGTTTTGTTCGACGTGAGCGAAAAGACCGCCGAGACCGTCGCTTGACCCTGCTGAACCGTCGTATTCATGTGATCGAGGTCAGGCGCGCCGGCGATCGCGTCTTCGATGGGCTTGACGACCGCGTCGCGAATTTCCGTCGTCGAGCCGCCCGGATAGCTGGCTCGAACCGTAATCGTCGGAAAATCGATGTTCGGAAACTGCTGCTGCACGATCGTCGCCAGCGAAACGGCGCCCGCAACCGCGAGCAGCGCCAGGCTGACGAAGACGAGCGTGGGGCGCTCAACGAAGAGTCGAGTCGGCCACATCTGCCGGGAGCCTACAAGCTTTCGTCCGAGCCCGCGATTTTCTCCCCGGCCGTAATCCCAAGCTGCCCGTTAGAGATAACTCGCACTCCGCCGGCGAGACCGGCGACGACGGATGTCTTTCCGTCATTGCCTATTTCCTTGACCTTTTGGATTTTCGCGACGCCGCTCGAATCGACGATCATGATGCTGTCGTGCGCGTCGTCGAGAAACGCCGTCACCGGAATTCCCAAGCCGCTCACCAAAGGCAGCGAGACGGTGCCCGTTACGGCCATTCCGGATTTCAGGTGAAGGCCCGGATTGGGCAATATGGCTTGGACGGTGAAGTTGGTCGACCCCGGCTCGACTTGACCGAGCACCGCACTGATCCGACCGCGATAAATCGCGCCGTCGACGCCGGCAACGCTGATGGAAACCGGCGCGCCGCGCCGTATGCGAAAGACGTCTTGAGAGGAGGCGTTGAGTTCGGCATAGACCGGATCGAGCTGCTGGATCGTAAAGATCGTTTGCGAGCCCGGATACTGGCCCGGGTTCAAATTGCGATTGACGACGACGCCGTCGACCGGGGAAGTGATCAGCGCCTTGTCGATCGACGCTTGAATTTGCGCGGCCGCCGCGTGCGCCGACTGCGCGGCGGCCTGCGCCGACGCTACGTTCGCGGCCTGCAATCCGTTTTGAGAGGTTCCGTTGACGCGGGCGTTCAGCGTCGCGGATTGAACGGTGGCCCGCGCGGAAAGCTCTTGCTGCTGATCGTTATGAACCAGAGTGCGCTGCTGATCGACTTGTTGCTGCGATACGTAGCCGGTGCTCAGCAAAGTTTGATAGCGCTGAAGATTGAGCTGGTCGAGTTTCAAGGTTTGCTGCGCTTGCAGCAGCGCCGCTTGTGCGTTTCGCACTTGATCGTTGCCTTGACCGATGTTAAGCTGCGCCTGGTACCGCGTTTGCATCGCCCGTGCGTCGTCGGATACGGCGCTCTTTTCCGCCGCGCTGTAGCTGGCTCGAAGATCGGTGGTATCCAAGACCGCTAAAACCTGCCCTTTGGTAACTCGATCGCCTTCGATCACTGCGACCGAATCGGTCGGCTCGACCAGCGAGCTCGACAAGGAAACGTTCTGATACGGAGCTACGATGCCGGCGATCTGAACGCTTGGATGTAACGTCACCGGAGCCGCGTTTGCGGTGGCGACGCTGGGCGGCGAGGGCGATGCCAACCGGCGACCGCGATGATGATTGCCGCTCGCGCAGCCGGAAAGAGCGAGCGCACAAAGCGCCGCCAGCGCGGCGAAGCCCGCTTCTATCCGCCGTACTTCAGGCCGCCTCATTTCAAGAGCGAATTCTACCTCTTTCGCCTTCAGAATCGCCTGAAAGTCGGCTGAGCCCACCGAACAGCATCGCTAAAGCAAGCAGAAAGACGACGGCGCCGATCGCATTCGCGGCCGGTGCAAACGCATCGCCGACCAGTCCGAGCGGTGCAGGCCTTCCGCTAAAGACGATCAAGCCGGCGAGGAACACGCCAAAGAGGCTCTCTCCGACGATGAGCCCGGAAGCCACGAGCACGCCAAGCTGCTTTGCGCGATCGCCGTTGCGCTGCCGCGCGGCCCATCGGTTGTATGCCCAACCGAGCAACGCTCCGAACACGACCGGCGCGGTCGTCGACGCCGGCAGGTAGATGCCCAAACCAACCGCCAGCGGCGGCAGCGCCAGGCCCTTGCGCGCGCGCAGCGTTTCGTCGACGCCGACCGCAAGCGCGCCGACGATCGCCCCCGTTCCAATGAGATGCCAATCGAGTTGACCGCTGATGACGCCTTTGGCCAGGGCGGAGATCAGGGTAGCCTGCGGCGCGGGCAACGGCTGTGCGACCGCGCCGTGCGCGGCGACCGCTCCCGCAAAGCCGTACGCACGATTGAGCAAGTCGAGTATCGGCGGAATGACGAGCGATCCGACCGCGACTCCGGCGACGAGCGCGACTTGCTGGCGCCATGGTGTCGCGTCGACGAGCTGCCCGGTCTTCAGATCCTGAAGGTTATCGTTTGAGATCGTCGCGACGCAGAGCAGCACGGCGGTCACCAAGAGCGCGTACGCGATCATCGCCAACGCAGCGACGTGTACCAAGCCGCGTCCGATTCCAAGAACGATGAGCGCCGCGCCGAGCACGGCGAGAATCGCCAAACCGGAGACCGGGCTGTTCGACGAGCCGATCAAACCCGCCATGTAGCCGCATGCGGCCGCCACGAAAAATCCCGCAATCACGACGTAAGCGACCGCGGCGACCGTCATTGCGCCGGCGAGCGGCGCAAGTCGTCCGCCGAAGAGAAACGACCAAAAGAGCACGGCCAGTGGGACGAGGCAAAGCAAACTGACGAGCGCGACGAGGCCGATCGGCAAATCCCGCTCGGTTCGGGGCAGTTCTGCCCGGTCGGCGCCGCGCCGGCGCGAAGCGACCAACGCGGAGCTGACACCCAATGCGACCGGCCGCGCAAGCCTGCCGAGCGACCAGAGCGCGGCAACGCCGATCGCGCCGGCGCCGATGAAGCGCACTTGGTGCGACCATACCGCGGTAGCTACGTCGGCGGCGATGCCGGTCGTCGGGTGCAGCGCGCTCAAGATCGGCGTCGCAATTCCCCAGGCGATGACCAGTCCGGCGAAGATCGCCAAGCCGACCGTGATGCCGATGAGCTGCCCGGCGCCTACCAGGGCCAGCGAGAGCGAAAAACCGGCTCCGGTCGTGGCCGCTCCCGCGCGAAAATATCCGGCGATCTGGGCGGCAAACACGCGCGTCGCTACGACTGCCGCAAAGCCACCCGAGGCAAGCGTTCCGGCGAGCAGCGCGAGTAAGCCCGCGCGGTTGCCTTCGGCGCCCGAGCGTGCCCCGGTGCCGACCTTGAGCACTTCGGCGGCAGCTACGCCTTCGGGGTAGGGCAGATTTGAGCCGGTGACCAGCGCCCGCCGAAGCGGAACGCTATACATGACCCCGAGCACGCCGCCGATGACGCAGACCGCAAACGACTCGCCGAACGGAAATCCGCTCCACCATCCGATCATCACCAGGCCCGGCAGGACGAAAATGATTGCCGAAAGTGTACCGGCAGCCGAGGCGATCGTTTGCACGATGTTGTTCTCGTAAATGGTTACGTTGCGAAACCCGCGCAAGACCGCCATCGAGATGACGGCAGCCGGAATGGAGGAGGCGAACGTGAGCCCAACTTTCAAGCCGAGATAGACGTTCGCCGCCGTGAATACGAGCGTGATCGCGGCGCCCAGGACGAACCCGCGCAGGGTAAGCTCGACTCCCCTTTCCATCACGCGACGCCTTTGGGCCGAGTGCCCGACGTAGCCTTCCGGACGTGGCCTTCAAAAAGTACAAAGCCCGCGGCATACGCTGCGGGCTTTGCTTGTACGACCGGTCATTCTCCTGATCCGGTTTCAATCGGGCTCACTCGGATTGTCGCTCGATGCGACGGATCGTCTACGTTTCCCGATGGCGGTTCGATACAATCCGCCCTTCGTCATTGGCGAAGTGTTTGCATGCTATCAAAGCACGGAACGGACTGCAAGACTCTACGGCTCGAGTCCACAAGCGCTCCACAAGAAAAGTTCGATTACTCACAGGGCATCGACAGTGATGCCGCGAGCCTCGGACTTAGGGCCGCATCGTCGTCATAGGCGTCGGCGACGCGGATGCCATCGGCGATGCGCTTGGGACGGGCTGCGCCGTGGCCGCAACCGTCGTCGCGCCCGCAATGCAAGCGCCGGCGAGAATGATTCCGGCGAACCATCGATTCATGAAGTGGTGCCTCCTTTGGTCGTTGTGAATGCCTCCAGGCCTCGTACCCTCCCGGTGAGCGACCCTAAACTCGGGCCACCTTGGAACCTCGACGCGCCGTTGTGCAAACCGGCGCCCGGGCGGCGGGTATAAACATAGGGGAGAAGCGGCGCCGAGGCCCGCAATCATCCCTAGGCTCATGGGCGTCATCGACTTACCGTTTACCGGCAATCTCGCGCGTGAAACAGATCGGATCTTCCGCGGCGTGGAACACGTCATTCCCCGCGTGGAGTGGCCGCTGCACGCTCCCTACGTCGCGGCGATCAACCGTCTCAAGCACGAGCGAAACGCCGTGATCCTCGCCCATAATTACCAGGTTCCCGAAATTTTTTACACGGTCGCCGATATAGTCGGGGACTCGCTCGCTTTGGCGATGCAGGCGGCAAAGACGGATGCCGACGTCATCGTGCTTTGCGGCGTGCACTTCATGGCCGAGACCGCGAAGCTCGTCAATCCCTCGAAGACCGTTCTCGTTCCGGACTTGAGGGCGGGCTGCTCGTTAGCCGAGTCGATCACGGCGGCCGACGTGCGACTGCTGCGAGAAAAATATCCCGGCACCCCGATCGTCACGTACGTCAACACGTCGGCGGAGGTCAAAGCCGAATCGGACGTTTGCGTCACGAGCGGCAACGCGGTCCAGATCGTCGAAGCGCTGGGAGCGCCGCGCGTCATCTTTCTTCCCGACGAGTACCTCGCCAAGTACGTTGCATCGAAAACGAACGTCGAGATCGTCGCATGGAAGGGCCACTGTGAAGTGCACGAGCGCTTCAGCGGGAAGGACGTCCGCCGTTTTCGTGAAGGCGATCCGTCGCTCGTAGTGCTCGCCCATCCTGAGTGTCCGCCTGACGTGCTCGCCGAGGCAGATTATGTCGGCTCCACGCAAGGCATGACTGAGTACGTCGGCGAGCTCGCCGAAGACAGCCGCGACGTTCCGGCGCCCGGTGCCGGAAGCGCGGTGATGCGTGAAAGCGGCGCGCAACGTACGCCGCGCGTTCTCATGTTAACCGAATGCTCGATGGCCGACAACGTGTCGGGCCGGTACCCGAGCATCGAGTTCGTCCGTCCGTGCAATCTCTGCCCGCATATGAAGCGCAACACGCTTCCGAAAATTCTCCATTCTCTCGAAGCGATGGAGTTCGAAGTGACCGTCGCGCCCGAGATCGCGGGGCGGGCTCGACACGCCGTCGATCGAATGCTCGAGTACAGCCGCCGGGTCCAAGACTAGCCTAACGTATGGAAACCCATGAAAGCGACGCGCTCGTCGTCGGCGCCGGAATCGCCGGCTTGATCGCGGCGCTCAAGCTTGTGCCCGCGAAAGTAACCGTGCTCTGCAAGACTCGGCTTGGCAAAGGCGCCGCCACGGACTGGGCGCAGGGTGGGATCGCCGCCGCCATCGGTAAGGACGATTCGCCGCGCCTTCACGCGATCGACACGCAACGCGCCGGCGCCGGCATCAGCGACCGCAAGATCGTCGACATCCTCACGCGGGACGCACCCGCGCGCGTCGAAGACCTGCTCGAGCTTGGCGCCGCATTCGACCGCACGGAGGCGGGCGAGCTCGCGTTGGGACGTGAGGCCGCGCACCAACGCCGGCGTATCGTCAAAGCCGGCGGCGACGCGACGGGTCACGAAATTCTCAAGACGCTCATCGACGCAGTACGCATTCATCCGTCGATCGAGATCGAAGAGGTCACCGCCGATGATTTGATCGTTCATGACGGTCGCGTCTGCGGCGTCTTCGCGCGCGAGAATGCCGGCGGCGTACAAATCGCCTTCCGTGCGGGTGCCGTCGTGCTTGCGACCGGCGGCGTTGGACGGCTTTACCGTTATACGACCAATCCCGTCGAAGCGACGGGCGACGGCATTGCGATGGCGGCTCGCGCAGGCGCGCTGCTCGCGGACATGGAGTTCGTGCAGTTTCATCCAACCGCGCTTGCGATAGGGCGCGATCCGATGCCGTTGGTCACCGAGGCGGTTCGCGGAGAAGGCGCAACGCTCGTCAACGATCTGGGCGAACGCTTCATGCTCGCGCTCCATCCCGATGCCGAGCTGGCGCCGCGCGACGTCGTGGCGCGCGCGATATTCGAGCAGCAGCAGCGAGGCCGCACCGTCGGTCTCGACGCCCGCGCCACGATTGGTACGGCCTTCCCCGACGCATTTCCGACCGTCTTCGGCTTTTGTATCGCCGCCGGCATCGATCCGCGCGTGCAGAACATTCCCGTCGCTCCAGCGGCGCACTATCACATGGGCGGAATCGCCGTGGACGAATGGGGACGGACCTCGCTTGAGAATCTTTGGGCTTGCGGCGAAGCGAGCGCAACCGGCGTGCACGGCGCAAACCGGTTGGCAAGCAATTCGCTGCTGGAAGCGCTCGTTTACGGTTCGCGCGTGGCAACCGACATCGCAAGTGCGGATCCTTCCAAGCGCAGACGCACCGCGAACCCGGCGGGGCGCCGACGAGCCCCCGGACGCGACCCGAGCACGACCGCAGCTCAGGCGCTCAGCGACGTGCGAAACGTCATGTATTCCAACGTTGGATTGGTTCGTCATGCGGCGGCTCTTCGCGAAGCGCTTGGGCGCATCGAGGACCTCGCCGCCGAGTTCGGCAACACACCCGAGTTGCGCAATCTTCTCGTGGTCGGAGAGTTGATCGTCGAGGCGGCGCTCACGCGACGGGAGAGCCGGGGCAGTCACTACCGAAGCGACTACCCGCAAACCGATGAAGCCTTCGCAAAACGCTCCTTTACGCGGCTGCGCAGCGTCGCTTGAGCTCGTCGCCGACCCGGTCGTTCGGGCGGCGCTGCTCGAGGACATCGGACATGGCGGCGACGTTACGACCGACGCAATCGTCGAGCGCGATCGTTCGGCCCGCGCCCGCATCGTCGCTCGCGGCGGCGGGATCGTCGCGGGACTTTCCGTCGTAATGCCGGCCTTTCGGTTGCTCGACCACCAGATCGAGCTCACGGCGCGCATCGATGAGGGCGATTGCGCCGAGCCGGGCGCCGTCGTGGCGGAGATATCGGGGAGGGCGAGCGCGATTCTCACCGCGGAACGTACGGCCCTGAATCTACTCTCCCGGCTCTCCGGGATTGCGACCGCTACTCGGGCGCTGGTCGATCTCATCGCCGATACTCACGCGAAGATCGCCGATACGCGCAAGACGACGCCGGGGCTACGCGCCCTCGAGCGCTACGCCGTTCGCTGCGGGGGCGGAAGCAATCACCGTTTCGGCTTGGACGACGCGGTGCTGATCAAAGACAACCATCTCGCGCTGGCAGGTTCGATCCGCGCCGCAGTCGCCGCCGCCCGGATCCGCGTCGGACACATGCTCAAGATCGAAGTGGAGGTCGAGACACTCGAGCAGCTGCGCGAGGCGCTCGTGGAGCCGATCGATGCCGTCTTGCTCGATAACATGACGCCTGCCGCGCTTGCCGACGCGGTTCGAATTGTCGACCGGCGTCTGCTTACCGAAGCGAGCGGGGGCGTAACGCGCGAGAATGTCGCCGAAATTGCACGCACCGGCGTTGACGTGATCAGCGTTGGATGGCTGACCCATAGCGCACCCGCACTCGACTTCAGCTTGGATATCGTTGCCTAGCAGCTCATCCGCGATACGACACGAGCGCGAAGGCGACGACGGCGCCGACCGCAACGACGAAGAGCGAGATGACGTATCCCCACAGGCCCGACATCGCCACGACTTTTCCGAGACGCAATCCGCGATCGGTTGCCTCGTAACGCCACGCTCCGAGCAGGGCAACGACGATGCCGAATACCGCCATTGCGGTGCCGAACGTCGCGGAAAGACCGGGCTCTGGATTCGAACTGTGAACGAGCGTCGAAAACTCCCTCGCAAAGAGCGAAAAGCGCGCGATCACAAAGCCGAAGGCGATGAAGGCGAGCGCGGTTCGGATATATGCCAAATACGTACGTTCGTTGGCTAGCGTATCGGTGGCGCGAACCGGGTCCGGCATGACCCATCGAGCGTTAGGCGAATCTTCGTCGAACCATGTCTGCCGAACCAAGCGCCAAAGTCCCCGTCGATGCCGCTAAAGCCAGCCACGACTTCGAGCCTCCACAGGCGCTGGTCGATTTCATGTCGAGCGGTTGGATCGATCGCCGCGTCGCGCAGGAGGCTCACCCGCAAGCGGTCCGGTTTGCGCGCCGGCGCGAAGCCCTCTCGAAAGCATTTGCCGGAACGTATCTCATCATCCCGGCGGGCAAAGAGCGCGTTCGGGCCAACGATACGTCGTTTCGATTCCGCCCTTCCAGCGACTTCGCGTACTTGGCCGGCAGCGGCGAGCCGGGAACCGTTCTCATACTGGAGCCGGAGCGCGCGGGCCATCGTTCGCTTTTCTTCGTCCCCGAGCATAATAGAGGGACGGCCCAATTCTTCACCGATCGCGTCTACGGAGAGCTCTGGGTCGGGCGTCACCGCGGCGTCGAGGGGAGCGGCGCGTATTACGGCGCCGATGAGTGCCGTCCTCTACGCTCGCTCGCCGCGTATCTCATTGAGCTACGCGACGCAAAGTATCCGCTGCGGCTCCTGCGCGCCCACGACGAAGACCTCGACGACCGCTTCGAGCCGACCGACGGCGATGACGAGCTGGCCGAGTACCTCGCCGAAATGCGCTTGGTCAAAGACGAGTACGAGCTCGACGAGTTGCGTAAGGCATGCGCGATCTCAAAGCTCGGCTTTGAAGACGCTATCCGCGCAATGCGAACGGCGAAGAGCGAACGCGCGATAGAATCGGCGTTCGCCGGCCGCGCGCGCATCGACGCAAACGATACCGGATATCTCACGATCGCGGCGGCGGCCGAGCACGCCTGCACCTTGCATTGGACTCGCAACGACGGCTCGATGCATGACGGCGAGCTGCTTCTGCTCGATGCCGGCGTGGAGTGCGACTCGCTCTATACCGCCGACATCACGCGCACGCTCCCGATCTCGGGGCGCTTTTCGGCGGAGCAGCGAACCATGTACGATCTGGTCTGGGAAGCTCAACGAGCCGGCATCGAAGCTGCCGCCGAGGGGAATGATTTTCTAGAACCCCACCGGCGCGCCGTGAGCGTGTTGGCGCAAGGACTCATCGATCTCGGAATTCTCAAGGCGTCGCTCGACGAGGCGCTCGATCCCGATCGCCTTCTGCATCGGCGCTACACGCTGCACGGCGTGAGTCACATGCTCGGCCTCGACGTGCACGACTGCGCGCGCGCGCGCACGCAGGAGTATCGTCACGGACGTCTCCGCGAAGGGATGGTGCTTACCGTGGAGCCGGGCCTGTACTTTCAGCCCGACGATGCGACCGTGCCGGAACGCTTTCGCGGCATCGGCGTCCGAATCGAAGACGACATTACCGTCAGCGGCGCAGGCCCCGAGAATCTTTCGGCGAGCCTGCCGTCGCGCGCCGACGACGTCGAGCGTTGGATCGCCGAACTCTGGGCTACCTGAGCGGCATCATCGATGCGCCGGGCGTCGTAGGCGGCACCGTCGGCGAAACCGGCTGACCCTGTAAAGCCGCAAGCTGGTCTTCGATCGGCCAGCGCCCAAAAGCCAGAATGATCATGCAGATCAGTTGGCCGACGCCAGGAATGAGGTTCAGCAGCGATAGAGCGCCGTTGTACCCGGCTTTGGCGAACATTCGCCAATAGAGCCAAATCGTGAACGCAATGAGCGCAAGAATAACCACGCCGTAAGCGAGGGCAAGCGTCGCTATGAAGCCTGCCGTGGCTGCGCTATGGTCCATTTCCGAACCTCCGCTGGAGAGCAAGTAGGAACCTCAAAGCTCGTTCGCTGCTTGCGCTTCTCATCATCTCGACGCGCCGACCGGCGCGCGCTAGTGAATCGTTCAACCGCGAGGCGGCGAGCCCCATCCGGACTGCACGTAGACGCCGTCGACGACGATGACCGGAACGGTCGGATCGCCGCCGCTGTAAGCAAACATTCGCTCGCGGGCGCCGCGATCGTTTTGCGCGTCGTAACGCGTATACAGCGTGCCGACGGTATCGTAGTGGGCCATCGCGCGCTGACAATACGGACACGTCGGAGAGATGTAGAGCTCGAGCCTACTTCCCGGAGGTATGTGCTCTGCGTCGAAGGTTCGTGCCATGCCGCTGGTCTTCGTACCGACGCCGCTGGGCAACCTTCGTGACGTGACGCTGCGGGCGCTGGATGCCTTGCGCGACGCCGAGCTCGTCGTTGCCGAAGACACGCGCGTCGCCCGTAAGCTGCTGCGCGCCCTCGGATTGCGCGCTCGCGAAATCTGGAGCTACCGCGAAGCAAACGCCCGGCGTACGACGCCGGCCATCGTCGACCGCGCGCGCTGCGCACTCGTCGCCGTCACGAGCGACGCCGGCATGCCCGGTATCTCGGATCCCGGAAGCGAGCTGATGGCGGCGGCGCGCGCTGCTGGTCTGTCCGTGGAAGTCCTCCCGGGGCCGACCGCCGTGACCGGGGTCGCGCTGCTCTCCGGTTTTCCGCTGCGCCGGTTTACCTTCGAAGGCTTTCCACCGCGCACCGCCGCGGCGCGGCGCAGTCGTTTCGCGCGGGCGCTGCAGCCCGACGCGACGACGATTTGGTACGAGTCGCCACAACGCATTCGGGCTGCTCTGCTCGACCTCGCGGCGGTGGCGCCGGACGCGCGGCTCTTCCTCGTGCGCGAGTTTACGAAATTGCACGAACAGCATCTCTGGGGAACGCCTGCAAACGTGAGCTCACAGCTTCCCAATCCCATGCGCGGGGAGGTGGCTTTTGCGATCGCTCCTTACGCGGTCGCGGCCGCGCAGCCGACGACCGAAGCAACGAGCTCGGCGATCGACGTGCTGCTGGCCGGTGGACGAAGAGTCGGCGACGTCGCCAAGCTGCTCGCGGCGCGAGGTTTCGGCGGGCGACAGGAGCTCTATACCCGCGCCGCCGCGCGGAAGGCGCAACGCAAAAGACCGATTAAGGAACGCTGACGCACCATGGAGCGCGCTTATTACGTCACCACGCCGATTTACTACATCAGCGGCGATCCACACATCGGGCACGTGTACACGACGATCGTTGCGGACGTGCTTGCGCGCACGGCGCGCACCTTCCGTCCGACGTTCTTCCTCACGGGAACCGACGAGCACGGACAAAAGGTCGCTAATGCCGCCGCCGCGGCCGGAAAGACTCCGCAAGCCTGGTGCGACGAGCTCGTTCCGCGCTGGACGTCGCTCTTCGCAAGGTACCACATCCAATACGACGATTTCATTCGCACGACCCAGGGCCGCCACGTGGAAAAGGTTCGACGAGTCTTCGATCGCTTGCGCGAAAGCGGCGACGTTTATCGCGGTAAATACGAAGGATGGTACTGCGTCAATGACGAGACCTTCTGGCTCGAATCGAAGCTCGTCGACGGCCGCTGTCCGACGTGCGGCCGTGACGTTGCGTGGATCTCCGAAGAGGACTGGTTCTTCCGGCTCTCTGCCTATCGGGATCGCTTGCGGGACCACTTCGAGCGGAACCCGCAGTGGGTAAAGCCGCGAAGCGTCTATAACGAGATGATGGCGATCCTTCGCGAAGGGCTCGACGATCTCTCGATCTCGCGGGCCGGTTTCGACTGGGGCGTCCCGATCGGGGACGGCGGGGTGATCTACGTATGGCTCGACGCGCTGCTCAACTACATAACGGCGATCGGCTGGAGCGAAGAGGAGGCTCGATTTCATACGTATTGGCCGGCCCAGACGCAGCTGGTCGGCAAGGAGATCGCGCGCTTTCACACGATCATCTGGCCCGCGATCTTGTGGGCGCTCGGCGAAAGCGCTCCCCAGCTGGTCTTCGCGCACGGCTGGATCACGGTCGACGGCCAGAAAATGAGCAAGAGCCTCGATAATGCCGTCGATCCGTTCGCACTCGCCCAGCGGTTCGGTCCCGATTCGATACGCTATTTTCTGCTGCGCGAGGCGCCGTTCGGGAGCGACTTTTCATATTCCGAGGAGAAGATCGCGCAACGCCACAACAGCGATCTGGCGAACGACCTCGGCAACCTCCTCCAGCGCACGCTCTCGATGGTGCAGCGTTACCGCGATGGCATCGTGCCGCAGCGGCTCGGCGCCGTCAGCGAGCTGGGAGAACGTTTCGCGCCTTTACCGATGACCGTTCGCGCGCGCATCTTCGACCTGCGCTTTCGAGAAGCGCTCGAGGCGGTGTGGGATCTCGTGACCGCGCTCAATCGCGCAATCGACGAGCGCAAGCCGTGGGAGCTTCACAAGCGCGGCGAAACCGAGGCCCTCGGCGGGCTGCTCTACGACCTCTGCGAAGGGCTGCGGTGGCTGGCGATCCTCCTTCATCCGGTTATGCCCGAGCGCATGAACGCAATGTGGGAGCAGCTCGGAGCTCCCGGCAAGATCGACGCGGATTGGTCGTCGTCCCTGCGCTCGTGGGGAGGCCTGCAGCCGATGACTCAGACTGCGTTGGCCGCGCCGCTCTTTCCGAAATTCGACGCCGTCGCGCAAACTTGACCGACACCCACTGTCACCTTCACGATCGAAAGTTCGATGCCGATCGCGACGACGTCGTCCTGCGCGCGCGTAACGCCGGCGTCCACGCGATGCTTACCGTCGGCGAGGATATCGCCGACAGCCGCCAAGCGATCGCGGTCGGCGAACGTTACGGCGTCTTCGTCGCCGTCGGGATCCATCCACACGAAGCCAAGAAGGCTCCGTCCGACGTGGCGGAGGCTTTGCGACCGCTTTTGAGAGAGCCGGGCATCGTGGCAATCGGCGAGACCGGGCTCGATTACTACTACGATCACAGTCCTCGCGAGGCGCAAGCGGCCGTGCTACGCAAGCAGCTTCGCCTTGCCCGCGAGGCCGCGCTTCCGGTCGTCTTTCACCAGCGCGATGCGTTCGAGGATTTCACCGCGATCTTGCGAGATGAATGGACATCCGCGATGCGCGGCGTCGTCCACTGTTTCACGGGCACGCCAAAGGAGGCGCGCACCTTGGTCGGCGAGTTCGGCCTCTTCTTGGGCATCGGCGGCGTGCTGACTTTTCCCAATGCGAGCGGGTTACGCGAAGCGGTATGCTCGGTCGGTCCGAATCGACTCCTGCTGGAAACGGATTGCCCGTATCTGGCGCCGGTGCCGATGCGTGGTAAGCGCAACGAGCCGTCGTTCGTCACGCATACGGCGGCCAAGCTGGGTGAAGTGCTCGGCATGCCGCTCGACGAGCTCGCTGCGATGACGGATGAAAACGCTCGCCGGTTGTTCAAGCTCTAGGCGTTACGTCGCGGCCCGAATCGCCGTTCCCACGACCTGCTGCAGAAATGCGCGCCAAACGGGATATTGGTTGTAGTTCCCGGCCGCGATCATCACGGCCATGTCGAGCTGCGGGATGACGGCCATGATTTGACCGCCGTTGCCGCCGGCATTGATCACGCCGTAAGGCCGCCCGTCGATCGTGAGGGACGCGAGATGCCATCCGTAGCCATAACGGTCGCCTTCGCCGGCAGCGTCTTCATTCATGACCGTCCGAGCGACGACCGATGCGCGGAGCCAGCTGGCGTCTACGATTTGGCGCCCGTTCCAGAGGCCATGGTTCAAGAAAAGCTGCCCAAACTTCAAAAAGTCGCGAGGCCTGAAATAGTCGCCGCCTCCCATGTACGCCGCGTTGGTCGGCGGCGGCATCAGCCACATAGCGTACTGCCGAAATTGCATTGGCGAGCCGAAACGCTCGTAGAAATAACGATCCAAGGGCAGACCGGTAGCCCGGGAAACGATGGCGCCGAGCAGATTGATGCCTGCGGTGCAATAGAAGGCGCGGCTGCCCGGCTCGTACTGCATCGGCAGATCGAGGGTATACTTGTACCAATCCGGCTGTGCGGTTTGAGCCTGCATCGTGTCCTCGTTGCCGGGTGAGTTGTCGTCACAGGCCAATCCCGAAGACATCGTCATGAGATGAGCCACCGTCATGCGCCGCTTGCGCGCATCGTCGTGCGCGACCGGCAGGTATTCGGGCAGAAATGAAAGCACCGGCGTTTGTGGCGAGAAGCGGCGCTTGTCTTCAATCGCGCGCCCGACCATCAGCGTCGTCACGCTTTTGCCCGCGGAGCGAACGTCGTGCGGAGTCGCCGGCGTGAACCCGTAGAAGTATTCGTCGAGCACCAGCCGCCCGTGCCGCGCGATGGTGATGCTCTGGATGTACGGCGACCGGAGCGTGGGCGAGCGTAGCGATACGATTCCTTGCATCAGTTTCCCAATGGTCGATTCGCGCATGCCGGCGCTCGCGAGCGTGCCGACGGACCAGCCGTCATCGCCTTTCGATCGGCGGCCGGTACGTCCATGCGCTCGTAACCCGAGGATAGTACCAGCGCAGCTCTTCAGACGAGGGCCGATGAAAGGTCAGGACCGCGTCTTTCGATGGAAATCCGGCAATCGTAAGCGTGCCGCCCGAAGCCGAACCCACGAGGTCGGGCTTGCCGGGTGAACGGAAAAGCAGCTTTCCGCGATCGCTGCGCAGGCTGCGCGTTCCCAGAAAGTCTCCGGCATTGCTCTCAGGGTTACGAACGAACGCTTGCAGAGCGCCGTCTGACTTTTTCGTCACGACGAGGAAGTAATGCATCGTCTCGTCGAGCGGCGTGACCGCAACGGCGTATCGAGGCCAGGGCCCGTTAGGCGGCTGTATCCACTGGCTCGTTACCGGCGGCGGCGATTGCGTCGCCGCCCAAAGGCCGACGAGCGTTGCGAGAAGTACCATCGTTCACCGCTTCGCGCACTCACGCTCCACTCCCAGCGTACGCGCGGCTTTCCATTCAGCCTCGAGCCGGGTGCGCACCACGTCCACGATCTCGGCGTTCGCAGTGCAGAGCCCCCAATCGGTCATGTCGCCGTTGCCGTACGTTGACGTGGCATTTGCCGATCCGAGCCATGCGCGATCGCCCGCCACGGCGAGCTTCTCCGAGTCACTGCATGTTCGAACGCGGACGCCGTCGCGTACGAGCGATTCGAGGATATGCCGCTCGCGGTCGTTTCCGCGCAAGTCGCGCTCGCTGACGAGCAGCCGCGGCGCTTCTCCGGCAAGCGCGAGCGTCCTCAGCGCAAGGTACGCTGCGTTACCGGAACCGAACGATTCGCTCTCGACGAGGACCTCGTCGAGTGCATCCGCGTGGTCGAGCAGTCGCGCTTCAACGGCGAGCGCTTCGCGTTTGGTCGTAGGAATCGAAGAGGCTTCGGCCGCGTTATCGTCGCGCAGCACGATGTCGTCGGTTCCCCAGTTCTTCTCGTCGAGGTAGAGCGTGCCGTCGACCTCGATCTCTTTGGCATGGAGGGGATGGTCGAGAATTGCTTGGGCACCTGCTGCGCGCAGTTGCGCCGCCACTTTTGAATTCTCTTTCGCAAAACCGCCCTTCGGATCGTTGAAGGGTGCACCGTCGAGGTGAACGACCACGCGCGCGCCTCGGCGCGCCGAATCTTGCAACGCTCGAACGATCGGACCGTGCAGCGTGTACGCCTCGACGGAGATCTCCTTGGCGCTTCCAAAGCGCGTCATCACTTCGCGCGTCGAACTCAGCTCGAGCATTGCGCCTTCCATCACGACGGCTGCCGGCTATGACTAGAGGGGAGTGAGGAGCCATTTGGAAGCCTCTCTGCCGGCGATGACGTCAACTTCAACTCACGGCCCCGCTGACGGCGAAAAGGAGCCTGCTCTGAGCGAGACCGAGCGCAGCGCGGTGGGGTCGAAGGGAGCCTTCGTGCGCGAAATGTTCGCCCGCATCGCGCCGCGCTACGATCTGGCGAACCGCGTGCTGACGGCCGGGCTCGACGAGCGGTGGCGGGGGCGAGCGCTCCGGCTGCTTGCGGCTCCGCACGAAGGGCGCATCCTCGACTGCTGCTGCGGCACCGGCGACCTCGCCTTGGGCCTGTTGCGCAGCGACCCGACGCTCAACCTGATCGGCATCGATTTCTGCGCGCCGATGCTGCAGCGCGCGCAGCGCCGCAGCGGGCGTGAGGCCCGGGGTCAGGTACGCTTCGTGGAAGGCGACGTCATGGACATGCCGTTTGAGGACTCCAGCTTTGACGGAGCGACGATGGGGTTTTCGTTGCGAAACGTCGTCGACATCGACGCGACCTTGCGCGAGATCATTCGCGTGTTGAAACCCGGTGCGCGCTTCGTCAGCCTCGACGTAAGCAAGGCGCCGAACCGCGCGTTCAGGCGGCTCTTCAATCTTTATTTCTACGGCGTGGTACCTTTGATCGGAGGTATCGTCGGCGGCTCCCGAGCGGCATACGCATACCTTCCTAATTCGCTCACGCACCATCCAGACGCGCCGGAGCTGCGGGAACGATTCACGCGCGCCGGTTTCGGCAATGCCGGATACGTTTCGCTCATGGGCGGCGCGATTGCCGTTCACCACGGTACCAAACCGTGAGCTTCGTGGACTCCGTACGCGGAGCTTCCGAAGACCTCCACGCCCTCGTCGAGGAATTCTTCCGCGCGAGCTTCTCGACGGAGAATCCGATTATCACTGAGGCCGTCAAGCGGATGCTGGCCGCCGGCGGAAAACGCCTGCGACCGCGCATCACGCTGCTTGCCGCCGAGGCTTGCGGAGGGAACGCGGTCGAGCATCTCCATCTTGCCGCTTATATGGAGCTCATTCACGTAGCAACGCTCATTCACGACGACGTGGTCGATAACGCACGGACGCGGCGCGGCGTCAATGCCACGGCAGTCGATTACGGCAATCGCGTCAGCGTGCTCGCCGGCGACTACCTCTTTGCTTGGATATTCAAAAACGTGACCCTCAACTATCCGCACCCGGTGCCGAACGTGCTCTCCGCAACTCTCGCCGACATTTGCGACGGTGAAGTCCTCCAGCTTCAAACCCTCGGCAACCTCGACCTCACGCTCGAAACATACGTTGAGATCGCGCGCAAGAAAACCGCGTCGCTCTTTGCGGCCTCGGCGCAGTGCGGTGCAATCATGGGTGGCGGCCGCGCGCCCGACGTTGCGGCGCTGCGCGAGTTCGGAGAATGCTTCGGCATCGGGTTTCAAATGAAGGACGATCTCTTGGACATGATCGCCGACGAACGCTCGCTCGGCAAGCCGGCTGGGAGCGATCTGACGGAACGCAAGACGACGATTCCGCTGATCGCGGCACTCGCGTCCGGCGACGGGGGCTTTCGCGCGCAAGTCCGGCGCTTTTACGACGGAGGCGCGAACGAGGCGATCTCGGCGATCGTCGACGGAATCGAGCGCGAAGGTGGTCTGGCGTCGACGCGCGCGCAGATCGGCTGCTTTGTCGAGCGAGCCAAGAGCGCTTTGGAGCCAATTTCCGAGGGCGCGGCGAAAAAGGAGCTGATAAAGCTAACCAACGCCCTCATAGAATAGGACGCCAAGGGGACGAACGATCATGACCGTACATCCGCTTCTCGCAATCATCGACGCGCCGATCATCATCGGCATCTTGATCGTCGGTGCGCTGCTTTTCGGAGCGGAGAAACTTCCGAAGCTCGCGCGCAGCGCCGGCCAGGCAAAAAAAGAGTTCCTCGTGGGACAGGCCGAGGCCGACGAGGCGGCCGCCAAGGCGCGCGAAGAAGCGCGCCAACGGGCTGCCGCACAGCACGCCGATATCATGGACAACGTCGAAACCAGCTCGATCTCGGGCGAAGCCATTCCCCCGCCGACCCCGGGGCGCGGCACCCCTAGCTCGTAAGCGTTGGGGGTGTCGTCCTGAGCGAAGCGACCCTGAGCGAGCGCAGCGAATCGAAGGGGCGCGCGCCCGAAGACGAGATGACGTGGGATCAGAAAGAGATGCCTTTCACGGAGCATCTGCGCGAGCTCCGTAAC
This sequence comes from Vulcanimicrobiota bacterium, assembly GCA_963778015.1. Classification (GTDB taxonomy): domain Bacteria; phylum Vulcanimicrobiota; class Vulcanimicrobiia; order Vulcanimicrobiales; family Vulcanimicrobiaceae; genus Cybelea. Next base: position 626,220 of record CAVZST010000002.1, read on the forward strand.
CGTCTGCTCATCTCCCTTGCAACGGTCGGCGGCATCGCCGTCGTTCTGTTCTGGCCTTCTCAGTTCGTGATCCGCTGGATGATGCGCGAGTATTTCAGAGGCATCGAGCTGCATGCGTTCGGTCCCGCCGACGTCATCTTCACCGAGTTCAAATTCTCGATCGTCGCCGGGATCGTTATCGGTCTACCCGTGTTGCTGCAGCAACTCTGGCTCTTTGTGGTGCCGGCGATCCATCCGCGCACGCGCCGTATGGTCTACGGCTTTATCGTTCCCTCAATCTTGCTCGCGGCGCTCGGGATCGCCTTCGCTCACTTCGTCGTGATTCCCCGCGTCGTCGCGGCGCTGCTGCACATCACCGATGCGGTTGCGACGCCGACTTTCGGCGTCGCGGCGACCTTGAACTTCGTCATGATCTTACTGGCGCTCTTCGCCATTATTTTTCAAACGCCGATCGTCCTCGTCGGCTTGGCCCGCCTCGGGATCGTGAATGCGAGCTCCTTGATGCGCTATCGGCGTCACGCGATCTTTGCCTTCTTCGTCGCCGGCGGCATCGCTGCGCCCGACGGCAATCCGCTCACCATGGCATTGCTGGCAGTGCCGATGTACGCGCTGTACGAGATGTCGATTTGGGTGATCCTCCCGCTCGAACGCCGGTGGTCCTTCGACAGACTCGGGGCGACACGATGACTGCAGCACGAGCGATCTATGGTGAATTCGTGCGCACGTTCGGCAACGTGCTCTTCGCGGTCTCGCTTTTCGTCACGTGGGGCCTGCTCACGCTCGTGGGGGTCGTCGTCGATCAGAACCAAGAGCCGAACCTCTATTTTCAAAGCTACGCGGCGCCGATCGCCCGGGCCATACTGCGTCTCAATTTCGACAACGTCTATCACTCGCCGTGGTACGTTGGCGTCGTTGCTTTGATTTTGCTCTCGCTCGGGGTCTGCACGTTCAAGCGCGTGATCCCGGCCCGCCTGCCACCGCTGCGGCCAGTCAGCGTCGACAAGATTCCTCTTCACGAAAGCTTCGAGACCGACGGGGATCCGGCCAGCGTCCGCCGCCGCGTAGCCGAGCTGCTCAGCGCGCGGGGCTGGCGAGTGCGCGAGCGTATCTTCGGTGGAATCGAGTGGAGCTTCGCCGATAAACACAACTGGGCACGGCGCGGCGTCCTGGTCGCCCACGCCGGATTCGTCATCATCGCGGCCGGCACGACGCTCTACTGGGCGCGGGGCTTTTCAGGCGAATTCCCATTGCTTAAGGGCGAGACGTCGCGGGTCGGGCAGACGCACGCGCTGATTCGCCTCGACCGCTTCGCCTACAAGATTGCGCCGATCATGACGAAGAGTGGAATGGTCTATCAGCCCATCGATTACGTATCGCACGTCACCGTGACCGGAAACGACGGGATTCCCAAGCACATGACGGTGCGGGTGAACCATCCGATCGACGTGGACGGCACGCTCTACTACCAAGCCAGCTACGGTTTCGGAATGCAGTTTATCGTCACGCGGCACGGGCATCCGATTGCCGCCCTCTCGCGCCGGACGCTGTTGGAGGGCGATTCGTTCGATCTCCCCGGCACCCAGCGCAGCCTGCTCTACGAGCGTTTCGCGCCGACGGTTGACAAGCAGAGCGGAATGCCGACGGCCGACCCGCGCGTCAACGATCCCGCCGTCATCCTCGCCCTTTCGCAAGCCGGAAGCGCGCTCGGAGAAGCGCTGGTCCCGGTCGGATCGTCGATCGATCTCGGGGACGGCTGGCGTGCGACCCCCAAGCACTACGTCCTCTATAGCGGGTTCCAATATCGTAACGATCCGGGCGTTCCGCTGGTCGGAATTGGCGCATTCGTGCTGCTTGCGGGATTATTGATCTCCTTCTACTTTCTGCCCGCGCGGCTCTACGTTCGCGTCGACGAGGTGGCGCCTGCGCGTTCGCGGGTCGGAGCGGCCGCGACGACCGTCAAGGGCTACGACGTTTTTTCGAGCGAATTTGCGCGGCTGGCTGCGACCTTACGCCGAGAAATCGGCCGTCGAGCCGACGTAGGATAGGAATGATGCATCTCCAGATCGACGAGCTCTTGATCGCAGTCGCGCTGGCGGCGTACACGCTGGGCGCGCTGGCACTGATTTTTTATTTCTTTTCGCGCGAAGTCATATGGCGTAATCTCGGCGCGCCGCTAGCGATTCTAGGGTGCGTCGCGCAATTCGCTCAGCTCGTCGCGCGTTTCGAGTTGACGCACGTTTGGCCGTTGTTGAATCTCTACGGCTCGCTTTCGCTCTTCGCAGCGATGTCGGTCGCGATTTATATCGGATTCGCGTTTCGGTACAAGCTCTGGTTCGCCGGAGGCTTCGTGCTCGCGCTCGCGGCGATATTTCTCGCCTATGGCGTCACCTGGTACGAAGGAACGATGCCGCCGGTGCCTTCCCTGCAGTCGTACTGGGCGAAGATACACGTGCCGATCGTCGTGTCGTCGTATGCCGCATTCTTGGTCGCGTTCGTCTTCTCGTGCATCTATCTGCTGAAGTATTACGCGGACGAGACCTTTCGTGGGCAGGGCGTGCTCGTTGCCGCGGGTGCCAATCTCGGAACCACGGCGCATGCTGGATTGGCAATCGATCCAATGCTGGGTTCGGTCGCAAGTCCCGCCCCAGCGGATCTCTCACGCGGGATTCTGCGCGATACGCCCGGTATCGAGGCGGCGGCGCTGCGCGGCAATCCGGTCGCGCGGTGGTTGGCGGCCCTTCCGAGCCTGCCGCAACTCGACGTCGTGGTCTACCGCGCCGTCGCGATCGGTCTTCCGTTGATATCGCTCGGCATCATCACCGGCGCCATGTGGGCGAAAGAGGCGTGGGGCGCGTATTGGCAGTGGGATCCCAAGGAAACGGCTGCACTATTTTCGTGGATCGTTTATCTCTCGTACATGCACCTGCACACCCGCCACGCTTGGCGAGGCTTGCGAACGAACTGGGTCAGCGTCGTGGGCTTCATCTCGATAATCTTCTGCTACCTCGGCGTCAACATCTGGATCTCGGGTCTGCATAGTTACAAACTCTGAAACGAGCCCTCCCGCCGCTCAGAGTTTCGTCCTAGCGGCGGGTGGAGGGCAGACTTACGATAAGGGCTAATGAGGCTGCTTCTCGTAGTGCTGACCTTCTAGGGAGAACGATCTTGTCCGACTCGAATGCCGATGCAGCGGACCACGTTGCGCGCAGGGCAGGGAGCGCGTACGACGTGCCTCAAACCGAGGACGAAGTTACGCGCCGCACGTTCATGGCGAACGCAACCCTAACGATCGGAGGCCTCGTCGGACTCGCGCTGGCGATACCGATCGTCGGCTCCCTGCTGCCTCCGAAGAGCGCCAACGCCGGAAGCTGGTCGCCACTGAGCGCCCAAGAGCTCGACGTACTGCAAAAGGCGACGGCAAAGCCGGTCAAACTTTCGTTCATGCTCAAGTTCACCGACGGTTATCTTCCAGAACAGTCACTGCCCGAGTACTGTTGGGGCATCCGGGTCGACAATAATGAAAAATTCAAGGCGGCGCGTCCCGATATCTTTTCGGAGCCCGGCGGTAAGGCCGACGTTCCCTACGACGTCGTCAACATGGGGTTCGTGATTTTCAGCCCGATCTGTCCGCACCTCGGCTGCTACTACAGCTGGAACGAATCGCAGAACCGCTTCATGTGCCCCTGTCATGGATCGCAATACACGTTCGACGGGACGCACATCGCGGGGCCCGCGCCGCGCGGCCTCGATCCATTGCCGCTGCGCGAGCAGAGCGGCACCGCGCAGGTGATGTGGGTCGTCTACCAGTCGAACACGCCCGCGCGCATCGTCGTATCTTATCAGGCCTAGGGTAACGCCGATGTTGAACTGGATCGAGAAGCGCACCGGCTTTATCTCGATGACCAAAGACTTCCTAACAGAAGACGTTCCGGGCGGAGCGAGCTACTGGTACGTTTTTGGCAGCGCGACGCTCTTTGCCATGATCGTGCAGATCGTCACCGGAATATTCCTGACGTTCTTCTACGCGCCGTCGGCGGCCACCGCATGGGAATCGACGCGCGCGATCTATCTGAACCCGTACACGCACTTCCTCCTGGCCGTGCACTACTGGGGCGCGTCCGCGATGATCGGTCTGGTCTTCCTGCACCTGTTGCAAGTGCTGATCTTCGGCGCCTACAAATCGCCGCGCGAGCTGCAGTGGGTCGTCGGCGTGCTCTTGCTGCTCGTGACGCTCGTGCTCGGCCTCACCGGTTATCTCTTGCCCTGGGACATGGACGCCTACTTTGCGTCGCAGGTTTCCCTCAACATCGTCGGTCTCGCGCCCATTGTGGGGCCGTTCTTGCAGCACGTCGCGCAGGGCGGCGGCAGCATGGGAACGGCCACGATCAATCGCTTCTTCGGATTGCACGTTTGGCTGATGCCGGCAATCTTGGTCGCGCTCGTCGGTGCGCATCTTGCGATCTTCCGGCATAACGGTGCGGCGGGTCCCGTCGTGGACGATCCGCGCACGGTGAAGCTCGGACGGTTTTGGCCGGACCAGTTCTTCATGGACGGCGCCTTCTCGTTCATCGTCTTCATCATCATCTGTTTCCTCGCGATCGCCGCCCCGCCGTATCTCGATCAGAAAGCCGATCCCACGAAGTTCTTCGTTCCGTATCCGGCATGGTATTTCTTATCACTCTTCGGTCTGCTCGCGCTCGTACCGCCGGAGATTCACCTCGGGCCCTTGGCGATCGGCACCGAGCTGATCGCGACGATCATCGTCCCGACTCTTTTTCTGATCGTCATTCTGCTGCTTCCGTGGCTGGACCGCAGTACCGGACGCCGCTTCGGATCGCGCAGCGGCGTGCTCTGGTCTGCGACGGTCGTCGTTTGCGCGATTGTCGGATTGACGGCCTACGGACAGATCGGGACGATGATCAAACAGGCGGCGGCGCCGGCATCGCCGCCGGAATCGGTGGTGCTCACGGCGCAAGCCGCCACGCTGCCCGCTCCGGGCGCCCCGGGCGCGATTCCAGCTGCAGGAGCGGGCGTCACCAATCCAACGCAGTCGACTTCAAACGGCGCGGGCGCGCAAGTCTTTGCCAACAATTGTTCGAGCTGCCACGGCGCGCAAGGCAAAGGCGTGCCGGGCTCCTTTCCGCCGCTTGCCAATAATCCGACCGTTACGGGCGATCCAAACAAAGTCATCGGAATCGTGCTCAACGGCCTCCAGCAACCGATTACCGTCAACGGTCAGAGCTACAACGGCCAGATGCCTGCGTGGAAGGGCACGCTCTCGAATAAGGAGATCGCCGAGGTCATCACGTTCATTCGCGGATCCTTGGGGGACAACAAGGCCTCCGCCGTCACCGAGGCACAAGTCGCGAAGTATAAACCGTAGCAACGTGCTTTCTAGCGGCAGGGCGGTCCGTCGTAAAGCAACAGCGCGGCTTTTCGATCGACCGCGACGACGCGTCGCCTGCGTCCGTAGGCCGGGTCGTACGCAGAGCGAACGGCCGGAACGATGACCCAGGCGCGCGACGCTCCGCAGATAAACGAGCGCGGATCGATGCCGTCGTCTTGCGGATCGCCGTTGCCGGGCGCCGCAAGAACGCGTACTACCGGATGGGTGTAAAAAAGCAACGCATTGCCGCCCGAAACGTTCTGGATCGCAACCGCATCGCCGGGCCTTCGCTCGTTCTCGATCAGCGCGGCCAATCTCGGCACGGGCTTAAAGGCTTCCGCACGCGGCAGTACGCTCACGGCGAGCACGTCGGTCGCGATGGTCGCGGCGAGCGCGAGCGCGTACGGCGCGATCCACGCGCTCTTGCCACGCGCGATGAGCAGCGCGGTCAGCAGCGACCCGGCGAAGATTGCGGCTGCCATGCCAAGCAGCGGCGGAACGACGCCGGCGACCTCGCCGGTAAGACGGTTGTTGCGCGTGAAGACCACGATCGCGAACGCCAGTGCTCCGATCGTCACCGGCACCGTCGCCGCGGAGACAAGGGCGGAACGCGTTCCTCCCTTGCGCACGACGGCATCAAAGTAGAGCGCGGTGATCAGCGCGAGCGCAGGGAATTCGAGAGCGACGTAGTTTGGAAGCTTCGTCGCTGCAAAGCTAAAGAAGAGCAGCGGCATCGCGATCCAAGCGAAGGCGAGGCGCGTAAGTCGCGCGACCTGCGGCTGCGCGTCATCGCCGTGCACTTGACGTACGCCGTAGAAGATCGCCATCGGAAGAAACGCTATCCACGGAAAAAAACCCAAGACGACGACCGGCAAGTAATACCAAATGGGACCGGACTGATTTTCGATGACCCCGGTGTAACGGCCGGCCGTGTACTCGCCGATCCATTTCTCGAGCGGAAAAAGATGGTAGTGCAAGACCAAAGCAATCGGCCAAGGCGTCACGATGGCAAGAAAGAGCAGCCCACCGACGATCCAGCCGCGCAGCGACTGGCGCTTCATCGCTTCGTACCGGCGATTCCAAAGATAGAACGGCACGATCACCAAGAGCGCAACGACGGGTGCAACTAAACCTTTGGCCAAAAACCCGCCGGCAGCGGCCGCGCAGCCGTATACGAGGTACTTCGCGCGGCCTGTTTCGAGGCCCCAAAACCACCAGAAGATCGTCATCGCAACGGCCAAGTCGAGCAGCGCATCCATGATTGCGAGACGTCCGATGACGGCCTGCATCAAACAGGTCGAAAGCACCACGGCGGCATAGACGCCGACGCGCGTTCCCGCCTGCCGCGCGACGGCATAGCCGGTGAACGCGCCGAGCGCCGTGGTTGCGAGCGCGGAAGGGAGCCGCAATGCAAACGCCGTGGGTCCGATAACGAAAGAAATGGCCGCGCCGAGCCAAAAATAGAGCGGTGGCTGAACGAAGTACGGCACGCCGTTGAGATGCATCACGACCCAGTCGTGGCGCAATAGAATTTCGCGCGCCACCTCGCCGTAGGCCGTTTCGCTGTTATCCCACAGCGTGCCGACCCACAAGCCGGGCAGCGTAATGAGCGCCGCGACGATCGCTCCAATCCAGGCCGCTCGGGCAGGCCCCTCCGATGGCCCCGTCGGACGTTCGCGGCCTGTCACAAGGCGGTTTTTAGCTGCCGAACGCGGAACTCTTTGTATGTCTGTATGCTTCCCATCACTCTGCGGCCGAATGGTCGTCGCGCGGTAATCGTCGGTGGAGGTAATGTCGCCGCGCGAAAGGCCGAAACGATTGCGGTTGCGGGATTTCCAATCCTCGTCGTTTCCGAACGGATCGGCGATCGCTTGCGCTCCGTACTGAACGACAAGGGAGGCGAGTACGCGCAACGTCGGTACGAGCCCGGCGACCTCGTAGGCGCGGCATTCGTCATCGCGGCGACCGACGATTCCACGCTGAACGCGCGCGTCGTTGCGGATGCTCGCGGCGTCCGCGCGCTCGTCTGTGATGCGGCCGATCCCGAGCGCGGCGACTTTACGATGGCTGCAACGCGCCGCATCGGCGAGCTGACGATCAGCGTCGATTCGGGAGGCAGCTCGCCGGCATTTTCCCGCCGCGTCGCCGACGAGCTGGCCGAAAGCTTGAGCGGGCCCTACGCCGATGCGGTACGCACGCTCGCGCGCGTGCGAACCTACGTAAAGGAAACGTTTCCGTTTGAGGAGCGTTCGGCGATTCTTCGCGCGCTGGCGCACAGACCGATCGCCGAGCTCGCCGCTACGCCCGCCACGGCCCTCTGCGCGACTCGCAGCAGCAAGCTCGCTATGATTCAAAGCCGCAGCGTGGCCGCGCGTCTAGCGGAGCGAGGAATAGCTACGACGTTCCTGCGCGTAACCACAACCGGGGATCGCGATCAGAGCACTCCGATCGATCGCATTGGCGACGCCAACATTTTTGTCAAAGAGCTGGAAACTGCCCTTCGCGAGCGCCGAGCTGACTATGCCGTTCACTCAGCGAAGGACTTAGCCGGTTTGTTGTCAGGCGATATGATTATCGCGGCGATTTCGCGGCGGGAAGATCCCCGCGACGCTTTTTGCAGCGAGCGCTACGCAAGCTTTGAATTGCTGCCCGCCGGTGCGGTGGTCGGAACCTCGAGCCGCCGCCGGCAGGCTCAGCTTGCGGCCCTGCGACCGGAGCTGCGATACGAACCGGTGCGCGGCAACGTCGATACGCGGCTGCGTAAGCTCGTCGCTGGCGAATATGACGCCATCGTGCTTGCGATGGCCGGACTGAATCGGCTTCACGCCAGCGTCGAGCACGTCGTGCCGTTTGCCGTCGAGCGGGTCGTCCCCGCCGTCGGACAGGGCGCACTCGCGGTTGAGATCCGCGCGGGCGACGAACGGCTTAGAACGGTACTTCGCGACGCGGTCAACGATCCGCAGAGCGAGTTATGCGTCGCGTGCGAGCGAGCGGCGCTGCGAACGATGCGGGCCGGCTGCAGCGCTCCGCTCGGCGTCTACGCATATGTCGCGGCGGGAAGAATAATCGTCGAAGGCGCGTACGGGTCAGAGCCGGGCGCGGTAACGCGTGCTCGAATCGAGCGCAGCGTTGCCACGCTCGCGCAAGCCGAAGCGCTCGGCGCGGAGATGGCGGGACGTTTGAGCGCCTCGAACGCGGCACCGTCGGGAGTGGGAAACTGATCGTCTTACGTCCGCGTCGCCTTCGCCGCGGCCAGGCCGTACGCGCTCTCGTCCGCGAGCACCGCGTCCACGCCGAGCAACTGGTGCAGCCGCTCTTCGTTGCCGAGCGCGCCGGCGATGCCGGCCCTATCGAAGCGATGCCGGGCATCGCGCGCTTCGATCTCGACGGCGCCGTTGCAGAAGCTTGCGAGCTCTTCGCCGTCGGCATCAAGAGCGTGCTGCTCTTCGGCGTTCCGGCGCATAAGGACGCCGATGCGTCGAGTGGCTACGATTCGCACGGAATCGTCCAGCGCGCGATTCGCGCGATCAAAGCGGCGCTGCCGGAGATGTTCGTCATCGCCGACCTCTGTTGCTGCGAATACACCGACCACGGCCATTGCGGCGTCATAGATTCGTCGGGTGACGTCGACAACGATGCGACGATCGAGCTCCTCTGCCGCATCGCGCTGACGTACGCAGACGCTGGTGCCGACGTCGTCGCTCCGTCGGATATGATGGACGGACGGGTTGCGGCGATTCGCGGCGCGCTCGACGCCGGCGGCGCCAAGGACGTTGCAATCATGGCGTACAGCGCAAAGTACGCGTCGGCATTTTACGGCCCGTTTCGCGAAGCTGCCGGATCCACGCCGCGGTTCGGCGATCGGCGCACCTATCAGATGGATCCTCCCAACGCGCGGGAAGCTCTGCGCGAGATCGCGCTCGACGTCGCCCAAGGCGCGGACATCGTCATGGTTAAACCGGGGCTACCCTATCTCGACATTCTCCGTGCTGCACGCGAGCGCTTCGACGTTCCGCTCGCCGTCTACAATGTGAGCGGCGAGTACGCGATGCTCCAAGCCGCCGTCGCAAACGGCTGGCTCGACGGCGAGCGCGCGATCGACGAGATACTGACGTCGTTCGTGCGAGCCGGTGCCGACATCGTGATTACCTACTTCGCCAAAACGTACGCCAAGCGGCATGGCTGAGGGTTCGACGCACAGCACCGAAAGCACGGCCGTCATTCTGATGGCAGGCGGACGCGCGCGACGATTTCCGGGAAAGCTCGAGCACGTCATCGATGGACGTTCCATGCTCGCGCGCTGCTTCGACGGCGTGCGCGCTGCGGGCTGGCCCGTCTACGTCGCTGCTGCGAGCTCGTTCTCCCGCGGGCTGGACGCGCACCTCGACGCGACGTTCCTGATCGATCGCCGGCCGGGCGGGGGCCCGCTGCGCGCATTTCTTTCCGCCTGCGCGGCGATTCACGCGCAGCGCATCTTCGCCGTTGCCGGAGATCAGCCGCGGCTCGACGCTCGCCTGCTGCTCGCGCTTGCGGCAGCGTGGCGCGCCGGCGACGAAGCCGTCGTGCCGCAGCACGACGGTAGGATCGAACCGCTCGTCGCGCTCTACTCGCGTCGCGCAATCCTTCGCGAAGGCTTTGAGCTGCGTCGAACCGCCGACGGTGCGATGCGCGATCTGATCGCGCGAATTGCCGCTCGTTTCGTAGACTTCGACGCGCATTATTTTCACAACGTCAATCGCGTCGAGGACCTGTCGTGAGGCTCGAACGCTCGATTGCGGCCTTTGCGCGAGCCCGACGTATCATCGCGGGCGGCGTCGACTCACCGGTGCGCGCGCTGGGAGCGGTCGGACTCTCACCGATCTTCATAAAAAGCGGCTCGGGCGCAATGCTCTACGATCTCGACGGGCACGAGTACATCGACTATCTCCTGTCGTGGGGCGCGCTGCTGCTCGGGCACGCGCATCCGGCGGTGAGCCGCGCGATCGTCAACGTCGCTGCGCGCGGGACTTCTTTTGGCACCCCAACGGAGCTCGAGAGCGTGCTTGGGGAGCTGATCGCCTCGATGATGCCCGCAATCGAGCGTTTGCGATTCGTCTCGAGCGGTACCGAAGCGACGATGGCGGCGATTCGTCTAGCGCGCGGCTTCACGAATCGTTCAAAAATCGTAAAATTCGCGGGCTGCTATCACGGTCACGGCGATTCGTTTCTGATCGCTGCCGGGTCGGGTGCGCTGACCCACGGCGTGCCCGATTCGGCCGGCGTCACCGAAGGCACCGCGCGCGATACGATCGTCCTGCCGTTCAACGATACGGCGACCGCGGAGGCGGTTTTCGAAGCCCACGCCGATTCGATCGCCGCCGTAATCCTCGAGCCCTATCCCGCAAACATGGGCCTGGTTTTGCCTCGACCGGGCTATCTTCAATTTGTGCGCGAGCTGTGCAGCCGGCACGGCGCATTGCTGATTCTCGACGAGGTGATCAGTGGTTTTCGCGTCGGCCGCGGCGGAGCGCAAGGGCGGGAAGGCATCGTGCCCGATCTCACGACGCTTGGTAAGGTGATCGGCGGCGGCCTTCCGGTGGGAGCGCTTGGCGGACGAGCCGACGTGATGGCGTACCTGTCGCCCACCGGGCCGGTCTATCAGGCAGGGACGCTCTCGGGCAATCCGCTTGCAATGGCGGCCGGCCTGGCCGCGCTCAGCGCCATCGCCTCGGATGGCACGCTCTACGATCGCCTCGAGGAAACGACCCGGCAGCTCACCGACGGGTTGGGCGACGTGATGCGGCAGTATGGAGTTGCGCACTCCTGCGCTTGTGTCGGCTCGATGTTCTGCTTTTTCTTCACGCCCGAGCCGGTAAGCGACCTCGCCGGCGCTCGGCAGTCGGATCGTAGCTTCTTCGCGAAATATTTCGCGGCCATGCTCGAACGCGGTGTCTACCTCGCGCCCTCCCCGTTCGAAACGAACTTTCTTTCTGCGGCCCACACCGCACGCGACGTCGAGCGCACGATCTCAGCAGCCGATGCCTCGCTGGCTGCACTCTTGGCGACTGCATGATCGATCGCAAACTCGATGCGAACCGCCAGGACGCCGAGCCGCTCGGTGAAGTCTCCATACCGAGGCTCTATGCCTATCACCGGGTGCTCCGGCAAGCTCAGGCAAGCGGCAAACGGACGATCACCTCGCACGGGCTTGCGGCGCTTCTCGGCCAGACGATCGCTAGCACGCAAATTCGCAAAGACCTCTGCGCGCTCGGCCCCCTGGGCCGACGCGGTCTGGGATATGCGATCGATCCGCTCGTCGAGCAGCTGGGCTGGGTTTTAGGATTGGAGCACGACTGGCGCATCGCGATCGTGGGATTCGGCTTCCTTGGGCGCGCCTTCGCCGGGTTCATCACCGCTCGAGAGATGCGCTTTAAGGTTTCGGCGATCTTTGACCGTTCGCCGGCGGTCGTCGGGCAGAGCTGGCAGGGTATCGTCGTGCAGAACGTCGCAGAGATGGGACGCATGCTTCCAAAGATGAATTGCAACATAGCGGTGATCTCGGTTCCCGCCCACGCCGCTCAGGAAAGCGCGCAGCGCGTTGCCGACCTTGGCATTCGAGCCATCCTCAACTTCGCGCCGATGCCGCTTCAGTTGCGCGGACCCGTCTTCGTGCGCAATATCGACCTCGCCGGCGAGATCGCGATTTTGACCCATCGGTTGAGCTTGGAATAGCGGCCCATGCCTATTACCTGCATTGGACTCTCACATCGCAGCGCTCCGCTCGAGGTGCGCGAGCGACACGCCTTCCCTGCCTCACGCATGGAGGAAGCGCTCGTGGCTCTCGGCGACTACGAAGCGGTGCGTGAAGCCGTGATGCTCCAGACCTGCGGACGTTTGGAGATTTATGCAGAGCTCGACGACTACGAAAACGGCGTGACGCAGATCAAGTCTTTTCTGGCAAACTTCCGACACGGCACGACCGGCTACGATATCGAGTCGTATCTTTACACGCGCCTCGGCCATTTGGCGGTAGAGCATCTCTTCCGCGTCTGCACGGGTCTGGATTCGATGCTCATCGGGGAAGCCGAAATACTCGGACAAGTCAAAGACGCCTACGTTGCGGCAAAACGCGCTCGATCGCTCGGGCGCACGCTCGATCGGCTTTTTCGCGAAGCGCTCGCCGCAGGTAAGACGGCTCGGGCGCAAACGCGCATCAGCCGCGAGTCGGTCTCCATTGCAACGGCTGCAGTAGAAGCGGCCCGATCTCGGCTCGGTAGGCTCGACGGCAAGTCGATCCTGGTCATCGGCGCCGGCAAGATGGGACGAACGGCGGTCAAACGGTTGCGTCAAGAAGGTGCCGCCCGGGTAATCGTCGCGAACCGGACGATGTCGCGGTCCCGCGGACTCGTCGCCGAAGCCGGCTTCGGCGAAGCCGTCGAGATGCCGGAACTCCTCGAGGCGCTCACGGTCGCCGATGTCGTCGTCGCATCGACCGGAGCCTCGCATTTCATCGTGAGCGAAGAACTCGTGCGCGCGGCGATGGCTTGGCGCCCTGACCGGCCGCTCTTCATCGTGGACATCGCCGTACCCCGTGACGTCGATCCGACCGTCACGAGCGTTGAGAACGTGTCGCTCGTCGACATCGACGGGCTCAAGTCGATCGTGGACGAACGCCTCGATCTACGGCGTGAAGCAATCCCCGCAGTCGAGGAGATCATTGCGGAGTACGCCGAGCGGTTTGAAAATTGGTATCGCGCGCGAGCTGCGGTACCGGTGATCGCGCGGCTGACGCAAAAAGCCGAAGCGATCCGCCTCGCCGAGCTCGAGCGATTGCTGGCACGGTGTCCGGATCTGAACGAGCGCGAACGCATGCTCGTGACCGGCATGAGCTTGACGATCGTCTCGAAGCTCTTGCATTCGGCCATTCTCAAGATTCAAGAGAAGGCGACGGTCGATGATGCCGAAGCGCTTTCAAGCGCGCGCGTGTTGGAAGAGCTATTCGAGCTGGGAACCTCTTAACGTCGCCGATGGCGAGCGGCGGCGAAGGTCGCGTCTTTCTCGTCGGCGCAGGCCCGGGTGATCCGGGCCTGCTGACGTTACGAGCCGCCCAGGTGCTCGGCGATGCCGACGTCTTACTCTACGATGCCCTCGCGAGCGACGCGGTCGTCGCCTTGGTGCCGCGGGCGTGCGAGCGGATCTTCGTGGGCAAGCGCGCCGGAAATCATGCGATGACGCAGGCTGAGATCGAGGTGCTCGCGATCGCAAAGGTTCGTGAGGGACGGCGCGTCGTCCGCTTGAAGGGCGGCGATCCGTTTGTGTTCGGCCGCGGCGGCGAGGAGGCCGAAGCGCTGCACGCCGCCGGGATCGCCTTTGAAGTCGTACCGGGAATCAGCTCGGCGCTCGCGGTGCCCGCGTACGCGGGAATTCCGGTGACGCATCGCGATCACGCCGCGTCGTTTACCGTTCTCACCGGACATGAAGATCCGTCGAAGCCGTCGTCGGCGCTGGACTGGGAGAAGCTCGCCGATCCGCAGCGCACGCTGGTGATCTTGATGGCAACCGCAAATTTGCGCGAGATCGCGCGACGGCTCGTCGAGCACGGGCTCTCCGGCGTAACGCCGGTCGCGGTCGTGCAAGACGGCACTCGCCCAAGCCAAAAGACGGTGCTCGGAACTCTCGTCACGATCGCCGACGACGCCGCTCGGGCCGAAATCGAAGCGCCGGCGATCGTCGTCATCGGCGAAGTCGCAAACCTGCGGGATCGTCTGCGCTGGTTCGATCTCGGCGCACTCTTCGGAAAACGCGTCGCGATCACGCGAACCGGCGAGCAATCCGACGCATTCGCGCGGGCGCTTCTCGAGCGCGGTGCCGAGCCGGTCTACGCATCGACGATCGCCATCGAGCCGCCCGACGACTCGAACGCCGCCGAGAACGCGCTCGACGTGCTCGCTTCTTTCGACTGGCTGATCTTCACCTCTCAGAACGGTGTCGCCGCATTCTTCGCTCGGCTTAGCGCGCGAAACGGCGACGCGCGCTCGATTGGAAGAGCGAAGGTCGCTGCGATCGGCGATCGAACCGCCGAGTGCCTGCGAGTCTACGGCGTGCGCGCCGACGTCGTGCCCGACGTCTTCACCGGCGAAGACGTGGCGCGCGCGCTGATCGAGCACTCGCGCCCCGGAGATCGGGCGCTCGTTTACCGCGCGCAGGAAGCCCGCGACGTGCTGGTGCGGATGCTTGAAGAAGCTGGGCTGACGGTCACCGTCGTGCCGGCATATAAGACCGTCGTACCGAGCGATTCGGAGTTCGCAAAAAAGATCGCCCGCGCCAACGTGCTGACGTTTACCAGCGCGAGCACCGTTCGCGGCTTTGCCGCGTTGCTCGGCGGTAATGCGGCAGCGTCGCAGGCCGCTGCGGGAAAGTGCGTCGCGTGCATCGGTCCGATCACCGCGAACGCCGCGAGCGAGGCTGGTCTGCACGTCGACGTCGTCGCGACTCGCTTCACGACCGCCGGTTTGCTCGACGCGCTCGCTGCATTCTTCGCATCGCCGTCCTGATGCACGCCGCGCTTGGAGCCTTCTTTGCAGCGATCGTCGCGTCGTTCGCCTATCGCGCGCGGGCGCTTTCCACCAGCGGCGCGGCTATGGCGTTTGCCGTCGGTGCCGTCGTCTTCGGCAGCGGCGGATGGCGCGCCGCATCGGTCCTCTTTGCCTTCTTCGTGCCATCGGCGCTTCTCTCGCGGTTGGGACTCGCGCGTAAACGCATGCTTGCCGGCGGCGAGCGGGAAGCTCCGCGCAGCGGATGGCAGGTCCTCGCAAACGGCGGGGTCGCCGCCGCCTGCGCGTTGGCGGGAACGCGCGGCGGCGCGCCGCTGGCGGCCGCCTTCGCCGGCGCCTTTGCGGCCGCGTCGGCCGACACGTGGGGCA
This sequence comes from Vulcanimicrobiota bacterium, assembly GCA_963778015.1. Taxonomy (GTDB): domain Bacteria; phylum Vulcanimicrobiota; class Vulcanimicrobiia; order Vulcanimicrobiales; family Vulcanimicrobiaceae; genus Cybelea. The sequence continues at coordinate 641,508 of CAVZST010000002.1, forward strand.
CCGAAATCGGCACCCTTTCGCGAAGAGCTCCGGTCTCGATCCTCACGCTCCGTCCGCTGCGAGCCGGAGCATCGGGCGGTATCACGCCGCTCGGTATCGCTGCCACCGTCGCGGGATCGCTTTGCGTCGCGGGCACGGCCTCGTTGGTCGGCATTGCGCCGCTGTGGAGCGTCGCGCTCGCAGGCATCGCGGGAGCGACGCTCGACTCCATCGCGGGCGCCGGCCTCCAGGCGCTCCGGTGGTGCCCTTACTGCGGCAGCGATTGTGAAACGCGCCGCCATCATTGCGGTGGGACGACGGTACTGCGACGCGGCGTAAGCTGGATCGGAAACGACGCCGTGAATTTCGGGGCGACGCTTTGCGGCGCCATCGTCGCACTTCTCGCCGCAAGCTTGTAGACGCGAGGAAGAACGAGCGCCCGCAACATATCGTAATCGCAGGATGTCAGCGCGTCGCCCGCGAGTCGGCCGCTCTTACTCGATAAAGAATCAAGAGCACCTCAGACGCTTAGCTCGACGCAGCGTGGCGTGCCGGCATGCGAATTTGCCGCCGTTTCCAACGAAAAGCTACGACATCGTCTATGCCGACCCGCCATGGTTTTATTACGGAAGCAAAATCAAGGATGCGGCCGCGGCAAAGCACTATCCGCTGATGGACCAAGCGGAACTCGCCAAGCTCCCGATCCGTTCGATCATGAATAAGCGGGCGGTGCTTTTCTTATGGTCGACGGGCCCTCGCTTGAACTTCGCGATCGAGCTCATCGCGAGCTGGCGCTTATACTACCGCGGCGTCGCCTACGTTTGGGTCAAGACCAACAGCAAAGGGCAGCCGATTTGCGGTCAAGGCGTGCCCCCCACGTTTACGAAACCCACGACGGAGTTCGTGCTGGCGGCGACGACGATATCCAGCGGAAGGCCGTTCCCGATTCTCGAGCTGCGTCAGGGCCAAGTCGTCATGGAGCCGCGGGCCGAGCACAGCCGCAAACCCGCCGTATTCCGGGATCGAATCGAGGCGTTGTGCGGTCAGCGCTCCCGCATCGAGCTCTTCTCCCGGGAGTCGGCAACCGGGTGGGATTCCTGGGGCGCGGAGGCTGGAAAGCTCGACGAAACCGGCGCGCTCTTCGCGGCGTCGTAACGACGCTCGACGTCCGCTAGAGGTCACGCGCGGGGTCGGTCGCGCGCTGCAATCGAAGGAGACGAGGATATGAGCGCAGCGGTCGCGGCTCGAGGGCGAATGGGGCGGGCAACGCTTGCCTCGCTGGCAATTCACCTCGTTGCGGCGCTTGCCATTCCAGCCTTAGCCTGGACCGCCTCCTCCGCAGCACCGGTTGAAACCGTCAGCTTCATTCACGTCGTCCGCGTCCAAATCACGCCGCCGCGGGCTCCCCACCCGCCGCCCCGCGCACTCGCGCCGCACCAGAATTCGCGTCCGACGGTCAACTTCGCAAGCCACGTTCACCTCGTCTCGGCTCGGCCGCACCGCCGCGCTTCGCCGGAGCCGGCGATCGCATCGAATGCGCCCGCTGCTCCGGCCGTGGCGGCGGTGCAGCGAGCGGGCGCCGGAACTTCAGAGAGCGTGGCCGCGCCGAACGTAACCCCCTCGCCGGTCGCGCGGTCCGTTGCAAGCGTCGGCGCTCGTCGGGCCGGCGGCTATCTGCCGTTTGGCGCCGAGCAGCCCGAGCCGGTACTCGACCCCGGAGTTCGCCAGCAGCTCGATGCACTCGGCATCCACGTAACGTTGATCGTCACCGTCGGCGACGACGGTCGCACCGAGAGCGTCGTGTTCGTACCTCCGATCGATTCGCAACTCGAAGGCAAGATACGCTCCCTGCTCGCCGATGCGAGCTGGGATCCCGCGGTCTGCGGAGGCGGCGTTTCGTGCGAAGCGAGCGCGACAATCAAACTGTAACGCGGTTCGCGGTTTCAGAGAATCGATTTACCGAGCGCCGAACAAATGAGGCCGACCGCCAGCGAAGCCGTTTGATTGCGATAATCCAGAATCGGATTGATCTCGACCATTTCGATCGAACCGAGCTGCCCGCTATCGTAGAGCATCTCCATGACAAGGTGCGCTTCGCGATAGCTCAAACCGCCTTTGACCGGCGTTCCCGTGCCGGGCGCCTCGCTCGGGTCGATGGCGTCCATATCGAACGAAACGTGAATCGGCCGGCCTTCGCCGCCCGCGATCGCCAGGGTCTCGTCCATGACATGCATCATCCCGAGTTTGTCGACGTCGGTCATGGTAAACGTCCTCACGCCGAATTCACGCAGCAGGCGCTTCTCGTTGGGGTCGACGTCCCGTAATCCAATCTGGACGGTCTGTTCGGCTCGCGCAAACCCTTTTTGCAGAGCAAAATAGAGCGGCATCCCGTGGACGTTTCCCGTGGGGGAGCTGTTGGGGCTGTTGATATCGGCGTGCGCGTCGATCCAGACCAAGCCGGGAGGCGCGGCGCGGGCTCGGGTCAGCCCGTCGAGCGTTCCTACCGCGATCGAATGATCGCCGCCGAGCACGATCGGCAAGGCGCCCACGCGCACGGCCTCGGCGACGATGGCCGCCAAATCGTCGCAGACCTCGGTGATGACGTCGAGGAATTTTGCCGAAGCATCGTTTGCATCGGCCGACTCCCGGATCGGCACCGGCAGGTCGCCGCGATCGACGATCGTGCCGATTCCGAGCCTTCCGAGCGCATCGTGCAGCTTCGCGTAGCGCACCGCCGAAGGTCCCATATCGACTCCGCGTCTGCTCGCACCAAGATCCATCGGGACGCCGACGATATCGACACGCCGCACGGGCGAAAGCGTCGTGCTCACGACGGCGGTACTTTCGATTTGGCTGCTTGGAGTACCCTCGCGACGAGGACCCGCAAAACGCCCGCCACGGGCACCGCAACGAGCATGCCGAACAGGCCCGCTAGCTCACCGCCGATCAAAAGAGAAATAATGACGACGAAGGCGCTCAAACGCACTTGACGACCGACGATGTTCGGCGCGATAAAATGTCCTTCGGCCTCGTAGATGACGACGAACGCCACCGCAACCAATAGCCCGTTGAGCCAACCGTTGGTGAGGACCGCCGAGAGGAACGCAGGTATGAATGCGAGCACCGCACCGACGTAGGGTATTAAGTCGCCGAAGATGGCGAGCACTCCGAATAGGAAGGCGTACGGCACCCGCAAGAGCAGCAGCGCAATCGTGATGAGCACTCCGACGGTGAACGCCACCAGCAGCTGGCCTCGAATGAAACCTCCGATCACGCCATCGATGTCCGCCAGCAACGACATCGTCGAGCGCCACCGCTCTTCGGGTACTATCGCAGCAAGGCTCGCTTTCAAATGGTCCAGATCGAGCAAAAGGTAAGCCGTGACGACCGGAACGACGATGAAGACGGCGACGATCGCAAGCGTGCCGGCTAGAAGGACGACCATGTGCCCGAAGACTTGCAGTCCCCGAGTCTTGATCCACATCACGACTTGCGCCGGCGCCCGACCGATTTCGTATCGCAGCCACGGCGGCAGGTGCGAGGTGACGGGGTTTTTCGGATTGTAAATGAGCGAATTGAGCTTGGCCAACAGCTCCGGGTAGCGCTTGACGAGCATTTGAACGTCGTCCATGATGTGAGGCACCACGAAAAAGGCTGCGAGCGCAATTGCGATGACGATGCCCGCATAGATGAGCGCGATCGCCGCGACGAGCGGCATGCGTTGGCGCATACGCTGGGCAGCCGGATAAATAAGATAGGCAAGAAAGACGGCCGCAATCAAGATATAGACTACGGCGCGAAGTCGAACGAGAATCTCGAGAATATATTCGCCGGCATAGAACGCCAGAACGAGAACCATCAAGATCTTGAGCGCGTACGTGACGCGCGCGTCCGTCAAGAAGCGCCACGGATTCCGACGAGTGCCTCTCATGCGCCGACGCCTTTCCTCACGGAGACGAGCAAGCCCCGTACTCGTAGGGAGGAATCAAATCGCGACCGAACCATCAACCCTGCAATGTTGCGACGTGCAGCGTCGCTCTTGGCGTTTGCTCTCGGGGCCGGCATCACGTCGATTGCACCGGCACGAGCCTATCTGCCCCCACCGCTCGCGCAGCTCAACCACGACGTTCGTACGCTGGCGCGGCACGTGCCGGGCGCAATCGCGCTCGACGTGCTCGATCTCAATACCGGGTACAATGCCGGCTTCAACGCCGCCAAGAGCATGCCGGCGGCCTCGACCATTAAGGTTCCCGTCATGGTCGAAGTCTTCACGCAGCTCGAGGCCGGGCGCTTTGACCTGCAGCATCGCGTGATGCTCTTAGCATCCGACAAAGATTTTGGATCGGGCGAACTCGCCGACGCGCCCGTGGGTACGACCTATGCCGTTTCCGATCTCGTCGAGAAGATGATCGATATTAGCGACAACACGGCCACGAACATGCTCATCCGGCTGGTCGGACGGCGCGCCATCAATCGCCGGATGGCAGAGCTGGGCTTGATGCGCACGCGTCTCGCGGGCGACGTGCGCACCGACGGCTGGTCGATCCGTCAGACGCTGCGAACCTCGCCCGCCGATCTGGTTCGGCTCCTTACGCTCATGGCGCGCCGCGAATTGGTCGATGCATGGTCGTCAAATGAGATGATCGACATTTTGGAAGCCGATCGATACAACACCCTCTTGCCCGAACCGCTCCCCGGCGGCGTTCCCATCGCGCATAAGACCGGCTCGCTGTACGATACGCTCAACGATGCGGGAATCGTCTTCGCGGGCACCGCCCCGTACGTCATCGCGGTGATGACCACGGCGTTGCCCTCACAAGATCTCGGCCGCACGTTCATCCACTCCGTTTCACGACTCGCGTACGCCGACGAGCTGCGGTTCGCGCGGTGGCGGCAAGCGATGGGCCAAGAGCAAAGTGCCGGCGCTTCGTCGGATGCGCAGTACTGGAACGACGCCGCCGTTCCGGTGGCGCAGGACCCCCAGCAGCCTCCTAAGCGCTGATCTTTGCCGAAGCGTACGTCCGAGTGAGCCATGCGTCATAGCGAGGCTCACGGCCGGTCACGATTCTTTCGTAAAGATCGCGCAGGCGAGCCGTAACGGGTCCGATCGTCCCGTCGCCCACCGTACGGCGGTCGATCGAGGCGACGGAGCAGATGCCGACGGCAGTACCCGTAAAGAAGACCTCGTCCGCACAATAGAGCTCGCCGCGATCGATCGCTCGCTCGACGATTTGCACGCCAAGCTCGTCGCGTGCCAGATCCATGATTGCCTTGCGGGTGACGCCCTCCAGCACGTTTTGCGCTGGGTCCGGCGTGTAGACCACGCCGCGGCGCACGAGGAAAATATTCTCAGCCGAGCCTTCGGCGACGTGTCCGTCGTGCGATAGCAGAATCGCTTCGTCGTACCCATTTTGCACGGCTTCGCTCTTGGCGAGTGCCGAGTTGACGTAGAGACCCGTGATCTTCGCGCGCGGCGGCGCCATGGTGTCGTCCATGCGCCGCCAGGAGCTCACGCAGACGTGGAGACCCCGAGTGGCGTCGAGGTAGTGCGTGAACGGAATCGGAACGATGGCAAACGCGTCGGGCACGTTATGCAGCCTCACGCCGACGTCTTCGGCGGCTTTGTAAGCAAACGGACGAACGTAGACGTCGGTTTCGTAGCGATTACGCAGACAAAGCTCGGTCGTGATGTCGATAAGCTCGTCGACGGTATGCGGAAGCTTTATCGTCAGGATCTTCGACGAAGTCGCGAGGCGGTCAAAGTGGTCGCGGAGCAGGACGAGAAAGAGCTCGCGATCTTCGGGCACCCAATAGCCTCGAATGCCTTCAAAGCAGCCGGTCCCATACTGGAGGCCGTGCGTGAGCAGCCCAACTTTCGAGTCTTCGTAGCGCTGGAATCGACCGTCCGCGTAGACGGTGACCGACGAAAGATCCACGCTTCTTGTGCTCCCTTCCCGCACCGGTCTTGCCTTCGCCGTCGCGAAGCTCCTTTGGCCCAAGGTAGCGCGGGAGTCGGCCAAGAGACGTTCCGAAGCGGGCGGTGGGGAGCGCTCGGGCCGCGCTCGAATTACTCATTCGTGAGCAAATCCTACCTTCGGTTGACACATCCGCTCGTGCGTGACGGCGGAGCCTTACGCCGGGCTTCCTGGGACGAGGCGCTCGATCGCGCCGCATCGGCTCTGGACGACGCGCGCGAGCGCGGCGGCACTCGCACCTTTGGAATGTTTAGCTGCTCGAAGGCGACCAACGAGATGAACTACATCGCCCAGAAGTTCACTCGCTCGGTCATCGGCAGCAACAACATCGACAGCTGCAATCGAACTTGACATGCCCCGAGCGTCGTCGGTCTGACGGCGGTATTCGGGGCGGGCGGCGGCACGAGCTCCTACGAGGAGATCGAGCGCACCGACCTCATCGTGCTCTGGGGCTCGAATGCGCGCGAGACGCATCCGATCTTCTTCCATCACGTCCTGCGGGGCATACACAACGGCGCCAAGCTCTATGTCGTCGATCCGCGCCGGACGTCGAGCGCTCGGTGGGCCGATGGATGGCTGGGAATCGATGTCGGCTCGGATATCGCGCTCGCAAACGCCGTCGGCCGGGAAATTCTCGCCGCCGGCTTGGAGAATCGCGAGTTCATCGAGCGTGCGACGAGCGGCTTCGAGGCGTACCGCGCGGCGGTCGAGCCGTATACGCTCGAGTACGCACAGAAGACGACCGGCATCGCGGCCGAGCTTATCGCAGAACTCGCGCATGCATACGCCGCGGCGCCGCGCGCCATACTCTGCTGGACGCTGGGAATTACCGAGCATCATAATGCCGTCGATAACGTGCGCGCGCTCATCAACCTTGCCTTGCTTTGCGGTCACGTCGGACGCTACGGTTCGGGACTCAATCCCCTGCGGGGACAGAACAACGTCCAGGGCGGCGGCGACATGGGCGCGATCCCGAATAAATTTCCGGGCGGCCAGGATGTTGAAGATCCCGCTTCTATCGAAAAGTTCGAACGAGCGTGGGGCGTCACGTTGCCGCGAGAGCGCGGATGGAATCTCACCGAGATCTTCCAGGCCATCGAACGAGGTGAGCTCGATACGCTCTACATCGTCGGTGAGAATCCCGCCCAATCCGAAGCCGACCAAGCGCATGCGATCGGTTTGCTGAAAAGCCTCAAGCATTTGATCGTGCAAGATCTCTTTCTCACCAAGACCGGCGAGCTCGCGGAGGTCGTCTTTCCCGCGACGGCAAGCTGGTGCGAGTCGGAGGGCACCGTCACGAGCAGCGAGCGCCGCGTGCAGCGTTGCCGCAAAGCGCTGGTTCCACCCGGCGAGGCGCGCGACGACATTGCGATTATGTGTGCGCTGGCGCGCCGCCTGAACCACGACTGGCCGGATTATAGCGCCGAGATGGCGTGGGACGAATGCCGAACGCTCTCGCCCTGGCACGCGGGCATGAGCTACCGGCGCCTCGACGAGCTTGGCGGCATCCCGTGGCCCTGTTATGGCGAGCACCATCCCGGTGAACCCTTCTTGCACGGGCGCCTGTGGGACGAAGCGGTTGTAGCCGAGCGTGCACCCTTCGCAGTGGTCGAGCACGACCCGCCGGTGGAGGCGCTCGACCAGGAGTACCCGCTGCGCTTGACGACCGGGCGCCGATTGGACTCGTTCAACACCGGAGTCCAGAGCGGCGGTTATACCTCGCCGCTTCGCCGTGGCGAAACGCTCGATCTCTCACCCGAGGATGCGCGCAGCTACGACGTCAGCAACGGCGATCGCGTACGCGTCAGCTCGCGGCGCGGCTCGATCGTGGTGCCGGCGCGCATCGATTCGGCATTGCGGGCGGGCTTGGTCTTTACGACGTTCCATTTCAATGACGTGACCGCGACGAATCTGCTGACGATCGATGCAACCGATCCAAAGTCGGGTACCGCAGAGTTCAAGGCTTGCGCCGTGCGGCTCGAAAAAGTCCTATAGTGGATCTGCACTTCACTTCGGACGTCGCGACGGACGACGAACGCGCCGCGGTTGACCGAGCGCTTCGCTCCGAGCACAACGGCGCCAGCGGTGCTGCCGCACGCGCTCGGCGGCACCTCTTGCTTCCGGTGTTGCATGCCCTGTCAGAGCGCATCGGTTGGATCAGTGCAGGTGCGCTCAACTACGTTAGCGAGCGTCTGGAGGTGGCGCCCGCCGAGGTCTACGGCGTCGCAACCTTCTACGCACTCTTCTCGACGGCACCGCGCCCGCCGCGCGTGGTGCACGTCTGCGACGACATCGCCTGCCTCTGCGCCGGATCCCAAGCGCTTTGTTCGCTGCTCGAATCGGCCTTTGGGCCAGCCGGAGAGAGTCTCCACAACGCCGAGGCGATGTGGCTGCGCAGCCCGTGCCTCGGCCTATGCGACCGGGCACCGGCTGCACTCGTCACGATGGCCGGCGAGCACCCGTCGGCGTACCCGCTCGCGCCGGTTGGAGGCGAGACGCTGATGAAGGCGATCACAAGCCAGGCGGCCGCTCACGGTTCGGCGGAAATCTCATCGGTCGGCGGGTCGCAACTTCGATTGCTTCGACGCGTCGCTAAGGTCGATCCGGAGAGCCTGGACGATTATCGCGCGCACGGCGGCTATCTCGCTTTACGCGCGGCCTTCACGCGTTCACCCGGCCAGGTCGTCGCCGAAATCGTCGCCTCGAATCTCTTGGGGCGCGGGGGCGCCGCGTTTCCGACGGGTCGAAAGATGGAGGCCGTCGCTGCCCAACCGCCCCCGCGGTATCTCGTCTGCAACGCCGACGAATCGGAGCCCGGTACTTTCAAAGATCGGGTGCTCATGGAAGCGGACCCGTTTGCGATCGTCGAGGCGATGACGATCGCGGCGTACGCAATCGGTTGCGAACGGGCCTGGATCTACGTCCGCGGTGAGTATCCGCTTGCCTATCGGCGCATCGTCAACGCAATCGCGCAGTGCCGCGCCGCGGGATTGCTCGGCGAGGATGTTATGGGCCGCGGGATGCGCTTCGAGATCGAGGTTCGCCGGGGCGCCGGCGCCTATATCTGCGGAGAAGAGACGGCGCTCTTCAATTCGATCGAGGGCAAGCGCGGCGAGCCGCGCAGCAAGCCGCCGTTCCCGGTCGTGGCCGGTCTCTTCGGAGAGCCGACGCTGGTGAACAACGTCGAAACGCTCGCAAACATTCCGCTCGTCCTGCTCGAAGGCGCAGGGGCCTATGCGCGCGTCGGAACGCCGCACTCAACCGGCACCCGGCTCTTCTCCCTCTCCGGCGCAATCGCGCGGCCCGGACTCTACGAACTGCCGCATGGAACCACGCTCGGTGAGCTGATCGAGCATGCCGGCGGCGTGCCGCCGGGACGCGGGCTGCAAGCAATTCTTTTGGGAGGCGCCGCCGGCACCATCCTCGCGCCCGATTCATTGAGGATGCCGCTGACCTTCGAGGACGCACGCGCCGCGGGCGCGACGCTCGGCTCGGGCGTCGTCATGCTTTTCGACGACGCGGCCGACATGGTCGCCATCCTGCGGCGCATCGCGCAGTTCTTCCAAGATGAGTCGTGCGGGCAATGCGTTCCGTGCCGGGTCGGAACGGTTCGTCAGGCCGAAGCACTACAGCGCTTATCGCGCGACACGTGCACCGATGGCGAGCGCGCTGCGGACCTCGCATTGCTCGGTGAAATCGGCACGGCGATGCGCGACGCCTCAATCTGCGGGCTCGGCCAAACGGCTGCAAATACGATCGAGTCGGGGCGGAAGAACCTGAAGCTCTTTGCGATCGGCGACGCGTGATGACTCCGGTTGAGCTCACGATCGACGGCGTCGCGGTGCGGGTTTCCGAAAGCTCGACGATTCTGGACGCGTGCGCGAGCGCCGGAATCGAGACGCCGACGCTCTGCTACCTTCAGTCGCTCACGCCGGTGAACGCCTGCCGCATCTGCGTCGTCGAGCTGGAAGGTTCGCGCGCGCTCGTACCAGCCTGCGCGCGGCGGGCGGAACCGGGCATGGTGATTCACACCGATTCGCAACGGGTTCGGCATAGCCGCAAGATGGTGCTCGAGTTTCTCGCGTCGACGATCGACCTATCGACGGCTCCCGACGCGCAACGATACTGCGCCCGATACGGCGCGCAGCCGGAACGTTATGGGTCCGATCGTGCGACCCTGCAGCAGCCGGTCAAGATCGACAATGCGCTCTACGTACGCGATTACGCCAAATGCATTCTCTGCTACAAGTGCGTGGAAGCTTGCGGCGTCGACGCGCAGAACACGTTCGCGATCGCCGTCGCCGGCCGCGGCTTCGACGCGCGCATCTCAACGGAGTACGACGTTACGCTGCCCGATTCCGCGTGCGTCTACTGCGGAAATTGCATCGGCGTGTGTCCCACCGGTGCCCTCATGTTTTCATCCGAATACGACCTTCGCCGGCGCGGCGAATGGAACGCAGACGAGCAGACCACTACCGACACGATTTGCTCGTACTGCGGCGTCGGCTGCACGCTAACCCTGCACGTCCAAGAAAACGAGATCGTGAAGGTTACCTCGCCGATCGAAAACGGCGTCACCAGCGGTCATCTCTGCATCAAAGGACGGTTCGGCTTCGATTACGTGCAGCACCGGCCACCGGAAGAAGCGTGAGAGACGGCGCGGTTAGGGCCGGCCGCACTGTCGCAATGGACGTGGTCGGATTAGAAGGCCCGGCGCGCAGATCGCGGCGCGACGAGGTGGTCGGCGAGGAGCCGCTGGAGCTGCGGCTCATTCGCGCAGGCACCATGCGAACGCTCGCGGTAACGATGCGGACGCCCGGCAACGACTTCGAGCTCGCCGCCGGATTCGTTTACGGCGAGGCGATCGTTCGCAGGCGCGACGAGATCGCCGCCCTGACGTACTGCATCGATCCAGCCGTCGATCCCGATCAGCGCTACAACGTTCTCAACGTCGAGCTTAGCGCTTCGAGCGCTCTCCCGGACCTCGCCCGCTTCGAGCGTCACTTTACGATGAGCAGCTCCTGCGGCGTTTGCGGACGCGCGCAGCTCGATTCGCTTCGCTCGTTAGGCGCCGCTCCAATCGACGACGACCTGCGACTCGCAACCGGCACGCTCTACGCGCTGCCCGAACGCATGCGCGCCGCACAGCGCATCTTCGCCGCGACGGGTGCGCTGCACGCCGCCGCGCTCTTCGACGACCGCGGCGATGCGATCGTGGTGCGCGAAGACGTCGGCCGCCACAACGCCGTCGACAAGCTCGTCGGATGGGCGTTGCTCAACGCACAGCTGCCGTTTCGCGGCCGCACGCTGATGGTCAGCGGCCGAGCCAGCTACGAGATCCTCCAGAAAGCCGTCATAGCCGGCGCCGCGATCGTCGCATCCGTCTCGGCCCCCAGCAGTCTGGCAGTCGAGCTGGCGCGCGAGTTCAACGTGACGCTCGCCGGATTCGTGCGCCACGATAGCGCGAACCTCTACGCTGCGCCAGAACGAATCTTCTAAGCAGAGCGGGTGCGCTGCAGAAACTCGCGCAGGAACCGGTTGAACTGGCCGGGCTCGTCCGCGTTGGCGACATGGCCGGCACCGGCGATCATCGCGAGCTTTGCACCGGCAATGGCCGAGGCGATCTCCTCAGAAAGCACGCGCGGCGCGACGCCATCGTGCTCTCCGTACGCGACGAGCACCGGCACGTCGATGCTCGTTAAGGTGTCGGAGTAATCACCGGTCCACGTCGCGCTGGTGGCGGCGAGAAAGCAGTCTAACGACTTACACGCGTATTGCTCGATCGTTTCGTTGAGGCGATTGGACCGCAATCCAAGCTTCGCCGCACGTAGCTCGCCGAACGTACGCATGTCGCCCGCCTCGCGCGCTTGCGCGGCGATGCTTCGGGCGACTCGATCGCCGTCGGGATAGCGAGCGAACGTTCCGAGCAAGACCATCGCTTCGATGCGATGCGAGGCCCGCTTCCATACCTCAAAGGCGACGACGCCGCCGAGGCTGCAGCCGACGAGCGTGAACCGCTCGACGCTCAGCGCATCGGCGACCGTAAGCACGTCGTCTGCATAACCGGCGCGGCTGATCAGCGAGGGATCGGGGTCGGGCTTCCGGGCGCCGTTGCCGCGAAGCTCGATGGCTGCGCAGAGCGACTCGCGGCCGAAGACATCGAGCTGGCAGTCCCAGATCGCCGCGGTCGAGCCCACGCCGTGCACGAAGAGGAGCGCGGATTTCCGGCCGTCGCTGCGCAGCGGGTAGCCGGCGAGTCGCGCGCCCGCGATCATGCCGCTTTGCGCTTGCGTGCAACGAAGGCGCGCACTTGCTCCAACGGTTGCGCGTTCAAGACGTCGGTTCCGCGCAAGCCGGCACGCCGGGCTTGACCGACGGCAAATTCGACCGCAGCCAAATCGCCGGTGCGGTGTGCGTCGCTATCGAGCGCAAACGTCACCCCGAACGTTTTTGCTTTGCGCGCCAACGGCGCGGGGAGATCGAGCCGGGCCGCCTGGCCGTCGATCTCCAACGCCGTCCCGGTGCGCGCCGCGGCGGCAAAAACCGCGTCGTAATCGAACTCGTATCCGGGCGACCCTTCGAAGCGCCGTCCGGTCGGATGTCCGATGATGGTGACGTAGGGATTCTCGCACGCGCGGATCAGCCGAGCCGTCATTTCCTCACGCGATTGATTCGTCGCCGTGTGGACCGATCCGATGACGACGTCGAGCTTTTCGAGAATGTCGTCGGTGAAGTCGAGCAGCCCGTTCGGCAAAATATCCACTTCGCTCGCGCAAAGCGTCTGAATTCCATGACGCGCGGCGAGCTCTTCGATAGAGGCGCGCTGCTCGAACAATTTATCCGGCTCGAGCCCAAAACGGCGCCCGCGCCCATGCGAGTGATCGCTGATCGCGTGGTACTCGTAGCCGCGCGCCGCCGCCGCGGCGATCATCGCCTCCAAAGTATCGTCTCCATCGCTCCACACCGTGTGCATGTGAAAATCGCCGCGGAGGTCGATCGTTTCGACGAGCTGCGGAATCGCGCCGGCGCGTGCGAGTTCGATTTCGTCGAGCCCGCTGCGCAGCTCCGGAGGAATGTACTGCATCCGCAGCGCGTCGTAAACGCCCGCTTCGTCCGTGCACGTGATCACTTCACCGTTCTCGAGATTCAAGATGCCGTTCTCGCTGACGCGCAAACTGGCGCGTACGGCGTATTCTCGCAATTTGATGTTGTGCTCGCGCGAGCCCGTAAAGTGTTGCAATAGGTTACCGTAAAGATGATCGGGCAACACCCTCAGATCGATTTGCAAGCCGCCCGGAAGCCAGATGCTCGCCTTGGTCGGACCTTCGGCAAGGACGGCCTGCGCGCGCGCCCATGCGGTGAAGTGCCCGATTACGTCGGCGGCGTGCGACGACGTACAGACGAGGTCGATGTCGCCGACGGTGACCTCGGCGCGGCGCAAGCTTCCGGCGAAGGTGAGGCGCTCCAGGGGCGGCCCTTCGCGCACGTAGTCCATTGCTTCGCGCGCGATCGTGAGCGCCGCAGGAAGCGGCGTCCGCCGTTGTCGCCCGCGGTACGCGAGAATGCCGCGCCGCCAATTCTCGATGGTCTTGCCTCCCAAGCGCGGCACGCCGGAGAGCGCTCCGGCGGCGATGGCCGTCTCGAGGTCGGCGAGCGAAGCGATACCATATTGGGCGAAGAGCATTGCGGCTGTCTTGGTTCCAATGCCGCTCACGCCGAGCACCTCGAGAAGCGTCGGGGGAAAGCGCTCGTGGAGCTGCTCGAGCTGCTCGGCTTTCCCAGTGCGCACGAGCTGTTCGATTGCGGCTCCGATTGACTTGCCGACGCTGGAAAGCTTGAGATGTTCGCCGGCTGCGACGAGATCGGCTAAGGGCGGAGCGTTCTCGACCGACGCAGCCGCTTTCTCGTAGGCCATGTACTTGTAGAACGACTCACCCGCCATCTCCATCAGGGTGCGGATTTCGAGAAGTTTTTGCGCGACTTCGGCGTTCGAGAGCACGGTCCGTCAGGGAGTTAGCTTAAATTGCCGAATGCTACTGCTCGATGCCTCTTCTGCGCATGCGCGACGCGACGTTCACGAGCGTCAGCGCCGCGGCCGGTCCCGTGTCTCTGGATCTTTCCAACGGCGAGCGCGCAACCCTCACGTCCGCGTCGGACGGAGAGGCTGCGATCGTCGCATTGTTGGCTGCAGGCATCGCGAAGGCATCGAGCGGTTGCGTACTGATCGACGATTACGACCCGCGCGTGCAATCCGTTCACTGTAAGCGCGTCGCTGCGCTGGTGCCGCACGAGCCGTTTGCGATCCGGGAAGCCGAATTCGTGCGATACGTCGCCTACCGTGCCGCGCTTTGGAACGTCGAGCCGCGGTGGGCGCAAGCGCAAGCCCGATTTTTGCGCGACCGTCTTTGGGGCATGCACGAAGCCTTCGCCTATCCGCTGATTGCCGCGCTGATCGGACAGCCGAAACTCGTAATCCTCGACCGGCCGCAGCCGGCCTATGCGTCGAATATCCTCGACGTGGCAGCGGGGCGCGCGTTGCTTTCCATTCACACGGACGCGGCGTCGGCTCGAGCCTTTGAGTGACGCAGCAAACACTCGTAGCCGTTCTTCGCGCGCGGCTCTACGCGCAGCGCCGCATCGTTCTCTACTCGTGCGCGGCGGCTTTCCTCTTAGGACTCGTTCAGCCCGGTGGCGTCGCCGCGCCGCTCTTCCTCTGCTCGTTGCTCGGCGTCGCGATGGCGCTCGGCCAGAGCCCCGGGCTCTACCCACATCTCGACTGGTGCGAGCAGGGCGCACCGCTCTTCGGCCGCCAGATCGCCAGGGCAAAATCGCTCGTACCGTGCGTCGCCGGCGCGCTGGCTGCGCTCGTTTACGCCTGCGCGCAACTTCTGCGCGGCGTTCCAGGCGTGCCCCTAATGTTTTTGATCGTCCTCGCCGCCCTGATCGCCGCCACCTTGACCGCACTCTGCGCTACGATCCGGCGCGGCGTGCCGAGGGCACTCTACGTCGTGCTGTCAGCCGCAACGAGCGGAGCGGCCTACACCCTGGTGGTCGCGGCTCGCAGCGTTCTCGCAGAGCTCGCGTTTTGCGCGATCGTCGCGTTCTTGGCTCTGCGCCAATACGGCGAGGCGCTGGCGCGCTACGATCCGATTTGAGCGGGCGCCGCGGTTGCAAGCTTTTCCAACATCGCGCGGTTGAACTGCGCGAGATCGTCGCTGCCCCGCGTCGAGACCAAGTTGGAATCCGTTACCGTCGGCTGATCGCGATAGAGTCCTCCGGCGTTGCGGATGTCATCGGCGATCGAATGCACCCCCGTGATCTGACGTCCGCGCACGATTTGAGACGAGATCAGAACTTGCGCTCCATGGCCGATCGAGAACATCGGCTTCTTGAGCGCGTCGAACTCACGCACCAACCGATGCACCTCACGATCGGTCCGTATGCGGTCGGGCGAAGTTCCTCCGGGAATCAAGAGCGCGTCGAAATCTTCGGCGGTGCAATCGGCAACCAGCTCTTCTGCGCGCAGGCTCGCGCCGTCGTCGAGGCCCCGCTTACCGCGAAGGCGCTGACGCGATCGCTCGTCGATACCGACGATCGTCAGGATTGCACCTGCTTCTTCGAGCGCCCGCCGAGGCTCCGTCAGCTCGATCTCCTCGAATCCGTCGCCGATCAGAGCAGCGACGCGCTTCCCTTCTACTCCTTGCATATCGGCCCGGTGATTCGAGCCGGTCTCTAGCGCACCTTTGCTCGTCGCCGGTTAACCGAACAGTCCTCGAACCAATCCTCCGTCGACCGAGATCGTCTGCCCCGTGACGTAACGCGCGGGTTCGCCGCACAAGAACGCAACCATCGGCGCGAACTCGGCGGGTTCCGCGACGTGGCCGATCGGCACCTCACGCGCGGCCTTCCGAAGCTTACTATCGTCGTTGTCGTAGAGCTGGCGCAGCCGCGCCGTTTCGACGCGACCTGTTGCGATGCAGTTGACCGTCACCCCGTCGGCGGCAACTTCGACCGCGAGCGTGCGCAAAGCCGCGACCAATGCGGTGCGAAAGGCGTTGGAGAGCACGAGCGCGTCGATCGGTTGCTTCACCGCCGTCGAAGTCAACGCGATAATGCGTCCCCATTTGCGTGCGCGCATTGCAGGTACGAGCGTCTCGACCACCCCGAGCATGGCGCGCATCAGCAAGCGATAAGCGGCATCCCAATCTTCCAATGCCATCTCCGTGAATCGGCCGGCCTTCGGACCGCCGCCGTTGAGGATCGCAATGTCGACGTCGCCTAAAGTGCTTTGGACGCCGGCGAGCATCGCTGCGATCGAGTCGGAATCTCGTATATCGAGCAGGAACGCGCGCGCGTCCGCGGACCCGAGTTCCCTCGCCGCCCGCGCGACGTTTTCGAGTCGTTGCGCGTTACGAGCACCGAGGGCCAGCTTCACACCCTCGCTCGCAAGTGCGAGGGCAACCGCCTCCCCGAGTCCCGCGCTTGCGCCCATCACCAGCGCCGTGCGGCCGCGTATGCCGAGATCCACGCGAAGGCGGTTTTTGAAGCGGTTCGGCCGCACCTTGCACGTAGGGCGTGTCCTTTGCTATCCTAAGCCGGTCGCCGGGATGGTGAGGCAAACTGTACCCGAGCGAGACAATCCTGCTCAAGGAGCTCATTCATGCCGCTCACCAAAGACCATAAGGCGGAGATTGCCGGCAAGTACGGCCGCGGTTCGAACGACACCGGTTCGGCGGAAGTGCAAATCGCGATGCTGACCGCCTCCATCAATCAGCTTACCGAGCACCTCAAGATTCACAAGAAGGATCATCACAGCCGGCGTGGGCTGCTCCTGCAGGTCGGTCAACGGCGCCGGCTGCTGAACTACCTGCACGCAAAAGATTTGGACCGCTACCGGAGCTTGATCGCAGAACTCGGCTTACGGCGCTAAAAAGAAAGCGATGATTTAGGCGGAATCAGCGCTTTCGTGCGTGGGCGCGACGAACGGCCTCTTCGATCGCCGCAACGCCCATGCCGTAAGCCTCGATGAGCTCGCCCGGATCGCCCGATTGCCCAAAACGGTCGTCGACTCCGATGAGCTCGATCGGCGTTGGATGGTGCTGCGCGAGGATCTCCGCGACGCGCGAGCCCATACCGCCTTGCTTTTGATGTTCTTCAACGGTCACGATTGCGCCACAGCGTCGTGCGGCGTCGATGACGGCGGGCTCATCCATCGGTTTGACGGTGTGGTTGTTCACGACGCGGCATTCGATGGCATCTTCGCGCGCGAGCCGGTCGGCCGCTACGAGAGCGTTGTAGACTAAGATGCCGCAGGCGACGATTGCAACGTCGCCTCCTTCTCGAAACGTCTGCGCCTTGCCGATTTCAAATGGTGTTTCGTCGGTCGTGAATACTTGCGATCTTTCGCGCCCGAAACGCAGGTAGGCGGGGCCCCAGGTCGCCGAGAGCGCCAACGTCGCTTTCTTCGTCTGCACCGCGTCGCACGGCACGACGACGGTCATGTGCGGAATGACGCGCATGATCGCAATATCTTCGATCGCCTGATGCGTCGCTCCATCGGGACCGACGGAGACGCCGGCGTGAGCGCCCGCGATCTTGACGTTGGTTTCGTTGAGCGCCATGATCGTGCGAACTTGCTCCCACGACCGCCCCGGATTGAACATCGCATAGCTGGCGATCCAGGGAATCTTGCCAACCGAGGCCAGCCCGCCGGCCATGGCGACGAGCATCTGTTCGGAGACGCCGATCTCGACGTATTGCGCCGGGTGAGCCTTGCGAAAGCCCTCAAAGCGGGTCGATTCGGAAAGGTCCGCGCAGATGCCGACCACGTTGCGGTCGCGCGCACCCGCTTCGATCAGGCCTTCGCCGAACCCGTTGCGCGTCGGCACCTGTTTGAGTTCTCGACGGTAATCGAGTAAGTGCATCGCCGCGGCGGCTTCGAACGTCCCCGTGCTGCTAGGCATCGGCTGCGATCCTGATCCGCTCGTCGGCAAGCTCTCGCAGCGCTTCCTCTGCCTGCTGCGCGTTGGGCGGCTTGCCGTGCCACGTGTAGTCGCCTTCCATAAACGAAACGCCCTTGCCGGGCACGGTTTTCGCGACGATGACTTGCGGTTTGCCGACGCAGCGCGTCGCGCGCTGCGCCGTTTCGATGAATGCCGCGATGTCGTTACCGTCGCACTCGAGCACCTCCCAGTTGAAGGCACGGTACTTCTCGGCCAGGGGCTCGAGCGGCATGACGTCCTCGGTAGCGCCGTCGATCTGAATGAAGTTGCGATCGACGATCGCCGTGAGATTATCGAGCGCGAATTTCGCGCCCGTGAGGACCGCCTCCCAATGCAAACCGCACTGGTGCTCGGCGTCGGAGGTAATCACCCAGATACGAAAGTCCTTGCGGTCCATCTTGGCGCCAAGCGCCATCCCGACGCCCTGAGCGAGCCCCTCGCCGAGAGGACCGGAGGTCGTTTCGACCGCGGGCAAGCGTACTCGCTCGGGGTGTCCTTGCAACCGCGTGCCGAACTTACGCAACGTGAGCAACTCGTCGAGCGGGAAGTAACCGAAGTTCGCCATCGCGGAATATCGTACGGGGGCGATATGGCCGCAAGAGAGAACGAGGCGGTCGCGCTCCGGCCACTGCGGATTGCTCGGATCGTGGCGCATCAAGTGGCCGTAGAGCGCGGTAAAGACGTCGGACATGTCGAGCGGCCCGGCGGAATGACCCGAACCCGCCGCCAGCAGCGATCGAATGATGCCTTGCCGTACGTCGTTGGCCTTGAGCTTGAGATCGATCAAGCCTGCTGCGGTCAGAGTCGGCATGGTTGGCCGTTTAGGGCAGGTTGCAGCTCTGCCCTGCCGAATGGAAGCACCTCAATCAAGAGAAATAACGTAGTTCGAATTCAGGAGACACTGTGCCCGAATCCGTAAGTTTAACGGTCGGCGGGCGCACGATGATCATCGAAACCGGCGAACTGGCGAAGCAAGCAAACGGCTCCGCGTTGGTTCGTTATGGCGATCAAAACGTCGTGCTTTGCGCCGTCACCGCCTCGGAGAAACCTCGCGAAGGCATCGACTTCTTCCCGCTGACATGCGACTTCGAAGAGAAAATGTACGCTGCCGGCAAGATTCCGGGAGGCTATATCAAGCGTGAGGGACGGCCGCCGGAGCATGCCGTGATCAGCTCGCGCCAAATGGACCGGCCGATTCGCCCGCTCTTTCCCGACGGATTTCGCAACGACGTTCAGATCGTTGCAACGGTCCTTTCGATCGATCCGGAGCTCGACGCGGACGTCCTCGGAATCTGCGCCGCCGGCGCGGCGCTCGCGTTGAGCGACATTCCGTTCGACAAGACGGTCGCCGCCGTGCGCGTCGGCCGTGACGAAGGCGGCGAGTACATTTGCAACCCGACGCTGCCGCAGTACGAAAGCGGCGGCATGGACATCGTCATCGCCGGCACCTCCGACGCCGTCATGATGGTCGAGGGCGGCGGAAACGAGATCACCGAAGAGGATTTCTTAGGCGCCGTCGAGTTCGCGCATGCCGAGATTCGGAAAATAATCAAGGCGGTCGAACAGCTCGCCCGCAAAGCCGCAAAACCCAAGCGCGAGTATCCCGTCGCGAAGATCGATCCCGATTTCGAGCGCTGGGTCTGCAAGACGTTCGCGAAAGACGTTGCCAAAGCGATGCGCACCGTCGACAAGCAGAAACGCGAAGCCGCCTTCAACGCACTGACCGTGGATGAAGCGCTCGCGCGCTGCGGCAAAAAAGACGACGCGGTCAAAGCGCTGCTCGAGATCCCGTCTAGTGCGAAGGAGTTCAACAAGATAATCAAGGTCATGGAGGAAGACGAGCTTCGAGCGATGGTCGTCGACGAGAAGGTCCGTCCCGACGGCCGCAAAGCCGGCGAGGTACGTCCGATTTGGTGCAAGGTTCACTACGTGCCGCGGGTGCACGGCTCGGGCATCTTCACGCGCGGCCAAACGCAAGTTTTCACCGCCGCAACGCTCGGATCGACCAGCGACGCGCAACGGCTCGACGGCATCGTCGCGCTCGAAAACAAGCGCTACATGCACTTTTACAACTTTCCGCCGTATTCGGTCGGCGAAACCCGGCCGATGCGCGGCCCCGGCCGCCGGGAAATCGGGCACGGTTATCTTGCCGAGCGGGCACTCGTGCCCGTCCTGCCGGCCAAGGACGAGTTTCCGTACACGCTTCGTCTCATGAGCGAGGTGCTCGAGTCAAACGGATCTTCTTCGATGGCCTCGGTCTGTGGATCGACGCTCGCTCTCATGGATGCCGGGGTTCCGATCCGCGAGCACGTTGCGGGCGTGGCGATGGGGCTGATTCTCAAGGGCAGCAAATACGCCGTACTCACGGACATCGCGGGCATCGAGGATGCGCTGGGCGAGATGGACTTCAAAGTTGCGGGAACCAAGAAAGGCATCACCGCGATTCAGATGGACATCAAGGTGCAAGGCGTCACGATCGAGATCATGCGCGAGGCGATGGTGCAGGCACGCAAATCGCGTCACGCGATCATCGATAAGCTCGCCGAAACCATTGCTGCGCCCCGCGAGCAGCTCTCGCAATACGCTCCGCGGATGATCGTAATCAAAATCGACCCGGCCAAGATCAAAGACGTCATCGGACCCGGCGGCAAGATCATCAACAAAATCATCGCCGAAACCGGCGTTGAAAAGATCGACATCGAGGACGACGGCAGCGTTTTCATCACGTCGCTCGACGGCGCCTCCGGCGACAAAGCAAAGCAAATCGTCGAAAACCTCACCAAGGAGGTCGTCGTCGGCGAAACTTATCGCGGCACGGTCACGCGCATCATTGCCATCGGCGCGTTCGTTCAGATCCTTCCCGGTAAGGAGGGACTCGTTCACATCAGCCAGCTTGCGCCGACCCGCGTCGAAAAGGTTGAGGACGTCGTCAAACTCGGCGACGAAATCATGGTTAAGGTCATGGAGATCGACGGCCAAGGCCGAATCAATCTCTCGCGAAAAGTGCTTTTGGGCGGCGTATCGGGCAACGGCGACTATGCCGCACGCAGTCAACGCGCACCACGCGAGCAGCGCGACTCGGGCGTCGGTACGGGCGCGCCCGGTGCGCCGCCGACGCGTCGCCGCCGACGGCCGCACGGACGGCGTGACGAAGAGTAGCGAAGCTCGAGCGAGAAAACGCTATCGCTAGCTTCCGCTGAAGCGGAGCCCGACGTCCACGAAGGCACGGTGGAATCGATCTTCGGCTCCAACGTACCAGCGCAAGCGGTTCGCAATGGGGCCCGAGATCGCGCCGTCGATGTGATAGAACGGCGCTCCGTCGAGCAAGTCGCGACGATAGATCGCGTCGGCTCGCACGGCACCACCTGCGTCGTACGTAAGCCAGAAGGCGCTCGCGGTAGGTGCGGTGCCTTCATCGGAAGGCTCGCCGGCGTATGGCGATGCGGTATCGGTCACGTGCATGGTCCACGCTCGCAGCGAAATGGTTGGCGCGACCTGCCAGATTGCCGAAAACCCCGTCGACGTAATCCTGCCCGACGACGCGCCGCTAATGTTCTCGGATGCCTGCTCGACGGAAAGCCGCACGCGCGCCTCGTCGGTGTAGGTCAAAACCGCCGCCTGCAGCGCGTTGCGCTCGAGTTGCACCGTGAACGTTCCGGGTTGCCCACTCCCATAAAGGTACTCGTCGACGAAGGTCGGTAGCGTGAACGACCCGCTCCCCTCGAGAGCTAAGGTCCACCTGCCGTTTGGAAAAAGCTGCGCTTGGAGCGACGGCACGGCCAGCGCGGTTCTCGCCGGTTGCGAATATCCGTACGCGCCGCCGGCATACTCAAACCAAAAAGCGCCGACCCCGGCCGTGATCTTGTAATCGTTGCCGCTCGCCGCAATTCCGGCGTCGGCGCGCGTTTGCTCGAGCATCGCTCCAAGCCGGGGCAACTCATATGACAGCGCCTGCGCATCGTAGAAGCCGGTCGACGAGCGCAGTCCCACCCCCGCAAAAGCAATGAGCGGCCCGCCGGAGTGGATGCTCGCGTCGAAGCCGGAATCGGACCAAGCCACCGACGTTGGTAATTGGTAGGCGCTCGTCGTGTAATCGCCCCGGTCGGTTATCGCGGTAACGGATAAGTTGAGCGCCCGTGGATCGAGCAACTGCGCGTCGGCGAACGAATAGCTGCCTGAAAACGCGGAGTTTGGCGAGGCGTACTCTCTTCCTTGCTCGGTGCCGCCGGCTACCGTGAGCGTTTGTTGCGCACCCAACGGCCAGCTTGCGATGGCATCGCCGCGCTGACGCGACTCTTCGTCGTTGGTCAGCGAGCCCACGGCGACCGACGACGAGTCCGATCCGATTTGCGCGCGCGCGACCGTGTCGCTCCCGGCGATTGCGATTTGCTCGTTCGAATTGCTCGCAAATGGATCGAGCTCGACGACGCCGCCCGCAGCTTGATCGCCGTAGGCGTACGCATTGCTTGCATCGCGCAGGACGGCGCTTTGCTCGTATCGTCCCGGTATCAGCAGGTACGGCGATTGGCCGTCGACGATATCGTAGCTCGGCGCTCCGTTATCGATCAAAAGCGAACCGCTCGACGAGAGACCGCGGTCGCTCAACAGCGGGCCCGGATAGGACGCGCTGCTCTGCGCTAAGAGCGTGAACGGGTGAAGCCCGATGGACGACTCGACGTGTTCGTACGGCAGATTCTGCAAATCGCTGGGTGAAGGAGAACCGTCGGCAAGGGCGTCGTAGCGCCGCACGATGAGCACGATTGGTTCATCTGGCTGCACGGCGACGAGCGTGCTTTTGCAATACCGGCAGCTCACGAGAACCGAGACGATGCCGCCGGCATGAAGAGCGAACGTGCCGCCGTCGTCGGTCGTCGTCGCCGCCCGCATCCCCTGGAGCGTCGTACCCGTGATCACCGCTCCGGCGATCGCAGCACCGTGCTGGTCTCGCACCGAGCCAACGACCAATGGAGCCTGCCCGCGCGCCGGCACTCCCACGAGCATCACCGAAAGCAGCGCCATGACGCTGCCGAGCGCGCGATTCACGGATTCTTTAGACTTTCCGCTATGATGAAGGGAGTGTCAAGAACCCATCTCCTCCGCCTGCTGGCGGCCGCTCTTCTGGCCTGCGCCTTCTTTGGCGGCACACGCTTGGGGTTAGCCGGGCTGATCTCACTCGACGATCTCCTCACCGGGGGACTGACGCCCTCCGCTGCCCCCGCGCTTCTCGCTCCGATTACCTCGGCCGGAAGGATTGGATGGGAATGCAAGCCAGAACGGGCCGCCGCGGCCGCGCCGTGGCGTCAAGCCGAGCTTCCCTCCGACCGCGCCGGCGCTCCGTGACCGATGCGGTTTCTGCTTCTGGCCGCCATTTTCAGCCAAGTCGCGGCGACGCCAGGAGCGGCGCAGACGTACTCGACTCAGACTCCGGTGCCGCGAACCACGAGCATGCCCACCCTGCGGACGCTCGCCGTCCGACGCGAGATCGAAGAGCGGTTCACCATTGGGCTCAACTGCGAAGCACGCAGCGACTGGAAGGCGGCGGCGGGAGAGTTCGAGCGCATCGTCGCGCTCCAGCCAACGGAACCGCAAGGGTCGACGGCACACTACGATCTCGCGATTGCCTACGCGAATCTCCAACGTAACGACGAGGCCGCCCGCGAGCTGCGCATTGCGATCGCACTCGACTCGGGCTTTCTGGCCGCGATGGCGAATTTGGTATCGGTGGATCTCGCGCGCGGCGACCTCCGGGAAGCTCGAAGGATTGCCGACCGTTACGTAACGCTCGCGCCGGAGGCGGCGCGGGCCCTCTACTCCCGGGGCATCGTCGCATTGCGCAGCGGCGACGCGGCGACCGCGCGCGAAGATTTCGGCAAGCTTCTTCACGCCAACCCGTCGTATGCCGTAGGGCATTACGATCTGGCGCTCGCCGAAGAACGCTTGGGACGCTACGATGCCGCCGAACGCGAACTTCGCAGCGCGCTCTCGCTTGCTCCGGCCTACGCCCGGGCGAGGTTCGCGCTCGGCGTCGTCCTGCTTCGGGAGGGAGAGCATGCCGAGGCGCGCAATGCCTTCGCTCGAGCAACGCTCGACGCGGCTGGAGATCCCGCCCTCCAGAACATCGCGGCGGCGATGCGCGATTCGATCGCGACCCCTTAGAAGGCCGCATCGCTTTACACTCTCGGAGGGGGAATGTCGAGAAAACTCGCGGCACTTGCCGTGGCCTTCGCCGCTGTCGCGCTTGCGGCGTGTGCCGGCCGCTACGGCGAAAACACCGCGGCAAACGGCGAAACGTACGCTCTTCCCGGCATGCCCGACTTGACGATCACGGCAACGTTGCCGAAGGGCAAACATCGCATCGGCACGATCGCGAACGAGCTCCCGCGGAGGGCCTTGGGCGGGTCAAGGATCGGTATTGGAAGGCCATGCTTGGCGGTTACACGCAGGAAAAGTTTTCACAAGCGCTCGGCTTTCCGCCCGGCACGAAAATCACAATCAAGAACATCTCGCAGACCTACAGCCATACCCTCAACGTCGTCGCTAAGATCGACGGGCCGCCGGCGAAATTCCCGCGCCGTCTCAAACTTGCCACAAAGCCATCCGGCGGCAAGCTGCACAAAGGCTATGCTAGCGGTGTCATCGCACCGGGTTCGTCCGTTACCGTTACGCTCGGAAGGCCCGGCATCTACCTCATCGGTTGTGCGTTCCATTATTACGAAGGGATGAAGGACGTGCTGATCATTGCCGGCGGCGCTACTCCTGGACCGCAGGCCACCGCACCTCGCAGGCGGTAAGCCTTTAGACTTTCTTCATCCCGCGCAGTTAGGCTCGACGGTAACCTACACTCACTGGAGGTTTCATGTCGAGAAAACTAGCGGGATTCGCCGTGTCCTTTGCAGCCGTCGTGCTTGCGGCGTGCGGGGGGCGTATGGGCCAAAACACCGCAGCAAACGGCACCACGTTCGCTCTCCCGGGGATGCCCGATCTGGCAATCACCGCAAACGTTTCGCCCGAGCGCGTGCTCGGCGCCAAGACGATCGGCGAAGAGCTTCCTGTGGAAGGCCTCGGCAGCATTCACGATCCGCATTGGCGCGCAACGCTCGGCGGTTACACGCAACAAAAATTTTCACAGGCGTTGGGCTTTCCGCCCGGCACGAAGATCGTGATCAAAAACATATCGAAGAGCATAACCCACACGCTCAACGTCATAGCCAAGATTGACGGGCCGCCGGCAAAATTCCCGATGAATCCGAACCTTCCATTGAAAGCATCGGGCGGAAAAGTGATGAAAGGCTACTCAAGCGGAGCGATCGCTCCCGGCTCCTCGCGGACGGTGACGCTGGGTACGAGCGGCATATATCTCATCGGCTGTCATTTTCATTATCACGAGGGAATGCAGGACGTCTTGGTCGTGGGCAAGGGCGCCACTCCAGGACCGCAAGCCACCCCGCCTGCGGCACGATGAAACAACGCGGATCGCTTCTCTGGCTCGGCCTGCTTTCCGTCGCTCTTGCGGCTTGCACCAACGGCGGCGGATTGGGAAACAATGGCGCCGGCGGCGGGAACGGGCCGCCCTCACCGTTACCCTCGTCGGCAATCGGCATCGGCATACCCACCGGTAAGATCGGCGTCGAGAACGACCCGGTCTGGGGAAGCGTCGGCGGATACACCCAGCAGCAAACCTCTCAAGTGCTGGCATTTCCGCCGGGAGCGAAGATCACCATCAAAAATCTCTCGTCGACGACGCCGCACACGGTCAACGTGATCGCGCAGACCAACGGTCCGCCCCCGACCTGGCCAAAGAATCCAAGTCTTACGTTCTCCCCGAGCGGCAACGGCGTCTTGAGCGCAAGCTATGCCAGCGGCTCGCTCAATCCGGGTGCCTCGGTCACCGTGAAACTTTCAAATCCCGGCATCTATCTCGTCGGCTGCGCTTATCACTACGTCGAATTCAACATGCGCGACGTGATCGAAGTCGTGGCCGGCGCTACGCCGGGTCCGACCGCGTCGCCCGGGCCGGGCGGATACGAGGTGCCGGCGTCGCAGACATCGCGGCGCGGCGCGCCCACGAATCAGCCGCATCTGGTAGACCAGCGCGGGCATACCTTTACGCTCGCCGGTCTGCGCGGAAAAACGCTCGTCGTGACGTTCGTTTCCGCGCACTGTACCGATACCTGCCCGCTGATCAACGCGCAGTTCGCCGACGCGGCGCGCCGCATTGAAGCCTCGCATCTCGCGGCGCGGCTTCTCACGATCACGCTCGACCCGGAAAATGACTCGCCCAGCACCATGCGCGAGCTCGCGCAGCGTTTTCAGGCGAATCCGCGATACTGGCTGATTGCGAGCGGGAAGCTCTCCGCCGTCCAGACGGTCATGCGCGAGTTCGGCGTCGTTTCCGTGAAAGGCCGCGACGGCTACCGCGAGGAGCACACGACCTTCGTCTATCTCTTCAACGGCGACGGAGCGCTCGCGCAGACGCTGCTCGCATCGAGCACGCTGGGCGACGCGATCGTCGAGGCCGTGCGCCAAGCTCGCAGGGTGGCATCACGATGATCCGTCGCTTTGGAGGCGCGGCAGCGCTGCTACTTGCGGCCTGCACCGCGGGCGGTATCCCGACGTCGTCGAGCGGAGGCGGCGGGGTGACGATCGACATCAGCCTCGCTCAGTTTGGAGAGACGCCGACGCCGTACGGTTCGAGCGGCGGGTTCTCGCCGCCGATCATGACCGTCTCGGTGGGAACGCAGCTCCACTTCACGAGCATCGATAATTTCTGCTGCCACACGGCGACCTTGATTCCGGGCGCTGCATCATTCCCGTCGGGCTCGCCGTTCAAGCAAAGCGCAACGCAACAGTCGGGGTCGACGCTCTCGGGCGGGTTTAGCAGCGGCGCGCTGCAGCCGAACGCCTCGTCGCAAACGATTACGGCCGATCAGCCGGGAACGTATCTCTACGGCTGTTTCTTCCACTACGCGGCACCAATGCGGGCGGCGATCGTTGTCCAATAAGATACAGACCGCCGCGCTCACGGCCCTCTTCGTCGCGCTGCTTTGCGCGCCGGCACGCGCGATCCCGATCTTTGCCCAGCGGTACCATTTTCACTGCGGACAGTGCCACAGCGTGCTGCCGGAGCTCAACGCATTCGGAAATTACTTCCGCTCGCACGGCTACCGCTTGCCGTTGCCGGAACACGGCACGACGATCTTCGCAATACGTTACCAGATGCAATACGACAAGCAGCCGGCGCCCGACAACCCCAGATTTTCGCCGGGCGGCATCGTTCTAGGCAGCGCGAACATCGGCCCCATCACCGCTTTTATTCATTACACGCTGGGAGCCGGCGGCGGACCGTCCGCGACCTATCTTTTGTTTTTCTCCGACTACAACCAACGTACGCAAAGCCTCTTTCGCGTTGGACTCTACGAGCTGCCGCTCGCGCAATCGCCGGGCGAGCGACTCGACGACTTGCAGCAATACGGATATTACGGCGCGCACGTCGGCTTGAACAATTTACCGCTCTCCGCGCCGCGCTGGGGACTGCAAGGCGAGCGTACCTTCGGCAAGTTGGACGCCTACCTTACCGCCAGCATCGCCTCCTTTCAAGGCGCGCCATACGGCGGCAAGCCTGTTCCGACAGGCGAGACGACGTACATGAAGCAGCCGGAGCTGAGTCTTTGGCTACGCGATACCTTGGCACAAACGAACAAGAGCGAGCTCGATCTCGGCGCCACCGCACTCGGCGGCACCTTGGGGATCACGCCGACGGGACGCCCTACCTTCGCGGATCTTTACGAGCGCTACGGCTTGCTCGTGCACGCGCGCTATGGCGATCTCGATTTTCAGGCCGAGCAGTGGTACGGCGACGACCATGACGCCGATGGTTTTCTCACCAATCAGCACTCCTCCGGAGGTTATGCCCGGCTGAAATACTACCCGATCCCACACGCTTACTTTGGGCTGCGCTACGACGCCTACGCCAACCCCTTCACTAACCGCGACGTCGTCTACTACGGGGCGGTCATGATTGCACCATTCCGCATCCTCGCCCAAGAGGTTCAGCAACCCGCTCAGCATCCGTACTTCAGCGCTGCGCTCACAGTAGCTTTTCCCGGCCCGTTGAAGTATTGATCCGCAAACTTATGCGAGTGCTCGTCGTAGAAGACAACCTCCCGGTCGCGGAATCTATCCGCACGATGCTGGAGGCACGAAAATATGCCGCAAACGTCGTCAGCGACGGCAAGACCGGCCTCGATCATCTCTTGAACCGTTCTTACGATGCGGCCGTCATCGACGTCGGGCTGCCGGGAATCGACGGTTTTGCGCTCGCGCGCAACGCGCGCGCCGAAGGCGTGCAAACGCCGATTCTCATGCTCACCGCACGCGATGCCGTCGAGGATCGGGTTGCGGGACTCGATTGCGGCGCGGACGACTATCTGGTCAAGCCCTTCGTTGAAGAGGAGCTGATCGCGCGAATCGGAGCGATACTGCGCCGTGCCGATCGGCCGCTGCTCGGCATCGTCGAGGCCGGCGCCCTGCGCATCGACTTGGCCGGACGTGAGGTTACCTACGCCGGCAAACCGGTGAACTTGGGAGCGACGGAGTTCCGGCTTTTGGAGTTCCTCGCGCGCAACGCCGGCATCGCGCTATCGCGCTCGCAGATCGTCGAGCGCATCTGGGATTATGACTTCGAAGGATCGAGCAACATCGTCGATGTCTACGTGAGCCAGCTTCGAAGAAAGCTCAAGGCACTGGGAGCGAGCGGCCTGATTGAAACGGTGTGGGGTATTGGATACCGTCTGAAGAACTCCTAAAGGGCGTTGATTCTACGCGCCGCGGGACTCTATCTCGGCATCTTCGTCTGCCTGCTCCTTGCACTCGATGCCGGCGCGTATGCGTTCATGGTTCGGGAGTACACGTCGCTGCTGGCACCCGCGCTCGGTACCCCGGAAGGCGCGCGCGCGATGGAGACGGCGATGCGGCGCGTCATGCTCACGATCGGCGCGATCGACCTCCCGTTGGTTGCCGTCGTCGCGATCGCCTCGTATGGGTTGGCGCGCACGACGATCGCACCGCTCGAAGCGGCGCGAGCCAGGGAACGCGTCTTTGCCGCCGACGCCGCGCACGAACTGCGCTCTCCGCTCGCCGCCATCAGCGCAACCGCGCAAGTCGCGCGCAATAGCGCGCCGCCCGAGGCGCGAGCCGCTTTCGAGGCGATCGTGCGCAACGCGCTCGACGCATCTGAGGTCGTTACCGACCTGCTTACGCTCGCGCGCGATCCCGCTCGCCACGCATTACAGTGCGAGCCGGTCGATCTCGGTGCAATCGTAACGAACGCTTCGCGCGAGACAGAGCCGATTGCGAAGGCGCGCGGCATCCGCTTGCAGAGCTTCGCACGGAGCGCAATCGTCGACGGCGACGAGCGGCGTTTGCGCGAGCTGGCACGCAACCTGCTCGAAAATGCCGTGCGCCACGCACGCGCAACCGTCTCAATCGTCTCACGCCAAAACGGCCGTCTCTGCGAGATCGTCGTCGACGACGACGGCGACGGCGTTCCGCCGGCGGAACTCGAGCGCATTTTCGAGCGCTTCTATCGCCGAACGAACGACGGGACGGGAACCGGCCTCGGCCTTGCCATCGTCCGCTGGATAGCGCGCGCGCACGACGGAGCGGTAACGGTTGAAGCGACGCCGTTGGGCGGCGCGCGCTTCGTCGCCGCAATTCCCGCCCATAAGGAGTGATAGCGCAGGCCTGACGCGTAAACCAGGACGCCATGCCCTTTGCTTCGCTTGCGGAGTTCATCGATGCGTTGCGCAAGGCCGGGGAGCTTCACGTCGTTGGCGCGAGCGTCGATCCTCGGCTCGAGATCAGCGAGATCACCGATCGCGTCGTCAAGGCGGGCGGCCCGGCCCTCCTTTTCTCCAACGTCAAGGGCTCGAAATTCCCGGTTTTAACCAATCAGTTCGGCACGCACCGGAGAATGGCGATGGCGCTGGGAGCCTCCGATCTGGACGAGGTCGGCCAACGTATCGCTAAACTGATCGATTTGGCTCCGCCCGGCGGATCGTTCGTCGGGAAGCTTCGAGGCGCGCTGCGACTCGCGCCCTTCGCCAACGCAGCTCCGAAGGTCGTTCGCGCGGCCGGCGTTCACGACGTAGTCATGACGACTCCCGATTTGAGGAAGCTGCCGGTGCTGACGACCTGGCCGCTCGATGCGGGGCCTTTCATTACCTTGCCGCTCGTGATTACCAAAGAGCCACGCACGCATCGATTCAACGTCGGAATGTACCGAATGCAGATCTTCGGTGCAGCGCTAACCGCGATGCACTGGCAGCGTCACAAACATGGGCGCGCGCACGCCGATGCGTGGGGCGCGAAGATTCCGACGGCCGTCGCAATTGGGACCGAACCGGCGCTGACGTACGCGGCGACGGCTCCCCTGCCGCCGCTTCTTGACGAATTCGCGTTTGCCGGTTTGCTGCGCGGCAAACCGGTCGAGCTCGTGCGTGCGAAAACGGTCGATCTGCTGGTACCGGCCCAGGCCGAGTTCGTGCTCGAAGGTTACGTCGACAACGAAGACCTTCGAGTCGAGGGCCCGTTCGGCGATCACACCGGCGTGTACAGTCCGGCGGATCGCTACCCGACGTTTCATCTCACCTGCATGACGCACCGCGCAAACCCAACGTACGCTGCAACCGTCGTTGGAAAACCGCCGATGGAAGACGCATGGTTAGGCAAGGCGACGGAACGCATTTTCTTGCCGATCTTGCGAGCGATGCTCCCCGAGGTCGTCGACATGAACCTACCGGTCGAAGGCGGGTTTCACAATCTCGCGCTCGTATCGATCCGCAAATCCTACCCCGGCCACGCGAAAAAAGTGATGAACGCGCTATGGGGACTCGGCCACATGATGATGCTGACGCGCGTCTTGGTCGTCGTGGATTCCGACGTCGACGTCCAAGACACGCGTGCGGTCGCCTGGTTCGTCCTCAACAATCTGGCGCCCGAGCGCGACGTCGTCACGATGCCGGGCCCCGTCGACGACCTCGACCACGGCTCCTACAGCGTCGCCTACGGGACAAAGATCGGGATCGATGCGACGCGCAAGGACGCATCGGAGGGTTACCCGCGCGCATGGCCGCCCGAGATGATCATGGACGGTGAAACACGGCGTCTCGTCAGCAAGCGCTGGCGCGCCTACGGCCTCGATCGAATCGGCAACGCGCTCTCTGCCGACGACTGGTCCGGGCAGGGACCCCAGGCCTATGCTCGCCTCATGCGCTCGAGGACCGAGAGCGATTGGTGAGGTTTCTCGCTCTTTTTTTGCGGGAGATTCGCATCGAACACACCCTTTTCGCTCTCCCATTCGCGTACGTCGGTGCCGTCCTCGCGGCACGCGGCATTCCGGCGCCGGCCGCATTGGGATGGATTACGTTGGCGGTGCTGGGCGCCCGGACGGCGGCGATGGCCGCTAACCGTTTTCTGGACCGCGAGATCGACGCGCGCAATCCGCGGACGGCGCGGCGCGCGCTCGCCAGCGGAGCGCTTCGACCGGCGGCGATGCTTTGGGCGGGCGGCGCCGGGCTCGGGCTGCTTTTCTGGGCGGCCTGGATGCTCAACCCGCTCTGCGTCGAGCTCGCGCCGATTGCGGTGCTGCTCGTGCTAACGTACCCGCTCTGCAAGCGGTTTACGTGGGCGACCCACTTCGTACTCGGCGCGGTCGATGGGCTGGCTCCGCTCGGTGCCTTCATCGGCATAGCGGGAAGAATCACGCCGCCGGCAATCTTTCTTTTTTTTGCCGTGACCTTATGGGTTGCGGGCTTTGACATCATCTACGCGCTGATGGATTTCGCGGTCGATGCAGCTCAAGGGATTCGTTCGCTCCCCGTGCGGTTTGGTGAAGCGAGCGGGCGGGCGCTGCCGCTTCTGCTTCACGCCGCGATGCTGCTGTTCTTAGCCGCCGCCGGAATGCTCGCCGGTGCTGGACGAACGTATTTTCTCGGCGTCTTCTCAGTCGCGCTTCTCATCATGTACGAAGAGCAACTCTTGCGCAGCGGTGCCAATCTCTTCGTTATCAACGAACGTGTCTTCATCTCGAATATGACGTTTTCGGTGCTTTTCTTGATTACGACCGTCGGCGGCTACGTGTGAAGCGACGGCATTTCATCGCTGCAGCGGCGGCGGCCGCGAGCGGCATCGCGGCGCCGGCGCGCGCCCAGATCGTTCCGATTCAGCCGATCCAGAGCCCGCAGCAGTACCTCCAGCAGCTCACGATCGCGGTCAACGTCACGCTCTCGGGACCGCTGCAGAAGTACGGCCAGGAAGTCGTCAAGGGCGTTGCGGCCGCGGTAGACGAAACGAATCGGTTCAACGCTCCCATCTCGCACGTCTGGGGCTTCCGTCCGCTCGACGATCGAGACGATCCTGGTCTAGCGGCCGCGAACGCCAACGTGGCCGCCGCCGATTTCACGGTCGTCGGGATGATTGGAAACCTGACTGCGCCGATGACGCTTGCGGCGCTCTCCCGGTACGCAAACGTCGGCTTCGCGGTCATCGTTCCGACGGTTACCGCCGACGCGGTCACCAAACGCGGCTACCACAACGTATACCGGCTGCCGGCCAAGGATAGTGCGTCGGGAAGACTCTTCGCAAGCGCGGCGCTCGAAGGCAAGCGGGGCGTTTCGGCGATCGCGGTCGCGTTTGACGGCGACTATGGGTACGAAGTCGCGAGCGGATTCGTCCAACAAGCGCGGATCGACCGACACCCCGCCGAAGATTTGCTTTTTCCGCTCAACAGAACCGATCCGGCCGAGGCGGCGCGAACTCTGCTCGATCGCTCCCCGGGCTACGTTTTCCTCGCCGGAAAAACCGCCGAGCTCGGACCGGTCGCACAAGCATTACGGTTGGCGGGCTACACCGGAGACTTCGGAGCTGCCGATGGCTTTTACAACGCTGAAACGATCGCAACGTACGCAAAGACGCTCGGAGGCGCGTACGTCGCTTCCGCGATGCCGCCGATCGACCGGGTTCCCAGCGCCGTTCAACTGATTACCGACTTCGAGCGCGAAGTGACGCAGATCACGACGCAATCCGCCTACGGTTACGCCGCCGCCCAACTGCTCATCGCAGCCGCGCAACGCGGGAATGCGACGACGCGCACCACGTTGCTTCGCTCTCTGCAGGAGGGCGGCACCTTTACGACGCTGGTCGGTCAGTTTGCGTTCAACATCAGCGGCGACCCGCTGATCCCGAATATTTATCTCTATACGGTGGGAAGCGACGGCTTCAAATACGCCCGCCCGGCGATCCGCACCGGCTTCGTACTCTAGGCTTCCTTAGCGCACGTATTCGTCTTCCGGAACGACGCGCAGCCGATGCGGTGGACGAGCGGTCTCCTTGGGGCGTTCGTCGCTTTCTTCGATCGCAAGAACGAAGCGCAGCCGCCATGCGCCCAGCGAGAGCGTAAAATTCGTTCCGATAATCTCCACGATCAGGCCTCCACACGCTGCCATCGCCAAACGGCCAGCGTCCCATAGACGACAAAGAGCAGTACTTCGATCGACATGCGAAACGCGAAGTTCGAGCCGGCATATGCGATCGAGCCGTTCGCGCTGGGCTGCGCCATCGAGACGTAGCTCAGCGGGTCTAGCCGCGAGATCGCCCACGCGACGTCGTGCACGAAGAGCGCCACCGCATTGTTCGGTTCGAGCGCCGCGAGGATGCCGACGAAGATAGCCACCGGCCACGCAAAGCCTTGCACGGCTCCATATGCCCGATTGAGCCACGTCGTCGCCGCACAGAGCATCGCATACCATGCGAGCGGCAGCGCCGCCCCCATGGCGATGGCACGCGCGTTGAGACCGCTGAAATCGAGTCGCGGCGACTCGAAGAGCAGCTGACAGAGATAAAAGGCGGCGACGGTGAGAAATGATGCCGCCAAGATTCCGACGACGTCGATGCCGATGACCCCCAGCGCGTAGCGCGCTCGCGAAATCGGCTTCGTCAACGCAAGCTCCAGATGCCCGTCGATCTCCCGCGCGAACGGCGCCGCTAGAATAGTCGCCACGATAAGCGCCACCAGGTCCGCAATCGACATGTAGTAGATAATGGGGACGGCCCCATTGGTGTCGACGACCGTCGTCGTCATGTCGCCGTTATGCGATTCGGAGACGTGGATGCTGCCCACGTTGACGTGCGAGTTCTCGTGACGAGCGCGGCTCGACGGTTCGGTTATGACGATGTGACTCCCCGCGTATCCGTGATCGTCGACGACGATGTGGGTGTGATCCGCGGGGTCCTCGAGAATCATGCGCTTTGTCCCGTCGGCAAGGACGGTGTGAGTCTCCTTGGCACCGGAGCTCAAGGCCATGTGCTCGACCCACGACTCGGTCGACACATAGCGCGCGAACGAAATTCGCAGGACGACGGCCAAGACGACGAGCACGGCGAGGATAATCGCGGCGATTCGCAGGCAGTTGCGAACGCGAAGCCATTCAACGTAGTTCATAAAGAGCTTTCCTTTACGACGATGTCGGTGCTCGTCGTTCCCGGTGAAACCGCGTATAAGAAGATGTCTTCGAGGTTGAGGTCGAGCACCCGAACGCCGCTCGCGCCCGCAGCCGAAAGGCGCGTTGCGATATCGTCGGCGCCGCCCGTTACGAGCAGCCGGACAATCCGTTCCGCGCGATCGGCGCGCGCCACGCGCGGATCGTTGGTGATGCCGTCGAGCGTAAAGCGTACGTCGGGAAAAATCCCTTCGACGATCTTGCGGTCTCCCTTCAAATCGTCGACGAGCCCTTCGAGCACCAGACGTCCACGATCCATGACGGCAATCTGTTCGGCGGCTCGCTCGACCTGGCCAATTTGGTGCGAAGAGAAAATCACCACGTTTCCTCGTACGGCCTCGTTGATCATGAGGCTCAGAACGTGCCGCTGATTGACTGGGTCGAGTCCGCTCGTCGGCTCGTCGAGCACGAGGACCTCGGCGTTTCGTGCGAAGGCGAGCGCGACCATGACGGCCGTCCGCATGCCTTTGGAGAGTCCCCTCGCGCGCCGGCGTTTGTCGACGTTAAAGCTCTCGAGCAGCTCGACGGCGCGTTTGCGATCGAAAGCGCTAAAGGCGCGCCGGTTCATCTCGATGTGCTCTTCGACCGTCATCCAATCGTAGAGCACGCTGCCCTCCGGAACGTAGGCGATTCGCGCGAAGGTCTCGGGTGCAAGCGGTTTTCCGTCGTAGAGGATGGTACCGCTCGTCGGCCGCGCTAAGCCCAGCATGCATTTAAACGTCGTCGTCTTTCCGGCGCCGTTGGGTCCGAGCAGCCCGAAGACGCTAGCGCTCGGTATCTCGATCGTAAAGTCGTCGACGGCGGCGATCGGGCCGTAGAACTTGCGCAGGTTTGAAATCGTAATGCTATTCATGCTCACTCGCTTCATAGAGCTCGCCAAACCACCGACGCAACGCGGCTTCAAAGAGCTCGCGCACTTCTTTACGCTCGAGGCCGACCGATTTGGCTTCACGCAGCGCCACGTCGAGTGCGTCGCTGCCGATCTCCGAGGCAACCTTCGGGAATTCGGAGATGCCGTTGGCACGAACGAACGATCCGCGTCCGGGAGCGGTTTCGATTACTTGCTCGCGCTCCAGTTCGCGATAGGCGCGTGCAACGGTGTTGGGGTTCACGGTAAGGTCGACGGCCAGTTGCTTGACGGTGGGGAGCTGCTCGCCCGCCTGCAAGGCCCCAAGGGCGACAGACCGCTTGACTTGTTCGACGATTTGCTGGTAGATTGGCACGCCGCTGCGTGGATCGACCGTCAGGACGGCGGGCATCGAGTGGGGCCTAAAACCTCGGGCCCCAGCCAGGGAAGAGCTCGGCCGGCCGGCGATCGGGGAGCCGCACGGGGGTACGGGTCTCACGAACGATCTCAGAGTCGGAGGCGAAAGTCGTGTGAATCATGTCGAAAGTCCTTTCAATCGGGTTGTACTGTCGTTCTGTTTTACTAGTACACTAGTACAATAGCTCAATAGTACGACGCCGTCAAGGCCCTCCGGGCGCGAAAATTCGCAGGGCGCCAGGGACGATTTCAAACAGCGCGGGCGTGGTGCCGGCAGGTTCCCCGTCGGCGCTGATGTGGTGAGGGCGGCGCGTCCAGACCTCGAAGGCCGTCGATCGACGGGTCCACAAGCCCGCCGCCGATCGGCGCTTGCCGGAGGCTATGACGCCGGCCAAGGAGAGGAACTGGGTGAAATTCTCGATTTGGGCGGCGTAGAGATCGAGCCAGCCATCGTCGATCGCCGCGTCCTCGACGGCGATAAAGCCGCCAAAGCGCTGGCTGTTCGCCACCGTTAGCTGCACGGCTTTGAATCGTTCCCGCTTGCCGTCGTAGGTAATTTCAGCCACAAAAGGCCGGCTGTGTCGCGTCGCCGCCAGAACGCTCGCGACGACCGCGAGAAAGCCGAAACGCTGCTTTTCCTGCGGCCTTTGCAGCCGCGCGAGCCTGCTGGAAAGTCCGATGCTTGCTTCACTTACATAATAAAAGCCGTTCACGCGAGCCGCATCGATCGTTCGGGTACGGCCGGCAGCGATCACGCCGCAGGCTCCTTCCACGTCGACCGGAATTTCGAGGGTACGGGCGAGATCGTTGAACGTCCCGAGCGGCACGAGACCCAGCGCGACGCCGAGCGCGCGTGCGCGCGGAATCTCCCTTACGACCGTGCCGTCGCCGCCGGCGACCACGATCGCGTCGAGTCCACGAGTTGACGGTTCGTCCTCAACGATGTCTACGCCGAGGCGTTGAAGTTCGGTTCGCACCGCGCAACCGAGCCGCTTTCCACGCCGTGAATGCGGGTTGACGACGAGCAACGCTCGCACGCTAGCGCCTTCGCAAAATGAGGCGCAGGTACGCAAGGACCGACCAGACCGCGATGCCCGCAAGGAGCAGCGTGCCGCCGACCATGACGGCGTAGCCTAAATTGATCCCCATCTGGGTCATTGAATCGACGTATCCCACGGCCTTCTCCGAAGCGCTTAGGTTTTCGTAGACGGCGTGGAAAACGTACCAGACAATCGCCGCACCTGGAGCGGAGAAGGCGAAAATGGTGAGATACCGATTGCGCTCTTCGCCGCGTCTCACGAGAGCAGCTTCGCCGCGGCCGCTCGCAGAAACCCTCGCTGCGATGGATTTTCACAAGTGGCGCCTGCGGCCGCACAACCCAATGCCCGAGTCTCCCTACGAAGTGCTCGCGCTTTTCACCGGCGCGATGGTCGGCGCGTCGCTTTTCGTCATGGCGACGGGAGCGCTGATGACCTTTTTCCAGTCCGCGCTCCATTTGAGCAATACGCAGCTCGGTCTCATTCTCTCCATCGAGATGAGCGGATCGGTCGCTATGACCTCGATCGCGGGACTGCTTACGGATCGCTTTGGGGACCGAACCGTCGTCTTCTGGAGCGGCGCCCTCATGGGCGTTTCGTTGATAGCCGCTTCGATCATCCAAAATTTCACTTGGCTGATCGCGTGGCTTTTGATGTACGGAATCGGATACGCCGCCGTGACGCCGGCCGGCTGCCACGCGATCATATTTTTCTTCAAGAAAGCCGACCGCGGGCTCGCCATGGGGGTGCGTCAGTGCGGCGTCCCGGTGGCGGGCATCGTCGGGTCGGTCCTATTGCCCGCGATTGCGACGCATGCGCAGTACCGAGGTGCACTGGCCTCGGCCGGGGTGCTTACGCTAATCGCATGTTCGATCGCCTCGTCGCTCTATCGCGAGCCGCGCGAACTGCAAGGCGAGCGCGTCTCCGTCCGCGAGATGGTGCTTTCGATGCTTCGCATCGCGGGTGACCGGCGTCTCATCTTGCTCACCGCCACGTCGATGATCTTGATCTGCGGTCAGTTCGCGCTGATGGCCTTCTTGACGTTGACCTTCGTGCGAGCGGCGCGCTATCCACTGCCCGCGGCGGTACTGCTCTTTACGGTCTCGCAGGTCGCTGCGGCGGCGGGCCGGCTTGCATGGGGGTGGATCAGCGACCGTCTCTTTGCAGGGAGCCGAACGCTTCCACTCGCCGTCGTCTGCCTGTTCGTTGCGCTCGTTGCCGTCGGCGTGTCGGACGTTGGTCCGGCCACGCCACTCTGGGTTGCAGCGCTGCTGGCCATCGCGCTGGGATTCACCGCTGAAGGGTGGCTCGGCTTGAGCGTCATTGGATTTGCCGAGATTGGCGGAGAGGAACATGCGGGCAGTGCGTTGGGCGTTGGACTCACCTGCACGCTCTTTGCGGCGGGTCTGACGCCGTTGCTCTTCGGAGCGGTCGTGGGCGTCCACGGCTTCGCGGTTGCTTGGCGCTCGCTCGCGCTGCTGCAAGCCGTCGGCGTGGTGCCGGCGCTGCTCGCGAGCTGGGCCGCCATTGGGATCTTTCGACGGGAGCGCGCGTCGTAGCCATCGTGCGGGACGGCACCCTCATCGCCGTGCTGTTGGCGTGCGGCATAGCAGCATCGCTGACGACCTCGCGCAACGCGTCGACTCCATCTTTGAGTGACTCCGCCGCCACGCATCAAGCCTTGCATACGGACGAGGCGCGCGACGCACGTTCGATTCCGATCCTCATTCCGGCGGCCTACGATGCCAACCCCGGCAACGATCTGACGCCCGATATGGGAGCGACGCCCGATAACTACCTCATCGCGATCGAGAATGTCGCTAACGAGTTTTCCATTACGTCGCCGTGTTCTAGCAGCGGCGGTCCGTCACGATGCCAACTCGTGAAGTATACGGATCTGCTGGACAATCATTGCGATACCGAAGCCGAGCAAGATGCGCTCAACTGGGCTAACGCCAACCCCGCCAACGAGTCCGCAATGCTCCACTCGTACCCCAATGCAATCCAGTCGCCGCATCGCATCCACGACCCGAATTACACCCAGGCGCCGTGCCCACAAGCCGGCGGCGCAATAGCGCCGCAGTTTTTCAACCCGGCCGATTCAGGGTTTCTTGCCTGGGTCTACACGAACGTATGGACGAGGACTGACACGCGTTACTACCCATCGGGCTACGGCGTCTATGAAGACGACAGCGGCATGCTCGGGCCCTACATATGCGGTGGGGCCTCAGCAGACGACGTATTCTCAACGGAATACTCTCTCGGTTGGAACGATGCCAGTCCCGGTCGATGCAATCAACTCGGAAACTCGCCATACCATCAAAGCGTCGACTATCAAACGGCGCTCGGCAACTTTGCAAATAACGCTTGTCGAAATGGAACGTGTCTGCCGATGGTTTTTAACGGCGCGGCCCCGAGCGGTCTCTCGTCGTCGCCGCAGGCTTGCAGCATTATCGTCAGCGGGCATTGTCACTCAAACTTCTACAGCAACTACGTCGACGATCAATACGACTACGCGAACATCTGCGCCGCCGCTACGGCTGGTAATCTCAAGGCGTTCGACTTGGAGAACCCCATTATGGGCAAGAACAGCGGCTCGAGGTATCCGATCGCAGAGCCCTTGCAGCTGATCGCTCTCATCAACACCTGGGCGACCTTTCAGAACGACGCGGCCTGCAGCGGCCTCAGGCTCCTCGATTTCGAGTTTGGTTTCGGCCCGAACGGACCGAGCGATACGGCCGGGCAAATCCAGGTACGCACGCTGATCACGGCGATGCATTGGCTGGTTCCCGACCCATCAACCGGCATTCCCGATCGCGTTCTCTACAACTACAACACCATCGGCGGATCGCTCGGTTCGTCAACCGAAGCTCCCTATTACTTCGAGGAAACCTTAGTTCCATCGTCGCCGGAGCAAGCGGTCCCGTCTTTTACGTGGAACGGCTCGGTGCAGACTCTCGGCGGCGGATGTCCGGCAAGCGGCGACAGCGGCGGTGCGGTTACGCTCAAAGCGCAGTGTGTCGGCTCGGCGGGTATCTACTGCCAGCAGTACGAGAATCTTTACGTCAATGGACGCAATGACGGTAAGGCGGCTGCGTGCGTCAATACCAGCACCACGACTGAAGATATCAAGAGCTCGTGGTTTACGCACGACCCGATCTCATCGTATAAATTCAGGCTCGCGCTCAAAAGCGGCGAGCTGACGTCGGTGGCTTATCAGAGCGTCTCGGGCGGAGCAATCGCGTTGACGACGTGTACGAACAGCACCTATTGCACGGGGAGCAGCACGCTCGGGCTCCAAACTGCGGCGTTCGCAGGCGACGGATCGGATACGCTCTGCGGTCCGTGCGGCGTCATCTTGCTGCAAACTCGAGGCACCCCGCCTGCTGGCCAGCGTCGCCGCCCCACGCCCGTCGCGCCGCCACGACCAGAGACTGCCCAGAAAGGGACTCGAACCCCCACGGTGTTGCCACCACTGGTACCTGAAACCAGCGCGTCTACCAATTCCGCCATCTGGGCGAGCAGCTGCGATTCGGGGCGGTGGGCGCCGCCCCTCTCCTCGAAACCCGCCGAGCTCCGGCGATGGTTTGGAGCAACCTATATGGTTCTTCCGCTCACCTTGATTGAAAACTCCAGCGAGCTCGATCCCTACTCGCTCGCCGTCACGAGGGCCGCCGAACGCGTGAGTCCCGCGGTCGTCAGCATCGAGGTGCGCAACGGGCGGCGCGGTGGAAACGGCAGCGGTTTCGTCTTTACGCCCGACGGCTTCGTCGTAACGAACAGCCACGTCGTCCACGACGCAGACCGCATCGCGGTGGTGCTGCTCGATGGGCGCGAATTGCCTGCGGCGCTCGTCGGGGACGATCCCGACTCCGATCTTGCGGTGCTGCGCGTCGATGCAGCCGATCTCATCCACGCCTCGCTCGGCGATTCGGCGGCGCTGCGGCCCGGTCAGCTCGTCGTCGCGGTCGGTAATCCCTACGGACTTGCGTACACGGTCACCGCTGGCGTCGTAAGCGCGCTCGGACGCTCGCTGCGCTCGCGCTCGGGTCGCCTCATGGAGAACATCATTCAGACCGACGCGTCGCTCAATCCGGGAAACTCAGGCGGCCCGCTCGTCACTGCCGGCGGCGACGTGATCGGCGTGAACACTGCCGTGCTTCCCGGTCAGGGCCTTTGCTTTTCGATTGCAATCAATACGGCCAAGCACATCGCCGGGATTTTGATACGCGATGGGCGCGTGCGACGCGGCTACCTCGGCATCGCCGCTCAAGATATTATCCTTCCGCCGGCCACCGCACGGCGTCTTGGCTTGGAAGATCGGCGCGCCATCATGATCGACTCAGTCGAGGCGGGAAGCCCGGCGGATACCGCGCGCTTGAAAGCCGGTGACGTCGTGCTTGCATTCGAAAGCCGTCGCTTGAACAGCGTCGACGCGCTGCATAAAGTGCTGACGATCATCGATCTCAGCCGTCCTTATAAGGTCGACGTCCTGCGCAAAAGCGAGCGCCTGTCACGCATCGTCTTGCCGGTAGAGTCGCCGCGGTAGGGGAGCGCGAATGAACGCG
The DNA here is from genome assembly GCA_963778015.1 of Vulcanimicrobiota bacterium. Classification (GTDB taxonomy): domain Bacteria; phylum Vulcanimicrobiota; class Vulcanimicrobiia; order Vulcanimicrobiales; family Vulcanimicrobiaceae; genus Cybelea. The sequence continues at coordinate 682,889 of CAVZST010000002.1, forward strand.
GGAGCATGATCCGAAAGCTCCTGCCGATTCTCGGCGTAACCTTCATCGACATCGTCGGCTTCAGCATGCTGATTCCGATGCTGCCGTATTTCGTCACGCACTTCGGCGCTTCGGCCGCCGTCGTAGGGTTGCTCGTCGCCACCTTCTCGTTCTGCCAGCTCGTGTCGGCGCCGCTTTGGGGGAACGTCTCCGACAGAATCGGACGCAAGATGGTGCTCATCGTGAGCCAAATCGGCGCGACGATCGGCTGGGCGATGCTCGGTCTCGCACCGAATATCGCCGCGGACTTCGCGGTGGCGCCGATCGCCGTAGTCTTCGCCGCGCGCGTGCTCGAAGGCGTTTCGGGCGGAAACATCAGCATCACGCAGGCGTACGTGGCAGACCTCGTCCTGCCGCACGAGCGCGCCCGCGCGTTCGGGCTGATCGGCGCGATGTTTGCGGCGGGCATGGTTTTCGGGCCTTTCGGAGGCGGCATCCTTTACGTGCACTTCGGCTTTGCGGCGCCGTTTCTCGTGGCCGCGGGATTGCAACTCGTCACCCTGTTGCTGACGATTACGATGCTTCCCGAGTCGCGCGTTCGGCGACCGGACGAAGAGCGGATTCGGATGGATGCGATCCTGGGAAGTTTTCGCAAGCCGCGCCTCGCGCGTATCCTCTGGCAGAAGTTCGCGATCGCGCTCGCGTTGTACGGCTGGTTCGCCGTCTTCGCGCTCTATTTCCAGCGCCAGCTCGGGTTTTCGCTCGCCGAAACGGACTATCTCTTCTCGGGCTTCGCCGTCTTCAGCGTCCTGATGAACGCCGTCGTGGTCGGCCGTATCTCTGCGCGCCTCGGCGACCGCTCGATGTCGAACCTCGGCCTCGCGTGCCTCGTCGCCGGTTTTGCGCTCGTTCCCATCGTGCACACGGTCTTCCCGTTCTTGGTGATGATGATGCTTCTCTTCGGGTTCGGAATGGCGCTTGCAAACACGGGTATCACGGCTTTGATTAGCAATGCCGCCTCCGACCGCGAGCAGGGGACCGTGCTCGGGACGAGCTCGTCGCTGGACTCGCTCTCGGGCGTACTAGCGCCTCCGGTCTCGACCGGCATGCTGGCCGCGCTCGGCTCTCGCTTTGCAGCCGTCGAATCGCTGACGCTCGCCGCCGTCGCGCTTGGCATGGGTCTGCGCAACGCGCGTGGTGAACGCGAGCCTGCCGGAGCCGGCGATGGCGCGATTGCGTTAGCTCGCGAAATCGAAACCGCGAAGATCGCCGACGGATAAAAAAAGCCGCTGCCAAAGCCTCAGGACATGGCGATTCGAAGACGCCCGTCGCTCACATCACGCCGAGAAGTCCCGAAGCCGCGCGACTCGGACGTTCGTCGCTCACATCCCTGTGAGCTCCTACTCCTCCGCTTTTCCGCAACGCCAAATGAAGACGCCGTCCTGTCTTTTGCGGAAAAGTCGGAGGCCTCGCTGCGCGGCTTCGGGACTTCTCGTCTACAGCAGGCTCACTCGCGATCGTCAACTCATAACGGCTTGCTGAGACGATAAAGAACGTGGCGACGAAGCACGTGGTCTGGTTCGATGTTGGGGTGATCGAAGTCGTCGGCAGGATCGTGCGTCATTCCTAGGCGTTCCATCACGCGTTGCGAGCGAAGGTTTGAGGCTGCGGTGAATGCGACGACCTCCTCCCATTTCAGCGTGTTGAAAGCAAAATCCAAAGCGGCGGCCGCGCCTTCGGTTGCGTACCCCCAATTTTCGAACGAAAAACGCCAGCCGATCTCGCGCGCCGGCGTGAACGCTGCTTGAAAGGGCACTTCTTGCAAGGCGATGGCGCCGACGAACGGCGCCCCGCCGCGCATCTCAACGGCCCACCAGCCATAGCCGTCGCGATGAAGCTGCGCGCGAATCGCGGTGGCGCTGGCTTCAGAGACGGCGCGCGAATATTTTCGCGGAAAAAACTCAGTGACGCGCGCGTCGGCGTTCATGCGAACCCACGCCTCGACGTCGTCGTCGCGCCAATCGCGCAAGAGCAATCGAGGCGTCTCGATCGTCGGAACCTCGGCCACGGAAAGGGCTATGCTGCGGTCTTCTTGCGACGTCTCGTTGTGGCCGGCTTTCCGTTGCCGGCGGTCCGGCGTTTCTGGCTCTCCTCGAGGCTTTGCGCGAGAACGTCCATGAGATTGACTACCTTCGATCGTGCCGGCGCCTTCTTCGCCTTAGGAAGCTCTTTGCCCGCGGCACGGGCATCGATCATCGTCAAGAGCTCATCGTGGTAGTTGTTGGTAAATTTTTCCGGTTCGAACTCTTCGACGCTCATCGTGTCGACGAGCATGCGCGCCATCTTCATCTCTTTCTCGGGAAGCTTCTCGCGTCCCGGAATATCGAGGGTATTCGAAGCGACGATTTCGTTCGTCCAATGCATGAGCTCGAGCACGAGCGCGTCGTCCAGCGCCTTCACGGCAGCGATGTATTCTTTCGTCCGAATCACCACCCGTGCGATCGCAACGCGATTGGATTGCGTTAGGGTCTCCCGTAGTAGTGCGTAGGCGTGCCGCCCTTGCTTGGTCGGCTCGAGATAATACGGCTTATCGAAGTACATCGGATTGATCTTGTCGAGCTCGACGAACTCGAGGATGTCGACGGACTGCGTCGCCTCCGGGTTTACCTTCTTGAAGTCATCGTCGGTAAGCAAAACATACTGACCCTTTTCGTATTCATAACCCTTGACGATCTCGTCCCACGGCACCGCTTTGCCGTCGACGCTGCAGATGCGCTCGTACTTGATCCGCCCTTCGTCCTTGGCATGAAGCAGGTTAAAGGAGAGCTCGTCCGTCTTGACCGCGGTAAACAGCTTGACGGGAATCGTAACGAGCCCGAAGTTTATAGATCCAGACCAAATCGCATGCGCCATAGTCCGCTTATTCTACCCAAGGCGCACCTTTACCACAAGCGCTGGGCTTTGCCGATGGGCCCCTCGAGACGCTGCTTTTTCCAGTGTTTTGGGCCCCATAGGTCACCTTCGCGCTGGAGACGCTGCGGCGTCGTCGCAATGGTGTGCTTGGCAAACTCGTCGGCCGGGGCGGCGTTCCCGCGCCGCCGTGCGAACGCTTCCACCTCGGCCCAATGGAGCGGCGTCGAGACCGGGGCCGCGTCGCGGGCGCGAACCGAGTACGGCGCGACGATGGTCTTTCCCTGACCTACTTGGACGTAGTCGATGTAGACCGCGTCCTGCGGCCGCTTCGCGATCGTCCGCTGCAGCGTGGCAGGCTCGCCGAGCTCGCCGGCCGCGCGGCGAGCCACAAGCTCCGCAAAGATCTTGGCTGTGTCGTAGGAGTAGCCCGATGCAAGCGGGACGATAACGTGAATTCCGTAGCCGCCCGTCGTCTTTACGAGCGGCTTCAATCCGATCTCGCCGAGCAAGTCGCGAACGGCCAGCGTTACGGTTGCCAGTGTTCGCAACGTGCATTTTTCTCCCGGGTCGAGATCGAAAACGACGAAGTCCGGTTCTTCGAGCGCAGGCATGCGCGAGGTCCATATATGGAGCACGATCGTTGCCAGATTCGCAAGATAGATGAGGCTCGGCGTATCGTTGCAAACAGCAAACGTAACCTGGCTGCGCGAGCCGCCAGGCGTAGGGACCGTTACCCGATCGATCCAGTCGGGAGTGCCCCGCGGCGTTTGTTTTTCAAAGAACGCGCTCGCGTCGATTCCGTTGGGATAGCGTTGCAGCGTCAGCGGGCGATCCTTCAAATGCGCGATCGCATACGGCGCCACGCTTTTGTAGTACTCGATGAGGTTGCCTTTGGTGTAGCCGTCGCGCGGCCATAGGATTTTATCCAGATTCGAAAGCGAGAGCGTACGCGAGCCTACCCGAGCGGTAACGCGCTGCTCCGCCATCAAACATTCACCGGAATCTCGGCGACGACCTCATCGGCGGATTTGTCGGGCCGTAAACCCAAATAGGCGGGCTGTCGCAGGTAACCGTCGCGAGTCCATTCGGCGAAACGCACTTCGACGACGAGCTCCGGTGACGTCCAGTGCACCGGCGAGTTTGCGACGACGTCGTTGACGAAAGGCGAAGCTTTTCGCTCGATCGCTCGCAGCCGAGCGTACAGCTCCTGGAGTGATTTTGCGGTAAAGCCGGTTCCGACCGAGCCGACGAATTGGAGCCCCTCCGCCTTGTGAACGCCCAGCAAGAGCGAGCCGAATCCTTTTCGACTGCCTTTCGGCTCGGTCCAACCGCCGACCACGAACTCTTGCTCGTATCCCGTCTTGATCTTCACCCAATCGCGGCTGCGACGCTCCTGATACGTGGACTCGCGCTTCTTGCCGATGATGCCCTCGAGATTTTTCTCTCGCGCGCTCTTGAAAAGCGCGGTACCGCGTCCGTCGATGTGCTTCGAGTAGAGCACCAGCTCGTCATCGCGAATGAGCCGCTCGAGCAGCGCCTTGCGCTCTCCGAGCGGCGTCGAGCGCAGATCGGTGCCGTCGGCGTAGAGCAGATCGAAGGCAGCGTAGGTAAGGCCGGCCGGTTTTTTTTGCGACTCCTGTAGGCGCTGAAACTCCGAACGCCCTTTAGCGTCGAGACTGACGATCTCGCCGTCAACGACGATGGGCACGCTCGAAAATGCCCCGGCAAGCTCCTTCAGATCCGGAAAGCGGCGCAACATGTCGAGGCCGTTGCGCGACACGAGCGAAAAGCTATCCTTCTCGATCGTGCAGAGCGCGCGATAACCGTCCCATTTGATCTCGAAAAGCCACTCTGGATCGTCGAACGGCTGTGCGACGAGCGTTGCGAGCATCAATCCCTTTGGATGCGGCACCGGATCGTGCTTGACGCTCGCACGTCGCGGCGGAGCAGTGGCGTGGCGCGCGCTCGGCTTCGACTGCCAGGTACGCGCGCGAGGGTCTCCCGCGACGTCGTCGAGCGTCTTGCCGCTCTTCACCGATTTGGGGTGTTCGGCCGGCTCGTAATTCGGATCGGAATGCTCGTCCCGATCCTTGATCAGCAGCCACGGCTCGCCATGCTCGCCCTCGCGCGCCTTAATTTTTACGAGGGTGAACTCACCGTTGAGCTTTTTGCCATGCAGCACGAATTTGATCTTGCCGTTTGCGATCTCGTCAGCGGGATCGTCGCCTTCCGCAAGCGAGTACGTGCCGCGATCCCAGACGATCACGTTTCCCGCGCCGTATTGGCCGGCGGGAATGTTTCCCTCGAAATCGCGGTAGTCGAGCGGATGATCTTCAACGTGCATGGCGAGGCGGCGATCCCCCGGAGCGAGGGTCGGACCCTTCGGAACGGCCCACGACGCCAGCACGCCGTCGGCTTCTAAGCGAAAATCGTAGTGCAGCCGCGTCGCGCGATGCATCTGCACGACGAACCGCATCTTGCTCAGTGGCGACGCGCGGGGTTTTGGCTTACGACCGCTCGGCTCCGGCGTCTGCTCAAAATCGCGCTTCTTGCGATACGTCGCGAGCGAACCGGGGCGCGTCGAGCTCGTACGAGACGCCATCGTGGTCGCCTTCGACGCATCGTCGCGGTACTCTTAGAGGGATGATTTGGAGTCTAGCGGGTTTGGCCTCGGCGCTGATCGTTGCCGCGACCGCTACGTGGCGCAGTCGCTCTCCAGGCGGCTTTCACGATCGCGAAACGTATGGCATGGATGCGTCGTCTCACCGACGATATGCGGCGGTAAGCCTCGTTTTCGCGGTCTACTTTGGGATCACGTACGCACGCGGTCTCGAGGCGGCAGGCATCGTCGGACTTGCGCTGTATGCGTTGATTGCCGTCTTGTACGCCACGTCGTTCTTGCAGGGAGCCCCCGATGAATGAGTTCCGTTTTTCGCCCCGGCCCAACCGAGCCGCAGAGATCGCCTGGATGCCGTGGGGCGCTCGCGCGTTCGAACGGGCGAAGTCCGAAGACAAGCCGATTCTGCTAGCGATCTCCGCCGTCTGGTGCCACTGGTGCCACGTGATGGATGAAACCTCGTATTCAGACACGAGGGTAATCGACGCGATCAATCGGCGTTTCGTTCCCATTCGCGTTGATAACGACCGCCGTCCCGACGTCAACGCGCGTTATAACATGGGCGGATGGCCAACGACCGCATTCCTGGCGCCGGACGGCACGACGCTGACCGGAGCGACATACCTTCCGCCGCAAGAGTTCGCGCGCGCGCTCGACGAGATCTCACGTTTTTACGCCGAACGCAAAGGCGAAATCGCACAACGCGCGGCCGAGTTGAACGCGCACGCGCAGGAGCATCTGCCTCACTCGCACGACGATCTTTGCGATGCTGCGATCGTCGGCCTTATCGACGACCTCGAGCGCTCCTACGACGAGGAGTACGGTGGATTCGGCGATGCGCCGAAGTTTCCGCAACCGGAGGTTTACGAGTTTCTACTCGGCGAGTGGCGCTATTCGGGCAACCAACGCCTCTACGAGATGGCGGCGCGGACGATGGTGTCGATGTCGCGCGGCGGGATGTACGATCACGTCGAGGGCGGCTTCTTTCGCTATTCGACTACACGCGATTGGAGCGTTCCGCATTTTGAAAAGATGGCCGACGACCATGCGGGGCTGCTGCGAGTCCTTTCGACGCTCGTATTTTTTGCCCCAACCGACGAGTTTCGCGCGACGCTCGTCTCCGCCATGGGCTACGTTCGGCGCGTCTTGCGCGACCCGCAAACGGGATTCTTTGCCGGCAGCCAAGATGCCGACGAAGCATACTACACTCTTGCGCTGGAGGAGCGACGAACGCGCGAGGAACCGTACGTCGATCGCACCTCGTACACGAACTGGACGTGCGCGCTGGCCGGCGCGCAGTGCCTCGTGGCGCGCGCACTCGACGACGATACGCTGTTGACTGAGGCGCTGCAGACGCTCGATAATGTCGCGGAGCGTCTCGTCGACCAAAGCGGGCTGCTCTATCACGTGCTCGCGCAGGGCGGCGCGCCGGAGGTGCGCGGTCTGCTCAGCGACCAGGTCGCGTATGCTCGCGCGCTCCTGGACGCTCATGAAATTTCAGGGGAGGCGCGTTTCCTCATGCGGGCGCGTTCGATTGCCGAGAGCATCATCGCAAACTTTGCAGCCTCGGGCGGCGGGTTCTACGACCGGCTGCGCACGGATGACGCCTTTGGGCGGCTGGCTCTTGAAGACCGGCCGATCGCTGAAAACGGACTTTTTGCCGACGTCCTCTTACGCCTCGGGGCACTCTTCCAGGAGAGTGGCTATCGCGAGCGGGCCAAGGAGGTTCTGCAGCTCTACGCCGGCCGCGCGCGAGCCGCGGGACCGTTCGCCGCGACGTTCGCTCGCGCACTGCGCAGGTATCTCGTACCAGAGCTGGCCATTCGAATCGTCGGCGATCCCGCGACGACCGATGCGTTCCGCGAGGCCGCGCTGCGCCTTCCGTCTCCGTTTACAGCGATCGGCACGCTGCACCCCGACGCCGCCGCGAAGCTGGGAATGCCGGCGGATCAGCCCGCGGCATACGTCTGCATCACCGGCGCGTGCGGCGCCCCGGTTCGCGAGCCGAGCGCCCTTCGCTCTGCCTACGATGCGCTCGTCGCATAAGGGCGTTCGTTTGGCTAGGCTCGCACGAAGGCCAGCCAGTACCAGCAGCCCCAGAAGCCTACGACGAGCGAATATGCGATCAAGGCGTAGCCCAATCGCGGAAACCGGTCGCGTACGGCGAGCATCATCAGCGCTACCATGAACGGCTCGAAGTCGAGCGCGTGGCGCATGCCGAATTGCGCGAAGCCGTTAACGTAGTAAAGAAGGTTCGGTAGCGCTGCGAGCAGTGCTGCGACCCACAAAGCGACGAGCCAGCGAACCGGAGCGCGGGCTAAGAATGCCAGTATGAGCGCCGGCGACGTCCAGGTAAGCGCGACGCCGGAAAACTCCGGACGCAGCCAAGGAAAAGCCGGAAGCCCGGTGGGCGTTTGGACGAAAAACGACCAAAGCTGGTAAGGCAAATAGCTGAGGCGAAACGGCGATCCGGTCGGCATGCCAACTTGGTCTTGATGGTACCATGTGGTGTATCCGACGTCGCTCCAGGTTCCCCACCGCGCCCGATTGTAAAGCGCCCAAAGTACGCCGACGGCGATCAGCACCGCCGTGAAGGAAGCGACCCGCTTGGGTGAGCCGCCGGGCGCAATCAAGAGGTAGAGATAGACCGGAAGAACGGCAATCATTGAAAAGCGCGATTCGAAGGCGCACGCGGCGAGCAGCGCGACGAGCCAACCGCGTCGCTTTCCTGCGAGCTCCACGAGCGCGAGCATGGTGAAGCAGACGGCGCAAACGTGCGCGACGAACCAGACGTCGCCGAGCATCGCGCACCACAACAGGTCGGTGCCCGCCAAAAGAAAGGCGCAGATCCACGCGGTTGCCGAGCGTCGTAACCCGTAACGCTCGCCAAGCTCCCAGGCCGCTCCCACGGCAACGCCGGCGACGACCACTCCGAGCGCAGTTTGATTCGTTTGCGTTCCGAACATCGCGACGAACGGCACGAGCAAGAGCGCGGGGAGCGGCGCCTCGATGATGTAATAGCGGTCCCCGCCGTATCGTAGCGCGTCGATGTACGCGCCGGGCCAATCGATCCAGGCGTGGCCGTGCAACAGCGCCTGGGCGAGCAGAACGAAATTGTTATAGGGCGTCGGGCGGAAATGTGAGAGAAGCGCCGTAACGGCGAAGGCGACGAGGGCCGCCGCGTACGCGGGTTTGAACCGCTGCGTCACATCGTAGCGGGCGTTGCGCGCGGCAGCGGCTCGGGTGCCTCGAAGGTGGAAGGCGGAAGGCTTTGCGGAAAGCGGTAATCGCCGAACGAGATCCGTTCGCGTGCCGGCTTGCCTCTCACGCGCGCCTGAGCGGCGGCCATAACCGGCATCCAGTATTTTCCGAACGATTCGAACTCGATCTCGCCGCTGCCGTCGACGTCGAGACCGCTGCTGTGAAAGTGTACTCTCCGCGGCAGAAACTTTATGCCATCGATCGTTAGCCGGTCGACCCAAGCTCCGGACGACCGGCTCAACGGCGTCGCTTCGTAGACGTAATCGAGGTGGTGGCCGTCCTTCGCCGTTCCGAGAAAGAGCAGCTCGTAGGCATTGGTGTGCGGAGCGAAGCGTCCGACGCTATAGCGATCCTCGCGCCGCGAAAAGCGTACGCTTTTGCGGCTAAGGGGAACTCCGTCGACCGAAAGCGTTTCATCCCGCACGTCCGTGCCGCTGCGATAGATTCGGTGCCGTTGTTCGATATTTTTCGGGCCAACCTGCGAGATCGTATACGAATAGACGACGACTTTGGGCACCGAGATCGATTCGAGCGCGCGCGCGTAGCGTTGCAGCACGTACGCAGAGTCGACCAATCGGGGAGTCGCGCCGAGCAGCATCGAAAACGACAACGCGGCGCCGGCAGCCCGGAGCCTCACGCAAAGACCGCATCGCGAATGGCACGTAACGCAGCCTCCGCGCCGGCGGCATTCGTACCGCCGCCCTGCGCTTGGGCCGCTTGACCACCGCCTTTGCCCGCGACCAACGGCGCCGCCAGTTTTACCAAGCTGCCGGCGTGAACGCCCGCGCGGACGAGATCGTCGCTTGCGCTCACCAAGAGGCTGACGCTTCCGTTGTCGATGCCCGCCAGGGCGACAACGCCGCTGCGCAGGACGTTGCGGATAGCGTTGCTCAGATGCCGCAGCGATTCGCCGTTTGCTTCGTGCACGACGCCGCCTACGAAGGCCCGGTCGCCGCGCCGTTCCGCCTTTTCCACGTACGCTTGCGCCTCGCTCGCGGCGAGTCTCGCCCGCAGCTGGCCGAGCGCGGTTTGCAGATCTTTTACGTCGCGTTGCATTCGTTCGACCCTGTCGCGAAGTTCCTCCGGCGAGCTGCCCAGCGACGAAGAGAGCGTTGCGATCAAATCGCTTTGCTTTCCCAGATGCTCTTCGGCTGCCTCCGATACGCACGACTCGATTCGGCGGATGCCGCTGCCGATCGAGAACTCTGAAAGGATGACGAACATGCCCAGTTCGCCCGTCGAATGAGAATGCGTGCCGCCGCAGAATTCGATCGAAGGGCCGGCCTGCACGACGCGGATCAACTCCCCATAATTCTCGCCGGCCATCCAGATCGCGCCGGTCTTCTTCGCCTCCTCCAAGGGCAAGACGCGCGTAACGAGATGCGCGTCCTGCCGAATTATTTCGTTGACCCGGCGAGCGACCGCGCGCTTTTGTTGCGCACTTAGCGCGCCACCGGGCCAGCGAAAGTCGAAACGCATGCGATCGACCCCGACCCAAGAACCGGCTTGATTGACCTCGTCACCCAGCACGTCCTTGAGCGCGCGCTGAAGCAGATGTGCCGACGTGTGATGCCGACGAATCTCGCGGCGCCATCGCTGGGATACGCTCGTACGCACGCGCGCGCCCACGACGATCTCGCCCTCCTCCATCACGCCCTGATGTGCGATCGCGTCGCCCATGTACTGCGCGTCGCGTACGTCGAAGCGCGCACCGCCGCCGAGGATCGCGCCACGGTCACCGATCTGACCGCCCCGTTCAGCGTAGAACGATGTCCGATCGAGAATTAGGGTCCCTTCCTCGCCGGCGGCTAACGAGGGCGCGGTGCCGCTCTTCTTGAGAATCGCGAGGACTTCACCGTCCGTTTCGAGCCCCTCGTCATACCCCGTAAACTCGCTGCGAATCGCGGGCAGGTCGGTCAAGACGACGATTTCGCGCTTTGCCGCGGCGTCTCGCCGCGCGCGATCCCGCTGCTCTTCCATGAGCCGGTCGAATGCAACCGCGTCGACGACCGCGCCACGCTCGGCCGCGATCTCGCGAGTTAGCTCGACGGGAAAGCCGTACGTGTCGTGCAGCGTGAAGGCCGCGTCGCCTCCAAGTATCCGACCGCGATGCGCGAGGGCATCGTCGATCAGACCGTCGAGCATCGCCATGCCGCGTTCCAGCGTACGCTCGAAAATCTGCTCCTCTCGCCGCAGCGCTGCGCCGATACGGGCTTCACTCTCACGAAGCTCCGGATAGCCGGGTTCAAGCGAACGTACGACGGCCGGAACGAGCTGGGCGAGGAAACCGTCGGGGTATCCCAGCAGCTTACCGTTGCGAATCGCGCGCCGAATCAAAAACCGCAGGACGAAGCCGCGATCGGTGTTTGACGGATAGATACCGTCGTTGATCAAGAAGGTGGCGGCCCTGGCGTGATCGGCAATGATATTTTGACGTGCCGACTGCTCGTCCGACGAGAGCGTGGTGCGCCCGATGGCAGGCTGCGCGGCGACTAAGTCGGTAAAGAGATCGGTGCGATACATCGAAGCGACGCCGTTACAGACTGCCAGCATTCGTTCGAGACCCGCACCGGTGTCGATTGCCTTGCGCGGCAGCTCGTCGAGCTTTCCGTCCGACGACCGATTGTACTGCTGAAAGACGATGTTCCAGATTTCGACGTACCGATTTCCACGGTTCGGCCCGGTATCGTCCGGGCCGCTGCCGTGTTCGGCGCCCGTATCGTAGAAGATCTCGGTACACGGGCCGCACGGGCCGGTCGAGCCCATCGTCCAAAAATTCTCTTCGTCAAACCGGGTCACGCGTTGCGATTCTAGCCCCATCTCCCGCGTCCAGATTTGCTCGGCCTCTTCATCTCCTACGTGCACGGTGACATGGAGCCGCGAAGGATCGAGACGCAGAACGTCAACCACGAACTCCCACGCCCATGCGATCGCTTCGCGCTTATAGTAATCGCCGAAGCTGAAGTTACCGAGCATCTCGAGGAAGGTGCCGTGCCGTCCGGTCCGCCCGACGCTCTCTATGTCGCTCTTTGCGCCGGCAACCCGGAGACAACGTTGAACGGTCACGACACGCGGCGCGGGCGGCGGCTGCTCGCCGAGAAAGATAGGTACGAACTGCTCCATCCCGGCAATCGTAAAGAGCGTCGTCGACATCTCGTGCGGAATCAGGCCCGCCGGTGGAAGCAGCTTGTGCTGCTTGCCGACGAAGAAGTCGATCCACGCCTGACGCAGCTCCTGACTCTTCATATGTCTATTCTACGTGCCGTTCCTCAAGAGGCCCTGACATGTCGCGCCTCGGGCCGCTCGTCGCTCCACCTCCATGTTCCGCTCCTGCTGCACCGCGCTCGCGCCACCTGCTAAGGACAATTATGACCTCCTGTCAATGGCGCTCGCGTCGGAGCCCCTCGCGCAACACGTCAGGGCCTCTTGAGGAACGGAGTTCGTCCTATTCCGCTAGAACGGCGCGCAGCTTTTCGAGGGCCTTTGCTTGCAGGCGAGAGACGTGCATCTGCGAGACGTTGAGGCGCTTGGCGATCTCGGTCTGGGAGACGGATTCGTAGAAGCGCAGGTAGATGATCACGCGTTCTCTTCCGCTCAACGCCTGAAAAGCACGCTCCAAGTTGGCGCGGTCTTCGAGCAGCTCGAGGCCGGCATCGGAGACGCCGACCGTATCGGCGAGCGTCTGCGATTTTTTATCGCTCTCGCCGGAAACCTCGCTGTCGAGCGAGAGGAGATTGTACGCCTGCCCGAGCTCTTGCGCTTCCAAAATTTCGTCTTCGCCGGCCCGCAATTGGAGCGCGAGCTCCGCCACGGTCGGGCTACGCCCCAGCTCGATCGCTAGCTTGTCGCCGGCGCGATTCACGGCGAGATTTAGTTCCTGCAAGCGGCGGGGCACCTTAACCGCCCACCCCTTGTCGCGAAAGTAGCGCTTGATCTCGCCGACGATCGTCGGAGTGGCGTACGTCGTAAACTCGACGCCGCGGTCCAAGTCGAAGCGATCGATCGCTTTGAGCAATCCGACCGTTCCGACCTGCACGAGGTCGTCGAGCGGCTCGCCGCGGTTCGCAAAACGCACCGCCAGAAAACGCACCAAGTTCAGATGGACGACGACGAGATCGTCGCGCAACCGATCGTACTCCCGATCGATCCGGTCCGGACGTTCGGCATGCCGCCGGCGCGCGCGAATGAAGCGCGCAAAGAGCGCACGGGTCCGTTCGCGATTGGGGCGAGCTTGGTCCCGTTCGTGCACTAGGTCTCGAGCTATTTGGGCCGAGCGGCCAGCCTCTTTACCATCAGCAGATCCGTTCCATGCTGAGGGTGGACGTCGTAACTCACTTCGTCCATCAGGGTGCGTATGAGAAAGATCCCCAGGCCCGCGATACGCGCTTCCTCGAAATTCATGCGCTGGCTTTCCGCAGCGCGCAACCCGTGACGGCCGCTGTCGTGCACGTGCACCTGCAGAGAATCTCCGAGCGCTTCGCACGTAAGTTGAATGAACTCGGCGTGGCCGTCATTCTGGATCACGGCCGTGCAGGCTTCGGCTACGGCGAGCTTCACGTCTTCAATCTCTTCGATCGAAACATGCAGACGATTGGCGACCGTGGCCGCCGCCAGACGTGCGAGCGCGACCCATTCCGGCCGAGCGGGGATACGAAGTTCGACCAGATCGGGAAGGGAGTGCTCGACGGCCTCATTCATACGAGGGCCTTCATCGCGCTATCCTCGCCGTCGAAGATGCCGAAAATCTTGACGAGGCCGGTGATGTCGAAAATTTTCTTGATTTGCGGGTTGGTGCAGACTAAATTCACCGAGCCTCCATGCTCGCGAACCCGCTTGAGTCCGCCGATCAGCACCCCCAGGCCGGTCGAATCGATGTACCGCACCTTCTCGAGGTTGATGACCAAGTGATAGACGCCGCGATCGATCAGCGTCCCGATTGCATCCTTAACTTTTGGCGACGTGTACACGTCTATTTCGCCGCTCAGCTCGACGACGTAGCAGTCACCCGGCGCCTCTCGGACATTCACCTTGATATCCAAGCCTTTACTCCTCGGCTTTACGCTGCAGGTCGTCTGCCGTTTCGAAGGCAGCGGCTCTCCCTTCGAGTACCGCGGCATCGAGGTTTGCGCGCGCGCTCTCGACCACCGCGCGTCCACGTTCGTAGAGTTCTGAGACGCTCGATTGCCATTGAGACGTCACGTCGTTGACCTTTCCTCGAAGGTCGCCGCTTGCGTCGATTGCGAAGTTCCCGGCTTCACGGGCTTTGCCGGCAAGCCGGTCACGGGTCTCGTCTTGTGTCAAAAGCACCGCTGCGGTGCCGCCAACGACCGCGCCGATAAGAAAACCCGCGAAAAACCCGCCGCCTCCGCCATTGCCCTTATCCATCGTTAAACTACTCCTCGGCCCTTCGACCTTGTCCAGTAATCAAGCGACGCGCAGCCGCGGTAACGCCACTGAGCGTCGCGCCTACGTTGATGATCGCCGGCTCGACGGCTCTTTTTGTCAAGTCGGCCGTTCGTGAGAGGCTGCCCGCGGTGTTCTGGAGCGAGTTCGTCACCTCTTCAACGTGCGAAAGCGTGCTCGTGACCGGGGTGCCGATGTTTTCGAGTTGCCGGTCGACCCCGTCCAGAGTCGTACGAAGCCGTGCCAGCGTTTTCGCCAGCGCGAGCATTGCGACGAAGACCCCCATACCGATAAGAAGGGCGCCTACCCCACCGAACACATCCAGTACAAGGACGCCGTACTCAGTACTGCTCAAGCTTCTGCCTCCAGCCGCGCGCGGTTCGTTTTGAGTCTACCCATTCCCCCTGAAGGTGCCCCGCCGGCCGCCGAAGGTCGGCGATCAGCGGCGGCAAGATGGCTAAGAGCCCGTCGATCTCGGCAGCCGTCGTGGTGGCTCCCAAAGAGAACCGTATCGCGCTTTTCTTCCAGCGGCCTTCCAGGCCCATGGCGGCCAGCACGTGGCTCGATTCGAGGCTTCCTGAAGTGCACGCGCTCCCGGCGGAGACCGCGATGCCCGCAAGATCGAGCGAAATCAGGGCCGTCGCGGATTCTACTCCCGCGAAGCTGACGTTGAGATTATTGGCAAGACGAGGGCCGCCACCGTTAATGCGGACGTCCGGAATCGTGGCGCAAATCCCGTCCTGGAGCCGGTCACGCAGCACGCCCACGCGCGCGCTTTGCTCGGATCGTTCGAGCGCCGCGAGTTCGAGCGCCCGCGCCATTCCCGCGATTCCGGCGACGTTCTGCGTTCCGGCGCGCCGCCCGAACTCTTGACCGCCGCCATGAAGAATGGACGCCAGCGGCACGCCCTGGCGCACGTAAAGGAGACCGACGCCCTTGGGGCCCTGGCACTTATGTCCCGAGAGCGTCAGCAAATCCACCCCAAGCTCGCACACGTCGAGGGGAAGCCAATTGGGCGCCTGCACCGCATCGGTGTGGAAGAAGACTCCGCGCTTGCGAGCCATCTCCGCCAGCGCCGCAATGGGCTGCACGGTTCCTATCTCATTGTTGGCATACATCACCGACGCTAACACGGTGTTCGGCCGTAACGCCGCAGCGAATTCCATAGCGTCGACTCGACCATACCGGTCAACCGGCAGCAAAGCCGTTTCAACGCCTTCCTCGTGCAACACGCGCAGCGGAGCGCTCACGGCATGATGCTCGATTGCCGTCGTTACCACGTGAGCGCCACGCTGCGCCGCCCCCACAACGCCAAAAATGGCGAGGTTGTCGGCTTCAGTCCCGCTCGACGTGAACACGATCTCGTTTCGACCAGCACCGAGCAAGGATGCGACGCGCTCCCGAGCGTCTTCGAGAACGGCCCGCGCACGCCGCCCTTCAGCATGCAATGAACTTGGGTTATAATCCGCGTCGGGAAATGCTTCGCGCATCGCGTCGGCAACCTCACTGCGCAGCGGGGTCGTCGCCGCATGGTCGAGATAAATTCGCTCGAAATTCACAGGTCGCTCACAGTATGCGGTTTTATCATCGAGTTGTGCGAAGCTCCAACGCACACTCCGAGAAGTAGCAACGGGAAAACTGGCGGTCCGAGAATCACTCGGACCGCCTTTTTTCGTAGTAGCGGCGCCCGCTCAAAGCCGGCGGCAAGTTGAGCTGGACCACGTCGTAGTCGTCGTGGGCGTAGTGGTATCCTTGCCCGTAGCCGAGCTGACGCATCAGTCCCGTCGCCGCGTTGCGCAAGTGCATCGGTACTGGATCGTTGCGCGTTTGCTGCACGTCATCCATAGCCGCGCTAAACGCTCGCCCGACGGCGTTGCTCTTGCGCGCGGTGGCGAGATAGAGCGTGGCATGAGCGAGCGGGAAAAAACCTTCCGGCATGCCGACAAAATGCACGGCTTGCTGGGCCGCGACCGCCACTTGCAATCCGTTCGAATCGGCGAGACCTACGTCTTCCGAGGCGAGAATCACCAGCCGGCGCGCGATAAAGAGGGGATCTTCGCCGCCATCGATCATGCGCGCCAGCCAGTAGAGCGATGCGTCGGCGTCGCTCGCGCGAACCGACTTGATGAACGCGCTAATGGTATCGTAGTGCATGTCGCCGGCTCTGTCATACTGCGATCCTCGCCGCTGCATCGCTTCTCGCACGAGCGGAGCGTCGATCGTGCGCTCGTCGCCTCGCGCGGTCGCCGTCTCGCTTGCAAATTCCAGCGCGTTGAGAGCCGCACGCGCATCGCCGTTCGCAAGGGAGACCAAGAGGCGACGGCCTTCGTCGTCGATGCCCACGCCCAGGGCGCCAAGCCCGCGCTCGCGATCCTCTAGCGCCCGATCCATGATGCGGCCGATCTCGTCGTCCGAAAGCGGCTGCATCACGAATACGCGAGCCCGAGAAAGCAGCGCCGAATTCACTTCAAAAGATGGATTTTCGGTCGTCGCCCCGATGAACGTCACCGTCCCGTCCTCGACGTACGGAAGCACGGCGTCCTGTTGCGCCTTGTTGAACCGGTGGATCTCGTCGATAAAAAGCACGGTCTGCCTGCCGACTCGACGTCGCGCGCGCGCTTCACCGACGACCCGCCGCAAATCTGCTACACCGGCACTCACGGCCGACATGCCTTCGAAGTGCGCGCCGGTCGCCCGCGCGACGATTTGTGCCAGCGTCGTCTTTCCGCTGCCTGGCGGCCCCCATAGGATCATCGAAGGCGTTGCGTCACGCTCGATCGCGGCTCGCAGCGCGCGTCCCTTTCCGAGCAGCGAGTCTTGTCCGACGAACTCGTCGAGCGTTCGCGGGCGCATGCGCGCCGCGAGCGGCATCTCTTGACGAGCGAAGTCAAGCATCAAGGGCCTGGGCTCGAAACCGGCTGCGTAATAGCGTTCTTGGGTACTTTGATCGGTCTGGGCGTGGCCAACTTGCGATGTATCTCGCTTGGAAACTGCATGGTGACGTCACCCTCGGCGTGGGCCGACCCCGTCGCCGTGTTGTAAAGGATTTTGCGCGCGCTCATGTTGCGCGTGCCTTGTACGATGTGGACCGCGCCTTCGAGCAGCAGCGTGTGCGCTTCATCATTGAGCGTGCCGGTATCGGCGTCGACGACGGTATCGGCTTGCACGTAATGGACGTTTCCGAGGGCTTTGTAGACTTTGGCGGCTCCGTCGATCTGCGCTTTGTCCGCGGTCAACGTGGAAGGGCTCGGCGCACGCGGCGTAGCTCCGCCCGCGAGGCTTTCTACGTTGCCTTGCATATCGTGCATGACGACGTGGCCGTTGAGGTAGAGCACCTGCTTCTTGTAGTTGCCGTTGGCGCGATCGGCGCTGACGTCTCCGCCCGAGCGCGTCATCACCACCTTGTGGGGCGTACTGAAATCACCGCTTTTGAAGTTTGCGTCGAGCGAGCTTGCGTGCACCGTCCACACTCCCAAGTCGAAAGATGCCGGTGCTGCGCTTGGCGACGAGCTTGCCTGCGGCGACGGAGTACGCGCCGGCGGCCGCGGACGAGGTGAGCGCGGCGGCGCCGCGCTAGCAAAAGGCGTCAGGAGCGCGATGGCGCCGGCGAGCCCCACGAGGGAGCGGATCATTGTCACGATTTATCCTGAGGGGAACCGAAGGGCTGTCGTACCTTTACCGTCGGACGTTCGATCGGGCCGAACAACTCGATAAGGCGCGTCTCTGAAACGGCGCCTTCTCGCAGCAAACGCGCGTGGCTGCCCGAGAGATCGACGATAGACGATTCGCTATTATAGTGCGTCGGTCCGTGCTCCACCAGAAGATCCGCGCTCGGAAGCATCGAGCGATCGCTGCCGCCGAGATACCGCGCGCCGCCTCGCGGATTCGCAGTCGTTCCGGCGATGGGACCACACCGCTCGAGAAGTCCCCGCGCGAACGCATCGTCCGGCACTCGAAATGCGAGCGTCTGCAAGCCCGCCGCCAACTCGTCGCTTACGAAGGCCGGCTTGCGTATGAGCACAATGACGGGTGCCGGGAGCAATCGCTTGGCGGCCACGACCGCCAACGGGTTGTCTGCCGCGTATTCCAAGAACTCTTGCGTCGTCGCAACGTGCATGGTGAGGGGACGGTTGTCGGGCCTTCCCATTGCGGCATAAACGCGGTCGATCGCTTCGTAATCGTAGGGGTCGCACCCAAGCAGATAGCTGGTGTCGTTGGGAACGATGATGGTGCCCCCCGAGAAGACGACGCTCGCCACGGCTTCGGCGATTTCATCCGGTTGAGCGGCGCTCGCATCAATGATCTGTCCAAAACGGTCGACCGGCATCCTTTACCGATTAGGCGCGCAGCCTGGCTCCGGTACCAATTGCAACGCACGACAGCGGGTCATCGGCGACGATCGCAGGAACGCCGGTTACCGCGGAGAGCAGCTTGTCGAAACCACGCAGCAACGCACCACCGCCGGTAAGTATTATGCCGCGATCGATGATGTCTGCGGATAACTCCGGCGGCGTCTTTTCGAGAACGGATTTTACGGCTTCGACGATTGCGCCCACCGGCTCGGAGAGCGCGTCGCGAATTTCTTCGCTGGTGATCGTGACCGTTTTCGGTAAGCCGTTGATCAAATCGCGTCCGCGTATTTCCATCGCAAGCTCCTGCTCGAGCTTGTAAGCCGAACCGATTTTGATCTTGATCTCTTCCGCGGTCCGTTCCCCGATCATCAGGCTGTAGACGCGGCGAATGTAGCGAACGATCGCTTCGTCCATCTTATTGCCGGCAACGCGCAGCGATTGCGAAACGACAATGCCCCCTAACGCAATAACGGCAACATCGGTCGTCCCGCCGCCGATGTCGACGACCATGCTGCCGGACGGTCCGTCGATCGGCAGACCCGCGCCGATCGCCGCTGCCATCGGCTCCTCGATGATGCCGACCTCCCGCGCGCCCGCCAATTTCGCCGCATCTTTAACCGCACGTTCCTCGACGCTCGTGATTTCGGCCGGCACGCAAATCGTCACGTTGGGCTTCGGCTTGAGGATAGCCGACCACCACGAACGATCTTTCATTACCTTCTTGATGAAGTAGGAGAGCATTGCTTCGGTCACTTCGAAGTCGGCAATGACGCCGTCGCGTAGCGGCCGGATCGCTTGGATGTGAGAGGGCGTCCTGCCGAGCATTTGCCGAGCCTCTTGACCGACCGATAAGATTTTATTTGAGTTGACGTCCTTGGCGACGACCGACGGCTCGCGCAGAACGATTCCTTTTCCTTTTACGTGAACGAGTACGTTTGCCGTACCGAGGTCGATCCCAATGTCCAACGATAACTCCTAGCGCTGAGAATACGACCTATCCGGTCGCGGTAACGCGCGGATATTCGCTCGTCTCGAAAAACCCCGCCGGCTCGACCAGCGGCGTGACGCCGCTGCTCCGTTGTACTTGACCTCCCAGCTCGGAAAGCAGCTCCTCCAGTCGCTCGTAGCCGCGGTCGATGTACTCTAGGCCGATGATCTCGGTCTCTCCCACCGCGGCAAGCCCGGCAACGACGAGGCCCGCGCCGGCGCGGATGTCGGGCGCCTCGACCGGTGCGCCGGAGAGCTGCTTGGGACCTTTGATAACGGCCGCATTGCTCTCCATCGTCACTTTAACATCGGCGCCCATGCGCGCAAGCTCGTTCACGTAGGAGAAGCGGGCGTTGAAGATCGATTCCTCGACGATGCTCGTTCCCGGACAGGTGCAAAGAAAACCGACGACCTGAGGCTGGAGGTCGGTGGGAAAGCCCGGATAAGGCGCGGTGAGGACGTCGGTTCCCCCGATGATGCCGTCGGCCTTTACGCGAATCCAATCCTCGCCGGTCGTCGTGACGACGCCGCATTCGACGAGCTTGTAGGTAAGGGCGCGCAAATGGTCGGGACGACAGTTCGTTACCGTCACGTCGCCTCGCGTCACGGCGCCGGCCAGGAGCAGCGTGCCCGTGACGATGCGATCGGGAATGATCTCGTATGCGACGCCGTGAAGCTCGGGAACGCCGTCGATGACGATCGTATCGGTTCCCTGCCCGGCTATTTTTGCGCCCATCGCGCTCAGAAAGTCGGCGAGGTCGACGACCTCGGGTTCCATCGCGACGTTCTTCAGCGTCGTCGTGCCATCGGCCAAAACGGCCGCGAGCATCGCGTTCTTCGTGGCGCCGACGCTGGGCATTCGAAACTCTACTTCAGAACCGCGCAGCCGCGCACCGCGGGACTGCGCGATCAGATAGCCGTGCGCGCTGTGGACGTCGCATCCCAGCGCGCGAAACGCTTGCTCGTGCATGTCGGTCGCTCGCGTCCCCAGGACGCATCCCCCGGGCAACGGTACTTCCGCGCGGCCGAAACGCCCCAGCAACGCCCCGACGATGTCGAATGAAGCGGCCAGCTTTCGCACCAGCGCATACGGCGCACGATATGACGCGGCGTTGCTCGCATCGATCGTCACGGTATTGTCGCCCTCGTAGCGGATACGCGCGCCCAAGGCTTCCAGCAGCGACGACATGACGGAAACGTCCGTGATCCTAGGAACGCGACGGAGCGTCACGGTGCCTTTCGCGAGAAGCGATGCGGCCATGATGGGCAGGGCGGCATTCTTTGCGCCGTGCGTCGCGACTGAACCCTCCAAACGTGCGCCGCCCCGAATCCGAAGCGTCGTCTCGAGCCGCTCGAGCATCCTTGGCAGTTTACCGTTCGATTCGACTGCCCGCTCGCCTACCTATGGCCGGTAAGCCGCAGTTTCGCGTCGGCGAATTCGATCAGGGCCTGCTCGCGCGCGTAGAGGTCGCGATCGCTCGCGGCGGCCTTTTGCCGCTCTGTCGCTTCGTCCCGCTCTTGGCGAGCCCCGGCAACGTCGACGTCCTCAAAGCGGACCGCCTCATCCACGAGAACGGTGACGCGCTCGGGCAGAGCCTGCATGAATCCCTCGGCCGTCGCGAGCTCGAGGCGAGTGCTCGCACCGTTTTGCACGACGTTGGCGCGCAAGACGCCCGGCTTCAAGGCCGCAAGAAAGGGCGCGTGCCGCGGCAGAATGCCTTCTTCACCTTCAGTCGTCACCGCGATGACGAGCTCGGCTTCGCCTTCGAAGACGACTTCGGTCGGCGTGACCAGCTTGAACGGGACGACGCTAGCCATGGGTCATGCGCTCCGCGTTCTCTCGCACTTCCTCGATGGTGCCCGCATAAAAGAACGCTCCCTCCGGCAAATCGTCGACTTTGCCTTCGAGGATTTCTTTGAAGGACGCGATCGTTTCCGAAAGCTTGACGTACTTGCCGGGACGCCCGGTAAACTGTTCGGCGACGAAGAACGGTTGGGAGAAGAAGCGCTGAAGGCGCCGCGCTCGCGCCACCGCAATTTTGTCGTCTTCGGAAAGCTCTTCGACGCCCAAGATCGCGATGATGTCCTGCAGATCGCGATAACGTTGGAGCACTTCCTGCACGCCACGAGCCACCGCATAATGTTCGTCGCCGATGATCTGGGGATCGAGGATTCGTGAGGTCGAGGCGAGCGGATCGACGGCCGGGTAGATACCCAGTTCCGAGATCGGACGGGAGAGCGCCGTCGTGGCGTCGAGGTGCGCGAAAGTCGTCGCGACCGCCGGGTCCGTATAATCGTCGGCCGGAACGTAGACCGCTTGCACCGAGGTGATCGAGCCCTTGTGCGTCGAGGTAATGCGCTCTTCGAGCACGCCCATGTCCGTGCTGAGCGTTGGTTGATACCCGACCGCCGACGGCATCCTTCCCATAAGCGCCGAAACCTCCGATCCGGCCTGCATGTAGCGGAAGATGTTGTCGATGAAGAGCAGCACGTCCGCGCCGAGTTCGTCGCGAAAATACTCGGCCATCGTGACGCCGGTCTGGGCGACGCGAAACCGCACGCCGGGTGGTTCGTCCATCTGACCGAAGACCAGCGTCGTCTGGGCAAGCACGCCAGACTCTTTCATCTCGAGCCACAGGTCGTTGCCTTCGCGCGTGCGCTCGCCGACGCCGGTGAAGACGGAAAAGCCTTTGTGCACGTAGGCGATGTTGCGAATAAGTTCTTGGATGAGCACCGTCTTCCCGACGCCGGCGCCGCCGAAGAGCCCCACTTTTCCACCGCGCGTGTACGGCGCCATGAGATCGACGACTTTGATCCCGGTCTCGAATACGCGCGCCGTCGGCTCTTGGTACTTAAGCTCCGGCGCGGGGCGGTGGATCGGCCAGCGCGCGGCCGCGTTTACCGGCTCGTCGCTGTCGATCGTCTCGCCGAGCACATTGAATATTCGTCCGAGCGTGCCTTCGCCGACCGGAACCTCGATGGGCCCGCCCATGCTTCGCACCGGCGCGCCGCGCACCAGTCCGTCTGTAGAGCCCAGCGCGAGACATCGTACTTGGTTGTCGCCCAGCTCGTCCTGCACTTCGAGGGTCAGCTGGCGCGGCTCCATCGCGCTTCCGCCGAGGTGCGCTTCACGCACCGTCGCAGCGCCATCGCCCGCAACGTGTCCCAATCCCTTCGGAGATCGAGAACCTTCGTTGACTCCGACGCGCAAAGCGTCGTTGATGTGGGGCAGGCTCGCGGGCGCAAACTCGACGTCGACGACGTTGCCGAGCACTTGAACCACCTTACCGGTAGCGTCAGCCATTTTCTATAACGTCCTTACTATGAGAGACAACCTGTAACAATAATTTTTTGCTTTTGGCTTGCATGACGAGGGGGAACGACGTTCCTGCTGAGGAGCGTCTCGATTTTCGGACGACACAGGAGGTGTTCTTCAAAGCTTGCTCTTCCAAAATCGAGTCGAGCGAGTGAAGGACAGGATGTCCGGAGCGAGCGTCTCCGAAGCGGAATGTCGTTCTTCCGAGTCAGTCAACGCCCAGCGCCTCCGCGCCGGCTACGATTTCCAAGAGCTCTTTGGTTATTGCCGCTTGACGGGCGTTGTTCATTGCGATCGTGAGGTCGTCGATCAAGTTCGAAGCATTGTCGGTTGCGTTCGTCATGGCGACGATCTGCGCCGCAAAGAAGGCCGCGTCGGTTTCCAGCATCGCCGAGTAGATCGTGAACTCGAGGTACTTGGGGAGCAGGCGTGTGAGCACGAACTCGGGAGACGGCGCAAACTCGATCGAGCCCCGCGCACCGCCTTTTCGGGTTTCGGTTTCGTCCTCACCGCGAAGCGCCGCGAGGTCTTCGGCGAGAATGGGCACCAGCTTGCGGGTTTGCGGACGCTGCGACATTCTCGTCAGAAGCTTCGACGAGATCAGGACGATTTGCGAAATGGCGCCCCGATTGAAATCGTCGGATACCGCGTGGCCGACTTGCCTGGCCGTCTCGATTTTCGACCCCGCCCCCAGCTGCCACGTTCGATGATCCGGCATGCCCATGCGGCGAACCGCGTTACGTGCCTTTACGCCGACCGTATAATAACGAACGCCGTTTTGATTCCTTGCAAACGCCGCCGCAGCACCGATTACGTTGGAGTTGAACGCGCCCGCGAGGCCTTTGTCCGCCGTCACGAGGACGATACCGGCCGGCGCGCCTTCGCGGCCCGGCTTCATGAAGGGATCGTCGACCGAGCTGACTGCGGCGATGAGATCGCCGAGCATTTCGCCAAGAGCGTCGGCGTACGGGCGCGCGCGCTTCTGCGCCGCCTCGGCGCGCCGAATCTTCGAAGCGGCGACCTGCTTCATCGCCTTGGTGATCTGTTGGGTGTTCTTGAGCGACCGGATGCGATCGCGCAAGTCTCGAACCGTCGGCACTTTATGGTCGTCTCAAGTAACCGGTGGCCCGAAGGGCCACATGGCACGAGCAAAATTCCCGGGGGCGAGGAGCGCGAAGCGCGGATTCGCCTTTTTCATCAGAAACTCTTGTTGAACTCCGCCAGCGCGGTATCGAGCTGCTTGGCCGTCTCGTCGGAGAGCTGACCGCTTTCCGCGATTGCTTTTGAAATCTCCAAGTGCTTGTCGTGGAGAAAGTCTATCAGCGCCGACGCCCAGTTTTGCAGGCGCGCAGTGGCGATGTCGTTGACGAACCCATGCGTCGCGCCGTACAAGATCGCTACTTGATCTTCGGTCGCCTGCGGCTGATACTGCGGCTGCTTCATCAGCTCGGTCAGCTTCTCGCCACGCATCAACTGCTGCTGCGTCGCCTTGTCGAGGTCGCTCGAGAGCTTAGCGAATGCCGCCAGATCGCGATACTGCGCCAGCTCGAGCTTTAGCTGTCCGGCAACCGATTTCATCGCCTTGGTCTGCGCGGCGCCACCGACGCGGGAGACGGAAAGGCCGATGTCGACCGCCGGCCGGATACCTTGAAAGAACAGCTGGGGCGTCAAGTAGATCTGACCGTCGGTGATTGAGATGACGTTGGTCGGAATGTACGCTGAGAAGTCGCCGGCTTGAGTTTCGATCAAAGGCAAGGCGGTCATCGAGCCGCCGCCCATCGCATCTGAGAGCTTCGCCGCCCGCTCCAGAAGGCGCGAATGGAGATAGAAGACGTCCCCCGGATAAGCCTCGCGTCCCGGCGGGCGACGAAGCAAGAGCGACATCTCGCGATAGGATTGCGCGTGCTTCGTGAGATCGTCGTAGACGATCAGCACGTCCTTACCTGCGTACATCAGTTCCTCGGCCATCGCGCAGCCGGCGAAGGGCGCCAGCCAGCGAAGCGCCGCCGCTTCCGACGGGCTTACCGCGACGATCGTGGTGTAGCCCATCGCGCCCTTTTGCTCGAGCACTTGTGCGAGCGCAGCGACCGTCGAGTTCTTTTGACCGATCGCGACGTACACGCAGAAGACGCCGCGTCCGCGCTGGTTGATGATCGTATCGATTGCGATCGCCGTCTTACCGGTCGATCGATCGCCGATGATCAGCTCGCGTTGCCCTCGGCCGATCGGAATGAGCGCATCGATCGCGCGAATGCCCGTCTGCAGCGGCTGCTTGACGGGTTGGCGCTGCACGACCATCGGAGCGATGTTCTCGATCGTGCGAAAGCGCGTCGTCTCAATGTCGCCTTTGCCGTCAATCGCTTGACCGAGTGGGTTGACGACGCGCCCGAGCAAGGCATCACCGACCGGAACCGACGCGATGCGGCCGGTGCGCCGGACGGTGTCGCCCTCTTTGATGTCGACGTCGGAGCCCATAATCGCCACCCCGACGTTATCCTCTTCGAGATTGAGGGCGACGCCTTGCAGACCGTTGGCGAATTCGACCAGCTCGGACGATTGAACGCCGCGCAAGCCGTAGACCCGCGCAAGATTGGCGCCGACTTCGATGACGGTTCCTACCTCGTCTTCTTGGATCTCGGTCTTGAAGTGCTCGATTTGTTGCTTGAGAATACCAGCTATTTCATCGGCGTTTATCATTTTCGACTTTCTAAGTGGTTTGCGCGAGTTCGCGCGCGAGCGCATTGAGGCGGCCGGAAATCGTCGCGTCGATGCGGCGATCTCCCATGACGATGCGCAGCCCTCCAATCAGCTGCGGATCGACGAGTTCGGTGACGTCGAATTTCTTTCCGTAAAGCGCTTGGAGTCTGGAGAGCAAGCGCAAACGTTCCTCGCGATCCAGGGCTCGCGCCGATTCAACCGTGAGCGTCTCTACGCCAAGCGCCGCTCGCTCGAGCGCGAGATACTCGGCGACGATGGCGCCGAGCAACGTCTCTCGCCGCTTGCGAACCAGGAGCAGCAAGGTGTGCATGGCGATCGGATGAACTCGGCCCGCGAAGGCCTCGCTTAAGACGCGCTCCTTCTCCCGGCGTTCGATGACCGGCGCCACGAAAAAGTCGCGTATGAGGCCCTTTTTACCGATGGCGTTCGAAATGGTCACGAGGTCGGCGCCCACGGGCTCGACCACGTCCTGCTCGCGGGCAAGCGTGATGACGGCAATTGCATAACGGCGGGCAAGCGTCTGGTTAACCATGCGCGGCAGGGTCCAACGAATCCGTGAAGCGGTCGACGAAGCGCGCGTCCAAGTCCGGACCCACTCGCTGCATAGCGGACTCGCGCGCGAGCCGCAAGGCAGCCTCCAGCATCTCATCGCGCAGGCGGTGGCGCGCCTCCACTCGCGCGCGCTCGAGCTCGCGGTTCGCATCGGCCAGGGCGCGCTCGCCGGCCTCGGTCGCTTCTTTGCGTAACAATTCCCGCTCGTGCTCGGCGCGGCGGCTCGCGCGCTGATCGATAAGCTGTGCGTCGTGGTGTGCGCTCGCGATCTGCTCGCGAAGCGCCTCAAGCGCACCTTTTACTTCGTCCCGATGGCGCTCGGCTTCGGCGATCTGCCGATTGCTGCGCTCCTGCGCGGCCAAAAAGACGGGCAAGAGCCAGCGGAACCACATGAACACGAGCACGCCGATGAACAAGACCGACGAGACGATTTGGCTCCAGACGGCGATGTGGAAGTAGAGCTGCGACGCGCTCATTGCGTCGCCTCAGGAATCACTCGTTCGAGCATGAGCCCGGCTAGCCGGCGTACCGCTTCACCCTCACCCGCTCGCGCCTCTTCGAGCTCCGCCCGGGCGCGCTCTCGTGCCGCTTCCGCAATGCTTTGAGCCTGTTGCACGTAGCGGCTCGATATCTCGGCCGCTTCGTTAGACCCTCGAGCGCGCGCTGCGGCAACGAGATGCTCGGCCTCTCGCCTGGCTGCGGCGCGGACGGCCTCTGCTTCGGCGCGCAGCCTCCGTGCCTCCGCTTGGTAACGATCGTAGTCCGAAACGAGGCTCTTGATGTACTCACGGCGCTTTGCGATCGCGCCGGCGACTGGCTTCAGAAAGACGACGTTCAACACCGCGAAGAATATCGCGAAGTTGATCAGCTGAATTACGAGCGTTCCGTCGACGGAGAGAAACGACACGCGCTTACTTCACCAAGGTCGCGATGATCTGCGGCACCTTCGCGACCACCAACAGAATGTAGAACGACAGCGCGATCGCGATAAAGGGGACGGCCTCAAGGACGCCGACGCCCAGGAACATGAAGAGAAAGATGTTCGGTCGCGCCTCCGGTTGGCGCGCAATCGATTCGACGGCCTTCGAGGCGACGATGCCGTCGCCGACCGCGGAGCCGAAGGCGACGCCCGAGATCACTATTCCGAAGCAGATCACCGCCGCGGCTGCAATTAAAGATTCTGGGTTCACAGAGGTTCCTTTCTAGTGTTCGTCGGCAAGCGCCAGGGAAAGATAGACGATTGCCAGCAACGTGAAAACGAAAGCTTGGATCGTTCCGACGAAGAAGTTGAAAAACTGGATCAAGAACGGAACGACGGCAACGCCCAACGACAGATTGAAAAATCCGATGCTGATGCGCGCCAAAATTATCGAAGTGACGATAACGAAGAGCAGCTCTCCAACGAAGATGTTGAAGAAGAGCCGTGCGGCGAGCGTCACGGGGCGCAGAATCTCGTCGAGAATGTTGACCGGCAAGAGCGCCGGAAACGGCTTGAGAACGTGGCCAAAATAGGACAGGCCCTTCTTGCGAAACGCGACGACCTGGATCATGCAGAAGACGACCAGGGCGAGGGGTACGACGGTGTTCAGATCGGCGGTCGGCGATCCGCCGAACGGCAATGCGAGCGCTTTGAACGGCAGCATCCCGAATTGGTTGAGCAAAAAGATGAAGATGAAGAGCGCTATGAAGAACGGAACGAACGGCTCGCCGCCTTCGCCTAGAACGCTCGTGACCAGATCGGCGATGTAATTGAAAACCGCTTCCAAAACCGCTTGTCGCTTGGTAACGTATGGCGAGCGATAACTTGCGCCGATCCAGCCGAAAAAGAGCAACGAGATGAGCATGACGAGCCAAGTCGTCGTGATGGTGTCGCCGTGAACCGCCCCGAGCACCGGTAGATGCCAAAGGATGTGTTCGCCGATATGTTCCTGCACGCGCTAATGATCCGTGTGTCGGAATGCTCGCGACGCGTCCCACGCATACGCAGCGAGCGGGAAAAAGAATCCGGCGAGGAACGGCCCGAGCGACCACCCGGGGCCGCGGGCCGCCAATGCCGCGGCTACTATACTAAAGCCTGCCAGCCTCAGTAAACTACTTAACCCAAAGAAGACGGGGTTGCCCGTTTGGACCAAACGCTCGCTTCCACGCATAATTGCCAGCGTGTTGGCGATGCCGCACGCGAATCCCAGGGCCAGTGCTAAGCTTGCCTGCCAGCTCCACGGCACGAGCACGACGGAGGCGACGGCGCCGATCACGGCACTTCTCGCGGCACCCGACCACTTCAGGCGGTAGTATTCTCTCATCGCATCGACCGGGCGAGCAGCGAGAGCGCGCAAACCGCACCGAGTGCGGCACCCAGCATCAGTCCAGCCGGTACCAGCAGGGGCTTACCGACGAGGCTGGCGGCGACGACGCCCACGAGGAGTCCCAAGACCGCTGCTCCCGCAAAGGTTCCTCCCGCAACCACAACGGGTACGAGCGGCTTCACCGGCGCGCGCTTGCCGTGCCGGCGTGCGATTGCCCCTCAAAGGGAACCGGATAAGTCCCGCCGCGCAATCGTGCCGCGAGCCAGGCGGCGATCCTAGTGCCGGCGCGTCCATCGCCGTATGGGTTGACGGCCTGCGCCATGGTGGCGTAGGCTTTCGCATCCGTCAACAGCCGGCGCGCCGAAGCCACGATGCGCTCCCGGCTTTGACCGACGAGCTGAAGCGTGCCCGCTTCTAATCCTTCAGGGCGCTCGGTTTCTTCGCGCATGACCAGCACGGGCTTGCCGAGGCATGGAGCCTCTTCTTGAAGCCCGCCGGAGTCGGTTAGAACGAACGCGCAGCCTTTGACCGCGGCCACCATCTCGGCGTAGTCGATGGGATCGACCAACACGACGCCCGGTACCCCGTGAAGGACCGCATGAGCCACCGGCGCGACGTGCGGGGACGGGTGAACGGGCCAATAGAGCTGCGGCCTCTGGGGGAGCTCGGCGATCTCGCGCAGCGCTTGCGCTATGTCGCGCATGCGTGCGTGGTTCTCTCGGCGATGCGCCGTGACGACGATCGTCGGCCGGGCGGGGTCGATTTCACGCCAGCGGGGAGGCGCGGGAAGATCCGTGCGCGCCGCGGTCTCCAGGAACGCATCGATGACGGTGTTACCGGTCACGACGACGTCGGCGGCGGCGACGTTCTCCGCAAGCAAGTGTTCTCGCGCGAGCGTCGTCGGTGCAAAATGGTAGGTAGCGATCGCTGCGGTGAGACGGCGGTTCATTTCTTCCGGATAGGGTAGCCACCGGTTCTTCGTCCGCAGCCCCGCCTCAACGTGGCCGACGGGGATTCTTTGATAAAACGCCGCGAGCGCTGCCGCCGTACTCGTCGTGGTGTCGCCATGCACGAGCACGATTTCCGGACGCGCGTCGATCAGAACCCGCTCCATGCCGGTCAACACGCGCGCCGTAACGTCGGTCAGCGTTTGATCCTCCGTCATAACGTCCAAGTCGTAATGCGGCGAGATCGAGAACAACGCCAGCAGATCGTCGAGCATCTTGCGGTGTTGAGCGGTGACGCAGACGATGTCGTCGATCTCCCGCTGCAGGTGCAAGGCTCGCACGACGGGCGCCATCTTGATGGTGTCTGGGCGCGTCCCAAAGACGCTCATGACCTTCAGCCCGGTCTTCACGTAACCTCGGCGTCTTCGTTACGTCGCGTGGCGAAAGACGTGCGTAAACTCGCCGGAAAAGGCGAGCGCGACCGCGCCGAGCACGAAGCAGACGGCATAGAGCAGTAGGACCGCTTGGCGGACGTTTAGTCCGAAGCGGAAGATCAGCTGATGGTGAAAATGGCCGCGATCTGCCTCGCTGATTCGTTTGCCGCTGCGCGCACGGCGCACGATGGCAGCCGCCGTGTCGAGGACCGGAAGCGCGAGCACGAGCAACGGGACGACCACGCTGATCGCGATCGCCGTCTTGCTCGCGCCGATGATCGAAACGGTGGCAAAGACGTAACCAATGAAGAGCGAGCCGGCGTCTCCGAGGATGATCCGGGCCGGGTTGAAATTGTAAGGAAGGAAGCCGAGCGCGGAGCCGGTCAAGGCTACCACGACCAAGGCGACGACCGGATTAGCGTGAAGCACCGCAATCACGAACAAAAACAGACTGGAGATCGCGGCGACGCCCGCAAGAAGGCCGTCCAAGCCGTCGAGAAAGTTAATTGCATTCATCATCCCGACGTACCAAAGAAGTGTCAGCGGCACGCCGAGCCATAGCGGAAAGTCTATCCAGTTCGTAGCGGGATTGTGATCGAAGGGATTGGTTATGCCGGGTATGACGAAGCCGTAGAGCATTGAAATCAGAGCAACCACGACCTGCGCGAGCAGCTTGTTTCTCGGACGCATCTGCATGACGTCGTCCCAGATGCCGACGCCCAGGATGAGGAGGCTCCCGAAGAGCAGCCCCACGAGCCGATGAATCGCGTCGAACTGGTCGGCCGCGGGAAGGAGCCCTATCGGCGAGGCCAGCGTAACGCCGAGCATTGCAAAAAGCGCAAAGGCAAAGCCGAAGAAGACCGCGATGCCGCCGACGCGCGGCGTCGGCAGCGCGTGCATGCGCCGGTCGTGGCCGTCGGCGTCGACAATTCCAAGCCGAATGGCAAGGCGCACGACCAGCGGCGTCGACAACGCGCTGACGGCGGCAGCGATGACGAACGCCGCGGCGTAGATAACGCCGGGGCTCACCGGATGCGAACTCAACCTCGCGCGCCCTCGAGCGTCGCGTACCCGACCAGCGCCACCCCCGCCTCGGCCAGCAATTGGCTCGCGACTGCATCGGGATAGGCTTCACCGTAGACGATCTTCATCACGCCGGCACTGATGAGCAGCTTCGAGCAGTTGACGCAGGGCTGATGCGTGCAGTAGGCGGTGGCATGGTGCAGGCTGACGCCGTGCAGCGCGCCCTGCACGACGGCGTTTGCTTCGGCGTGGGTCGCACGCACACAATGTTCGTTGACGAGCGTGCAGCCCACCTCGGTGCAGTGCGCCACGCCCCGCGGCGCGCCATTATAGCCGGTCGTTAAGATGCGGTGCTCCCGGGCGAGCACGCAGCCGACGCAAGCCCGCGGACACGTCGCGCGCGTACCGACCGTTCTCGCGATCTCCATGAAATATTCGTCCCAGCCGGGGCGCATTAGGCTCGTACGCCTAAGGCACGTCGTAACTAGAGGTTAGCTCGCGAACCCGGCCGCGTAGACGAACGATTTCGGAGCGGCGCTCGACGTCGGCGAAGCTGTCGCAAACGATCCGCGCTACTTCGCGGCACTCGTGCGTTCCCAGACCTCGCGAGGTTATTGCAGGGGTGCCGATTCGGATGCCGCTGGCGACCATTGGCTTGTGCCGATCGAACGGGATTGCGTTTTTGTTCACGGTGATCCCGATCTCGTCCAGATATCCCTCGACGGCTTTGCCGGTGAGGCCCCTCACCGAAACGTCGACGAGTATCAAGTGGGTGTCCGTTCCACCGGCGACGAGACGCAATCCCGCGGCGCTGAACTCGTCGGCCATCGCGCGAGCATTCTCTACGACTTGGCGTTGATACGTCACGAACTCCGGCGCAAGCGCCTCGCCAAAGCCAACCGCTTTGGCGGCGATCGTGTGCATGAGCGGACCGCCTTGAATACCCGGAAACACCGTCTTATCAACCGCCGGCGCCCACCGGCTCGTGCAAAGAACGAATCCGCCTCGTGGACCGCGCAGCGTCTTGTGGGTGGTCGACGTAACGAAATCCGCCGCCGGTACGGGCGACGGATGGAGGTCTGTCGCAACCAGCCCCGCCACGTGCGCGAAGTCGACCAAAAGCGCCGCACCCACCTCGTCGGCTATCTCGCGAAACGGCGCGTACTCCATCAGCCGCGGATACGCGCTCGCGCCGGCGACGATGAGCTTCGGCTTGTGCTCGCGTGCCATCGCGCGCACTTCGTCGAAGTCGATGAGCTCCGTATCGCGCTTCACTCCGTACGCGACGGCGTTGTAGAGCTTGCCTGAGAAGCTGACCTTCGTGCCGTGGGTGAGATGACCGCCGTGCGCGAGCGACATGCCCAAAACCGTATCTCCCGGCTGCAAGACCGTCATGAAGACCGCCATGTTCGCTTGGGCGCCCGAGTGCGGCTGCACGTTGGCGTGCTCGGCGCCGAACAGCTTTTTGCACCGGTCGATCGCAACCGTTTCCGCGATGTCGACCCATTCGCACCCGCCGTAGTATCGCTTGCCGGGATACCCTTCGGCGTATTTGTTGGTCATCACGCAGGCCATCGCTTCGCGAACCGCGCGACTCGCGTAGTTCTCCGATGCGATGAGCTCGAGATTCTCTCGTTGTCGCCGTTCCTCGCCGGCAATCGCGGCAAAGATCTCGGGATCCTGTGCCTCGATCCGGCTGCGCGCGAGAATGTCCATTGCCGTCGCTTCTTCGCTATGGAGCTGCAAGAAGCTCCTTGGGGGTCTGTGCGTCGCTGACTTCGCCGCGCTCCAAAACCTTGAGCGTGCGCGCGCGCTGCGCGTCGCCGAATTCGAAGAGCTGCTCGATGCGATAGGCGTGGCGACCGCCGTCGAACGGCGTGTCGAGGTAGATCTCGAGCATTCGTTCGATCATCTCCCAGCCGGTGAGCCGCTCGGAGAATGCGATCACGTTGGCGTCGTTGTGGCGACGCGCCAGCTCGGCCGAGTAAGGCTCCGCAACGGGCGCGCATCGCACGCCGGGCACTTTGTTCGCTGCCATGGCGATGCCCAAACTCGAGCCGCAGACGACGATGCCGCGATCGGCTTGGCCGGTGGCCACGGCTTCTCCGACCGCATAGCCGTATTGAGGATAATCGACCGGCGTTGCGTCGTGCGTCCCGAAGTCGAGTATCTCGTGCCCGCGTTCACGCAGCAGCTGCGCGATGCGATCTTTGTATCCGAAGCCGGCGTGATCGGCGCCGAGGGCAATTCTCATCGTTTTCACTAGACCATCCAGAGCGAGGGTGAGCGACGTTGCGGTCGAACGTTCGACGCAGATGAAGCTTGCTTGCGCGAGCGGTTCGCTCCACCGCGATATCGAGAGCGGTGAGCTCACGCAACTCGAGTTCCTGGATCTCTGCGCGCGCGACCTTGCTTGCGACGGCGTCGTTTTAGACATGCGCCACTTTCCGCGCAGCGACGACGACTACCTCGCTCAGATCAAGAAGATGGCCGCCGACCGAGGGCTCTCGATCGCGGCACTCGCCGATCCGACATTTTTCTCTGCGATGCAAGAGCGCATGGCGGACGTGCTCGATCGGGCGGTAACGCTCGGCGCGCCGCTCGTCGCGGGACCGCTGGCACGTGAGGTCGACGGATCCTGGACGGATCAGCTCATCCGGTTGGGCGTCGCAACGTCGTTGGCAAAGGCTCGTAACGTTACGCTTGCAGTGCGCAATGCGCCCGCGACTTTTGCCGCCAGCACGCACGACTGCAAACGCGTTGCAAAAGAAGCGGACTCAGCCTGGCTGCGTTTCGGCCCTGAACTCCGTCGGCTCGACGCGGCGAGCGATCCGCGCGCGTTGGAGCCGAACACGGTCCTTCTCTGGAGCGATGCGGACCTCGAGAGTGAGCGGTCAATTGCCGAAACGATTGCGGCATTCGCCTGCTTTCGCGGTCACCTCGCAATTGACGATTCCTCAGGCGCCGCAACGGTCGCCGAACTTGCGGCGGCAATTCATCGTTGGCGAAACGCCTGGGCTCGCATCGAGCCGGGCGCTTGAATACTCAACCGCAGATAGCGTCTTTCGCGCGTGGATCGAACCTGCGTTCTCGCAGGTGGGTGCGGCCCGGTAGCCGAGCCGGCAGGCACGAAGCCCGGGCCGGTGCGTCTTTCCGGAGCTGATGCTCCCAAGGTCATATAGGTCGGTTCGGTACCTGCGCGCGCTGCGCGCTATCCGCAGTCGAGCCTCTCTACCCTATCATCGCCAGTCAAGCAGCGCTCGACCGCTGGCGCAGCGTTGCCGGAGAAGCTCCTAGGAAGGCTCAATGGACGGTTGAAGGCTCCGGGCACGAACGATGCTCTCGGTTTGCGTCGCGGCAATGGAGCTGCCGCTCCTTCACCCTTTCAAGATTGCGCGCAGCGAAGAGAGCACCGCGAGCACGGCAGTAATTCGCGTCGATTCCGACGGTCGCGAAGGAATCGGGGAGGCGACGCCGGTCGAGCGGTATGGCGAATCGGTCGCAAGCGTTACTGCCTACTTCGAGTCGCATCGCCTTGCCGCCGACGATCCCTATCAGCTCGAAGCGCTTCTTCACACCGGCATTCCGGCGGCTGCGCGCGCTGGTCTCGACCTGGCGCTGCACGACCTCATCGGTAAGGACCTTGGTAAGCCGCTCTATGCACTGCTGGGTCTCGATCCATCGGCAACGCCCACGACCTCGTTCACGATCGGCATCGCAGATCTACCGACGACGCTGCGCAAATTGGAGGAGGCAAATGATCCTCCGATTCTCAAGCTCAAGCTCGGCAGCGGCACGCCGGCCGAACAGGTCGAAACGGTGGCCGCGATTCGCGCGCGATATGGCGGGACGATTCGCATCGACGCCAACGAAGGCTGGGACGTCGAGAGCGCAATCCGCATCTTGCGCGAGCTCGAGCGCTACGAGATCGAACTCTGCGAGCAGCCCGTTGCGTCGGGACATCCGCACGAGCTCCGCGCTATTCGCGAGCGAACGACGATTGCGCTCGTAGCCGACGAAGACGCGCTCGTGGCGAGCGACCTTCCCTCATTGAACGGCTGCGTCGACGGGGTCAACGTCAAGCTTGCCAAGACCGGAGGCATCCGCGGCGCACTCGCCATGATTCACACCGCTCGGGCCATGGGCCTGAAAGTGATGATCGGGTGCATGATCGAGAGCGCGATCGCCGCGACGGCGGCGGCACATCTTTCGCCGCTCGTCGATTGGGCGGATCTCGATGGACCGCTCCTGATCGCGCGCGATCCGTACGCCGGCGTCGGCTACGAGCGCGGCAAGCTCGTCTTGCCCGGTGCGCCCGGACTCGGCGTGCGCGAAAAGGCGCTTGCATGAGCCGGCGTTACGCGATTCTGGCTCCCGATCGATTCCAAGACGACGCGAAGACGGCACACGGCGTTATTCGCTACGGCAGCGATGAGGTCGTCGCGATCGTCGACCCATCGAATGCCGGCCGGCGCGTGCGCGACCTGCTTCCATATCTCGACAGCGACGCTCCGATCGTCGCCGGCGTCAACGCAGCGCTGCAGTTTTCCCCAACCGCGCTGCTGATCGGGACTGCACCGAAAGGCGGCGGTTTGCCGCCGACGTGGCGGGGCGCGGTGCTCGAGGCGATTCGAGCGCGCTTGGAAATCGTCAGCGGATTGCACGAAATGCTCGATGACGATCGCGAGTTCCGCGTCGCCGCGCGCGCCGCCGGAACGACGATCTGGGACGTCCGACGACCGCCGGACGTACCGCTCTTCTCCGGCGAAGTCTACGGCATCGAGGCGCCCGTCCTCCTAACGGTGGGCAACGACTGCGCGGTCGGAAAGATGACCGTTTCCCTTGAGTTGGTGCGGGCGGCAAATCGCGCCGGAAAGAAGCCGCGCTTCGTGCCGACCGGCCAGACCGGCGTGCTGATCGCAGGTTGGGGCATTTCGGTCGACCGCGTCATCGTCGATTTCGCCGCCGGAGCCGCAGAGGGGCTCGTCCTTTATGCGGCTCGCGAGGGCGCCGATCTCATCGTCGTCGAGGGGCAAGGCGCAATCAATCATCCGGCGTACGCTGCGGTAACGCTGGCGCTGATGACCGGCTGCGCTCCCGACGCACTCGTCTTGGTCTGCGACCCTCGGCGCGCGCAGATCGAATCGTACCCAACGAGGACGCTTGCGTACGACGAGTCCATCGCGATTCACGAACGGCTGCTCCAAACGCTCAAACCGGCGCCGGTCGTCGGCATCGCCCTCAACACGCACGGAATGTCCGAGGATGATGCTTACGCCGAGATCGAGCGCGCGCGAAAGGAAACGGGGTTGCCCGCCGACGACCTCGTTCGGTTTGGACCGGAGCCTTTCTACGCGGCGATCGCGCATCGGATAGTCAAACGCCCCGTCCTTCCGACTGCGTGCGCGTGAAGGGCGGCCGGCGCGTCGCAGCGGCCGTCGCGATGGTCGTTATCGGCTACGGCTGCACGCGGTCTGCGATCCAGCGGAGCGGCGAGCGTAACGCGTGGACGGTTCCGGGCGTCGTGCGGCTGGGAGAAGACGAAGAGCCCGACGCACTGAACCTGATGTTCTCTCACACGGCGGCGAGCGATACGATTGCCGGTTTGCTCTTCTCCTTCGTGCTTCGCTACGACGCTGCGGGAGAATACATCCCCGATCTTGCGACTGAAGTGCCGACACTGCGCAACGGGGGCATCAGTTCCGACGGCAAGCGCATCGTCGTGCATTTGCGTCGCGGCGTCGCGTGGGCCGATGGTACTGCGCTAACCGCGGCCGATTGGCTCTTCACGTACCGGGCCGTCAATAACCCGGCGAACAACGTCAAGACCCGCTATGGGTGGGATGCCATCGCGACGGCAAGCGCGCCCGATCCCTACACCCTCGTGATCCGATTGAAGCGACCGAACGTTGCCGCGCTCGGGATCCTCGCGATGGGAGGAGCTGGATACCCCCCGCTGCCGGCGCACCTGCTCGGGAAGCTGCCCGATCTCAACAACGCCGCCTTCAACGAGCGGCCGTTGTCGAGCGGACCATACCGGCTCAAGGAATGGAACCACGGTTCGTCGCTCGTCTTCGTCCCCAATTTACGCTACTTTCGCGGTCCGCCCAAAGTAAAGGAAGTCGTCTGGAAGATCATTCCGGACGTGAACACGCTCTTCAACCAGCTTTCGACGCACGAGATCGACGTCTATCCAAACGTGAACCCGAACGCAATCCCGCGCCTTTCAAGCATTGCGGGAATCGCCATTGACCATCGCTTGATCGCCGACTGGCGGCATCTCGGCATCAATATCAGCCGGCCGCAGCTCGCGGATATCCGCGTGCGGCACGCTATCGCAGAGGCGATCGATTGGAAGCGCATCAACGAGACGGTCTTTCACGGCATCGACCAACTCGCGGTTTCCGACATCTTTCCCGAGTCGTGGGCGGCGCCGACGCTTCCCCCATATCGGTACGATCCGCCCGATGCAAAGCGTCTGCTCGCGCAAGCCGGATGGAGAGAAGACGCCGACGGGATACTCCATAAAGGGCCGCTCGCGATGCACCTCACGATCGACGCCACGACGGGCCACCAGGAGAACACCGAATCCGAGGTGTTGATGCAGTCGATGCTGCGCGCCGTCGGCATCGACGTTGCCATCCGAAACTATCCGGGGAGTTATCTTTTCGCCATGGACGGACCGCTCTATACCGGAAAATACGACCTCGAATGGTCGATAGAAACGAATGGTCCCGATCCCGACAACTCGGGCGACTGGAACGGTGCGTTCATCCCGCCGCGCGGCGCGAACACGTCGTGGCTCAACGACCCGATCGTCAACTCGACGAGCCAAGCGGCAGCAAGCACCTTCGACGTCGCCGCCCGCAAGCGGCTCTACCAGGTCGAAGAGGACCGCATCCGAGAGCTGACGCCGGCGGTCTTTTTTAGCTGGCGGAACAATTATACCGCGATGAACGCAGACCTGAAGAACTACGTTCCCGCGGCCTTTATCGCGGACAGTTGGAACGCCTGGAAATGGAGCATTTGACCGCCCCGGCCTTCACCCAAACGTTGCGGGCGCATGAATCCGTGCGCCTGTCGTTCGAGCCCGCGCGCAGCGGCGTGCTGAGCTGGAACACGCACGCGACCAGCGGTCGCGTCGCTTTTCGTCTGCTGCGCGCGAGCCGCCCATCCGGCGATTGGCTCGATTACGCAGAGTGGCGGCCGGGCGGCGCAAAGTCGTTCAGCCCGCAGCACGACGGCGTCCGCGTCGACGTCGACGTGATCCGGGCTACGCAACCCTTCGACGGCGTCGAGATTCGTGCGCGCGACGTTGAGTTCGAGCTCGTCGCATTCTCTTCGCCCGTGCGCGCCCGGCCATCACGGCCCTACGGCCGTGACGCCCTCATACTCGACGTTCCGGCCCGGTCCCAATATGCAAGCGCACCCAACGAGCCCGGATGGTGCAGTCCCGCCAGCCTCTCGATGATCCACGCCTTCCACGGAATCGATCATTCCGTCGCGCAAACCGCTCGCGGGGTCTTCGACCGCGCTTACAACGGCACCGGCAATTGGGCATTCAACGTCGCGTACAGCGGCAGGCTTGGCCTGCGCGCCGTCGTCGCCCATCTCTGCAACCTCGATCACGCCCAACGATTGATCGAGCGCCGCCTCCCGCTGGCGCTCTCATACTCTTGGCGCGAAGGCGAGCTTCCCGGCGCCCCGCTTCCCCACTCCGACGGACATCTCGTGGTGCTGTGCGGCTTCACGGGGAACGGCGATTGTGCGGTCAACGACCCCGCCGCACCCAACGTGCGCGTCGTCTATCCGCGCGGCGCGGTGGAACGGATTTGGCAACGTAACGAAGGCGTCACGTACGTCGTAGCACCGATCGGCATCGAATATGCCGACGTTCTGCAATGGGTCTAGACGAAATTCAGGCGGCGGTCGTTGCCTGCGAGCGCTGCCCGGAACTGCGAGCCTATGCGGCGAGAATTGCGCGCGAGCGAAAGCGCGCGCATCGGCAGTGCACCTACTGGGGCAAGCCGGTGCCGTCGTTCGGCGATCCGCGCGCACGCGTCATGCTGGTTGGCCTCGCTCCGGGAGCGCATGGAAGCAATCGCACGGGACGGCCCTTCACGGGCGACGGTTCCGGCGGCTTTCTCTATCCGGCGCTCTATCGCGCCGGCTTTGCTTCGCAGCCGGAAGCGACCGATCGCGACGACGGCCTGAGGCTGCGGGATTGCTTTATCACCGCCGCCGTACGCTGCCCACCGCCGCAGAACAAGCCGAGCTTAGGCGAACTGCGGAATTGCTTTTCCTACTTGCTCGACGAGTTCGATGCCCTCGAGCGGCTCCGGGTCATCGTCGCACTCGGCGCGGTGGCCTTCGCGACAATCCGCAAGTTGCTGCTTGAACGCGGCTTCGCGTTCGATTGCACCGCCCGCCCGTTCGGTCACGGAGCCGAGATCATCGCGACGCGCGCAGCGCGCACGATCGTGATCGTTGCCTCGTATCACCCCAGCCGGCAGAACACGAACACCGGCAAGCTCACCGCTCCGATGTTCGACGCAATCTTCAGCCGTGCGAACCAGCTTGCGGCCTCAGACGCAAATGCAGATCGCGCACGAGCTGCTCGGGGACGGGAGCCGGTGCGTCCATCATCACGTCGCGCGCAACCTGGTTCTTCGGAAAGGCGGTGACCTCCCGAAGATTCTCTTCCCCACAGGCAATCATGACGATGCGGTCGATGCCGAGCGCCATACCGCCGTGCGGCGGTGCGCCGTACTCGAGCGCCCGCAGGAAGAAGCCGAAACGTTCCTCGACCTGCTGCGGGGTCAAGCCGAGCATCGCAAAAATTCTGCGCTGTTCCTGCGCTTTGTGTATCCGGATGGAGCCCGAGCCCAGCTCGTAACCGTTGAGCACCATGTCGTAATGCTGCGCGCGCATCTTCATCGGGGCTCGATCGATGAGCTCCCAGTCCCCGGGCGCGGGTGCCGTGAACGGATGGTGTGCGGGCACCGGCTGCCCGGTCGCCTCGTCGATCTCGAGGTACGGAAAGCCGGTCACCCACGCGAACGCAAACGCGGTGGGATCGCGCAGCTCGCAGCGCTCGCCGACCTCATTGCGCATCTTTCCCGCAACGGCGTATGCGAGCTGCGGCGCATCCGCAAAGAGCAACAGCGCATCGCCCGTCTCCGCACCGAGCGCACTGCGAACGCTCTCGATCTGGGCGTCGGTTAGGAAACGCGCCGCCGATGATTTCACTGCGTCGGCGCCGAGCGCGATCCAAACCATGCCCTTAGCGCCGAACTCCTTCGCCCTCTCCGTGAGCGCGTCGAAATCTCGACGCGATAGCACCGCGCCACCCGGATAGCGAAGCGCAACGACGGCGCCGCCGGCCTCGATCGCCGAGCGAAACACGGCAAACTCGGTGCCGCGAAAAGTTGCGGTCGAGTCGGCTAGCTCGAGCCCGAAACGCAGGTCGGGTTTATCGAGGCCGTATTTTGCCAGCGCTTCTTGATGCGTGAGGCGCGGGAATGGCGGAAGATCGATGCGCAGGACCGTGCGCCAGACGTAGCGCATGCACGCCTCCATCGTCTCGAGCACCTCTTCCTGCGTGCAAAAAGAAAGCTCGACGTCGAGCTGGACGAACTCGACGAGGCGATCGGCGCGCTGGTCTTCGTCACGCATGCAGCGAGCAATCTGCATGTACTTTCCGAAGCCCGCGATCATCAAGATTTGCTTGAGCAGCTGCGGCGACTGCGGCAGCGCGTAGAAATGGCCCGGATAGAGGCGGCTGGGAACGAGATAGTCGCGCGCGCCCTCGGGGGTCGATTTGATCATCATCGGCGTTTCGATCTCCAAGAAGTCGCGAGAATCGAAGAAATCGCGCATTGCCTTGACGATGCGGTGGCGCAGACGAAGATTGCGCTGCATGCGCGGACGCCGCAGATCGAGATAACGATACTCGAGCCGAAGGTTTTCGTCGACCGCTTCCTCTGCGTTCACTTGAAACGGCGGCACGGCGGAGCGATTGAGAACCTCGAGCATGCCGATCGCGACCTCGACGTCGCCGGTGGCCAGACGCGGGTTCTCCGTACCCGCCGGACGGCGGCGCACCGTGCCGCAAACCCGCACGACGTCTTCGTGCCGTAGATGCTCGGCCTGCGCGAAACTGGGATGCGCCGGGTCGAAGACGACCTGCGTAACGCCTTCGTGGTCTCGCAGATCGACGAAAATCAAGCCGCCGTGATCGCGGCGCCGGTTTATCCAGCCGTTCAGTTCGACCGCCGAGCCTTCGCTCTCGGCGCGTAGTGCGCCGCATGAGACCCTATCGCTCACGACGAGCTTCCTTTATACCCGAAACGTAATAGTATTGCAGCAAAAGGTCACGGGCGAGGTTGGAGCGCTCGGCGAGCCGATCGATGTAGCCCAACAGATGCGGCAAGCGCGAGAGCAACGAATGGGCGCCGAGCGAAACCGGCGTCATGCCGAGCTTGAGCATGACCTCGAAGTGGGGATGCTTGCGGTAAAAGCGCGCCGTCGACCGTCCCGCAAGGAGCATCTTCGCTTTTCGATCGTCGTAGGCGACCGCCTGGCAATGATAGTTCACTGCAGCCGGCTCGTAGAGAATTTCGATGCCGATACGTTGTAAGCGGTAGCCGAGCTCCAAGTCTTCGTGCCCGTATCCGGTGAAGCTTTCGTCGAAGCACCCGGCGCGCAACAGGTCTGCTCGCCGTACCGATGCGTTGCCGGTGAGAAAGTAGAGCCACGACAGCTTTTTTCGCGAGGGCGGATGGAGATGCCCGCGCGCTTGTGGGTGATCGCGTTTGAAGACGTACTCGGCGAGGTTCTTCACTTGCACTTCTAGGCCGACGACCGCGATGCCGGTACGCTCGCGATGGCGGTGCACGTGCGTGGAAAGCAAGCTCGGCGAAGCCAGTATGTCCGCGTCGTTGAAGAGCACGATCGCGCCGCGCGCTGCCGCGATGCCGGCGTTGCGCGCT
Source organism: Vulcanimicrobiota bacterium (assembly GCA_963778015.1). GTDB lineage: Bacteria > Vulcanimicrobiota > Vulcanimicrobiia > Vulcanimicrobiales > Vulcanimicrobiaceae > Cybelea. Next base: position 724,688 of record CAVZST010000002.1, read on the forward strand.
GCGGCGCGACCGCTGTACGCACCGGGCAAGTGGCGCACGCCGGGATGCTCGGTCCGCAGCTGCGCCAGATACTGCGCCGTGCCGTCAGCGGAGTTTGAATCGCAGACGAGCAGCTCATACTCCGTCGCCGGAAGATCCTGCGTCAGAAGCGTCGGCAGCACGTGCGCGAGGGTATCGAGGCGGTTGTAAGTCGGAATCACAACCGAGAGCTGCGGCACTAGTGTCCCATCAACCGAGCAACGCCGCCGACGATCTCGTCGCCGAAGCGTGCGATCGAGAGGGCGTCGGCGCGCGCCGGCTTTCGTACCAGAACGTGCGGGACGCCATACGGCGACCACTCTTGTGAGTTCAGCCGAAAGTAGCGGTGTTCGAAGGCAACCACGGTGGGCCTTCGGACGGCACTTGCGACGTGCGTCGCGCCGGTATCGACCGTAACGACCACTCGGCCGCGTTCGAAAACCGCCGCCCACTCGTGGAACGGCAGGCCGCGAAGCAGCCGTGCCACGCTTTTGCTCCCTTCGAAGGCGGCCGCGATCCGCTCGCAGTCGCGCGCACAGGTAATCACGACCGGCGCGAGCGCGGCAAGCCTTTCGACGATTGCGAGGGTTCCTTTCAAGGTGCTCCCTTCGATAAACCATCGTCGAGCGAGATGAAGCACGATCGCACCGTTCGGCAGCTCCCGCACCGCCCCGCGATCCTCTTCCGTAACGTCCAAGCGGAGGGCCCAAACGCGCCTGCACGCGCCGGCCAGCGCGACGAGGTCGAGCAGCTGCACCACTTCGTGGCGTACGATGCGTCGCGGATCGCGTTCGCACAGCTCCGGATCGGCCTCTGAAATCATCCTGCGATTAACGTAGAACCCCGCCGTGAGGCGCGCGAGCCATCGCCGCTCGTAGGTGTATCCCACGCGTAACGGAGCGCCCGTTGCCCCGACGAGCTTGAGATCGACGGCGCGCGGCGCAAGGGCGATCGCAAGGTCGTACCCACGCAGGCGGGCGCCGAGCGCTCGCGGCCGAACCCCGCTGCGCAATACGATAAGCTCGTCGACGTCGTCATTGCGCTCCATCACGACGCTGTTGTACTCGCTCGTCACGATCGCGACGTGTGCCTCCGGGAAGGAGGCGCGAACGGTGGCGATCGCGGGCGTCGAAAGAACTAAATCGCCGATTCGGTCGGTGCGGGAGAGCAGAATCCTCACAGGCGTCTCGCCAGGACGCGCTCCAGTTCGGCGAAGTACGCTTCGTTTGCCAAGGCCCGTGCCGTTCGCACCTCTCTGCGGCTCAGTTCTCGATCGCCCGCCACAGCCGGGAGGCGGGCGCGTAAACGCGCTTCTACGCGAAAACGTCGCAAGGCGGCGTGGAAGCCTCGCTGTACCGGATTGATTCCCGTTGCAAGATACGCTCGCCAGCGAGGATGTCGACGCACGAGCTGCACTGCCGTGCGCGCCTGCGCTCGAGCCCGAGCGACCATTCGATCGACGCTCGTCGCGCGGGGATGCGGCTTGAAGTGGTAAACGAGTGCGCTTGGATGGAAGACCGCGCGAACGCCCTCAGAGCGCAAGCGCAATCCGACGTCGATATCCTCCCAGCCATACTCAGAGAAAGACTCGTCGAATCCGCCGATTCCGCGGATGGTTGCGAGCGGCACCGACACGTTCGTCGTCCAGAAATAGTTACCGCTGTAATTCCTGATACCCCAGACCGGCGGGGGCAGATCGTCGAGATCGCTCACCTCGATCGCGCCGCCTCTCACGATCGCACCCGCGTGACGTTCGCCGGCACGCAGATGCGCCTCGACGAAGTTGGGAAGCGGCAGAACGTCGTCGTCGATGAAGATGATCCGTTCTCCCGCGGCTCGTGCGATGCCCGCGTTGCGAGCTCGCGCCAGTCCCGCATTTGACTGGCGAACTACGTGAAAAGGACACGTCGTCCGCCGGCGCGCCTCTTCGATCACCTCGCAGGTCGCGTCGGTCGAGCCGTCGTCGACGACCACTATTTCGTACGCATCGTCTTCGATGGTCTGATCGGCGCACGCCTCGAGCACTCGCGCGAGCAATGCCGCACGATTGTACGTGCAGAGCTGGATCGTCGCTCTCGTCACGAGACGAGCGACCAGACCGCGGAAAGAATGCGCGACCGATCGAGATTCGCGATGCACGCGTAGTCGCGGCAGCTCTCCTTGGTGTCGCCCGAATGACAGGGAAAGGAGGCTCGCACGACGGCGGTCCGCGCTCCCAACGGCGACCAGCGCTCGGGAAAGTCCGATTGAAACGGAAAGATGCCGACCGTTGGACAACCGACCGCCGCCGCGACGTGCATCGACCCCGTCGTAATCCCGACGAAAGCGAGCGCGCGCCGAGCGAGCGCACCGAAGGCGCCAACGGTCGTAAAGCCCGCGATCGAAACGACGGCGCCGTCTCCGCTCAAACGAGCGATTTCCTGGGCCATCGGTGCGTCCGCGGGTGCGCCGCTCAAGAGTATGCGCGCGCCGAGGCGTTCGTGCAGCGCGTGCGCGAGGGACGCCCAACCCTCCAGCGGCCAGATACCGCGTCGCGAAGCGACCGCGTTGCATGGATTGACGATAACGAAGGGCCCCGAGGCTGGGCTGAGTTTCTCGGCCTCTCGCTCGTCCGCGGTTGTCGGGACGAAGCGATACTGCCGGTCGCTTGTGTCGCAGCCGATTGCGCGCGCGTAATCGAGCAGGATATCCGACCAGTGTGAGGTGACATCGCCGTTCTCGCTGCGCACGACGACGCGTTTGGTGAACCGAAACGAGTAGATGCGCCGGGCTTGGCCCACGCGCACCGGTATTGCCGCGAGGTGAGCGACGCGAGCGGTTCGGGGCGTGGCCCACGTCACGACGCAGGCCTCGTAGTTATTGCCGGAGAGCCTTTTCGCGAGCCCGCGTTCGCCGCCGCCGTCGTCGATCAACACGTCATCGACGTCGGGAACGCGGGCGAGCAGGCTCCGGTGAGCTGCAAGCGTGAGCGCATCGATGCGGGCGAAACGCTCGCGCAGCGCCCTCGCTACGATCGACGCGACGAGCGAATCGCCGATGCCGCCGCCCGCGCAATAGAGCAACGCTCGGCTACTCGCCATCGAGAGCTCGGAGCAGCTCGCGCGAATAGATTCCGTCGAGCAACGCCGACCGTGCAAGGGCGCTCACGGACGACGGTGCGCGCGCACTCGTCGAGAAGCCGGCGTAAAGAGCCAGCAGCCATTCGGGAAGCAGATATCGCGCGCGCAGCAGGTTGAGCGGATGCGCTCCGGTTGCCAAACGCGCTTGCCGTGAAGGATGCTTGGCAAGAAATCGTCGAGCCATGCGCGCTTTCTCGACGGCCTTACGACTCTCGACCGCCAGCGTATTCTCTTCGGGCGGCTTGACGTGCCAAAGATACGCTTCCCAGGCGAATTTCCACCGCAGCCCCTCTAACCGAAGACGAACGCCCAGCTCGGTATCTTCCCAGCCGTAGAGATCGAACGTTTCGTCGAATCCGCCGGCACGCAAGAACGCCGCTCTCGAGAGCGACGCGTTGCAAGTACAGAGAAAGGCTCGCGAATAGTTCGCCGGCTTGGGTTTGCGCCGGTCCGCATACGAACGAACGTTTACGATCGGCCCGTTGACGATGCGCTCGCCGCAACGCTCGTGAGCCGCTGCGTGCGCCGCGATCCATCGAGCGGGCAGCTGCACGTCGTCGTCGCAGAAGAGCAGATAACGGCCGCGGGCGGCGCGGACGCCGCTATTTCGTGCCTTTCCGCGATTCGGCTGGGGCACGGCAACGTAGCGCAGCGCCGACAAGCGTCGCGCGTATCGCGCGACCATGTCCCTCGTTCCGTCGGTAGAGCCGTTGTCCACGACCACGATCTCGAACGGTGGCGCGCCGGTTTGACCGTGCAGCGAATCGAGCGCGCGTTCCAGATACCGTACGCGATCCTTGGTTGCAATGACCACGGAAAACTCCACGCGTGTTTACGCCGCGAGGTCGAGCAACGATTCCGCCATCCTATCCGACGCGCCGACGTGGTCTCGATAGAGTCGCGCGAGGCTTTCGCCGGCCGACGCGAGCCAAGCGCAATCTTCATACGACTCGATTGCGATGCGCGCGATCCGACCGGGCGTGACCGTTCCATGCACTTCGCGAATGAGCGCTGCCCCGGCATCCATGTTCGGCTGCGAGTGATGCGGAAAACGGCGTGAGATGCGGACCGCCACCGCGCGTTTGAGCGGGATTCCAATGAACGGAATGCGGTTGAGATAGGTCAACGGGCCGTTGATCGTCACGACCTCCGGCGCGTTGAGCGGCGTTATCGCGATAGCCGGCTTGCCAAGCACCGCCAGCTCGATCGTTTTCGTCCCCGGGATGGTCAAGACCAGCCGCGCGCGCAGCGCGGCTCCTAGCCCGTTGGTCGATACCGGAATCCGCACGTCGCCCGAGGCCGTCGATAGATAGTCGCGTCCCGCTTCGGTGACGAGTCGGCCGGTTCTGCCGAACATGCGCGGATGACCGCCGCGTTCGATCGCCGAGCGTAGTTGCCAGCGGGGCGTGAACGGAGAGATCGCAAACGCAATCGGAGTACCGGGACGCTCGCGCAAAATTCGCAAGGCGACTCCGAAGTAGAATGGGATCAGGTTCTCGATCTCGTACGACCGCGAGCCCGGCATGACGACGATCCCGTCGGCCGGTAGATCTTCAGACGGCAGACTTGCTTCAAACAGCGCGCCGTCGATTGCCAGGTTGCCGACCTGCTCGATGCGGTCGCGCGGAGTGCCCCAGCCTGCCAGCTGCTCGACGTTTCGGCGATCGACCGCAAAGACTCGATCGAAGACATTGCGGTAGGCTCGGCGGGAGAATTTATAGGCGGCGGCACGCCCCTTCAGGCGCGCGTGAATGCGCGCCGCGTGAAGTAGATCGCCGCCGACATACTGGACCACGTCGACGCTTTCCGGAACGCCTTCGAGACGGCCGCCAAGCGCAAACTTCACATAGCTCCTCGGATCGAAGACCTCGGCTTGGGGAAACGCATCTCGTACGATTTGGGCCTCGAAGCCGGTTGCGTAGTCGTCGGGCACCAAGAAGACCAGTGCGAGCAGATCCGGTCGCCGCGCATAGAGCGAGCGTAGAAGCGGTCGCAGCCAGCCCGCGACTTCACCGGGTCCGTTAGCGGTGAGCGCGATACGCATCGAGGATGCGTGCGATCAGATCGGTCGTGCTGCGGCGGGCAACGTGGGGCGCCAGCGCAATTCGGCCGCCGTGCTGCAACACGACGGTTCGTTCGGGTAGCTCGTCTTCGGTGTACTGGTCGCTCTTCACGTGCACGTCGGGACGAATGCGGTCGAGGAGCAGCTCGGGGGTACGCTCGCCGAACCCGACGACGACGTCGACGCTGCGCAACCCGAGCAGCACGGCGGCGCGCTGACGGAAGGGAACGATCGGCCTCGATTCGCCCTTGATGCGGCGCACCGATTCGTCTTCGTTCAAACCGACGATCAGCGCATCGCCCTGTTCCCGGGCCCAAGCCAAATACTCGACGTGCCCTTGGTGCAGCAGGTCAAAACAGCCGTTCGTGAAGACGACGCTTCGGTTCTCGTTTCGCAATTCGTCGCGCCACGCCGTCGCCTCATCGAGGTCGAGAAGCCGTCCGAAGAAGTCTCTCGCCTTCACGTCGCGGGATCGAGCAGCGCGAGAATTTCGTCGGGCGAGGCGGTTGCCGTGCCTAGCTTTCCGACGACGGCGCCCGCCGCAAAGTTGGCAAGCTGCATCGCCTGCTCGATCGGCGCGCCGGCCGCCAGCGCGAGGCCCAGAACGGCGATGACCGTGTCGCCCGCGCCGCTAACGTCGTAGACGGTGCGCGCGACCGAGGGGATTTGCAGACGCTCGCCGGCGCGTCCGAAGAGTGCCATGCCGTGCTCGCCGCGCGTAACGATCGCGTACCGGCAATCGAGCAGCTCGATCAAGCGCAGCCCGGCGCGTTCCAAACTTGCATCGTCAACGATCGGAGTGCCCGTGATGGTTGAAGCTTCGGTTGCGTTGGGCGCGACGCAGGTGATTCCGGCAAAGAGCGCGATGTTGGCGGGCTTGGGATCCGCGAGCACCAACGGACACCTGCACGCGGCCTCGACGATCTCGCGACAGAGCAGCCCTTTGGCATAATCGCTTAGGATCACGGCGTCGCACTGCGCGGCGTGCTCGCTCACGAACTGCGTGAGCCGCCGTCGATCGCCCGCCTCGAGCGTCGCCGTCGATTCCCAGTCGGCCCGCACGACCTGCTGGCTGTGCGCCACGATGCGCGTCTTTCGGGTCGTCGGCCGGTCGCGGACCATAAACACTCCCGAGGCGTCGACCTCCTCATCGCGGAGAAGCTCGCGGACGTGCTCTCCGAACGCGTCGTCTCCGATGGTTCCCGCGAAGACGACGTTGGCATTGAGTGCCCGCAGGTTATTGGCGACGTTGCCGGCACCGCCGAGCGTAAACGAGTGATCCGCGACGGCGACGACTGGAACGGGGGCCTCCGGAGAGATACGCGTAACGGTACCCCAGATCCATTCGTCGATCATGAGATCGCCGACGACCAGCACGCTTCGTCCGTTCGCCCGCCCGAAGAGCGTACGCGCGTCGGGCACCATCAGCACCGGATTCATGGAATGCCGCCCTCGAAGATGAGGCGCTGCTCGACCAGATCGCAGACGATGTGTGCCATCACCTGATGGACTTCCTGAACGATTGCGGCGTAACCGTCGGGACCGATCAATGAATGGTCGGCAATTTGCGCGACCTTGCCGCCGCCATTGCCGGTAAATGCGACCGTTACGGCACCACGTCGCTTCGCCGCCTCGAGCGCCAAAACGACGTTGGCCGAACTTCCGCTGGTGGTCATGCCGATCACGACGTCGCCCGGTTGCGCGAAAGCCTCGACTTGACGCGAGAAGACGTAATCGTACCCGTAGTCGTTGCCGACGCAGGTCAGCGTCGACGAATTCACCGAGAGCGCTTCGCTGTGCAAGCCCGGACGCTCGCGCAGAAACCGCCCCGAAAGCTCGGCAGCCATATGTTGGGCCTCGGCGGCGCTCCCGCCGTTGCCGCACCACAAAATTTTTTTGCCGCCACGCAATGCCGTCACGATGGCCCCCACGATCGTTTCGACCTCCTGCCGATAGCGCGGCGCATCGAGCAGACCTCTTCGGTCCTCGAGCAGCTCCTCGAAATCGCGTCTCCCTTGATAATTCACGGCTCGATCCAAAAGAGCTCCTCACCTTGAGAGACGAGCTCGCCGTTGCCCGGGACGATGCGCGCGACCTTGCCCGCGTCGTCGCTCTGGATTTCGTTGAAGAGCTTCATCGCTTCCAAAACGCAGAGGACGTCGCCGATTTCGACGCGGTCGCCAATCTCGACGTACGGCGGCGCGTCCGGCGACGGAGCACGATAGAAAACGCCGGTCAACGGCGCGAGCACCTTCGTAACGTTGGGGCCGGCCGTTGCCGCGGACGGCCCTTGCGCAAACGGCGGCGACGACGACTCGGGCGAGCCCGACGGGTGAGCGGCTGGGGATTGACGACGCGACAGCTCGTAGATCGCATCGCCAAGCTTCACCTTGATCGTGTCGAGGTCGTGCTCGTGCATGATCGCGAGCAGTTCGCGCAACGTCTGCGTCTCTTCGGCGTAGCGTTCGTCCATCAGAGGCACGCTTCCATCAGAGGCCCGCTTCTACGAGAAGCTCGACAACGACTCTTGGTTCGCAAAGCGGCAGCCGGCGGTCGCTTCGGCGTTCGAGGTCGCGCAGGACGAGCTCGCCCGAAGCGAGCTCTTCGCTGCCGAGGATGAGCGCGTAACGCGCGCCGTTACGGTCCGCGATCTTCAAGTGCGCGAGCAGCTTGCGGTCCTGATAATCGACAAACGTCGGTTCGGCCAGGCGACGGCGAAGCTCCGCGACGATCGGCACGAGAATCGTCCGCGCTTGCGCACCCAGTGCCATGGCTTGAACTCCGCGCCGCGCCGGCGCACGGGATTCCCCGCGAGCCTCGAGCATCATGAGCAAGCGTTCCAAGCCCAGCGCGAAACCGACAGCCGGCACGTCGGGTCCGCCCAACGAAGAGACGAGACCGTCGTACCTGCCCCCGCCGCAGACGCTGCTCTGCGCGCCCAGCACGCTCGAAGTAATCTCGAAGACGGTTCGGTCATAGTAATCGATCCCACGAACGATTCGCGGATTGACGACGAACGGAATCCCCGCTAATTCCAGATACGATCGCAGCGCGTCGAAATGGTCGCGGCACGCGGGGCAGAGAAACGACTTTAGAACCGGCGCGCTCTCGATAAAGGGAGCGTCGGCCGGATCTTTGCTGTCGAGCAAACGCAGCGGATTGCGTTGCGCGCGCTCGCGGGCGCCTTCGCTCATCTCGGCGAGGTGCGGACGAAAATGCTCCAGCAGCGCCTCCCGATAGAACGGACGGCAACGCTCGTCGCCGAGCGAATTGAGGTTGAGCGCCGCATCGGCGATGCCGTAACTTCTAACCAGCTCCCAAGCCAGCGAAATCACTTCCAAATCCGCCTCGGGACCGGCGAAGCCGAAACATTCGACACCGAACTGATGGGATTGCCGATAGCGCCCCCGCTGTGGCCGCTCGTAGCGAAAAATTGGCCCGATATAATAGACGCGCAACGCTCCCGCCGCAAACAGGTGGTGTTCGAGCGCCGCCCGTACGACGGGCGCCGTCCACTCGGGACGCAGCGTCAGCGAGCGTCCGCCGCGATCGGTAAACGTATACATCTCTTTTTCTACGATGTCGGTCTGTTCGCCGACGCCGCGCACGAAGAGCTCCGTCGATTCAAAGAGCGGCGTACGAATCTCACCGTAACCATAGCGAGCCGCGAGCGTTCGCATGCGCTCTTCGAGTCCGTTCCAGCGAGCCGATTCCGGTGGGAAGAGATCGGCAGTGCCGCGCGGCGCGCTCAGCTTTTCAGGCATGACTCGGTTCAGCTTCGCCCTAACGTTACGCTAGCCATTGCACTCACGCGCGTGATTGTTGCGCGTGCGCAACCTCCTCTTTGGAACCGCGACGGCGGCGCTTGCCATAACGTTCTCGCCGGATACGGTACGCTCGGCGCTCGCCGCGACCACAAGTACGTTCTTTGAAGCAACGCCGTTCTTGTTTGCGGGCGTGCTTCTGTCGCACGTGCTGCGGCGGCGCTTTCCCGTCATGCAGTATCTCGGCTGCGGCTGCGGAGGCGGACCTTCGGCACGTTCGCTTCCGGCCGCGGCCGCCACGTGGCTCGTCTTCGGACCGGGCGTTGCGATCGCTCGTCATCTTGCGGCGCTGCTCGTCGCTCGCATCCTGCATCGACGCAGCGAGCATCGCGAGATGGACGGCGACGGGGCCTCGGAACTGCTCGGGCAACTTGCCGCGATTCTTCCCGCCGCGGTTCTCGCGGGCGCTGCGCTGCAACTCTGCGCAGCCTTCGATCCCGCGCGTCTCCCGAAGCTCGGGCATGCAATCGTCGGCGCCGTTTTGGGATTCACCCTCTCACCATGCGGGCTTGGCACGGTTGGGCTCGCGGGCGCATTGCGAGTTCGCGCGCCGCTGGCCGCGGTGACGTTTCTCTGCGTCGCCGGAATCGTCGATTTGCGCGCCTTCCAACGTGCGTCGCATTCATCTGCCGGACACGACGCATTCGCCTACACGCTGCTGGCTCTCGCGCTTGCCGTCGTGGCGGCGCGCCATGGGGACTCTCTCGTGCACCCGGGGTTTGCGGCCGCGTTGTGGTGCTGCGCGGGCGCTTCGCTTTTCTGCGCGGCGTGGTACCGGCGCTCGCGCTCGAGCGGAGCCCGAGCGGTGCCGATGTTGATGCTCGTCGGAGCGCTGGTCGGCGCGTCCCCTCCGCAATACCACGCGACGGAGACGACGCTGAGCAACCTCTTTGCCGGGGAACGTGTGACGTTCACCGGCGCGCTCGCTCGCGACGCGAGCTCAAACGCCGTCGTGCGGTACGCGATTACCTGTTGTCGAGCCGACGCAGCACCCGTTGCGGTCCAACTCGACCGATCTCTGCCTTATCCGGCGGGCACCTGGCTACGCGTCGACGGCCGAATCGAAAGCCTGCGCGGCGACCTCCGCCTCGTCCCGCAGATCGTCGAGCGCGTCGTCGCGCCTACCGACCCATTTATCTATAGATGAAAAAAATCACGAGCCGACGGCCCAAAGCGCCTCTTCGAACAAGCGCACCTTTCGGGGCCCCGCGACCCGGCGTCTTTGCCGACGGGGACGACGAGCGCTCAGCGCGGACTGCCGTTTAGGTACGCGGCTCCAGTAGCTCGACGGGAATTCCGTTGGGGTCCTCGACGAACGCGATCGCGCGCGTGCCGCTCGGCGATTTGTAGACGTCCTTGAGGATTCGGACGTTCTTTGCTTTGAGCCCGTCGACGTACGCGCGCAGATCGCCGTCGACTTCGACGGCGAGGTGTTCGTAGCGGTTTCCCAGGTCGTAAGGCGGATGCGCTTCCAGGTCGTACACGAGCTCGATATACGCGGTCCAATCGCGACCCACGAACGCCATGTCGGCGTTTCCGGGATAGTGGTGAGGACCGCCGAGCAACTGCAGTCCAAGCTTCCCGGTATAGAAGTCGATCGACTCTTGCATGTCGTTGACGAAGATCGAGGTGTGTAAGTATCGCGGCATCGGTTCACTCCAGTAAGATCAGTGCGCAAAATATCGATACGTCGAAAAGAGCAAGGCGGCACCGTGGCGGTCCGCGGCCGCGATGACTTCTTCATCGCGAATCGATCCGCCCGGCGCGATGATGGCCGTGCACCCGCTTTCGACGGCCGCCTCCAAGCCGTCGGCGAAGGGGAAGAACCCATCACTGGCGCAGGCCGCGCCTCGCGCTTGCGCGCCGGCGCGCTGCGCGGCGATCTGGACCGCGCTCACGCGGTTGGTCTGCCCCGCGCAAATTCCGCGCGTCGTGCCCTCTCTGACGATCACGATTCCGTTGCTCTTCACGTGCCGCACCACGTCCCATGCGAAGGCGAGGTCGTGCCATTCTTGCTCGCCGGGATGCCGGCGGCTGACGACGCGCCACCTCTCCGCGGGCGCGTCGGGATCGTCGTCTTCTGCGAGCACGCCGCCAAGCGCGCTTCGCAGGCGCAGCTCCCGCGCCAGCTCGTCGGGTAACGCCCGGTCGAAACGCATGATGCGCAAATTCTTTTTTTTCTCGAGAATCTCGAGCGCTTCCGAGTCAAAATCGGGAGCGGCGACGATCTCGAGAAAAAACTCACGCAGCGAGAAGGCCGCCTCACGGTCGATCGGCGCGTCCGCGGCGACGATGCCGCCGTACGCCGAAACGGCGTCCGCGAGAAGAGCTTCCCGCACCGCTACGGCGACGCTCGATCGCTGCGCAACCCCGCACGGTACCGCGTGTTTTACAACGGCGGCGCGAACGTAGCGAGCGTGGTCGCTGTCAAAACGAGCGCCGAGCATGGCCCGGGAGAGAAGTCGAAGCGTCGCGTCCAGGTCGAGAAGATTATTATAGGATAGCGCCTTTCCGTGCAGCTGTTCGGGCAGCCGTTCAACCGGATCAAGATAGAACGCCGCCCGCTCCTGGGGATTGGTACCGTACCGCAAGCGTTTGGCAAGCGGCAGTGCGAGTGCCAGCGCGCCGGGTAGCTGGCTCGGCAAAACTTCCCCGGCCGTGGCTAGATAATGGGAGATTGCGACGTCGTACTCGCCGGTGCGTTCGAACGCCGCAATCGCCAGCTTGCGGCGCAGGGTCGCAGGGACGTCGTCGGCTTCGATCGCCGCCCGATACTCAGCGTATTGCGAGGGATGCGTCAGCACGGCAACGTGCTCGAAATTCTTTGCCGCTGCCCGCAGCAATGCAACGCCGCCGACGTCGATCTGTTCGATCGCTTCCTCAATGGTCGCCGGACCGCGGGCGACCGTCGCTTCGAACGGATAAAGGTTCACCGCAATCGCGACGATCTCGGGAATCGCGTATTTTTGGGCTTGCGCCTGGTGCTCGGGCTGGGCCCGGTCGTAGAGTATCCCACCGAAGACCTTGGGGTGGAGCGTCTTCACCCGGCCACCGAAGAGCGCCGGAAATCCGGTAAGCTCTTCGACGTCGCGCGCCGGGACGCCGCGCGCTCTCAAAAAAGCACGCGTTCCACTCGTCGCATAGATGTCGATGCGACGGCCCTGCAGCGCGCGCGCCAGCTCGTCCGCGCCGGTCTTGTCGGAGAGCGAAAAAAGGGCAGCCTTTCGCGGTAGCGACGACGCTTCAGGCAAGCGCGGTCACGGTTTCGCGTGCGAGCTCTGCCGAGACGATCGCACTCACGCCTGAATCGCGAGTCGTCACGCCGTAGATGCGATCGGCCATCTCCATCGTCTTTTTGTTATGCGTGACGATGAGCATCTGGGAATCTACGGCAAACTCCCGAACCATCGCGCAGAAGCGGTCGATGTTCGCGTCGTCGAGCGCGGCGTCGACTTCGTCAAGAAGATAGAATGGAGCCGGTTTGGTCGCGATTAGCGCGAAGATCAATGCCGCTGCCGTCATCGCGCGCTCGCCCCCGGAGAGCGCGGTAAGCGGCATGGCTTTCTTGCCGGGGGGGCGTACGGCAATCTCGATGCCGGTTTCGGAAAGGTTCTCGGGCGCGGTCTGCCACATCTTCGCTTCGCCGCCCGCGAAGAGTCGCGCATACATCACCGCAAACGAATCGGAGACGCGCGCGAACGTCTCGTTGAACTGGATTTGCGTCTCACGTTCGATCTCGCGAATCGAATCGAGCAACGTTTCCCGAGCTTCGGTGAGATCGTCGAGCTGGGCGCGCAAGAATTGCTCGCGCTCCGCAACGTCGCCGCGCTCGGATTCGGCGTTGAGGTTAACGTTGGATTGGAGGCGCGCAAGCTCGTCACGCAGGCGCGGCAGCTCCTCGACCACGGAGTCGGGCTCGTCCCGATAACGCCTATCGACGTCGGCGCATTCCTCACTCGTCGCCGGGTTTTGTGCGAACTGCGAAACGAGCATCCCGAGTTCGGCCTCCACTTGCGCGAGTCGCGTTCGATGCCGCTCGCCGCCCGCCGCCGTCTCGCGCTCTTGCTGTTCGGCAGCGCGCAACTCCGATTCGAGTTGCGTCTGGCGAGCCGCGAGCTCCTCGCGTTCGCGGCGAGCCGCCTGGAGTTGCTCGTCGAGCGCGGCGACGCCGCTTCGTAGGCCCTCGACGTGCGCGTGGCCGCGTCGTGTCTCTTCCATCAGTCGCGCGATCTGGGCCAGCATCTCTTCGCGCGCCAGCCCGCCGCGTTCGCTGTCCTGATCGAGCATCGCGAGACGTGCTTTGGACGCGTCGCGCTCGGCCGTGAGGGCCGCGGCTTGCTCCCGGAAACCGGCAGCCTGAGCGGTGATAGAAGTTTGGGCCTCTTCGGCGCGAACGATTTCCTCGCGCACACGTGCGAGCTCCGTTTCAAGTTGGAGGCGTTCTTCTTCGCCGCGCTGCGCCGAGGGCTCTTGCGCATCGTACTCCCGCTCGAGCTCGCGGCATCGGGCTGCCCGCGCGCGCAGCTCCAACGCTGCCGCGCGAGCCGTTTCCAAATCGCCGTGCATGCGCTCGACCTCGGCTCCCAGCGCGCTTCCTTCCGCCCGTAACCCCACGAGCCGCGATTCCATGCCGGCCTGACGCTCCCGGGCGGCATCTCGCATACCGATCGCCGCGTCTGCACGCACGTGCGCCGCACGCAAATCGCGCTCGGCTCCTTCGAGCTTTGCTCGCATTCCGACCAGCGCGTCGCGCAGGCTCGCCGCCTGGAATCGCCGTGACAAGATCGAGCGCTCGCGGGCAAACCGTCCCCCGGTGATTGCGCCTCCGCCCGTTATCTGCTCCCCGCTCAAGGTCACGATCGTGTCGCGCAAGCCTCGCCCGCGAACGAGTTCTATTCCGACGTCGAGCGTCGTGACGATGAGAACGTTTCCGACCAGAAAGTTGATGATTCCAGAAAAGCGCGGTGCGGTGCGCACGAGGGCGTGCGCATAGCCGAGCACGCCGGGTAACCCGGCGAGCTGGTCGCTGAGCCGACGCCCTTCTCTATTGGCGAGCGTGTCGAGCGGCAGAAATGTGGCGCGCCCCGCCTCCTTACGGTTGAGAAACTCAACGCACCGCTCTGAGTCTTCCGACGTCGTCGTTACGACGTTGGAGAGCCGTACTCCGAACGCTACGTCCATCGCCCGCGCGTACCGCTCGTCGGTCGTAATCAAATTGGAGACGATGCCTTCGATGCCGCGAAGTTCGCCGCGCTGCCACGCCTCGACGATGGCACGCGTACCGGGGACGTGACCCTCGAGCGAGTTCTCGAGCTCCTCGATGGTGTGAAGGCGCGATTCGGCCGCCTTGACTTCGCCGGATTGGTCGCGGTGGGCAGCGAGCGCGCGTGTTACTTCTTGTTGCGAGAGCGTCGCCTCCCGGTCCGCGTCCTCCGCGCGCCCACGCGCGTCGAGCAACGCTTCTTGCGCGATCGCGAGTTGGCGCTGCAGTTCGCCGTAACGGTGGGACGCGCCGCCCGCCGCGATCTCGATTTGCTCCGCGCGCTCACGAGCTGCTCGCTCTTCACTCTCGAGATGCTCCCGCTGCGCGCGCGCATTCTCGGCGTGTACGCGCCGTTCGGCTTTGCGCGCCGCAAGGTCTCCGGCGGCCGTCTCGATCTCGCGCAGCTGGATAAAGATGGTCTCCAGATTTGCGCGCGCGCCCGCGAGCGCTGCCGCAGCCGCCAACTCGCGCTCGCGCGACGCTTCTATCTCCCGTCCGAGCGGCGCTATGCGGTCTTCTAAAGCGTCGACTGCCGCGACGAGCGACGCTCGCTCATCGGTGACCCGCTGCACGTCCTGCGACGTTTGCGTCGATTGCCGCTCGAGCGCTTCGCGCCGCGCAAGCGCGGCGGCATACTGCGCCTCTAGCCCCGCAAGGTCGCTGCGCTTACTCTGCGCTTGCGAGCGCAGCTCCTCGAGCTGCAATTCGCAGCGATAGAGTTGGGTACGCAATCGCGCCAATTCGCCGCCGCGCGAAGCAGCCGTTGCTGCAGCCGCGCTTCGCTGCTCTTCATTCTTGCCGATTTCGTCACGCAGCGTTACGCACTCGTCTCGCCGGGTCGTGCTTGCCCGCAGATACGCGAGTATCTCCAAGTCGCGCACGCGCGAGGCGACCCGACGATGCCGACGCGCTCGGCGCATTTGAGTTTCCAGTTCCGGGATGCGCCGCTCGAGCTCGGCAATCAGGTCGCTGATGCGAATCGCGTTCTGCTCGGTCCGTTCCAGACGGCGCATCGATTCGTGCTTGCGCGAGAGGAATTTACCGATGCCTGCGGTTTCCTCAAAAAGCGCGCGGCGTTCGACCGGCTTGCTCGTGAGGATTGCGTCGATCTGGCCTTGCGATACGATAGCGTACGATCCCGGTCCAAGACCCGTGCCCATCAAGAGATCCACAATATCGCGCAACCGTACCTGCGTGCGGTTGATGAAGTATTCGCTCTCGCCGACGCGATACGCACGTCTCGTGATCTCGACCTCGGCGAACTCGACCGGTAGCTTCCGATCGGCGTTGTCGAAGATAATCGAAACCTCGGCGAGGCCGAGCGGCTTGCGCACCTCGTTGCCGGAAAAAATAACGTCCTCGAGGGCTCGCCCCCGAAGGCTCTTGCTCGACGTCTCGCCCAAAACCCAACGGAATGCGTCGACCAAGTTCGATTTGCCCGATCCGTTCGGACCGACGATCGCCGTGACGCCGTTGCCGAACTCGAGGGCCGTCGGATCGGCAAACGTCTTGAAGCCGAAGGATCGAACCTGCTTGAGCTTCACGGAGCGACCGCGGCGCTGTGCCCGGCGATGGAAAGCAACGCCGCCTCGGCGGCGGCCTGCTGTGCGGCTTTCTTGGAAGAGCCCTCGCCTTTTCCCAAGACCTTGCCATTGACGCTGACGCGCGATTTGAACGCGGGACGCTGGGGCGTCCCGCGGTTGGTCTCCCGATAGACGGGAGTAGCGGCGAGATGTTCTTGCGTGTAGTGCTGCAACCGCGTCTTTGCGTCCAGCAAAGCATCGGACGAATGATCGAGCTGCTCGATGTGCTGGGCGATCACGAACTTGCGCGCCTTTTCAAGACCAAAACGCAGATAGAGCGCACCGACGAACGCTTCGAACGCATCGGCGAGCACCGACGTGTTATCGGCACCGCCGGCGCTCACCATTCCCGCACCCAGGCGCATCAATGTTCCCAGGCCCAGGCGCCGTGCCGTCCGCGCAAGCTGCGCGTCGTTGACGATCGCGGCCTTGCGCAGGGTGAGCAACCCTTCGGGCTCGTCGCCGAAGCGTACGAAGAGCCAGCCGGCAGCGATACACCCAAGCACGGAATCGCCGAGAAACTCCATGCGGTCGTTCGAGGCGCCGCCACGTTCTTTGGCGTAGCTCTGATGCACGAAGGCTCGCTCAAACTCGCTCGAGTCTTCGGCCCTTCGTACACCTGCAAGGCGAAGCAGGGCGCGCAGGCGCCGGCGGTAGTTCTCCTGGCTCATCTGCCGGGGAGTCTCCTAGACCCGAACCTTGCCGAAGACGATCACGCTGTTGTGACCGCCGAAGCCAAATGAGTTGGAGAGCGCCGTGCGGATCGGCGCGCGGCGAGCGATGTTTGGAACGTAATCGAGAGCGCATTCGGGGTCCGGGAACTCGTAGTTGGTCGTCGGCGGCATGGTGTCTCGAGCCACGGCGAGTGCGGTGGCCACGCCTTCGATGCCGCCCGCCGCACCGAGCGCGTGGCCGTGCATCGACTTCGTCGAGCTGACGCCAATCTTATAAGCGTGCTCGCCAAAAGTCGTTTCGATCGCTTTCGATTCCGCCGGGTCGCCCATCGGCGTCGAGGTTCCGTGCGCGTTGATGTAATCGACGTCGCCCGGCTCGATCGCCGCGCTCGCAAAGGCGCGCGCGAAGGCCAATCGCACGCCTTCACCGGCTGGGTCCGGCGCCACGATGTCGTACGCGTCGGAGGATTGCCCATAGCCGAGCAGCTCGCAATAGATCGAAGCACCGCGTGACCGTGCGTGCTCGAGCTCCTCAAGTACCAAGATGCCGGCGCCTTCGCCGAGGACGAAGCCGTCACGTTCGCGATCGAACGGGCGGCTCGCGCGCGCCGGATCGTCGTTGCGCGTCGACATCGCCCGCATCGAACAGAAACCACCGATTGCAAGCGGCGAAACGGTAGCCTCGCTTCCGCCGGCGATCATCGCAATCGCATCGCCGTAGGCAACGGCGTTAAACGCCGTGCAGATCGCATCGTTCGCGCTCGCGCATGCACTGGCGGCGGCAAAGAACGGGCCCTGATAACCGTACGCCATCGAGATGTGCGCCGGGGCCGCGTTGGCCATGAGCATCGGAATGAAGAACGGCGTGACCTTCGCCCAGGTTCCGTTCTCGTTCGCCTTGTCGGAGTTCAACCAGAAGGTAATGATTCCACCGATGCCCGTCCCGACCACGCCCCCGACGCGCTGCTTGAACTCGGCGTCGTCGGGAAGCCGCGCGTCCTCAATTGCTTCACGCGCAGCGACGAAGGCGAACTGGGTGAAGCGGTCCATGCGCCGGGCTTCCTTTCGCCCGATCAGCTGCTCCGGATTGAAGTCTTTGACCTCACCGGCGATCCGGGTGAGGAAATCGCTTGCGTCAAAAGCGGTGATTGGAGCAATGCCCGACTCGCCGGCGATCAGGCGCTTCCAGAACTCTTCACGGGTGTTGCCGACGGGGGTTACCGCGCCCAGACCCGTGACGACGACGCGCCGGCGGCCGGGCGGCTGCATACTCGAAACGCTCAAAACTTCAGAAACTTACGGCGGGGTCAGCGCCCATCCCCGCCTTCGCAACTGGTCTGACCAAGGGATACAGATGAATGGGGTTTCGGCTCAATTTAGCGCCGCCGACTTATACATTGTCGCGAATACTGGAAGTCTAGGTCGCCGGACGTCGATCAAGAGGCGATTCAAGATGCCAACGCGTCACTACGGCGATGATAGCCGAAGCTCATCTAAGGGCGCCAGCCGATGACGGCCACGTATAGAGCCTTCCCCCAAATCACGTGCGACTGCAATTGCATCTCATCACACTACTGGCTCTCGCGTTCTAGGCGTTCGATGAGTCCCTTTGAAACGGTGAAACGCGTATCTTTTCGTAAATCGCGCATCATCGTCGTACGGGGCGTTTTTCGCGTCTCGCTCTTTGTCGTCAGCGCCGGGTCGATCTCAGCGAGCGCTGCCCAGACCTCGTCACTAGTGGCGCTTCGTTTCTTCTCTCTTTTCATCCAAGCGTAGACCGCCTCGCCGAATCGCGTCATCAGCGGACAAGTCTTAGCGGGGCCGGCTCAACTTGATCGCCCCATTGATCCCAGCCATTGCGGTAATAGCGCGCAAACATCTCGAGCCTCGGTCCCGGCGAACAACGCTCTATGAGGGTCCACATTTCGTCGGGCTTCCTTGAATGCTCGCGCTTACGGGTCCAGATGATGTTCGTTTGCGTACGCCCGGCCTTCAACGTCCGATTGTTCTTTCCGCGGATGCCGAAAAGCACTAGCTCCGTCACATTCCTAAAATAAAATCCGACCCCGCGTCCATCTGGCCCCCCGTCCTTCCGAATTTTATACCAAACGACGTTGCTCTTATATTCGAAGCCCCAACGTTTCATCGCTTCAAGCCCTTCAGCAAGAAGAGCATTCGGGCACCAGAGATAGAGGTGGGACTGTTCGGCAGTTATTGTCGCAACCGGTAGTTCGTAGATTTCATCCAAGGTCATCGTCGCGTAGCGAGAAAGCCGTTTATGTTCCGGTGCCATCTTCCCGGTGCGGTTTGTGAACCGCCAGGGAGGGTCAGCGTATATCGTCCGGTAACGCGTCTCTCCTGCGTACGCGAGAAGAGAATCCGCTGGCGATTCACTCGGTAGAATTATTGCCATTCGCTTCGCTTTATCGCGACGCTTTATCAATCTGACAAGGCCTCCTCGGGTATTCCAATTAAAAGCAGAGGGCATGGATGACCGACGCCCCGATGCACCCGGTGTTCTAGCTTATCCCAGTGAGTAGTCGCCTCGCCGAACTTATCAGAAACAAACAACTGTGACCAAGCCACGGCGAAGTCGGTGCCGCGAGCCGTCCGATCGTCGACGTTTTTTATTTGGCGCGATGTTGGCCGCACATCGTATGGTATCAAATCTTCGAACGACTTAATACCGCGACCTTCGGCAAATCTGAAAATCCTCTTGCGCAATGCGGCCTGAAGGGTTCTGCCTCGCGTTATAATGACGCCGACCGAAATCGCGCCTTCGGAGTGGAGCCGCTTGAAATTTTCGAGGTCTCGGTCGTAGAACGGATCCTTGTTGTTCCACTCGATCTCCATCGCTACTGTTCCGTTGTCAAACCCACGCACGTGGTCCACTTCGTGGCTGATTGATTCGCGCGGACGGCCGTCGATCAGCTTCTGGATTTCGAAGTTGTGACGTTGCCAATGGCGCTGGGCAAACGCACGGCGAAGACCTTTTGTGAGATCATGCTCTCCCCCGCCGCTTCGAACGAGCGACTCGACAGAGATCTGGAGAGTCATCAGCACGTCTTGAAGTTCTTGCAGCGCATCTGGGAAATCCACGTTAAGTATCGCTTTGGCATGGTTCATGTACTCGACCTGGAAGCCGCGCGAAGCGAGTGAATCTAGCTTAGCGGGATCACCTTCAGGCGCGTCCGCCGGAACGAAGTCTCTGCCGGGTGCGTCCATCTCATCGATAGGTTGAACTCTAATTGAGTAGCGTTCCTGGCGGCCCCAGCCGGGGTGTCCCACAAGAAAGCTAACGGCCGCCTAGTCGATCCATTTTGATCATCGCCCAGCAGCGAACCGCCCAGGGCTCCTGGCAAGGTGCTTGCGTGCAGACCTGCTCGCTGGCTATAATCAGGGGCTGTCTGCCACAAGGGTGTGGGGCATCACCCGGTTTCCGAAGGGACGTTATGAAGCGGACGTATCAGCCGCATAATCGCCGCCGCAAACGCGTGCACGGCTTTCTAGAGCGCATGCGAACCAAGAACGGGCGTAAGGTCCTGGCCCGTCGTCGCAAGAAGGGACGTCATCGTCTTACCGTCTGATGCGGCGCTTCGCAAGCCTGAACCGTCAAGCGGACTTTGCCCGCTTGCGCCGGCAAGGGCAGCGCGTTACGACCAAGAGCCTCATCATATACCGCAGCGAGCCGCTCCCGAGCGACACTTCTTCATTGGTCGGCATCACCGTAAGCAAATCGATTGGAAAGGCCGTGATCCGCAATAAGCTGCGCCGCCGCCTCGCGGCGATCGTTCACGATGCGCTCGAGCACCATGGCGCGATGCGTCTGCTCCTGGTGGCGCGGCCGGTTGCGGCGCTGGCGCCGGTGCGCGACCTGCGGGCTGAGGTAACCTTCGCCCTCAAACGGACCTAGCGTATGCGACGGTTCGTTGTCGGCTCGATCCGACTCTACCAGCTCTTGGTCTCGCCGCTGCTTCCGCCGGCCTGCCGTTTTTATCCGACTTGCTCGCAGTACGCGCTGCTCGCCGTCGAAGCACATGGCATCGTGAGAGGCGGGTGGCTTGGCATCGCTCGTTTTGCGCGATGCCACCCCTGGAATCCGGGCGGCATCGACCTCGTTCCCAGCCCCAGGAATAAAGGATCCCGCACGTGCATCTGATTCTTGCGACGTCGTGGCTCGATCCGATCGTCAACGCGCTCTATTCGATCGTGCTCGCCATCGACAAGCCCGTCGGGAACGTCGGCTGGAGTCTCGTTATCCTGGCAGCGCTCATCCGGCTCGTTTTCTGGCCGCTCAATACGGCGCAGTTCAAAGCGTTTCTTTCGATGCAAAAGATCGCGCCGCAGCTCAAACGGCTGCAAGAGCGCCACAAAGACGATCGTCAGAAGCTCCAGGCGGAAACGATGGCGCTCTACAAGGAGCATCGGGTCAATCCGTTCGCGGGCTGCTGGCCTATGCTCGTTCAGTATCCCGTCATCATCAGCGTCTACTACGTTGTGATGATTCACCGAAACTACTTCGCTCAAAGCTGGTTGTGGATCGGCAGCGGCTTCTCACACGCCGCATCGGCCGTTCACGGGGCGCAGTGTACGGGTTTGTGTCTCTTCGGCAAGTCGATTCTTGCCGCAAGCCTGGCACAACCCGATTTGATATTGATATTGCTCTATGCGTTTTCGATGTATTTGAGCGTCCGCTACGTGAGCATGCCGGCGACCGATCCGCAACAGGCCCAAACGCAGCGCATGATGGCGGTGATATCGCCGGTAATGCTGGGGTTTTTAGGATGGAGGTACGGCTGGCCGTCGGCCATGGTGCTTTACTGGTTCGCTTACAACGTCTTCACGATGGCACAGCAATTCTACATGCTCCGGCGCTACCATCAGCCGCTCGCGCTCATCGACAGCGAGCACGTCATCACGGAGAGCGTTTCCGGCGCGGGCAATGCGCCCGCGAAGGCGCTTGCGGGAAAGTCTTCGCCCAGCGGCAACGGCGTTGCGAAACCGAAACCGACGCGATCCGGACGCTCGAAGAGAAAAAACAAACGAGGCGCATGAGGCCAGATGCTTTACGAAGACGATTTTGAATTTGAAGAACAGCCCGCCGACATCCGGGATCGAACGATCGGCGGAAAATCCGGCGGTGGGCGGGGTGGCGGCCCGCGCCGACGCGAGCCGCGCCGCGGGCGTTCTGACGTTGCGGGCCGCGAGGTGCCGGAGGATGCTAAGCCTGCCCGGGATCTCCTGCGCGAAATCCTCGAACGGATGGGCATCGGCCCGGTCGACATAAGTTACGTCGCCCGGGCCGAAGGCGAGTACCTCGAGATCAGCGGGCCGCACCTGGGGATGCTCATCGGCCGGCACGGCAACACGCTCGAGGCCCTTAACCTTCTGTTCAATAACGCGTTCAACGCCGGCGTGCGCGCGAATCGGCGCTATTACACGATCGACGCCGAGGGCTATCGGGCTCATCGCGCGGATCAGCTGAAAAACCTAGCGCTCGCGACTCTCGAACGCTGCGAGCGCGAGGGTACGCCGCAGAAACTCGAGCCCATGCTGCCATCCGAGCGCAAGATCATTCACCTTGCCCTCGCAAACTCCGAGCTCGTGCGCACTGAGTCTGAGGGAGAGGAGCCCGAGCGGCGCGTCGTCGTCTTTCCCCGTTGAGGATGCGCTCAACGGGGCGCGCCACCCAGCGGCCAAGCCGCCGGGGCCTCCAAGCGCGTTGGCCATAGACTCAACCGAGCAGGAAACGATTGCGGCGATCGCCACGCCACCCGGGAAGGGCGCGATCGCAATCGTGCGCATCAGTGGATCCCGTGTTCCGGAAATCGCGCGTCGAGTTCTTCGCACGAAAAACGAGTTGCGCGCGCGCTTCGCGACCCGCGCCACGATACTCGACGAACACGACGAACCGCTCGACGAAGGGCTCGCAATTCTCTTTCCCGCACCCCATAGCTACACCGGGGAAGAGATGCTCGAACTGCATCTTCATGGATCGCCCGTCGTGGCTCGCGAAGTGGTGCGCACGTTATTGGTCCGCGGCGCGCGGCTCGCCCAGCCCGGTGAGTTCACGCGACGCGCCTTTCTCAACGGAAAGATGGACTTGCATGCCGCCACGGCGGTCGCCGACGTCATCGATGCGGAAACGCGATCGGCCGCGCGCGCCGCGATTGCCAATCTCGGCGGCGCTCTGGCCGAGGAGATTCGAGCGCTGCGCGGCGCGCTCGCGAGCATGCTCGAAGAGCTGGCCGGTGCAATCGATTTTCCGGACGAAGTTTCCGAGCCGGACCGCGTCGGGCTCGAGGCGCATCTCGCTCCACTCCTGGCGAGCCTCGAACGGCTACGGCACGACGGCGAGATGGGACGGCTGATTCGAGAAGGCGTGCCGGTCGCCATCGTGGGCCCTCCGAACGCCGGAAAATCCTCGCTGCTCAACGCTCTGCTTGGGACCGATCGGGCAATCGTCTCGGAGATCCCTGGAACGACGCGCGACACGATCGAGGAGAGCCTGCTCATCGACGGGGTACCCGTTCGCATCGTCGATACGGCCGGTATTCGCACGCACGCCGATCGCCTCGAAAGCTTCGGGATCGAGCGTACGCTCAGGGCGCTCGATGCCGCCCGGATCGTGCTGGTTGTGATCGACGGCTCGCAGCCGCTCGGCTCCGATGCCGTGAGTCTGCTCGAGCGAACCAACGATCGCGAGCGGATCGTCTTCCTCAATAAAGCCGATTTGGGAACGCACGACGCGCGCTCGACTATAAGCGCCGACGCCATCGTGGGCAGCGTACGTGACGTGCGAACCCTCGACGTCCTTCGGCGGGCGATCGCGCAGATCGGCTGGCGCGGAGAGCGATTCGACGCATCCCGCCCGCATCTCTCGGCGCTGCACGAGCTCGACGCGGCCAACGCGGCGATCGACGCCCTACAACGAGCGGCGCGAACGTTGCGCTCGGACGAACCCCTCGATTTCGTGGCCCTCGACTTTCAGCGTGCTTTTTCGGCACTCGGGCATGTAAGCGAGCAGGTAGCCGCCGAAGAAGTTATCGACGGAGTCTTTTCACGTTTTTGCGTCGGCAAATAGACTTCAAAATCGTCTTAATGCGAAAGGTATCACTATGCAGCGCATTCTTCTCATGGGCCTCGCCGCGCTCTGCTGCGGGCTGCCCGCGACCGCGCAAGCAAGAATCGTTTCGGCCTTGGGAGTTTCGATTCAAAGCTGCGTCGTCAACTCAAACGGCAGCGTAACGAACGGCATCAACGTCGTCTACTACAACACGCATGCGTCGCCCGCAACGGAAGTCGATTTTCTCGTCGGCTATCACGGGCATAAATACGTGCTCATCGACCGCGGATCGTTCTCGAAAGGCGCGCAGATCAACCACAATCTCAACAACGCGCTCGTCGGCCTGCCCTGGCAAGGAGCCCGACCGAAACACTGCACCGTGCAACGCGTGATGCTGGCCAACGGCCGAGTCGTTGAGTAGCGCCGTGCAGAGTTCGTCGATGGTCGGAACCTTAACCCGCAACTGGTGGACGTGGCTGATCCGCGGCATTGCCGCCGTGATCTTCGGCATCCTGGCGTGGCTGTGGCCCGGTTTGACTTGGATAACGATCGCAATTTTCTTCGGTGCGTACGCGCTGGTCGACGGCATCTTCGCAATCGTGGCAACGATTCGCGCCGCCGAAACGCACCGGCGCTGGTGGCCGTTTTTGATTGAAGGCATCGTCGGAATCTTGATAGCGGCGATTGCTTTCTACGACATTCGAATCGTGATTGCGGCGCTCTATCTTACGATCGCCGCCTGGGCGTTCCTGACAGGAATCTTCGAAATCATCGCCGCCGTTCAACTGCGCAAGCATATCGCAAACGAGGTCTGGCTGATTATAGGCGGGATTGCGTCGATTGCATTCGGCGTCTTGATGCTGCTTTTTCCGCTGATCGGGGCGCTGGCGATCATTTGGCTGATCGCGGCCTACGCCGTCGTCTTTGGTTTCATCATGATCGGCTTTTCGCTTCGCCTGCGCGGTCACGCGCAGACGCCGGCGGCCGCGGTAACTCCCTAACGATGGGCGACGACGCCGGCACGATCGTCGTCGGCGGCGGTCATGCCGGCGTCGAAGCCGCCCTCGCATCGGCGCGGCTGGGCGTTCCGACGCTGCTCGTCACAGGCGACCCCCAAAAAATCTGCACCCTCCCATGTAATCCGTCGATCGGAGGAAGCGCCAAAGGCCAGCTCGTCCGAGAGATCGACGCGCTCGGCGGAGCGATGGCGGGAATTGCCGATCGCTGCAGCCTCCACGCGCGTTTCTTGAACGAAAGCAAAGGACCGGCGGTGCGCGCGCTGCGTCAGCAGATGGACAAGCCATCCTATGCCGGCGTTGCGCTCGGGCTGCTCGAGGCCCAGCCGAATCTTGCGATCGTGCAGGGTCTCGTTGAGGATTTGATCGTCGCCGGCGGCACAGTGGGCGGCGTCGCGTGCGCCGGCGGACGCGTGATCAAAGCCAGAAGGGTAGTCCTTGCGACCGGAACCTTCCTTGGAGGGAAGTCCTTCAGCGGCGACGTCGTTCGTGCTGAAGGGCGCTTCGGTGAGTCCCCCGCGATCGGCTTGGCCGGCACGCTGCGGCGGCTTGGCTTTCCGACGATGCGGCTCAAAACGGGGACGCCGCCTCGTGTCGACAAGACGACCGTCGATTACGACGCGATGCTCCCCCAGCCGCCCAGTCCGCGGCCGTTGCTCTTCTCGTACCGAAGCGAAGCGCGCTTTGCCGGCCCGCAACTTCCCTGTTACCTCACGGAAACGAACGCCCGAACGCACGCTCTCGTCCTTGACAATCTCCGTTATTCGCCGCTCTATGGCCTCGCCTTGATCCGCGGCATCGGCCCGCGCTATTGCCCGTCCATCGAGGACAAGGTCGTGAAGTTCGCGCACAATCCCGCCCACCAGATCTTTATCGAGCCCGAGGGCTGGAACGAGCCGACGCTCTATGTGGGCGGCTTCTCTACCTCGCTCCCCGCCGAGATCCAACTCGAGATGCTCCATACGCTTTCCGGCCTCGAATCGTGCGCCATGGTGCGTGCCGGTTACGCGGTCGAATACGACATGGTTCCGCCGACCGAGCTACGCGATACCCTCGAAACTCGCCGCGTCGCTGGACTCTACCACTGCGGACAGCTCAATGGAACGTCGGGTTACGAGGAGGCGGCAGCGCAAGGCTTGCTCGCCGGCATCAACGCCGCGCGCGGTGCGCGCGGCGAGGAACCGCTGCGGCTCACGCGTGCTCAAGCGTACATCGGTGTACTCGTCGACGACCTCGTCACCAAGGGGGTCGACGAGCCCTACCGCATGCTCACCTCCCGCGCCGAGCACCGGGTGGTGCTGCGCCACGATAACGCCGATCTGCGCCTCATGCCGCTGGGTCGGACGATCGGACTGGTGGACGACGCCATGTGGGAGGCCTTTCAGCGCCGACGATCCGCGTTGCGCACCGCTCGACGAAACGCCGAAAAGACACGCCTTGGAAAGACTGCCATCGGCGTAGAGCGCTTCGAGGCCGCAAGCACGATCGCCGATTCTCTGCGCCGCCCCACGCTCGGTTTCGACGACGTCGCCGATCGTTTCGAGGCCGGCTTTGATCGGGAGATTGGCGAGCGGGTTGCAATCGAAATCAAGTGCGAAGGCTACGCTCGACGCGAGGAGCTGGCAATCGAGAAAGCCGCCAAAACAGAGCGAGTGACGATCCCCGATAATTTCGATTACGAGTCGATCCGAGCGCTTTCGCGAGAAGCGCGCGAAAAGCTCGCGCAGCGGCGTCCGCGCACGCTTGGGATGGCGGCCCGCATTCCCGGCATCACGCCCTCAGACGTCGCCATCGTCGCCCTCTTCATCCATAAGAACGAGCGCCGAGTCTCAATCGTCTAAGCGCGGTGCAGGGACTCGAAACGCTACTCGAGCGAGGCGGCGTGGACGGGGCACTGATCGCGCCGCTGGCGCGCTACGGAAGCCTCGTATTGGAAGGGAACCGGCTCTTCAATCTGACGGGGGCGAAATCGCCCGAGGAGCTGGCCGATCACCTTGTCGACAGCTTGAGCGTCGCGCCCTACGCACGACACCCCTTCGTCGATGTTGGCGCCGGCGCGGGCCTGCCGGCCATCCCCATCGCAATCGCTACCGGCATGGCGGTCGTGATGATCGAGGCAACCGTGAAGAAGGCGCGCTTTCTCGAATCCGTGCTTGAGAGGCTCGAGCTGAGCGGCGAGGTCGTCGCCGAACGTGCCGAGATTACCGCGCACCGGCCGGGCTTTCGAGAGCACTTTGCATCGGGAACCGGTCGCGCTCTCGGAAGCGCCCCAACGGTCGCCGAGCTGCTCCTTCCACTCATCGAGGTCGGCGGAGCCGCGCTCCTCCAGCGCGGCGCTATCTCTTCGTCGGAACGCATCGCGCTCGAGGATGCCGCCTTAATGCTGGGCGGCAAGGTCGAAAGCGAAGACCGCTTGCAAGGCGGTCGCCGCATCGTCACGATTCGCAAAGCGCTTCCAACGCCGCTTCGTTTTCCGCGACGCCCCGGGATCCCCGCGAAGCGCCCGCTCTGCCGCTGAGCCATCGTACGGAGCGTTCCACGTGGAACGCCACCGCAGAGGTGTTCCCCGTGGAACGCTCACTGCGGTACCATGAGAAACGGCATGTACCGCCCCTTGCCGACCGACGCGCGCCTAGCGGAGGCGCTCCCCCACGGAAGCCTCTTTGCGGTCGGGGGCCGCGTTCGCGACGAGATCCGCGCTCAGGCCGAGCGAGCTTCGCCCGGAATCGCCGATTTCGACTATGTGGTCGTAGGGCTAGCGCTCGAGGAGTTGGTCATGCGCCTGCGTAGGCTCGGCCGCGTCGACGTGGTCGGGGCCTCTTTCTCGGTTCTAAAGGTGAGCCTCGACGGCCAGACCGTCGACGTCGCCACGGCCCGGCGGGAACGTTCTTACGGCGTCGGTCATCGCGACTTTCAGGTCGAGAGCGGCCCCCACGTGACGTTGGAGGAAGACCTTGGCCGGCGAGACTTCCGGATGAACATGCTCGCGCGGGCGATTCCTTTGGGCGACATCGTCGACCCGTACGGCGGCGTCGAGGACATTCGGGCTCGCCGCATCGATATTGTGAAGGCGGAAAGCTTCGCTGAGGATCCGCTGCGCATGCTTCGCGCCGCTCAATTCGCAGCTCGCTTCGGATATGAGGTGACGGCTTTCGTGCGCAGTGCGATGGCCGCCGCGGCGCCTCTCGTGCGAAGCGTCTCCCCAGAGCGCGTTCAAGAGGAGCTCGTCAAGCTCTTTTCGGCAAGCAAGCCATCGGTCGGCTTGGAGCTCTTGCGCCAGAGCGGCGTTCTTCCGGAGGTGTGGCCCGAGCTGACCGAGGGCGTCGGCGTCGAGCAAAACGAGTGGCATGCCTACGACGTGTGGCATCATAGCCTGGCAACGCTCGACGCTACTTCGCCCAGCGACCTAATCGTCCGCTTGGCAGCTCTCCTTCACGACGTCGGCAAGCCGCGCACGAAAGATGGGCCGCACTTTTACGGCCACGAGATCGTGGGTTCGGAGATGACGCGTGAAATGCTCGAGCGGTTGCGCTTCCCAAACGACGTCATAAAAGCGACCGAGCACCTGGTAAGGCAGCATATGTACACCGTGGACCCCGACCTCAGCGACGGAGCCCTCCGCCGGTTCATCCGACGGGTCGGGCCCTCCGCTATCGAACGTTTGTTCGCATTACGGCATGCCGACATCTTCGGCAGCGGGTTGCCCAAACGCGGGCGCGCCAACGAGGCCTTCGAGGCGCGAGTGCGGGCCGAGCTGGCGCGTAAGCCGGCTTTTTCGATCCCCGAGCTCGCGGTCGACGGTGAGGACGTGATTGCGGCACTCATTCGCCGCGGAGAGGCGCCCGCGGGGTTCAAAGGGGACGAGCGGGTTGGAGCCGCGCTTCGTTGGCTCTTCGAGCAGGTCACCGACGAACCCCGACGTAACGAGCGAAGCTTGCTGCTGCGAATTCTCGAGCAGTATCTCGGTACTGCGAGCGGATAGTTGGGTCGTCTCATCGCGCTCGTGAATCAAAAGGGCGGCGTCGGCAAGAGCACCACCGCGGTCAATCTCGGCGCCGCGCTCGCGGTGCGCGACCGAAGCGTTTTGGTCGTCGACGCGGATCCGCAAGGCAACACGACGACCGGTCTCGGCGTCGACAAAACGCAGCTGACGCACGACCTCTATCACGTGCTCATGGAAGAGGTCCCACTCGAGCGCATCATCATGCCTACCGAGGTCGAGAATCTCCGGCTCGCGCCGGCGACGATCAATCTCGCCGGTGCGGACGTCGAACTCGTCGCCGCGCTCTCACGCGAAACGCGCTTGCGTCAAGCGCTTGCGCCGGTAGCCTCGCGTTACGATTTCGTCCTGCTCGACACTCCACCGTCGCTTGGCTTACTGACGATCAACGCGCTCACGGCGGCAGACGAGTGCATCATTCCGGTGCAAGCCGAGTTTTACGCACTCGAAGGACTGGCGCAGCTTACCGGCGTCATTTGGCGCGTGCGCGACGCGCTCAATCCCTCGCTCCACGTCAGCGGCGTGCTCGTCACGATGTTCGACGGGCGCACGCGCTTGGCGGTGGAAGTGATCCGCGAGCTGGAGAAATACTTTCCGCATCAGATTTTCAAGACGCAGATCCCACGCAACGTACGCCTCTCCGAGGCACCGTCGTACGGTAAGCCGGCGATCTTATTCGACGTGAAAAGCCGCGGTGCGCAAGCCTATCTCGCCCTGGCACGCGAAATGCTCGAAATAGCCGAGCAATCGGCATGAGTACGCCCAAGCGCGGTTTAGGGCGAGGCTTAGGGGCCTTACTCGGCGACGCAGCAGTCCCCCTCTCGAGCTCGCAGGAAGTAGTCCGCGAGATCGCCGTCACCGAAATAACGCCGAATCCGTTTCAACCCCGCAAGAGCTTCGACGCGGGCACGCTCGACGAGCTCAAGACGTCGATCGCGGAGTATGGCGTGCTGGTACCGGTCATCGTGCGGCGCCGCGATGGCGGATACGAATTGATCGCCGGCGAGCGGCGATGGCGCGCGTGCGCGGCCCTCATGCGCCGCACGATTCCGGCCATCGTCCGTGCGAGCGACGATCGTCAAACGCTCGAGTTTGCGATCGTCGAGAACCTGCAACGAGAAAACCTAGATCCGCTCGAAGAAGCGGCAGGCTTTCAATATCTGATCGATGAGTACGGACTGACTCAGGAAGAGCTCGCACGCCGGCTCGGCAAGAGCCGCCCGAGCGTGGCGAACACGCTTCGATTGCTCGGATTATCCGATGCCATCAAGACGATGCTCGTAGACGGACGTCTCTCGGCCGGACATGCGCGCGCGCTGCTCGCCGCGCCGGTGCCCAGTCGCGAGCCGTTGGCGCATCGCGCGGTGACCGAAGCTTTAACGGTGCGCGCGCTCGAGCGTCTCACCGCGGCTGCGCTTCAAGCCAGGGCCACGGCGCCTCGGCGCGCTCTCTCGCCCGAGGAGCGCGATTTCGAAGGACGCCTGCGCGAGCGCTTCGGCACTCACGCCACGATCGTGCGATATCGAAAGGGCGGCCGCATCGAGCTTCGCTTCACCAACGACGGCGAGCTGACACGCCTTGGCGATCTCCTACTCGGCGAGAAGCGGTAGGAGCGAAGCCGATGCTCTTTCCATTTTCGCGTATCGTCGCGGTCTCGATGGCCGGCGTCCTCTGCTTCGCATTGCTCGTGCCGATGTCACTTGCGCGTCACAATGCCGGGCTCGCGATTTTCATCGTCATCGTCTTCTTCGCGTACCTCGTCGGCAACGTCTTGCTATGGCAACGCACGCGACGGCGCGAGTAACGCGTTCCTCGCGCGGCCTGCTGCTGCGCGGCATCTACGTCATTCTCAACGATGGACCGCGTCTGCTCGAATTGGCGGGCGCGGCTCTCGATGCGGACGTTCGCATCATACAGTATCGGGCGAAGGCGGGCATCGTACGGGCGCACGTGCGGGTCTTGCGCGCGCTGACCCGAGAACGGGACGCGCTCCTCATCATGAATGACGACTGGCGCGCGGCGGACGAGTTCGAGTGCGATGGCGTGCATCTCGGCCCCGGCGATGCCGGATTCGAGCGCGTCGCCACGGTCCGCAGCGCGCTGCCACAACGGCTTATCGGGCTCTCTTGCGGCACGATCGATGAGACACGTGCCGCCAACGCGAGCGACGTCGATTATGCCGGCGTGGGCTGTGTCTATGCAACATCGTCGAAAGACGATGCGGGCGCACCGATCGGAACGGATGGCCTGCGGGCGCTCGTTGACGCGAGCGCGATACCGGTGGCTGCGGTCGGCGGCATCGCCGCTGCGACCATTCCCGAGGTACGACGTAGCGGCGCCGCAATGGCAGCGGTCATCTCGGCCATCTCACAAGCGGCACACCCGCAGCGCGCGGCGCGAAAGCTCGTCGAGGCGTGGAACCGCTGCGAGCCCCACGGCGCATCGTGACGGAGATCGTTCTTTCCATCGGCACGTCGCATCCGTGGAACGTCGCGGGTGTCGGACGCGACATCGTCATCGGCGCCGAATTCGGCGTCCGAGTCTTCAGCGCTATCGCTGCCGTTAGCGCGCAACATGGAGGCGGGGTAACGGCGCTCCATCCGGTTCCCGGCGAGACGCTCGCCGCGCAGCTCGCAGTTCTGCCTTGGAACTCGGCAGCCGCGGTTCGGATTGGCGCCCTCCCGACGCTCGCGGCCGTGCGCGCGGTTGCGGAGCCGTTGCGATCTCGTCCCTGGATCCCGGCGGTCGTGGACCCGGTCTTTAGCGCAAGCCGAGGTGGCGAGCTGGTCGATTCTTCCGCGCGTTACGGCGTGCGCGACGAATTGACGAGCATCGGCAACGTCGTGCTGACGCCGAATCTGGAAGAGGCGGCGTTTCTGCTCGGCGTTTCCTCGATCGATCGCGACGCGCTCGGCGCGACCGCTGCGGCGTTGCTCGGGCGGGGCGCGGCGGCGGTCCTCCTCAAAGGCGGCCATCTCGAGGGAGCGCCGACCGACGCGCTCGCGACCGCGCAGGGCGTCGAAATCTTCAGCGAGGCCCGCATTGCGGGCTCGATGCACGGAACCGGCTGCACGCTTGCGATGGCATTGGCGTGCGAACTCGCGGGCGGCAAGCCGATCGCGCACGCCGTGCGGGCGGCGCGCGCCTACGTGCGCGCGCAACTCGCCAAGCATTAATGGCGATGCTCACCGTCGATCGTCCGCGCGTGATGGCTGGGATGCGCCCAACCGGGGCCGTGCATCTCGGTCATTTCGTCGGGGTTCTGACGCAGTGGGCCAACTATTGCGAGAACGCGGACGCGTTCTTCGAGATTGCTGATCTTCACGCGTACACGACGGATTTCGACGACCCGGCAAAGATTCGCGACGTGCGCAACGAGATGGTTGCCGCATGGCTTGCCGCCGGCGTCGACCCGGCCAAGGCGACGATCTTCTTGCAATCCGGCGTGCCCGAGATCTGCGAACTGCAGGCGCTGCTCGCGATGATCACGCCCGTTTCATGGCTCGAGCGCGTGCCGACCTATAAGGGACAGATCGAAGCACTCGGGCAGCACATTGCAACCTACGGATTCTTGGGCTACCCGTTGCTGCAGCTCTGCGACATCGCCGTCTTTCGCGGCGAATACGTCCCCGTCGGACGAGATCAAGTTGCGCACCTCGAGTTCGGCCGCGAGGTCGTGCGCCGCTTCAACTTCCTCTACGGAGACGGGTGCGAGATCTTGATCGAGCCCAAGCCGACGCTCTCGGAGTTTGCCGAAGTTCCGGGAACCGACGGCCGGAAGATGAGCAAATCGTACGATAACGCCATCTTCATCGCCGATGACGAGGAAACGACGACCCGTAAGGTCCGCAGCATGCTCACCGATCCGCAGAAGATCCGGCGCGGCGATCCGGGCCGGCCGGAAATCTGTCCGCTTTTCGCATTATGGGGATTCGTCAATCCACTGCGGGTTGACGGCGTGGCGGCGGCGTGCCGTTCGGGCGCGCTGGGCTGCGTGCAGGACAAGAATGACTTTGCCGAGGGGTTGAATGCGTACCTACGGCCCGTGCGCGAGCGCTACGCGTGCTACCGCAGCGATCCGGCGCTGGTCGAACGCATCGTTGCGGCGGGAACCGCACGCGCGCGCGAAATCGCGAGCGACGTGCTCGGCGACGTCAAACGTGCGATGCGGTTGATCTGATCGATCTAAAAAGATTGCGGGGCGGCCGGCGGCCGCTCGGAAACTGCGCACGATGGCTGAGAAGACCGTTCAGGCCTTGAATTTTGGAAGCGTCTGCGCAATCGAGTGGAGCGCCCAGTCGATATCTTCGAGCGACGCGGCGTACGAGAAGCGAAGGTAGCCTTTGCCGGCCGCGCCGAACGACGAGCCGCCGCCGCACGCAACCCCGCCCTCTTCCAAGAGGCACTTCGCCAGCGCGCGATCGTCCTGCGTGATCGCCGACACGTTGGGAAAGGCGTAGAAGGCCCCCTCCGGCAGCGAGCAGGAGACGCCTGAAATCCCATTGAGACCCTCAACGAGCCGATCGCGCCGCGCGCGGAAGATTTCATTCATCCGCAGCACCGGCTCGTCCGAACCAGTGAGCGCCGCGATGCCGGCCATTTGCACGAACGTTGCGACGCAGCTGAACGTGTTGTTGTTGAAGAGCGTCACCGTTCGGGCGAGGCGTTGCGGCATCAGCGCGTAGCCCAGACGCCATCCGGTCATCGCGTAGGCCTTCGAGAAACCGTCGACGACGATGGTCCGCTCGCGCATTCCCGGAAGCGACGCGATCGAAACGTACTGCGCGCCGAGGTAGAAGTTCCGGCTATAGATCTCGTCGGCGAGAACGAGAAAATCGAATCGTTGGGCCAGCTCGGCGATGTATTCCAGATCGCTTTCCGTCAGGACGCCGCCGGTCGGGTTGTGCGGCGAGTTGATGACGAGCACTTTCGTCTTGGGAGAAACCAGCCGCGCCAGCTCGTCGAGGTCCATTCGCCACTTGCGCGATTCCAGCAACGGAATGGCGTGAATTTTCGCTTGATGATAGCTCGCGCACGATGCATAAGCCGGGTAAGCGGGATCGAAGTAGACGAATTCGTCACCCGGATCGAGAAGCGCGCTCAAAGTGTTCCAAATGACCGGCTTGGCGCCCGGCCCGACCACGACGTTTTCGGGACCCCAGGCCGGCGTCAGGCGACGAAAGTCGCTCGCGTACCGCGCGATCGTGTCGCGAAGGGAAAGCAGCCCGCTCGACGGCGTGTAGTGGGTGTGGTTGTCATAGAGCGCTTCGATCGCCGCTTTCTTGATGTGCTCGGGCGTATCGAAATCCGGTTCGCCGATCTCCATGTGCACGACGCGCCGGCCTCGCGCCTCGAGTTCACGCGCCCGCGCCAAAATCTCAAATGCGTTCTCCGAGCCTAACCGCGCGACGGCGGCGGCGAGCCGATCTTCGTGAACCGCGAGCATTTATGCATCCTCCAGAACGCTCGTCGTTTCGCCCGGACGCGAGTTTGAACCTGGAACGATCGTGCGAAGCGACTACGGCTGCTTGTTGAAGTACTTTACGAGGATCTGCCGGGCAATCGGTGCCGCCACCGTTGCGCCGTAGCCGCCGCTGCGATCGACGAAGACGGCGAGTGCAAGGCGTGGACGAGCGGTAGGCGCCCAGGCGATAAACCACGTCGTGTTCGGCCCATCGCCGCCATCGGTTTCGACGGTACCGGTCTTTCCGGAGAATGGAAATCCGTCGATCGCCAGCCCGTACGCCGTCCCACCCGGATCGGTGACCTTTGCCATTCCTGCGCGCACCGCCGCGAGCGCCGCTGCGGTCACGGGAACGCGACGTATGATGCGGGGAGAAAAACGCGCGATTCTCCGGCCGGCGGGGCTGCGGATCTCTCGCGCGATCTGCGGCTTGTAGAGGATGCCGCCGTTGATCACTGCCGAGGCCACATTGACCATCTGAAGCGGCGTCGCTTGCATCGCGCCCTGTCCAATCCCCAAGAAGCAGGCCTCGCTCGGCTCCATCGGAACGCCGAACGCGCGCATCTCCCAGGCGCTGGTCGGCCAGTTCCCCTCGTTTTCACCCGGTAAATCTATTCCGGTCTTTGCATTCAAGCCAAATGCGAGTGCGTACTTGCGTAGTCGCGCGTTTCCTAGCCACCATGAAAGCCGAAAGAAGTAGCCGTCGCTCGACGCCGCCAGCGCCGGGACGAACGTCGTATCGCCGAGGCCGCTTGCCGCTATGTCACGCGCGTAGTAACCGCCGCAGTCCCAGCCGCCCGTATCGTAGATTACTTGATTGACTCGAACGACGTGCTCCGTGAGCGCCGCGGAACCGGTGACCATTTTGAACGTCGAGCCCGTCGGCGTCGCAGCCGCAACCGCGCGATTGAAGAGAGGCTGCGCGGCGTCGGTGAGATCGAACGCGATGCGCTTCCAGCGATTCGCGGCGAAGTCGTTGGGATCGTAGTTCGGGTAACTCGCGAGCGCCAGAATGCCGCCGGTCCATGGGTCTTCGGCGACAACGGCGCCCGAGAGCCTGCGCCCGCGTCCCAGCGCACGGATTCCGTCGGCGAGCGCCTTCTCAACGATTTGCTGCAGCCGCCAATCGATGTTCGTAACCAGCGTGTCACCCGAGATTGCGGCCTTCGACCCCAGCTTGACGTTCGCGACGACCGCACCCGTTGCGTCGACGACGACGCGCTGGCCGCCGGGGACGCCGCGCAAATACCGGTCGTACGCGAACTCCAATCCGTCTTTGCCGATCACATCGTTGGGTGAGTAGCCCTGATACTTGAGCCGACCGAACTCCTCTTGCGTAATCGCGCCGACGTAGCCGATCAAATGCGAGCCTGCGGAGCCATACGGATAATCGCGGACAGGCTGCACTTCGAGATCGACGCCGGGAAGATCGGTCAGCACTTCGGAGAGTCGAGCGACCGCTGCGACGGGCAAGTCCGTTGCGAGTATGACCGGGCCGTAAGGCTCGCTGCCTGCAACGGATTCGAAGTTCGGATAGGTGACGCCGCGATGGTGAAGGAGCCGATACCATAGCCGTCGCTCGTCGATGGCGAGCACCGCGGCAAGGACTGAAAGCTCGTGACCGACATCGGTCACTTGCGAGGGTATGAGTCCGACTACAAATGACGGGCGACTTCGTGCGACGACCGTGTCATGGCGATCGACGATCATTCCGCGCGGCGCCGCCACCGGAATGAGACGGATTTGGTTCGCTTGCGCCGCGGCGCGATACCGCTCGCCGTCGACGAGCTGCACTTCGACGAGCCGCGCCAGGAGCGCAAAACACGACATGGCGACCACGGCGCAGAAAGCAAAGAGGCGCCACCAGGGAAGCCGCCAGGGCTTCGGGCGCGTCCCGTTTGGCGGATGCGTCATGCAGCCTGCCCTTCGAAACGGCGCGCGGCCAGCATTGCGCTCACGATCACGATGGAGTTGAGCACCGCCTGCAGCACGGCCTCATGGAAATGAATCCTGCCGAGGCCGGGCGGATATCCCGAGAGCGCCATGACGATCCAAAAGAGCAGCGCGCGCAGCAGCGTGGCGACGATGGTGATGGCCGTAACGAGCGGAATCGAATCGGCAAAAAAGCCGCGCGAAAGCCGGCTGGCTACCAGCGCGCTCGAGCAGGTCGCGATCGTCCAGGCAGCGCCGGTCCCCGCCGAGAGTGCGTCTTCGCAAAAGCCGGCGAAAAAACCGTAGATTCCGGCGCGCCGCGTATCGGCCCGAATGGCATACCAGACGACCACCACGAGAACGACGCTCGGAACGACGCTACGGAATGCCAGATAGTGGACGAACGTTGCCTGAGCGGTCGTCGCCGCCAGCAACCATGCCGCTGCGACGTACCATGCCGGCCCGACGAAGGGCGCGACGTGCGGCTTACTGTGAAACGACGACAACGCGATCGAGCGCACCGAGGTCGACGTACGTCCGCAGGACGGCCGTTTGGTAGAGCGTCGTGTTGGTGCCCTCGATCGACGTCACGACACCGAGGGGGACGCCGGAATGAAACGAGCGCCCTTCTCCCGTCACGACGACGTCCCCGGCGTGCAACCGCGCGTCTTGTGGAAGGTATTCG
This sequence comes from Vulcanimicrobiota bacterium, assembly GCA_963778015.1. GTDB lineage: Bacteria > Vulcanimicrobiota > Vulcanimicrobiia > Vulcanimicrobiales > Vulcanimicrobiaceae > Cybelea. The sequence goes on from CAVZST010000002.1 coordinate 761,394, forward strand.
ACCACCACGCTGCCGAGATTTCCGCGCGCGATCCCCCACCAACGCCCGCGCTGCACGATTGCCGGAATGCGGCTCGTATAGTCGGTCGCGAGCACCACGGTGCTCGAAAACGGCCCGACGGCGGCGACGCGTCCGACCACACCGCCCGCCGCGAGCACCCCCTCGTCTCGGTGCACGCCTGCACGAAATCCTTCGTCGATCGTTACCGCGCGGGAGTCGTTCTCCGGAGAGAACCCGATAACGCGCGCCTCGATGCCGTGGTAAAGATCGACGACCGGGCGGACCGATGACTCGGCGGCATATGCAGCGGCAAGCTCGTGGAGCGTTGCATTCTCTTCCATCAGCCGTCGGTTGCGCGCCCGCAGCTTCACGTTCTCCCGCTGGAGTCCGGGCAGGGCGAGGACCGTCGACCCAACGGTACGCACTCCGCGAATCGTGGCAGCGATCGCCGACTGCGCTGTGGCAAAGAGAGAGCTTGCGATCGTCGCGACCGGACTCTCAGAGCCCGCGCGTTGCGCGCCGATTTGCAACAGCGCCAACAAGGCGGCGGCGATGATGATGCCGATCATCGCGAAGAGCCTGCGTTCGTGTCGATAAGTAAAAATGGTGACCCCGGGTTCGTGAGCTGAGGAAGCTTTTCAGTTCAGCCTGGATTTATTCGTTTTCGGTAGCGCAAATCCCAACCGCCGCAGCGCACGAATGAAGCGCGCCAGCGGCAAGCCCACGACGGTGTAGAAATCTCCCTCGATCTCCTCAATCAACGCGGCGGCGCGCCCTTGAATTCCGTACGCACCCGCCTTGTCGAGCGGCTCGCCCGTCGACACATACTCGGCGATCTCGTTGCGCCGCAGGGGGTAGAACCGAACCCGTGTCGTCGCCCGCTCCTCGACACATTCGTCCCGGTTTGGAGCGGCCAGAGCAAAGGCCGTATGCACCAGATGATCGCGCCCCGCTAGCCGCTCGAGCATCTGAGTCGCCTGCTTGAGATCGCGAGGCTTGCCGAGCGCGCTGCCCGCCAGGTCCACCACTGTGTCGGCGGCGACGATCGCAGCATCTTTCGACAGGCGTCCCCGATTCTGTAGAGCGGCGCGCAGCTTCCCGGCGGCGTGAAAGCTCGCGAGCTCCGGCGGCGTAAGACCGGCCACCGGCCCTTCTTCGTAGCCGCTCGGCTCAACCTCGACCTCGAGGCCGAGCGAGCGCAAAAGCTCGTACCGGCGCGGTGAGGTACTCGCCAGCACGATACGGCGTAGCGGCTGCTTAATAATACGTACGTCCGTCCGTCGCGATGTATCCGCCCTCATGGCGCCCTCGAGGATCGCGATGGGTCCAGTGAATCACGCCGCCGAGTGGATAGTATTCGTACTCGCCTTTCACGAGCACTCGCTGCCCGCGGGTCAACGGAATCGGACCGGTAAAATCCGTGTTCGCCTCGACGCGCACGACGAGATTGCACCCCGAGCCGAGTTGGAGGAGAAAACCTTCATGCGGGCTGGTTCGTCCCGGCTGCACGCCCAACAGCCGCGTCACGCTTCCATCCGCAACGACTTCGACGTGCGACCGCGCGCTCGAATATGCGGCGCAGAGAGCGCGATCGTTTGGGGACTGCGTCGGCGCGCACGCGCACAGCATGGCCGCCGCGAGCAGGGTTCGGTACGCTCTACGAACCGGCTGCATCGCCGTCATAACCGTAGAGACGCGCTGCCAAGATATAGCGCCAGACCGGCTCGGGGACGAGATATCGGACGCTGCGCCCCTGCGATAATAAGCTGCGCACCAGCGTCGCGGACTCGGGAATCTCCGGAACCTTGAGCATGGTCACCCGTGCGCGCAGAGCCGGCGGAACCGCCGCGATGACGCGCGCCAGCGCGTCCGTGCCGACGCCGGCCCGCGGCGCAACCGCGAAACGCTCCAGAGCCTCGAGTACCTCGTCCAAGCGAACCCAGTTGGCGCTGGCGAGCGAGTCGGCGCCGATGATGAAGGTAAAGCGCGCTCCGGGGTGCTTCGCCTGCAGCCGCGGCAGAAGATCGGCGGTGTATCCCGTCGCATTTTCGCGCAGATCGGTTTGATCGAGCTCGAACGCAGCGTTGGTGTCGATTGCACCAAGTATCATCGCGCATCGATGCACCGCATCTGCCTGCGGTTTTTCGCGATAGTGGTGAGTACCGGCAGGAACGAAGAGCACGCGGTCGAGCCGTTCGAGCAGGCGCGCCGATTCGGCGATGAAGAGATGCGCATTGTGTACCGGATCGAAAGTGCCGCCGAAGACGCCGATCCTCATGAGTAGGTAAATTCGTACGGCCCGATTCGCACCGTATCCCCTTCCTCCGCGCCGAGCTCTTTGAGTCTTTTCTCGACTCCCATCTTTCCCAGCGCGCGCTCGAAGCGCGCGAGCGCCTCGTCGGAATCGAAATTCGTCATTGCGGCCAGCCGCTCAACGCGCTCTCCTGAAACGACGAATGTGCCGTCGTCTTGACGCTCGATCCGAAACGCAGCCCGTGCGCCGAGCTCGATTCGTACCGCAGTCGGCGCGACGATCTCGGGTATCGGCGCGGCCTCAATCGTCCGCGCGACGGCAAGCGTCAAGTCGCGGACGCCTTCGCCGGTTGCTGCGCTGATGCCACGAATCTCGGGAAAGCGTCGGCGAAGCTCTCGCAATGACTCTCGAGCATCGGTGAGATCGAGCTTATTGAGCACCAGGAGCGTCGGCTTTTCGCGGAGCTGCGGATTCCAGGCGCGCAGCTCCGTTTCGATCGTCGCTTTCTCTGCAAGGATTTCTGAAAGCGGCTTCGCTCCATCGAGCAGGTGGACCAGCGCGCGCGTGCGCTCGACGTGCTTGAGAAATTGATCGCCTAAACCGACTCCTTCGTGCGCGCCCTCGATCAAACCGGGAACGTCGACCATGACGAACGATTCCTCATCGGAGACTCGCACGACGCCGAGCTGAGGTTCGAGCGTCGTGAACGGATAATCGGCGATCTTTGGGCGCGCTGCGGAGATCACCGAGAGCAAGGTCGATTTTCCGGCGTTTGGAACGCCCACGATGCCGCAATCGGCGAGAAGGCGCAGTTCGAGGCGGAGCGTGAAACGCTCGCCGGGTTCGCCGCGCTCCGCGAAACGCGGCGCTTGGCGTACGCTCGTTGCAAAGTGCTGGTTGCCCAAACCGCCGCGGCCGCCTCTCGCCGCGACGATGCGAGCACCGGCTTCTTTGAGATCGGCCACGAAATCTTCGCCGCCCTCGGCGCGGATCTTGAAAACGAGCGTCCCGACCGGGACTCGGATGGTTAAGTCCTCGCCGCTTCGCCCCGACTTGTTCGAACTTCCGCCCGGCTTGCCGGCATCGGCGAGAAAGCTGCGTCTAAATCGAAACTCGACGAGCGTCGTTAGCTCCGGCGTCGCCTCGAGAACGATGCTTCCGCCGTGGCCGCCGTCGCCACCGGCCGGCCCCCCTTTGGGAACGTATTTCTCCCGGCGCCACGCAACGATGCCCTCGCCCCCGTCTCCGGCAGCGACCGCGATTTGCGCTTCGTCGATAAACTGCACTGCGTCTATTTTTCGCCGGACATTAAAAAGGGGCCTAACGGCCCCGCTCCGGCAGGCGTCGTAGCGCTTACGCCGCGGGGACGACCGAGATGCGCTTGCGCTTGCTGCGGCTGCTGAACTCGACGATGCCGTCGGCCGTTGCGAAGAGCGTGTGGTCGCGTCCCACTCCGACGTTCGATCCCGGGTAAAAGCGGGTCCCGCGCTGACGGACGAGTATGTTCCCGGCGATGACGCGCTCGCCGCCGAAGCGCTTGACCCCAAGGCGCTGGGCGTTCGAGTCGCGCCCGTTCCGAGTCGAGCCCGCGCCCTTTTTCGAGGCAAACAGCTGAAGATCGAAGTCGAACATAGCGGGCCCATTGTAGCAAAGCGGCCGAAAAATGCAACGGAGCGCCCAAACGGGCGCTGAGGTGCTAGAGCCCATCGCGAGGACGACCACCGCGCTTTCCACACCTGTGGACAAGCTTGTGGAGAAGAGCGCGCAGCGCTACCGTCGTAAGGCGGTAGCGACCTTATGCTGCCTCGCAATTCGGGCGTTTTCCCACTTCTCTGCGCCCGGGTTCATAAATCGGAAAAATCCCCAAAAACCCGTTCTCGAAAGCCTGTGTATAAGTGTATAAAGTCGTGCATAAAAGCCGCAGGAGCGAGCCTGCATTAAGCCAAGTCACTGCGCCCTTATGGGAGTGGCCCAGCTCGATTCCTTCTTCAGTAAGGGCCCTGTTGCGTGTTCGTTTGTAAACGTTAATTAACAGAGGACGCAGATGATGGCACTGGCGGTGAACTCCGGCATCTCCAACGAGCTCTGGCAATCGGCACTCGATACGTTAGAGAGGACCTTTTCCAAACCGGTTTTCGAGATGTGGATCAAACCGATCCGGTTCATCTCGTTCCACGGCAACGAGTTGCACCTCGCGGTGCACAGCAAGTTTGCCCAAGATTGGGTAGGAAGCAAGCTACGCGCGCAGATGATCGGCGTTTTTAGCGAGCTCTTCGGCACGAGCGTCGAGTTGCGGTTATCGGTCGCCGAAACAGGGGAGGCCACTCGTACCGCGCCGGGGGTTGCGGCTCGGCCGCTTGAGGAGTTCCGTACCGCAAACCTCAACGCCCGCTATACTTTTGAAGAGTTCGTGATCGGCAATTCCAATCGCTTCGCTCATGCCGCCGCGCAAGCGGTCGCCGGCGCGCCCGCCCACGCGTACAACCCGCTCTTTCTCTACGGAGGCGTCGGTCTGGGCAAGACGCATTTGATGCACGCGATCGGCCATCGGGTGATTCAAGACAACCTCGCCACCAACGTCGTCTACGTTACGTGCGAGAAATTTACCAACGAGTTCATCATCGCGCTGCAAAACAATAGGACGCCAGAGTTTCGCAACCGCTACAGGCAGGTAGACGTCCTGCTGATCGACGACATCCAGTTCCTCGCCGGCAAAGAGACGACGCAAGAAGAGTTTTTCCACACCTTCAACGCCCTTCACGAATCGGGCCGCCAACTCATCATCTCTTCCGATCGCCCGCCCAAAGAGATACAGACGCTCGAAGCGCGGCTTCGCTCGCGATTCGAGTGGGGCTTGCTTACCGATATTCAGGCTCCCGACCTTGAAACGCGCGAAGCCATTCTTCGTAAAAAGGCGGGCAGCGAGAACATTCCCGTACCCGACGAAGTGACCTCGTTCATCGCCAAGGTAATCCCCTCGAACATCCGCGAGCTCGAAGGAGCGTTGATCCGCGTGGTCGCTTACGCCTCCCTCACCAAAGCGCCGATCACGACCGACCTCGCCGCAGACGTTTTGAAGAGCGCCCTCGCGCAAGCACCTTTGCACCGGATCACGATCGGCAAAATCAAGGAGACGGTTTCGGGAGCGCACGGGTTGACCGTCAAGGAGATGGACAACGGGCGGCGCGATCAAAGGCTCGCTGCACCGCGTCAGATCGCCATGTACATCGCGACGGAGCTGACGAACTATTCGCTACCGCAGATCGCCCGCGAGTTCGGCAAGAAGGATCATACGACGGTCATGTACGCGCGCGATAAGATTAAGGAGCAGATGCAGCGGGACGAGGCCTATCGCAATAAGATCCGTCAGCTCATCGCGATGTGTCAGAACCCCTGAACATCCTGCGTACGGTTGGGGCTTTCGGTGTGGATAGCATGCCGCCGACGCGCGGACCGTGGAAAGGTGCATGAGTCCAAGTCATCCGCCCACAGCGTTATCCCAAGGCAAAAGCCGCACGAACACACGCGATAATCGACTTTTCCGCAGAATCCACCGTCTTACTACTGCTACTGCGGCTTACGTTGTTCTCTCCTAGGAAAACACGCGCCCACGACCAACGGTGGAAACGATGAGATTCACCTGCACGACGAAAGATATCGCTACGGCGGTCGGCGCCGCAAGCAAGGTGGTCAACGCTCACACCACGGTGCCGATCCTCTCCAACGTGCTGCTTCAAGCCGACGGAGGAAAAATCGCGGTTCGCGCTACCGATCTCGAGCTGACGCTCGAGCACGCGTTTCCGGCGCAGGTCGCCGAAGGCGGGGCGGTGACGGTTCCCGCTAAGCTGTTCGCGAGCTATCTCGGTAATCTATCGCCGGGAACGCTCGAGTTGACCGGTACTCCGACGCGCGCGAGCGTAAAGTGCGCGCGGAGCAACTACGACTTCCACGCGTTGCCTGCCGAAGAGTACCCGCCGCTGCCTTCGGCGGCGCGCGGCGCGCAGTTCGCTATGGGAGCGAAGCGCTTTCGAGAGGGCATCGACGCCACGATCTTTGCGGCTTCGAGCGAGGAGGCGCGTGGGGCGGTCTTGATGGGCACTCTCCTCGAGGTGGAGGGTGGCGCCTTGACTATGGTGGCGACCGACGGATATCGGCTCGCGAAGTTCGTCACGACTCTGGAGAACGGCACCGTCGCAAGCGAGAAGTTCATCGTGCCTTCGCGAGCGCTCGCAGAAGCGGCCCGCAATCTCGGCAGCGGCGAGCAGATTTCGGTAAACGCCCTTGGCGCGCAGAGCAATCAACTGCAGATGACCAGCGGCGACGTCACGATAACCGTGCGCCTCGTCGACGGCCAGTATCCCAACTATCAGCAAGTCGTTCCGGCAAAGTTCGATCGTGCGATCACCGTCAGCACGGCGCTCTTGATTGGCAGCCTGCGCCGAGCCGAACTCGTAGCCGGGGACCGCGCCAGCATGGTGAAGCTGGCGATCTCGAATCAAACGCTCGTCGTCACCGCTAGCTCCGACGTCTCCGGGAACGCGTACGAGGAGCTCGAGGTGGAGCAGAACGGTGAAGATTTGACCATCGCTTTCAACGCGCGGTACTTGGTCGAGATCCTCAACCACGTCAAGACCGAGAAAACGGTCATCGAATTTTTGGGTCCGCTCTCGCCCGCCGCCATTCGGCCGCTCGAACCATTGGAGAGCGGCCAGCAGCTCTACGTGCTCATGCCGCTGCGACAGTGATGTGTTGCTCGAGCGGCTGACGCTTTCGGATTTCAGAAACTATTCCGATCTCCAGATCGAACCTGGCGCTGGGCTGAACGTCTTCGTCGGTGCCAACGCGCAGGGGAAGAGCAACCTCCTGGAAGGGATTGCTATGCTGGGGACCGGGAAGTCGTTTCGAACGGCCCGTGAGGCCGATGTGGTGCGCAGGGGCTGCGAACGCGCCGTACTGCGCGGTGTGGCGTCGCTTCACGCGGGAAGCGTCGAATTGGTCTGCGCGATCGAGCGATCGAGCCGCGGCACGCGCAAGAGTTACATGGTAAATGCCGGCAGCGTTCGCTATGCCGGCTATCTCGGCAAGATGCGTGTCGTAACGTTCGTACCCGCCGACTTGCATCTGGCGAGCGGTACGCCGAGCGCGCGCCGCGCCTTTTTGAACAGCGCGTTGTCCCAAACCGAGCCACGCTACTACTACGAGCTCGCGCGCTACCGTAAGGCGTTGCAACAAAAGAACGCATTGCTTCGCGGAACGATCGAAGCCGATCCGGAGCTGCTGGCGACGTACGACCGCACGCTGGTTGAGTCGGGGACGCAGATCATGCTTGCGCGGCACACGCTCGTGCACGCGCTCGCGCAAAGCGCACGGCGCGCGCATGCGCGGTTTGCCGGCAAGGAGCAGCTCGAGGTGGAGTATGAGCCGAACGTCGCCTTTATGTCGGCGACGGATGGTGCGATAACCGAGGCTTTCGGGGCGCGATTGGCCCACTGCGTGGAGGCCGAGCGCTTGCGCAAGAGCGCACTCGCCGGCCCGCATCGCGATGACGTGACTTTGACGCTCGACGGTCTCTCGCTGGCCGCCTACGGATCGCAAGGGCAGCAGCGCACGGCGGTCCTGGCACTCAAGGTAGCCGAATACGCCGTGATGTCCGAGCGGTCGAGCGAAGCGCCGCTGCTGCTCCTGGACGACGTGCTTTCGGAGCTCGACGAAGAGCGCGCCGGCGCGTTCTTGGCGGAAATCGGCGAGTACGAGCAGGCCTTTATCACGGCGACGCATCTGCCGGTCGGGCTTCCGCCAAATGCGCATCTCGGCCGCATCTCGAACGCCCGGGTGCAGACCGCCGCAACGTGCTAAAGCTTTCCAAAGCGGTCGCGCAGTGGCAGCCGGCACAGAGCGATGCGCGGCAAACGCCGATTGCGTTGCTGGAAGCGGGGTGGGAAGAGATCGTCGGTTGTGAAATCGCGCAGAATTCGCACCCGGCTCGCGTTGCCGATGGGACGCTGACGATTACCACCCGGTCAAGCGCCTGGAGTCACCAGCTCAGCTTCCTTAGCGAGCACCTGTTGCGGGCGCTTGAGGCGCGTCTGCCCGGCGCCGGCATCGAGCGTCTGCGGTTTCGCGTCGGTAGGATCTCTCCTCGCCGTAGGCCAGCAGCGAATGGACGGGGCGCTATGGGCTGCCGGCCGGCTGCCGATCGCCCCGAGTCGGGCTCGCCCGGGGAAGCGTTAGCGCGCTTTCGGCGGGACGTCGAGCAGCACGCCGGCGCGCGGCGTGCGCAGGGATGGAAAGAGTGCGCCGGCTGTGGCGCTCTCGGACCCGCCTCCAATTCCCTGTGTGGGGCCTGCACGGCCGCGCGCTTCGAGCGGCTCACCGCCGGCACCGCGCAGTTGATGTTCGAGGCACCGTGGCTGGGATATTCCGGAACGGCCGCGCTAATTGACGGGTTACAAGAATGGGAGTACGAGCGGATCCGCACCCAGCTGTTAGCACACTGGTGGCAGATCCTTACGCGGGCTAGAGCCGAAAAGCGGCTCTCGCGCGACGGCCGCGAGCGGATCGTTGCGAGTTCCTACGTGCTTCTGCGAAGTAAAATTCCGCCCGAGCAGATCGTACCGGCAACCGTGCGGAGCATATTAGGCGACGAGCTGCACGAACTGCTCTATGGCGAACCGCCCGGCGAAGGCGGTGCCGTGAAGAATCAAAAACGAAGAACGTAATGTCAACGAACTACACCGGCGAGCAGATTGAGGTCTTACGCGGGCTCGAAGCCGTGCGTAAGCGGCCCGGCATGTACATCGGCAACACCGCCGAGCGCGGCTTGCATCAGCTCGTCTACGAGGCGGTCGACAATGCCGTCGACGAGGCCCTGGCGGGATACGCGCGCAACGTGTCCGTCGTCCTGCATAAAGATCTGTCATGCTCGGTCGAGGACGACGGACGGGGCATTCCCATCGATCTTCACGCCGAGGAGAGGCTCCCGGCCGTCGAAGTGGTGATGACGATCCTGCATGCCGGCGCGAAGTTCGGCAAGGGCGGCTACAAGGTCTCCGGCGGCCTTCACGGCGTGGGCATCTCGGTGGTGAACGCGCTCTCCGAATGGATGGTGACGCGGGTCAAGCGCGACGGGTTTCTTTGGGAGATGAAGTTCGAGCGCGGCGCGACCGTGCAAAAACTCAAGAAAATCGAGAAGACCGATGGATCGGGAACGCTGCAATGGTTCAAGCCCGATCCCGAGGTATTCGAGGTCACCCAGTTTCATTGGGACATCCTGCAAAAGCGGTTACGCGAGCTTGCATTCCTCAACCGCGGCCTCTCGATAACGCTTCGCGACGAGCGAGGAGAGGCCGTTCGCGAACGCACCTACACGTTCGACGGCGGCATCGTCTCCTTCGTCGAGTGGCTCAATGAAAAGAAGGATCCGCTGCATCCCATAATTTCGACGCACGCCGAGCGCGACGGCGTCGACGTCGAAGTCGCGATGCAGTATACCGATACGTATGCCGATCAACTATTCTCCTATGCAAACAACATCGGCACCATCGAAGGAGGCATGCACCTTCAGGGTTTCCGGCAGGCCCTTACCAACGCCGTCAACACCTACGCCCGCAAGCGCGGCGTGCTCAAGGATTCGGATAACTCGCTCTCGACCGACGACATCGTCGAAGGACTCACGGCCGTGGTTTCGGTCAAGCTGCAAGACCCACAGTTCGAAGGGCAGACTAAAACGAAACTCGGAAACGCAAAGGTGCGCAGCATCGTCGCCGGCCTAGTCTACGAGCGTTTGGAATTCTTTTTTGAAGAAAATCCGAAGTACGCGCGCGCGGTCGCCGAAAAATGCATGCAGGCGCAGCGCGCGCGCGATGCGGCGAAGAAAGCGCGCGATCTGTCTCGTCGCAAGAACGCACTCGAGGGCTCCGGTCTCCCCGGTAAACTCGTGGACTGTAAGAACGGGAATGCAGCCGAGAGCGAGCTCTTCTTGGTCGAAGGCGATTCGGCCGGCGGCACCGCAAAGGGCGGACGCGACCCGAATACGCAAGCGATCCTCCCGCTGCGCGGCAAGATTCTCAACGTCGAGAAGGCGCGTCTCGACAAGGTGCTCGCCAACGAAGAGATTCGCACGATGATCACGGCGCTGGGGACCGGCTTCGGCGATGAGTTCAACGTGCAGAAACTCCGGTATCACAAAATTATCATCATGACCGATGCCGACGTCGATGGTTCGCACATCCGTACCCTGCTGTTGACGTTCTTCTACCGGCAGATGCGCCCGCTCGTCGAAGAGGGATACGTGTTCATCGCCCAGCCGCCGCTTTACGGTATCCGCAAGGGCAAGAAGCAGTGGTGGGCCTTTACCGACGCCGAGCTTAAATCCATCGTCGGTGAAGACGGGAAAGATTTCGTCGTTCAGCAGTACAAGGGCCTCGGGGAGATGGATGCCGAGCAGCTCGCCGAAACGACGATGGAAGTCGGTAACCGGCGGCTGAAGCGAATCATGGTCGAGGACGCGGTCGAAGCGGAACAAATATTCACCGACCTCATGGGCGACAAAGTGGAGCCGCGCAAGCAATACATTTTCGACTACGCCAAGGGCGTCAAAAACTTGGATCTGTAAGAGGCCCTTTAGAAGCTGCGTAGCCCGGCGGGGCCTTGCCGTGCGCAGGAGGTATAGAAGCTGGAGAGCTCGAGGTGCGCACACGCTTTGCGATCGGCCTGCTGGCCGTACTCATAGTACTCTCTCTCGCGGTCGCAAGGCGCCACGCGTTGTTGCGCTTTGCGATCCAAGAGGGCGCCGGCATCGCGAGCGGCGATGCCGTCAGCGTCGCGCAGCTGCAGCTGGGTTGGGACGGCGCCGCTTTCTCGAACGTTCGCGTAGAACGCGCCGGCCAGCCGGTTCTCGACGCGAAACGAATCGCGGTACGTTATTCGCTGCGTGACCTTTTTCCCGGAAGTACCCATCGGTTCGGCCTGCTCCGCCTCGATATCGACGGCGCCAAGCTGACGCTCATCAGGTTTAGCAACGGAACGTTTAACGTCGGTGTTCCGCGCGCCGCCGGCCGCCCTACACCGCAGCGCGTAAATCCGGTTCCGCTTCGCTTCACACTGCACGTTCGCGATTCGCAGCTCGAGCTGCGGGAGCCGTCGGCGTACGATGCCAGCGCGAAGGATCTTCAGGCACGCGGAATCGCGATCGATGCATCGATCGACACTGCGGCGGTAACGCGGTATCGCGCCGGCGGCGCCTTTGAGGAAATCCACGCCGAGCCGTTCACCGTCGCCGGTCGAGTCGATGCGATTGCAGGCTATGCCGTCCACCATGCGCAAGCGGCGTATTTCCCGGTGCGTGCCCTGGCGAACTATTTCGCCGATACACCGGCGGTTCGGATACTTGGGGGCGAGGGGCGAAATCTCGACGCACGGTTGTACGCGCTCGGCGTCGTTCCGAACGAGGCGCCGAATTATCACGTCAGCGTGAGTCTCGACGTGATCGGCGGCCGTTTGGCTTTGCAATCGCTTGCGGCGCCGATCGAGAACGTTCGCGCGCGGCTCGAAGTCGTCGACAACGCTTTCTTCGTTCGGGGCGCGCGCGCGACGCTCGCGGGCATTCCCCTACGTATCGAGGGGGGAGCGTACGACTTCACCGGCGCGCTCACCGGGCGCGCCCAGCTTCGTTTGGGAGTGTGGGGAACTGGCGATCTCTCCGCTTTGCGCCAAGCGTTTGCGTTCGCTCGTGCGCAGCCGATTTCCGGAACGGCGCATCTCGGCGTGCTCGTGCACGGTCCAATCGACGATCCCGTGATCGTCGCGCGAGTCAGCGCGCCCAACGCCCGCTATCGCACGCTTCCATTCGACTCGCTTCGAGCTGGGGTCGTTTATCATTCCAGCGTCATCGCGCTCGCGCCGCTGCGCGTCAGGTACGGCGGAATCTCGTTGAGCGTTACCGGAACGATGGAGATCCGCAAGGTGCTTCGTTCGATGTTCGCCGTGCACGTCGCGGCGCCGGCGAACCACCTTCCCTATCTCGACGAGATGCTGGGAGACGAACCGGTGATCGTCGACGCCGCGGCGATCGGAAACGATCTGCTCTTTCGCGTCCTCGGCAGTGCCGCGTCGGCGCGGGGCGTCACGCGCCTGGCGGCGCTCGTCGAAACGAACCCCAACGGAACCGCCGCCGTCGAGCCATTCTGGCTCCATACGGAGCGGGGCGATTTGGACGGCGGTTATCTTCTCGACCGGCCGAAAGATACCAGCGCATTTTGGATGCTCTCCAGCGGTTTGCGCATGCGCACGACCGGCTATCCAACGTTCCCCGGAATCTCCTTGCCGCAGATGCCGAAGGTCAACGGACGGTCGGTCGCGATGACGCTAGCGGGAGCCGGGTCTGGAAAGAACATCGTCCTGGCGGGGTTCGTAACCGGTGGGCAAGCCAGCATCGCCGGCGTGCAGTTCGCATCGGTTGAAGCGGCGTTCGGCGGTACGCTGCAAAACGCGGCGATCAATTTGCTTCGGGCATCCGGCCCGTGGGGAACGTTCGAGGGACACGGCGGATTCTCGGCGCAGCGATTCGTCGCCTACGGCAGGTATCGTGGAACCTTCGAAGGCCTGCAGCCGTTGGTTGGAAACGCGATCGCCGGTCACGGTAGCATCGGCGGCACCGTCGGGATCGGCATCGAATCGCAGCGCATCGTCGTGCAAGGCTCCAACTTGGCGCTGCGAAACGCGACGTTGCACGGGATTCCAATCGACCGGGCGAGCTTGACGCTGGGGATCGAGGGGCCTCGTTTGCGGATCTACTCGGCCGACGCCCATGCGGCCGGCGGTGACCTGGTCGCGGCGGGCACGTTCTCGCTTGCACCAGGCGCCGGGAGGGCCAGACGGAACTCGCTCGCGCTGATCGCTAAGCGGCTCAACGCATCGCAGCTTCACGGCATCGGATTGCCGCTCGATGCGGGAACGCTTTCGGCCGCGGGAGATCTCGCGGCCGGAACGCCGCTGCCGGCATTTTCCGGCGGCGTGGCGGTCGATGCCGGCCGCATGGCTCACTTTGCACTCACCGGAAACGGCGACGTTCGGGTATCCGGCGACGCGGTTTCGCTTGCGCGAATACTCGGCGCGGTGGGCGCAACGTACGCGCGAATCGACGGGCGAATCGCAGCCCTCACGTCGGGTTCTCCCGCATACGCTTTGGATGCCTACGTGCCGGCAGCCCAAATCTCGCCGGCGCTGCGCTCCTTCGGGCTGCCCACGTACATGACCGACGGCTCATTCAACGCGCGGCTTCACATCGCCGGTCGAAGCGTCGCACCCAAGGTCAGCGGCCGCGTCGGCGTTCCGGGCGGGGAGGTCAACGGTCTTCCCTTCATCGACGCAAGCGCTCTCCTTTGGGCAGATCCTCGGGGAGTCGCCGTTCGCAACGGGTCCGTGGTCATCGGGACGACGGCCACGTACTTTACCGCCGTGGCGCGCCCGCACGAGAACGTCGTCGGCCTGCGGGCGCCGCATGCCGATCTCTCGGATTTCAACAATTTCTTCGACACCGGCGATACGCTCGACGGCAAGGGTCGCGTCAAGCTTGCGGCCGCATCGCGTTACGGGCGCATTACGTCGAGCGGCGACATCGACGTGCGCGACTTTCGGTATCGAAACTTTCCTATCGGCGACACGAAAGCCGTTTGGTCGAGCGCACACGATGTGATCACGGGATCGCTCGCCGTCGGCGGGAAGGACGGAATGCTGCACGCGCGCGGGTCGATCGGATTGACGCCCACGAGCGCGTGGCAATCCACGTTCATGCATTCACGATTCGATCTCAGCGCCGATGTCAACGATCTCGATCTCTCGCTTTGGATGCCTGCGCTCGGCCTGCAGAGTCTTCCGATCACCGGGCGAGCGTGGGGAAAGGCGACGGTGCGTGGCCGCTACCCGCTCATCGGCCTGCGCGGGAATGCCGGCGTTACCGGCGCAACGATCGGACCGCTTGCGCTCGATCGCGCAGAACTGGCGATTCACACCGCGCGCCGGCGAATCGTGATCGACCGAGCGGAGATGAAGACCTCCGCCCTCTCGGCATCCGCGGCCGGAACGCTGGGCCTTGGGCGCAACGATCCGCTCGATTTGCAGATTCACGCGACGACGGATCGCATCGCGCGGCTCGTCTACGACGTTTCTCACGTCAAAGTTCCGATCAGCGGGTCCTTTGAATCGACGTTGCGGGTCAGCGGCACCTATCGCTCGCCGACGTTCCAGGCCGGCTTCGATGGGAGTAACGTGCTCGCGTACGGCGTACCAATCGTAGCGCTCTTCGGCGAAGCCCGGCTAGAGCGTCATGCATTGATACTTTCCGATGCCGGCGCGACGTTCACGCGGGGCGAGGCCACCTTGGCGGGCTCGCTCCCACTTCAGCTTGCGCCGCTCCGTTTGGCGGCGCCCGATCAGCCGATCAGCTTCGATCTTGACGTGATCGGACTCGATCCGGCGATGTTCAACCAGACCTTTGGCAACGACACCAAGCTCGGCGGAGTCATCGACGGTCATCTCGGACTCGCGGGGACGATGCGCAACCCCGCCGTCGTCGGGCACCTGTCGCTCAGCCGCGGCTCGTACGTCAGTAATTTCGAGCGAACTCCGATCGAGCAAATCGCGGCCGCGCTCGCTTTTAATCATGCGTCCGCCACGCTCGAACGCGCGTCGGCGCGCTTCGGGAGCGGCACGATCCAAGGCTCGGGCAGCATCCAATTCCCGAACGGCTTCTCGGCCGGCGGCGCGACGCTGGCGCTGAACGCTTCGGCTCGAGGTGCTCAACTCGACCTGCCGGCTTTTGGAAGCGGGACTCTCGATGCCCAAATCATGCTCGCCAAGCGGGCCGACGCAAACGCGTTGCTCTCCGGCAGCTTAGCGCTCAGCAACGCCACGCTTCCGTTTGCATCGTTCCTGAAGGCGGGACAAGAGGCGGCCACCGTGAGTGGGCCACCGTTACCGCTCGCCTTCAATCTCCAGGCGACGGCCGGCAAGAACGTGCGCGTCCGAGGCAATGGGTACGGCGCCGGCCTCGACATCGGCGTGGCCGGTGCGGCGAAGCTCGCGGGCACGCTTGCCAAACCGACGTTGGGCGGCACCTTTGAATCGACCGGCGGAACGCTGACATACTTCGATCGCGCTTTTCGCGTGCAGCGGGGAAGCGTGCGCTTTAATGCCGCCGATGGCGTGCTTCCGACGCTGCACGCCGTCGCGACGACGACCGTTGTCAATCCCGATCCCGATCGCGCACGAAATCCCTATGGGAGCGCCGACATAAACATCGCCGTTGACGGGCCGATCGCGGGCCTCACTATCCGCCTTAGCTCCAATCCTCCCGGCTACACGCAAGACCAGATAATTGCGCTGATCGCACCGTTCGGCGGCTTCGTCAACGGGATCGGCTTTAGCCACGAGTCGATGCTCGCGCGCCAGCAGCCCAACGGGATAACGCCGTTGGGCACGCTCTCCCCTATTCCCGATGTCGGGCTGCAACAGAGGAGCACGATCACCGTCGGGCAGGAGGCCTTCAGTCTGCTCAACGCACAGTTTACGGCCGGCTTACTGTCGCCGTTGGAGACGACGCTCGGCCAAGGCCTCGGCCTCTCGAGCATCAACCTCACGCTCGGCTATTACGGCAACGTCGGATTTAGCGCGAGCCGGCTGCTCGGCAAGTCGGTAAGCGCAGTCTATGCGGTGACGTTCGGAATTCCCCAGACGCAATCGTTCGGATTGGTGGTCGATCCCAACCCCGAAACGTCGGCGGCGCTCAACTTTTTCTTGCAAAGCGGACCAACGAAGTTGCTGGATTTTCCCAACTCGCCGGTTGGATACGGCGCGAGTTATCTCGCCACCGAGCCGCTGATCGGAAACAGCGGCTTCAGCCTCACCTTTCAACGCCATTTCTGGTAAATAGATTAAGCGTAAGTTCAGCCTTAGGGTACGCGCAAGGACACCGGCTAAGCTGGGCGGAACAGGGCGTCCCGGGTCGCGCGCGATGCGTTTGTGCGCGCCGGCCATGCTGAGGCCGTCAAAAGGACCTCGAGGTAAATTGAGGACGACTTTTTTCACATGACGTTTGATCCCAGGCGGCGCGTGGGGCCGTTGCAACGGTACGTGGCTATTCTGTCGCTCCTCGCAATGACTGGTTTGAGCATCGGGCCCGCACTCGCGGCGTCCGCCGCCGCACCGAAGATCGTCTCGGTCGATGTAACCGGCAACCTGCACGTGCCGACGCAGACCATCATGGCAGTCATCGAGGCACGGCCCGGCCAGCCGTACGACCCGAAAGTCATTCAGGCTGATTTAGTGCGAATCAATGCGTTGGGTTATTTTGCAGACATCGCGCCGCCGTTAGTGCGCCAGCGGCCGGGCGGCATCGCCGTCACGTACCGCGTCGTCGAGAATCCAATCATCACGAAGATTCTTTTTAGCGGAAACCAGAAGGTTCCGAGCGACACCCTGTTGGCGTTGATGGATCTCGGCGTGGGCCAAGTCTTCAACACCAATACCTTTCGGCAAGACGTGCTGAAGATCAATAATTATTACGAACGCATCGGCTACGGGGGACAAGTACCGACTCACGTCAAGGACATCAACCTCGATTCACAGACCGGTGCGCTCACCCTAGTCATTCAAGAAGGGCTGGTCGTCAAAAACATCATCATCGGCGGCGATCCGCTGCTCCCACCGCCCTACCTTCTTCCGCACCTAACCTTAAAACCGGGTAGCGTCTACTCCGACTCGGTCCGCGACGCGGACTACAAAGCGCTGCAGAAACTCTACGAAGACAAGTTTCACCTCGAAGTTGGGAACTTCGAGGGCGGCATCGTCCCCTCGTCGATCAACTTGCAGACCGGTACCGCGGACGTCAAGTACAACATCTACGTCGCGCGCATCGCCGTCGTAGAAATCACGGGGAACACCCGGACGAAAGACCAAGTCATCCGCCGGGAGCTGCGGGAACGGCCCGGCATGGTGCTCAACACCGATGCCATCAAGCGGGACTATCAACGGCTCAACGCGCTCAACTTTTTTTCGAAGGTCGAGCCGGACGTCAAGCCCGGTCCAAATGCGAAGAAGCCCCAGGACGTCACGCTCGTCTGGCACGTCACCGAACAGCGCACGGCGACGGCCTCGGTCGGCTTCGGGTACTCCGGCGGCTTGACGGGTCTTGGCTTATACGCGACGCTCGGCTTTTCGGACAACAATTTACACGGCACCGGCAACTCCGCCGGCCTCCAGTTCGAAGAGGGCTCGCGAGCCGGCATCGCGCAGCTCACGGCATCGGTGCCGTATCTCAGCAACACTCCGCAAGGGCAAAAATATACGGCCGGCGGCTCGATTTTCACGAACCATACGACGTACTACTATCCGATCTACGCAATAGCCGGCTCCGGAACGGCCGTGAAGAGCAGTTCGACGGTTCCGATTCCCGTGACGCTCTATTCCAGCACGAACGCACAGCTGGTCTCGGGTGCCGACGCCACCAGCGTGTCGAGCGCAAACGGGGCTTCCGGTAACATCGGGCGCCGCCTCAGCGACTACACGATCCTTTCATTTTCACTCTCCGGCCAAAAGATTAAATACGACACGACGGTGCCTTCGCCGTACTACTTCCAAGGAAATCAGCCGAACATCTTCGTGGGACCGACGCCGAGCCCGATCAGCTCCTCCCAAAACAGCTTCGGCGGCTCGTTCGGCATCTCGGCGTCGTCAATCGCCAACGTGAATACGGGCGCTCCCTACAATCTGGTGACGAGCGGACTGAGCTTGCAGACGATCACCCTCGACGATCCGTTCAACCCGCGCAACGGCGTCAAAGCCTTGCTCAGCGAGACGGTCTCGGCGTCGGCAATCGGCTCCAACTTCTCGTTTACCGAGAGCACGCTCGATCTCGCGAAGTTCTTTCCCGTGCTCAAGGACGCCACTCTGGGCGTCCACGGTGCCGCGTACAACTCCACCGGGGTGATTCCGCCCAGTTCGCTCTTTACGTTTTCCGACCAGCAGATGCGCGGGTACAATCAGGTCTTCTACGCGACGAATGCCTATCTCGGGCAGATCGAGCTGCGTCAACCGGTCGCGTTGGACCGCCGAATCACCCTTGCCGTCTTCGTCGACGAACTCGATTACCACATTCGAGGCGCCTACCCGCTTCTGGATCCGTACACCAACCGCATCACCGGGTACCCCGCTGATTGGGCGCTCTACGGAGATGCCGGTTTCGGCATCCGGTTCGACGTGCCGCAGCTGGGGCTGCGTACGGTACGCATCGACTTCGCCAAGGGAGTGAATGGAACGCACACGAGCTTTGGAATCGGCCAGAGTTTTTAGCTGCAGGCGGACCCGTCCTGAAGACCAATAGAACAATATGAAAGTACGCTCAGCGATATTCTTCGCCGGCGCCGTTGCTCTCGCGACCTGGGCGGGGCGCGGTGCCATTGCCGCGGACCTCACCGACGTCGGCTACATCGATCAAGCGGAACTCGCGAACTTGCCGGTGTTCGTCGTGGGGAATCGCCAGCTCGCAAGTTACAAGGCGCAGCTCGATGCGCAGTTCAACGCGCAGGTGAAGCGGGCGCGGACCGATGCCGAGAGACAACAGGTGGCTCTGCAGTTCCAGCAACAATTCAACGATAAGCAGCGGGAAATCGTCGGGCCTCTTTTTCAGCGAGCGCAGCTCGCGATTGCGGCGGTCAGCGCATCGCGAAATCTCTCGATCGTCGTAGACAAGCGAGTCGTGATCTACGGCGGCCAAGACATTACCAAAGACGTGGAGGCGGTATTTACGAGCCCGCAGGCCATACAGCCGCCCGCCGCGACGCCGCCGCCGTCCGAGATCGGCTATGTCGATCAGAGCGTGCTCGATGGGGTGCCGAAGGTGCAAACGGCCAACAGCACGATGCAGCAGTTCGAGAGCACGCAGCGACAGGTATTTTCGGCGCGCATCGCGCAGGCCCGCAGCCCGAGCGAAAAACAGCAACTTCTCCAACAGTACAACAAGACGGTTGCCGACAAGCAAGATCAGCTTCTCAAGCCGCTGGTAGATCAGACCCGCGTCGCAACCTCCGATGTCGCACGCAAGAAGAGTCTTTTGTTGGTCATCGACAAGGCAGACGTGATCTACGGGGGGACGGACATCACGACGGATGTCCAAAATGAGCTTACGAAATAAGATCTTGAGCTTCGCCGCAATCGTTGCCGTCGCCGGGTGTGCTCCAAACGTCCACTCGTCCTCCATCCGGGGAACGGGTTACGTGAGGATCGACGAGGTCGTCAAGCACCATCCGCTGTACGGGCAACTCTCGCAACTCGACGACGCCATCGCTGCGATCAATCTTCAATCGGTCGCGCGGCGGGTGCCGCTGGGCGCGGCTCAGATTTCTGCGCAGACGGCCGAGCTCAACCGAGAACTGCGCGCCGCGCAGATAAGAGCGAATAAGATCCTCGCGCAAAAACAGCGCGACTACTCGCAGCGCGAAGCGCAGGCCGTTCATTCGGCGCTGGCCGCCGCAGGCATCCGAGGGTCGGGCGCGTCCGCCGCCGAGCAAATGAGCGGGACGTCCGCTCAACAGGTTGCTCAGGCTGCCCGCTCGGCCGATGCCGACCTCATGGCGTACCAGCAAAGCGTCATCGCGCAAGACAACGCAGCCACCTCTTCGGTCGCGAGACAGCTGCAAGCGCAAGCGGCTGCGAAGTATCGCGCCAAGGCCGAAGAGCTTACGCAGAAGGAAACGGATCTCTCCCTGCGCTTGACGCAGCAGGACGCGGCGTCGCGCTTGGCGATCAAGATGCGACTCTCCAATCTGGCGTTGGATCCTGGCGCCCGCAAGCAGGCGCAAGCGCAGCTCGCGGC
Organism: Vulcanimicrobiota bacterium; assembly: GCA_963778015.1. Lineage (GTDB taxonomy): Bacteria > Vulcanimicrobiota > Vulcanimicrobiia > Vulcanimicrobiales > Vulcanimicrobiaceae > Cybelea. The sequence goes on from CAVZST010000002.1 coordinate 781,517, forward strand.
GATCGGCGCCAAAGAGGCCGCACAGTTGAACGCACAACGCAATGCCGACGCCGCGACGCTGCGCGCTTACCGGAGCCAACTCGATCGCCAGACGGGCGACGCCATGCGCACTCAAGTAGGCGCAATCCGAGCGCAGACCAGAGGTAAGCTCGAGGAACGCCGCAACGAGGTGGGCTCGCAGTTGCGCAGTCTCGGTCCTGCTTCCTTGCCGACGAACGTCCCGCCCGACGTCCAGGCTCGCATTGCGGCGATCCACCGACAGTTCGTCGGGCAGTTTCGGGCCGATGCCGCAAAGACGTTTCAGGAGTACAACGCGACGAAGAGCGATCTCGACCGTCAGTTCGCGGCACTCCATGGCGCAGACGTCGGGGCGACGGGAGCCGCCGCCAAAGAACTCGCGGCGCTCCAGAAGCGGCGTGGCGAGCTCTACGGGCAGATCGTCGGGCAGGTGCAACGCGAAGCTTCGCGCATCGCGAAGAATAAGGGTTTCAGCATCGTCTTCGTCGACATTTGGTCTGCGACGGGCGGCTACGACCTAACCAACGAAATTATCAAAGACGTCGAAAGTCAACACGAGTGAAAAAGCATCTACGAATTTTGCTCATTTTCGCCGCGGCGGCGCTCGCCGGCTGTGCGACGCGCAGCCCGATCGGACTCGTCGACGTCCAGCGGATCGTCATGAATTGGCCCGAGTATCAGGGCTATCAAAGCCAGCTTTATGCCGATGAGCGTTCGATCCAGTCACGGCGGGAGAGTGCCGCACGCAAGCGAAGCGCCGCGGTGGCGCTGCAGCGCAAGTATACGCAGGTGACCGATCGGCTCTCGCAGCAGATTCGGGACGCGGCCGGAAAGATCGCATCACAGCGGCGGCTCAAGCTGGTCTTAACGCGCGAAGGAATCGGCTACGGCGGCGTCGACATCACCGGCGACGTCGAGCGGGCGCTCAACATTACGGAGAAGGCCACACCCAAGCCGGGTACGTAGTGCTGGGGACGCTCGAGGAATTGGCTGCGCGGGTCGGCGGACGCGTCGTCGGCGATGGCAGCGTTTGCATCGCCCGAGTAAGTACGGTCGAAGATGCGAGCGAGGACTCGCTGACTTTTGCAACGAGCGAAGCGTATCTCGCCTCGGCGCTTGCGAGCGGCGCGGCGGCAATTCTCGTGGAAGTTTTTCTCGAAAAAGCGCGGACGGCCAAGCCGTTACTGGTGGTGGAAAACGCGCGCCGCGCTTTGGCGCTCCTGCTGCAGCCGCTGCGGCCGCTGCGGCCGCGCGGTCCCTTCCGGCACCCGAGCGCCGTCGTCGAGCCCGATGCGCAGCTTGCCGACGACGTCTATGTCGGCGCGCACGCCTATATCGGAAATCGCGTCTCGATCGGCACGCAAAGCGTCGTGGGCGCCGGTGCTTACGTGGGCGACGGCGTTTCCATCGGCAATGCGGTTTGGATTCACTCCAGAGCGAGCATCATGTCCGAGACGCGCGTCGGCGACCGCGTCGTTCTCTATTCCGGATGCGTTATCGGCAGCGACGGCTTTGGATGGGCTTTCGCCGACGGCCGATCCGAACGAATCCCCCAGATTGGAAACGTCGTGCTCGACGACGATGTCGAGGTCGGTGCGAACACCTGCATCGACCGCGCCCAAACCGGCAGCACGAGAATCGGTACGGGCACGAAGATCGACAATCTGGTGCAGATCGGACATAACTGCAGTATCGGCAAGCATTGCGTGATCGCGGCACTAACCGGTTTGGCCGGCTCGACGGTGATCGGCGATTACGTTAAAGTGGGCGGCCAGGCCGGCTTCAAAGGTCACGTAAGGGTTGGCTCTCGCGTATCGATCGCGGGCAAGGCCGGCATCTGGGCAGATATTGCGGATGGCGCAACCGTTTCCGGAAACCCCGCGCGAGATCATCGCGAGCACGTTCGCCAAGAGGTCATGATTCGCAAGCTGCCAAAGCTCTTCGATCGTGTGGAGGCATTGGAGCGTTCACGCTCGGCCGAGTAACGGCGCATGATGCAGGCGACGCTCCGCGACACTCTTCGTTTTGAAGGCGTCGGTCTTCACACGGGAGCGCACGCTGCGGTTGAAGTCCGGCCGGCGCAACCCGATGACGGAATATCCTTCATTCTCGGCAGAACGCGCGTGGCCGCCGAAGTCGAAAACGTGCTGGATACTTCGCGTGCCACGGTGCTGGGTCGCGAGGGATCGACCGTTTCGACAACCGAGCATTTGCTCTCGGCGCTCTTGGCCATGGGCGTGAGCAACGCCGAGATCCACGTGAAGGGCCCCGAAATTCCGGCAGGCGACGGAAGCTCGGCCGAATTCGTGACGGCCATCGCGGCCTGCGGACTCCAGACGCAAGCGCAAGCGCGAAAAGTATTGGAAATCGAAGCACCATTTTTGGTTCGTTCCGGCGACCGCATCATCGCGGCTTTCCCGTCGCCTACGTTTCGTGTTCGCTTCGTCGCGGATTTTCCGGCGCCGATCGGCACGCAATACTTCGACGACGACATCGATGCTCAGGGATACCAGTCGGAGATCGCGGGGGCCCGCACGTTCGCCTACCTTCACGAAATCGAAGCGCTGTGGGCTCGCGGTCTGGGGCGCGGCGGAACCCTCGAAAACACGCTCCTCTTCGCGCCCGAGGGGCCGATGCAGCAGCTGCGCTGGCCGAATGAAGCGGTGCGCCACAAGGTGCTCGATCTTATCGGCGACCTTGCCCTGCTGGGAGCTTGGCCGCAATGTGAGATCATCGCGATCAAGAGCGGCCACGAGCTTCATGCTTCGATAACGCGCGCATTACGCAGCCGGCTGCGCGTACCGTCGGCATAGGAGATCCGAGGAGATTTAGATTGGCCGAACTGGATATTCGCATGATTTTCGAGATCCTGCCGCACCGCTATCCGATGCTGCTCGTCGACCGCATCGTCGAGTTCGAGCCGATGGTGCGGGTGCGCGGCTACAAGAACATCACGTACAACGAGCAAATATTTGCGGGACATTTCCCCAATAATCCGGTCTTGCCGGGGGTCTACATGATCGAGGCTCTAGCGCAGCTGGGAGGCGCGATGATTCTCGAGCCCGGTGAGTTCTCTCGCAGAGTTCCGTATCTCGCCGGCATCGACAAGGCGAAGTTTCGCCGCCCCGTGATTCCCGGCGACCGGCTCGATATGGAAGCGAAGATGCTGCGTCACAAGCGCAACATCGGCTGGGTAAGCGGTGAAGCCACCGTCGACGGTCAGTTTGCCTGCTATGCGGAGTTGATGTTCTCGATCGCTTCGGACCCCCGCATGTTTGGCGCCGATTCAAGTGTGCTCCACGTCTGATCGGCGACTTTAGTGCTCCACCCGACGGCGATAGTCCATCCGGGTGCCGAAATTGGGAAGGACGCCGAGGTCGGGCCGTATTGCATCGTAGGCGAGCACGTCTCGATCGGCGCGCGCACGATTCTGCAGGCGCACGTCGTCGTCAACGGCTGGACGGAAATTGGGGAAGAGTGCCTTTTCTATCCCTTTTCGACGGTCGGAGCGGCTTCACAGGATCGCAAGTATGCCGGCGAGCGCGCTTTCACGCGAATCGGGGACCGCACGATTCTGCGCGAATACGTTAGCATTCAGCGTGCGACCGGACACGACGAGGTAACGGCGGTCGGCAGCGACTGTCTCTTGCTCGCCTACGTGCACATCGCGCACAATTGCATGCTCGGCAACGGCGTCACGATGAGCAATCTGGCTCAGTTGGCGGGACACGTTCAGTTGGGCGATCACGTGACGATCGGCGGTCAAACCGGCGTTCACCAATTTACGCGGGTCGGCCGCCATGCGATGCTGGGAGGCATGAGCAAGGTCATCAAGGACGTGCCGCCGTTCTTTCTGGTCGAAGGCAACCCGTGCGAGCCGTACGGTCTCAACAGCGTTGGCCTGCGCCGCGCCGCTTTCTCGGCTGAGGAGCGAAACGAAATCAAGCGTTTTTACAAGCTGCTGTATAACCCTAAGCTCAACGTCTCGCAAGCGATCGAGGCGATGAAATCGCAAGCGACGACGGAGCCCGGCCGCGAAATCATCGCCTTTCTCGAGGCGCCCTCTCAGCGCGGAGTACTGAAGTGATAACGCCGTCGCGCTTTGGGGCTCTTCTACATGCTGCGTCGGGTCGCTCGTCGCTCCGCATCCATGCTCCGCTCCTGCGGAACCTATCCTGAGCGAAGTCGAAGGACCGCGCTCGCGCCACCTGCTAAGGACAATTTTGACATCCTGTCAATGGCGCTCGCGTCGGAGCCCCTCGGCAGCACGTAGAATCCCCCGCGCGCGACGACGTTAATGGAGCGGAGGGAGTGAGATATTTTCTCTCAACGGGGGAGCCCTCGGGCGAAGCGATGGCGATTTTTTTGGCCGAGGCGATTCGAAAATTAGATCCCGACGCGCAGTTCGAAGGGATTGGAAGCGCCAGGATGCGGGAGGCGCACTTTGCTCTCTGGCGCGATCACACGGGCTGGGCCAGCATGGGACCGTTGGCGGCGATTCCTAGAATTCCAAAGCTTTTAAATGCGATGTTGCGCACGGCGTTTCATATCGCGGCGTCAAAGCCGGATTTGGTCGTGCTCGTCGACTTCGGCGTCTTCAATCTGCGCTTGGCTAACACGTTGCGCCGCTTGCGCTATTGCGGACCGATCATGGATCTTTTTCCGCCCGGAACGTGGCTCGACAATGCGGAGAAAGCGCGCAACGTCAGCGCCGTGGCGTTGCCCGTCACCGCGTTCGCCCATCAATATGAATTTTATCGCAGCCTGGGGTGTCGCATAGAATATTTCGGTCATCCGCTGACGAGCCGGTACCGGATGCGCCCGCTACGGGACGCGCCGCCGAACGACGGGGGCGTCGTGGCGATGCTTCCAGGCAGTCGAGCGGGGGAGTTGCGTCGCCATATACCGGTGCTGCTCGCCGCGTATCGCACCCTGCGACGGCGCCGGCCGCAGTTGCACGGGGTCATCGGAGCGGCCGACGACCGGGCCGAACGAACGATAACGCGGACGCTGGCGCGCGAAAGACTCAACGACGTAAAGATCGTGCGCGGTGTTGCCGCGGCCGTTTGCGACGCCGATGCGGCGTGGGTTTCTTCGGGCACGGCAGTGCTCGAAACCGCGCTCTTGGGCGTGCCGGCCGTTGGCATCTACGTCATTCCGCCAGTTCTCATTTGGTACGGGCATCGAATGATCAAGCACCGATTCATCATGCTGCCGAACCTCGTGCTCGGGAACGAAGTCGTTCCCGAACTGCTGCAAGAACGGGCGACGCCCGAGGCGCTGGCAGACGCGCTCGAAGCCCAAATGGTCGATCCGTCGAAACAGTACGATGATTTCGTGAAGCTTCGCGAGGCGCTCGGTCCCCCGGATGCGATCGAGCGCTGCGCGCGGCGTGCGGTTGACCTGGCGCGTTCGGTCGCGGCATGATCATCTATCACACCTCGGATCTGCACGATCGCCGCGGCATCGCAGGGCGGCTGCGTGAGTTGCGCGCAGAGCGTCCCGGAATGCTGTTCGACTGCGGCGATGCGTTGAGGGGAAGTCAAAGCGTCTACTTTCGCAGGGAGCCGATTCTCGCGGAAATGGAGGCCGCCGGGTACGACGCGCAGGCCGTCGGAAATCGTGAGTTTCATTATCTCTTCTCGGCGTTCAAGGCGAGGGCGTTACAAATGCGTCACCCGCTGGTCTGCACCAACCTTCAAGACACCAAGGGCAGAGCATTGCCGTTTGTGCCGGCACTCCGTTTTGAGGCGCGCCGGACCGATCGAGGAGAGCCGCTGCGGATTCACGTGTTGGGACTCTTGATCATGCAATACCAAACCGGAAGCGGTTGGGAGCGTCTCTTCGGGTGGCGCTTTATCGAGCCTTGGAGCGCGGTGCGCGATTATGCCGGCGCCATTGTGGACGGCGATCTGCTCGTCGTTCTCTCTCACATCGGTCTTTCGCTCGATCGGGAGCTCGCGGCTCGCGTCCCGCGCATCAATTTGCTCCTAGGCGGCCACAGCCACGATACGCTCGAAAAGCCCGAATACGTGGGCGCCGTCCCCATCGTGCACGCTGGACCCTACGGGCGCTTCGTTTCGCGCACCGAGCTTGCGTACGAGCCGTCGAGCCGGCGCTTTCGACTCGTCGACTTTCGGCTGGTTCCGCTCTTAGGTACTGGAGCGACGTGAATCGAGTGCTCTTCGTAACGAACGGTCACGGTGAAGCGTCGATCGCAGAGCGCATTGCGGTCGAGCTACGTTCCATCCTTACGCAGACGTCGCTCGACCATCTGGCGCTCGTTGGGAATGGCGGCGACGCATTGAACGAGGTCGGCCCCCGGCGCGCGCTGCCCAGCGGCGGTTTAATCGCGATGGGCAACGTGCGAAATTTGGCGAGTGATCTGAGAGCCGGCCTGCTCGCGCTTACCTGGAAGCAGGTGCAGTTCTTACGCCGCGCTCGCGGCGTCTATACGGTCGTCGTTGCGGTGGGAGACGTCTATGCGCTCGCTATGGCGCTTCTGACGCGAACCCGTACCGTCTTCGTCGGAAGCGCAAAAAGCGTCGAGGTCGCTCCCTACGGGGCGTTCGAGCAGCGGATGCTCGCGCGCGCGGCGGCGCGCTTCGTGCGCGACGGCGCCACGGCGCAAGCATTGGAGCGGCGTGGTCTGCGAGCCGACGTTGCCAATGCAATCGTCGACCTCTTTCCGACGACGCAAGAGTGCGAAGTCGAGCCGGCGGTCGCGGGATTCGCACCGGCGTTGCTCCTCTTTCCCGGAAGTCGAACGAGCGCGTACGACGATGCCGGATTTCTTCTCAACGTTGTCTTCCAACTCGCGGCGCAGCACCCTCATCTCGGAGCCGTGCTTTCGATCGCGCGTGGTCTCGACCCGGATCGCTTTGCAGGCGACGCGCGGCGAGCCGGCTGGAACGTCGACGCTACCCCGTACGCATCGATTCCGTTCGTTTTGAGCCGCGAGGGGCGGCAGATGATACGCGGCTGGCGCGGGCCGCTTGGACCGCTGCTCGTTCGCGCCGTGCTCGTTTTGGGACAGGCAGGCACGGCAAATGAAGCAGCGGCCGCGGCATCGGTTCCCGTCGTCGCATTCGAACGGGATCGCAATCGACGAACGCGGTGGTATCGGAAGCGCCAGCGAGGATTGCTCGGTGATGCGCTGGCGGTCTTACCCGGCGGCTTGACCGAAGCGGTCGCCGGCGTAAACGCGATCCTGAACGATCCGGCCAGGCGGCGCCGGATGGGCGAGGTTGGACGCGCTCGGATGGGCGAGAAGGGTGCCGCCCGCCGCATTGCCGAGCGCATTGCGACGTTGCTTGGCGCGACGTAGTGAGGCGGCTCATGCCGGCTGCGCTCGGGCTCATCTTTGCGGTGGTGCCGCTTTTCCCCAGCTTTATCGCGCTGACGGGCGTTGCATTTCCCGGTGTGTCGCTCGTGCCGCGTGGTCTCATCCTCGCCGTCCTCGCGGGCTGCGCGCTTCTCGCGGTTTACGCGTTGGCAACGTTGGCGCGCTACCCGCAAGCGGGCTCCCAGCCGTTGCTTTTGCCGCTGCTCGCCGTCTTCGGCGCTGGATTGTTGGCCGGCGGCGTGGGATTCGATCCAGCTGCGGGGCTTCTCTTTACCGGCATCGGCGGGCTGGGGATCATTTGGCACTGCTCCGTCATGCGGTTTTATTCACTACGATACGCCGCGGTAACGATATATTGGGCAATCTTGCTTTCGGGAGCGCTCGCGGCGGCGGCGGCGATCGTGATGGTGGCCGCCCGCATTCCCGTCGGGCAGTTCGCCTTCCAACACGGGCGGGCAACGGGCACGTTCATTCTGCCGGGCGAGCTCGCCGGCTACCTGATCGTTCTCTTGCCGATCTCGTACGCGCTGGGATGCGTGGCCGCGCAACGCGCGATGCGCATCCTGGCGCGGATCACGCTCGCGCTGGGCCTGATCGCATTGCTCCTCACCTACTCGCGCGCCGGCTGGATGGGTTTTGCGGCGGCCTGCGCGTTCTTGCTCGCCGTTCGCTCTCGACACGGTATCGGCAGAGCTGCGCTGGTCGTGCTCGGCGGCGTCGTAGCAATACTGCTGCTCTTTAACGCCCACCATGATCCAAGCGAAGACTACACGCGCTTATCGATCTGGCAAGCCGCGGTGCAGATCGCGGATCGATTTCCGCTGACCGGCGTGGGGCCCTTCAATTTTTCCCGTCTCTACGCACTCGTGCGCGCGCCCGACGGCGATGCTACGGCGTTCCACGCGCACAGTCTTTATCTGACTTTCTTCGTCGAGTTCGGTATCGTCGGACTGGCTGCGGTGGCGTGGACGCTTTGGCGCTTCGCGGTCGAGCTGCAGCGACGAGTCTCCAACGCCGGAGCAACCACCGCGTTTTTGTCGCTGAGCGTTGCGGCGGGACTGGTCGGCGTTGCCGTGCAAGGGCTCATCGATACCGTGAGCGTCGTAATTTTCGGGCTGTGGATGCCGATGATGGCTCTCGCGCTCGCTGCGGCAAAGGGCGGCGAGCCGAGCCAGGCGATCGAAGTTCCTTAAGTGCGTTACCTGGCCGTTACGGCGACGATTTGGATGATCGCAATCGCGGGCTGCAATCCGCAGCCGCCAAAAGCTACCCCATCGCCCGGGCCCCCCGCCGGCCGGCCTCACGCCGTCGCCACTCCTCTCATCCTCAAGATCAGCGGAAGGGGAACCGCGAATCGGCCGGTGCACCTTATTCAGCAAGTCCACAACCGCGTCGACTACGATCTGCTGGCAAGCTCGTACGAGAGCAAGGGACCTCAAGGTGGTGCGCGCGCCGTTTTTCAAGACGCGCGCGTGACATTCCGTGACCACAATGGAGCGACGATCGCGGCGCGGGCACCCCAAGCCATCGTCGACCAAGGTGCGAAGACCGTGACCCTGATGAACGGCGTCCACGCGCATACGGCATCGGGGATGACGCTGCAGTGTTCGCAACTCGTCTATCTGCGAGAGACCGGCATGCTGCACGGCACCGGAGACGTCGTGGTCACCGATCCGAAGGGGTTTCGAGCGACCGGCTCGAGCTTTGATTCCGATATTTCCCTCACTCACATGCGGATGCAATGACTCAATCACCAGCAATCAAGTTACGCGGACTCGTCAAACGCTACGGCGAGCGAACCGTCGTCAACGGCGTAACGGCGGAGGTCGAAACCGGCGAGATCGTTGGATTACTCGGGCCCAACGGCGCCGGAAAGACGACGACCTTCTACATGGTCGTCGGCTTGGTGAAGCCCGACGGCGGCACGGTCATGCTCGCCAACGGCACGCGGGAGATCGATCTGACTTCAGCCCCCATGTATGCGCGAGCCCGCAACGGCATCGGCTATCTCGCGCAGGAGAATTCAATCTTTCGCAAGTTATCGGTGGGCGACAACATCCGGCTGATCTGGGAACAGAACGGCATCTCGCACGACGAGCGAGAGCGCCGCTTGCCGGTGCTGCTCGAAGAGTTCGGATTACGCGCCTTCGTCAACGCGCGGGGGGACAGCCTTTCGGGCGGCGAGCGCCGACGTGTCGAGATCGCGCGGGCGCTGGCGATTCAACCCGCCTTTTTGCTCCTCGACGAGCCGTTCACCGGAATCGATCCGATCGCGGTCGCCGACATTCAGGCGATGATTCGCCAACTGCGCGATCGCGGGCTCGGTATCCTCATCACCGATCACCAGGTACGAGAAACGCTCGCGATCGTCGATCGGGCCTACATCTTGAACAACGGTCGCATCGAAGTCTCCGGTAGCGCCCAGGAAGTCCTCGACTCGGCGATTGCCCGCCAATTCTATCTCGGTGAAGGTTTTAGATTATAGGCGACTTGCATATTTGCAAAGCGTCCGTCTACGTGTTGCGAAGGGCTCCGACGCGAGCGCCATTGACAAGGAGGTCATAATTTTCCTTAGCAGGTGGCGCGAGCGCGGTCCTTCGACTTCGCTCAGGACAGGTTCCGCAGGAGCGGAACATGGATGTGGAGCGACGAGCGACCCGACGCAGCACGTAGACGGACGCCTTCTTTGGACGTGCAAACGCGTGTGGCGTGACGATCGCGGCAGAATAAGCAAAAGAACCCAATGAGATTTACGATTCTCGACCGCTACATGCTCGCAGAGTTGGCGGGGCCGTTCGTTTTCGGATTGTCCGCGTTCACGCTCATCTTCGCGGCGACGGAGATCCTCAATATCGGCAAACTCGTCAGCAACGAGCACGCCCCGCTCTGGGCGGCGCTTGGGGTCTTCGGGTGGTCGCTTCCCGCCGACGTCGTCTTGGTGATTCCGATGGCCTTGCTCCTGGGAACGCTGCTTGCGGTCCAGCGGCTCTCGGGGGAGAGCGAGATCACGGCGCTCAAGGCGTCGGGCGTCACTTTCGCACGCATCGTTGCGCCGTTGCTCGCCGTTGGAATCGTGATGTCGCTCGTCACGTACTACCTCCAAGAGGGCGCCGTGCCCTACGCCAACGATCAGCTCATCGAGATAGAAAACAACGTCATCAATCACGTGAGCGCGTTCAATCGCGACTTGACGGTTTCGGCGCCCCTGCCGGGCGGCGGCCGCCAGGTAACGATTGCGACGGCCTACGAACCTCATTCCCGCGCGCTGCTCCATGTGACTTTGATACAATATGACAACCACAACGAGCCGCGGCAGGTCATTTTCGCCGATCGCGCCGAGTTTACGGTGGACAAGTGGACGTTGCAAAATTCGAGCGTCTATCGCTTCAATCCCGATGGGACTACGTTAGCCGAACCTCGCACCGCGCAACAGGAGGTCGAAATCGGCGAGAGGCCAACGGACTTGACCAAGCGCATGAGCAACGATGACCCCGAGAACATGAGCCGGAACCAAATCGCGGAAATCGTGCGCTCCGGACAGCTAACAGAAAACGAACGGCGCAAGTACGTGACGACGTATCAGGAGAAGCTCGCGCGGCCCTTCGCATGCTTCGTCTTCATCCTCATCGCGATACCTTTTGGCTTGCGTTCCATACGGTCGACGGGCAGCACGAGCTTAGGGTTTGGCCTCTCGCTTGCGATCGTCTTCGTCTATTATGTCGTCATGACGATCTGCTCGTTTGCCGCCGAGGCGTTGATCGGGCTAGCGGCTCTCTGGGCGTGGGTTCCGAACGTAATCTTCACGGCGATCGGATTGAGCCGATTGCGGCGGGCCGCTCAGATATGAACTTCGTCGAGATCCTACGGGGCATCGGCAACTTGGCGTTCGTAATGGCGATTTCCGGTGCGGTGGCTTACGTCGGCGATCGCGTCGGCCATCGCGTCGGGCGGCGGCGCTTGACGCTCTTTGGAATTCGGCCGCGATACACGTCGACGATCGTCGCCATCGCGACGGGAATGATCATTGCGCTCGTGGTTTCGCTTGCCGCGATCTTTGCCTCCGAGCAGGTCAAGACGGCGTTTTTCAAACTCAACTCCATCAATCAACAAATAACCGAGCTGCAAGCGCGGCAGCGCGATCTCGAGGCGAAGGTCAACACCGGCCGGCTCGTCTTGCCGGTCGACACGCTGATGGTGCCCTTCTATCGCATCATCGCTCAATCCGCATCGCCGTCTCGGCGTCTTGGCACGATTCGCGAATACTATTTCTTCGCAGTCAAGTACGTCAATGCGAACTACCCGCGGCTCGGTCTCAAACCCTACGCGATTCCGTCTGACGCCGATAAGAAGCTCAAAGGCTTGTCGACCGACCTGACAACGGCCGCGGAACTCTCGCAAGCCAACGTCATGCTGACCGTCACCTCCGACCAGAACCTTTTCGAAAACGACCAGATTCATTTTGCGATCAACGTTACGCCCGACGTCCGATACTTTCACAAGGGCCAAGTTATCGCGCAGTTGGTAATACCCGGAAGAAGCGGGGCAAGCATCAACATCGCGCTCATCCAGCTAGAAAATTACGTTTCCGTCACGGCGCGCCGGCTGCGCCTTCCGCCGTTTCTTTCAGACGTGCAACCAATTCAGCTAATCCCCGACGCACAACAGATGCAACAGCGCATCTCCAAACCAGGCACGTACTTGCTCACGGCCTTTGCGGCCGAGGACTTTTATCCGCACGTCGGAGGCGTTCCAATCGTCATCGTGCTCACCGCACAGCCGTGAACGCAGCAGCAGGCGTCCTCGGCGTCGATCCCGGCCGGCGGAAGGCTGGATTTGCGCTCGTGGACCCCCACGGCGCGGTCGTCGTTGCCGGTATCGAACCAATCGACCGGTTGCCTGGATGCTTGGGTGCTCTCCTAGCTCGCGGGGCCGTTGCGGCAATCGCGTTGGGGCGCGGTACGAACGCGCGCGAGGTCAAGGCTGCGCTCGAGGCGCTTGGGTTGCCTATTTATTTGGTTGACGAATACGAAACGAGCCGTGGCGCGCGCAGCCTTTACTTTGCGGATCATCCGCCGCGAGGTTGGCGCCGACTGCTCCCGATCGGCCTTCAAGTGCCCCAACGTCCGATCGACGACTATGCTGCGATCTTGATCGCTCGGCGCTTTCTCGCAAGGGGACCGGCAGCTCGATCTCCAAGCTAAATAACCCCGCGTAAGTGGTTTGAAGTTTATGATGCTGCTTGCGGGTATGCTGTTTGGAACGGAGGAACGGTGCGTCGGGTCGTCGGCGTCGTGGTGGGGACAGCGCTCGTGCTGGCGCTGAGTTCTGCCATTGGGCTCGCCGCCGGTCTTCCGCAGGGGATCGAACGGTTCGATCTCGGCGCGCAGTTGATGCTGCGTCTCTTCGGGGAGACCTCCGACTCCAACGCCTCGTTCGCGGCCGCTCACGGCGACCGATCGAGCGAGTCGCCCCTGCGCGACCTCACGCTGCAAATTCATCCGGTCGACGCAAAGCCATCTTTGGCCGCCGCGGGCGTTGCTGGGGTCTTTGCACAAGATCGTTTGGCGCTGCGCGACCTTTCGGGCAACGACGCTTCCTCGTTTGGAGAGGCGGCTGCGTTCAGTGCAGGGTCGAGCGTGGTGCGCTTCTCCGCACCGTCGCTTGCGCAAGGCGATCTTTCGCCGGTCCCGTCTAGCGCGCACCTGACCGCCGCGTATCAGCCGGTTGCGCCCGATCCGCCGGTCTCGCCTGCACCCGGAACGCTCGCGTTCGCACCGTCTGAAATACCGCCGTCTGATTCTCTTTCTTCGACCACAAAAATCGGCGCGGTTCAGTTCGAGGGGCACGCGGAAGGCCTCTCCACTCAAATGCCGCAGCTTGCATCAGGCGACGCGTCCTACGGCGCGGGCACAAATTTCGACGTACGCGCCGGCAAGCGCAGCCTCAGCGTGAATTTGTCGAGCGGATACGAGCACGTGACACGCAACGATGCCGACGCATTCTCGACGACGCCGCTCGATTCGGCCGCGTCGTGGCAACTGCCCGGTTCCGGCGCGCCGCTCGCCGTCCCCGATTACGCCAATCTGAACCGACTCTCGCTCGGCGCGGGTCTTAGCGTGCCAGTCGTGCGCGGATTGACCTTGAACCTCAACTACGACGCGCAACGACTCTATGGCGGTTACGGCCTACCCGGTCTGATGAATCTCGACGCGGTGAACAACTCGTACGGCGGGAAGCTCACCTTCAATATCCCGCGGATCTCCAGCGCGCTCTCGATCGGAGCATACCAAGATCGCCTTCAGGACAGCATCCTCCCGAACAACGGATACACGCAGACGCGTGAGGACGTAAACTTTACCGTCAAGTTCTGACTTGAGCGGAAGCCGAAACTACGCGCTCATGCGGCTCGTTGCCGGCGTGCTCGTCGTTGGTCTCGTCGTCGCGCTCGGAATCGTGCAACTGGCTTCGGATGCACTCGATGCGCGCGTGGCTGCCGCCGGAACGCTGCCGAGGCGTATTCCAGTCCCTTTCGGAGTTGCGGTCTATCGCACGCTCGATCGCATCGCTCCGGCGCCGTACGTCGAAACGACGCTATCCGAAGAGGCGCTGGCGCAGCGCGACGTTGGTGCCGCGGAACGTTATGCGTTGCGGCTGCCGGCATCGCCGATCCGCGACGAGCTTTTGGCGCGCGTCGCATCGATGCGGGGCGATTTCACGCTCGCTCGCGAGTACTTTCTTGCTGCGCCGGATCCGGACGCCGTGGGAGAGTCGGTGAAGGCGCTCGCGCAACGCGATCCGGGCGCGGCATACGCGCTCGCGCGACTGCTGCAAGTTCGCCTCAGTCGCAACGCGACGCATCCGGATGCGGTCGCCGAAGCCGATTGGCAAATGGGGCGGCTTGCCAACCGTCAAGCTTGGCGGGAAGTTCCGGGCAGCGCGCTTCAACGCGCTTGGCTGGGTCGCGGGCTGCGTGACTTTGAGGCAGCAGTCAGCCTCGCCCCGCTCTCAGAACGATACCTCGTCGAAACGGCAAACCAGGCGAATTTGCTCGGCGAGCGGGCTCGCGCGGCGGAGCTCTTCGCGCATGCCGCCGACATCGATCCCGGGAGCGCCGATGCGATCGCCGGACTCGGAGTCGTGGCGTGGGAGAACGGCGACCGCGACGCCGCGGACCGATATTTAGCGCGTGCGAAGGCTCTAAATCCGGGCGCGCTGATGGTTCGCGCACTGGAACGCGATCTGCGGTGAAGGTTGCGCTCGACGCGCAACTGACCGTCGGCACGGCAACGGGAATCGGCGAATACGTGCGGGGCTTGGCGAGCGCGCTTCGCAACCGATCTCTCGACGTCGTCGAGCTGCGTGAGCCCGCTTTAGATCCATGGCGATTCGATCGGCGCGTCTTTTGGGATCAGGTCGTCCTGCCGCTTCGCGCGCGATCCTCCGGCGCGCCATTGCTTCACTGCGCGGCGGGAACGATGCCCGCTATCCTTGCAATGCCGATCGTCGTCACGGTGCACGACCTGGCCTGGCACGAGGTACAAGCCCACGCGCCCGCCTACGCGCGATACTATTTTGGGGCGTTTTCGTTGCAGCGGTACCGCAAAGCGGTAACCATCGTCGTCGACTCGGATTTTTCTCGCAGGCAGCTCCTGCGGCTTCTCGGCGACTTCGACGCCGAGCGCGTCCAGGTCGTCTATCCGGGGGTTGCCGCGGACTTTTGCGCGATCGCGCGCGGAAACGGCGACGGGCGAACGATTCTCGCGGTCGGCACTATCGAGCGCCGCAAGAATCTCGAAGTACTTGTTCGTGCGATTTCACAGTTGCCGTCGGCCCGCATCGTCGCGATCGGGCCGCATACGCCCTACGCGCACGAGTGCGTGCAGATCGCCGAGCGGCTGGGTGTCTCCGATCGCGTGGCGATGCCGGGCTATGTATCTCGCGAGCGGCTCCTCGCGCTCTACGAGCGTTGCGCGGTTGCGGCGGTCCCATCGCGCTACGAAGGGTTCGGGTACGCTGCCGCGCAGGCGCTTTGCGCCGGCGTGCCGTGTGTCGTCTCGAATCGCAGCTCGCTTCCCGAAGTTGCCCGCGGCGACGCGCTTATCGTGGAGGCCGAGGACGCCGATGCGTGGGCTGCAGCGCTGAACGCCGCCTTGAACGGCAGCGACGACCGCCGCGCGGCCAACGCCCGCGCCGCCGCTATCGCTCGTTTCTCGTGGGAGTCGAGCGCGGAGCGCATGGAGCGCGTGTATGCGTCGTCAATAGATAGGTGAGCCGGGGGCGCCCGGTGAGACGCTACCATCGTCCGGAGCGAAGACAAGGCGCAGGGGAAGGCTCGAGCCCGCTTCCGGCATCGTCACGATCGTGACGCGCACGAAACCGTGCGCCGGCACGACGTATTGCCGTATCTTATAACGCGAGTACGGCGGAACCTGATGCGACTGCACGAGGACGCCGTCGATCAAATAGGTTCCGGTGGCGCGTCCACCGCGGGGATTTTCGTAGATCGCGAATGCCTGCGGCGTTCCTAACGGGTTCTCCACGTTCACGACAAAGGATTGCAAAACGCCATAATCGCCCGCGAGCGCTTGACCGCGGAGGTGATTGGGCAATGGAAGCTGGCCGACCCGCAGCTCAAGGTAATCCCCGTTGATCCTCCATTGCGTCGCAAAATGAAACTCCGGCGTGGGATAGATGCCGCGGGCATGCTTTCGGGCGCTTTCAAGCAGCTGCGTTCCCGCGATTGCGGCGTCGGAGCTCGAGTCGGCGTTCTCGGCAAAGAGCGTCAAGTGGACGTTTCCGCCGGAAAGCACGCGCAGCTGAAGCAGATTGCAGACGATGCTCCCGGCGGGCAGCTCCTGCGAGACGATTTCCATCGAGCTATTCGCCGCCAGCATCAGCAGCCGCCCTTGGTTCTGCGCGATATTGACCAGAAAACGTTTGGTGGCCGTATGGCCGACCTCCATCTCATTGCGCGACGGACCGCCGCGCCCGCTAATGAACTGAACGATCGAAGGTTCTCGCGAAGGATTCTCGGCCCGTAGAACGATCCGCCGATCGGGCTGCCCCGGCGGATTGTAGTGAAAATAGAGAAAGCGCGAAGGTTCTTCGTAGCGCAGATCGGCGACGAAGAGCGTGCCGTTCTCCGTCAAGCGCTCCGGATAGTCGCTGACCATGAGCGAATCGGGCGAAATACGCGGCACCGCAACGTTTTGCACGTCGACGTGGGTCGAGCCGTCGACTTCGAGATACTGATTTCCTTGAATGAGCACGGGAACGTCGACCGCGGCCACATCGTCCTGCTCGAGAGGCCGTCGAAGCGAAACGTCGTCGGAGGTTACCACCACCTGCGCGCCGGCCCGCGGCTGCGCCGCCTCTCGGACCGCTCGCGCCACCTGCTCGCGCATAAACTCTGCCGATGCTGGGTCGCCCGTCAGCAACACGGTTACGTGATCGGCGATGCTTCCCGCATAGTATGCGACGCGTACGCCGACGTCGCGACGCAGGCCGCGGGCATCGCTCACCGTCACGATTGTCGCGCCGGGAGTCTTGCCCATCAGCGTCACCCGCTGCGATCCTTGATCGACGACGACCCCCGCGACTGATGGATCGGCAACCGTCGCTGCAATCGGGTTTATCGCGGACCCCACGGTGAGTTCGATGGACCCTCCAACCGGTACCAATGCGGTCGCAGGCGTTACCGAGATCGGCGGCGGCGTTGGAGTCGCCGGGCCCGACGGAGTTGGGGAGCTCACCGGAGTTGCGGCGCCTGCCGGAATCGGCGTGGCGGGGGGGACCGGCGAGGGCGACGGACTTTGAGCGGGCGCCGCGGCGTAGAGCGCGGCGCAGGCGGCGAAAAGTAGCGCCGCCCTACGCAATTTGCGCTTCGGCGTGCTTGACGGCCGAGGCGAGCAACGTCTTATAACCGACGCTCGGAAAGAGCACCGTAACCAGGTCTCGCTCGGCACGCTCGACGGTCCCGACGCCGAACTTCGTGTGGCGCACGACGTCGGCGATCTTGAACCCGCCGGTGGTTGCTTGCGCGTCCACGCCGCGCCGAAGCGCCTGCAGGCAGTTATCGCACGCGCCGCAGTTGTCGGCGCTGAATTCTTCGCCAAAGTAATTCAGGATGAAGCGCCGGCGACACGACGTAGTCTCCGCATACTGTAACATCATGGCGAGCTTGCTCTGATCGTAAGATTTCTTGGTGTCGTAGTTTGCCAGGTTCAACATCAACCCGCGGTGCTTGCGCACCGCCTCGGTCAAGCCGTACGCCGATTTTCCAACGTGCTCGATGTAGCCGGATTTTTTGAGCAGGGCGAGGATTACCTTGAGCTTCGTGAGCGGCAGCTGCAGGATCTTGCGAAGATCGATCATCGAGACGCCGCCGGCTTGATCGCAGAAGACTTCGATCGTGCCAAACACGCGCTGGACCTCTTCGACGTCCGGATATTTGCCGGTGAGGAAGTAGTTCTGCACCCGCGTATCGCTCATTCGATAGATGAGAATGCAGCGGGAGGGCCAACCATCGCGTCCGGCGCGTCCGGCTTCCTGGGTATAGGCCTCGAGCGACCCCGGCAGATCGTAATGCACGACGAAGCGGATATTAGGCTTGTCGATGCCCAGTCCGAATGCGTTGGTTGCCACAACCGCTCGAATCGTCTCGTCCATAAACAAGTTGTGGACCGACGTTCGCTCTTCCTTATGGAGTTTCGAGTGATAGACCGCGGCCGGAACGCCGAGTTCGCCGGCGAGGTATTGCTGTACCTCGAGAGCGTTCTTGATCGTCGCGGTATAAATTATGCCGGTGCCATCCAGCGCTTCGTCGCCGGTGAAGAGCGCCGTGAGAATCCGCAGCTTATCGACTTCTTTGTCGGCCTTACGAGCCTCGTAGATCAAATTCGGCCGGTCGAATCCTCGAACGATCAACTTGACTTGGTCGATGCCTAGCTGGTGCAAGATATCCTCTCGCACGGAGGGAGTCGCCGTCGCCGTCAAGGCGAGAACCGTCGGACGTTCGAGCTTCGAGATCACGCCGCCCAAGGCAAGATATGCGGGCCGGAAATCGTGGCCCCACTGGCTGATGCAATGGGCCTCGTCGACGACGAAAAGCGGAACGCGGATTGACTGAAGCAGCCGCAGAAAGCCCTCATCCTCGAGCTTCTCCGGCGTCGTGTACACGATCCGGATCTTTCCGGAGCGGACCCGCTCACGAGCGCGGGCTTCCTGGTCTTCGGAAAGCGTGGAGTTGAGCGCAACGACATCGGTGATGCCGCGCTCGCGCAACATGTCGAGTTGGTCTTTCATCAGCGCGATGAGCGGGCTGACGACGACGGTCGTACCTTCCAGCAAAAGTGCCGGTAGTTGGTACGTCAGACTCTTGCCGGCGCCGGTCGCGAGGATAGCCAGCGTGTCTTGCCGCTGCAGAACGCGAGAAACGACCTCTTCCTGTCCTGGGTAAAACCCGGAGAAGCCGAACTTTTCTTGAAGCTTTGCGCGCAGATCCACGGGTATCTTTCTTGTCCCAACATTAACCAAGCGCCGCCGCCTGGGAAGCAAATTTCATAACCGCTTACCAGGGTGCCTCGTTGCAACCGTACCCTCCGGCAGGCGCTGCGAAACAGCCCGCTAAAGCTTGAGCGCCGTGTCCCTTTACCGCACGTGGCGCCCCCAAACGTTTTGCGATCTCGTAGGTCAAGATGCCGTCGTGCGCACGCTGACTGCGGCAATCGAAAGCGGAAAGCTCGCGCACGCCTATCTTTTCTCCGGACCGCGCGGTTCCGGTAAGACCTCGGCTGCTAAGATTCTAGCACGTTGCATCAACTGCGCGAACGGTCCGACCGCCGCCCCGGACAATAGCTGCGACAATTGTCGGGCGATGTTGGCTGGAACGGCGTTGGACGTCCTTGAGATCGATGCTGCGAGCAATCGCGGAATCGACGAGATCCGAGCGCTGCGCGAGGCGGTGAAGTTCGCCCCGGCCGCGATGCGGATGAAGATCTACATTATCGACGAAGCGCACATGCTTACCAAAGAGGGCGCCAACGCTTTTCTCAAGACGCTGGAAGAGCCGCCTGCCCATGCCGTTTTCATCCTCGCTACGACCGAACCGGAGCGGCTTCCCGTGACGATTCTCTCACGCTGCCAGCGCTACGCGTTTCGCCGGATCGCCGTGCCGGTCATCATCGAAAAGATGAAGGCGATCGCGCAGGCCGAGCAGCTTGCGGTCGATGATGAGGCGCTGGCCGCGATTGCCTATCGCGCCGATGGCGGTCTTCGCGACGCTCTAACGATGCTCGAGCAACTGGGAGCCTTCTCTGCCGGACAACAGGCAACAGTAGCGACGCTCGATTTAGCATTCGGATCGACGGGTCGTAGATTCACGCAAACGCTTCTCGACGCGGTCGTTGCCAAAGACGCGACGACGGCCTTGGCAATCGTCGAGGAGGCAAGCGATGCAGGAACCGACCTTCAAGTCCTCATCCGCTCGTTGATCACCGCGTTTCGCAACTTGTTGGTGGCGCGTATCGACCCGAGCCTGCTGGGGCGGGATCTGGCCCAGGAGGACGCACAGCGAGCCGTGCTTCAAGGCGAGAACCTTTCACAGGCGACGATCTTGCGTGCGCTGCGAACGTTCGGCGAAGCGCTTTCGCTGCTGCGAATGGGCGGCAACGCGCGCCTCGAGCTCGAAACGGCGATGCTGCGTTTCGTTCTCGCCGGCGACGAGCCGACACTCGAAAACCTCGTCGCGCGCATCTCCGCCTTGGAGGAACGGCTGGGAGGCACGCCGAGCGTTCCGCTCGTGAAGGCGGCCGTCGATCGAACCGAACGCGAAGCCACACCGAAAGGCTCGGGAACGCTTTCATTGCCGCAGGTACGCGCTGCATGGCAAAGCATCCGAGGCAAAGTCGAAAGCGAGCGGCAGTCGCTTCGCGCCCCACTCTCTCGCGCGGCGATCGTAGCCTTGGAAAGCAACGCGATCGTGCTCAAATTGCCCGACGATTGGAGCGCCGACGCGTTGCGCGATCACGCGTCGCTCCTTGAAACGGCGATTGCCGACGTGCTCGGCGCACCGTTGAAAGTGATACTGCGCGTCGACGGCAGCGCAGCCCGTTCCAGGGCGCGCGAAGAAGATGCGCCCGACGCACTCTTCGATTACGCTAACGAACGGATACGATGATGAATCAAGCTCATTTAATGGCGCAGTTCAAGAAGATGCAGGCCGAGATGCAAAAGGCACAGGAGGAGCTTGCGAACACGATCGTCAGCGGAAGCGCTGCCGGAGGAGCCGTTACGGTCGAATTGAGCTGTGATCAGCGCGTGCAGCGCGTCAAGATCGGCAAAGATGCCGTCGATCCCGACGACATAGAAACGCTGGAAGACCTGGTGGCCGTTGCCGTCAACGATGCGTTGAGCAAGGCGAGTGAAACGTCGCAGAAACGGATGGCTTCCGCAACGGGCGGCATGCGAATACCCGGGATGATGTGACGCAGGTCGCGAGCCCCGTCGCAGCCCTCATCAACGAGCTCAGTAAGTTGCCGACGATCGGGCCTAAGACCGCGGCGCGCTTGGTCTTTCACCTTCTGAACCGGCCCCGCCATGAAGCGCAAACCCTTGCCGAAGCGATTCTGGCGGTCAAAGACAAGGTACGGTTCTGTTCGGTCTGCTATGCGCTGGCGGAGAGCGATCCGTGCGAGTTTTGCACCGACGACCGGCGGGACGCCACGACTATTTGTGTCGTTGCAGAAGCCAAGGACGTCTATGCGATCGAACGCACCGGCGCATTCAAAGGACGTTACCACGTGATCGGAGGCTTGATCTCCCCGATGGACGGCGTCGGCCCCGCCCAATTACGCATCAAAGAGCTCGTCGAGCGCATGGGGATCGAAAAGCCGCGCGAAATCATTTTGGCAACGAATCCCAATGCCGAGGGCGAAGCCACCGCCCTTTACCTCTCACGATTGCTGCAACCGCTCGGCGCTGCGGTCACGCGCTTAGCCTACGGTCTTCCGATAGGCGGCGATCTCGATTACGCGGACGAGATGACGATCGCCAAGGCTCTGGAAGGTCGTCGCACGCTTTAAACTGACGGTTGGTCTAGTTACTCTTGACTAGAGCCCGGCGGTCACGCCGCGCGTTACGCTACGCCCCACCGGGTGTGGGCAGGGAGGCGCCGTTTACGACGGCGTCTCTCTTTTGCTTTGGGGATGCTAAAGACGCAAAAGCGGGTCCCCGACGCGCGTGAACCCGGGCTCGAGGACGTCGCAGTAAATACCGATGCACGCGTTGCGCCGCTGCGTGAGAAACGCAAGGATTCGCGGATCGCTTGGGTCGCCTCTCGGGTGATACGTTACGGTAACGCAGCGCTCGATCGGACAACGCACGCGCAGCCGCACCGACCCGAGTTGCAGCCGAGCGTCGACGAGCTCGCTCTCCTCTTGGGAGAAGTCCGCCGGCGCGCGCACGAAGCAGTTCGGTCTAAACCGTTGCCATTCAACCTCGTAGCCGACGTGCTCGCTCAGCTCTTCCAACCACCGATCGACGAGAATCGAGACGGGCGCGTCGTCAAAGAAGTGGTCGCCGCGACGTACTTCCACCTCAACGGCGCGTTGCGCTGCTGCAGCCGTCGCCGCTGCGGTGTCGGTGAGCAAATGCAGTCGGTCGTGCTCTTTGCCGCGGTACGTCTTTCCGATGCGCGCGCTCCCGCTGCGCACGACGAGCGCGCTGCCGCGGTCGCCCGGAATGCCGCTCGCAGCGACTTCCACGCAACCGAGGGCTTCGCCGCGAAGGCTCTTAACGGGGTATCGCTGCAGAGCCTCGAGTCTACCAATGAACATCCGGGCTCGCCCTGCGGCGCTATCGAGGCTTTCGCAGTTTTGCGATGAGATCGCGTGCAAAGCGCAAGGCGTCGTTCTTTGCACGCTCGTACAGGGCGGCGGCTTGGCTCTGGGTCATGTGCTGGCCGTGCTCCTGGAAGAACGCGACACCCTCTCCGACCACGACCGTGCCCGCGTAAGCGATTGCTCCTTTGATGGCGATGCCGGCGATCGGAACGAAACCGGCGAGCTCGCGCGCGAGCGCGCGCCACCCGAATCCACCGCCGATCACCGGTAGAAGCTGCCACGTTCGCCCGACGTCCGGATCGCGTCCGTAGACCGCTTCGATGTTCAGCATCAACATCACCTGAATGCCGGTGATCGCGACCATGTCGCCGGCCGAAGCGAAAGCGCCCAACACGATGCCGACGACGGGAACGTGATCGATGGCCGCACTCGCCACCGCTATCTTGAACGCGTTGTTCGCGGCGTCGCGCGTCAGCTTGGCGGTGACGCTCTCGCGCAGCACGGGCAGGTGCCGGCCAACGGCGATCTCCGCACCGCTGGCGCATTCGACAAGATGCGGGAAGAAGCGGCTGCGAAGCGGCTCGCGCGCAATCGCGGTGACGACGTATTCGCTCCAGGTGCCGGCGGCCGGCGGTGCCGGCGGTCCGCAAGCGAGCGCTTGGGGATCGACGGTGAGCGCTAAGATCGGAACGCGCAAGACGCTCAGCGCGCCGAAGTCGGCGCTTCCCGCATCGCCGGGCGCGCCGAGAAAAACGATCGCGCGCACCTCGCTGGGATTGGTGACGAGCGGCGAGTCGGGGCGTATGGTCTCCAGGCATGCCGAGGCTTCGGGCGGCACCGCACCTTCGTGCCCGGAAAGCAACAGTCGGCGCAACTCGGCGACGAGCGCGGAATCACCGCAAAGCAGGAAGCGAAACGGCTTGCGCACGTGAACGTTAACGGAGCGCACGTCGACTCCTTGGCGGACGAGCGTAAAGATTCTGCGCGCGTCGGCTGCGGCCGCCAACCCTACGTCCTACAAGCCTAGTTTGTTGAGATCGACGGCAAGCGTACCGTCGGCCTTGCGCAGCTCTTTGACCGGATCGTCGGTATAGTCGAGATAGACTAGGCCCATGAATATCTCGAGGGGCCACGCGTGCATCTTATGTGAGTTTGCCACGTCGACAACCGTCTGCTTGGAGCTTCTAGCCTCCGCGATAATGCTCTCCGGAGTGCTCTTGACGTCGGCCGCTATGATAGTAGCCGCGGTAACGTCACCCGGCGTCAAGCCGTCGCGCAGCATCGTGCGATAGTCGACGCCGCTCATTCCAAAGCGCTGCTGCAACGCGTACTGCAGGGTAGAATAGAGCTGGGGCGACGCGCCGAGTCCGAGCAGCGTGATCCGCGTGGAGAGCTGGCGCGAGCGCGCAAGATTGAAAAGCTGCGAGCCCTGCGACGCAGCCGTCGCTGCGGAGTTGAACTCGTCAACGCACTTGGTCATAATCGGGATAAGCGACGCGTACTCGCTCGGACTGATGTCGCCGCCGAAGCTTACCGATGCGTGGTCGAGTTGCTTGAGGAAATCGTCGAGATCGCCGAGCGTTTGATCTACCTGCGTCAAGGACGCCCGGGCCGCATCGACCGAGCGCAGCATCTCGCCGTCGGCCAGTGAGAGGCCGTTCATCATCTGCGGGTACGACGGGAAGATCGCCACCGATTGCGTGGGAATCGGCTTCATCGCAAACGGCGCGAGCATTTCGTTATAAATGTCGGCGCTCTCCTTGAGCAGCCCGCTCTCCTTGTTTTTTTCCAGAGAGCCGACACCGCCAATTGGGCTCGTATCACCGCCGCTGTCTTGCAGGGCGCTGTTGAGCGAACGAGCCATCGAGGTGAGATTCTTTACGATCGCTTCGACGCGCGAGCCGCGGCGAATATTGATTCGGCTAAGATCGGGTAGCTCGTACTGTAGCGTATCGAGCCGGCTTTGCACGGACTTGAGCTGATCTTTACCTTCCGCGGCGCGGGCTTTGATCTCCGCCGCATTCTGGACGTGCGCTGCCTGGGCCGCCTCGACGGCGCCCTGCAAGTTGTTAGGCGGATCGGCCCGGGTCAGCGCTACTTGCTGCGTTTCCATCCGGCGTAGCGCGGCGATCCGCTGGTTTGCGACCGCACGTGTCGCCGGCGAGCCGAGTTGGGCCGCTTCCGCGAGCGTTTGCTCGCTCTTGTTCGGCAATCCGAGCGCGAGCTCCGATTGTCCTAATTCGAGCAGCGCCTCGGAGCTTTGCGGGTCGGTCTTGAGGACTTGATCCAACCGCAACTGGGCGAAAGAATAACGCGCGCGCTCCTCGTCGCCGGAGGCCTGCACGAGTTCTTGAGAGGGCGTGACGGTGCTCGGATCCAGTTCCGGGTAGCCCATCAAATGCGCAACGCGCGCTGAGGGATCCGGGTGGTCTTGGAGATATTTGCTGATGGCGTCACTGTGCTCGTCTTGCAATACGCCCAGATGAGCCATCATCGTTACCATGGACTCCGGATCGTAGCCGGCGCGCGACATTAGCTGTAAGCCGTAACGGTCCGCCTGAAGCTCGTCTCCGCGCTCGATTTTGGCCATCAAGCCGGCTTCCGCGAGGCCGCCGAACTCGTAGATGATCGGCGAGAACATTGAGGCAAGCCCGAACAAGACGTTCAAAATCTGGGCTTTCGAATTCGTGGTGATGACGTGGCGGCGCTCGATGTGGCCGGTTTCGTGTCCGATGACGCTTGCCAGCTCGTCGTCCGACTGAACGAAGTCGATGAGGCCCTCGTTGACGTAGACGAAGCCGCCCATGGTCGCAAAGGAATTGATCTGGCTGTCCTTGATGATCTTCACGTTGTAGGGGAGGTCTTTACGAGCGACCTGATTCCAAAGATTGCCGGCGACGCCTTGGACGTAGGCATTGAGGAGCGGATCGGTTTCCATCACGCTGCCTGCAACGATCTGCTGGTCTTCGGATTGTCCCAACGCGATCTCCGCCTGGGTGGACATTGCAAGAACGCGCCCGGGGCAAGCAGCAGAGAGAAGCGAGATGATTACGAAAAACGGAAGCGTGCGACGTAGCATGGATTCAGAGTTCCTTTGCGTGGCGTACCCAGCTGGCGGTGCGCCTGGTCACTGTGTATTATATGTGGACAACGTCAAGAAGTTGCGAGTTTTTTGTGGATGGCAAGGGGGATGCGTCCTATTATTCTCGGAGAGCGCGGCGTGACACTCTTACGGGGAAGGCTTGACGGCCTTGAAGTTGCGCTCTTGGACCGGGACCTCAAGGAGGCGCTCGCCGAACTGGAAGTTCGTCTCGCCGAGCAGCCGAGTTTTTACCGGGGCGCTTGCGCCGTTGCCAATCTGGGCGATAGCCCGATCTCACCCGAGAATCTGACGTTGCTGCGCAGCGTGCTCGCCGCCGCGGGGGTCGAGCTGCGGGCGCTTCGCGGCTGCGCCGACGGTCTTTCGGCGCTTGCGAGCGCTCAAGGGCTTGGATTCGAGGCGACCGAGCCGCGGCTCTCCGAAGCGGCCCGCTCGCTTGTGGCCGATTTCGCGGGCGCGCGCAGCGACATCGCGCAGCGACGCAAGCGCGGAGAGGCCAGCGTGCGCCGGTCGAAGATGGAGCCTGAAAGAGCCTCGCCGAGTCCCGAGCTTCGTCTCGTCGGTGCCTCCCGCAGCACCCTCTATCACGCTGCAACGCTGCGGGGCGGCCAGGCCCTGCATCATTCGGGTAACCTCGTCGTCGTCGGCGACGTCAATCCCGGCGCCGAGCTCGTTGCTACCGGCGACATTCTCGTCTTCGGTCGGCTCGCCGGAACTGCGCACGCAGGGGCGCAGGGAGATGAGGGCGCGCGGATCTACGCCATCTATCTCGCCGCTACGCAGCTGCGCATTGCGACCCTCATTGCCGCGGAGGAGCGCGTTAGGCGGCGCGATGCGCCGCGTCCGGAAGCGGCGGTTGCCCGCGACGGGCATATCCTGATCCTTTCGCTCGACTCACTCGGCGCACTCGAAACCCCCGGAGCCTCGCTTGCATGAACGCTCGCAAGATCGTCCTAACGTCGGGGAAAGGCGGCGTCGGGAAGACGACGACCACTGCGAACCTCGGTGCGACGCTTGCCAAACGCGGCAAGCGCGTCATTCTGATCGACGCGGACATAGGGCTGCGAAATCTCGATTTGGTGATGGGTCTCGAAAAGCGTATCGTTTTCGACCTCGTGGAAGTCGCCGAAGGGCGTTGTCACTTGCGCCAGGCGCTCATCAAAGACAAGCGCTTTGACTCACTCTCGATTCTTCCAGCGGCTCAGACACGGGAAAAGGACGCGATTACGCCGCTGCAATTTGCGGGAATCGTCGACCAAGCCGCGCAAGCGGCGGATTACGTGTTGATCGACTCCCCGGCCGGCATCGAAACGGGCTTTCGCAATGCGGTCGCGGGAGCGAGCGAAGCGATCGTCGTCACCACGCCGGAGGTTAGCGCTATTCGCGATGCCGACCGCGTCGTCGGAAAGATCGCCGATGCGGGGAAGCCGATTCGCTTAATCGTGAACCGGCTGCGTCCCGAGATGGTGCGCAGCGGCGACATGCTCTCGGTTGAAGACGTGTGCGACGTGCTGTCGATCGAGCTACTCGGGATCGTCCCCGACGACGAAGAGGTGATCGACACGACGAACCGGGGGGAGCCGGTCGTGCTCAACGAAGCGAATCGGCTGCGCGTAATCTACGACAAGATCGCGCGACGTCTCGAAGGCGAGCTCGTTCCCTTCACGAGTTTCGATAGCCAAACGTTCTTGGGGCGTCTCATGGACGCGTTGAAAGCAGGGTAGAAACGTGCAGCAATTGCAGCCCGTCGCCGGCGACGCCGAGCGCGTCGAAGCGCAGCCCACAGGCGAGGAAACGCAGTCCAAGGGCGCAGCAAAGCTTGGTCGCGCGATCGTGCTCACCTCGGGTAAGGGCGGGGTCGGTAAGACGACGACCACCGCAAATCTCGGCACGGCCCTCGCCGGGCGGGGGGCGAGCGTAGTGCTGGTCGACGCCGACGTAGGTTTGCGCAATCTCGACATCGTGCTCGGCCTGGAGAGCCGAGTGAGGCATCATTTGCTCGACGTGCTGGAGGATCGCGTCGAAGCCGACGATGCGCTGGTGGCCGACAAGCACTCGGAAAGACTTTTCTTGCTCGCGGCGGCGCAGTCGCGTGAAAAAGACGACGTGGTAACCGCGAAAATGCAGGCACTCGTCCTAAAACTGCGCGAGCGCTTCGATTACGTGTTGATCGATAGTCCGGCCGGGATCGAGTTGGGCTTCAGAAACGCCGTCGCCGGTGCCGACGAGGCAATCGTCATCTGTACGCCCGAGGTCGCGGCGGTGCGAGACGTCGATCGCGTCGTCGGGTTGCTCGGCAGCCGTTTTCGGCCGCAGCTGATCATCAATCGCCTGCGCCCGCAGCTCGTGCGCAAGGGCAAGATGCTCTCGATCGACGACGTCAACGGCATTTTACGTTTGCCGCTGCTCGGCGTGATCGCCGACGAGCCCGAGATCATCGTAACCACCAATCGCGGCGAGCCGCTTGCGCTGCGCGCGACAACGCCGACGGGCGCGGCGTATCACGCGATCGCGGCGCGCGTCGCCGGAGAGGACGTGCCCGCGCCGCTTCCGGCGTCGGCCAAGGCGTCGCTCTTGGAAAGGCTGGGCTCCATCTTGGGTCGCAAGCGCCGATGATCGAGTTTTTGAAGCGGCTCTTCGGCCAGCAAGGCTCGAGCGCGACGGCGAAGGAGCGTCTGCGCCTCGTGTTGATGACCGATCACCTCGAGCTCGCGCCCGAGATGATTGAAACGATGAAGCGCGATCTCGTCGACGTGATCTCGCGGCACGTCGAAGTCGACCGCGAGAGGATCGACGTGAGCTTCGAGCGGCAGGACCGCACGCTCGCCATGCTGGCAAACATTCCCATCCTGTCGGTCACTCGCTCAAACGGAAACGGTACGCGCACGCAAGAGGTGACCGAACCGCAAACGGCAGCGCCCCCGGGCGTTAAGCCGCCGCGAAAGCGGCGGCGGCGCAAGAAACGGTCGGCATCGGCGCCCGCGCCGGCTGCAACGCAATAAAACGAATGGCGGTGCGGTAGGCGGATGGCCGCGGTCGCTCTCAGTAGCGGCGCAAAGCGCTACCTGCGCAATTTCAACTGGCTGCTCGCAGCCGCCGTGCTCATCGCATTCGTCGGCGTGATTTGCGTACGCTCGGCGGGGTTGCGCGCGGTCGACGGAGTTGGAGAGTTCCAAAAACAGATCCTCTACTTCGTATTGGGCATCGCCGCGATGCTCTGCGTCTCTTTCGTCGATTATCGTTCGTGGCAACGGTGGGCCGTCGGGCTTTACGTCGCCAACCTGCTCTTGCTGCTCTTCATCTTGCGCGGCGGACACAGCGCCATGGGAGCGCAGCGATGGATCGCGCTTGGACCCTTGGGAACGTTTCAACCCTCGGAGCCGGCAAAGCTCGTCCTTGCGATCGCGCTCGCCGCGGTGCTCTCTCGCGGTACGTATCAAAACCTACAGGAGCTCTGGAAGCCGCTGCTGCTGGTCGCAATGCCGGCGTTGCTGATTCTCAAGCAGCCCGACCTCGGAACATCGCTCGTGTTGCTTGCGATCGTGACCGTCGAGCTCTTCTTTGCGCTGCCCAAGCTCGGCGACTTTGGCATCTATGTCCTCGGCGTGTTGGTGGTGGCCGCCGCCGCGCTCGGCACCAGCGCCGTGCTCAAACCGTTCCAGCGCGCGCGTCTCTTCGTCTTTCTCAATCCGCGGGCGGACCCCCGAGGCGCCGGCTACAATCTCAATCAATCGAAGATCGCGGTCGGCAACGGCGAATGGTTCGGGCGCGGGCTCTACCACGGCACCCAGACTCAGCTCAATTTCGTGCCCGAGCATTCGCGCGACTTCATTTTCACCGTTCTGGCCGAAGAATGGGGCTTTGCCGGTGCCGCCGCCGTGCTCACGCTCTATGCACTGGTGCTGTACGGTGGAGTACGTACCATGCTAGCGGCGCGGGACCGTTTTGGGTTCCTGCTTGCGGCCGGCCTCGTGGGCATGCTCTTCTTTCACGTGCTCGTGAATATCGGAATGACGGTCGGCATCATGCCGATCACCGGCATTCCGCTCCCATTTATGTCGTACGGCGGTTCGGCGATGCTGACCGATTTCGTCGCAATCGGCATACTGCTCAACATCTATGCCCAGAGGGACCGCGACGTCTTGGGCAACGCCTGACGGCACGGGGCACGTATGCACTCCAGGCGCAGGTTCGCTCTCCCGGCGGCGGGAACAGAGGTGGCAGCAACGCCGAGCGGCTCCGTCGAGTGACTTGGGGTCGTGGGCAGAGGTTTTAAAAGAAGTTTTTCCGGGAGCTAGCCGTCGCGGCGAAACCGCCGCGCGCAGGCGCACCGCTATCGGAAGCGCGGCGAGAGCAAAGCTCCAGTGATTTGAGGACAATTTGTCGAGCGAGATATTGATCTCGAGCGACCCCTGGGAAAATCGGGTCGCCATACTCGAGGACGGCGGGTTAGCCGAACTCTACATCGAGCGCGAAGAGAAGGTCATCGGCTCGATCTACAAAGGAAAAGTACAGAACGTGCTCCCCGGGATGGGGGCGGCGTTCGTCGACATCGGCTTGGGCCGCAACGCCTTCCTCTATGTCGACGACATCAACAAACAGCCGCTCAACATCGGCGACGTGGAGATCACTCAAGGACATAGCGGCTTTACGATCAGCGAAAAAGTCAAGCGCGGGGACGACGTGCTCGTACAGATCGTCAAGGAACCGCGCGGTCTCAAAGGCGCGCGCATCTCCACGAACATCTCGCTTCCGGGCCGCTATCTCATCCTCATGCCGACCGGCAAATACTCCGGGGTTTCGCGCAAGATCGACTCCGCCGACGAGCGCAACCGGCTCAAAGGCGTCATGAAGCGCATTCGGCCGGAGGGAATGGCGACGGTCGTGCGCACCGCGGCTGCCGGCGCCAGCGAGGCCGAACTCATCGCCGATCTCGGCGTGCTCATTCGGATGTGGCACGGCATTCTCGAGACCTACAAACGAGCGCCTTCGGCGACCTTGCTTCACAAAGACATGAACCTCGTCTACAAGGCGGCCCGCGACTTCATCACGGCCGACGTCGACCGCGTCTTGATCGACGACGAGGAAGAGTTTCGCAAGATCCGCGATTTCTTGCAGCTCCTGGGGCCGCAGTACATCGGACGGCTCGAATATTATAACTCCGGGCGCTCGCTCTTCGACGATTACAAAATCGACGAGGAACTGCAGAAGCTGATGAAGCCGAAGATCAATCTTCCGTCGGGCGCGTCGATCGTAATCGAATCGACCGAAGCGTTGACG
The DNA here is from genome assembly GCA_963778015.1 of Vulcanimicrobiota bacterium. GTDB lineage: Bacteria > Vulcanimicrobiota > Vulcanimicrobiia > Vulcanimicrobiales > Vulcanimicrobiaceae > Cybelea. The sequence goes on from CAVZST010000002.1 coordinate 812,100, forward strand.
GTGATCGACGTCAATTCGGGAAAATTCACCGGCGGCCGCAACCTCGAGGACACGATTCTAAAAACGAACATCGAGGCGGCGGAAGAGATTGCGCGTCAGGTACGCCTACGCGACATCGGCGGCATCATCGTCGTCGATTTCATCGACATGGCTTCGGAAGCTTCGCGCGACATGGTCGTCAAGACCATGGAGGAGAGCCTGCGCCGGGATCGCACGCGCGCGACGATCCAGTCGTTTTCGAACCTCGGACTGCTCGAGTTCACGCGCAAACGGATCGGCAGGGATCTCGGCAGTCAACTTCGCGGTGCGTGCCCGACCTGCAATGGGATGGGGAGCGTCATGTCCGCACAATCGGTCGCGATCGAAGCGTTCCGGCGGATTCGAAATCAGGGCGGCAACAACGCGGCGGGCGACGTGGTCGTGCACGTCGCGCCGACGGTCGCGGTGCAGATGGATTATTGGTACGAAGAGGAGTGCGACGCGCTGCAGCACTCGATCGAACATCCAATCCATGTCAGAGTCGACCCGATGATCCATCCCGAAAAGGCGCGAATCGAGACCGTTGCGGGGTTCAAAGACCACCGAGCGCACGTCGTCCGCGTCGGCGACGAACACGAAGTCGAGCTGCTGCCGGGACGCCTGCCGAACGCAACCTCTGCGGCGGCGGTCGTCGACGGGCATCTCGCCGAGGTTGAGAACGCGGCATCCAGCGCCGGCAACTTCGTGCGCATCCGCATCATCGACGTTGACGACAAAGAGGATCGCGTCCTCGCCGAGCTCGTCACCGCCGACGTCAAGCCCCGCCGAAAACGGCGCGGTCGCCGCGAAGAAATCTCTTCCGCCGAGCAGACGAGGCAGCTACGAGAGCTTGCCGAAGATGCCGCTCGCCAATCCGCGTCACGGCCACCGATCGGCATCTCCCCAGTCACCGAGGAAGAGGAGGCCTCCGACAAGGCGCTGCTTGCCGAACGCATCGGCGAAGCGCAGCCCGATGCCATCATCATTGCGCAGGGTGCGGTGCAACACGCTGCGACCGATAGCCGTCGGAAGCGGCGCCGCCGCCGGCGCGGGCGTGAACGCGACGAACCGGCGGCTCGTGAGGAGGCGCCAACGGCCCCGGCGAGCGCACCGGCGGCCCAGCTTGAAACGCCCATTTCGACCGACGGCGCGGGACAGCATCGTCGGCGAAGGCGACGGCGGCGTGGACGGCGCGGCCGAGGAGGGGGCGGGGCGGCGGCCGCGGCCATGCCCGATCGCCATATCTTCGAAGTCTCCTCCGACGGCGCGGCTCATCCGACGGGCGCGACGGCGCCGCCCGAACCTTCGCGCGCGATCGCCAAGGTGAGCCAATCAGCTCCGCCGGCGGTGGAAGCCCCGCCACCGAGCCTTTCGGCGCCGACTGAAGATCTCAAACGAACGAAGCCGGCGCGCCGTCGCCGAAGCCCGCGCGCGGGGGTAACGGGAGAGCTGGAGGCTAGCGCGAGCGCGCTTGCATTACCCGCTCCCGCCGAGAAGACGCGGCGACGACGTAAGGCCGCACCGACTGCGAGCGAAAATGCTGCGCCGGAAGCGGAGCCAAGCGGGACGCGAAAGCCGGCCCGTAAGCGAAAAGTCGCCACCGCGACGTCTCGCAAGAAGTCGTCCTAACGTTCGGTGGCTGCGTTCTCCTGGCTCAAGTGCGCCAACTTGTCTTGCAGATATTGAATCGCGCGCGCCAGCTGTTCGTCTTTGGAGGGCTGGCCGAATTGTGGGTGCTTGTTCTCGCCGACGACGATGTCGGGCGTGACGCCGAGATGATTGATGTCGCGGTTGCGCGGCGTTAGATAGCGAGCGGTGGTGACCTTGATGGCGCTCTTGTCGGGAAGCGGAATGATCGTTTGCACGACGCCTTTGCCGAAGGTTTTCGTCCCGATGATCGTGCCGACGCTGCTGTCTTGGATTGCGCCCGAAGTAATCTCTGACGCCGACGCCGTGTAGCCGTTCACCAAAACGACGAGCGGCAGCGGATTGATTGCCGTGTCGTCGGCGTCGAGGGTCGTGATATTCGAGGCCCGAGATTCGACCGAGACGATGGGTCCGCTCGAGATGAATTTCGAGCTTACCGCAACGGCGGCTTCGAGATAACCGCCGCCGTTGTCACGTAGGTCGAGTACGAGGGCACGCGCACCCTGCCGCTGCAATCGGTCGAGCGCGGTATTGAGCTCGTCGCCGGTATCTCTGCCGAAGACGGTTAAGGCGATGTAACCGATCTTGCCCGGCAGCATCTTTTCGTAGACGCTCAGCTGATGGATTTGGGCGCGAGTGATCGTGATCGCTTGGGGCAGCGCGGCGCTGTCGCGCTCAATCGTCAACGTTACTTTGGTGCCTTCCTTGCCGCGCAGCTTTCCGCTCGCCTGCGCGAGGCTCATGCCTTTCGTCGACGCGCCGTCGATCGTGGTGATGAGGTCGTCCTGCTCGATGCCGGCCTTATCGGCCGGGCCGTTGGGCACGACGTTCTCGACCGAGATGTACTTCGTCTTGTCGTCTACCTGGATGACGATGCCGGTTCCCCCGAAATCGCCCCCGTCGAGCCCCTGATTCAGCCCGGCGAACTCCTTGGGAGTCAAGAAAACGGTATAGCGATCATTCACCGATCGCATCATGCCTTCCAGCGCGATGTAGGTAAGAGCGTGCGCGCTGAACTTTGCCTTGGATTCGGTCGCCGCGTTTTCGACTTCGCGGTCGATCTGGCGGACGTTGGCGGTCGCAGAGTCGCCGGCATGTACGCTCGGCAGCGCGGCGTTCTTTACGCCGGCCGTTCGCATTGCCGCGAGCAATTGCGCACGGATTGCGTCGAGAACGGCTTGAGGATCGACTTTTTTGTAAAAATTATCGGTCAGATAGCCGTAGCTCTCGGCGATCTCGCCGGCGTCGAGCGCCGACAGGTGCGACGCCTGCGCCGCCGAGGCGGCGGGAACTTGGACCAGCGCCGCGCCGAGCGCGCCCGCCCACAGAAGAGAATAAAAGCGTTTCATGATCTCCATATCAGCGGATCGAGGCGTGTAATCGTATCTTTGCTGCGGCCAACTGCTTGTCGGCCCGCGTATCGATGAGAGCGGGGTTGGGATCCTGCTCGACGACGACGTTGGGCGCGATGCCGTGGTGTTGGATGTCGCGTCCCGCCGGCGTGAGATAACGAGCCGTCGTGATTTTGAGCGCTCCCTGATCGGGCAATGGGAAGATGCTCTGCACGACGCCCTTTCCGAACGTGCGCGTGCCGACCAACGTCGCCAAGCGATAATCTTGCAGCGCGCCGGCGGTGATCTCGGATGCACTCGCGGTGTATTTGTTCACGAGCACGACGAGCGGACGGAGGCCGCCGATGGTATCGCCCAGCGCTTCTTCGCTGGTTCGCTGGCCGTCGCGCCGGATCGTCGACACGATCGTTCCCTGCGCGATGAAGAGGCTCGATATCTCGACCGCCGCGTCGAGCAGTCCTCCCCCGTTATCGCGAAGGTCGAGAATGTATCCGCGGGCGCCGCGATCGCGTCCGTCGAGCAGCGCCTTTCGCACTTCGTCGGGAGACGTCGTGCCGAAATCGGAGAGACGGACGTAATCGACTCCATTTTCAATCTTGGCGCGCACCGTCGGGACGTGTATGATCTCGCGAACGATTGAATACGAGCGGTCCACGGTCGGCGCGTTGTACGCGTGTGCGCGAAGCCGAACGATCGTGCCGGCCTCACCGCGAATCATCGCCTCGACCCGATCGATGCTCAAGCCGCGGACCGGTTTCCCGTCGACGGTATCCACCACTTCGCCCGGCTTCATCCCGGCGCGAGCAGCCGGCATCGCTTCGATCGGTTGGACGACGATCCGGCCGTCCTTGAGCTGATAGATGTAGACGCCGATGCCGCCGAAGTTGCCCCCCGAAAGCGATTCGTTGAGCCCTTGTATTTCGCGCGGCGAGAGATAGACGGTGTACGGGTCGCGCACCGAGTTCAAGATGCCGCGCAGCGCGGCGTCGGTGAGATCCTCGCGCCCGTTCGGCCCCAAGTCCGCTGCGTAATGCTGCTGCGCGAACGCCAACACCTCGGCCGCGCGCGCACCGTCCTGGTTTGGATTTCCGTTTGCCGATTCGCTTGGGAGATCCGGATTGCCGATCTTCTTTGAAGTGAGAAGGCCTCGCAACGCGGCAATCTCGCCCTCGATCGGCGTTTGAGGATCGATCGGCTTATAATAGTCGCTTTCCAGTTTGTGGAGCGCCAGATTGACCAGCATCGATCCCGACGGCTCGCGCGGCGAAAAGAGGTCGCGAAGGTCGCCGGTCGTCGCGACTTCGAGCACCGACTGCCGGGCTATCGCGCCCGTGCGGTACGCGATGAAAAGCGCGCACGCCGCTACGAATGCGACGACTAGTAGCGCTGTTAGCAAAAGGCGTAGGGAACGGATCATCTGTCCTTATCAGTACCCGGCCAGGCCGGCGAGGAGTTTCTAATTCGAAGACTACTCGTTAAGTCTTAATGGAGCCGGGGCGCGGGGTCAACCGGTCTGCCGGCAATTCGTACCTCGAAGTGAAGATGAGGTCCGGTCGATTGACCGGTCGAGCCGACCGCGCCGATGGCCTGACCCCGCTGCACCGCCTGCCCGGCTGAAACGTACATAGCCGAAAGGTGGCCGTAGCCGGTCGAGTAGCCGCCCCCATGATCGATGAGAATGTAGTTCCCATACCCGCCGTACCATTGCGCCATGATGACGGTCCCGCCGGCGGCGGCCGTAACGGTGGTCCCCGAGGGAGCCGCGATATCGAGCCCCTGATGGAACTCGGGGCCGCCACCGAAGGGATTGGACCGCCAGCCGAAGGGCGACGTAATCGTTCCGGTGACCGGCCACGAAAAATTGCCGAGGCCACCCTCGCTCTCGACGCCGCCGGCAATGCCGGCCGCCCTGCGCTCTGCCTCGAGCTCCCGCTCGCGCTCGAGAATCAAGCCTTCGAGCTGCGCTTCCTCGGCCGCGGAGAGGTCCTCCATCTCGGCGACTTGCGTTGCGACGCTGCTACGGCGGGACGCCGCGAGGGTTACCAAGTTGCGACGCTCGCCGGCGAGCGAGTCGAGCTGGCTGCGTGCGCGCGACTGCGCTTCTTCCTGCGCTTGCAGCTCCAGACGCGTCCGCTCGAGATCGGCCTCGATGGCGGCCACGCGCGCTTCTGCCGCTTTGCGAGCCCGCACGGTGCGCTCGTTCGCGGCAATCAGCAGCCGGAGGTCCTCCCAACGCTCGACGAACTCGCTAAAGGAGCGCGCGGCAATCAACGTGTTGATGTACGCGAGATCGCCGTTTTCATAGATATCGACCAATCGGCGTTTGAGCAAGGCATCGTGCAGCCGCAGCGACCGCTGCGCGGCGCCCAGCTGAACCTCGTTCCAGTCGATCCGCCGCTGCGTTGAGCTCTGCTGGGCCGCAAGCGAATCGATACGACCGTTAACCTCGCCGATGGCCGCGTTGGTCTCGCTCAGCTGGTTTTGTAAGTCGTTGTATCGCAGGGCGGCGGAATGCAGTTCGACGCGTTTGGCATGCAGTCGCGCCGAAATCTGCTGGGCTTTGGCGCGCTCGTTGGCAATACGCTGCTCGATCGTCGAGCCGGCGGCGAGCGCGGGAAGGAGACCCAGGACGACGGCGAGAGCAGCGAACCGAATGCGTATCAACGCACTACGTCCGCAGATGACGCCCGACCGAGATCCACGACGCGACGACGCCGATTGCGGCGCCGACCGCAACGAGCTCTCCCGCGAGCGTTCGCGCATCCAGAGGCACGACCGTCAACTGCGCCCAGGGGAGCGCATCCAGCAAGCGGGGCCAGAGCTCGATCCGTGCGATGGCAAGCAACCCGACGGCGAGAAGTGCGCCGATCAGACCGTCCAGCAAACCTTCACAAATGAAGGGCAGGCGGATGTACGTGCTGGTCGCACCGACGAGCTGCATGATCGCGATCTCGCGCCGGCGCGCGAAAACCGTCAGTCGAATCGTGTTCGAGATGATGATTCCGGCGACGGCAAAGAATACGACGATGACGGCGATGCCGACGCGCCGCAGTACCGCGCCCAGCTGCAGCAGCCGCTGCACGATCTTCTGCCCGTACACGACGTTCTGCACGCCGCTCAATCGCCGAACGCTCGACGCGATCGCGGGAACGTCGTCGGGTACGCGCGCTTTAATGCGGTACTTGTCGGGCAGAGGGTTCTCCGTGAGCAGCGCGGTGTCGATGGCGCCGGCGGTTCGCTCGCGCAGCTCCGCTAGGCCCTGCTTCTTCGACACGAACGCTGCCGACGCCACGCGAGGGTCTCGTGCAAGAAAGTGTCCGATCGCTGCGACTTGGGCCGGCGTGGCATCGCTGCGCAGGTAGGCTGAAACCTCGATTTGGTCGAGAAGCCGGCCGCCCAAATCGGCGACCGCGCCGCGTACGAAAAGGAAGAGGCCGAGCAGGACGATCGTGATAGCGACGGTGCTGATCGCCGTCATTTGCATTCCGGTATTGCGCGAAAAATTGCGCAATACCTCACCCAGAAAGAACTTGACCTTGCCCAAGTCCAAGATAGTAGTAGCCTCGCTCTTCGTCGGCGGTGACTCGGCCGTCTACGAGACGCACGACGCGGCGGCGCATGCGGTCGACGACGGCTTGGTTGTGCGTCGCGACCATGACGGTCGTTCCTTTGAGATTGATTCGCTGCAGCAGCGCGGTGATTTCGCTGGTATTGGCGGGATCGAGGTTCCCGGTCGGCTCGTCGCAGAGTAAAATCTTCGGATTGTTCACGAGCGCGCGGGCAATGGCGGTTCGCTGTTGTTCTCCTCCGGAAAGCTCCCCGGGGTACATGCGGCTCTTGTGGGAGAGACCGACGAGATCGAGCACTCGCGGCACCTGGCGCATTACGTCTCGCGTGTGCGAGCCCGTGACTTGCATCGCAAAGGCGACGTTCTCCCAAACGGTCTTGTCGATGAGCAGTTTGAAATCTTGGAAGACGACCCCGAGGTGGCGTCTCAACGCCGGAACGCGGTTTCGTCGCAAGCAATCGACTCGGATGCCGTCGACGACGATCTCTCCATTCGTCGCTCTGGCTTCGCGGTAGAGCAAACGCAGCAGACTCGATTTACCCGTTCCCGAATCTCCGACGAGAAAGACGAAGTCGCCTTTTGCAATCTCGAGGCTCACGTTGTCCAAAGCGCGCACGCCGTTGGGATAGACAAGCGAAACGCCGCGGAGGGAGATCATCGCTGAGAGAGGAGTTTTCCGGAAGCTCCGGCCTATACCTCCGCCATGGACTTCGATTTAACCGACGAGCAAATGGCTATCCAAAGCCTGGCACGGGAGTTTGCGCGCGAAGAGGTGAAGCCGCGCGCCGAAGCGATGGATCGCGACGAGCGGTTTCCATACGAGCTGATTGCAAAAATGGCCGAGCTGGGTTTCATGGGATTGCCGTTTCCCGAAGAGTACGGCGGAGCGGGCGGAGATACGGTCAGTTACGCGCTCGCCGTCATGGAGATCGCCCGCGCCGATGCGTCGACCGCGATCACGATGGCCGCGCACGTCTCGCTCGGAGCCACACCGTTCTATCTCTTTGGAAGCGAAGCCCAAAAGCAAACCTATCTCGTCCCACTCGCACGCGGCGAGCGGCTATGGGGCTTCGGCCTAACCGAGCCCAGCGCTGGAAGCGATGCGGGTAACGTCCAGACCAAGGCGGAACTGCGCGACGGCAAGTGGGTGATCAACGGCACGAAGGCGTTCATCACCAATTCGGGCACGGAGATCACGGGCGGCACGACGATTACGGCGGTGACGGGACGGCGTCCGGACGGCTCTCGCGAAATTTCAAATATCATCGTACCCCAAGCGACGCCGGGATTCACGCGCAGCCGGAAGTACTCGAAGATGGGTTGGCGCGCGTCCGACACGCGCGAGCTTTCCTTCGTCGATGCGGCCGTGCCAGAGGAGAACTTGCTGGGCCCGCGAGGGGAAGGATACCGGCAGTTTCTCTCGATCCTCGACGGCGGCCGCATCTCCGTCGCGGCGCTTTCGATCGGTCTAGCCATGGGCGCGTACGATGAGGCGCTTGCGTACGCGAAGGACCGACACGCTTTCGGTCAGCCGATAAGCAAGTTCCAGGCGATCTCTTTCAAGCTCGTCGACATGCTCACCGAAATCGAGCATGCCAAGCTCATGATGTTGCGTGCGGCGTGGGAGAAAGACCAGGGCCGCGACTACGTGCAAGCGGCCAGTTTTGCGAAGCTCTTCGCCGGCGAACTCTCCCACCGCGTCGTCAACGAAGCGCTGCAGATTCACGGCGGCTATGGCTTCATGGACGAATATCCAATCTCGCGGATGTACCGTGATCAGAAGATCAACGAGATCGGCGAAGGGACCAACGAAGTCCAGCGCCTAATTCTCGCGCGATTGATGGGATTGTAACGCCCGGCGTGGGCACCGAACAGGCTTTTGCAGCCGCCTCCATCGTGGTCTCGCTCATCGCACTCGGCCTATCGACGGTGCTCTTGACCCGTCAGAACAAGCAACTCGAGCACGAGCGCAACGCGCTGGCGATTCTGGACGCGATCGCCCGGCTCACCGATCCAGCGATCGTCGCGGCGTTCACTCAGCTCGAAGGCATCGGCGAGCGCTATCCCGACGACGAGCGCGTTCGCCGAAGCTTCATCGGCTCGCCGGACGATCACGCGCTGGTGCTGGTCGCACAATACGTCGAAACGGTGGCGTGTTTGGCTCGCCGCCGGGTGCTCGATGCGTCGCTGCTCGTCGACGCCGTCGGCTTCATGCTGCGCTCGCGCTGGAATACGATTCTACCCTTCGTGCAGCGATGGCGGCGCGTTCGCAACAACGAGTATCTCTTTGAGAACTTCGAGTGGATCGCAATGTACAGCGCCTGGTGGAAAGAGACACCGCGCCCGCCCCGCGATCTCAACTACGATCCAAATCAGTTTCGCGAAGTGGAGTTCAAGGTGTAGTCAGCGCAGCGCGATGGCCCCGACGGCCGCGCCGCCCAAGATCAAGAGCGCGGGATTGAGGCGCGTTCGCAGCGAAGCGAAGAAAACGATCAGCGCAACGGCCACGGTTACCCAACCGGTGACTGCACTCTTACCGAATGTGATGAGACCTGCGACCGCGAGACCGATGGCGACCGGTCCGAGACCCTTCTGAATCGAGTCACGCCACGGCCAGCTCGCGAGCCGCTTCCAAAGCGCCCCGATCGCGAACGTCAAAATGCCGGTCGGTACGAAAAACGCAAACGCGGCGACCATCGCGCCGGGGATGCCGGCAATACGCTGGCCGATCGTCGCAACCATCATCATGTTGGGACCGGGCGACATCTGGCCCACGCTATAGACATGGATCAGCTGCGCATTGGTCAGCCAGTGGTGCACGTTGACAACGAGATCCTTCATTACGGGAAAGGCCGCCATGCCGCCGCCGATGGTCAGCAACGAAAGGTATCCAAAGACGCGGGCTATTGCAGGGATCTGATCCAATCGTGCTCCTCCTCAACATGCGCCACCGGCTTGCGTGGGCGGTACGTGAAAATCGCCACCGCGCCGACGGCGAGCAACACGACCGGCACCGAAAGCTTGAAGTAGTTGATGCCCAGAATCGCCGCAAGGATGAAGAACGCTTCGTAAAAGCCCTTGACGGTCTTCTTTCCTATTTGAAACCAGGTCGCCGCAATGAGGCCGGTCGCCGCAGCCGCTACGCCGTGCAGCATGGCGGTGACCAACGGTCGATTGTTGTTCGCTCCGTACGCAAAGCCGGCAGCGGTCATGAGGATCAGGGATGGCAAGCACATGCCGGCCATCGCCGCGACCGCGCCAGACGCTCCACGCAGTCGCTGTCCACCCAGAATCGACATATTCGTTGCGTTCAGGCCCGGCAGCGTGTTGCTCAGCGACATCAGCTCGAGGAACTCGACGTCGGTCAGCCAGGCCTTCTTCGCAACGAGCGCACTCCGAAGGTAGGCGACGACTCCGCCCCCAAAGCTCGTCGCCCCAATTTGCAAAAACACGCCAAAGATCTCGAGGATGGAAACGCGCGTGGTGTCGAGACGCGTGGAGCCGGCGCTGCGATGACGGCGTCACTCATGGCGTTGAAGCCGATTGCCTTTGAAGGTACACGAAGCCCTTTTTCGTCGTTCCCGGCGCAAACGGCCTTGTGGCGTGGCAACGGGAGTCGAGAGCGTCGGCATGCCGACCAGGTTCAGTGAATCCAGGAGTAACACCGCGAGAGTTCACGAGTGATCGCGCCACTTATCATGCTGCCGCGTAGACGAATCTTGCTTACAGCACGACTAGACGAACAGCGCTTTTTTCATATGCAACTTGTCGGCATACTTCGCGGCAAGGTCGTGCGCGCAGCTGCCTGTAGCAATCACGACGGCGGCACTCTCGCGCCGAGGCCGCCACTTGCCTACGGTTGGGTGCTCACCGGAATCATGAGGTGCGCGTACGGCGTCCCCGGCCACATTACGTACGGCTTGGTTGGATCGGCATCGGCGGTTGCCGGATAACCCATGCTACTCGCGGCCGGCCCGACGATCATCACGTGCGGCCCGGTCTTCACATAATGGTTGCCGGACGTCGGTCCCTTCGCATACGGATCGGTATTGCTGGTGCCGCCGTCGCCGGCTAGCATATAGATGAAGCCGACGCTATTGGGCGGGGCCGCATGCGTCATGTAGGCATGCGCCCACGCCATGGCGTTCTGATCGGCGCACATCGGTGTCGCCGAATCCAGCATCATGCACGTGAATCCGTTCGATCCAGTTTGGATCGTGCGCATTGGGCCGCCCGACTGCATCTCGATGATCGTCGCGCCTTTCACGACGGCCGCGGGCGCGCCGGTCATGATCTTCGCGATGTAGTCAGAGTTCGAGATCGCACCCGTTTGCTGAGCATACGCGGGAGCGGCCGTCAGCGCGAGCGCCATGGCCGATCCGAAAAGCGTGTAACGAAACATAGATTTTTCCTCCGAGCTAAAGCTGTACTTGCTTGCGACGCGTCCGGCGCTGGGCAGAGAGTTCCGGGTAGGTCGACAGATTGTGAGGCCGGCCGGGAAAGCGGAGCGAGTGGAAGGGTCGAGGGAACGATAGCTTCATCCATGACCAGACCTCTCAGGGCATTTTGATTTTCGGGTGGGTTGGTTCAGCGCGAGTGCTAAGGCACCTTCGAACCTGCAGAAGCCTGACGGTCTTACATAGGATATTATCAAAATTCTTTGGTTGAAGACGTCGAAATCAGATACACCGGTGAAGAGAACTACGTCGCGACTAGGCGCCATCTTAACCGTGCTGTGCATCGTCGCACTGGATATATTGACGCCTGGCCGATACCGGATCACTCCCGTCTGGCTTTTGTATGTAGCGGTGGCCGCGGTGCTCGGATCGATGATAACCGTCCGGCTGTTGCCCGGGTCGGTGCTCTGGCGACGCGTAGAGCGCGTTACAATGATGACAACGATTTTGCTTTTGCTGCTTGCAAATGCACTAAATCTTCTCGATGTGGTTGACGAGGTAGTGTTTCACTCGGGCAGGGTCCGAGTAATGCCGCTGATTTTTGCCGCCATCGCAATTTGGTGCTGCAATATGCTATCGTTTGCGCTGCTCTTTTGGGAAATCGATCGAGGCGGCCCGGACGCTCGGGCGAGCACGTCGCCGGGACATCCGGATTTCGACTTTCGAGCGTACAGCGATCCCTCTCGGTCCCACCGGGTTGGCACCCGGGCTTTGTCGACTATCTCTTCATCGGTTTCACCACGACGACCGCTTTCGGCCCAACTGAAGCAATGCCACTGACCACACGAGCAAAATCACTTGTGATGGTTCAGAGCATCATCTCGCTTATTACCATCGTAGTCGTCGCCGCCCGAGCGATCGGCATCATTCGGCGCCGCGCTCACCGTAAAATTTTCGTCAACGGGGCGTTAGACGAACAGCGCTTTCTTCATACGCAATTCTGCAAGAGCCTTCTGGGCCTCCTCGCTGAGCTTGGACTCTCCGACCGTGACCGTCACCTTGTGAATCTTGCCGGTGAGCTTGTTATCGCCCGCTTTGTAGTCGTCGCTAACACAGGTATAGAGGTTCTCACCCACGTCGGTCGTTTCCGCACTGAATGCGAACGGCTGCGTGTGCTCGACCCGCCCTGCGGCGACCTCTTGATCGTTGACGAAGATCACACCGTTACCGCCCACGCCCAAACCGCCGTCGAAAGCGAACTCGAAGCGAAGTGCGACACGTCCTGCCGGCAGGCGAGCGGGGCCGACGATTTTGTAAATCTCGCGACCGAGATAGTTCCAGGCAAACCGCGGTGCGCCGTCCGTGAGGTACAGGGCCCAGCCGCCCAGCGCGACCTTCCATCAGATCCGGACGGCCCGCCAGCGGGGCGTCGCAGCGCTCCCACGCGCGGTCGTCAAGAGGAAGCACGTGGTACTTGGCGGCCTCTTCTACCATTCTAGCAAAGTGCGCCTTCGGACCCATCCGAAATTGCCAGCGGCCCTCATTCGCACGGCACTTGCGGTTTTCGGATAGCGGTCCCGCCGTAGTTCGGTTACCCTAGTCGTTGGCCGGAGGCTCCGCCCGGACGTTGGGCCGGCGCGGCGAGTACGGCTGCCTTAAGATAACGATAATACGAAGGGAAAAGAGTAATGAAACGTCTTGCTACTTCACTTTTTTGCGGATTTGCGATTGCGGCGCTCTCGATCGCGCCGGCACTGGCGAGTCCACCGAACATTACCGGTACTTGGACCGTTCAGCAGACCGGCGCGAACGGTACGATGACGAGCACCATCACGCTGACTCAGTCGGGCATGGGAATCGTCGGAAGCAACGCAAAGAACGGGAACGGATTCACTGGTTCGTTTGTCAACGATACGCAGATCAACGGAAAGTGGCATGGTCCGGGCGGTGCGGGCTGGCTGACGGTCTACGCGAGTCCCAACGGGCACAGCTTTAACGGTACCTGGGGCTACAACGGCCGCGCCGCGAACGGATCGTTCGTCGGCAACAAGATTTTGCCGCCGTCCCCGGTTACTGCCGCCGGAAAATGGAAGCTGATCGGCGCAGGCAATGCCGGCGGTTTCATCGGGCCAATGTCATGCTCCGAATCCGGACCGACGGTCGTCTGTCACGTTGGGGCTGCGATCGTCATCAATGGAAAGTTCGTCACGAAGGATAAGGTCAGAGCGACGTGGGTGAGCTCGAGCGGTAAGGGATGGTTCTCATTCTGGTTCAACGATGACAACAACAGCTTCAACGCCGTCTGGGGCAAAGGAGCGGATACGACAAAGCCGGTCGGCCGCATCGTCGGCCAGCGCGCCCTCTAGGTAACCGAAACCGAGTCGCGCTCCTGCGCGCGGCGCGAGACTTCATCGGGCGAGCTAACAGCTCGTCCGATTCTTAGGAGATTCCATGGATCGTCAAATCCTTCCGATTCCCGATAAGCAGTACGTCGGCGTTACCACCTACGATGCTAAAGACCGCGACACGAAGTTCCCGCCGATTGAACAGCTGCGTCCGCCGAAGGGCGCGCCCAACGTGCTCATTATATTGCTCGATGACGTCGGGTTCGGGGCCGCGCGTGCGTTCGGTGGTCCGGTGCACACGCCGACGGCGGAACGTTTGGCCAAGAACGGATTGAAGTACAACCGGTTTCACACCACGGCGCTTTGCTCGCCGACACGCCAAGCGCTGCTGACCGGGCGCAACCATCATTCGGTAGCGATGGGCGGCATTACCGAAATCGCAACGTCCGCGCCCGGGTACAGTTCGGTGCGCCCAAAATCAGCGGCGCCGTTGCCGGAGATTTTGAAGCTCAACGGTTACGCTACCGCACAGTTCGGTAAGTGTCACGAGGTGCCGGTCTGGGAGACGAGCCCGATGGGGCCGTTCAATCAATGGCCGACGGGCAGCGGATTCGAGCATTTCTACGGGTTCATCGGCGGAGAGACGAATCAATGGGCGCCCGCGATCTATCGCGACACCGTGCCCGTCGAACCGCCCGACGATCCAGGGTACCATTTTACGGTCGACATGACCGATCGCGCCATCGAGTGGGTTGGCCAACAGAAGGCGCTGATGGCGGACAAACCGTTTTTTGTGTATTTCGCGCCCGGCGCCACTCACGCGCCGCATCACGTGCCCAAAGAATGGGCCGACAAATACAAAGGGAAGTTCGATCAGGGCTGGGACGCATTGCGTGAAGAGACGTTTGCGCGACAAAAGAAGTTGGGCGTCGTGCCGGCGGATGCGGAGCTGACGAAGTGTCCCGCGGAGATTCCAGCATGGGCCGACATTCCCGCCGACATGAAGCCGATTCTCGCGAGAGAAATGGAAGTCTACGCCGGTTTCCTCGAGCATACCGACTATCACGTCGGCCGTCTGATCGATGCGCTCGACAAGCTCAAAGAGCTCGACAACACGTTGATCTACTACATTATCGGCGACAACGGCGCATCGGCCGAAGGATCGCTCAACGGCTGCTTTAACGAACTCTTGATGCTCAACGGCGTCACGGGGGTGGAAACGCCGGAATTTCTCAAGGCTCACATCGACGAGTTTGGTGGCCCGCAAGCCTACAATCACTACGCGGTCGGCTGGGCGCACGCGATGGACACGCCCTATCAGTGGACCAAGCAGGTCGCGTCACATTGGGGCGGCACGCGCAACGGCACGATCGTGCACTGGCCGAAGGGCATCAAGGCGGAAGGTGAGATTCGGTCGCGGTTCCATCACGTCATCGATATCGCACCCACGATCCTCGATGCCGCCAAGCTGCCGCATCCAACCATCGTCAACAGCATCCAGCAGAAACCACTCGAGGGCTTCTCGATGCTCTCCTCGTTCGACGATGCAAAAGCGGCAGAAGCGCACGAGACGCAATACTTCGAAATGTTCGTCAACCGCGGCATCTACCACAAAGGCTGGACGGCCGTCACCCGGCACAGCACGCCGTGGATGATGACCGCGGCTCTTCCAACGTTTGACGAAGACGTCTGGGAGTTGTACGCTCCCGACGACTGGACACAATCACGCAACATCGCTAAAGAGAATCCGCAGAAGCTGCACGAGCTACAGCGGCTGTTCTTGATCGAGGCGACCAAGTACAATGTGCTGCCGCTCGACGATCGGCGAGTTGAACGCTTCAACCCGGATCTCGCGGGCCGTCCTCAGCTGATCAAAGGAAAGACGCAGCTCCTTTTCGGCGGCATGGGAAGGCTCACCGAAAACGTCGTGCTCAACATCAAGAACAAATCGCATTCGGTCAGCGCACAACTCGACGTTTGGGAACGGGGCCTGAAGGCGTCATCATCGAGCAGGGCGGCAGGTTTGGCGGCTGGGTGCTTTACGCCAAAAGCGGTAAACCCGCGTACTGCTACAATTTCGCCGGCATCAAGTCGTTCACGATCTACGGCGATGCCGTGATCCCCGCGGGCGAGCATCAGGTGCGAATGGAGTTCAAATACGACGGCGGAGGCCTTGGAAAAGGGGGAACGGCTACGCTCTATCTCGATGGGAAGAAATGCGGCGACGGCCGCGTCGACGTAACGATGCCGATGATTTTCTCCGGCGACGAAACGTGCGATGTCGGAGTGAGCACCGGTACGCCGGTGAACGCGGATTTCCCGGCTCATGGAAATGAGTTCACTGGCAAGGTGAAATGGGTGCAGCTCGACATCGGTAAGGAAAACGAGGCTCACCTCGTAACCGTCGAGGATCTCTATCGCATCGCCATGGCCCGGCAATAGCCTTCGACTGAAACCCCTCCGGCTGCCGATAGGCTAGCGCAGTATGTTGATCGCGCGCGCCGCGGTGATGGCGATCAGCCGCCGAGCTTCTCATACGACGTGTTCGGTGGACTCGGCGCTTGCCGAGGTGACACCGTCGAGTGCGGCAAGCTCCTGACGCATTCGCTCGCCAATTCCGTCATCGCGGCCGGGCTTGCTCAGGTTGGCGACGACTTCGATGGAGCCGTCTTTCGCGGCCGATAACGTCAGCTCGTTCAGCGTCAGCGAAGTCTTTCCGACGTTTTCATAGATGGACTGGCGCAGGGCGTTTCGCGACGAAACCGCGCACCGCGCTCGCAGAACGTAGGCGGTCGAGAACTGCTCTGCGGACGGTCGCGGTATGCGCGAGATCGCGATTGCCAGCGGCTGACAAACGGTGTTGACCGCAACGATGACGGCGGCACCGACGGCTCCCTGCATTTCAAAGCCGCTGCCCACCATGGCGCCGACCGCAGCCGTGGCCCACAACGTCGCAGCGGTAATGAGTCCGCGAACGTTGAGTCCTTGGCGCAAAATTACCCCGCCGGCTAGGAAACCAACGCCTGACACGACCTGGGCAGCGACGCGCCATGGGTCTGAGACGGCGCCGCCGAGCCCGGGAATCTCGCAAAAGAGCGCGGCACCGACCGCCACTAGCGTCATCGTATGCAACCCGGCCGACCGCTGCCGCCATTGCCGCTCGAAACCGATGGCTAACCCGAGAGCGGTGGCAATCGCTAATCGCGCAAAAAAGACGCCGTTGGGCAATCCGTGTATCCAGGCGGTCACCAAATCCGCACTCATCCTTGTGCTCTTGGCATCGCAACAGATTTCGACTATCGAGGCAGCTCCCATTTTGGCAGCGTGCGGATCGTCCAAGCCGGAGCGTCTTTGGCGTCGGCGAGGTTCTGTTCCATCTCAACGCGGCTTCGAGCGGTCGAAGGCCATCGCCAAAGCGCTTGGCCACGCGTAGGCCGACCGGTACTTCCGTCCACTCATCGGGAACCGAATCGTACGTGATCGTCATGCTCGACAAGCCGACGCTCCAGCCTCGGAAGCGCAAGCGCGAGAACGGGCTCCATCTTCGACTGTGCGACCGACGATCGGCATTTGAGACCAATGACCGAAAAAAAAAATTGTTGGAAGAAGCCCAGCGTCCAACGACCGCTTCGAGTGTGATAACGGCCTGCAGGTCCGACGGAGTATTTTCCGGTTCCCAACGAGTCGCTTTGAGCGGTGGGGAGACGAACCGTCAGACCCGCGAGCCAACCGGTTGCGCGGTGCGTCCGTGACGGCCAAATCGTAGAGCGCCAGATCTCGAGCCCCGGTAACGGCCGTAGCGGGCGCCGACGTCACGATTGGAAGTTTAGGCGAAATGCATGTTACGCGCCGGCGACATATGGAACCTGTCCGCGCAGATTGGTGAGGCTGTGGAGCCGCTCTCGGCTTCATACTCCGGCGAGACTTCTTCTTCGATGGAGACGGGCTCGGTGGTGGCGGGCTCGGCGTAGGTGAAGCGGTAACCTCTTGCGCGCGGCTCTGCGCGGGCACCAGTGCAAACGCAAGCCCTGGCGCGCAGAGAGCGATCCGCAAAGCACCACGTTGCTCTCTCGGATCATCGGTCGCAATTCCTGTGATGAGCGCAGAGGAGCGTCGCGTTGCGAATAAAAGCCTGGGCCGGCGGCAATGTGATCGAATGTGGACGAAGCTGCAGCGGCATCGCCCGGATTGCGGCGCAACCTTGCTCGACCGCAAAAAAGATTTGGATCCACTTCGCCAAGTGGTTGCTGCTCGGGCTCGAATGGCCGCCGACATTATTTCGCAGAGTGGTTGCGCCGACATTGCCAAGATATTGAAAAGGTTGCGTCAATCGCTGCGCTCAAAGCGCTGCTCAGCTAGTACTTTCTCGACCGAGATGTGACCGAACTCCACCGAGAGGTCCAACGAACTATCTATGTCATGTAGGAGCTTTTACGCTTTCCATGGCCAGCACTTCCGGTCCCGCGGAAGAATTAGATACAACCGTTCGACGTTTCAGCCTAGCCATTGGCCAAAAGTGCGAGTAAGCAAGCGAATGACGATTCGGCCTTCAAGAAATCGGCCAAGGCCAACACCGGTATTATCTTGCGTGCCCCCGGCGAGCCGCACATCAGTAACGGGCGTTTAACGACGCAGAGCGGCCCATTATCGCGAGCGTGTCAAGCGGAGCACTCGCAAAACTGAATGATTTGCGCCACGCTTTCTAGGAAGCCCCAACCGCGAAGTATTACGCAGTTCTTCAAACCTGTCAGGGGGTTTTCTGGTAAGATACTAAGTCTATGGCTCGCCGCGCCGCGTGAAACCAACATTTACGTCCGGCTCGGTCAGCTGGTCTCAGCTCGATGCCGGCTCGCTCAAGCTGGATCGTCGTACCGTGCATCTCGGAGCCCTGCGGGTGGCTTGTCACGCCTGCAACCTCGGATTTAAGGCGGAGGGCGATCTCGAGCCCGACACTTCTCTGATCGGGATTCTCGCCGGTCCGTCGGTCGACACCCGCTGGTTCGGGGCGGCCGTCGATGAGTCGAACGTAGCGGTCAGCGGCGAATCCATCTGGCTGAAAACCGAGGGCCCGGCGGCGTTTCTCTCGGTGAAGGTCGATGCACGCCGCCTCCGTGACCGATTTCCCAGCGCGCCGGAGGCGCAAACCGTGATTGAAAATACCGGCGAGACTCGCCTCGAGTACCGTCCTCATCAGGCCCCGCAGCTTCGGAGCGAGTTACATTGGCTCTTACGCGACATCACGAGGTGGTCAGGCGGCTTTGTGTCGATCGAAGCTCGAGGGATGCTCGAGCGTGCGCTCATGGTATTGCTAGCCGATGTTGTGGCCGGCAGCAGCGCGGGCGTCGAACGTTCCCCAGCCCTGAATCGCCGCATCGCGGCGGTTCGCGTTTGCGAAGCCTATATGAACGAGCACATGGACGCGCCGGTGACGCTCTTCGACTTAAGCAGAATTTCGGGGTTGCGCTTACGCTCGCTTATCAACGCGTTCCGCGCGATCACAGGATTCAGTCCCATGGCGTATTTCAAGCGACAGCGGCTTAGCGGGGTTCATCAAGCGCTTCAACGCTGCGATAAGGACCGAACTCGCATCATCGACGTGGCGACGTATTGGGGCTTTTGGCACATGGGGCATTTTACGGCAGACTACCGTGAGATGTTCGGAGAAGTGCCGTCGCAAACGCTCTGTAATACGTCGCAGTAGGGAAGCTGCGGAACGCGTAAACCCAGTTTGATCCTCACCCTATCGCGAAGAATTTCAGGATTTCTTCGAGCAGCGCTTCACGAGCCTCGGCGGCGCGTTCTTTGGCGTCCGCCTCAAGCTCCAAAAAAAGCGGCTTCATATCCTCCGATAGGCTACGAACCTCGTAGCCGGCGAGTCGCCAACGGTTCCGAAGATCCCGATCCAGTTTTTCGAAGAATGCACGGTCGAGCTCGTTGGCTGCGCTGAACCTATCTTCAACCTGTTCGCGCTTTGCTTCTTCGAGTTCGCATTCGAAACTATCGCGATCAATCCACAGCGCCTTTTCATTGCGAAAGATCTCGATCGCGTGTATGCCGCGCCGCCGTAGCTCCTCATGTTTCCACTCGCTCTCGTCCGTCGATCGTGCGATCGCAGCCCGTACCGAAAACGCCTGAATGCCGGCGAGGAGCGATTCATAGGAGGCGTCCTCCGCGATGACGGAGTCTCCGATGCAGGCCCTATATCTGGCCGAATTCATAGCTCGGCGATTCTATCCCCTAGGAGGCTGGACCAGCGGTACCAACAGCGCAATGTCAGGTGACTATGGCTAGTACGTAGTACGGCCACGATCTATGATAACGCCTGATGCTCCATATCTGGTATCCCGATAACGCAATCCGGCGGTACCTCCGGATTTTGCGCCTTTGGGATAGACGACTGCCGCACATGCCGATAAAATCGGGCTCGAAAGGATCTTACCAAGATTTATGAGTTTGCCTAAGCGCTTCGTTTCGCTCGCCGCCGCCTCGGCGTTGACTTTTATCGCCGGCCAAGGCCTGGCGCGCGGGCAAGAAACGCCGGCGCCCGCCGGACCGACGCCCGCCGGGCCGACGCCCGCTGCCGCGGCCACCACTCAGCCTACGTTGATGGACAGGCAATACGACGGCCATACGCACATCATGGTCGCGCCGTACGTCTGGGGACCTACGGTGAAGGGGGACTTCCAATACGCTATACCGACTCTTCCGCGTAAACGCGGTGCAATCGGTATTACTCAACTTAGCGCGCAGATTGGGCCGAGTGACTATCTGCCAAAGATCAACTCCGCACTCATGCTTGCATTCGACGCCCGCAAGGGCGACGTCGATCTCTTCGGCGATATCATCTATCTCAACGCTTCAACGAGCGCTATGTTCGCGGGATCGGTGAGCGGTCCGTTAGCCAAGGTTCAGATTCCGATCAGCGTGAACACGAACGCTCGTCTTGCCGTCGCTATCTGGGAGGCCGCTGCAGGATTAACGTTTGCGCACGGGCACAGCGCCGATCTCAGCGGTTTTGTCGGCGTTCGCGATTTTCCGCTGACTCTAACGCTGAATTATAACGCGGTCGTCGGCAAGCGGGGAATCATTCAACCGTCGGGCACCGTCACGACGTCTGACTCGTCCAACGACGTTATTTTCGGCCTGCGCGGGAAGGCGTTCTTCGGTGGCGACCACTTGTTCGTGCCGTATTATGCCGACTTTGGATTCGGAAGCATCGATCAAACCTGGGAGGCCTATACCGGGGCCGGATATGCCTTCAACCACGGTCAGACTCTGCTGGTGGCGTGGCGCGCCCTGAATTACAACGCATTTCCACCGGGCTTCCACGTACAGAAGCTAACCTTAGGGGGGCCGCTCCTAGGATACACCTTCAACTTGTAAGGCAGGGGGCCCAGCGGACAAGCACGGAAAGCCTGCCGAAGTTTACTTAGATTCTTTCAGCAACTGGCCGATATCGATGCCGCGCTTCACCGGCCAGAGCAGGCTCCATACAATCTTCAGGTTCGTTTGCGGCGAGGCTAACGGCCGCGTTACATACGTATAATAAGATACTGCCAGCGACATCAGCTGATCGCCGTCCTTGAACGTTCTCGCGAGACCCGCACCAATTGGCACGGCCCACTTGTTTTGCGTGGCGCTCCAGTTCGCGGTGACGATCGGCGACGTCGACAGCGCCCAGCCGTTCTTGAGATTGTAGTTGAGAAACGGCTGAAGCAAGAACGAACTTAGGTTGGCGCGATTTGCAGGCCCGGCGAACGACCAGAGTTGCGTCGCGAGCGCTCCCACGACCCACTTGCCAGGCATGATCAAAGCGACTGCGTTGGGACCAACCGACCATTTACCGGATGTCAGCATGCTGGGCGAGCCCGTTGGAAACGCAAAGATCGGTCCAACGCCCCAGATCAACTGATCCGGCTTGGTCTTGGGAGCAAAAAAGAGTTGCTCTTGCGTGTCGCCGATTCCGAATGTAGAGGGGCATCCGTTCGGCGATGCGCAGACGCTCGGAGGTGCGGCAGAGGGCTGGTTGATGATTGGGAAGATCGTGCGTGCGATGAGGGTCATGCTCTTGGAGAGCATGATTGGGACGACCGGCTGTACGTTGAGATTGTATTGAAAGCGCGTGTAAGGACCATAGCCGTAGTTGAAGTTATTCTGGAACGGCACGACCGTGATGTTGCCGACCGGATTCTGCGACGTCTTGATGATCGCTAACCGGAGTGCTTCCTGCTGTGCCGGGGTCAGTTTGCTGACGTCGAAGCCACCGCTGCTGGCGTCGGGCGAGGACGCAGTAGGGATCGGGCTCGGTGAGGGTGCCGGTTGCGCCTGCCCGGGACTCGGTATTGCGAATCCAAGCGCAAGTGCCCAGGCGCCTATGCCAACGCTCTTCACTGCGAACCTATTGCGACCGTACTCGAAGCTAAGCGGGCTTTTCAGATGCGATCGTCAGGTTCGACGAATTGACGCTATAGTTACCGGCGGCCACGAGCTGGTTCGGACGGGCGCAGATGACGCTGCTGTTCGGGCCATAGATAACCACGAGATTCGGCGGTCCGCAGGGCGTCTGCGTCAGTTGATAGCTGGCGAGCAGCTTTGCGCCCGGAGTCTCGGGCTGAACTTGATAGGATTCGATCGTCGCATTATTGGCTGCCGCGATCGAGCCGTAGACCGCGGCTGACGTTACGCCGATCGCATACGCACCCCAAAACCCGCCGCCGTAATAGTACGGCGCGGCATACCAGGCGGTGCCGCCGTTCCAGCCCCAGGCCGGATAGCCGCGGTATACGGGATTGTTTACGGTCGCACCGTGATAGACGTACCCGTTGTTCGCGTAGGTGCTGGAGTGATAGGTCTGGCCGTAGACGTTGGTCCCCGATGCGGACCCGCTGTACGTGCGGTTATAGGCGTTTCCGCCGCCCGAGGCGTTATACGAGCCGTAGGGATTGCTGCCGCTGCCGTTATGGCTATAGTTGCCGGAATAGGCGTTGCCGCCGGTACTGCTGCTGTGGCTGCCGTACCCATTCGATCCGCTGCTGCTGTGGTAGTAGTTGCCGTTGCTCGATGCGCCGCCGCTGCTGGTGCGGCTATAGTTGCCGTTGTTTGCCGTCGTCGTGCGGTTGTACCCGTTGCCGGTGTTCGTCGCGGTCGTCGTGCGACTGGTACCGGCCGGGCCGGTGCTCGAGCGCGAGGCTGAGCCGTCGCCGTGCATGTCGAATCCGCCGCCGCCGCGATACGCTCCGCCGCCGCGGTACCCGCCCCCTCCACTCGAGCCCCCGCGGCCGCCGGCGTCGCTGATTAGCGGGGCGAGGAAAAAGAGCAGCGCTCCGATCCCGGCAAGCGTCACGCGTCTTGCGTTCATCTCTGGACCTCGTCAATGACGCCGGTCAGTGTGACGTAAGTTCCCGCCTTCGTTTCGACCGCGAGCAGCACGCCGTGCGGCGGCACGTGGGTTGAGGAGTGCGTCAGCGGCTGGTTCATCTTCGTCGGATTGATCCAAACAGTTCCGGTCTGCAACCGAATATGCCGCTTCTCGCCGTTCTGATAGAGGGTGGCATCGTACGGCAGGCATTCGAACAGCGCGTCAATCTTCGTACATGCGGCCTTGCCGAAAACGAGCGTCCCTTTACCGTCGCTCGACGTGATCCACATGGCCTGATCTCGCACGACGATGCGCACGTCCGTGTACGTCTTTTGCGATCCGTCTCGCTGTAGAATTCGAGCCGTTCCGGTCGCGCTCGCCGCGCCGATTTCGAACGTCCCCATTCCCGTGAGGAAGGCAATAGCCAATAGGGCCTGCCTGTGAACCAACGTCTTCATGGACCCTAGTGTACGCCCGGATGCGACCGTCATGGTATCCCAAAAATGCAAATGCCTTCGGACCGCGGTCGCGCAAAACGGCGCGCTTGCCTTTTTGGGATAGAGCACCCAGCTAAAAATTGCTAAAGTTGCTTGATGTTCGCTGCTGGTATCGGCGTGATTCTCATCGTGACCGGCGCGATTACGATGGGAGCGTGTGCCGCCGTTCTTGCGCCGGTCGCCATTCTTCGCTTCCTATTTGGGGAGCGCGATCCCGACTCCCTGACCGTCATGATTACGCGTCACTGGGGCTTGCTGGTGGCACTGATCGGAGGTCTGCTTGTCTATGCGGGTTATCACGCCGAAGCGCAGGTTCCAGTGATGGTCGCCGCGGTCGTGGAAAAGCTCGCCATCGGAGCACTGGTATTTTCGAGCCGTTTGCGGCGTAGAGTCGCGGCGGCAGTTGTTGCCGGCGCCGATATGGCGATGGCGCTGTTGTATATCGTTATTCTGTTCGCGCGTAGCTAACCAAATGACGGAGCTACATAGTATGGAGCGTCACTGCAAAGAAGGCCAGGCACGAAGCGGTCACGATGATGGTAACAGCCCAACCGCCATAGGCTAACCAACCTGTGATACGGTTCTCGCCCATGACGGCGCGGTTTTGCGCAATCGCAACGAGAAACCAAAGCGTCAACGGTGTCGCAAGACCGCCCACCACCGAGGCCCAGTAGAGCAGAGTGATCGGCGAAAATCCGGCGAACGCAAACGCGGCAGCTATCGCAAGAGATCCAAGCAGAACGCCGTAAAAGATGCGCGCGTGTTCGAACGGTGCGTCGAGGCTACCGCGCCAATCGAACGTCTGCGTCACGACGTAGGCACTTGTGCCGGCAAGAACGGGAACGGCAATGACCGCCGACGCGAGCAATCCAATCGCAAAGAGTGCGGTTGACGATTCGCCGGCAAGCGGCCGGAGCGCGGCGGCGGCATCAGCAGCGGTTTGAACGAGCGTATGGCTTTTCCCAAGCGTCGCCGCGGTGGCGACCAGAATGAACAGAAAGGAGACTCCTGGCGCTAACGCTCCCCACGCAGCGTCGGCTTTCATTGAGCGCAGCTCGGACGGCAACGTGCTCCGCTCCGCGACCTCGATCGACTCCCAATAATAGACGTAGCTGGTGAGCGTGGTTCCCAACAATGCAAGTGCTCCCGTCGCGACCGGAAAAGTGAAATTAAAGTGCGGAATTGCAAGTGAACGTGCGAGCGCTGCCCAATCGGGTCTTGCGAGCACGGCGCTTATTCCATAGCAAATGAAGATGAACGGAAGGAACGAGAGAAAACGCTCGACATGCAAGTAGGATCTCGACACGAGAAGCCACGCCACGCCGCCGGCAAACGGAAGAACGAAGTATGCTCGCGATATTCCCGTGAGGATCTTCATAGACTCAGCTCCTGCCTCGAGGTCCGCAGTCAGCGTCATGAGATTAACCGTCAAGACGGCGACGAGTGCCAGCAATGCCCACGTCAGGCCATAATGGCGCCGGATCGCACCTTGGATGCTCGTTGCAGAGACCGCGCCGATCGTTGCCGCGATACTCTGGACAACCGCGATCATCGGCAGCAAGAGGACCGCCAACCAAGAGAGCATGTATCCCGTAGCCGCAGCCACCACTGCGAGACTCGCCACGGTCGTGGGATCGGCGTCTGAAGCGCCGGCGACGAGACCCGGTCCGAAACCAAATCGTTTACGATTAATAAAAGAGCGCTTCTGCACTTCGGTGTAAAAGGTTCGTTTCTTCAGAACGTGGCCCTAGGAACGGTGAGCCGATTATGTCCACTTGCGCCCGGCCTTTGCAGCGTTTAAGATAATCGCACATGATTGAAGTCAAGCGTGACCGCATGGTTCGGATCGAAGGCTCAGACTTTCGCATGGGATCCGATCGCTTCTACCCTGAGGAAGCGCCGATTCGCGAGGTTCACGTCGACGGCTTCTGGATCGATGCGTTTGCGGTCAGCAATGCAGAGTTTTCGAAGTTCGTTCGTAGGACCGGTTATGTTACCGTTGCCGAGCGCCCGTTGGATCCGGCCGAGTTTCCCGGAGCACCCTCCGAAAATTTGGTTCCCGGTGCGCTGGTTTTTCACATGACCGCTGGTCCGGTCAACCTAAGGGACTACTCACAATGGTGGTCGTGGACTCCGGGCGCGTGTTGGAAGTCTCCGGAAGGCCCGGGCAGCTCGATCGATTCGCGAGCCGATCACCCCGTCGTGCACGTTGCGTACGAAGACGCCGAATCGTACACGCGTTGGGCCGGCAAACGGCTACCGACCGAAGCCGAATGGGAGTTCGCCGCGCGGGGTGGACTCGATGCGAAAAACTTCGTCTGGGGCGACGAGATGGAACCCGGTGGTAGACCGGCGGCGAACACGTGGCAAGGGGAGTTTCCTTGGAAGAGCACCGCGCGGAACGGACCGCGCACGATGCCAGTCGGAAGATTCTCCGCTAACGGATATGGACTCTACGATATGGCAGGCAACGTTTGGGAATGGACAAGCGATTGGTTCGTGACCAACCGTACCGTCATACAATCGCCATGCTGCGCGGGCGACGCGCGCGAACGGAGTTACGATCCATGCCAACCGGCGATCCGCATTCCACGCAAAGTGCTCAAGGGCGGGTCATTTCTGTGCTCGCCCAGCTACTGTCTACGCTTTCGGCCCGCAGCCCGCTCGCCGCAAGCAGTCGACACCGGCATGTCGCACGTTGGTTTTCGCTGCGTCGCCGACTAACCACGAGCCTACGGAACCCACGTTCGGCTGCGCTGGACTAAGCGTTGCATCGTTCTGGTCAGGGCGTCAAGGCATGCTCTTTTGGGATAGACGTGTGGCGGAGAAACTCGTACGCTTGATCTCCTGGCGAAAGCCGGACCATCAAGGTGCAACCGGCCGCAGCCACGGAAAGGAATCACCGTCGATGCAAGTTTCGCCCATCGTAAGATCCCGAGGGACGGTGCACCGATGAGCCCGGAAAAAATCGTCGCCGTCGTGATACTGATTTCGGTGATGTTAGCCGCTGGGTTAGAGATTGATCGCGAGCACTTGATCGCTGCGCTAAAAACTCGCGGCTTACTCGCACGCGCGCTGCTGGCGAACTTCGTCATCGTTCCGATCTTTGGCATACTCCTCGCACGTCTTTTCAAGCTGGACGAGTACGTCGCGCTCGGTTTTCTGTTAATGGCGATAGCGCCCGGCGTTCCATTCCTGGTGCGGGCGGCGGGGCGAAAGCCGGGGGGGAGTCTCGGCTTCGCGGCAGCGCTCGCATTCATCATGCCGGCACTATCGATCATCACAATTCCCCTGATGGCTGCGTTCAGTACTCGGCTAAGCAGCGCGATTCATGTCCCATACGGGCGCCTCATTCTGACGCTTGTGGGCTTTCAACTCGTGCCGCTGCTAGTCGGGTTCCTGATTGCCGACCACGCTCCCGCGCTGGCGGTGAAACTCAAGCGACCCTTCACGCTCATATTCTTTCTAGCAGTTGTCGCGCTGTTCGTCATGATCGGTCCTGCGCTCATAAAAGCCATTGCGTCAGTGTATGGGTCGCGCGGCATGTTGGCGAGCTTCGTCCTCGTGCTGCTCTCGATCGGCACCGGGTGGATTCTTGGCGGACCACTAGTTGAGTACCGGCGGACGCTGAGCATCGCCACAGCGCTGCGTAACATCGGTACGTGCGCGGTCATCGCGACTGGGAATTTTCCGCACACGCTGGTCGGCCCCACCGTGCTGACGTATTTTCTGATCCAGTTCATCGTTAGCCTCGTCCTACGCGTTTATTTCAGCCGAACGGCCACGCCGGCCGCCGCGAGGGTGGGTTCGTAACATGACACCGCTCATTCTTTCGAAGTTTGGTTTCTGGACGCTCGGCACGCTCGACTTCATCTCTTTGATCGCGGCGGGGACCAACGCGTTTAACGGCGCGCTGCTCGCCCGACGGCCGGACCACTACAGGCATTTCACCGTCGTTGGCGTCATCATCTTGGCGTATATCGGCGGCATCGGCGGCGGTATCGCACGCGATATTCTGGTGAACAAAGTTCCGTCGCCGCTCGTGAATCCATGGTACCTGATCGTCTGCCTGGCAGTCGCCGTAATCGCGCTCGTCGTCGAATACTACACCGCGCAGCGATTCAAGAGCGGCCTGTTCGCGTTTATGACCGCGTTCTCGCTGCCCTGGTACGCGATCGTTGGGGCACAAGCCGCGCTCGCTGCGCATTTGGGCTATGCGGCGGCGGTGCTCATCGGCATCATTGCGACGACCGCCGGGCGCTGGATAATCGACATCGCCTGCAACGTCATTCCGAAACAGCTCGTGCGCGGCGAATTCTTTGTAGCAGCTGCCGCGTTGACGGCAATCGCTTACGTCATCTGCGATCAGGCCTATGGATTGCCGGTCATCACGTCGACTTCAATCGCATTCGTCGTCGGCTTCGGGTTCCGCTTGCTCTCGCAATTCCTAGGCTGGGAAGAGTGGGAGCCGTGGGAGCCGCCCGCGCTAGAGAAGGGAGAAGGCGCGCGGGATACGCTCGGCGCGGGTCTCAAAGAGGAGTTCGATCGGTAATGGTGCAGGGCGCGGCTGCCGGCGCACCTAGCTCGCATGAGTCTCCTTCAGAGCTCATCGACGAATCAACGTTACGACACCCCTTCGAGCGGCCGCTTTTTATCGGGCTGGTGGTTATCAATTTCCTTTTGATGGGGGCGGCCATCGCGTTGATCGCGCACGATCCTGGTTGGCTCAAACCGTATCCCATCTTGAGCAAGGAAGTAGGACTTCTTCGGGTCCTCGCGATTACCGCGCTCGTCGGGATACCGCTCGTCATGTTTGAACGTCAGCGGCGTGAAGCATCCGTCCGAGGAAACTCCGTGCGGCTTTCTAAGGATCAGTTTCCGGAGACTTACGCAATCCTCGAAAGCCACTGTCGCAGACTGGGAATGACCGACGTCCCGGAACTCTTTCTTACCAGCGGTAGCATCGAGCCGTTCTCGCGGGCGTTCTCTTCGTGGGGCGAGAACTACATTGCACTCCATCAGATCATCTTCGATATCGACGTCCAGAAGACGAGCGACGTCATCGCGTTTACGCTTGCTCACGAGCTCGGAGCCATCCGCCTCAATCAAACGGCATGGTGGAATGAGATGCTGCTCACCTATGTCTCCGCGATTAAGTGGCTTCGTAACCCGCTCACTCGGTTTCGCACGTACTCGCGCGACCGCTACGGAGCGACGCTCTCGCCGACCGGCTTCCGAGGATTGCTCGTCAATGCCACGGGCCGACGATTGATGGATCACGTGAACATCGAAGAGTACCTCAAAGAGACCCGCCGCTACGGCGGGATCTGGTCAACCCTCGACATGTTCGTTGAAGCGAAACCGCAAGTGATGGTTCGTCTCAAGCAGCTACGCGCCGCTGGCTTCATATACAAGCCCCGCGATAGCATCTCCTAAAGAAGGGATGACAACAATAATGTTTTACGCACTATGATCGCTGCCATGGCCTTTGCCAATCACGGCAATCGCGCTTGCGCTCACCGCCTGCGCGCCGCGGACGACCAATGGTAGCGCGTCGCCGAGTGCGACGGGCGCCAAAAATCCTGGCCGGTGACCGGTGGTTCGGAATTGAACGGGGCGGCGTGGGAGCCAGTAGGGGACCTCGTGTACGCAACTCGATCGACTCGTGCGTAACCGTTCGGCGGCCCCAGCATTGACCAACATCAACCCGCTTTCGAACGCCAAACAGCTGAGCAGCTTTGGCGGGGTATTCCGCTACCCGATCCGATGGCTAAGTCGCGGGGGTGGACCACGGCGATCGATCCTTCCACCGGCAGGGCCAAGTGGCACGTCAAGATGCCGACCCCGATGATCGCCGCGGTCACGCCCACTGCCGGAGGCCTCGTTTCACCAGAAATCTCAACGGCGATTTCCTGGCGCTCGACGCCGGCACCGGTCGCGTCCTATACCAGCACAACACCAACGGTGCCTTGGCCGGCGGCGTGATCACCTATCGTGCAGGCGGCAAGCGGTACGTCGCGGCGGCAACGGGTAACACGTCGTTCGTCGCGTGGAACCTGACCGGTAAACCTACGCTCGTCGTGTTCGGCCTCTGAGGGTAATCCAATGATCCAGTTCTTCCGTTCAGCGAATCGGCAGCTCTATCACTCGGATGAGTCCGAAAACCAGTGCTCCGAAACCAGCCACGATGATGACGATATGGCTCGGGAATCGGAACTTCGTGCTAATGCCGCCAAGGAAGGATACTGCGGCGAAGATCACCGTGAGGCGCACGTACGCGTCGCCCCGCTCGTTGGCATGGGTGGCCGTTTGGAAACTCGACGCCGCAAGGGCGTCTAATCGTGCGGCTTCTTCGGCGGTAAGCGAGTGGTACTGGGGCATCACGAACGGAGAGGAAGGCGCGGCGGGATTCTTGCGCGGTTTCGTGGCAAGCCATGCGTCCACTGCGCGCTTCATCTCGGGGCGGAAACGTCGATAGATGAACGCCTGTTCATCCGTGCGTCCTGCGGCGACGGCACCGATAAACTGGAGAAACATGGCCACGTCGACGACTTCGAGGGCATTGGTTCGGCCCGAAGCCACCGCAGCGGCGACTCGTTGGGCCGAAGCTTCGTTGTACTCCCTCGTTTGTAGCGCGGTCCACCGCGCCGCCTGGTAGCCGCACCACGCCGTCATCACCGTGGCGGCCGAAATCAAAATGACGGAAGCGAAATCGACCCAGACATCGAACGTGGACTCACGCCTTCGGATCGCCATGCGGCGGCCTTTCGCTGTGTGCTCCTGTTTAGCTTCTGCCCAGACATGATAGAATTCCGAAGCAGCCCGCGCGTCGGCCGTTCTACTCTTACAATGGGAGCATAAGGTGAGCAAAGAAACTTCAACCGCAACGCCGCTGGTCACCCACCGTGAGTTCAAGTTGCTGCTCAAGCCCGAGAAGTTTCCCAATCGACGTGCCCTTCTCGAGTTCAACGAGCTACTCGAGAGCGCTGCGAAAAAGCTCGGCGTCCACTATGAGCCCGTCGAGTCGATCGACTCGCAGCTTCGGATCGTGCAGTTCTACGATACGAAGAACCAGGATCTCCGGCGCAACAAGCTGATCTTTCGCATTCGTCAGATCCGCCAGGGCGGCTGGCCGGACGAGAGCTGGGAGCTGACGTTCAAGTGCCGAGCGCCGGAATACGGTAAGGCAGCGGGGTTCGACACAAACACGACGTTTACCAAACTGCAGAAAAAGAAGTTCAAGGAAGAGCTGATCCGCGGCGAGGCACCCGGCACGATGCAGAGCATTTACTCCAACAACGTTATCGTAGAATACCCGGATATCGAGTTAGAATTTCCGATTTCCCGCCTGGCGAACGCGCTGCCTCATTTGAAGACGCTGGGATTGGATCCGAATGAGACTCTGTCGATCGTGGCCGGCGCAAAGGTCTTCGAGCTTCAGGCGACGCTCGGAAATTTTTCGTTCGGCCACGGTGTCACGGCCCACGCGACCCTTGCGGTATGGGCCCGGCCGATACCAGACGCGTTCGAGCCCCTGGTAGCGGAGTTCGGATATTCGACCCACGTTCTTGGGACCGAGAAGGAAGAAAAAGCGCAGGCGGCTGCGGACGATTTCTTCAAGGCGCTCCAAGTGCCGCTGGGGGATTGGCTTGCCGACGGCACCACAAAGACCGCGCTCATCTACGGCGACGAGGAGAAACCTAGCTAACCGCCGTCACAAAAAGCGAGCGCCCAAGAAAGGCGCTCGCCTCGACTATTGGCGCTTATGAGCCGGCGGCGTGCGCGGCCGCAGCCTTTGCGATCTGCGCCTTGACCTCTTCGAGGTTGAACGAAGCGCCCTTCTGCATGGGCGGGAACTCGACCGCAGTCTCTGCGACCTTCGCTACAACCTCTTGTACGAGAACGAACCGCCAGAACTGGTACACGAAGAAATGGTAGTAATTCAGTGAACCGCTCATGCCGGTCCGCTCGAACGGATCGAGCCGGAGATTTGTAAGAATCGGCCAGTCGACCTTGACCGTACCGCCGAGCCATCCACTCGGCTGGTCCACGAAAGCGGTATTTGTAGTCGTTGACGCGCACCGCGCCGAGCGTACCTTCAGCGAAGTAGAAGATCTCGTGCCGATTCGATGGGCCTTTACCCGTAATCAGATCGAGCTGATTGTAACCGTCGAGGTGCACCTTATACGTCCGGTCACCGAGTTGCTTTCCTTTTTTGAGCTCGTCCACGATATTTGGGTTTCCCGCTGCGGCAACGAACGTTGGAAACCAATCTAGACCCGAGAAAATCCCATTCTCCACTTTGCCGGCGGGAACTTGGCCCGGCCAACGCACGATGCATGGTGAGCGGAAACCGCCTTCGAGCACGGTTCCCTTGCCGCCGGCAAAAGGCGTCTGGCCGCCGTCCGGCCAGGTAAAGTTCTCGGTGCCGTTATCCGTCGTGAACATGACGATGGTATTCTCGTCAAGGCCGTCGTCCTTGAGTTTCTTCATGACGGCACCGACGATATCGTCGAGTTGCGCCATTCCGGCTTCGGATTCGGACCAGCCGTTTTCCGGCGTACGCATGCTCTGGTATTTATCGGAAAGATGCGTCACGACGTGCATGCGCGTTGGATTGAGCCAAACGAAGAACGGTTTACCCGCCGCTTTGGCCTTGTCGACGAATTTGAGAGCGTGCTCAAGGATTTCGTCATCCACGGTTTTCATGCGGTCCGGATACAAAGTGCCTGCATCCTCGATCTTCTGCTTGCCGACCTTGCCCCAGCGCGGATCGACGGTCGAATCGTCGGTATCCGTCGCCCAGCAATGCACCATATTCCGCGGGCCAATCTTATCTTTGAGTGCCGGCGGGTAGTTGGGATGCGACGGATCCTCCATCGCATCGAGATGATACAGGTAGCCGAAGAACTCATCGAACCCGTGAAGGGTCGGCAGATACTCATTGAGATCACCGAGATGATTCTTTCCGAACTGGCCCGTCGCGTATCCCATCGATCGTAGAGCCGTCGCGATGGTTGGCGCTTCGGCCGGCATTCCGACCTTCGCCCCCGCTTGACCGACGGTCGTCAAGCCCGTTCGAATCGGAAGTTCACCAGTGATAAAATTCGCCCGGCCCGCAGTGCAGCTGGCCTCGGCGTAATAGTCGGTGAATCGCATTCCTTCAGCAGCAAGGCGATCGAGATTTAGCGTTCGACTTGCCATGATTCCTTGGTGATACGCAACCGATGTTAAACCAACCAATGTCGTCGGCCATAATTGCGACGATATTCGGCGCGCTTTGAGTGGCCATAAGGAGTCCTCTCTCGCGTGAACGAGGCAAAGTAAAGTGAGAGTCTCAGACTAGCAAAAAAACACTACACAACATATCCCAAAAATGCAGTTTCGCTGGAGAGTCAGGCGGCGTGATGTCCCGCTTTAACGTGGTGTTAAGCAATACACAAGCTGGCACCGGATCTTTGCCCGCGGGTGCTATAAGCCAAAGAGGGGACCACCAGGCCGCATCCAAGATCCAAGCCCGATGTCATTCATAAAGCGCGTCTTGAAGCAGTCTGGACAGAGATTCTTACGAGCACCGATTGTCGGAAACAGCGCACGGGTCGCAAAAAACACAAATTCGCAGCCGGGACACCTGATGACGTAGAAAGCTTGGTCATCATCGTTAATCACGGTAGCTTGCCTGCCTTGACCTTCAGTCTACCTCGTTTGCCCGGTTGGTGTCCAGATATTGGGGGTCACCGAGGAGACAGCACAATATATGGGCCCTCAACTCTACCTCTGCTCAGCTCTCATCAGGGGCGCGGCCTGAGAGAAGTGTCAAGCACGACTTGATCCCATCGCCAGAGGCGGAAGAAGAAGGCTCGCGCGAAATCCCGGTCGTTCTCATCGCGACTAATCTGCGCGATCGTGTGCTCTCCGTCAATGCGATTCAGCAGCCGTTCCTGGCGCGCATCTATCGGCAGATAAAGATCGGTATAGGTGTGATTGCGATTGATCAGAACGGCCGTCGCTTCCGCCGGCAGCCGCTCCCGCACGGTGAGCGTGTCGGGTAGCCGAATGGGTCGTGTAGTTCAGCCAAGCCTTCACCAGCGAAATCGACCGCCCCGGCCTGCGCGGGCCGGTCCTTTCGATAAGCCACGACGCTGTGACGCACCATCGTCCCGCGGAACAATTCGATGGCGGCATATTGCGCTTCGGGCGTTAGCTCAACCAGCTTGTTGTGATGAGGTGTATGTTGCGAGCGCGCCACACCATGGCAAGTACGGTGCCTGGCGTATCCAGCGCCCAAACGCCAAGCCGCTGCGATCGAGGAAATCCATGAGCTGCGGGACCGAATAGGATCGGTCTTGAGGGTGGAGCAGCGCATCGGCTAATCCGGCTTTGTTCGGCGAAGTCGGGTGAGTTGCGGAGAAGCGGCGCGAGCGGATGGTCCGGCGGAAGCGCTTTGAGACTTGCGGCGAGATCGTTGATCTCGGAATCAGTCGTGCCGACGCCGAGGCGGCGACAGTAATCCTGAAGCATATAGATGCCTGCACGCCCGTACGGCGCATACACCATGACGTGTAAAGCGCCGGTCGGCTCGAGCACGTCGTGTAAAGCGCGCCCAGACCTGAATCGGGATCGGCGAGGTGGTGCAGCACGCCGGTGCAGACGACATACTCGAAGCGTTGTCCGAGTTCGGCGGCGCGCTCCACGGCGAGTTGGTGCACTTCGAGGTTGTCGAGTGCGTATTTATGCTTCAGCCCTCGCGTGAACTCGATGCTCTTTGCGCTGACGTCGATGCCAACGATCTTGGCGCGAGGCCAGCGCAGCGCATAGTGCGCGGCCTGAGTGGTGCCGCAGCCCGCCACCAGGATGCTTCTATCATCGCGGTATGGCTCGCCGGGCCAGAAGAGATGCGATTCGGCGCGCCGGCGCCGGTCGTCCCAGTTCCGGCGATACGCGACCAGATCGTCCGTAGGCGGCGGGTAGGGATGATCTTCGTAGAACTCGCTCACCCGCGCGTCGCGATGGAAGAGCCTCTCCATACCGGGCTTATTCAACCCGGTATGGAAAGGCTCTCGCCGAGTGACCGCATGTAGATGCGCATTAGCCGTGCGGCGTTTTTATTTGCTCCATCACCGAGTCCAGGTTGAACGAGGCCGGTTTCTGCCGCGGCGGGAACTTGTCGAAGTCGCGATCTGCTGCGCCACCACGGCTTGCATTAAGTACAACTGGGGCGCGTGATCGACGCACCAGTCCCAGTAGGTGTTCGAGTTGAAGTCGGCTCGTTCAAAAGGATCGCGCCGCAAGCTCATGATATGCGGAACCCGGAGCTTCACGAAGGGCGCGGCCCACTGTTCCATCGTATTGGCGCGCTGGAGCGCCAAATTGAACTTCCAATCGCCGACGCGCACAGCGATGACGTCGCCGTCGTCGCTGAAGTACATGATGGCGTTTCTCGGGCTTTCTTTCGCCGCTGCCGCTGAAGTACGGAATCATGTTGTAGCCGTCGAGATGGACGTTGTACTTCATATCGCTTTACGGTGCAGCCATCGAGGAGCTGCTTGGTGACGTCCGGATTGCCGGCCGCGGCGAGCAACGTCGGGAACATGTCGATGTGCGAGACGATCCCGTTGAAGACCGATCCGGGTTTGATCGTGCCCGGCCACCGAATGAAGCACGGCACGCGCCAGCCGCCCTCCCAGTTCGAATCCTTCTGACCGCGGAATGGCGTGTTGGCGCCGTCCGGCCAGGTGTCGTTCTCCGGCCCGTTATCGGTGGAGTACATGACGATCGTGTTGTCGACGATGCCCAGCTCGTCGAGCTTGTCGAGCATCATGCCGATCTGCTCGTCATGTACGACCATGCGATCGCTGTAGGGGTCCTGGCCGCTCTTGCCGATGTTCTTTTCGGCGACGTGCGTCCTGAAGTGCATCGCCGTGGAGTTGTACCAAAGGAAGAACGGCTTGTCGGCCTTGGCTTGCTCCTCCATCCACACGAGGGCGCGGCTGGTGATCTCCTCGTCGACGGTTTCCATGCGCTTTTTGGTGAGCGGGCCGGTGTCGACGATCTTCTGTTTGCCGACTTTCCCCCAACGCGGATCGACCGTCGCATCGACGGTGTCGGTCGCGGTGCAGTGGAGCACGCCGCGCGGCCCAAATTGCTCCTTGAACCAGGGCATCTTGGGATAGTCGGGCAGTTCGGGTTCTTCCTCGGCGTTGAGGTGATAGAGGTTGCCGAAAAACTCATCGAAGCCGTGCACCGTCGGCAGAAACTCGTTGCGGTCGCCAAGATGGTTCTTGCCGAACTGGCCGGTGGCGTAGCCGAGAGGCTTGAGCATCTCGGCAACGGTCGGGTCTTCCGGCTGCAGCCCGACGGTGGCGCCCGGCATGCCGACCTTGGTGAGGCCGGTGCGGATGGGATTTTGGCCGGTGATGAAGCAGGCTCGGCCGGCGGTGCAGCTCTGCTGCGAATAGTAGTCGGTGAAGAGAGCGCCTTCATTCGCGACGCGGTCGATGTTGGGAGTCCGATACCCCATCATGCCGTGACTGAACTTGCTAATATTCCAGATGCCGATGTCGTCGCCCCAGAGAATAAGGATATTGGGTTTCTTTTCAGGCATGCAATCGAGGCCTTTCTCAGGATGGCTGGCGTGATCAAGAAAGATGAAGATATCGAAGCCGTCGCGGCTTCGATGGGAATACGAAGCATACCGCGTTTGCGCAACAGCGGCTATCCGAAAAATGCACCTTCCACTGTACATTACGCTTTGTTAAGCTAACGGGCTACGACACTCTCTCCGCCCTTAGTGCAGAGCGCCACGAGTGGCTCGTGCCGGAAGCCTTCGTGAAGAGCTTAATCGATCGCGGTCCCACATTTGAGGTCGCGCGTTATGGCGCGAGGGGGTTCGGCGAGCTTAGAAAAACCCTCTTTATTAGAGAGGATGGGGTTTTATGATGATTCGCAATCTGGTCGTTGCGGCGGCACTCGCTGCAATGATGTTTCCCGTTTCGGCATTGGCTGAACTTTCGATTGGTACGAAGGCGCCGAACTTCACCCTGCAAGCGACGCAGGGCGGCAACGTTTTTACCTTCAACTTAGCGGCCGCGCTTAAGCAAGGGCCGGTGGTGTTGTACTTCTATCCGGCCGCGTTCACGCCGGGGTGCACGATCGAAGCCCATGACTTTGCCGATGCGATCGACCAATACAAGGCGCTCGGTGCGACGGTGATCGGCGTTTCACACGACCCGCTCGACAAGCTCCAAAAGTTCTCGGTGAGCGAATGCCGGAGCAAGTTTGCCGTCGCGGCCGATACGAACCAGGCGGTGATGAAGACCTACGACGCCGTTCTTTCTCAGCACCCGCAGTATGCGAATCGAACGTCGTACGTCATCGCGCCCGACGGAACGGTCATCTACGCGTACACGAGCCTCGATCCGTCCCTGCACGTGCAAAACACGCTCACGGCGCTGCGCACCTGGAAGGCCGACCACGCCTCAGGCGCGACGCCGTAACTGCGTTGATTGCTCGACGTCGAGCGCGGTGATTTCGCGGGGCACCACGTCGATCGGCGGAATCTCGGCCAGCTCGTCGCCGGCCAAGCGCCGCTTCGTCCTTCAGCTTGCGTCCTTGCGGGAGCAGCTTCGTTTCGTAGGAACTTACCGCGCCGTTGAACGCGTTGACCGAACGTTCGAGGTGTTTACGCACCTCGCCGAGATGCTCGGAGAACTTGAGCGCACGCTCGTAGAGCACGCGCCCGATCATGGCAATCCGTTTCGCGTTCTCTTCCTGACGCAGCGCCTGCCAGCCCATCGCAAACGTTCGCAGCAGACTGATCAGCGTCAGCGGCCCGGTAACGAGCACGCCTTTCTCGAGCGCGTATTCGATCAACGCCGGATCGTCGTTGCAGGCGGCAGCTCAAGGAAGGATTCGCCCGCGACGAACATGACGACGTAATCAGCCGAACCGCTGGCCGTATGATAACCGCGTCGGGAGAGCGAGTCCACGTGATCGCGTAACGCGCGGGCGTGCTGCTTGACGAGCAACCGGCGTTTCTCGTCGTCGACGGCTTCGAGCGCTGCTTGCATCGCATCGATCGGCGCCTTGGCGTCAACGAAGACGCAGCGCTGCCCGGGAAGATTGATCGTCATGTCCGGGCGCCCACGCGCGTCGTCGAGCGCGATGGTTTGCTGCTCGGAGAAATCGCAGTGTGCGAGCATGCCGGCCTTATCGACCACGTTGCGCAGCTGCATCTCTCCCCATTTGCCGCGCGATGCGGGATTGCGCAGCGCGGTAACGAGCGTCGAGGTCTGGGTCGTGAGGTTGGCGGTCGCGCTTTCGAGCTGGTTGGTGCGGCCTAAAAGTTCGCCGAGGAGGCGGTCGAAGTCGCCCAGCTTCTGCGCCACCGGTGAGAGGAGCTCGCCGACGCGCTCGCCGGCCCGTTTCGCCGTCGAGTCGCGCAGCTCGTTCTTCGCGCGTTCCAAGAGCGATTCAATCGTCTTTTCTCCGGCGTGCTCTGCGAGCGCAAGGTGCGCGCGCAGCGCGGAAATCTCCGAGCGAGCCCACATCCATGCAATGAACGCTCCGAATGCCGCGCCCAAGATGAAGAGTCCGAGCGCCTCGCTTACGATCATGATTTCGCTTTGCCGAGGTAACTTTCGAAGCACGCGACGGTGCGCTTCCAGGCGTCGGCCGCCGCCGACCCTACATAGCGGGGACGCTGATCGTCGAAAAAGGCATGCCCGGCTTCATCGTAGATATGGATGTCGTTGGGGACCACCAACTCGGCGGCAAACGCGCGCACGCTCTGCGCCGGAATGCTCGCATCTCGTCCGCCATAACTGCCGCAAACCGGTATGTGAATCGCTTTCGGATCGACCTCGTCGAGCGGCCCGTAAAACGGAGCGACGACCGAGAAGAGATCGCCGTCGTCGATCGCCGCAATCAGGGCGATGCGGCCGCCCATGCAGAAACCGGTGAGGCCGATTTTCGTGCCGGGAAACTTTGCAGCGAGCCAGAGTGCGGCGGCGCGAATATCGCCGGAATAGTCGTTCCGATCGAGCCGTTTGGCGTACGGGCGAAAAATCGTAAAGTCGGTTGCGCCGTCGCCGCTGGGAGCGTCGAAGCGCGCGTAAAGGTCGGGAGCGATTGCGGCAAAACCGGCCTTGGCGAAGCGCCGCGCGACGTCGCGGATCGAGGTATCGACGCCCCAGACGTGCATCACGACGACGAGCGAAGGCGTGCGTGGTCCGGTGACAACCGGCCACGCGGCATATGCGGGCACGAGCGCATCGGGACGTTTGAGCTCGACGTGCTCGATGGAAATCGCGGGATCGTTCTCGGCGACCAATGGCGGATGAGGATGGCCGAGAGGTTCCTGCGCGCCGGCCGGCGCCGACACGGCGAGCGTCGCCGCGGCGGAAAGACCGACGAAAACACGACGCTTCAACCTCTCGGAAGTCGCTTGCGTCGGGTCGACCTCCGGCGCGGTCATCGTGACTCTTGTTGCCCACGCCCCGGGCGAAATCCTCGAACGTCTGTTTGGCGCTTCTCCAGGTCCAGGCACCCGGTCCTAGGAAGCCTCAGACATGACGTTGCATAAAAAGGGACTTTGGTCAATTTGAATAGGAAGGGCTTCCTTGCGACTTCGGCATTTGCGGCGGCGTCGAGCGTCGCGCAAGCGCATGCGCAGAGCATCCCAGGTGGGACGCATCGGGTTGAGCGCCGCGCCGACTTTGGCGAGCGGGCGTTTGCGACCGTGGTGGGACGCCCGGCGGAGATTCGCCAGCTTTACGAGGCGGTGACCTTCGAACCCGCGGTGCTCAACAGCATCAAGAATTCGTTCAATGGGTTGCAGTTTGGTTTCGGTTATCCCCCCGATCGGATCGTTATAGCGCTGGCCGGGCACGGCCCGTCGGCGGTCTACGGCTATAGCGATTACCTGTGGACAAAATATCGCATCGGCGAATTCTTTAAGCTGACCGATGCAGCCAAACCGCTTCTGACAAACACCTTTCTCGCGTCGCGCGTGCCGTTCGATGAACGCGCGGATCCCGACGATGTCGCCGGCACGTACCAAGACGCATCGATCGAAACGCTGCAGCGGCGAGGCTTGATTATCTTGACGTGTCATACGGCAGTGGAAGAGCAAGCCCGAGCAATCGTTGCAAAAGGTTTTGCGCAGGCCGGCGCCACGGCAACGGACGTTGCGGACGATATCCTCCTTCATTTGATTCCCGGCGCAGTCGTCGTTCCGTCGATGGTCGCTACGATCGCCGTTCTTCAAGCGGCGTATCATTACACGTATCTGACGCCGCTGTGATGCGCACGCTTTTAGCATCGGTCTTGACGCTCGCGCTGAGCGGCTGCGCCGGCAGTGCCGCGCGCGACGCCGCTCTCTACGATCCGCGCACGCTGCCGCCAGGACCGCTCGGCCAATCCATCGCATACGGACACGCCCTCATCGTGCAGACGCACCGTTTGATGAAACCGTACGTGCGCGCCGATATGGACTGCGCCGCCTGCCACATCGCCGCCGGCACGCAACTGCGCGGCGGAAGCTTTGCGGGCGTCTACGGACGCTTTCCGCAGTGGAACAAGCGCGCGCATCGCGTGATTGCGCTGCAAGATCGCATCGCCGAATGCTTTCTCTACAGCATGAACGGCCGAGCGCCAGGCTACAGCAGCAAGGCGATGATTGCGATCGTCGCCTATATCGCGTGGCTATCGCGCGGCAACGCGATCGGCGCGACCCAGGCCGCATCCGACCGTTACATTGAACCGCTGCCGAGCGCCTCACCCAGCGCCACGCGCGGTGCCGCGCTCTATGCGCAAAAATGCGCGACCTGTCATCAGGCCAACGGGCAAGGCGTTTCCGGGACCTTTCCGCCACTCTGGGGCCCACGCTCGTTCAACAACGGCGCCGGGATGGCGCACCTCGATCGCATGACCGGCTTCGTGCGCTACAACATGCCGCAAAACGCGCCGGACTCGCTTTCGCTCGCTCAAGCCTACGACGTCGCCGCATTCGTCTTGCACCACCCGCGCCCGCACTTTCGGAAGAATGCGCTCGTGCGGATGCAACCGCTCCCGGCGAAGTACTTCTAGCGAACAGCAGCCGGGAGGACCCCAGCTCGTGACATTTGCCGAGCGTGGCGTGACGAAGGTTGGGCCGCTTTCGGTTCGTACTACGTCGAGCCTGCGTCGCATGTGCGCGCTGGATCGTCAGCAGCCTCGGCGTCAGGCGAGGAAGCGATATGAAACGATCGATCCTTATAACGGCAGCAGCAGTCGTCCTCGGCGTCGCGAGCCCGATCGCAATTGTCACGGCGTCGTCGGCGCTTAGCTCAATGTTTGGCGTGTACGTTTACCCCGCAAAAGGGCAAAGCCAGGCGCAGCAAGGTAACGACGAATCCATCTGCTACAAGTCTGCGCGCACCAAGAGTGGCGTCGATCCGGCAAACTTGCCGCCCGCAACGGCGGCACCAGCGGCGGTGCATCAAGGCGGGGCGGTCCGGGGTGCTGCGGGAGGTGCCGCAGGAGGAGCGGCAATCGGCGCGATCGCGGGAAATGCGGGCCAGGGCGCTGCCATCGGTGCGGTTGCCGGTGCCATCGCTGGGCGAGGACGCCAAAACGCAGTTAACAACGCCGAGCAACATTACGCGCAAACCAATGCCCAAGCGCAGCGGTCGCAGAGCATGAACAACTTTCGGCGCGCGTTCGCGGCGTGCCTCGAGTCAAAAGGTTACACGGTTAAGTAGTTGGTGTGCCCGATGCGCTTCCACGATCGCTCCAACTCTCTTAAGACATTCAATAAGAGAAGATTT
Organism: Vulcanimicrobiota bacterium; assembly: GCA_963778015.1. Taxonomy (GTDB): domain Bacteria; phylum Vulcanimicrobiota; class Vulcanimicrobiia; order Vulcanimicrobiales; family Vulcanimicrobiaceae; genus Cybelea. The sequence goes on from CAVZST010000002.1 coordinate 853,089, forward strand.
TCGTTTTGTTAAGGCTCGCCTTCAGGCAGTTGAGTCGAAGGGAACCGTCGCCTCCTACCGTATCTTCCAGCCTCTGATCGCCGGCTGCGAAATCGAGCCACTGCCATGCTTGGAGGCGCGCGATGCCAACTTCAAACGGTAAGGCGGATTCATCGAAAAGCATTCAACGTGAGGTGCTGCCTATTCCGGACCAGGCGTATGCTGGTTTCATCGCGTACGACGCGAAGGATCCGGACTCGAAGTTCCCGCCGATCGAGCCGTTGCGGCCGCCAAAGGCCGCCCCAAACGTGCTCGTCGTGCTGATCGACGACGTGGGCTTCGGGGCATCGAGCGTCTTCGGGGGTCCGTGCCAGGCCCCAACCGCCGAGCGAATTGCGAAAGACGGTCTGCGTTACACGCGCTTTCACACGACGGCCCTTTGTTCGCCGACGCGCGCCGCGCTGCTGAGCGGGCGCAATCATCACACGGTTGGAATGGGCGGCATTACGGAGATCGCAACGTCGGCGCCGGGCTACAGCTCCATGCGGCCCAACTCGATGGCGCCGCTCCCCGAGATCCTGCGGCTCAACGGCTACTCGACCGCGCAGTTCGGCAAGTGCCACGAGGTCCCCGTGTGGGAAGCGAGCCCCGTCGGCCCGTTCGACCGCTGGCCGACGGGATCGGGCTTCGAATACTTCTACGGTTTCGTGGCGGGCGAGACCAATCAATGGTATCCCGCGATTCACGAGGGCACCAAAGCCGTCGACCCGCCCAAGACGCCCGAAGAGGGCTATCATTTCATGGCAGACATGACCGATCGCGCGATCGCCTGGGTCCGCCAGCAGCGACTGCTCGCCGGCGACAAGCCGTTCTCCATGTACTTTGCGCCGGGCGCCACTCATGCACCGCACCACGTCCCGAAAGAGTGGGCCGACAAGTACAAAGGCAAGTTCGACCACGGCTGGGACAAACTGCGCGAAGAGACCTTTGCTCGTCAGAAGCAACTCGGCGTGATCCCGCAAGACTGCGAGCTAACCGCGCGCCCCAAGGAGATACCGTCGTGGGATTCGCAAACGCCCGAGTTAAAACGCGTGCTCGCGCGTGAAATGGAGGTCTACGCCGGCTTCTTTGAGTTCACCGACTATCACATCGGCCGTCTGATCGACGCACTGGAGCAGATTCAGGCCCTCGACGATACGCTGATTTTCTACATCATCGGCGACAACGGCGCCTCCGCCGAGGGCACGCTGCAAGGCACCTCCAACGAAGTCATCCCCTTCAACGGAATGAGCGCCCTGGAAACGCCCGAATTCTTAACGCAGCGCATGGACAAGCTAGGCGGTCCGGAGTCGTACAACCATTATGCCGTTGGTTGGGCGCACGCCATGGACACGCCATATCAGTGGACCAAACAGGTCGCATCGCACTGGGGCGGTACGCGCAACGGCACGATCGTGCGTTGGCCGAAAGGTATCAAAGCCAAAGGCGAGACCCGGCATCAATTCCATCACGTCATCGACGTCGCGCCGACGGTACTCGAGGCAGCGAAATTGACGCAGCCGTACATGGTCAACGGGGTTGGACAGGTCCCGATGCAGGGTGTCAGCATGCTCTACAGCTTCGACGACGCTGCCGCGCCGGAGCGCCGCCAAACGCAGTACTTCGAAATGTTCGGCAATCGAGGCATTTATCACAAGGGTTGGACGGCCGTCACGCGCCATCGAACGCCCTGGATTATGACGGGAGCGGCGCCGCCTTTTGACGATGACGTGTGGGAGCTCTACGACACGAACAAAGATTGGTCGCAGGCGCACGATCTCTCGAAGGAGATGCCGGATAGACTCCACGACCTTCAGCGTCTTTGGATTATTGAAGCGACGCGAAACGGCGTCTTGCCGATGGACGATCGGGGAGCCGAGCGGTTCAACTCAGACCTTGCCGGACGGCCGGTGCTGGCGCGAGGGCCGTCGCAGGTGCTCGCCAACGGAATGGGCGGGCTCAACGAAAACGGTATCCTCAACTTGAAGAACAAGAGCCACTCGATTACGGCGCAGGTCGTCGTTGCGGAGGGCAAGCCGGCGCAAGGGGTTATCCTGTCCCAAGGCGGGATCGCCGGCGGCTGGATGTTGTATGTGAACGACGGGAAGCCGGCCTATCTCTACAACTTAGTCGGGCTTCGCGTAACCGTGATCGAGTCGACGCAAGCGCTTACTCCTGGAACGCACCAGGTCAGAATGGAGTTCGCGTACGATGGCGGCGGCCTCGCCAAGGGAGGCACGGTCACGCTTTACGTCGACGGAACGGCGGTGGGCAACGGGCGCCTCGAGCAGACGATGCCGATCATCTTCTCGGGTGACGAGACGTCCGATGTCGGCGTCAAGCATGGCTCGCCGATGACGCCGGATATGCCCTCCGAGAAGAGCGCATTCAACGGGACGGTGAATCTCGTCGTCATCGAAACCAGCGGCGAAAGCACGGACCACCTGTTGGATCGCGAACAAGTGCTCAATATGATCGTGGCGCGGCAGTAGGACGAGATTGCCAGAAGTCCAAGCCGGGACGGCCTTGCATCGATAGCAGCTGTCGCTTCATCGGGTTCAGGTTGATGGTTACGAACCCAGTACCGGGCCGATCGTAATCGACCATCATTTCGATGACGATGACGTATGCCAGCACATAAATGGCGCTCAAGAGGAGCGGCCTAGAGTTATCGCGCGCAAAGCGGAGGCCGGTCGTCAGCGTGCCCAATGCCACCAAGGCCAACGCGAGGAGCACGATCGCCGTCGGTACGTGGGTTGTCGCTGCTTCGAGCGTCTCGGCCGAGACGTCGATCGTGTCGTTGAGCGTCTGCATCAGCAGCGAGAGCCCAAGATTCGATTTGTGCTCGTTCAGCGCCGACGAGGCGATCGACCACATCAGGACTTGATCCCGGTCGCTCCGCGCGATCGCTTGCCGGTACAGCGCCGGGGCCGCACCCGGAGTTTCATATGCGTTCAGTCGCGTGGCGGTGTAATCGGTCAAAATCTGCCGGAATCGCCGCGCAGCGTCTCCATCGAGCTGGCCCGCACGAAGCCAAGTTGTTCCGATGGCATTCGCCTCTTTTACGATGAGTGCGCGCCTGCTGTCAAAACGGGCGGATGCCTGAGCAAACGATAAACCTAGCACGAAACTCGCCAAAGTTAGGAGACCGGCGTGCAAGATGTTCCAGGCATCGTCCTTCACGAGCTCCCGGAGAGCCAGCAGCTTTCCGATGCGGTACGGCAGCTCGATCAAGAGTGCCATTACGACGAGCATGACGCTCGGAAGCAACCATGGATTCGAATAGAAAATGAACTGCGTCACTAGCCGTTCGAAGTAGCGGCCGGCGATAGATTCACCATTATTTTCTCACTTTCGACTTCGTTAGCCGCGTCCCCACGGTTACCGCGCTTCGCAAGGATTTACGGCATTCCGACACCGATGAGGGTTCAAGCGCAAAAGCCGCGCGTTCGACCATAACGGCCAAGCGGGCGCAACCGGCCCGGGCCTTGGGCGCCGCACCGGTGCCGGAGGTCCGGAAAATCGTCCGTAGGCCCTGGGCCTTCGAAAAGATAAGATGAACGCTGTTTTGGAACAGACGCTCGTCAGCGTGACGCTTCCCGAGATGGGAGAATCGGTTACCGAAGGTTCGATCGTCGAATGGCGAAAACGCGTCGGCGAATTCGTCGCCGAAGGCGATCCCCTCGTCGAAGTGACGACGGACAAAGTCGACGTCGAAGTTCCCGCGACCGCGTCGGGCGTCGTGACGCGCATACTGCCGCGCGAGGGCGATACGGTCGCCGTCGGTTCGCTTCTGGCCGAAATCGATGCCTCCAAAACCGACGGCGCCACCGCCGCTTCGGCAACGCCGCAAAACGGCGTTACGACGCCGCCACAACCGCCGCTCGCTTCACGCGGTGACGGGCTCGCGGATGCGCCGGCGCGCCGGATCGCGCGGCAGCTCGGCGTAGATCTGCGGCTCCTACGCGGCTCGGGACCCGACGGCCTCATTCTGCGCTCCGACGTTTTAACGCAGGCGCAAAGCGCGCGCCGTTCCCTAGTAGCGCCCGCCGATACGGCACCGATTCCCGCGAACGCGAAACTGACGCGGCTGAAAGGACCGGCGGCCGCGCTGAGCGGCTACATGGAGCAGAGCCTCTCGATTCCAACGGCGACGAGTTTTCGCAGCGTACCGGTCGACGTGCTCGATGCGCGCCGAAGAGAGCTCAACGGCGGCGTCAGGGGGGCGGGACGCAGCGAGCGCATCTCCTTCACGCATGTGATCGCCTACGCTCTGGCGCGCGCGGCGCACGAACTTCCTTGGATTAGCTATTCGTTCCGGCGAGACGATTCGGGCGCGCCGGCGCGGCTCGAGCCCGGCATCAATCTGGGCCTGGCCGTCGATACCGAGCGCAAGGATGGCTCGCGTTCGCTCGTCGTGCCGGTGATACGCAACGCCGACGAGCTCGATTTCGCGGCGTTTCGCGCAAAGTACGAAGAGCTCGTCGCAGCGGCGCGCGATAACAAGCTCGGCGCCGACGATCTGCAAGGTGCCTCGTTTACGCTCACCAATCCGGGCGGCATCGGCACCGTCGCATCGGTGCCGCGCTTGATGGCGGGTCAGGGCGCGATCATTGCCATCGGAGCGATCGGCTATCCGCCCGGATTTGCAACCGCGAGCGAACAGTCTCTTCGTCTGCTCGGCGTTTCGCGAGTGATGCAGATGACGAGCACCTACGATCACCGCGTGATTCAAGGCGCGCAATCCGGCGAGTACCTGCGCCGCGTCGACGAGCTGCTGCAGGGCAGTGACGGATTTTACGAGGCGATTTTTGCATCGCTCGGCTTAGAAGCCGCGCCGGTGCCCGAAGTCGCGCCGGCGCCCGTCGGCGCGACACCGGCGCGTGCGTCGGACGAGATGCTGCGCGCCGTCGCTGCCGGCATGGCGATCGTCTCGGCATATCGCCGTCACGGTCACCTTGCGGCAAATCTCGATCCGCTGGGCACGCAGCCGGTCGGCGACACGTCGCTCGAGCCGCAGACGTACGGCCTTACTCCGGCGCTGCAGAGCGCCATTCCGGCGGGGGTACTGCGGGTGAAGGTCCCCGGAAACACCCTTGCCGAGGTGCTGCCTCACCTGAAGGAGACGTACAGCTCGACGATTGCCTACGAGATCGAGCACATCTCCAACGCGAACCAACGCGTGTGGCTGCGAGATTACATCGAGTCCGGGCGCAACAAGATCAAGCAATCCCCGCAGCGTCAGATCGAGTTTCTCGAGCGTCTGACGCACGTCGAGGCGTTCGATCGTTACGTGCGCAAGACGTTCCTCGGGCAGAAAACGTTTTCAGGCGAGGGGCTCGACGTCATGGTGCCGATGCTCGAGGAAATGCTCGATATGCTCGCCGACGACGGCGTCGGCGACGCCGTTCTCGGGATGGCGCATCGCGGCCGCCTCAACGTGATCGCGCACGTCGTGAATCTTCCATACGAAGAGGTCATGACGGAGTTCGAGGCCGCTCAGTATCGAGGCAGCCTCGGCGACGACGACGTCATGGGCGACGTCAAGTACCATCACGGCGCGACCGGCACCTTCACGACCTCAAAAGGTAAAGTGATCAAGGTCACGCTGGCTCACAACCCGAGTCACTTGGAAGCGGTCGACCCGGTCGTCGAAGGTAGCGCACGCGCCTTGCAGACCGATCATTCGCACGGCGAACCCTCGCAAGACCGCAAGCGCGCGGTTCCGATTCTCATTCACGGCGACGCGGCCTTTACGGGCCAGGGCATCGTCTCGGAAGTCTTCAACATGCAATCGCTGCGGGGGTATGAAACCGGCGGCACCATCCATGTCATCGCCAACAACCAAATTGGCTTTACGACCGATCCGGCCGATGCCCGTTCGACGCGTTATGCGTCCGACTTGGCGAAGGGCTTCGACGTGCCCATCGTGCACGTCAATGCCGACGACGTCGACGCGTGCATCGCCGCCGCACATCTCGCCATCGATTTTCGGCGCGCCTTCGGCCGTGACGCGCTCATCGATCTCATCGGCTACCGGCGCTTCGGCCACAACGAGCAAGACGAGCCGGCCTACACTCAGCCTCAGATGGCTGAACGGATCAAGAATCATCCAACCGTGCGCGAGCTCTTCGCGAACAAGCTGGTGAACCAAGGAGTCCTCTCAGCCGATCGCGCGCGAGCGATGGGCGAAGAAGCGACGGAGCGTCTTCAAGCGGCGCGCCGTGCGGTCAAAGGCGCATTGGCTTCGCACATTGCGGGCCGCAAGATCTCGGGCAGCAACACGTTCGGTGGAACCGTCCTGCCGTCGGTCGATCGCAAGACGCTCGTCGCATGGAGCGAAGCGTTGATTGCGGCGCCGTCCGGCTTTACGCTCAACCGAAAGCTGCGCAATCAGTTCGAGCGGCGCAGCGCGACGATCGCCGAGAAAGGGACGGTCGATTGGGGCGCCGCAGAGGCGCTCGCCTTCGCATCCCTGCTGACGGCCGGGACGCCAATTCGCCTAACCGGTCAGGATACCGAGCGCGGTACGTTTAGCCATCGCCACGCCGTCTTCCACGATCCGGTCGCGCGAGCGACGTGGATTCCATTGCAACACCTCGCCGAGCAACAGGCCTCCTTCGAGATCCGCAACAGCCCGCTCTCCGAGTATGCCTGCGTGGGCTTCGAGTACGGCTACTCGACGCAGCGGCCTGAAGCGCTCGTATTATGGGAGGCGCAGTACGGCGATTTCTTCAACGGCGCCGAAATCGTGGTCGATCAGTTCATCGCGGCGGGCCAGGCGAAGTGGGGAGAAACCTCGCGTCTCACGCTGCTCTTGCCGCACGGCTATGAGGGCGGCGGCCCGGAGCATTCGAGCGCGCGTCCGGAGCGTTTCCTTCAGCTCGTCGCCGAAGGGAACTTGCGCGTCGCCTCCCCCTCGGTCGCCGATAACTACTATCACTTGCTACGAGTGCAGGCGCGGGCGCCCATAGCGGTGCCGCTGGTCATCTTAACGCCGAAATCCCTCTTGCGTGCGGAAAGCGCAGCCGGCACGCTCGACGAAATGGCCGGCGGAAGCTTCGCGCCCGTAATCGACGATCCGCGGGCAGTCGATCGCGGCCGGATAGAGCGGTTGATTCTATGCAGCGGGAAGATCTACTACGATCTTACCGGCCATGCCGCGTATGGCTCGCTCGAGCGAAGCGCGATCGCTCGCATCGAGCTGCTCGCACCTTTGCCGGTTGCCGAGATCAATCGGCTCATCGGCGGCTATCCGCAACTGAAAAAGATCGTATGGGTCCAAGAAGAGCCGAAAAACATGGGCGCGCGCGCCTTCGTGCGCCGCCGGCTGCTCGAGGGAAAGCGCGATGGCTTCGACATCGAGTACATCGGGCGGGGTTACCGCGCGAGTCCGAGCGAAGGGTACGCGGGTCAACACGCCGTCGAGCAAGAGCGCATCGTGACCGCCGCGCTCGCCGAATAGCATCACCGTGTCACCCTGAGCCCTTCGACGACGCTGGGGACAAGCTCGGTCGAAGGGCGGCGCGGTGCAGTATCGGGTCCTAAGGCAGAGTCTGTTCCGCGAACATCGCTTCCAGCAGCTCGCCGATCGCCGTCGCATCGATGAGTAACCCGCGCGTATGCGGACCGACGAAGCCCTCGCGTACCATCGAGTCGAAGAGCGTCAGCAATGCATCGTAATAGCCGCGATAGTTGAGCAGGCCAATAGCTTTGTCGTGAATACGAAGTTGTCGCCAGCTCAAAACCTCACAGAGCTCGTCCATGGTGCCGAAGCCGCCGGGCAGGGCGACGAATGCATCGCTGAGTTCGTCCATCATGGCTTTGCGCTCGTGCATGGTATCGACGACGTGAAGCTGGGTCAATCCCTGGTGAGCCATTTCGGTGCGCGCGAGTGCGTGCGGAATGACGCCGATCACTTCGCCACCGCATGCCAGAGCCGTGTCGGCGACGATCTTCATCAAGCCGACCCCGCCGCCCCCATAAACGACGCCGTAGCCCGCCGCAACGATTGCTTCAGCGGCTTCGCGCGCCATCTGCGCGTACGAATCATCGTTGCCGACGTGAGAGCCGCAGAAGACGCAGATTCGCTTCATCTCTGCGTGCGCTTGGTCACTTCGTTGGCCGGTGCCTGCCGGTGAGCCTCTGGCTATGGAGCTCGCTCGAGTTCGTCGTGCTCGCGACGCTTGCGATCGTGCGCGCGAGGTTATGGACCTATGGCTCGGACACCGGCACGTTCGCGCAAATCGTTGCCGACGCGTTTGGCGGCATGCGTGACGGCGTCGAGGCGGGCTCACACTTTCGCTACCATTGGTCTCCCTCGCTCGCGCTGCTCTGGCCGTTCGTCGCGACGACGCGCAGCGCGCTCCCGCTGCAATTGATCCAAGCCGCAGCGACGGTCGTTTGCGCGCCGCTGGTTGCCGCGCTTGCGCGGCCGTACGTCGCGCGGAAACTCGCGTACCGGCTTGGGCTGCTGACGCTGCTTTATCCGCCGTTGCTCGCGCTCGGCTTCGACGAGTTTCACGAACTGGGACTCTTCACGCCGCTGGTGCTCGCGCTCGTTCTCTGCGCGGACCGTCGTTGGTGGATCGGCTTTGCGATCTGCGCCGTCGCGGCAATCGGGTTGCGCGAAGACGCCGCCTTGACGCTCGTCTTCTTCGGCGTCGTTTTGGTTGCAATTGCGCTGCGTCGCCGGCGGGTCGGCGTAGGGCTGCTCGATGGTTTCGCACCTGCACCACGCGAGCTCGCCATTGCGGGAGCGTCGCTTGCGTTCGCCGCCGCTGCCGCGCTGGGAACCTACTACGCGGTCATCACGCCGCGATTTGGAGGTTGGGTTCCCAGCCACTTCTACGTTTACTCGTTTGCAAACGGACCGCTTGCACTCGTTCTTTCGCCCTTCACCCATCCGCCGGCGTTCGCGCGCGCGATCTTTACGTTCGGCCGGCTAACGTACGTGCTGGAAGCGTTCGTGCCGCTCGCCTTTCTGCCGCTGCGCTCGTGGTGGTTGCTGCTCGCGCTTCCGGGTGGCGCGATCGTGTTGCTTGCGAACTCGGGATACGTCTGGCGGATGGGCGACCACTACGCCGCCCTCTGGATCGGCTGGCTCCTCGTCGCGACGGTAATGGGCGTCGGATCGCTCGAGCGGAGCGCGAATGCGCGCGTTGCCGCCGGCTGGACAGGTGCCGCGGCGGCTCTTTGCGGGGTCTTCTTGATCGCCTTCGATCCGCTTCATCCGCTGCATTATCTACATTCTTATTACCACGATCTGGCCGATGCTCGGCGCGCGATTGCGTGCGTGCCGAAAAATGCCTCGCTTGCGACGTACGACGAATGGTTCTCCGCCGTAGCCGCACAGCGTCCTCGTGCCACGATCGATCGCGCGAGCGGCGTTGAGTATCTCGTGTATGCCGACGACTTTCCCGGCGCTGCATTTCAAACGCAGCTACGGCCTGCGGTGGCGGCCGAGGTCGCGCGAGGCACCTATCGCCTCGTCTGCCGCTTCGGCCAGGTCGTGACCTATGAGGCGGCCGATGCCCGGTAAACTCCCGGGACCGAATCGCTGGCAGACGCTGCGCGGTCTCCTGCCGGTGCCGTTTCGGCGCTTCCCGGACTTTCTTTGGGCGATGGCGGCCCGGTACGGCAACGTGGTCGCGTTCTCTCTGCCGTGGCGTTCGTACGTCTTCATCAACGAGCCGGCGCTCGTCAAGGACATCTTCGTTACGCAGCAGCAGGCGTTTTCCAAATCGTTTGGCGGTCGCGCGCTGCGGCTCTTGCTCGGGGAAGGTCTGCTGACGAGCGAGGATCCGCTCCATCGTCAGATGCGCCGGATCGTTCAACCGGCCTTTCATCGTGAGCGCATGCTCGAGTACGCCAGAATCATGGAGCGGGATGCGAATGAGCTTGCCGACCGTCTCGCGCCGGGCCAAGCCTTCGATGCGCATGCTGCGATGACCGAACTCACGCTGCGCATCGCGACCGAAGCGCTTTTTGGCAGCGACGAGAGCGGTTCGGCGAGCGTGGTCGCCGAGGCGCTGCGGCTGATGATGAACGAGTTCCCTTCGATGCTGACGCCGCTCGGCGCACTGCGTCAACGCCTTCCCCTGCGCAGCACGCGGCGATTTTGGCGCGCTCGTGAGACGCTCGATGCCATCATCTACGGGCTGATCGCTCGCCGCCGGCACGACGGAACCGATCGAGTCGACGCCCTCTCGGTGCTGCTCGCGGCCCGCGATGGCGAAACCGGCTCTCGCCCTTCGGACGAGCAGATCCGCGACGAGATCATGACGCTCTTTATGGCCGGGCATGAAACGACCGCCAACGCATTGACGTGGGCGTTTTTTCTGCTGGCACAGCACGACGAGGTCGACAGGCGCGTCGAGGCGGCCGCGCGCGCGGGCGACCGCGAGTATCTGGTACGCGTCGTGAAGGAAGTCTTGCGGCTCTATCCACCCGCGTGGATCATCGGCCGCGAATCGCTGAAAGACGTCACGCTGATCGACGGCAGCTTCGTCGCGGCGAAGACCACCGTCCTCATTGCTCCGCTCGTCTTACATCGCCGCGCCGAGAGCTTTTCGGATCCTCGAGCGTTCGTCCCGGATCGGTGGCTTCGTCCGGATCCGCCGCCGTTCTCTTACGTGCCATTCGGCGGCGGTGCGCGCCGCTGCATCGGCGAGGACTTCGCATTGCGAGAGACGACGATCGTATTGGAAGCGCTCGTGCGGCGATTCCGGTTCGCATTGCTGCCGGGAGCGCAGGTTCGCATGGCACCACTGGTAACGCTGCGCCCGGCGGGTCCCGTGCTCTTGCGACCCGTTCCGCGAGCTAGTGAGTATTCTGCCGCCTCGTCATGAACGCGAACCGTTTCTCATCCATCAAGCCAAGACGAGCTGCTCGTCGCCGACGCCGCCCTTGCGGATTGCGTCAACGATCATCTCATCGGCGATCTCGCGTACCGACCAGCGTGACTGGGCTTTGGGCGAGAGCTGATCGATTGGATCGAAGTAGACGAATGCTTTGCCGGGCTTCACGCTCGGCGCGGCGTAGACCGCGATGCCGTTCTCACGATCGTAGTACTCATAGGAATGCACGTCGCGCTTGCCGCCGCCGCCCGGTGCGTCGCAAACGAAGGTCGGTGTGTTGAAGCCGGCGGTGCTCCCGCGAACGAATTTCTCGGTGTCCACCGCCGTCGCGATCGTCGTGCGCAGATCCTCGACGCCCTTGACCATGTCGTGCATGTAAACGTAGTAGGGATGGACGTTCACGTGGCCGAGGCGCTTTACCAGCAACTGCATGCGCTCGCGCTTGTCGTTGACGCCACGAATCAGCACCGACTGGTTGCGCGTGAAGATGCCACGTTCGAAAAGGACGCGCATTGCTTTCTGCGTGATCCAAGTGATCTCTTCGGGCGCGTTGAAGTGCGTGTGAAGCACGACTTCCTTGCCCATCGTACGCCCACGCTCGACGATCGAGGTCAGTGCATCGAGCCACTCAGTGTGCGTGATCAGCTTCATCGGCATGATCGCGGGACCTTTGGTCGCGAAGCGCATCCGGCGCAAGTGCGGGATGTCGAGCAGAGCGTTGCCGATGAACTCGACGTTTTTGGGCGAGAGCTGATAGACGTCGCCGCCTGAGATCACGATGTCTTCGAGTTCCGGCCGCTCCGCGATATATTGGAAGACGTCCTGCCACTGCTTGGGCGTCTTGGCAAGCGCGACTTTGTCGACGTTTTCGGTGTCGGGGCCGATCGCGTAGCTGCGCGTGCAGAAGCGACAGTAAACCGGACAGACGTTGAGGGGGAGAAAGAGCGCTTTGTCGACGTATCGGTGCACCAGTCCGGGCACCGGTGAATCTTGCTGTTCGTGCAGAGAATCGAGCGTCAAGCGGGGATGGTCCGGCAGCAGGGCGGAGGCCAGCGGAACGAACTGGCGCCGAATCGGGTCGTTCATCGGATCGTTCCAATCTATCAGCGCGATCGCGTAAGGCGAAACGCGCACCGCCATCGGAGCCTGGCGAAAACCCTCTTCGGCGTCTCGATAGAACGTCGGCGAGCAGACCTCGCGAATCGTCTGGAGCAGCTCGTCCGCCGTTTTCACCGATTGGCGCTGCTGCCAGAGATGGTCGAGGAAAGTCGCCTCGTCGACCTCTGCGTACGCCGGAATGTGCCGCCAAAACTCGCCCTGTTTGAGGTTCTTGTACTCGAACTGCTCGGGCGGTGCGGCGGGTTTGAGGTGAGGAATTTCCGTCGTGGTCGTCATGGCCATGATATTCTTTTATCCTTCGACGAGCTCGGGGTGCATCGTTGCGTAGGTTGCGTTGAAATACGCGTGCAGCGCCGGATGATCGTGCAGAGTCTGCAGCGCGATGTCGGCGTGTCCTTTCGTGTAACCGTTGCCGATCATCATCGTCACGTCCCGGCCGGCGCCTTCGGCTCCGAGCGCAGCGGCGGTGAACGACGTCGACATCGAAAAGAAATAGACGATTCCGCGCTCCCGCGCGCAGAGAACGGACGCAAGCTCCGTTCCCGGCACGTTGACGCAGTTCACGACGAGATCGGCGAGGTCGGGAGCGCTCGCGGCAACGCGTTGCCAAACGTCGAGCGCATTGCGCGCGTCGGCAACGACGAGATCGTCGACGAGCTGCTCGCGGCGCAGCAGCTGCGCTGAAGGTGTGGAAGCGTTGGGAACCAGACCGATCACGCGGCCTTCCGGGCCGACCCGCGCCTTGGCTTGCGCGCAGCAAAGCAATCCGCTCTTACCGTCGGCCCCAATGATGACGACGGTTTGACCCGGCGAGGAGAGACGTCGAATTTGCGCGGGCGCGCCGGCAACGTCGAGCACCGCCAGGGCGACGCCCTCGTCGATACCTTCCGGCAGTCGTGCCCAAAGGCCGGTTTCAAAGAGAACCGCTTTGCCGTGCACGCGAATTCGGCCGGTCGCGAGATCGACGCTGCGAACGGCCTCGAGACGGAGAGGAGTCAACGTTAGCGAGACCAGCGAAGCGATACGCTCTCCTACGCGTAGGTCGATCTTCCCGCGTAAATCGTCGCCGATCTCGAGCACGCGTCCGACGAACATTCCGCCGCTGCCGGTTACCGGGTTGTGTTGTTTTCCGCGTTCTCGGACGATCTCGCTGATTCGCTCGCCGATACGTTGAGCGTCGAAGTCGCAGGCATCGCAGAGTTGCTTGAAGGAAGCCGAGTCGATGTTGAGGGCCTCGACCTCGCAGAGCAGCTCGCTCGAGCCGGCGACGGGAGTGTTGTCGATTCTCCACGCGTCCTGCGGCATGGCGCCGATCGGCTCGAGCACGCGATGAGCTCCGAGCGGATGGCAGCCGGGCGAAATGGAAGCGCGCACGCTAACGCACCGTCACTCCGCCGCGCTCGAACGGCATGCTGAGGACGACGGTCGTGCGCGTTCGCGCCATCCCGGGCGTGGTCTTGAGCCGTGCGAGCAGCTCGTCGAGATGTTGCGTCGACCGAGTCACGACTTTGCAGAGAAAGCTCTCCTCGCCGGCGACGGAATTCACTTCGCAGATTTCCGGCATTTCGCTGAGCCGCCGGGTGAAGTCGTCGTAGGCGCAGTCAGGTGACGTGTAGCAGCTTACGAAGGCGGTCAGATGGAGCCCGAGACGCTCGGCGTCGAGGAGAGCTGAGTAGCCTCGGATAAACCCGCGCTGCTCGAGCCGCTTGACCCGATCGTGTACGGCCGGAGGCTTGAGGCCCACGAGCGCTGCCAGCTCAGTAAAAGTCGAGCGCGCGTTACGCTGCAACGCGTCCAGGAGTTGGAGGTCGAGCTCGTCGAGCTCTTCGCTGATCAGCACCATGTTCGATACAAGACGAAATTTGCCGAAGAATTCTCGGTTTGCTAAGAATAACACCGTAAATCCGTTCGGCGCAAGCCGGAGGCCGAGCGTTGCCTGTCTTTTGGCGGCAATCAGCCTTGCGGCGGGTTGTGCGTGGGGCCCCAAAGCCGTCACCTCGCGGGCCCTCCGCTTCGATCTCGCCGCGGACCCACGCAGCCTCAACCCGCTCTTTATGACCCCCGATGCTGCCTCCGTCGAGCAGCAGATCGCTCGCTTAGTTTTCGAGCCCTTCGTCGATTTCGACCGGCGCGGGCGCCCGCAGCCGGTTCTGCTACAAGAGATACCGAGCCGGGGCAACGGCGAGCTTTCAGCCGACGGACGCACGATTCGCTACCGGTTGCGGGCCGGCGTCGAGTGGAGCGACGGCCGGCCGGTCACGGCGACGGACGTGCTCTTCACGCTTCACGCGATCCTCGACCCCCGCAACCCGGTGCGCTCGCTCGAAGGCTACGACTTGATCGAGCGAGCCGATGCGCGCGGCCCGCGCACGATCGTCTTCCGTCTCAAGCGCGCCTGGGCCCCGGCGGTGACGACCTACTTTTCCGACGGCTTCGCGCCGCAGTTCGTCTTGCCGGCGCACGTTCTACGCGCGCAGATGCCGCTCTCCCGTGCCGAATTCAACTCCGCGCCGACCGTCGGCGACGGCCCGTATCTTTTCGTTTACTGGCATCGCGGCGAGGGGCTGCGGTATGCGGCGAATCCTCGCTACTGGCGCGGCAGACCGGCCATCGCGGATCTGCGCGTGCGCACGATTCCCGATCCGTCGACGAATCTGATTCTGCTGCGCTCGGGAGCACTCGATTGGAACCTCCTTGCGCCGGCGCAGCTCGCCGTCGTGCGCGGCGACCCGCATATCGCATTTCTTACCACACCTACCGCGGTCGTCGCCGGGATCGCTTTTAATACCTCGCATCGACCGCTCGACGACGTTCGCGTTCGGCGCGCACTTGCGATGTCGATCGACCGTGACGAAATTTCGCGGAAGATCACGCTGGGCTTCTATCCCGTGACCAACATGATACAGCCGCGCTTTTCCTGGGCGTTCGATCCGTCCGTCCGCGAGCCCGATTACGATCCCGCCGCGGCCGATCGACTCTTCGATCGCGCCGGCTGGTCACGAGGTTCCGACGGCTGGCGCCGGCGCAACGGCTCGACGCTGCACCTTACCTACGTGCAATTCCCCGAAACGGCGACCGGCGTTCGCGTCGCTACGGCCGTTCAGGCGGCGTTGCGCGCTCGCGGGATCGACGTCACGATCAAATCGATCAGCAACGCCCAACTCTTTCTGCCGCACGCCGGCGTGCTTGCAACCGGCACGTTCGATCTCGCTTACGTGCCCTGGACGATGGGTGCGGATCCCGACGATTCCTCGGTGCTCGAATGCGGCGCGCCCTCGAACTACATGCGGTGGTGCGATCCCCGAGTTCAGCGTCTCGAGCACGCGGCGCTCGCCGCAACCGAGATGAACGCGCGAAAGCGCTTTTACGCTCAGATCGGAGGCATCGTCGCGCAGCAAGTTCCGATTCTCTACTTGTTCAATGCGAATTACGTCTACGCGTACCGTCGAAGTCTGCGCGGCTTTGAGCCTAACGCCTTCGTGCCCACCTGGAACGCCTATCAATGGAGATTACAGGGCAGGAATCTCAATGGGTAGCGTGCGAACGCTCGTTTCGAATGAGCGTTCGTTTCAAAGCTGACGCATGATCGAGTTTTTTCTTCGTCGACCGCTCTTCGCCGGAGTACTCAGTTTCGTCGTGCTCCTCGCCGGCCTCGTTACGATTCCCACGCTGCCGATCGCGCAGTATCCGCAGATCTCCCCGCCGACGGTCACCGTGACGTCACAATATCCCGGCGCAACCGCCGCGATGGTGATGCGCTCGGTGACCACACCGCTCGAAATCAATATTAACGGATCCGACGGCCTGCAGTACATGCAGTCGTACTCGAGCGCCAATGGCACGAGCGTCATCACGTGCACGTTCGCGCTCGGCACCGACCCGACGACCGATCAGACGAACGTGCAGCACGGCGTCGACTTGACGCTCGCGCAGCTTCCCACTGCGGTGCAGAATCAGGGCGTAAGCGTCCAAAAGAGCTCGGGGAACATCACGATCGCCGTTGCGATGCTCTCGACGAGCTCCTCGGTCTCGGACGTGGCCGTCAGTAATTACGCCGACCTCAACGTGATCGAGAACCTCAAGCGCGTGCCCGGCGTCGGCCAAGTCGAGGTGCTCGGCGATCGCACGTACAGCATGCGGATCTGGGTCGATCCGCACAAACTGGAAGCCAACAACATCTCCATCGACACGCTCCTCAACGTCATCAAGCAAAACAATGCCGACGTCGCACCGGGCGCGATCGGTCAACCTCCAACGACCGGCTCGCAGCCGTTTCAAATACCGATCTCGATCAACGGGCGGCTGCAAACGCCCGAAGAGTTCAAGCAGATCGTCGTCGCGGCCCAGCCGAACGGCGGCTACTTGCGCCTCGGCGACGTCGCCCAGGTCGAGCTGGGCGCGGAAAACTACATCACCTCGGCGCGCTACAACGGGCAGACGTCCGTCGTGCTCGCGATCGAAGGAGAGCCGACCGCCAACTCACTGCAGATCTCCAAGAACGTGCGAGCGACGATGGCGCAGATAGCACAGACGATGCCGACCGGCTATGCGTACCGGATTGCGTTCGATACCTCCGACTTCGTACGCGCCTCGATCAAAGAAGTCGTCATCACGCTGCTGATCGCCATCCTGCTCGTCGTCCTCGTCATCTTCGTCTTCCTGCAGAACTGGCACAGCACGCTCATTCCCGCGCTGACGATCCCGATCTCACTGATCGGGACGTTTGCAGCGATGAAGATGCTGGGCTTCTCCATCAACACGCTCACGCTCTTCGGTTTGACTCTGGCTACCGGCCTGGTCGTTGACGACGCGATCGTCGTGCTCGAAAACATCGTGCGCCACATCGTCGACGACAAGACGAGTCCCTTCGACGCGACCGTGCGCGCGATGAAAGAGATAGGCGGGGCGGTGATCGCGACGTCGCTCGTCCTGATGTCGGTCTTCGTTCCGGTCGCATTCCTCCCGGGAACCACCGGGTTGCTGTTCCAACAGTTCGCGCTCACGATGGCGGCCTCGATCGGCATCTCGCTCTTTACCGCGATGACGCTTGCGCCCGTCCTCACCTACGAGCTCGTGCACGGCGCCGAGCCTACGACGAACCGGTTCATGGTTTGGTTCAACCACCGTCTTCACGCGCTCACTGCTTGGTACGAGGGCCGCGTGCCCGTCCTCATCCGTCGCCAAAAGCTGATGATCGCGATCTTCGTCGGCGCGATTGCGCTTCTGGGGCTGATGTTCAAAATCACGCCGTCCGGCTTTCTTCCCAACGAAGATCAGAGTCTGCTGTACATCTTAGTGACGCTCCCTATCCAAGCATCGATGGATCAGACGACGGCGGCTGTCAAGAAGCTCGAAGGCATCATGCTCAAAATGCCGCAAGTCGAGGCGGCTACCTCCGGCATCGGCTTCGGCTTTGCGAACAATAGCTCGAATCAAGCGACGATCTTTCTGCAGCTCAAGCCGCTCTCGGAGCGGCACGGTCCCGAGAACTCATCGTTGGCGATTCAATACGACCTCTACACGCGCTTCCAAAAGATGTCGGGCGTCACGGCGTTGCCGGCCAATCCGCCCGCGATTCCGGGATTGGGCTCGACCGGCGGTTTCGCGATCGAGATCGAAGACATCAACAATCTCGGCTTGCCGACTCTCAACAAGGTCGGGAACGCGGTCGTGGCTGCGGCGAAGAAGGACTCGACATTGTCGGCGGTGCGTTTTCCCACGATCTTTACCGGAACGTATCTGGTCACAAAATTCGACCGCTCGAAGGCGCTTGCGTTTGGCGTAACGCCGTCGGCATTCTTCGACACGGTAAACGGAACGACCGGCTCGACGTTCGTCAACTTCTTCGACTACGGAACGCGTTCGTATCAAGTCGTGATGCAAGCGCGAGCGGGGCAGCGCACCTCGCCGGCCGACCTCTCGCGCATCTACGTCGCAAACGGCTCGGGCAACATGATGCCGGTGAGCCAATTTTTGAGCACCGGCTACGAGACGAACAACGTCTCGATCATGCGTTTCAACGAGTACAACGCGCTCGAGATCGACGGCTCGCCGGGCTCCAACGCGAGCTCGGGTCAGGCGCTCGCCGCGATCGCGAAACATGTGGTTGCGAATCTGCCCAAGGGCATGGGATACGAGTGGAGCGGCATCGCGCGGCAGCAAGTGCAAAGCGGCCCGCAGACTATCGCCGTCTTCGGAATGGGGCTGCTCTTCGTCTTCCTCGTGCTCGTCGCCCAGTACGAGAGTCTCTCAACGCCTTTCGTCATCATGCTGGCCGTGCCGGTCGCACTGCTCGGCGCGATCGGCGCGATCTACGTTCGCCGGCTCGGCGAGCTTCTCAGCATATTCGTCCATTCCAAAATGGCCGGTCACCTGGTTCCCATGCCGCAGACCTCGTCGGACATCTACGCGCAGATCGGCTACGTGATGCTGATCGGGCTGGCGGCAAAGAACGCCATTCTGATCGTCGAATTCGCAAATCAGCTGCGCGAGCAGGGCATGGAAGCGGTCGAGGCCGTCGCGCGTGCCGCGGCTACTCGCCTGCGTCCGATCCTCATGACGTCGATTGCATTCATTCTGGGCATCATTCCGCTCGCATTCGCGCACGGCGATGGAGCGCAGTCGCGCATATCGCTGGGGACCGCCGTGCTCGGCGGCATGCTCGTTTCGACCGTCATGAACCTGGCCATCGTACCGGTGCTCTACATCGTCGTGATCGAACTCACGCAACGGAAGCAACGCAAGAGAAAGAGGCCGCGGACCAGCGACTTGCCGCCGCCGCCGATGCCGCCGACGACGCTGCCGGAAGGACCGGCCCCCGCTACAACGCTTTGACGGCGGCGGTCAGCGCATCGACCGATGCCTTTGCGTCGCCGAAGAGCATCGAGGTGTTCGGCATCTCGTAAAGCGGGTTCTCGATGCCGGCGAAACCCGAGCGCATCGAGCGTTTAAGGACGACGACGTTGGCGGCCTTGTCGACGTCGAGGATCGGCATGCCGTAGATCGGCGAGCTCGCTACCGTGCGGGCCGCGGGATTCGTCACGTCGTTTGCGCCGATCACCAGCGCGACGTCGGATGTGGGAAACTCGGGATTGACGTCCTCCATGTCGAGGAGCTGATTGTAAGGTACGTTTGCTTCGGCGAGCAGGACGTTCATATGGCCGGGCATGCGTCCGGCGACCGGGTGGATCGCGTAGAGCACTTTCACGCCGCGCTTCTCCAGCTGATCCGCGAGGGCTTTAACGCTGTGCTGTGCCTGCGCGACGGCCATTCCATATCCCGGCACGAAGACGACTTTCGATGCGTAGGCGAGCATCACCGCAACGTCGTCCGCGCTCGTGCTGCGGATCTGCTGCGGCGCGCCCCCCACCGTCGCAATCTCGGTGCCGCCTGCGGCTCCGAAGGCACCGAAGAGTACGTTGCTCAAAGGCCGGTTCATCGCACGGCTCATCGCGACGGTCAGGATCGTGCCGCTCGCTCCGACGAGAGCGCCGCAGATGATCAACAGCGTTGAGTCGATTTCGAACCCCGTGATCGCAACGGCGACGCCGGTGAACGAGTTTAGCAGCGAAATCACCACCGGCATATCGGCCCCGCCGATCGGCAAGACGAAGAGCGCGCCGAGCAGCAGCGCGCAGCCGAGCAGTGCGAGGAACGCCCACGCCGGCAGAAGTCCAAGCGTGATCACGAACCAGGCCGCCAAGCCGACGATGGCGAGCAAAACCAGAGCGTTGACGAACTGTTGAGCCGGATAGGTAACGGGCCGGCCCGTCATCACCTCTTGCAGCTTGAGAAAGGCGATGATGGAACCCGCAAAACTAATCGCACCGATTATTGCGGAGAGCACGAGCGAAACGGCAACGACGGCATCGACGCCGCCTCCCGGGTGCGCGATGAAAAATTGAACGGTCGAAATCAATGCCGCCGCTCCGCCGCCCGCGCCGTTGTAGAGCGCCACCATTTGAGGCATCGCGGTCATCTTGACTTTCAACGCCGCGTAGATCCCGACGAGCGCGCCGATGGCGATGCCGACCGCAATCGCCCACCAACCGACCGCATTTGTCGCGACGAGAATCGAGACGAGCGCGACGAGCATGCCGACCATCGCGAAGCGATTGCCGCGGCGAGCCGTCGCAGGCGAGTTCAGCTCGTGCAAGCCGTAGATGAAGAGCGCGATCGCTAAGAGATCGGCGAGCGACGTCCCAACGACCGATGCGGTCACTTGCCGGGTTCCCGGCGTTTGAACATCTGAAGCATTCGCTCCGTCACGGCGAAGCCGCCGAAGACGTTGATGGCGCCGAGCGTAACGGCCGCGATTGCAAGAGCCACGAAGCCGGCGCTTAGCCTTCCGGTAAAGAGCCGCGCGACGATGACGATCGCGCCGGCGAGCACGATGCCGTGGATGGCGTTGGTTGCGGACATTAGCGGCGTGTGCAGCGTCGTCGGCACCTTCGAGATCACCTCAAAGCCGACGAAGATTGCGAGCACCAGCACCGTAAGCAGTTCGACGTAATGAGCGGGGTCGGTCACGAGGCTCCTCCAATAAGGGCGGCCCCGTCGCGCGCGACGACGGCTCCCTTGGCGATGTCGTCGTTGGGATCGATCTCCAGCCGGCCGTCTTTCACCCACGGCGAGAGCAACGCGTAGACGTTGCGCGAGTAGAGGCGGCTCGCATCCGCGGGCATCGTGCTCGGTAGATTCGTCGTGCCGACGATCGTGACGCCGTTGGCTGTCGTCACGATCTGATCCGCGACGGTAAGCGCGCAGTTTCCTCCCGCTTCGGCGGCGATATCGACGATAACGCTTCCAGGCTTCATCGCCGCGACGGCCGCTTCGCTGATGAGGAGGGGCGCTTTACGTCCAGGCACGAGCGCGGTCGTGATGACGACGTCGTTGGCGCCGATCTGCTCGACCATCCACGCGCGTTGCCGCTCCTGTTGTTCGGGCGTCAGCTCTTTTGCGTAGCCCCCTGCAGCTTCGGCGTCGGCGCCTAAATCGAACTCGAGAAAGCTCGCGCCGAGCGAGAGAACTTGCTCCTTCACGACGATGCGCACGTCGTACCCGCTCACGACCGCGCCGAGCCTACGGGCCGTCGCAATCGCCTGCAACCCCGCAACTCCCGCGCCGAGCACGAGAACCTTCGCGGGTGCGATCGTACCGGCCGCCGTCGTAAGCATCGGAAAGAACTTCGGCAGCGTCGTCGCGGCGAGCAACACGGCCTTATAACCGGCGATGTTGCTCTGCGAGGAGAGCGCGTCCATCGCCTGCGCGCGAGTGATGCGAGGGATCATCTCCATCGCGAGCGCCGTGACGTTTGCATTCCCAAGACGCTCGACGTAGGCCGGATCGGCGAGCGGATTGAGAAATCCTACGATCACGCTGCCCGGACGCAAACCGGCCAGCACCTCCTCGCTCGGACGTCCGACCGTGACGACGACGTCGGCGCTCCGAGCCAACGATTGCGGATCGTCGGCGAACGTAGCGCCGGCTGCACCATAAAGCTCGTCCGGGAAGGCGGCCGCATCGCCTGCTCCGCGTTGCACGCAGACCGCCACGCCGGATTTAGCGAATCGGGAAACGGTTTCCGGCACGAGCGCTACCCTGCGCTCCTTTACCGAAGCCTCGCGAGGAACGGCAACGATCATGGCCCCGGGTCATACGGCCCGGACGCGACGGCGCCCTTCGTTTCTACGCGATGCTTACCGCGTTCGTGAGAATACCAATGCGCTCGATTTCAACTTCGAGTACGTCGCCATCGGCGAGAAACTCAGGCGGCGTCCGGGCGAAGCCGACGCCTTCCGGCGTGCCGGTCGCGATCACGTCGCCCGGGAGCAGCGTCATCCCTTTGCTGAGGTGCGCAATCAGGCGCGCAACGGAAAAGATCATCTTGGAGGTGTTGGTGTGTTGCTTTTCGGTTCCGTTGCGGCGCAGCCGCAGCTCGAGCGAATGCGGATCGCCGAGCTCCTCGGGCGTGACGATCCACGGACCGACGGGGCAGCTAAAGTCGAGGCTCTTACCCTTGAACCACTGACCGTATTGCCGTTGCACGTCGCGAGCGGTCACGTCGTTGAGTGCCGTGTATCCGAAGACGACGTGAAGGGCTTCGTGCTCCGGGACGTCCTTGCACTGCGTGCCGATCACAACCGCCAGCTCCGCCTCGAAATCGTATTCCCGCGAAACGGCCGCATCGAGCTGGAGCGTCGCATCCGGTGCCGCGATCGCGGTCGTCGCTTTGGTAAAAAACGTTGGAACGTTCGGGAGCTTTAGCTCGCGGCCCGCGGCGCGCGCGCCCTCCTTTGCATGCTCGAGGTAGTTTCTTCCGACGCAGAAGACGTTGCGAGAGGGGCGCACCGGCGCGTCGAGTGCGACCTCGTCGAGCGGAATCAACTCGTCGGCTGCGTGCCACGCGATCCGTTCGTGAGGCGCGAGCGCGATGTAGTCGCGCAGGGTCGGCGTGGCAATCGTGCGGATCAGCGGCCCCTCCAGCACTCCCGGCCGCATCTGCCCGTCAGATGACCGGTACGTCAGGAATTTCAGAGCCTGTGCGGAGGAAGCGTCGGCGCGTGCGTCGGTTTTGGAGTCGGTAAGCCGCGGATCTCGTTGAGCGACGGCAGCTTTGAGTTTTGTTCTTCGGCCTTGCGCGCCGCGGCCGCAGCGGCAGCCGCCTGTTTTTTCTCCATGTCGACCATGACGTTCGCTGCGCCTTCGGAGTCTGCCCAGCTTCCGCCGGCAGAAATGAGCGCAATGCGCCGCGTGACATCCTGAGTCTTCGGATTGTAGTCGTAGGTTATGCGGTAGAGGCCGACCTGAGCGGTGCCGTCGGGGCGCCGAATCCACATCTGAAGCGCGTTGCCGTACGTCTGCAGGTTGAACGATTGCACCTTGGATGGCTTGGTCGATTTCACGCGCACGACTTGACCCTTTTTATTGACCTCGACGACGACTTCGGTGTGCAACGGCACGTTCGGAAGATGAATGGTCACCCTCGTCGGACGAGGCGCCGGACTTGGCGTTGTTGCGGCGAGTGGAGGAGCAGCCGTCGCCGCAAGAATCACCGCGAAAGCGGTGGCGGTCGACGTGATTGACCCTAATTTCGCGAGAGAACGGCGAATGGATGACCGCACGATCCGCAAGCGACGACGACCTGAAAATGCGCTTTCTCGCGTAAGCGCCGCGCTTCGCTCGCGCCCTCTTCGAAGCCGCAGAAACGGCAACGCGTTGAAGTTGGTCGTTCGCCCGCAGCCTGTTCGTCCACGCTACTGCGCTTTACGCGGGCCTCGCACTTCGACCTGCCGAAGCAACGGGGAGGCATGCAGCTCCCCCGTTTACTCGCCGGCGCACTTCTCATCGTCGGCGTCAGCATCGCACCCGTTGGGGCCGAGCGGCCGATCGTCGATCTGCACCGCTTAGACGCAAACTTCCAACTCTTCGCCGCCGACTCGAACGTGCCGTGGAAGGCGGCCACAGTACGCTTGGACACCTACTCGAGCGCGCCCGTCGCCTTTTCCGTCTATCGGGTCGATCCGAGCGACGTGCTTACCGCCGGTTCGAACTTTAGTCCGCGAGCGATCGCCACGTTCGGCAGGCGTGCGTTGCTGTCGTTCAACTTTACTCCCCCCGGCGGCTATCAATTTCAATCCAACGTCGTCCAGGTGCCGCTCGGCGAGCGCGAGGGCTTTTTCGTCGTAGAGGCGAGACGCGGAAGCGTCGGCGAGCAAGTCTGGATCAACCGCTCGCGCGTTGGGCTCGTTTCGAAGCAAACGCCGAGCGGGTTTATATTCTACGCGGCCGATCTTCGTACCGGCATGCCCGTCGCGCGCATGCGTGTGCAGTTCGTCGTCAATCGAAGCTTCGTCGTGGCGATGACTGACGCGCAGGGCGTCGTACGGTGGAGCCGTTCGTCGCGTCCGGTCTTCGCACTCGCCCAATGGGGAAACAGCTATGCGTTCTTGAGCCTGCTTCCGCAACCGCCTCTTCCCGCAACGATCGTCGGCGTACGTACTGATTCCGCAGTCGTTCATGCCGGCGATGTGTTGCGCGTCGCGGGGTTCGCGCGAACGCGCTCGGGCGGCGTTTTGCGAGCCAGCACCGGAAACGCGATCGTCTCGCTGCGCTACCGCGCGAAAACGATTGCCAAGCAGCAAGTCGCGCTCGACGCGGCCGGAGCCTTCGCTACGTCGTTCGCCGTGCCGGAGAACGCCCCGGCAGGCCAGTACGCGGTGTTGGCTCAGGTAGCGGGCGGAATCGGCGGTGCGACGGTGGACGTCGACGCAACGGCCGCCGGCCTTATGCTCGACGTCAATGCGGCCTGCGCGGGGCCGTGTGATCCCGCGCGGGAGGTCCCGCTCCTCGTTCATGCGTCGCGCGCCAGCGCAGCGGTGCGGGTAACGGTGGTGCGATCGCCGCACGTCTACATCACCGACGTGCCTGAGAGCGCGCCGTGGGGAACGACGATGTGGTTCGACGCTACGGTTCGAACCGATGAGAACGGCAATGCGACGGTCGCAATTCCGCGTCCGAACGACCAGCTTGGCTCCACGTACGGCGTCCATGTGGAATCGCAGGGAGCGACGGCAGACACGCGCGTGACCGTCCCCACGGCGCAGGCAGCGATACGTTTGGTCGTCGACCGCACCGAGCAGAGCCTCGGGACGCCGTTAGGCTTCGACGTCTACGCCGATTCGCTCGACGGAAAACCGCTAGCCGGCGCGACCGTCACCGTCGAGCTCACTCACGGCGTTTCGGGAGCGCAACAACTGCTCAAACTCGACGCCGAGGGCCACGCGCGGGGTCGCTTTAGCGCACCGGAACTCGGCACCAATTTTCTCGTCGCCTGGGTCGATATCGGAGGGCGTGCGATGGATGCGGCGCAAGTCCGGATCGATCCGCAAGCCGCGGCCCCGGCAAGTGACGGCGGCAGCCCAAACGTGCGCATCGGACTCGACCGAGCGACGTATCGCGCGGACGATCCCGTCACCATCGATGCCGATGCCCCAGGTTCGCAGGGCGACGCACTGATCACGTTCGAGAGCGCGCTCGGCGTGCAGTTGCGAGTCACCCAAACGGTCGGCGGGCATGCCGTCGCGCGCCTGCGTGCGGTCGATGCGGCAGGAGAGCTGCGCGTCGGTGCCGCGTTCGTGCGCGACGGAGCCATCGAATGGAGCACGCTTCCGATTGCGCTTTCGGCGCCCGGACGTCCGCGCGCCGAGCCTCTCTCGTTAGAAAGCCGACAGTTCCCGGCGGGCGTCCCGGCAAAGGTTTCACTCGATGGCAATGCGTTCGGTTCGGGGACCTTCGTCGTGAGAATCAGCCGGGGAACGCCTTCGGGAAGCGCGCGCTTTGCATCGGCGCCCGCACTGCTTGCGATTGGTGTCAGCACGACGCAGAATAGCGCCGCCGAAGCGACGACCTGGCATCCGTCGGTCAACTCGACCGGCAACCGCGCGCAGGTTTCGGGCTTCGTGCGCCACACGCAGCCCCCGCCCGAACTTTCGCTCCCCCAGGCGCAGACGCTCGCCGTTTCCTGGAACGTTGTGCGGGCCGATGCCCGCGGGGTCGCCGTTCCCTTCCCGCCGCTCGCCGGGCGTTACGATCTCTCGGTGCTCGGTATCTCGGATGACGGAAGCGTGACCGCGGGTTCTTCGACGATCCTCGTGCGATAGGCGGCCTTTTCGATGGCCTTGATGCTTCTCGACACCTATGGTTTGGTTTACCGTGCTTTCTTTGCGCTTCCGGGACTCACGACGAGCAAAGGTGCGCCAATAAATGCCGTCTACGGCTTTACGATGATGCTCAACAAGTTGATTGCCGACGAGAAGCCGACCCACATTCTCGCCGCCTTCGACAAGGGTATGCCGGTCGATCGCGTCTCGCTCTTTGCCGAGTACAAGGCCCAGCGGCGCCTCATGCCCGACGAGTTGCGCAGCCAGTTCGTCCTCGTGCGGCGGGTTCTGGAAACGTATCGTATTCCGGTCGTCGAAATCGAGGGCCAAGAGGCCGACGACGTCATCGCAACGCTCGCGCGCCGAGCCGAAGAAGCCGGCGAACAAACAATCGTCGTTACCGGCGATCTCGACCTCTTGCAGATCGTCGACGAGCGGACGACGGTTCTGACGACGCGGCGCGGAATTTCCGAGCTCGGACGCTACGATCCCGCGGCGGTTCGCGCACGCTTCGGGCTGGAGCCCGAGCAGTTACCCGATTATCGTGGTCTCAAAGGCGATCCGTCCGACAACCTTCCCGGAATTCCCGGCGTAGGCGAAAAGACCGCAACCAAACTTTTGCAGGCCGCCGGATCGCTCGATGCGCTCGTTGCCGATCCGCCGCTCGCCGGCAATCCAAAACTCGCGGGACTAATCGAGCAATACGGTCAGCAGGCTTGTCTCTGCCGTGCGGTCTCCGTCGTTCGCCGCGATCTTCCGCTCTCGATCGATTGGGAGAGCAGCCGCTATCGGATGCCGCCGGACGGCGATCTCTATCGCCTCTACAGCGAACTCGAGTTTCGAACGCTGCTCGCAAAACTCGAGCCGCCCTCCGATCTGCCGCTCTTCGACAAGGGCACGAAGTTGAGCGGCAATTACCAGAAGTTACGAGCCGGCCGCCGATCCCCCGGAGTTCGCGCGGCTCGCGCACGAGCTGCGCGAGCTGGCCGCGAGCGAGCGGGTCGCTCTCGCGCTGCGCGGCGACGCGATCGGCGCTACCGCGCACTCCGGCGAAGGCTTCAGTTTTTCGCGCGCCGCGCTCGCCCACGCAGCGGTGCGCGACGGGCTCGAAGAGCTCTTCGCACGGGCCGGCTCGATCGGAGCGTACGACGCCAAACGCCTCCTCCACGCAATGCGCGACGCCGGCGTGCACAACGCGCGTTTCCGCGACGACGCGATGATTGCCGCGCACTTGCTCGATCCCGCGCGCGGCTTTGCCGAGATTGAAGACGCCGCCGCGCAGATGCTCGGTGCGGAGCTGCCGAGCGACGCCGCCGCGCATGCCGACGCGGCCTTGCAGTTGGTCGACAAAGCTCGCTTGGAGCTGGAGGGACGAGGACAGCTGCACCTCTACGAAGACATCGAAATGCCGCTGGCGCCCGTGCTGGCCAAGATGGAATCGGCCGGGGTCACCATCGATGCGCGCGAGCTTCGAGCGATCGGCGAAGAGGTCGACGCGGCGGCCGCGCGCCTGCAGCAACGGATCTACGACTTTGCCGGCGAGACGTTCAACATCGGCTCCCCGCAGCAGCTGGGCAAGGTGCTCTTTGGAAAACTTGGAATCCCCGGCAGCAAAAAGACGAAGACAGGATGGGCAACCGGCGTGGAGGTGCTCCAGAGCCTCTCACGCGAGCATCCAATCTGCGCGTTGGTGCTCGAATGGCGCGAAGTCACCAAGCTCAAGAATACCTATGTCGACGTCATCCCCCAGCTCGTCGATCCGCGGGACCGACGATTGCGCACCGAGTTCAACCAAACGGCAACCGCGACGGGGCGGCTGTCATCCACCAATCCGAACTTGCAGAACATTCCGGTTCGCGGCGAGCTGGGCCGCCGGATCCGCCGCGCTTTCGTCGCGCGCAGCGACGAGTACGCGTTGCTCGCCGCCGATTACAGCCAGATCGAGCTTCGGTTGATGGCGCATCTCTCGGGCGACCGCGCGCTGCGCAGCGCCTTCGAAGAGGCTGCGGACATTCACGACTTTACGGCGCGTCAGATTTTTGGCATCGCGCCGAACGTTCGCGTCGATCCAAACCAGCGGCGGATGGCCAAGAGCGTCAACTTTGGACTCTTCTACGGCATGTCGGACTTCGGATTGGCGCAACGTCTGGAGATCAGCCGCGCGCAAGCCAAAGAGATCACCACGGCGTACTTTGCGCGCTTTCCGGACGTCCGCGCCTATATCGAGCGCACGATCGAGGAAGGCCGGCGTAACGGCTACGTCTCCACGATTTTAGGACGCCGGCGCTACATGCCCGGTCTCGTCTCGGGCAACTACATGTTGCGGGCTGCGGCCGAGCGCGAGGCCACCAATGCGCCGCTGCAAGGCAGCGCGGCGGACCTCATGAAGCTGGCGATGGTGCGAATCGAACGCGCGCTCGAAGGGACGTCGCTCGATGCGACCATGCTGTTGCAAATACACGACGAGCTGATCTTCGAAGTGCGCAAGAGCCATCTCACGGAGACGGCGAACCTCGTCCGAGATCACATGCAAGATGCGATCGCACTATCCGTGCCGCTCGAGGTGACGCTCAAAGCCGGACTCAATTGGTACGACGTCGAGTCGATCGATGAAGAGAGTCTGGAGCGTGTCTAATCTCTTCGGCATCGTGCTGGCGTTGCTATTGCCGACAATCCTGGTGCATGCGCCGCGAGCCGAGCTGACGCTCGAGGTGGCGCGTACCGATGCGCAGCGCACACACGGCTTGATGGGGCGGGCCACGATTCCGTTGCACACCGGAATGATCTTCGTTTTCGAGCGCGACGCTCGGGTGAATTTTTGGATGAAAAATACGCTGGTGCCGTTAGACATGGTCTTCGTCGGCGCCGACGGCACCGTGCGGCGCATCTTTTCCAACGTGCCGGTCGTCGCGCGAACGCTGCCGGACGACGACATTCCGCGTGAAGGCGGCGTGGCGAAATACGTCATCGAGCTGAGAGCCGGCGAGGCGGCGAGCGACGGAATCGCGCAGGGTCTCAAGCTCGACCTGCGCGGCGTCCCCGCCCCGCAATAACCGTGCCCGAACTTCCCGAGGTCGAGACGATCGTTCGAGGCCTTGCCGGCAAAATCGTCGGTAAGACGATCGAACGCGTTGAAATTAGACTCCCGCGCATTGCGGTTGCTCCCCGCGACCGTAGCTTTGCAACTGAGGTAGCCGGTCAGCGGATCGTTGGCGTTCGGCGGCGGGGAAAGTATGCGGTCGCCGAGTTGGCGTCTGGCGGGTCGCTGGTGACGAGCCTGCGCATGACCGGCAGGCTCGTTGCAGATGACCGGCTGCCCGACTTGCCGAGCACCCATGTGGTGCTCCACTTTAGAGAAGGCAGCCGCCTGCGCTTCTCCGACGTCCGGACCTTCGGGCGAATGCGATTGGTCGCGCCGGATGAGGAGTGGGACCGCGAACTGGGCGTCGAGCCGCTCTCCTCAGGCTTTACACAGGAAGCGTTTGTCGGTATGCTGTCGGGACGGACGACGCCGGTCAAGGCATTGCTCCTGGATCAACGACGCATCGCGGGCATAGGAAACATCTATGCGTGCGAAGCGCTGTGGGACGCTCGGATTCGTCCGAGCCTTCCTAGCGGGAGATTGACGAGGCCGGCGATTGCGCGCTTACGTCGAGCCATCGTCGAGGTTTTGCTACGCGCGATCGAAATGCGCGGAACGAGCGTCGATGACTACGTAGATGCCGACGGACTGCCGGGTGGTTTCCAAAACAACCTCTCGGTCTACGGCAGAGATGGACGGCCATGTCTGCGATGCGAAACAACGGTCGTCCGAACGGTGCTGGCACAACGAGGAACCTGGTGGTGCCGGCGATGCCAACGATAATAAATAAATTGACGAAAGTGGGAACTAAAAATCTCTACAACTGAAGTCGCGGCGACTCATTACGACGAAGACCAGCTCGCGCTCGAACAGCGCCTCTACGAAGAATCGCTCAAAGTTCTCGACGAAGGACAAGTCCTAACCGGTACGATCGTTCAGAAGGATAAGGACGAAGTGCTCGTCGACGTCGGGGGCAAATCCGAAGGCGTCCTTCCTTTCCGCGAGCTCTCGCTCGCGATCGATCCAAAGCTTCTACGGGTGGGCGATACCGTCGAAGTGATGGTCCACCGAATCGACGAGCTGGATGGAACGCTCTTCCTTTCGGAGCGTCGAGCGCGGGCGCTCAAGACTTGGGAGAAGGTTATCCAGGCCCACGAACGCGACGAGGTGATCGAAGCGACCGTGACACAGGTCGTGAAAGGCGGTGTGCTGGTCGACCTCGGTATGCGGGGCTTCGTGCCGGCGTCGCAAATTCGCCGCCAGCCGGTCGGTAATCTCGACGAGCTCGTCGGTCAACATCTGCGACTCAAGGTGATCGATCTCGACCACAAGCGCCATCGCGTCGTCCTCTCGCAGCGCCTGGTTTTGGAGGAAGAGCTACAAGCCAAGAAACAAGAGCTGCTCGACACGCTCGAGGTCTCACAGATACGAGAAGGCGTCGTCGTTCGCTTGGCCGATTTCGGCGCGTTCGTCGATCTCGGCGGAATCGACGGGCTAATTCACAACAGCGAGCTCGCTTACGCGCGCATCAAGCACCCGTCCGAAGTCGTTAAAATCGGCGACGTCGTTCAAGTCGAGATCATGAAATTCGACCCGGAGGCCAAGAAAGTCAGCCTTTCGCTCAAGCACGCGCTGCCCGATCCCTGGGATCAGTATGCCGACCGCCTGTACGAAACGAACAGGCTCGCGGCGCAGATCGTGAAGGTGACCCCCAACTATCTGCTCGTCGAAGTGATTCCCGGCATTCTGGCAATGGTGCCCAAAGGCGAGTTCGACGCAACGGCGCAGTTCGGTGCCGGCCAGGAGGTCGAGGTAACGCTGCTGACGATCAATCACGCCACGCGCCGGATCACCGCATCGATTCAGCACGTCGCCGACGTGCCGCCCGAAGAGATCGAGCAGTACGCCGTCGAGGAAGAAATTGGCATTGAGCCGGTGCCGGAGGCGCCGGCCGAGCCGCTTGCGGACTTATAAATTAGGGGATTGCGCGTTGGTTTGACCGGCGGCATCGGGGCTGGGAAGAATGCGGTAGGGACGATCTTCGCGAGCCTCGGCGCCTTCGTCGTCGACACCGACGTCGTCGCGCGTGAAGTCGTCGCTCCGAACAGCGACGGTCTCATGGAAATCGCTCGAGTGTGGCCGCAGGTTGTGCGCAACGGCGTGCTGGACCGTGTCGCGCTCGCAGAGATGGTCTTCGCCGATTCCTCTGCCCGCGAGCGCCTCAATGCGCTGCTTCATCCTCACATACGTCGCGTCGCGCTCGAGCGGGAAGCCCACGCTAAGCCCGGGCAGATCGTCGTTCACGTCGTGCCGCTGCTCTTCGAAACGGGGTACGATCGGCTTGTCGATACGTCGGTCGTCGTCACCGCCCCACTCGAGCAGCGCATCGCGAGAGTCGTCGAGCGGGATAAGCTCGACGAAGGTCGCGTACGAGCCCGCATCGCGGCCCAAATCGAGCCCGACCGCGCGCGCCGGCTCGCCGATTTCGTCATCGAGAACGACGGTGACCTCGAGCGACTGCGAGATCGAACGTGCGCCGTCTACGAGGCGCTTGCCGCAGTCCAACGATGATTTAAGCGGCCGTTGCCTTAATTCTCAGCGAATCCTGAGTTTACCGAGCGCTTGTATGGGAATAGAGTAACTCGATACTTCGACAGAGAGGATAGTCACATGGCACAAGAAACCGGACAAGCCGGCGGCATGAGCGTCCGCGAGGCGGGTCGCCGTGGCGGCGAGCGGGTAAAGGCAAAGTATGGTTCGGAATTTTACGAAGAGATTGGCCGCAAGGGCGGTGAAGCGACGAAGAGTAAGTATGGTCCGTCGTTTTATGAAGTCATCGGTCAAAAAGGCGGTCAGCGTCCAAAGCGCAAGGCGGCCGCTTCCTAAGCTAGTTTTTCGACGAGCCCTTGCGGCGAGCGATGGCTGAGAAGCACGACAACGCGTCCAAGCGCGAGATGTCCGTGCGCGAGGCCGGCAAAAAGGGCGGCGACACCGTACGCGATCGATACGGCTCGACCTTCTACGAAGACATCGGTCGCAAGGGTGGGAAGGCGACGCGGGACCGCCACGGCGTCGAGTTCTACGAGTCCATCGGTCAAAAAGGCGGTAAGGTAGTCAAAGAAAAATACGGATCGGACTTTTACGAAGAGATCGGCCACAAGGGCGGCCAGCGGGTCAAGAAACTCATCGCCGAAGCCAAGAAAAAGCTAGGCGACGAAAACCGTTAGGGAACTCTGATTTAGCGCTACGTATGATCGGGCGGCTCTAAATCAGAGCTTCCATTCAATGCGTGATCTCGACGCCTCCGGCGACCTTGCCGAGGTGGATGGTGTTGTCGTCGAAGTTCACGCTGATGCCGTCGATTCGCAGCGTCTGATCGCCGGAGTGGATGTAGGCCGGGTGCGACATGCGTAAGACTTTCGCGTCATTGGTCCAGGTTACGAGGTCGGTGTCGAAGGAGCGTTGCTGCGGGTCGTTGATGCGTTCGACGTGAACTTTTCCGACCGCCGTGAAATCCAATGTCTGTATGTTGAGCACGACGTGTTTTGCGGATATTCGTAAGTAAGGTTTGCCCTTGCGAAACACGACGCCGTTGCGCACGCCGTCGACGCTCCCGCTAAGACCGTCGGGTGACAGCCGCGCGTGATCGTAATCGAAGCTCCACGATTTGGTGACGATGTGGTTGTTCAACACGTGCCCGCCCCGCAAATCGATCGGAGCTTGGCTCGGGGGAAGCGGTGGCGTTCCTCCTCCGGCCAGCACGATCTCGACCACGACGTAGACTCCTAAGGCCAAGCCCGCGCCGAGCGCCAGCCGTCTCCACCACACGACTCTACTGTGCATCGGGCCATTCGGCTGCATCGGGTGCCGAGGTTTGTTCCGGCAGCAAGAAGGTCAAGTAGAGCACGACCAACAGGAAACCAATCGTCGTCGGGCCGATTCGGGAAAAGAGCGTGGGGACGCGCCGTCCGACGCGGCCCGCGACGATCGTTCGCTGTTGCAGGCGGCTGCGCGCCTGCCACCGGCCGTCCGGCGCGATAATGCCGCTTATTCCGGTCGCCGCAGCGCGCACGACGTAGGCCCCGCTTTCGACGGCGCGAAGCTGCGCGATCTGGGCGTGCATGTAGGGTCCGGAGGTCGCGCCAAACCACGCGTCGTCGGTGCTGATGACGAGAAGTTGCGCTCCTTTTCGCACTTGCGCGTAGGCCAGATCGGCGAATGCCGACTCCCAGCAGATCAGCGGTGCGATGGGAAGGGCGCTCGTCTGATAGACCGCGTCGACTCTGCCGGGCACCAGGCCGCCGTTGAGCGCGCCTACGTACGGAAGCCACGACAGGAGAGACTTTCCGGGAAACCATTCGGCGAACGGCACGAGCTGTCGCTTATCGTAGACCGAATACGCGCCGTTCGGTGAAAAAATGTAGAGCGAGTTGTACAGCGCGCTCGGACCGGCGGCCAGGCTTCCAACCACGAGTGTCGCGCGCACGGCGCCCGCGAGATGCCTAAAGTGTTCGATGAGGGTGGGGCTAGCGTCGAGTTCCGTTGTGATAACCGTCTCGGGCCAGACGATCAATCGCGGATGAGCCGAACCGGCGGCGCGCGTCATCGCCGTGTAACGGTGCACCGCCAGCCAGAGAGCGTTCCATTTAAAGGACTGAGCGATGTCGCCTTGCACGGCTGCGACGGGAATCGTGGGCGGCGCAAGACGGCGTGCCGGCCACGCGATCCATGCGGCTGAAGTCACGAAAAGGACGGCGCTCACGACGACGGCCAGCGGGCGCCACGTACGTCGGTGCAGGGCGTCGGCCGCGTACGCAGCAATCGCGCAGAGCAGGAACGTGATGCCGTAGGAGCCGGCGTACGCAGCGACGACGCGCAGTACGGAATCGGCTTGGGTATAGCCGAGCTGATCGAAGGGCGCGGCGAAGACGCCGATCGAGCGCAGCCATTCGCAGATGGCAAATGCGGCTGCGGCGCCAAGCGGCGCAACGTTAGACTCCATGCGCGCGTAAGCGACGCTCGCGAGCGCGCCGGCCAGCGCAAAGAAAGGCGCCTCGATCAATGCCGGGCCGAACGCGAGAAAAGGGCCGAAGACGCCGATGTAGCGCCCTACCGTATGCCCGACCCATGCGAAGTCCAGTGCGAAAAAAATTAGTCCTGCGAACCAGCCAAGGAGCGCGGCTCGCTTCCAGGAAGCACCTTGCCAAATCCAGAACAGCGCCGCGGTGGCAAAGGGCACGAGCCACGCCGCGCCGAGTCTCGGAAATGCTGCCGCTAATGCGATCCCCGCACCTGCGGCAACGCCGACATCGCGCAGCGGCACCGAGGAGACTATGATTCGTAAACTGAGCTTTGGTTTTGTAATCGTTACGGCGTTCATCGTTGCGGCGTGCGGTCGTCAGGTCACGCCGAATCCTCCGGGCTTGGGACCCGGCGGCGCGCCTCCAGGGTACATGAGCGTGGTCTTTGACATAGCCGGCACGTTCAACTTCTCAAACTACCAATACTGGGTCGTTTTCAACACGACCGGAAACAACATCACGCCGAGCGTCGAGCCTTTCAACAATAACTGGGCGGGATATTCGTTCGCCGTGGAAGTCGCCGGAAACGGGGTAACGTCGTACGCCGTGCCCGTTGAATTCGTGAGAAGCACGGCCGCGCCGCACGCTCAGCCGTATTTCCAACGCCTCGTCACGACACCTCACCAGTTCCAATATCTGCCCAATAGCAACGGTACCTCGAGCGAGTTCACGGTGCTCTTTCAGCGGAACGTCTTCAGCGGTATCGCGACTCCCACGCCGGGACCGTCGCCAACCTCGAGCGCCCAGCCGTTTGCAAACACCTGGTACTTCAACGCGTTCACGACGCAGACGAACGGATTGGGTCAGCTCACCTTCATGGATTCGCTCGGGGCCGGTGGACCCGTGCTTCCGGATTTTGTCTCGCCGGCGCTGAACATCCGGACGACGTTCCAGCTGCCCGAGTATGCGCTGTTTTCCGGACAACAGATGGACCCAAACGCGCAGATTTCTCAAGTGACGATTTCGAATAACGCCAGCCCCACGCCCAAGCCATGATGGGGAGAGCTCCGTCGCCCGCTTTCCCCCGCTAAAAATTCATCGTCGTGGGAATGATTTGTTGCGTCTGTCCGATGTTGAACACCGCGGTCTGAGTCGGGAAGGCGAGCAGATTGAGCCCGACGTTGACCGCTTGCTGCGATTCGTTATAAAGCACCAGCAGCTGATAACAGTTGCCGATCGTCCGCGTGTAATAGATAATCTTGTCGGAGAAGAACTCACCGAGGCCAAGTGACGGCCTCCAATTGATGTTGGTCACGAACTGCAGCGAGGCATCGCGGCCAAAGGGCGTCGAGAGCTGCAGGTTCGTCGTCTCGAATCCCATGCCGCCTCCGGGAATGAAGGACCCACTCAGCAACACGACCGATCGCGGCGAAGGGCGAGCGCTCAACTGATAACTGAGCGGCTGCGCCACGCCGTCGAAGTTCGTCGACCAGCCCACCGAGAACGCATAGACGTCGTCGTTGAACAAGCGGATCAGGTCCTGCGCGTTCTTGGTATTCATCGTGGGCTGCTGATCGAGGTATTGGAACGGCACGAGCGCCGGACCGTTGTAGTTGGCCTCGTTATAGGTGAGCGTGTTGACGATATGCTGGCTGATCGGCGTCGTAAGGCTCAGGTCTTGCTGGACGGCCGCCTTGAGGTCTCCGGTGCCGTACGCATACTGGTCGACGGTGACCGTGCCCTGAAAGTCGCTTCCGAGAACTTTTTCTTCCACTGGACCGGCAACTAAGTTGGCATCACCACGCCAGGTGGCAAGCGCCAGCGGCGCGCCCTCTCCAGCGGGATTACTGTATTCGCCGAACGTCAGTTGGGCCGAGAGCGGAATCAGGAAGTGCTGAAAAAAATTCGTCGGGCGGACTTGGAACTCCGGAATCTTGTTGATTCCGACCGCCTCCTGCGAGTAGATCTTGTCCCACTCCATCTGGTAGTCCGCGCCGGACGTCGTGTATTGCAGGAGATAGTCAAACTCGGACTGATTGCTGAACGAGGTTATTCCGCCGAAGCTCGCGTTGCTGCTGCTAAGGTTGTAGGTCGTGGTTTGATTTAGGTTTTGGTTAAACTGTCGCGTGTCGGTGAAAGTAAAGCTGTCGCTGCTTGACTGTCCGCCGACCGACGTGTGGCTAACGCTATAGTTCTGCGAGGTTTGCGCCGTTTGGTGCACGATCGCTTCGGTGATCGTTTCGTTCGGCGGAATACTGATCAGCGGACCGTAGCTGGACTGATACTCGAACTGAAAGTTACTGCGAAGATGCTCGGAGATGTTCTCCTGCTCCTGGATCGCGGCATTGCTCTGCTGGCCGCCGGCTAGCCGATTGTTGATCGTGTAGACGTTGACGCTAACGCTGCGCCGCCCTTTCTTGCTCGCGTAGAAGCCGACGTACCCCAGACCCAAGCCTTCTTTCGTGTAGTAGTTGACGATATAGTATCCGTAGTAATACTGGTCCTTACCGAACGGAATTTGGATCTTGATCCAAGCCCCTTCGTACGAGTCGTATCCCACGTCCGGGAACCACCGTTGCCGCCCACGCTGATTTTCGAGACTGCGCAGGGGAATCACTAAGAGCGGAAGGTAGAAAACGGCCGCCGCGCCGAGCCACAGCACCGCCTTGTGAATCACGATCTTGTCCCCGGGATAGACGTCCATGTCCTTACCGGTGATGTGATAGCCGCCACGAGGGTTCTCACAGGTGGTCACGTACGGATTGAGGCCGTGCGCGGTCCCGTCCGGATCCGTGTGCAAGTCCGTGGCCGAGAAATGGACCAAGCCTCGCTGCACCCCTTCGTCGCTCGCGCCGTGACCGTTTTCCAGTTTGGCCGTCTGCGCGATCGTATCGAAGACGATGACGTCGGCCGTCAGCACGGAGTTGTGCTCGTGATTGACGAGAAACGGATTGCCCGTAATCGTAATGGTGCGGACCCCGTCGAAATGGGCTCGCTCTCCCACGATCTCTTCGTCGGCATAGTAAATGTGAACGTTACCGATCGCATCGCTGGGCTGGCCGCGTGCCCGATTGCCGCTCCACTTGTCGGAGATGACGGCGACGTACCCGGGCGAGAGGGTCGGTACGCCGGTCGGCTCCGGGGTTGCAGCCGGCGTCGCTTGACCGGCGGGTGAAATCGGCGGCGGCGTTGCGCCTCCTCGCACGAGGAAGATCGGCTGAATCGATGCCGCGGGCTTGGGCGTCGCTCCGGGAATGGGCGGCGGGCTCACACCCGGCGTCTGCCCCGGCTGGGGCGGCGGCGTCTTATAGATGGTGAAGGTTCCGTTGTTCGCCCCAGGCGGCACGTTGGGCAAGCCTGGCGTCGAGACGGGGGCCGCCGAACCAGTGGCCGCCGGGGCGGCCGTTGCCTGGGCGAGCGTTTGCGCGTCGTCGCTGTAATGTTGCGCGCAGCTCTGCGCGTTTAAGAGCCGCAGCGCGAGCTGCTCCCGGTCGTCGATCGATGCCGATCCCGTCAAAGGAAAGGCTGCACCGGCGAACAGAGCGAGCATGGCGATCGCGGCGATGCAGCGCCGTACTCGATCGCCGGGAGGCATCGCCCTTAGCGCTCTTCCAGCCAAAGAAGAACGATGCCCGCGGTTCCGATGATGGCGTTCGGAAGCCAGGCGGCGAGGTAGGGATTCAGGGCGCCGTTTCGCCCGAACGCCGAGGCTGCGGAAACCATCAGATAGTACGCAAAGAACACGACGATC
Source organism: Vulcanimicrobiota bacterium (assembly GCA_963778015.1). Classification (GTDB taxonomy): domain Bacteria; phylum Vulcanimicrobiota; class Vulcanimicrobiia; order Vulcanimicrobiales; family Vulcanimicrobiaceae; genus Cybelea. The sequence continues at coordinate 890,600 of CAVZST010000002.1, forward strand.
GACAGCGCGATGCCGAGCATGCGACCCCGCTTGCCGAAACGCAGCGCGAGCGGTACCGCCACCACGACGCCGATAATACAGGCGAACGGCCATGCCAGCCTATCGGCAAGATTGATCTGTAAGTTGCCCATTGCGGTGCCGCCGATTCCCTGAGCTTGCAGCGCGTTTACCTGCATGCGCAGCGACTTGCTGCTCATGGTCCAAGGATCGTTATTCACTTGGCTGACGAACTGAGAAGCGGTCTCTCCAAGCGGCAACCCGATCGAGACGTTCTTGACGTGCTGCTGGTTGGTGAGAAAGCCGTCGTTGTTATAACGCGTGTCGATCACGTCGTGCAACACCAGCAAGGTGCGCTCGACCGACGCCGTCTTCGCTTGAAGCGTCTCGTTCCAGGGGCCGTACTTGGCGGGCTTGAAAATCTGTACGTCGACCATCGTGCGATTATCGGGAGCGACCTGTCCTACGTAAAAGGTGTTTCCGGTATCGGGATCTTTGCGGAAGAACTGCGGCTCGACCGGCAACGCGTCGGTGTGATAGATGATTTGATAGAACGTCCGCGTCGAGAGGTCGACCGATGCAGGTGCGACCCATTCGTTCATGCCGTAGGCAATCAAAAACATCACGACGCCAAAGAGGAATGGTGAGAGGGCGATTCGCAGGACGGGAATTCCGGCAGTCCGCATGGCGGTTACCTCGTTATCGCCCATGACGCGTCCCATCGCCAACAACGCGGCAAAAAGACACGCAAATGGGAAGGCCATCGGAATCGCTTGAGGGATGCGGAAGACGACGAATCGCAGCACCAAGAAGAACGGTGCGTGCTGATTGATGATGTAATCAGCGGCGAGAAAGAAGATATTGAGCGCCCAAAAGAGCAGAAACGCTCCGAAAGCAAAGAAGAACGGGACCGCCATCTCGCGCAGCAGATATCCGTCGAGGATTGGTAGACGCAAAAGCGCCGAGCCGATGCGGGGTAGCGGCTGCCGGTGGGTCAGCGTCGCCATCGGCTGCGGTTGCTCAGTAGTTGTGGTACGCGTTGAGCACGCGCGCAACGTACGCGCGCGTCTCCGGATATGGTGGTATGCCGTGGTAGCGATCCACTGCGCCGGGACCGGCATTGTACGCGGCGACGGCGAGTGCCACGTTGTTGTGATAGCGGCGAAGCAGCGAGTGAAGGTATCCCGTTCCGCACTGCACGTTCTCGGTTGGGTCGAAGGGATTGGCTATGCCGCAACCGGCCGACGTGCCGGGCATGAGCTGCATGAGACCCTGTGCGCCGGCAACGCTGATGGCCGATGGGTTGCCGGCCGATTCGGCCATGAGGACCGCGCGCACCAAGGCGGGCGGAACGCCGTTTGCCTGGGAGGCGCCCACGACGAGTGAATCGATCGCGGTGGGGTCGAGTGCGTGGGAAGCGTAGGGCAAGTAGCCGCCACCACTGCATCCGTAGAGCAGGGCTAGAAGGCCACTGATCGCGAGCCACCGACTCATCGCACCCGCGCCATTCTTCTCCTCTGGGTGGCATGCCTGGCAGGCAGGCTAACACTATTGCGCAACTTTCCGATGGTTCTTCCCTTGAAGCACCGTTAGAGTCATAGTCATGTCGAAAACGAATCCCAACGCCCGACCTATACACGATGTCGGCCGATACGTCGAAGATCATACCGGCGAAGCCTTGACGCCGGCTGAGCCAGTTCGAGCACCGCGGCATGACTGACTTCGACCTCGTCGTTATCGGGACGGGCAGTTCGGGCGCCAGCGTGGCTTCAGCCTGCGCGCAGGCGGGATGGCGCGTCGCGATCGTCGACGAGCGTCCGTACGGGGGTACTTGCGCCTTACGTGGGTGCGATCCTAAGAAAGTGCTCGTCGGCGCGGCCGAGCTGATCGATTGGTCGCAGCGAATGCGAGGCAGCGGCATTGACGGCGCCATCGGCATCGATTGGACGCAGCTCATGCGGTTTAAGCGCAGCTTTACCGATCCCGTTCCGGTGGAGCGCGAATCCGGCTTCCGCAAGGCCGGGATCGCGACGTACCACGGCGTCGCGCGGTTCGTTGACGAGACGACGATCGACGTTTCCGGCGATCGTCTCAGAGCGCGCCACATCGTACTCGCGACCGGCGCGCGCCCCGCTCCGCTCGATCTGACCGGAGAGAATCTCTTGATCACGAGCACCGAGTTTCTGGATTTGACCACCTTACCTCGCCGCATCGCCTTCATCGGGGGTGGTTACATTGCGTTTGAGTTCGCTCACGTTGCGACGCGCGCGGGTGCAAAGGCTATCATCCTTCAGCGCGGCCCGCGCGTGCTCAACGGATTCGAGCCGGTTCTCGTCGACGCGCTCGTGGAGATCAGCAAGAGCATTGGAATCGACGTGCGCCTCAACGTCGCGGTAAACTCTATCCAAGAGCGATCCGGCGCCTTGCGCGTCACCGGCACGACGGGAGCGCAGGAGTTTGCAATCGACTGCGATCTAGCCGTTCACGCCGCCGGGCGGGTGGCCGATTTGGACGACCTCGCGCTCGATGCGGGCGGCGTCGAGCGGACGCGCAAGGGCGTTGCGGTCAACGAATTTCTGCAAAGCCGCAGCAATCCGGCCGTCTACGCGGTCGGCGATTGTGCCGACGGCGGCGGCCTGCTGCTTACACCGACGGCCGCTGCGGAAGGTGAAGTGGCGGCGCGCAATCTCGTCGATGGTAATAGTCAGACGATCGACTTTGCGGGGCTTGCGAGCATCGTCTATACGATTCCGACGCTCGGCATGACCGGCCTAACCCAGGAACGAGCCCGCGATCTCGGCTTGCGCTCGTGCGTCCACGAAGGCGATTCGACGAAGTGGTACTCGTCGCGGCGAATTCGAGCGCGCCGATCGTGCTACCGAATCTTGGTCGAAGAGGGGAGCGATCGGGTCCTGGGTGCGCACGTGCTCGGACCGCACACCGAGGAGCTCGTCAACGTTTTTTCACTCGCGATTAGGGCGAAAATACCCGCCGGCGCGCTGGAGCGAGTTCTCTTCGGATATCCTACCGCATCGTCGGATATCGCCGAGATGCTGCAGTCCTCATGAAAAAAGCCGGAGCGAAGGCTCGCTCCGGCTTTTCGGGAGATTTCGCCTTACTTGACGCTGATGCGGCGCGGTTGTGCTTCGGGACGCCGGGCCAGTGTCAGCACGAGCATACCGTCGGTTACGCGGGCATCGATCTTTTCCGGATCGACGTCTTCGGGAACGGTGAACGAGCGCGCAAAGGAACGCCGGTCGCCCTTGGCGGCTACGGAGATGACGTCGTCTTGAAAGGTCACCTCGACGTTCTCGGGTTTGAACCCCGGAACGGGAACCTCGACTTCATATCCATTCTCGGTGCGCGTGACGTCGTACTCGAAGCCACGCATCGACTGGAAGGGATCGAACCCGAGCCAGTCGCGGAAGGGCGCCCAGCTCGCCATCCGCGAGGCTTGCGGACGGTCCTGTTGTGCGAGCGAAGAATCGGCCATCGATATTATCCTCCTATGCAATAGTATTGCCCAAACCTTAAACGAATTGTAGACTGCTTGGCACTCTTGTCAAGAGAGTGCTAAAAGTGAAAATGGTTGCACGCGCGCCGGCCCCACCGCCACATCTCGCGACGCATTCGGCGTGCCAAGCCTCCCAACGTTGTCAAATGACGCATGAGTCGACGAACTTCCATCACGCAGATCTATCCTGCGAACACTCGTTCGTTGGAGAGGATGATCGCTCTTTACCTTGCCTTAAGCAAAGCTGGGGCGTATAGTGGTGAAAAGTAGTGCTTAGTGGTGTCTTTCGGAGGACTCAGTGCACGCGGACCTTCCGCGCTTCGCCGGTTCGGAGCAGCACGCGCTCGATCATAAGGGACGGCTTATTGTGCCGGCTCGCTTCCGCGAGCGCTTGGGTCCGCAGTTCGTTCTAACAATCGCCGACCCCGATCCTTGTCTCGCCCTCTATCCAACCGCTACGTGGGTAGAATTTTGCGGCCGGCTCGAGGCGGTGCCGAGGAAGAACGAGCGCTACCGCGAGTACGTCCGATATCTTTTCGCTCACACGGAAGAAGTCTCGTGCGATGCGCAGGGTCGCGTGGTCGTTCCGGCGCTGCTTCGCGCGCATGCGGGGATTGAGCGGCAAGTAGTCTCGATCGGCCTTTTAACGCGGATCGAAATTTGGGCGAAGGAGCGCTTTGGATTCCAAAGACCGCCCGAAGGCGAGGTACCCAGCTTCATGGCCGAGCTTGGCCTGTAGGAGAGCCGGCGATGTGGCCCGTTCGTGAATCACGTTCCCGTTCTCGTTGGCCCCGCGCTCGAGTATCTGGCCATTCGCCCCAACGGCATCTACGTCGACGCCACATTCGGTGCGGGCGGACACGCGCGCTCGATTTTAGAGCGGCTCGACGCGGGTCGCCTGATCGGAATCGATGCCGATCCGGAGGCGCCTGCGCGGGCGGCGGCCATTACCGATCCGCGCTTTACTTTCATCCAGGGAAACTTTCGAGAAATTACTCACCTCTTCGACCGGTGCGCGATTGCTTCGGTCGACGGCGTTCTCTTCGATTTGGGGGTTTCGTCGATGCAACTTGACGACGCGCAGCGAGGCTTTTCGGTCGGAAAGCCGGCGCCGCTCGACATGCGAATGAGCCCCGACCAGCCGCGCAGCGCCTATGAGATTCTCGCGACGGCGAGCGAAGGCGAGCTGACCGACATCTTCTTCAACTACGGCGAGGAGCGAAGTGCGCGGCGCATCGCTCGAGCGATCGTTACGCGCCGCTCGAAAGGCGCATTGCCGAACACCGCTTTCGAGTTCGCGCAGCTGGTTGCCGGGGTCGTCCAGCACTCGGGCCGGCGCGAGCGCCTTCATCCCGCCACCCGGGTCTTTCAGGCGCTGCGTATCGCCGTCAACGACGAGCTCGATGCCTTGCGCGAAGGCCTGGATGCCGCGATCGGACGTCTTCGGGGCGCGGGACGAGTCGTTGTAATCAGCTTTCATTCGCTCGAAGATCGCATCGTGAAGCAGGCGTTCCGCCACGACGAGCGTCTCGATGTCTTGACGCGACGCCCCATCTTGCCCGAACGAGACGAAATTGCGGAGAACCGCCGATCTCGTAGCGCCAAACTTCGCGCCGCGCAACGGAAGGTGGTTTGAGATGCTTGCGCCGCGCTTTTTGGAACGACCGTCGCGCATCCCCAATCCGCGCACTGTCCGCGCTGCAACCCAACGGCGGTTCGTCCGTAAATCGCGAGCTCGCTATGCCGACATCAGTCGCGTCTTGGCTGCGCTGACATGCGTGCTCGTGCTGCTCATGGGTTATGTGGTGCTCACCTCGAGCTTGACCGGCTCGAGCTATGCCGTCGCTAAAGCTTATGCGCAGCGAGAGGCACTCGAGGAACAGACGATGCGTCTCGACGATCGCATCGCGGCGCTGCGTTCGGACGACCGCCTTGCCGAGCTTGCGGCGCGCATGGGCATGCGGGAGCCGCAGACCTTGGCCGTCGTAAGAATCGCTCCACCACGGGTCGCGCGCCTCCGCCCGCGACTCCCGATGCTCTCCTCCCTCGCCGGATTCTTCATGCCGGCGGTCACTAACCAGCCGTAACGGCCACAGGGATGCATCAGCGAACCTTCGCGCGCGTCGCTCCGATGCGGGCGCGACTCTTTTTTTACGCCTGCATGGTCGTCGCATTCTTTCTTGCTTGGCGCCTTTGCGACGTTCAAGGCATCAAGGGCGCACTTTACGGGAAAGAGGCGCTCGCGCAACGCTCCGATACGGTGGAAGTTTTCGCGCGTCGTGGCAGCATCCTCGATCGCAATGGAAACGTCCTCGTTCGTTCGTTGCCTTCGCAGAGCGTCTACGCCGTGCCGCGAGAGATCGTCGACCCCGGCGGTACGGCGTCGAAGCTCGAAAAAATCTTCGGGAAGCTCGATTCCACGACGGTCGCCGCGTTGCACGACCGGCATCGCTGGTTCGTTTGGATCGCGCGCAAGGTGACGCACGAAACGGCGGCGCGCGTTGCGAGTCTCGGGCTGATGGGCATCGATTTAAAAGAAGAAGACACGGGCCTGCGGGTCGACACCGCGGGACGGTTGGCCTCCACCGTGCTCGGCTTTGTCGGCACCGATGAAAATGGTCTCGACGGTGTAGAGTACGCATACGACGACGTGCTCCGGGGGCAATCAGGCCGCGTCACCTTAGAAGCCGACGAGTTCGGGCGCCCTATTCCGTTTGGGGGCGAACGCGTCGTCACGGAGGCGCAGCCCGGGCTCGATGTCGAGCTGACGATCGATCCCTATCTTCAGTTCGTTGCGCAGCGGGCGCTTGCGCAGCAGGTAAAAATGTTTCACGCGCTCGACGGAACGGCGATCGTGATGGACCCGTGGACCGGCGAGATTCTCGCGCTTGCCAACATGCCCGACTTCGATCCCAACCGTTTTTGGAAGTTTAGCGACGATCAGCGCCGGGACCGAGCGGTCATGGACGCGTACGAGCCGGGCTCGACCTACAAGCTAATTACCGCTGCGGCTGCGCTGGAATCGCACAAAGTCAGCTTGACGAGCCGCTTCCCGGCCCACGACCGACTCGAAGTAGGCGGTCAGACGATTCACAATGCGGAAGACGGCTTCATGGCAGGAACCGGCGGCAGCGAGACGCTCGGGCAGATCGTCGAATACTCCCATAACGTCGGCGCGGCCGAAGTCGGCCTCTCGATCGGCGCGAAAACACTCTACGCTATGGAGCGAAAAGCGGGATTCGGATCGCCGACCGGCGTGGGGTTGCCCGGCGAGAATCCGGGGATCGTTCCGCCGCCGTCGCAGTGGAGCGGCTCCTCGTTGGCCACCATGTCATTCGGTCAGGGAGTCTCGGTTACGCCGCTGGCAATGGCTCGCTACTACTGCGCGATCGCGAACGGGGGACTGTTGATGCAGCCTCGTATCGTGCGGGCCGTCTATGACCAGCAAGGCAATCTCTTGCAGCGATACTCGCCGGCCGTCGTTCGTCGAGTCTTCTCCAAACGTACGTCTGCCGAGCTTCGAACGTTCTTGCGCGCCGTGGTCTTGCATGGCACCGGCGACCCGACCGCGCAAATTCCCGGCTATGCGACTGCCGGCAAGACCGGCACCGCCGAGATGGTGATCGATGGGGAATACCGCGCCGGATACTACGCCGCATCGTTCATCGGCATGGTGCCGTATCCGCGGGCGCGCTATCTCATCTACGTGAAAGTGGAACGGCCGATCGGTTCGTACTATGGAAGCGTCGTGGCGGCGCCCGCATTCGCTGCAATCGCCCGTGCCGCCATGCTTCACGCAGGAGTCTTGCCGAGCACCGACGTCGCGCGGCGTGGACCCTGAACGGCGCGTCGCTTTAGCGACGTTGATTGACCGCTTGCCGGAGGCGATCGTCGAGGGTGATGCCGACCTCACCGTCACCGGGGTCGAGAGCGATTCGCGCCGCGCGACACCGGGAACGCTCTTCGTTGCAATGCGCGGCGGCCACACCGACGGGCATCTCTTTCTGAGCGATGCCGTCGCGCGTGGAGCGCGCGCCGTGGTCGTGGAAGAAACGCCGTCAAGCTTCTCCGCAAGCGTGGTCGTCGTGCGGGTTCCGGATTCGCGCCACGCGCTTTCCGCGCTTGCGGCCGCCTTTTACGCCGATCCTTCGCACTCCCTCGACATGATCGGCGTTACGGGAACCAACGGCAAGACCACGACGATCCATATGGTCCGCGCAATCCTCGACCCCGCGGGCATACCCTGCGGCATTGCCGGAACCGTCGGAGCGGAGTTCGGCTCTCAAACGTGGCGGTTGGAGAATACGACGCCTCTGCCGCCCGAGCTGCACGCGTTGCTGGCCCAGATGCGCGACGCGGGCGCGCAGGCCGTGGCGATGGAGGTGAGCTCGCATGCGCTCGCGCTCGAGCGCGTCGACGACGTGCGCTTTCGCATTGCGGCGCTGACCAACGTAACGCGCGATCACTTAGACTTCCACGAAACGCTCGATGCATACGCTGCGGCCAAGCGCCGTCTCTTTGCGCGTGCCATACAATGCGTCGTCAACGTTGACGACGCGCACGGCGCTCGGTGGGCCGTCGAGCTCGCTCGAGATGCGCGGGAAGTAATTACGTACGGCTTTCGTACTGGGGCGATGCTGGTGCCGAGCGACGTCGTCGTCGAGCCGAGCGGCACTCGGTTTACGGTCGAGGGCCAACGCTACGAGCTCCGCCTTTTGGGGCGTTTCAACGTTTTCAACGCGCTGGCAGCACTCGGAATCGCTCGTCTGATGGGCGTCGACGATGCGACGACTGCACGCGGGCTCGCCGAGCTCGAGCGCGTCGCCGGAAGGATGGAAAGTCTCGTCGCAAACGGGATCGTCATCGTGGTCGATTACGCGCACACGCCCGACGCGCTCGAGAGCGCGCTGCGTTCGCTGCGTGAAACGGCGCGCGGCGCGCTTGCGGTCGTCTTCGGATGCGGAGGCGATCGCGATCGAGGCAAACGCGCGCAGATGGGCTCGGTCGCGGCGGGGCTCGCCGACCGGCTCTATATCACGAGCGACAATCCGCGTGGCGAAGAGCCGCAGGACATCGCCGATCAGGTCGTCGCCGGGGTCGGAAACCGGTCACACGTCGTCGAGCTCGATCGCGGGCGTGCGATCGAGCGCGCGATCTGCGAGGCTCATCCCGGCGACGTCGTGCTCGTTGCCGGTAAGGGACACGAAGCGTATCAGATCGTCGGAGATCGCGTTGTGCCCTTCGACGATCTGGCGGTCGCACGCGAGGCGCTCTCGGCGCGCGCCGTACCGCAATGAACGTTCCGCTCGAACGTGCGCTAGCCGCGACCGGCGCGGCGCTATTCGATGGAGACGCGGCGCCTGCAACGCTGCGGGTGAGCATCGATACTCGCACGATCCAGCCGGGCGACACCTTCGTCGCGCTGCACGGTGACCGATTCGACGGACACGACTTCGCCGTCGAAGCGGTGCGTCTCGGCGCTGCCATGCTCGTCCTAGAACGCATGGAGGCGCACGTTGAGGGAACTCCAACGATGCTCGTTGGGCAGACGAAAGCCGCGTACATGGCGCTCGCCGGTCTGGCTCGCGGCCTCTTTACCGGCAAGGTTGCGGCAATCACCGGCAGCGCCGGTAAGACGACGACGAAGGAGTTCCTCGCGCAACTTCTCGCGACGCAGTATGGCACGCGCGTTCTCAGTGCGCCGGAGAACGAGAATAACGAGATCGGCGTCAGTAAGCTGCTGTTGAAGGCCGCCAACGACGCGCACGACGTGCTCGTGGTCGAGATGGGCGCGCGTCACTATGGAGACGTTGCGGCGCTGGTCGAGATCGCGCGTCCACACGTCGGCGTGCTCACCAACGTGGGCGACGCCCATCTCGAGATCATGGGCTCGCGCGAGCGCCTCGAGGAGACGAAATGGGCCCTGTTCTTCCAAGGAGGCCAGGCGGTTCTCAACGCAGCGGACCCCGTCTCGCGTCGCCGCGAAGGCACGCTTGCGGACGCGCCGGCCTGGTTTGCGGCCGAGGAATCCTCGCTCGGCGTCGAGCTCGAGCCGTTGATCGCAATTCTCGGCGCCCGCCGGCTCGTCCATAGATCCGGCGGTCGCGCGATGGAATGGGAGACCGACGTTCGCGTTCCGGGCCTCCACAATCGTGCGAACCTGGCGGCCGCCATCGCCGGCGCGCTCGAGCTTGGGGTGCCGCTCGAACGGCTCCTCCCGCAAATTCCCATGCTACGCTTGCCGCGCGGACGCTACGATCGCGTGGCTGCCAAGGAAGGCGTGCACCTCATCTACGATGCCTACAACGCCAACGCGAGCGGCATGATGGCGGCGCTCGACGCGTTTGCCTCGGAGTGCGCGTCGCGCAGAATCGCGGTGCTGGCGAGCATGGCGGAGCTAGGGGAAGAGTCTGGGACGCTGCACGAACGCGTCGGCGCACACGCCGCGCAACGAGTCGACGTACTGCTCGTGCGCGGCGAGTATGCGGCGGAGCTGGCGCGCGGCGCCCAACGCGGCGGACTCTCCCCGGGACATATCATACGCATCGGAACCAACGCTCAGGCTGCCCGCTGGCTACGCGAACACGTGCGCGCCGACGACGTCGTCTTGTTGAAGGGCTCGCGCAAATACAAGCTGGAAGAGATTGTCGAGGAGTTGCGCGCATGAGCCTCGCACAGCGCACGCTCGCCGTGACGCGGGCCGAAGCGCCGCCCGGTTTGGCCGCGATTCCACTTCGGTCGCCGCTCCTTCGGCCCGGCGACGACCTCGTTTCGACGGTCGCGCAGCTCGTGCAAGGCATCGCGCGTCCAGGCGACGTCATCGCCGTTTCCGAAAGCGCCGTGGCCATCGCGCAGGGCGAACTGGTGGCCGCCCAGTACGTGCGCCCGTCGAAATTGGCGTTCGCAATCGCCCGGCGCGCCGATCCAATGGCGACGATCAGTCAGCCCGAATCGATGCAGCTCGTCATCGATCGCGTTGGGCCTTTGAAGGTCATCTTTGCAACGTTCGTGCAGCTCGCCGCGCGGCTTTGGGGCGGGCGCGGCTTCTTCTACGAGCTGATGGGCGATGCGGTCGCCGCGGTCGACGGCTACACGGGGACGATGCCGCCTTACGAGCACGCGATCGTCCTTGCGCCACGCGATCCGGAGGGTTTTGCGCGATCCGTGCACGAGCGAACCGGCGTCGAGTGTGCCGTCGTCGATGCCAACGATCTTGGAAAGGCGAAGCTCCTTGGAAGCTCGAGCGGCGTTTGCAGAGAGAGCGTAGAGGCGGCGTTGCTCGACAATCCGCATGGCAATAGTGACGAACAGACGCCGGTCGTCGTGCTCAAGTGGCGCGGCCGCGGAGGCAATCCCCTCCTGCAGGGCGGTGGGGCGTGAACGATTCGTTGTTGCGTTTGCTGGTCTGGGCGGTCTTTGGCTTTACGATAGCGGCGGCAGCCGCATTCCTATTGCTCGAAACGTTACGTCGGTTCGACGTCAGACAACACGCGTATGAAGATGCGCCGCAGTCTCATCAGCAAAAGACCGGGACGCCCACGATGGGCGGCCTCGTCTTCACCATCGTCATGGTCGCGGCCCTGAGCGTCGTACGCGCGACGTTCTTCCTCGATCTCGTCCTCTTGGTCGTGCTGTGCGCCGCGATCGGCGCAGTCGACGACATCTTAAAAGTTCGACACGGTGCGAATCGTGGATTGCCTGCCCGCACGAAGCTCTTGGCCACCGCGCTGGCGGCCGCAATCTTTTTGCGAGCGATCGATTCCGGTGGGGAGGCACCAGCGAGCGGCGTCCTCTTTCACGCCGGAACGTTCTTCATGATTGCGCCGCACTGGCTCTGGCTGCTGCTCGGTATTTTTGCGATCACGGGGACGATTCACGCAGTCAACTTGACCGACGGCCTCGACGGCCTTGCAGCCGGCGTCATGATTCCGCCGTTATCGGTGCTCGCGCTTCTGGGCGCCGCCACGGACGCGCCCGTCACCGCTGCCGGGTGCGCCGCCGGAGTTGGGGCCTGCGCCGCGTTCCTCATCTTCAATCGGCATCCGGCGAAGCTCTTCATGGGCGATACCGGTTCGCTCGCACTCGGCGCGTTGCTCTCAGGCGCAGCGATCCTCACCGGCGAGATGCTGCTCCTGCTCGTGATCGGCGGCGTCTTCGTCGCCGAAGCGCTCTCGGTTCTGTTGCAAGTCTTCTATTTTAAGGCGACGGGCGGGCGCCGCATATTTCGGATGAGCCCGCTGCACCATCACTTCGAGCTAAGCGGCTGGCCGGAGACGAAGGTGACGGTTCGGTTCTGGCTCGCATCGACGCTCTGTTCGCTGCTGGGATGGGCCGTCGTTCGATGAGCGACATCTTTCAATTCGGCGTCGGCGAAACGATACTCATCATCGGCTTAGGACGCAGCGGGTTGGCGAGTATCGAAGTGCTGAGCGAGCACGGCGTGGCGCTCTTCGCTACCGACGAAAAACCGCTCCCGGAGCTCGCGGAGACGATTGCCACGGCCGAATCCTTGGGTGCGCGATTCGTCGAAGCGACCAAAATCGGAACCGTGGCCGGTGAGCTTACCTGTGCCGTGCTTTCACCCGGCGTGCCGCCCACTTCGCCGGTCGTGCGTGCGCTTCACGATGCCAACGTTCCGGTATTCGGCGAAATCGAGCTCGCCTATCGGCTCTGTAAGGCGCCGATCGTGGCGGTGACCGGAACGAAAGGCAAGTCCACGACGACGGCGCTGATCGGACATTTGCTGCGCGGGTGCGGTCTGAACGTGCGAGTCGGCGGGAACATCGGCAACCCGCTGATCAAAGAGGTGGCGGGGGCCACGCCCGGCGACTGGATCGTCGCCGAAGTTTCTTCGTTTCAGCTCGAAACGATTCGCGCGTTCAAACCGCGGGTCGCCGTACTTCTCAACATCATGCCGGACCATCTCGATCGCTATCATTCGATGGACGAATATGCCGAGGCGAAGTATCGAATCGGCGCCAATCAGTCGATGATGGATTGGTTCGTCGGGAATCTCGACGACGCCAGAATCCGCGGCCTCCACTGGCGTCATGGCGATACGCGCGTGCAGGCCAGGCAGCTGTGGTTTACGCTGAACGGTCACGATCAGGCAACGATGTACGTGCGCGACGGAGTGCTGATCTACGCTCCGGTTGCGGGCGATCCGCGCCCGGTGCCGATCGTGACGCGCGGCGAGATTCCGCTTGCCGGCGAGCATAACGTGCAAAATGCCATGGCGGCGCTGCTCGTAGCGCTCGCCGTCGGTTGTCCCGCCGCGTCGCTGCGCGACGCGATCACCACCTTTGAGCCGATGCCGCACCGCTTGACGCCGATCGGGGAAATCGACGGCGTGCGCTACGTCGACGACTCGAAGTCGACCAATCCCGCGTCGGTCGTGGCCGCGCTGCGCACCTACGATGCGCCGATCGTCTTGATCGCCGGCGGCCGCGCGAAGGGAACGGTCTTCGACGCGATGGGCGCCGAGATTCGCAAGCGTGCGAAGGCATTGGTTGCCATCGGCGAGGCGGCCGGCGATATCCGTCGCGCCGCGGCCGGGATTCCCGGCGTGCAGGCATTTTCGATGGAAGAGGCGGTGCGGCGCGCCCGCGAATTCGCCTCGCCCGGAACCGTCGTCTTGCTCTCTCCGGGTTGCGCATCGTTCGACATGTTCGGATCGGCTGAGGAACGCGGAGAACAGTTCGCAGCCGCAGTGGCAGCGCTGCGAGAGCCGGCCGGTGCATAGTTCGGCGACGTTGCGCGCAACACCGAGAGCGCCACTCGATACCATGCTCTTCACGGCGGTTGCGGCGCTTATTGGAATCGGTCTGGTCATGGTCTTCTCCGCGTCGAGTGCAACGGCGTACGCGCAGCACGGCGACATCGCATACTATCTCAAGCGCCAGCTCGTTTGGCTCGCCGTCGGCTTAGCCGGCGCCTACGCATGCTACCGAATCGACTACCAGCGTTTGCGAGGCTTCGCGCCTTATATCTTGCTCGTGGCGATTGCCGGTCTATCGCTCGTATTCTTCCCCCACGTAGGCCTTGGCGTCAACGGAGGCCGGCGCTGGATCGGCACGTCGACATTGAGCATCGAGCCCTCCGAGTTTGCCAAGCTTGCGCTGATAATCTACCTTTCGGCGGTCTTGTCAGCCCATGGTGAGCGCATTACGTCGCTCGTTCGCGGCCTCGTTCCGCTCTGTGTTCCCGTCGCCGTCATGGCCGTGCTGGTCCTCAAAGAGCCCGACATGGGTACCGCTAGTCTGTTGCTCTTTACTGCGCTCGCGCTCTTCTTTGCCGCCGGCGCGCGCGTCGTTCATCTCGCGGCGGTCGTGCTAGCCATGTTTCCGTTTGCAGCGCTCACGGTGCTCGCAAGTCCGTATCGGCGCGCTCGAATCTTTGCCTTCGTCGACCCCTGGAAGGATCCGCTCAATACGGGCTTCCACATCGTGCAATCCCTTTTGGCGCTGGGCAGCGGCGGGCTCTTCGGCGTTGGCTTGGGCGCGTCACGCGCAAAATTTTTCTATCTGCCCGAGCAATACACGGACTTCATCTTCTCAGTGCTCGGCGAGGAGCTCGGTTTGATCGGTACGCTGGCCGTCATCGGTCTTTTCGTGACCCTGGCGTACCGCGCGATTCGCATTGCGCTTGGAGCTCCGGATCGTTTTGGGTTCTTTCTGGCGATCGGCTGCGCCGCGATGATTACGATTCAGGCTTTCGTCAACATCGGTGTCGTCTCGTCGTCGTGGCCCGTGACCGGCGTCCCGCTTCCCTTCATTTCTTTTGGCGGCAGCTCCCTGGTCGTCAATCTCGTAGCCGTCGCGCTCATCGCGAACGTCGGTCGTCATCGTCGATATACAGGCAGCGCGTGACCGTCGTCTTCGCGGGTGGCGGCACCGGCGGCCACCTTTATCCGGCAATCGCAATTGCCGACGCGCTGCGTAGCCGTCACGCGAAGGTCGCGTTCATTGGAACGTCGGACCGTCTCGAGGCGACGATCGTTCCGAGAGCCGGTTACGATTTGCACGAGATCGCCGGCCGTTCGCTGCCGAGAGCTCCGTCGCTGCAGTTGCTCAGAACGATAGCAAGCAACGTTCGAGGTACGCTCCAAAGTCTGCGCCTGCTGGCAATGGAGCGCCCCGATATCGTGATCGCGACCGGCGGCTACGTCTGCTTTCCGGTAGCCCTCGCAGCCCGCATCCGCCGGGTCATGCGGCTCTCCGCCGCGCCGGTCGTCCTCCTCGAACCCAACGCCGAGCCCGGTTTGACAAACCGCGTCCTGACGCCGATCGTCGACGAAATCTGGGGCTGGTCGACGACGGGCGTTCCGATCCGCTCGGGGCTGCGCGCGCTGCCGCCGCGCGAAGAAGCCATCGCACGTCTTGGACTCGATCCGTCGTTGCAAACGCTCGTCGCCATGGGCGGAAGTCAAGGCGCGCGCTCGATTAACGACGCGCTCGTCGCGATGATTTCGCGCAACGATTTCCCCAGAGGGTGGCAACTGCTCGCGCTTACCGGTCAAAGCGAATACGAGCGCGTACGCTCTGCGTTACCAAACGCGCGACCGTATCTCGACGACATGGCCGACGCGTATGCCGTGGCAGACCTCTTGCTGACGCGTGCCGGCGCATCGACGCTCGGCGAGCTGCGCGCGCTCGGAAAGCCTGCAATTCTGGTTCCGTACCCCTATGCCGCGCAGGGACACCAGGCGGCAAATGCCCGGGCCTTTGCAGCCGCCGGGGCGGCGGTCGTTCTCACGGATGGAGAGCTCCAAGCGGGAAACTTGCCAGCAGTGCTCGCGCAAACGGTGGAACCGCAGCGGCTCCAATCGCTCGCCGCCGCGGCCGCGCGGCTCGTGGGTGCCGATCCGCTGTGCACGATCCTTGCCCGGATCGATACCTTACTCTCTCGAAAGGGCAAGCGGTGACGAGCTATCACTTCGTCGGCATCGGCGGAATCGGTATGAGCGCGATCGCCCGCATTTTGCGCGCGCGCGGCGAGAGCGTCAGCGGGTCGGATATCAGCCTCTCGCCGCTCGTCGAAGAATTACGAGGCAAAGGCGTACGAATCTCGATCGGTCACGATGCGCGCAACGTCGACGATGCGCATACCGTCGTGATCAGCTCCGCGATCGACCGCCGCAACCTGGAATATCTAGCGGCCGCGCGCCAAGGCATTCCGGTGCTGCGCCGCGGCGAGATGTTGGCGCGCTTGCTTCAAGGTCGCCGCGGCATTGCCGTCTGCGGAACGCACGGCAAGACGACGACGACCGCCATGACGCACGCGGTTTTGCGTCGCGGCGGAATCGATGCGGGTCTGGTCTTAGGAGGCATCGATGCTTCGCTGGGGAGCAACGCGTACGACGGCAAGTCGCCGTGGTTCGTCACCGAGGCAGACGAATCGGACGGATCTTTCGCGTTGCTCGAACCCTCGATGGCGATCGTCACGAATATCGAGAACGACCATCTCACCAGCGACGACGAGTTGCCGGGGCTGGCGCGCGCCTTCGCGGAATTTCTGGCGAAGCTGCCGCAAGACGGTCTCGCCGTGATCGGCGTCGACAATCCGCTCGCGGCTTCGCTGACGTCGCACGACCTGCGCGCCCGAATTGTGACGTTCGGGCTCGATTCAAGCGCGTGGCTGCGCGCCACCAATCTTCGTTTCCCGGAGCGCGGTTCACAATTCGATGTGCTCGCCGGAGATCGTGCGATCGGCGGCATCGAGCTGCGCGTCCCCGGCGTGATGAACGTCCAGAACGCGCTTGGGGCCATCGCGGTTGGTTGCGAGCTCGATCTACCCTTTGCAAGCATTGCTGCGGCGCTGAGCGCCTTCGCGGGCGTCCGTCGCCGATTCGACGTCTTGGTGTCTAATCGGCGCGCGACGATCGTCGACGATTACGCGCATCATCCAACGGCGGTGCGCGCGACAATTGCTGCGGCGCGCCAGTATCACCGCGGCGAACTGGTCGTCGCGTTCCAGCCGCACCGTTACACGCGGACGGCCTTTCTTGCGCGCGAATTCGCCGCGGCGCTGCGAGGCGCCGATCGAATCTATCTTGCGCCGGTCTACGCCGCGTCGGAACCGCCGATTCCCGGCGTGAGCGAACGCTCGATCGGAGCCCTCCTCGCGGCGGCCGGCGCGCGCGTAAGTTATGCGGCGTGCGTCGACGATTTAGAGAACCGGCTGCTGGAAGAACTTCCGGCCGGTGCAATGGTGCTAATGCTCGGCGCCGGTGATATCACCGAGGTGGCATCTCGCCTGGCGCGGCGGCTCGACGAGCCGGTTGAGAAGCGCGTCGCGCCGGTGCGCGCGTGAGCGTAACGACGGCGCGAGCACTGCGCAGCCTCTTGCAGGACTCGGATCGGCGCTCCCTCCTGCATATCCTCGGCGAGCGCGTCCGCTTCGACGAACCGCTCGCGCGTTACACGTCGTGGAAGATCGGCGGGCCGGCCGACGCATTCGTAACGGTACAGGATCGGACGGAGCTGGCGCACGTGATGCGCTTCTGCCTGCGCCGCCGGATGGCATGGTGGATCATCGGCGCGGGAAGCAACGTGCTGGTCGGCGACGGCGGGGTGCGGGGCGTCGTCATTCGACTGGCCGGCGAGTTCGCCGCCGCGCAGGTCCGCATCGAGGGCGAACGCGTGATCGTGGAGGCAGGCGGATCTGCCGATATGGCGCTCGTTACTGCCAAAGCGGCCTCGGCAGGTGCGGCCGGCATCGACTCGCTGGCGGGCATACCTGGCACGATCGGCGGATCGCTGCGCATGAACGCAGGTACCGATCGGGAGATCGGTGAGTTCGTGCGCGAAGTTTGGGTGCAATCGCCCAGCCGGCCGCAGCCCCATCCCGCGAGCGTGCGATATCTTTACCGGCACTCGACACTCGAGCGCGACGTCATCGTCTCGCGCGTGGTGCTGGAGTTCGCAAACTCCAACTCTCGCGACGTGCGTTCGGAGATGCAGACGCGGCTCGTCAGGCGCAAGAAGACTCAGCCGATCGCCCTTCCCAACGCCGGCTCCTGCTTCCGCAATCCTCCGGACGACAAGGCGGCGCGCTTGATAGAGGTCGCCGGCGCTAAGGGATGGCGTGAGGGAGACGCTGAAGTCTCGATGCTCCACGCGAACTTTATCAACAACCTTGGCGGAGCGACGGCAAAAGACGTCGCCACGCTGCTCGCACGAGTACGTCGCGCGGTGCGCGATCGCTCGAACGTCGAACTGCAGCTCGAAGTGCATTTAGTCGGGGTCTTCATCGATGCAACCTAATCCCGCGACGCGAGAGAGAGTCGCCGTCGTCATGGGCGGTAATAGTGCCGAGCGAGAAGTCTCGATTCGATCCGGATCCGAAGTCGTTCGCGCCTTGCTTTCACTCGGCTACGATGCTCGATCGCTCGATTACGACGACCGTTTTGTCGATGCGCTGCGCCAGCTCAAGCCTGACTTGGTTTTCATCGCGCTGCACGGACCCGGTGGAGAGGACGGCCACGTTCAAGCGCTGCTCGAATACTTCTCGATTCCGTACACCGGGAGCGGACTCGAAGCGTCGGCCCTCTCGATGGATAAGCATCTCACCAAGAAGCTTCTCTCGGCCGAAGGCCTGCCGACGCCGGTATGGGATCTCTTCGATCTGACCGGCGGCACCTTGCCGCTGCTGCCGGGATCGCTGAATCTACCGTTGGTCATCAAGCCGCGCTTCGAAGGCTCCTCGGCGGGCGTCACGATCGTGCACACGCACGAAGAGTGGACGAGCGCGATGCTGGACGCGTCGAAGTCGTACGCACAAATTCTTGCAGAAGAGTACGTTAAGGGGCGTGAGTTCACGTGCGCCGTGCTCGGCGAGGAGGCCTTGCCCATCGTCGAAATCGTCGCGAATCGCGACGGTTTTTACAGCTACGGTGCGAAGTACGAGCCGGGCGGCAGCACCCACGTCGTCCCCGCCTCGATCGACGACGATTTGGCCGCGCGCCTGCAGATGCTTGCGCTCTCGGCGCATCGTCTGCTCGGCTTGCGCGACTACTCGCGCAGCGATTTCATGGTCACGCCGGACCAGCGGCCGTACCTATTGGAAATCAACTCGTTGCCGGGGCTCACGCCGGTAAGCCTGGTTCCTGATGCCTGCGCTGCCGTCGGCATCTCGTTCGAGGCATTGATCGAGCGTCTCGTCGGATACGCGCGTGCGCGCGCCGACCTTCGCAATGCCGTCGCCTGATCCGGCCGGCAGTCCTCCTGCTCTGCTCACGTGAACAGTGAAAACTACCATGCCCGCGACTGATCCGAGGAGCATGATCGCGTACCCCGATCGCCGCTCGGCGAGCACCAGCGTCCCGTATAGCCAGATGACGAGGACAGCGATTGCCACGACGTTTGAGGCCGGTGACCTATCGGTCCCATAGACGATGTCATCCGTCAAGTGAAGCGAGAGGAGGATGATCGAGAGCAGAGACATGATGGTTAAGACATTGTTGCGCTTCATATGGGATAAGTTAAGCGTCCTTGAATGCTTCGGCGTCATCAGCGATAAGAAGATCGAGCCTCGAACTTTGAGGCGAAAGACGCCGCGCGACGGGATAACGGGCCAGGAACTCGGGATCGTTCAAACGCTCGTCGACGGTTCGTCCTTCCAGCTTGGCATTGATCTCGGCATAGCGCTCCGGTTTGCTATGCTCGCGAATCCAAGTCGCGATCTGTTCGTCCGATTCGGCGCGCGCGATCGCGGCGCGCAAGGCGCCCTCCGGAATTTCTAACGCGTTGAGAAGGCTCGAACTAAAGCCGGTAATCTGGTATTCGCCGATGTTGCCGCCGGGCAACGTGGCGCGCAGCTTGTCGATGGTTCGGGCGGCCATCAGCAGATTTAACCCCGGCAAAAGCTCGCGTGGGCTGCGGGGCGGCCGCTGTGTCAGATCGAGTGCATCCATTCTCAAAGCATTTCAACCAGGCGCCCTGCCGAAGCGTTGCGTACAGGCCGACCGCCGGAGGAGTCGAAACTTTGCGGCCGGGGAAAGACCCTTACCGTTGTAAGCTTACCGTCTGGAGGAAATAGGTGCCTACCGTTGTCGATCGTGGTCTCGAAGGCGTCGTCGTCGGGTCCACGCAGCTCAGTAATGTCGAAGGGGCGATCGGGCGCCTAACCTATCGCGGCTTCGACATAGACGATCTCGCGCCCAACGCGACGTTCGAGGAGATCGTCCATCTCTTGCTTCACGGCGACCTTCCAAACCGGCACCAACTCGAAGTTTTGAAGCGCGAGCTCGGCGCGTGCCGCGCGCTCCCCGAACCGCTCGTCAACGCCATGCAGAACGTTCCGAAGACGGCGTGGCCGATGGACTTGCTGCGAACCGTCGTAAGCGGCCTTGGGCTTTTCTCTCCCGTCAACGCGCAGGGCGAACATCTCTCCGACGTCCATACGGCGATCGAGCTCATTGCCAAAGTGCCCACGATCGTCGCCGGCTGGGATCGAATCCGGCGAGGTCTCGATCCGATCGCGCCCCGCTCTGATCTCTCGCAGGCCGGAAACTTCTTGTACATGCGCACGGGCAAGGTGCCGCATGCAATCGAGGAAGATGCGCTCGACACGTACTTTGTTTTGCTCGCCGATCATTCGTTCAATGCGTCGACCTTTGCGGCGCGCGTGGCCGCCTCGACCCGCGCCGACATTTATGCTTCGGTGACCGCCGCGCTCGCGTCGCTGCAAGGGGATCTCCACGGCGGCGCGGCGACCGCGGCGTACCGTACGTTAATCGAGGTGAAGACGCCCGAGAACGCCGAGCAGTATGTCCGCGACCTTCTTGGGCGGGGCGATCGGATCATGGGCATGGGGCACCGCGAATACAAAGTCCGCGATCCGCGCGCCCGGCATCTCGAGGCGATGGCGAAGGAACTTTCGGGCCACGTCGGCGGAGAACGCTGGTACGAAACGGCGCGGTCAATCGAAGATGCCAGCCGGAAAGTCTTGCAAGAGAAAAAACCGGGCAACACGATTTACGCAAACGTCGACTTCTACACCGCGCCCGTCCTCGCCGATCTCGGTATTCCCGGCGACGAGTTTACCTGTCTCTTTGCTTGCGGTCGCATCGCCGGCTGGAGCGGCCACATTTTGGAGCAACTCGCAGATAATCGCCTCATCCGCCCGCAAGCGACCTACGATGGGCCGGCCTCGGGTCCGTACGTGCCGATCGAAAAGCGCCCCGCGAACGGCGCTAGAGGCTAATGCTGGTCGTGCCGGCGATCGACTTGCGCGGCGGCAAATGCGTGCGCATGAAGCAAGGCGATCCCACGACTGAGGTTGAGTACGATAGTGATCCGGTGCAGCGGGCGCAGGCCTTCGTCGATGAAGGCGCGCAGCGCTTACACGTGATCGATCTCGACGGCGCCTTCGGCTCGGGTGAAAACCTCGCGGCCGTCGAGCGCATCTGTAAGGCGGTGGACGTACCCGTCCAGACCGGCGGCGGTCTGCGCGCCGTCAAGCATGCCGAAGCTGCCTTTGCCGCGGGAGCGTCGGAAATCATTCTTGGCACGCTCTTGGTCGAGGACGAGAGGCTCGCGCGCAACATCGTCAACCGCTTCGCGGGCAGAGTGATTGCCGGGATCGACGCGCGCGGTTCGCAGGTTGCCACGCACGGCTGGCAGGAGCGCACGCCCGTCGATCGCGACGCACTCGTTCGGCGCGTCGCGCAGTGGGGCGTTACGCGGATCGTCTTCACCGAGATTCGGCGCGACGGAATGGGCGAGGGTTATGACATCGACGCGCTCACCGCGGTCGCAAATGCCGCAGAGGTCAAGGTGACTGCAAGCGGAGGGGCGCGCAATATCGAGGACCTGCGGCAGCTCAAACGTAGCGCCCCGGTCACCGTGGACTCGTGCATCGTGGGCAGCGCGCTCTATAACGGAACGCTCGATCTCAAAGAAGCGATGGCCGCCGTCGCTTAGGAGACCGGCTCCTAATCGACGTAGACGCGCCGCAGCTCGCTCGGAAGACGCGTGACGATTTCGTAGTTGATCGTGTCGGCCCAAGCCGCCCAATCGTCGGCGGCAATCGTCGCCGCGCCATCTCGCCCGAGCAGCGTCACCGTCGAGCCGGCGTGTGCGTTTGGCGCGGCCGTAAGATCAATCTCGGTCATGTTCATCGCCACGCGCCCAACGATTGGGCAGACCTCGCCGTGCACGGCGAAAGCGCCGCGATTTGAAAGCGCGCGAGGGATGCCGTCGGCATACCCAGCGGGAACGACGCCGACCCGCATGTCGCGCGGAGCGTGAAAACTGCCTCCATAGCCCACCGACGTGCCGGCCGCGATCGTGCGGTCCACGACGATTTGCGATCGGTACGAGAGCGCCGGCTCCAGGTCGAGCGGCGCTGCGCTCATCGCCGCGCGAGTCTGCCGAGACGGCATAAGACCATAGAGTGCGATGCCGAAGCGTGCCAGATCGAGGCGCGTCTGCGGCCAGAGCATCGCCGCCGCGGACGCGGCGATGTGCCGAAGTGGGACGAGAGCCCGTCCGTCGAGCAACGGCTTTGCCTGGCCGAGCGCGCGCTCGAAGGTGGCGAGCTGATGCATCGTGTACGGCGAGTCGAGCTCCTCAGCCGAGGCGAGATGCGAGAAAATTCCGGCAATTGCGATCTCCGGCATCCTCAGCAAGTCTTCAAGAGCATCGACCAGCTCGTGCGGCTCGAAGCCGAGACGATTGAGGTCGGTGTTGATTTTCACATGGACGGTCGCAGTACGCTGCAGCCTGCGGGCCGCCGCGCATACCCGCCGTGGGAACTCTCCGGCGCTCCAGAGCGCGAGCTCGACGTTGGCCCCGAGTGCGTCGTTGAGCGCCGGCGGCGGAATTGGGCCCAGAACGAGTACGGGTGCGGTAATCCCACCCTCGCGCAGCGCAATGGCCTCTTCGATGGCATAGACGCAAAGGCGCACCGCGAAAGGTTCGATCGCTCGGGCGACCTCGACCAATCCGTGTCCGTAGGCATTGCCCTTGACGACGAACGCGGCGCGTCGAGCCCCGACAAGCTCGCGCAGCAGCGCTGCATTGCGGCGTAGCGCCCCTACGGAAATTTCGAGCGATCCAATCAGGGCAGGCGAGCCCTCGCAGGGCTTGGGCTTTGGGCCATCGCCGCTGCATTCGAGCCCGCCGGGCGCCTTCCGGCTCCCGTCTTTAGGGCCCTTGCACTCGTGCTAAGACTCTGCTAATATAGCACGGCTAGCGCTCTTGCGCTAAGAGTGCTAAGATCGCCAGCGCATGAAATTCCCAAGCTGTGGAGGTTGTACGTGAATCTCAAGCCCCTGTTCGATAACGTCGTTATCGAACACATAGAGCAGGACGACAAGACGACCGGCGGCGTCTTCTTGCCGGATACCGCGAAGGAAAAGCCCCAGGAGGGCATCATTCGCTCGATCGGATCCGGACGGGTGACCGACAAAGGGGCCGTGGTCGAGATGCATGTCAAGGTCGGCGATCGCGTGCTCTATCGAAAGTACTCGGGCAGCGAAGTCAAGATCGACGGCACCGAGTATCTCATCATCCCTGAAAAAGACATTCTCGCCATCGTCGACAAAGTGCCGGCCGGCGTTTAAGGAGTTTTAGTTTTTCAATGGCTGCAAAGCAACTCGTATTCGATGAAAGCGCACGGCGTGCGCTCGAGCGCGGTGCGAATACCCTCGCCGATGCCGTAAAGGTGACGCTCGGGCCGAAGGGTCGCAACGTCGTGCTCGACAAGAAATTCGGTTCGCCGACGATCACCAACGACGGCGTGACGATTGCCAAGGAGATCGAGCTCCCCGATGCGTTCGAGAACATGGGGGCGCAGCTCGTCAAGGAAGTGGCGTCGAAGACCAACGACATCGCGGGCGACGGAACGACCACCGCAACGGTGCTCGCGCAGGCGATTATTCGCGAAGGTCTGCGCAACGTTACCGCCGGCAGCAACCCGCTGCTGATCAAGCACGGCATCGAGAAGGCCGTCGACATCGCCGTCAAAGAGATGGAGTCGTTCAAGAAAGACGTCGACACCAAAGAGAAGATTGCGCAGGTCGCCTCGATCTCGGCCAACGATCCGGAGATCGGCGAGTTCATCGCCGACGCCATGGAGAAGGTGGGTAAGGACGGCGTCATTACGGTCGAGGAGTCGAAGACCCTCAAGACCGAAGTCGAGACCAAAGACGGCATGCAGTTCGACAAGGGCTACATCTCGCCGTACATGGTCACCGACTCCGAGCGCATGGAAGCCGTACTCGATAATCCGTACATCCTGGTGACCGAGCGGAAGATTTCCGCCATCGCCGATATCCTGCCGCTGCTCGAAAAAGTGGTGCAAGTGCAGAAGCCGCTGGTCATCATCGCGGAAGACGTCGAGGGCGAAGCCCTCGCGACGTTGGTCGTGAACAAACTGCGCGGCACGTTTACCTCAGTTGCAGTGAAAGCGCCCGGCTTCGGCGATCGCCGCAAAGAGATGCTCAAGGATATCGCCACGCTCACGGGGGCGACGGTGATCTCGGAAGAGCTCGGCTTGAAACTCGATAAGGTGGCGTTGGATCAGCTCGGTCAAGCCAAGCGCGTCACGATCACCAAGGAAGAGACCACGATCATCGACGGCAACGGCAAAGCCGATGCCATCAAGGGCCGCATCGAAATGATCAAGAAGCAGATCGAAGAGACCGACTCGGACTTCGATCGCGAGAAGCTCCAGGAGCGTCTTGCCAAACTTTCGGGCGGCGTCGCAGTCATTCAGGTAGGGGCCGCGACCGAAACGGAGCTCAAGGAGAAGAAGCACCGCATCGAGGACGCGCTTTCAGCGACCCGCGCGGCGGTTCAGGAAGGCATGATTCCCGGCGGCGGAGCGTCTCTGCTTCACGCGATCAAGGCGATCGACAAGTACGAACCTCCCAAGACGAACGGTCAAGCCTCATCGTGGGCCGACGAAAAGATCGGCATCACGATCGTGCGCAAGGCCCTCGAGGAGCCTGCGCGTCAAATCGCCGACAACGCCGGATTCGAAGGCTCGGTTCAGATCAACGCCGTTCGTCTAAAGAGCGCTCCATTCGGCTTCGATGCGATGAGCGGTGAAGTCGTCGACATGTTCGCTGCGGGAATCGTCGAGCCGCTCAAGGTGACGCGAGCGGCGCTGCAAAACGCGGCATCGATCGGATCGATGATCCTTACGACCGAAACGCTGGTCGCGGACAAGCCCGAGCCGAAGAAAGAGCCGGTCGGAGCGCCCGGCGGCGGCATGGGCGGCTACGACATGATGTAATCGCTACCGCACGCAGTAGCAAACATCGAGGGCGCGTCGGAACGACGCGCCCTTTTCTTCATACCATTACGCGAGTACTCGCGCCATCACACCTTCCGCCATACGAGGCTCACGCGTCCCCATAGAGTGTCGGCTTCCAACGTGAGCCGGTCTCCTTCGAGATAGCACCGCCGCACCTGATCCGTACCAACGAGATTCGGAAACCAGCTACCCTCGATGTGATGCGTTACCGTGCCCGCGTTTTCGTCAACAGTGTACGTTCCGAAGTAGCCAAAGTAACCGCTCCATGCCGCGGCTTTTTCCTGCGCCGAGGCGCTTCGCCAGTCGTCATTTCGAAAGTGCGTCTGGCCGCGACGCATTAACTGCGCCGACATTACGCCCGAGGAATCGTAGGTGATCAAGCCGACAGGGTCCTCGCCGAGCGGCGACCGCACCGCACCGTTTGCGTCTTCCCACGTCCAGGAGACGAGCCGCCAACTACCGAGCAACCTTTCGCGCGCGCTCACCCGGCAGAAGTCTCCCAGAGTTTGGGACAGAGCAGCGTATTGACCGGGTCGCCGGCCAAAGCATCGACCATGTCTTCGTTGACGTTGAATTGAATGCTCTCCGGCCAGCCGGTCCAAGGGATCGGAAACCGAATCGGGATGCGCACGTAGTGGTATTGATGCGTCGGGGTGCGCAAGCGTAATGCGAGCTGCTGCGATCCGGCGCTCGCCGACACATCCGGATAGAGCCACGCGTAATAGGCGTCCTGATCGTTTTCAATGACGATGTTCGTGGCCAGCGGTTGTGGAAGCGGCTTGTTGCACGCGACTTGGCTCTTGTCGAAAACAACGAAAGTCGGCGCTACGTAGAGAAACGATTGCGGCGCGGTGCCCGAGAGAAGGACCGGCTCGGAGGGCGGCCGCGCCGGCGCCTTGCTGAGTTTTTCCGTCACGCTTCGGTCGTGCCCCGCGATAAAGAAGAGATAATCCGATGCCGAGCACCGGTACTCCGGCGCGTCCACTTGGAGCGAGTAGATTCCGAAGGCGCTGTCGAATTCGACGATTGCCTCCGCCTCGTCGCCGCGCTCGACGCGATAGACGCGATCTACCTGCACTCGCCCGATTCGGTCGGTCATGCGAACGTGCAGCGCGACGGCGGTCGTCGGGACCGCGCGAGCGATTGCATTACAAAAGCCGACGTGCAGAATGACGTGAGCAAGACTCAACATCTGCCCTGATCTTTGGCGGCACTCGTGGTGCTCCTTCCGACTCTCGCTGCGCGGACTCTGCGCCGCTCACGAGGCGCAGATGTTGCGCTCGTCAAGCCGCAAGTGCGAATCGATCCGAGTATGCTCACAAAGGCACGCTGCGAAAAAAGCGGCGAGCATGCGTTTGCCTATGCGCGCCGCATCGATTCGGGTGGTCACCGCGACGTGCGGATCTCAGCCGGCATCGCGGTGGCGACCAGCCTATGGCGATCCAAACGATGCGCAGTGCTCTCCGTCCAGACACATCGTGCAGACCTATACGTTGAGCCGCGGACGACTGCTCGACCTTTCGCAGAGGGTCGATAGCAATAAGGCCGAATAACGTCCATTCCATGCCCGCGCGCGTCGTCAACGATTTCACCTTACGCGTGGCCACGGTCAACGGATCGGGAAGTCAATCCTCGAACCTCGTTCTGACCAACGCCA
The DNA here is from genome assembly GCA_963778015.1 of Vulcanimicrobiota bacterium. Classification (GTDB taxonomy): domain Bacteria; phylum Vulcanimicrobiota; class Vulcanimicrobiia; order Vulcanimicrobiales; family Vulcanimicrobiaceae; genus Cybelea. The sequence goes on from CAVZST010000002.1 coordinate 917,032, forward strand.
TCGCGCGTCTGGGCATTCCGGTTGCTCCGAAGAACGTCTTTCCGTCGAACATCGAAGGCTTGCCGACGTGGTTCGACATTCGCATCAGCTCGCAGGGATATCAGTGCCGAACGCGTGACGTCGACGTGCTGCTCGCGCTCAACGCTGCGACGTGGACGCAGGACGTCGCGGGCGTGAGAGCGAGTGGTGCGGTGATTCACGAAGCGGCCTATCCGCTCAATGCACAGACCCAGCGAGAAGATCTAACGTATTACGCCGTCCCGTTTGCGGCGCTGGCAAAAGAGCACTTTGCCGATAAGGGCGATCTGCGCAAATATCTGACGAACATGATCTACGTCGGCGTGCTGGCCACGCTGCTCGGGATTCCGGATGCGACTGTTGAAGAGGGTCTGCGGGCACAGTTTCGCACGAAAGCCTCCGCCGTCGAGCTGAACATGAAAGCCGTTCGGGTCGGGCTCGAGTACGCTGCGGAGCACTTCGACAAGCAAGACCCCTATGGGCTCGAGCGCATGAACGGCAAGACCGACGATTTGTTGTTCATCGACGGAAATCGCGCTGCCGCGCTTGGCTGCGTGATGGGCGGCTGCACCGTTGCGGCTTGGTATCCCATCACGCCCTCGTCCTCGCTTTGCGAGTACTTCATCGCGTACTGCGACCGCTATCGCGTCGAGCAGAGCACGGGTAATCGAAAGGTGGCGATCGTCCAAGCGGAGGACGAGCTTGCCGCCGCGGGGATTGTCTTCGGCGCCGGTTGGGCGGGCGCGCGAGCGATGACCTCGACTTCGGGACCCGGGATTTCCCTGATGGCCGAATATGCGGGTTACGGATACTTTGCCGAGGTTCCGGCGGTGATCTTCGACGTGCAACGAGCCGGCCCGTCGACCGGGCTGCCGACACGCACGATGCAGGGTGACGTCGCATTTGCGTACACGCTCTCGCACGGCGACACCAAGCACATTCTCTTGCTCCCGGCGACGGTACGCGAAGCCTACGAGTTTGCGATGGAAGCATTCGATCTGGCGGAGCGCTTCCAAACCCCCGTCTTCGTGCTCAGCGATCTCGATCTAGGAATGAATTCTTGGCTCACTCCGCCGCTGCCGTATCCCGAGAAGCCCTTCGATCGGGGGAAAGTACTCGGTGCCGACGACTTAAACTCGATGAAGTCGTGGGGACGCTACCGCGACACCGATAAAGACGGCATTCCCTATCGCACGCTGCCCGGAACCAAACACCCCAGCGCCGGATTCTTTACGCGTGGAACCGGTCACGACGAAGAGGCCCGCTACTCCGAGATGCCCGAAGTCTGGCAGCGCAATCTCGATAGGCTCATCCGGAAGCACGAAACGGCGCGCACCACGGTACCGGCGCCGGTGGTGGAAGAGAAAGGGCACAAGATTGCCATTCTCGCGTACGGCACCACGCACCACGCGGTCGTCGAGGCGCTCGATCGACTGCGCGAATCGGGGATCGAGGCCGACTACCTTCGAGTGCGGGCACTGCCGCTCTCGCCGGAGGTCGCCACGTTCGTCAAGCGCCATGAGCGCGTCTACGTCGTCGAACAGAACCGCGACGGACAGCTCTACGGCATCCTGCGCGCGGAACTGCCGACCTATCTCATCGGGCGGCTCGAGTCGATTCGCCATTACAACGGCGTGCCGATCGACGCTCACGTCGTGATCGATCCGTTGCTGGAGGCCGAGCGACAGCCGGCCGTAATTGCGGAATAGAACATGACGGCAAATCTCAACATCATCGGCCTCACTCGCGAAATCTACAAGGGGCTGCCCACGACGCTCTGCGCGGGATGCGGCCACAACTCGATCACCAACCATTTGATCAAGGCGCTCTATGATTACGGCGTGGAGCCTCATAATCTCGCAAAAATGAGCGGCATCGGCTGCTCCTCGAAGACGCCCGCATACTTCGTCGAGCAGGCGCACGGCTTCAATGGATTACACGGGCGCATGCCGTCGGCCGCGACGGGCGCGAAACTCGCCAATCGCGAGCTGCTCGTGTTGGGCATCAGCGGTGACGGCGACAGCGCCAGCATCGGACTGGGACAGTATTGCCATATGATCCGGCGCAATCTCGATTGCACGTACATCGTCGAGAACAACGGCTGTTATGGTTTGACGAAAGGTCAGTTCTCCGCCACGGCCGACGTCGGTTCGACGCAGAAAGGCGGAAAGATCAACGAGTATGCAACGATCGACCTCTGCAGCTTGGCGATCGAGCTTGGTGCGACGTTCGTCGCCCGCTCGTTCTCGGGTGACGGCAAGCAGCTCGTGCCACTCCTTCAGGCCGGCTTCTCGCATCGCGGCACCGCCATTCTCGACGTCATCAGTCCTTGCGTCACGTTTAACGATCACGAGGGGTCGACGAAGAGCTATGCGTACGTGAAGGACCACGACGTGGTGTTGCACACCGCCGACTACATCGCCGGCGGGCGAGAGATCGCCGTCGATTACGAGCCCGGCACCGTGCGCGACGTCGAGCTCGAAGACGGCTCGCACGTGCTCCTGCGTAAACTCGACATCGACTACGATCCGACCGACACGATGGCGGCACTAAAAACCATTCACGAATCGCGCGCGCGCGGCGAGTTCGTCACCGGCCTGCTCTACGTCGACACGAAGGAACAAGACCTCTGCGAGCACGAGCGCCTCGTCGCTAAGCCGTTGGCGCAACTCGGTGAAGAGAGCCTGCGCATCGGCCGCGAGGAGTGGCAGCGGCTCATGCAGCCTTAAAGAGGCCGTTTCGATGAAGCTCTCTCGGGTCGCCGCGCTTTTCGCAGCCCTGGCATCGGTTCAATCGCTGACGGCCCTCGCCGTCGTCGTGCACGGGCGGGTCTGGGAGGCGACCTACGTGGCGGCCTACCAGCCGACGTTCGGTCCGCAGAAAGTTCCGTATTCAGGCATCATGAAGCTCAAATTCAATCACGGCATCGTCAGCGGTACGTACGTCTCGCAGTCGGTCCGCCCCGATCCGCTCTACGGTCGAACGATTACCGTCAGCGGCAACGTTAGTGAGGGTCAGATAACGCTCGATCTCCAGGCAATGGGCGGATTTACCGTGCGCGGCACGCTCTCGGGCGATGGTGAGATCTCCGGCACCGCGACCGTGAAGGGCAGCTTCTACCACTTCCTCGCCAAAGTCAAATCGTCACCCTGACAGAAATGGCGACGCGCGATCGTCATCCTGAGCTTGTCGAAGGATGACGACTCGACTATCGTCGCTCGAGAGTCTTTGCGCGCAGCTGCGCCGCGCGAAAAGCGTTTTCGTGCTGACCGGTTCGGGGATCTCGGCGGAGAGCGGACTGCCGACGTTTCGCGGCGCCGGCGGTCTCTGGCGAACACACCGCGTCGAGGAGCTCGCTTCGCCCGAAGGCTTCGCGCGCGATCCGGTGCTGGTTTGGACCTGGTACAACGAGCGAAAATCCGCGCATCGGCGCGCCGAGCCGAATGCCGGGCACTACGCGCTCGCGCGTCTGGAGAACGCAATTGGCGACTTCACGCTAGCGACGCAGAACGTGGACTCGCTGCACTTGCGCGCCGGCTCGCGCAACTCACTCGAGCTGCACGGCAACTTGCGCGAGGCCCGCTGCACGCGTTGCGACGCTCGCCGCACGCTCGACGACAACGGTCTTCCGCTGCGCGAGATCGATCACGCTTGCGGCGGACGATTTCGCCCTCAGATCGTCTGGTTCGGCGAGGCGCTGCCGGCGGCAACTTGGCGTGAAGCCGAAGCGGCTGCGGCCCGCGCCGACCTCATTCTCGTCGTCGGAACGAGCGCGGTCGTCTATCCCGCGGCGGCGCTCGCGACCCGTTACAATAACCGCGCGTACGTCGCGGAGATCAATCCCGAAGAGACCGCGATCAGCGGCGGCGTCGATTGCGTCTTGCGGGCAACGGCGGCCGAGCTACTGCCGCAGGTCCTCCGCCGTCTGGACGGCGCGAGGACGCAAAGCGCCGGTACGTGATGCGAAGAGAAGGTAGACCGGGAGACCGGAGAGCAGAATTCCGATGCCGATCAGCGTATCGCGCGGCGAGTTCAAGATCGCGTCCCCGACGATGTACCACGCTGCCGCAAGGAAGAGCAGCGTGGTGACCGGATGTCCCGGCATTCGAAAGAAGGGACGCGGCGCCCGGGCATCGCGAGCGTCGCGATTACGAAAGACGATCAGTGCGATTGCCGCTAAGCCGAAGAATATGTAATCGTTGCACGTCACGTAGTTGAGAATTTGATCGTAACGACCCGAGAGCGCGATCACGATCGCGATCAACCCTTGGAGCACGATGGCAAGCACCGGAGCGTGAGTCCGCGGATTCACCGAAGCGAGCTGTGGAAAGAACGTTCGGTCCGCGGCCATTTGGAAGTAGACCCGCGGAGACGTAAGGATTTGGTTGCTCAGGAAGCCGAGCGTCGAGAGCGCGATCACGGTTGCCATGACGCGAAGTCCGACTTTTCCGAACGCGAGCTGGGCGATCTGGGACGCTGGAGTGTCGGTGGCCGCCAAGCCCGCAACGCCGAGAACGCGCAGGCAGGCGGCGTTGACCGCGACGTAGAGCACGACGACGGTAAGAACGCCGGCGATCAATCCACGCGGCAACGTCCGCGCGGGCTCCTTGAGCTCCGCAGTCATAAAGCTCGCCGTCTGCCAGCCGCTATAGGCAAAGAGCACCGGCACCATCGCCAAACCCACGGCGCTCATGCCGCCGGCCAATGGTAACGCGGGGATTTCCGCTGAAGACCGCACCGAAAAGAGTCCGATCGATGCAAAGACCGCAATCGCGAGGATCTTGAGAACCATGAACGCATTCTGCGTCGTCGCGCCCGTCCGTACGCCTAGCGCATTGATTGCGGTGAAAAGCGCTATGGCTATCACGCCGATCGTCGCCGCGGGAGCCTGCCAGCCGGTGAGCGGCTCAAAATACGCGGCGAAGGTCACCGCAGCGGCCGCCATCCCGCCGCTCTGCGAAACGAGCAAAAGCGTCCAGCCGAAAATAAATGCCAGAGCGGGGTGAAAGGCATCGCGCAAGTAGGCGTAGAGGCCGCCGTCTTGGGGACGGCGTGCCGCGAGCTCCGCAAAGATGCCCGCACCGAGCAACGCGATTACGCCGCCCGCGATCCAGACGATCATGACGAGCGGCGCACTGTGAACGTGCCGTGCGACGACCGATGGGTTCATGAAGATGCCCGAGCCGATGATGCCGCCCATGACGATGAGCGCGGCGTCGCGGGTACCGAGGCGGCGCAGCAGTTTAGGCGAAGATGGCGCCCATGTTTGCATTAGCGACGTTCTTCCTCACCGCTCTTGTCAACACCGTGGCGCAGATGCCGCCACCGCAGGGGCCGCCACAATATCCACAGCCCGCTGCTACGATGCAGCCGCCGCTTCAGAACGGATTCTGCCTCGACTCGTTGCGCCCCGTACCGAAGGTCGTGCAGGCGCCGATCGTGCGCGCGATGCAGATCGTGCGCATCGACCTCGTGCTTTCGACCGCAACGATGATGCCGGGCGAGATCATCGGTTTTCTGTACACAACGCAAGACGGCTCGACCTGGCTCGGCCAGCGCAGTGCGGACTACCAATCGGCGGCCGACGCCACGGCGATTAACCGCGTGCTTGCCGCCACCCACGGGTCCGGCTCCAACACGACCGGATTTCCGCCCAGGGACGTCTACGGCGTTCCTACGAAGCATCCGCAGGTTTTCAGAGTCCAGGTGCCGCCCGACGCGCTCGGCCCGCTGCGCGTCGCGTTCGCGCCCTGCGTCGTGTGGCCGCCGGGGCGCTCGCTTCCCGATCCCAGCATGTAAACGCTTTAGCAACCGGCGCATCTGAGTGCTAAGCTGACGGGTTATAAGGCTGATGGAGTTCGTGATGCGAACCCGCCTTGGAGCATTTCAACCAAACGCCGACGTGTTCATCGATGAGGAAGGGCGGCGTGTCGTCGCAGTGATCGAAGTCGCGGGCGCCGATCCTGAAACGCTTCGCGTGGGCTTCGACGAGCGCTATCTCGTCGCCGCCGGGCGTCGCCTCGAAGCCGGTCGATTACGCTGCGGCTCGTTTCTCCAAAAAGAAATCGCTCACGGAGAGTTCGTAAAGCGAATACCGCTCCCCGTCGCAGTCGAGTACGAAGGCGTCGCGGCGAGCTACGAAGACGGCCTGCTGATCGTCGTTGCACCGATTGCGGCGACGGCATATATGCCGACATCGCGAACCGAGCTTCACGTCATGGTAAAGAGGACCCACACCTAAGCAGATGGCCCAAAAAACCGGCAATAGCATCATTCCCGCGAACCTGATCGGAATTCTGCCGCTTCAGGAAGCGGTGCTTTTTCCTCATACCGTCATTCCGCTTGCCGTCGTCAAGAAGCCCGGAATTCAGCTGGTCGAGGAAGCACTGCGCGAAGGGAAGCCGATCGGCCTCGTCGTGCTTCGAGATCGCGAGATCGAAGACCCCGGCCCCGACGACGTTCAGCGCGTCGGTACGATCGGCGTCATTCAGAAAATGCTCAAGGTACCCGACGGAACGCTGCGCTGCATCGTCGCCGGGCAGCAGGTTTTCAAGATCGAGCAGTTCACGCAAGTTGCGCCGTATATGGTCGCGGCCTATACCGAGCTTCCCGACGCAACGGTCGAAAACGAAGAACTCGTGGCGATGCAGCGCAATCTCGGGGGACTCTTTCAGAAACTCCTCTCCTATCTGCCGCAAGCACCGCGCGAGATGGAGATGGAGGTCGCCAACATCACCGATCCGGTGGTTTTAACCTACTTCGTCGCCTCGACCATGCGCTTGGAGACCGCGGACCGTCAGGCGCTGCTCGAGGAGCGCGATACCGCAAAGCGGATGCGCAAGCTCACGCTGCTGTTGACCAAGGAGCTCGAAGTCGTCGAGCTCGGTCACAAGATCCAGAGCGACATTCAGCGCGAGATGGAGAAGAATCAGCGCGAGTTTTACCTTCGTCAGCAATTGCGCGCCATTCAGGAGGAGCTCGGCGAGGTCGATCCGCAGCAGGCCGAGACGAACGAGCTACGCACGAAAATCGACGCCGCGGGTATGCCGCCCGACGTTAAGAAGGCCGCCGACCGGGAGCTCGACCGGCTCGCGAAAGTTCCGCAGGCCAGCCCGGAATACAGCGTGATCCGCACCTATCTCGATTGGTTGGTGACGCTGCCCTGGAACGTCGAAACGGCCGACCATATCGACATCAATGCGGCGCGCGTCATCCTCGACGAGGATCATTACGACCTCGAAAAAATCAAGGACCGAATCGTCGAGTACCTGGCGGTCGGAAAGCTCAAAAAGAAGTTGTCCGGGCCGATACTCTGCTTCGTTGGACCGCCCGGCGTCGGCAAAACCTCGCTCGGCCATTCGATCGCACGGGCGATGGGTCGCAAATTCGTCCGCCTCTCGGTGGGCGGGGTTCACGACGAGGCCGAGATTCGCGGCCATCGGCGCACCTACATCGGCGCGATGCCCGGCACGATCGTACGGGCGATCCGAGATGCCGGCACGCGAAACCCCGTGATGATGATCGACGAGATCGACAAAGTGGGCGCCGATTTCCGCGGAGATCCGCAATCGGCGCTGCTCGAGGTGCTCGATCCCGAACAGAACAACAACTTCCGCGATCACTATCTCGATCTGCCCTTCGATCTTTCCTCGGTGCTCTTCATCTGCACCGCCAACGCGCTCGACTCGATTTCGCCGCCGTTGCGCGATCGCATGGAGATCATCACGCTTTCGGGGTACACCGAGCTCGAGAAGCTGCAGATCGCCAAACGTTATCTCGTAAAGAAGCAACGCGAAAGCAACGGCCTGCGCGAGTCGCAGGTCCAGATCAGCGATCAGGCGATTCGGGCGATCATCAACGATTACACGCGCGAAGCGGGCGTGCGCAACTTGGAACGTGAGATCGGCACGGTCTTCCGCAAGGTCGCGCGTAAGATCGCAGAAAACGCGCGCTACAAGGCGCGGGTCAAGCCCGAGAACCTTACGGAGTACCTCAGTAAGGTTCGCTTCTTCAACGAGGTTCGAAAGCGGGTCGCCTCGATCGGCGTCGCGACGGGGATGTTCTTCACCCCGGTTGGCGGCGACATCTTGTTCATCGAAACGCAGGCGATGCCGGGAACGGGAAAACTCGTCTTGACGGGTCAGCTTGGCGACGTGATGAAAGAGAGCGCGCAGGCGGCCGTGACGTTCCTGCGCTCGCGATCGAGCGAGCTTGGCTTACCCGACGACTACTTCGCCAAACACGACATTCACATTCACGTTCCGGCCGGAGCGACGCCAAAAGACGGCCCTTCCGCCGGCATCGCCTTGGCAACCTCCATTGCGTCGATGCTCACCGGCATAAAAGTCGACCCCAATTTGGCGATGACGGGCGAGATCACGCTCACCGGCCAAGTTCTGCCGATCGGAGGCTTGAAGGAAAAAGTGCTCGGCGCAAAGCGCGCGGGAATCAGCAAGATCTTGCTGCCGCGCCGCAACGAGATGGATCTCGACGACATACCGAAAGAAGTGCGCGAGAGCATGAGTTTCGTACCGGTCGACGAGCTCTCGGAAGTTCTCCATCACGCGCTGGGGAAGCGATTGATCTCGCCCGTCCCGCTTGGCGCCGAACACGCCAAAGTGAGCAACGTCGTGCCGCTTCGCCCTTCGACGACGCTCAGGGTGACGCGCGCGGGTCAGCTGAAGCGCCGCAACGGCGTCGTCAAGCGCCGCTCGGTGCGCAAGTCGCCGATCAAGCGGTGAGTAGTCAAGCATTCGCAACGTTGGAACGTTAAAAAAGCGACGCCGTTGGTCGGCAACTTGACCGGTGCGACCGGAATTGCTACGTTGAGAAACGCCTAGTCGGCGCCGCTTTCGGCTGCCCTCGACGGTGCCTCAGCAAAAACGCTTCATCGAACTAGTAAGGAGCTCCACATGCGAACTTCCCGCGAAGCGACGTTTCGATTTCCTCTTGCTGCTGCCGCACTCGTCGTGACGGCGATGATCGCCACGGCGTGCAGCGGAGGCTCTGTAACGCCCACAACCTCGCTCAGCCAAGTTCAACAGCCGGCCGGCGCCATGTCGGCCGTCGCCTCGTACACGTTCAGGACGATCAACAATCAGAAGGACCCAACCTTCAATCAGTTGCTCGGCATAAACCAGGCCGGAACGATTGCCGGCTATTACGGTAGCGGCGCTTCGGGTCATCCGAACAAGGGATATACGGTCAAGCCGCCTTACGCACAGGCGGACTTCGCGAGCCAAAACTACCCCGGTTCGATGCAAACCCAAGTCACAGCCATCAATAATCTCGGCTACACCGCAGGCTTCTGGATCGACTCGAAGGGCGTCAATCGCGGCTTCATCCACTGGAAAGGCGTCTTTACCAGCTATACGGATCCCAACGTCGGCAAGGGCACGGTGACGCAGATACTCGGCCTCAACGATTCCGGCCTCGCGGTCGGTTTCTACACGAACGGAGCCGGTGTGAATTTCGGCTTCGAACTGAATCAGGCCACCGGCAAGTTCACGCCGATCGCGCCGCCCGGTGCTCACAACGTCACCGCGGCCGCCATCAACAATCAGGGCGCAATCACCGGCTTCTATTTGCAGGGTAAGATGTCGATCGGTTTCCTCAAAGTCGGAAACAGCTATTCGGTCTTTCACTATCCGGGCTCGACGATGACGATGCCGTTTGGCATCAACGGTCACCGCGCCATCGTGGGCGCATACGTAGACAGTAAAGGTGCGACGCACGGCTTTCTTCTGAGAGCGCCGCTGCACAATCCGTCCTTTGTTTCCATCGACGATCCTCACGGCGTGGGGAACACGTTCATCAATGGGATAAACATCAAGGGCGACATGGTCGGCTTCTACGTCGGCAAGGGCGGAAACACGAACGGAATGCTAATTACGCCGTAGCAGACGAAGATGGCGAACCGGTTAAGGCGCCGGCTCGCCGCTCACCTCAGCGCACTTCGATTCCGGCGCCCTCCCGCACTTCTCCAACGAGAGCGGCGAGGGCGCCGCACGCGTGCAACTCGCGTGAGAGCGAATCCGCAGCATCGGCTGCAACGCTGATCAACAAGCCGCCCGAAGTTTGAGCGTCGGAGAGGCCGACGCGCACGGCCTGGGCCACGTTGCTTGAAAAGTCCGTGAACGTAGCGTGCGTTTCGGCATTGTGGCGCGTGCCGCCCGGAACGATGCCGGCCTCAATGAGCTCGAGCACCCGTTCCATGAATGGAACGGCGCGTGCATCGAATATGAATCGAACGCCCGAAGCGCGCGCCATGCCGCCGCCGTGACCGAGCAGACCAAAGCCGGTGATGTCCGTAGCTGCGTGCGCTCCCGCCGCTACCATCGCTTGAGCGGCGCGGTCGTTGAGCGTCGTCATCGCTCGCACGGCTTCGCCGAGATCTTCGGACGGGATAGCGCCGCGCTTGAGCGCCGTTGTGAGAATCCCCGTACCGAGCGGCTTCGTCAACACGAGCACGTCGCCGCCGCGCGCGCCGGCATTCGTCACGATGTGCCGGGGATGAACGATGCCGGTGACGGCCATGCCGTACTTCGGCTCGGCATCCTTGATGGTGTGGCCGCCGACGATGGCGACGCCGGCACTGCGAGCGACGCTCGCGCCACCTTCCAGGATACGCGACAGGATGGCGAGATCGAGGTCTTCGGGAAAGGCGACGATATTGAGCGCGCTGAGTGGTCGCCCTCCCATCGCGTATACATCGGATAGCGCATTAGTCGCTGCAATCCGGCCGAAATCAAACGGATCGTCGACGATTGGAGTGAAGAAGTCGACGGTCGACACGAGCGCGAGATCGTCGCGTAGAAGGTAAACGCCCGCATCGTCGGCGTTGCCGTAACCCACCAGCACGCGATCGTCGGTGGCGGCCGACACGCGCTCCATAACGCTGCGCAATTCGGCGGCGCCAAGTTTCGCCGCGCAGCCGGCGCAGCTCGAGAGCTCCGTCAGGCGGATGCTCGCAACGTCCATCGAAACAATATTCGATGCGTAGGCAACTTCTATTCCTCCCCGGCCCGGTCACCGTCGCTCAACCGGTGCTCGACGCCGCGGCGCGGCCGCTGATCAACCACCGAGGAGAGGCATTCGCGGAGCTCAGTACGCGCATTGCCGGTGCGTTGCGGCCGGTATTCGGGACAAACCAAGAGGTTTTGTTACTCGGAAGTTCCGGAACCGGCGCACTCGAGGCGGTCGTCGCCAATCTCTTTTCTCCCGGGGAGCGATTGCTTTCGTGCGCGGTGGGGGCTTTCGGCAAGCGCTTTGCCGCGATTGCCGAGCGTTACGGCTGCACCGTCGAGTCGCTGGAGACGCCGACGGGCGATGCGCTCGATCCCGACGCGCTCAGAGCCCGGCTCGATAGCGATCCCCAGCGTCAGATTGCCGGCGTGCTATTGACCCATAATGAGACCTCGACCGGAGTCGCATGTGACGTGGCCGCGCTGGCGCCGATTCTACGCCGTCATGGAGCGATCACGCTGGTCGATTCTGTGAGCGGGCTTGGCGCATCGGAGTTTCGTATGGACCAATGGGGATACGACGCCGTCGTCACGGCGTCGCAGAAAGCCTTGGCGGCGCCGCCCGGCGTCGCGATGGTCGCGCTGAGCGAACGGGCGTGGAGGCGAAGTGCCGCCGCGCGCATCCCTCGCTTCTATTTCGATCTCCAGTACGCGCGCGATGCGGCCGGCGACGGACAGACGCCCTGGACGCCGCCGATCTCAATCCTCTACGCGCTCGACGTCGCGCTGCAGCGCTATCACGCGCAGGGCATGGAGTCGGCGTACGCACGTCACGCGCAATTTGCGCAAGCCGTTCGCGCCTCGTTCCAGGCAATGGGCTTCACGCTCGTTTCCCGGCCCGGCGCACACTCGCCGACCGTCGTCGCCGCGTATCCGCCTCCCGGCGTGGACCCGAAGAGCCTCCTGCGGGCGTTGCGGGAGAACCACGGCGTCGTGCTCGCCGGCGGTCAAGCCGAGCTGGCGGGAAAAATCGTCCGATTCGGCACCATGGGCGACGTAAGCGAGGCGGAGCTGCTCGGCGCGATCGCCGCAATCGACCTCGAGCTTCGCGTCATAAGTGGTGTCGCCTAAAGTACGGAAGCACGAAGGGCCGCGCGAACCACGGAATCGTGGAAAGGATGGCGTCGTCAATTGGTGCGTCGTAGCTGACGAGGTAAGGCGCGAGACGCGATTGATGAAGGCCCTCTCGAATATCCGGTGAGAGCGGAAAAAAGAGCGCAACGAACAGCACGAGCCACAAGAGGATCGCACCCTTCGCAAAGCCGATGAGCGCGCCGCCGAGAGCGTTGCCGATTCCAAGCAGCGGGAGCCGGGCGATCGCGCCGAGCAGACGCGCCGCGAGCAAGATCAGCACGTAGGTGCCCAGACCCGTCACGAACATCCCTACCACGTGTGCCGACCCCGGGCCAAGGCCCGCGAGCCGCTCGATCTGCGCGTCGAAGCTGCCGTTGTAGAACCACGGCGTCACCAGCGCCGCCGTCACCGCGACCGCGCCGCCCAGCTCAGAGACGAAGCCGCGCGAGTAACCTTTGAACGTTGCGATGCCCAGAACGATGACGATGACGACGTCGGGCCATGCGATGCCCGCAATCACGTTCGAATCGTCGCTCCGAATCGATCGCTCAGCACTTCGAGGACGAGCCGGACTGCCGCATCGGCCTCTTCGTCGGTGATCGTTGCGTCGAAACGCTGCAACGTCATGCGTACGGCAAGGCTCTTGTAACCCGACGCGACCTGCGGCCCGCGATACTCGTCGAAGACCGCCACGCGCGTGCAGATCGAGCCGAGCGTGACGGCAACAGCATCCTCGATATCGCGGGCGGGGGTATCGGCTTCGAGGACGAGCGCGACGTCGCGGTAGGTCGAAGGAAATCGCGACGGCGGGCGGTAGCTGGGCGTTTCATAGTGCGGCAGCGCGCCGACGTTGAGAACGCACAAGTACGCGTTTGCTTTGATTTCGTGTCTCTTTGTGAGGTGCGGATCGACGCAGCCGACCATGCCGATTTCGACGCCGTCGATGGTGACGATGCCCGTCTTGCCGGGATGAAAACCGGGCTTCGCGCCGGGCGAGGTAAGCGCTGCGCGCCCCGTCACCTGGCGCAGCAGCGCCTCGCAGTCGCCTTTGAGCCGCAGAAACCACGAGTCGTGCCAGGACGGGTCGTCGGAACTCTCGGCGCAAAAACCGAAGGCGAGTGAGGTCTGCTCGACGATACGCTCTTCTTCGCGGTTAAAGACGTCACCGATCTCGAAGATGCGCGCACCCGCGGCCGCCGCCAGGTACTCGATCAATCCGGGCGCGAGTGAATCACGCAGGAAGCGTTGCCCCTCGGAGAGCGGGTTGATGACCTCGATCGCGGCGGTATCGCCGGTGGAACGAAGCGAGTGCGTGACGACTTCGCGATAACCCAATCCTGCGAGCGCGCGCGCAATGCGATTCTCCAAATCGAAGGCTGCGCTCGAGATCTCATGCGCGGGGACCGACGGCACGACGGCGGTGATCCGGTCGTACCCTTCGATGCGGGCAACTTCCTCGACGAGTTCGGCCGCGATCGTGAGATCTCGGCGCCATGGCGGGGGAGTGACGCAGAGCGTATCGTCCTCGACCGTCGCGACGTCGCAGCCGAGTGCCCGAAGGTGGGCCGCAATACGCTGTGCGGGGATCGCAAGACCCAACAATCGGTGCACCTCGGTTGCCCGAAGCGCTAGAGGCGCCGGGTTTGAACATCCCCCGCCGAAAGCGCGCGGTCGGTACGCGTTCGCGCCGAGGCCGATTAAGAGCTGTGCCGCGCGGGCTGCGCCGATATCGGCCAGCGCCGGCGCCAGCCCCTTCTCGTGTCGCGTCGAAGCTTCGCTGCGCAGCGCGAGAGCATTGCTCGTGCGCCGAACGCGCGCGCCGTTGAAGCTGGCCGCTTCCAGAACGATCGCGCCCGTGCGGGACCGAACCTCGCTCGCTGCGCCGCCCATCACCCCAGCCAGACCGAGGACGTGCTCGGCGTCGGCTATTACCAGCGCTTGCGGCGAGAGCGCGCGCTCGACGCCGTCGAGCGTGACGAGCTTTTCGCCTTGCCCGCCATCGCGCACGATCAGCTTCATTTGCGAAATCGCATCGGCGTCGTAAAAATGCAGGGGCTGACCCGTCTCGAGCATGACGTAGTTTGAGACGTCGACAAGATTGTTGATGGGCCGCTGTCCGGCCAGCGCGAGCCGAACTCGCATCCAGGCCGGAGCTCGAGCGACGCGCACACCGTCGAAGCGTTGGGCGACGAAGCGGTAACAGTCGGGCGATTCGATTTCGACGTCCGGCCGTTCGCCTTCCGGCTCGGATGCCTTTGCGGGATTCACGAAGGACGGCAACTGCAAAGCAACGCCATACGACGCGGCCAGCTCGCGGGCCAGCCCAAGAACCGACATCGCGTCGGGGCGGTTGGTCGTAATCTCGACATCGAGCACGTCGGTATTGAGGCCAAACATCTCCACCACGTTCGCGCCGGGCGCGGTTGCCGGATCGAGCTGCATGATCCCATCCTCGAACCACTCAGGCGGCAACGCCAGCTCCTGCGCCGAGATCATCATGCCTTGCGAGGCGACGCCGCGCATCGTCCGCGCCGCGATCTTGAGGTCCGGAAGCGTCGCGCCGACGGTCGCCACGGCAATCGTTTGTCCCTGCGCAACGTTGGTAGCCGCCGTTGCGACGGTGAGAGGGAGCGATGATCCGACGTCGATACGCGCGACGAGCAGCCGGTCGGCATTCGGGTGTCTCGTAACGGTCGCGATCTTGCCGATGACGACGCCGTCGATTTTTGGCCGCTTCTCGATGGCCGCAACCGGAAAGCCGAGCATCGCCAAGCGATCTGCGATCGCTTCGGTCTCGCTTGGCAGTGCGACGAACTCGCGAAGCCAGCTTATCGGGAGCCGCACCGCTAGCGCTTCCTAATCAAGCCAGCTGCGTTAAAAAATCAAGATCGCTATCGACGAACCGTCGAATGTCGTCGACGTTATAGCGCGCTAGTGCCAGGCGCTCGACGCCGAAGCCGAAAGCCCAACCGGAATAGCGGTGTGGATCGTAACCAACTTCTCGCAGGACGTTGGGATGCACCATTCCCGCTCCGCCAAGTTCGATCCACCCCGATCCACCGCACATCGAGCAATCGGCATTTTTCCCCGCGCACTTCGGGCAGGTCGTGTCGACCTCGGCGCTCGGCTCGGTGAACGGAAAGTACGAGGGCCGAAAGCGCACGTTCGCCGCCGCGCCAAAGAGCACGCGACATAGCCCCGTGAGCATTCCCTTCAAATGGCCGAAGTGAGTGCCTTCGGCGACGAACAGGCCCTCTAGTTGATGAAACTGGAAGAGGTGGCGCGCGTCGACGGCGTCGCGACGAAAGCACTTTCCGGGCGCGACGATGGCTATCGGCGGAGGGTGTTGTTGCATCGTCCGGATCTGCATCGGCGAGGTGTGCGGTCGCAGCAGCAACGTATCGGTCAGCCAAAAGGAATCGAAGCTTTCCCGTGCCGGATGGTCGCTTGGAATGTTGAGCGCCTCGAAATTATAGTAATCGGGTTCGGCTTCGGGACCGATCACGACGGCAAAGCCGTGTCGGCTAAAATAGGCGCAGCTTTCCACAATGATTCGTCTGACCGGATGGATCGACCCGACTGCGGGAGCGATCGCCGGAAAGGTGACGTCGATCGTTGCCGCCAGATCCGACTCCAAAGCACGGTCCTCGAAAATGGAGCGAAGCTCTTGCAAGCGCGCTTCCATGGCGTCGACGGCATCGTTGATCGCTTCGCCGGCTTGGGGACGCTCGCGGGAGGGCAGGGTACCGATCGTGCGGCGGAGCCTGGTCACTTCGCCGCTCCTGCCGAGATAGGCGACGCGGATGCTTTCAAGAGCCTGCTCGTCGCACGCGTTGCTCGCATCGGCTGCAAAACGTTGCTCCAGCTCGTCAAGCCTCTCTGCCAGTCCCATCATCGCTCTTCCAAAGCAAAGCGCCCGGTTCGTTCTGCGTTACCGGGCGCCTCCAAAACCGCTGTGGCTTCGCCTCGTGGGCGCGAGCTTAACTGCTACTCGGTGCCGCGTGCAGTCTTCGATACGCAAGATATGCGTCGATCGAACCTGTTTGGGCGAAAAGCCTCCAGAAGAGATTGGACGTTGCCATACGCTTGCAGTCTCCTTCTGAGCCGTCGGCTCCAGGCGGCCCACCGTCGCCTGAGTATACCATGCGGCTTTTACCACCGGTAGTCTTGACTTTTTTGCACTAGAGTACTCTCTTGACAAGCCTTCGACGGGGTAGCCGCCGCCTTACCGAGCGGGGTTAAAAACCGCACGCGCGCGCCGCCTCGTAGAGCGCGATGGAGCCGGCCACCGCCGCGCTCAGGCTCTCCGCCTGCGGCACCATGGGGATTGCCAGCACCCGTTCGCAGAGGCTCCGCCAGCGGCCTAAGCCTCGTCGCTCCTGACCCACGACTAACGCGAGCGGAGGCTGCCATGCTTCTTCACTTAACCGGATGCCGTCGGCCGCCAGGCCTAATACTCTGACGCCGGCGTCGGCCGCTGCGGCCTGGGCGGCGGGCGGATCGGCGACGCTCAAGGTCAGGCGAAAGAGGGCCCCCATCGAGCCCCTGACTACTTTGGGGTGGTACGGATCAACGCCCAGGCGGCCGAAGACGACGCCGGCGCAGCCAAATGCGTCCGCCGAGCGCAGCAGCGTGCCGGCATTGGCCGGATCGTTGACGTCGGCGAGCATCAGGATCGGGCTGCCGCGTCTAAAGAGCTCACCGACGGCGCACGTCCGCATTGGCGCGACCGCGACGATCCCGGTTGGCGTCGTCAGGTCCGAGATGTTCGCTGCGGAGGTCTGCTCGACGAGGAACGTCGGCGTCCCGCGCTTGTCGAGCTCGCGAACGAGGGACGTGGAAGCGTACGCGGCCGGCGTTGTGTAGAGCTCCTCGATCGGGAGCTCGGCGGCGACGGCCTCCGCGAGCAGGGTGCCTCCTTCGAAGGCGAAGCGTCGTTGTTCGTGGCGTCCCTTGACCGAACGTAGCGCGCGCACTTCGGCGAGGCGTTCCGCGCGGTTTCCTAGTCGCGTCGCCATCGTTTGGAGAGCCAGGCGCGCGTTGCGATCATAACGAGACCTGCGAACATTGCCGCAAGCACGATCGCGATCTTGTCGTTGAAATGGTGGGGCACGAGCGACCGCACCAGCAGATAGACGGCTGCGACGAAAACGATCAGGAAAAACGCAAGCCAGCCGATCTCTGCGGGAACGGAGGATGGTGAGCGCGGCACCCATCGATGCTACGAGGCGCGACGCGAGCGTTCCGCCAAGCCGCCCGGATGGAAGAAGTACCTGAGATCGTCGCGTCGCGCCGCCTCTACGAGGGGCGGGTCTTCAGCGTGCGCGCCGATGAACTTCGCTATTTAGACGGCTCGCAGCACCGCGTTGACGTCGTCGAACACGCGGCCTCGCTCGCCATCGTCGCAACGCCTGCCCCCAACCAGGTCGTGCTGGTGCGCCAGTACCGTCATGCGGTCGGTTCGACGCTGTGGGAAGTTCCGGCCGGCACGGCCGAGCCCGGCGAAGCTCCAGTCGATGGTGCGAAGCGAGAGCTTCGCGAGGAGACCGGCTACACCGCCGCGCGAATGCGATCGATCGGCTCCGTCTGGATGACGCCGGGTTTCTGCTCGGAGATCATGCACTTTTTCCACGCCCAAGACCTCACCGCGGGCGAGCCGGCCTTCGACGATGACGAACGAATCGAAGTTGCATGCTTTACAATTCAGGCGGCGCGTCGGTTGGTCGCTAGGGGGACAGCCGACGCCAAAACCATGCTGGCCCTATTTTGCCTGCAAGGCGTGGAAGATGGATTTGAAAGCGAGTTTGGTCGATAGTTACCGTAAGCAGGCTCAGAGTTGACCGAAGTAACGGTCGCGCCGTCGCCGTTGACGCGACGTGGCGGTCAATCGGTCTTGGAGGTTAGTGGTGGAAATTCCCAGCGACATTGATGCCGTCTTGAAACGATTGCTGGAGCGCAACCGTGAGGGTGTCGAACAGTCGGTGCTCGCGCCCGAAGACGAAATGTACTTGAACTCGCTCATCGCGTCGGTTCGTCTGGGACGCCGCGCGGTCTTGATCGTCGAAGATGCCGACGAACATCTCCGCTACATGTTCAGCAACGCGACGCGCGCGGAAGCCGTTACGATGTTGGGCAAAGTCGTTGAGGCTACCGGGCGCCGTCTCGCCGACGGGGACGATTAAGCCACCAGCCTGATTCCGTCGATCTTGCCGTTGGGCGCCACTTCAAAGTCGTAGTGATACTGCGCGCGAGGGTAGCGCACCAAAAACTCGTAGAGCGTATCGCCGTTCGATTCGGTCGCGCTATAGATCGGAACGATGAACTCGGGACGCCCTAGCGCGGCGAAATTCTCACGGGCGACGAGCTCGTCGGTCAGGAAGGCGCTAAATGCGGGCGTGAGCTCGGTGCGGTCGAGCTGCTTGGATGCAAGCCGCGCAAGCCATTCCTTTGCACGTGCGATGATGGCGTTGTCGAGAACCGCGGTCGTCGGCGGCACGAGAACGTCGAGAATACGGGCTCCGAGTTCCTCAGGAACCGTAACGCCCCCGTCGGTCGAATTGGCATTCGACAAGACGATGACGCCTATGTGTTCGCTCGGCAGCAACGCGTTGAGCGCGCGATAGCCGGGGATCTCTCCATTCGACCAAACGAACTCCTTACCGCCGCGATGGTCGATCACCCAGCCCATTCCATACCGCGTGGGGCCGACGCTCGCGCTCGGAGTGAAAATCGTCCGAATCGCGTCGACGCGCAGCAGTACCGGCATCTCGATATCCCACTTTGCGAGGTCGTCAATCGTTGAAACCAAACCGCTATAGCCGTCCAGCCGGGAAGGATCCCACATTGCTGCGGTCTTGAAGCCCTCTGCCGTATACATGTATCCGGTTGCGTGCTTCGCCGAGATGCCGCTATCGCCGGCGAGAAAAGTATGGTCCATGACGAGCGGTATGAAGATGTGCTGCTCGAGGTAATCGGAGAGAGGAATGCCGCTGACGCGCTCCACAATCGTTGCGGCCAGCCAATAGTTGACTGGGTCGTTTGCATAGACCGTACCAGGGGGCGCCGCGGGCTTCATGGCATCGATCGCCGACAAAAGATCGGCGAGTTTGATCGGCTGCGTGAAGTCCTTCGAAATTCCCGGGGCCGCGGCGTAATCAGGCAGACCGGAGGTTTGCGTGAGTAATTGGGCGATCGTGACGTTAGCGCCCAACCGGAACGCCGGAATGTACTTCGAAACGGGGTCGTCGAGCTTGAGCTTGCCGTCCTGGGCGAGCAGTAAGACCGCCGCGGCCGTGAACTGCATCGTCAGCTGGCCCGCGTAAAACTCTGTCTCCGGAGTCATCGGAACGTGTGGAGAGAGCGTGCTGAACCCAAAGCCGCGGGCGTAGACGAGCCGGCCATCCTGCACGACTCCGATCGCGATGCCGGGCGTACGATGCATATGGATTTGGTCGATGGCCTTGCGCTCGATCTGCTGCGAGATCGCCGCCGGTAAGCCGGATGCCGTTTGAGCGGGCGGTGAGGGGGACGCCGTTGGGGGCGGCGGTGACGGGGACGCCGTTGACGGCGGCGATGAGGCAGGCGCCGTTGTCGGCGGCGATGAGGCAGGCGCGGTTGACGGCGGCGATGCAGGCGCGGTTGACGGCGGCGGTGAGGCAGGCGCGGTTGACGGCGGCGGTGAGGCAGGCGCGGTTGACGGCGGCGATGAGGCAGGCGCGGTTGACGGCGGCGATGCAGGCGCGGTTGACGGCGGTGAGGCAGGCGCGATTGACGGCGGCGATGCAGGCGCGATTGACGGCGGCGATGCAGGCGCGGTTGACGGCGGCGATGCCGCGGACGTGGTTTGGCCCGGCGCCTTCAAAGGCGCCGGTGTGAATACACCGACGGCTAGAGCCGTCGCAAAGACGGCGGCCCAACGAAGCATGACCCGCAGATTATATACCTTCGGGGCAACCCGGGGCTAGGTCATCGCGCCTAAAAAGCTATTTCTGGGAGGCTTGCCTTGCCAAATTGAGGAGCGCGCCGAATGCTTTTTGGTCAGAAATCGCCAGATCGGCCAGCGCCTTTCGGTTGAGCGTGACGCCTGATTTCTTCAAACCGTGCATGAAGAGTGAGTAGGAAAGCCCTTCTCGACGGACCGCGGCGTTGATCCGGCTGATC
Source organism: Vulcanimicrobiota bacterium (assembly GCA_963778015.1). Taxonomy (GTDB): domain Bacteria; phylum Vulcanimicrobiota; class Vulcanimicrobiia; order Vulcanimicrobiales; family Vulcanimicrobiaceae; genus Cybelea. The sequence continues at coordinate 937,308 of CAVZST010000002.1, forward strand.
CACAACGAACGAAAGTCACGCTTGCGAACGCGACGGTCGCGGAACGCGTAAGCCAGCGATTTGAGGAGCGCTTCGTTCGCGACGCGATAGTTGCGACGGCGGGCGGCGCGAAAGCCTTTGACCAGCTTCATGACCTTGCGTCGGTGCTTGATGCCACCGACGCCGCGTTTGATGCGTGCCATTTGTTCCCAGTCCCTTACACCAGATACGGAATGGTGGGCGCGAGCCGCTTGAGGTCGCCCTTGAAGGTGGGCTGGTCTTTGCGGAAGTTGCGCTTGCGCTTGCGCGTCTTCTTGCTGAGAATGTGGCCGCAACCGTCGAACTGGTGGCGATGCAAAACTTTACCGGTCGCGGTTACCTTGACGCGTTTGGCGGTTCCTCGATGCGTTCGAATTTTAGGCACTGGTTCGCTCCTTCGTTTGTACAGAAAACTTCGGCGGTCCACTCGGCGTCGCGCGCGGCGCCAAAATCATGAACATGTTCTTTCCCTCGAGCCGCGCTTCACGCTCGACCGTCGCCAGCGGCGCCATGTCCTCTGCCATCCGATCGAGCAGCTTTCGCCCGAACGACGTGTAGGTAATCTCCCGCCCGCGAAACATGATCGTCACTTTGATTTTGCTCCCGTCGAGAAGTAACCGTTCAGCCATTCGCGCCTTCGTCTCGTAGTCGTGCGTCTCGATCTTCGGCCGCAGCTTCACTTCCTTGAGCTCGAAGTGCCGCTGCTTCTTGCGAGCATCCTTGTCTTTCTTCGACTGCTCGTATTTCAGCCGACCATAATCGGCGATCTTGCAAACCGGAGGCTGAGCATTCGGCGAGATCTCGATTAAATCGAGTCCGGCGAATCGTGCGCGCGCCAGCGCGTCGTCGGTAGGCAAAATCCCGAGTTGGTGCCCGTTTTCGTCGATCACCCGAACCGCACGAATTCGAATTTGATCGTTGACGCGCAGGAGTTTTGCTATCTGTTCATCTCCAAATGAAAAAGGCGCTGCCGGAGCAGCCCCACCGTGGAACCAGCCGCAAGTTCCTTAAAGTGAAGACCGGATCACCCGCAGGCATCCGGTGAGCGGACGAGCCGCTGCTTCGGCTCGCCAACCATATCACGTCCGGACGGGGGCATGTCAAGTCTGCGCATTCAGGGCGGCGACGGCGTCTGAGAAACGCTCGAGAAAGTACGAAACAGCGGCATCATCGATGACGAGCGGCGGAGCGATTCGCAAGACGTGACGCTGCGTGTCCTTAGCGGCGATGCCGCGCTCGAGCAACGCTTCCGAGAGCCGCTTCGCCGGTATCTTCAGCACTACGCCGATGAGCAAGCCGCGCCCGCGAACCTGTACGATGGAGCGAGAGGCGATGGCTCGTAGTCCGCGCACGATTGCGGTTCCCGCGCGGCGCGCGCGCGCGGCGAGATCCTCGGAAACGATGACGTCGAGGGTTACATCGGCGACGGCCGACGCGAGGGGATTCCCGCCGAACGTGCTGCCGTGATCGCCGGGCTGGAAAAGGCGCATCAGCTCTTCGCTGGCGAGCGCCGCCGACACCGGATAGTAGCCGCCGCCCAACGCTTTGCCGACGACCAGCACGTCGGGCTTCACGCCTTCGTGATCGCAGGCGAACATATCGCCGGTGCGCCCGAACCCGGTTTGAACCTCGTCGGCGACGAAGAGAACCTCGCGCTCTCGGCAGAGCGAGCGCACGCGCTGCAGATAGCCGTCAGGCGGCACGTTGACCCCGCCCTCGCCTTGAATCGGTTCGACGAGAACGGCGCAAGTGTTGGCGGTGAGAGCCTCTTCCAACGCATCGGCGTCACCAAATGGAATGGGGACGAAGCCCGGCACAAACGGACCGAAGCCCGCGCGGTACTGCGACGTCGTACTGGCGCTTATCGCCGCGAGCGTGCGGCCGTGGAAGTTATTCTGGAAGACGATGATCTCGGCGCGATCTTCGGGAATCCGCTTGCTCGTGTAACCCCATCGCCGCGCGAGTTTGATGGCGGTTTCAACGGCCTCCACGCCGGTATTCATCGGAACGGCCTTGTCGTATCCGCAAACGCGCGTCAGCTTTTCGAGGAAACCCGCCATACGATCGTTGCGCAAGGCGCGCGACGTCAGCGTTACGCGCTGCGCCTGTTCAACGAGCGCCGCGCGGACTCGCGGATGGCAGTGCCCGACGTTCAGTGCGGAATATGCGCTGACGCAGTCCAGATATCGCTTCCCGGCAACGTCCCAGAGCCAAACGCCCTCGGCTCGCTCGACCACGAGGTCGAGCGGCGCATAGTTGTGGGCACCGTACCGCTCCTCTTCAGAGATGAGCTCGCGGGCGCGATCCGACAGGAGATACACGTCTTGGCTGTTAAGGAATTTTACTTGGCTACCTGCTTCGGCCGTCTCGAGCGCCTTATCGCTCGCGACCATCCCGGCGTCGCCGTAAGAGCGCGCACCATTGCGTGCGTGCATTCGTCCGCCCGCGAGCGTTCGGTCGTTTTGCTACACGGTATGAGCGCGAGCCCGGCTCAGTTCGAGCGTATGGCCCGCGATCTCTTCGAGCGAGGTCATAACGTACTCGTGCCCCGTCTGCCGCGGCACGGCCACGCCGATCCGCTCTCGACCGCGCTGGAAAAATTGCGCGCCGAGGATCTCTACGACGCCGTCGCCGAGTACGTCGCGATCGCGCGGGAGCTCGGCGAACGCGTGACGGTTGCCGGATTTTCGCTCGGCGGTTTGCTGACGGCGTGGGCCGCGCAGCATTACGCGCTCGAGCGAGCGGTGCCGATCGCGCCGTTCTTCGGCGTTTCCTGGATTCCTAATCGGTTGATGGGGCCCGTTGCCGAGCGACTGTTACGCGCGCCCAATCGCTTTCATTGGTGGAATCCCATTCTGCGCGAACGTCAGTTTCTCGCGACGAGCGGTTATCCGCGCTATGCGACGCACGCGATCGCGCGCTCGTATCGCATGGCCAGCTCGCTGCTCGACGAAGCTCGCACGAGTTATCCGATCGCCGAACACGTTACCATCGTGGCAAATGCGGCCGAAGTTGCCGTCAACAATTACGCCATACGCAGGCTCTACAAAAGCTGGCGGCGCCAGCGCCCCGAGGCCGTCGAGCTCGCCGTGCTCACCGGCTTGCCGCTCTCGCACGACATCGTATCGCCGTTACGCCGGTGGCGGCTTGCCGATCGCGTGCACCCCCATTTGCTCAACGCCATCGATCCGTCACCCACCTCGTCGTTTAAGAAACTAGAGCTTTCTTAGTTATAGCTGCGCAGTTTTGGCCAGACGGCCGCGAGCGGCGTCGTGATCCCTTCGCAAATCGAAACCGGAAAGCCGTTCTCGAACGGTCGACCCCAGGGATTCGAAAACCGGGCCACGACGCGGTGGACTCGAAAGAGACGCGCGTCCCGGTCACATTCGCCGTGTACGTCGATCAGAACGTTTCCGGAGTAGCCGTGCGTTCCCCAAACCCAATATTGATTGTGGCCCGAGAGCACCGGCGGCAGGCCGTAGTCGGCGCCGAAGAAATCGATAGCCGCAGCCTCGCCGTAATTGCTCGCGAGGATCGTCGCTTGCGCGCGCTGATTGGGCGGGAGCGAGCGGTAGATGCGCGCGACGAGAGCGGCTAGCTCCCGCCAGCCGTGCATGTCGGCCCAGTCCGGCGGCAAGTTGCCGATTTGCGTGCGCTCGGACTTCGCCAGAGAGACCTCCCGCGCGAGCATCGTCTGGGCCAATCGATCGTACGCCGACATGGTGCGCTCCGGCAGCACCGGCATGAGCAGTGGAACGAGCAAGGCGCCGGTGCCGAGCGTATAGCCGGCGAGCACGGGTCGCCACAATACGGCAGACGCGGTCCACGCTTCAATCTTCACCGCCCCGGCGGCGATCAAAATCGGATAGACGTCGCCTGGATAGTAATCTTTTCCGTGCAGCGCGATCATCTCTGCGATCAGTGCGAGATAGGCGATCCCGAGAAAACGTGCATTCGTGCGCCGCAACAGCGTGAATAGTCCGATCAGCGAGATGGGCGCAAGCAGCGGATGGACGATGAGGAATTGCGTGGTGACGTATTCGAACGGCGCGAGCTGAGCATTTTTATACTCGTCCGCATCGTGCAGCAGCGTCCACATCGGGTACCCGTGCGCCGCCTGCCAGATGAAATTCGGCAGCGCAATCGCTGCCGCAATCAGCACGCCGCCAAGGAACCAGGGCGTCACTACCGCGCGCCGCTGCGGGAGCGCTACGAGCGCGGCGAGCACGGCGACGGCAAAGAACAGCACGCTGTACTTACTCTCGAGCGCGATGCCGACGATCGCGCCGACCATCAGCCACCAGCGCGGATCGGCGCCCTTGACGATGCGCAAGGTGTAGAGCGCCGCAAGTGGCCAGAGCCACAATCCAACGATGTCGGTGGTGATCGTGGTTCCGAAGTGCATCAGCGCGGGTGTGATGACCGCGACGAGGGCGGCGAAGAACTCGGCGAAAATGGACCCGCCCAGCTCTACGGCGAGCAAGCAGGTCGTGTAGACCGACGCGGCGGCGAAGAGCGCGGGGACCGCACGGAGTAAGAAGAGCGAATGCCCGAAGAGTTGCGAGCCGGCGGCCAACAGCGGAACGACCGGCGGCTGGTCCACGTATCCCCACGCCGGCCGAAACCCGCAGATCACGAAGTACAGCTCGTCGCGGAAGAAGCCGTAGTGGGGGTTGGCAATCAGATGGACGACCAAAGCGGCCAGCGCCGTCGCCGCCGCAATGAGGTGCGCGTGCGGCGCTGTTCGTGGGCGAAAACGCCGATCTTGATCGAGTACCATGATGACGAGTGGGGTGTGCCGCTCCACAACGATTCTTCCCTCTTGGAGCTGCTCGTACTCGAAGGCGCGCAGGCGGGTCTGAGCTGGGAAACCATACTCCGCAAACGCTCGCGCTACCGCGAGGTCTTCGGTGACTTTGATCCGCACTTTGTCGCCCGAATCACGCCGGCGCGAATCGAGAAAATTTTGCAGGATCGGGGCATCGTGCGAAACCGCGCAAAGATCGTGTCGGCGGTCGGCAACGCGCGAGCGCTGCTCCGCTTGCGCGGCGAGTTTGGAACTTTCGACGCGTACCTATGGCGATTCGTTGGCGGTAAGCCGATCGTGAACCGGCCGCGCCACCCCGAGGAACTGCCGGCTTCGTCGCCGGAGTCGCACGCGTTGAGCGTCGATTTATCCAGATGCGGTTTTCGCTTCGTTGGCCCAACGATCTGCTACGCGTTCATGCAAGCTACCGGAATGATCGACGATCACCTCGTCGACTGTGCGTGGAAAACGCCGCGGTAAGCCATGCATCGCCGCGAACGAGCGCTCGATTAAAGTGATCGTGGCCTGAAGGCTCGCCGCGGCTCATCGCGTAAGCAGAGATCTTGCTCTTGCATTGTCGACGTCCGATTTTCACGAGCGTGAAGTGATCTTTGAATCGTCGGGGCGGCGGGTCGCGCGGATCGTCCTACGCGGGGAGCTGGACCTTTCCGTAAAAGACAGCATCGCTGCAACGTTTCGGCCGGCCAAGGACGCCGACGACGTGATCGTGGACTTGACTGAGGTTCCGTATATGGACTCGACCGCTTTGAGCCTGCCTGGTCCGTTTGAAGAACGAGCTGGTTCAGTGCGGTGGCGGCAAGGTGCAACTTGTGGGCGTGCAGCCCAACGTTCGTCGAGTCTTCCCCCCAACGAAGCTCGCCGAAATATTTGAGATTAGCGAGTAGGCGTCGGCGCGAGAGTCGGCTTGTTTGGCAGTTTTGCCACGACCTTAGCGCCCACCGCATCATTCTTCTCGACTTGAACTTGCGTGGCGAAGCGCGAGACGATAAAGAGACCCCGTCCACCCTCCGTCATCACATTGTCGGGCAGCTTTGCATTGAAGGCGAACCCGGGGCCTTTGTCACCAACGTTGAGCAGGACGCTTTGCCCGTCGCATTCCAGCGTAATATCGATTGGACCGGGGGCGTGACGAATCACATTGGCGACCAACTCGGTAAAGACCACGTGCGCGGCCACTTCGTCGACGCTCCAACCCGAATGCTGCCGCAAGACTTCCAGCAGGCGTTCGCGCTCCGCTAACGCGACCATCGCATTTTGCGTTCGGTAAGACCATAGGACGCCGTGGGCGCACATTTACTTTACATGTTCCCGCTTTCGACGCGTACAAACTCGCGAAAACGATGACTCGGCACCCTGCTTGGCGCGTGGCCGCCGAGCGCAGCGCAGATGCTGCCGAGCGGAATGTACCACTACGAGACCAACCTGGCGCCGATGCCGTCGGAAAATAGTACGTTCGTCGCGCTTCGGTCGGCGCCGATTTGCGGCTTCTCAAAGAGTTCGCGAAACTTAAAGTTGGATCTTGCCGCGGATCGGAAGACTCGGGGCGCTTTAAAGCCAGTAGCCGTCGGCCGGATAATAATACTTGGCATGGAGAGCCATCATGATTGCCATGAGCGTCACGTACGCATAAGCGCGAAAACGCGACGTTGAGTTTGCGAACAGCCAAACGAGACCGACGATCCAAATTGGCGATGCGAAGAGATGGTGGTCAGGAGCAAGCCGGGTGAAATCCGCAGATGATGAAGTAGAGCTCGTCGGCGGAAAAGCCGTAGTGCGGGTTTGCGGCGAGATGCAGAACGAGCGTAAAACGCGCGGCGGTGGCCGCAACGCGTACGCACACGAGCGAAGCTAGGTCCTACGTCGGATCGAACGAGCCGCGCAGGATCATCGCTTCAGAAATTTCGCGGGCCTTGCGATATCTGCCGCGCACTTCGTCGTTTGACTCCGGCGGAAGCTCGACGAGAATGCGGGCGAGCTCTTCGTCGAACAGCGTGGCGAGCGACGCGGGAGTGTATGGCCCCGGATGACGCAGACGCTGCGCGATCATCAATCGATAGATTCGGTCGGTCGCGAGGTCCTCCATATAGCCGTCGAGCAGGCTTGCCCCGCGCCCTTCGAGCACCCCCTCGCGATAGCGAATGACCGTGCGAACCGCGGCCCTGGTTCCGTCGATCGTCGTTGCGCCGACACCGGTTGGTGCGGGACGCAAGTCGGAATGCGCCGTCTCGAGCGTCGGTCGTTTCCCGAGCTGGTTCGGAGACGGAAATTGCGCGACGGCAATGGCGTTTTGATCCGGGTGTCCCGTCCAGGCGCCGTCCATAAGGCAGGCCGCTTCGTTTGCCTTGTCGCGCTCGAGCACGGCGAGTGCGCGCTCGTTGAGCTGCGTGTCCTCGCGGCTGGGAAAAAGTGCGGTCATCCCGCCGATTGCGAGAGCACCGTGCTTGTGCGTGAGTTCAGGCAACAGCGTGCGCACCCGCTGAAAAAACGGAACGTCAAAGGGTATCGTGTTGCGATCGGGCAGAAGCCACCGCGGGTCCTCGAGGTTATAGTGAATGAGGCTCGCCATATAATCCCAGCGGCCAAGATTGAGACCCAGAATGTACTCGCGCAAGTTATAGAGGAACTCTTCCATCTCGTACGCGATGGGATGAGATTCGATCAGCGCCATCGCCTTGATCGATTCGCGCTTCCACCCCTTCGCCTCGATCAACGCATCGAAGACTTCCTTCCACCAGCGGGCCTCTTCGGCCGACTCCGACTTGGGAATGTAAATGCAGAGCGGGTGGCGCAGCCGTTCGTAGTCGAGGCGAAAAACCAAAAGCGCCAGGTCGAAGAGCGACGCGCTGGTCGGAACGTGCGAGATGACGCCGGCCTGCGCAAGGTGGAGACCGCGCACGCGGTTCCATACCACCGTCGCGCTCGGCTTGATGGCGACCTGACCGCCGCGTTTGGCATCGTCGTACGTCAACTCACCGTAGAGCGCCGCAACGATGTTGCGGTGACCGAGCATGAGGTGCTCCCACGTGTTGGCCATTGAATCTTCGAGATCGAGCATTACGCCCGGCGCTCCGGAGTTGAGCATCTTCACGCAGAGCTCCGCATCGTCGGCCGGACCGGTCATCTGATTGCGCTGGTCCGCGCACCACGCGGGCAGCTCGATGCGCCACGAGGACTGCGTCGCGTCCCACGGCGGCAGATAGTTTGGCATATCCCCGCCGTGGGCCCGCGCCAGCCGCTCCTTGCGCGCCTGTACGAGCCGGTCGCGTGCCGGCGTGAAGCGCCGGTGCAGCGGCAGAAAGAAGTTGACGAATCCGGCCGGCAAATCGCGTTCGATCGCAAAGCCGGCCGGAGCGACGTTCATGCTATGCCGGCACGCGTTTTTGCCGCTTCATAGAACTGCGCGGCTTCGGTAGACTCGCCCAACGCCGTAGTCGAGACGTTACCTTCGCCTATGACGGACGCAACTTCGTCGAAATAACCGGTGCCGACCTCACGCTGGTGACGCGTTGCGGTGTACCCCGACGCTTCGCTCGCGAACTCTTGCGCCTGGAACTCGGCGTACGCGGTCATGCCGCGCGACCTGTAGTCGTGCGCGAGGGTAAAGAAGCTGTGGTTGAGCGCGTGGAAACCGGCGAGCGTCACGAACTGAAACTTGTAGCCCATCGCCGAGAGTCGATCTTGGAAGGCCGCGATCGTCGAGGCATCGAGCTTCTTCTTCCAATTGAACGAAGGCGAGCAATTGTAAGCGAGGAGTTTGCCGGGATAGCTTGCGTGGATTGCGTCGGCGAAGCGGCGCGCTTCATCGAGGTCCGGCTCCGACGTTTCCATCCAGAGCAGATCGGCGTAGGGCGCATACGACAAGCCGCGTGCGATGCACGCCTCGATACCCGCCTTTGTGACGTAAAAACCTTCGGGGGTCCGCTCGCCCGTGAGAAAGGGGCGATCGCGCGGATCGACGTCGCTGGTCACGAGCTTCGCGGCATTGGCATCGGTCCGCGCAATGAGGATCGTCGGCACGTCGAGCACGTCGGCGGCAAGCCGTGCGGCCAGAAGATGTCGCACGGCCTGTTGTGTTGGAATCAGCACCTTACCGCCTAAATGGCCGCATTTTTTTTCTGAGCTGAGCTGGTCTTCGAAGTGCACGCCGGCGGCGCCGGCGCGTATCAGAGCCTTCATTAGCTCGAAGACGTTGAGTGCGCCGCCGAACCCCGCTTCGGCGTCGGCGACGATCGGCAAATACCAATGCAGTCCGCCGCGTCCCTCGAGCGACTCGATCTGGTCGAGGCGCGAGAGCGCGTTGTTGAGCCGCTCCACCAATGCAGGGACGCTATTGACGGGATAGAGGCTCTGATCGGGATACATTTCGCCCGCCAGGTTCGCATCGGCGGCGACCTGCCAGCCGCTGCAATAGAGCGCGCGCAACCCGGCGCGGGCCGCCTGAACCGCCTGATTCCCGGTGAGCGTTCCCAGCGCCGTAACGGGCGCCTCCTCCTGGAGCTCGCTCCAGAGCCGTTGCGCGCCCATTCGTGCGAAATTCTGCTCCGTCCCGAAGCTGCCGCGAAGACGCAAGACTGCGTCGCCGCCGTATCGGCGCTCGACGCCCTTCCAGCGATCGTCGCTCGCCCAACGTTGGTCGAGGGTCGGGGGCTGGCCGTTCTCGCTCATTGCTCCTCCGCGCATCGCGTTAGCTGTTTTGGATTGGTCTGGATTGCTCTTGGCACATATTGGATGGTACGACAAACAACCTTGGACCGTTTATTTACCATATACTTCAGAAGTCTAACCAAAGTCAAGAATCTCCGTGGGCTGGCTCAGGGCGTGACGGCAAAGAGCTCGTGGTAGGCATCGAGCGTCGCGTAATTGCGCGCTCCGGCCAACGCCGAGACCGCCTGCGGGTCGACCAGAACGAAAACGGGGCGCGCCTTGGCCCAGCGCTGGTAGAGAGGCAGGCGTAGTTTATCGTCGGAAACGACGATGCGCCCGGCGAGCGAGCCGTCCACGTAGGCTCCATAGGCAAGCGACGTGGCATCGAGCCAATCGCTGACGATCGCGCTGCCCGGGGGCACGTACGGCCGCACCGCGTTGATAACCCAGCGGCCTCCCTCGGCGGGCGTGTGCGCGAAGAAGTCACGGTGGCGCTCGAAGGCGAGGGCGGCACCGGCTGCCAGATAGGCGATCAACAGGCCGTGCAGCGCTAAGGAGAGCCCGCGGCTCGATCGCGGCGTGAGCGCACCGAGCAATGGAACCGCGAGCCAGGATGCCAGCAATCGATAGCGGCCAACGTCGCTCTCGTTGGGATAGACGACCGAGAAGAGCAGTGCCGCGGTGCACGCGATGCAGAGCACGACCGTCGCGCGCCAATCGCGGCGCCAGGCCGCGACGAATCCGCCAAAGATCAGCAGCGTCGCGGACGCACCGTATTGCACGTGGATTCCGTCGATGAAGGCCCAAAGCGCTGCTTCCAGATGAACGGGATTGAACGATGCCAGAAAATAGCCGGGCGTTTCGGATTCGCTGCCGGTCAGCTCGAGCGCGAGCCCATGCAACGTTCGCGGATCGTCGTAATTCCAAAAGATTCCGCCGCCCGCACCGGGCAAGAGTGCCGCCGGATCGAGATTATGGGTTACGACGTACTCCGATCGCATCGGCAGATAGAGATAGAGCATCAGGCCACCGACGACGAGTCCCAGCGAGGCTGCGACCAGCCGTAAGGACGGGCGGCGCTTTGCGATGATAGCGCCGATGACGAACGCAGGAAGAATCCAAAGCGCGTTTGGATGGGCGGCCATGCCCAGACCGCAGAGCGCGAAGGCGGTCGCGAAAGAGGCTGCCGCGCCGCCGCGCATCCAACGCAGCATGAGATAGATTGCGACCGCGCAACAGGCGACGGCGAGATCCTGAGCCTCTGCTCGCATGGCATGCGTCCAAACGTTTTGCGTCACCGCAAACCAGAGCGTCGCCAGCAGTGCGACGGGTAGGCTAGCGCCCAACTCAAGCGCGACGCCGTAGGCTGCAGCGGCGGCGACCGCCATCGTGACGCCGCTCATCGCATTCATTCGCCACGCCACCGATCCCAACGCAATGACGTGCGACCACGCGTATCCGAGCAACACGTAGAAGGGAAACCCGGTCGGGTGCGTGATGCCCAGGATGTAAGGTACCCCTTGCAGCTCGGCGGTGTCCCATGAGGCGGGCTCGGAAGAAACGCTTGCAATGTAAACGATCGCCGGCAGCGCAAAGGCCGCCAGCAGAAAGATTGGGCGCGCGGCCCTCACGCCAGCGTGGGCAATGGAAGAGATGGGCGCGTCGCGAGGTCGGGGCGAACATCCACGTACCCTTCCAGCGCGCGCTCCATCAATTCGAGCGCGAGCTCAAGCTGCGGATCCCTGCCGTCGCGATAGTCGTGCGGCGCGATGTCGACATCGTAATCTGGGTCGGTGCCGTGATTCTCTACGCCCCAACCGACGTCGACGAACCAGAAGGAGAACTCCGGCTGGGTGGTCAGCGTGCCGTCGACGAGGTGGTGGTACGGCTCGATGCCGATGACGCCGCCCCACGTGCGTTTGCCGACGAGCGGACCGAGCTTATAGAGTTTGAAGGAGTGGCTGAAGATGTCTCCGTCGGAACCCGCGAATTGATTCGTCAGCGCGACGATCGGCCCACCGACCGACTCCGGAGGATATGGAACCGGTGCTCCGTACCGCGGCGCGTCGTATCCAATCCGCTTGCGCGCCAGCTTCTCGAGCAGCAGAGGCGAGACGTGACCGCCGCGGTTGTAGCGGACGTCGACGATCAAACCCTTACGATCGAACTCGCTGAGATAGCCGCGATGGAACTCGGAGAACCCCCACGGGCCCATGTCGGGAATGTGCAGGTAGCCGACTCGCTCGCCGGTGCGCTCGTGGACGATCCGGCGCTTCTCTTCGACGAACGCACGGTAGCGCAGCGCCGATTCGCTGGCAAGCGCCTTGACCAGGACCGTTCGCTCGTCGCCCTTTTTGGCTCGCACCGTCACCGAAACGTTTCGTCCCGAAGCGTTCACGAGCAGCTGGTCCGGCGTGACGTCGCGCGATAGGCGCTTGCCGCCGATCGCAACGATGCAGTCTCCCTCGTGGACGTCTAGCCCGGGTTCGGCGAGCGGCGAATCGTGCTCGCGATTCCACGAATCGCCGCGGTAGATGCGTTCGATGCGGTAAGCGCCGCGACTTTCATCCCAAAAAAGTTCCGCGCCGAGGAAGCCGCGCTGGTACTGCGGCGGCTCGCGGTAATCGCCGCCCCATTCGTACGCATGCGACGTGCCCAGCTCGCCCTGCATCTCCCATATGAGGTCGGAGAGCTCGCCGCGCGTGCGCACGCGCGGCAAGAGGGCTGCGTAGCGGTCGTAGACGCGATCCCAATCGATGTCGCTCATGTCCTCGACCCAAAAGTGCTCGGCCTGTAAGCGCCACGCTTCGCGATACATCTGCGCCCATTCGTCTCGCGGAACGATTTCGACGCTCGCCCGATCGAGCTCGATCCACCCGCTCTTGCGTCCCGGTTCGCTCGGCGGCTTCTGTTCGTCGCCCTCTTCGGGAAGCTCGCTGAGCGCGTCGATCGCGCGCAGGCGGTCGCCGGAGCGGTAAATGAGCGTGCGGCCGTCCTGGCCGAGCTCAATCTCGTCGCATTCCGGCGCGATTGTGGCGAGGCGCTGCTGATCGAAGTCGTAGGCGAGAAGGGCCCCGTGCTCCTCGCTGTCGAGATCCTCACGGCGTACCGGCTTGATCCCTTTCACCAAAAAGCGCGTGAAGAGGACGCGCTCGCGAACCGCAACGATCTGACCGTAATCTCCCTCGTCAAGCGGAAAGCCCAAAATGCGCCCGGTGATTCCATCGAAGTCGATTTCCACGTCGACCGGCTTAGGCGGTTTGCTGTTCGATCGTTCCCGGCTGTGATGATCGTGGTGATCGTGATGAATCGGCTTGGGCTTGGGCACGAACGGCGACGGCACGTCGTCACGCAAGGTGACGACGAACGGGCGGCTCGCCTGCGGAAAGCTCAGATCGAACTGCAACGCATCGTAGACGGGATTGAAATCGCGCGTCGAGACGAAGTAGAGATACTTGCCGTCGGGATCCCACACGGGTGACTTATCCGTGCGCAGCGGCGACGTGACGTCGTGCACCTTTCCCGACCGGACCTTGACGACGCGAATGATCGACGTGCCGTGCGCGGGCCACCAAACGTAGGCGATGAACCGTCCATCGGGCGAGAAGGCGAGGTCGCCGATGCGCTGCGTTGGGCACGTATCGAGTAGGCGCACGTTACCGTCGTCGAGGTCAAGAACGCATAAATCGTGTCGATGATTTGCGAACGCCACGATAGCGCTCGTCGGCGAACAGACCAGGTCGGTGACCCGCCCGATGTCGCCACTCGTCACGAGCGTGGCTTGCGTCGAGGCGTCGGCGGGCCGCAGCGCAATCTGTTCGAATCCGTTGACGTCCGTGACCGAGACTAGGTGCTCGCCGTCGTTGAGCCACTGCGTCAGGCGCGTGCGGGCCCGGTCGCCAGCGCCGTGACGGATAGCCGCGCCCTCGAAGAGCGGCATCGTGAACTCCTGGCCGCGCGAATCGAAGGCGAGTTGCGTGCCGTCGGGGTGGGGCACGAAATGCTCGAGTGATTCCGACGCTTTCTCGAAGCGGCGCGCGGTTTGCGCCATCGGTGAGCGCGTTTCGATCGGGATTCGGCGCGCCGCATCGGCCGCGACGTCGTAGAGCGCGATCTCTGCGCCGGCAGAGTAGACGATGCGGCTACCGTCGGTCGAAGGGAATCGCACGTAGTATTCGCTCTCGTGCGTGTGGCGGACGATGCCGCTGCCGTCGAGAGCGCACGAGTAAAGGTTGCCGATGCCTTCGTGATCGGCCACGAAGTAAATACGATCGCCGATCCACATCGGCCAGCATGGGTTTCCGTCGGGAAGCACGAGCCGCGCAAACGTCCCGGTCCCCTCCGCTTCAATCCAAATTTCTCCCGACGTGCCGCCGCGGTAACGCTTCCAGCGCGCCGGATCGGTCGCGTTGCGCCCAATGGCCAGCCGGCCCTGCGGTCCGAACGAGAGCGCGCGCGCGTGCCCGAGCTTCAGTTCGCGGGGCGCACCGCCGGCGCGCGAAATTGCAAACGGACGCGTTTCGCCTTCATACCACGTCGTCGGATTGGCGACGAAATAGATCTCGCTTCCGTCGGCGCTCCAGCCGGTCGTCCAGGCAAGCGCCGCCCCGAGAAAGGTCAACCGCCGCGGTTCTCCGCCGCGTGACGGCATCACGTAGAGCTCCGGATTCCCTTCGTCCGTCGATATGAATGCGATCCATGCGCCGTCGGGCGACAAACGAGGAAACGAGCACGTACTGAAACTGACGGTCAATCGTGCGGCATCGCCACCTTCGACCGACGCGCTCCAGAGATCGTCTTCGCAGACGTAGAGAATGCGGTCGCCTGCTATCGATGGATAGCGATAGTATCCTCGGTCCATGCTACGAAGTTGGCGCCCAGGGCGGAATTATCATTGGTGGGGCATCGCGCCGCCGGTCGAGTGCAGGAGCCGCCCGAGCGTGACGGTGATTTCTGCCGCGTTCTCGATCTGCGTGAAGAACGGCACCAGCGTGGGCGTTTGCGAGCGCCGCTCGTACGGCAGGACGGGCCCATTCCACGCAAATTGAGTCGCCGATTCGCCGGCCAGGCTTCGAAAGAAAAGCTCCGCGCCCAGCGCATTCGCCCAACCGAACTCCTCGCGGGTGTACCGCCAATACCCGTCCGGGTAGAAGCTCTCGTGAATCAGCCCGCTTTCGCCGTCGGTCTCCGCGAGCGTGGTGATCGCGGTGGCGACCTCCGCGGACGACGTAGCAGTCAAGGCTCGTCCGATGATGCCGAGCGGCCAGATGTAGCCGTACGGCGTGTGCGGGCTGCCCAATCCCTGCGCGTAACGGCCTGAGAAGTAGAACGGGTTGTCCATGCTGAGCGTAAACGCGCGCGTCGCCAAATACGTCGAGTCGAAAGAGGAGCACCAATCGAAATACGGCAGCGTCGTGAGATTTGGGATGTTGGCATCGTCCATGAGGTTGTACTTTCCGAAGCCGTCGGTTTCGTAGGCGTACATCCAAACGCGCCGGTTAGGATCGAAGAAGCGCCCGTATCGCTGCAGACCACTTTGCACGCGAGTCGCGAGCGCTTGCGCTCGACCGGCCAGCATTTGGTCGCGATATCCGTCGCGCGCGAGCTGCACGATATCGCGCAACGCGACGACGGCCATCGCATTTTGCGGGATGTTGAAGCGGTACTCGACCGGATCGTCCGAGGGCCGGAAGGCGCCCCAGATCATGCCCGTTGCCTCGTTGTACTCGTCGTTGGTGTAGACGCGCTCGGGGTACTCGTAGCTGCGGCACGCGTGATGATGCTCTTGGCAACCGTACGTGTCCACGATCGATGAAAGGGCGCGACGGAGGTCCGGTGTGAACACCGTTGCGTCGTGCGTCGAGCGCCAGTAGACCGATGCGAGAATCACCGGCCATGCTAGTGAGTCGACTTCCCATTTACGCTCCCAGATCGCGTAGTTCGACTGCAGGGCGTTCGCGTAGGGATCGGCAGCAACGTTGCGCGCGTTGCGCTCGATGACGCCGGCGAACCGAGTGCGTAAGACCGGATATGCGCTCTGGAAGCGAATGTATGGAATCGTTTGGGCGGAAGAATCGCGCAGCCACATCGCGGGAATATCGCCCGTTTGCACGTAGGTCGTTGCGTCGTCTTCCAGAAAAAAATCGTGCAAGAGCGTATGGAACAGCTGCGCCGTTTGTATGTCGCGCACGCGTTTACCGGTCAGCGGCACGACCAGCGTCTCGCCCGGCGCGGGCGCCGCGCATTGGAACGCCAGGATAGAGATGAGCGCAAAGCCGGCGAGACACGCAAACACGCGCACAGAGAAACCTCGAGTTAGACGTAAGGGAGGTCAGCTCTTGCCGTGAGCAGCAAACAGCAGTGTGAATTTGACGGATCGGTCGCAAGCCGAACTCCTGCGCGAATTCGAGCTGCACAATCCGCGCGCGCTCGCCCGAGCTATTTCGCTCGCCGAGGCGGGACGCGGCGGCGCGCTCATTCGCGCTCTCTACGCTAAGACCGGGCGCGCGGTCACTCTCGGCCTTACCGGGCCGCCGGGCGTCGGCAAATCGACGCTCGCCTCCGCTCTCGTTCGAAACGCGCGCGGTCTCGGCAAGCGCGTCGGCGTTGTTTCCGTCGATCCCAGCTCGCCGTTTTCGCATGGCGCACTGCTCGGCGATCGCATCCGTCTCGCCGAGCACTTCACCGACGAAGCGGTTTTCATTCGATCGATGGCCAGCCGAGGGCATCTCGGCGGCCTCGCCGGCGCAACCGCGGACGCGGTGCTGCTGATGGATGCCTTCGGCTTCGATCTCGTGCTCGTCGAAACGGTCGGCGTTGGTCAGAGCGAGGTTGTTATTGCCGAGCTTGCGCAAACCACGATCGTCGCGCTCCAACCAGGCAGCGGCGACTCGATTCAAGTGCTCAAGGCCGGCATCATGGAAATCGCCGACGTTTTCGTCGTGAACAAGTCGGATCACCCGATGGCCGACCAGCTTCGCCGCGAGATTCGATCGATGATTGGCATGTTGCAGTGGCCGGGCTGGGTGCCCGAACTCGTCATGACTCAGGCCGTGGACGGCCGCGGAATTGAAGAGCTCGTGCGCGCCATCGAGCGGCATGCCGCGTACTTGAACGAAACCGGCGAGATCGAGCGCCGCCGGCGCGATGCGTTCACGCACCAAGTGCGCCAGCTCGCGTTGGGGCGGTTGGAGCAGCGGCTCAATCGCGCGCTTCGAGCGCAAGCGCGCAGCGACCTCGACCCATACGAAGCGGCCGATCGGATTCTGTCGGAGCTCGGTCTTTAGGGAGATTTACGCTACGGCGTCGAAAAGCTCGGCCGCTATGGCCCCTTCGTCAAGCTCAGCGCAAGCACTTCGACAGGCTCAGGACGGTCTCGAGACGATCGAGCGGTCCGGCCGAGCCTGGGCCCGCAAAGGTCCGGGTTCCGGTGCGCTGGACCGGACCATCTCAGACGTTGCGTTGAAAACCGTCTACGGCCCGGAAGACCTCGCGCAGCTCGATCTCACGCGCGAGCTTCCACCCCCGGGTGAATATCCGTACACTCGCGGCATTCACCGTAACGGTTATCGCGACCGGCTTTGGACGATGCGGCAGTTTGCCGGTTTCGGCACCGCGGCGCAGACGAACGAACGCTACCACTTTTTGTTGGAGCACGGTCAGCACGGGCTTTCGGTTGCCTTCGACATGCCCACGCTGATGGGTTACGATTCCGACGCGCCGCAGGCTCGAGGCGAAGTCGGCAGGTGCGGCGTTGCGATCGATTCGCTCGCCGACATGGAGCTGCTCTTCGACGGCATCGACATGGGCGAGATCACGACCTCGATGACGATCAACGGGCCGGCCTGCATCGCCCTCGCGCAATACGTCGCCGCCGCCGAGAAGAAGGGTATTCCGCGCGCCCGGCTGGGCGGGACGCTACAGGCGGATATCCTCAAAGAGTACATCGCGCAGAAGGAATGGATCTTTCCGCCCCGACCGCACATGCGCATCATCGTCGATATGATCCAGTTCTGTACTCGAGAGATGCCGAGGTGGAACACGATCTCTATCTCGGGCTATCACATTCGCGAGGCCGGCTCGACCGCGGCGCAAGAGCTTGCGTTCACGCTCGCCGACGGCTTTGCATACGTCGAGGCCTGCATCGCTGCGGGAATGGACGTCGACGAGTTTGCCCCGCGTCTCTCGTTCTTCTTCAACTCGCACATCGACTTCTTCGAAGAGATTGCGAAGTTTCGAGCCGCGCGGCGGATCTACGCGCGGCACATGCGCGAGAAGTACGGCGCGCAATCTCCGCGCTCGTGGCAGCTTCGATTCCACACGCAGACGGCCGGCTGCAGCGCCACGGCGCAACAGCCCGAGAACAACATCGTACGCGTCGCCTATGAGGCGATGGCTGCCGTGCTGGGCGGCACCCAGTCCCTGCACACGAACTCGATGGACGAAGTATTGGCGCTTCCGACGGAGAAATCGGTCGAGATCGCCTTACGCACGCAACAGGTCTTAGCCTACGAAACGAACGTAACCAACGTGGTGGATCCACTTGGCGGATCTTATTTCGTCGAAGCTCTGACGAACGAAATGGAACGGCAAGCCGAAGCCTATTTCGCGCAAATCGCCGAGTACGGCGGCATCGTGGAGGCGATCGAGGCGGGCTTCTTTCAGCGCGAGATCGCCGAGGCGAGCTATCGCTACCAACGCTCGGTCGAGACCAAAGATCGCATCGTCGTCGGCGTCAACGCTTTCGCGCACGATGAGAGCCACCAAGAGATCGAGCTATTGAAGATCACCGAAGAAATGGAGCGAGAGCAGGTCGACGCGGTGCGCCGCCTGCGTGCGAACCGCGATGGCAGCGCCGTCGCGAGCGCGCTCGAGCGCTTGCAGGCCGCCTGCCGCGACCCGAAGGATAATCTCATGACGCATCTCATCGATTGCGTCAATGCCTACTGCACCGAAGGGGAGATCGTCGAGGCCATGGCGGCGGTCTACGGACGCTATACGGAACGGGTGGTGTTGTAATGCCTCACCAACACAGCATACGCTGTAGAACCGAGATCGAGCTTTATCGAATGCGGCGCACGCTCGCGCGCGTCGTGCGAAAGCTCGAGGAAGCGCTCGATTTGAGCCGCCGCCGCGCGGCGTTACGCGCCGGATTCGAACATGAACGATCGACCGCTGCGCATCGTCATCGCTAAAGCGGGGCTGGACGGGCACGATCGAGGCGCAAAAGTCATCGCGCGGGCGTTGCGCGACGCCGGCATGGAGGTAATTTACACCGGACTCTTTCAGGCGCCCGAACAGATCGTGCAGACCGCCATTCAGGAAGACGCCGACGGCATCGGCCTATCCATCCTTTCGGGGGCGCACATGACCCTCTTTCCGCTCGTCGTCGAGCAATTGAAGAGCCACGACGCAGGGGACATCGTCTTTTTCGGCGGCGGAACGATTCCGGCCGAAGACGCAAAGCGCCTCAGAGAGTTGGGCGTGCGCGAAATATTCACCCCCGGCGCGCCGCTACAGGAGATCGTCGACTTCGTCGAACGCGAGTGCGGTAAACGACGAGCGTTGGTCGGTTGAGCGTACGGCGTTGGTGGCCTGTAACGGTGGGATTGATGCCGATGCCGGGATGCCGCTTGGCAAAGGGCAAGGAATGAAGAGCGACAATAGCGGCAGCGCTGTGCGAGCGATGAGTGACGCAGCCATTTGCCAAGCGGCGCCCGGCCCTGCGGGTTTCGGCGGCGGTGCCGCACCCGCTTCGTTGCTCCTCACTCCCATACCGCTGCGGGTATTGTCGTTCGTCGCGCCTTGCGCTCACGGCACCGGCGCTCGAAACAGCGGTATCAATCCCTCCGTTACAGGCCACTAGCATGCCTGCGGTACGAACGCGCGTCGCGCCGTCGCCGACCGGCGATCCGCACGTCGGGACGGCGTACGTCGCGCTGGTCAACTACTGCTTCGCGCGCCTACACGGGGGTGAGTTCGTGTTGCGCATCGAGGACACCGATCGAGCGCGCAGCACGGCCCAGAGCGAACGCGCGATCCTCGAAACGCTGCGGTGGTGCGGACTCGATTGGGACGAGGGGCCGGACGTCGGCGGGCCGCACGGACCCTATCGGCAAAGCGAGCGATCGGCGATCTACCGCGAATACGCCGAACAGTTGCTTGCGAGCGGCCACGCCTTTAAGTGTTTCTGCACGCCGGAGCGGCTCGACGAGATGCGCGTCGCGCAGCGCGCTGCGGGCCACCCGTCGCGCTACGACGGACTCTGCCGCGGCTATTCGCCCGAAGTGGTCGCGCAGCGCGAGTCGCGCGGCGAATCCCACGTTCTACGGATGGTCGTGCCCGATGAGGGCGTGTGCGTCGTCGAGGATTTACGACGCGGGCCGATCGAGTTCGATTACGGCAACGTGGACATGCAGGTGCTCGTGAAATCCGACGGTATGCCGACGTACCATCTCGCGAATGTGGTCGACGATCACCTCATGGCGATCACCCACGTATTCCGCGGCGAAGAATGGATCTCGAGCGCGCCCAAACATCTCTTGCTCTATTCATACTTCGGCTGGCAGCCTCCCAAGCTGACGCACCTGCCGCTGCTGCGGAATCCCGATAAGAGTAAGCTGAGCAAACGCAAGAACCCAACGGGAATTCTCTTCTATCGCGCGATGGGGTATCTGCCCGAGGCGTTGATCAATTTCTTGGCCTTGCTCGTGAACGCAACGCGCGAAGGCGAGGACGAGCTGATGGATCTGCCGGCGATCGTGCGACGATTCGAGCTCGACCACATTCCAATCAGCGGCCCGGTCTTCGACGTTGCAAAGCTCGATTGGCTCAACGCTCGCTACATTCGCGAGCGGCTCGACCCCGCGTCGTTCGTGGAGCGCGTGCAGGAGTGGGCGATTTCGCCGGAGCGCTTGACGCGTCTCGCGCATCTTGCAGCGTCGCGCATCGAGAGGCTCAGCGATTTGGGCCCGCTGCTGGCCTTTCTCTTTTCCGGGCGCATCCCGCTTCAAGCCGCGGATTTGCAGAGCAAAAAGCTCGACGGCGCGCAGACGCGCCAAGCCATAGCGCTGGCGCTGAGCGAGCTCGACGCGCTACCGGCCTGGAACGCTTTTGCGATCGAAACGGCACTCAAGCGAGTCGCCGAAATGCTGGAAAAGAAAACACGTGACGTGGCACGACCCTTCTACGTTGCCATCACGGGAAGTCCGACGTCGATTCCGCTCTACGATTCGATGGAGCTGCTCGGCCGGGACGTCGTTCGGGAGCGGTTGCGTAACGCTCTCGAGCTCCTAACGCCCGAAACGGTAACCGTTTGACACGCGGGATCGTTCTGGCCGCGGGCAAGGGAACGCGCATGAAAAGCGCGCGCTCGAAGGTGCTTCACGAAATTTGCGGGCGCCCGATGCTTTGGTACGTTCTGCGCGCGCTACGAAGTGCCGGTCTCTCAGAGATTCTCGTCGTCGTCAACGAGGAGCTCGAAGCGCACGTTGCGCGCTTCGGCGTCGCCAGCGTTCTGCAGGTCGAACAGCTCGGCACGGGTCACGCAGTGCGCGTTGCGCTGGAACGGCTCGAGCCGCAGGCCGGCGGCCGAATCGTCGTCGCGTGCGGCGACATGCCGCTCGTTACCGAAGAGATTTTCCGCGATATCATCGGCTCGCCCGGCGCGCAGGAGTCGAGCGACTCCGTGATGTCGCTCGTTACCGTGAAGATGCCGCTACCGTCGAGCTTTGGGCGGATCGTTCGGCGCGGACCGGTCGTCGAGCGCATCGTAGAAGTGCGCGATGCGACGCCCAACCAGCTCGCCATCGACGAGATGAACGCGAGCATCTACGCGTTCGACGAAACCGCATTGCGTGATGCCGTAGCGAACTTACGCGATCGCAACGCCCAGTCGGAGTACTACCTCACCGACGCGGTCGAGTACTTCGTCAACGCGGGCAAGACGGTGCGTCCCGTCCTCGCGACCGACCATCTCCAGATGCTGGGGATCAACGACCGAGTCGAGCTCGCGCAAGCCCGTAAGGCTATGAACGCACGACTCTGCGCGCAGCACATGCGCGACGGCGTAACGATCGTCGATCCCGAGACGACCTACCTCGAACCGGAGCTCGAAATCGGCAGCGATACGGTCATCTATCCCAACACGACGATCGCTCGTCTCTCCAAACTGGGCCAGAGCTGCGTGATCGGGCCGAACAGCCGACTCTCGCACGCGGTCCTCGGCGAGCGAGTGATGGTTCGCGAGAGCGTCGTGACGAACGCCACGATCGGCAGCGACGTTTCAGTGGGGCCGTTCGCCCATCTGCGCGGCGACACTCGCGTCGCCGAGGACGTGCAGGTGGGAAACTTTGTCGAGCTCAAGAAATCAAAGCTGTCGCGAGGCGTGAAGGTCAACCACCTCTCGTATCTCGGCGATGCAACGATCGGCGAAGAGACCAACGTCGGAGCCGGTACGATTACCTGCAATTTCGACGGCACGAAGAAGAATGCGACGATCGTCGGGCGCGACGTCGCGATCGGCTCCAACACCTCGCTCGTCGCGCCGGTGACCGTCGGCGACGGAGCGTTGACCGGCGCCGGTTCGGTCGTCACCAAGGACGTCGCCGGCGGCGAGCGCGTCGCCGGGAACCCCGCGCGCCCGCTTCCAAAAAAATGAGATGGATGCTCGCGATGGCGTTCGGGCTGCTGCTGGCCGCCGTCGTGTCTACTACCGCCGCGTCGGCGGCAACGTATCCCAACGCACTCGACCTGCGCGTCGACGCGCTCTCGCGACGCGCGCTTCTGCGCGAGCCGGCGACGGCGCTCGTCGATCCTGCCCGACAAGCGGGCGCGCTGCGGCGTGCGCATTGGACGGTTGTCGGGTTGGTGCTGACGCAGCTCTTCGAAGCGGGCGCGCTCTTCTATTTCTGGAACTCCGGTCTCGCGGCCGGCCGGCGCGATGCACTTCGCCGTCGATTTCGCCCGGAGTGGCAGGTGCGCCTTCTCTTCGGCGCCGCTCTCGCGCTCGTCGCGCGTCTAGCCGCCTTCCTCCCGGCGTTCTACCTGTATCGCGTCGATCGTACGTTGGACCTGACGGTCGAGCTTACCCGATGGTGGGCGGTCTTCTGGATATTGCACACGCTCCTCGCGATGGTCGTTGCGGGGTTCATCGCGGCCGTCGTTCTCTGGCTGGCATCACGAACCCATCAGTGGTACCTCTACACGATCATGGGCATCCTCGCGGCGAGCGTCGCATGGTCGTACGCGAGCCCGTTTCCGGCGCCGCGATTTGTTGGCAGCACACCGGCCGAGGTGCGATACGCCGTCGCCTTTCAACTGGGCCACATCGCGCACGGCGACCGGCTTTCGATCGCCTTGATCGAGGGCGGCGTGATCATCATCTTCGCCGCGCTCGCGGTCGTCATTGCCGACCGGATCCGCTTTCGGCGTGACGACGATCCACTCTCGCGCCTCGCAATCGTCGGTGCGCTCCTCGCGCTCGTCTATCTCGCCGCAGTTCCGGTGCGTGATGTCGCGCTGCAGTCGTACGATTACAGCGCCGATGCTTACGCAGTCGCGCTTACGCACGACCCAGCGGCGGCGGTGCGCGCGTTGATACGTGCCGGAGACGAGCGCATGATCGAAGTCTGTCCTGAGTGGAGCGCGATGCTCTTTCTCTACACGGCGCCGGGGATCGGAGCGCGCGTAGGGGCGATCAACCACGTTCCGAGCGGCTGTCCGTAATACGATGCGCGGGGTCATCATCGGCGTCGCCGGTACTTTGGTCGTTCTCTTTCTAGCGCTTTACGTCGCAATCAAAACCGGCGGTATACCTGCTAATGCCGACGCGAGACCCTCAAGGCTCGAACGCTGGGCGGCGTCGACGTCGCTCCACGCGACGCTCGCGCATCAAGCGCCGCGAACCGCAAATCCGGTGCCGCTGACCGACGCCAACCTCATCGCCGGCATCAAACTCTACGCAAAGAATTGCGCCGTCTGCCACGGCGCCTCCGACGCAACGCCGTCGACGATCGCGCGGGGCCTCTATCAAAAGCCTCCGCAGCTCGCTAAGCACGGTGTGGAAGACGATGAGGAGGGCGTCACCTACTGGAAGATCGATCACGGCATCCGTCTGACGGGGATGCCGGCGTTCGGTGCTTCGCTCTCTCACACGGAGATCTGGCAGCTCGCGCTCTTTCTCAAACATATGGACGCACTAGCGCGCGCGCCGGAGCGGGCCTGGAAGGCGGTCACGAATCCGGCTCCGCCTGCCAAGATGCCGGGGGCAGAACCAACTCCCAGGTATTGACCATCCGCATTGCGGACTCGAGTCCGGCGTCGACCCAACGCTCCACCCCGTCGGCTGCTGCCGCTAGGATATCGGGCAACGCACGGCGTTCCTCTTCGCGAAACGGGCTCAAGACATGATCGACGCTATCGTACTCAGGCCGGCCCAGACCAATGCGAATGCGCGGGAACTCTTCGCCGATCGTTGCGATGATCGAGCGCAGCCCGTTATGTCCGCCGTGACCGCCGGCCGGTCGCATCCGCAGCTTTCCAAACGGCAAGTCCATGTCATCGCTGACCACGAGCACGCCCGACGGCGGCGTGCGGTACCACGCCGAAATCAAGCGCACGGACGTCCCGGAAAGGTTCATGAAGGTTACGGGTTTGACGAAGATCAAACCGCGCGCTGTATCCTGCGCCTGTTGGGCGCCGTCTTTTTTCTTCCAGGTAGTTATTCCGTGGCGCCGCGCGACTTCGTCGATCACCAGGAAGCCGACGTTGTGGCGCGTTGCGACGTACTCTGCGCCAGGATTGCCCAAGCCGACGACGAGCCGCCAGGTCACGCTTCGATTGAGCCTGCCCACAGCGGAGTCGAAGGGTTCTGCGAGCTATTGCCCCTCAGGAGTCGCCGGCTCGGCCTGACCGATGACTTCGGGCTCCCCGACCGCTTCGGCCGGCGCTGCCGCCTCTTCGAGCTCGCGCGCGGTGCGCGACGCTTCGATGGCGACGACGATTGTTTCCGGCGCGGTGAGCAGTCGAAAACCCGCCGGCAGGACGATGTCGCCGGCGCAAATGTGGTCGTGAATCCCCAACGGCGTCACGTCCACCTCGAGGTGCTCGGGAATCCGGCTTGCGGGTCCCTCGACCTCGAGCTCGTGGGTGATGACGTCCATGACCGCGCCTGAGTTTCGAACGCCCTCGGCCACGCCGACCGTTACGATCGCAAGTCGCGCGTCGATCGTTTCGTCGGCCGAGACCCTCTGAAGATCGGCATGGACGACGCGGCGCGAGACCGGGTGGCGCGCAATCGCGCGCACTAATGCGGTTTGCCGCTTACGGCGGCCGTCGGTAAGCGTCAGGATCGCGTTGCGGCCGGCTCGGTGCACAACCTCTTCGAAGGCGTGCGCATCGACGGCGATGTGCTCGGGAACGGCTCCATGCCCATAAATCACCGCCGGGAGCTTGCCGGCCGCTCTTAGCGCTTTCGCACCGCCCGTGCCGAGCCTCGCTCGTTGCTCGACGGAGAGATTGAACTCCTTACTGGCCACGGCTTCCTTTATAAGCGAACGTGCTAGAAGGCCGCAACCGCTTCAGCCGCAAGGCTAAAAGGGCTGCCCGGCGGCTCCTCCCCCGTAAAGAGCTCCGAGATCGAACGATTGGTCGTAATGCGGTTGATGGCGTCGGCGAAAATCTGCGCGATCGAAAGCTGGACGAACTTGGGATGCATCGCACCGTCCTCGAACGGAACCGTGTTGGTGAAAAGAACCTTTTCAATCGCCGACTCTTCGAGCACTTCGACCGCCTCGCCGGCGAAGATGCCATGCGATGCGACCGTGTAGACCCGCGTCGCACCCCGCGCTTTGATGGCCTCGGCGGCCTTGGCGAGCGTTCCTCCCGTCGAGATCATATCGTCCACGACAACGGCGACCCGGCCGTCGACTTCGCCGACGATATCGGTGACTTCCGCCACGTCGGGTTCGGGACGCCGCTTGAAGACGATCGCGAGCGAGCTATTGAGTCTTTTTGCAAAGATCTCCGCGCGGTGCACGCCGCCGGCGTCCGGCGACACGACGACGATCTTGTCGTCGCAGAGCCCTTCCTTCTTGAGGTAGTTGCAGAGCACCGGCATCGCCATCAGATTGTCGACCGGGATGTCGAAGAAGCCTTGAATCTGCGCGGCGTGAAGATCCATCGTGACGATGCGGCGCGCGCCCGCGACTTTGAGAACGTTTGCAATCACCTTGGCCGAGATCGGCTCGCGGCCTTTGGTCTTCTTGTCCTGTTTGGCGTATCCATAGTAGGGAATCACCGCGGTGATGCGATCGGCCGAGGCGCGGCGCAGCGCGTCGATCATCAGCAGCAACTCCATCACTGCGTCGTTGACGCCTTTACCGTTGGGCGCTCGGCAAATCGACTGCACCACGAAAACTTCTGAGCCGCGCACGTTCTCGCCGATCTCGACCCGCGTCTCTTCGTTTCTGAACTCGGAAACGAGCGCCTTGCCGACGTGGAGCCGAAGGCGCTTGGCTATCTCTTCCGCCAACTGCGGATTAGAGTTTCCACAAAAGAGAAGCGGCTGTTGGGTCATCGCTAGTTCTTCGTTCGCCACTGAATCGTTCGGCCCTCGGGGGCTGTTTAGGGGGAAGGCAGTGGCACAAGAGTTCAACCTCGTCTCGCCCTTTGCGCTGGCGGGCGATCAACCCAAAGCGACGGAATCGCTGGCTCGAGGCGTGCTGCGCGGAGATCGCGCCCAGACGTTGCTGGGGGTCACCGGCAGCGGCAAAACGATGGCGATGGCGCGGGCGATCGAGCTCGTGCGAAAGCCGAGCCTCGTGCTCTGTCATAATAAGACCCTCGCCGCCCAGCTCTGCGCCGAGTTCCGCGAGTTTTTCCCAAAGAACGCCGTCGAGTATTTCGTCTCCTATTTCGACTACTATCAGCCCGAGGCGTACGTGCCGTCGACCGACACCTATATCGAGAAAGACAGCTCGATCAACGACGAGATCGAGCGACTGCGTCATTCCGCGACGCAATCGCTGCTGACGCGCCGCGACACGGTAATCGTCGCGTCGGTCTCCTGCATCTTCGGTTTGGGCTCGCCATCCGACTACATGGAGATGTCGGTTCGCTTGCGCGTCGGCGACGAGCTCGACCGAGACGTCTTGCTTCGCAAGCTCGTCGACATGCAGTACCGGCGCAACGATTTGAATTTGGTGCGCGGAACGTTCCGGGTGCGCGGCGACACCCTCGAGTTCGTCGGCGTGGAGGAAGAGCTCGTCCATCGCATCGAGTTCTTCGGCGACCAGATCGAAGCCATCAACGTCGTCAACATGCTGACGGGCGAGTACATCGAGCGCAAAGACGAGCTGACGATCTTCCCGGCCAAGCATTTCATCACGCCGGAAGAGAAGCTGCGCCGCGCCATCATCTCGATCGAGGCCGAGCTGGAGGAGCGCCTCGCCTATTTCCGGCGCCATGGCAAGCTGCTCGAAGCGCAACGTCTGGAAATGCGAACGCGCTACGATCTCGACATGCTGCGAGAAGTCGGCTACTGCAACGGCATCGAGAACTATTCTCGCCATCTGACCGGGCGCGAGCCCGGCTCGACGCCCTGGTGTCTGATCGACTTCTTCCCGAAAGACTGGCTGCTCTTCGTCGACGAGTCGCACGTAACGCTCCCGCAAGTTCACGGCATGTTTGCGGGAGATCGCTCGCGTAAAGAGGTCCTGGTCGAGCATGGTTTTCGCCTACCCAGCGCCCTCGATAACCGCCCGCTGACCTACGACGAATTCGACGAGCATATCGCGCAGGTCGTGTACGTTTCGGCGACGCCGGGGGCATACGAGACCGGTCGCAGCTCTCAAGTCGTCGAAATGATCATCCGTCCGACCGGATTGGTCGATCCCGAAGTCGAGGTTCGCCCCACTCGCAATCAGGTCGACGATCTGATGGAAGAGATCGCGCAGCGCGCGGCGCGCAAGGAGCGCGTCCTCGTGACGACGCTCACCAAGAAGATGGCCGAGGACCTCACCGACTTTTTGCTGGAGAACGGGCTTCGCGTGCGCTATCTGCACAGCGAGATCGACACGCTGGAGCGCGTCGCCATTCTGCGCGATCTGCGCGCCGGCGTCTTCGACGTCTTGGTCGGAATCAATCTTCTACGCGAGGGCCTCGACCTTCCGGAAGTTTCGCTCGTCGGCATCCTCGATGCCGACAAAGAAGGATACCTGCGAAGCGGGACTTCGCTAATCCAGACCATCGGCCGCGCCTCCCGCAACGTCGACGGGAAGGTCATTATGTACGCCGACGTCGTTACCGAATCGATGGCGCGCGCAATCGGCGAAACGCGCCGCCGCCGCGAGATGCAGCTGGCGTACAACGAAGAGCACGGCATCGAACCCAAATCGGTCCGTAAGGAGATTCACGACATACTCAGCATGGTCGCGGCAACCGAGGAGAACGCGGCGAAGCTTCGGCTGGATGGGCTTCCGCGCGACGTCGCGACGAAGATGGCGCGCGATTTGGAGCGCAAGATGCGCGACGCCGCCGCCGGCCTCGAGTTCGAGAAGGCGGCGGCTTTACGCGACGAGTTGATCGAGCTGCGCAAGCAGATCGGCGGCAACGAGAGCATTCTCTTCGGTGGAAAGGCTCCCAAGATCTTCGACAAGGCTCTGGCCGAACTCGTCGAATCCTAGCGATCCGTGGGGATTTTCGCGCCCATCGGCGTTTTGACGCATACGATCGTCGACGTTAGCGGACTGTTTGCCGAGGTGGTGGTCGTCGTTGCGGTGGTGGCCTGCTTCGTCGTACTTCATGCGTTCTTGCAGCGCCGGCTCAGGACCGAAGTGCTGCGCCGCCACAATGACGTCGCGGGCTATCTCTTTTCGGCGGTCGGCGTTCTGTACGCGGTCGTGCTGGGCTTCGTGGTCGTGGTCGTTTGGCAGAAGTACGACGACGCAGTACTAAATGTCGAGAACGAAGTCGACGCTGCCGGCAATCTTTACCACGTCGTCGACGCCTTAGCGCCCGACACGCGGTCGCGAATCCGCAGAAATCTGATAGCCTACGCGCGGACCGTCGTTCGGGTGGAATGGCCCGCAATGGAAAAAAACGCGGCGATTCCGGAGCAAGGCTCGGCGCTGCTCGAAGAAGTTTCGTATTGGACCGACACGTTTGCGCCGGCAAACCTCAAAGAGTTCGCCGCGCAGCAAGCCGCGATGGCCGACGAACAGCGCCTCTTCGACGCTCGACGAGCCCGTTTGATTCAGAGCATGCCCGCCGTTCCATCGGTGCTTTGGTTCGCGCTGGTCTCCGGGGCGCTCGCGATGGTTTCATTTTGCTACATCTTCGGCGTAGAAAACCGGCAGGCGCAGCTCGTGATGACGGCTATCTTAGTCGGTTTCATTGGAATACTCTTCGTCGTCATCGAGGAGTTTTCGACGCCTTTTTCCGGTTCGGTCTTCATCTCGTCGGACGGCTGGATCTATCTCCTGCAGCGTCTGCCGGGCATTCTATAGAAGGTAGGGCGCAAAGGAGTTCATCATGTTCCGCATCCTCATCGGCTTGTTTGCCTTGACGCTGTGCGCGAGCGTCCCGCTCGCCGCATACGCGCAAGAGCCGCCCCCACCGGAGGGCGCTCCACAAGCGGGCAATCCGTACGCGCAGCCGTATGCGCCGAGTGCAACGACGAACGACGCGCCTAACCCCGCGATGCTCGCACGAGCCAAAAACGTCTTTGCGCAGCTTCAGGCGGGCAAAATCGACCGCTCGCAGCTGGCGGCCGGTCCCAATGCGAACTTTACCGAAACGACCGTTGCCAATGCCCAAAAGATGATTGGAAGTCTTGGGAAGCCCGTGAGTTTCGTCCAGCAACAGGCGACGAAGCAAGGCGACGTTTCGGCTGCAATATACGCCGTAACGTTCAAGAACGGCAAGAAAGTCGATTTCCTCTTCGTCCTCGACGCTCAAGGGAAGATCGCCGGCCTGAGCCTCGGCACGCCCCATTAGCGTGCGCCGTCTCGATGTCGTCCTCTTCGATTTGGACGATACGCTTCACGACGACACCTATGCGTATCACAACGCCGCCGAGGAAGTTGCCCGCGAAGTCGCCGCCGAGCACCGCATCGACGCGCTCGCGCTCAAAGCCGCGTACATTGCGCAAGCGGAAGGTTTTTGGACGCGGCTCTGCGTCGACGACCTGAAACTAAAGTTGGCGAGCATTCGCGCCAGCATGTGGCAGTCGGCGTTGGAGAGCGTCGGCGTGGCTCGCGATCCCGAGCTTGCCCAGCGCAGTGCGCAGCGCTATGACGAGTGTCGCGCGAAGTACTTCACCCTTTTTCCGGGCGCGATCGATCTCCTGCGCTCGCTGCGCGCGCGGGGCATAAAGCTCGGTATCGTCACGAACGGCCTCTCGGAAACCCATCGCGAGAAGATTGCGGTGCTTCAGATCAGCGAGTACTTCGATGCCATTTTTCTCGCCGACGAGGTCGGAATGGTGAAGCCCGATCCGCTGCTCTTCGCGCACGCTTGCCGCACGCTCGGCGCGGCGTCGGCCCATGGCGCGATGGTAGGCGATCGTTACGAACGCGACGTTGCAGGGGCGCTCGCGGCGGGACTGTTCACGATTTGGCTCAACGTCCGCGGCGAAGAGCTGCCGCTCGGTGTCGCGCCTCCCGACGCGACCTGCAGCTCGATTGCGCAAGCCGCCCGCATACTTCTCGAGCCTGCCGGGGTCTCTTAGCTGACGTGTCGCTAGATTGCATCGTTATCAAAGGCGCGCGCGAGCATAACCTCAAGAACGTCGACCTCGTTCTTCCGCGTAACCGGCTGATCGTCGTAACCGGCCTCTCGGGTTCCGGCAAATCGTCGCTCGCCTTCGATACGATTTATGCCGAGGGGCAGCGCCGCTACGTGGAGTCGCTCTCCTCGTACGCCCGGCAGTTCTTGGGACAGATGGAGAAGCCGGACGTCGACTATATCGAAGGCCTCTCCCCGGCCATCTCGATCGATCAAAAGTCGACCTCGCGCAACCCGCGCTCGACGGTCGGCACCGTAACGGAGGTTTACGACTATCTGCGCCTGCTCTACGCGCGGGTCGGCACGCCGCATTGCTATCGCTGCGGCCGAGAGATCAGCACGCAGTCGAGCGAGCAGATCGTCGATTCGATCGCCGAGCTGCCGGAAGGCACGCGCATCATGCTGCTCGCGCCGCTGGTGCGCGGCCGCAAAGGCGAGTACGCCAAGCTCTTCGAGGAGATCGCGAAGGAGGGCTTCGCCCGCGTACGCGTCGACGGCGAAACGAAGGAGCTGCGTCCTTCGAGCGGCTCAGGACAAAGTCAGATCGTGCTCGACAAAAAACGCAAGCACACGATCGAGGTCGTCGTCGACCGGCTGATAATGAAGCCGGAGATCCGCAAGCGGCTCGCCGATTCGATTGAAACGACCCTGCGTCTCTCGAGCGGCATCGTCACCGTGATTTTGTCACCCTCCGACGAAGCTCATCCCGAGCGAAGCCGAGAGACTCAGGGTGATAAAACTCTGACGTTCAGCGAAGCCTTTGCGTGCGTGTACTGCGGACTTTCCTTCGAAGAGCTCGCGCCGCGCTTGTTCTCATTTAACTCTCCCTACGGCGCCTGTCCGGCGTGCAGCGGGCTCGGCGAGAAGATTGAGATCGACCCGTGGAAGGTGATTCCGGATCGTAGTAAGTCGATCGCCGAGGGGGCGATCGTGCCGTGGAGCCGCAATATGGGAAGCGGCCGCTATCCGTCGATGAATCCGTACTACAATCAGCAGCTCGAACGCGTGCTTCGCCGTTATCGAGTGAGAACGACGACGCCCATCGAGCAGCTCTCCGGCGAAGTGCTCGACGTCATCCTCTATGGAACCGATCGCGAGCAGACGTTCGAGTACACCTCGCGAGGCGGAAAGACCTGGGAGTATCGCGCCTCCTTCGAAGGTGTCGTCAACAATTTGCAACGGCGTTACGGCGAGACGTCGAGCGAGTACGTGAAAGAAGAGATCGAGAAGTTCATGTCGGCCTCGACGTGTCCGGTCTGCAACGGCGCGCGTCTGAAGCCCGAAGCGCTGGCGGTGACGGTCGGCGGCCGTAACATCGACGACCTGACCAGGACGTCGATCGAGAAGCTCGAGCTCTTCTTCCGAGACCTCACGCTGACGCCGCGACAGGAACAGATCGCGCATCAGATCGTCAAGGAGATCCGCGCCCGTCTGGGCTTCTTGACCAACGTGGGCTTGAACTATCTCACGCTCTCGCGCTCGGCGACGACGCTCGCAGGCGGCGAGTCGCAGCGCATTCGGCTCGCGACGCAGATCGGAAGCGCCTTGGTCGGCGTCTTGTATATTCTGGACGAGCCGTCGATCGGGTTGCACCAGCGCGACAACGATCGACTGTTGGCGACGCTGCGCACGTTGCGAGATCTCGGCAACACGCTGATCGTCATCGAGCACGACGAAGACACGATGCGCACCGCCGACGTCGTCGTCGACATCGGTCCGGGTGCCGGTGCGGAAGGCGGCGAGATACTTACCTCGGGCACGCTCGCCGACGTGATTGCAAATTGCAACTCCGAGACGGGTGCCTATCTGAGCGGGCGTAAGTTCATTCCAATTCCGGGCCGGCGGCGAGAGCCGCGCGGCTGGCTCGAAGTCCGCAATGCCGTTGCGAACAATTTGCACGGCGTCGACGTGCGTTTTCCGATCGGCGTCTTCGCGGCGGTAACGGGCGTCAGCGGCAGCGGGAAGTCGACGCTCGTCAACGAGGTCTTGGTGCGCGCGCTCAACCAGCACCTTCACCGCCAGCCGCCGAGCGGCACGTACGGCAGCGTGAAAGGCGCCGCTCAGCTCGACAAGCTCGTCGTCATCGATCAATCGCCGATCGGCCGAACGCCGCGAAGTAACCCCGCGACCTACACCGGCACCTTCGACTACATTCGGGAGCTCTTCTCGCTCGTTCCCGAAGCGCGGATGCGCGGCTACACGCCGGGCCGGTTTTCGTTCAACGTCAAAGGGGGCCGGTGCGAAGCTTGCCAGGGCGATGGGATCATCAAGATCGAGATGCACTTTCTGCCCGACGTTTACGTTCCATGCGAGGTCTGCAAGGGCAAGCGCTATAACGCGCAGACGCTCGAGGTGAAGTATCGAGGCAAGACGATCGCCGACGTGCTCGAGATGCGGGTCGACGAAGCCAACGACTTCTTTGCCAACATTCCTCGCGTGCACGGCAAGCTTCGCACCATCTGCGACGTCGGCTTAGGCTATATCAAGATGGGCCAGCCCGCGACGACGCTCTCCGGCGGGGAAGCCCAGCGCGTCAAGCTTGCGACTGAGCTCTCGCGACGCTCGACCGGCCGCACGTTCTACGTGCTCGACGAGCCGACGACGGGCTTGCACTTTGCCGACATTCACAAGCTGCTCGACGTCCTGGAGCGCTTGGTGAAACTAGGGAATACCGTACTCGTCATCGAGCACAACCTCGACGTCATCAAGACCGCGGATTACCTCATCGATCTCGGGCCGGAGGGCGGCGATCGCGGGGGCACGGTAATCGCCACCGGCACCCCCGAGGAGGTAGCGCGCAACGAGCGCTCCTACACCGGGGCCTATCTCGTTCCCGTGCTGCGGGATCAGCGTGCGGTCGGCCATCACCGGCCCGACGACGCGGAGCTCAATCGTTTGGAGCGAGAGAACCTCTTCGCGCTGCACGACCTGGGCGAAAGCGGCCGTGTAGCCGTCGAAGCCTAGATTAGTCGTGGCGAAGTTTTCGGTCGTGATGCTGGTTTGCTCCGATCTCGCTCGCTCGCGCGATTTCTATCGCGACGTGCTCGGCCTTCCCACGCTGCAAGATCTACCCAAGCGTCCGGTGCGATTTCAATTGGCCGACGAGGCGGTCCTCAGCCTGCATCGTAGAAGCGGCGTGTTAGCCGTGCGGCCCGGTTCGCTCCAGCTCGGCTTTAGCGTCGAGAATGTCGACGAGTTCGTTGCCGCCTGCGTCGCGCGCGGCATTCCGGTCTTTCAAGATCCTTATGACGAGCCGTTTGGGCGGATCGCAATTATCGGCGACCCCGACGGCTATCCGCTCCAGGTCGCCACCCTCGCCCACCGATGAGCCCCGCAGCTCGTGCGGAATCGCTTCGCGAACAGATCGAAGAAGCGAACTATCGCTACTACATACTCGACGATCCGCAGATCACCGACGCCGAGTTCGACGCGCTTCTGCGCGAGCTCGGCGAACTGGAGACGGCCCATCCCGAGCTGCGCACGCCCGATTCGCCCACGCAGCGCGTCGGGACGGCAGCATCGGAACGCTTCGCGCCCTTCGAGCACCCGCGTCCGATGCTCAGCCTCGCAAACGCCGTTTCGCCCGACGAGCTGCGCGCTTTCGACGAGCGCGCTCGCAAGATCGCCGGCGGCGTCGTCGAGTATGTCTGCGAGCTGAAGATCGACGGGCTCGCGGTCGCGCTCGACTTTCGGAACGGCTCGCTCGCGCGCGGCGGCACGCGCGGTGACGGCCGCGTCGGCGAGGACGTCACCGCAAACCTGCGCACGATCAAGACGATTCCGCTGCGCCTGCGTTCGGGCACGTTAAAGAAAGCGCCGGCATTTTTGGAGGCTCGCGGCGAAGTCTATTTGCGTAAGAGCGATTTCGAGGAGCTCAATCGGGCGCGCGAGCGTGAAGGACTGCCGGCTTTTGCCAACCCGCGCAATGCCGCCTCGGGCGGCGTGCGTCAGCTCGACCCAGCGCTGACCGCGCAGCGCCGTCTTTCGTTTTTTGCTTACCAGATCGTCTCCGACGAGAGCGCGCGCTCGCAGTGGGAGGGTTTGCGCCGGCTCGAGGCGCTCGGCTTTCCGGTCAATCCCAACATCGCGCGCGCGCAAACGCTCGACGATGTGCTCGCCTACTGCCGGCAGTGGGAGGAGTGTCGCGACGAGCTCGATTACGAAATCGACGGCGTCGTGGTGAAGGTCGACGACCTGGCTTTGCAAGAGCGGCTCGGCGTCGTCGCGCGCGACCCGCGCTGGGCGATCGCTTACAAATTCAAGCCGCGCGAGGCTCGTACCAAGCTGCTCGACATCCTAGTGAGCGTTGGGCGAACCGGAACGCTCAATCCCAACGCCGTGCTCAAACCCGTGCCGATCGGCGGGGTTACGGTCAAGAGCGCGACGTTGCACAACATCGATTACATCAAGAACAACGACATTCGCATCGGCGACGTCGTGCTGGTGACGCGCGCGGGCGACGTGATTCCCCGCGTCGTCGGGCCGGTGCCGGCGGAGCGCACCGGTAAGGAGCGGCGTTTCAAAATGCCGGATCGCTGCCCCGTTTGCGGAGCGGACGTCGACCATCCACCTGGAGAGGCGATGTCGCGTTGCACGAATGCAGCGTGTCCCGCGCAGGTCTACGAGCGGGTTCGTCATTTTGCGTCGCGCGGGGCGCTGGATATCGAAGGACTCGGCGACGTGATGGCGCAGCAGCTCACCGACCTCGGCCTTGTCCGCGACATAGCCGACATCTATAAGCTCGACGCGCACGCATTGCAACGAGTGCCGCGCATGGGATCCAAGAGCGTGGAAAATTTGCTGCGCAACATCGGGCGCTCGAAGCGGCGCGGCTTAGCGCGTCTTCTCTATGGACTCGGCCTGCGTTTCGTCGGAGCGCAGACCGCGCAGATCCTAGCCGGAGATTTTGGAACGATCGACGCAATTGCCGCCGCAGGAGAAGACGAGCTCCGACGCAGTGAAGGGATCGGACCGGAGGTTGCCCGAAGCGTCGCGCTCTTCTTTCGGCAGGCCGCGAATCTCGAAATGATCGCGCGCCTAAAGCGTGCCGGTGTGGAGACGACCTCGCCGAAACGTACGCGTGTCCCGGAGGGCAAGCTGACCGGCAAGACGTTCGTGTTGACCGGCACGTTGCCGGGCCTCACCCGTGATGAGGCGAGCGAGCTGATCGTTGCGGCCGGCGGGAAAGTGACCGGCTCGGTGAGCAAAAAGACCGATTACGTCGTGGCCGGTAACGACCCCGGCACGAAACTCGCCAAGGCGGAACAACTGAGAATTCCGATCTTGGACGAATCGGCATTCCGCAAGCTCGTAGTTTAGCGTTGGTGCAGATCGATCTCGGCTCGCCGCGTGAGCGCCGTTAAGAACGATTCCGAGAGCGCCGACGTGCTTTCGTAACCTCTGGCCGAGCGCTCGCCGATTCCGCCGTCGCCGGGAAGCAGTCTGGCAACGATTCCGAGCACGCGGAGCGTGAGAGCGGGAAAGAGGTGCTGCATAGCGGCAAGCGCGCGAGCTTGCGGGGAGAGCACGACGAGTGCTTCGCGGCGTGCGGTCGCGTCGACGATTCGAGAGGCGGCCGCATGGGCGGACATCGAGGTTAACGGCGTCGCATCGCCGAGCGAGAACCAGGCGTACTCCGCGCGATTTTGGCCCTTGAAGTGCGCGTTGCGCGCGCTTCCCGTCCGCATCAAGCCCGGGCAGATCGTCGTGACCGAAACCTTGGCCGGCGACAGCTCGGCGCGCAACCCGAACGAATACCCGAGCAGCGCGAACTTGCTCACCGAGTACGGAAGCAGATGCGGGACCGCGACGAGGCCGCCGATGGAAACGACGTTGACGATTCGCCCCTGAGTTTGACGCAGCGCCGGGAGCGCCGCTTCGATCGCGTGATAGGGTCCCCAGAAGTGCGTTTGCAGTGCGTTGGCATAGTCGTCGGCCGTCATAACCGAGCCCGGCCCAACCTCAATCGTTCCGGCGTTATTTACCAGAACGTCGATGCTTCCGTAGCGAGCGCGGACCGCATCGATGAACTCATCGACGCTCCTACGGTCGCGAACGTCGCATGCAAGACCGAGGACGTCGTAACCGGAGCCGGCGAGATCCGCAGCGGCGCGGGCAACTGCCGCTTCATCTCGGGCGCAGATCGCCAGCCGCGCTCCGCGCCGGCCGAACTCGCGCGCCAACATCAAACCGAGCCCGCGCGATGCCCCGGTGATCGCTACGATACGCCCGTCGAATCTTTCCGCGCCTCGCCGGAGAAGCTTGCGCGCGATCAAAGTAGAGACGGTAATGGCACCGGCAGCCGCAACAATCGTTCGCCGTCGCATGCGGTCCTCGTACCCAGTTCGGGGCAGGCTTAAAGGTACGCATCGGCGACCCGGCGTAGGCGAGGCGCGCATGACTCCGAGCAGACGATAATGCAAACCTCGGTCCGCGTCGTGCCCGCCGACGTGCTAACCCCGATCGGCGCGTATGCTGCGCTCGCGCAGCCCAAGGCCTCGTGCCTGCTCGAGAGCGTCGAGAGCGGCGGCCGCATCTCTCGATACTCGTTCATCGGCTTAGACTATCGCGCCGTCGCGGATTTCGATTCAGGCGAAGCGCTCTACGACCGGGTGCGCGCTTTCATCGATTCGCATCGCACGACGGGCGGGGGCGGAAATCTGGGCGGCGCGCTTCTCGCCTTTTCGTACGATGCCGCGCGCTTCCAAGCGCGGCTTGGCCCGCGCGCTTCGTCGGTGCCGGCAATGCCCGCGGCCTACGTCGCCGTTCCCGCAACCTGGCTGATCTTCGACCACTTTACGCATCAGTTGACGATTTGGTGCAGCGAAGGCGATTCCGCGCAGCGCGAGGCTCGCATCGACCGCTACGTCGAGCGATTGCTGACGGCCAAACCGGCGCTACCCTGCGCCCTCGCTGCCCGCGGACAAGTGCGCGAGTCGATCGGTCGCGATCGCTTCCTCTCGCTCGTGGCAGAAGTTAAGCGCCGCATCTTCGAAGGAGACGTTTATCAGCTGCAGCTCGGCATTCGCTTCGGTGCCGAGCTCGCGGGAAGTGCTTTCGATCTCTACCGCGCCCTGCGTCGCGAGAATCCGTCGCCGTACATGTTCTTCGTCGACACGCCCTTCGGCGAGCTGCTCGGCGCTTCGCCGGAGTTTCTCGTGCGTCTGGAGGGGCGCAAAGCGCGCATTCGTCCTCTCGCCGGAACGCGCTGGCGCGGCCGCGACGACGAGGAAGACGCTCGCATTGAGGGCGAGTTGCTTACCAACGAGAAAGAGCGCGCCGAGCACGTCATGCTCGTCGACCTGGGCCGAAACGATCTCGGCTCGGTCTGCGAATACGGCAGCGTACGGGTCGACGAGCTTCTCCAGATCGAGCGATACAGCCACGTGATGCACATCGTCTCCAACGTGATCGGGCGTCTGCGCGCGGATTGCGACGCGCTCGATCTCTTTCGCGCCGGATTTCCGGCGGGCACCGTAACCGGAACGCCGAAGATTCGGGCCATGCAGCTCATCGACGGCTATGAGCCGGTCACGCGCGGCTTCTATGCGGGCAGCATCGGCCGCTGGTCGTTTGGCGGCGATTTCGACTCCTGCATTACCCTGCGCAGCGTCCACGTTCGAGATGGGCAAGCCTGGTGGCAGGCGTCGGCCGGAATCGTTGCGGACTCCGAGCCCGTTGCCGAGTACGAAGAAGTCTTTCACAAAACGCGCATCGCTCGCCAGGTGCTCGGCATCGCGTGACGCCGCGCATCCTTTTCGTCGACAACTTCGACAGCTTCAGCTACAACGTCGTGCACTTGCTGGCATCCGCGGGCGCCGCCCCCGAGGTGTTGCTCAATGATGAGTCTCGGCTGATCCCGGCGTTGCTCGAAAGCTTCGATGCACTGGTTGTCGGACCGGGACCTGGAAGGCCCGAGCACGCGCCGCAGATGATGACGGTGCTGCGCGCAGCGATCGATCGCAAGATGCCGGTTCTGGGCGTCTGTCTCGGTTTGCAAGCGATCGGTGAAGCCCTCGGGGCCACGGTGACCCATGCGCCGAGGCTGATGCACGGCAAGACCTCACACATCGCACACGAGGGCAATGGCCTGTTTGTCGGTTTGCCTATGCCGATCTCGGCGACGCGCTACCACTCGCTCTGCCTGGATCCCGCGACGATTCCCCCCGAGCTGCATGTCAACGCGCGCAGCGACGACGGCGTCGTTCAGGGCATCGCGCATCGCAATCGCCCCGTGCACGCAGTACAGTTTCATCCGGAATCCGTTTTGAGCGATCACGGCAAGCAGATCGTCCAAAACTTCCTTTTCTTCGTCTCATGATCGAGTTTGCACCCTTGCTGCGACGCGTCGTCGCTGGAGAGAATCTTTCTCAAGAAGAGGTTGCCTGGTTCGTAGGCGAGATCATGGACGGCAACTACACGCCGGCACAGGCGTCGGGCCTGCTCGTCGCGCTCGCATCGAAAGGCGAGAGCGTCGAAGAGATCGCGGGGGCCGCGTGCGCGATGCGCGAGCGCAGTCTCCACGTCGAGCATGATCTGCCGATGGTCGTCGACGTCGTCGGCACGGGAGGTGACCACGCCAACACGCTCAACATCTCGACGATGGCTGCACTCGTCGTCGCTTCGGCCGGTATTCCGGTCGCGAAGCACGGCAATCGTGCTGCGTCGAGTGCCTGCGGGAGCGCCGACGTCTTAGAGGCGGCGGGTTTTCCGCTCGATATTGCGCCGGAGCGCGCGGCGACGATGCTGCGTGAATGCGGTTTCACTTTCATGTTTGCGCCGCGCTACCATCCGGCGATGCGCAACGCCGCCGGCATACGGCGCGAGCTCGGCGTGCGCACGATTTTCAATTTGCTGGGCCCGCTTACCAATCCGGCCGGCGCGACGCATTTAGTCGTCGGCGTCGCGCAGGAATCGCTCGTCGAGCGTATCGGTGAGACCCTGCGTGGCCTCGGTGCGCAGCGAGGAGCGGTGGTCCACGGCTGCAGCGGCGTCGACGAGGTGGTCGGCGATGCGCCGACGCTCGTCTACTCGTTCAACGAAGAAGGCGCGCGGCTGGGCCGTTTGGAGCCGGCCGAGTTTGGCATCAACTCGCCGCTGCGCACGCCGACAGGCGGCTCGGTCGAAGCCGCACGCGTCGCTTTTGTCGAGATTCTCGGCGGCGCGCGCACTCCGGCCGCCGACATCGTCGCATTGAACGCGGCCGTCGTGTTTTGCGTGATCGGCATCGAGGAGCGGCTTCCGGCAGCCTTTCGAAAGGCCCGGAACGTGTTGGAGAGCGGGGAAGCGTTGCGGACCTTTGAACGCGCCAAAGCAATTGCGAACAATGGCTGACACGTGGATCAAGTTCTGCGGCTGCACCGCCTGGAGCGACGTCGAGCTCGCCATCGATGCCGGGGCCGATGCGTTCGGCATGATCTTCGGCCCGTCGCCGCGCCGCATCTCCTTCGAAGCCGCCGCCGATGTCGCCGCGCGAGCGTCCGATGCGATCGAACCCGTCGCGGTCTTCGTGAATCCGGCGAGGGAAGAGGTTGAAGCGGTGAGCGCGCTCTTTCCGCGCGCTCGACTGCAGTTCTCGGGCAACGAATCGCCGCAGTTTGTTGCGAACTATGCGGAGCGGGCGATCAAGGCGATTCACGTCGACGAATCGGGGTCGGATGTCGCGGAGGCCGCCGGCCTTTTCCCTTACGCGCTGCTGCTCCTGGATTCTCGCCACGACGGTTTGGCCGGCGGCACGGGCAGGCGCTTCGCGTGGGAGCATGCCGTTGGCATCGCGATGGAGCGGCGCGTCGTGATTGCCGGCGGCCTCACGCCGGCCAACGTCGCGGAATGTTTGGAGCGCGTGAATGCATTCGGTGTCGACGTGCGCAGCGGCATCGAGACGGACGGACGCAAGGACCCTGCGAAGATGCGCGCATTCGTGCGAGCCGTGCGAGCGCGATGAAGAGGCCGGACGCACGCGGCTATTTTGGCGACTTCGGCGGGCGATTCGTTCCCGAGGTGCTAATAGCGGCGCTCGATCAGCTCGAGGCAGCGGTCGAGAGCGCCTTCGCCGATCCGTCGTTTTGGGACGATTACCACGCGGTGCTGCGAGATTTCGTCGGGCGGCCCTCGCCGCTCTATCGCTGCGAGCGGTACATCGCCGATGTTTCATCCGCGCCGCTGCTGATGAAACGCGAAGACACCAATCACACCGGCGCGCACAAGATCAACAACACCGTCGGGCAGGCGCTGCTGGCGTTGCGCATGGGCAAGCGCAGGCTCCTAGCCGAAACGGGCGCCGGGCAGCACGGCGTCGCGACCGCGACGGTCGGCGCGAAGTTCGGGCTCCCCGTCGACGTCTACATGGGCGCGCGCGACGTCGAGCGTCAAGCGCTCAACGTCCACGTGATGCGGCTGCTCGGTGCCGCGGTTCACCCGGTGCAGAGTGGAACGCAAACGCTCAAAGACGCGACCAACGAAGCCTTTCGCGTCTGGGCCGAGCGTGTCGACGACACGTTTTACGTCATCGGCAGCGTCGTCGGAGCGCATCCGTACCCCTATCTGGTGCGCGAGCTGCAAAAAGTCGTCGGCGTCGAAGCGCGCCAACAAATACTCGAGCGGTACGGGCGGCTTCCCAGCGACGTCGTCGCCTGCGTCGGCGGCGGCAGCAACGCAATCGGCATCTTCGCCGGTTTCGTCGACGATCCCGAAGTGAAGCTCTGGGGCGTGGAGGCCGGCGGCGACGGCGTCGAGAGCGGAAGGACCGCGGCCTCGCTGGGCGCCGGAACGATCGGCGTTTTGCACGGCTCGCGCTCGTATCTCTTGCAGAGCGATGAAGGACAAGTGAGCGAGACGCACTCGACGGCCGCGGGGCTCGACTATCCCGGCGTCGGTCCCGAGCACGCGTTTTTGAAGGAAAGCGGCCGCGCGACGTACGTCAACGTAACCGATGCGGAGGCGATCGGGACGTTTGAAGAGTTTGCGCGCAGCGAGGGCATCGTTCCGGCGCTCGAAAGCGCGCATGCCATCGCATTTGCGCGCAGGCTTGCAGCGCAACGCAACGCCGACGATCTCATTCTGGTCAACCTGAGCGGCCGCGGCGACAAAGATCTCGCGCGGTGAGCGGAATACTCGCGCGGGCGTTTGAGCGCGCCAAGCGCGAACGACGCGTTGCATTTATTCCGTACGTCATGGCCGGCGATCCCGACCTGGCCACGACCGAAGCGATCCTCGCAGCACTCAGCGCCGTCGGCGTCGATGCGATCGAGCTCGGAATCCCCTACAGCGATCCCCTTGCCGATGGCCCAACGATTGCTTCGGCCGGCGCACGTGCGCTTTCGAACGGCACCGGCACGACCGACGCGTTCACGTTGGTTCGCCGATGTGCGCGCGGTGTGCCGTTGGTGCTCTTTACGTATTTCAACCCCGTCTATCAGTTCGGCGTTACGCGCTTCGCTCACGAGGCCGCGCAGGCCGGTGCCGCCGGCGCGATCGTTCCCGATTGTGCACTCGAGGAATCGGACGAGCTGCGCAGCGCGCTGAACGAGTGCGGTTTGGAAATGCCGTTGCTCGTCGCCCCCTCGACGACGCCGCAGCGCGCGCAACGCATTACCCAAGCCGCCACGGGCTTCGTCTACGTCGTCTCGCGCCTGGGCGTGACCGGCGCTCGCAAGACGCCCGATTTCGCGCCATTGAAAGCGCAGCTTACGGTGCTGCGCCAGCTCACCCACAAGCCGTTAGCCGTCGGCTTCGGCCTCAGTCGCCCATCGGAGATTATCGAGATCGGATCGGTCACTGACGGTGTCGTCGTCGGCAGTGCGCTCATCGACTCGTACGCCGGTCGCACGCGTGAAGAAGCCGCACGCCTGGTCACGGAGTTCGTACGGCCGCTCATGGACGCCGCGAAACTCAGCGTTTCGGAGCGCGGTATCTGAGGCATGACGTCGCCGCGCTCGACGGCGAGAATCGCCGGACTCTTCTACCTGCTGACGTTTTTGACCGGGATACCGCTCTTCTTCGTTCGCAACCTCGTGGTGAGCAACGATGCCGCCGCGACGGCGGCCAACGTCCTCGCTCACCAATCCGTATTTTGGTGGGGGTTTGCATCTCAGCTCGCCGTGATCGCGTGCTACATCGTGGTGACGGCGCTCTTCTACCTGCTCTTCAAGCCGGCGGGGAAAGCGCTCTCACTGACGGCGGCATTCTTCAGCCTGATGGGATGTGCGACGCAAATTTCGGCAAGCATTCTTTATCTGTTCATCCTATCCGTGCTGGCAGTGGCTCCCAACTCGAACGCCATTTTGGCTACGGCGTCTCAGGCTCTCGGAGTTTTGTTCTTCAGATTCTACTTGCAGAGCTACGACGTCGGCTTGGTCTTTTTTGGCTTCTACTGCTTCCTGATTGGATGCCTCATATTCCGATCGACGTTTCTCCCACGAACTCTTGCGGTGCTCATGCTCCTAGCCGGCCTTGGCTGGCTTACTTTCCTCGTGCCGCCATTTGCGATGTCGCTCTATCCGAAGATACTTCTTCCAGGGCTGATCGGGGAAGGCGTGCTCACCGTGTGGCTTCTCGCGGCCGGCGTCAACGAAGAACGATGGATTGCGCAAGCCGAATGATCGGCGTTTCAAAATGCTAGGTCAAACGCACCAGCACCGCGTCGGGATTGAGCGATGCGGGAATTGCCGCGCCGAGCGCCTCGGGGATGTCGCCGGCAACGACGCCGACGCGGCGGTATGCTGCGGCTCGCCGCCCTGCCAATCCATGCCAATACGCGCCCGCGCGCGCTGCATCGACCGGCGCGAGCCCCTGTGCGAGCAGCGATGCGATGATCCCCGCAAGCACGTCGCCCGTGCCGGCGGTCGCGAGCGCGTTCGTCCCCGTCGTATTGATGTGTACCGGTCCCCGGCCGTCGTAGATGAGCGTGTCGGAGCCCTTGAGAAGCGTCGTAACGCCGGTTCGGTCGACGAATTCGCGGATGCGCTCGACGCGCGTGCCTGCCTCGACCGTTCCACGCCCCGATAGCCGCGCGAACTCGCCGGCATGCGGCGTTACGACGCATCGCTTACCGCGCAATAGCTCGAGCCGTTTGCTCAAATGAAAGAGTCCGCTCGCATCCACGACGATCGGCAGCTCATTGGCTTCAAGAAAGCGCGCGAAGATCTGTCCGGTGCGATCGTCGAGCCCCAGGCCGGGCCCAATCGCAACTGCGCCGTTACGCTTCGATATCTCGACAAGCTCCGCAACGACCGCTTCCGGACTTGCCTCGTCCGATAGCTCGACGACGACTTGCTCGATGAGATGCGCGCGCAACGCATTCGCCGCCGAGCTCGGCGCTGCGACGGTGACGTATCCCGCGCCGGCGCGTGCCGCACCCCGGGCGCAGAGCACCGCAGCGCCTGGAAACTGCGCCGATCCCGCGATGACGAGCGGCGCGCCCGCCGAGCGCTTCTCCGTGTCGGACGCTCGCCGGGGCAGCAGCTGTAAGAACC
This sequence comes from Vulcanimicrobiota bacterium, assembly GCA_963778015.1. Taxonomy (GTDB): domain Bacteria; phylum Vulcanimicrobiota; class Vulcanimicrobiia; order Vulcanimicrobiales; family Vulcanimicrobiaceae; genus Cybelea. Next base: position 981,054 of record CAVZST010000002.1, read on the forward strand.
CCTCGGCGTCGAGGGCAGCGAACTTTTGTGGCTGCGCGCGCAGCGTCGCATCGTCGATCCCGATTCGACCGCACCAAAGCTGGCCGACGTACTCGCGTCCCGGCTCGAGAAGCAGCCCCGGCTTCGCGGCGGCAAGCGAGACCGTCACCGTCGCGCGGACCGCATCATCGCTGGCGGCACCAGTGAGCGCATCGACACCGCTAGGAATATCGATCGCGAGAACCGCCCCCGCGCGCGCATCGAGCGCACGCGCTAAGTGCCGATACGAATCGGGCAGAGGCAGCCGCGCGCCGGTACCAAAGAGTCCGTCGACCCCGATCGTATCGGCGAGCAGAGCGCGAGCCTCCCGCTCGTCCGCCGGCAACGGCCGCACGCGTACGCCGGCCGCCGCTGCGCGCGCCTCGGCAGCCGACCGCGCAGCGGAGCGAGGCTGGGCGAGATCGGCTGCGACGGTGCACTCGTATGCGGGCGAGAGTTCGGCGAGCGCCGCAAACGCATCCCCGCCGTTGTTTCCCGGGCCTGCGAGCGCGACGACCGGCGTCTGCGGTCCGGCCATTGCGCGTAAGCGCTGCGCAATGCACCGGCCGGCGTTGTGCATCAGCACGTCCTCGCCAAGGCGCGCCATCGCTTGCGCATCGACGTCACGCATTTCTTTGGGCGTGAGAACGGAGATCACGATTCCAAGATAACGAACGCCGCAGCGGTGCTCGAAGTGTGCGTGATGCTGAGGTGAATCGTTCGCACGCCGCGTCTGCGCATCAAACCCCGCGCAGGTTCGTTCAGCTCGATCGCCGGCTTTCCGCCGCGTTCGTGCCGTACTCCGACGCATCGCCACGGTATCGCGTGTCCGAATGCTTTGCGCGTCGCCTCCTTCGCCGCAAAGAACCCGGCGAGCCGCTCAGGCCAGTTCCGCTTGCGCATGGCATAAGCAATCTCGTCCTCGGTGTAGATTTTGCGCGCAAACCACGCCAGCTTCGCTGCGTCGAAGCGATAGCGTGTGACGTCCGCGACGTCCATGCCGACTCCAACGATCACCGCGACGACTTCTACGCTGTTGGAAAGTTTCCTGACTGCTCGCAGCGAACGATCCTTGGGCAAATGCACTCGCAGATAGGCATCGTTCCGATCAACACGACAGCCGCTGCATTCTTAGACCGTCTCGCTCTCTGCCTCGAGGAACGGTTTCTTGCATCCGCACGCGTCGAACGCTCGCTCGTCATACCGCGCGGTACGCTCAATCCCACGCGCGGCCAGCTCTTCGTGCCGACGCTCACGCTCAAGGTGCGACGCGCGCATCCCGACTTCGGTCCATTTCTCTTGACGATTACCGAGTTCGATCTCTACACGACGTCGCACCGCTTCGTCTTCGGGGACGCAGACGAGACGCAGGGCATCGCGATCGTCTCACTGTACCGGCTTCGCCCGGAATTCTACGGCGAGGCGACCGACGCTAATCTGCTCTTTCAACGCACGCTCAAGGAGTCGGTTCACGAACTAGGCCATGCCTTTGGCCTCAAACACTGCTACAACGCGCGCTGCGCGATGTTCTATTCAAACTCAATCTTCGAGACCGACAATAAGATGCCGAACTTATGCGAAAGCTGCGATGGCCGGCTCACGCGCGCGCGCAAGGAGCGCGCTTAACTTAAAGAAAGGCTCAACGGAGCACGCGGGCGTCGGCGAGCGATACGGTTTCGCGCCTGCCGTCGTGACGAATCACGCGCAAGCCGCCGTTGAGTGCCAGACCTTCGGCGATCGCTTCAAACGGTCGCGCGTCGGCATCGAGCTGGATGCGATAAAGCCGTCCGGGCAGCCGCGCGCCCTCGTCCCATTGCTCGCTGATGTGTTGCGGCGAATCGATCGCCGCGAGAGTGCGCTCGTATTCCCGAAGTAGCGCTTCCAAGAGAGCAGTGCGGTCGAACTCGGCGACGTCGTCGCAGAAGGCTGGCGCAGGATCGATTCCGGGATCGGCACCCGGCCGACGTACGTTGATTCCGACGCCGCAGGCCACCCGCGCCGCGATTCCGCTGACGGAGGAGTGGCAGAGCACTCCGGCGATTTTTCGGTCGCCCAGGAGCAGGTCGTTGGGCCACTGCAGCGTCGTCGTTACCCCGAAACTGCCAAGGGCGTTGCGCGCCACGATGGCTGTCCAAAACGGAACGATCCAGAGCTTTGGCGTATCAACGATGCGCGGCAAGATCGTCGTGCACAGCAGCGCGGTTCCCGCCGGCGCGAGCCACGTGCGCCCCTTACGTCCGGCCCCGCGTCGCTGATACTCGGCGACGATCGTATGCCCGCGCAAAGGCGCTTTCTCGAGAAGCGCCGCCGCATCGGCGTTCGTGCTCTCCGTTTCCTCGACGTACTCAATTGAGGCAAAGGCTGAGGGCGCCAGCTCGCGAGCGACCCGTTCATAAGGACCGGCTGGGGCGATTCGTCGCACCAGACCTGACTTTGGTATCGCCGCTGCGGTGTCATGCCCGACAAGGGCCGAGCAACCCAAGCGCGTAAGCGCCGTCCATGGCTGTGGAACGTACGCTTATTCTTTGCAAGCCCGATGCGGTCTCACGCGGGCTGATCGGTGAAATCACCGCACGCGTCGAGCGCCGCGGATACATCGTCTCGGCGATGAAGCTGATGCAGCTCGACGGCGATCGCGCGCGCGAGCACTACGCCGAACACCGAGGCAAAGCGTTCTTTACCGATCTCGTCAACTTCATCACGAGCGGCCCGCTTGTCGCTATTGCGGTCGAGGGAGAGCGCGCGATCGATGGTTGCCGGCAGATCATCGGCGCGACCGATCCACATGCGGCCGCGCCTGGTTCCATACGCGGCGATCTCGCCCAGACGATTGGACGCAACCTCGTCCACGGAAGCGATAGCACGGCGAGCGCAGAGCGGGAGCTGAAACTTTTTTTTAACGACAACGACTTCGTTTCGCGCCGTCACGATCTCGAGCCTTGGATTAAAGAGTAGGCATGTCGGTCTCACCGCTGCGCGCCGGCGGAAATCCGCTTATCCAAGACGTCCATGCGCGCGAGGTCCTCGACTCTCGCGGCAACCCGACCGTCGCGGTAACGGTCACGACGACCTTTGGTGCGGTCGAAGAAGCGATGGTACCGTCCGGCGCGTCGACCGGTGAGAACGAAGCGGTCGAGCTGCGCGACGGTGACGAGCGGCGTTATCATGGCAAGGGCGTTTGCAAGGCCGTCGACGCCGTCAACGACGTCCTCGGGCCGGCGATCGAGGGCCTCGACGCCACCGCGCAACGCGAAATTGACGCTAAACTCATCGAGCTCGACGACACCCCAAACAAATCGAACCTTGGCGCCAACGCGATTCTCGGCGTCTCGCTCGCCGTCGCACGGGCTGCGGCGGTTAGCCTTTCGACGCCGCTCTTTCGCTACATCGGCGGCCCGTCAGCCGCGACCCTTCCTGTTCCCATGATGAATGTAATCAACGGCGGCAAGCACGCCGAGGGAGCGCTCGAGTTTCAAGAGTGCATGATCGTTCCCGTCGGCGCGCCGAGCGAGGCGGAGGCGGTGCGCTACGGCTCCGAAGTCTTTCACGCGATCGGCGCGATATTGCGCGAACGCGGCCTGCAGACGCTCGTCGGCGACGAGGGCGGCTACGCGCCGCCGCTCGAGACGCCTCAAGAGGCGCTCGATCTTATCGTCGCCGCCATCGAGCGCGCCGGCTATCACGCCGGCAGCGACGTTGCGATCGCGCTCGATCCGGCCGCGAGCGAGTTCTATCGAAACGGCAGCTACTATCCGCTCTCACGCGATCGTTCGGCAAGCGTTGACGACATGATCGGCCTTTACACCGAGTTGTGCGAGCGCTATCCAATCGTTTCGATCGAAGACGGCCTCGCCGAGAACGATTGGGCGGGCTGGCAGAAGCTCACGCAGTCGCTCGGCGACCGCATCCAACTCGTGGGCGACGATCTCTTCGTAACCAACGTGAAATTCCTCGAGCGCGGCGTCAACGAAGGTGCCGCCAACGCGATTTTGATCAAGGTGAATCAAATCGGCACGCTCACCGAAACGCTCGACTGCATCGCCATGGCGCAGAAGGCCGGGTATGGCGTGGTGATCTCGCATCGTTCCGGTGAGACCGAGGATACGACCATCGCCGATCTGGCCGTCGCCACGACTGCCAGTCAGATCAAGACCGGCTCACTATCACGTAGCGAGCGTACCGCTAAGTATAATCGGCTTACCGCGATAGAGGCGCAGCTAGGCAACGCCGCCCGTTACGCCGGATTGTCACCGTACTTTCGCTCAAACAGACCACGATAAGTGGGGGCAGGCTCCGCGGCGCCTCGAATACGGTTGGGCCGGGGCCTGTAGCTCAGCGGTAGAGCGGCCGGCTCATAACTGGTTGCGCGTAGGTTCGAATCCTACCAGGCCCACTACGAACGTGGGGCGGCTCCGAACAACTCGGAACAATCCAGGGTTTGAGAGGTCAGTCGTGGCTCCAGGCGCGCACGCCCTCGCCTTTGAACGTCTCGCCATGGTGCTGAGAGCCCCGCTTCCAAGCGGGACGGTGACGCTGCTCTTTACCGACATCGAGGGCAGCACGCAGCATTGGGAAGGGCAGCGTAACGCGATGCCTGCTGCCCTTCGCCGGCACGACGAGCTGCTTCGAACCGCGATTGAAGCGTACGGCGGTCATGTCTTCAAGACTATGGGCGATTCGTTCTGCGCGGTGTTTTCGCGCGCATCGGATGCTCTAGCGGCGGCCGCCAACGCCCAACGCACACTCGACGCAGAAGACTGGAGCGCGGTCGGCGGCCTGGCGGTGCGCATGGCGCTGCATAGCGGCGCCACCGACGAGCGCGACGGGGATTACTTCGGACCGGCGCTCAACCGCGTCGCGCGACTGCTGGCAATCGGGCACGGCGGCCAGATATTGATTTCCGGTGTGGCGCGAGATCTTGCTCACGACAATCTGCCCACCGGCGCAACGCTCATCGATCTGGGTTCGCACCGTTTGCGGGATCTCACTGAGGCCGAGCGCGTGTGGCAGCTCGACATCGCTGGCTTGCCCAACGAGTTTCCACCGCTGCGCTCGCTCGATGCGCGGCCCAACAATCTTCCGATTGCGCCGACCACGTTCATCGGCCGAGAGCATGACGTTGCCGAGGTCAAAGAACTGCTCGACCGTCACCGTTTGCTCACGCTGGTTGGGTCAGGCGGCGTCGGCAAGACGCGCCTGGCGATCGCGGTCGGCGCGGAGCTGTTGGATCGCTATTCCGACGGCGTGTGGTTTGCAGACTTATCGCCGATCAACGACCCCGAGCTGGTTGCCAGCGTCGTTGCCCAGGCGATGAGTATGAGCCAGCAGCAAGGCCGCCGGGTCGACGAGGCGGTTCCGCAATGGCTGCGGCGCAAGAAGCTCTTGCTGATTCTCGATAACTGCGAACACGTCGTGGAGACCGTGGCGGCGCTCGCATCTTCGATCATTCGTACCGCGGTCGATGTCCGGATTCTTGCCACGTCGCGTCAAGCGCTCGATATCGACGGCGAAGTCGTGCATCGGCTTCCATCGCTGGCCGTGCCGCCGGACGCTGCGGGTCTGACGGCGAACGAAGCGCTGCGCTCGGAGGCCGTCCTGCTCTTCGTCGATCGCGCGCATGCTGCCGACACACGCTTTGCGCTCACAGATGAGAACGCGCCGATCGTCGCCGATATCTGCTGGCGGCTGGACGGCATTGCGCTGGCGATCGAGTTGGCCGCCTCGCGCGTGAAGGTGCTCTCCGTTCCCAACCTCGCGCAGCGGCTCAACGACCGTTTTAAGCTCCTCACCGGCGGGAGCCGCGATGTGCTGCCGCGTCAAAAAACGTTGATCGCGCTGATCGATTGGAGCTACGACCTGCTCACGCCACAGGAGCAACTCTTGTTCGCGCGGCTGGGCGCCTTTGCCGGCAGCTTTGGCCTGGATGCGGCCACTGCAGTCTGCAGTGGCGAAGGTCTCGAGGAAAGCGGCATCCTCGATCTTCTAGCATCGTTGACCGACAAGTCGCTGGTCGTCGCCGACACCAGCGGCGAGCGCGAACGCTACCGGCTGCTCGAATCGACGGCGGCCTATGCGCTGGAGAAACTCAGCGCGGCAGGCGAGCGCGAACGGATGGCCCGCCGTCACGCCGAGTACTTTCGGAACTGGGCCGCAAGCTGGACCGCAGAACGGCACGGCGCGGTTTCGTCGAAAGCGTGGCTCGCCGGCGCCGAGTCGGAGCTCGACAACTACCGGGCGGCTCTGGAGTGGGCGCTGATCCAAGGCAAGGACGCGGTAGTGGGCGGCGCGATCGCCGGCGCATTGGAACGGCTTTGGTGGGACGCTGGCCTCGTCGCAGAAGGTCGCTATTGGATCGAGCGTGCGCTCGCGCGCGTCAGCGAAGCGGAGCAGCCCGGGATCGCGGCGCGCCTGCAGTTGGCGCTGAGCGAGCTTCTATCCGGCCAACGCAGCTTTGAAGCGGCGCAGCGTGCCGCGCAGCTGTATGAAAACCTGGGCGATCTACGCAGTGCGGCTCATGCGCAGTACCGCCGTGCGTTCGCGCTTTATCAGATGGGATGCCTCGACGAGGCCCGGGAAGCGACCACTCAGGCACTGGCGACGTCCCGCACGTGCGCGGACACCTACATCGTGACGCACGCCGCCACGCCGGCGTGCCTTAACTTGCTGGCGGGCCTCGAAGCGGTTGGCGGTGATTTCCGCGCGGGGCGCGAGTTGTACGCGCAGGCGCTTACGGCCTACAAGGCGCTTGGAGACGAGCGCCGAGTTTCCTCGTGCCTGACCAATATGGCCGAGTTGGAATTTGCGGAGGGGGATTCAGAGCAGGCGTTGCGATTGGCAAATGAGGGGCTGGAGATCGACTTACGCGGGAAGAACGCTATGAACATCGCCAGGGATTACAATAACATCGCCGCCTATCGCATCGCGCTCGACAACCTGGGGGGAGCCCGCGAGTCGGCTCGCGAGGCTTTGCGCTTTGCTCGACAGCTTCAATACGAATTGGATATTGTCGTGGCTCTCCAGCATCTCGCGCTGCTTGCGGCACTCGGCGGCGATCCGCGACGTGGCGCGCAGTTGCTGGGTTACGTGGACGCGCATTACGCCCAGCTAGGTATGCAACGCGAATCTACGGAGCGATGGGGCTACGACAAGCTGCTAGCCCCACTGCGCGAATCACTGAGCGACGACGAGGTAGCCAACCTCGCAGCGCAAGGCGCGGCGTGGTCGGAAGATCAAGCGGTCGAGGAAGCGCTGAAAGTCTAGCAACGGCAGCCCAGCGACTTTTTGTGCGGATTCCTAATGTGAAGGAGGGACGGAAACCGTAACGGCGTCTTCTTCGCCGACGCTACGTAGCACTTTTCTAGGTCGCCCGCCTCGTGGATAATTCCAAATCATGACGTTGGGCGTGGCAGAGTTAGCGCCTACGAGGGTGCCGCCTTGTATCCAAAAATCCCCTACGGAGGCTTGGTTCAGATGAATGACTCCAACCGTTCTCGCGCTCGTTCCACGAATCGCCAAACGATAAATCGAGGCAGCACCGTTGCCCAACGCAAGATGCTTACCGTCCCACCTCACGACACCTCCGCCGCCGTATACAGATATGGGTGGCGTCGTGATCGCGACAAAGTTACTGCTTCCCTTTGGCAATTCCAGCAAGCTGACGGTGAAAGACGACCCGTAGAAGCCGGTGACAAAGAGATTGCCTTTGTCGTCGTAGGTATTCGCATCAGGGGTGAAATTGCTCGGGTAGGAGTACCCCTTAGACCGTCGGCTCTTTGCATGCAGGAATACTACCTGAACGGGTGGGTAATATACTACGACCGCAAGATTGCCCGTAGTAGGATCGCTGGCACAATCGATGAGGATTCCTCCCAGAGGATAAATCCTGCGCATCGGGTGCGTTGCTCCATGTGCATACACAAGAATCTCTGCCTCTGTACTGCCAAAGTAGTTCAGCACATAGACATGTCCGCTACTATCGGCGCAGTCATTGTAGAGTAAAACTAGTTGTGCCCTAAACCTATGTTGACGCTCCCCCTGGGGATAAGAGTAGACATACATTACGGAACGGTTCCTGTTTCCGATGTACAATAGGTCTTGGCTTGATGGTCCGTCCGTTGTTTGAATCGTCGCCGGGCTCAACGTGACCGGTTCCGTCCGCTGCGGAACGGTCTGCCCCCCGCCGCACCCGGCGAGAATGGTGCCTGTTACAAAGAAGCTCAACGCTGCGTGGCGGCTAAAGTTAAAATTTCTCATCTGACTAGCTCCTTTCGCAGATGGAAAAACCGCGCGAACTGCGCAACGACGCTGAGGTTCAGCGTAGCACTAACGTTGGATTTTGGAAACGGTGCTTTATCGTAACTTCAACCGCATGGTCCCTTGCCTGATCCCCTGCCAACAGTGGCCCCGGTTAGTTGAAGCCACCGGCTCAAAGCCCTTCGCTCCGTCTGCTACCTCGCAGATGCAGAATCGGCCTGGAATGCAATACGCCGTTACGACGCCAATCCTGTGCGGACCGCATGAGCCGCTGCCTGCGCGCGAGCCTTACAGCGGATTTTCGCCAAAATGTGAGTGACGTGATTCTTTATCGTGTTTTCCGATAACATCAGAAGGCTTCCGATCTCGCGGTTGGAAAAGCCCAGGACGATCAACCGGATGACCTCGGTTTCTCGTCTCGAAAGGCGGACGGTTTCTCCGGTCACGCTTTCCACCTCGAACACGCCTACATCTCGCTTCTGAGCGCGGCACGCAAAACGATGCGCAGCTCTTGCCAGCCGCGGTAACCATGCGTGGAAACGAAGTGTTCGACGGCTGCCGCGATCACTTCACTATCCGTTCCGGAGATCCGAAGCGAACAACCACTGTATTTGTTGAATTCCCGGCAATCGATATATTTACGCGGTCCCATTTTCGTCGAAAGGGGCCCTTCGGATTGAGTTGAACTGACCTCGGAGCGTCGGAACACAAGCCGGATGGTATCGGGCGATAGTTAAGATATCGTCAAGCGCAAAGGTGCTCATCGAATGCTAACGTGGGCGAACCGGAAAGGACGCGACGAAGGTGCTACCGACACCGTGCCGGCTCGTCACGGTGACGTCGCCGCCGTGCCGGCGCGCGAGCGCGCGAGCAATGGCGAGTCCGAGTCCCGATCCTCCGGGCGAACGCACCGGATCCGCGCGCCAAAAGCGGTCGAAGATTCGATCGAGATGCTCGTAAGCGATTCCGATTCCCGAGTCGCGAACCACGACGAGAATCGCGCCTCCGTCTCGACGGCTCTCGACGAATACGCGACCGCCGGCCGGAGTGTAGCGCAGCGCGTTCTCGAGAAGATTCGTGAGGATGCGTTCGATCTGTGCGGGGTTTCCGTAGACCGTCGCGGCGCCGTCCGGCGCAACGTTCAATGCGATTCCGGCTTCGGAGAACCGCAGAGCATATGCCCGTGTCAGCTTGTTCAACGTTGCGACGAGATCGACGACGAATAGTTCTCGTTCGAGCGAGCGGTCTGCGCCGGCCAGTAGCAGGAGGTCGTTCGTGAGGCGTGACATCTGCTTTGCGCCGTCCGCGATAGCTTCGAACCGAGACTGGTCGTGCGCAGGATTCCGTCTCGTGTCACGCAGTGCCGCGTCGGCACTTGTAGCGATTGCGGTGAGAGGCCCTCGCAATTCATGCGATGCGTCGGCAGTGAACTCACGTAAGGTTTGAAAGCTCCGCTCGACGGGCCGCACCGCCTTGCGAGCCACCGCGAGTCCGCCGATGGAGCTACCGACGACTGCGAGCAGCGTGCCGATGAGGAGCCCGATATCGAGATAGCGTATGTCGGCGCGTTCCTGTTCGTTCAATTCGGTGGCTCTCACGGTTCCGACGCGTTGGTGTGTTCTCGGGTTGAGAATCGGCTCGGTAACGCTGTCGAACGTTTGTCGACCGACGCGAAGTTGTTGGCGCCCCTCGGCCACAGACGTTCCGCCGGCCGGCGCAAGGCCTTCGGCGCCCACGAGACGGCCGTTGCGATCGAACCACTGCAGACCTTGATCGCGCGTTAAGAGCGATTTATTCGATATTTCGGTTTCGTCGATCGCCAGAGCGCCGTTGGAAAACGCGACGCTTCGAAGGCCGGCTCGCGCGACGTCCTGGAGTCGCCGATTCGCTTGCTCATCGAGGATGCCGACGAAGGCGAAACGTACGACAACCGCGGCGACGAGGAAGGCCACCGCAAACGTCGCGAGGTACGATAAGAGGAGCCGGCGCGCCAATGCGAGCGGACTCGACTGCGGGTCACGATTCGAGGTCTGCAAGACGGTAGCCCATCCCGTAAACGTTTTCGATCGGATCGTGAATTCCACCGACGACGCGAAATTTTTGGCGGATGTTGGTTATGTGAGTCTTGATCGAGTCAGGAACGGACTCATCGGTGAAGGTCGTGACCTTGTCGCGCAACATCCTGCGGCTAAAGACCTGCAGCGGGCTGCGCATCAGCGTTTCGAGAATGGTGTACTCCGTAGCGGTCAGCGGCACTGGGGTACCGTTGTACGTGACCAAACGGCGAGTCGGATCGAGCCGGAGGCTGCCGTGTTCGAGAAGCGGCACCTGCAACGGGCCTTGGCGGCGGGAAACCGCTCGAATTCGCGCCGAGAGTTCGGCCAAATCGAACGGCTTGACGAGATAGTCGTCCGCGCCCGCGTCGAGGGCGGCGACTTTATCGCTGACTGAATCGCGCGCAGTGATCATGAGGATTAATGCTTTTGACTTATCGGCGCGAAGCCGGCGGCAAAGCTCTAAGCCGTCAAGCCCGGGCAAAAGTATGTCGAGAAGAATGACGTCGTGCACATCCGTACGAGCGAACTCGAGACCAGTCAAGCCGTCTTCGACGACATCGACCGCGTGATGCTGCCGCCGCAGGTCCTTAGCCAGCGATTGATGGATCCGCGGATCGTCCTCAACGATCAAGATGCGCATCTCAGCCTAATAGACATGTGTCTCCCCGCGGTGACGCTGATGGCAGCGACATCGCAGCCAAACACTACTACTCGATCGTCAATAAAAGGTTAAGTGGACCGAGCTAGCGGCTCGCCAACGGAAGCTCACCGCTAGCCATTGCGGCGCTACATTCCGTGCTTGATCGGAATGTTCGTCAGCGGACCTTCGCCGCCGACCTGCTCGATCGTTTCGCCTTGTGCGACCGACCAATGATGGACGCCGGTCGGTATCATGATGAACGATCCGGCAGGCAGCGTCGTCGCTTTTGATTTGTTGATGGAGTCGCCCACCCCGAACAGAAGCGTTCCTTGCATGACCGTGACGTATTCGGGGTGCGAGTGGTAGTGCGGCGCGTTGGTATAGCCATCCGGCATTTTGACGCGGATGATTGCCGTGCCGGACTTGTCCGGATTGCCAACCATAACCGCTTGTGACGAGCCCTTTGTCGGGCCGGTACCGGCTACCCAATGGAGATTGTCGGGGCTAAAGGTAACGGCTCCGCCCGTCATCGCGGCGACTGCCGCGCCCGCGCCCACGGCCAAAAGCAATCCGGAAAAGACCCACGAAAAGAATTTCATTACTCGATCCTTTCTTGCGGCTCATGATGGTCGCCCTGGCGCTCTCGACCGACGCTCGGCGTGGAGCAGCAGGCTTACCGGCGATTATGCTAAGGCGGTTTCCGCGCCCTCCCGCCCGCATTGCCATACTACGGCATGGCCCGAGCGATCGCCACAACGACGGGTGGTTTGGCGCTTAAATGAGGTGGCGCTCGCTTGGTCGAAGCTCGTCGGGTATGAAGCAATACGTTACTATCTTCGTCCTCGCGGCGATGTCGCTCGTTGCATGGCAGACCGCCCGCGCCTGCACCGGCATTCGCCTGACTGCCAAGGACGGCAGCGTCGTGGTGGCACGGACGCTCGAGTTTGGAGCGGACCTCGAATCGAAAGTTGGTCTCTTTCCGGCAGGAACGGCAATCGTCGGCACGCTGCCGAACAACGGCTCCGGGATCAAGTTCAAAACGAAGTACGGAATCGTCGGCGCGAACGCGTTCGGCCTGCCGACCGTCGTCGATGGGCTCAACGATCGAGGTTTGTACGTCGGCGAGTTCTTCTTCCCGGGATCGGCTAAATTCGCCGACGTCACGCCCGAGAATGCGTCACGAGCGATGGCCGGCTATCAATACTCGATGTGGATTCTTGGAAACTTCTCTACCGTTGCGCAAGTCAAAGCCGCCTACGATCGCGTGGCGCTCGTGCCAACCGTGGTACCGGCGCTGGGAATGGCGCCGCCGGTTCATTTTCGCATCGTCGACAGAACCGGCGCCGCTGTGGTCGTCGAACCGATCGGCGGACGGCTGGTCATCTACGACGATCCGCTCGGCGTTCTCACGAACTCTCCGACGTTCTACTGGCATATGACGAATCTGCGCAACTATGTCGGCCTCTCGGCGGATAACCGAGAGGCGCTGACCGTGCAAGGCGTTACGCTCGACAGCTTTGGCCAAGGTTCGGGCTTCTACGGAGTTCCCGGCGATTTCACGCCGCCGTCGCGCTTCGTGCGCGCCGTCGCGTATGAAACGGCCGCCGTTCAGCCGGCAACCGGCGCGGACGCGGTGCAGCAGGTCTTTCACATCCTCAACAACTTCGACATTCCCGTCGGCGCCGTGCGGGACGTCGTCAACGGAAAAGCGTCGACGAATGGACGCTTTGGACGTCTGCCGCAGATTTAACGAACCTGCAGTTCTATTTCCGGACGTTCAACAATCAATCACTGCGCAGCGTCGACGTTCGCAAGGCCTTAGCGAGTGCGGATTCTACCGCCGAGTATCTGCAAATGGAGTCCGGCCAGCCGACGCCGATTACGAGCGCCTCGCTCTAGCAAATAAGTTCGACCGGCCATTTGCGAACGTTTACGCCGATAATCGTGAGCCACGACGCGAAGAACAGTTGGGCCAGGAAAAGCGGCAAAACGATCGTCGGGAAGATCGCGGCATTGATCGCCGGGGCGAGGAAGTCCGTCGCGGTGCTGATTAAGAGACAGAGCGACGCTAAGGCAAAGAGCACGCCGAAGGTCTTCGGAAGGTATCCCGATTGGTAGATCAGGTAGCCGAGCACCGCGCAATGAAAAGCGAAAAAGACCAGCCCCACGTCGTGGCCGTCGTTGTGTAGATGGAGCGCAAGGAGTGCCATCGCTTTGAGCTGTCGAGGTTCAATCGCTGCAAGGCTGCTCGATCCGCTCAGCAATAGCACCGCCGCGAGTCGTCCCAGCGCGCTGGCAGCGCCGATTACGGAGTGGGCGAGCATGAGGAAAGCCGAGAGCAATGCGAGCATCGGATTGACCGGCCGGAGCAAGGCATAGAACATCACGGCGATCGCCGCGTAGCAGATGTAGGTCAGCAGTTCGCCGACGAAGGCCAATCGCCACGGCGACAGCGGAGCGGCGACTTGAGCCGCCGCTACCGCAACGCCACCCGGGCCGAAAAGGTTCGACCACACGGGATTTACGGCAAAAGCCAAGACGATTTCGATTAGGTAAAGCACCCCTGCCGCTCGCGCGTAGAACTGAGGCGATAATCTCACCATGTGACCTTCAGTCATGGGTCAGCTACGAAGGCGCACGGCCGATTGTTTCACGGCGGCGGAACCAACCGAGCTCACTCAAAGTAGCGGTTGAAAACGACGAACTCCCGATCTTTAACGTAGAGCTGCGACTGATAGAGTTGCTGTGCCGAGACGTTGTCAACGGCGGTGCTTAGCGTCAGCCCCGCCGCGCCGGTATCGCGCGCGCGCTGCTCCGCTCGCTGCATGAGCACCTTGGCGACGCCTGTCCGCCGAAACGCCGAGTCCACGAACAGGTCGTTGAGAATCCAGAGCCGGCGCATCCGATCGAAGCGAACGACGGGAAAAGATGGACGAATCCGGTGACGTCGGCTCCGGCCACTGCGAAGAACAGCACGGTTTCTCGCTGACGCCAACGTTCGAGTAGAAAGCGCCGCGAGGCCTCGAGATCCGAGGGTTGACGATAGAACACGCGATATGCGTCGAAGAGCGGCGCGACCATTGCGATGTCGTCGGCGCTT
>CAVZST010000003.1:0-21681 GCA_963778015.1 Vulcanimicrobiota bacterium
AACAATGGCTGACACGTGGATCAAGTTCTGCGGCTGCACCGCCTGGAGCGACGTCGAGCTCGCCATCGATGCCGGGGCCGATGCGTTCGGCATGATCTTCGGCCCGTCGCCGCGCCGCATCTCCTTCGAAGCCGCCGCCGATGTCGCCGCGCGAGCGTCCGATGCGATCGAACCCGTCGCGGTCTTCGTGAATCCGGCGAGGGAAGAGGTTGAAGCGGTGAGCGCGCTCTTTCCGCGCGCTCGACTGCAGTTCTCGGGCAACGAATCGCCGCAGTTTGTTGCGAACTATGCGGAGCGGGCGATCAAGGCGATTCACGTTGACGAATCGGGGTCGGATGTCGCGGAGGCCGCCGGCCTTTTCCCTTACGCGCTGCTGCTCCTGGATTCTCGCCACGACGGTTTGGCCGGCGGCACGGGCAGGCGCTTCGCGTGGGAGCATGCCGTTGGCATCGCGATGGAGCGGCGCGTCGTGATTGCCGGCGGCCTCACGCCGGCCAACGTCGCGGAATGTTTGGAGCGCGTGAATGCATTCGGTGTCGACGTGCGCAGCGGCATCGAGACGGACGGACGCAAGGACCCTGCGAAGATGCGCGAATTCGTGCGAGCCGTGCGAGCGCGATGAAGAGGCCGGACGCACGCGGCTATTTTGGCGACTTCGGCGGGCGATTCGTTCCCGAGGTGCTAATAGCGGCGCTCGATCAGCTCGAGGCAGCGGTCGAGAGCGCCTTCGCCGATCCGTCGTTTTGGGACGATTACCACGCGGTGCTGCGAGATTTCGTCGGGCGGCCCTCGCCGCTCTATCGCTGCGAGCGGTACATCGCCGATGTTTCATCCGCGCCGCTGCTGATGAAACGCGAAGACACCAATCACACCGGCGCGCACAAGATCAACAACACCGTCGGGCAGGCGCTGCTGGCGTTGCGCATGGGCAAGCGCAGGCTCCTAGCCGAAACGGGCGCCGGGCAGCACGGCGTCGCGACCGCGACGGTCGGCGCGAAGTTCGGGCTCCCCGTCGACGTCTACATGGGCGCGCGCGACGTCGAGCGTCAAGCGCTCAACGTCCACGTGATGCGGCTGCTCGGTGCCGCGGTTCACCCGGTGCAGAGTGGAACGCAAACGCTCAAAGACGCGACCAACGAAGCCTTTCGCGTCTGGGCCGAGCGTGTCGACGACACGTTTTACGTCATCGGCAGCGTCGTCGGAGCGCATCCGTACCCCTATCTGGTGCGCGAGCTGCAAAAAGTCGTCGGCGTCGAAGCGCGCCAACAAATACTCGAGCGGTACGGGCGGCTTCCCAGCGACGTCGTCGCCTGCGTCGGCGGCGGCAGCAACGCAATCGGCATCTTCGCCGGTTTCGTCGACGATCCCGAAGTGAAGCTCTGGGGCGTGGAGGCCGGCGGCGACGGCGTCGAGAGCGGAAGGACCGCGGCCTCGCTGGGCGCCGGAACGATCGGCGTTTTGCACGGCTCGCGCTCGTATCTCTTGCAGAGCGATGAAGGACAAGTGAGCGAGACGCACTCGACGGCCGCGGGGCTCGACTATCCCGGCGTCGGTCCCGAGCACGCGTTTTTGAAGGAAAGCGGCCGCGCGACGTACGTCAACGTAACCGATGCGGAGGCGATCGGGACGTTTGAAGAGTTTGCGCGCAGCGAGGGCATCGTTCCGGCGCTCGAAAGCGCGCATGCCATCGCATTTGCGCGCAGGCTTGCAGCGCAACGCAACGCCGACGATCTCATTCTGGTCAACCTGAGCGGCCGCGGCGACAAAGATCTCGCGCGGTGAGCGGAATACTCGCGCGGGCGTTTGAGCGCGCCAAGCGCGAACGACGCGTTGCATTTATTCCGTACGTCATGGCCGGCGATCCCGACCTGGCCACGACCGAAGCGATCCTCGCAGCACTCAGCGCCGTCGGCGTCGATGCGATCGAGCTCGGAATCCCCTACAGCGATCCCCTTGCCGATGGCCCAACGATTGCTTCGGCCGGCGCACGTGCGCTTTCGAACGGCACCGGCACGACCGACGCGTTCACGTTGGTTCGCCGATGTGCGCGCGGTGTGCCGTTGGTGCTCTTTACGTATTTCAACCCCGTCTATCAGTTCGGCGTTACGCGCTTCGCTCACGAGGCCGCGCAGGCCGGTGCCGCCGGCGCGATCGTTCCCGATTGTGCACTCGAGGAATCGGACGAGCTGCGCAGCGCGCTGAACGAGTGCGGTTTGGAAATGCCGTTGCTCGTCGCCCCCTCGACGACGCCGCAGCGCGCGCAACGCATTACCCAAGCCGCCACGGGCTTCGTCTACGTCGTCTCGCGCCTGGGCGTGACCGGCGCTCGCAAGACGCCCGATTTCGCGCCATTGAAAGCGCAGCTTACGGTGCTGCGCCAGCTCACCCACAAGCCGTTAGCCGTCGGCTTCGGCCTCAGTCGCCCATCGGAGATTATCGAGATCGGATCGGTCACTGACGGTGTCGTCGTCGGCAGTGCGCTCATCGACTCGTACGCCGGTCGCACGCGTGAAGAAGCCGCACGCCTGGTCACGGAGTTCGTACGGCCGCTCATGGACGCCGCGAAACTCAGCGTTTCGGAGCGCGGTATCTGAGGCATGACGTCGCCGCGCTCGACGGCGAGAATCGCCGGACTCTTCTACCTGCTGACGTTTTTGACCGGGATACCGCTCTTCTTCGTTCGCAACCTCGTGGTGAGCAACGATGCCGCCGCGACGGCGGCCAACGTCCTCGCTCACCAATCCGTATTTTGGTGGGGGTTTGCATCTCAGCTCGCCGTGATCGCGTGCTACATCGTGGTGACGGCGCTCTTCTACCTGCTCTTCAAGCCGGCGGGGAAAGCGCTCTCACTGACGGCGGCATTCTTCAGCCTGATGGGATGTGCGACGCAAATTTCGGCAAGCATTCTTTATCTGTTCATCCTATCCGTGCTGGCAGTGGCTCCCAACTCGAACGCCATTTTGGCTACGGCGTCTCAGGCTCTCGGAGTTTTGTTCTTCAGATTCTACTTGCAGAGCTACGACGTCGGCTTGGTCTTTTTTGGCTTCTACTGCTTCCTGATTGGATGCCTCATATTCCGATCGACGTTTCTCCCACGAACTCTTGCGGTGCTCATGCTCCTAGCCGGCCTTGGCTGGCTTACTTTCCTCGTGCCGCCATTTGCGATGTCGCTCTATCCGAAGATACTTCTTCCAGGGCTGATCGGGGAAGGCGTGCTCACCGTGTGGCTTCTCGCGGCCGGCGTCAACGAAGAACGATGGATTGCGCAAGCCGAATGATCGGCGTTTCAAAATGCTAGGTCAAACGCACCAGCACCGCGTCGGGATTGAGCGATGCGGGAATTGCCGCGCCGAGCGCCTCGGGGATGTCGCCGGCAACGACGCCGACGCGGCGGTATGCTGCGGCTCGCCGCCCTGCCAATCCATGCCAATACGCGCCCGCGCGCGCTGCATCGACCGGCGCGAGCCCCTGTGCGAGCAGCGATGCGATGATCCCCGCAAGCACGTCGCCCGTGCCGGCGGTCGCGAGCGCGTTCGTCCCCGTCGTATTGATGTGTACCGGTCCCCGGCCGTCGTAGATGAGCGTGTCGGAGCCCTTGAGAAGCGTCGTAACGCCGGTTCGGTCGACGAATTCGCGGATGCGCTCGACGCGCGTGCCTGCCTCGACCGTTCCACGCCCCGATAGCCGCGCGAACTCGCCGGCATGCGGCGTTACGACGCATCGCTTACCGCGCAATAGCTCGAGCCGTTTGCTCAAATGAAAGAGTCCGCTCGCATCCACGACGATCGGCAGCTCATTGGCTTCAAGAAAGCGCGCGAAGATCTGTCCGGTGCGATCGTCGAGCCCCAGGCCGGGCCCAATCGCAACTGCGCCGTTACGCTTCGATATCTCGACAAGCTCCGCAACGACCGCTTCCGGACTTGCCTCGTCCGATAGCTCGACGACGACTTGCTCGATGAGATGCGCGCGCAACGCATTCGCCGCCGAGCTCGGCGCTGCGACGGTGACGTATCCCGCGCCGGCGCGTGCCGCACCCCGGGCGCAGAGCACCGCAGCGCCTGGAAACTGCGCCGATCCCGCGATGACGAGCGGCGCGCCCGCCGAGCGCTTCTCCGTGTCGGACGCTCGCCGGGGCAGCAGCTGTAAGAACCCCTCGGCGTCGAGGGCAGCGAACTTTTGTGGCTGCGCGCGCAGCGTCGCATCGTCGATCCCGATTCGACCGCACCAAAGCTGGCCGACGTACTCGCGTCCCGGCTCGAGAAGCAGCCCCGGCTTCGCGGCGGCAAGCGAGACCGTCACCGTCGCGCGGACCGCATCATCGCTGGCGGCACCAGTGAGCGCATCGACACCGCTAGGAATATCGATCGCGAGAACCGCCCCCGCGCGCGCATCGAGCGCACGCGCTAAGTGCCGATACGAATCGGGCAGAGGCAGCCGCGCGCCGGTACCAAAGAGTCCGTCGACCCCGATCGTATCGGCGAGCAGAGCGCGAGCCTCCCGCTCGTCCGCCGGCAACGGCCGCACGCGTACGCCGGCCGCCGCTGCGCGCGCCTCGGCAGCCGACCGCGCAGCGGAGCGAGGCTGGGCGAGATCGGCTGCGACGGTGCACTCGTATGCGGGCGAGAGTTCGGCGAGCGCCGCAAACGCATCCCCGCCGTTGTTTCCCGGGCCTGCGAGCGCGACGACCGGCGTCTGCGGTCCGGCCATTGCGCGTAAGCGCTGCGCAATGCACCGGCCGGCGTTGTGCATCAGCACGTCCTCGCCAAGGCGCGCCATCGCTTGCGCATCGACGTCACGCATTTCTTTGGGCGTGAGAACGGAGATCACGATTCCAAGATAACGAACGCCGCAGCGGTGCTCGAAGTGTGCGTGATGCTGAGGTGAATCGTTCGCACGCCGCGTCTGCGCATCAAACCCCGCGCAGGTTCGTTCAGCTCGATCGCCGGCTTTCCGCCGCGTTCGTGCCGTACTCCGACGCATCGCCACGGTATCGCGTGTCCGAATGCTTTGCGCGTCGCCTCCTTCGCCGCAAAGAACCCGGCGAGCCGCTCAGGCCAGTTCCGCTTGCGCATGGCATAAGCAATCTCGTCCTCGGTGTAGATTTTGCGCGCAAACCACGCCAGCTTCGCTGCGTCGAAGCGATAGCGTGTGACGTCCGCGACGTCCATGCCGACTCCAACGATCACCGCGACGACTTCTACGCTGTTGGAAAGTTTCCTGACTGCTCGCAGCGAACGATCCTTGGGCAAATGCACTCGCAGATAGGCATCGTTCCGATCAACACGACAGCCGCTGCATTCTTAGACCGTCTCGCTCTCTGCCTCGAGGAACGGTTTCTTGCATCCGCACGCGTCGAACGCTCGCTCGTCATACCGCGCGGTACGCTCAATCCCACGCGCGGCCAGCTCTTCGTGCCGACGCTCACGCTCAAGGTGCGACGCGCGCATCCCGACTTCGGTCCATTTCTCTTGACGATTACCGAGTTCGATCTCTACACGACGTCGCACCGCTTCGTCTTCGGGGACGCAGACGAGACGCAGGGCATCGCGATCGTCTCACTGTACCGGCTTCGCCCGGAATTCTACGGCGAGGCGACCGACGCTAATCTGCTCTTTCAACGCACGCTCAAGGAGTCGGTTCACGAACTAGGCCATGCCTTTGGCCTCAAACACTGCTACAACGCGCGCTGCGCGATGTTCTATTCAAACTCAATCTTCGAGACCGACAATAAGATGCCGAACTTATGCGAAAGCTGCGATGGCCGGCTCACGCGCGCGCGCAAGGAGCGCGCTTAACTTAAAGAAAGGCTCAACGGAGCACGCGGGCGTCGGCGAGCGATACGGTTTCGCGCCTGCCGTCGTGACGAATCACGCGCAAGCCGCCGTTGAGTGCCAGACCTTCGGCGATCGCTTCAAACGGTCGCGCGTCGGCATCGAGCTGGATGCGATAAAGCCGTCCGGGCAGCCGCGCGCCCTCGTCCCATTGCTCGCTGATGTGTTGCGGCGAATCGATCGCCGCGAGAGTGCGCTCGTATTCCCGAAGTAGCGCTTCCAAGAGAGCAGTGCGGTCGAACTCGGCGACGTCGTCGCAGAAGGCTGGCGCAGGATCGATTCCGGGATCGGCACCCGGCCGACGTACGTTGATTCCGACGCCGCAGGCCACCCGCGCCGCGATTCCGCTGACGGAGGAGTGGCAGAGCACTCCGGCGATTTTTCGGTCGCCCAGGAGCAGGTCGTTGGGCCACTGCAGCGTCGTCGTTACCCCGAAACTGCCAAGGGCGTTGCGCGCCACGATGGCTGTCCAAAACGGAACGATCCAGAGCTTTGGCGTATCAACGATGCGCGGCAAGATCGTCGTGCACAGCAGCGCGGTTCCCGCCGGCGCGAGCCACGTGCGCCCCTTACGTCCGGCCCCGCGTCGCTGATACTCGGCGACGATCGTATGCCCGCGCAAAGGCGCTTTCTCGAGAAGCGCCGCCGCATCGGCGTTCGTGCTCTCCGTTTCCTCGACGTACTCAATTGAGGCAAAGGCTGAGGGCGCCAGCTCGCGAGCGACCCGTTCATAAGGACCGGCTGGGGCGATTCGTCGCACCAGACCTGACTTTGGTATCGCCGCTGCGGTGTCATGCCCGACAAGGGCCGAGCAACCCAAGCGCGTAAGCGCCGTCCATGGCTGTGGAACGTACGCTTATTCTTTGCAAGCCCGATGCGGTCTCACGCGGGCTGATCGGTGAAATCACCGCACGCGTCGAGCGCCGCGGATACATCGTCTCGGCGATGAAGCTGATGCAGCTCGACGGCGATCGCGCGCGCGAGCACTACGCCGAACACCGAGGCAAAGCGTTCTTTACCGATCTCGTCAACTTCATCACGAGCGGCCCGCTTGTCGCTATTGCGGTCGAGGGAGAGCGCGCGATCGATGGTTGCCGGCAGATCATCGGCGCGACCGATCCACATGCGGCCGCGCCTGGTTCCATACGCGGCGATCTCGCCCAGACGATTGGACGCAACCTCGTCCACGGAAGCGATAGCACGGCGAGCGCAGAGCGGGAGCTGAAACTTTTTTTTAACGACAACGACTTCGTTTCGCGCCGTCACGATCTCGAGCCTTGGATTAAAGAGTAGGCATGTCGGTCTCACCGCTGCGCGCCGGCGGAAATCCGCTTATCCAAGACGTCCATGCGCGCGAGGTCCTCGACTCTCGCGGCAACCCGACCGTCGCGGTAACGGTCACGACGACCTTTGGTGCGGTCGAAGAAGCGATGGTACCGTCCGGCGCGTCGACCGGTGAGAACGAAGCGGTCGAGCTGCGCGACGGTGACCAGCGGCGTTATCATGGCAAGGGCGTTTGCAAGGCCGTCGACGCCGTCAACGACGTCCTCGGGCCGGCGATCGAGGGCCTCGACGCCACCGCGCAACGCGAAATTGACGCTAAACTCATCGAGCTCGACGACACCCCAAACAAATCGAACCTTGGCGCCAACGCGATTCTCGGCGTCTCGCTCGCCGTCGCACGGGCTGCGGCGGTTAGCCTTTCGACGCCGCTCTTTCGCTACATCGGCGGCCCGTCAGCCGCGACCCTTCCTGTTCCCATGATGAATGTAATCAACGGCGGCAAGCACGCCGAGGGAGCGCTCGAGTTTCAAGAGTGCATGATCGTTCCCGTCGGCGCGCCGAGCGAGGCGGAGGCGGTGCGCTACGGCTCCGAAGTCTTTCACGCGATCGGCGCGATATTGCGCGAACGCGGCCTGCAGACGCTCGTCGGCGACGAGGGCGGCTACGCGCCGCCGCTCGAGACGCCTCAAGAGGCGCTCGATCTTATCGTCGCCGCCATCGAGCGCGCCGGCTATCACGCCGGCAGCGACGTTGCGATCGCGCTCGATCCGGCCGCGAGCGAGTTCTATCGAAACGGCAGCTACTATCCGCTCTCACGCGATCGTTCGGCAAGCGTTGACGACATGATCGGCCTTTACACCGAGTTGTGCGAGCGCTATCCAATCGTTTCGATCGAAGACGGCCTCGCCGAGAACGATTGGGCGGGCTGGCAGAAGCTCACGCAGTCGCTCGGCGACCGCATCCAACTCGTGGGCGACGATCTCTTCGTAACCAACGTGAAATTCCTCGAGCGCGGCGTCAACGAAGGTGCCGCCAACGCGATTTTGATCAAGGTGAATCAAATCGGCACGCTCACCGAAACGCTCGACTGCATCGCCATGGCGCAGAAGGCCGGGTATGGCGTGGTGATCTCGCATCGTTCCGGTGAGACCGAGGATACGACCATCGCCGATCTGGCCGTCGCCACGACTGCCAGTCAGATCAAGACCGGCTCACTATCACGTAGCGAGCGTACCGCTAAGTATAATCGGCTTACCGCGATAGAGGCGCAGCTAGGCAACGCCGCCCGTTACGCCGGATTGTCACCGTACTTTCGCTCAAACAGACCACGATAAGTGGGGGCAGGCTCCGCGGCGCCTCGAATACGGTTGGGCCGGGGCCTGTAGCTCAGCGGTAGAGCGGCCGGCTCATAACTGGTTGCGCGTAGGTTCGAATCCTACCAGGCCCACTACGAACGTGGGGCGGCTCCGAACAACTCGGAACAATCCAGGGTTTGAGAGGTCAGTCGTGGCTCCAGGCGCGCACGCCCTCGCCTTTGAACGTCTCGCCATGGTGATGAGAGCCCCGCTTCCAAGCGGGACGGTGACGCTGCTCTTTACCGACATCGAGGGCAGCACGCAGCATTGGGAAGGGCAGCGTAACGCGATGCCTGCTGCCCTTCGCCGGCACGACGAGCTGCTTCGAACCGCGATTGAAGCGTACGGCGGTCATGTCTTCAAGACTATGGGCGATTCGTTCTGCGCGGTGTTTTCGCGCGCATCGGATGCTCTAGCGGCGGCCGCCAACGCCCAACGCACACTCGACGCAGAAGACTGGAGCGCGGTCGGCGGCCTGGCGGTGCGCATGGCGCTGCATAGCGGCGCCACCGACGAGCGCGACGGGGATTACTTCGGACCGGCGCTCAACCGCGTCGCGCGACTGCTGGCAATCGGGCACGGCGGCCAGATATTGATTTCCGGTGTGGCGCGAGATCTTGCTCACGACAATCTGCCCACCGGCGCAACGCTCATCGATCTGGGTTCGCACCGTTTGCGGGATCTCACTGAGGCCGAGCGCGTGTGGCAGCTCGACATCGCTGGCTTGCCCAACGAGTTTCCACCGCTGCGCTCGCTCGATGCGCGGCCCAACAATCTTCCGATTGCGCCGACCACGTTCATCGGCCGAGAGCATGACGTTGCCGAGGTCAAAGAACTGCTCGACCGTCACCGTTTGCTCACGCTGGTTGGGTCAGGCGGCGTCGGCAAGACGCGCCTGGCGATCGCGGTCGGCGCGGAGCTGTTGGATCGCTATTCCGACGGCGTGTGGTTTGCAGACTTATCGCCGATCAACGACCCCGAGCTGGTTGCCAGCGTCGTTGCCCAGGCGATGAGTATGAGCCAGCAGCAAGGCCGCCGGGTCGACGAGGCGGTTCCGCAATGGCTGCGGCGCAAGAAGCTCTTGCTGATTCTCGATAACTGCGAACACGTCGTGGAGACCGTGGCGGCGCTCGCATCTTCGATCATTCATACCGCGGTCGATGTCCGGATTCTTGCCACGTCGCGTCAAGCGCTCGATATCGACGGCGAAGTCGTGCATCGGCTTCCATCGCTGGCCGTGCCGCCGGACGCTGCGGGTCTGACGGCGAACGAAGCGCTGCGCTCGGAGGCCGTCCTGCTCTTCGTCGATCGCGCGCATGCTGCCGACACACGCTTTGCGCTCACAGATGAGAACGCGCCGATCGTCGCCGATATCTGCCGGCGGCTGGACGGCATTGCGCTGGCGATCGAGTTGGCCGCCTCGCGCGTGAAGGTGCTCTCCGTTCCCAACCTCGCGCAGCGGCTCAACGACCGTTTTAAGCTCCTCACCGGCGGGAGCCGCGATGTGCTGCCGCGTCAAAAAACGTTGATCGCGCTGATCGATTGGAGCTACGACCTGCTCACGCCACAGGAGCAACTCTTGTTCGCGCGGCTGGGCGCCTTTGCCGGCAGCTTTGGCCTGGATGCGGCCACTGCAGTCTGCAGTGGCGAAGGTCTCGAGGAAAGCGGCATCCTCGATCTTCTAGCATCGTTGACCGACAAGTCGCTGGTCGTCGCCGACACCAGCGGCGAGCGCGAACGCTACCGGCTGCTCGAATCGACGGCGGCCTATGCGCTGGAGAAACTCAGCGCGGCAGGCGAGCGCGAACGGATGGCCCGCCGTCACGCCGAGTACTTTCGGAACTGGGCCGCAAGCTGGACCGCAGAACGGCACGGCGCGGTTTCGTCGAAAGCGTGGCTCGCCGGCGCCGAGTCGGAGCTCGACAACTATCGGGCGGCTCTGGAGTGGGCGCTGATCCAAGGCAAGGACGCGGTAGTGGGCGGCGCGATCGCCGGCGCATTGGAACGGCTTTGGTGGGACGCTGGCCTCGTCGCAGAAGGTCGCTATTGGATCGAGCGTGCGCTCGCGCGCGTCAGCGAAGCGGAGCAGCCCGGGATCGCGGCGCGCCTGCAGTTGGCGCTGAGCGAGCTTCTATCCGGCCAACGCAGCTTTGAAGCGGCGCAGCGTGCCGCGCAGCTGTATGAAAACCTGGGCGATCTACGCAGTGCGGCTCATGCGCAGTACCGCCGTGCGTTCGCGCTTTATCAGATGGGATGCCTCGACGAGGCCCGGGAAGCGACCACTCAGGCACTGGCGACGTCCCGCACGTGCGCGGACACCTACATCGTGACGCACGCCGCCACGCCGGCGTGCCTTAACTTGCTGGCGGGCCTCGAAGCGGTTGGCGGTGATTTCCGCGCGGGGCGCGAGTTGTACGCGCAGGCGCTTACGGCCTACAAGGCGCTTGGAGACGAGCGCCGAGTTTCCTCGTGCCTGACCAATATGGCCGAGTTGGAATTTGCGGAGGGGGATTCAGAGCAGGCGTTGCGATTGGCAAATGAGGGGCTGGAGATCGACTTACGCGGGAAGAACGCTATGAACATCGCCAGGGATTACAATAACATCGCCGCCTATCGCATCGCGCTCGACAACCTGGGGGGAGCCCGCGAGTCGGCTCGCGAGGCTTTGCGCTTTGCTCGACAGCTTCAATACGAATTGGATATTGTCGTGGCTCTCCAGCATCTCGCGCTGCTTGCGGCACTCGGCGGCGATCCGCGACGTGGCGCGCAGTTGCTGGGTTACGTGGACGCGCATTACGCCCAGCTAGGTATGCAACGCGAATCTACGGAGCGATGGGGCTACGACAAGCTGCTAGCCCCACTGCGCGAATCACTGAGCGACGACGAGGTAGCCAACCTCGCAGCGCAAGGCGCGGCGTGGTCGGAAGATCAAGCGGTCGAGGAAGCGCTGAAAGTCTAGCAACGGCAGCCCAGCGACTTTTTGTGCGGATTCCTAATGTGAAGGAGGGACGGAAACGGTAACGGCGTCTTCTTCGCCAACGCTGCGTAGCACTTTTCTAGGTCGCCCGCCTCGTGGGTAATTCCAAATCATGACGTTGGGCGTGGCAGAGTTAGCGCCTACGAGGGTGCCGCCTTGTATCCAAAAATCCCCTACAGAGGCTTGGTTCAGATGAATGACTCCAACCGTTCTCGCGCTCGTTCCACGAATCGCCAAACGATAAATCGAGGCAGCACCGTTGCCCAACGCAAGATGCTTACCGTCCCACCTCACGACACCTCCGCCGCCGTATACAGATATGGGTGGCGTCGTGATCGCGATAAAGTTACTGCTTCCCTTTGGCAATTCCAGCAAGCTGACGGTGAAAGACGACCCGTAGAAGCCGGTGACAAAGAGATTGCCCTTGTCGTCGTAGGTATTCGCATCAGGGGTGAAATTGCTCGGGTAGGAGTACCCCTTAGACCGCCGGCTCTTTGCATGCAGGAATACTACCTGAACGGGTGGGTAATATACTACGACCGCAAGATTGCCCGTAGTAGGATCGCTGGCACAATCGATGAGGATTCCTCCCAGAGGATAAATCCTGCGCATCGGGTGCGTTGCTCCATGTGCATACACAAGAATCTCTGCCTCTGTACTGCCAAAGTAGTTCAGCACATAGACATGTCCGCTACTGTCGGCGCAGTCATTGTAGAGTAAAACTAGTTGTGCCCTAAACCTATGTTGACGCTCCCCCTGGGGATAAGAGTAGACATACATTACGGAACGGTTCCTGTTTCCGATGTACAATAGGTCTTGGCTTGATGGTCCGTCCGTTGTTTGAATCGTCGCCGGGCTCAACGTGACCGGTTCCGTCCGCTGCGGAACGGTCTGCCCCCCGCCGCACCCGGCGAGAATGGTGCCTGTTACAAAGAAGCTCAACGCTGCGTGGCGGCTAAAGTTAAAATTTCTCATCTGACTAGCTCCTTTCGCAGATGGAAAAACCGCGCGAACTGCGCAACGACGCTGAGGTTCAGCGTAGCACTAACGTTGGATTTTGGAAACGGTGCTTTATCGTAACTTCAACCGCATGGTCCCTTGCCTGATCCCCTGCCAACAGTGGCCCCGGTTAGTTGAAGCCACCGGCTCAAAGCCCTTCGCTCCGTCTGCTACCTCGCAGATGCAGAATCGGCCTGGAATGCAATACGCCGTTACGACGCCAATCCTGTGCGGACCGCATGAGCCGCTGCCTGCGCGCGAGCCTTACAGCGGATTTTCGCCAAAATGTGAGTGACGTGATTCTTTATCGTGTTTTCCGATAACATCAGAAGGCTTCCGATCTCGCGGTTGGAAAAGCCCAGGACGATCAACCGGATGACCTCGGTTTCTCGTCTCGAAAGGCGGACGGTTTCTCCGGTCACGCTTTCCACCTCGAACACTCCTACATCTCGCTTCTGAGCGCGGCACGCAAAACGATGCGCAGCTCTTGCCAGCCGCGGTAACCATGCGTGGAAACGAAGTGTTCGACGGCTGCCGCGATCACTTCACTATCCGTTCCGGAGATCCGAAGCGAACAACCACTGTATTTGTTGAATTCCCGGCAATCGATATATTTACGCGGTCCCATTTTCGTCGAAAGGGGCCCTTCGGATTGAGTTGAACTGACCTCGGAGCGTCGGAACACAAGCCGGATGGTATCGGGCGATAGTTAAGATATCGTCAAGCGCAAAGGTGCTCATCGAATGCTAACGTGGGCGAACCGGAAAGGACGCGACGAAGGTGCTACCGACACCGTGCCGGCTCGTCACGGTGACGTCGCCGCCGTGCCGGCGCGCGAGCGCGCGAGCAATGGCGAGTCCGAGTCCCGATCCTCCGGGCGAACGCACCGGATCCGCGCGCCAAAAGCGGTCGAAGATTCGATCGAGATGCTCGTAAGCGATTCCGATTCCCGAGTCGCGAACCACGACGAGAATCGCGCCTCCGTCTCGACGGCTCTCGACGAATACGCGACCGCCGGCCGGAGTGTAGCGCAGCGCGTTCTCGAGAAGATTCGTGAGGATGCGTTCGATCTGTGCGGGGTTTCCGTAGACCGTCGCGGCGCCGTCCGGCGCAACGTTCAATGCGATTCCGGCTTCGGAGAACCGCAGAGCATATGCCCGTGTCAGCTTGTTCAACGTTGCGACGAGATCGACGACGAATAGTTCTCGTTCGAGCGAGCGGTCTGCGCCGGCCAGTAGCAGGAGGTCGTTCGTGAGGCGTGACATCTGCTTTGCGCCGTCCGCGATAGCTTCGAACCGAGACTGGTCGTGCGCAGGATTCCGTCTCGTGTCACGCAGTGCCGCGTCGGCACTTGTAGCGATTGCGGTGAGAGGCCCTCGCAATTCATGCGATGCGTCGGCAGTGAACTCACGTAAGGTTTGAAAGCTCCGCTCGACGGGCCGCACCGCCTTGCGAGCCACCGCGAGTCCGCCGATGGAGCTACCGACGACTGCGAGCAGCGTGCCGATGAGGAGCCCGATATCGAGATAGCGTATGTCGGCGCGTTCCTGTTCGTTCAATTCGGTGGCTCTCACGGTTCCGACGCGTTGGTGTGTTCTCGGGTTGAGAATCGGCTCGGTAACGCTGTCGAACGTTTGTCGACCGACGCGAAGTTGTTGGCGCCCCTCGGCCACCGACGTTCCGCCGGCCGGCGCAAGGCCTTCGGCGCCCACGAGACGGCCGTTGCGATCGAACCACTGCAGACCTTGATCGCGCGTTAAGAGCGATTTATTCGATATTTCGGTTTCGTCGATCGCCAGAGCGCCGTTGGAAAACGCGACGCTTCGAAGGCCGGCTCGCGCGACGTCCTGGAGTCGCCGATTCGCTTGCTCATCGAGGATGCCGACGAAGGCGAAACGTACGACAACCGCGGCGACGAGGAAGGCCACCGCAAACGTCGCGAGGTACGATAAGAGGAGCCGGCGCGCCAATGCGAGCGGACTCGACTGCGGGTCACGATTCGAGGTCTGCAAGACGGTAGCCCATCCCGTAAACGTTTTCGATCGGATCGTGAATTCCACCGACGACGCGAAATTTTTGGCGGATGTTGGTTATGTGAGTCTTGATCGAGTCAGGAACGGACTCATCGGTGAAGGTC
The DNA here is from genome assembly GCA_963778015.1 of Vulcanimicrobiota bacterium. GTDB lineage: Bacteria > Vulcanimicrobiota > Vulcanimicrobiia > Vulcanimicrobiales > Vulcanimicrobiaceae > Cybelea. Next base: position 14,584 of record CAVZST010000003.1, read on the forward strand.
GTGACCTTGTCGCGCAACATCCTGCGGCTAAAGACCTGCAGCGGGCTGCGCATCAGCGTTTCGAGAATGGTGTACTCCGTAGCGGTCAGCGGCACTGGGGTACCGTTGTACGTGACCAAACGGCGAGTCGGATCGAGCCGGAGGCTGCCGTGTTCGAGAAGCGGCACCTGCAACGGGCCTTGGCGGCGGGAAACCGCTCGAATTCGCGCCGAGAGTTCGGCCAAATCGAACGGCTTGACGAGATAGTCGTCCGCGCCCGCGTCGAGGGCGGCGACTTTATCGCTGACTGAATCGCGCGCAGTGATCATGAGGATTAATGCTTTTGACTTATCGGCGCGAAGCCGGCGGCAAAGCTCTAAGCCGTCAAGCCCGGGCAAAAGTATGTCGAGAAGAATGACGTCGTGCACATCCGTACGAGCGAACTCGAGACCAGTCAAGCCGTCTTCGACGACATCGACCGCGTGATGCTGCCGCCGCAGGTCCTTAGCCAGCGATTGATGGATCCGCGGATCGTCCTCAACGATCAAGATGCGCATCTCAGCCTAATAGACATGTGTCTCCCCGCGGTGACGCTGATGGCAGCGACATCGCAGCCAAACACTACTACTCGATCGTCAATAAAAGGTTAAGTGGACCGAGCTAGCGGCTCGCCAACGGAAGCTCACCGCTAGCCATTGCGGCGCTACATTCCGTGCTTGATCGGAATGTTCGTCAGCGGACCTTCGCCGCCGACCTGCTCGATCGTTTCGCCTTGTGCGACCGACCAATGATGGACGCCGGTCGGTATCATGATGAACGATCCGGCAGGCAGCGTCGTCGCTTTTGATTTGTTGATGGAGTCGCCCACCCCGAACAGAAGCGTTCCTTGCATGACCGTGACGTATTCGGGGTGCGAGTGGTAGTGCGGCGCGTTGGTATAGCCATCCGGCATTTTGACGCGGATGATTGCCGTGCCGGACTTGTCCGGATTGCCAACCATAACCGCTTGTGACGAGCCCTTTGTCGGGCCGGTACCGGCTACCCAATGGAGATTGTCGGGGCTAAAGGTAACGGCTCCGCCCGTCATCGCGGCGACTGCCGCGCCCGCGCCCACGGCCAAAAGCAATCCGGAAAAGACCCACGAAAAGAATTTCATTACTCGATCCTTTCTTGCGGCTCATGATGGTCGCCCTGGCGCTCTCGACCGACGCTCGGCGTGGAGCAGCAGGCTTACCGGCGATTATGCTAAGGCGGTTTCCGCGCCCTCCCGCCCGCATTGCCATACTACGGCATGGCCCGAGCGATCGCCACAACGACGGGTGGTTTGGCGCTTAAATGAGGTGGCGCTCGCTTGGTCGAAGCTCGTCGGGTATGAAGCAATACGTTACTATCTTCGTCCTCGCGGCGATGTCGCTCGTTGCATGGCAGACCGCCCGCGCCTGCACCGGCATTCGCCTGACTGCCAAGGACGGCAGCGTCGTGGTGGCACGGACGCTCGAGTTTGGAGCGGACCTCGAATCGAAAGTTGGTCTCTTTCCGGCAGGAACGGCAATCGTCGGCACGCTGCCGAACAACGGCTCCGGGATCAAGTTCAAAACGAAGTACGGAATCGTCGGCGCGAACGCGTTCGGCCTGCCGACCGTCGTCGATGGGCTCAACGATCGAGGTTTGTACGTCGGCGAGTTCTTCTTCCCGGGATCGGCTAAATTCGCCGACGTCACGCCCGAGAATGCGTCACGAGCGATGGCCGGCTATCAATACTCGATGTGGATTCTTGGAAACTTCTCTACCGTTGCGCAAGTCAAAGCCGCCTACGATCGCGTGGCGCTCGTGCCAACCGTGGTACCGGCGCTGGGAATGGCGCCGCCGGTTCATTTTCGCATCGTCGACAGAACCGGCGCCGCTGTGGTCGTCGAACCGATCGGCGGACGGCTGGTCATCTACGACGATCCGCTCGGCGTTCTCACGAACTCTCCGACGTTCGACTGGCATATGACGAAGTTGCGCAACTATGTCGGCCTCTCCGCGGATAACCGAGAGGCGCTGACCGTGCAAGGCGTTACGCTCGACAGCTTTGGCCAAGGTTCGGGCTTCTACGGAGTTCCCGGCGATTTCACGCCGCCGTCGCGCTTCGTGCGCGCCGTCGCGTATGAAACGGCCGCCGTTCAGCCGGCAACCGGCGCGGACGCGGTGCAGCAGGTCTTTCACATCCTCAACAACTTCGACATTCCCGTCGGCGCCGTGCGGGACGTCGTCAACGGAAAGAGCGTCGACGAATGGACGCTTTGGACGTCTGCCGCAGATTTAACGAACCTGCAGTTCTATTTCCGGACGTTCAACAATCAATCACTGCGCAGCGTCGACGTTCGCAAGGCCTTAGCGAGTGCGGATTCTACCGCCGAGTATCTGCAAATGGAGTCCGGCCAGCCGACGCCGATTACGAGCGCCTCGCTCTAGCAAATAAGTTCGACCGGCCATTTGCGAACGTTTACGCCGATAATCGTGAGCCACGACGCGAAGAACAGTTGGGCCAGGAAAAGCGGCAAAACGATCGTCGGGAAGATCGCGGCATTGATCGCCGGGGCGAGGAAGTCCGTCGCGGTGCTGATTAAGAGACAGAGCGACGCTAAGGCAAAGAGCACGCCGAAGGTCTTCGGAAGGTATCCCGATTGGTAGATCAGGTAGCCGAGCACCGCGCAATGAAAAGCGAAAAAGACCAGCCCCACGTCGTGGCCGTCGTTGTGTAGATGGAGCGCAAGGAGTGCCATCGCTTTGAGCTGTCGAGGTTCAATCGCTGCAAGGCTGCTCGATCCGCTCAGCAATAGCACCGCCGCGAGTCGTCCCAGCGCGCTGGCAGCGCCGATTACGGAGTGGGCGAGCATGAGGAAAGCCGAGAGCAATGCGAGCATCGGATTGACCGGCCGGAGCAAGGCATAGAACATCACGGCGATCGCCGCGTAGCAGATGTAGGTCAGCAGTTCGCCGACGAAGGCCAATCGCCACGGCGACAGCGGAGCGGCGACTTGAGCCGCCGCTACCGCAACGCCACCCGGGCCGAAAAGGTTCGACCACACGGGATTTACGGCAAAAGCCAAGACGATTTCGATTAGGTAAAGCACCCCGGCCGCTCGCGCGTAGAACTGAGGCGATAATCTCACCATGTGACCTTCAGTCATGGGTCAGCTACGAAGGCGCACGGCCGATTGTTTCACGGCGGCGGAACCAACCGAGCTCACTCAAAGTAGCGGTTGAAAACGACGAACTCCCGATCTTTAACGTAGAGCTGCGACTGATAGAGTTGCTGTGCCGAGACGTTGTCAACGGCGGTGCTTAGCGTCAGCCCCGCCGCGCCGGTATCGCGCGCGTGTTGCTCCGCTCGCTGCATGAGCACCTTGGCGACGCCTGTCCGCCGAAACGCCGAGTCCACGAACAGGTCGTTGAGAATCCAGAGCCGGCGCATCCGATCTGAAGCGAACGACGGGAAAAGATGGACGAATCCGGTGACGTCGCCTCCGGCCACTGCGAAGAACAGCACGGTTTCTCGCTGACGCCAACGTTCGAGTAGAAAGCGCCGCGAGGCCTCGAGATCCGAGGGTTGACGATAGAACACGCGATATGCGTCGAAGAGCGGCGCGACCATTGCGATGTCGTCGGCGCTTGATGCCAAGCGTATGCTGATGGGGGTCACGCGCCTCGTCTGCGCCCCGAACGACGTTCGACTACTGAAAGAGCTTCATCGCGTTGTTGATGGTGTCGGCGATTCCCCAAGCGAGGGGAATGCCGACCCACAACCACGCCAGCACTAGGAAGGTCGTGTTGCTGTCGGAGCGGCGCATCTGTTCTTCGAGTTGATCCATTATGCTATCCTCAGGTCGTCGCGGTTTCGACTTCCAGGTAATGCGACTTGTCGACCGGGCGAACCGCGAGATTGCAGATCAGCCCGACGACTAAGAGTGCCGCCATGATGTACATCGTCACCGAGTACGCGTCGGCTTTGGCAACGCCGTGATCGATTTGGTACTGGCGAATGTAGTTAATGAGGACTGGCCCTGCTACGCCGGCAAGCGACCACGCGGTGAGCAATGCTCCGTGAATGGCGCCGACGTTCACCGTCCCGAAGAGATCGCGCAAGTATGCCGGAATCGTCGAGAATCCGCCGCCGTACATGCTGATGATGACGAGGAACGACACAACGAAGAGCGCCAGCGCGTGCAAATGCCCCAACGTCGGGACCAAGAAGTATAGCAAGCAGCCCAAAACAAAGAAGATTGCATAGGTCGTCTTGCGGCCGATATAATCCGAGAGCGAGGCCCAGAAGATTCGCCCGCCCATATTGAAGATGCTCATGAGCCCGACGAAACCGGCCGCAGCGATCGCCGTCACGCCGAACATCTCCTGAATCATCAGAGAGGCTTGGCCGAGCACGCCGATGCCGGCGGTGACGTTCAAGAAGAGCACGAGCCAAAGCAGATAGAACTGCGGCGTCCGCAGCGCTTCCTCGCGAAGCACGTTTGCGGCGGTGATCATGCCCTGCGACGTCACCGGCGCCACGTAGCCGGCCGGCTCCCATCCTTCTTCGGGATAGCGCACGATCATGCAGCCGACGATCATCCAGATGAAGTAGAGGATTCCGAGCACGATCATCGTTTGCGCCACGCCCGTGTTGGTTGCATTCGCGAAATGCCGCATCAGCAAGACCGACAACGGCGCACCGATCAAGGCGCCTCCACCGAATCCCATGATCGCCGTTCCGGTCGCCAGGCCGGGACGATCTGGGAACCATTTGATCAGTGTCGAGACGGGCGAGATGTAGCCGATGCCAAGTCCGCATCCACCGATCACACCGTAGCCGAGATAGACGAGCCAGAGCAAATGAGCGTTGACGCCGATTCCGGCCAGGATCAGACCGACGCTGAAGCAGATGGCCGCGACGAACATGGCCATGCGCGGGCCGACCCGTTCGACCCACTTTCCACCAAACGCCGCCGAGAGGCCGAGAAACATAATCGCTAAGCTGAAGATCCATCCGAGCTCGGGGACGGTCCAATCGACGCCGGGCTTCGGGGCGGTAACGCCGATCGCTTGCGCCATCGGCTTGGTAAAGACGCTAAACGCGTACGCCTCCCCGATGCAAAGGTGGATGCACAACGCCGCCGGCGGTACGAGCCAGCGATTGAAGCCGGGGTACGCTATCGAGTGCGAGCGATCGAAGAATTTCATGGAACGGAATGCTACACGCCGCTTCGGGTTTCCCTTTGGGTCACCGGCGGCGGCCCAGGCGTAATATTGCGCGGGCCGAAACAACCAGTCCCGCTACCATGATCACCGCCGAGACACTGGCCAAAATTTCGCTCTTCGCGTCGGCGCACGAAGGCGACCTCGCGAAGATCGTGTCGCGCAGCGCCGACATACGCGTCGGCGCCGAAGATTGGATCGGGCTCGAAGGCGAAGCCGCCGCCTTTTACGTCCTCTTAGAGGGCCGCGGTGAAATCGTCAAGCTCATCGCGGGCGCGGAACACGTTATGGACGTCATCGAGCCGGGAGGCTTCTTCGGCGAGGTGTCACTCCTGCTTGGAGTGGCTTTTCTCGGGTCGATCCGGGCAACGGCGCCATCGCGCTTGATGCGGCTCGAAGCGATAGACTTTCACGAGCTGGTCGCGCGATGTCCGGAAGTGAACCGCCAGGTTTTGGCTTCCATGGCGCGGCGCATCCAGGCGCTGCAAGAGGCTTCGATCGTCACGCCGGTCGCGAACGTGACCGTGATCGGCGATCGCTTGGATTTCGAATGTTACGACCTGCGAGATTTCCTCGCGCGCAATCACGTTGGATTTCGCTGGGTCGATCCCGACGATGCCGACGCGCGCGATTATGCGAATGTGCCGGCGGAGGTCGTGCGCGGTGGCCGTTACCCGGTGGTCGTCTATTCGGACGGCTCGCACCACGTTGCGCCGTCGTTCACCGAGCTCGCGCAACGCCTGGGGCTGCAAACCGCGCCGCACGAAACGACGTACGACGTTGCAATCATCGGCGCGGGGCCGGCGGGCTTAGCCGCGGCAGTGTACGGCGCCTCGGAAGGCTTGAGCACGGTGCTGGTCGAGTGCCGCGCTCCCGGGGGCCAAGCCGGAACGTCGTCGCGCATCGAAAACTATCTCGGTTTTCCGGCCGGCGTCTCGGGCGACGATCTCAGCTCGCGCGCCTTTGCGCAAGCGCGGCGATTCGGCGCGGAGATTATCATCACGCGGCAAGCCGGCAAGATCGAGCCTCGTCAACCCCCGGCCACGACGCATGCGATCGTCTTGGATTGCGGCGACCGCATCGAAACCAAGGCGATCGTTTTGGCCAGCGGCGTGACGTGGCGCCGGCTTTCGGTGCCCGGAATCGAGGCATTCCTCGGACGCGGCGTCTATTACGGCGCGGCCCGCACGGAGGCGCTCGGCGCACGCGGCACGGATGTGTTTATCGTCGGCGGCGGCAACTCGGCCGGGCAGGCGGCGATGCTCTTCTCCGGCTATGCGCGTAGCGTCACAATCCTCGTGCGCGGCGAAAGGCTTGCCGCCAGCATGTCGCAATACCTCATCGACGAGTTGAAGCGAAAAGAAAACGTTCGCATCGAGTTGCGATGCGAGGTGGTTAACGTCTTCGGAACCGGCCACCTCGAATCGATTGAAGTGAAGCACGGCAACGGCGAGCGGAAAGCGCTCCCCGCTGACGCGCTGTTCGTCTTTATCGGCGCCGAGGCGGAGACCGCGTGGCTGCCGAGCGCATTGCTACGTGACTCGCGCGGATTCGTTTGCACCGGCCGGGACGTCGTCGACCTGCAACCTGCCAACGGCGCGCGCCCGCGCGATCCGTATCTGCTCGAAACGAGCATCCCCGGCATCTTCGCAGCGGGCGACGTTCGACATGGATTGATGAAGCGCGTCGCATCGAGCGTCGGCGAAGGCAGCATGGCGGATCTTCTTAGTCCACCAGTACATCAGCGAGCTGCCGGTTAGCGCCGACCAGCAACCATTGACAGTGTGAGCAGTGCCAGGTAGGGTGTGAGGTATCCCGAGGCGCCATCGTCTATCGGTTAGGACATCGCCCTTTCAAGGCGGAAAGACGGGTTCGATTCCCGTT